>NZ_JBBOOO010000001.1:0-4328709 GCF_038003165.1 Psychrobacillus sp. FSL K6-2365 | reverse complement strand
TTATCTAGTCTCCTTTACTATAGATTTGATAGTTAAATCTCTTTTCTCAAAAATTTAAATATGTATAACAAAATTCGACATATACACAAATCCACCGATTGTGGATAAACTTTATAAAGTTATGGGAATAAACTTATCCACAGATTACTAACAACTGTGGATAAAGAAAAAGGGTGAAATATTTTTGAAAAAGTAAAACACAAATATCGTAACAAAAAATCATTGAGATTACAAGAATTTTAAGAGTTATCCACAATTATTTAATTATTAACAATTCAAGTTGTCCACAGTAGAATAATATGTGAAAAATATGTTCATAAGTGTTGTGGATAATTTTTAGCGAGATTTTTCTATGCACAAGACAAAAAAAAGATTCCCTTCTAATTGTGGATAACTGCTTGTTACTAAATAGATAAGAGAGAGTTAATGAAAGTCATTGACAAAACCACTGTAAGTTATATATAATATCGGAGACTGTCTTAAGAAGATTGAAGATGATCACTCAGGAGGTGTCATATAGATGAAACGTACATTCCAACCAAATACACGTAAACGTGCCAAAAATCACGGTTTCCGCGCACGTATGAGTACAAAAAACGGCCGTCGCGTAATAGCAGCCCGTCGTGCTAAAGGAAGAAAAGTATTATCAGCATAAGTCCACTGACCATTTCAGTGGTCTTTTTTTCTTTTAAAACGATTAGTTGGAGCTGGTGAGTAGATGAATAAGAAACAACGTATTAAAAAGAATGCAGAGTTCCAAACAATTTTTAAAAAGGGTAAATCCTTCGCGAATAGACAATTTGTAGTGTACTGCTTAAATAAAGAAGAAGATTATTATCGGGTTGGATTATCTGTCAGTAAAAAAGTAGGAAATGCAGTAGTCCGTAATCGTATTAAGCGATATATTAGACAAACCTTCCTTGAAATACATGATCAAGTTTTTCCAAACATGGACTATATTATTATCGCCAGAAATCCGGCGGCCAAGTTAGACTTTCATGAAACCAAAAAAAGTATGGAACATGTTTTGAAAGTAGCTAAAGTATTAAAGAAGAAAAGTTTGTAGTAACTTTTTATAGAAATGGTAAGATAATAAGAAGAGATATATAAGACTTATTAGGGGGAAGAAGGTTGAATAAACGTTTATCACTTGTACTATTATTAATAGTAACTACTGCCTTACTAGCAGGATGTACGGAATTTAATGAGCCAATCTATGATAATTCAGAAGGATTCTGGAATGAATATATCGTATGGCCATTAGTATCGTCTATTACGTATTTTAAAGAAATATTAGGGACATATGGTTTGGGTATTATTGCGGTAACGATAATTATTCGTTTAGTATTACTGCCATTAATGATTAAACAAACAAAAAGCTCTAAAAATATGCAAGAAGTCCAACCTGAATTAACAAAGTTAAAAGAAAAATATAGCTCAAAAGATGCTGTCACACAACAAAAGTATCAGCAAGAAATGATGGCACTCTTTAAAGAAAGAGGAATTAATCCTGCTGCTGGATGTTTACCCGTATTCATTCAAATGCCTATATTAATCGGTTTCTATCATGCAATTAGTCGTATGAATAATACACCCGAAATTAATCTTGGAGATTTTATAGGGTTTGCATTAGCAGAACCTAGTATTTTCCTAGCTATTCTAGCTGGTCTTATGCAATTAGTTGTTTTACGTACAGGTCCAGCTATGGATAATCCTCAAATGAAACTAATGATGTATATTATGCCATTTATGATTATGGGATTTGGTATCGTATTACCAGCTGCCTTGACTCTTTACTGGGTTATTGGAAATATTATTTCAATCATTCAAAATTTATTCATTTACAAACCTTGGAACAAACCAAAAACAGAACCTGTTAAAACGGGAGGACCAAAAAAATGAATCAGATTACACAAACTGCACCTACAAAAGAAGAAGCTATAACAGTTGCACTTGAAAAGCTTGGTGTTTCAAGAGATGACGTGTCAATTAAGGTAGTGGAAGCAGGTAAAAAAGGTTTTCTTGGATTTGGAACGAAGCCTGCAGTTGTTGAAGTAACTGTTTTGAATAAAGAGCAAGAAGTGATAGTAGAAAAAGTTCAAGAAAAAGAAAAAGTTAAAGAAGTAGCCGAACTAGGAAAGACAGTCGCAACAGAATCGGTTATAGAAGAAGAACCAATTAATATAGAAACAAATGAACAAGCAGTAGAAGAAACAAAAAACTATATAAATGAGATTGCAAAAGAAATGCATATTGATGACCTAGTTATAAATGAGAAAAGAGAAGGAAAGTTTATTCATCTTCACCTGAATAGCGAGAAGGCAGCTATCTTAATAGGGAAGCGTGGACAAACATTAAATGCTTTAGAAAACTTATCACAACTAGTTGCCAATAAGTTTTCTAATTCCTTTATCATTATTAAATTAGACGTTGGGAATTACCGCGAAAGAAGACAAGAGTCATTGGAGCAACTAGCAGAAAGAATGGCAGACAAAGCTATTCGGACTGGCAGCAAAGTTGAATTTGAACCGATGTCATCATTTGAGCGAAAAATAATTCATAATGCACTATCTGTGCGAATAGATATAGAAACTTATTCAGTCGGAACAGATCCAAATCGTTATCTAGTCATTGAACCAATTAAATAATCTTTCAACGGATTTCAGCTAAGTAATACACTGAAGTCCGTTTTTCTTGCTGTTTAACAAAAATTAGAGCATTAAAAATATGAGTAGTCTTTGGTGACAATAAAATAAATGAGTAGTACTCAATGAGAAAAACTAGAATATTCTATTATTAATAGTAAAATTCAAAAAAATGATTTTTGTAATGCTAGGTATTTTTGTTCACATATGTAAAAGTATCTATACTTCTGATTTTGGTTGTTTTATGGTATTGTTATATGTTAGATAGTCGTGTTCGTTTTAGTTATACACATGTGGATAAGTGTGGATTTGTAAGGAGGTGGACAACTGTGGAATTTGATACAATAACTGCTATTTCGACTCCAATGGGGGAAGGTGCCATTGCAATAGTTAGACTTAGTGGATCTAGTGCAATAGCTATAGCAAATAAGATATTTCGTTCACCAAACGGAAAAGATTTATTTGACCAGGCATCTCATACCATTCATTACGGACATTTAGTTGACCCAAAAACGAATGAGGTTGTAGAAGAAGTCATGCTGTCCTTAATGAAAGGTCCAAAAACTTTTACAAGAGAAGATGTAATTGAGATAAACTGCCACGGAGGATTAGTTTCTGTTAATCGTGTTCTACAGTTAGTATTAATTAACGGTGCCCGACTTGCAGAACCCGGTGAGTTTACCAAACGTGCTTTTTTAAATGGAAGAATTGACTTGTCACAAGCAGAAGCAGTAATGGATTTAATAAGAGCAAAAACAGATAAAGCAATGAATGTTGCACTAGGTCAAATGGACGGTCGATTATCAAGACTTATTGCAACATTAAGGCAAGCACTTTTAGAAACATTGGCGCAAGTAGAAGTAAATATAGATTATCCTGAGTATGATGATGTAGAAGAAATGACACTTCCACTGATGATCGAAAAGTGTACTTGGGTCAGCAAAGAAATTGAGAAATTACTTTTAACATCATCCCAAGGTAAAATTCTACGTGAAGGACTTTCTACTGCGATTATTGGAAGACCAAATGTAGGGAAGTCATCTCTATTAAATAGTTTAATACAAGAAAATAAAGCAATTGTGACGGATATAGCAGGAACAACGAGAGATATTATAGAAGAGTACGTTAATGTACGAGGTGTTCCATTAAAATTAGTTGATACTGCAGGTATTCGAGAAACAGAAGATATTGTAGAAAGAATTGGCGTAGAAAAATCTAGACAGGTACTAGCAGAAGCTGATCTTATATTGCTTGTATTGAATAGTGCTGAACAGTTAACGATGGAAGACCGAAGATTGTTAGAAACAATTAAAGGAATGGATTATATCGTTATTATCAATAAAACTGATTTACCAACAAAAATAGATATAAATGAAGTAAGAAATTTGTCTGGACATAAACGTATTGTTACTACTTCTTTACTAAAAGAAGAAGGTGTGGATGAATTGGAAGAAGCGATTGCCTCATTATTTTTTGAGGGTACAATCGAGGCTTCTGATCTGACTTATGTTTCAAATGCTCGTCACATATCTTTATTGACGTTAGCAAAATCTACTATTACAGATGCATTAGAAGCAGCACAGAGTGATGTGCCTGTGGATATGATACAAATTGATGTAACTAGAACGTGGGAAATATTAGGTGAAATAACAGGAGATACAGTAGAAGAAAGTTTGATTGATCAACTATTTTCACAATTTTGTTTAGGAAAATAAAAAACGAGAGGAAGTTACGAACATGCCGAAGTTTGAAGCGGGCAAGTTCGATGTGATTGTTGTTGGAGCGGGACATGCTGGCGTTGAAGCAGCATTAGCAGCTGCTAAAATGGGAGCAAATACCTTAGTTCTAACAATTAATCTTGATATGATTGCATTTATGCCTTGTAATCCATCGATCGGAGGACCTGCAAAAGGAATTGTTGTGCGAGAAATAGATGCACTTGGCGGGGCCATGGGAAAAGTTATAGACAAAACACATATTCAAATGAGAATGTTGAACACAGGAAAAGGACCTGCTGTTCGGGCACTACGTGCGCAAGCAGATAAAGTATTATACCAACATGAGATGAAACGCCTTCTAGAGGAACAAGAAAACCTAACTATTCATCAAGCTGTAGTAGAAGACTTAATAGTAGAAGACGATAAAATTGTAGGACTTGAAACGCAGGTTGGAGCAATTTATCGTGCAGAAACAGTCGTAATAACGACTGGAACATTCCTACGTGGTGAAATTATTATTGGGGATTTGAAATATTCAAGTGGACCAAATAATCAGCAACCTTCCATAAAATTAGCAGACAGTATCCGTGCATTAGGATTTGATCTAGTTCGCTTTAAAACAGGAACTCCACCGCGTGTAAACAGTAAAACAATAGATTATAGCAAAACAGAAATCCAACCTGGAGATGATGTTCCAAGAGCATTCAGCTTTGAAACAACAGAATTCATTATGGATCAATTACCTTGCTGGTTAACTTATACAAGTGAAACAACACATCAAATTATTAATGATAATCTACATTTATCACCGATGTATTCTGGTATGATTAAAGGAACTGGACCAAGATATTGTCCTTCAATTGAAGACAAAGTAGTCCGTTTTAATGACAAGCCACGTCATCAAATTTTCTTAGAACCAGAGGGAAGAAATACACGTGAGGTTTATGTTCAAGGATTATCTACAAGTCTTCCAGAGCATGTACAGCGTCAGCTTCTAACATCTATTCCAGGACTTGAAAATGCAGAAATGATGCGTGCCGGATACGCAATTGAGTATGATGCAATGGTACCGACACAATTATGGCCAACATTAGAAACTAAAAGAGTAAAAAATTTATATACAGCAGGTCAAATCAATGGGACTTCTGGATATGAAGAAGCAGCAGGACAAGGCTTGATGGCAGGAATAAATGCAGGTTTACGAGCATTAAAGAAAGAAGAAAAAGTGTTAAGTAGATCGGATGCATATATTGGTGTATTAATTGATGATTTAGTAACGAAAGGGACGAATGAACCTTATCGTCTACTTACTTCGCGTGCAGAATATCGGTTATTACTTCGTCACGATAATGCGGACTTAAGATTATTAGAAGTTGGGTATGAAATTGGTTTAGTTCCAGAAACACGTTATAATAAATTCTTAGAGAAAAAGAAAAGAATAGAAGATGAGTTAGCTCGGTTACGTTTGACAATGATAAAACCAAATGAAATAACCCAAGCTTTAATACGAAGTGTGGATGGTAGCGAATTGAAAGATGGAATTCGTGCTGCAGACCTATTAAAACGAACTGAAATGAATTATGATTTAGTAGCTCAATTATCACCTTCTGATGTAGAATTATCTTTAGAAGAAAAAGAACAGGTAGAGATACAAGTTAAGTATGAAGGGTATATTGAAAAATCTCTTCAGCAAGTAGAAAAACTTAAAAAAATGGAAGACAAAAAAATTCCTGAAAATATTGATTACGATGCTATCAATGGTATTGCTACAGAAGCAAAACAAAAACTAATGCAAGTCCGTCCATTATCAATTGCTCAAGCATCTCGTATTTCAGGAGTAAATCCAGCTGACATTTCTATTCTTCTTATATATATTGAACAAGGAAAAATAGCCAAAATCAGTGGATAGTCTAAAATGATGAGGAGAACTACATGAACGAAGAACAATTTGTACAAGCCCTTCATGAAAAAGGAATAGAATTGAGTAGTACACAAGTAGAACAATTTAAAATATATTTTAAGCTACTAGTGGAGTGGAATGAAAAGATGAATTTAACAGCAATAACTGACGAAGCATCAGTTTATTTAAAACATTTTTTCGATTCCATTAGTGCTTCTTTTTATGAAGATTTCACAGGAAAGTACTCTGTTTGTGACGTTGGAGCAGGTGCAGGGTTTCCTAGTATTCCTTTGAAAATTTGTTTTCCTAATTTAAGTGTCACAATAGTAGACTCATTAAATAAAAGAATTCAGTTTTTAACCCATCTAAGTCAGGAACTTGGGTTGACAAATGTTCATTTTGTTCATTCTCGCGCAGAGGACTTTGGACAAAATAAGGAATATAGAGAAAATTATGATATTGTAACTGCAAGAGCTGTCGCAAGACTTTCAGTTTTATCCGAACTTTGTCTTCCTTTAGTAAAAGTTGGAGGGAAGTTTATAGCAATGAAAGCAGCTAGCGCTTCCGAAGAACTAAAAGATGCTTCTAAAGCGTTATCCGTTTTAGGTGCAGAAAAAACTGCAGATTATTCATTTCTGTTACCAATAGAAAAAAGTGAAAGAACGTTGTATGTCTTTTCTAAAACTAAAAGCACACCGAAAAGATACCCTCGAAAACCAGGTATTCCAAACAAAACACCAATTATTTAATGAGGAACGTTCCACGTGAAACATTTAATGTATAATTACTTTAATCGTGAATATTTTGTGTATAGAGTTTCGAAAAGGTGGTGCGAGTAAGATGAAAAGTCCGTTTTCACGTTTTTTTGGTAGTTCTGAAAAACAAGGGCAGGAAGAAATGATAGAGCCAAGACAAACCCATTTAGAAGAAGTTTTAAATATTTCAATTGATAAAATAGTACCTAACAGATATCAACCGAGAACTGTTTTTGATGATGATAAAATAGAAGAACTAGCAAGAACCATTCATACTCACGGAGTGATTCAACCAATCATTATACGTAAGATGGATGAGGATGAAAAGTACGAGATAATTGCTGGAGAACGTCGCTTTAGAGCAATGACTAAGTTAAAATGGGCAGAGGTTCCAGCAATAATCCGTAATTTAAGTGATAAAGAAACTGCTTCTATTGCATTAATAGAAAACTTACAGCGTGAGGAACTAACAGCTATAGAAGAAGCAGTAGCTTATCAAAAATTATTGAAATTGCATGATTTAACTCAAGAAGCATTAGCGCAACGTCTAGGTAAGGGACAATCTACAGTCGCAAACAAACTGAGATTATTAAAGTTACCTCAAGAAGTTCAAGAATCTATTATGAAAAAAGAACTTTCGGAAAGACATGCTCGTGCCTTAATGGCTGTTAAAGAAAAAGAAACGCAACTAGAACTGATGAACATGTCTATTGAAAAACATTGGAATGTGAAGCAGTTAGAAGAAAAGGTTAATGAAATTATTAACCCACCAGTAAAAAGTGGTAAAAAGGATAAATCAAAAAGAAAATTAGTAAGTAAAGATGTCCGTATTGCATTAAATACGATTAAACAATCTCTCTCAATGGTAACAAAAAGTGGTATTGACATTAAAACAGAAGAAGAAGATACAGAAGAGTTTTATCAAATTACAGTAAAAATACCTAAAAAGAAATCATAATATACTATCTTATTTCAACTCTCGCAACTAATTTGCGAGAGTTTTTCTTTTGTAACAAGAATAACACCCATTTTTCATTCAAAATTTGATAGAATGTAATAGTGGCCATTAATATAGCTAGAAAGTAGGTGCAAGTGTGGGAAGAATTATAGCAATTGCCAATCAAAAAGGTGGGGTAGGGAAGACAACTACATCTGTGAATTTAAGTGCCTGCCTTGCATACTTGGGGAAAAAAGTATTACTAGTTGATATAGATCCACAAGGAAATGCTTCCAGTGGAGTAGGAGTCAATAAAGGTGAGGTTCAGCAATGTATTTATGATGTACTCATTGATGATGTTAGTGTTAAAGAAACCATCCTAGAAACAAAAGTTGAGAATTTACATATAGTTCCCGCTACTATTTCTTTGGCTGGTGCAGAAATAGAATTAGTATCTACCATTTCCAGAGAAGTTCGATTAAAAAGAGCATTACAGGAAGTACAAGGCCTTTATGATTATATTGTTATAGATTGTCCACCATCTCTAGGGTTATTGACGATTAATTCATTAACTGCTTCTGATGCAATTATTATTCCAGTACAATGTGAGTTTTACGCTTTAGAAGGTTTAAGTCAATTGTTAAGTACAATACGTTTAGTTCAAAAGCATTTAAATAAGAACCTCGCTATCGACGGAGTGTTACTTACAATGTTCGATGCTCGGACAAATTTAGGGATTCAGGTAATTGAAGAAGTAAAAAAATACTTTCAAGATAAAGTGTATAAAACAATTATTCCTAGAAATGTACGGCTAAGTGAGGCACCAAGTCACGGGGAACCAATTATCATTTATGATCCGAAGTCTAGAGGAGCAGAAGTATATTTAGAACTAGCGAAGGAAGTGATCCGTAATGGCTAAAGGATTAGGAAAGGGTATCAATGCACTTTTCCCTGGGGAAGATTTAGACCAATTAGAGCAAGTCGAACAAATCCTCATAAGCGATATTAAACCAAATCCATTTCAACCTCGTAAAATATTTGATGAAGAAGCTATGAAGGAACTTTCCGAATCTATTAAAGAGCATGGTGTTCTGCAACCAATTATTTTAAGGAAAAAAGGTTCGAGATTTGAGATTGTAGTTGGAGAAAGAAGATTTAGAGCATCTCAGTTAGCAAACTTAGAAATAATTCCTGCTGTTATAAGAGAACTTAATGATCAGCAGATGATGGAGCTTGCAATTCTTGAAAATCTTCAAAGAGAAGATTTAACAGCAATTGAAGAGGCAGAGGCATATCAAAATTTAATAGAACATTTAAACTTAACTCAAGAGCAACTTGCTTTTAGATTAGGAAAAAGTAGACCGCATATAGCAAACCATATTCGTTTACTATCTTTACCTCAAGTTGTCAGAGATGCAATCTCCGATGGGACTTTATCGATGGGTCACGGGAAAGCACTTCTTGGGTTAAAGAAGAAAAAGACTATACCGTTAATTATGCAAAAGTCAATTAAGGAAAATTTAAATGTTAGACAACTAGAATCTTTAGTTCAACGTTTAAATGAAGATGTTCCACGTGAAACAAAAAAAGTCCAAAAGGACATTTTTACTAAAGAAAAAGAATCAGAGTTAAGAGAAATATTCGGTACTCCTGTTTCGATTATTAAAAACAAGGATAAAGGTAAAATTGAAATTGAGTTTTATTCAGATGATGATTTAGAAAGGATATTACAGTTATTAGAAGATTAAGAACCTATTCCTTAGGCATGCCTAGGAATAGGTTATATTTTTATTACTGGAATGAGGCATGGTGATGGTTTTATTAGGGACATTAGTAAATGCTATCTTAATAGTAGCGGGTGCATTAATTGGTAGATTATTAAAAGGAATCCCTGAAAATATGAAGCAAACCGTTATGAACGCAATAGGGATAGCAGTTGCTTTACTAGGTATCCAGATGGGATTAGAAAGTGATAATTTTGTGTTGATTATAATTTGTATTGTTTTTGGTGGTGTAATAGGTGAATGGATTGATTTGGATAAATGGTTGAATCAATTTGCTCAATACTTGGAGACTAAAATGGGCTCTAAAAAACAAGGGGGAGGTATAGCGCAAGGATTTGTTGCAGGTACCTTAATATTTGTAATAGGAGCAATGGGAGTATTAGGAGCTCTGAACAGTGGTTTACAAAATGACCATGAACTATTAATCAGTAAAGGGATAATTGATGGATTTACGTCTATTGTACTATCAGCAACTCTAGGAATAGGCGTTCTTTTCTCTGCAATTCCTGTAGCTATTTATCAAGGAGCAATAGCTTTGTTTGCTACTCAAATTACAAAAATAATACCAGAAGCTGCACTTGAATTGTTTCTTCAAGAAATGACAGCAACTGGCGGTATTATGATTATTGCTATTGGTCTTAATCTATTAGGTATAACAAAAGTAAGAGTTGCAAATCTATTGCCAAGTCTAGTTATTGTTGGTATTGCTGTTGCTATTATTTATAACTTTTAAATTATATCGATGCCAAGCTAAAAGTAGTGCACGAGAGATGACTCTTCCCATTTCGTAAGTTAGATGAAGTCGAGTACTTTGAAGAACATTATATTCCATAAAACCTCCGATATTTACGATTGCTTTAATAGAGACTTCACCGATTGGCGGTAATTCTTTTTTCACCGCTTTTCCGGGATATAAAGGTCCAGGGTGAACGATAATCTGTCCAATATTATTCACGTTCCCTAAGCAAGCATCTATAGCTATAATATAAGGGGATTTAGGTGAACTGAGGATGGTTTCCGTGATTTCTTCAATATTTAGCGCATGTAAGGGATTGTCCAATGTACCAACAATTTCAAATGGAAATGATTTAAGTTGTGATAAGAAAGAACCTGTCATTGGTCCAAGTGCATCCCCAGTAGAGCGGTCAGTACCAATACAGCAAAAAACTAGATTTGGATGGTCAAATGGAATTTGTTCTATAAAGTAGTTGCTTAATCGCCAAATTGCACCTGTTTCCTTATAATAAATTGTAGAAGGTTCGGTAATAGTAGTAGCAGAAGAGTTCATATAATTACTCACTTTCTTTTTAAGCTAGTATATGCATCTAGGAAATTATTTATTCAAATGAGGTGAAATAACTAGTATGGAAGCAAAAATTCAAAGTTTGAAGGATTATTTACTTAAAGAAGAGACTTGGGGGCAACTTGGGTTAATTTTTATTGAAATAGTGCTCATCTTATTAGTATCTGCTGTTGCGGTAAGAGTTGGGAAACGCATAATCCAAAAGTTTTTTTTAGTTAGGCAGAGGAGCCCCTTAGGCTATTCAGAACGTAGGCAAAATACATTGATGAAGCTTCTTCAAAATGTTTTAACTTATGTTGTGTATTTTAGTGCTATTATAGCTATTTTGACTACTTTTGGTATAAAAGTAGCTGGATTGCTTGCTGGTGCAGGTATTGTTGGTCTAGCAGTTGGTTTTGGTGCTCAAAGTTTAGTGAAAGATGTCATTACAGGATTTTTTATAATATTTGAAGATCAATTTGCGGTGGGAGATCAAGTACAGATAGGGACAGCTAATGGAATTGTACAGGAAATAGGTTTACGTACAACAAAATTGAAAAGTTATACAGGGGAACTTCACATAATTCCAAATGGCAGCATATTGGTCGTTATAAACTATTCAATTTATAACTCCTTGGCGTTAATAGATATTAGCGTTACACCTGAAAATGATATTCTATCAATGGAAAAAAACATTGAGGAGTTTCTGAAAGAATTACCAAACAAATACGAGGAACTTGTTAAAAAACCTAGTTACCTTGGAATACAGAGTTTTAATGCCTCCGAAATAGTAGTACGCTTTACCGCTGAGACTGTACCTACAAAACAGAACAGTGTTTCAAGAAAAATTAGAAGAGATTTAGTAGAGTTTCTTGAACAAAAAGGTATTAAAATCTCATAATTCCAGTGATTGTTTATTAAAGAAAAATAAGTAGGTGATAAAGTGGAAAAGAAACAATTTCAACTAAACGATATAGTAGAAATGAAGAAACAACATCCATGTGGTACGAATGCTTGGAAAATCATACGAATGGGTGCTGATATTCGTATAAAATGCGAAGGCTGTCAACATAGTGTAATGATACCAAGAAAAGAGTTTGAAAAGAAGATGAAAAGGCTGATTGTGCAAGCTGATGCTGAGTAATGATAGACTTTTATCGCTAAAATCAATATAATGAACAAGTTGTATATAAAGTTTATGGTTTAAAATAATGAAGGGTTGTGACATATATGGCGTTAACTGCTGGAATAGTAGGATTACCAAACGTAGGAAAGTCTACATTGTTTAATGCAATAACAAAGGCTGGAGCACTTGCAGCAAACTATCCATTTGCTACTATCGATCCCAACGTAGGGGTAGTTGAAGTACCCGATGCACGTTTAGATAAATTAACAGAATTAGTAGTGCCAAAGAAAACAGTTCCTACTGCATTTGAATTTACAGATATAGCAGGAATTGTAGAAGGTGCAAGTAAAGGGGAAGGACTTGGGAACAAGTTCCTTGCACATATCCGTGAAGTAGATGCAATCTGCCAGGTTGTACGTTGTTTCGAAGATGAAAATATTACACATGTATCTGGAAAAGTGGATCCAATCTCTGATATTGAAGTGATTAACCTAGAGTTGATATTAGCAGATTTAGAAAGCGTTGATAAACGTTTAGCTCGCGTAACTAAAATGGTAAAACAAAGAGACAAAGAGGCGCTAGCAGAAGAACCAGTTCTTACTCGCTTAAAAGAGGCTTTTGAAGCAGGAAAATCTGGTCGTTCAGTTGAATTTACAGAAGAAGAGCAACGCGTAGTAAAAGGCTTTCATTTGCTGACAACAAAACCAATGCTCTACGTTGCAAACGTTTCAGAAGATGATATTATGGCAGAGGGTGAAAATGAATACGTACAAAAAGTGCGTGCATTTGCTGCCGAAGAAGGCGCACAGGTAATACTAATATGTGCAAAAATTGAAGAAGAGATGGCAGCACTAGAAGATGAGGAGAAAACAATGTTCCTAGAAGAATTAGGAATAAAAGAATCAGGCTTAGATCAGTTAATCAAAGCTTCTTACTCATTAATAGGTTTGGCAACTTATTTCACAGCTGGTGTACAAGAAGTTCGAGCTTGGACATTCCTTAAAGGGATGAAAGCACCTCAATGTGCAGGGGTTATTCACTCTGACTTTGAAAAAGGGTTTATCCGTGCGGAAACAGTAGCTTATGATGATTTAGTTGAAACTGGATCAATGGCTGCTGCAAAAGAAGCTGGAAAGGTTCGTTTAGAAGGTAAGGAATATATTGTACAAGACGGAGACGTAATGTTGTTCCGCTTTAACGTATAAAAATAAAAGTATTTACAATATATGTTCTGAATATGTAAAAAAGGATTAGTGAGAAATCACTGATCCTTTTTTTGAAAGATAAGAAAGTTTATAAGAAGTACCGTGAACATTTGGTTCATAAGACTTTAAAGAATGAATATCGTATAATTTCAGTTATATAATTCTCGTTTATTTAGATGATCCAGCTTACAATTATCAATTTATGTACATGGTTGATTGGAACGGCTGAAGCTGTGCCCACGGATTGCTTCCATCCTTCGTAACAGTCAACGGCATATCTACGTCTCAATGTTTTTAGAGGACCGGGCGTCTTTTTAGCCGGTTTTTCTTAAATGAATAAAGTTAATTTTTTTTCAATACATATAACCTAGGCTTCACTGGATCATCTTTGATCAATAAGTCGTTTGGATATTTTCTGAGTTCTTTATACATAGCAAAGTCCCCCGCAGCACCAGCAATTAGCCAAGCACCTAATAGAACCAGCATAAGAGAACCCAACCAAAAGCCCATAATCATTGGTAAAACACCGGTAATCCAGAAAGGAAGTAATAATGCTTTTTTCATGGCACCGTTTTGTAAGGGAATAGTAGTAGTTGCATAGGCTACACCCATTTGAATATTAACCCCATAATCCATACTACTCCAAGGAGCTCTACCAAATACCCAAAACCCAACAAGGTGAAAGCATTCGTGTAAAACGATTAATACTATATAACCGATAAAAAACCAAAGGAAGTCCCAAAATGAGAAAGTTATTTCTGTAACATTAGATAACCAAGGAAATAGAAGTATTCCTATTATAGATAGACCTACAGTTAATCCAATACTTTCCCATGCTACCTTTTTTAGATCAATATCGATTACAACTAATGTTTCTTCATTATTTTCCATATAATCCTCCTATTTAAAATAAATATACATGAATGAGTAAAATAATGACAATCTTCCTTGATACGTTTGAGAAACTATGTTACAATTCATTGATGTGAGTAATAGAATTACTTGCTCCTTGTCGGCTTTTCATAGTCGGCCAAAGACCATAGGGAGGTGTAAATAGATGAGAAAGTACGAATTAATGTACATTATTCAACCAGCAATTGAAGAAGATGCAAAGAAAGCTTTAGTAGAGCGTTTCCAAGAAATCTTAACTTCAAATGGTGCAGAAATCATCGAAGCAAAAGAGTGGGGTAAACGCCGCTTAGCTTATGAAATCAATGACTTGCGTGAAGGTTTCTACCAAATCGTTAAAGTAAATGCTGATTCAAAAGCAATCGATGAGTATACACGTTTAGCTAACATCAATGAAGACATTATCCGTCACATTGCTGTTCGTATCGACGATATTAAAGTTAAAGCAAAAAAATAAAATTGACTAAAAAAGCTGATCGAGGGAGGTTGTTTACTGATGATTAACCGTGTCGTTTTAGTTGGAAGACTAACAAAAGATCCGGAACTTCGCTACACACCAAGTGGTGTTGCAATGGCAAGATTTACACTAGCTGTAAATCGTACATTCTCCAACCAATCGGGTGAAAGAGAAGCTGATTTTATCAACTGTGTCGTTTGGAGAAAGCAAGCTGAAAACACAGCGAACTTCCTAAAAAAAGGAAGTTTAGCTGGAGTCGAAGGTCGCATTCAAACGGGTAGTTATGAAGGACAAGATGGAAAACGTGTTTATACGACAGACGTTGTTGCAGACAGCGTTCAGTTCTTAGAACCACGTAATAGCTCTGGAGAACGTAACCAAGGTGGACAATCACCTGGCGGTAACGGACAGCAGCAATTTTCAACACCTTCATATCAGCAAAACCAACCAATGAATCAGCAAAACTATACACGTGTAGATGAGGATCCTTTTTCTAATAGTAGTGGGCCAATCGAAGTATCGGATGACGATTTACCATTCTAAAAAGCATCACTTAGCATGTTTACTTTAATCGAAAAGGAGGCAACCAAATATGGCACCACGTCGCGGAGGCAAAAGACGCCGTAAAGTTTGTTACTTCACATCAAACAATATCATGCACATCGATTATAAAGATGTAGATTTGTTGAAAAAATTCGTGTCAGAACGTGGGAAAATTCTTCCACGTCGTGTGACAGGAACTAGTGCGAAGTACCAACGTAAGTTAACACGAGCTATTAAAGTATCTCGTATCATGGCTTTACTTCCATTCTCTTCTGAAGAGAGATAAGTATAAATTAGAAAGACCGGGAAACCGGTCTTTTTTTTGTAACTATTTATTCAAATTGTTTAAGAATGACTTTCCTCTACGAAAGAAGCCTTTATTGTAATTCTTCTAATGCTTTTCAAGGCTTACATAGACATTTCAATTTTTCTCTACAGTATGTCGAATTTTAGTTGTTGTAAACAATCTGTTACAATAAATAGATGATTACATTAAAGGAAGGTTCCTAAATGCAAAGAAATCAAACAAATTATTTAAAGTATGGATTTATAACGATTGCACTTTTCGCTATTTTGTTGGGAACGTCTTTTACCGTTCCAGTACTCGGGTTTTTAACTTTATTCATTGTGCCATTACCTCTTGCTTGGTACAGTGCAAAGTTTGAAAGAAAACATGCTGCATTTGTAACGACAATTGCAATTTTACTTTCTTTTATAATTGGTGGAGTTTCTGGATTAATTTTTGGATTATTAGTCCCTCCATTAGGTTTTATTATAGGAGACTTGATTCAAGCTAAAAAGTCAAAGCTTTATATGCTGATGACTACCGGCATCTTTTTACTTTTAATGTCGGCTGTACAATACATAATATCAAATTTATTTTTCAATATGAATGTTTTGAAGCAATTTATCACAACCCTTGAAGTATACTACGAACAACTGGGAAATATTATGTCTGTCGTAGGTCAAGTGCCGGAGGGGTATGATGAGTTAGTTGGACAAATAATATCGCTTATTGAATCTGTTATGCCTAGTTATATTATTGGACTGGTGTTCATCAGTGCTTGGCTATATTTAATCATTAACCTATCACTATTAAAAAAGTTGAAATTAGATGTGCCTAAGTTTTCTAAATTCATGGATTTTAGATTACCAAAAGCGGTGTTGTGGTATTATTTAATCGTATCCATTTTCTCGTTGATTGTTACATTTGAAGTAGGTACGTTTGGATATTTAGTATTTGTTAATGCGGCTTTAATATTACGAGCACTCTTGTTCTTACAAGGGGTTTCTTTCATACACTACTATTTTTATGTAAAAGGATTGTCCAAATGGTTAATGATACTTGCAACATGTTTTGCAGTTCCGCTGTACATGTTTACTATTATAGTAGGGGTATTAGACTTAGGATTTAATATAAGAGGATTTATAAAAGACAGATACAAAAAGTAAGGAGCTGATCTGGTGGCATCTTTTTTTAGGAAACGGCCAATTCGATATCCACTCATACTGTTCTTACTACTTAGTGGGGTTGCGACTTATTTATTACTGTCTACCAACACATTGATTGGATTGTTATTCGCTCTAATGGTAATTGGTGTATTTATCTATGCGTGGATTATTGAACAGCGTGTATATGAGGAGACAGAAAAACATATTGAAACTCTTTCCTATCGGATGAAAAAGGTAGGGGAAGAAGCCTTATTAGAAATGCCAATTGGGATACTACTCATAAATGAACACTACATCATTGAATGGGCAAATCCATACATGACGCAGCAGCTTCCATTCGATACGATTATTGGTGAGGAGCTTCTTTCTATATCAAAAGATTTTCAACAGCTTAAGAAACAAGAAGAATCAAAAGAAATGATCATCTCTTTAGATGATAAAAATTATAAAGTGTTTTATAAAGCCGAAGAAAAACTTCTGTATTTCTTTGATATAACGGAACAAGTAGAAATGGAATCGTTATATTATGGAGATCGAACAGTTATTGGCGTACTGTTTATAGATAATTACGATGAAATATCACAGGGTATGGACGATCAAACACGAGGAAGACTCAATAGCATTGTTACTTCTTGTGTAAACGATTGGGGAGCTAAATATGGTATTTATGTAAAACGGATTTCTTCGGATCGTTTTTTAGCTGTTTTTAATGAATCCATTTTAGTAGAATTAGAAAAAAGTAAATTCTCCATATTGGATGATATAAGAGAAACTACTTCTAAATTTGGCTTTGCCCTTACTTTAAGCGTAGGTGTTGGTGCAGGATCCACTTCCTTAGTAGAACTTGGTGAACTAGCTCAGTCTAGCTTAGATTTAGTATTAGGACGCGGTGGAGACCAAGTTGCCATTAAGCATACAAGTGGAAAAGTGAAGTTCTATGGTGGTAAAACTAACCCAGTAGAAAAACGGACGCGCGTAAGAGCTAGAGTTATCTCCCATGCTCTACGAGATTTAATACAAGATAGTGACCAAGTGTTTGTAATGGGGCATAGAATGCCCGATATGGATGCAATTGGTTCAGCTGTTGGGGTAAGAAAAATGGCTGGGATGAACAAAGTAGAAGGCTACGTTGTCTTGGACACTAATGAGTTAGACAATAGCGTGATTCGTTTAATGGATGAGATTAAGGAACAACCGGAGTTGTATAATCGTTTTATAAGCCCAGAAGAAGCAATAAGCAAAATTACAGATAAAACTTTATTGGTGGTAGTAGATACACACAAACCGAGCTTAGTTATTGATGAAAAGCTTCTTCAAAAGGCAGAGAAGATTGTTGTGATCGATCATCATCGACGTGGAGAAGAATTTATTTCAAATACGATGCTTGTTTATATGGAACCATACGCATCCTCTACATCAGAATTAGTAACTGAACTAATTGAGTATCAACCGAAAAATGAAAAGTTATCTATGTTAGAAGCAACATCTATGCTTGCTGGTATTATTGTAGATACGAAAAGCTTTACCCTACGTACAGGAGCAAGAACATTTGAAGCGGCATCCTATTTACGTACGCATGGTGCAGATACAATTCTCGTTCAACGAATGTTGAAGGAAGACATTGATACTTATATTGAACGCTCTAAAATAGTCCAAAATGTAGAGTTTTTTAGAGATGGCATTGCTATTGCTAACGGCATGGAAAACGTCTCTTATAGTCAGGTATTGCTTGCTCAAACAGCGGATATTTTGTTGACGATGAATAATGTGGCAGCTTCTTTCGTGATAGGGCGGAAAAGTGATTCCACGTTAGGGATCAGTGCCCGATCATTAGGTGATATCAATGTTCAAATTATTATGGAAAAACTAAATGGTGGAGGGCATTTAACTAATGCCGCCTGTCAGTTGGAAGATACCTCGATAGACGAAGCAATATCACTACTAAAAAATGCAATTACAGATACAATTGAAGGAGGAAATGAAGAATGAAAGTAGTATTCTTAAAAGACGTAAAAGGTAAAGGAAAAAAAGGCGAGATCAAAAATGTAGCAGATGGTTATGCTCATAACTTTTTACTAAAAAACAAATTAGCAGTAGAAGTAAATGCAGCTGCATTAAGTGCTCTTGAAGGGCAAAAGAAAAAATCTGAAAAAGAAGCGGCTCAAGAGTTAGCAGAAGCAAACAAATTAAAAGAAACATTAGAGCAATTAACAGTAGAGTTAAAAGCAAAGTCTGGAAATGACGGTCGACTTTTTGGTTCAATTACAACGAAACAAATTGCCTCTCAATTAGAGAAATCGCATGGTATTAAATTAGATAAACGCAAAATGGAATTAGATGACGCAATTCGAGCATTAGGATATACGAACGTCCCTGTGAAACTTCATCATGAAGTTATAGCGACATTAAAAGTTCTTGTTGCAGAAGAATCGTAAGGAGAGAGGTCAATGAGCGATCCAATGTTGGACCGTGTACCGCCGCATAACCAAGAAGCCGAACAATCTGTCATTGGGGCAATATTTTTAGAACCACAGGCATTAATTACCGCTGGAGAAATCTTGCTCGCTGAAGATTTTTATCGTGTAGCACATCAGAAGATATTCCAGACTATGCTTCATTTAAGTGATAAAGGTAAGGCAATAGATGTTGTAACCGTAACTGAAGAACTTTCTGCAAAAAAAGAGCTAGAAGATGTAGGGGGAATTTCATATATTAGTGAAATTGCCAATGCAGTTCCAACCGCCGCCAACATAGCATATTACGCCAAAATTGTAGAAGAAAAATCTATTTTACGTCGCTTAATACGTGTAGCTACTACCATAGTAGAAGATGGTTTTACTAGGGAAGATGAAGTAGAAGCATTATTAGCTGAAGCCGAAAGAAAAATGATGGAAGTCGCAAGCCGAAAAAATGCTGGTGATTTCGAGCATATTAAAGACGTTTTAGTGGAAACATACGATAATATAGAAAAACTTCATACACGAAAGGGCGATGTTACTGGTATACCGACAGGGTTTAGAGATTTAGACAGAATTACAGCTGGTTTCCAAAGAAATGATTTGATCATTGTTGCTGCCCGTCCTTCTGTAGGGAAAACAGCATTTGCTCTGAATGTTGCGCAAAATGTAGCGACTAAAACAGATGAAAACGTAGCAATTTTTAGTTTAGAGATGGGTGCGGAACAGTTAGTTATGCGTATGCTTTGTGCAGAGGGGAATATAGATGCACAGGTACTTCGTACAGGAGCACTTACAACCGAGGATTGGCGTAAGCTTACAATGGCGATGGGAAGTCTATCAAATGCAGGTATTTATATTGATGATACTCCGGGTATTCGGGTAAATGAAATCCGTGCTAAGTGTCGTCGATTAAAACAAGAGTCTGGTTTAGGGATGATTTTGATTGATTATTTACAGTTAATTCAAGGTAGTGGAGGCAGCCAAGCTAACCGACAACAAGAGGTTTCGGAAATTTCCAGGTCCTTAAAAGGATTAGCTCGTGAATTACAGGTCCCTGTAATTGCCTTGTCTCAGTTATCCCGTGGAGTTGAGCAACGTCAAGATAAGCGACCGATGATGTCTGATTTACGTGAATCTGGATCTATTGAGCAGGATGCAGATATTGTATCTTTCCTGTACCGTGAAGATTATTACGATAAAGAAACAGAAAATCAGAACATGATAGAGATTATTATTGCTAAACAACGTAATGGTCCAACTGGAACTGTTACACTTGCGTTTGTTAAAGAGTTTAACAAATTCGTTAACATCGACTGGAGTCAACACCAAGCAGCACCCCCAGCGTAATAAGAAAAGTGCAAGCGCCTATGTAGCCCTGACAAGCGCTGGAAGGATTTCACGTAAAAGCGCTCTTTGCCTTTACTTGAAAGCCTGAAGCGACTCGAGGGGCTAGGCGCTGGAGCTAGACTAGAAAAGTGCAAGTGTTTAAGCTTTTTGGTAAGTACTTTTAAAAAATAGTTAATAATGGCAGAACTTGATGATAAAAACACGAACAATAAATGTAATAGTGCATTTTGTGTTCGTGTTTTTGCATTAAATCAGTTGACTAAGTGCATTTAGATTGGTACAATTACACTGTTTGAATCAGGACATATGAAATGTCTGACGGAGGTGCTGGCAAATGCCATCAGTAGTAGTAGTTGGAACACAATGGGGAGACGAAGGTAAAGGGAAAATCACAGACTTTCTATCCGAAAACTCAGAAGTAATTGCACGTTACCAAGGCGGTAATAATGCAGGTCATACAATTATTTTTGGAGGAGAAACGTACAAGCTTCACTTGATTCCATCAGGAATTTTCTATAAAGATAAAATTTCTGTTATAGGAAACGGAATGGTAGTAGATCCTAGAGCACTTGTGAAAGAACTAAAAGGATTGCATGAACGCGGAGTAACAACCGAAAACTTACGTATTTCTAATCGTGCACATGTTATTCTTCCATACCACTTAAAACAAGATGAAGTGGAAGAAGCTCGCAGAGGAGCAAATAAAATTGGTACGACAGGTAAAGGTATTGGACCGGCTTATATGGACAAAGCTGCACGTGTTGGAATCCGTATTGCTGACCTTCTGGACTATGAAGTGTTTAAAGAAAAATTAGAACTTAACTTACAAGAAAAGAATAGAATGTTTGAGAAGTTTTACGAAACAGAAGGATTTACTTCAGAGGAAATTTTAGAAGAATTCTATACCTATGGGCAAGAGATCGCCAAATATGTTACGGATACTTCAAAAGTATTAAATGACGCATTAGATGATGGTCGTCGTGTTTTATTTGAAGGTGCACAGGGAGTTATGTTGGATATCGATCAAGGTACTTATCCATTTGTAACTTCTTCAAATCCAGTAGCTGGTGGAGTAACAATTGGTGCGGGAGTAGGTCCAACAAAAATAAACCATGTAGTAGGTGTTTGTAAAGCATATACATCACGTGTAGGTGATGGTCCTTTCCCAACGGAGTTATTTGATGAAATAGGAAATCAAATCCGTGAAGTTGGTAAAGAATATGGGACAACTACAGGTAGACCACGTCGTATTGGTTGGTTTGACACAGTAGTAATTAGACATGCTCGACGCGTAAGTGGTTTAACTGATTTAACAGTTAACTCTATTGACGTATTGACTGGTTTAGATACAGTTAAATTATGTACTGCATATAAGTATAAAGGTGAATTAATTACAGAATATCCAGCTAATCTTCGTATTTTAAGTGAATGTGAACCAGTTTATGAAGAAATGCCTGGTTGGAGTGAAGATATTACTAACTGTAAATCTTTAGATGAACTTCCTGAAACAGCTCGTCATTACTTAGAGCGTATTTCTCAACTTACAGGAGTACAAATATCCATCTTCTCAGTTGGACCAGATCGTACCCAAACTAATATCATTACAAGTGTTTGGAAATAGTGAACAAAAAAAAACGTCAAGAAGCATAAGCTTTTTGACGGTTTTTTGTCTGTTAATGTAGAAATTTGAAAAAGCTTCACTATGTGAATCTTCTATTATGACAAATATAACAAAGATTTTTACTGCTTTATGTATAAAATATGAATAATTTGGAGAAAACTAATTTATAAAAATCGAATTATTAGGTAAAAAAGATTATATATTTCCATAAATTGAAAAAATAATGTAATATATGGAACCAATACTACAGTTTCTTTACAACCGTCTAGAAAGCTACACATCTTCATTTCAAATATGTTAAATTAGAGAAGCATGAAAATGATTGAAGATTTTACAGATAGTTTGGAAGGGGCTTTATCATGTTTTTGAAAAGTAAGAATGAGGAACAAAAGGTATCAAAACTGGATGTTCTTTCAAACGGAAAGTCAAATATGGTGAAAAAAGCAGCCGTATCAGTTTTACTTATCTCAAGTATTTCGTTTAATATGGCTTTTGCAAAAGAAAGTGAAAGCAATACATTAAAAGAAATATACCATATATATACGGATGGTCAATATGTAGGGGCTATTTCGGATCAAACCAAAATACAATCAATGCTCGACAAAAAGATTGAAGAATCTAGCTCCCAGTTTAAAAACATGACTTTAACAGCTGGATCTAATTTATCGGTAGTACCAGAACAAGTATTTACTCCCAATACAAATGACGAGACTACACTTCAAAAGCTAGATGGCTTAATAGAAGTAGAGGCAAAAGCATTTGCATTATCGATCAATGACGAGATGGCAGTCTACGTCAAAGACTTAGAGGCTTACGATGAAGCTTTAAGAAAACTAAAGTTACATTTTGTTTCAGAAGAAGAGCTGAACACACTGGAAGCTAGAAATAATACTAGTGAATCTTTACCCAAGTTAAAAGAAAATGAAACTCGTATTGCTAATTTAATCTTAAAAGAAAAAGTATCAGGAGTTACAGTAGACACAGCTCCTAATCGGATTGTTTCACCAGACGATGCTGTGAAACTACTTTTAGAAGGAACATTAGAAAAAGAGTTATATACTGTGGCAGAAGGCGATGTTTTAGGTACTATTGCTAATAAGCATAATTTAACATCTGCAGAACTTATAGCACTTAATCCTGGTGTAACGGATTCTACCGTATTACAAATAGGTCAAGAGTTAAATGTAACAGTTCTAAAACCACTTATTAATATAGAAGTACAGTATGAGAAAAAAGCAGTAGAAGCCATAATACATACGAAAAAAGTAGAAGAAACAGAGGATATGTATAAAGGTGATACGAAGGTAAAACAAGAAGGTTCGGATGGTCAAAAAGAGGCAACTTACTTAATTCGCAAAGAGAATGGAGTACAAGTTGGTCAATCTATTGTAGAAGAAAAAATTCTTGTAGAACCAAAAGAGCACATTGTATTAAAAGGAACGAAAGTAATTCCTTCACGCGGCTCGGGAGTATTTGCTTGGCCAGCTGAAGGTGGATATATTTCTAGTAAAATGGGATATCGTTGGGGCCGCCAACATGAAGGTATCGATATCGCAAGACCAAGTGGTTTTACAATAAAAGCAGCAGATAATGGAATTGTAGTTGCGGCTGGTTGGGATGGTACATATGGCAACCGTGTAATCATCGATCATCAAAATGGGTACAAAACAACGTATGCACATCTTTCTTCTATTACAGCGGAAGTAGGGCAAGTAGTTCCAACAGGCACTAAAATTGGTGTAATGGGAAGTACTGGGCGTTCTACAGGAACACATCTACATTTCGAAGTGGAAAAAAATGGTGTTACAATTAATCCTTTAACTGTATTAAATAAATAATATATAGAGACAGTCGCAATATGGACTGTCTCTTTTTTATGAATTTCCTGGGAAATAATTTGTCAAAGTAAGTCGAACTATAGCACCACCGCTTCTTGAGAGATGCATGAAGCCTAAAACAATGTTAAAGTTAATATTATTATTGTTAAAAATAATTCAATTGAGTTAAATATAGAATACGAGAATAAGGGGGACTAAAAATGAGTAAGAAAATATTAGTTGTAGATGACGAAAAACCAATTGCAGACATACTGCAATTTAACTTAAAAAAAGAAGGGTATCAAGTAGCCTGTGCATATAATGGCGATGAGGCATTAAAGAAGGTAGAAGAGGATCAACCAGATTTAATGTTATTAGATATTATGCTTCCTAACAAAGATGGAATGGAAGTTTGTAGAGAAATTCGAAAAAAATATGATTTTCCTATTATCATGCTGACTGCAAAAGATTCAGAGATAGATAAAGTGCTGGGACTAGAGCTAGGTGCAGATGATTATGTTACAAAACCATTTAGTACTAGAGAATTAATCGCTCGAGTTAAAGCAAATATGCGTAGACACCAAACTATTCAAGAAGATGCAGAAGTATTGACAAATGAAATAGTTATTGGTCCACTGACTATTCAACCAGATGCGTATCTGGTGTTAAAAAGGGAAGAAACAATAGAGCTTACGCATCGAGAATTTGAGCTTTTGCATTACTTGGCAAAACATATAGGACAAGTCATGACTCGTGAACATTTACTACAAACAGTATGGGGGTACGATTACTTTGGTGATGTCCGTACAGTAGATGTAACAATTCGACGATTACGTGAAAAAATTGAAGATAATCCAAGTCATCCAACATGGATAGTAACTAGAAGAGGTGTAGGATACTATTTACGAAGTCCTGAACAGGAGTAGAATTTAATGCAAAAGGTTGGATACTTTAAATCGATTCACGTAAAGATTGTGCTGATTTATGTATTACTTATTATTATTGCTATGCAAATTATAGGATTATATTTTGTTCGTGGCCTAGAGAAGACATTAAGAGAAAACTTTCAAGAATCAATTACTGATCGAGTTAGCTTAATAGAATATAGTGCACGGGAAGAAATGATAAAAATACGGAGCGAAGAAGACCAAACACCAGAACAAAGTTTATATTCTATTTTGGCTGGTCTCAATTCAATTGATATTAAAGAAGTACGCGTTATAGATGCTAGGTATCAGATTTTGGCAACCTCAGATTCAAACAACCAGTCGATTGTTGGCCAACGATCAATGGATGATCTAGTTCGTAAATCCATTACAGCAGAAGCTGCACAAGAAAATATATCGTTAGATAGAAAAAGTGATGTTAGAATTTGGGTTTTAGCTACACCTATTATTTCAAAAGGAGAAGTAATTGGAACATTATATATAGAATCTAATATTGAAAATGTGTTTGGACAGATGAATGAAATTAATCGAATACTTGCCGGAGGTACTGCAATGGCTTTAGTCATTACAGTTATATTAGGAATACTAATTGCCCAGACAATTACACGTCCAATTTCCGATATGAGACGACAAGCTCAAGCCATGGCAAAAGGTAACTTTTCCAGAAAAGTACGAGTATATGGAAGTGATGAAATTGGACAACTGGCAATTGCTTTTAATCATTTGACGAATAGACTGCAAGAATCTCAATCTACAACGGAAGCAGAACGAAGAAAGCTAGCCTCCGTTTTAACCAACATGACAGATGGGGTATTAGCAACTGACCGTAAAGGTAGAGTTATATTGATAAACGATCCTGCACTTAGATTATTGCGTATACCAAGGGAAATGGTATTAAATCGTCCGATTATATCTGTGCTTGGAATAGACTCCGAACACTCCTTTGAAGATTTAATACACTTAAAAGAAGCTCTTAACTTGGA
Source organism: Psychrobacillus sp. FSL K6-2365 (assembly GCF_038003165.1). Classification (NCBI taxonomy): domain Bacteria; kingdom Bacillati; phylum Bacillota; class Bacilli; order Caryophanales; family Bacillaceae; genus Psychrobacillus; species Psychrobacillus sp. FSL K6-2365. The sequence continues at coordinate 4,302,822 of NZ_JBBOOO010000001.1, read as the reverse complement.
TTTAAGCTCCAATGAACGGCCATTTATCTTACGTGCCAATTTTTCGGTTATTCAAAAAGAAACTGGCTTCGTTAACGGTTTAATCGCAGTATTACACGATAATACCGAACAAGAAAAAGTGGATATAGAAAGAAGAGAATTTGTAGCGAATGTTTCCCATGAATTACGTACACCACTTACTACAATGAGTAGTTACTTGGAGGCGTTAGCTGATGGTGCTTGGAAAGACGAGGAAATAGCTCCCTCTTTCTTACAAGTAACTCAAACAGAGACCCATCGAATGATTCGACTTGTAAATGATCTTCTACAATTATCTAAAATGGATAGCAGAGACTATGATTTGAATCGAGAGATTGTTAATTTTAATCAGTTCTTCAACCGGATTATAGACAGATTTGAACTTTCCAAGTCTGATCATGTTACCTTTGTCCGCATGCTCTCAGATAAAGCCTATTATGTGGATATCGATACTGATAAGTTAACACAAGTAATCGATAATATTATCTCAAATGCGATTAAATATTCTCCAGATGGTGGGAATATACGTTTTGGGGTAGTTGTGACGGATTCCATTTTGAAAGTAATGATTTCTGATGATGGAATGGGGATTCCATCTGAAAATGTAGATCGAGTCTTTGATCGCTTTTACAGAGTAGATCGAGCAAGAGCAAGATCTATGGGTGGTACAGGGCTAGGTTTAGCAATTGCCCGGGAAATGATTGAAGCCCATGGTGGTAGAATATGGGCAGAAAGCGAAGAAGGCCAAGGAACGACCATTTTCTTCACATTGGATATTTTAACGGATGAGGTAGGTGAATGGGATTGAAATATATTGAGCAAGTAAAATCAGTTGTTTTAGTCTTACTTATTCTCCTCAGTTTTTCCTTAACTTTTGCTATATGGACATATTCACCGGTTATCCAGTCAAATGAAGGAACAACTGTAGATATAGCCATTGCTGAAAAAAAGGAAATGGAAGACATTATCAAACCGTATCGTATGATTGTTAGCCAAAAGGATGGGCTAAAAGGAACTTTTAACAGTCAACCAATCGAATCAGTGTTCATTAACATGAAAAAATGGGAAATTCAAAAGGTCGAGTTATCTAGTAATAAGTTAAGTACCGATCAAATAAATGAGTTTATAAAAACACCTAATCGTGCAAGTTTCTTTTTTGCAGCAGATGTCCCTGTTGAAGTTTTAGGCACTAGCTTAACTTTTACAGAACAGGTTTTTCCGGATGCTCATTTTAATCGTTTAATAATCGATTGGAATGTGGAAACCTCGGATAGTTTAAACATTTATTTTATTAGTACATCACAGCAGAAGATGTATACGGCAACTGCAGAAAAAGTAAATAATGCAGGGTTTACCAATCGTATTTTAAAGCATACAGAAACTATGCAAGTGTATAATGAAATAATTACAGACGATAAATTATCGGTATACGTTTCATCGACACCAGAAAATATCCTGAGTTATACTTATTCCATTAAAGACATTAATACCGATAAATTTAAAGATGCTCTATTTAATAATCCAAACCTAGTGAGAAGTAATCCTGTTAGTATGAATGAACAACAATTCACGGATGATAGTGCGTTAATGAAAGTGAATTTTAGTACTAGAAGTTTAAACTATGTTCATCCTGCTTCGGAGAATGAAAACCCAGCAAAGTCTGTAGATCTCATTCAAAATAGCTTAAATTTTGTCAATGAGCATAACGGATGGACAGATGACTACCGCTATTCCCGAATGAATACTGAAAATCGTCAAATTAATTATCAACTGTATTTTGCTGGCCTACCGGTTTTTGGTAGGGAGATATATGAAATCTCACTAAAGTGGGGAACTGATCGAGTGCATCAATATATGCGCCCTCTTTACACGCTTACTGCTGCTGTTCCTTTGAAAACAAGGGAAGTACAGCTAGCTTCAGGACAGTCAATTTATGATTTTCTATCTACTGCAACAGATACTGATACGAGTACTATTGATGATGTTGTAATTGGATATTATTTATCCCGAGATGAGACCGAGTCTCAGTTTAATCTGGAACCTTCTTGGTACTACGTGGAGAGTGGAAGCTGGATACGTATATCTCCCGAGTTATTAGGAGGTGCAAAATATGGATTGGAATAAAACAAAGACTATATTTATTATTGTATTTTCTATTTTAAACGTATTCTTACTTTCGCTATATATGAATCGGTATACTGAATCTCAACAAATTGACATTCCTAATGATACACCTATCTCGGAAAAGCTTTTTTTGGATAATATAAAAATTTTGGAGACAGATAAAGGGATCCATGAAGCTTCTTATGTTTCAGGCACCGTCCATAATTTTAAACTGGAAGAAATAGAAGGAATGGAAAATCAAACAGTCGAAATACATGACAGCGTCAAACTAGTCAGCACTCTTAATGAACCTATAAAAATAACCGATGAAAATACACTAGAAAAAATAGTACATGACCAAGTAATAAGAGGATCAGCCTATGGCCTTTGGGATATAGATGAAGAAAGTAAAACAGCTACGTTCTTTCAACAAGTTGATAAACGACTGGTTTACTATAATTCGAATGCAAGGCTGGTAGTTCATTGGAATGATAAAAACGAGCTTATTGGTTATGAACAGACTATACTAGACGACTTAGAGAATTATAATGTGTCGCAAAAATTGGTGCCGCATTTACAGGTGATTAAAATATTGTATGATAATATTCTTTTAAAACCAGACTCAACAATAAAAGAAATTGAACTTGGATACTCGACTTTGGCTCAGGTAACAGAGACACAAGTTTTTGCACCAACATGGCATATTGTTGTAGAACTAATAGATGGAAAAACTGAGGAACATTTTGTAAATGCAGTAGAAGGAAGAGTTATTAAGATACCAAAAGAGACGGAACAAACAGTAGTAGAATAAGGAGTTTTAACAATGAAGTTCAGTGTATTAGCAAGTGGTAGTAGCGGTAATGCTGTTTATGTGGAAAATGAAGAGCATTCCTTTTTAGTAGACGTAGGACTAAGTGGCAAAAAGATGGATGAGTTATTTCAGGAAATAGATCGTGATATTAAAAAGCTATCAGGGATTTTTATAACACATGAGCATAGTGATCATATTAAAGGATTAGGGGTCTTAGCTAGAAAGTATGGAGTTCCTATTTTTGCAAATGAAAAAACCTGGTCTGCAATGGATCCGCTTATCGGAAAAGTTCCACTAGACCAGCGGTTTCAATTTGATATGGAAACAGTAAAACAGTTTGGGTCCATTGATATCCAATCTTTTGCTGTATCTCATGATGCAGCAGACCCGATGTTTTACATTTTTCACGAAAACGACAGGAAGCTTGTTTTAATAACAGATACTGGTTACGTGAGCGATCGGATGAAAGGTCTTATTAAAGGGGCAGACTCCTTTGTCTTTGAAAGCAATCACGATGTTAGTATGCTGCAGATGGGTCGTTATCCTTGGTCAGTTAAGCGAAGAATATTAAGTGACGTGGGACATGTCTCCAATGAGGATGCTGCAGTTGCCATGAGTGAAGTAATTGATCTGAAAAATACGAATATCTACTTATCACATTTAAGCAAAGATAATAATATGAAGGACCTGGCTCGTATGAGTGTGGCACAAACACTTCAGTCCTGTGGTGTGATTGCAGGAGAATATGTGCATCTTCATGACACGGATGCAAATAAACCAACAGAGCTAGTGCATGTCTAAAAAATCGAAGTTCCAAATACTATGAATGAATAGTATTTGGAACTTTTATTTATTTTTCAAGTAATTTTCATCTTATTTTAATGTGGAATGGGTACATTGTTAATACAGGATTATTAGAAACAGAGAGGAAGAGAAAGATGGATACAAATAACCCGTATGGACCACAGCTACCTAATGAACAATCTCCAATAGAACCCGAAAAACGAGGAGGGAAAAAGCGAGGAGTTGCTGGCTATTTCTTTAGTGGACTAGCAGGTGTATTAGTTGGTGCATTACTTGTTTGGTTTTTAATACCTTCCGTGGTGACCAACCTGCCTTCAGACAGTGAAACAAAATCGAGTGAAACAATCAAACAAACCGAGCAGCTTTCAGTAGATGTCACGACAGATGTAACAGGTGCTGTAGAAAAAGCTTCTAGTGCGGTTGTAGGAATAACGAACATTCAATCCGTTACAAACTTCTGGAGTCAATCAGAAGCTACTCAGGATGCAGGCACAGGATCAGGTGTTATTTATAAGAAAGAAAATGGTAAAGCATATGTAATTACAAATTATCATGTTATTGAAGATGCAAAATCAGTGGAAGTAACATTGGCTGATGGATCTAAAGTAGAAGCAAGTATTGTAGGCGGAGATATTTGGTCAGATTTAGCGGTTCTGGCAATTGACGATGCCGGTGTAGAAGCGGTTATAGAATTTGGAGACTCAGAAGTATTAAAGCAAGGAGAAACTGTAATTGCTATCGGTAACCCATTAGGACTTGATTTTTATGGCTCCGTTACGACAGGTGTGGTATCAGGTAAAGATCGTGCGGTACCAGTTGATTTAAACGGAGATGGTTTAGAGGATTGGCAGTCAGAGGTCTTACAAACAGACGCAGCGATTAACCCTGGTAACAGTGGAGGAGCTTTGATCAATTTGGCAGGTCAGCTTATCGGTATTAACTCGATGAAGATATCTGAATCTACAATTGAAGGAATTGGTCTAGCTATTCCAGTCAATACGGCTATTCCAATCATTGAGGATTTAGAGCAAAATGGAAAAGTAAATCGTCCATCGATGGGAATCACCCTTATTGACTTGACGAATGTACCTGCATTTCATCAAAAAGAAACTTTAAAACTACCAGGGGAAGTTACAACTGGTGTAGTAGTTGACGAGGTAGTGGAAGGAACTCCAGCTGCATCAGCAGGGATGAAATCATATGATGTTATTGTAGAAATGGATGGAGAAAAAGTAGAGAATACGATTGAGTTACGAAAACACTTATACAATGAAAAGGAAACTGGAGACGAACTGAAAGTCAAAGTATACAGACAAGGAAAGTTAGTCGAATTAACACTCGTTTTAAAAGAATCATCTGAATTATAAACATGTGGATAACTTAATAATGTAAATGAAAGATTTACACAGCGAGTAGAGAAAGAAAGGCTTGTCTTTCCTACTCGTTTTTTGTTTGGTAAAATAGGTTGTGGATAACGATAGGTGTTTTGTGTATAACTATTAAAAGTATTCCGACAACGAAAGGAGAGATAGAAGTGAGAATATTCAGTTGCGAAAACCATATAAATCACGCTTTAGACATGTTTGTAGCGGAACAAAAAACATTTCCAATGCTAGAAGAGATTAAGAATGAAGAAAAGTTATCCACAGTTTGTTCATACTGTGAAAGCTCTGCATTATATATTGTGGCTAATGAAAATTGAAACACAATATGTAGATAAGTGCTGTGGATATGTGTATAAGTGATGTGCATAACTTGTTTGTAAACGAAATGTAAAGGTGGATAACCTGTGAATATACAAATTGTATCGGTGGGAAAATTAAAAGAAAAGTATTTAAAAATGGGGATAGAGGAATATACAAAGCGATTAGGTGCATATGCCAAAATCGATTTAGTGGAAGTACCAGATGAAAAAGCACCTGAAAATTTAAGTGAAGCCGATATGGAAATTGTTAAGAAAAAAGAAAGTGATCGAATTTTAGCTAAAATAGGATCGGACACATATGTAATTGCCTTAGCAATAGAAGGGAAAATGAAAAGTTCGGAGCAGCTAGCAAACGATATGGAGTCTCTCATGACTTATGGTAGAAGTAAAATCGCTTTTGTTATTGGCGGATCTCTTGGTTTACACGAAGATGTATTGAAACGTTCTGACGAAAAATTGTCCTTTAGTAAAATGACATTGCCACATCAGTTAATGAAGTTAGTGTTGGTAGAGCAGGTTTACCGAGCTTTTAGGATTATGAAGGGTGAGCCGTATCATAAGTAAGTGCGGTTTTTTTTGAAAAATAGCAACAGCACCACTCCAAAATAAATGGAAGGTGCTGTTTTCGTTTAGTAAACATTTGTTGCAAGTAGGCTTATTTTTTCTTACTCTAATGTTTTTCCCATCAATAATGAGGCAAGGATTGTATTTAATTTTTCTTCTTCCATTTTATAAGTGATGTTCTTACCACCAGCTAACCCATCTTCTACATATTTTATAAAACCATTGTCATATAAATGATATTCAATATAATATTGCAAGCCGTCCTCCATAAATCTTATTTTCGTATAATTTTCACTCATCGATAAACGCTTCGTTTTCTTTAAATCTAATTTATTAAACGTCTTTAGCATTTGTTGTACTTCATCATCATGAAAGCTTGTATATACTCGTTTTTCCGGATATTGCACAATCGACAATGAATTGAGACGTTCCGGCGTTACAAATTGAAAATCTTCCAGAATTTTCGATGTTTCACTAAGGTGATATTGTTCCACCAAATAATAAGTTAGAAACAAAATAGGTATCATGATTACGCTTAATATAATTTTTCGCACCATAGCCACTCCCTTTCTCTTACTACGTAAAATAATGGAAAAAGTTTCGGTTATGAAAATTCCTAGTTAATATGATGAGGTGAACCGTACCATAAATAAAAATAAATACAAATTAAGCCATCGAACTAGTACTGTTCCTAGTCTGATGGCTTGTTTCTTGTTTTACTTTTGATGTTAAAAAACCCCTAAAGCAGATATCTAATTTGCATAAGCACGGTTAAGGAGTAAAGAGATTGTTGATTATTGCCACTAGACGCCACGCACCTTCTTCATCTTGTTCGAAAACCAGGTTGAGACTTCTCCAATCCATTCCACTATATTGTTCGGTACCAGCATGATAAAACTCAACAATTTTTGAATCAGGAAAAACCGTTTTTAAATAATTGGTAGGGTCCACTTCTAGATTTTGTGTATCGACAAAGACTTCATCCGATTTAAAGAATCGCTTTACTTGAAGATGCTTGTCGAAATAGTCCGCTGGCGTCAATTGTATTTCCATGTTCGCTTCTCCATAGCCCCACAAATACGTTGCCTCACTTTCTAATAGTGATGGTACCTCATTCTTTTCAAATCTTACTGTATCGTCCATCACAGAAAAATAAGGCGAAAACAGTAAACCTTTCTCAGTGTGTACATGACTGGACAGTACATCCATATCATGGTCATGGATCGCTTGAAGAATCTCTGTAGCTTGTTGCTCGAGCAGGAGGGGATCATACAAATTGTTGTCCTCTTCTTCGCCAGGCGTCTGTTCGATTTCTTGGTCAACGTCCTGATTAATGGGTATAGGATTCTCTCCACTGGATGAGTTTGGATTATCATTTAATAGATTTACGGATAAAATACTAACGATTACGACAGCCGCCGCCGTAACAATCCCTACTTTGGCTTTAATGAGAAAAACTCCTTTTCGTTTTTGTCGGATTTCAGAATCTTCGATGGTGTCCATCACTTGTTGATGGAGGAGAACTTGAGTAGACTGGCTCATGTGATATGACGGAAATTCGTTTAATTTCTCCTGGACATTTTTTAGATTATCCTTCATGAGATTCCCTCCAATTCGGTTCATTTTGTAATGCCTTGACTGCACGATGATAGTTGGTTCGAACTGCGGTTTCTTTGCATCCTAGTATTTGTGCTGTTTCACTCACGGACAATCCTTGAATGCCCCTTAAAATTAGCACATCCCGATATTTCTTTTTTTGCTGATTGATCCTACTGTACAATTCTTGTTTCTCCTCATGGCCTATCAGAATTTGCTCAGGAGAAAATCCGATGTGCTGATCCAAAGTTTCCTCATGGAAAGCCACATTCGTTCGACTGATCTTCGTTTTGTTCTTTCTCGCTTTGTCGATGGCTAGATTACGGGCAATGCTAAAGAGCCAAGTTTTGGGCGTCGCATGGTTTCGGTAGGTGCTCATACCTTTAGCTGCCTTAATAAACACTTCTTGTACGAGATCTTCTACATCACGAGTTCCTGAATAGTAAACTAAAAAATTGAAAACATCTTGGCTATAGAGAAAAAACCAATTGGAAATAATCTCTCTTTCGTTTTGCATTAATTTTGATCCTCCTATATAGGTCTCTGCTTATTAGACGATTTTTATTTCATGATGTGTCAAAAACCTTATCATAAGAAAGTGCGGTTTATAAAGGAGACCACCTGGAACGTTGGTATAACAACGTTCCAGGTGGTCTCCTTTATATTATGCAATTGTCAAATCGAACAATGCTGAAGCAAAAGAAAAATATAGAGAAGCCTAAATGAACAAAATTTATCGATTTTTTTAAATATACTACTGTATATGTCGGATTTTGTAGGATTCGATAAGTATCCTGTAAAATACTAATATAAAGCTACCTCCTACGCGTGAAAGCGCTACCAAGTGTAGAGGGAAACTTATTGTTGATGAAAAAATTAAAATTTACTAAGGCATATTAAATTTTTACCGTGCTAATACTAGGATTTATTGTTGGAGTATAAGGATGGTCCTTGTATATCGGCATTAGTTTAGGTTGAGTCTTTTGTGTAAGGAAAGAGTTGCAGTCTTTGGATAAGTAGTAAATCTACAGTGAGACGATTGCAACTCGTCAAAGCATTTTTACCGTGCAGATGGGCTCGGTGTCACATATGTGTTCGAGAGGAAACGAAATTCGAATTATGCAGTGATTAGCTGGCTGCGTTCATTCAGCACATATGCGAAAATGACAAAACGACAAGCTTTAACATATCCAAAGTTAACTAAGATATTGATGATAACGGCTGAACGGTTCGGCTGGGGGAACTTCATCAATGGAGCGGTAAAGGCTTTTTAGAAAGGTGAAGATATATGATCGAACTCAATCAAATTACAACTTTGTTCCTTGCAGTAGCTCTCTATTTGTTTGGAATGGCACTTGTCAACCGCATCGGATTACTTAACCGGTTTCTAATCCCTGCTCCTGTCGTCGGCGGTTTGATATTCGCTACTTTAGCGCTCGTGTTGAAAACTACGGGGATAGTCGAGGTTTCCTTGGATACATCGCTACAGACGCTGTTTATGATCGCCTTCTTTACGACGGTCGGCCTTGGGGCAAGCTTCAAGCTCATCAAACTGGGTGGGAAACTCTTAGTCATCTACTTACTCTTGTGTGGAGTTACGGTGTTCTTGCAGAACGTAATCGGCGTTTCGTTTGCCGGATTGTTTGGAATTGACCCACTATTAGGTGTCATGGCTGGAGCAGTTTCAATGAACGGAGGACATGGCGGTGCTGCGGCATATGGACAGACGATTGAGGACTTGGGCATTTCCTCAGCTTTAACAATTGGGATGGCCGCCGCTACACTTGGACTGATTTGCGGTAGCCTTTCTGGTGGCCCAGTTGCACGGTACCTGATTAAAAAACATGACTTGAAGCCAGCAACAGGTAAAATAGAAGGGTATGTAGAGAAAGATGAGAGACCGATTCAAGAGTGGTCATTCATGGTTCAGGTTGCCCTCATCACGTTCTCGATGGCAGTGGGAACGTATCTAGGTGATTTGTTTACGAATGTGACCGGCTTCGTCCTACCGTCCTATATCGGGGCGATGTTCGTGGCGGTCATGGTCAGGAATCTTGCCGATCGCTTTATAAAGGGCACGGTGAACATGAAGGAGATCAACTTAATCGGTGATGTTTCGCTTGCGATTTTTCTCTCGATGGCACTGATGAGCATCAAGCTATGGGAAGTAGCAGATCTCGCACTACCACTCATCGGCATTATACTCATCCAGGTTATCGTCGTCGTCTTGTATGCCCTCTTTGTGATGTTTCCATTGCTTGGCAAGGATTACGATGCAGCTGTTATGATCTCGGGATTCTTAGGCCACGGGCTGGGAGCAACACCGAACGCAATGGCGAACATGTCCGCGACCGTGAGCAAGTATGGTCCTTCTCGTACGGCTTTCCTAGTCGTGCCAATTGTTGGTGCATTCCTGATCGATGTTGTATTTAGCGCACCAATCATTATCACGACCATTAACTTGTTCAAGTGATTTATTGAAATGACTGTTTTCAGATTAACTATTTCTGATTTAATAAAAAAAGCTTCTAGTCCTTGTCTATCGGCTAGAAGCTTTTTTGTATAGATAAGACTGAGGAAGAAAAAAGTTTTCTTCCAAAAGAGAGAATCCTTACGTCAACAGTATTTTTTATATCCACTAAATACACTTCTCGCACACCTATCAACACCTTCTATATGATAAGTATTAGTAACAGTGAACCGTCTCATAAGTAAATTAGTGAATGATAAGATGCCAATGCCATTTTATATGTGGAATCCATAGAGCTTATTCTAGTACAGCTAGGAAAGTTTTTTTTACACCATGAGATAGATTGGAGATCGTGATAAGGATTCCTTTAGAGTTATTCCAGTATATATGGTGAAATAGAGAGGTAAGTGCTAATATTGTTAATATATTCCCTGTATGAAATGGGGTCATACTATGAAATTCTACTGGTTGTGGATTCTGATAAACATGAGTGTTTGGCCATTTGCTATTAGTTACCTTTTGAAAATGAATAAAGACCTTTTAACTACTAGTATATTTGGGGTTTCATTATACTTTCTGCTCTTTTTTATCGTTCCACTAATCGAAAAAAAGCTATATTTACTGTTTTTACTTTTATGTATGAATAGCATTATTGCAATAGCTATCCTGTTTCCCTTCAATAAAGAGTTTAATCCATTTCTTATCCTTATCATTTCCCTTCTAATAGCAGAGGGATTTTATCGAATGCCGTTTAGATATAGTATAGTTAATGGGATATTTGGAGTATTTGGATTATCGATAACCGTTTTATATAGTAATTTAGCGCCGCTCATCCAATTCCTCATAGCCATATATACAGTTCTGCTTTTCATTGCTTTAATATTTTATATAAAAACAAAGTATCAGTTAATGGACTTAGATGCACGATATCAGAAGATTTTAAGTGGAAGTCGTGACCTAAAGCGAAGAGCGGTTTCGGATGAGGAGTTAGCAAGACAAGAGGAAAGGGCAATGATTGCCCATGAAATACATGATTCAGTTGGTCATAAATTGACAGCACTAATAATGCAGTTAGAAATGTTTCGTTTGCAAATTTCTGAGGACTACAAGGAAAGTGTACAGTCCTTAAAAGAAATAGCTAGTGATAGTCTAGATGAAACACGTAGGGCCGTAAAATCACTCAAGGCAAATGATAGTGGTGGGCTTCCTGGTATTTTACGTTTAATTCGAAAATTAGAACTGGAAAATATGATGCGCATTCATTTTTCTGTAAAATATGGTGCTTTTTCTGCCCCTTTAAACGGTGAACAATCTTTTGTAATTTATCGTACTGTCCAAGAGGCATTAACAAATATAATGAAGCATAGTCAAGTCAAAGAAGCAAATATTCTTTTTGAAGCACCGGGTGGTAGTATTTTTCGTTTTGAAATTAGTAATCTAGTCTCTCAAAAGAGAGGCTATCAAGAAGGATTTGGACTCAGATCCATGAGAGAACGATTAGAAAAATATAATGGTGAATTAAAAGTATATCAAACAGAAGTACAGTTTACAGTTAGTGGTTATATTAAAATGACAAATATAGGTGATAAGCATGATTCGGATACTACTGGTAGAAGATCAAGTAATGGTGAGACAGGGATTAAAAATGATGATTGAAACAGAGCATGAGTATAATGTTACTGGGGAAACAGACAATGGAAAAGAAGCTGTGAAACTATGTGAAAAAATGCAATTTGATATTGCAATACTCGATATTAGGATGCCTATTATGGATGGATTGGAAACAGCAAAGGTCATTCAATCTCGCTGGCCCAATACGAAGATTTTAATGTTAACTACCTTTGATGATGATCATTATGTAATGGAGGCACTTCGTATTGGGGTGAATGGTTACATTTTAAAAAATGGTGATACCAGTTCTTTACTCCGTTCAATCCGTAGTGCATTGAAGGGGGGATTATCGTTGGAAGAGCAAATAGCAGCAAAAGTCGTTCCCCAGTTGATGAAACAGCAGGACACTAAAGAACCAGACTCCACTTTAACCCCAAGGGAACGAGCCATATTAAAATGTATTGGTGATGGACTTAATAATAATGAAATAGCTGAAAGACTAGCTATTTCTGTAGGTACTGTGAAAAATAATACAAGTCAAATTTTAAGTAAATTAGACTTAAGGGATCGTACTCAACTAGCTATTTATGCCATTCGACACAATCTTGTATAAATAATATAAACAAAAGTAATGGATAAATAAATAAGTCGTGACTAGAGACAGTAGTGATACTGTTTCTTTTTTTATATATTGAACTTAACAATCGATAAAGGGGTGCGGATCAATGCTCGAAACAGTGAAGCTTAGTAAAAGTTTTAAAGGTAAAAAGGTTGTAGATGAAATTAATATTTATTTAGATGCAGGAGAATCGGTTGGATTACTCGGACCGAATGGTGCTGGGAAATCAACTACAATTTCAATGATATCATCTTTAATTCGACCTACTTCTGGGGATATCAAGCTTGATGGAAAAAGTACAATAAAAGACCCTTCTGAAATTCGAAAAGTATTAGGAGTTGTGCCGCAGGAAATTGCATTATATGAAGAACTCACGGCATATGAAAATTTGAAATTTTTCGGTCAAACCTATCAAGTGAAAAAAGATATTTTAGAAGGAAGGATTCAAGAAGTGCTAGAAATGGTTGGACTAAAGGAGCGACAAAAGGAACTTATTAAAACATTTTCTGGTGGGATGAAAAGAAGAATAAACATAGCTGCAGCTCTCTTGCATCAACCCAAGATTCTAATTTTAGATGAGCCTACTGTTGGAATTGATCCCCAATCAAGAAACCATATTTTAGAGACTGTTCGAGAATTAAATAAAACCTCTGGTACAACAGTCCTTTATACAAGTCACTACATGGAAGAGGTGGAGCAACTATGTAAGAGGGTTTATATTATGGATCGTGGAAAGATTATCGCTTCTGGTAGTAAGGAAGAATTACTAAGTATTTTATCTACTGAGGATACTATCCAAGTTCAACTTAGCAATAGAAGTGAATCGTTAATTGACACGATTAAATCCTTTTCAAATGTTTTTCAATTGGATGAAACGAATGTAGGACTTCGAATTATCTCTAAAAAGAATAGTAATTTATTAAGTAAGCTAGTACTTGCTTCAGAAAAAGAGGGAATTCAGATCGTTAACTATCAGGTAGAAATTCCAAGTTTAGAGGATGTTTTCTTACACCTTACAGGCAAAACATTGCGGGATTAAGGAGAGATGAAAATGAGCTCATTTATTAAAAAAGACATACTAGTTTTTTGGCGAGACCGCAAAGAGATTTTAATGGCTCTATTACTTCCGATTATCCTTATTGTCATACTAAACTTCGCCTTTTCAGGTCTTTTTAAAGATGATGAAGAAGCGATTCATATCGATATAGCATTATTGGTAGCAGATGACGAGAAGGTCGGGAAAGAACAATTTGAACATGCTGTGAAAGAAACAGAATTATCTCCTACTGAAAAAGAGAAAGTCCTTGATGAAGCAGCAAACCTTAACCCCGTTGGTCTAATACATGATTTTCTAATAAATCCCGAAATACAAGACTGGATTACTATAAAGGAAATCAGCGAACAGGAAGCAACAAAACAAGTAAATAACGGGGATCTTGACGCGATTATAAGGATTCCAGAAGGATTTACGTATGAGGTACTTTCCGTTGTCTTATTAGACGAGCGGCCCAATCATATACCTGTAAATATTTTAGCGAAAGATCCATCTACTGAGGTAGGTGCACTTCAAGATATCGTTCATAACTTTGTTCATTCATTAAATGTGCAGTTTGCCTTAGGAAGTACAGGAGAAACTGTGTACGCTGAACCCGTATTGCCACAGGGGGGAAGAGAAGTTGTTGAAGGAATTGATACGTATAGCATTTCTCAATACTTTACGATTGCGATTAGTACTTTGTTTGCCTTGTTTTTAGCTCAAACTGTAGCTTTAAAAACCGTTACAGAAAAGCGTGAACGAGTTGTTAATAGAATTCTATTAACAAATAGTAATCCAATAAACTTTTTATTAGGAAAAACAGTATCTACCTTTATATTGGTCTGTATACAGATGGTTATTACTTTTACAGCTGTTCAACTGTTATTAAGCGTATTCCCTGGAAAGACGTTGGAATTTTGGGTGGGACTCGTTGTAATAATGATTGCTTTTTCCTTAACGGTTGCTGGACTATCATCGTTGTTTACCTCAATTGTTCTTCATCTGAGTGATAGTAATACAGCAAGTGGACTTTTTACTCTAATCATTATGGGGCTAGGGGTTCTAGGTGGTAGCTTTTTTCCACTTGAAGGACTTCCAAACGTATTTCAAAAAATTGGGGAATGGACTCCAAATGGTTTAACACAGACAACAGCTATAAAATGGATTCAGTTTAGCGATATGAGTGACTTATTCTTTCCCCTTACTGTTCTTACTGCTATTTCTATCGTTTGTTTTGCTATCAGTATATCTATCTTTCCAAACAGGGGGCGTATTTAATGTATCCAGTTTTGTATGCACAATTTATAAAAGATAAACGAAAACCGCTACTTGTCCTTTTATTTATTGCCCTCAGTATTTTAGCAACCCTAATTTTTGGGGATACATCTCGTCAAACCGAAATAACTGTTGATGTTTTTGCATCTGGTTCAAATGCAGAGGAAATTGAACAACGGTGGGTTAAGCTATTAAATGATAATAGTGAAACGGAATTTGTCATTTCAGAAGAAAGAGAAGCTCGAGAACAGGTTAGAGAAGGAAAAAGGGATGTAGCGATTCATTTAATGAACAATGATTATCGCTTAATTACTGCATCGGATATGCCTGACATCTTGTTAGTAGAGCAAGAGATTCATCAAGTCTTTATAGAAGAGGCCCAACTTCAAGCGATAGCCGGTTCGGAAAATACAACAAATTTAAGAGAACAACTCAAAAACTATTTGGAAAATTCACCAATAACTGTTCAAACGGAAAATATTAATGGTGGAAAACTTACAAGTCATGATATGGGTACTCAGCTACTATTTGGTTTTACACTGTTTATCGTAATGTTTACTATTGGTTTTAGAGTAAATGGTATTAATGAAGATAAGGTAAGTGGAGTATGGAACCGCCTGATTCTTTCCCCTGTCAGTAAAATAAATATGTATGTTGGCCACTTATTATATAGCTTTTTCATTGGATTTATCCAATTAGTCGTTGTTTTTCTCATTTTTAAATATGCTTTGAACTACGAGATAGGATCACTTCCGATGATTCTAACGATAGCTGCAGTATATACAATGAGCTCAGTAAGCTTGGCTATGCTTATTGCTGGAATTGCTAAAACACCTGAAAAATTTAATATGATTTATCCGTCTATTGTTCCGATGATTCCAGTTATTAGTGGGATATATATGCAACCAGGAGCAATGGATAACCCAGTATTCAACTTCCTAGCGGATATCTTTCCACTAGGTTATGCGGTCGATGCAATGATGGATGTTGCTCTCTTTGGTGCAGGGTGGAGTGATATTTCGTTACCCCTTTCATTTTTGCTGTTGATTGGTGTAATGTATATGGGGATTGGGATTAACTTGGGAGAACGAGGGAAGGGGTAAGAATTGATTAGTCCATGTTAACGGACCTTTTACTCCAAGCAATGCTAGCTTTATGTATAAATCAAAATTTTTTTATGTTTCAATGTTGATATTATTGATAGTCGATTGAAGTGCCTGTAGCTCTTCTCCTAGATGATTAGTGGTTTAGTCACTACTCTAAAAAAAGAGCGTTACAGGCATTAAAATCAGCAAGTAGGTGTAGGTGTACAAAAGTTTAATACCTAAGCTTGGAAATACAGAATGTTATAGAACGTTTTACATAAAGTGAGGAAAAGAAAAGCAATAAAGAAACAATTAGTGAGAAAGGGATGCTTAAAGGCACTGGAATGTTAACGTCTTGCCAAATACTCATTTCTATTTTGTCCAGTCCAAATGTACGCAAAATGCCTGCTAAGATTGATATTAATGCACTTGCCATCAACCCTACATATAGAATAGATAGAACCGGAATTGCTAATAAACAAAAAAATGATTGGATTATTTTCATTTCTTTTTACTCCTAATATGCTGTACTTTGGCATTTGGCGAAATTGAATAGCTCCCTGTGTAATAAAGTGTGTGTATAATACAATTATCACCTATCGTCACAATATCCCCTTCAACAATTTCCGCATTTGTATTGGAAAGATGCACGCTTTTCCCTTTTATGGATTTGCAAATCAGGTTTTTCTTCAATAAAGAGATAGATAACTTTTTTTTATCTACACATATTTCATCTGCAATAAGTTGTTCGATGTCACTTCTACCAGACAATTTTAAATGAAACTGTTCTGCTTGTATCTCCTTTGCTTTTATAATGCCAATTACATGAAACTGTTTTACCTGTAAACTTTGTTCAATTGTTAGCTTTCCTGAACTGTTAATCTTCGTTATTTTTCCATACCGCAGTTTTAAGTCTCCCGCATTTGTAAGCTCATCAATTTCACAAAAATCTTTGATGACACAAGCTCCTGTATTTTTAAAAATATTCGCTGAAACGAGAGAATGAAAAGAGCTATGACCATGTGAGGAAATTTCCCTTAATCGTACTTCTTGGTGTAAAGCTACAGAACCTCGAATATTTAATTGTTCACAGTCTGTGGCTAAGTTTTTAATATTGCCACTTGTAAATGTTAAACTGCGGAGCTTTGTAATTCGTTCACTTGTCATGGATAAACACCTCACATTAATTTACTTAGTAAATATTTTAATTACTAAAATATATTTCAATTAAACTATATGCAGGTTTGTTTTGTCAATAACAAAAAATTGTACATAGAAGGCAATTTTAAATAGGCAGGCCACATATTGAGACAATAAAAAAAGGATTTCATTTTTATGAAATCCCTAAAAGTTTTCCCATTAACAGATTTACATCAATTAAAACTTGTGCAATATCTGTTAGTTTTTCTTGTGGAAATTTTAAAAATATTTCTTGTACTTTAATTTCTCCATCCTTCGTTAAAACCATTTTCACTACTCTTCGATCTTCAGTCTCTCTAATTCGCTCTAATAGATCTAATTTTTCTAGTTTATCGCACATTGATGTAACTGCTCCAGGTGTTACACTGAAAAAATCAGCAATTTCAGTTGCTTTCATTCCACCCTTAATTTTCAATTGAAGAAGAAGTATAAGCTGGTTTTGAGATAATGATTCTCCTTCAGAGAGCATGTTGACGAACATCATAGATTTTTGCTGTACTTCAAGCATCTCTCTCATTATTATTTCCACATTGTACATTTGACTATTAATTGTCATTTAATCACTGCCCATTATAATATTTACTAGTTTAATTATATAGCAAGTATATATTTAATTTTGGTTATTGCAAATATCCTTACAATATTAACTTTATGATGCAAGAGGAAATAGTATTTACAATAAAGAACTCACTTGTACTATCAATGTGCCCCGTATTATTTTAGAGTTGCTAAGCAATTTGGAAAAGAAATACGGACAAAAAAACCAGTCGAATTAAGCAACTGGTTCAATAGGATTTATATTGGATATTCATTTAACCAAATTAATGCTTGTTCATAATTACTGAAGAAGTTTACGGATTCTTTTGTATTGGTTTGCTGTAAATAATTCATTATTTCCCCTTCTTCAAGGAGAAACGCAATTGCCTTGCTATGATTCAAAATGTCTTCATTGAAGAACTTATCTTTCCATGCTTTTTGAACAGAAAAATGATCGGGAGTGTATCCTTTTCTATCCACTAACAATTTGAATTTACGACCCTCGGAAATAAAAAGCTGACAAGCCTGATTAAAGCCGTTAAACCATTCACTGACATCGTTTGTATTAATCTTACCAATAAGATGCGTAACAATTAGATCTCCTGAAACTGTAGTGCTAATATTTTGTCCACTCAATTTGAAATTCCCTCCTTAGTAACAATTATGCGTACAGATCTCCTAAAATCAATACGTAATAATTCTTAAATAATGCAACTGAACTTTCAAAGGAAAATGCACTTGAGGGTGGCAATTAAAAAGATAGAAGAAGAACCAAACAAATTTAATATATTTTATTTTAAGCGCTTCATAAAATTTTGAATATAATCCGTAACATCCTCCGGATTATCTCTGTTCGTTAGATGATGCGCATTAGTAATTGTATAAAATTCGGCATCTTTGATGTTCGCTTTCAAATATTGCTGTTGTCTTCTGACCATATTGTCCTTTTCACCATGCAAAATCATAGTTGGACATTGAATTTTATTTAGATCATTTTTACTTTCCATTCGCAAATTTCCACTCCAATGACGTAAGAAATTATCTTTTGTCATCTTAGAGAAGGATTCCATAACAAAAGCGTGATTTTCTGGATTAATCTTTGAGATAACATCAGCGGTCCATTTTGCAGTCATATTAAACGGAAGAAAACGAAGGCTAAACTTACTAATAGGTGTTGAATATTTTTCGAACCAGTTAAAAGTGTTTGTAAACGGAGTACCAATTAAAATAAGACCTTTTACTCTTTCCGGATAACGAATAGCTGTTTGAATCGAAATATGTCCGCCCATGGATAAGCCACATAAGACTGTTGACTGGATTTCGAGATAATCCAGTAGTGAAATTAAATCTCTCGAGAAATCCTCAGGGTCTACCTTGCCAGAGGGCAAGCTAGAATATCCATGGCCTCGCACATCCCAAACGGTGGTTTGATAGTCATTTGACAACTCATTTACCTGAGGTTCCCATTGTTTGTGATACATCGAATGTCCATGAGTGAAAATAATAGGTTCCCCTGATCCGTTAATTTTATAAAAAAGCTTAACGTTATTTACCTCATATACCGGCATAAGATTCATTCCTTTCTTTCACATTCTCAAGACTGCTTCAATATTATATTGAAGCAATCATCAAGCCATTGCTCCAATGTACGTGTAGAATTATTTAGCCAAATCATGAGGGATCCAGCTATAGCGCCTTGTAGAATGCGAGCTGTTGTTTCCACTTGGTCTAGTTCGATATTTAAAAGCTCACCGTCCTCTATAGCTGCACGAAGGAAGTATTGAACCTCTTCGTCAATAAGCTGCAAACGACGTTGAGAATATTCTAGAAAGTCCATATCAGAAACAGATTCAATAAAAAGTGAAGTGATGTTAGCGAGTGTCTGCGCATCTTCTACCTTTCCAAGAGATTGAATAAGGAGAGATTTTAAAGCGTGCAATTTAGAGCCAGATACAGAACGCGAAGTCACAAAACTTTGAGTGGTCAACTTAATGACAGTATCCATATAGAAAAGGAGTAGATTTTTTTTAGATCCAAATCGTTTAGAGAGTGCAGCAGGAGATATTATAATTTCTTTCGCGATATTATCTAGAGTCAATTTTGTGTAACCATATTTGCTTAAGGCTGAATGAATACCTTGAAAAATTCGTTCATCCGAATATTCACGTGGTCGAGACATACCATTATTACCTCCTCTCCTTATTAGTAAGTGGTTAATTACTTACTAACTTAAAGTAAACTATAAATTTTGTCAAAAAGCAATTTTAGCTAAATCACATGCTTTTAAAATTATCACTTTTATAAATTTTAACTAACGAAAAGTATATAATATAATGTTACTTTTTTTTCTAAAGAAGGTATATTTCGGATGAGTATAGAATTATTGATAGAGAATTTAAAATATTCTTGTTAATTCTCTCGTTTCAAAGACCTATATGTAACTTAAATAAACGGAGTATTAATAAAGTATGTGAAATTTAGTGAATAATACAGATGATGAATTACTTTCATCATGCTTTTGCTGGAGGAGTGAAATCGTATGAGAAGTATGTTGAAAACGCTTTTTATAATAGAAAGGACAGATAAGAAGAATATTTTTGCTTGTTTAATTGTAGCGCTTAGTATTATTGGGATGGTTGTTTATGCGAATGCAACAGAGTTAGGCAATCCGATTAAGGAAAAATCAATTGAATCGTTACCAGCCAAGGTAGCTATGAATAAATTTCAAATTGTTGATGCTAGTGAATACGGGGATGGTAGTGATATATACAAAAATATCGTGAAACAATATTACACTTACCCAAAACAAGGGATGGCATTAAAAACAGAGCAGCCAGAGTTATTTATAGAAACAGCAATAGAGTTAACCGAATTACGCAAACAAGCATTTGAAATGGATGATTATGATCTGGTCGCTGTAAACTTGCCTTCCAAAATAGAAAATGAAATGGATTCCTACTATTACCAATATTTAAAGGAGAACGATTTAGTATTGTCTTTTGGCTCACTGAGCTTCTATCCATTTTTAGCGTTTTTATTTAGCATAGTAGGATCAGTTTGGTTTGTTCTTATCTGTATTTACGCATCTAACATTATGATAGATGATTTCCGACATACCTCTCTTATTAAAGGTTATCCTATTGCTTTTACCAAGTATGTATTAGCGAAATGTATGACTTCAATGGGGATTGTTTTTATCTTTATTATAGAGCTTATTGTATGTAGTTTGCCGCTAATCTATTTTAAAGGACTGGGACAAGCTTCATATCCAGTAGCTGTTTTTAATGGGGAAGTAACAATTTATCCAATTTATAAATACATAGCAGTTTCGATTGTATATATGATTTGCTTGGCAGTTTTTGCAATTTTATTGTCCGTAATTTTAAATGTATTATTAAGAAATGTTTATTTAACTTTATTTGTACAGATCATCCTTGTCGTCATACCAATTTTGTTTCCATCCCTAATTGAGCTTTTACCATTTAATCCGTTTAACTATGTAAACTTTCCAAGTGTTTTAAATGGAGATACTCTGAATTTAGAAACCCCGGTCGCGTTGAATAGCAATGCAGGCTTGGTCTATTTATGCATTAGCATAGTATTGCTGATGGCAGTTATTAAATGGTTTTTATCGACAGGTAAGCTTCAGAAAATATAGGGAGGTGTAAGACATGTGGGCTTATTTTAAATGGGAGTTTAAGCAATTTTTTACGAATAAGAAAAACATAGCTGTTTATGTTATTTTACTTTTTTTAGGTTTATATTTTGTATTAAAAGTTGCACCTTCGTATGAACCTATTGAAAAAGTCGATGTAGCTGAGATGGAAGCACGTTTCACGACGAGAGATGATTTTATCAAAAGTGTAGAAGGAAAAGATAATATACATCCTTCAGTTGCTTTTGCACTTGCAGTATTCCCTCAGTGGAATGAATATGATCGGGCAAGAATTGATGCAATTAATGAAAAGGATTATTTAAAGTATGCAGAAGCAACAGCGGGATGGTACCTATATTCAGACCAACTGACTGTTAACGGTGACTCTTTCTTCTATAATCCTCTCTATTATACCTATGGTAATAATTATGCCCATGCTGATGGTCATTATGGTTATGGCTATACGGCTAGCCGTTTTACTGGTTATGTAGAAGGAAGTTCTGAGCTGTCGATGGACTTGTTTGAAGAAAGAACTGCTCTACAAACGTTACAACGTATGTTAAATGATTATCTACCAATTGTACTGTTTATAAGTTGTATTCTTTTATCTGTAGATATTGTGTTGAAAGATCGTCGTAACCCTAGTTTATTAAAAGGATTTCCGATTTCTGATTGGAAAAAGCTATTGATGAAAGGGCTAGTTGCTTTTGTAGGAAGTATTTTGTCATTTGTTCCTCTATACGTAGTTTTAATAGCTATCGGATTACAAAATGGTTTTGGTGATTTTTCACTCCCGGTGCCTTTCTATTCTTACATAGAACAAACCTTTACCAATATGACTATGAGTACATTTCTATTGAAAAATATATTGTTTATTGGTGTTTGGTTCTTATTCTTAATAGCAATCATTTTGTTCCTAAGTATCATTGTAAAAGCTGAGTTTGCTAATTTATTTGTCAGCTTTATCATAATTGCAGCCGAGTGGTTTTATTTTGAACGAGTAATGGGAGCATATTCAGATATTGAGCGCTATCCAACATCATATGTGCAAGTAGGACAAGTCATTTCAGGATATAGAAATTTTGTTTATCAGTCGCCTGACTTAACTTACCAACACGGGTTAACAATTATAGGATGTTGTACACTCTTCTTGGTGATATTGACGCTGATTGTGAGTAAATTTAAAAGGTTTAAGTTAATAGCATAGAGAAAGGGTGTTAAATATGTTGGAATTAAAGAAAATACGCGTTCAGTTTGGAGACAAACAGGTATTAAAGGATATATCGATTAAGTTCCAACCGGGGGAAATCATTGGTTTAGTAGCCCCCAATGGAACTGGGAAATCGACACTGATGAATGTAATCATGAACTATTTGTCTCCCA
The DNA here is from genome assembly GCF_038003165.1 of Psychrobacillus sp. FSL K6-2365. NCBI lineage: Bacteria > Bacillati > Bacillota > Bacilli > Caryophanales > Bacillaceae > Psychrobacillus > Psychrobacillus sp. FSL K6-2365. The sequence goes on along the minus strand of NZ_JBBOOO010000001.1, from coordinate 4,280,350 downwards.
ATCAAGGACAGGTGATTTTAAATCATGAATTGCAATATTCAAGTAAAGCAAACGAGGTGAAGATACATCAAGGTGTATCTATGATGCCGGACCAAAGTGATTTATATAATCATGTATCTGGAAAGAACCATCTGAAGATCTATCAAGCAATGTGGAATAGTAATCCCAAGTTAATTGAAGACACGATTGTACAGCTTGGAATGGAATCGTATGTGAAGAAAAAAACAGGCACCTATTCTTTAGGAATGCGCCAACGGTTATGCTTTGCCATGCAAATTGTCTCTGACACACAGGTGATGCTGATGGATGAAGTTATGAATGGCTTAGATCCAACGCATGTAGAGCTAATATCCCAAATACTTTTGCAAAAGAAAGCGGAAGGTAAAACAATTATTATTGCTTCACATTTATTAGAAAACCTTGAGCAATATGCAGACCGTATATTTTTTATGAAAACTGGGGAACTAAAGCTAGTAGATGAATTGGTACCTGGCTTTACTGACAATAAGGTAACAACGGTCCGAGTCTCCAATTTTTCACAAGAGCATCTTGAAGTATTTAAAAAGCAATTTTCAGGACTACATGTGCAGACATTACCAAGTGGCAAAACACTTATCGATGTAAGTAAGCAGGACACAGAAACGTTAGGTAGCATCACACAGTATTTAATAGCTCAACAGTTGACTGATTTTAGCTTTGGTAAATTGACACTAAATGATTTATATTCAATGGAGTACCAGCAAAAGTAGTGACAAAAGATAGGGAATTATTGTTCCCATTAGTCAATGCTCGACTCGTATAAAAATGAAAAAGTACTTGAAAGACTATATCGTTTTATAAATATTAGCCCAGTTCTAGTTCAAAATAAAAGACTCCATTACCAAAGTGAATTATGGTAAAAAGGGAAACGATAGTTGTCTAGCCATATCTCTTCTTAAAGGAGTTATGGTTGGATAACTATTTTTCTTTCTTTTAATATTTTTCTTACACTTATTCGTTTGTTCGACTAATTTACATGTACTGCACCTTTCTTTGAATTCTATAGTCAACCTTCCAGGGATTAGACCACAGAAGGCTGCCTGACTATTTTCCCGTTGACGAAATTATCTGGTAAAATGACAGCCCAAGCATATTAGTCTATAATTGAAGCTATTGTAATCACCCTTCAACTACTAGAAAGGGGTTTTTTTTATGATTAAGTTACATAAGGTCAGTAAAAGTTATTCCCGGTTTCAGGCCATTAAATCTATATCTATAACAGTAAATGCAGGAGAGATTCATGGAATTATCGGAGCAAGTGGAGCAGGTAAATCTACCGTGCTACGGTTGATGAACCTGTTGGAAATTCCTGAAGAAGGAGAAGTTGAGGTAAATGGTCAAACGTTAACAAATTTACATAGCAAAGAACTCCGACAAGCTCGGAAATCCATAGGGATGATTTTTCAACACTATAATCTAGTAGCAAATAAAACGGTTTACGAAAATGTTGCTGTATCCTTAGAGTTGGCAAACTTTCCTAGGGAAGAACGCAAGAGCCGTGTAGGAGAATGTCTTCAATTTGTTGGGTTAGAGAGTTTAAAGGACAAGTATCCCGCACAATTAAGTGGTGGACAAAAACAACGCGTTGCGATCGCAAGAGCGTTAGCGAATAACCCCCGAGTTTTGTTGTGTGATGAACCAACCTCTTCTCTAGATCCTAATACGACTGCAGAAATATTAAGTGTATTGGAAAACATAAATAAAAGCTTTGGGGTTACAATTGTCATTGTCAGCCATGAGATGGAAGTGATTAAAAGTATATGTAACAGAGTAACTGTAATGGCGGATGGAGAAGTCTATGACACCGTAACAATTAAACCAAAAAGGATTCTAAATACAGACAATAGTCCAAAGTACTTTGTAGAACAATTAACAAAGGTCGGTGAGATGGATCATGCCTGATATATTAGTTCAATATGAAGCTGAAATTTGGTCATCTATTGGAGAAACTTTTGTTATGGTTGGTGTTTCTGTTTTAGCGGCGATTCTAGTAGGTCTTCCAGTTGGGACATTACTTTTTCTTTGCAGGAAGGACCAAATACTTGAGAACCAGTTTGTTTTCTCGTCACTAAATTTATTGGTAAATATAGTACGTTCTTTTCCATTTTTATTACTAGTTGTATTTTTAATCCCTTTTACAAGGCTAATCATGGGAACAGCCATTGGCACAGCGGCTGCAACTATTCCATTATCGATAATAGCAATCGCGCATTATTCACGATTAGTCGAGCAGTCTTTATTGGACGTACCAAAAGGTGTAATTGAAGCGGCGGTTTCAATGGGTGCTTCTGTTAAAGAAGTTGTTTTTAAATTTCTGTATGTTGAAGCCCGTTCTGGACTTGTTCTTGGATTAACAACTTCGATTATTAGCTTTATTTCGTACTCGACGATCATGGGAGTTGTCGGAGGTGGTGGTATAGGAGACTTTGCCATTCGGTATGGATACCAGCAATTCAAAACAGATTTAATGATTTATGTGATTATTATTATGGTCATACTTGTACAGCTCTTGCAATTCGTTGGAACAACTATATCCAGATTGATTGATAAAAGATAAATAATAGGAGGAAATAAAATGAAAAAAATATTCTTACTAATTACAATGATCACCTTAATATTAACTGGTTGTGGGCAAAAGGAAGAAGTTAAGGACCAGAAAAAAGTGCAAGGTAATGATCAAGAAGAAGTTACATTGAAAGTTGCTTCGTTAATCCCTCCGATGACGGAAATTCTTGAGCTTGTTAAACCAAAACTAGCAGAAGAATCGATTAATCTTGAAATTGTTGTATTAAGTGATAACGTTCAGCCTAATAGTGCGCTTGCAGCAAATGAAGTAGATGCAAACTTCTTTCAACATGTTCCTTATATGGAGCAATTCAATAGAAACAATGATGCAGAACTAGTCCCTATTGTTCCTATATATTTTGCGAATTATGGTGTATATGCTAAAGACTATAATTCAATGGATGAATTACCGGAGGATTCCGTAATCGCCATTGCGAACGATGTTTCTAATATAGATCGTTCATTGGCATTGTTAGCTCAACATAATGCCATCACTTTACAAGAAAAAACTGGTCCATATTACACGAAAGCTGATATTGTGGACAACCCAAAAAATTATAAATTTGAAGAAGTAGATTTGTTAATGTTGGCGAGAATGTATGATGATGCAGATGCAGTAATCATGACACCTGCATATGCTGCACCACTTGGATTGACGCCAAAAAGTGATGCTCTCCTTACGGAAGGATCCGAAAATGATTTTGCAATTACACTAGTTGCACGCAAGGATAATGCTGAATCAGAGGCCATCCAAAAGCTAGCGGAAGCTATGACGAGTCAAGAAGTAAGAAAGTTTTTAGAAGAAAATTATGATGAAACTGCAATTCCAGCGTTCTAGTATAAATATAATGAAGGGCTATTCAAGTTGTTTACAACTAAGAATGGTCCTTTTTTAGTTATACATTCGGTAAACGTTTTATCTATACTAATATATTTATTCCATACTAAGATAGTGCAAAAACGATTCTTTTATAAGAGTTTAAACAAAGAACTCATTGCAGTAGAAAAAAATTTCTGATATTATTTAGATGCCAAATATTTTGATATCTAATTATAATTGAATAGAGATGACACTAATTGATTTTGGTGTAACTGGAGAAGGGAGTTATTAAACAATGGGAAGAGTACAAGGTAAGGTGGCACTAGTAACAGGGGGAGCATCAGGTATAGGATTATCAACAGCCGCATTATTGGCAAAAGAAGGTGCAAAAGTAGTTATTGCCGATTTTAATATGGAAGGTGCAAGAGAAGCAGCAGAGAATATTAATGCTAATGGAGGAGATGCTTTCGGTATTTTCCTTGATGCTGGCGATGAAAATTCTATTAAGGAAGCTATTGAGTTTACCGTTAAGAACTTTGGCAAAATTTCGGTTCTATTTAATAACGTTGGTTTGACTAATCTTAAGAAGGATTTAGATGTCGTTAATATAGATCTTGATGAGTGGGATCGACTTATGAACGTGAATCTAAAGAGTGTCTTAATAGGTAGTAAATTTGCTATACCGCATATGATTGAAGCTGGTGGTGGCTCTATTATAAATACAGCATCAATGGCAGGATTTACTGGTGATACTATTCGTGCTGCATATGGAGCATCAAAAGCAGCTGTAGTAAATCTTACGAAATATATTGCTACCCAATACGGGAAGGATAAGATCCGTTGTAATGCTGTTGCACCTGGTTTAATTTTGACCCCTGCGGCTAAGAACAATATGACACCGGAGGTACTAGATATATTTGCAAAATATAATACACTACCATACCATGGTGAACCGGATGATATTGGATATACAGTGTTATTTTTAGCTTCAGATGAATCTAAGTTTATTACTGGCCAAACAATCCAAGTAGAAGGCGGACATTATATTGCAAATCCAAGTGTTCCAGATTTTAACGAATATATGAAAAAAGCAAAAAGCTAAATAAAAGCCTACTAGTGCTTGGACATAATTAAAAAATCTAGCAATATTCTAACAGAAATAAATAATAGAAATATAGAAATAGGAGAAACTACATGGGTCAAAATAGAAAGAAAATTCACTATGCTTGGTGGATTTTATTAGCACTATGTATTATCGTCGGTTTAGGAAAAGGCGGTTTAAATAATTCCTCCGGGCTATTTTTGTCACCTATCACGAAAGAGCTTGGAATTGGAATGGGAAGTCTATCATTATATTTTAGTGTATCTGCAATTGTCACAATGGTCTTTTTACCGATAGGCGGTAAACTAATGGCGAAATATGATACACGGTTACTCCTAAGTGTTGCGATAGTTTTACAAGCTGGAGCATTTGCAATGTTTAGTTTGATGAATTCTGTATGGGGCTGGTATATATTCGCAGTACCACTAGCAGTTGGTGGTGTGTTTATAACTGTAATTGCTGGTCCAGTCCTAATTAATCAGTGGTTTAAAAAGAACAATGGTCTAGCACTTGGAATCATGAGTGCAGCAGGAGGAGCACTTGGTGCCATCTCGCAACCAATTATCGGGAACCTTATTGCCAATCAAGGGTGGAGAACCTCTTATATGATTGTTGGGATCACAATCATTATTATTGTTGTTCCAATTATATTACTTTTTATAAAAAAATTACCTCAGGACAAGGGACTACTTCCTTATGGTATAGAAGAAGTGGAAGATAACGGTACAGGTACACCGAGTGAAACTAGCAATAAAGGGGTATCAATGGCTGTAGCGAGAAAATCTTCGGCTTTTTATGCACTAGTAATCTTTTTCTTTCTAATTACATCTATTGCAAGCTTTTCGATGCACATTCCAACCTATTTGATGGCTAAAGGTTTTGATGTAACCTTTGCTGGTAATGTAATGGGAACCTATATGGTTGGTGTTCTTATTGGATCATTAGCTATTGGTATCTTAAGTGATAAGATTGGCTCCAAAAATACAGCTATTTTTGCCATGAGTGGTGGTTTGATAGCGATTTGTCTGTTATTATTCTCCGCATCTAGCACAGTTGTAATAACAGTTGCAGTAGGCCTATTCGGTTTAATATCTTCCTCTATAGGAACATTAGGTCCAGCACTTACTTCAAGTCTATTTGGGAACAAAGAATACAGTCAAATATATTCAAACGCTTCCATGGGGCTAGCAATAGCATCTATTGTTGTTTTACCAGCCTATGGTTTTGTATTCGACTTTACGGGAAGTTATACGTCCGTTTTATATGCAATAGTTATTATGTTGATCATTAATATTGTATGTGTACTTATTGCTTTTAGAGGAAAAAAGAAATTAGAGCAAGAAGGCTTCTGGGATTAACTAAGTAACTTATATAAAAAACTACTAATGCACAGGTGATTTGTATAAAAAATCGCCTGTGCATTTTGCTTTCTTTCAACTTAAGTTATGTCAAATACTTGAATCTTTTTACTTGCACTTTAAGAAAAGAATTTGATATTATTTAGATGTAATATATTTAGATATCTAAATATAAATAGAAAGAGGTTATTCTAATGAAGTTACAAGGAAAAGTTGCAATTGTAACGGGTAGTGCTGGAGGTATTGGCAGAGGAATTGCACTTGCAATGGCCAAAGAAGGTGCACATATTGCAATCGTCGATGTCAATGAAGAAAAAGGAAAAGAAACTCTTGCTGAGGTCAGTCAATATACAGAAGGATTACTTATTATTAAAGATATCTCTATAAAAGAAAATGTTTACGAAATTGTTGCCGAAGTTGTAAAGAAATTTGGCAAGTTAGATATTATGGTTAATAATGCGCATGTCTCAAGACAAGCACCTTTTATAGAAACAACACAAGATCACCTTGATCTATCATTTGGAACAGGCTTTTATCCTACATTCCACTTTATGCAGGCAGCTTATCCTGAGTTAAAGAAATCACAAGGTAAAGTTATTAACTTTGCTTCAGGTGCTGGTATTGATGGACAAGTCACACAAACTTCTTATGCTGCAGCGAAAGAAGCAATTCGAGCAATATCACGTGTTGCAGCAAATGAATGGGGTCCAGACGGTATCAATGTTAACTTGATTTCACCAATTGCCTTAACTCCAGGAGTTGAGCAATGGCGTGAAAGTGCCCCGCAATTATATGATGCCATGATTAACAAGATTCCATTACGTCGACTTGGTGATCCAGAGCAAGATATTGGACAAGTAGCTGTATTTTTATCAAGTGCAGATTCAAATTATATAACTGGTCAAACCATTATGGTTGATGGTGGATCAATAAAATTACGTTAAGGAGAGATTAGCATGGGAAGATTAGATAATAAAGTAGCTATTATTACTGGAGGAGCTTCAGGTATTGGCGAATGTATGGTTGATTTGTTCAGTAAAGAAGGCGCTATCGTCATTGCAGCAGATATTAATGAGGAAGCACTTGCAAGAGCAAGTCAAAAAGAAAACGTCTATGGGATGAAGTTAAACGTTGCTTCAGATAACGATTGGGAAGCATTAGCAAAAGAAGTGAATGATCGTTTTGGAAAAATTGATGTTTTAGTAAATAATGCCGGAATTTCTTCAGAAAAACCATTCCAAGAAATCGATTTAGATGATTGGCAAAAGATGCTATCTATTAATGGCTTTGGTCCATTTTCTGGCATGAAGCATATTGCTCCGTATATGGCAGCACAAGGGAAAGGTTCAATTATTAATATTTCATCTTATACAGCTCAAATTGGACAAGGGTTTAATCATTATTCCGCATCTAAAGGAGCTGTACGTGCGATATCTAAAGCAGCAGCAACAACCTTTGGTACTAAAGGCGTTCGTGTCAATGCCCTATTCCCTGGGATTATAGAAACACCAATGACTCAATCTTTAAACTCATCAAAAGAACTTCTTGGTCGCTTAATTCAAATGACTCCTTTGCAACGATTAGGCCAACCTACAGATATTGCAAAAGCAGCTTTGTTCTTAGCTTCTGATGATTCATCTTACATTACAGGTGCAGAGTTGGTTATTGATGGTGGATTCTCAGCTCAATAATGCGTATGCTAAAGTAGCCCCTAATTTTGATTAGGGGCTTTTACTTATTGAAAGTGAGGAACATTTCTTATGAAAGAACAAACAATTTTTGAATTAATCCATAGTATGGATAACTTTACAAATAACTTAATCATTCAGTGGAATAAGACGTTCAATGAAGAGCTAGGTGTATCTCATATTCTTGTTCTTGGTCATTTACAGGCAAAAGGAAAAAGTCGACCATCAGATATTGCGAAGTCTCTAGGACTGACTCCTGCCACCCTAACGCACTTATCGGAAAAACTTGTACAGAAAAAATTAGCAGTTAGATTAACGGATGAGTTTGACCGTAGAATTATCTATATACAAATTACCGATATGGGTATTGATATGGTTTATAGAGCCAACCAAGAGGGCCAATTACTGCGTAGGAAGCTATTTGAAAAGCTAACAGAGGAGGAAAGGGAACAATTAGTGGGGATTTATAGGAAGTTAAATAGTTAATGAATTTATTGAGTTTTAATAATTATTTATCATTTGGAATCCTCATCTATACTTTGGGAATTCCTGGTGTTCTAGGTCTTACCAGATGAACTTCTCACTATTTACTAGCTTTTAAATCGCTTTCAAATAGCTTATAATAGAAGATAATTTATCAATAAATAATTCTAATATATGATATGGTTATAGTAGACAAAAAGATGTATTCCTGTAATTCAACTTGACATATTGTTATGCCTAAGTAGTATACATCCTCTATACAAATATACGGAGTAAGGAAGGTTAATATGATCAACAAAGAAACTAAAACAGAAGTAATCTTAATAGGTGCCGGAATTATGAGTGCTACTTTGGGGACAATGCTGAAAGAATTAAAACCGGAATGGAATATTAAAGTATTTGAAAAGCTCGATAAAGCAGGTGAGGAAAGCTCTAACGAATGGAATAACGCAGGTACAGGTCATGCTGCACTGTGCGAGCTTAACTACACTTCTGAAAAACCAGACGGCTCTGTAGATATTAACAAAGCTATCAATATAAATGAACAATTCCAGCTATCTATGCAGTTTTGGTCTTATCTTGTTAATAGTAAGCTAATAGATAATCCAAAAGACTTTATTATGCCATTGCCTCATATGAGTATGGTACAGGGAGAAGAAAATGTAGCGTTTTTAAAGAAACGTTTCGAAGCAATGTCACAAAATCCCCTGTTCCAAGGGATGGAATTTTCAGATGATCCAGCAAAACTTATGGAATGGATACCACTTATTATGGAAAATCGTCCAGTTAATGAGGCTATTGCAGCAACAAAAATAGACTCTGGAACGGATGTTAATTTTGGTGCTTTAACTCGTATGTTACTTGACCACTTAATGACTAAAGACGTTGAGATTAAATTTAATAGTAGTGTAGATAATGTTAAACGTACGAGTGATAACAAGTGGGAAATAAAAGTGAAAAATAACGCAGAAGGCAAAATCGAAAACCACACTGCGGACTTCGTCTTCGTCGGTGGTGGTGGTGGTAGTCTTCATCTACTACAAAAATCTGGTATTCCTGAAGGAAAACATATTGGAGGATTCCCGGTAAGCGGACTATTTTTAGTGTGTAACAAACCGGAAGTGGTAGAGCAGCATCATGCTAAAGTATACGGCAAAGCTAAGGTTGGTGCTCCACCAATGTCTGTACCACACTTAGATACTCGATTTATCGACAATAAAAAGTCGTTGCTATTCGGACCATTTGCTGGTTTCTCGCCAAAATTTTTAAAAACGGGTTCCATGTTTGATTTGGTAACTTCCGTAAAACCGGACAATGTTGTAACTATGTTGGCGGCAGGTGCCAAAGAGATGTCATTGACAAAATACTTAATCCAGCAAGTTATGTTATCGAAAGAAAAGCGTATTGAAGAGCTTCGAGAGTTTATACCGAATGCTAAACTGGAGGATTGGGATACAGTAGTAGCAGGCCAACGTGTACAAGTCATCAAAGATACAGAAGCCGGTGGTAAAGGAACTCTTCAATTTGGTACAGAGATTGTTACTGCCGCTGACGGTTCAATCGCAGCATTACTAGGTGCCTCTCCAGGTGCTTCTACAGCTGTTCATGCCATGCTTGAAATTCTTGGTAGATGCTTCCCACAACATATGCAAGAATGGGAGCCAAAAATTAAAGAGATGATTCCATCTTACGGAGTGTCATTAATGGACAACCCCGAGCTTTTGGACGAAATTCATACTTCAACCGCAGAAGCCCTTGGTCTAAGCAAAAAAGAGCAGGTCTATAGTTAATTCTTTAGATGTAGCATCAATGCTTATTTAGGAATTTTAGTAACATTTTTAACTAATGACAATGTTTCTATAATGAAGAGATTTAACAGGCTAAATTAAAAATAGAGAATTAAAGAATTGAGTAATAATGAATAGTATTAGAAATACAACATAGACCCTTTAATCTGTCCATAGATAGATTAAAGGGTCTTTTTTTATTTATATAGAAATTGTATGCCTTTTACTCATTTTCTTTCTATCTTAGAACATGGTCGAAGGTCCACAGAATTTAGTTATAGTCAGTAGTTCAGAAAGGTCCATGATTCTACGAACTTAGTCATTTCCCTAACAAAACGCTTTCTTGTAAAAGCTTCTCTTTTTTGATCGCTAGGACCATAAGGGCAAGAATGAGGTCGAAGTGGTTGTAAATAACTTGTTAATATAAGGTACAACAATAGTTAGGAGGAGCAAATATGACTAAAATACAAGAATTTAATGACCTTCATACATCCGAAGAATTACTATTCTTAGGAAATGCTTGGGACTTATTATCGGCCTTAACACTCGAGAAAGTAGGGTTCAAAGCTATAGGAACGACGAGTTGGGGGATTGCTAATTCCCTTGGTTATATTGATGGTGAATTAATTGATTTTGATAGACATTTATCAATCATAAAAACTATTGCTGAGAATGTGAATATACCCGTTTCCGCGGATATTGAGGCAGGCTATAGTGAAAACGTGGAGATTGTTATTAATAACGTTTTGAAAACCGCAGATATTGGAGTTGTAGGTATCAATATTGAGGATTCACTAAAAAAGCAGAAAGGGTTAAGAGGAATATCTAAACACTGCAACCTATTAGAAAAAATAAGAATAGCTTTAGATACAAATGGTTTTAAAAACTTTTATATCAATGCTAGAACTGACACTTATTTTCAGAGGGAAAATCCTCTGTTGGAAACAATTGATCGAGCAAAATCCTATGTAGAAAGTGGAGCTAGTGGAATTTTTGTTCCCGGAATGAAATTAGAAGAAGATATAAGAGAAGTTGCATTGAAAATAAAAGCTCCACTTAATGTATTATCTTTACCGGGACTAACGAATTGTAACAAGCTTAAAGAGTTAGGAGTTAAACGATTTAGCTTTGGAAATGCATTATCCGATAAATATATTACTTTTTTAGAAAAGAATACAGAACAATTAATAGAATGTAAAGATACTGCGCATTTATATATTGACTAAACTGCGTAATGGGGTAAAAGTTGATAAAAGTTAAGAGTGAGGAACCAAAATTTGCAGAAAGAAAACATCTTATATAAATTAATAACGTTGAATTGGACAAGATAATCTATGAGGAGTTCATTTTTATACTTCTCAATAAATCTCAATGAGGAGGACAGTTATGCCAAATGTAGAAGTGAAATGTACTGTATCAAATTGTATTTTCCATGCAAAAGGAAATGTTTGTGGAGCAGAAAAAATCGAAATAGATATGGATTACCATGCAAAACACAATAATACAGAGTTTGCTTCTGAATTTGATTACCGCACTATTTCTGAGGAAGCAGGTCATTCTGCAGATACGTGCTGTAAAACATTCAAACCTGAAGAAGGCCGAAAGTAGTGTTATATAATTTAATAATACTAAAATGGGTGCGAACCAATTAGGTTAGAGATAGGCAATGCTGGTCTACACATTGAGGGTGAGGGACTAAAGAGAAATTTCTTTAGCCCCTCTTTAGATTATCGGAAAAGGTGTACTCTACAAATTTGGTAAACTCGTAAAAATTTTCTGGAATTTTTGAATAATTTTTTCTTTTATGCTATAGTGATTTTGACAAAAGAATATCGCTATCCACTAGGGGAGCCGTTTAACGGCTGAGACAAGCAGAGCTTGGACCCTTTGAACCTGATCTGGATCATACCAGCGGAGGGAAGTGGGCGAACGTATGCTTATTTTTATTTTCTTCTGCTTACTAATCGCCGCTTTCCTTTTCTGGAAAGCGGTGTTTTTATTTGCCAAAAAGGAGATGGAGAAAAATGACATTTTGCAAAGAAGTAAGGAATGAGTGCAATGATTTATGGGAAGCGAGTTTCCACCATCCGTTTGTGAAAGGGATAGAGAAAGGAACATTGCCACTTGATGTGTTCAAGTATTACGTCATGCAAGACGCCTATTATTTAACACATTTTGCAAAAGTTCAGGCAATCGGGGCGGTAAAAGCTACGGATTTGGAGACAACGAAAAGATTTGCATACCATTCCGAACAAACCTGCGCCGCAGAAATGGCTTTGCATGAATCGTTTATGGAATTGCTTAATGTAAAGGAAACGGACTGGGCTACGTTTGAGCCGTCTCCAACTGCATATTCATATGTTTCTCATATGTACCGATCAGCAGAAGGAGATCTTGCAGATGTGTTAGCTACAATTCTCCCATGCTACTGGCTTTATTATGAAATAGGTGAACGATTGAAAGAAGCAACTCCAAAACATCCCATTTATCAAAAATGGATTGCAACATATGGATCAGAATGGTTCAAGGAGCTTGTTAATGAACAGATTACCCGAATGGATCACCTCGCAGTGAATTTACCTGAAAAACGGCGACAGGAATTGAAAGATCGATTTCGCAGGAGCAGCTATTATGAATGGAATTTCTGGGAACAAGCATGGACGATGGAAACTTGGTCAGTAAATGTCTCGAGTAAGGCGGAGGTGTAACTATGCTTGCATCATTACGTACAAAACGGCCTATAGTCCATTGTATTACTAATCACGTCGTTTCAAATTTCCAAGCAAACGGGCTATTAGCACTCGGAGCTTCTCCAATTATGGGAGAAGCATACGAAGAGGTAGAGGAACTTGCCATGTTAGCTGATGCCTTGTCGCTTAATATAGGGACTTTAAATAAACTTACTTTAAGCAGTATGCTCTTAGCAGGGAAAACTGCAAACAGTAAGGGCATTCCAATCGTTTTGGATCCTGTGGGAGCAGGTGCAACCCCCTTCCGATTATCGGCTATCCGTCAGTTGATAGAAGATGTTAACATTACCGTCCTTCGTTGCAATGCCGGGGAACTGGCAGCAATTGCCGGTGTTGAATGGCAGGCAAAAGGCGTTGATGCTGGAGAGGGAAATGTAGATGTCGTCGAACTTGCAAAGCAGATGGCACGGAAATATAAGTTGATCGTTGCGGTAACTGGTGAAATTGATGTTGTAACTGACGGTGAAGACGTGGAGGAGATTCCTTATGGTACACCACTTATGTCGTTTGTGACTGGAATGGGATGTCTTTTAAGTGGCGTGGTGGCAGCGTTTTTGGCAACATCGCCAAGTCAACCTATGGTTGCTACTGTAGAGGCACTACGCTTTTATGCAATGTGCGGAGAAAAAGTAGCTCCACATTCACAAGCGCCGGGCAGCTTCCAGATTGCTTTTCTGGATGGATTGGCATCAAAGCCACAAGGAAATTATGATAATTGAATCCGTTTAGGAGAGGTTGCGATATGGGAAATATCAAACAAGTTTTGACTATTGCAGGATCTGATTCTGGAGGCGGAGCTGGAATTCAAGCAGATATCAAAACATTCCAGGAGCTTGGGGTTTATTCAACTTCAGTTATTACAGCAGTGACAGCTCAGAATACACTTGGCCTCACTGGTATTTATCCGATGGATAGAACCGCAGTAGAAAATCAGCTGAAGGCTATAGGCACAGATTTTCAGATTTCCGCATTAAAAACAGGAATGCTATTCAATGCGGACATTATTGAAGAAGCAGCCCGGGGAATAAAGAAGTACGGATGGCAGAACGTCATCGTCGATCCGGTCATGATTGCAAAAGGGGGAGCTTCTCTTTTACAGCAGGAAGCGGTAGATGCGTTGATGAATTGTTTGCTGCGGCTAGCCACAGTTGTAACGCCAAATATTCCAGAAGCTGAAGTCTTAAGTGGCTTGGAAATCCATGATTCTGTTTCCAGGTTAAGAGCGGCAAAGTGGATCTTAGCGACAGGAGCCGAGGCAGTGGTGATAAAAGGTGGACATGGTACAGACATAAACTTTACAGAGGATTTTTATCTGCACCGGAATGGCGACACTTTAACAATGCGCTCACCACGGATTCATACTAACCATACGCATGGAACTGGTTGCACTTTCTCAGCCGCATTGACAGCAGAATTGGCTAAAGGAAATCCGTTGCAGAAATCCTTATATACAGCAAAACAGTTTATACAGGCGGCTATTTCCCATCCTCTAAATATCGGTGCTGGACATGGACCTACGAATCATGCAGCATATCATAAATTCGGCACTAAGGAGGAGGTGCAGCTTGTTCAGTAAACCTGCTATTTATTTTATTATGGGCACTGCCAACGTCAAAGGAAAAGAGCCACTTGTGCTTCTTGAACAAGCACTTCTTGGAGGAATCAGTCTTTTCCAGTTGAGGGAAAAAGGGCCCTTTGCGTTAAAAGGAGATGCATTGAGAAGATTTGCTTTGGAATGCAAGAAGCTCTGTAATACTCATCGGGTGCCTTTCATCGTAAACGATGACGTCGAGCTAGCATGCATGATTGGAGCTGACGGGGTCCATGTTGGGCAGGAGGATCTTGACTGCGCGTCGGTCCGTTCTCGTATTGGAGAAGGGAAAATCATTGGTGTTTCGGTCCATTCTATGGAGGAAGCGAAAATCGCAGTTAAAGAGGGAGCTGATTACCTGGGAGTAGGTCCAGTTTACGAAACCCAATCGAAACATGATGCCCAGGCACCAGCTGGAGTTAATAGAATCATGGAGATTTCTCAGCTGTTCTCAGAAATCCCCGTTGTAGGTATTGGTGGGATTACACCAGATAACGCAAGAGCTGTTTGGAAAGCAGGAGCAGCGGGTGTTGCGGTGATTTCAGCTTTGGCAGAGGCTAAAGATATAGCGATGCAAATAAACAAATTCAAGGCTTCAAGCGAAAGGAGAAGGTAGTATGAAGTCCAAGCAGCTTGTACTTATGGCGATGTTTGTCGCCATAGCAGTTGCCGGTTCCGCTTTCGTGTACCTTCCCACTGGAATAGCACGCGCCTATCCAGTTCAGCATGCTATCAATGTTATGGCAGCGGTGCTTTTCGGCCCAGTGCCAGCGGTAATAATTGCTTTTCTGACTGGTGCTGTACGAGTACTAACAGGAACAGGGTCGCTATTAGCATTTCCTGGTGGGATGATCGGGGCATTTTTGGCAGGAATTCTTTACATTCATTCAGGAAGACTATGGCTTGCAGCCGCTGGAGAAATTATTGGTACCGGAATCATAGCGTCAGTAGTGGCGGTACCATATGCACGGATACTAATGGGAACAGAAGCGGCTTTCTTTTTCTTTATGCCGGCATTTCTGGTGTCGAGTATTAGCGGCTCCTTGCTAGGTGTCCTTTTAATGTATAAATTAAGGAAAATTAAAACGAATAATGTTCTGTATTAAAGCATTTCTTATTCATTATCAAGAACGTTCATTAGCATAGCCAATACAAAAAGGAAAATGCCTATAAAATGCATTTTCCTTTTTCGTGTAATTTAATAATCATAACAAGTAACTATTTGTGCTATTGCCCTGCTTTTATAAATTATTTAAAATATGGAATTTTTTTCAGTACTACACAAATGGGAATGGCTACACAGAGTCCTACAACATTTTGTACGATGTTTCCAGGGATAGAGGCTGCTGGTAATATCCAACTACTAAATAGAACCGCTTCGCAAATGTAATAACCACCTAACATAAAAGGAATCGAAATAATCGTTGCGAATAAATTGAGTGCGAAACTACTTCCGTTGCGCCCGTTCGACCAAGCAATTTTCCCCACTATATATCCTTGTAGGCCGCGAGTTAAAATAGTGAAAGGTGCCCATAATGTCCAACCAGATACTAAGTCAAATAACCCCATCCCAACTGCACCAGCAATAGCACCTTTTTTAGGACCAAATAAAATAGAAGAGATAAAGAGTACTGCTGTCCCGAGGTGAACTAAACCACCATTTGCCGTGATAGGTAATTTAATGTTTAACAAGATCGTAGCAACGAAGACTAGTGCTATTAACATAGACGTAATAATTAAATCGAAAGTACGTGCCTGGGAATAACTTGTTGTTTTTTGCATAGTTTAAACCTTCCTTTTCAAATCATTTATAAGAGTTAATGATTACATTAGCAAGGAATTGATGTTTTTAAAAGTATCAATTTAACGAAAATTGTAGTGGTCAGTTTGTGGGGGAATCCCGAGAATAATACGCTTTTCTATACGTTTGGGAATAATAGGGGGTTATATTTATTATTGACATTACATAATAGGAGGACTTTTAAAGATCTTATCGAATTAGAATTAAGAGGTATCTCCAAGTTAACAACTTCAGATGTCTAAATTATTATAATAATTAAAAAATTCTAATAGTAGTGGAAAGTGAGATTCTAGATACATGATACAATTTAATAATCCAACACCTGTAAAAAGGGAGTGAAAAATATTATTAGTAAAGCAGCTCCTTATATATTTTTAATTGGTCTTTTCTGTATTGTGTTGGATGGACTTTGGATTGTGGAGAGATATGATTCAAAGGTTGCCTACCCATTAGAGGCATTTATCTATCTGATCTTTGGAATATGTTTGACCTCTATATCTATATTGTTTTTCAATAAAAATCTTAATAAGGAAGAGGTAAAGGAGAGTTCTGGGAAAGAAAAAGATAACCGTATATATATTCGAAAAGTATGGGAGAAAAGGGAGAAACTTGGAAACAGGTTAATCGTTGTGCTCCTAATCATTTTAATAATTATTTATATTGTTAATCCTGTAGTAGCCTTTCGGTTACTGCAACCAATATTATTCTGCGTAATTATTTTAAGTGCTTTTCTATACATCATGTACCATTATGATGGTGAAATGGCAGATGAAGGGAATCTTAAACCAAAAAGTGATAAAATCCGAGGGCTTATGAATTTAATAGATTATAGAACCCATTTCTTTAGTCTGTCCTTGGCGCTGTTTATAATGATTATATTCTCTTATTTATTATCGCAGGAGTTTGGATATACTTTAGCCTTTGAAGTAAGCGGTAATCCTCGGTATGTTATGACTTTACAATCTGGTGTATTTTGCTTATCGGGAATTATCTTTTATTGTGCGTTCCTCTATATCATTCATCACAGCGATTTCTTCGGAATTCGTCAGGCAAACCAGAGTTATTATAAGGTGTTATTAATTCATTTTATGGAAATTATTATTGTAGGAGTAACTTTCTTTATATGGTTAATAGCTCTATTTGGCGCATAGCTCACGAGTTTTTAAGTCAACCAAATAAAGCCGTAAAAAGGTGTTAGAGATCAGCACCTCCTTCCGGCTTTGTCTTTAAGTTTTATACATACAGTCCTGCCAAGAATATTCCCAATGCTTCTTCATAGATTTCATCAAATTGAGAGAGTGGCAGCGGATTTGTTCCTGTGCCAAGTTCGACTGTAAAGCCAGGTCTGCGCCAATCCTGGATAAACCAATCTTTATAGCCAGCGTAGCTATCAATGGTCTGTACAGGCTCGTATCCACTGACTCTACTAAACTCAGCCACCATTGCTTCAGACTCTGGTGGTTCGAGGTTATCAAATCCCCAATAAATAACTTTTCCTTGTGTGTGAAATGCTAATACTCTTGCAAAATCACGTCTCTTTGTTAAGTCAGCAATTGCAATTGATTCTGGTTCCGATAATGGGCTTTCCCCACCATAATCTCTAGGACCCGGAGATTTGGGATTTCGTGCTCTTTCTAAATCCCATTTCGCAGGAAATTGATCATTTAAATCAACTCCACGAATATTGGCTTTCCATCCAGAAAAATCAGAGCTGTCATCGTTCCATTCAATTACTCTACTTCCCCAAGGGCTTTCCTCAGGAATCCCATTTAGTACAAGATCCACTCCATCAGGATTAACCATTGGAACTATGGACAAGGAAGTTTGTAAATACAACGGAAATGTATCAAGCCCTCGAATAGGAGTTTGGTTAGTTACCGATAATGCGTAATCATTTAAAAAAGTTAATAGAACAGGTGTCGTAATCCATTCATTCGCATGAAAAGAAGCATTGTAATGGACTCTTTTTTCTCCACTACCTATTAAGATTTCGGGTATTTGTCGATTTACAACTGAAGTACCAATGGAGGATAGCTGTAAGAATGGATAAACAGTTTGTAATTGCCTAATGTTATTTATCATCGTACTGTAATCATAATTTTGTTTTCCATTCACAATTCTCCATGTAACTCTTACAGGAACTTTAATTGTCTGTCCGATTTGTAGACGTGTTGGATTGAGAGTAGGGTTGACGAGAAGAAGTGCATCTAGCGGAAGATTTCTACTACTAGCAATAGCCCATAAGGAGTCCCCAGATACAATTTGATAATCTATAGTAACGTATCCTGGAATTTGAATACGCACACCTACCGAAAGTATTTGTGGATTAATATCTCGGTTAGAATCAATAATAAGTTTAAAAGGAATCTTGAATAATTGGCTATAATACCAAACCGAGTCCCCGGATCTAACGTATACATCCATGTCGTTCCCACCTTTCGATAAAAAACTAATCATAAAAGTATATGAAACTAATCCTCAAAAAGTGAGGAGTTAATACGAAGGTCTAGTCATTCTTCCGACCATAAGAGCAAGAATGAGGTCGCGGTATTATAGAACTATTGATAGAATGAATTACAAGATATCAAAAAAGGACGGTGCATATTTTGACGGATACCATTCATTTTTCCTTCGAGGAAATGTGGGAGAAAATTATTGCCTGCGATCGATTATATGATGGTTTATTTTATACCGCAGTAAAAACGACAAAAATATATTGCCGTCCTTCCTGCAGATCGAGAAAGCCAAAGATGAAAAACGTTGAATTTTATCAGGATATTCTAGAAGTTGAAAAAGCGGGATATCGTGCGTGTAAAAGATGTAAACCAGAGGTAGAACACTCGCCTAATATAGAAGTTGTACAAGATGTTATTAGCTTCTTAGTCAATCATTATAAACAAAAGCTAGAGTTACAGCATATCGCAAATCATGTTGGGCTAAGTCCGTATTATTTGGAACGATTATTTAAAGAGGAAACTAGGGAAACACCGCGTAGCTATTTAGAAAAAATCCGAATTGATAAAGCAGTCTATCTATTGAAAAATACCGACTTAACTAACTTGGAGATTTGCTATGAAACTGGGTTTCAAAGTCCTTCAAATTTTTATAAAATTTTTCGGTGTTTACAAAACTGCTCTCCAAGTGAGTATAGAAAACAAACAGGTAAGGATGAGTTAGATGGATAAATTATATACACTAGACTACAAGTCACCAATTGGAATTTTAGAGATAATAGGGACAGATCAAGCCATAAGTTCTATTCTGTTTGTAGAAAGAGAAGAAATGGAAAATAAGGTGCAGGAGGAGACTCCTCAAGTCCTAAAGGATTGTCTAGTTCAAATAGATGAGTACTTTAAAGGGGAGCTTCATGAATTTACCTTTCCTTATGTAATGAATGGGACAATATTCCAAAAATCTGTATGGAATGCTCTAAAAAGTATCTCCTATGCCAAAACTGGGTCTTATAAAGATATTGCGATCTCAATAGGAAATGAAAAAGCTATACGTGCGGTAGGAAGTGCAAATGGTAGGAACAAGTTAACTATAGTAGTACCTTGTCATCGAATAATTGGGACAAATGGAAAGTTAACAGGCTATGCCGGAGGACTTTGGAGAAAAGAATGG
Organism: Psychrobacillus sp. FSL K6-2365; assembly: GCF_038003165.1. Classification (NCBI taxonomy): domain Bacteria; kingdom Bacillati; phylum Bacillota; class Bacilli; order Caryophanales; family Bacillaceae; genus Psychrobacillus; species Psychrobacillus sp. FSL K6-2365. Next base: position 4,260,742 of record NZ_JBBOOO010000001.1, on the reverse strand, counting down.
TTACTTCAGCATGAGCAGAAGGTTAAAAATAAGAGGTTTTAAAAGAAAACTGGGAATAAGTAAAAGCACATCGAAATCGATGTGCTTTTCAGATGACTACTCTTTTCTCACAATAAAGCTTAAATGCCGTCCGGCTTGTTTATCCTCTCGATAAGAGAAACCATCTGGGCTTTTAAATGTGCAGGTAGGATCTATTGTAATTTGTTCAGAGGGGATTCCAGCAAGTTCGCATTGCTTTTTCACGGTCAACTGATTGTCAATATGATATTTATTAGTAGATTCCTTATAATACATAAAGTCATTGGCATAGCCCAAGTTGTCAAATTTTATATAGACATCTTCATCGACTTCGAATTTCTCTTGGCTTAGTGCAGCTCCTATTTGCACGTGGAAGTCACTTGGATTACAATTTTCCACCTCTTTTAAGTGTTTCAACAACTTGGGGGTGACTTCTTTAATAGTTCCTTGCCAACCCGAATGAATGACACCAATTATACCATTCATCTTATTGTAAAAGATAACTGGAACACAATCCGCAGTAAAGCTAGATAGAACAATATTTGGTTCAAAAGTATACAAGGCATCAGTATCGGCTATAGCTGTATCTTTAGTAATGGCCCCATGCCCTTTGTCTGTCAATCCTACTCGATGAAAATGAACACTATGAGTTTGATTGGCACAAACGAAATTATCGATCTTACTAGATAAAGAAGTGGCTAATTTTTTTCGGTTTTCTAGAACGTGCTCTGGATTTATACATACATGTAGAGCCATATTGCCTTGTTCTAATTCATCTCTATCCTTCATTGTCATCCCTGCAATTATCTTTCCATTGTTTACATACATTTTTATCTTCATATTATCACCTAATTTCACTATATATTAGTATGTTTTGAAAGTATAGAAAATACAACGTTCCTTATGTGCCCATCGTTTATAGTTGACCTTAAAATGTTATACTCATACTATTAAATACATCCATACGGGAGAGTTTTATGTTTTTAAAGCGACATCAATTAGCCTCCAACAAATGGAGTGCTCTGATTATAACAATTTTAATCACTGTAATTGCTAGTGAGTTTAAAGTTATTCCTTTTAATGGAGAGGATTTCCGTTTTGGTTTAGGGAGTGCTGCTTTTTTCTTTCTTCTGTTAATATTTCAACCAGCTTCGATTATCTTCACTGGTTTTTTAACAGGAGTTGCTGTTGTGGTAGTACGAATCGGAGAAGATATGTTATTTACTAGTAACCCTTTTTGGTGGGTTCTCGAAAATCATTTGCCAGCATTTTTGTTTTATTTTCTATTTGCAGTTGGTTTAAGTGTTATACCGATAGATAGATTTAAAACTGCACCTCTTTTACTTGGTGCGATTGCTACAGTACTCGAGTTTACGGCGAATAGTATGGAGTATTTTGTTCGTTATTTATTATTAAATCATGTGAGTTTTGAGTTTCGAGAATGGGTATTACTCGCGTTAGTAGCCATTTTTCGAAGCTATTTTGTAGTGGGCTTATATAGTTCAATTACAATAATGGAACATAACAAGCGTATGCGGGAGATGCTGAAGGTTGGCTCAAATCTATACGCAGAAACACTCTATTTACAGAAATCGATGAATCATATTGAACAAATTACTGCATCTAGCTATGATTTATATCGTCAGCTAAAAAAACATGAATATCATTCTTTAAGTGTCCAAGCACTTCATATTGCACAGGAAATCCATGAGGTGAAAAAGGATTCACAACGTATTTTGGCGGGAATGGAGAAAATTACAAAGACAAAAAGGGGAGAGTATTACTTTCTCTCAGAGGTACTCGAACTTGTTATTCATGCCAATGAAAAATATAGTGAATTGCTAAAAAAGCAAGTTGCCATTCATTCTGCTATTTCAATTGATTTTGAAACAGAGAAGCAAGTTCCATTATTGGCATTATTGAATAATGTGGTTGCGAATGCAGTGGAAGCAATTTTAATTAACGGAGAAATTAATATAAATGTGTATGAGGAGTCTCAAAATATATGGTTTGTTATTCGAGATACTGGCGAAGGTATCTCACAGGAAGATCAAGCAATTGTATTTGAACCAGGCTATACGACTAAGTTTAATGATCAGGGAGTAGCTGCAACAGGTATTGGGCTATCCCACACTCAAGAAATTGTACATATATTGGAAGGGAATATACTAATTGAATCTCTTGAAAATGGTGTTGTTTTCAATATTAATATTCCAACAAAAAACTTAAGAAGGTGAGGGAGGAACACTGCGATATTATATTGTAGATGATGATGCAGCTAGCAGATTGATGCTTAAAAAAATTATAACAGAGGGAGAGTTGGGGTTAGTTATTGGCGAAGCGGAAAATGGGGGGGAATGTATATCACCCATTCTCACAACAGAACCAGATGTTGTTCTCATCGATTTTCTAATGCCCAAATTAGATGGACTTGAAACGATTGAACAATTGAAAAACACGGGATTTAAAGGGCAATTCATAATGATTTCTCAAGTCGTCAATAAAGAGATGGTAGGAGAAGCATATATAAAAGGTATTGAATTTTTTATACATAAGCCCATTAATCGTGTTGAGGTTCAGAGTATATTAACGAAAATAACAGAACAATTTCAATTGAAGGATTCTTTATTGGCAATAAAAGATTCCTTAGCAAATATCGTTCCATTAAAACCAGTGCTAAAAAAGCAAAGTGTTAGAGAGATGGTTAGCTCAAAGCTAAGCAGCATGGGGATAGTGGGTGAAATAGGAAGTAATGATCTAATCTCAATAGTGGAAATACTTATTCAGCAAAATAATCCTTTAAATACATTTCCATCCTTAAAAGATATATATGAATCGCTTGCCATGAAACTGGACGCGGAGGATATTAAAAAAGAAATGAAGGCGATTGAACAGCGACTACGAAGAACGATATTATTAGCTATGCAACACTTAGCTACACTAGGGGCAATTGACTATACCACTCCAGAATTTGAACATTACGCACCACGATATTTCGATTTTCAAGAAATTCGAAAGTTATCAATAGAAATAGTTGAGGATAAGTTAAACTCTTCTAAAGTAAAGGTAAATATTAAAAAATTTCTTCAAGCACTCTATTTAGAAGTACTTGAAAATTATAAATAGACTTATGATTAAGTTGCTACCGTATATATTTAAGTGATTGCAGCAGGAGTATTGCTTCCAACTACTTTCTTCTCAGTATTATTCGGATTAGGCATCGCAGCAATCGGTGATAAAGTAAAGCCTGTTCAAGCTTTCTTCAAGTACCACCGATGGAGTGTTCTGGGTCACAAACATTATTATGAAATTTGCGCTATTTGGGGTAAAGGAAGTTCAACATAATAACTGTAAACAATAAAACCGGCTATCTATTTGGATGGCCGGTTTTTAAATCTCTGCTTAGCTTGAGTGGATAGTTCCAACGAATTGACCTCTTGAGCTTGTCGAGCAGCTAATTTTAAATATAAGAATTCCCTATAGACGTTGGTCTTGGTGTTTCTTCTTCACTAATGTGTTTAATATTGGTAGTAAAGCTTAAAGCCAAGATGACAACACTTGATAGGGTTAGCAATATAATCTTCTTTTTCATCTTATAAATCCTCCCATCTATTAATAAATTTTTGTTTAAATAGAATCTGATTTGATTTTTGATAGTATAAACTCGCAGCTTTAAATTTATTATGTTTAAAAAAGTAATCTGCTAGTAAAATCGAATACTTTTGAACATGACGTTCATCCTGTTCCTTTTCGAAATAATTTATAGCTTCCTTTAATAAATTTTCAAGTTCATTATTAAAATTGTGGTAATTTATATAAATTTGTAAGTGAAAATAATAGGAACTATTTTCTTTGTTAGAGTTTTTTCCCCCCACTATTTTATCTAAGCCTTTCTTACACCATTTGAGAACCTGTTCATGATCAGACTGCTTGGAGTACTCTTTTACAATGGATAGAATTGTTAATAAATACCCTTCAGCATTACAATCTTCTTCTTTAATTCTTAAACTAAGCTTATAAAACTCAATTGCTTTTTCATGACACCCTTGGATTGCATATAATGAACCTAGATTTTGATAAATCACCTCCTCATAATTAATCAGTTTATAATCTTTTGCCAGTTTCATCGCTAAATTATAGTTCTTTTCTGCTTCTTCATACTTTCTCATTTTTTTATGTGCAATTCCTATAACGATGTAATTATCAATTGCTCTTTCGAATAAAAGATTGTCCTTATAATAAAGTAATGATTTTGAAGCGAAATTGATTGCGTTAAAAAACTCATTGCACTTAAAGTACGTTAAACTTAGGACATTATAAAAATCAGCTATTTCCCATTCTTCATTTTTACCATTATTTATAAATCTTAAAGACATCTCTAATCGACTTAATGCTTCTTGATAATTTCCATCCAAATAACTATAAAGTCCTAAGTTTAGATTAATGATAAACTTTTGTTTCTCGTCCATACCATCTCTTATTTTTGCAATTACGTTATAGGTAGATTGCAGGCTATCCTCCTTATCATCAAGTATTAATAGGAGACGAAATAGATAAAGGTGATAACTATAATAATTATTTAGTTGTAAAAAATATTGATTTTTATTAGTGTATTTTTGCAAGGATTCTCTTATAAATTTTTTGTCCCTTTTTAATACTCCCATTTTGTACAGTTCAGATAACGATGCAATAACTTTATTTTCCTTTTCACTGGATACTTGATCTATTTCTATATTTAGTTTTTTAAGTAAAAACGTTATTACTTCGTCACTTGGAATAGTTAAATTATTTTCTATTTTGCTTAAGTAGGATGTAGAGCAGATTCCCTTGGCCAATGTGGTTTGTTTCATACTTTGGTTTAATCTTTCCGATTTTATTATATGACCTATACTACTCATTTTCTTCACCCCTTATGAATTAGTAATGTACTAATTCTTGAAAAAAACAAAATATCCTTTTTCAATCGTTCGACTTGAAACGACTGATACTTGGTTGAAAAGCATAATAAGTAGTAGAAAGTTGTAGAATATAGGGTTTTTACTTATCCAATTTTTATTAAAATATAGTAAAATTTCATTAAATTAAGAAATTAGTATTAGATATGTATTAATAATCTAAGATAGTAGAGCGTGTTTCCCAACTTATAGTTATTCTAAAAATACTAAATATTTAGTATAATATGATAAATATCAATTAATTTAATCCAAGGTGATTTTGGAATAGACTGATGGATGATTTTCCTCTTTTCGGACAAGTCAGCTCATTAGAATACAATTCGAAGGGGTTTACTCAACAGGTATATCAACGCTTAAGGAATGGTAAAAATTAAAGAAAGGGGGATAACGCATGATTGGCGAGGGAAACATTGTACAACTAATTGGAAACTTTGGATTTCCCATTGTAGTCACTATTTACTTATTGCATCGATTTGAAAATAAAATAGACGCTCTAGAAAATACCATTCACAATATAGCAAATGTTGTTAACAATAGCATAGAAAAAAGAAAGTAACATGTAACATGGATGAAACTGATATCCTGTTGATTATATAAATTGATAGAGAAAAAACTCTTTTTTAAGAATGGAAGTTAAGCTTATTTTCACTCTGAACCTACGATTTTCTTTAACGAAAATGACAGAAGTGAAAAGTAATCCATCCCGAGTGGCTAACTCAAAAAATGGATTACTTTTTTCATGTAAATCACAATATAATTTTTTAGTTTATTTTCCACAATTACTTCTACTTTCAAAAAATTGGTTATCCCTCTATTGACGATTTAACTTACCAAATAGATTACGTAAGCCCACAATCCAAAATAGAAGAATCATTAGCAGTATCTTTACTCTAAAATTGGTATATCTGATCATGTAGCTATTAATCTCAACGTATAAATAGTTTTTTCGAGAGTCAGTTGACAGATAAGTATGTCTAATGTAGACTATGAAACATAATTGAATACGACCTCACTTAGTATAGTGAGGTAGAGGCGCGATATTTAACAGTCCATAGTGGAGTTTGAGAAGCTATAATTCTATGGAGAAGGAAATGTCGCCGAAGTTAGTAATATTTCTCGGTATTACTTGCTGGGTCTGCAGTTAATAATTGCAGGACTGTCCATTATAAACATCCCGGTTTTTAATGGTGTGCTATCTCATTTGGGAAAAGTAGAGGATTTGGGCAACTATACATATTGCGACCTGAGTTCATCTCAGGTCTTTTTTTGTACAAGTTGTCTTTTTTTATAGGAACAAACATACACTGATAAAAAGGGAGTAATTAAAATGAAAAAGAGATTAGTATTTATAACGATATTCGCAAGCTTGTTATTATTATTAGCAGCATGTGGAACAGATGCTACTGAAACTTCAGGGTCTTCATCTGATAATAGTAAAGAAGCAGCAGTAGATACATTTACAGTTGGTTTAGAAGCTGGTTATGCACCTTTTAACTGGACACAACTAGATGACTCTAATGGTGGAGTGAAGATTGATGGTAATGCAGAATATGCTGGTGGATATGATGTGGAAATTGCTAAACGAATTGCTAACGGATTAGGAAAAGAACTAGTTATCGTCAAAACAGAATGGGACGGTCTTGTACCATCATTGCAATCAGACAAAATTGATGCAATCATAGCGGGAATGTCACCTACAAAAGAGCGTAAAGAAACAATCGACTTCTCGGAAAACTACTACACCTCCAACTTTGTTATGGTAGTGAAAAAAGGCGGTGCTTTTGAAGGGGCTACTTCGATTCAAGATTTTAGTGGTGCTAAAATTACAGGTCAATTAAATACATCACATTATGGTGTTATCGATCAAATTAAAGATGTGCAAAAACAACCAGCGTCAGATAATTTCGCGGCAATGCGTGTGGCATTAGAGTCTGGAGTTATTGATGGATATGTATCTGAAAGACCAGAAGGAATTAGCGCATCTTCTGCAAACGAGAACTTTGCAATGGTGGAGTTCACAGAAGGATTTAAAGCAAAGGAAGAAGATACAGCAGTCGCTGTAGGTTTGAAAAAAGGTAGTGACTTAACAGATAAAATTAATGAAATTTTAGCGGAAATAACGGAAGAAGAACGTCAAGAAATTATGGATAAGGCGATTAATAATCAACCAGCTGCTGAATAAAAATGATGTGATACCGGCTGCATCTTTTTGCAGTCGGTTTTTATATGGAAGGAGGGAAATGTATGAGCATTGAATATATTATTTCGATGATTACAAGTAACTGGCCGATGTTCCTTCGTGGAGCAGGAATGACACTACTAATCTCCATAATTGGTACGATTTTTGGAGCAGTTATTGGTTTGCTGGCAGGAGTTATTCGTACAATTCCTACGCCTGAGAGAAAGCTAAAACGTATTGTATTAAAAATAGTTAATCTGATTCTTTCTGTTTATATTGAGTTTTTCAGAGGAACACCAATGATTGTACAAGCAATGGTAATATTCTATGGCTCTGCACTAGCTTTTGGAATAGATATGGACCGTACAATGGCTGCAATATTTATCGTTTCGATTAACACGGGTGCTTATATGGCAGAAATTGTACGTGGTGGTGTCATTTCGATTGATAAGGGACAATTCGAGGCAGCACAAGCAATTGGTATGAATCACTTCCAAACAATGTGGGGTGTTGTTTTACCTCAAGTCATCCGAAATATACTGCCAGCAACAGGCAACCAATTTATCATTAATATTAAAGATACATCGGTATTAAATGTGATTGGTGTTACGGAACTATATTTTCAAGCAAAAACAGTTGCAGGAATAAGCTTTAAGTATTTTGAACCGTTCTTTATAGCATGTATTTTATATTTCGTCATGACTTTTACAGTAACATTAATATTACGTTATATAGAAAGAAAACTAGATGGACCAGAAAACTATAGCATGATTGGACAACCACCACCGCAACTTATGTTAACAAAAAGTAATACTAATATAGATTAAACGAAGGAGGAGAAATCTATGCAAAATGTCATCGAAGTTCAACATTTAAGTAAATCCTTCGGAAATCATGAGGTTTTAAAAGATATAGATTTTTCAGTGAACAAAGGAGAGGTTGTTTGCATCATTGGTTCCTCTGGATCGGGAAAGTCTACTTTACTTCGTTGTATAAATTTGTTAGAAAAGCCTAGTGGAGGGCAAATCATCTATCATGGAGAGAATATTTTAGATGAAAAACACGATATCCATGCTTACAGAAAAAAGTTAGGAATGGTTTTCCAACAATTTAACTTATTCAACAACCATAACGTGCTGAGCAACTGTATGGTTGGACAAGTAAAAGTGATAAAACGCTCTAAAGAAGATGCCGAAAAAATTGCTTTAAAATACTTAAAAGTAGTTGGAATGGATCAATATGTAAACGCTAAACCTAAGCAATTATCGGGTGGTCAAAAGCAACGTGTTGCCATAGCGAGAGCGCTATCGATGGAACCAGATGTTATGTTATTTGATGAGCCAACTTCCGCACTTGATCCAGAAATGGTTGGAGAGGTGCTTAAGGTGATGAAAGAATTAGCGGGCACAGGACTTACTATGTTAATAGTTACACATGAAATGGAGTTTGCTAAAGAAGTTGCTGATCGAGTTGTTTTTATGGATAAAGGAGTAATTGCTGAGGAAGGAACGCCTGAACAAATCTTTAACAATCCAAAGGAAGATCGAACAAAGGCTTTCTTAAAACGAACATTAAGCTAACAACAGCATGGGGGAATCGATAGGTGAACCTTTTCAATCTGATTAAAAAAGATCAGGAATACTGGCTTGTGGATCAACTAAAAGTATCTTATGTTCCAAACATTGATTACTTAATTGCATTTGATAAAATATTAGCAGAGTGGAAAGAAGAAAAAGTAGCATATTTATCACTATTAATAGATGAAGAGAATGAGGACTGGATCTTCAAGCGTCGGTTTAAAAAAGTGTCTTCTATTGTAGAATACACAAAGACATTGGAAGGACCATTTATAAGTTCTGGTAGCTTTCAAGTACAATCTCTTTCCGATAGTCATATGACTGATTTGGCTTTTGCTACATTGTACGATTCATGTAGGAGTGGTTCAGCTAACAAAAATAATATATTTACTATCAATCAAATAATGGAATCACTTGAAAGTGAAATAGGTGTTAAGTGGCGAGACCATTGCTTTATCTTTTCTCAAAATGCAATGAACTACGGTATTAGTATTCCACATATTGAACAAGGGACTACTGATGAGGGAAGAATGTTTTACTTTGGGGTTGTACCAGAACAACGATGCAAAGGATACGGAACGATATTTCATGCTATTTCATTAGAACTCTTGGAAAATTTTGGTGCGAAGGTATATGTGGGAAGCACAGATACAAATAACAAGCCCATGAGACGTATTTTTGAGGCTAATGGATGTATATTACGAGATATAAAAGGAATTTACCGAATAGACATAAAAAAGTGGAATTCATAAAATGAGTCCACTTTTTTTGTTTTAGAAAGAAATAGCCGCAGAAGCAGTAATTGACTACCTTATCGTTATTCATTTATTCCTAGGGTAAGTAGGTATTTTTATTGTTCTACTACTTCATCTTGGTAAACTGGAACCCATCCCTCTGTTGTTACAAAAATGCGAACAGCAACAACTTTACGATCCTCAGATAATGTGAAGTAGTGTGTAATATTCTCGGGCACAGATATCAAATCACCAGGTGAAAGATGAACTTCAAAGTAGCGTTCATCCTTGCCTTGTATGATGAAGACACCGTGACCACTTACAATATAACGAACTTCATCGTCGGTATGAAGGTGCTTTCGTTCGAAATTTTTTAACAGTTCGTCTAGGTTAGGGTTAGAGTCAGATAGAGAAATAATATCGGCGGACTGGTACCCGCGACGAGTTGAGATGTCGTCTATTTCACTTTTGAAAGCTTTTAGAATCTCTTGCTTTTCATCGTCGTCTAAGTTAAATTTTTCACGAAGGTTTTCTGGTAACTTGTCTATATCCCAATGTTCATAAATTACTTCCTGACTTTCTAAAAATGCTTCTACCTCGTTTTGTGCTTCAATTGTTTCACTTGTTTCTTGGATTTTAATAATAGCCATCAAGAATCTTCCTTTCTATTTTAAGTGTATTTGGTGTAATGCTAATTGATACTGAAATAAAAACTCACAAGCTTCTAGTAATTTTTTTGCCTCAAACCCATCTTTTCCCCAAACAGTTATACCATGGTTACGAATAAGGATTACTCCTTTGTCAGCAGAAATATAAGTTGTAAACACTTCCGCAAGTTTGGGAATATGAGCGTAGTTAGGAATAATTGGTATGGAGAGTATTGCATCTTCTTCCCACATACCAAAAGCTTTAATGAGTTCAATGCCTTGAAAATCTACTGAACCTTTATCACCGTACAACTCAGAGATAACGTTATTTGCAACTGTATGGATGTGAAGACTGCAAGCAGCATTTGTTTCTCGATATATTGCACAATGGAGTAATGTTTCAGCAGATGGTTTTAAAGGAGTATTTTCTACTGGTTTTCCAGTAGCATCAACAAGCAAAAAGTCTTCCGATGTCCTCTTTTTTTTATCTTTACCACTTGCAGTTACTAGAAACTCCAAAGGATTATCACGTACTTTAATAGCGAGGTTTCCACTAGTTCCCATAAACCAATCTCTTGCAGCGAGTTCATCTTTTATGTCCGCAAGTTCATCCCATTTATCTTGTAATGTCATAATTTCACGCCTAACCTAGCGTTCATAATGTCTATCACATCGTGGAAGTTTTCAAAAGGTTCATAGGGAATATTTAATTCCTCACACTTTTCGATTAAGAAATCCCTTGCAATAATGATATCTCCTAATTTTGCCGCTTCTAAATCGGTAATGGAATCCCCAATTACAACACTCATAGCATCTTGGTCAAGAAGTGTACGAATAATAGATGGTTTACAACAACCACATCCTTGGCTAGTACATTGTTCATCACAACTATGTGGAAACTCAATGTGAATTGTATCCTTAGAAAAATCGGATACATTACAATAAACTCCTGCAAATGGCCTGAAAGGTTCTAGTAGTTCATGGACGAAAAAGTCTATACCACCACTTACGATGTAAAGTGGGATGTTATGATTTTTTGTAAAAGATACAAATTCACTAAAACCATCGCGGATGACAGCCTGTTCAAGTACAAAAGAAATAATTTCATCTTTTGATTCAATAGGGAGGAGAGAGAACATCTTTGCTACACCATCTCGTATGGAAATACGTTGACTTAAAATATCCTCTTTAATTGGAGTCCATTCGGGTGGAGCGAATTTTTCCATGATTGCCATAATGTTATCTTGATTGGTTATAGTTCCATCGAAGTCACAAAAAACTACAAGTTTACTCATATTATAACCCCCATAATTCAAGTGCAGTTTTTAACTCACTATGTTGTTTTGCTGCTTGTACTAATGGAATTTCTTCTAAAACAGCTGTTACTGCCTGCCTAAAAGCCAAACCGCCCCCAGTTGCACCGGCTGGATGACCATGTATACCACCTCCAGCATTAATAATGCTATCGATTCCATAGTCATTCATTAAAAGGGGTACGAGACCCGGGTGAATGCCTGCAGATGGAACTGGAAAGCTTTGTTTAACTTTACTGGCTTTTGTTAGTTCTTCACCTAAAGAAAGAGCTATAGACTTTTCTAGTGCAACACTGCCATAAGGAGAAGGGAATAATGAAAAGTCTGCTCCTGCATAACGAGTAAGTTTTCCTAGAACAAGTGATGTTGAAACTCCATAATATGCTGAGGAAGTGAATGCTCCACTATAAGCTGGATGTGCCATAAGTGGCAATTGAATTTCATCGTCTTCTGCTAACATCTGAAGGGCATCTAATCCGTAAGTATGAACATTAAATAAAAGTGCATCTGCCCCAAGTTCTCGGGCTTTTTTGGCCTTATCTTTTAATTCAAATGTACGTCCTGATAAATTTACTGCATATAAAGTACGATGTCCTGTCTCTTCATACACCTGTCTCAATACTTCTCGTCCAGTAGCAATACGTGATTCAAAAGAAGTTAGTGGATTATCAAATAGGATTTCGTCATCTTTTACAAGGTCAACTCCACCATATGCCTGTTGTTTAAGTTGTTCTGCTAAATATTCTATGTCTCTTCCAATGACTCCTTTGAATATGCTCATGATTAGCGGACGTTCATAAACTCCTAATTTTTCTCGAACACCCTTAATGCCAAAGCGTGGTCCGGGGAAATGGGACAAAAGATTCGTATCGAATTCTAAATCTAATAACTTCACTTCACCGTCTAGGGATAGTTTGCCATAGACCGTTGTTAATATTGCTGGAATATCAGTAGAAAAATTTGCAGCAGGGTAGAATATTTTAATTTCTGCTTTTATTTTTTCAGGGTGAAAGGGGTGCTGGATATCCTTGGATTCGGTAACGGATATTACATTTCCTTTATGTTTTTTTAACTGTTCTTGTTCTAACAAAGCTAAGTCAGTCCAAGAACCAATAGTCAATCCAAGTGCAATATCTTCTGCCTTTTTTTCAAAAGAGCCAGATTTTCCATATAGTTGATAGTGCGCAGTGATTCCGCTCATTTTTTCACTCCTAACTAAAATAAATGCGCAAGCGCCTATGTAGCCCAGACTAGCGCTGACCAGATAACATAAAAAACCTCTTCAAATAAGAAGAGGTTAATAGTTTAACAACTTCTTATTTCTCAGCCTTTTGGCTGCAAGAATTAGCACCGTGTTCAAAAATGAATCGGTTGCCGGGTATCATAGGGCTTGTCCCTCCACCTGCTCTAAATAAGAAAAATATTCAGTTGATGTTTAATAAATTATATTGATTATTCCATGCAATAAAACTTCTGTCAACAAGAAAATTAAAAAGTATATATATTCAAAATACTGTTGACATAACTTTTTCTATTATGCTAGGATTCTAATCAAACATCATACTTGTACCGCACTCTTATCAAGAGCAGGCAGAGGGATAATGGCCCGATGACGCCCAGCAACCGACCGTAATACCGTTGTGAGACGGGGCGCTTTATGCGCCGGAATGTAAGATTCCGTAAGGCACGGTGCTAATTCCATCAGAAAGTTTACTTTCTGAGAGATAAGAGGTTCAGAATCTCTTATTCTTGGCCTCTTTCTTTTGGAAAGAGGTTTTTTATTTTGAGAATGAAAGGAAGAATTAAATGGCGGTAGTAGCGACAAAACAATATCAATTATTAACACCAGAATCTGCAATTTCTCTAGCAAGCGAATTATCTTTGTTCCCGAATACAGCTAAATTAACTTGCGAAGAAATTGGTGATGGAAATCTAAATTATGTTTTTCTTATAACAGATCAAACGAGTGGCAGTGGAGTTATTATTAAACAGGCCTTGCCCTATGCAAAAGTAATAGGGGAAAGCTGGCCGCTAACTCTAAAAAGGGCAAAAATTGAAGCTAGTGCCTTAAAAAAACATGGAGAATATGCTGCCGATCTAGTTCCAAAAGTCTATGAAACGGATGAAAATTTAGCTATCACAGTCATGGAAGATTTATCTCATCTCACAATCGTACGTGAAGGATTGATAAAAGGTGAGTCCTACCCTAAATTATCGACAGATATAGGGAACTACCTAGCTCTAACACTTTATCATACTTCTGATTTTGCTCTTCACCCCTTTGAGAAAAAAGCGCTTGTAATAGAATTTTCAAATCCGGAATTGTGTAAGATCACAGAGGATTTAATCTTTACCGATCCTTTTTTTGACCATGAAACAAATGACTTTGAACCTGCATTACAAGTCGAAGTAGAAGCAATCTGGAACAACAAATTATTAAAGCTTGAAGTGGCAAAATTAAAAAGAAGTTTTTTAACCGAAGCGGAAGCCTTGCTGCACGGAGATCTCCATACAGGAAGTGTTTTTGCGAGTGAAGTAGAAACTAAAGTGATCGATCCAGAGTTTGCTTTTTACGGTCCTATTGGTTTTGATATAGGATTGTTTTTAGCAAATTTAATAGTCCAATCTATTACCAGAGAAGGCAAACAACGTGATGTCATACATGGTCATATACGAAACACTTGGACCACTTTTTCTACTAAATTTGCAGGTTTTTTGGAACAGAGTGAATTCGATTCATTTAAAGATATAGAGGGATACAATGCATTTTTGCTAGAAAAAATATTCCATGATTCACTAGGATTCGCAGGCTGTGAGCTTATTCGTAGAACAATTGGACTCGCACATGTGAAAGACTTGGACAATATTGAAAACGAAAAGAAACGAATTTTACTAAAAAAACAAACTCTAAAAACTGGAGAAAGATTAATAGTGAGTCGTCAAGAAATAGACTCAATAGATGCAGTAATTGAGTTGCTAGGAGAAATTATTTATGAGTATTCCATTATCGATTAAGTGGGATGGTAAGCAGTTAGTAGTCTTAGATCAACAGAAACTTCCTCATGAAATTGTCTATATAAAACTTGAAGCACTCAAAGATGTTTACGAGGCGATTATTACCTTGAAAGTTCGTGGTGCCCCTGCCATTGGTATTACGGCAGCATATGGATTAGCTATTGAGGCCCAGGGCTATAAAACAAATTCGATGATAGATTTTCTAGCATTACTAAAAAAAGATGCAACATATTTGGGTGAATCCCGGCCAACTGCTGTCAACTTAGTTTGGGCACTTGACCGTTTGTTGACAATAGTGAGTTTAGTAGATAGTGTTTCGGATGCAAAGCAGATATTAATTGAAGAAGCAATAGTAATTCACAAAGAAGATGAGGAGTCCTGTCGGAATATTGGTGAATTTGGACTTTATTTACTAGGTGATAAAACCAAGGTAATGACCATTTGCAATGCGGGTTCTATTGCCACTGCAAAGTATGGTACTGCTTTAGCTCCGTTTCATCTAGGAAAGGAACTTGGCAAAGAGTTTGAAGTATTCGCATGTGAAACTAGACCTGTCTTTCAGGGGGGCAAGCTGACAGTGTGGGAGCTGCAGCAATCAGGAGTCGATGTGACACTTATAACTGATAGTATGGCTGCACACACAATAAGTGCAAAGGGAATAGAAGCAATTATTGTTGGTGCAGACCGGATAGCAAAAAATGGAGATACAGCAAACAAGATAGGAACTCTTAACTTAGCTATTCTTGCTTTCGTATATGGAATTCCATTTTATGTGGCAGCACCATCCTCTACATTTGATTTATCCATAAATAATGGAGTAGAAATTCCAATAGAAGAAAGGAAGGCAGAGGAGATTACACTTATTAACGGCAAGTCTATTGCTCTATCAAATACAAAAGTTTTCAATCCTGCTTTTGATGTGACACCAGCTAAATATATCACTGCCATTATAACGGAAAAAGGAATTATTTATCCAGATTATTGTGATAATATTTCCGCTCAATTAGCGAAATCAATTGAAAAGGAGAAAATTAATGAAAACTAATAAGTATTGGTTGTTATTCACGATTTTGGTTATTGGAGTATTGTTAGGTGCATGTCAACCAAAAGCTGAAGGAGAAGCAAGTACATCATCTAGCAGTAAGGGAGAGGCTTCAGAACATCCGCTAACTGGTAAAAAAATTGCATTAGTTATGCAACAAAATTTAGGGACATTTTCAGCTCAATATATTGAAGGTGTAAAAGAGCAGGTAGAGAAATTTGGTGGAAATGTAACAGTGTTTACTTCTGAAGGGGATTTATCTAAAATGGCCTCCAATTTAGATGCCGCGGTGAATCAAGGAGTAGACGGTATATTAATAGATCACGGTACAAAAGAAGCACTGAACCAAGGAGTAGAGAATGCAGTAGCAAAAGGGGTTCCGGTTGTCGCATTTGATGCAGGAGTAGAAGTCGAAGGGGTAACCTCTTTAGAACAAGGTGATGAAAAAATGGCTAAAATGACGCTAGAGAAGCTAGCGGTAGATTCAAATGGTGATGCGAATATCGTAAAAATATGGGTAGCAGGTTTTGCGCCGATGGAAAGACGACAAATAGCGTATGAGAATTTTCTAGGAGAGAATCCAGGGATTAAAGAAATTGCAACATTCGGTGCAGCCACGCAAAATACAGCTTTAGACACTCAATCACAAATGGAAGCGGTATTAAAAAAATATCCAAATAAAGGTGAAATAACTGCAGTTTGGGCTGCTTGGGACGAGTTTGCAAAGGGTGCAGTTAGAGCGATAGAACAAGCAGGACGTACGGATATTAAGGTATATAGTATCGATATGAGTGATGAAGATTTACAGATGATTCAAAATGACAATAGTCCATGGGTTGCATCGGCAGCAGTAGATCCTAAGGATATCGGTCGTATTCAAGTCCGTTATTTATACCAAAAAATTAACGGTGGGAATGTAGAAGAAAAAGTCGTATTAGAACCAGTTTTTGTTGATGCATCTAAATTACCGGCAGAAACAGTAACGACTAGTGAACTAAGTGACTATATTGAAGGTTGGGGAGCAAGTGATCAGGGTTACACAGATGAATTAAAAGGATTAGAAGAAAACAGATAAAAAAAATTAAGCTGTCCTGTTTTAATAGGGCGGCTTTTTCTAAGAAAGGAGAAATTCATGCTTAATTCTTTTCTTTCCATGAAGGGTATTGATAAATCATTTGGAAAAGTTAATGCCTTGAAAAAAGCGGAATTTCATCTTAAAAAAGGTGAAGTACATGCTTTACTCGGTGTAAACGGCGCTGGGAAAAGTACGCTAATGAAAGTACTCTCGGGTGTGTATGAGCAAGACATGGGAGAAATATTGTTAGAAGGAAGAAAAATACGTATACGTTCTCCTAAAATCGCGAAGGATCTAGGAATTTTTTGTGTATATCAAGAGGTAGATACCGCTATTGTTTTAGAACTCTCAGTTGCAGAAAATATATTACTGGATTCAATTGTTGCTGGAACTAATATGTTTATCTCCAAAAAGAAATTAAATAGCGAAGCGCGGAAAGCCTTGAAGCAGCTACAGGCTGAGGATATTCCAGTAGAAAAACCAGCATTTATGCTGTCTTTAGCAGAAAAGCAGTTGGTTTTAATAGCTCGTGCACTTATTAGTTCTGCAAAGATTATTATATTCGACGAACCAACGGCACCTCTATCTCTTCTTGAATCTACAAAATTATTTTCAGTTATTAAAAAACTAAAAGCAAATGGAGTAGGGTGTATATTCATTTCTCATCGATTACCAGAAGTATTTGAAATCTGCGATCGGATAACTGTTATGGGCGAAGGTACGATAGTGGGAACCTATAATACTTCCGAGACTAACCAAGAAGAGATAATTGAAGCTATGCTAGGAACTTCTTATCATAATGATTTTCCTGTTCGAACACACGCATTAGGAAACGTATTACTTCATGTTAAAGATATTTCGAGAGGAGAGAAGTTAAGGAATATTTCTTTTAAAGTGTCTGAAGGAGAAATTGTTGGTATTGTCGGTCTTGTAGGGGCTGGAAAAACAGAGCTAGCTAAAACGTTATTCGGATATTCTCCACATACAGAAGGAAGCATTGAAATTTTAGGAAACACCTTGAAGTTAAAGCATCCAAACGATGCGATAAAAGCAGGGATGGCCCTGATTCCAGAAGAGAGACGAAAAGAAGGACTATTTGTTCAAGAAACATTGCAAACCAATGCATCTTTTCCTAATTTACAAAATTTTTCTCGTTTTCTATTTATGAATAAACGGAAAGAAAAATCCTTTGCAAAGGTGATCATTGAACGATTACAAATAAAAACAAATAGTACAGAGACACCGCTTGTTCATTTAAGTGGAGGAAATCAGCAAAAAGTTGCAATAGGCAAATGGACTTCGTTGGATTCGGTTCTCTATTTGTTTGATGAGCCAACAAAAGGCGTTGACATTGGTGCAAAAACAGACATTTACAGGATGATTCGTGAGTTTGCTGAAAAAGGGAAGGGCTGTCTTTACTTTTCAAGTGAAATTCATGAAGTTCTAGGAATTTCTGATCGCATTTTAATTATGTATGATGGTCAAATCGTGAAGGAACTATCACGGAAAGAAGCGACCCAAGAAAGGATTTTGCTTTATGCAAGCGGTGGTAAAGAACAATAAGTTGCAAGAAAGAGCTGTCAATTTTTTATTTAAGTTTGGGGCAATTGCGTTACTTATTTGTATTATTATTTATTTCAGTTCAATAAGTGATGCTTTTTTTACATATGCAAATTTCACTGATATTCTACGCTCTATTTCTATCGTTACCCTATTAGCATTGGGAGTGACCTTCACACTTGTAGTAGGAGGTTTTGACTTAAGTGTTGGGTCTACTATGTCGCTATCGACAGTTGTGACCGCATCTCTAATGGTTTGGTATGAAATGCCTATATGGCTCGTACTAATCTTGCCTATTATAGTTGGAGTATTAGTTGGTTTGGTTAATAGTTTCCTAATTGTAATTATAGGTATTCCTGATTTATTAGCTACATTAAGTACGATGTATATTGTTGCGGGGTTTCATCGGACATATACGGAAGGATACTCGATTTACAATAATATGCCACTTACTTCTGGTGAAACAGCTCCAGGACAATTCTCAGAGGCATTTCTTTGGATCGGTCAAGGTAGGTTGCTTGGTTTGCCTGTACCTGTTTGGGTTATGCTAATACTCGTGGTAATAGCATATATTGTTCTCAATCATACTCGTTGGGGGCGTATTCTGTATATGACGGGAGGAAATGAGGAAGCTGCAACCTTGTCGGGAGTGAACACGCGTAAAGTGAAGTTTATCGCTTACATCATTTCGGGTGTTTTTGCTTCATTGGCTGGAATATTATTCACAGCGAGGGTAGGATCAGGTCAAATTGACGCCGGCACCCCACTTTTAATGGAGGCGGTTGCTGCAGTTTTTGTCGGCTACTCCGTACTAGGAATTGGGAAGCCTAATGCACTGGGCACTTTTTTTGGAGCGGCAGTTATTGGAATCCTACTGAATGGTTTAACCATTTTAAATTTACCTTACTATGCATTTGATATTATTAAAGGAACAGTATTAGTTTTGGCACTGGCAGTAACTTACGTATATGCGAAGAAACGATTTACTCGGGCTTAGTGAGTAGAAATTGCTCTTTACAAATAGAGTTTTTTCAAAATTATTATAAATAAAGAGGAAACATCGTTGAAATTTAGGATAATCTGCTTCATTATGAAGGGTAGAGAATCTTTTAGAAGTCTAACTAAGAGATAATACATTAGGTGAAGGAAGTAGTTTATGTCCGAGGAAAATATTACACGTTTATATGTGAATAATAAAGAGATTATATTAATCGGAACGGCACATGTTTCAAGACAAAGTGCAGAGCAGGTAAAGGAAGTTATCGATAGAGAGCAACCGGATTCTGTTTGCATTGAATTGGATGAGCAAAGATACCAATCTATAAAAGATAATAATAAGTGGAAACAGACGGATATCTTTAAAGTTATTAAGGATAAGAAAGCTACCCTACTATTAATGAACTTGGCAATTTCTTCTTTCCAAAATCGCATGGCTAAACAGTTTGATATTAAGCCAGGTCAGGAAATGATTCAAGGTATAGCAAGTGCTAAAGAGAATGGAGCAGAGCTTGTATTAGCAGATCGTAATATCCAAACTACTTTTTCACGTATATGGCATAATCTTGGATGGACTGGGAAATCGCAATTACTTACTTCCGTTTTCTTTAGTATTTTCAGTAAGGATACAATATCGGAAGAAGAAATGGAGAATATGAAATCCAAGGATACGTTAAATGCTGTATTAGCTGAGTTTACGGAATCCTTTCCCAAGCTTAAAACACCGTTAATCGATGAACGTGATCAGTATTTGGCGCAGAAAATTAAAGAAGCACCGGGGGTGAAAGTTGTTGCTGTATTAGGAGCTGCCCATGTACCTGGTATTACAAAAGAAATTCACAAAGAGCAGGATTTAGTTAAGCTATCAGCTATACCACCAAAGTCGGTTGTCCCTAAAATAATTGGTTGGACTATTCCGATTCTGATTGTGGCATTAATCGTGTATACGTTCTTTGCAAATCCTTCTGCCGGTTTTGATCAGGCATTGAGTTGGGTCCTTTGGACAGGTTCGATGGCGGCAGTTGGAGCAGCAGTTGCATTAGGACACCCATTAGCAATTCTAGCAGCATTTATAACAGCACCAGTTACAGCGCTTCATCCTATTTTAGCTTCAGGTTGGTTTTCAGGACTTGTCCAAGCGTATATCAAGCGTCCAACGATAGCAGATTTTGAAACGTTATCGGAAGATGTCTTTACGATTAAAGGTTTTTGGAAAAACAAAGTAACTAGAGTTTTACTTGTCGTTGTATTAACCAACTTATTTGGATCGCTGGGAACCATTATAGGTGGGGCAGATGTGATACGGGTATTTTTCAAAAATCTATAGGTAGTAAATCCCCTGTTAAGTAAGCATTGTTGCATAACAGGGGATTTTTTATATAATGGAGTCAATTTCATAATTACTTGTTTCATTTAAAAATACGAATGTTTACTTAATATCGCAATATATTATCGTTTTTTTTAAGCGATCCCGCGGAAAGCGTCCGCCCGAGCGGAAATTAACGTTGTTCGGATTTAACTATATAATATTCTTTATGAAATTGATTCAATGTATATAGATTTCTGTTTCACCAATCAAGTATTCTAGGCACTTTGGAGACCAGAAAACCCACCGGATTGTTCCAAAAATTGTAAGGACGACTTTAAATAGATAAACGCTATAAAATTACCGTAAAAAAGGGCTTGTCATGATTAGTCATGACAAGCCCTTTTCTATAGCTCAATATCCAAAACCTATTGAAACAGGTAGGGATAGTTTCTTACTAAGCTTTCTTTTTAACGTCTGTTTCTTTGTCATCTAATTTAAACTCTTCTGTTACATCATCAACGATATCTTTTGTAGAGTTTTTGAATTCTCTTAATGTTTGTCCAACTGCTTTACCTAATTGAGGTAATTTAGATGGTCCGAATACGATTAAAGCAATTATTAAAATGATGATTAATCCTGGTACTCCAATGTTTGGCATGGAAGTTCCTCCTCTAAGTCTTTGATTATAAATTCAGTGGCCAGTGTGCAGTAATTTATTGTTCTAACATTTTATCCTCAAGTGCTCGTTTCGCAAGTTGTTTTTTATAAGACCAGCTCGAAACAAGGATACTAATTTCAAATAGCAATAATAATGGGACGACAATGATAAAGTCAGAGATAAAGTCTGGTGGAGTAATAGAAACTCCCACTACTACTAATACAAAGTAAGATATTTTTCTCATTTTTCTTAATCTGTCTGGAGTTATTATACCCAATTTGGTTAGGAATAGTATAATTACAGGTAATTCAAATACAATTCCTACGGGAATAACTAGGTTAAACATAAAAGTAAAATACTGTTTCATCCCATACGTTTCCAAAGCGCCAATTGAATCATTGATATTCGACATGAAATTTAACATAAGTGGAAAAAGAATGTAGTAACTAAAACTAATCCCTAGCAAAAATAGAAGAAATGACACCGGAATAAAATAGCCCGTCCCTTTTACCTCGTTTTCATTTAAGCCTGGTCTTACGAATAACCATATCTGATGTAATGCAATTGGTAGAGTTATTAATATGGCTAGTATCAGCGCGCATTTTACATAGATCATTAAACCATCCGTATACCCGAAGACATTCCACTCTACATGAGCAGCTGTAGGTTGCTGTTTTAAAAACGTGAGTGTTTTTGGTGCTAACCAAAATCCTAAGGCAAGTGAGAGGATAAATGTCGATGCAACAATAATAAGTCTTTTTCTAAGTTCTGTTAAATGTTCTACAAGCGTCAGTTGTTGTTCTTGATTCATTTTTGATACCACCCCATTTTCTCAAATAAAGTGAAGCTTGTTTATATATTATGCAGTCCTACCTGCAATCCATTATACCCAGTAAATGTACTTTTACATCATCTACACATTATACTCTTTACGAATCAATTGTAAATAAAAGACCACTTATTGTCACTAAATGAACAAGTATTTACTGGTGTTTTTATCGTAGGGAAAATATGAAAATTTTGTGTCTCGAAGTACTTGTTTTCTGTCAAAGCAAGTATATAATTCTAGCATATCCTCTATTAAAAATTGATTGGGCTGACAAAAATTGAGACCATATAATGAAAAAATTAGTATTTATCATGGAATGGCATCTACCATAGCGCTTAACTTTTCCAATAACTTTTTCCCTATTTTTGCTATAACCATTTTAGGGGCTACTAATTATCAAGTAGGCTTAATAAGCTCTTTACCTCCATTAGTGGCACTGTTAATGACCATACCAGCAGCAATCTTACTTAATCGAGCAAGTACCCAAAAGAAACTAGTGGCAATGTCTGTTTTACTAGCGCGATTAATGTTCTTGCTAATTGTACTTGTTGTTTATTTACCTTCTAATTCGCTTCAGTCATGGGCTTTCCTAGGGATTATTGCTTTTATAAGTGTTCCGAACACGATAGCCAATGTAGGGTGGCAAACATTGATAAGTGGAATGATTGATGAATCGAGAAGAGGACAATTTTTTAGTGACCGTAATCGTCTATTAACGTTGGTTGGACTAATCTCAACATTACTAATTGGGGTTCTAATGAGAGATGCCACCGAGAGTATTATTGCGTATCAAGTTCTGTTTGTATTAGCACTTGGTTTCGGATTACTAGAAGTATTTTTCATATTAAGACAAGACGAAGATGTTGTTGAAACAACAGGTGAGCAAATAAAAAAGAAATCGATGGACTGGAGTATTTTTAAATATTCCAGCTATGTTTGGTTTTTAGTAGCTGCTCTGTTATTTAACTTTGGTTGGCAAATGGCTTGGGGCCTGTTTAATATTTATAATGTTCGAATAGCAGGAGCAACAATCTTTTGGATCAGTATGTTCTCCGTTGGAAGTATGCTTATGCAGTTTCTAACTTTTCCATTATGGAAGAAATGGGCGGATAAGTATTCAAATATGCAAGTCTTCATATGGTCAGCAATTGGAATGGCAACAACTCCATTTTTAACAGTTCTATCTACCAATCTATACTATTTAACTCTAATTCAAACAACTTCCGGGTTTTTCTTATCTGGTACTGTCCTACTATTATTTAACTTGTTGTTGGAGCAATCACCTGAAAGGTATCGTACGTACTGTATTACAACGTATAATGTGCTTCTAGCCTTCGTAGCGTTTATTGCGCCACAGATTGGGATCTGGTCCTTAGATCTTATTGGCATGAATTCTTCTATGTATATTAGCTCTGGATTGAGATTACTAGGAGCGGGTGCATTTTTGTATGTGTTTTTACTGAATCGTCGATCACAATCAAAAAAAGAAAAGCATGCTTAGCAAATGCTTTTCTTTTTTGTGTTGTAGTTTCATTGCATATGTAAATAGAAAAAAGTATGAGTAGCCATACTCATATCTTCTTTTCTATTTTATTTAATAAGGTGCCTATTTGTTTTGCTGAGGTTCCGTCTCCGTAAGGATTAAGAGTATTGGCCATTTTTGAGTATTCACTTGGATATTTAAGTAGTTTCCTGGTAGCTGATAAAATTTTTTCTTTGTCTGTCCCTACCAATTGTAACGTTCCGGTTTCCACTCCTTCGATACGTTCTGTGCTTTCCCTGACAACTAGCACTGGAACATTAAGTGCTGGCGCTTCTTCCTGTATACCTCCAGAATCTGTAATTATGAGATAGGAATGCTTCATTAGGTGAGAGAAGCATTCGTAGTCCAATGGGTCAATTAAATGTATACGAGAGCTAATATTGTCTGTATATAAATGTTTCTGTACTTGTTTTCTTACATTTGGATTAGGATGGACCGGAAAGATAATTTCTATGTCATCGAAATCCTCTAATAACTGTTTGAGAGCTAGGTAGATACCTTCTAGTTTTATAAAATTTTCGCGTCGATGTGTAGTCACTAAAACAATGCGTCGATTATTATTTATTATTTTTTGTATGTTTGGTGGGAAGGTATATGGTCTACCAGTAACATCAAGGAGTGCATCTATTACTGGATTCCCTACTACGAAAATTCTGTTCTCTGGAATACCTTCTTGTAAGAGGTTATTTTTGCTTTTTTCCGTTGGGGCAAAGTGATAGCTACTAAGACTAGTGACAAGTTTTCGATACATTTCCTCTGGAAAAGGAGAGTACATTTTAAATGTGCGCAAGCCAGCCTCAATATGACCGACTGGAATGCGGTGTAAGAAAGCTGTATAGGCACCTGTGAAAGTCGTTACAGTGTCACCAAGCACTAACACTAAATCGGGATTTTCCTTCTCATATACTTCTCCAATTTTTTTTATCATTTCCGATGTTATTTCTTCTAATGTTTGATTTGGTTTCATGAGGTTTAATTGGTAGTGGGGGGTAATTGAAAATAGTGATAATACTTGGTCGAGTATTTCTCGATGCTGTCCTGTATTTACCAAAACGCAATCCATTTCTTTCGTATTAGTTAGTTCCTGTATAATTGGTGCAAATTTTATACCCTCTGGACGAGTCCCAAATATAATTAATACCTTCATTGTTTAGTCATCTCTTTTCCAGTGGGAACTAAATTGATTTTCGTTATAGTACCATCAATTACTTCAAAATTTGCTTTATACAGATTCCCCCAACGTAGTAATGTTTCTTGAGCAAGTATACGGAATTGGTTATTTAATATTTCCTTTTCTTTTATAGTTATATTGGTGTTATGTCGACGCTGATGATATAAGTCTTTGTCAATCCAGTGTAGCTTGTAGTGCTCAGCAAGACGTAAGAACATTGCAAAATCATCTGCTAAAAGAGGTTCTCCTTGAATTGTAGACATCCAACCATTTAATTCTTTAAGTGCGGAGTAACGATACATTCTTGGGCAATGCGTTTGAAACTTTTCCAATACTTCATATTTGTCTGCATAGTTAAGTCCCTTGTGAATAGATCCCTCACGTAAAACACCGTTTTCTTCGAACCAAATCTTTCTGTTTGCAAAGACCAAACCTACATTTTCGGCAAGTGAATCCATTTCATTCACCATGGTCTCCAGTGTAGCGGGATCAATCCAATCATCTCCGTCTAATTCTAATACGTACTCTCCAAGAACATATTCCAATCCGATATTGAGAGCATCAGCTTTATGTCTTTTACTTATATGAATGGGAATGATTCGAGTATCGTGCATTGAATAGATTTTACTTAAAGTCGAATCGGTTGAACCTACATCTATTACGACAATGTGAAAATTAGAAAATGATTGGCTTAATACACTTTGTATACATTCTTTTATATACTTTTCGTGGTTACAGGCCGTAATAATAACAGTGACTTTAGGGTTATCACCATTTTTTCTTCTATGATCTACACTTGCGGACATACTTTGGAGAAATAAATCTTCAGAGGCCGTTATCGTCGTTAAAGAATGTTTACCATTTAGACGATAATCCATGAGGGGTTCTGGCAAGAATAAAAATTCACCGAGAGGCATTAATCTAATCCAAAATTCGTAGTCAGAAACTAGTCCATATTTAGGGTCATAGCCATCTGCTTGTTCATATGCTTCTCTAGTAAAGAGAAAGGAAGCACCAATAAAACAAGTTAACATAATTTCTTCTTTTGGCCGTTTCATCATCTCATTGAGTGCTTGATACCAAGTGTTATTTAAATCTCGAGAGAGTCCTTTTTCATCAATAGGATGGTAAAGCGAATATACTAAAACTGTTTCGGGAGTAGCGTTCTTCATCGTTTCTACTAATTTTTCAAGGTAGTTTGGCCATTGTTTATTATCACTAGATATCCAAGTCAAAAGGGGGCAATCAAGCAATTTTTCAAAGCCTTCATTTAAGGAGTAAGCTATGCCCTTATTGAAAACGCGATGAATAATGGAAAACTTACATGTTAAAAGCTTAGATGCTTCATATACTGCTTTTACAGTTTGAGCATTTGCCCCATCAATGACAATTACTAATTCAAAGTTTCGGTACGTTTGGTTCTCAATAGCCTGTACACATTCAAATAAATACTCCCTTTCTTGGTTATACACCGGGAGCACAACTCCTACTTTGTTGCTCGACTTTTGAGCATTACTTATAACTCCTTTTTTTCGTACTCGTAAAGGACGACCTCTCCTAGGCAGCCACTTGTACCATTTGCTATTTTCTAAGTTCATGTTTACCTTCCTTTGCTATTTTTCAGCAACATAATTGTATATAAGAAATGTTGGCTGTCTTGTATACTATGAAAGGGCCGAGAATAGACAGCGGCTATTATCCTTATAAGTATATAAAGATTATTTTGTATAAGTAACGCAATCGAAGTACATGATTGGAGTGGAGGTGTTATTTATCAAGGCTTTAGCTGCTTTTTTAGTCGTTGTTATTTCAGTATTGTTATACTTTAATCTACAAATAGAGAAACCTACTCAATTTAATAAAGAGTTCCACGGGAAACAATTTTCGACATTTTATATGAATTATGGGGAAGAAAAAATAGAGATTGCGATGATTGGAGATGTATTACTACATTTACCGCTTTATAATTATATGAGTTTTATTCCTTCTTTTTCTCCTGTGCTAGATGAATTGAAATCCATTGATTTGTTAATAGCAAATCAAGAATCCTTACCGGCAGGTGGAGCATTTGGAGTGTCTGGTTATCCTAACTTTTCTAGTCCTCCACATATTATTGGAGACTTAAAAGATGCTGGTGTAGACGTTTTATCGATAGCTAATAATCATACACTCGATCAAGGAGAAGAAGGTCTTCTAGAAGCAATTCAACAGATGGAGAAGGTAGAAATGCCGTATATTGGTGCTTATAAATCGATAGAGGATCAACAGGCCGATCGAATATTCCAAGTGGATAATATATCACTTGGACTTCTGGGATATACGTATGGAACAAATGGGCATGAAACTCCAGAAGGAAAGGGCTATTTAGTAAATCAGATAGATGAGAATCGAATTGTAGGGGATATTGAAGAGTTAAAAGCAAAAGTAGACTTTGTTATTGTTAGCATCCATTGGGGGGCAGAATATAACCTTGAGGCTAATGATACGCAGAAAAAGCTGGCACAGTCGATTGCAGATGCAGGTGCAGATATTATATTTGGTCATCACCCTCATGTTATTCAACCTTATGAACTGATTATTTCAGAAAGTGGTCATCGGACACATGTGTTTTATTCGTTAGGAAATTTTTTCTCGGGTCAAAAAGATGAGTATACTAATATTGGTGGGATTGCTAAAATAGAAGTTTTAAAGAAAAATGTGAATGGTGAACAAGTAATGACTATAGAGAATCCTAGCTTCATATCGACAGCTGTTATGAAGGGTGAGACCTATACGGTTAACTTTTTAAAAGATGTTGAGGGTGAGATAGGGAAAACAGATGCGTGGGTTCAACAGCATGTATTTGGAGTAAAGTAAGCTGGAGGTAACATGTGAAAGAACAAGAACATGACAGATTATTACGTATTAAGACAGAGGGTGTAAAAGAGTGGCAGCATCAATCGTCTCATTACAATAGATATGAAGCAACACCGTATTCAGCTTTAGAGGTTCTTTTTGACGAATATGAGGAGTGGAAATCTACCGATCGTTTTGTGGATTTTGGATGTGGCAAGGGAAGATTCCCTTTTTACGTTTACCACCATTTACATGCCTCAGCGGTTGGGGTAGAAATGAGTGGGCAACTCTATCAGGAGGCTATGGAGAACTTAGCTAGATATATGGAGCGTGCCAAGAAATCGAGAGCTTCCATTCAGTTTGAACATATATTTGCAGAAGGATATGATATAGAGAAAGAGGATAATCGGTTTTATTTTTTTAATCCATTTTCTCTACAGATTTTTCAAAAGGTTATAGATAATATTCTAAGGTCGGTGGAAGATTTTCCACGTTCAGTGGATGTCATTCTCTATTATCCAACCACAGAATATAGTCATTTTCTTGAAATCCAAACAGTATTTGAATTATGCAAGGAGATTCGACTCCCTGGTTTATACGAAGAAAATAATAACGAACGGTTTTTAATCTACCGATTGGATTAAGTAAAGCACTCTGACAGCAAAAGGAGTGCTTTAGTAGTTTTGCAGAAGTTAAAAAGGCTTCTGTATTATCAATTATTTAGAAGCTCTTTATATTTCTGGAACCAGATTTTCCAATCATCTTCACGCTTAATCGAATTTCCATCTAGCAATGCTTTTATAACATCTAAACAAACATGCCAACCAGCTAAATCTTTCGGAGTATGTTCAGTTATAGTAGAAATTGTTTCTACAAATACTAATTTGCAACCATTGAATAAAGAGGATAATTCGAATCTTGCGATATCCTGGCCCCATTCAAACACTAAAGTCTTTAGTGGTTCATAATCCAGAATCTTCATATCCTCGTATGAACCGTCCTGCAGATCGAACTGAATTAACCCATCTTGGCGTAAATCGACAATCTCTAATTCATCAAACCATTGTTTCAATTTCTCATTATCCGTTAGCATTTCCCAAACAGTTTCCACTGAGTGATCGAACTGTCTTTCGAATCGTGCGAGATAGATTCCCTTTTCGTTATGAATTGTAGCGATCATGAACTATTCCTCCTTAAATTTATAGGCAGTGCATAGCTGCTTCGGCCTCATCCCAGTAGACGGGATATCCTTTTCCTTTAGCACAAAAAATAGAAGTAGATGTATATTCAGGGTCTGCTTCTTTAATGTAACCAAGTGCTTCAATGATTTCTTGTGTATTGTGACAACGATCATAACCACCAAACACTAAGCTAAGAGATCCTTTGCCGTGGGTGAATGAAGCAAAAATGGTGCTATATTTCATAAATGTAGCCACAGGTACTCTTCCTTTTACGAGAACTTTATCTCCAATATTTTCTGGAGGTTCAAAGGTTCCTGCTGCTTGTTGAATATCGGATAATACTCTGCCTATTAAGTCCATATGTACTTTAATCGTAAAGTCATAAAATGGCTCAAGTAAGATGTTTTCAGCTTTTTCTAATCCTTGTCGAAGTGCACGGTACGTGGCTTCTCTAAAGTCACCACCATGCGTATGCTCGTTATGTCCGCGACCAGTTAGCAAAGTAATTTTCACATCTGTTAAGGAGGATCCTGTTAGTAAACCATGATGTTCTCTTTCGAAAAGGTGATGGCTAACTAGATTTTGATGGCCTATGGATAAATCATTCGCATGACAAACATTTGCAAAGGTAATTCCACTGTTTCTGGCAGCAGGCTCGATTAATAAGTGCACTTCAGCATAATGTTTTAAAGGTTCGAAATGACCATATCCTCGAACGGAGTTATCAATAGTCTCTTTATATAAAATTTTAGGCTCACCAAAAGATACGTGAAAACCAAATCGTTCCAAAACTATTTGTTCGAGTACTTCTAGCTGGATAACTCCCATTACATGGACATGTATTTCTTGAAAATACTCATCCCAAAATACACGTAGAGAGGGATCTTCTGCATCTAATAGTTTAAAGCTACGCAATACTTCCTTTACATGGATAGAATTACCAAAGAGAACTTTAGATTTTAACGTGGGAATCATATCGAACGCAGTTTTCTGTGTAAGAGAGCCGAGTCCATCCCCAATGGAAGCGTTCGTTAAGCCTGTCACAGCAACTAGTTCACCTGCTATAGCCTGATCTATGGTTTTAAACTTATTGCCACTATATAACCGAATTTGTGTTATTTTTTCGGTTTGTTCGTTGTAGGTTACACTATCACGGACTTTTAACGTTCCATTAACTAATTTCAAAAAGGTAACACGGTTTCCACTTTCATCATGTCGAATTTTATACACTTGCGCTGCAAATGCATCGTCTGCTTTATAGGAGGTTGTAGTTAATAAATCTAGTTTCTCTAAAAACTCTATTATTCCAAAATCCTTTAATGCGGAGCCACTGGCACATGCGAAGACTTTATTTTCCTTTATCATTTGCTGAAGCGTTTTTGTCCATAAGTCCTTATCAAATCCGCTGTCCATATACGTTTCTAATAAGGTCTCATCTCTCTCAGCAATAAATTCAATTAGTTCTTCGTCGAAAGTATTTGTTATATCGCATACGTCGTCCGATAAGGTGTCACGTATTTCAGCAAGAATGCTTGCTGGGTCAGTCCCTTCATAGTCAGTTTTATTGATAAAGAAAAAAGTTGGTACTTTGTGTTTACGCAGTAATTGCCAGACAGTTTCTGTATGACCCTCAATGCCGTCTACTGCACTAATAAGAATAATGGCATAGTCCATTACTTGAATAGCACGCTCCATTTCTGGAGAAAAATCTACATGCCCGGGAGTATCGATAATATTGTATGTAGAATTATTGTGAGTAAAGATTCCTTGGTCAGCAAAGATAGTAATTCCTCTATTTTTTTCTATTGTATGGCTATCAAGAAACGAGTCTTGGTGGTCAACTCTTCCTCGTTGTCTTATTGTATTTGTATGGTAAAGCAGCTGCTCCGAAAAAGTAGTCTTTCCAGCATCTACATGTGCAAGAATTCCAATGGTTTTATGCATGTTCTCACCTCTGAACTTAATTATAACAAATTACGGTGAAACAACCTGTTCAGTGCTATACTAGGAAGACTAAACAACGAAGGAAGAAGGAATACAATATGCAATATTCGAAATCTAAAATGGAAGAGTTAGTAAAATATAGCCCAGAATTAAGCAAGCGGTTAAAAGAAGTTATGAAGGAGCATGATTTAGAGAAAAGCTTTGCTTTAAAGGCTCTATATCATTCAGAAGTAAAAGACGGCGGTAAATATCAAAGAGATTATCAAGATTTATAAGACATCAAAAAAGTGAACTGATGCAATTCGGTTCACTTTTTCTGTTTGTTGTAATATTCAAATAAATAACTGTGATCTATAATAAAACAAATTGATTTATTATAGGGGGATGGATTTTGGAGAAGCTTGTAAGTAGGATTGAGAAATTGATTGTACCGTCAAAAGGGACTTGGGGAATCGTTTTAGAGGACTTGAATTCAGGGGAGAAATGGGAGCATAACGAACAGGAGCTTTTTTATGCGGCAAGTGTTATTAAGTTACCTATCATGGCCTCGGTATATAGTGCAGTGGAACGGGGAGATTTGGCTCTCACCGATTTAATAATTCTTGATGAACAAGATTATGTGGGAGGCTCAGGTGTAATTCAACATTTTACTCCGGGCTCATCGTTACCTCTTAAAGACATTATTATGCTGATGATTATCCAAAGTGATAATACAGCAACAAATCTATTAATCGACCTGGTAGGAGTAGAAAGTATCCAAAATACGATGAAAGAAGTTGGTATGGTATATAGCACTTTTCTTAACAAGCTTATGTTAAGTAAGCCTAATCCGAAAGGTGCTAATTGCATAGCAGCTGTGGACATAAGTGTCCTTTTACATGAGATGGCTATAGGGGGATTAGTGAGTAATAAAGCTAGCGACCAAATGGTAGATGTCATGAAAAAACAACAAGTACGTGATTGTTTGCCAGAGAAATTACCTTCTCCATATTCTGATTTTGATCATGGAAAGGCACCATGGGAGTTAGCTAATAAGACAGGGTGGATTCCGGGAACTCGTCACGACGTTGGAATTTTTTATGTAGGTGACCGAGAGTTTATCGCAACGGTTTTATCAAAAGATGAAGACGATTTAATATCGAAGCGAATTCTTTCTCAAATTGGGGAGGAAATATATAACTACTTACAGTGAGGAAGAGCAGTAATATATAAAAACAATAAAAGACGACATGACTATACTAATCATGTCGTCTTTTAAGTAATGAGTTTTGGAATCCTTCATACTTTTTTTGTATATATTTCAAATCCTCAATCAGAATAGTTTTCTTATTAATTTTGATTTAATCTGCGAACCAGTGCTCTTCCAGCTTCTCTTCCTGTAAAGATACATCCTCCTAAAAAGGTTCCTTCTAAAGAGCGATATCCATGAACTCCGCCTCCGCCAAAACCGGTTACTTCACCTGCTGCATAAAGACCAGGTATGGGAATTCCATTATCATTTAGTACTCGACCATCTAAGTCGGTTTGCAGTCCACCTAATGTTTTCCTAGTTACGATATTTAACCGAACCGCAATTAAAGGGCCGTTTTTAGGGTCTAATAGTTTATGGGGAGATGCTGCTCGTATTAATTTATCCCCTATATAGTTCCTAGCACCTCTAAGGGCAGTAATTTGAAGATCTTTTGTAAATTTATTATCGATTTCACGATCTCTAGCGACTAGTTGTCTCTCAATATGCTCCAAATTTAATAGATTGTCCCCGGTAATTTTATTCATCCCATCTACAAGGTTGGCTAAATTGTTGGATACGACGAAGTCTTCTCCTTTTTCCATGAAAGCTTTTACTGGGGAAGTAGGTCCTGGTAAAATTCGCTTCAGTACTTGTTTAATACTCTTTTCGGTTAAATCTGGATTTTGCTCTGATCCGGAAAGTGCAAATTCTTTTTCAATAATTTTCTCTGTAAGTATAAACCAAGAGTAATCATATCCAGTTTTTTGAATAGCCTCAAGTGTTCCCAATGTATCGAAACCAGGAAAGTTAGGAGCAGAAAAACGCTGTCCTGTGGCATCTAACCAAATAGAAGATGGACCTGGGAGTATACGTATCCCATGATGTGGCCAGATAGGATTCCAATTTTTAATACCTTCTGTATAGTGCCACATACGATCTTTGTTTACTAAGCGACCTCCAGCCTTCTCTGTAATGGCAAGCATACGTCCATCTACATGCTCTGGAACTCCAGAAATCATACGCTTAGGAGGTTTGCCAAGTCTAGAAGGCCAGTTTTCCCTCACTAAATCATGATTAGCGCCAATTCCACCACTTGTTACCATAACGACTTTAGCTACATATTGAAAATTTCCAATCACATCTCTAGGGCTTGGTTCTCCACGAGCAGCAGAACTAGGGGTCAATAATGAACCGCTCACACCAATAACTCGTCCATTGTCCATAAGAAGTTCATCTACCTGGTGGCGCGGTTTATATTCAACATTTCCTTTTGACATGGCAGCTCGAACTCTAGTCTCAAATGGCTTCACAATACCTGGTCCTGTACCCCATACGATATGAAACCTCGGTACCGAGTTCCCGTGGCCATCTGCAAGATAACCTCCGCGTTCTGCCCAACCTACTACAGGGAAAAATCGAATACCTTGTGCATGAAGCCAATTTCGTTTTTCCTCTGCCGCAAAGCGAACATAAGCCTCCGCCCATTTTCTTGCCCAGTGATCTTCATCCTCTTCACGGTCGAAGCCTGCAGTTCCTAACCAATCCTGCCAAGCCAAATCATAGGAGTCATGAATTCCTAATCTTCGTTGTTCTGGGGAATCTACTAGAAATAATCCTCCAAACGACCACCAAGCTTGCCCTCCAAGTGATGCTTCAGGTTCTTGATCTAGCAGTAAAACTTTCCTTCCAGCCTCCGCAAGTTCAGCGGTAGCAACTAGTCCTGCAAGTCCAGCACCGACTATAATGACGTCCCATTCCATCTACATCCCTCATTTAACCAAAAATTCTGAAACTTAATTGTATTATATTCCATTGAATTATGAATTACTATTCACTACACCAAAATGATTTTGAACAGCTACCCGTGGTATAATAGAAGTACTATTGGAGGGAATAACATTGATAAACAACAGCCGACAATCGGCATTTATATATACATACGCATATAATGAGGCCGAGCGTTCTCTATGTCATCTAGAGATGCGCTCTTTTTTTGATATAGACACAGAAATGAAAATTTTAAAGAGTCCTGTAAAAATAGATCCTAGTAGAAGCCCTTTTATGAAAGGAAGATTAGAAGTTTTAGCAGAAGGGGACACAGTAAAGGAAATTATCGCTCAAGCCCCGAATTTCGGTTCAGAGGGTGAAACGAATAAAGTTATTTTCTTAAAAATAAATGATCGACAAGGCATTGATAAGATTGAGAATGCGGAACGACTTCATATAGAAAGGACTATTGGAAGTGAAATGCAAGGTGATTTCGATTTACATCATCCGGATCAGTTGTTTGCAATAGTTCCATTTGGTGATCGTTGGTATTTCGGGTTATACACGAAAAGTGAGCCTATTTGGTTTAATCATATAAAGAAACCGCGTGAGTATTCTACTGCCCTTAGTACAAGAGTAGCCAGAGCGGTAGCTAATATCGCAGTTCCACATCCGAAAGGTGTGAGGGCTATTGATCCTTGCTGTGGAATTGGTACAGTACTGGTTGAAGCATTATCGATGGGTATAGATATTGTGGGAAGAGATATTAACCCACTTGTATGTGAAGGATCTCGAGAAAATATTGCTTATTTTGGTTTGAATGGAGATGTTCGAAAGAGTGCCATTCAAGACATTGGAGAGATGTATGACGTAGCGATTATAGATTTGCCTTATAATTTGTATACTAATGCATCTTGGGAAGAACAGTTTACCATTTTAAAGCATGCCCGTAGAATTGCCCAAAAAGTAGTAATTGTAACGATAGAATCGATGGATGATCGATTGGAAACAGTAGGTTTACATATAAAAGACCGCTGTATTACGAAAAAACAACAGTTTATACGCGAAATAGTTGTTTGTGAATAAACTAATAGGAAGGGGATTCCGATTCACCATCTCTAGGGACACTGTTCTGTAAGGCTATGGAGAAAGTAGATTTTCTTTTATACTAGTGGAAATAAAGAGAAATAATAAGTGTTTACTATATAGAAGTGAAATAGCTCACGAAATTGCATCTTCGTGAGCTTGCTCTATCAATTGGAAAGTCTCTTTTCTCTAGTTATCCAAAAACGTAATAACCTCTTTCTAAGAGTTATAGAAGGGTGACGGACAGAAAAACGCCATAAGATAAGATTACCGAAAAAAGTGGTATTGGTTGTGACGGACGTCACAACCAATACCACAAAAATTCACTCGGTAATAGTCCAAGGCCCTTCGAAAACGATAGAAACAGATTTTGACCTTAAAGGGACGGGCATGTCGTTTAGCTCAGTTTTTCTTAATGTATATCCTTCTTTTTAAAGCGACCACCACGCACCTCGGCGATATTGCCGACTGCTAAAAATGCATGGTCATCTATTTCTTCTACGATAGACTTTAATTTTGCCTCTTCTAATCGTGTAATGACTGTAAAGATAACTTTTTTGTTTTCTCCAGTAAAAGCACCTTCACCATGTAAATAGGTTACACCACGTCCTAAACGATCCATAATAGCATCACCGATATCTTCTATCTTTTCACTAATGATATAGACTGATTTTGACTCATCTAACCCTTGAATGACAATATCTATTGTTTTAAAGGCTATAAAATAAGCTAAAAACGAATACATTGC
Organism: Psychrobacillus sp. FSL K6-2365; assembly: GCF_038003165.1. NCBI lineage: Bacteria > Bacillati > Bacillota > Bacilli > Caryophanales > Bacillaceae > Psychrobacillus > Psychrobacillus sp. FSL K6-2365. The sequence continues at coordinate 4,225,329 of NZ_JBBOOO010000001.1, read as the reverse complement.
TTGTTCCCACGTAAAGACAAACCCAGCAATTGTAAAGATGACCAGATTTATAATCATGATGATCTCCCCAACTGAAAATGGGGTAGCCTTATTAAATAAAATTGCAAGAATTTCGGAACCGTCTAAAGAGCCTCCATAACGAATAACTAGCCCAACGCCCGTGCCTAAAACAATACCACCAAAAACAGTGGCAAGTAATAAATCAGGAGTAATAGCATCAATATTATGTAAGAAAGAAGTGCATATCGATAGTATGGTAATACCGAATAGTGTAGATAATGCAAAGGTTTTTCCTATTTGTTTATATCCGAGGAAAAAGAATGGAATGTTCAGGACAAATATAAAGATCCCTAAACGGACTCCAGTTAAGTGGTACAGGATGATGGATACGCCTACAACGCCACCGTCCAATATCTGATTAGGAACTAGAAATAATTCTAATCCAATAGCCATTAATATAGCTCCTATGGCAATCATGAGTAAACGTACGAATACGACTTTCTTGGGGGTGCTACGGTGAGGGGTTTTGACAGGTTTCAATTCACTCGCTAAATCACTCAATGTTAATCTCCTCTTTTCTAAAAGTAATCCTATACTTAGTTTATAGAAAAATTCTGTATATAGAAAGTAGGAAAGCTTTGTAAGAAAGAGAGAATAGTAAAGTTCCTATTCCGCAAATAAATCATTATGAACACAAGTAGCAGGCTATGAAAACGTTGCAAATTGTCCAGTAACAACAGTATAAAATAAATTTTCTCAGTAAATTATTATTGTTGAAATATTTTGTATAGTCTGTCAAAATGAAACGAAGACTATTTTTTATTTTAATAGTTTTGAAAGCGCATACATAAAACGAATCTAGCATACGATATGGAATGTGCTAAATAGATATGAAGGGGAGGAAATAGAAAATGGTTTATGCATTTCCGAATACAGAAGGCTCGAAGGTTTCATTTAAGGACAAGTATGAAAACTATATTAATGGCGAGTGGACACCCCCGGTAAAAGGACAATACTTTGAAAATGTTACCCCAGTTACAGGTAAAGTATTTACACAAGTTGCTCGTTCCACTTCAGAAGATATTGAGCATGCTTTAGATGCAGCTCATGCAGCAAAAGATGCGTGGGGTTCCACTTCAGTTGCTGAAAGAGCAAATATATTAAATAAAATTGCAAATAGAATAGAAGAAAACTTAGAATTACTAGCAGTAGCTGAAACGTGGGATAACGGAAAAGCAGTTAGAGAAACTTTAAATGCCGATATTCCGCTCGCTATTGATCATTTTCGTTATTTTGCAGGTGCCATTCGTGCACAAGAAGGCGGCTTAAGTCAAATTGATAACGATACAGTAGCGTATCATTTCCATGAACCACTAGGGGTAGTAGGACAAATCATACCTTGGAATTTCCCGATTCTAATGGCTGTTTGGAAGCTGGCACCAGCACTTGCAGCAGGTAATTGCGTGGTCTTGAAGCCGGCAGAGCAAACACCGGCGTCTATTTTAGTACTAATGGAGCTAATTGGAGATCTTTTGCCTCCTGGAGTTGTGAATATTGTAAATGGTTTCGGTTTAGAGGCAGGGAAACCCTTAGCATCTAGTCCGCGTATTAGTAAAATTGCATTTACTGGTGAAACAACGACTGGTCGTTTAATCATGCAATATGCTTCTCAAAACTTAATACCGGTGACATTAGAGCTTGGAGGAAAATCACCAAATATTTTCTTCGAAGACATTATGGATGAAGATGATGCATTTTTAGATAAAGCTGTTGAAGGATTCGTTATGTTCGCATTGAACCAAGGGGAAGTATGTACCTGTCCGTCACGTGTTCTGATTCAAGAATCTATCTATGATAAATTCATTGAACGAGTAATTGCGCGTGTAGAAGCTATTAAAATAGGGAATCCATTGGATTCAACTGTTATGATGGGTGCCCAAGCCTCCAATGAACAAATGGAAAAAATCCTTTCATACTTAGATATTGGAAAGCAAGAAGGAGCAGAGTGTTTAATCGGCGGAGAGCAAAACAAATTAGACGGAGTATTGGCAGAAGGTTACTATATTAAACCAACTGTCTTCAAAGGAAATAACAAAATGCGTATATTCCAAGAAGAAATTTTTGGACCAGTCGTTTCAGTAACAACGTTTAAAACAAAAGAAGAAGCATTAGAAATTGCTAATGATACACTATATGGTTTAGGGTCCGGTATTTGGACGCGTAATATGAACACCGCTTATCAATTCGGACGTAAAATTCAAGCTGGTCGTGTATGGACAAACTGTTATCATCAGTATCCAGCACATGCTGCATTTGGTGGATACAAGATGTCTGGTATTGGTCGTGAAAACCATCTGATGATGCTTAACCACTACCAACAAACGAAAAACCTTCTTGTAAGCTATAGTGAAAATAAGCAAGGATTCTTTTGATAAAGTAAACCTTTCATCTGCCTCCGATAATGCGGAAAAAAGAAAGGAAGAGTGTAGATGGTTGAACGTGTAATTGCTACAGACGCTGCACTAGAACTCATTGAACTATTAAAAGGTAAGCACGGACCTCTTATGTTTCATCAATCAGGAGGGTGCTGCGATGGTTCTTCTCCTATGTGTTATACGGATGGTGATTTAATCGTTGGAGACCAAGATGTACTTCTTGGTAAAATAGGTGATGTTCCATTTTATATGCACAAAAGCCAGTTTGATTATTGGAAGCATACACAGCTGATTATAGATGTAGTGGATGGTCGGGGAGGAATGTTTTCTTTAGAAGGTGTGGAAGGCAAACGATTTTTAACGAGATCCCGAGCATTTACATCAGAAGAGAACAAACAATTACAAGAATAATATTAATGAAGCGAAGTAAAGGGCTAATGGCTCTACTTCGCTTTTCATTTCGTCCAGATGAAAGCATCGGTTATACTATATGTAATCTTACGATGAAAGAGGGTTCTAACCTTGGTTCAAGAGTTATTAAGAAAGCATTCGTCAGTCAGAAAATATAAAAATTACATGTTAACTAAAGAGGAAGTTTCTGAGCTTGTGGAGACGGCGCAACATGCTGCTAGTTCTCATTTTGTCCAAGCATATAGTGTTATATGGGTAAATGATAAACAAAAAAAGGAAGAGCTTGGTAGATTGTCTAGAAACCCTAAGCAATTTGAAACTGCTGGAGCGGCATTATTATTATGTGCTGATTTTCACCGCTTACAGGTGGCAGGTAAATTACAGCAAACAGATATTGTTATAGATACAACTGAGAATGTGTTAGTAGGAGCAGTTGATGTTGCTCTTTTTGCGCAAAATTTAGTCATTGCAGCAGAAGCAAAAGGTTTTGGTATTTGTTATATAGGAGGAGTACGTAACGAACCAGCAGCAATTAGTCAATTGTTTGAATTGCCAACGGGAGTATTCCCTCTATTTGCTATAACTCTTGGTATTCCAGATCAGCAAAATGAGGTCAAACCTCGTTTGCCAGTGACTGCAGTATTACATGAAAATAACTATAATAGTGCCAAATATGAAGTGTTATTACCTGAGTATGATCAAACAATGGAAGACTATTATAAAAGTCGTGGCTCCAATCAGAAAACAGCAAATTGGACTAAGTCGATGGCTGAATTCCTGGAGACGCCTAGAAGACCTCATATGGCAGAATTTTTGGCGAGTAAAGGATTTACTCTCAAGTGAAAAAAGAGTGGACAATAGAGCAAGTTAAAGGTTATATGGAGCCTAAACGAAATGATAAAATTGCACTACCCATGGCCAAGTATATGAAAAATTACTTCCCCTTTCTTGGGATTAAAACACCAGAACGTCGACAGCTTTTTAAAGCAATGACTAATGAAATGGAACTTCCACCGTATGAAGATATGGAAAAGGAAGTATGGGGATTGTTCCAGTTAGAAGAACGAGAATATCATTACATAGCAATTGAATTATTATCCAATTATAAAAAACAGTTAGCTGTAAAGGATCTACTGTTTTGTCTAAAACTCATTGAAATGAAATCTTGGTGGGATAGTGTAGATTCTATCGCTCCTAAAATAGTAGGGGATATTGTCCTGGCAAACAGAATGGAAGGAGAAGCCGTGATGGTCGAGTGGGCCAAGTCCTCGAATAGGTGGACGAATAGAGCATCTATTTTACATCAGTTAAAATACAAGGACAAAACAAATGAAGAGTTATTATTTGCGACCATTCAACGTCATGCAGAATCAAAAGAATTCTTTCTTCAAAAATCCATCGGCTGGGTATTGAGGGAATATGCTAAAACAAGTCCCCAAGTAGTGCAAGAATTTGTTGGAAGTCATACACTTGCTCCCTTAAGTAAGAGAGAAGCGTTAAAACATTTTAAATGAGTAAACAAAAAGAGGTTGTCCCTAAAAATCAGTGAACACTGACTTAGAGACAACCTCTTAGTTTGTGAAAAAGTTTTCTGTGTAGTAAGGAGTCGATTTTTTATCAAAAGCGGTGCCGACACCAAGATTTTGGTAATGAACACTTAAAATATTTTTCCGATGTCCCAATGAATTCATCAATCCCTCATGAGCAAAAATACTACTAGTTTGTCCATATGCTAGATTTTCTCCAGCATAAGAGAAACTCAGTCCATCTTCCTCTAATCGATTAAATGGAGATTTTCCTTCTAGATTTTCATGACTAAAATAGTTATGAATTGCCATATCCTCACTATGTTTTCGAGCGGTGTTGCTCACACTCTCATCGTAAGATAGAACAGAAAGACCATGAACTACTCGAGCAGCATTCGTAAGATCAAAAAGCTGAAATTCAAATCCTTTCTTCAGTTCGTCCGATGGTACCCCAAAAGTAGATTTATGATTTTTTTCTACAGATTTTTCGACTACTTGAATGGCTGTTATTGTATTATCTTCATGGAGATCATAGAAAAAAGTTACATAGTTATTATCAATTAAGAACAAATCATATTCACCTGCATCAGGTAGGAGGTAGATGATATTCCCTTTTTTTAGTTTCTTAATAGGCTCATCCAATTGTGAGAGTACTTCTTCCCTAGTACTATTCATTTGTAGACCTAAAAAAGAAGATTCAGAAGGCTGATTGGTAAACATGGCATTTACCCGGTTGTTACTATCATAGGAAACCATCATAAAGTTTTGATAGTTTTCATGATAGGTATGCCATACTAAACTATATTCATTAAGACTAACTCGTTTAGCATTACCATGAATTTTCTCAATCTCACTTTTTTTCATCCCTATTTTTATTTCGTCTAACTCAATTCCAGTACCTGGTAAAGTTTTTTGATCTGATGCTGCAATATGTGAGGCTGGTTCATCTTTTGCCTGCATCCAATATGCTTTTACTTCATCCAAATATTGTTCTACTTCCAATGAATCAATCCAGTCGTCCACGGGGTTTAGAAATGCCAGATCAACGTATTCTACTGTGTACTCTTCCCATAATGGTCTAGTAAAGAATAGCGCTATAACAAAAAGTAGTAACCAGCCTATTTTTCTCATGTTAAACCTCCAAACTACTTGCTAATTTCCCCGCATACAATTCTTCCACCAGAATTTCCGGAAGGATCCGTTTTATAATCATCCGCATTTTCATGAATAACAAGGGCACTTCCATCCGCATCTAATAATGAGTTACTTTTTCCTGCAGTCAAAACAACCGCCGGAGATACAGTTTCTAACTCTACTGTACCATCTTCTCCAACTTCAATGTTTGGTAAGTCTCCTAAATGATAGCCTTTTGCATTTTCAAACCCGTGCTCTTTTCCAGTTGGATTAAAGTGAGCACCCGCGGATTCAAAAGTAGGTTTTTCGCAGCTTGCCTTTTCATGGAAATGAATTGCTTTAATGCCAGGAGTAAGACCCTCTGCTTTTAATAATATATGCACTCCTTTGGAATGCTCGGACAAAGTGGCTTTCCCTACTTCTTTACCTTCTGTATTCAATAATGAAACCTGCACTGCATCTTTTAGGTCAGCGTCTGCAGAAGGGAAATTACACCCTCCTAGTGCCGTGACTGCTATAAATAATGGAATTACGATTTGCTTTCTCATGTATTGTCCTCCTTGAAATACTTTAATGGTTCCAGTATTACCAAAATAAGGGCTTTTATATACATAGATTAAAAACTAACTAATAAAGGGTACACCCTCTATGTTATACAGGACGTTGTACTTTTTTTACTCTTACAATAAACAGAACCAGTGCAATAATGAGAGAAATAATAGAGAAGAGATATAAATTTTGATAACCAAGTCGAGTGGCGATAAGTCCTAAAATGTAAGAACCTATAGCTAGACCAGTATCAAAAAGCGTGAAAAATGTTGCCGTAGCGTATCCACTACGTTCATGCTTCGTGGACTGAATTGCAAGTGTTTGAAAACTCGGAACTACAGCACCATAACCTAGGCCGATAAATGCACCAGAGAGTAAGAAAAGGAGTGGGGAGTTCATAAAAGCAAGTAAGGCAAGTCCGATCATGAACGAGACAAGCCCTGGAATAACAATATATTTTGGTCCCTTTTCATCGAAGATTCGACCTGTAAATGGTCGTGTCGCTAACATCACAATAGCAAAGACAGCAAAAAAGCTACTAGTTAAGTGAAGTACACCTTTTTCTTGGGAGTAAATAGATAGGTAAGAAAGTACACTAGCATAAGAAAAAGCAACTAAACTGGCTATTAAAGCAACAGGTAATGCCTTTTTTTCAAAAAGATCATTCCACGTTAACTTCGATCTAGGAACGGTAGCTCTGGACTTGTTATCTGCAGGTATCAATAATGCAGCAATAGAACCAATTAGTAGTAAAACCGTTAAGGATAAAAACATCGCATCATATGAGAAGTTTTGCATGAGTGTCAAAGCAATTAACGGACCGACAACAACCGCTAAATTTGTTGACATAGTAAAATAACCAAGTCCAGCACCACGTCTAGAAATAGGGATATTATCCGCAGCCATCGAACCACTCGCCGTAGTGGCGATACTAAAGAAAATACCTTGTACAAACCGAAGTACTAATAAAGCTTCAAAAGGTTCAATAAAATAATAAAGCCCTGTACATATTAGATACAGGAACAAAGTTAGCCATAATACCTTTCGTTTTCCAAATAGTTCTAAGATCTTGCCAGAAAAAGGTCGTGTAACAATTGCGGAAATTAAAAAGATAGTCATTAATAAACCCGCATCTTCGTCTGAACGCGACAGTACATCAGTGGCGTAAAGTGGAAGTGCGGATACGAGTCCGTAAAAAATAATGAAAATAGAAAAGTTTGTAGTAAACAAACTAAGAAAAGCTTTCGTCCAAATAGGCTCTTTATGTTTCAAGGTAATATTCCTCCTGGCTATATCGTTTTAGATGGGCAGTAATACTCCCGCTACAAGGCTCAACCCCAAGCGAACACTGGAAAGAACTGGCCGTGAAAACCACCTAATGGAAATTTTAATTTATCTAATTTTTTTTAGGAGTTCAAACAACTGAACTTCTTCTTCTTTGGATAAACCTGCGACCATTTGATCTTCAAATTCCATCATAGCTGTTTTGATAGCAGGGTACTGCTGTAATGCATGTTCCGACAGTTTTACAATTTTCTCTCGTTTATCTTTACCAGAGCAGATTTCGATCCAGCCAAGCTCAGCTAATCTATTTACAGTTCTTGTAATAGTAGGTGCTTCCACGTTTAAGTATTTCCAAATTTGTGTCAATGTCATTTCTTTATGTCGTTGTATACAGTAAAGAACTGACCACTGAGAAGTGAACAAGTTAAACTTTTTTAATGTATGATTAGCTTCCTGTGTTAAAAAACGAGATCTTTGAAAAAGCTCGTGAATAAGTGGATTCATCGACTGTAGCACTCCTTTAATGTAAATGGATTTTATTTAGCTAGCTAAGTATATCTTACTTTGTATGATAACATTTGTAAAGAGTATATACATGTGTCATATGACAAATACCATGGTTTTTAAAATTCCTAAAATAAAAAAACCGAGCAATATGCTCGGTAGATTCACCGTATTAAAAACATTGAAAAGAGGAAATTCTCTCTAAGTCGGTTCCGTAAAAAGTCCACATGAATCCGTTCCATCTAAATCCTGCAATGGATCTTCTTCCAACATGAGTTGGGTAAAGCCAAAATGCATTGCCGTTATTCAACCATACATACGTATTGCGGAACAAACATCCACGAATAGAACCAGGGTCTACAGCAAATACTCCAACGCTTTGTCTTTGTGGAACGAAAGAAGGTGGGGGACTAGTTGGAGCTCCTTGTTGCCCACCTTGTTGCCCACCAGGTGGAAAACTAGGAGGAAATGATGGTCCCTGTTGTCCACCTGGCGGAAAGCTAGGAGGAAATGATGGCCCCTGTTGCCCGAATGGGGGGAACATATTCCCAGGAAACTGTTGTTGTCCGAATGGAGGCATCATGCTTCCAGGAAACCGTTGATTTCCAAATTGTTGACCTTCAATTGAAGGGAAACCTTGAGGACCTCCTGAATCTTGTGGAAAAGGAAATTGATTGTTCATTGTTAAATCCTCCTTTCATAAAGTAATCAACTTAGTATATGTAAGGAGGATATTTGTGGAACGGTGCCTATCAGATATAGGATATTACCTTTTCGATTAATTGCTCACTTGTTAAAATCTTCTCTCCCCCACCTTGAGCCATTTGCTCATTACCACCACCTTTTCCATTGATATATGGAAGGACAAGCGCAATTAACTCTTTCATACTTTGTTCTATATAGTTTCCTTTTACAGCAATGATTTGTAATTTGTCCTCATTATTTGAAACCAAAATACATATTGTGTTTGGCATTTCATTAATTACTAATTTTGCAAGTTTTTGAAGCTCCTGCATGGATCTATTTTCAAATATGCAAGTGATTGTATTTCCATCAGCATTTTCTCTTAACTCTTGTGCTTCATATGTTAAAAGAGAATTTGATAAATCTGCTACTTGTTTTGCGAGTCTTGAATTTTGCTCTAAGAGATTTTTTGTTGCATTCATTATTTTATCTTCAGGAGTACTTAATGTGCTAACTAAGTTTGTTAGTACCTTATGCTTTCTATGTAAATGCGTAAGAATCCTTTCTCCACAAATAAATTCCACTCGAACAATCTTCTTCTGTCTCTCTGTTTGCAGAATTTTAATGGCACGTACTTGTGCTGTTGATGTTGGATGAGTTCCACCACACGCATTGTAATCGAAGTCGGGAATTATGACGAGTCTAATATTTTCTTTTAAAGATGTCTCTTTACGTAGATTATAATTGGATAATTCCTCTTCCATTACCCATTTTGTCTTAATAAGACGATCTTCGAGAATGATTTGATTTGCAAGTTGTTCCGCTTCCGTTAATTGTTGTTCGGACACTTCTGTGATATTTAAGTCAATCGTGACTGTATCTTTCCCAAGATGAAAGCTAATCGTTTGGTATCCATATAATTGTTCAAAGGCTGCTGATAGAATATGCTGTCCAGCATGCTGCTGCATATGATCGAAACGTCGCTCCCAGTTAATCTGCCCATTTACATCCGTGGTATTTTCAGGTAAAGGATAAGTAAGAAAATGTCTTATTTCACCGTTTATTACTTCTACATTTGTCACTTCGATACCGTTTAATAGACCGAGATCATGCGGCTGTCCACCTCCAGTAGGGTAAAAGGCGGTCTCGGAAAGTACAACGTAATCAGCTTGTTGTTCTATTACTTTCGCTTGAAAGGATTGAATTCTAGAATCATCATAATAGAGTTTATTCGTCATTTGTATGAGCTCCTTTGTAAGTGGATAGTTCGAGCGTTCTATTGAAGTAAAATACATACAATTATACTGAAATCATGATCAATTAGTTGCAGTGTTATTGTTATAGCATACGTTGTACGTATAAATCCACCAAGTTGCAATAGTAATTATGGAAATAGTTTAATATACTGAATTTAACGAAAAAATAAAAGTTGAATGAGGTTTTATATATGAATAAATTAGCGCAAAAGTATTGGGATACTTATTGGAAAGGAAAAGAAACACCATTATCGGTAACTTCTTGGCAGTTTGGTGGAATCCCAGATGAACTGGCTCAGCTAGTAAAGAATGGAGTAAAATCCGCTACATGCTCGTTACATCTACTTTATGAATTAGAGAAAGAGCCACTTCCAAAGGTGGATGATTATAGTGTTGTGCTTAATAGTAAGGATGAACCTGTATGTATAATACGGACGTCTGACGTGAAAATAATGCCTATGAACGAAGTACCCTCGGACTTTGCTTATGCGGAAGGAGAAGGGGATCGCTCCTACGAACATTGGCGGAAGGTACATATCGAATTTTTCACAAATGAGTTAAAGGGTGTAGGTAGGGTATTTTCAGAAGACATGCTACTTGTTTGCGAGCGTTTTGAACTTATAGACGTTAAGTAATGGAGGGGAAAACATGTTTAAGAAGGTATCACTATATACGAATCAATTAAAACAATTGCGAGGGTTCTATGGAAATGTTTTAGAAATTCCTATAGAAGCATCAACAGACGAACATTTTCAAATATCTATTGGAACTACGACGCTTATTTTTCGGCATTCCGAATTACAGAATTCGTATCATTTGGCTATTAATATACCGGGTAATCAGTTTACACTTGCGAAGCATTGGGCAAAAGAAAGAATAATACTAAATAGAGAAGCAGCAGTTGATGAAATATATTATGCTCGATTTGAAGCAGATGCATTTTACTTTGAGGATCCTGCAGGGAACGTCATTGAACTTATTGCTAGACGAAATGTAGATAAATGGAGTGACTTCAGCATTGAGTCATTTTTAAACCTAAGTGAGGTAAGTATTACTACTCCATTTGTAGAAGAAGCAGGAGAGAAGCTTCAAGAAATTGGTATTCCTATTTCAGGTCATTTCCAAATTGAACCTGATGAGTTAAACTTTTTAGGAAAAAAAGATACGTTTATTTTATTAGTTCCTCCAAAGCGGCGATGGTATTTTTCTAAAAAAGTCAGTGAAACTTCTCCATTAGAAATTGTGCTAGAAGATGGAAAAACAATTCAAGTGAACGTCGAAGGTAGATTAAGGATACAATGAGTAAAATTTAATCCACAGCTGTAAGAATATAGATTCTTCCAGCAAGTTATCCACATGTGGGTAACTTGCTGAAGAGCTTTTAGTAGATAAAGAATATGGATAAGTTCTGATTAATCGTGTAAGTCTAATTAGTTAGTAAGTGTCAGGGGTGAAATATTTGCAGAAGACAATCGGATTAGTTATTGCAATTGCTTTAATATTATTGCTAGGTGTAGTTTATGTGCTAAGCAATAATCAGAAACAAGTAGAGCAGGAAGATGTGGAACAACTCTCTGTAGAGACTCATAACTTTAAAAAAGTCCTTGCCTACGAAAATGAATATATGGGTAATAATTCTAATATCACAAATCTATTTAATAATCTTCCTCTTTCTAATCACAGAGATATAGTAGAACTGGAACCAGATACATTCACATTCATTGTAAAATACAATACTAGTAGCGATGAGAAGTCTGTTATATACAATTCAACGGCAGCTTTTGTTTTGATAAAGAATCTAGAAGTAATTAATATGCGTTTTTCAGACCAATCCTATTCGGTAACAAGGGAGAACGTGGAACGATGGTTTGGATCAGACTTTGATATCTTAATAGATCCTGCTGTATTTAAAGAGAAAGTTCAACAACCGCTAATGAAAAATACAACGACCAATTGGATAGACCAATATACAAAATAGGGGTGTTTTGTTATGAGTAATTTAACGAATCAATTAGAAAATATTCAAACGGAAAATCAATTTTCAGGATCTATCCTTGTCAAACAAGGAGAATTGGTGCAAGTACAGTCTAGTTTTGGATACGCTAATCGTGCGGAAACCATTTTAAATGAGAAGGATACTCGCTTTGGTATTGCTTCGGGGTGCAAAATTTTCACTGCAGTTGCGATTGTGCAGCTGGTGGAAGAAGGCAAATTGAGTTTTGATACCCTATTAAAAGATGTATTAGATATCTCTTTTTCGCATTTCCATGAAGATGTAACAGTCCATCATTTATTAACGCATACTTCAGGTATTCCAGATTATTTTGATGAGGAAGTAATGGATGACTTTGAAGAGTTATGGATAAAAACTCCGATGTACCATATTCGTCGACTGTATGATTTTTTACCTTTATTTCAGCAGGAGCAGCAGAAGTTTATACCTGGAGAAAAGTTTTCTTATAATAATGCGGGATATATAGTTCTCGGTTTGATCGTAGAAAAAGTAAGTGGAATGCTATTTACTGAATATGTTCAGCAGAATATTTTGGATAAAGCAGGGATGAAGAACTCAGGTTATTTTGCATTAGATGCATTACCTGCTAGAACCGCAATTGGTTACATAGATTTCGAAGATGGAAAGTGGAAAACGAATATGTATTCCCTTCCCATACAGGGTGGATCAGATGGCGGAGCATTTGTCTCTGCTGAGGATATGGTGTTATTTTGGGAAGCTCTTATACAAGGTAATTTATTAAAAGATAAAACCATACTACTGACTCCACATGTTCAGGAAGAAGAGAATAGTTATTATGGGTACGGGGTTTGGATTGAGAAGCAAGAAAAAGAAGTCTATAAATACCATGTTATGGGATATGACCCAGGAGTGAGTTTTCACTCAGCCTACTATCCTTCTAGTGACTTAGTACTTGCTGTCTGTTCCAACAAATCTAAAGGAGCTTACGCAATGTTACTTGAAGTGGAAAAATCCTGCTAAAATTTGAGCAGGACTGATCCTATTTGCGTTCTTTTCGTTGTTTTTTTAGGAGTTTATGAGCCAAATAAAGCATAGAGATTCCCAAGACAAAGGAAAGTATAGAGTAAACTACTTCATTTATATTTTTTCCGAACACTAAAAGTAAAAGATATAAAGGAACTAAAATATAAATTAACTTTTCAGGATTTAGACGCATTTTTCCACTCCTTAGTTTATGGGTATTAAGCATATTATATCAATAATAACGAAATTAGATTATTATCTATTAAAAATGATAAACTATAGGTACGGAGGTGGACTTTTTGAAAATAACATCCTACGAGGTTGATAAGTTAAACGATCCAACAGGAATCATAACAGGCGATCGCTTTGAATTTCTGCTTGGAATAGAAGTGCCAGAAGATGATGAACTTTTTGATGAGAGTAATTCATTAGATTTACGTGTGATTCTAGTGATAGAAGAAAGCGAAGCACGCATTGTACAATATCATTTTTTAAATCGAAGCAACGGTAAAGTGTTAGATTTCGGCTTAGAAGCGGAAGAAGAAGCAATAGTTCTTGCATTTTGTAAAGAGCATTATAACGACATTATATAAACAAAAACCGAGAAGTCGTGTACTTCTTGGTTTTTGTTTTTAATAACAAGCCCACAAGTTGACGACTACGGTGTGAACAGCTTGGGGAAGACTATAGTAACCGGTGTGGTGCACTCAGCTGGGTTCCTGTTGTACGTTCCTACGGGGCTCACAGCTCGCGCTATTCCCTCTAGAGTCGCCGCACTCCGCTCCAATCAACAGGATTGACTTTTAAAAAGTAAAAAAAATGTTATATAGCGTAAATATTCGTGTTTTTGACTAATACAAGTATTTATAAATTGACTCTATATTATATGAGTTTAATTCTTATCGTAATTGAGGTAAACTGATGGAGAAGATTTACTATAAAAGGTGGCTGTTTGATGGAAATTACAAATTTAATGAAGCATATACCTGTTTTAGAAACTAAAAATGCTGGACCTATTGAAATAACGGGACTTGCCTATAATTCGCGCAAAGTGGAAAAAGGGCAGGTGTTTGTATGTATAAAAGGCTTTAAAGTAGATGGACACCAATTTGCAGGACAAGCTGTTGGCAATGGTGCAGTTGCTTTAGTAGTAGAAGAATTTATTGATGGTATTGAAGTACCTCAATATAAAGTTGAGAATGGACGAGTGGCCCTTGCTACACTTGCTGATGCTTTCTATAATCACCCTACTCGTAAGTTGAAAACGATTGGGATTACAGCGACTAACGGAAAGACGTCAACTTCATTTATGACAAATGCAATTTTAGAAAACCATGGCTTGAAAACGGGGCTTATGGGAACAGTAGTAGTGAAAATAGGAGATTATGCAGAGCCTTCTGAACTAACAACTCCAGAATCTCTAGATTTACAACGTTTTTATGCACAAATGGTGGATGAAAATGTAAGTCATGCAACAATGGAAGTTTCCTCATCCGCTTTAGAACTAAATCGCGTAGGCTATGTGGATTTTGATATTGTTACACTAAATAATATTAGCCGTGAGCATATTGATCTGCACTCGTCTTTTGAAAATTATTTTAATCATAAGTCTAGTCTTATTCGAAATGCTGGTGCTGATAAAGTTGCTATTTTGAACTTAGATGATTCATATTCAGCTTCACTTGTGAATAGAACAAAAGCGAAGGTTATCACCATTGGAGTCGAAGAGCAATCTGCAGATGTCATTTGTACAAACTTAGACCTATCAACTGGTAGAGCAAAGTTTACAGTAGAAATTCGACAGGATTTAGTGACACAGGATCTCGTTATACCACGGCAAAGTTTTACAGTTGAACTTTCTACTCCTGGTTTCCACTCGGTATATAATTCAATGGTCAGTATTGTGATTGGGCTATTATGTGAGGTGCCAGTTGCTACTATCCAAAAGAGTTTGGCGGAGTTTGTAGGGGTAGAACGTCGTTTTGAAATTATTTTTGAAGATGATTTTAAAATTATTGATGACCACTTTGCTAACAGTGGGAATATAGATATTACGTTAGGTACATTAGAAAAGATGGACTTTAAACGTATCAAGCTTGTCTATGCTATTCGCGGTGATCGTGGGGTAACGGTGAACAGAGAAAATGCAGAGACCATTGCTAAATGGGCACCAAAACTTGGTATCCATGAAGTAATTACTACATTAAGTCGTTCCCATGTGACGCAAAAGGATATCGTTTCGGAAAGTGAGCTTGCAGTATTCCAGGAAGTTATGGAGGAAGCAGGTATCGAAGTTCAACTTTACGAGGAGTTACCGGAAGCGATTAACCATAGTCTATACGACGTTGCAGATGGAGACTTACTGTTATTAGCTGGTTGCCAAGGAATGGATTATGGTGCAAAACTTGCACTAGAGCAACTAGAAGTCATTCGTCCAAATGTTGATAAAAAGAAACTATTCCAACCGCTCGAAAAGCGAGTTGCTGGAAACTCATAAAGTAAAGAAAAGCAGTCCCATTTTTAAACTGTACCCTATAAGATAGACACTTTAAAAAAGGTCATCTTATAGGGTCTTTTTGTTTATAATGAAAAAAACAGTATTCGGAGCGATAAATTATGACTAAAAATTATTTAACACCTAACCAACAAAAAGAACTAAAAAAGAATCCATATGTAAAAGCTGTAAGCAATAAAGCGATTACGTACACAGATGAATTTAAACGATTATTTATTACTGAAAATGAATTTGGGAAGTTTCCGCGTGAAATTTTTGAAGATGCAGGATTTGATATCGAAATGATAGGGATGACACGCATTCATAAAGCGGCAGCTCGATGGAAAACAGCATACCAAAACCAAGGAATTACTGGGTTAGAAGATTCTCGGAAATATAGTTCTGGTCGCCCACTTGAACGAGAACTAAGTCTCGAGGAAAAGTATGCACGATTAGAAGCGAAGACTCGATTACTTGAGGCAGAGAACGAACTCCTAAAAAAGCTCGATTTACTCGAAAGGCAGATGGTGAAGAAGAAATAAAAATTGCGCCAGAATTAAAATTCGAACTCATTAACCAGATTATTAAAAAGTATGAGTTAAAGCGTATGGTAAGTTATCTTTGCGAGGTAATGGATGTATCTCGATCAGGTTTCTACAATTACTTTGATGAAAAATCCATTCAAAAACGTGCAATTAAAGGCGGTTCGGACGAGGTGGTGAAAAACATCATTTTAAAGGCGTATCATTTCCGAGGACGCAAAAAAGGAGCACGCCAAATTAAAATGACACTCCAAAACCAGTACCAGATTACATATAACTTAAAACGTATTCGCCGCATTATGAAGAAATTTGAGATTGTTTGTCCAATTCGAAAAGCGAATCCCTATCGCCGCATGGCGAAAGCAACAAAAGAACATCGCACATGCCCGAACGAATTGCAGCGCAACTTTAAACAAGGGTTGGCTGGAAAAGTGTTATTAACGGATATCACATATTTAAACTACAGAAGCGGAAAGCGTGCTTATTTATCCACGATTAAAGACGCAGAGACGAATGAAATTTTAGCGTATGAAGTCTCAGATAAAATTACATTAGACATCGCATTAGATACACTTCACCAATTAAGACGTCGTCATTCACATATTCGAAATGATGCCTTTATTCATTCGGATCAGGGATTTCATTACACAAATCCGACCTATCAAAAATTAGTGAAAAAGATGAATCTTGGACAGTCAATGTCACGCCGTGGAAACTGTTGGGACAATGCTCCACAAGAATCATTCTTTGGGCATTTTAAAGATGAAACAAATATAAAAGAATGCGAAACATTAGAAGAAGTAAAACAAGAAGTGAAGTGTTATATGATATATTACAATTATTATAGAGGCCAATGGAATTTAAAAAAGCTGCCGCCTGCAAAATACAGACAGCAGCTTCAACAAGTTGCCTAACCTTTTTCAAAATGTCCTTTACAAAGGGTACAGTTTATTTTGGGACTGCTTTTTTGTTATACAACTATAAGTCTACCATTCAATATACTCTGGATATTCTATGTTCATACGGAAGTCATGTATTGTACTTTTAGTTTTGTTTGTCTCTGTTAAAATTTTATTTTTAAAACTACTATAGTCTTTCGATTGGACGACAATATTGTGTACAATCGATTCAAAAGACTGAATACGTCGGTCCCTAGACATATCGATATAGGAAATATTAAGTAAGTCGATGTATTGAATGGCATACTCTTCTGCATTTGCATTAGAGCTTAGCACCTGTTGCATAATAAAGGTATACGATTCTTCTGACATATTCTCTTTCAGACCCTCTGCAATAAGTGCTTGAAACTTACGAGCATTCACTATATGAATTTCTAAATCCGTAGCCTGTTCGTATTTTTTGTGAAGATTGATAAAATCGTTGATTGCAACTAAAGTAAATATAAGCTCTGGCCATAGTATCTCTGTTGAAAAATAAATATTGTTCTGTGATGCGATAAAATCATGATTTTTCATCGTATCTTTCTTCAACCCATTGCCAACACTTTCTACATTACTGTTTCCCTGGTAAGCATTTCTTAGATCGTGCATAATACTTAGCAGACGCATGCGAGCACCTTGCCAATCGAGGTAACGTGATTCTTTCCCTGTTAAACGATGTAGTGCAGTACAAAGTTCATCTAAATCCCAATAATCACCGCTTATAAGTGCTCCAGTTAAGTTCTCGGTATTTTTAAGACCTAACATATTTTCACCTCCTGATGTACTATTACCGTTTTGGCGAATAGTTAAGCGTCTTAAATAGTTGCGCTTTTTCAGTAGGTGTAAGTTCTCTCCATTCGCCAATAGGAAGACTTTCGATCGAAATGTTCATAATTCGAATTCGTTGTAGTCTTTTCACTGTAAAACCTAAAGCGGAACACATTCTTCGAATTTGACGATTTAAACCTTGGGTTAAGATTATATTGAATGTTTTTGGTCCAATTTTTTTAACTTTACAAGGCAGTGTTTTGGTACCTAGTATATTTACTCCTGTAGCCATATTCTCTATAAATGTATCAGTAATTTTCTCATTGACTGTCACAACATACTCTTTCTCATGGCGGTTTTCTGCACGAAGTATTTCATTTACTATATCTCCATCATTTGTTAGTAATATTAAACCATCAGAATCTTTGTCTAAACGACCGATGTGGAAGATACGAAGTGGATGGTTTACGTAATCTATAATATTTCCTTTTATATGACTTTCTGTTGTACTAGTTATTCCTACAGGTTTATTTAATACTAGGTACACAAGTGGTTGTTCAACAACAATTTGCTCACCATCTACTCGTACATCATCTCCAGCTTCTACTTTACTGCCGAGTTCTGCCATTTTCCCGTTAATCATGACTCTTCCATCAGTGATCCACTTGTCCGCACCTCGTCTAGAAATGATCCCTGCTTCACTTAGAAACTTATTAATACGCATTATAGACACCTACTTTTCTTATTGTATTAATTATAACAAAAGTTGAAACTAAATTAGAGTAATAGCGTAAATTAGGAAAGGAGTGATATAAATGAGCGTTGAAAAAAAGTTAGAACAAACATTTAATGAATTGAAAAAAACATTAGGTTGGGCCGTAGATAAACGAATAACCTTGTCACTTGCAGGGTACTATGTAACTTTAGAGAAGGATTTTGATGAAAATAGATATCGAGAGGTAGCGAGTCATTTGAAAAAGAGAGCAGGAATCTTCTCTGCTTTACGCTCCCACCTAAATCCTTTATTCGTTGCCACATTAGATGTTTCAGGGGCAGAACCAGAACAGGCAGTAAATCTGTTAATGGAAAAAGCAGATGCCTTAAAACAGTTTGGTTTTAAAGTGAATAGCTATACGTATTTGGCAGCACTCATGATGTCGGAGCAAAAAGATCAATGGCCATTTGAAATGAAAATGGCACAAAAGTTAATGGATGACATGAAGGCACATCATCGCTTTCTAACATCTTCAGATGATTATCCATATGCAATGTTCTTGGGCAAAATGGCAGGCGATACGGCTGTTCGAGCTGAAACGATGAACCGCTA
Source organism: Psychrobacillus sp. FSL K6-2365 (assembly GCF_038003165.1). Taxonomy (NCBI): domain Bacteria; kingdom Bacillati; phylum Bacillota; class Bacilli; order Caryophanales; family Bacillaceae; genus Psychrobacillus; species Psychrobacillus sp. FSL K6-2365. The sequence continues at coordinate 4,206,476 of NZ_JBBOOO010000001.1, read as the reverse complement.
TTATAAAGAGTTAAAGCAACATAAATTCTATTCCGGAAATGAACTACAGTGGATGTCCCAGGTTCTTACGTATTCCAACCCAGAGTATGAAGAAAATATGGTGGGCAGAGCAGTAATTATCCGAGACGGATTAAAAAGCGTCAAAATAAAAACTTCTCAGGCACAGTATCCGATTATAGGATTTATGGCAGCTTTAAAATTAGGAGAGGAACAATTGAACCAAATTGTAGCAAACTATGAATCCATTGCAAGTATGAAATTATTTTCATGGTATAAAGACTCAGCACTCCCTATTGCTTTTGGATTGTCCTTAAGATCTTCAAAGGAGGCTTATGCAACTGCCGCGATTTCCATGGCAACTTCGCTAGAGCTTATATTACAGGCGCAACAAGCTATTATGATTTCTACTATTGCAGCTACTAGCGCTGCAACAGCATCAAATTCTGGCTCAGATTAATGAACATGCTATACTAAACATAGACTATCTATATAAGAGGAGTTAGAATAATGAACACCAATCCAATGAGTCAATCAAGAACTATTCAAACACATTTAATATTACCCCCGGATACAAATCATCACGAAACAATTTTTGGTGGAAGAGTGCTGGCATTTATCGATGAGATTGCAGCCATATCTTCTATGAAACATGCACAAGGTGCTGTAGTTACAGCTTCTATTGATTCTGTAGACTTTCTTTCATCTGCAAAGGTAGGAGATGTACTAGAGTTAGAAGCAGTTGTTTCTAATGCGGGGCGTTCTTCGATGGAGGTTTATGTTCGAGTAACATCAACAAACCTAATTACTGGGGAAGAGAAACTAACAACAGAATCTTATGTAACGATGGTCGCAGTTGATGATAATGGGAAGCCTATACCAGTACCAGGCATACATCCAGAAACTGAAGCTGAAAAACGTCTTTATGAAACAGGACCTGCTAGACGTGCTCATCGAAAACAACGCTTAGAAATGAAATACTAAAAGAGTAGGAAGTGGCTAAGTGCTAAAACAAATTGATGAACTATACAAATATCTGATGATTACGCTGCTCGTCTTATATTTAATCAATTCGATTTATCTACAAGAAGTTACTATCACTTTCACAGCAATAATACTCGTCGTTCTTTTGGAATTAACGAAACATCGTCACCATATTAAACAACTAACCTATTCCCAACTATCTATTATCGGTATCGTATTACTAGCAGGTATTGCTGCTATCATTTATGTGTTAGTTACAATTCAAATTTTCTTGGAACCTATAGGACTACCGGAAAAAACGGAAAGTGTCCTGTACTTTGTATGTATTGTAGTAGGTATATATATTCTGTGGTATTTTATCGGTAAGCTATTTGGAAGAGCGTTAGAGAAACAATGACCCCCCGTAAAGACTTTAGATTTATAGTCTTTACGGTTTTTTTGATCATATTGTAATTGTGTTTTTTATATTATTTGAAACTCTATCCTCTATTTCATCGTATGATAATTAGAGGTGAATACTTTGAAGCATATTTACGAAAAAACAGCCAAATGTACAAAGTTTGGATCGATACTTTTAATAGGAATATACATAGTTTTACTGATCGTTTTTAGAGACGTTATGTGGAAAGACTTTGAAAATCATTTTGCCATTGGTTTTGCGTTATTTGTTTTGTATAGCTCATCTTTTTTCTTTCAACATGCATCAGAAAAGTTGCCGGATGAGAAGAAAATAGACAGCGATTATTACTCAGCTAATTTTCCGGTTCAAGAACTCAATTTTCAACGAGATGTTTCACTAATCCCTCAAACTTATTTAGTATCCAGTACAGGTGAACGCTTATATAAAATCAGCCCTACTGAAGAACAGCCTTTTCGAAGGAAACTATCGACATTAAATATTTTTAAAACGGGTATGTTCTTTCCAATTACTTATCAATTAAAAACAATGGACGAGAAGTTAGTTTCTAAATTCACCATTAAAAATAGGCTGAAATTTTTAGAAATAAAGGTGTGTGACCATAATAATCTGCATGTAACTACTATTGTTTTGCCATCAATGTCCATAAAAAATAGAGCTATTATATTTGATGCAAATAACGAAAAGTTGCTTCAAATGGAAGCTAAAAGTATGTATGGAGATATTGATGTGAATGACTTAGACGGCCATAGATTAGCTAAGTATCGGTTTGGAATATTTCCATATGCTACACATCCTGCCTTTGAAGTACAGGCGATGAATATTCATGTGTCCCTAGCACATAATTTGACACATGAAGAAAAACTTACATTTACAGCATTGTTTTATTATTGGACAGCCAATCAATAAAAAATGAATAATACCGCTATGATTTCCTCTACCATCAATTAAGTGAGTTTTAATACAAATTAAAGCAAGTCTCTATGAAAGCACGATGAATATGAAGAAACATTTAAAGATACAACTATTACATTTCTGCACATTTAAGTTTTAAATGAATAAAGAGTTTTGGAAAAATTATCCGTTTCGCAAGTAATAGACAATAGACCGAAAGTAAATATTGACTTAGAGCAAGTAAACTATTCTTGACTGCAAGTAAGCCAGAGATGGAAGCAAGTAAACAATAGGCAAGAGCAAGTAAAGATAAACAGAATTAAATTATTCATGAAAAAAAGAAGATATAGCAAAACGTCTGTCCAAAGCTCTTCGAAAACAATAGAAATAGATTTTGATCTTAAAGGACCGAGCGTCTTTTGTCAGTTTTGCTTATGTTAGTCTTTAAACAAGTTAAACCACCCTTTGTACTTGAACCAACCAAGCATTGAAATAGCAATGAGAGCTATAGCGCCCAACACTACAAAATAACTATATTTCCACTCAAGCTCGGGCATGTTCTTGAAGTTCATTCCATATACTCCCACGATAAACGTTAAGGGGATGAAAACGGTTGATACAATCGTTAGTATCATCATAATACGGTTCATCCGACTAGAATTTATCGACATATGACTATCCCGGATATCGGCGGTAAGTTCACGGTTCGATTCAATCATCTCTGTCAGTCGTATTAAATGATCGTAAATATCTGCAAAATAGGTGTGCTCAGTTTGTTGTAAATTCATTCGTTCTGAATTTAAAATTCGATAGAGTAAATCTCTCATAGGAATAACTGTACGTCTTAAACGTAGCAAATCTCCTCGAAGATCGAACACCAAATCCATAGAAAAATGGCGCATATCATAAGTGAGCTTATCTTCTACAGCATTTAAATAGTCTTCAATTTTGTAGACAATCGGAAAATAGGCATCCACCACTTTATCGACTATATGATAAGTTGCATGGATAGCACCTCTATCCCAACCTTGTGGATTTTGTCTAATACGCTCTCGTGCCTGCTCCATTTCATGCATTGGATGGAAATGAAATGACACTACATAATCCTGACCTACAAATATATCTAACTCTTCTGCCTCTAATGTCTCCTCGTTAAGCGTATGTAAAACAAAGAAGTTGTATCCATCATAATAATCTACCTTAGGTCGCTGCAGTCTTTGTAGACAGTCTTCAATAGCGAGTGGGTGAAAATGAAAAAAAGAACTAAGTATAAGCTCCTCTTCCTTGGAGGGCTCACCAATATCAATCCAGTACCATTCAAACTTTTTTTGTTTTATATCCTCTAATGGAAAGTCACTTACTATATCATGATCGGTCGTTATACCAATCGTGCGAATCATAGGAATCCCTCACTTTCATCACAATCTCTTTTCTTATTAATTAAAATGTATAACCTTTTATTCAGTGTCTGTCTAGCTCCAACGCTTTTCTAGGTTTCCATAGACGCTTGACTTTTCTTATTATCTCATAGTCTCCCTGTTATAATGAATCTAAAACAAAGGAGAGGTAGTATGGAAAAAAATAATTATGAAGCCTTAATCCCGAATCGCATATTTGTAGGAGGCGTAGATGGGGTTGAACCTCTATTAGCTAATGAACAAATAGATATTATTTTCGACCTAAGGGTTGCATCTAAAGATCATCCTGCTGAAAATTTAAAGGTACATCAACCGATTTTGGATGGACAAAACGAACAGGTTGATTCAATTAAAGCTGGTATCCATGAAGTCGTTCAAGCATATAACCAGGGTAAAAATGTCTACTTTCACTGTAATTCAGGTGGTGGAAGAGCAGGGACAATGGCTGTTGCCACTTTGATGGAGTTAAATCTAGCAGAAACAGTAGAAGAAGCAGAAGAAATGGCCAAAGCAATTCGATCAAAGATAAACCTAAAAGAGGACCAACGAGATTCATTAAAAAGAATATATTCTAAATAAATCAAAAATTATTGTTGACTTATATAATTTCTATTTGTATACTAGGCATTAATCAAATAAAACAACTTTCTTATCAAGAGAGGTGGAGGGACTTGGCCCTATGATACCTCAGCAACAGGCAATTATGTACTGTGCTAATTCCAGAAGCGTTAGCTTGAAGATAAGAAGAGAATAATCACTGGTGACGTGTAAACCTCTTCTTGTTTCTAAGAAGGGGTTTTATTTGATTTAAACTATAAAAATAGGGGGAGAAATCAAATATGTCATCGGAATTATTAAAAGCCTTCAACACTTTAAAAGAAAAGCAGTGGGTAGATTTAACACATATATTCGGAGCAAACTCACCACATTTTTCAGCTTTTAAGGCAGCTGAAATAGACACATTGTTTAATCATGACGATGGATTTTTTGCACAAAGCTTTCAATTTGCAGGGCAATATGGCACGCATATAGACGCACCAATTCATTTTGTTAGAGATTCTCGTTACTTAGAAGAACTGGAATTAAAAGAACTCGTATTACCATTAGTTGTCATTGACCAGTCTAAGGAAGCTGCTGAAGATAATGACTTTACTTTATCAGTGGATGATATTTTAACATTTGAAAAAGCACATGGAAAAATCGAAGAAGGCTCATTTGTCGCACTTCGTACTGATTGGAGTAAACGTTGGCCAGACGAAAAAGCATTTAATAATAAAGATACAGATGGTAATAATCACGTACCAGGATGGGGAATAGAAGCATTAAAGTTCTTATTCCAAGAAAGAAAGGTTAAAGCTATAGGACATGAAACATTTGACACTGATTCAAGTGTGGATTATCTAAAAAATGGCGCATTACATGGAGAATATTACGTGCTTGAACAAGATACTTACCAAATAGAGCTATTAACGAACTTAGATAAGCTCCCTGCAAAAGGAGCTATTATATTCAATATCGTTCCAAAACCAGAGAAAGCCTCTGGATTCCCAGTACGATCATTTGCTATTTTACCATAAAAGGAGATGGATAAATTGCCAGTTAAAACAGCTATTCAAGCACCATTTAGAGCAGACCATGTAGGAAGTTTGTTAAGGCCAGAAAGTTTATTAACCGCGAGAAAAGAATACAAGGAGGGAACGATTACTAGAGAACAATTAAAAGCAGTTGAAACTAAAGAAATTCAAAGAATCGTTGATAAGCAAATCGAGGTAGGTCTAGAGCTTGTGACAGATGGAGAGTTTCGTCGCGACTGGTGGCATTTAGACTTCTTAGAGCATTTAAATGGTTTTGAAGGGTATGTACCCGAAAAAGGGTATATATTTGAAGGGATAGAAACAGAGAAATACGAAGTTCGCAATATCGGCAAAATCTCTTTCAACCCAGATCATCCATTTATCCAAGACTTTATTGATTTTAATGAGATTGTAGCTGGTCGTGCTGTTGCCAAACAAACTATCCCAAGTCCTAACCAATTGTTCCATCCTGGAATCCGAGATGAGAAAGTCTATCCAGATGTAGAAGAATTTGCAAAGGATGTAATTGCTGCTTATCAAGAAACTATACAAGCCTTTTATAAGGCAGGAGTTAGATATTTACAAATTGACGATGTTTATATTGCAGGTCTTTCTTCTCCAGATATTCCATATAAAGAAGGAGAAAGAGAATACTTAATAGATCTCGCTCTAAGGGTCGTCAATGGTATCCTAGAAAGTAAACCAGCAGACTTAGTAGTCACGACACATCTATGCCGTGGAAACTATCAATCTACTTGGGCTTTTGGTGGAAGCTATGCTTTGATAGCTCCGACATTATTTGCAAAAGAAAAAGTGGATGGATTCTTCTTAGAATACGATGATAATCGTTCTGGAGATTTTCAGCCCCTTGCTCATATACCAAACGGAGGAGCAAAAGTAGTTTTAGGTATTTTCACCTCTAAAACAGGTGAATTAGAAAACAAGGACAACATTCTTGCTCGAATTGAAGAAGCAATTCAATATGTACCATTAGAGCAACTAAGTATTAGTCCTCAATGCGGCTTTGCTTCCACCCATCACGGTAATAAGCTTACCGAAGAACAACAATGGGAAAAACTAAAATATATTGTTGATATTTCTAAAGAAGTTTGGGGTTAATCTGTGTAACATCTCGATTACATTCCATACTCATTTGTTGAAGACTGTAAACGAGTAAAATATAACTTTCTTTCTCGCATCTCATTTGATAATGGGTAAGAAAGTAACTTAACAAAAATGCCAAGGGAATAAAACCCTTGGCATTTTTGTTATTTTTTTATTTTCATTGCTTTTGCTTCTGCTTTTAATGCCTTCAAAAGCGAAATAATCATTAGTAGCATTACAAACGAAAATGGTAAGGCAGCAATAATTATTGTATTTTGCAATGCATCCAACCCATTAACGGATAACAATATAATTGCAATTACAGATAGTGCAAATCCCCAAGCAAGCTTTACTTTGTTCGGTGGTGTCAGTGATCCATTTGTCGACTGCATACCAAGAACGAAAGTAGCAGAATCTGCTGAAGTAATGAAAAAGGAACTAATTAATATAACTGCAAATACAGAAATAACGGTAGAGAGGGGCATCAGGTTGAACATTTCAAAAATCGTCAATTCGGTCGAGGCTTGAGCTAAGTCGGAAACTCCTCTTTTTTGAAAATCGATTGCTGTCGTACCAAAAGCCGAAAACCAAAAGGCTCCTAGTATAGTAGGAGCTACAAGAACACCTGTGACAAACTCGCGAATCGTGCGTCCTTTAGAAACTCGAGCGATGAACATACTAACAAATGGTGCCCAAGAAATCCACCATGCCCAATAGAAGATAGTCCAGTTATTAAGCCATTCACGATGTCCAGCATTTAATGGAGACGTTCGGAAGCTCATTTGTACGATATTTGCCAAATAACCCCCAAAAGAATCCGTTAACATATCAAAAATTAATAATGTTGGTCCAAGTATGATGACAAACCCAAGTAGAGCAAGAGCCAATATCAAATTCGTATTGGATAAATATTTTATCCCTTTACTTAATCCTGACCAAGCGGACATTACGAAAAGAACAGTGACAACCGCTATAATGATAATTTGAGACATAATCCCAATTTTAAAGCCGAATAAGTAATTTAACCCTCCGTTAATTTGAACTGCACCGAATCCGAGAGAAGTAGCAACACCGAACGCTGTAGCGAAAACAGCTAGCACATCCACAAGTGTACCCCAAGGGCCTTCCATCTTTTTGCCGAAAATCGGCTTCAATGTAGAAGAAATTAAGCCTGGTTCCCCTTTGCGGAACTGAAAGAAAGCAAGAGACAGGGCAACTACTCCATACATTGCCCAAACATGGAATCCCCAGTGGAAGAAAGTTTGGCGGAGTGATTCTTTAAAAGCTGCACTAGTATTTGGCTCTGTTGTCGCAGGATCGATGGCATAATGTGATAAAGGTTCAGCAGCACCATAAAAGACAAGCCCAATTCCCATACCGGCAGAAAATAGCATAGCAATCCAAGTAATAGTTGAAAACTGTGGACGATCTGTATCTTTTCCGAGTCGGATTTTTCCGTATGGACTAAAGATGAAGAAAATGCTTAACGCTAGCATAAACGTCATAAGTATCATGTAGTACCAACCAAATGACGAAGCAACAAAAGTCTTAATAGTTGTGGTAATAGCCTCGAAACTTGCGGGAGCTAAAGCCCCGTAACCGACCGCTAAAACTATTAAACTCATTGTAATATAAAATACCTTTGATAATTTTTTCATGTTTCCCCCTACATAATTAAAGTTAAACAGTTAACTATACTATAAAATGGTATCAAATCAACCAATACACTTTGTCCCGATTCTTTTAAGTATTTCCATTTTAGATGATATTGAAACTTCTATTTCGTAATGAAAGCTAAAATAGCAATTTTTATTTTTAATTTAATGGAGATGTTTGTCTAGTTTGCTTGCTGTCCTCTTGCATTTACTAATAGTAGTGCAAGAAGGAGGTGAATTAACCATGAATCAACATCGTCAACCCTGTTCCTGTAATTCCTGTCATCAAACGCAGTGGCATCAACCAGCTGCGCAACCAGTTGTTTGTCCCCCGCAATACCGAGTGCGTGATTCGTTCTCACCAAGAATGCAACCTGTTATCCACCCAATTGTAAATGTGAATAGAGAACATATCGTAAACGTCCCTCAACATTTTTACACAGTGACCAACCAAAATGTAATGGCACCTGGAAGCCAACAGGCATTTCCTATGCAACAAGGACAGTTTCCACAACAATCTTTTGGTCAGCCATTTGGACAACAGTTTGGGCAACAACAATTCGGACAGCAACAGTTCTTCCCAGGTCAGAATAGATAATTCATCGATATTGTAGTTTCTTCTACGTTATTTAGAAAGTACGAGCAAATGCCTTTTGTAAAAAGTGCATTTGCTTTTTTTATTTAACTTACTAAAAGCCTTACATTTTCTTTAAAAGTATTCGCATAAAATAATATCTATGTATTTAGATATATTGTAATTTTCAGTATATTTTGATAAAGTTTATAATTATTTCGGTTTTCAAAAAGAAAAATAGAATGATATGGGGGAGTAATATGAAGTTATTTTTATCAGTCGATATGGAAGGGATTACTGGTTTACCAGACTATACGTTTGTAGAGTCTAATAAGCATAATTACGAACGGGCGAGACGTATAATGACCCAGGAAGCTAATGCAATTGTAGAAGGTGCTATATCAAAAGGTATAAAAGAAATATTAGTCAATGACAGTCATTCTAAGATGAATAATCTTCTCGTAGAAGAATTACATCCAGATGCATCCTTAATTACAGGAGATTTTAAGCCTTATTCAATGGTGCATGCGCTAGACGAAACGTATTTAGGAGCAGTGTTCGCTGGTTATCATTCGCGTGCTGGACAACCGGGTGTCATGAGTCACTCGATGATTTTTGGGGTTCGGAATATGTACATAAATGATGTAGTGGTTGGAGAACTTGGATTAAATGCTTACGTAGCAGGCTATTATGGGGTGCCTGTTATTATGGTGGCAGGAGACGACGGTGCCTGTAGGGAAGCGCAAGATCTTTTACCCGGCGTAGTAACTGCAGTGATGAAAGAGTCTATTTCTCGTTCAGCTGTAAAAACGTTACACCCTCTAAAATCACATGCCTTGCTTAGAGAAAAAGTAGCCGAGGCTATTGAAAAACGAGAGCAAATAAAACCTCTAACACCACCTGAAAACCCGATATTACGAATCGAATTTGTTAACTACGGTCAAGCGGAGTGGGCAGCTTTAATGCCAGGTTGTGAAATTATAGAAGGGACTACAACGGTGAAGTTTAAAGCTAAAGATATATTAGAGGCTTACCGAGCAATGCTTGTTATGGTGGAATTAGCGTTACAAGCTAAATTCTGTTAAGGGGGATTTTGGATGCAGAAATATATTATTAAGCGTTTTCTCATGATGATTGCAACGATTTTAATCATCGCGACATTGACTTTCGTATTGATGCACTTAATACCAGGTTCTCCATTTGAAGGAGAGCGGACGACTAATCCTACTATTCAAGCAAACTTAGAAAAGTTTTATAAATTGGATGAACCACTTCATGTTCAATATTTAAGCTATTTAAAATCTATTGTCACATTTGACTTTGGTCCTTCGATTAAAAAACCAAATGAATCTGTAAATGATTTGTTGGCACGGGGATTTCCAATCTCCTTTGAACTTGGGATGGTCACTATTTTAGTAGCTTTGCTATCAGGAATAATACTAGGAACGATTGCTGCTCTTCGACATAATGGTCTAATAGATTATTTTGCTATGACATTTGCAGTTATTGGTATATCTGTTCCTAACTTCGTCCTTGCTACATTACTTATCCAACAACTTGCCGTTACTTGGGACTTGCTTCCGGCGGCAACCTGGTCTAGTCCGTTACATATGATATTGCCCGTAATAGCTCTTGCAACAGGGCCTACAGCTATCATTGCTCGTTTAACTAGATCTAGTATGTTGGAAGTGCTAACACAGGATTATATAAAAATGGCTCGTGCAAAAGGATTATCACCAGTAAGGATAATTATCCGCCATGCATTAAGAAATGCACTTATGCCAGTAGTGACTATTTTGGGGACTATGCTTGCGGGAATACTAACAGGAACTTTTGTAATCGAGCGTATTTTTGCTATTCCAGGAATGGGCAAATATTTCGTAGAGAGTATTAATAACCGAGATTATCCAGTAATAATGGGGACAACTGTGTTTTATAGCGCATTTCTGGTGTTCATGCTTTTCATTGTAGATATTGTCTATGGATTACTGGACCCACGCATAAAATTACACCGTAAGGAGGGGGATGCCTAATGACAAATTCACAAGAAGTAGTGTCCCCTCAGCATGTTAAGGATGAATGGTTTCGACCTCTTCCGAAGAAGCAGGGCAGTGCAGAAACAGTTGTTAGACCCTCATTATCCTATTGGAAGGATGCTTGGCGCCGTTTACGAAAAAATAAATTGGCGATGGGAGGATTAATCTTTCTTATTTTACTAATGCTTTTCGCGGTATTTGGTCCTATTTTTTCTCCCTATTCAGTTACAGCTACTGATTACCCTAGTCAAAATCAGCCTCCATCCGCAGCTCATTGGTTTGGTACAGATGAAGCAGGACGAGACGTATTTACAAGAACCTGGTACGGTGCCCGTATTTCCATATTTGTTGGAGTGATGGCTGCACTAATTGATTTCTTTATTGGCATTATTTACGGCGGTATTAGTGGATATAAAGGTGGACGCACAGATTCCTTCATGATGCGTGTGGTAGAAGTGCTTTATGGATTACCACATTTGTTAGTAGTCATACTATTGATGGTTATAATGGGTGCAAGTTTGACGACCATTATTGTTGCTCTTACAGTAACTGGATGGGTAGGGATGGCTCGAATTGTACGAGGACAGGTATTACAAATAAAAAATTATGAGTTCGTCACAGCATCCAAGTCGTTTGGTGCGAAGAGCTCTAGAATTATCCGGAAAAACTTATTACCGAATACGATGGGTCCTATTATAGTTCAGATGACACTTACAGTTCCGAGTGCTATTTTTGCAGAAGCATTTCTAAGTTTTTTAGGCTTAGGAATAGCGGCCCCATTTGCGAGCTGGGGTGTAATGGCAAATGATGCGCTTCCTGTTATTTTATCTGGTCATTGGTGGCGTTTATTCTTCCCTGCATTGTTTATTTCTTTAACAATGTTTGCATTTAATGTGCTAGGGGATGGACTGCAGGATGCTCTAGATCCGAAGCTGAGGAGGTAGATTGGATGAATGAACATCAATTAGATCATGCAAAGGAACAAATAAAAGAGCGAGTTGATGAAGTAGATAAATCTCTTCCAGTAGGTACCTCTGGGGTGCAAAAGAATAGAAAGAAGTCAAAGAAAGTTAGGTCAGATGTAAAAGTACTACAGGTAAATAATCTTCAGGTTTCTTTTCGAACATATGGTGGAGAGGTTGAAGCGGTTAGAGGGGTTAGTTTCGATTTACATCAAGGGGAAACACTTGCAATAGTGGGTGAATCGGGATGTGGAAAAAGCGTTACTTCTAATGCGATTATGGGGTTAATACCAAAGCCTGCTGGAATTATTAAGAATGGCCGAGTTCTTTTTAAAGGGAAAGAATTGACGAATATGTCGAAGCCGCAACTGCGGAAAATTCAAGGCGTTGATATATCAATGATTTTCCAAGATCCAATGACTGCACTAAACCCAACTCTCACGATAGGGGAGCAGTTAACTGAAGGACTTCGGACACATAAAAAAGTAAGTAAACAGGATGCAAAGCAAAAAGCAATAGAAATGTTGGAATTAGTAGGGATACCTAATCCTACAGAACGTTTAAAGCAATTTCCTCATCAATTTTCTGGTGGAATGCGTCAACGAATCGTAATTGCCATTGCGCTAATTTGTGAACCTGAGCTATTGATTGCAGATGAACCAACAACAGCACTCGATGTAACGATCCAAGCACAAATTTTAGAACTCTTTGAGGAGATTCAGCAAAAAACAGATATATCGATTATTTTAATTACTCATGATTTAGGAGTCGTTGCAAAAATAGCTGATCGAATAGCAGTAATGTATGCAGGGAAAATAGTAGAAATTGGTGATAAGCGTGCAATATTTTACACACCAGAGCATCCATATACGAAAGGACTTTTAAATTCAGTACCACGTCTGGATTTGGTTGAAGAAGAGCTACAGCCAATTGAAGGAACACCACCAGATTTATTTTCGCCACCGAAAGGATGTCCTTTCACGGCAAGATGTCCGTATGCGATGGAAGTATGCGATCATGTATATCCTTCTACGACAACAAAATCTGATACACATGCGGTTGACTGTTGGCTTCAAGACGAACGTGCAAAAGTATTACAAGAGTTATCTTGAATAGGATGAGCGCGCGTAAGTGCATTCACATATATATTACAAAGGGGGAACTAGAATGAAGAAATGGTTATCATTATTTGTAGTAGCGTTATTTGTCCTTGTGTTAAGTGCTTGTACAGCCACGAAAGATGCGGGTGAAACACCGAAAACTAATACAGGTAATGAAGGAGAAGAGAAGGAAACTGCAGCAGAAACGGAAACAGAAAAAGTACTCAAATTAAATAATGGAAATGAGCCAACCTCATTTGATCCATCTGTAGGATTTGATGCAGTTTCTTGGAATGCACTGAATAATTTAATGGAAGGACTTGTACGACTTTCAAAAGACCATGTGGCGGAGCCTGCGACAGCCGAAAAAATTGATGTAACAGAAGATGGACTGACATATACATTTACAATTCGAGATGATGCGAAATGGTCTAATGGTGAGCCTGTATTAGCAAGTGACTTCGTCTACGGATGGTTGCATATGTTAAATCCGGAAACGGCGTCTCCGGCAGCGTTTTTGGCATATTTCATTGATGGAGCTGAAGCTTATAATAGTGGGGAAGGTACGGCTGAGGATGTGGCTATTAAAGCATTAGAGGAAAAAGTATTTGAAGTGAAGTTGAATGCTCCAACCGAAGCATTCTTGAATATTATTACAAACCCTAGTTTCTTCCCAGTGAATGAGAAAGTAGCTACAGAGAATGCAACGTGGTTTACTGAAGCAGATACATTCGTAGGGAACGGTCCGTTCAAGTTAACTGCATGGGAACATGATGTTAGCTTTACATTTGCAAAAAATGAAAACTATTGGGATGCAGATACTGTGAAGCTTGATACAGTAGAATGGGCAATGGTAGATGACTCCAATACAGAATACCAAATGTACGAAACAGGGGAATTAGATGTGTCGGGTGTACCATCTGAATTAGCAGATCAGTTAATGAATGACCCTGAACTTAAAAATGAAGACCAGGCAGGACTATATTTCTATCGCTTTAATGTTTCACAAGAGCCTTTTACGAATAAAAAAATCCGTCAAGCTTTTGGTATAGCTGTTGATCAACAAGAAATCGTCGAGTTTGTAACAAAGAATGGTGAAAAACCAGCGGAAGGCTTTATTCCTTACGGATTTGTAGGTCCAGATGGTAAAGAATTCAGAGAAACAGCAGGTAAGCTTGTAGGTTTTGATGCAGAAAAAGCAAAAACGCTTTTAGCTGAAGGTATGGCAGAAGAGGGTTACACAGTGTTACCAGAAGTAAATTTAACTTATTCTACAAGTGATACCCATAAGAAAATAGCAGAAGCGTTGCAAAGTAAATTTAAAGAAGTGTTAGGAGTAGATGTAACACTACAAAATGTAGAAGCAAGTGTGTTTGCGACCGAGCAAAAAGAGTTTAAATATCAATTGTCTCGTTCTTCCTTCTTATTTGACTATGCTGATCCAGTGAATGCATTAGAAAGCTTCATTACAGATTCTTCTATGAATCGTACGACATGGTCGAATGCAGAGTTTGATAAACTAATTGCCGATATTAAAAAGGAAACAGACGAAGTAAAACGTTGGGAAATGCTAATCCAAGCAGACGCGTTATTAATGGATGAAATGCCTATTTTCCCAGTTCACTATTACAATCAAGTGACACTTGAAAAACCAACAATTTCAGGAATCGTAAGACATCCAGTTGGATACATGGATTTAAAATGGGCTGACAAAGAGTAAAGAGCTAATGCTGTGCTTTGGTAGTTAGTCTTAGTTCGCGACATCGTGTCGTAACGACTGACCCCTGTGGACATTCGACAAGTAATGGAAGAACTTCACGTAAAGGCGTTATTTGCCTTTTCTAAAATCTTGAAGCGACTCGAGGGGCTAGGCGCTAGAAAAAGAATAATTGCACAAGCGATTAAGAAAGACTGCGGTGCCTCTTATGGTGCCGCCCTTTTCTTTCGTAGTAGCTATGTTAAACTTTGCTGTGAGTTAGTTTACAAAGCTTTCATTATAAAGGAGATATTACATATGAAGATTCGTCCGAAACGATTAGAAAAAGGGGATACTATTGGCATTATTGCTCCTTCAAGTCCACCAAATTCAGAAAATTTAAAGCGTTCCTTTGCCTTTTTAGAGGAGCTCGGTTTGTCATATCAGCTAGGTAAAAATGTAGAAAATATACATGGTTATTTAGCTGGTACCGATGAGGAACGTTTGGAGGATTTACATGAAATGTTCGCTAACCCGGATATTGCAGGAATTATTTGTGCAGGTGGTGGCTACGGTTCTGCACGTTACACAGATCAAATCGATTTTCAATTGATGCATGAGAATCCAAAAATATTTTGGGGCTACTCGGATATAACCTTTCTACATACAGGGATGAATCTATATTCGGATATCGTCACCTTCCATGGACCAATGTTAGCGTCGGATGTGGGAAAGGATACATTCTCGGAGCTATCCAAAAAAATGTTTCAGCAACTATTTAATCCGATGGAGCTATTTTATACCGAAGCAATCTCTCCATTGACACAAGTTTCTCCGGGTATTGTGAGAGGAGAACTTACAGGAGGTAATTTATCACTATTAGCTAATGGTATAGGTACGAAATATGAGGTTAACACAAAAGGAAAACTTCTCTTTATAGAAGATGTGGGCGAAGAGCCATACAAAGTCGATGGTATGCTTAACCAACTACGCCAAGCAGGTATTTTAGATGCAGCGGCTGGGTTTGTTATTGGAGATTTTAGTGATGCGGAACCTAAAAAAAGACCGGTTACTTTATCTTTAGATGAAGTGTTTGACCATTATATCGGTAAATTAGGTAAGCCTGCGGTGAAAGGATTTAAAATAGGGCATTGCGAGCCTCATTTCGCTATACCACTTGGAATGGAAGCAGAATTGGACGCAAATAACTTATCTCTAACAATATTACCTGGAGTGGAATAAAGGGGGAGAGAAGATTGTATATAAAATCGATTGAGACATTTGATGTGGCAATTCCTCTCACCAAACCTTTTAAAACTGCTCTACGAACAGTGACAACGGCTTACTCAGTGTATGTGACTATTGTGACGAGTGATGGATTAGTTGGTTATGGAGAGGCTCCACCAACACATGTAATCACTGGAGAATCAATGGATAGTATCCGCTACGCTATTAACGAAGTAATAGCACCCCAGTTAATAGGTTTGAATATTTTACAAAGTGAACAAGTATTTCAGAAACTAAACACAGCCTTAGTAAGAAATACGAGTGCTAAAGCAGCTGTAGATATGGCTATTCACGACATACTTGCTAGGTATGCGGGTCTTCCTTTATATCAATTTCTAGGTGGATATCGGGATACGATTGAAACGGATTTTACGGTTAGTGTGAATGACCCGGCCGAGATGGCCGATGATGCGGAACAGTATATAAAGGATGGATTTAAAGTTCTAAAGGTCAAGGTAGGTATTGGTGATATAAAAGATGATATCGAACGAATTCATGCTATTCGAAAACGTGTGGGAATGACTCCAAAGTTAAGACTCGATGCTAACCAAGGATGGAATGCAAAAGAGGCGGTAAAAGCAATTAGTTTAATGGAAGATGCAGGTCTATCAATCGAATTTGTAGAGCAACCAGTCCCTGCTTGGGATCTAGAGGGCTTAAAGTATGTTACTGATCATACTTATACTCCAATTATGGCCGATGAGAGTGTTTTTTCCGTGCAGGACGCTAAACAAGTTCTAAAAATAAGAGCTGCTGATTTGATAAACATAAAGCTAATGAAATCTGGGGGGATTTATCACGGAAAAAAAATAAATGCACTTGCAGAGGCGAATGGTGTGGGGTGTATGGTAGGGAGCATGATTGAAACGAAATTAGGCATCACAGCTGCAGCTCATTTTGCCGCTAGTCAGCCGAATATTCGATATTTCGATTTTGACGCACCGTTGATGCTGGATAATGATTTAATAGTCGGTGGAGTTATCTATGAAAAAAGTAAAATGTCGTTTTCTAATGAACTAGGATTAGGAATAACACATGTAAATTTGGATTAGGAGGCCAAAAGATGCCAGTTGAAACGAAAGAATGGGTTTGCGCTGTAAAGGTTGGAACAATTTGGACTGAACCTAATTCTGCAAGAGAGATAGATAATCCAGGAATATCAAATCCTGTGTTATTGGTGGAATGGCTTGAGGCACTACCATACAAAGAAAGATTAGCGTTATGTAATGAAAATCGTGTGCAAACACAGCTTCTTTACGGAGAGCCATTGTTTCTGGAGGAGATAGAAGGGGAATGGGCAAAGGTTGTTGCTATTTGGCAGCCCTCTAAAAAAGATAATCGCGGTTATCCAGGATGGATTCCACTGTCACAAATAAAGCCGGCTGGACAAGTGAATAACAAAGGAATTGTAAGAGTTTCGTCTGCAAAAGCACAGCTATGGGACTTACAGCATAACCCTTTGCTCGTTTTACCGTTTAATACTATTCTACCGATAATATCAGAGGGGGAAGTATTTTATACGGTTCATACTCCACATGGCAAAGCGCTATTATCGAAAGGCCAAGCTCAATTTGCACTATCTTTGATGCAGCTTCCTAAGAAGTCTGCAGAAGAGGCAGTTGCTCTAGGGGAAAAGTATTTAGACTTGCCTTACCTTTGGGGTGGGATGTCCCCATATGGTTATGATTGTTCCGGTTTTTCCTATAATATGATGAAGGCTTGTGGGTATATAATTCCACGGGATGCAAGTGACCAAGCAAAAATGGGAGAAGAAATTCCTATACACAATCCTTCTCTTTGGAAAAAGGGAGATTTAATATTCTTCGCAAATGATGAAGGTACTGGAAGCGTTAGACATGTTGGTTTTTATTATGGGAATGGACAACTTTTGCATTCTCATTCAACTGGGAAAACAGTAGAAATTTTAGTATTAGCAGAATCTAAGTTAGAAAAGGAAATTTGTGCAGTTAGAAGATATGCCGTTTAGGGGGGAATCACATGACGGAAAAAGTTCTATTATCTGTTCAAGATTTGAAGCGTCATTTTGACATTGGGAGCGGGGAGACGTTAAAAGCAGTCGATGGGATAAGTTTTGATATAGTCAAAGGAGAAACATTTGGTTTAGTTGGAGAATCGGGTTGTGGTAAATCGACAGCAGGTCGAACTATTTTAGGCTTATACAATAGAACAGAGGGAAAAGTTCTGTTTGAAGATAAAAATGTGCATGAGATGAGTAGCAAAGAAAGAACAGGATACTTGAAAAAGATGCAAATGATCTTCCAGGATCCTTATGCATCCTTAAATCCACGTTCCACTGTGTTTGAAATTATTGCAGAACCAATGGAAATACATAAACTATATAAAAAAGAAGAGTTAAAGTCTAGAGTGTATGAGTTACTAGAGGATGTCGGACTAAACAAAGACCATGCTAATCGCTATCCTCATGAATTTTCTGGAGGGCAACGACAACGAATTGGCATAGCTCGTGCTCTTGCATTAGATCCAGAGTTTATAATCGCGGATGAGCCAATTTCAGCGTTGGATGTGTCGGTACAAGCACAAGTAGTGAAGTTGCTCCAGCGGCTACAAAAAGAAAAAAATCTAACTTATTTGTTTATCGCACATGATTTATCGATGGTCAAGTACATCTCTGACCGAATTGGGGTCATGTACCTGGGGCATATGGTAGAACTAACTACGAGTAACCAATTGTATGATGAGCCACTACACCCCTATACACAGGCATTGTTATCCGCGATTCCGATTCCAGACCCTGATATAGAGGAATCACGGGAACGTATACTATTGCAAGGAGAGCTTCCGAGTCCTATCAATCCACCTTCTGGTTGCGTGTTCCGTACAAGATGTGCACACGCTATGTCTATTTGTACAGACAAAAGACCGGTTTGGAAGGAGCAGGAAGCAGGGCATTTTGTGGCATGTCATCTTTATAATTAAATGGCTTCTTTACACCAAGTGTTGGAAGTAGAAATCATTTTTATTGAAGATTTGTTCATTTGTGTAAGGGCACTTAAAGCTTCTATATCTGCATTTTTCTATTCAGGTAGAGGCTAGATTTTTTGTTGATTTCTACTCGTTCAGTTGTCTTAAGGTGGATAGGGTCTGTATATGACCTTGCATATTCATTGTGTTTAATAGAATTTTTTTATTCTAATTAATGATTAATTACTACTCGCTTTATTGATTGCAGTGGAATGCGGCGACTCCAGCGGGATAAGCGAGAAAGTCGAGACTCCACAGGGAGCGTTTATAGGAACGAAGGCTAAGTATTAAAATGCGTATGTCGACAATTTATAATTAGCATCATACTGGCCCAAGGAGGCTCGGCCTCGCCCGCGGAAAGCGTCCGCATGAAACGAAAATCAGCAGTATTATTAAAGTCCTTTATTCAAAATAGCAAGTTGCATAATTATATGTTGACAGATTGCTAATACTTGTAGTATTCTGAAAATAACTTAAAGAAAGGAGTGAGGCATTATGGCAAATCTATATACGTATCCACGAATCAGTAAGTTCATGATGTCCCACTCTGTATGTCTCTAACCAGATACATGCTTCTTTACTAATGACCGGGAAACCATGACTGCTGATTTGTGCAGTCATGGTTTTTTTATACGGAAAATTAGGAGGAAGTAAAATTGAATTTAATCGAACAATATGGATGGAATAATAATTGGGAAGAAAAAATGACAGGTAGTGGAATCGCAGGTCGCGTTCTACTGGAACATAAAAATTTATATAGAGTTATGACCAATGAAGGAGAGTTACTAAGTTCACTTTCCGGGAAATTTAAGTTTGAGCATAATAGGGAAGCATTTCCGGCAGTTGGAGACTGGGTAGTGCTTGATCAGATGCCTGGTGAGGAAAAAGGAATCATTCATGAAGTGCTTCCTCGCAGCTCGCAGTTCTCTAGGAAAATGGCGGGATTGACTACGGAAATTCAATTAATCGCTGTAAACGTTGATTTTGTATTTTTGGTTATGTCACTTAATCATGACTTCAATGTCCGTAGACTAGAGAGATACCTATTGGCGGCATGGGATTCAGGGGCGACGCCGGTTGTGGTGTTAACGAAAAAAGATACCTGTGAAGACCTAGAATATTATATTAAAGAAGTTGAGGCTATTGCATTTGGTGTAGATATATTTGCAGTGAGTAGTGTTACAGGAGAGGGTATTGATCTTCTGGGGAATCTGTTGGCTGCACATAAAACTGGCGCACTTTTAGGATCTTCAGGAGTAGGGAAATCCTCTTTGATTAACGCATTATCAGGTGTAGAAGTAATGGCTGTAAATGATATAAGGACAGATGATAGTAAAGGGCGCCATACGACTACACATAGAGAACTGACGCTGTTACCACAAGGGGGCTTATTAATTGATACACCTGGTATGAGGGAGTTTCAGCTTTGGGATACGAGTGAAGGAGTTAGTGCTAGCTTTCAGGACATCGAAGACCTAGCGTTAGCGTGTCGCTTCCGTGATTGCCAGCATGTAAAAGAGCCGGGCTGTGCAATTCAAGAGGCTATTTATAATGGTACGCTCAAACGAGAACGATACAAAAGTTATGTAAAACTAATGAGAGAGCTTGCACATATCGATCGTAAAAACGATGCAATAGCTAAAAAAGCTGAAACGAATAAATGGAAGCAAATAGCGAAGTCCCAACGAAATAATTATAAAAAGAAAATCTGATTATAGATAGGTGATAACGAATGATTCAATTAGTCAATCACAATGATGAAAAAGTCGCTGAGAGTATTCTATCAATTCAACTACCAGCATATAAAGTTGAAGCTGATTTAATAGGATTCGATGGAATACCACAGCTTTTAGATACAGTAGAAAATATAAAAAGTTCTAAAGAACAATTTCTCGGGAAGTTGGATGGCTCGAAATTAGTAGGTTTTCTTTCTTATGAAGGTACAGAGGAACTAATTGACATTTGTAGGCTTGTAGTAGATCCTAATCATTTTCGAAAAGGAATTGCATCAGAGTTATTAAGTTATCTATTAAACGTCTATGGAAATGAAAAAAAGATAGTTGTATCAACTGGTGCAAAAAATACACCAGCAATCACATTATATGAAAGACATAATTTTACAAAATTAGTGGATGTCGAAATAGAACCCGATTTCTTTATTACTCAACTAACGTATGAACGAAAAAAGATTTAATGAATAGGAATATTCATATTAATATATCCTAAACTACAAACGACTGTTTGTAGTTTTTTTCTTTTTTCAGGGCAAATCGTATCAATTGCACATGCGAAAAATTCTCGTTATAATATAGTCAAAGTTAGTCAAAGTCAGTTTGTGAGAAGAGGTGAGAAGATGAAAAATATATCTGACATAATTGAAGGGTATTTAAAGGCTATTATAGAAGAAGGAAGTAAGGAACAAATTGAAATTAAGCGAAGTGAAATTGCAGAAAAGTTTCAGTGTGTTCCATCTCAAATAAATTATGTTATCAATACAAGGTTTACCCAAGATCGAGGATACTTAGTAGAAAGTAAACGAGGTGGAGGGGGATATATTCGAATCCTCCGCGTTCGAGCTCATACGAAAGCTGATTTAATAGAGCATATTATACAGACACTAGAAAACGGGGCTTCTGAATCCGTTACCGAAGATATTGTTTTCCGGTTAATCGATGAGGATGTTATATCTAAACGTGAAGCTAAACTTATTTTAGCAGCTTTAAACCGAACGACTTTAGCAATTCCGCTTCCTGCGAGAGATGAACTACGATCACGTATACTATGTGCCATGTTATTAACGTTAAAATATGAAAAAAGTGAAAAATGAACGGGGTGTGTTGAAAGGTGATTTGTGAAAATTGTAAGCAAAGACCAGCTAAAGTAACGGTTACGCAAGTGCATAACGGTGAACACTTTGAAAGACATTATTGTGAGGTCTGTGCAAATAGCCTCCACCCGTTTTATGTAGAGTATAAACAAGATCCGTTATCTCTACATCAGCTATTATCGAATTGGTTTGGTCAAACAGAACAGCAGCCAATGCAACAAAAACAACCTAAAAATATGATCGTATGCGATGAATGCGGTTGGTCGATACAGCATTTTTTAGATGAAGGGAAATTTGGTTGTGCAAATTGCTATAACAGTTTCCGCAAGCAGTTGCCTAATGTATTTAAGAGACTACATAACGGCAATACAACGCATATTGGAAAGGCTCCAGGTGCGCTTGGGGAGAAAATTGTTATTAAAAAACGAATAGAAGCAATTCGTTCTCAAATGAAAGACGCGATTGACACTGAAAGTTTTGAGGAAGCCGCAAAGTTAAGGGATGAAGCGAGAGATTTGGAAAGTCAGCTTTCTACAGGAGGTGACCAAACTGATGTCAATTGAACGTTTTTTAGACAACTCAATTTCTAGTTGGATGGCGGGAGAGGGTAAGCATTCGGATATTGTTATGAGTACAAGAATTCGCTTAGCAAGAAATCTGAATGGCTATCGTTTTCCTTTAGCATTTACAGAAGATGAGGCGCATAAAATTGACCAATCTGTTTCCTCCACTTTGTTGGACGCAAGTGACGAATTACAGATGCAATTTTCTTCCATCCATATAAAGGATGTATCTGAACTAAGTCGTCAGGTGTTAGTAGAAAAACATTTAATCAGTCCAAAGCTTGCTAACTCGCCAATGACTGGCTCTGTTTTATTGTCAAATGATGAATCCGTTAGTGTGATGGTCAACGAAGAGGATCATATTCGTATACAATGTCTTTTTCCAGGGCTTCAAATTCAAGAGGCCTATGCTCAGGCAGATATGTTAGATCGTGTTTTAGATAAGGAATTACCATATGCTTTTGACGAGCAGTTTGGATATTTAACAAGCTGCCCTACCAATACAGGTACTGGTTTACGTGCATCTGTAATGATGCATTTACCCGCATTAACGATGACGAAGCAAATGAATAGAATCGTCACTATCATTTCAAGACTAGGAATGGTTGTAAGAGGAATCTACGGAGAAGGTAGTGAAGCGCTCGGTAATGTATACCAAGTGTCCAACCAAACCACACTTGGTAAGTCAGAAGAGGACATACTTGCTGATCTTCAGAGTATTACCGAACAAATTATTCAAAAAGAAAGAGAAGCACGGGATGCACTTCTAAAGCATTCGGCCAATACACTAGAAGACCGACTATATCGATCTTTAGGAACTTTATCATTTGCCCGTATTATGGCGACAGATGAAGCGGCAAGATGCCTATCGGATGTGCGATTAGGGATAGATATAGGACTCATTGAAGATGTGGATGTGACTATATTGAATGAATGTATGGTGTTTATGCAACCAGGATTTCTACAAAAATATGCAGGTACTTCATTGAACACCTCTGAGCGGGATATGTTTCGCGCAAAGCTGTTAAGGGAACGATTGCAAAAAGAAGAAAAACAGAAAACAAAAGGAGAGGAATCTGAATGATGTTTAATCGTTTTACACAAAGATCTCAAAAAGTATTACAACTAGCACAAGAAGAGGCTATTCGCTTAAAGCATGAATCTATAGGGACAGAACATATATTACTTGGTCTTATCCGAGAAGGTAGTGGAATTGCTGCAAAAGCATTAGAAGCAATAGAAGTAGATCTAAAAGTAATCGAAACAGGGATCGAGGAACTAGTAGGAGCTGGTAAGGAAGAAGTTGGACCAATTGTTAACTATACACCTCGTGCGAAAAAGGTGATTGAGCTTTCAGTAGATGAGTCTCGAAAACTAGGTCACTCATACATTGGAACAGAGCATCTATTACTAGCGTTAATCCGTGAAGGAGAAGGAGTAGCAGCTCGTGTTCTAAATAATGCAGGAGTAAGTTTAAACAAAGCTCGTCAACAAGTTCTTCAATTATTAGGAAGTACAGAGCAAGCACATGGTAATGGGAACAATGGGACTGCTCCAGCTAGTACACCTACACTGGATGGTCTAGCTCGTGATTTAACGCAAATTGCAAGAGAAGGTACGCTAGATCCTGTAATTGGACGTAGCAAAGAAATTACAAGAGTAATTGAAATATTGGCTCGTCGTACAAAAAACAACCCAGTTTTAATTGGTGAACCAGGTGTTGGGAAAACGGCTATAGCAGAAGGGCTTGCGCAGCAAATTGTACAAAATGAAGTGCCAGAAATCCTACGTGATAAACGAGTAATGACGCTGGATATGGGTACAGTTGTTGCTGGTACAAAATATCGTGGAGAATTTGAAGATCGTTTGAAAAAGGTGATGGATGAAATTCGTCAAGCCGGCAATGTTATTTTATTTATCGATGAACTTCATACATTAATTGGAGCTGGTGGAGCAGAGGGTGCTATTGATGCTTCGAATATTTTGAAGCCTGCTCTTGCTCGTGGAGAAATACAATGTATAGGTGCGACAACACTGGATGAGTATAGAAAATATATTGAAAAAGATGCTGCACTAGAACGTCGTTTCCAACCAATTCAAGTAGACGAACCTTCAGTAGATGAAGCTATCCAAATTATTTACGGTTTACGTGATCGTTATGAAGCACATCACCGTGTAAAAATTACAGATGCAGCGGTAGAAGCTGCTGTCAAAATGTCTGACCGTTATATTTCTGATCGTTTTCTACCAGATAAAGCAATTGACTTAATAGATGAAGCGGGATCTAAAGTACGTTTACGTTCGTATACAACACCTCCTAATTTAAAAGAGCTAGAAGCAAAACTAGAGGCGATTCGTTCTGAGAAAAATGCTGCAGTGCAAAGTCAGGAGTTTGAAAAAGCTGCATCATTCCGTGATAAAGAACAAAAGCTTAAAGATGAACTAGAAAAAATGAAAAACAATTGGAAAGAAAAGCAAGGAAAAGAAGAGTCTGAAGTTACAATAGAAGATATTGCAGCAGTGGTGTCTATGTGGACTGGTGTACCAGTATCCAAGCTAGCGCAAACAGAATCTGAGAAGTTATTAAAACTGGAAGATAAATTACATGAAAGAGTTATTGGTCAAAGTGAAGCAGTGGACGCAATTTCAAGAGCTATTCGTCGTGCTCGTGCAGGACTGAAAGATCCAAAACGTCCTATTGGTTCCTTTATCTTCTTAGGACCTACTGGTGTAGGGAAAACAGAACTTGCTCGTGCTCTAGCGGAAGTGATGTTCGGAGACGAAGATGCGATGATTCGTGTAGATATGTCCGAGTACATGGAAAAACATTCAACTTCTCGTCTAGTTGGTTCTCCTCCAGGATATGTTGGTTTTGACGATGGTGGACAATTAACAGAAAAGGTACGTCGTAAACCATACTCTGTTATCTTATTAGATGAAATTGAAAAGGCTCATCCTGATGTCTTTAATATTCTTCTTCAAGTGTTAGAGGATGGCCGATTAACAGACTCAAAGGGCCGTACAGTAGATTTCCGTAATACGGTAGTTATCATGACATCGAATGTCGGTGCGGATGCACTTAAATTCAACAAATACGTTGGGTTTAACTTACAAGAAGGTGGCAAGACAGACTATAAAGATATGAAAGGTAAAATGCTAGAAGAGTTGAAAAAAGCATTCCGCCCAGAGTTCTTAAACCGTCTAGATGAAATGATCGTGTTCCACTCTCTAGAAAAAGACCATTTAAAACAAATTGTTTCATTAATGACAGACCATTTAGCAAAACGTTTGAAAGAACAAGGTATTGAATTAGAAATCACAGAAGCAGCACAAGATAAAATTACAACCGAAGGATATGAACCAGAATATGGTGCTCGTCCTTTACGCCGTGCAATACAAAAACATGTAGAAGATCGACTTTCCGAAGAGCTTTTAAAAGGGGAAGTATTAGATGGGCAACATGTAATATTTGATGTTGAAGACAATGAGTTCGTCGTTCGCACGAAAGCTTTGGTTACCGAAGGTTAATATAGCGGGCATTCCGAAAAATAGTTCGGAATGCCCTTTTTTTATAAAGAGTAAGAAAACAGGTTTTTCATAGCTTATTGCTTAGTTGGTAAGATTGGACAAAGTTACTATAGTGATAAGACCGTTGAATCAAATGATACTATTCTGTAGGATGAAGAAAGTAGATTTTCTTTTAAGTAGTGGAAATACAGTGGGATATTAAGTGTTCACCTAATAAAGAAGCGAAATAGCAAACGAAATTGTATTTTCGAGAATAGGAAAGTGTCTTTTTACTAGTTATCTAAAAATGCACTTACCTGTTTCTAAAAGTTGTAGAAGGGCGACGAATAGACAAACTAGCATTCCTAGAAATGGACTCGGATATAATATAGCAAAATGTCTGTACAAAGCCTTCGAAATTGATAGGAATAGGTTTTGTACATATAGGACAGGGTGTTTTTTACCCGATTTTTCTTATTACATAGGAGGTATTATGGCTAAAAAGAAAACGAAGTTTATGTGTAATTCATGTGGATATGAATCCGCAAAATGGATGGGAAGATGTCCTGGATGCGGCGATTGGAATACAATGGTAGAAGAAACAGAAATAGTTTCAAAAGGTCCGAAACGTTCCTTTCAGCATTCGGATGGCGTAGCGCAAAAGGCTACCCCGATTATTTCGGTGGTAACAGCAGAAGAACCACGAGTGACAACCGACTTTGCGGAATTGAATCGTGTTCTTGGTGGGGGTATTGTACCAGGATCCCTAGTGTTAATAGGAGGAGATCCAGGTATAGGGAAATCTACTCTTCTTTTACAGGTTTCAGCTTTACTTGCCAATAAAGGTGAGCGAGTTCTATACATTTCGGGAGAGGAATCCATCCGTCAGACAAAGCTTCGTGCAGAACGTTTAGGAGTTACCTCAGCTGAGCTTTATATCTACTCTGAAACTAATTTAGAACTTATTAATGAAACAATTGAGAGTGTAGAGCCTAAATTTGTCATTGTGGATTCTATTCAAACTGTTCATCATCCGGAAGTAACTAGTGCACCTGGGAGTGTATCGCAAGTTCGTGAATGTACAGCAGAGCTTATGCGAATAGCCAAAACAAAAAATGTAGCAATCTTTTTAGTAGGACATGTAACAAAAGAAGGTCAAATTGCAGGGCCGCGTATATTGGAACATATGGTGGATACCGTTTTGTATTTCGAAGGAGAACGTCACCATACGTATCGTATTTTAAGGTCTCAAAAAAATCGTTTTGGCTCTACGAATGAAATTGCTATATTTGAAATGATTCAATCTGGATTAAAAGAAGTACTTAATCCGTCTGAATTATTTTTGCAGGAACGATCTCACGGAGCAGCAGGTTCTGCAATTGTTGCCTCTATGGAAGGTACCAGACCTATTTTAGTAGAAATTCAAGCTCTAGTGACGCAGTCTAGCTTTAACTACCCGAAACGTATGGCCACTGGTATTGATCAAAACCGGGTTTCATTGCTAATGGCGGTACTGGAAAAAAGAATGGGATTACTACTTCAAACGCAAGATGCCTATATAAAAGTTGCAGGTGGAGTGAAATTAGACGAACCTGCAATCGATTTAGCCGTCCTAGTAAGTATCGTATCTAGTTTTCGAGATACAGGAGTTACACCGACAGATTGTTTTATCGGCGAAATCGGTTTAACTGGAGAAGTGAGAAGGGTGTCTAGGATTGAACAGCGTGTGCAAGAGGCTGCAAAGCTTGGCTTTAAAAGAGCGATTGTTCCTGCATCTAATTTAGGCGGTTGGGATTACCCTAAAGACATCCAAATTATAGGGATTGAAACAGTTAACGAAGCGATGAAAGAGGCATTCTCGTAACAAAGAAGAGAGCGAATACTCTAGCAGATAATCACCTTAGGATTTGGCGTAAAGGCAAAGAACGCCTTTACGTGGAATCCTTGCTACTGCGCAAAGATTTTCGCTGTAGAATGTTGTCGGGGCGCGGGAGGGGGCAAGTGCTTTTCTTATTAGACTTATTGTGAAAGATGGAAGTATAATGAAATAAATGGAGGTGGCATACTTGTTAAAATGGATTATTCAAATTGCTTTTGTTTTAATTGGTGGAACATTGGGTTTATTATTCTTACCGCACTTATACGAGCTTTTTAATTTATCTGAGAACCCATGGATTCACAATCCGTATGTATCTGTTTTAGTTGGAGCGATATTGTTATACGTGGCTGCATTATTTATGACTGACTACTTAGTGAACTTTATCAAGTGGATGGAAGAACGGTTATTAAAAGCGCCGATTGGAGACTTGCTGTTCGGAACACTTGGGCTGGTTATAGGATTAATCGTTGCCTTTTTCCTTGGTTCTGCGCTTAATAATATTGCAATACTAGGTATTGGATCGATTGTTCCGATACTATTGTCTATTGTTTTGGGATACTTAGGTTTCCAAGTCGGTTTTAAAAAGCGTGACGAACTTCTTCAAGTTTTTACTCCTTCTAAACAGAATAGTAGCAAAAAGAAAACAGAGGACGAGGATAACCAAGAATTGATTTTAGGAACTTATAAATTGTTAGATACGAGCGTTATTATTGATGGTCGCATCGCTGACATTTCGGTAACAGGATTTATGGAAGGGGTTCTTGTCGTTCCTCAATTTGTTTTGACTGAATTACAACATATTGCAGATTCCTCGGATACGCTTAAACGAACAAGAGGGCGTCGGGGTTTAGACGTATTGAAAAAACTACAAACGGAAAGAGCATCTGCCGTGTTAATCGTAGAAGAAGATTTCGAAGATATCCAAGAGGTAGATTTAAAATTAGTTCGACTAGCTAAAAAGATGAATGGAATTGTTGTAACAAATGACTTCAATCTAAACAAGGTTTGTGACCTACATCAAGTGCGTGTTTTGAATATTAATGACTTGGCAAATGCGGTAAAACCGGTCGTTATTCCCGGGGAAATAATGCATGTTGTCGTTATTAAAGACGGCAAAGAACACAATCAAGGTGTTGCATATTTAGATGATGGAACAATGATTGTTGTGGAAGGTGGTAAAACATATATTGGACAGGCCATAAATGTAGAAGTAACAAGTGTACTTCAAACATCGGCTGGCCGAATGATATTTGCAAAACCACAGGACTCAAAATAACGAAGAAGGGTTGTTTCCTTTGAGAAAGGAATACGCCCTTTTTCTATGTGATGGAGGTTCGTTAACATGATATATACTGTTTTATTGCCAGCAGCGGGTAGTGGGAAACGAATGGGTGCTGGACAAAATAAGTTGTTTTTAGAACTGCGTAATGTTCCTATTTTGATACATACTTTAAGAGTGTTTGATAGAGATCCTAATTGTGAGCAAATTGTATTGGCTGTGAAGAAAGAGGAAAAAGCATTGATTGAACGGCTCCTTAAAGAATACTGTATTACAAAAGTTTCGGCTATTGCCGAAGGTGGAGAAGAAAGACAGCATAGCGTATATGCGGGTTTAAAAGCCGTGACCACTAAAGGAATTGTACTCGTTCATGATGCAGCAAGACCATTTATTCATCAAGAAGTGATACAACAATTAGTACAAGCTGCACACACTTCAGGAGCTGCAGTAGCGGCAGTTCGGGCAAAAGACACGATGAAAAAAGCAGTAAATGGTATAATCCAAGAAACGATTGATAGAGAAAGTTTGTGGATTATTCAAACGCCTCAAGCATTTCAGTATACATTATTAGAAAAAGCGGAAAGATTAGCGGAAGTGGAAAACTTTCTCGGGACAGATGAAGCGATGCTCGTAGAAAGATTAGGAGAGCGTGTTCATATTGTTGAAAGCACCTACGATAATGTAAAAATGACGACGAGGGAAGATCTTCTATACGGAGAGGCTATATTAAATAAGCGAGAGCAGGAGGAATAATAAGATGATGCGAATAGGACAAGGATTCGATGTACATGAATTTGCGGATAATCGTCCGCTAATAATAGGGGGAATCGAGATACCATACGAACGAGGGCTAATCGGGCACTCAGATGCAGATGTACTACTACATACAATCACAGACGCAGCATTAGGAGCGATTGGAGAAGGGGATATTGGAAGGCATTTTCCAGATACAGACCCAGACTTTAAAGATGCAGATTCAGCAAAGCTACTAGAGCATATTTGGAAGTTGGTAGACGCTAAGGGATATAAGTTAGGGAATATTGACTGTACAATTATTGCTCAAAAGCCAAAAATGTCACCGTATATTGAAACAATTCGTACGCGTGTTGCAGAGTTACTTCAGGCGGATGTTTCTCAAGTAAATGTGAAGGCTACAACTACGGAAAGACTAGGATTTACAGGTCGTGAAGAAGGGATAGCATCGATGGCGACAATATTACTTCTCAAGAAAGACTAACTTTAATAAACATATAAGCAATGATAGAATGGAGTAAGTTAAAGCCGTCTGAAGCTGTTATCCAGGTTCTGTAAGCTTATTCTAAGCATGCCAAGTTCAGAATTTGGACGCGAGTACACTATGGCTAATTTGATGGAACGAAAACTAGGAGGATATACTTATGACACAAGAAGTTCGCGTACGCTACGCGCCAAGTCCAACAGGATTTTTGCATATTGGAGGAGCACGCACAGCGTTATTTAACTATTTATATGCACGTCACCATGATGGTAAATTTATCGTTCGTATTGAAGATACGGATATTGAACGTAATGTAGAAGGTGGCGAGTTATCACAACTTGAAAACTTAAAGTGGTTAGGGATCGACTATGATGAATCTGTAGATATTAGTGGACCTTATGCGCCGTATCGCCAAATGGAGCGCCTAGATATATATACAAAGCACGCGGAGGAAATGTTAGAAAAAGGGCATGCATATAAATGTTTCTGTTCTTCAGAGGAATTAGAAGCAGAACGTGAAGTACAAAAAGAAAAAGGTATTGCAGCTCCTATGTACAACGGTAAATGCCGTCATTTATCAAAAGAAGAAGTACAAGCAAAAGAAGATGCAGGCCAACCATATACGATTCGTATGCGTGTACCAGAAAATGTAACTTATACATTTGAAGATTTAGTTCGTGGACTGGTTACATTTGAATCTAAGGATGTTGGTGACTGGGTGCTTGTAAAAGCCAATGGAATCCCAACTTATAACTATGCTGTTGTATTAGATGATCACTTTATGGAAATTTCTCATGTATTCCGTGGGGAAGAACATTTATCAAACACACCAAAACAATTAATGGTGTTTGATGCATTCGAATGGGCATATCCTAAATTCGGTCATATGACATTAATCATCAATGAGAACCGAAAAAAGCTTTCAAAACGCGATGAGTCAATTATACAATTTGTTACTCAGTACAAAGATCTTGGGTATTTACCGGAAGCTATGTTTAACTTCTTTGCATTATTAGGCTGGTCTCCTGAAGGGGAAGATGAAATCTTCACCAAAGAGGAATTCATTAAAAACTTTGATGTATCGCGTCTGTCTAAATCACCATCGATGTTCGATAAACAAAAACTTACATGGATGAACAACCAATATATTAAACAACTTCCACTTGAAAAAGTAGTAGAGCTTGCATTGCCGCATTTACAAAAAGCAAATCTACTTCCGGCTGAATTATCAGAAGACGAACTTACGTGGGCAACAAAGCTTATTGCACTTTACCATGAGCAAATGAGTTTTGGTGCTGAAATCGTTGAATTATCTTCATTATTCTTTGATCACGAAATTGCATATACTGAAGAAGCAACAGAGGTGTTAGCTGGGGAGCAGGTTCCTGAAGTAATGGCTGCTTTTAAAACACAGTTAGAAGGCCTAGAAACATTTGAAGCAGTAGAGATTAAAGCTGCTATTAAAGCTGTGCAAAAAGAAACAGGACATAAAGGGAAAAACCTTTTCATGCCAATACGTGTAGTAACAACAGGTCAAATGCATGGTCCAGAATTAGCTGATGCAATCAGTTTAATAGGGAAAGAAAAAGTAATTGCTCGTGTAGCCAAGTTTGCAAAACAATAAGATTGACTTTCCCCTAACAAGGTGTGAAAATGGTGATACAAATTCGAAGTAAAAAGAATAGCAAAGCGAAGAAGAGGAGAAGTAAGTAACGCACGTTCTTTAGAGAGGACCATCACCGGCTGAAAGTGGTCTGAGCCTACGAGTTACTGAAATGCACCTCCGAGCGTCATGCCGAACTTCTAAGTAGGCTGAACGTAACATCTGCGTTAAAGATGCAAAGTGGGGAAAGTATTTATATTTTTCCAATCAGAGTGGAACCGCGCTAACTGCGTCTCTGTCTATATTTATAGACAGAGACTTTTTTTATGGAAAAAAATGAAGGGAGGAATCCTTGTGTTCGATCGAATGAAAGAAGATATTGCGGTAGTATTTGAACAAGATCCAGCAGCAAATAGTAAGCTAGAGGTTATATTAACATACGCGGGACTTCATGCGATTTGGAGCCACCGCATTGCACATGCATTATTTAAAAAGAATCTTTTTTTTCTAGCACGT
Organism: Psychrobacillus sp. FSL K6-2365; assembly: GCF_038003165.1. Classification (NCBI taxonomy): domain Bacteria; kingdom Bacillati; phylum Bacillota; class Bacilli; order Caryophanales; family Bacillaceae; genus Psychrobacillus; species Psychrobacillus sp. FSL K6-2365. The sequence goes on along the minus strand of NZ_JBBOOO010000001.1, from coordinate 4,174,363 downwards.
GCAGTTTCACAAGTTAGTAGATTTTTTACAGGTGTCGAAATTCACCCGGGTGCAACAATTGGGAGACGCTTTTTTATCGATCATGGATCGGGTGTAGTCATCGGAGAAACTTGTGAAATTGGAGATGATTGCACTATCTACCAAGGTGTCACATTAGGTGGTACCGGGAAAGAAAAAGGGAAGAGACATCCCACGCTTCATAATAATGTACTAATTGCTACAGGAGCAAAAGTATTAGGATCGATTACAATTGGTGAAAATAGTAAAGTAGGAGCTGGGTCGGTTGTATTGAAAGATGTACCTACTAATTCTACTGTAGTTGGTATTCCAGGTGTAGTTGTAATTCAAAATGGTGTAAAAGTGAAACGGAATCTCGATCATCAGGACCTGCCTGATCCGTTTACTGATCGATGTAAACAAATGGAAGATAAAATAGAAGAGCTACAAAAAGAAATAGACCATTTAACGAAAGAAAAGGAGAGAAACTGGTCATGACAATCCAAATTTTTAATACATTAAAGCGTGAAAAAGAACCATTTATTCCACTCGAAGAAGGCAAGGTCAAAATGTATGTATGTGGACCAACTGTTTACAATTATATTCATATAGGGAATGCTCGACCTGTAATTGTATATGATACGGTAAGAAAGTATCTACAATATCGTGGATATGATGTGACATACGTTTCTAACTTCACAGACGTGGATGACAAAATTATTAAAGCGGCCAACGAACTGGGGGAAGAGGTCTCCGAGCTTACAGAACGTTTTATCAATGCTTATTATGCAGACGTAGAGGCTCTTGGCTGCAATCGAGCAGACTCACATCCTCGTGTAACGGATCACATGGATCAAATTATAGAATTTATAAAAGTATTAGAAGAAAAAGGCTATGCATACGAGTCACAAGGGGATGTATATTACCGTACTAGAAAATTTGATGGATACGGTAAGCTTTCTCATCAATCTGTAGACGATTTAAAAGTCGGTGCCCGTATTGAAACTGGTGAGAAAAAAGAAGATGCACTTGACTTTGCACTTTGGAAAGCTGCAAAACCTGGAGAAATTTTCTGGGAAAGCCCTTGGGGTCAAGGACGTCCTGGGTGGCACATCGAATGTTCTGTAATGGCAAGAGAAATATTAGGAGATACAATTGATATTCATGCTGGAGGGCAGGATCTAACTTTCCCTCACCATGAAAATGAAATTGCTCAGTCAGAAGCTAGAACTGGAAAGACATTCGCAAGATATTGGATGCATAATGGATATATAAATATAGATAATGAAAAAATGTCAAAATCACTAGGTAATTTTGTATTGGTAAATGATATTCGTCAGCAAATTGACCCTCAAATATTGCGTCTCTTCATGTTGAGTGTTCATTATCGAAACCCAATTAACTATTCAAAAGAATTGGTGGAGCAAGCAGAGGCTGGTTTGGACCGTATACAGACTGCTTATGATAACTTAGTTCATCGCTTAAGTACTACTGCAAATTTAGGAGACCATGACGATATTTGGCTACAAAAAATTGCGGCTGTAAAAGTACAGTTTGAAACAGCGATGGATGATGATTTTAATACAGCAAATGGGATTGCAGCTATTTTCGAATTGTCGAAACTTGCGAATACTTATTTACAAGAAAAACAAACATCTGAATCCGTATTGAAACAATTTATAGCAGATATGGATGATTTGACAGCTGTACTTGGACTAACGCTTGCTAAGGAAAAAGAAGTATTAGATGAAGAAATCGATGCATTGATCGAAGAACGAAATCAAGCAAGGAAGGATCGTAACTTTACCCGTGCCGATGAAATTAGAGATCAATTAAAAGAGTTAAATATTATTTTGGAAGATACTGCACAGGGTATTCGATGGAAAAGAGGATAAACTTGTGGAAAACTTAACATTATCAGATGTAAAACAACTAAATTCTTTAGCACTTGCTTATATGGGTGATGCTGTTTTCGAACAGGTCGTTCGGGAACACCTCATCCGCTCTGGGCGGGTTCGACCAAATATTTTACACAAAGAAGCTACTAACTATGTATCTGCAAAAGCACAAGCGACGATTGTGAAAGAGATGCTGGACAAAGAGTTTTTATCGGAAGATGAACAAGCAGTCCTACGAAGAGGGCGTAATGCGAAATCTGGATCTGTACCTAAAAATACGGACGTTATTACTTATCATCATAGTACTGCGTTTGAAGCGGTCATCGGGAGTCTATACTTAAGTGGACAAACAGAGCGTTTACAAGAAGTGTTACATTTTTCGATTGACTTTATAGATAAACAGAAAGGGGCGAACAAATAAATGACAGAAAAAAATGATCAAGTTGAGCAAACTGGTGAACTTATAGCAGGGAAAAATCCTGTTGTTGAAGCCCTTCGTGCCGGTAGAGATATGAACAAAGTTTGGCTAGCAGAAGGCATCCAAAAAAGTGGTGTATCTGAAATTATTCAATTAGCTAAAGATGCTGGAATAATCGTGCAGTTCGTACCTAAAAAGAAGCTCGATAACTTAACTGATGCAAACCACCAGGGGATAGTCGCGTCGGTTGCTGCATATCGTTATGCAGAATTAGATGATTTATTTGAGCTGGCGGCTAGCAAAAAAGAGGATCCTCTTTTTATTATTCTAGATGAAATTGAAGATCCCCATAATCTTGGTTCTATAATGAGAACGGCAGATGCCATAGGGGCGCATGGAATTATTATTCCTAAAAGAAGAGCGGTTGGACTAACAGCGGTAGTTGCAAAGGCTTCCACGGGAGCTATCGAACATATTCCAGTCTATCGTGCGGGTAACCTGGCTCAAACAGTAGATGAGCTAAAAGACCGTGGCGTTTGGATTGCAGGAACAGATGCGGCGAAGTCTACTGATTATCGAAATATGGATGCAACACTTCCACTAGCTCTTATTATTGGTAGCGAAGGAAAAGGAATGAGTCGACTGCTAAAAGAAAAGTGTGATTTTCTTTACTATTTGCCAATGGTCGGTCATGTAACGAGTCTTAATGCGTCGGTTGCTGCTTCTGTTTTGTTGTATGAGATATGGCGCGTAAGAAATCCGTTAAAAGGATAAGAAGATGCAAATTCTACTTGTCGATGGATATAATATCATCGGCGCATGGAGCGAGCTAAGGAAGTTAAAAGAAGTAAAATTACTGGACGCTAGAGACCGTTTGATTGAGCTGATGGCTGAATACAAAGCATATACAGGTATTCGAGTGATTGTGGTCTTTGATGCGCACTTAGTACCTGGTATTGAAAATAAAAAGAAAAAGTACAACGTGGAAGTTATTTATACGCGGAAAAACGAAATTGCAGATGAACGCATTGAAAAGTTAACGAAAGAATTGAGTAGTAGAAGAGTTCAAATTTATGTAGCTACATCCGATTTGACCGAGCAACGAGTTATATTTGGTCAGGGTGCCCTACGAAAATCAGCAAGAGAATTAGAAATTGAGATGTTGTCCATTTCTTCCAAAATAACAAAAAAAGTGAAGAGTATTCAGAATGACAAGCCTGCTTCTAATATTCCATTAACGGCAGAAGTTGCAGAAATTTTCGAAAAATGGCGAAGAGGAATGAAATGATTCATTGACGCTATAAATTTTCTTCCTGTATAATTGGAATAATATTCTTGTTAGCTGAGGTGACTTCATTGGAAAAGACAGAGCAGATTCTACAATTCGATAGTTTACTAGATGAAGAGCTTGTAGAGATGGTTCATCAAGGAAACACTGAAGCGCTAGATTTTTTAATAACAAAATATCGTTCTTTCGTCCGTATGAAGGGAAGATCATACTTTTTGATAGGGGCAGACAAAGAGGATATTCTACAAGAGGGAATGATCGGATTGTATAAGGCGATTCGGGATTTTAGGGAGGAGAAACTTGCTTCTTTCCGAGCATTTGCCGAATTATGTATTACTCGACAAATAATAACCGCTATCAAAACAGCTACACGTCAAAAGCATATACCGCTAAATTCCTATGTATCATTGGATAAACCTATATATGATGAAGAATCTGATCGAACTTTGATGGATATGATTGCAGGTTCGGTAATAGATGATCCAGAGGAATTAATCATCAATCGAGAAGATTTTGATTACATGGAAGGTAAGATGGCTGAAATATTAAGTGAGCTGGAACAACAAGTACTTGCCTTATACTTGGATGGCCAATCATATCAAGAAATTTCCGAAGAATTGAATCGTCATGTAAAGTCGATCGACAACGCATTACAACGAGTAAAGCGTAAACTAGAACGCTATATGGAGATTGGTAGTAATTATGCATAACTGGGATTTTGTTGACATGGAATGTGTAAGATGATAATCTTGAAAAAGACTTATACGCCGAAAAAAGGTGATATTATGGTGAAGAAGATTGTCTTAAGTTGTGTTCAATGTGGCAACCGTAATTACACGGTTCCTGCATCTAAAGAGAATGTAACAATCCGAATTGAACGTAAAAAGTATTGTGCACATTGTAATGTGCATACGCTTCATAAACAAACGTTATGAATAAAGTAATATAGATTTCTTGTGTGGGGGTTTAGCTAAAATGGCTAATGTTGGTGGGTTTTTCAAAAATGTAATGAGTGAAATGAGAAAAGTAAGTTGGCCTAAACGCAAAGAGCTTGCTAAATACACTGTAATTGTGCTTGCTACTGTTGCAGCAATGGCTGTATTTTTTGCTTTGGTTGATTTAGGGGTATCTGAATTGTTCCGTTGGTATTTAGCGTTATAATAAGTAGCATGTAAATATTTGAAAATAGCCCGTCTTATTAAACGAACGGGTTTTTTCATTTGTCTTGAGAAAAGGAGGGGACGGACGACTAGTCCTGACACTATGGAAAAAAATTGGTATGTTGTTCATACTTACTCGGGGTATGAAAACAAAGTAAAAGCAAACTTAGAAAAACGAGTAGAAACAATGGGTATGTCGGATAAAATATTCCGTGTATATATCCCAGAGCAAGAGGAGACGGATTTTAAGGACGGCAAAAAACGTGTTGTTGTTAGAAAAACTTTTCCAGGTTATGTTTTTGTTGAACTTATTATGACAGATGATGCATGGTATGTGGTTAGAAATACACCAGGTGTAACTGGATTCCTTGGTTCATCAGGTGGTGGAACAAAACCAACACCTCTGGCACCGGAAGAAGTTCAATCTATGCTTAAACAAATGGGTGACGCAGAACGTGTTGTCGAAGTAGACTTTACAGTTGGAGAATTGGTGGAAGTATTAGAAGGGCCGTTTGCGCACTTCCAAGGAAAAGTAGAAGTGATTGATACAGATAAAGGTAAAGTAACTGTATCTGTAGATATGTTTGGTCGAGAAACTAATATGGAACTAGATTTCGAACAAGTTATTAAAATATAATTTATGTTTCCACTTGCTAAAGGTGGAGAATAGTGATATCATTTCAAAGGTCAGACTGAAAATGGGTCTGTATTAATTTTTCTAATGTTATCAGCGCAGAGCTGAGAGACAGATATTTGAGTGGGAGGGGCAACCCAATTACCACATCACGGACTTAAGGAGGTGTGTCTCGTGGCTAAAAAAGTGATTAAAGTTGTTAAATTACAAATTCCTGCTGGTAAAGCAAATCCAGCACCGCCGGTTGGTCCAGCATTGGGTCAAGCAGGTGTTAACATCATGGGATTCTGTAAGGAGTTCAACGCACGTACTGCTGATCAAGCAGGTCTAATCATTCCGGTTGAAATTTCTGTATTTGAAGATCGTTCATTTACTTTCATTACAAAAACTCCGCCGGCAGCAGTGTTACTTAAAGTAGCAGCAGGTATTCAATCTGGATCAGGTGAACCGAACCGCGTAAAAGTGGCGACAGTGAAACGTGAAAAAGTTCGCGAAATCGCAGAACAAAAAATGCCAGATTTAAACGCAGCATCTGTTGAAGCAGCTATGTTAATGGTTGAAGGTACTGCACGCAGCATGGGTATTACGATCGAAGACTAATACTTAATGTGCATTTTGATATGACGCATTGTTTTTTGGAAGGTTGTAGTTGTTCATATAGGATAACTGCAACCTTTACACGTGGGAGGTTTATTCCGCTAAAACCACTATCAAGGAGGACATTTATAATGGCTAACAAAGGTAAAAAGTTACAAGAAGCAGCTAAATTAGTAGAAGCTTCAAAATTATACTCAGCTAAAGAAGCTATTGAGCTTGCTAAAAAAACAAGCACAGTAAACTTCGATGCGACTGTAGAAGTTGCTTTCCGTTTAGGAATCGATACTCGTAAAAATGACCAACAAATCCGTGGAGCAGTAGTTCTTCCAAACGGAACTGGTAAAACTCAACGTGTATTAGTATTCGCTAAAGGTGAAAAGTTAAAAGAAGCAGAAGCTGCTGGTGCAGATTATGTGGGCGATACTGAATATATTAACAAAATCCAACAAGGATGGTTTGACTTCGATGTAATCGTTGCAACACCTGATATGATGGGTGAAGTTGGTAAAATCGGTCGTGTACTTGGACCAAAAGGTTTAATGCCAAACCCTAAAACTGGTACAGTTACATTTGATGTAACAAAAGCTATCGAAGAGATCAAAGCTGGTAAAGTAGAATACCGTGCTGAAAAAGCAGGGATCATTCATGCTCCAATCGGTAAAGTTTCTTTTGAAGACGATAAATTAGTAGAAAACTTCTTAGCGGTATTTGATGTAATTCAAAAAGCTAAGCCTGCAGCATCTAAAGGTGTTTACATGAAGTCAGTGAATATCACGACTACTATGGGACCAGCTGTAAAAGTTGATACTCAATCCATTAAATAATAGTTGACAGTATAAGGGATGTCTGTTAAGATGACCTTTGTTGTTAAATATACATTTGTACCGAAGACAGTAGGAGCAATAAACTGCTTAATTTCCTACCGAGGACAAGTAAATTCAGATTCTTTTAAGATGATGACTTTCTGCCTCTGTGTCTATTCGTAGAACAGAGGCTTTTCTTTTGTCGGTATAAATGGCCAATTCTTATAGGAGGTGCCAAGATGAACAAAGCAATCGAAACTAAAAAAGTGCAAGTTCAAGAAATTGCAGAAAAGTTTAAAGCTGCTGCTTCCGTAGTAGTTGTTGACTATCGCGGTTTGAACGTTGCGCAAGTAACAGAATTACGTAAACAACTTCGTGAAGCGGGTGTGGAATTCAAAGTTTATAAAAACTCACTTACACGCCGTGCTACTGAAATTGCTGGAGTTGATGGGATTAACGAAAGCCTTGTTGGTCCAAATGCTGTAGCATTTTCTAACGAAGACGTAATTGCCCCTGCTAAAATCATTAATGATTTTGCTAAAAAGAACGAACAACTTGAGATTAAAGTTGGGATCATCGAAGGAACTGTAGCATCTGCTGAAGATGTGAAAGCATTAGCAGAACTTCCATCACGCGAAGGACTACTTTCAATGCTTCTTTCAGTACTTCAAGCTCCAATGCGCAACTTTGCGCTTGCAACAAAAGCTGTTGCAGAACAAAAAGAAGAACAAGGCGCATAATTCATTACGCGGCTTAAACACAACTAAAAGGCTAATAGCCTAAATTATCCATAATAGGAGGAAAATATAATGAATAACGAACAAATCTTAGAAGCTATCAAATCAATGACAGTTCTTGAATTAAACGACTTAGTAAAAGCAATTGAAGAAGAATTCGGTGTTACTGCTGCTGCTCCAATGGCAATGGCTGCTGGTGGCGGAGCTGCTGCTGCTGAAGAAAAAACTGATTTTGATGTAATCCTAGCATCTGCTGGAGATCAAAAAATCAAAGTAATCAAAGTGGTTCGTGAAATCACTGGTCTTGGATTGAAAGAAGCTAAAGAATTAGTTGACAACGCTCCAAAAGCTCTTAAAGAAGGCGTTTCTAAAGACGAAGCAGAAGCTTTCAAAGCACAACTTGAAGAAGTTGGCGCAGGCGTAGAAGTTAAGTAATTTTGTACAATTCGAAGAAAAAAGCTCGTCTGTAAACGACGGGCTTTTCTTCGTATGTATTGCGGAGGGTGATTTGGTGTCTGATCATTATTACTCTAGGAAACCTCAAACGGAAAGTAAACCGCGTCATTGGAATTTTACGTTGCTCGGGCACAATTTCCGATTTGAAACAGATGCAGGTGTATTTAGTAAGAGCGAAGTAGATTTTGGCTCCCGTGTATTAATCGATGCTTTTGAAGCGCCGGATCTAGAAGGTTCAATTTTAGATATAGGCTGTGGATATGGGCCGATAGGTCTTTCTATTGCAAAAGCAAATGAGAAAAGAACAGTTCATTTGGTAGATGTTAACACACGTGCAATCCAACTTGCAGAAAAAAATGCTGCTGCTAACGGGATACAAAATGTACGAATCTATGAAAGTGATGGATTGTCAGCGGTTGACACTGCGAACTTTGCGGCTATTATAACTAATCCACCGATTCGCGCTGGGAAAGAAACTATTTTTCGTTTCTATAATGAATCCTATGAAAAGTTAGTTTCAAAGGGAGAATTGTGGGTTGTGATTCAAAAGAAACAAGGGGCACCATCAACTTTTAGTTATTTAGAAGAGATTTTTGGTCAAGTTGATGTGGTAGATAAAGCTAGAGGTTATTGGATTATCAAAGCTACAAAGATTGACTTGACAAAATCGCTATGATATTATAATAAAATGCAAAAATATTATTTTGAGGACGTATGCCCTTTTGAATAAAAACAAGTAGAAATGGGTATACTGGCCGAGAAAAAGTTTGGTTAATCGAAAATGAGCTCTTGTTAAGAACTCGTTTTCTTTTTGTCTTTCGATATCATACACTAAAATGTTCATATCGAAAAGACCTAATATCGCTTTAATTGAGGGGTGAATGAGTTGACAGGTCAACTAGTTCAATACGGACAACACCGCCAACGCAGAAGTTTTGCGCGTATTAGTGAGGTGCTGGAACTACCGAATCTAATCGAAATTCAGACGGCATCTTATGAATGGTTCCTTGAAGAAGGTTTACGTGAAATGTTTAAAGATATTTCACCAATCGAGGACTTTACAGGCAATCTATCACTTGAATTTGTCGACTATAGTTTAAACGAACCGAAATATTCCGTCGACGAATCGAAAGAACGTGACGCAACATACGCTGCACCATTACGCGTAAAAGTACGTCTCCACAACAAAGAAACGGACGAAGTGAAGGAACAAGATGTCTTTATGGGTGATTTCCCATTAATGACTGAAACTGGAACTTTCGTTATTAACGGAGCTGAGCGAGTAATCGTATCTCAGTTAGTCCGCTCACCAAGTGTTTACTTCCATGATAAAACAGACAAAAACGGTAAAAAAGGTTTTGGATCAACAGTTATTCCGAACCGTGGTGCTTGGTTAGAATACGAAATCGATGCAAAAGACGTAGTTTATGTTCGTATTGATCGTACACGTAAACTGCCAGTTACTGTTTTACTTCGTGCACTAGGTTTTGGATCAGATCAAGAGATTATCGATTTAATCGGTGACAATGAATATTTACGTAACACGCTAGAAAAAGATAATACAGAAACGTCTGAAAAAGCGTTACTAGAAATCTATGAGCGTCTACGTCCTGGTGAACCACCAACAGTGGAAAGTGCAAAGAGTCTGTTATATTCTCGCTTCTTTGACCCAAAACGCTATGATTTAGCGAATGTTGGTCGTTACAAAATGAACAAAAAACTGCATATTAAAAATCGCTTGTTTAACCAAACAATAGCTGAAACGCTAGTGGATCCAGAAACAGGAGAGATTTTAGTAGAAGCTGGTACGCTGATTGATCGTCGTGTACTAGATCGTCTAATTCCTCATCTTGAAAATGGAATTGGCTTCAAAACGTTATCTCAAGTAGGTGGTGTTTTAGAGGACGATATTACAATCCAATCGATTAAGATTTATGCGCCAAATGACGAAGAGCAAAAAGAAGTTAACGTTATAAGTAACGCGTATGTGGAAACAGAGATTAAAAACATTACGCCTGCTGATATCGTTTCATCTATTGGCTACTTCTTTAACCTTTTGTTCAACGTTGGGAACACAGATGATATCGATCATCTTGGTAACCGTCGTTTACGTTCTGTAGGTGAGTTACTACAAAATCAGTTCCGTATAGGTCTTTCACGTATGGAACGTGTAGTTCGTGAGCGTATGTCTATTAACGATACACAGTCAATCGTTCCACAACAATTGATTAATATACGCCCAGTTATTGCATCTATTAAAGAGTTCTTTGGTAGTTCTCAATTATCTCAGTTTATGGATCAAACGAATCCACTTGCTGAGTTGACGCATAAACGCCGTCTATCGGCGCTTGGACCCGGTGGTTTAACACGTGAGCGTGCAGGATTTGAAGTACGTGACGTTCACTACTCTCACTATGGTCGTATGTGCCCGATCGAAACGCCAGAGGGACCAAACATTGGACTTATTAACTCACTTTCAAGTTTTGCGAAAGTGAATAAATTTGGATTTATTGAAACACCATATCGTCGTGTTGACCCTGAAACAGGGTTGGTAACATCACGTATCGACTATTTAACTGCGGATGAAGAGGATAACTATGTGGTAGCACAAGCAAACTCTCCATTATCTGATGAAGGAGAATTCCTGAAAGAAGAAGTAGTTGGTCGTTTCCGCGGTGATAATACCGTGTTCAGAAAAGAGCAAATCGACTATATGGACGTATCGCCGAAACAAGTTGTTTCTGCTGCAACAGCATGTATTCCTTTCTTGGAAAATGATGACTCCAACCGTGCACTTATGGGAGCGAACATGCAACGTCAAGCTGTTCCGTTATTAAATCCAGAGGCTCCATTCGTTGGGACTGGTATGGAACATGTGAATGCACGTGATTCAGGTGCCGCGGTTATTGCGAAATACCACGGAATTGTTGAACATGTTGAAGCAAAAGAAATTCGTGTTAGACGCATTGAAGACGTGGATGGAAAAGAAGTTAAAGGTGATTTAACATCTTATAAAGTCCATAAATTTGAGCGTTCAAATCACGGTACATCTATAAACCAACGTCCAATTGTAAAAATTGGTGATCGTGTTAAACCTCTGGATATTCTTGCAGATGGTCCTTCTATGGAACAAGGAGAGCTTGCTTTAGGACGTAATGTACTTGTAGCTTTCATGACATGGGACGGATACAACTATGAAGATGCCGTAATTATGAGTGAACGATTAGTGAAAGATGATGTATATACTTCAGTGCATATTGAAGAATATGAATCAGAATCACGTGATACAAAACTCGGACCAGAGGAAATTACGAGAGATATTCCAAACGTAGGAGAAGACGCATTACGCAACTTGGACGACCGTGGAATTATCCGTATTGGTGCAGAAGTTCGTGATGGAGATATTCTTGTTGGTAAAGTAACACCTAAAGGAGTTACAGAACTAACAGCAGAAGAACGTTTACTGCACGCAATCTTCGGTGAAAAAGCTCGTGAAGTTCGTGATACTTCCCTTCGTGTACCTCATGGTGCTGGTGGGATTGTATTAGATGTAAAAGTATTTAATCGCGAAGATGGCGATGAGTTATCTCCAGGTGTTAACCAATTAGTTCGTGCTTATATCGTTCAAAAACGTAAAATCTCTGTTGGAGATAAAATGGCCGGACGTCATGGTAACAAAGGGGTTATCTCGCGTATTCTTCCTGAAGAAGATATGCCATTCCTTCCAGACGGCACACCAGTTGATATCATGTTAAACCCACTTGGTGTACCTTCTCGTATGAATATCGGGCAAGTATTAGAGCTTCACTTAGGTATGGCTTCTAGACTGCTAGGCGTTCATATGGCATCACCAGTATTTGATGGTGCAGACGAAGAAGACGTGTGGAACACAATGGAAGAAGCAGGTCTTAACCGTGATGGTAAAACAATCCTATATGATGGACGTTCAGGTGAACCATTTGATAACCGCGTATCTGTAGGGGTTATGTATATGATTAAACTTGCCCACATGGTAGATGATAAGCTACATGCACGTTCTACTGGACCTTATTCACTTGTTACGCAACAGCCTCTTGGAGGGAAAGCGCAATTTGGTGGACAGCGTTTCGGAGAAATGGAAGTATGGGCACTTGAAGCTTATGGTGCTGCTTATACGTTACAGGAAATCTTAACTGTAAAATCCGATGACGTTGTTGGACGTGTGAAAACATACGAAGCAATTGTTAAAGGGGAAAGTGTACCAGAACCAGGAGTTCCTGAATCATTCAAAGTATTGATTAAAGAACTACAAAGTCTAGGTATGGATGTTAAGATGCTTACAATCGATGAAGAAGAAATTGAGCTTCGTGATTTAGATGAAGATGATGATATTCCTGCAGCTGATGCACTTGGTATTTTACCAATCACAGCGGAGGAAGAACCAGTTGGAACAGTTGAATAAAGAATAGCGAAAGGTACCGCGAGGGTCCTAAGCAAATTCTAGATTAAACAATAAGAATCGGACAGGTGATGCCTGTCCGTATTTCCGTATAAAATTGCATAATGCAGAGCTACTTGGAAAAGTCTTTTAAAAGACACAAGACTAAAGGGAGGTAGGCTCCTTGATAGACGTTAATAATTTTGAGTATATGAAAATTGGTTTAGCTTCACCTGATAAAATCCGTTCATGGTCTTATGGGGAAGTTAAAAAACCTGAAACAATTAATTATCGTACATTAAAACCTGAAAAAGATGGTTTATTCTGTGAACGTATTTTTGGTCCTACAAAGGATTGGGAATGTCATTGCGGTAAATATAAACGCGTTCGTTATAAAGGTGTTGTATGTGATCGTTGTGGAGTAGAAGTAACACGTGCAAAAGTACGTCGTGAACGAATGGGTCACATCGAACTTGCAGCTCCGGTATCGCATATTTGGTATTTTAAAGGTATCCCAAGTCGTATGGGTCTGATTTTGGATATGTCTCCAAGATCACTAGAAGAAGTAATTTACTTTGCTTCTTATGTAGTAATAGAGCCAGCAGACACACCTCTTGAAAAGAAGCAATTGCTTTCTGAAAAAGAATACCGTGCTTATCGCGATAAGTTTGGAACTAAATTCCAGGCTGCGATGGGTGCTGAAGCTATCAAACGTTTACTTTCAGAAATTGATTTAGAAAGTGAAACAGAACAATTAAAAGAAGAGTTGAAAACAGCTCAAGGTCAACGTCGTACACGTGCTATTAAACGTTTAGAAGTCGTAGAATCTTTCCGTAATTCAGGGAACAGACCTGATTGGATGATTTTAGATGTTCTACCGGTAATCCCTCCAGAATTACGTCCGATGGTTCAGTTGGACGGTGGACGTTTTGCTACTTCTGATCTAAATGATTTATATCGTCGTGTTATTAATCGTAACAATCGTTTAAAACGTCTATTGGATCTTGGTGCTCCTAGTATCATCGTTCAAAATGAAAAACGTATGCTTCAAGAAGCTGTTGATGCTTTGATTGATAACGGTCGTCGTGGTCGTCCGGTAACAGGCCCGGGTAACCGTCCGTTGAAATCACTTTCACATATGTTAAAAGGGAAGCAAGGTCGTTTCCGTCAAAATCTACTTGGTAAACGTGTTGACTACTCTGGTCGTTCCGTTATCGTAGTAGGACCAAACTTGAAAATGTATCAATGTGGACTTCCAAAAGAAATGGCAATTGAACTATTTAAACCATTTGTTATGAAGGAACTTGTTGAACGTGGTTTAGCCCACAACATTAAGAGTGCAAAACGTAAAATTGAGCGTATGCATGCTGAAGTATGGGATGTATTAGAAGATGTAATTAGAGAGCATCCGGTTTTACTTAACCGTGCCCCTACTCTTCACCGTCTTGGTATCCAAGCATTTGAACCGACATTAGTAGAAGGTCGTGCAATTCGCCTTCATCCTCTAGTATGTACAGCATATAATGCTGACTTTGATGGTGACCAAATGGCTGTTCACGTTCCTTTATCAGCAGAAGCACAAGCGGAAGCTCGTTTACTAATGCTTGCAGCACAAAACATTTTGAACCCGAAAGATGGAAAACCAGTAGTTACACCATCTCAAGATATGGTTTTAGGAAACTATTACTTAACACTTGAGCGTAAAGGTGCAATGGGTGAAGGTTCTACATTCTACGGTCCGGAAGAAGTGCTAATTGCTTATAATACTGGTCATGTACATTTGCATACACGTATTGCAATACCGGCAGCATCTGTAAACAATCAAACATTTACAGAAGAACAAAATAAGATGCTATTGCTAACAACTGTAGGTAAAGTAATTTTCAATGAAATACTTCCAGAAACGTTCCCATACATCAATGAGCCGACAGATTTCAATTTACAAATTGAAACTCCGGAGAAATATTTCGTTCCTACGATTACAGATGTGAAAAAACATATCGAGTCTATGGATCTTGTACAGCCATTTAAGAAAAAAATTCTTGGTAATATCATTGCGGAAGTATTTAAACGTTTCCATATCACAGAAACTTCAAAAATGCTTGACCGTATGAAAGCTCTAGGGTTCAAATATTCTACTAAAGCTGGAATTACAATTGGTATCTCTGATATCGTAGTACTTCCAGATAAAGGCGAAATTCTTGAAGAAGCACAAGGTAAAGTAGATAAAGTTATTAAACAATTCCGCCGTGGTCTAATAACGGAAGAAGAGCGTTATGCTAGTGTCATTGGACACTGGAGTAAAGCAAAGGAAGTTATTCAAGATAAACTGATGAAATCGCTAGATAACATGAATCCAATCTTCATGATGAGTGACTCAGGTGCCCGTGGTAATGCATCTAACTTTACTCAACTTGCAGGTATGCGTGGACTAATGGCCAATCCGGCTGGTCGAATTATCGAACTTCCGATTAAGTCATCATTCCGTGAAGGGTTAACAGTACTTGAATACTTCATCTCTACACATGGTGCTCGTAAAGGTCTTGCCGATACAGCACTTAAAACTGCCGATTCAGGTTACTTAACTCGCCGTCTAGTAGACGTTGCGCAAGATGTAATCGTTCGTGAAGATGATTGTGGAACTGACCGTGGATTACTAATCGGTTCACTTATGGAAGGCACAGAAGTTATTGAAGAGTTTGGCGAACGTATTGTCGGTCGTCATACTAAGAAAACAATTTTCCATCCAACTACTAATGAATTGATTTTAGAAAGAGACGGGTTAATTACACAAGACGTTGCTCGTGTTATTGAAGAAGCAGGTATTGACGAATTAACAATTCGCTCTGCATTTACTTGTAACACAAAACATGGTGTTTGTAAAAAATGTTACGGCTTGAATTTAGCTACTGGAGACACAGTTGAAGTTGGAGAAGCAGTTGGTATTATTGCTGCTCAATCGATTGGGGAACCAGGTACACAGTTAACAATGCGTACATTCCATACAGGCGGGGTTGCAGGAGACGATATTACACAAGGTCTTCCGCGTATCCAAGAGATTTTCGAAGCTCGTAATCCTAAAGGGCAAGCTGTTATTTCCGAAATTTCAGGTACTGTTACTGAAATTGATGAAATTAGAGAAGGTCAAAAAGAAATTACAATTCAAGGTAATGTGGAAACTCGTAAATATTTGGCGCCGTACAATGCACGTTTAAAAGTTCAACTAAACGATACAATGCACCGTGGTCAAGTACTTACTGAGGGTTCTGTAGATCCTAAGGAATTGTTAAGAGTTAAAGATGTTTCAACTGTTCAAGAGTACTTATTAAAAGAAGTACAAAAAGTTTATCGTATGCAAGGGGTAGAAATTGGGGATAAACATATCGAAGTAATGGTACGCCAAATGCTTCGTAAAGTACGTGTGATTGAAGCTGGAGAAACAGACCTACTTCCGGGATCACTACTAGACATCCACCAATTTGCCGAAGCGAATAAGGAAGCAGTTTTACAAGGTAAGATTCCTGCTACTTGTCGTCCGGTAATCCTTGGTATTACAAAAGCTTCTCTTGAAACAGAATCGTTCTTGTCTGCTGCATCATTCCAAGAAACGACTCGTGTCTTAACTGACGCAGCGATTAAAGGGAAACGTGATGAATTACTAGGCCTGAAAGAAAACGTAATTATCGGTAAGCTAGTTCCAGCAGGTACAGGTATGCAACGTTATCGCCAAATTAAAATCACAGACAATGAAGCAGATACTGAAAAAGAATTAGTTAACGCAGAATAAAACAAACAAAATATTAGGGAGGACTAATTTTATTTCTCCCTAATATTTCATGTTTATTGTTGACACCTTTTTCAATGAATGATAATATATTTAAGGTTGATAGTTATTTGACTTGTACCTTTGGAGGATATGCAAATGTCTTATGAAAAAGTGAAACAAGCGAAAGAAACAATCATAGGTACAAAGCAAGCAGTAAAAGCAATGAAAAAAGGGCTTGTCAACGAAGTTTATATTGCACTAGATGTAGAAGAGAGAATCATTGAACTAGCACGACAAACAGCTGTGGAAAACAATGTTTCGCTTAACTATGTTGAGTCTAAAGTAGATCTTGGTAAAGCTTGTGGACTGCGCTTAGCGGCGTCAGTAGTAGCTATTACTGTGTAACAGTTTTTGTGTAATGCACAAAGACTTTGTTTTTACCCCAAAAATGAACCACCTGGATGTGTGGTATTAACAAGAACAAATGAAGGGAGGAATAATCGATGCCTACAATTAACCAATTGGTACGTAAGCCTCGTCAATCCAAAAGCACGAAATCAAAGTCTCCAGCACTAGGAAAAGGTTATAACAGCTTCAAAAAGGCTGGTACTAATCTTAACTCTCCACAAAAACGTGGGGTTTGTACTCGTGTTGGTACTATGACGCCGAAAAAACCTAACTCAGCACTTCGTAAATATGCGCGTGTACGTTTAACAAATACGTTAGAGGTTACTGCTTATATTCCAGGAGAAGGACACAACCTACAAGAACATAGTGTTGTACTTATCCGCGGAGGAAAAGTAAAAGATTTACCAGGGGTACGTTATCATATCGTACGTGGTGCTCTTGATACAGCTGGTGTTACTGGTCGTATGCAAAGTCGTTCTCTTTACGGTGCAAAACGCCCTAAAGAAAAGAAATAATTTAATTAATAATTTGACATTCGTCGAAAGGAGGAAAACACATGCCTCGTAAAGGTCCTGTTTCCAAACGTGACGTGTTACCAGATCCAATTTATAATTCAAAACTAGTAACTCGTTTAATCAATAAAATGATGGTTGACGGTAAAAGAGGTACTTCTCAAAAAATTCTATACGGAGCGTTCGAACTTGTTAAAGAACGTTCAGGTAAAGATGCATTAGAAGTATTTGAAGCTGCTCTAAATAATGTAATGCCAGTTCTAGAAGTACGTGCTCGTCGTGTTGGTGGTGCAAACTACCAAGTACCGGTTGAAGTACGTCCTGACCGTCGTTCAACACTAGGTCTTCGTTACTTAGTAAACTATTCACGTCTTCGTGGAGAAAAAACGATGGAAGAACGTTTAGCTAACGAAATTCTTGATGCATCTAACAACACTGGTGCTTCAGTTAAAAAACGTGAAGATATGCATAAAATGGCAGAAGCTAATAAAGCATTCGCTCACTACCGTTGGTAAGCTATTCTTTAAAATCAATCTAAAATCATACTCTAATCCGAATATGGAAGGAGAAATACAATATGGCTAGAGAGTTCTCCTTAGACAAAACACGTAATATCGGTATCATGGCTCACATCGATGCTGGTAAAACGACTACTACGGAGCGTATTCTTTATTACACTGGTAAAATCCACAAAATCGGGGAAACTCATGAAGGTGCATCACAGATGGACTGGATGGAGCAAGAACAAGAACGTGGGATCACTATTACTTCAGCTGCAACAACAGCTGCATGGGATAATCACCGTGTAAATATCATCGATACACCTGGACACGTAGACTTCACTGTTGAAGTTGAACGTTCACTTCGTGTACTTGATGGTGCGGTTACAGTACTAGATGCTCAATCTGGTGTTGAACCACAAACTGAAACAGTATGGCGTCAAGCTACAACTTATGGCGTACCGCGTATTGTTTTCATTAACAAAATGGATAAAACGGGTGCAGATTTCTTATATTCTGTAGGAACTCTACACGATCGCTTACAAGCTAACGCTCATCCAATTCAATTACCAATCGGTGCAGAAGATGAATTCTCTGGAATTATCGACTTAGTAACGATGAAAGCAACTGTGTACGGTAATGACTTAGGAACAGACATTCAAGAAGTGGAAATTCCTGAAGAATACATGGCACAAGCTGAAGAATATCGTGAAAAGCTAGTTGAAGCTGTAGCTGAACTTGATGAAGATTTAATGGAAAAATATCTTGGTGGAGAAGAAATTACGAACGAAGAATTAGTTAACGGTATCCGTAAAGGTACTTTAAACGTAGAATTCTATCCAGTAGTATGTGGTACTGCATTTAAAAACAAAGGTGTTCAAAAAGTTCTTGACGCAGTTGTTGCATACCTACCATCACCACTTGATATTCCGGCAATGAAAGGAATCGATCCTAATTCTGATGATGAAATTGAACGTCATTCTGACGATTCAGAACCATTCTCTGCATTAGCATTTAAAGTTATGACTGACCCTTACGTTGGTAAATTAACATTCTTCCGTGTATATTCTGGTACATTACAAGCTGGTTCGTACGTTCAAAACTCAACTAAAGGTAAGCGTGAGCGCGTAGGACGTATCCTACAAATGCATGCTAACTCTCGTGAAGAAATCTCACAAGTTTACGCTGGAGATATTGCTGCAGCTGTAGGCTTGAAAGATACAACAACTGGAGATACATTGTGTGATGAAAAAGCTCTAGTAATTCTAGAGTCTATGGAATTCCCAGAACCAGTTATTTCTTTATCAGTTGAACCAAAATCTAAAGCTGACCAAGACAAAATGGGTGCTGCTCTTGTAAAATTAGCAGAAGAAGATCCAACATTCCGCGTTCATACAGACCAAGAAACTGGTCAAGTTATTATCGCAGGTATGGGTGAACTTCACCTTGATATCTTAGTTGACCGTATGCGTCGTGAATTTAAAGTAGAAGCTAACGTAGGTGCTCCTCAAGTATCTTATCGTGAAACTTTCCGCTCTTCAGCAAAAGTTGAAGGTAAATTCGTACGTCAATCTGGTGGACGTGGTCAATTCGGACACGTTTGGATTGAATTCTCTCCAAACGAAGAAGGAAAAGGCTTTGAATTTGAAAATGCTGTTGTCGGTGGGGTAGTTCCACGTGAATACATTCCAGCTGTTGAGGCAGGTCTTCGTGACTCACTTAACAATGGTGTACTTGCTGGATATCCATTAATCGATATTAAAGCAAAATTATACGACGGATCATATCATGATGTTGACTCGAATGAAATGGCCTTTAAAGTTGCTGCTTCTATGGCATTGAAAAATGCTGTATCTAAAGTAAACCCAGTAATTCTTGAGCCAATCATGAAAGTTGAAGTTGTTATTCCTGAAGAATATTTAGGAGACATCATGGGTGATATCACTTCTCGTCGTGGTCGCGTTGAAGGTATGGACGCTCGCGGAAATGCACAAGTTGTGCGTTCAATGGTTCCGCTTGCTGAAATGTTCGGATATGCAACGGCATTGCGTTCTAACACGCAAGGACGTGGAGTATTCTCAATGACATTCGATCATTATGAAGATGTACCAAAATCAATTTCTGAAGAAATTATCAAAAAAAATAAAGGTGAATAATTGAATTTTCACCAAAACTAAAGTATAACTAACTTATAGTATATGAAAGACTAGGGGCTATTAGTCCCTTACTTTTATAATAAAAAATCATACAATTACTGAGGAGGACTTCTCTAATGGCTAAAGAAAAATTTGATCGCTCCAAAACACATGCTAACATTGGTACAATCGGACACGTTGACCATGGTAAAACAACTCTAACTGCTGCTATCGCAACAGTTCTTTCTAAAAAAATGGGTGGAACAGCTAAATCATATGCTGACATCGATAACGCTCCTGAAGAAAAAGAACGTGGAATCACTATCAATACTTCACACGTTGAGTATGAAACTGAAACTCGTCACTACGCACACGTTGACTGCCCAGGACATGCTGACTATGTTAAAAACATGATCACAGGTGCAGCACAAATGGACGGCGGGATCTTAGTAGTATCTGCTGCTGATGGCCCAATGCCACAAACTCGTGAGCATATCCTTCTTTCACGTCAAGTAGGTGTTCCATACCTAGTTGTATTCATGAACAAATGTGATATGGTTGATGACGAAGAATTACTTGAATTAGTTGAAATGGAAATTCGTGACCTTCTTTCTGAATACGACTTCCCAGGCGATGACCTTCCTGTAATTAAAGGTTCTGCTCTTAAAGCTCTTGAAGGAGAAGCAGATTGGGAAGAAAAAATTATTGAATTAATGGACGCTGTAGATAGCTATATCCCAACTCCAGAACGTCAAACTGACAAACCATTCATGATGCCAGTAGAGGATGTATTCTCAATCACTGGTCGTGGTACAGTTGCTACTGGACGTGTTGAGCGTGGACAAGTTAAAATTGGTGACGTTGTAGACATCATCGGTATTACTGAAGAAGCAAAATCAACTACTGTAACTGGTGTTGAAATGTTCCGTAAACTTCTTGACTATGCTGAAGCTGGAGACAACATTGGTGCACTTCTTCGTGGGGTTTCTCGTGAAGAGATCCAACGTGGGCAAGTATTAGCTAAACCAGGTTCAATCACTCCACACACAGACTTCAAAGCTGAAGTTTATGTTCTTTCAAAAGAAGAGGGTGGACGTCATACTCCATTCTTCTCAAACTACCGTCCTCAGTTCTACTTCCGTACAACTGACGTAACTGGTGTTTGTAACTTACCTGAAGGTGTAGAAATGGTTATGCCTGGAGATAACATCGAAATGACTGTATCTCTAATCTCACCAATCGCTCTTGAAGAAGGTACTAAATTCTCTATCCGTGAGGGTGGACGTACTGTAGGCGCTGGTGTAGTTGCTACTATCACTAAGTAATCTATAATTCTTTAATATAAAACCATCTCGTGACGACGAGATGGTTTTTTTTATACTTAAAATTGTGTACACTGTACGTAGGAGGTAATAAAATGCAAAAAATTATGCTAATTGAAGATGATATTTCGATATTTAATTTATTAAAAGAAAAGTTTCTTCTTTGGTCATTTGAAGTAATTGGGCCTAATGACTTTCAGCAAGTACTTCCTACATTTATAGAACAGAAACCACAGTTAGTAATTATAGATATACAGCTTCCGGCTTATGATGGCTTTCATTGGTGCCGAGAGATTCGGGTGCATTCAAAGGTGCCTATTATCTTTCTTTCGTCGAGAGATCATCCAATGGACATGATTATGGCGATGCAAATGGGTGCAGATGACTTCGTTCAAAAACCTTTTAATATGGAAGTCTTATTAGCGAAAGTTCAGGCACTCCTTCGTAGAACGTATGACTATACTGAAGAACAGTCAGATATTGTACAGTGGAACGGTGCTATTATAGATTACTCTAGAAGTAATATCTCCAAGGGAGATAAAGAGGTTGAACTTACTAAAAATGAGTTATTTATACTTAAAATTTTATACCAATTCGTAGATAAAATAGTTTCTAGAGATGATCTCATGAGAAAGTTATGGGATGATGAGAAATTTGTGAATGACAATACACTTTCTGTAAACGTTAATAGACTGCGGTTAAAATTGGAGCAAATTGGGTTAGAAGAAGTTATAATAACCAAAAAAGGATTGGGATATATGGCGGTAACAAAGGGTGAGCTATGAAGCTGTTTCTCTTATATATAAAAGAACGCACTCCATGGATTTTATTTTTTGTTTTTTTTCAGCTATGGATTAATATACTACTGACAATAGACGTTTCCTTTACAAATACCTCTTTATTGTATATGAATAGTATAAATTTATTTTTGTTTTTAATGTTCTTTTTGTGGAGATTTTATCAAGAAACAAGATTTATAAATAGTATTGTTAGTATAAGTGAGAAAGACTCTACATTTGATCAGGTTATTGCAAGATTACCAAAGGGACAATCCCTTTTCGATAAAATAATCATGGATGAGCTTCAAGAGCTTATTCTATTAGGGAAACAGGAGTTAAATGATTCTAAAACAGTTTTACTTGAAGAAAAGGACCAAGCACTTTCCTGGATACATGAGATGAAAACCCCACTAACTAGTATGAAACTTATGTTAGATAACGTGCAAGATTCAATGCTTAAAAAAAAATTAGAGGTAGAATGGCTCAGGTTACACATGCTTTTAGATCAACAGCTTTATAAAACACGCCTTCCTTTTATAGAAAAAGATAATGTGATAGAAGAAGTAAATCTAAAAAGTGTTATTTTCCAGGAAATAAAAGAATTAAAGCCTTGGTGTATGCAGCGTAATATAGGTTTTGAAACCAAAGATTTAGATGAAGATACCCTAACTGATCAAAAGTGGCTTTCATTTATAATACGGCAGATAATATCGAATGCAGTTAAATATAGTAAAGAAGGGCAAGAAATACAGATCTATACTAAAAAGGATGAGTTGGGTCACTTGATTCTTTCCATTCAAGATGAAGGTGTTGGGATATCTCAAGCGGACATGCCTAGAATTTTTGATAAAACTTTTACGGGTAGGGTGGGAAGAGAAAGTACTGCTTCCACTGGAATGGGACTATACCTAGCAAAGAATTCTGCCGAAAATCTAGGAATTACAATAAGTGTAGTTTCTGAGGTTGGTATTGGGTCTACCTTTTCATTACATTTCCCCTTACAAAATAAGATACAACAAATACTAGGTAGGTGACAATAATGTCATCTACTTTCTTTGTTTGTCACCTTAAACAAACGATTTTCTATTAAATAGTGGGTAAAATGAGAGTAATAAAAGGTAGGAGGTAGACCATGATTATTTTACGAGGTCGAAAAATTAAAAAGGTGTTTGGAAAAAAGACAAATACTCAGGAAGTATTGAAGGATATTGATATAGAAGTACGAGAAGGGGAATTTGTTGGAATTATGGGACCTTCGGGCTCGGGTAAAACAACTCTTTTAAATGTGTTAGCATCTATTGATAAAGTTACAGAAGGTATGATAGAGATAAACAATTTTAATCTGCAAAAAATGAAGGAACAAAAACTTGCCCAGTTCCGCAGAGAACAACTTGGTTTTGTCTTCCAAGATTATAACTTGCTGGACACATTGACTGTCAAAGAAAATATATATCTCCCTTTATCAGTAGGAAAAGTTCCTAAAACTGTGGCAGAGAAGAAGATAAAGGATATCACAACTCTTTTAGGAATTGAGGATATATTGAACAAATATCCTAATGAGATATCTGGAGGACAAAAACAAAGAACGTCGGCTGCAAGAGCTCTTGTGGGTAATCCGTCTATCGTATTTGCTGATGAACCAACGGGGGCATTGGATTCTAAATCGGCTACTGCATTACTAAGTAACTTAGAAAAAATTAATAAAGAGAAAAAAGTGACAATTATGATGGTTACGCATGATCCTGTGGCTGCTAGTTTTTGCTCACGAGTACTATTTTTAAAAGACGGGCAAATATATTCGGAGCTCTATAAAGGTGAAAAGGATCGGAAGCAATTCTATCGTGAAATTATGAATACCCAAAGTGTATTAAGTGGTGATGGCTATGACGCTTAATCAGTTAGTTCTAAGAAGTATGAGGAAAAATGCAAAAAATTATTATTTATATGTCTTCGCTTTAATATTTAGCGTTACATTGTATTATTCCTTTGTAACGTTACAGTATAATCCAGCAATAACTAAGGAAATTGGTAATGGTATGACTGCAACAATTTTAAAAGCAGCTTCTTATCTACTCCTATTCATTGTCATTTTCTTTGTTCTTTATGCTAATAAGTTATTTATGAATCGACGGAGCAAGGAAATCGGCTTATATCAGCTAGTAGGAATGCCAAAGGGGCTAGTGACCAGATTAATAGCAATTGAGAATATTATACTTTGGTTAGGTGCAATTATCCTCGGAGTATTTATGGGGTTTATTACATCGAGAATATTTGTAATGATTCTTTTGAAAATAATAGAAAAGGATGCGTTTGTAGAACTTTCTTTTTCTATAGAAGCTCTTCTAAGGACTGTAATTGTATTTCTATTATTACTAATGGTAGTGATTTTGCAAACAGCTATGAGGATAAGGAGAGTGTCACTCTTAAGCCTTATCACTACAACAGTAGTTGCAGACGAAAAGGTTAAAAAATTCAACGCTTTTCAAATGATCTTAGGGTTTATAGGGCTTGTTTTTATAGGATACGGCTACTATTTATCCACTACTCTATTAGATTTATTAGATGATCCAACACTGACGCCAGATAAGATGTTGATTCAACTGCTTTTAATACTAACCTTAACGATTGGTGGAACATATTTTGTGTTTCGTTTCTCGGTAGCGCTTATTCTTAATATGGTAAGGAAAAGTAAAAAAGGTTTAATGTCTGTTGCAGATGTTTTATCTTTGTCTACTATTATGCATCGCATGAAGTCCAGTGCAATGTCTCTTACGACTATTACGATTTTATCTGCTACAACACTTGGAATACTCACATTAGCTTATATCTCTTACTACTCTGCAGATGCGATGGCGCAGGATTCAGTGTCTTATGACTATGTAATGTACGAGGATACTGGTTTTGACTTAATAGATGAGTTTGACAAAGAAGGGATTCAATATACTAGACATGACCTAGATTTACTGGCGGTTCAAGCTGATGTCCGTCCACTTCTTTTGAAAGAATTTGCGCTAAAAAAAGATGTATCCACGCTACTGACAGTGCAAGTTGTAAGTCAGAAAGATATACAAAACAAGTTACCTAATCTTCAATTAAAGGAAGATGAGGGTTATATAGTAGGCTATGATAGTTTGAGTGCGGAGAATATAAGACTGGAATCAGAAAAACCAATTCAGTTTATCACTTCTACTGGAACGGATGAAATATTTATTACTGAGGTTACAGAAGAATCCTTGGTACCAAATTATCATAACTATAATTTTATTACGGTTATAGTATCTGATTTCTATTTCCAAAAATTACTTCATGATCCTCTAAATGAAAATCAAAAGATAGTAGGTATGGAGTTGAAGGAAAAGGATCAACTAAAAAAAGCGGAGGAAGTATTTGAAGAGAACAAAGTATCAGTAGAAATCCCTTACCCTAGTGGACTAGCAACAAAAACAGTTAGTGTAGAATCTCAAGAAATTTATCGTTTAGATATATTAAACTCATTTGGGCTGACAATTTTTATATCAGGATTCTTAGGTCTAGCATTTTTGATTGCGACTGGGAGTATATTATACTTTAAACAAATGTCCGAGGCTGATGAAGAAAAGGGCGCCTATACGATTTTGCGTAAGATGGGATTTACTACTAATGAAATTATGAAGGGGATTCGTCGGAAGCAGCTGTTTAACTTCGGCTTTCCGTTATTAATCGGTCTCTCACACAGTTATTTCGCAGTTAAAGCTGGATGGGTTTTCTTTGGTACGGAACTAGTAGCTCCCTTACTGATTACGATGAGTATATATATTATACTTTACTCAATATTTGCTATTCTATCTGCTGGCTATTATAGAAAAGTTGTAGAAAATGCATTTTAATAAAAAACCTGAGTCCATTTCTTTTGGATTTCAGGTTTTTTATAAATAGTACGAGGATAGACTATTGACATTTGAGTTGTAAAATTATAAACTTCTACGTATTAGTAATCTAGTGTGTGAAAGTGAGAGTGTTTTATATGAATGCTGTTTTAATTGCAGTAATAGTAATGTTAGTATTGAGTTTACTTCGTATCAATGTAGTGTTCTCATTAATTATAGGTGCTCTTGTAGGTGGGCTCACAGCAGGTCTATCCGTTGCAGAAACGATCGATGCATTTACGGGTGGGTTAGGTGCTGGAGCGACCATAGCGCTTAGTTATGCACTGTTAGGAGGCTTTGCAATTGCTATCTCTAAAACTGGTATTCCGGAGTTATTAGTGTTGGCAATTTTAAAGGTAGTGAAAAGTAAGGGAGATTCAGATAAAACAGGATTTGTGAAAGCTTTAGTCTTTTTATTGCTATTGATGATGGCTGTGTTCTCTCAGAATTTGATCCCGATTCATATTGCTTTTATTCCATTGTTAGTACCACCTATCTTAAAAGTGTTGAACATGTTACAAGTAGACCGAAGATTGATTGCTTGTATTTTGGCGTTTGGTTTAATTACTCCATATATGTTTCTCCCGTACGGATTTGGTGCAATTTATCAAGAAATCGTTGCTACACAGATGGGCCTCTCCGGCCTAGAGATAGCATTAAATGATATTCCCAAGGCGATGGCTATTCCGGCTCTTGGAATGGTATTTGGGTTAGTAATGGCATTTGTATTATTTCGCAAACCTAGAAACTATAAACAAGAAGCAGTAAAAGTAAGCGAATTAAAAGTACAGGTGAAAAAAAGTAGCATTATCTTTACGGTGATTTCATTAATAGCAGCGTTAGTTGTTCAAGTAGCAACAAACTCTATGATTGCGGGAGCTCTTGCAGGTATTGTAGTCCTTTACGTCAGTGGTGCGTTAAAAAGGAAAGAGGCAGATGAACTTCTCACAGAAGGAATGCGTATGATGGCATTCGTTGGTTTCGTGATGATTACAGCCAATGGATTTGCGGCGGTCATTAATGCTACTGGGCATGTAGAAAGTCTAGTGGAAGCATCCTCAGGGCTATTAGGGGGTAATATTAGTGCAGCGGTGTTACTAATGTTGATCATAGGTTTGGTAGTGACGATGGGAATAGGTTCATCATTTGCAACTATACCTATTATCGCTGCTATCTTTGTACCGCTTGCAATGGAGCTTGGGTTAAGCCCAGTAGCGACAATCGCATTAATAGGTACTGCAGGTGCTTTAGGTGACGCAGGTTCACCTGCTTCCGACTCAACGCTTGGACCAACTGCAGGATTGAACGTTGATGGACAGCATAATCATATTTGGGATACATGTGTGCCAACATTTCTTTGTTATAATATTCCACTCGTTCTTTTCGGATGGATAGCGGTAGTGTTTGTTCTATAGTAATAAATAGAAGGAAGGGTATCTCTATTAAAGGGATATCCTTTTTAATTGAAATTGTTTTAGAGAAACAGTTGCAAATTGTAATAAAAGGAACTACGTATTCTAAAAATAACATTACTCATATCAGTTGCTATTTCAATCTAAATTTTATATACTAGACAACGGCTTAGAAAAACATAAGTATTATAGAAAAAGTAATGCGGTTATAACATTAAAAAGAATTTCGTAAAAACACTTGCGAAATCTTTTTTTATTGTATATAATGTTGAATGTTGGTCTTTGACTGCGATGAAGCGAGAGGTTACCGACACACCCGGCCGCTTTGCCATGGCGAGTGTGCGGAAAATTTTCGTGGAGAATGTCTAGAAAATAGGCGAAAAGGAGGGAAAGTAATGGCAAAACAAAAAATTCGTATCCGTTTAAAAGCGTATGATCACAGAATTCTTGATCAATCTGCTGAGAAAATTGTGGAAACTGCTAAACGTTCAGGTGCAAGTGTATCGGGTCCGATTCCACTTCCGACTGAAAGATCTGTTTATACGATTCTTCGTGCTGTTCATAAGTATAAAGATTCTCGTGAGCAATTCGAAATGCGTACGCATAAACGTCTTATCGATATCGTTAACCCAACACCACAAACTGTTGATGCGTTAATGAAGCTTGATTTACCATCTGGCGTTGATATTGAAATCAAACTTTAATGGTAAAAAATAAAAAACACAAATTATTATAGGAGGTGTGACGAATGACCAAAGGAATCTTAGGTAGAAAAATCGGTATGACGCAAGTATTTGCTGAGAACGGTGACTTAATCCCTGTAACTGTTATTGAAGCTACTCCAAACGTAGTACTTCAAAAGAAAACAGCTGAAACAGACGGTTACGAAGCTATTCAGTTAGGTTTTGAAGACAAGCGCGAAAAGCTTTCTAATAAACCTGCGAAAGGGCACGTAGCTAAAGCAAGCACTGCTCCTAAGCGCTTCATCCGCGAATTCCGCGGCTTGGATACAGCTAATTACGAAGTTGGTCAAGAAGTCAAGGTAGAAAGTTTTACAGAAGGCGATGTAATTGATGTAACAGGTGTTACTAAAGGTAAAGGTTTCCAAGGTGTTATTAAACGCCACGGACAATCTCGTGGACCAATGGCCCATGGATCTCGTTACCACCGTCGTCCAGGTTCAATGGGGCCAGTTGCTCCGAACCGTGTATTCAAACAAAAGAAATTACCTGGTCAAATGGGTGGACATACAGTAACAATCCAAAACTTAGAAATCGTAAGAGTGGATGCTGAACGTAATCTACTATTAGTAAAAGGTAATGTTCCTGGTTCTCGTAAATCATTAGTAGTTGTAAAAGCTGCTATTAAATCGAAATAATTCTCTTAAGGAAGGAGGAAACAGGAATGGCAAAAGTATCATTATTCAATCAAGCAGGCTCTTCAGTTGGTGAAATCGAATTAAACGATAAAGTTTTCGGTATTGAACCAAATGAATCTGTTTTATTTGAAGCTATCATTTCTCAACGTGCTTCACTTCGTCAAGGTAATCACAAAGTGAAAAACCGTTCTGAAGTTGCTGGTGGTGGACGTAAACCATGGAAACAAAAAGGAACTGGACGTGCTCGTCAAGGTTCTATCCGCTCTCCACAATGGCGTGGTGGTGGTGTTGTTTTCGGACCGACTCCACGTAGTTACAGCTTTAAATTACCTAAAAAAGTACGTCGTTTAGCTCTTCTTTCAGCTCTTTCAACAAAAGCTCGTGAAGAAAGCATTGTAGTACTTGAAGGTTTAGCATTTGATGCACCAAAAACAAAAGAATTCGTGAAAGTGTTATCTAACCTTTCAATCGATAAAAAAGCGTTATTCGTAACTGCTGATTTAGATGAAACAGTAGCATTAGCTGCTCGTAACATCCCTGGAATCACAGTTGTGTCTGCAACAGGCATTAACGTTTTAGATTTAATCGGTCATAACAAACTTGTAATGACTAAAGCAGCAGTAGAAAAAGTAGAGGAGGTGCTTGGATAATGGAAGCACGTGATATTATTAAACGTCCGGTCATTACTGAGCGTTCTTCTGAAGTAATGGCAGATAAAAAGTACACTTTTGAAGTGGACACTCGCGCCAACAAAACTCAAGTTAAATACGCTGTTGAAGAAATCTTTGGAGTAGATGTTGAAAAAGTAAACATCATGAACTACAAAGGGAAATATAAACGCGTAGGTAAATTTGGTGGGTATACAAACAAACGTCGTAAAGCGATTGTTACGTTAACTCTAGAAAGCAAAGAAATCGAGTTATTCGAAATCTAATCCTTGTAAAAAGGAATTAATACTCAAGAAGGAGGGAATAACATGGCGATTAGAAAGTATAAACCAACGACAAACGGACGTCGTAACATGACTTCATTAGATTACGCTGAAATCACAACTGACAAGCCAGAGAAATCTCTACTTGCTCCTGTGAAACGTAAAGGCGGCCGTAACAATCAAGGTAAAATTACTGTTCGTCATCATGGTGGTGGACACAAACGTCAATACCGTATCATTGATTTCAAACGAAACAAAGATGGTATACCAGGACGCGTTGCTACTATTGAATATGATCCAAACCGATCTGCGAATATCGCATTAATTAATTATGCGGATGGGGAAAAACGTTACATCCTAGCTCCTAAAGGCTTAGAAGTGGGCATGACAATCGTGTCAGGACCAGAAGCTGATATTAAAGCTGGAAACGCTCTTCCATTACAAAACATCCCAATGGGTACTACTATCCATAACATCGAAATGAAACCTGGTAAAGGTGGTCAGTTAGTTCGTTCTGCTGGTACATCTGCTCAATTACTTGGTAAAGAAGGTAAGTACGTAATCGTACGTTTACAATCTGGTGAAGTTCGTTTAATCCTAGGTGTTTGCCGCGCTACAATCGGTGAAGTAGGAAACGAACAACATGAACTTGTGAACATTGGTAAAGCTGGTCGTAATCGTTGGTTAGGCAAACGCCCAACTGTACGTGGATCGGTAATGAACCCTAACGATCACCCACACGGTGGTGGTGAAGGTAAAACTCCAATCGGTCGTAAGTCACCTATGTCTCCATGGGGTAAACCAACTCTTGGATACAAAACTCGTAACAAGAAAAACAAATCCGACAAACTTATCATTCGTCGTCGTAAAAAATAAAGTGGTTTTACTACGGTTCACAGATAGAACCGTGGTGTCATCACGGAGGGAGGTTTCAGCATGGGTCGTAGCTTGAAAAAAGGACCTTTCGCAGACGATCATTTATTGAAAAAGGTCGATGCACAAAAGGACTCTGAGAAAAAACAAGTGATTAAGACTTGGTCTCGCCGTTCAACAATTTTCCCTACTTTTATCGGATTAACTATCGCAGTATATGACGGACGTAAACATGTTCCTGTATACGTGACTGAGGATATGGTAGGTCATAAACTAGGCGAGTTTGCACCAACACGCGCTTATAAAAGTCATGGTGCAGATGATAAGAAAACAAGACGCTAATTTGAGAGGAGGTCATTCAAATGTCACAAGCAAAAGCTATTGCTAAAACAGTGCGCATTGCCCCTCGTAAGGTAAGATTAGTCGTTGATTTAATCAGAGGTAAGCAAGTCGGTGAAGCAGTTGCGATTTTACAACTTACTCCAAAAGCAGCATCACCTGTTGTTGAGAAAGTATTGAAATCTGCTATTGCAAACGCTGAGCACAATTATGATTTAGATGTTAATAACCTAGTTGTTTCTGAAGTCTTCGTTGATGAAGGTCCAACATTAAAACGTTTCCGCCCACGTGCAATGGGACGTGCAAGTGCTATTAACAAACGTACTAGCCACATTACAATCGTGGTATCAGAGAAGAAGGAGGGATAATTCGTGGGTCAAAAAGTACATCCTATAGGATTACGAGTAGGCATCATTCGTGACTGGGAGTCAAAATGGTACGCTGGTAAAGACTATGCAACTCTACTACACGAAGACTTGAAAATCCGTAAGTACATCGAAACTCGTTTAAAAGAAGCTTCTGTTTCTACTGTAGAAATCGAACGCGCTGCAAAACGTGTTAACGTTACAATTCACACTGCTAAACCAGGTATGGTAATCGGTAAAGGTGGTACTGAAGTGGAAGCACTTCGTAAGCACTTGAACGATTTAACTGGTAAACGTGTACACATAAATATTGTTGAAATAAAAAGAGCTGACTTAGATGCTAAATTAGTAGCTGAAAGTATTGCACGCCAATTAGAAGGCCGCGTATCTTTCCGTCGTGCTCAAAAACAAGCAATTCAACGCACAATGCGTTCTGGCGCTAAAGGTATTAAAACTCAAGTATCTGGACGCTTAGGCGGCGCTGACATTGCGCGTGCTGAACATTACAGCGAAGGAACTGTACCACTTCATACATTACGTGCTGACATCGATTATGCACATGCTGAGGCTGACACAACTTATGGTAAGCTAGGCGTTAAAGTATGGATCTATCGTGGTGAAGTCCTTCCAGTTAAGAAGAACTCTGAGGAAGGAGGCAAATAATATGTTAATGCCTAAACGCGTTAAATATCGTCGTGAACACCGTGGGAAAATGCGTGGTGAAGCAAAAGGCGGCAAAGAAATAGCATTCGGTGAATTCGGTTTACAAGCAACTGAAGCAAGCTGGATCACAAGTCGTCAAATTGAGTCAGCTCGTATTGCAATGACACGTTACATGAAACGTGGCGGTAAAGTATGGATTAAAATATTCCCTCATAAACCATATACGAAAAAGCCTCTTGAGGTACGTATGGGTTCAGGTAAAGGTGCTCCTGAAGGATGGGTAGCAGTTGTAAAACCTGGGAAAATAATGTTTGAAATAGCTGGCGTTTCTGAAGAAGTTGCTCGTGAAGCATTACGTTTAGCATCACATAAGCTTCCGATTAAATGTAAAATAATCAAACGTCAAGAAATTGGTGGTGAATCTAATGAAAGCTAATGACATCCGTGAACTTACTACTGCAGAAATAGAACAAAAGGTAAAATCACTGAAAGAAGAGCTTTTCAACCTTCGCTTCCAATTGGCGACTGGTCAATTAGAAAACACAGCTCGTATTCGCGAAGTTCGTAAAGCTATCGCGCGTATGAAAACTGTGGTACGTGAAAGAGAAATCAGTGCAAACAACTGATAAAGGAGGTTTTCTGGCATGACTGAGCGTAATCAACGCAAAGTATACACTGGCCGTGTTGTATCAGATAAAATGGATAAAACAATTTCTGTTTTAATTGAAACTCATAAAAAACACAAGTTATACGGTAAACGTGTTAAATATTCTAAGAAATTTAAAGCTCATGATGAGCAAAACGAAGCCCAAATCGGAGATATCGTCCGTATCATGGAAACTCGTCCGCTATCAGCTACTAAACGCTTCCGCCTATTGGAAGTTGTAGAAAAAGCGGTTATTATCTAATAATAAGTTCGGAACTAATAAATTCCGAAGGGAGGTTACCTAAGTGATCCAACAAGAAACTCGTATGAAAGTTGCAGACAACTCAGGTGCACGTGAAGTTTTAACTATTAAAGTACTTGGTGGTACTGGACGTAAAACTGCTAATATCGGCGATATCGTCGTATGTACAGTTAAGAAAGCAACACCAGGTGGCGTTGTCAAGAAGGGTGACGTCGTTAAAGCTGTAATCGTTCGCACTAAGAGCGGCGTACGCCGTAAAGACGGAACATATATCAAATTTGATGAAAATGCTTGCGTTATTATCAAAGACGATAAAGGACCGCGTGGAACTCGTATTTTCGGACCAGTTGCTCGTGAATTACGCGACAGCAACTTCATGAAAATCGTATCTTTAGCTCCAGAAGTTCTTTAATTTACATGAAAGTGCCAATCAAGGAGGTGCGACAGAATGCATGTTAAAAAAGGCGACAAAGTAATGGTAATCTCAGGTAAAGACAAAGGTAAAACAGGTGTTGTTCTTACTGCTTTTCCTAAGAAAGACCGTGTGTTAGTTGAAGGTGTAAACATCATCAAAAAACATATGAAGCCAAACCAAGCTAATCCGCAAGGAGGAATTGTAAGCCACGAGGCTGCAATCCACGTATCGAATGTTATGTTAATCGACCCAAAAACTGGCGAGCCGACTCGCGTAGGTTCTAAAGTGGAAGATGGCAAGAAAGTTCGTGTTGCGAAAAAATCCGGTGAAATTATTAAATAAGTAAAGAGAAGGGAGGTACACACATGAACCGCCTAAAAGAAAAGTATCTTAAGGAAGTTTCTCCTGCTCTAATGAGCAAGTTTGAATATAACTCAGTAATGCAAGTACCTAAAGTTGATAAAATCGTTATCAATATGGGTGTTGGTGATGCTGTTTCTAATACAAAAGCTCTAGATGCTGCTGTAGAAGAATTACAAATCATTTCAGGTCAAAAACCTGTAGTTACGAAAGCTAAAAAATCGATCGCTGGTTTCCGTCTTCGTGAAGGTATGCCAATCGGTGCAAAAGTCACTCTACGTGGAGAACGTATGTATGACTTCTTGGATAAATTGATCGCTATTTCACTTCCACGTGTACGTGACTTCCGCGGTGTTTCTAAAAAAGCATTCGACGGTCGCGGTAACTACACTCTTGGAGTTAAAGAGCAATTAATCTTCCCTGAAATCGATTATGATAAAGTATCGAAAGTACGCGGTATGGACATCGTGATTGTAACAACTGCGAACTCTGACGAAGAAGCTCGTGAGTTATTAACACAATTCGGTATGCCATTCCAAAAGTAAAATAAGGGAGGCGAAAACGTGGCTAAAAAATCAATGGTCGTAAAACAACAACGTACGCCAAAGTTCAAAGTGCAAGAATACACACGCTGTGAGCGTTGTGGACGTCCACACTCTGTATATCGTAAATTCAAGCTTTGCCGTATTTGTTTCCGTGAACTTGCATACAAGGGACAAATTCCTGGCGTTAAAAAAGCAAGCTGGTAATCCCCTATAACTGGGAAGGAGGTAAATGTAATGACAATGTCAGATCCAATTGCAGATATGCTTACACGCATTCGTAATGCTAACATGGTTCGTCACGAGAAATTAGAAGTTCCTGCTTCAAACCTGAAAAAGGAAATCGCGGAGATTTTAAAACGCGAAGGTTTCATCCGTGATGTTGAATATGTAGAAGATAGCAAACAAGGTATTATCCGC
Organism: Psychrobacillus sp. FSL K6-2365; assembly: GCF_038003165.1. Taxonomy (NCBI): domain Bacteria; kingdom Bacillati; phylum Bacillota; class Bacilli; order Caryophanales; family Bacillaceae; genus Psychrobacillus; species Psychrobacillus sp. FSL K6-2365. The sequence goes on along the minus strand of NZ_JBBOOO010000001.1, from coordinate 4,140,025 downwards.
ATCTTCTTAAAATATGGTCAAAATGATGAGCGCGTTATCACTGGTTTGAAACGTATTTCAAAACCTGGTCTTCGCGTTTACGCTAAAACAAACGAAGTACCTAAAGTATTGAACGGTTTAGGAATTGCTTTAGTTTCTACTTCAAATGGTTTATTAACAGATAAAGAAGCTCGCGCTAAACAAGTTGGCGGAGAAATCGTAGCTTACGTTTGGTAATAATCAACAAACGAATGGAGGTGCAACAAAATGTCTCGAGTAGGTAAAAAACCAATAGAGGTTCCTGCAGAAGTTACTGTTACAGTTAACGCTGATAATACAGTAGTTGTAAAAGGACCAAAAGGTGAATTAACAAAATCTTTTAACCAAGATATTAAGATTGAGCAAGAAGGTACAGTAATAACATTAGTGCGTCCTTCAGATTCAAAAGAACACCGTACGATTCATGGAACAACTCGCGCTTTGCTAGCTAACATGATCACGGGTGTATCTGCTGGATTCGAACGTGGACTTGATTTAGTTGGGGTAGGTTACCGTGCACAATTACAAGGAACTAAACTTGTACTAAATGTAGGGTACTCACATCCAGTTGAGTTCACTCCTGAAGATGGACTAGTAGTTGAAGTTCCTTCTAATACAAAAGTTATCGTTCGCGGTATTGATAAAGAACGCGTTGGTGCTTTAGCATCTAACATTCGTCAAGTTCGTCCACCAGAGCCTTATAAAGGTAAAGGTATTCGTTATGAAGGCGAAGTTGTACGCCGCAAAGAAGGTAAAACAGGTAAATAATGCATTTCGCATTAGAAAGGAGTGACCACTGTGATTACGAAACAAGACAAAAATCAAGTTCGTAAGAAACGTCATGCACGTGTTCGTACAAAAATCACGGGTACTACTGAACGTCCACGTTTAAATGTATTCCGTTCTAATAAACATTTATACGCACAACTGATTGATGATACTCAAGGTGTTACAATCGCAAGTGCATCCACTATGGATAAAGATTTCAATGGAACAGCTGGAAATGTAGAAGCTGCTAAATTGATTGGTGAAACAATCGCAAAACGCGCTACAGAAAAAAACATCAAATCTGTTGTATTTGACCGTGGCGGTTACTTATATCATGGACGTGTTAAAGCGTTAGCTGAAGCTGCACGTGAAAACGGCTTAGAATTTTAAGAAGAAGGAGGGACATATTTCATGCGTGGTATTGACCCAAACAAACTTGAACTTGAAGAACGCGTAGTAACGATCAACCGTGTTGCTAAAGTTGTAAAAGGTGGACGTCGTTTCCGTTTTACTGCATTAGTAGTTGTCGGTGACAAAGATGGTCATGTAGGATTTGGTACTGGAAAAGCACAAGAAGTTCCAGACGCTATCCGTAAAGCAGTTGAAGACGCGAAGAAAAACTTAATAGAAGTACCTAGAGTTAAAGGAACTACTCCTCACCTAGTTGTAGGACACTTTGGTGCTGGATCTATTCTAGTTAAACCTGCAGCACCTGGTACAGGAGTAATTGCTGGTGGACCTGTTCGTGCGGTACTTGAATTGGCTGGTATTACAGATATTCTTTCTAAATCACTTGGATCTAACACACCAATCAACATGGTACGTGCTACAATCGAAGGTTTAACTCAATTAAAACGTGCTGAAGACGTTGCTAAATTACGTGGTAAATCAGTAGAAGAACTGTTAGGATAAGGGGGGGAAATTACAATGGCAACTAAATTAGAAATTACCCTTACTAGAAGCTTGATTGGTACTAAACCAGCTCAACGCAAAACAGTAGAAGCTCTTGGATTACGTAAAATGCATCAAACAGTTGAGCATCAAGACAATGCAGCTATCCGTGGGATGGTTGGCAAAGTAGCTCACTTAGTAACAACAAAAGAAATTTAAGGTTTATTTTAAGAATAAGGAGGTGCCACCATATGAAACTTCATGAGTTAAAACCATCAGAAGGATCTCGTTCATCGCGTAAGCGTATCGGACGTGGAATCGGTTCTGGAACTGGTAAAACATCAGGTAAAGGTCATAAAGGTCAAAACGCTCGTTCAGGCGGAGGCGTTCGTCCAGGATTTGAGGGCGGTCAAAACCCGTTATTCCGTCGTTTACCAAAACGTGGATTTACGAATATTAATCGTAAAGAATTCGCAATTGTGAACCTTGACACATTAAATCGTTTCGAAGAAGGCACAGAAGTTACACCTGCTTTATTAATCGAAACAGGTGTTGTGAGCAGCGAGAAATCTGGTATCAAGATTCTAGGTAATGGAACACTTGACAAGAAGTTAACTGTAAAAGCTCATAAATTCTCTGCATCAGCAAAAGAAGCAATTGAGAACGCTGGCGGATCAACAGAGGTGGTTTAATGTTTCAAACAATCTCCAACTTTATGCGTGTGAGAGATATTCGAAATAAAATCATTTTTACATTATTGATGTTAATCGTCTTCCGTATCGGTACATTTGTACCTGTACCTTTCGTCGATGCCGATGTGTTAAAACAAACAGACCAAATGGGTTTGATTGGTTTCCTTAATACATTTGGTGGTGGAGCCCTTGCTAACTTTTCTATTTTAGCTATGGGTATCATGCCTTACATCACTGCATCCATTATTGTACAATTACTACAAATGGATGTTGTTCCGAAGTTTACTGAGTGGGCTAAACAAGGTGAAGTCGGAAGACGTAAACTTGCACAATTCACTCGTTACTTCACAATTGTGTTAGCTTTTATTCAAGCGATTGCGATGTCATACGGTTTCAACCGTATGTATAGTGGTTCATTGATAAAAGATGATGGTATATTGACATACTTAGTTATTGCAGTTGTTTTGACAGCCGGGACTGCATTTTTAATGTGGTTAGGAGAGCAAATTACCGCTAAAGGTGTTGGGAATGGTATTTCTATCATTATCTTCGCTGGTATTGTTGCTGCCATTCCAAACGCAGTTAACCAAGTGTACGCACAGCAAATTGAAGGTGCAGGAGATGCGCTGTTTATCAATATTGTAATAGTACTTTTACTTTTATTAGCAATTGTCGCAGTAACAGTTGGAGTAATTTACGTTCAACAAGCGTTGCGTAAAATTCCAATTCAATACGCGAAACGTGTTTCTGGTGCAGCCCAAACTGGTGGTCAACAGACTCACTTGCCTTTAAAAGTTAATGCTGCGGGAGTAATTCCGGTAATCTTTGCCTCAGCGTTTCTTATGGCGCCACAGTCAATCGTATTATTTTTCGGTCAAAACAGTACTACCGAAGCTATTACGAGAGCATTAGATTATACACAACCTATTGGTATGACGATTTATATTGCTTTAATCATTGCATTTACTTACTTCTATGCATTCATTCAAGTGAATCCAGAGAACGTAGCAGATAATTTGAAAAAGCAAGGTGCGTATATTCCAGGGATTCGTCCAGGGATCAATACACAAAATTATTTAACTAGCGTATTGTATCGATTAACTTTTGTTGGAGCTATATTCTTAGCTATCATTTCAATCATGCCGATGCTATTTGTGAAATATGCGGATCTTCCGCAGTCAGCACAAATTGGCGGAACAAGTTTGTTAATCGTGGTTGGGGTTGCACTCGAAACGATGAAACAGCTAGAATCCCAACTAGTTAAACGTCATTATAAAGGCTTTATGAAATAAGGTAGGTTTTTAGGGACATTGATGTTCCTAAAAATCGACTATATAGTCCTGGGGGGCATTTTCGTATGAATATCGTTTTAATGGGTTTACCTGGTGCTGGTAAAGGTACTCAGGCAGATAAAATTGTTGAGAAGTACGCAATCCCTCATATTTCTACAGGCGATATGTTTCGTGCAGCAATTAAAGATGGTACGGAACTAGGTTTGAAAGCAAAATCGTTTATGGATCAAGGTGCCTTGGTACCCGATGAAGTTACGATTGGTATTGTCCGCGAAAGATTAAGTAAACCAGACTGTGAAAAAGGATTCCTACTTGACGGTTTCCCTCGTACAGTTCCTCAAGCAGAAGCACTTGATGCTTTACTTTCGGAACTTGATAAATCTATCGAGCATGTGCTTAATATTCAAGTAGAACAAGAAGAATTGATTAAACGTCTAACAGGTCGACGCATTTGTAAAGAATGTGGAACTGCTTACCATTTGGTCTTTAATCCACCTGCTAAAGATGGAGTATGTGACAAAGATGGTGGCGAGCTTTATCAACGTGCTGACGATAATCCGGAAACGGTAACTAACCGTCTGGAAGTAAATATGAAGCAAACACAACCTTTGCTTGATTTTTATGAAGACAAAGGTGTTTTATCTAATATAGATGGACAGCAGGATATTAAAGTAGTATTCGCTGATCTTGATGCTCTGTTACAGGGCAGCCGCATATAATTGCCCGGTGCCTGTCGCAGACGACTGAATACCCGGGTAGTATGCAAAGAACGAAAATGTTTTTTTCGAGAGCTGCAAAAGCATATTGCGCCCGGTATACGTTCGGAGGAAAAGAAATGCATCAAAAGCGGGGACTCCCTTGTCCACGTGCATTTATAATACTTACGGGGTATAATGGGTTTCGTGGAAGCATCTGTGTAACGAACGGGTACTATGGAACTCATCCAACACATTCGTACGAACATGTTGACATGAGGGAGAGTCTACTCCGTGGATTGCTAAAAGCGAAACCTTACGAGTGTCTTTCGAACATCTCTCATGATTTCCAAACATATGCTTGAACGAATAGTTTCGTTCTACTAGAGGCTATACTAACAGCAAATTACGTTTGAGTTTTGATGAGAACCTGATTTGTATATAGAAGGGAGACAGGGTTGATGGCGAAAGATGATGTAATTGAAGTCGAAGGAACAGTTGTTGAGACTTTGCCAAACGCGATGTTTAAGGTAGAATTAGAAAACGGTCATACGATACTTGCGCATGTATCGGGTAAAATTCGTATGCATTTCATTCGTATTTTACCTGGAGATAAAGTCACAATTGAACTTTCTCCTTACGATTTAACTCGCGGTCGTATTACGTACCGTTTTAAATAATAATCTTTTGCACTCCGGACTACTAAGGAGGTTAGGTTAGATGAAAGTGAGACCATCTGTGAAACCGATCTGCGAAAAATGTAAGGTAATTCGCCGACGCGGTAAAGTAATGGTAATCTGTGAAAATCCTAAACACAAACAAAGACAAGGATAATAAGAAGGAGGTGCACGACACATATGGCACGTATTGCTGGTGTTGACATTCCACGCGACAAACGCGTTGTTATTGCATTAACATACATTTTCGGAATTGGTAAAACGACTTCTCAAAAAGTATTGGCGGAAGCTGGTATTTCAGAAGAGACACGTGTACGTGATCTTACAGAAGACGAACTAAACAAAATCCGTGAACAAATCGGTGTATACAAAGTAGAAGGTGACCTTCGTCGCGAAGTATCACTAAACATTAAACGTTTGATGGAAATCGGTTCATTCCGTGGTATCCGTCATCGTAGAGGCTTACCAGTACGCGGACAAAATACGAAGAACAATGCACGTACTCGTAAAGGTCCACGTAAAACAGTAGCTAACAAGAAAAAATAATCGGTAAAGGAGGTTTCTTCTTAACATGGCACGTAAACAACAAACACGTAAGCGTCGTGTGAAAAAGAATATCGAATCCGGTATTGCTCACATTCGCTCAACATTTAACAACACTATTGTGACTATCACAGACATGCAAGGAAATGCACTTTCTTGGTCAAGTGCTGGAGCTCTTGGATTTAGAGGTTCTCGTAAATCTACTCCATTTGCTGCACAAATGGCTGCAGAAACAGCTGCAAAGACTTCAATGGAACATGGTATCAAAACTTTAGAAGTAACTGTTAAAGGACCAGGTGCTGGTCGTGAAGCGGCAATCCGCGCACTTCAAGCTGCAGGTCTAGAAGTTACAGCAATTAAAGACGTAACACCAGTACCACATAATGGTTGCCGTCCACCAAAACGTCGTCGCGTTTAATAGGTGATACTCAACTTGTTTGAGAACATCATTTATTGTACAGACTGTGGTTGTATTAACAGCAATCAGTTAACGATCGAATTCATGATGGAAAGAACCTATACATTCGATGTTTTGAGGGAGGGTAAATTGGAATGATCGAAATCGAAAAACCAAAGATTGAAAGTGTAGAAATCAGCGAAAATACCAAGTTTGGTAAATTTGTTGTAGAACCGCTTGAACGTGGCTATGGAAATACTTTGGGAAATTCTTTACGACGCATCCTTCTGTCATCTTTACCAGGAGCTGCAGTTACTTCTATTCAAATTGATGGCGTTTTGCACGAGTTCTCAACTATTGAGGGCGTAGTGGAAGATGTAGCATCTATTATTATGAATGTGAAAAAACTAGCTTTAAAAATCTACTCTGACGAGGAAAAGGTCATTGAGATTGATGTTAAAGGTGAGGGAACGATTACAGCTGCTGACATTACACATGACAGTGACGTAGAAATTTTAAACCCTGAACTTTATATTGCTACAATCGGCAAAAATGGTCATTTCCGCATGCGTATGTACGCAGGTCGAGGCCGTGGCTACACTCCTGCTGTTCAAAACAAACGTGAGGATCTTCCTATCGGCGTAATCCCGATCGACTCTATTTATACTCCAGTTTCACGCGTGAATTTCCAAGTGGAAAATACTCGTGTTGGGCAATTGTCCAACTTCGATAAACTAACACTTGATGTGTGGACAGATGGCAGCACAGGTCCTAAAGAGGCGATTTCTCTTGGAGCAAAAATTCTAACAGAGCACTTGAATATCTTTGTAGGGATGACTGATGAGGCTCAGACTGCTGAAATCATGGTCGAAAAAGAAGAGGATCAAAAAGAAAAAGTTTTAGAGATGACTATTGAAGAACTTGATCTTTCTGTTCGTTCTTATAATTGCTTAAAACGCGCTGGTATTAATACAGTACTTGAGCTTGCAAGCAAATCAGAAGACGATATGATGAAAGTACGAAACCTTGGACGTAAGTCTTTAGAAGAAGTAAGAGCGAAGTTAGATGAGCTTGGTTTAGGATTACGTAAAGAAGACTAAACGGGTTTTGATATAGCGAGACTTGAATTATTCACCAAAGGAGGGAAACATCCATGGGTTACAGAAAACTTGGACGTACAAGTTCTCAACGTAAAGCGATGTTACGTGACTTAACAACTGACTTAATTATCAATGAGCGTATTCAAACTACTGAAGCACGTGCAAAAGAATTACGTTCTGTTGTTGAAAAAATGATCACTTTAGGTAAACGCGGAGATTTACACGCTCGTCGTCAAGCTGCGGCTTACATTCGTCGTGAGGTTGTTGCTTCTACTGATGAAGAAGGTAACGAATCTACAATCTATGCATTACAAAAGTTGTTTGATGATGTAGCACCACGCTATGCTGATCGTCAAGGCGGTTACACTCGTATTATGAAAGCTGGACCTCGTCGCGGAGACGGAGCACCAGTAGTAGTAATTGAGTTAGTTTAATTTAGTTTTTTAGGTGCTCACGCACCCAAAAAGTAAATTAAAGCCTCCGGCGGATGTCACAGATTTTAATTACGCTTGCGCAATTAAAGTTTGGACTCAAATACACCGGGGCGAATTTTATTTACAATTTAACAGGCGTTTTTACGTCTGCCAAATTGAAGAGGGTAATGGTGGTTTACTACCGCCCTCTTCTTTTTCAAACAGATTTATACGACATTATAAAAGCAGAGTGTTATGATGAGCGGGCTTATTGGGATTTTCGAATCCTCAACTAGTAGCGTCTCGTCTAGCTCTACGCACCTCATTTTCCTGATTGGTCTTGAGCAACCAATCTAGAAATAAGTTATAGAAGAGCGCATTTCTCAAAATGAGGTGCGCGCTTTTTTAATTTACCGTAAAATGATGTAAACTATTAGCACAGCTGAGTTGAGCAGAGGAGGTAAAGGATGAAACGCGAAATTATTTCTTTACAGGAAGTTACATTTACATATGCAGAAGAAGATACAGGTGTACGACCTGCTATACAGAATGTCTCATATACAATTAATGATGGTGAATGGGTAGCGATTGTAGGCCATAATGGTTCTGGCAAATCGACATTAGCACGATTAATGAACGGTCTTCTATTTCCTCAGACGGGAACGGTAAGGGTTTTTGGAGAACCGTTAAATGAACAAAATTTATGGGACACTCGGTCTAAAATGGGAATGGTTTTTCAAAATCCAGATAACCAATTTGTTGGAGCAACCGTGCAAGACGATGTTGCGTTTGCTTTAGAAAATAACGGAATCCCATTTGAGGAAATGGTAGAACGTGTACAAGCCTCCTTAGTAAAAGTGAAAATGAGTGACTTTATGAATAGTGAGCCACATCATCTATCTGGAGGACAAAAACAAAGGGTTGCTATAGCTGGAGCTATTGCACTTCAACCAAAGATTTTATTGTTAGATGAGGCAACTTCCATGTTAGATCCACAGGGGAGAGAAGAGGTACTTCAGACTGTGCACCAGCTGAGAAAAGAAACCGACTTAACGGTTATCTCTATTACACATGATTTAGAAGAAGCACTTCTTGCTGATCGTGTAATTGTTATGAATCAAGGGAAGAAGTATGCAGCAGGGTCACCACAAGAAATATTTGAACGAGGTCAAGAGTTAATCGATTTAGGATTAGATTTACCTTTTGCAATGAATATGTCTAGATTATTACGAGCACAAGGTGTGCAAATTGGAGCAGACCACATGTCAGAAGAAGAGTTGGTGAATGATTTATGGACATCTCACTTCAACAAGTAAGTTATGCTTATGCCAAAGATACTCCATTTGAAAAAAGAGCTTTATACGATGTAGATTTACTTATTCCTTCAGGTTCTTATCAAGCCATCATTGGTCATACAGGTTCTGGGAAGTCTACGGTGCTGCAGCACTTAAATGCATTGTTGAAGCCAACAGAAGGAGTTATTCGTATTGGTAGTACGGAAGTAGTTGCAGCTAAAAAGAACAAAAAATTACGAGAGATTAGACAAAAGGTAGGAATCGTTTTTCAATTCCCTGAGCATCAATTATTTGATGAAACGGTTTTAAAGGATATTATGTTTGGACCTATGAACTTTGGGGTGCCAGAAGAAGAAGCAAGACAACGTGCTATAGAATTAGTAAGGCTACTTGGTTTACCAGAAGAGGTTATGGAAAAGTCGCCGTTTGACCTGTCTGGAGGACAAATGCGAAGAGTTGCCATAGCGGGAGTCCTTGCAATGAATCCAGAAGTATTAGTTTTGGATGAACCAACAGCAGGGCTTGACCCAAGAGGGCGTAAGGAAATAATGGAGTTATTTTATCGACTCCATCAAGAAAAAGGTTTAACTACTGTACTCGTAACACATAGCATGGAAGACGCTGCTAGATATGCAGACCGAATTGCTATTATGCACAATGGACAATGTGTGCTGCAAGGGATACCCCAGGAGATATTCTCAGATGAGGATCGTTTAATGGATTATCGTCTAGAATTACCTCAATCTATTAAGTTTCAAAAGAAACTAGAAGAGATGATGGGAAAAAAGTTGTCGACACTTTGTTTAACAGAAGAGACTTTAGCTGAAGAACTAGCACGCCTGATGAAAAAGGAGCGTGAAATTTAATGCTTGAAAAAATGATATTTGGGCGTTATATTCCAGGAGATTCTTTTATTCATCGTTTGGATGCTCGTGCCAAGCTGATATTTGTTTTCTTATTTATCATGGTTGTCTTTATTGCAAACAACTGGATTACGTATGGAATATTACTAGTGTTTACTTTTTTGATCATACGATTATCGAAAATTAGGCTTTATTTTTTGATAAACGGATTAAAACCTGTTGTGTTTTTGATTATATTTACGTTCTTATTGCATCTGATTTTTACTCGAGAAGGTTCAATTATTTTTGAATGGAAGTTTATTAAAATTTACGAGGAAGGGCTAAAGCAAGGGATATTCATATCTATACGCTTTACCGTACTCGTTGTTTTAACGTCTATTCTCACATTAACTACAACGCCTATTTCAATTACAGATGCATTAGAAACTTTATTGAACCCATTAAAAAAGTGGAAGCTACCTGTACATGAGTTGGCTCTTATGATGTCAATTTCGTTAAGATTTATACCAACTTTAATGGATGAGACAGATAAGATTATGAAAGCTCAAATGGCGAGAGGATCTGATATGACAACGGGTAGTATGAAGGAGAGAATGAATGCAATCGTTCCACTTCTAATACCTTTGTTTGTAAGCGCATTTAAACGTGCAGAGGATTTAGCAACTGCAATGGAAGTAAGAGGCTATAAAGGCGGCGAGGGACGTACTAGGTACAGAAAGCTAGAATGGGCTACGAGAGACACGTTAATCATCCTGTCGCTCGTCGTACTTGCTGCAATACTGGTTTACTTTAGAAAATGATTAAGAGGTGTTAACGTGAGACTTCGAGCGATTATTAGTTATGATGGCAGTCAGTTTTCTGGTTATCAGGTTCAACCGGGAAAACGAACTGTTCAATTGGAAATAGAACGTGTCCTAGAAACAATTCATAAAGGCGCCGTTGTTAAAATTGTTGCAAGTGGAAGAACAGATGCTGGCGTTCATGCAACAGGACAAGTTATTCACTTTGATAGCCCGTTAACATTTCCGTTAGATCGTTGGTGTACCGCTTTAAATGTTCAACTACCTGGAGATATTCGAATATTATCGGTAGAACAGGTATCTGATGATTTTCATGCCCGATACCATGCTATTGGAAAGACTTATCGTTATATTTGGTCACTTAGTGAAATACATAGTCCATTTGAGCGTGACTTTTCCGTACATGCTGACCGATACAAACCAGATATCGCATCGATGCAAGAAGCTGCTCAACATTTGTTGGGTACTCATGATTTTTCAAGTTTTTGTGCAGCTAAAACGAATGTAAATGATTTTGTGAGAACTATTTATTCTATTAACTTTGAAATGAAGAAAGAAACACAACAACTCCATATGGTTATTAGTGGAAGTGGCTTTTTATATAATATGGTGCGTATTATTGCAGGTACATTATGGGAAGTAGGTATTCGAAAAAAAAGTGTGGAAAGTCTTTCGGAAATCCTCTTGTCGTGTTCTCGAAAGGAAGCAGGGAAAACCGCTCCAGCACACGGTTTATACCTCGAAAAAGTAGCTTACGATGAATGAAACAACATCACCAGGTGTTTTACGGAAAATGCTTGACTAATTGTTACATTCGAGGTATGATGATGTATGGTATTTCTTAACCCCACAATATAAGCCCCGAAACTTATTGGTATGAGGATATAGAAAATTTTAGATCGATTATGATTGAATTAGGAGGACAAAATACATGCGTACAACATTCATGGCTAAAGGTCACGAAGTAGAACGTAAATGGTTAGTAGTAGACGCTGAAGGCCAAACTCTTGGTCGTCTAGCTTCAGAAGTTGCAGCTATTTTACGTGGTAAAAACAAACCAACATTCACACCGAACGTTGACACAGGTGATCATGTGATCATTCTTAATGCAGAAAAAATTCATTTAACTGGGAACAAGTTAAATGACAAAATTTACTACCGTCACACTCAATTCTCAGGTGGACTTAAACAACGTACAGCTTTAGAAATGCGTACTAAGTACCCAACGAAAATGCTTGAGTTAGCAATTAAAGGAATGCTTCCTAAAAACTCTTTAGGACGTCAAATGTTCAGCAAGCTTCACGTTTATACTGGAGCAGAACACCCACATGCAGCACAGAAACCAGAAGCATACGAGCTTCGCGGATAATAATTAAGAGGAGGACATTCACTTGGCACAAGTTCAATATATCGGCACTGGTCGCCGTAAAAGTTCAGTAGCACGTGTGCGTTTAGTACCGGGCGAAGGAAATATCGTTATCAACAAACGTGACGTAGCAGATTACGTACCATACGAAACTTTACGTGAAATCATTAAACAACCATTAGTAACTACTCAAACTTTAGGTAGCTACGATGTACACGTAAACGTTAATGGTGGTGGATTCACAGGACAAGCAGGAGCAATCCGTCATGGTATTGCACGTGCACTACTTACAGTAGATCCTGATTTCCGTCCAGCATTGAAATCAGCAGGATTCTTAACGCGTGATCCACGTATGAAAGAACGTAAAAAACCAGGACTTAAAGGCGCTCGTCGTGCACCTCAGTTCTCAAAACGTTAATATTAAATTATCAGTTCAAAGCATTTCTCGAGATTTCTCGGGGAGTGCTTTTTTTGTTTGGTCATGCGAGAAATATAGACGGTTGTCAAAATGTTTAAAAAGTAATTGTATGTCTATTTTGAGAGGTGTATATTTAGAAAATAATTATAAAGGAGGAGCGAAAATGGATCTTACCTCACAAAGATTAGTATTTCGTTTGTATGAGGCGAATGACTTTGACTTTTTATATTCAATGTTAAATGATTCGGAGATGATGAAGTACATAGGGAATGGCGATACGCGAAATACAGAAGAAGCACTTGCTTTTTTAGAAAGGATTCAGAGTCACTATAAGCAAAACGAAGAGTTTGGCTTAAAATTACTCGTTCGAAAAGAGGATGGGATTCCAATAGGACACGCTGGAATAATTCCTCAACAAATTGACGGAAAAGAAGAGCTAGAAATTGGTTATTGGATTGCAAAAGAATTCTGGGGTAATGGGTATGCAACAGAAGCAGCTAAAGCATTGCTTAATCGTGCAACCAATCAGTTAGGTATACATCGTCTAATCTCTCTTATTCAGACGGACAACACAAGATCTGGTCGTGTAGCCATCAAAAATGGTATGCAATTAGAAAAAGAAATAATTTTAAAAGGCAAGTCGGTTAGTTTGTATACATATAAAAGTCAGTAATGATTTATAAAGAAGAAGAGGGAATGTATGAGAAGTAAATTTAATGCTGTGACGGGCACGATACTTGTTAGTATTTTTATTGCGCGTTTTGGAACGTTTTTAGTTTTGCCTTATTTAACGCTATTTTTGCTCGAGGACTTTCATTATTCGGGCGTGCAAATTGGAACGATTATATCGACACTGGCTCTATCTAATTTAGTGATGAGTTTTTTTGTAGGACCATATATTGATAAGTATCCTAAGAACAAAGTCATAATGGTAGGACTCCTTGGATATTTAGTTTGCTATTTTTATTTCCCTTTCATCGATTATTATGCAGGGTTTTTAGGATTTGCTGTTTTGCTTGGTGCGAGTCAGGCAGTTGTGGAACCTACTTACCGTGTATTACTGAGTCTATATACAGAACCAGAAAATCGTCGATTAATATTTAATATCCGCTACTTTTTGATTAATATATCTGCTGCAGTTGCCCCGCTGATTTCTGTTTATTTCCAAAAGTATGGAATGGTAAATCTATTTTTTATTGTTGGACTTATTTTCTTATTAAACATATTAACATTTGTCTTTATATTTAATAAGTACCCTCTGAAACAGGAACCTATTAGTTTAACGAAGCCTTCAATATTTCATTCGTTTCATGTCTTTAAAAGGGATACAAGTTTTTCGATTTTTGTGTTGGCATTAATCTTTATTAGTTTTGGTTACAGTCAGTTTGACTCTACTTTTAGTCAACACATAGGGAAGTCTTTTGACCATGAACTAGCAATAAAATATTTCGCGTGGCTTATAACAACAAATGCTATTACCGTATTAGTCATTCAGTACTTTGTCTATAAGCTAGGAGAATTGATAAGCACGACTACTTCCTTAATGATTGGAAGTGGGTTATTGTCAATTGGATTATTTTTCTTTGGGCAGAGTGACTTAATATTGTGGTTAATGGTTGCTATGGTTATTTTTACAGCTGGAGAAGTATTAGTATTTACTATGGTTGATATTCATTTAGATGGAATGTGTGAGGATCATGAGAAGGGTACTTATTTTGCCCTTTCAGGTGTAAAGTCTGTCGGTCGAATAGCTGGTCCTAGTTTGGGTGGTTTTCTGTTGGATACGATGAGCGGTGGCGCAATGGTGTTCATCATCATTTCACTTATCACGTTATTAGCTATTCCATCGTTCTATTACAGTTCAAAAATACGTGGACAATTCTAATCATACTCTTTGTCCCTCATACGTATAATGAGTGAAAAAGGAGCGATGAACCTGAAAAAGTGGCTAATTATCTTTGTTTTGTTTTTGATATCCCTTCTTGCAGTTGTGTATGGAACAAAAGCTAGTGACATTGGTTTTTTCTTGCCTGAACCAATGAGTGGAGTGAAGATTGTCATTGATCCAGGGCATGGAGGGATTGATGGTGGAGCTAGTAGTGGCGATACAGTTGAACGAGATATTACGCTAGCTATGTCCCTAAAACTAGAGAAAAAGTTGAAGTCGCAGGGTGCAACAGTGGTCATGACACGAAGTAAGGAAGGTGATGCAATTGCAGAACATAGACCAGATGAGGATTTCCCTACTACGAGGGCTAGAAAGGTTGCCGACCTATTATTGCGTGAAGAAATTATGAATAACTCAGAGGCAGACTTAGTCATTAGCTTGCATGTGAATGCAGTTCCAGAGGAAAGATGGAGAGGGGCTCAAGTCTTTTATCATGCAGACGGACACGCAGGTGGAGAGTTATTAGCTAAATCTATACAAGGGTCCATTCGAGAAAAAATCGGAAACACAGAGCGGGAAGCACTGGCGATTAAACAGGTATATATATTGAAGAAAGCAAATGCACCTGCAGTATTAGTAGAAACAGGCTTTTTAAGTAATAATGAAGAGCGAGAATTATTGAAGTCTGAAAAGTACCAGAAGGAAATGGTAGAAGCTATATCTGAAGGTGTAATTGAATTTGTTGAGGATAATATTTACTAAGACAATGTAACGTATTGTAGACACTCTATTATGGTATACTATAAGGCGAATAGTTAAACTTAAGGGGAGTGTCTACAGATGATTAATGAGCAACAAGTTCGTACTTTGCTAGGAGCATTAAACGACCCATTTTTACATAGAACACTAGAAGAAACGAATGGGATTTCAGAAGTGTCTATTAAAGAAGAGAAAAATCATGTAAGTGTAAAGCTAGCTATAGCTAAAATAAATTCAGCAGAACAAATGCAACTACAAGGAAAAGTTGTAGAAGTCTTGAAAGAAGCAGGCGCTGCAACTGTAGGTATTCGTTTTGAAGAGCTACCAAAAGAAGTACTGGAGCAGTTTCGAGGGAAAACAAAAGAAAGTGACAACGAAAATCTTCTCTCTCCAACTAGTAAAGTGAAAATTATTTCTATAGCATCTGGAAAAGGCGGTGTTGGTAAATCTACTGTTTCAGTGAACCTAGCGGTTGCGCTTGCTCGTTTAGGTAAAAAAGTAGGGCTTGTAGATGCTGATATTTATGGGTTTAGTGTACCTGATATGATGGGCGTAAAAGACATTCCGCAGATTATAGAGGACCGTATTATTCCTGTAGAACGTAAAGGTGTCAAAGTAATCTCTATGGGCTTCTTTGTAGAGAACAATACACCAGTTGTATGGCGCGGACCAATGCTTGGAAAAGTACTAGACCAATTCTTCAAAGATGTTGAATGGGGAGAATTAGACTTTCTGCTCTTAGATTTACCACCAGGTACTGGAGATGTCGCTTTAGATATTCACCAAATGCTACCGACATCGAAAGAAATCGTAGTAACAACACCGCATCCAACAGCTGCATTTGTTGCAGCAAGAGCAGGTGCAATGGCACTTCAAACTGATCATGAAATTCTTGGTGTAATCGAAAATATGTCGTGGTATGAATCAAAATCCACAGGAGAAAAAGAATTTGTATTTGGTAAAGGTGGAGGACCGAAGCTTGCAGAGGAATTACGTACAGAATTACTAGGACAACTTCCATTAGGGCAGCCAGACTGGAATGACATCGATTTTGCTCCATCTGTTTATGAAGAAACACATAATACTGGAAAAATTTATTTAGATATTGCGCAAAAAGTTATAGAAAAAGCATAAGAAAGAGGCCGTTTCCAAAGAGGAGCGGCCTATTTTTCTTCTTCTTCTTTCTTCTTATCTTCCTCAGATGAACCAGCAGCTCCTCCTTCTTCTCCTCCTCCAGATCCGCCCCCAGCTTTTTCAGTTTTACCCCCAGCTTCCTCCACTAATTTCTGCCACTTAGCTTGCAGTACCGGACTTTTGATAGTTTCTTCTACAACCTTTTGCATTTCTTTTCGCATATCGCTGGATTCCAATACTTTAGCTAATTCTTTTTTCATCTCAGCTGAACTAAAAAAGGTCTCTAAATCCTTTAAATAATTTGGATCCTTCATTAAGGCTTTCATTAATTCCTCTTGCTGCTTTACCATACTCTTTGCCATTGTCTCTGAAAACTTTGGATCTGAATAAACTTCCTTCCAAAAGTCCTCAGCTTCTTTTGAAAGCATTGTCTGTTCAACAGATGTCTTTACTTGTTCACTGTCTAATACTAGGAGTTCTTTGAATTGAGGATCTGACAATAATGTTCGAATTGCTTTTTTTCCATCCTCGGTTTGCAGAGCATCAATGAACATTTTCTTATTCTCCTCATAAGAAGGCTGAGTAGCGGGAGAACTACAACTAGCGAGAAGTCCAAGACTCAATAATAAAAGAGCAAAGTATTTCATATCCGTCACCGTCCTTTCGATTATTGTTCACATTTGGTTAGGAAATATGTATAGTCAGTAGGAAGAAATAGATTTTTCATAAAAGGCTTGTTACAATTTATACTTATAAAGGAAATAGAAAAGATGGAGGAAATCTTGCAGTGACTATTCGAAATTGGTTTAAATTCTTTCTAAATGCCTTGTTAATCGGTGGTTTAGTAACAGGTGTTTTTGGTTTATTTATACGTTGGGATGATGCTTTTTCACAATACTTTGAAGCAGGACAATGGGGAGAGTTCTTAGCTGCATTTGCGTTTATGGTAGTAATGGGCTTTACAATTAGTGTAATTGCTCAAATGGGTTACTTTGCCTATTTAACAATTCACCAAATGGGTGTAAATATTTTTAGGACTCTTACTCTGTGGAACTGGGTGCAGTTATTGATTATTGCATTTGTTATATTTGATTTAATTATGTTTCGTTTTAGACCAAATGCAGAAACAACCGGACAAATATGGTTATACGTTATCTTACTTACAGTATTAATCATTACCTCAGTAGTAGTGGCAATTGTTAAAGCGAATCTTACGAAAAAGCACGCACTTATATCTGCTTTGTTTTTCATGATAGTTATCTCAACCTTAGAGTGGCTTCCGGTACTAATGGTACGAGCGGATAATGTAGATAGTTGGGTTACATTATTATTGTTCCCGATTTTAGCGGTTAATGCATATCAATTACTGGCGCTGCCAAAATATAATGCTAAGTCTGAGGTCGATCGTTTGAAGTTGGAAGAACGTAGAAAAAACAGAAGAGAAGCTGCATCTGCTAAGAACTAATAAAAGTTGCTCTGACTACTAGTCGGAGCAACTTTTAAATTTATAAGGATTATAATGAACTACTTACGGTGACTTTACCTGGTTTATGACTAATTTTTTATTCTGGATAAGTTTTTGTTTTTACTTTTAAACCGAAGATATTTTGTTCAATGGTAATAATTTTTTTTGACTTAACAAACTTTACCAGCTGTTGTATATCTATTCGTTCTTCTTGATGAAGGGGAACGGTAAGAATATCTCCTTTTTCAAGTGCAGGAACTTTATTGGACCAGTACTTACTAGAGCTGAGTAAATTTACTTCCTGTTCCCAAGCCTTTTTTTGCAATTCAATAGGAAACTCATAATCTATTGTTCTAAACCAAAGTGGTCTTTCTCCTATCGCTTGTTCAAATCTTTCAACTTCTTTTTCAAACAAAGTTGGATTTTCTATATAAGTTGCTCCACTTGTACCTAAAAGACTAATGGGTACGTTTTTTTCTTTCATGACTTTTATAATGTCCTCAGAGCGTTCGATCCATTCAATACTTATAAAGAAATGCGGATAAGGAGCTTGTAAGTCATTTACAAACTTTTCTATATCATCCTTTCCAAAAGTTAAATCAACCGTAATAGTATTCCCATATGATCCTTTCGAAATAACAGTAGGCTTTTCCGTAAGCTGAAATACAGGGAGCAGCGAGGATAGATTTTTTGGTACATTAAATAAAAACAATCCTAAAATAATCAATAAACCAACTAGTAAAGCTTTTGTTTTCAAAGAAACACACACCTTTTCAAATCGTTTTAATTAATTTTATGATTTAGTGTTGACATTAATGTTAAAAAGATGTTAAGATACAAAGGTCGCTGAAACAAGACGACAACTTAAACAATATGAACATTGAAAACTGAACATGCAAAACGTTAAGACATACAGCTTATCAGCTAACTTTGTTAGTCTGATAGCAAAACAATTTTGACATCATTTAATGATGATGCCAGCAAAACAAATGAGCTTTTAAACTAGTTCTATTCGCTGGATGACGAGACGTAGTGCAGTGCGAGGAAGCAATCGAGAGAGGGAAGGAACGTACTAACGTACGTGACTGACCGAACGAATGAAGCTGACAAAGCAATGTGCTGCGTAACGTCATCCAGATCTTATGGAGAGTTTGATCCTGGCTCAGGACGAACGCTGGCGGCATGCCTAATACATGCAAGTCGAGCGAATGACGAAGAAGCTTGCTTCTTCTGATTTAGCGGCGGACGGGTGAGTAACACGTGGGCAACCTGCCCTGTAGATTGGGATAACTCCGGGAAACCGGGGCTAATACCGAATAATCCATTTCCTCACATGGGGAGATGTTAAAAGACGGCATCTCGCTGTCACTACAGGATGGGCCCGCGGCGCATTAGCTAGTTGGTGAGGTAACGGCTCACCAAGGCGACGATGCGTAGCCGACCTGAGAGGGTGATCGGCCACACTGGGACTGAGACACGGCCCAGACTCCTACGGGAGGCAGCAGTAGGGAATCTTCCACAATGGACGAAAGTCTGATGGAGCAATGCCGCGTGAGTGAAGAAGGTTTTCGGATCGTAAAACTCTGTTGTGAGGGAAGAACAAGTACGAGAGTAACTGCTCGTACCTTGACGGTACCTCATTAGAAAGCCACGGCTAACTACGTGCCAGCAGCCGCGGTAATACGTAGGTGGCAAGCGTTGTCCGGAATTATTGGGCGTAAAGCGCGCGCAGGCGGTCCTTTAAGTCTGATGTGAAATCCCACGGCTCAACCGTGGAAGGTCATTGGAAACTGGGGGACTTGAGTACAGAAGAGGAAAGCGGAATTCCAAGTGTAGCGGTGAAATGCGTAGAGATTTGGAGGAACACCAGTGGCGAAGGCGGCTTTCTGGTCTGTAACTGACGCTGAGGCGCGAAAGCGTGGGGAGCAAACAGGATTAGATACCCTGGTAGTCCACGCCGTAAACGATGAGTGCTAAGTGTTAGGGGGTTTCCGCCCCTTAGTGCTGCAGCTAACGCATTAAGCACTCCGCCTGGGGAGTACGGTCGCAAGACTGAAACTCAAAGGAATTGACGGGGGCCCGCACAAGCGGTGGAGCATGTGGTTTAATTCGAAGCAACGCGAAGAACCTTACCAGGTCTTGACATCCCGCTGACCGGCCTAGAGATAGGCTTTTCCCTTCGGGGACAGCGGTGACAGGTGGTGCATGGTTGTCGTCAGCTCGTGTCGTGAGATGTTGGGTTAAGTCCCGCAACGAGCGCAACCCTTGATCTTAGTTGCCAGCATTCAGTTGGGCACTCTAAGGTGACTGCCGGTGATAAACCGGAGGAAGGTGGGGATGACGTCAAATCATCATGCCCCTTATGACCTGGGCTACACACGTGCTACAATGGACGGTACAGAGGGTCGCAACCCCGCGAGGGTGAGCAAATCCCATAAAACCGTTCTCAGTTCGGATTGTAGGCTGCAACTCGCCTACATGAAGCCGGAATCGCTAGTAATCGTGGATCAGCATGCCACGGTGAATACGTTCCCGGGCCTTGTACACACCGCCCGTCACACCACGAGAGTTTGTAACACCCGAAGTCGGTGGGGTAACCCTTACGGGAGCCAGCCGCCGAAGGTGGGACAGATGATTGGGGTGAAGTCGTAACAAGGTAGCCG
This sequence comes from Psychrobacillus sp. FSL K6-2365, assembly GCF_038003165.1. Classification (NCBI taxonomy): domain Bacteria; kingdom Bacillati; phylum Bacillota; class Bacilli; order Caryophanales; family Bacillaceae; genus Psychrobacillus; species Psychrobacillus sp. FSL K6-2365. The sequence continues at coordinate 4,119,888 of NZ_JBBOOO010000001.1, read as the reverse complement.
TATCGGAAGGTGCGGCTGGATCACCTCCTTTCTAAGGATAATATCGGAATACGAATCTTTATTCGTATCTTAACGTTTTGCAGTTCAGTTTTGAATGTTCATTTTTATATGAAGATTCATCTCTTGCTCCTGCGATTAATCGTCGCAAAGTGAGCAAACCTTTGTTCTTTGAAAACTGGATAAAACGACATTGAAACAATAAACAACAAGAAATTCTGTTGTGATTACTTACGTAATCATGACGTGTAAGACTTTTTAACTTTTAGGTTAAGTTAATAAGGGCGCACGGTGAATGCCTTGGCACTAGGAGTCGACGAAGGACGGCACTAACACCGATATGCTTCGGGGAGCTGTAAGTGAGCTTTGATCCGGAGATTTCCGAATGGGGAAACCCACTGTTCGTAATGGAGCAGTACATTTGCGTGAATACATAGCGCATCTGAGACACACCCAGGGAACTGAAACATCTAAGTACCTGGAGGAAGAGAAAGAAAAATCGATTCCCTGAGTAGCGGCGAGCGAAACGGGAATAGCCCAAACCAAGAGGCTTGCCTCTTGGGGTTGTAGGACACTCTACATAGAGTTACAAAGGAATGAGTTAGACGAAGCGATCTGGAAAGGTCCGCAGGATAGGGTAAAAGCCCCGTAGTCCAAAATTCATTCTCTCTTGAGTGTATCCTGAGTACGGCGGAACACGTGAAATTCCGTCGGAATCCGGGAGGACCATCTCCCAAGGCTAAATACTACCTAGTGACCGATAGTGAACCAGTACCGTGAGGGAAAGGTGAAAAGCACCCCGGAAGGGGAGTGAAATAGATCCTGAAACCGTGTGCCTACAAGTAGTTAGAGCCCGTTAATGGGTGATAGCGTGCCTTTTGTAGAATGAACCGGCGAGTTACGATTACATGCAAGGTTAAGTTGAGAAGACGGAGCCGCAGCGAAAGCGAGTCTGAATAGGGCGAATGAGTATGTGGTCGTAGACCCGAAACCAGGTGATCTACCCATGTCCAGGATGAAGGTAAGGTAACACTTACTGGAGGTCCGAACCCACGCACGTTGAAAAGTGCGGGGATGAGGTGTGGGTAGCGGAGAAATTCCAATCGAACCTGGAGATAGCTGGTTCTCTCCGAAATAGCTTTAGGGCTAGCCTCAAACGTTAGAATCTTGGAGGTAGAGCACTGTTTGGACTAGGGGCCCATCCCGGGTTACCGAATTCAGACAAACTCCGAATGCCAATGATTTATGTTTGGGAGTCAGACTGCGAGTGATAAGATCCGTAGTCAAGAGGGAAACAGCCCAGACCACCAGCTAAGGTCCCAAAGTATTTGTTAAGTGGAAAAGGATGTGGCGTTGCTTAGACAACCAGGATGTTGGCTTAGAAGCAGCCATCATTTAAAGAGTGCGTAATAGCTCACTGGTCGAGTGACGCTGCGCCGAAAATGTATCGGGGCTAAACAAATCACCGAAGCTGTGGATTGATACCTTTGGTATCAGTGGTAGGAGAGCGTTCTAAGGGCGTTGAAGTCAGACCGGAAGGACTGGTGGAGCGCTTAGAAGTGAGAATGCCGGTATGAGTAGCGAAAGACGGGTGAGAATCCCGTCCACCGTATGACTAAGGTTTCCTGAGGAAGGCTCGTCCGCTCAGGGTTAGTCGGGACCTAAGCCGAGGCCGATAGGCGTAGGCGATGGATAACAGGTTGATATTCCTGTACCACCAAACCACCGTTTGAGTAATGGGGGGACGCAGAAGGATAGGGTAAGCATGCTGTTGGTTATGCATGTCCAAGCAGTAAGGTGTGAATGTAGGCAAATCCGCATTCTGTAACATTGAGCTGTGATGGCGAGGACGTATGTCCGGAGTTCCTGATTTCACACTGCCAAGAAAAGCCTCTAGCGAGGTGATAGGTGCCCGTACCGCAAACCGACACAGGTAGTCGAGGAGAGAATCCTAAGGTGAGCGAGAGAACTCTCGTTAAGGAACTCGGCAAAATGACCCCGTAACTTCGGGAGAAGGGGTGCTCTTTTGGGTGCATAGCCTAGAAGAGCCGCAGTGAATAGGCCCAGGCGACTGTTTAGCAAAAACACAGGTCTCTGCAAAACCGTAAGGTGAAGTATAGGGGCTGACGCCTGCCCGGTGCTGGAAGGTTAAGAGGAGTGCTTAGCGCAAGCGAAGGTGCGAATTGAAGCCCCAGTAAACGGCGGCCGTAACTATAACGGTCCTAAGGTAGCGAAATTCCTTGTCGGGTAAGTTCCGACCCGCACGAAAGGCGTAACGATCTGGGCACTGTCTCAACGAGAGACTCGGTGAAATTATAGTACCTGTGAAGATGCAGGTTACCCGCGACAGGACGGAAAGACCCCGTGGAGCTTTACTATAGCTTGATATTGAATTTTGGTGCAACTTGTACAGGATAGGCAGGAGCCTTAGAGCCCGGAGCGCCAGCTTCGGAGGAGGCGTCGGTGGGATACTGCCCTGGTTGTATTGAAATTCTAACCCATACCCGTAACCCGGGTAGGAGACAGTGTCAGGCGGGTAGTTTGACTGGGGCGGTCGCCTCCTAAAGTGTAACGGAGGCGCCCAAAGGTTCCCTCAGAATGGTTGGAAATCATTCGAAGAGTGTAAAGGCAGAAGGGAGCTTGACTGCGAGACCTACAAGTCGAGCAGGGTCGAAAGACGGGCTTAGTGATCCGGTGGTTCCGCATGGAAGGGCCATCGCTCAACGGATAAAAGCTACCCCGGGGATAACAGGCTTATCTCCCCCAAGAGTCCACATCGACGGGGAGGTTTGGCACCTCGATGTCGGCTCATCGCATCCTGGGGCTGTAGTCGGTCCCAAGGGTTGGGCTGTTCGCCCATTAAAGCGGTACGCGAGCTGGGTTCAGAACGTCGTGAGACAGTTCGGTCCCTATCCGTCGTGGGCGTAGGAAATTTGAGAGGAGCTGTCCTTAGTACGAGAGGACCGGGATGGACACACCGCTGGTGTACCAGTTGTTCTGCCAAGAGCATCGCTGGGTAGCTATGTGTGGACGGGATAAGTGCTGAAAGCATCTAAGCACGAAGCCCCCCTCAAGATGAGATTTCCCATTACGCAAGTAAGTAAGATCCCTCAAAGACGATGAGGTAGATAGGTTCGGGGTGGAAGCGTGGCGACACGTGCAGCTGACGAATACTAATCGATCGAGGACTTAACCAAATTTGTTTAACGTAACAATGTCGTTTATCCAGTTTTGAGTGAACAAACACTCTATATATGAGGGTTTCAAGATACAAGCAGTGCTAGGAAACAAGTGAGAGAAAGAAGGAACGTACTAACGTACGTGACTGACAGATCGAATGAAGTTGACAACGCAATGCGCCGTATATTGAAAGCCGAATGAGTCTAGTGATGATGGCGAAGAGGTCACACCCGTTCCCATACCGAACACGGAAGTTAAGCTCTTCAGCGCCGATGGTAGTTGGGGGTCTCCCCCTGTGAGAGTAGGACGTCGCTGGGCACCAAGAAAAAGTCGTTACCGAGAAATTGGTAGCGGCTTTTTTTGTATAAATAAGCCGTAGGCAGTCTTTCTCTATAAAAAAGTATGCGAGAAAGTAGAGGGGCAAAGAGTTCGAGGAAGCAAACGAGAGAGACTCGGAGCGTATAACATACGCGAGAATTGAACGAGAGCGGCTGACGAAGAAATCTGCCGACCATCTGCTTTCGCAGCCCGAACACGGAAGTTAAGCTCTTGCGCCGCTGGTAGTTGGGGGTCTCCCCCTGTGAGAGTAGGACGTCGCTGGGCACCAAAGAAAAAGTCGTTACCGAGAAATTGGTAGCGGCTTTTTTTGTATAAATAAGCCGTAGGCAGTCTTTCTCTATAAAAAAGTATGCGAGAAAGTAGAGGGGCAAAGAGTTCGAGGAAGCAAACGAGAGAGACTCGGAGCGTATAACATACGCGAGAATTGAACGAATGCGGCTGACGAAGAAATCTGCCGACTCATAGGTATTATATAGAGTATTTATCATAATTACGCTATGATAAGATCGTTGTTAATTCCTAAACTGTTCACCAAGGCACTTATTTCTCATCACATTAGTAGAGTGCTTACATACATAGGAAAGAGTACAAAATTAAAAAGAATACTTTTTTTCAATTCTTCAAATACAGACTTGAATTTTTAAGAAGAGTTGCTATAATTATATTTGTACTTTAAATAGGTATACGTTCCGAAGTAGCTCAGTGGTAGAGCAATCGACTGTTAATCGATCGGTCGTAGGTTCGAGTCCTACCTTCGGAGCCATTTTTTTGTCTTTGCTTCCATAGCTCAGTAGGTAGAGTGCTTCCATGGTAAGGAAGAGGTCACCGGTTCAAATCCGGTTGGAAGCTTCACTACAAATTATTTAAGGAAAAAACTTGTCTTAATGTCAGATATATGATATTATAGTTCTTGTCTGGTTTTTACATAAATGAGGAATAGTTTCACTTGAATGAATAATAGTAGTTCGAGATGGAAAGCTATACTGTACCAGCATTCATAAAACCCAGGAGGATTAGCTCAGCTGGGAGAGCATCTGCCTTACAAGCAGAGGGTCGGCGGTTCGAGCCCGTCATCCTCCACCATTATATTTATACGTAGCTTTGGAGGGGTAGCGAAGTGGCTAAACGCGGCGGACTGTAAATCCGCTCCTTAGGGTTCGGCGGTTCGAATCCGCCCCCCTCCACCAGTTTATTGGGGTATAGCCAAGCGGTAAGGCAATGGATTTTGATTCCATCATGCCCTGGTTCGAATCCAGGTACCCCAGCCAATCGTTTTTAAATTTCAAATAGCATGGGGCCTTAGCTCAGCTGGGAGAGCGCCTGCCTTGCACGCAGGAGGTCAGCGGTTCGATCCCGCTAGGCTCCATAAATAGTATAGTTAAACTCTTTCAATCAAAAGTTGAAAGAGTTTTTTTGTATAAAAAATGCTTTTCAAAATAGAGTAGTTTCCTTTATGATGAAATAAAAAAGTGAGGTGTACGATTTGACTGAGACATTAATCTATGGGGATGTGACTTTACGCCCGCTTCTAGTTTCAGATTGTGAACTATTGTGGGAACTTTATGAACCAGAGATATTTGAATTTATGTTAAATAGGATTGAAAGCAAAGAACAGCTAGAAAAGTGGTTGTATGCTGGTATTCATCAAATGAATGTGGATAGCACTGCTTTGGCATTTGTAGTTGAAAATACAAACACAAAAGAAATTATGGGGACCACTCGTATTTATGCGATGGATCAGTCGAATAATAGTTGCGAGATAGGTTCTACTTTCTATGGAAAACAATATCAGCGTACACATGTAAATACAACCTGCAAGTATATGTTGTTAAAGTATTGCTTTGAGCAAATGGGTATGAGTCGAGTTCAGTTTAAAACAGATGAATTAAATCTATCCTCTCAACGGGCAATCGAACGAATTGGCGGCGTAAAAGAGGGTATACTGCGTAATGAACGAATACGATCTAACGGGTCTGTTCGAAATGCGGTTGTATACTCTATTATTGAAAGTGAATGGTCGGAAGTGAAATACAAGCTTGTTCAATTAATGAATAAATATTCGTAATTATGCTTGGTTGAGCCAAACACCCTTTAGCATTTACAATGGGAGTAACAACTTAAGGGGGTATAAAATAATGAGTAAATTAAACATTTCAATTATAGGGGTTCCAATGGACCTGGGTCAAAATAGACGAGGCGTCGATATGGGACCAAGTGCAATACGATATGCGGGTGTAGTAGAAAGACTTCAAGAGCTTGGGCACTCCGTAGATGATGTTGGGGATATTGCGATTGGAAGAAGAGAGACATCTCAAAACACGAAATTACGTAATCTAGAAGAAGTAGTTGCAGCGAATACAATACTTGCTAATAAAGTTCATGATATTATTGGAGAAGGTAATTTTCCGATAGTACTTGGTGGTGATCATAGTATTGCTATAGGAACACTTGCAGGGTTAGCAGATCGTTATGACAACCTAGGAGTCATTTGGTATGATGCTCATGCCGATTTAAATACAGCTGAAACATCGCCTTCTGGAAATATCCATGGGATGCCACTTGCTGTAAGTATTGGCTTAGGTCATGAAGCGCTTGTGAATATTCGAGATTTTGCTCCGAAGATTAAACCAGAGAATGTCGTGATTATTGGTGCTCGTTCGGTTGATCCGGGAGAACGAGATCTTATTAAAGAAAAAGGGATTAAAGTATTCTCTATGCATGAAATTGACAAGCTTGGAATGTCGGAAGTAATGACTCAAACAATTCAGTATTTCAAGGATCGTAAAGTTGATGGGGTTCACCTTTCACTCGATTTAGATGGTTTAGATCCTTTATATACACCTGGGGTAGGAACTCCAGTAGCTGGAGGTATTACATACAGAGAAAGTCATTTAGCGATGGAAATGCTATATGCTTCAGAGATGGTTACTTCAGCTGAATTCGTAGAAGTAAATCCAATTCTCGATGAAAAAAATAAAACGGCTGATGTAGCGGTTGGATTAATGGGTTCACTATTAGGGGAAAGTCTTGTCTAAAAATTTTTTTTGTAATTAATAGTGCTCAAAATAGAAAGTTAAAACAAGTAAGGTATATCTCTGATAAGAAAAAGCGGACATCTAGTCTGCTTTTTTCTTTTTGAAAATCCACACAAAGATGGAAATGTTTGATAATATTAAGATATACAAAAAAAATGAAACCTGTTGATACCTTCATACGTATAGGTAAGACAGCCGCATGGAGCGGGGGCGAAATACACGATGGATGCGTTAGTGAACAAACGAATAAAACAGATATTAAAAGGCGATAAAGACGCATTCGCGGAGATTGTCGACCTGTATCAGCATAGGTTATATCAAGTATGTTATAGGATGCTTGGTAACCGTCACGAGGCAGAGGATATAGCTCAAGAGGCATTTGTCCGTGCTTTTATTAATATTCATACGTTTGATCAAAAAAGAAAATTTTCAACTTGGCTGTATAGAATTGCGACAAACTTATGTATTGATCGTATTCGGAAAAAGAAGCCGGACTACTACTTGGACGCTGAAGTAAGAGGTACAGAAGGTCTTGATATGTACTCACAAATAGCAACGTCTGATGAACTTCCTGAAGAAGAACTCATGAAGCTGGAACTACAGGACCGAATACAGTATGAAATTAGTAGACTTCCTGATAAATATAGATCCGCTATCGTATTAAAATATATGGAAGAATTATCTCTGCAAGAAATAAGTGAGATATTAGATCTGCCACTTGGAACAGTTAAAACAAGAATTCATAGAGGACGAGAAGCGCTTAGAAAACAGCTAAGCAGACAGCCTCATATCTAAAATAGGAGGGAATCAAGATGAATGCATGTCCAGAACGAATTGTTCACTTTATGCACGAATATTTAGATGGTGAAATCAGCCGTGAACATGAGCTGGAACTTAAATCTCATTTGCAAGCATGCGAAGCCTGTCAGGCACATATGCATGAGTTAAGTGATGTTGTTGCTTTCGTCAAAGGGGCTGCTCATATAGAAGCGCCAAATGATTTCAATCATTCTGTTATAGCTAGGTTACCGAAAGAAAAATCCCACGAAGGAGTAAGTAAATGGTTGCGACGTCATCCAGTACTTACAGCTGCTGCAATGTTCTTATTATTGATGAGTAGTGCACTTTTTACGAATTTTAATGATGAACAGCAGTTCTCCTTTACAAAACAAGAAAACGTTCTAGTAGAAGGAGAAACGGTTATTATACCTGAAGGACAAGTCGTTAAAGGTGATTTGGTTGTTCGAAACGGGGATGTTCAGATTGATGGAGAATTAGATGGAAACCTAACCATTATTAATGGTACTGCATATATGGCTTCAACCGCAAATATTACTGGCACTAGTGAGGAAATCAATGAAGCCTTTGACTGGCTATGGTACAAAATCAAAGATGGTGCAAAGGAAGTCGTTTCATTCTTTGAAAAAGATGAGACTAAATAACAGTAAGTCTATCCATATATATTTTGGGTAGACTTTTTTGATTCCAAAAGCGAGGGATTTTCGTAATTATGTTATACTTATCTAGAATGGATAAGTGATGAAAAGTGGGGGATGCCACATGTCGTTTATGGAGCAATTTACAGACCTAATGCCAGTAAACGTTATTGTAAATATTTTGGATGTCTTATTTGTATGGTTTGTTATTTACAAAGTTATTACCTTGATAAAAGGAACTAAAGCAGTTCAATTATTAAAAGGAATCTTTGTCATTGTCATTGCACGTGTTGTGACGGACTTTTTTGGCTTAAATACACTTGATTGGCTGTTGGATCGAGTAATTGAGTTTGGATTTTTAGCAATCATTATTATATTCCAGCCAGAAATAAGAAGAGCACTTGAGCAGATTGGTAGAGGTAAGTTATTCTCTAGAAGCACAATGCAATTGGAAGAAGAGCAAGGTCGCCTTATTACTGCGATGACGAAATCGATTAGTTATATGGCAAAAAGACGAATCGGAGCACTCATCTCCATAGAGAGAGAAACTGGTTTGACAGATTATATAGAAACGGGGATCCCGTTAAACTCCTATATTACATCAGAGCTTCTTATTAATATATTCATACCGAACACTCCACTACATGACGGAGCCGTTATTATAAAAAAAGATACCATTGCTTCAGCAGCCTCTTACTTACCTTTATCAGAAAGTCCTTTCATATCGAAAGAGCTAGGTACGAGGCATCGAGCTGCAATTGGCTTGAGTGAAGTGACGGATGCTATAACGATTGTTGTATCAGAAGAAACTGGTGCGATTAGTTTAACCTCCAATGGAGATTTACGAAGAGATTTATCGATAGCAGAATTTGAGTCCCATTTAACTCGCCTTTGGTTCCCGAAGGAGGAGCAGGTAACTTCTTCTAAATGGCTATGGAGGGGGAAACAAAATGGATAAGATGATGAACAATCCCTGGTTCTTGCGAATAATTGCATTAGTATTAGCAATTGCACTTTTTATAAGTGTGAGAAGTGAATTGGAAAGTGATAATACAAATGCAAGCAGCAAGGATGTTGATGTTATTCGTGATATACCTCTAGAGGTTTATTATGACGATGATAACCTAGTAGTTACCGGACCACCAAAGACAGTTAACGTCAACGTAGAGGGGCCAAGACAATTGGTGTTATCGGCAAAACTAATGAAAGACTTTAAAGTATTTGTAGATCTTAGAGATCTAACTATAGGTACTCATCGGGTCCCGATAGCTACGGAAAACTTCCCAGAAAATTTAAATGTTCGAACAGATCCGGTTTATGTCGATGTTGTAATTGAAGAACGTATTTCTCGAGAGTTTAGTGTAGAAACGGATATGAATGAAAGCCTATTAGCTGAAAATTATGTAGTGAAGTCATATGAGGTAAAACCACAAAAAGTAACAGTAACAGGAGCAAAAAGTGTTATTAATAGCATAGGTTATGTAAAAGCTACTATTTCAGGAGACCAAGGTATCAACAAGTCCTTTGAACAAGAAACGACTGTCAAAGTACTCGATCTTGACTTAAATAAGCTAGACGTCATCGTTGAACCAAATTCTGTTCAAGTAAGTGTAAAAATAGAAGAGTATAGTAAAGAGGTACCGATAGCTCTAGTGAAACAAGGTAAACCCAAAGAAGGGGTCACCGTAAATGGTCTAACTACAAAAACAGATGCAATTCGATTATATGGACCTAAATCAGTACTTGATAAAATAGATCAGCTAAATGTCGATGTAGATATAAGTAAAATCGAAAAATCTGGTAGCTTTAATATGAAATTAGCTTTACCAGAAGGAGTTACAAAAATATCAAAAGAGACAATAGAGATTACAGGAGACGTTACACTTGCTCCTGACTCTGAAACGGAAGAGGCAGACGAACAGGAAGAGCCAGTTTCCACAATTACAGAAAAGTCATTTGACCAAGTGCCGATTAATGTAAGAGGGTTGCCAGATAGGCTGGTAAGTAATTTTCAAAAACCAGCAGACGGCATTGTCTCGGTTGTTGCTAAAGGAACAGCAGAGGCTTTAGACAAGGTTCAATTAAACAATTTTTCTGTATATGTAGAAGCAACTAATTCGGAGGTGGGAGAAAGTGTTCTTCCAATCCAAATAGAGGGTTCATCTGAAATAGAGTGGGAAACTTCTGAACAAGAAGCAGTCCTTACGGTTAAAGAAGCTTAATAGGTTGTACAACAGGTTTTTAAGGAGAGAAGAATAAATGGGAAAATATTTTGGTACAGATGGAGTTAGAGGCGTTGCAAACTCAGAGCTAACACCAGAACTTGCATTTAAATTAGGTAGAGTTGGTGGATTTATACTAACGAAGGAAGTAACAGAACGTCCGAAAGTATTGATTGGTCGGGATACTCGTATATCTGGTCACATGCTAGAGGGTGCACTTGTGGCTGGCCTTTTATCTGTAGGGGTTGAGGTAATGCGTCTAGGAGTTGTTAGTACACCTGCAGTAGCTTATTTAACTAGAGCAATGAGTGCAAGTGCTGGTGTGATGATTTCTGCCTCTCATAACCCTGTGGCAGATAACGGTATTAAATTCTTTGGCTCAGATGGATTTAAATTAACTGATGGACAAGAGGAAGAAATTGAGCAGCTATTAGATAGTGATATAGATGAATTACCACGTCCAACCGGAGCAGGTGTCGGAACGGTATCTGATTACTTCGAAGGTGGTCAAAAATACATTCAGTATTTGAAACAAACCATAGATGAAGAATTTGTAGGGATCCATGTAGCCCTGGACTGTGCAAATGGTTCAACATCGTCTCTTGGAACGCACGTATTTGCTGATTTAGATGCCGACTTATCTACAATGGGATCTTCACCAAATGGATTGAATATTAATGATGGCGTCGGTTCTACACATCCAGAAAACTTAGCGAAGTTTGTTCTAGAAAAAGGAGCAGATGTTGGGCTTGCTTTTGACGGAGATGGAGATCGTTTAATTGCGGTAGATGAAAAGGGACAAATTGTAGATGGTGACCAAATTATGTATATTTGTGCCAAACATCTTCATGCAAATGGACGTCTAAATAACGGGACAGTTGTTTCCACTGTAATGAGTAATATGGGCTTCTACAAAGCATTAGAAACACAAGATATGACGAGCGTAAAAACTGCTGTTGGAGATCGATACGTAGTAGAAGAGATGAAAAAGAATGGCTTTAACCTAGGTGGGGAGCAATCAGGACATATTATTTTCCTTGATTATAATACAACGGGTGATGGCTTATTAAGTGGTTTACAGCTTGTGAATATTATGAAAATAACAGGTAAAAAACTTTCTGAGCTTGCTGCGGAAATGACTATCTATCCACAAAAGCTTATTAATGTACGAGTTACGGATAAGCACGCGGTAACGGAAAATGAGAAAGTGGCAACTATTATTAGTGAAGTAGAAAGTGAAATGGCTGGTAATGGTCGTGTCCTTGTACGTCCATCTGGTACAGAGCCGTTAGTTCGCGTAATGGTAGAAGCAGCAACCGAAGTGGAATGCGAAAACTATGTAAACCGAATCGTTGAAGTTGTAAAAGCTGAAATGGGTTTAGAAGAATAAGTTTAGAAAACCGACATATTTAGTATGTCGGTTTTTTTATGTAATCTGCTATACCCTCGAGTGGTTTTAGAACAACGGATCAAGGCAAAGGTGCCTTTAACTTCATTCTTTCAACGCTTTTCGATAACAGGATTTAGGTCAGTCCATGAAATACTATATCTAGAATTTACTTGTGTATTTCTAATGTTTACTAGAGCAAGTTTAGTGGAATAGTAAGAGAGAACAAACAATTAAGGAGTGAGGAAATGGCTAAAGTAGCAACATTAATCACAAATATGTTTGAAGACGTGGAATACACAGGTCCAGCACAGGCACTAAATGATGCAGGGCATGAGGTATTTGCTATTGAAAAAGAAGCAGGCAAAGAGGTAACAGGTAAAAACGGAGAAGCCACGGTGAAAATTGATTATGGCGTTGACGAAGTGAAACCTGAAGAATTTGACGCATTATTTATACCAGGAGGATTTTCACCGGATATTTTACGAGCAGATGATCGTTTTGTTCAATTTGCTAAGTATTTTATGGATGAGAAAAAACCAGTGTTTGCAATTTGTCACGGCCCACAATTACTCATCACTGCGAAAACATTAGATGGTCGAGACGCGACTGGATATAAATCGATTAAAGTAGACTTAGAAAATGCAGGGGTAAAATTCCATGATGAAGAAGTATTCGTTTGCCAAAACCAGTTGGTGACAAGTCGTACTCCAGATGATATTCCGGCGTTTAATAGAGAAATTGTTAAGCTATTAGGCTAGTTAAGCATCAGTCGGATAGCACATATATTAAAGTTAATCAAAATTTAAATGGATAAATTAAATAAGAGCATCTTCTAATTTTTAGAGGGTGTTCTTTTTTGAATTGCGAGAAAATTCATATATATTTTCTGAGTTTCTTTTATTATACTTAAGAAATCAAACCATACCTGTTAGGAAGGTATAAAAGGGAGTTATTATGGATTATTTACATCACCCGTTTCAAGGAAAACGTCATACGGTATTTGCGAAAAAGGGAATGGTTGCAACCTCCCAGCCTTTAGCAGCACAGGCGGGAATGGATATATTAAAAAAAGGCGGGAATGCAATTGATGCGGCAATTGCTACGGCAGCGGCACTTACTGTCGTAGAACCCACCTCTAACGGAATCGGTGGGGATGCTTTTGCGTTAGTATGGACAAAAGACAGGCTCTATGGGTTAAACGCTTCGGGTCCAGCACCACAATCTATCTCTATCGACGCGATAAGAGAAAAAGGGTATGACAAAATACCTGTTCACGGAGTTATTCCTGTGACCGTGCCAGGAGTTCCTGCTGCTTGGGCTGCATTGTCAGAAAGATTTGGGAAACTTTCACTTCAAGAAGTTTTAGAGCCTGCTATTCAGTATGCAGAGGAAGGGTATCCGTTAACTCCGATACTAGGAAAGTACTGGAAGCTTGCCTATAACAGATACAAAGCTACATTTACTTCAGAGGAATTTAATGCCTGGTTTGAAACCTTTGCACCCAATGATCGTGCTCCAGAAATAGGGGAGATGTGGAACTCACCAGATCACGCCCGTACTCTCCGAGCGATAGGAGAAACAAATGCTCGTGATTTTTATGAAGGTGAAATTGCAGAGAAAATCGATGAGTTTATGAGAAAGCATGGAGGTTATTTATGTAAAGATGATCTTCGTACATATAAGGTAGAATGGGTAAATCCTATTTCGGTCAATTATAAAGGTTATGATGTATGGGAAATCCCGCCGAATGGGCAAGGAATGATTGCATTAATGGCGCTCAATATATGCAAAAACTTGGCGGAACCAAAATGGCAAAGTATGGAGACACTTCATCATCAAATAGAAGCTATGAAGTTGGCTTTTACAGATGGTCAGGCATTTATAACAGATGTTGCTGAAATGCAGATTAGTGTAGAGCAGCTGTTATCAGAGGAGTACGCCAAAAATAGATCTAATGACATAAATGAAGAAGCAGCAAATCCAGAAATATATGACATCCCTAAAGGTGGGACTGTATATTTAGCTACTGCTGATGAAGAAGGTAATATGGTTTCTTATATCCAAAGTAATTATATGGGATTTGGTTCAGGAATAGTTATACCCAAAACAGGTATTGCCTTGCAAAATAGAGGACATGATTTTTCTTTAGAAGCGACTCACCCAAATGTGTTAAAACCAGGAAAAAGAACATTTAATACTATCATTCCAGGCTTCCTAAGCAAAAATGGTAAGGCAGTGGGTCCTTTTGGTGTAATGGGAGGATATATGCAGCCACAAGGACATTTCCAAATCGTGACGAATACAGTAGATTACCTGTTAAACCCACAAGCTGCACTAGATATGCCTCGGTGGCAGTGGATGAAGGGAAAAGTAGTTCATGTAGAACCGGAATTCCCAAGCTACCTTGTACAAAGTCTTATAGGTAAAGGGCATCAAATTCAAGTTGCTTCTGATGGTGGTAGCTTTGGTAGGGGGCAGATTATTTGGAGAAATGATGAAACAGGAGTTCTTCAAGGAGGAACCGAGTCTCGTACAGATGGATCAATTGCAGTTTGGTAAGTAATTTTGTCACTAGAGGGCTATTACTTTTGTAGTGGTCCTTTAAGTTGATTAAAACCCCCTGCACTCATTAAATTGACGAGCATACTATGAACATATATAATGTAGAAGTTGCCAATCTAGTATTGGTAGCCGCGTAGAAATGGAGGACAGGTAACGCGTAAAACACAGAAAACAATTATAGCGCCAGAGCTGAAGAAATTGGACGGAAAATCATCTTCAGCAGACGAGGTGGAGGTTATCGAAATTTCGGCGGATGCCTCCCGACCGTATTTGCCCGGTTGTTATTCTTTTTCATAAAACATTCGAGTGATCGGATGACAGGTGGAATAGAAGGCATTCTTAGCTTAATTGGCTACTACACCATGTGTAGGAAGCTTATTTTGACATGAATGTAAACGGAGGAATTTAGATTATGTGTGGAATTGTTGGTTATATTGGAGAAATTGATGCAAAGGAAATTTTATTAAAAGGGTTAGAAAAGTTAGAATACCGTGGCTATGATTCAGCAGGTATTGCAGTATTAAACGAAGATGGAGTAATGGTATTTAAAGAAAAAGGTCGCATTGCGGATTTACGTGACGTAGTAGATACAGAAGTAGGGGCGACTGTTGGAATTGGTCATACTCGCTGGGCAACTCATGGTGTACCAAACCATGAAAATGCTCATCCTCATCAAAGTACAACAAAACGTTTCACGTTAGTGCATAACGGAGTAATTGAGAACTACCATTTGATGAAGAAAGCTTATTTAGCAGACGTGGAAATGGCTTCTGAGACAGATACAGAAGTAATTGTACAGCTGATTGAGCGTTTCTCTAAAGACGGATTATCTACAATTGACGCACTTCGCAAAACATTGCATTTAATACATGGATCTTATGCTCTTGCATTACTTGATAATGAAGACGAAGATACAATTTATGTAGCGAAAAACAAATCACCGTTACTTGTAGGTGTTGGTGAAGGATTCAATGTTGTAGCTTCTGATGCAATGGCGATGCTTCAAGTAACAGAGCAATATGTTGAACTTCATGACCAAGAAATTGTAATCGTAAGCAAGGATTCTGTAGAAATTCAAACATTGGAAGGCACAACGGTTGAACGTGCTCCATACAAAGCAGAACTAGATATGAGCGATATTGAAAAGGGAACATACCCTCATTATATGTTAAAAGAAATCGATGAGCAGCCAGCTGTTATTCGTAAAATTATTCAAGCTTACCAAAATGAGCAAGGGGAA
This sequence comes from Psychrobacillus sp. FSL K6-2365, assembly GCF_038003165.1. Classification (NCBI taxonomy): domain Bacteria; kingdom Bacillati; phylum Bacillota; class Bacilli; order Caryophanales; family Bacillaceae; genus Psychrobacillus; species Psychrobacillus sp. FSL K6-2365. The sequence continues at coordinate 4,104,487 of NZ_JBBOOO010000001.1, read as the reverse complement.
CTTTCAATTGCCCCTGCAATTTTGACAGCACTTCAGGATGCTGATCGCCTGTACATCATTGCAGCTGGAACAAGCTACCACGGTGGGCTAATTGGTAAAGAATACTTTGAAAAAATTGCAGGTATTCCTGTTGAAGTGCATATTTCTAGTGAATTTGGCTACAATATGCCATTACTATCAGAAAAACCAATTTTCATGTTCTTAACTCAATCAGGTGAAACTGCAGATAGCAGACAAGTTCTTGTGAAGATAAAAGAATTAGGATACCCAACTATTACGATGACAAACGTACCGGGTTCTACTCTTTCTCGTGAAGCAGATCACACACTTTTACTTCACGCAGGTCCAGAGATTGCTGTTGCTTCTACAAAAGCATATGTAGCACAGGTTGCGGTATTAATGGTAACTGCTTCCGTATACGCACAATCTCAAGGAAAAACGCTAGAATTTGATGTTGTAAAAGAGCTAGGAATTGTAGCAAATGCTGTTCAAGCAATTGTAGATTCTAAGGAAGAGATGGAAGAAATCGCAAAAGAGTTTTTAGCAACTACTAGAAATGCCTTTTTTATTGGACGTAACGTAGACTTCTACGTAAGCCAAGAAGGTGCATTAAAACTTAAAGAAATTTCATATATTCAAGCAGAAGGCTTTGCTGGTGGAGAACTAAAACACGGTACAATTGCTCTTATCGAAGAGGGTACACCAATTATTGCTTTAGCTACCCAACAAGCAGTAAGCCTGAATATCCGTGGTAATGTGAAAGAAGTAGTTGCACGTGGTGCTAATCCATGTATTATTGCAATGGAAGGCCATGAGGAAGAAGGAGATCGCTACGTACTTCCAAAAGTAAACGAACTATTCGCTCCACTAGTAGCAGTAATCCCACTACAACTTATCAGTTATTACGCAGCCTTACACAGAGACTGCGACGTAGATAAGCCTAGAAACCTGGCGAAGTCAGTAACTGTGGAGTAGGTTAAAGGTTATATAACTTTAATTGTAGAGATGTCCAGTTACATCATAGTTGGTAACTTTACAACATAGTTGGTAACCTTACAACATAGTTAGTAACTTTACAACATAGTTGGTAACTCAAGCAGATAGATACTACTATTTCAAAATAATATATTAAAGCATGAAAATGGTTAGAAATCTATATAACAAAATTATTGTTAAAGACAGCCTGTGGATGCTACAAAACCACAGGCTGTCTTTATTTTCCATTTCAGTGTTAGTATTAAATAAAGTTTGATATTTTAAATCAAGACGGGTTACTTTGTTTATTTGCTTTTTTTAGGGTTAAAAGGATATCTTTAATCAAACTTTATTTTAAAGTTACAACAGAAAAGTGTTATTCTTTCATGGTGTGATATTCATCGCCAATTTCAAACAAACCGAACACTTCAAGCGTGATTTTGGATGATGTTGCATGAAGGATGTAATTACGAGTAGAACGAATTCATAAGACCTTAAACTTCTGTTAGAGGTACTTGTGTTTTTGGGGGACCTGGTGAAAACCCGCTACAATTCTCTTTCACAAAGGACTCAAAAAAATCTAGTTCCTTTTTCTTTTAATAAAATATCTCAAATATAGTAGAACCAGATTAAAAATTGGGTAGTATACCTAATCAATATTGCATGTAAAGGATTTAAAAGTTAATGATATAATCGTACTTAAAGAGAAAAAAATAAATATCAGGAGTTATTGTATGAAGTTTGATTGGGGAGTTTAAACTTACTTCTTAATCCTCCATTGTATTCCAGCCATTTTTCTTTTTCTCGCTCTACTGCTCGGTTTTGCCATTCAAACCACACATATTCACACTCGCTACAATGACTTTCTACACCGTTATTATTACTTACATCTCTCCGAGTAAATATGCTCTTTTTACGACAACTGTAGCAATAGATTACTTTATCATCATCTTTTTTTAACATAGATAATTTTCCCTCCTATTTACAATATTTATTGTCCATTAATAGACTCCTTATTCTTTAACCGAAATATTTTTATTTGTTTATGTTAATTATTAATAGCGTCGAGGCCACATCCACAAAAAAAAGGACCAAATTGAGTCCTTTTTTTGCTTATAAGTAAATGGGGTCTATATTTAGATGTGCTAACTCCTGAAGTACTTCACTAGAAATAACAGGAACATTAATAAATAGGTTCTTTTTTGCTCTACTTAATGCGACATAGTAAACGCGGTGATCTTCTTTACTCATATCAGGTGTAAGCAAAAATTCAAGGCTCTTTTCACTATTGGTCTCTGGAATCACAACAAGAACATTGTCAAATTCATCGCCCTTTGACTTGTGGATAGTCTTAAACACACTTATATCATCAGAAATTTTGACTTCTATTGCTGCTCTCTTATAAAGTAATTGTTCATAGTAGCCTTTCACCTTTCCACTCGAAATTTTTCCTTTAACTCCATAATGACCAAAAATGTAATTGTTATAAAAATCTTTAATATTTCCATCGCAAAAATTATTATATGCTTCTAAGAGTCTTTTCAGATTGCTAAATGCTTTCTTATCTGAAAATCCATCAATCTTTCTGTAAGCTTTTTTCATAAATTTGATGGCATCTTGTAACTTTAATTGCTTCCCGTATTCAATTGCATGGATAATATAATAAATCATCCATCCTCTAGAACTATCTCCAAAAATCAAATCGATTCCCTCCGTGTTATTACCCTTGAAATCATATTTAATAGCATTAGTTTCATTATTTCGGTAAGCCAATGTATAGAAACTGTTAATCCCAAGAGTTTGAGAAACATACTTATGTGCTGTAAATGAACTTCCAATTAGTAATACTGGAATCTCGCCAACCTTTTTGTCTGGACTACATTGATTAAAGTCTCTTTGGGATCGTATATGATTTAGTATTTTGATGATTTGTTCAGTAGAGCGATGATTGTTTTCTAAATAATGAAGGGACATACCATCAAGTTTAAATTGATCAAACAAATTATCATCAGTACCTTGAAATGAGAATATGGCCTGACAAGGATCTCCAATAACCCCGATTACCGTTTCTTTCTCCGCAATTAATTTAATGATTTCAGCTTGTAGAGGACTTGTGTCTTGAAACTCATCTAGTAGAATATAAGGGAATTTTGCTCTAATAACTTCTCTTATTTCATTTTTTTGAAGTAGAAGCAAATATGAAAAGTATAGAACATCATCATGACTCAAAAGTCCATTTTCCCAGCATAATTCTTTATAAACTAAGTATGAATTTTTCTTGATATTATAGCGTCCAACCTTGGATTGGTATACTTTGAGAAAATTCAGTTCTATTGTAGTTCCATTTAACATCCACATTAAATTTCCCAAAGAATGAGCTAGATCCTTATTGAGACTCTCATCAAAATGTTGTTTACTTCTAGTTTTGTATTCTTGAAGTAAAGACCTTCCTAATTTAACTTCTTCGTGCCCGTCTAAATGTTCAACAGGAAAAGGACAATCATCTAACATCCACAAATACGGTTTTAAAACATGTTTGTAAAGAAAGCTATGTATAGTGCTTACCTCAACATCTTCAGCTGTATCTTTCAGACGACTTTTTAAGGTTTCTACACCGATATTAGTGTAAGTAATACAAGCAACTTTTTTAACTTTCGATAGCTTTTTTGATTGATTTAAAATCCAGTGAATATGACGAGTTAGAAACGTGGTTTTTCCTGCACCTGGACCTGCATAAAGCTTGAAGTGATTGTCAATTGGTATATTTCCATTACTATCGTTTAGCTTTACTGCTTTTGACAAATCCATGTTATCGCCTCTTTAATGTAGTCTGGGGGACTAATTTTTTCTTTATTACTTGTAGCAACAACATAAGCTAATTCCTGTGCTACTTGGCCCTTTTTTATAGAATTTAAATATCGTCCGGCTATTATTTTAGCTTTTATTTTTTCCGCTTTTTTAGGTTCATTAAATATTTCACCACTAACATATTCTCTAACTTCCTTTCCATAATTATTTTCGCTTAATATATCTGTAATATCTTGAATCGACTTCCCATCCTTTAAAGCGCTCATTAATCGTTTTATTTCTTCTATATTAGAGACTGATTCTGTTAGTAGGCTTTCAGTAGTAATATTTTTCAATAATAGGTCATATTCAAATGTAGAACTTTCCTTTTCTTTTTGGCTAAATACTTTAATTAAATCTTGTTTATTATTTTTTCTTTTATCAATCAAAGTATTCGAATATGATTTATATTCATAGTTATTTGGAGCAACGTCAATAAACAATGGTGAACAAGCAACCCAAGAAGCACCCTTTTTTCTTTCTTTTCGGACGGGATCTAGGTCTGTAATACATGCAACCTTTTTCTTAATAGCATACTCGCTCTTTTCTTGATCAAACAATTTTAAAAAGTGATCAAAGTACCGACCACCAATATTAATGATTGAAGTATGAGTATCCACTAGATCAAAATCCAACTTTTTTGCAAACTCTGGAACTAACAACAACTCTGCTAAGCCCTCCACCAAAATTAAACTGTTTGCAAAGAACATATCTGCTTTTGTCACATCAATAAAACGTTTTACGTAATTTTTCGATTTTTGGTCTTCTGTACTTGCAGTAAATACTCTCCCTGGATAAGCGACATGAACATTTTCCTGCTCTTTTTGCAATACAATGATATCATCCAATTCAACAGCTGCAGTTATATTTGGTGAATGAGAGGTTATAAAAATTTGATTTACTTGAGAACTTTGGTTTTCTTTTAAGAACTTCAAAAACTTATATTGCATATTAGGATGTAAATGGGCTTCAGGCTCTTCAATAGCTAAAATTGAATAGACCTTTGCATTTGAGCCTAAGTAATCCCCTGACGCATCTTTCTGCATTTTTGCCAGCAGAAGAGAAATGTAAATCAAGTTATTATAGCCAAGACCATTATGTATAGCAGGAAGTTTAATACCCGTTTCACTTTCTATAATTAGTTTAAGAGCAGAATATAGTTCTGTATCTAATATCGTCCCATCAAAAGATGGCTTCATACCTCCAAATCCAGCTCCAGTATCTTCAACGTATTTAAGCATGTGAATGTTTCCTTCACTCATCCGAGCTTGCAATGAAGTAATCAAAAGTTGTGCATCAGTTGAAAAAGCTTTCTTCTTAGCTTTTATTTGTTTTATTTTTTCATCTTTGTTAAGTTTTTCATCAATCTTAATCTCGTAGTCCATAAAAAAGTCGATTACTTCTTTTAATAAGGTATTTCTTCCAGTGAAAAGATCACGTTCAACATCCCTAATGGCAGTTAAGAATTGAAAGTCAAATTTATTTATGTTTTCTGGATCAATTAGGTTTTTTTGTTCTGGATTTCCTACATAAATCTTTTGTGTGTATTTTCTCAAAAAAATGTTACGAATGACATTCCAGTATTCTTCAGTTTGATTTACATCTATGTCAGACATCGTTTTTACGTAAGAATCCACTTCCTTATCTGGTAGGTAGAACTCGTAAGTAATGCAAGCTTCATATGGACTCTCAATTTTAGTAAGCCAGGTTGATACAGTTACAAGGTCATCAGAGTATTCAGGTTCCTCTAGCGACTCAACTAATTTTGCTGAAATTATTATTTTTGGAGGAGCCTTTTTTAATTCTGTAGTTGTAATAGTTCTATTAAAATCATCAACAGATAAACGTTTGTTCTGTTGATTATCAAATAACAATTGCAATGCTTTAATAATTGTTGTCTTTCCAGCATTATTTTGACCTATTATCACATTAGTACCTTCGTGAAATTCAATTGTTGTTCTAGAATTAAATGTTCTAAAATTCTCGATACTTAATTCAGCGATATACATTTTCAATTCATCCTTTTCTTTAGACTTATAAGCTACATTAAAAATTTATAAAGAAGATAAACATAATAAAATAAGGATTTGTATTAATATTTTTATCCTTTCAACATAGAACTTTGCAAAAGGATTATTAAAGGTTTCCCACTCTTGGAGCAAACAAAGGATTTATCAAATGCTTTAAATAGGAATCCGTTATTTTGCCTTAAACTATATCTTTTAATTTAAAGTTCCTACTATTTTTAAAATAGTGTTTTAAAATAGTGTTTTAAAATAGTCTATTAAGGTTATTATACTACATATAAAATAAACATTTAGATTTTTCTGATAAGTAAAATTCAGAGTGAAAATTATTAAAACTATTATTGAGGTGCATAATGGAATACCGTTATGTGCCTTTTATTATATTGGGGGTTGTTAAATGAGTAATAGCAGTATTAGTAAGTCACATTTAAATCGTTTGAGTGATGGCAGGGGCCAGGGGAGAGGGAAAGACTATGTACCTTTTATACAAGCCAATGACAATAAGGTAGCTTCTGAGGGATGGTTGACAAGGACGCATGGATGGAAAACAAGGAGAATACATCATACTCTATCCAAACATGAATACCAATTTCTTCTTGTTCAAGAATGGGCAGACTGTGTTGTAGATATTAGAGAACAGTATCCGTTGACCCCAATAGAAATGACTATTGAAATTGCGGATAAATTAAATATTCGCCATCCACATTACAAAGGTGAGAAGGTAATTATGTCAACGGATTTTATGTTAAGTGTAGTAAACGAAGACGGGGAAATAACTGATGTAGCTAGAACTATAAAACCAGTGACTAAGCTTACAAAGAGAACATTAGAATTATTTGAAATAGAGAGACGATATTTCCTAGAGATGGGTATAAGTTGGAAAATGGTTTTTGATAAACCAAAACCAATAAATATGATTAAAAACATAGACTGGATGTATGATGCAAAATTTTTAGGTACACGGCCAGGTGTTGACTCAGAAGTTATAGATTTAGTTGCTGATCCTTTACTTAAAACCCTTTTCTCTTGTAGCCCAAAAGATTCTATAAGTAAAAATTGTTTGAAATGCGATATGAAACTTGGGTTGGAGGCTGGTACATCTTTATATATTGTTCAGCACATGTTGGTAAATAAGTTATGGAAAACAGATATGAATCTGCTTATAAGGGAAAATAGACCTCTAAGTTTGATTGTTGATAGACAGTAGTATTAAAAAAATGAGGTGAATTTGTATGCAATTATTTGAAAATACCATAATACAATTTGAAAATATTTCCGACCAAGAATTAGTGTTGGAAAGAATATTATGGATTTCTGAGGATCGTAGTAAAGTAGTTCTTATGAATATAATGAATAGGAAAAAAATGCAATTTCCCTATTTTCGCTCGTATCAAGATTTAATTCAACTAATTGAAGATGGAGTTGCAAGCACATATAATTTAGAGCCTGATATAAGGTTGATTAAAGCCAATCAGGAATATTCGAAGAGGCATATTGATAACAGAGATATTAAGTGGGAGATAATAAAGTCAATAGTTATGAAAGAACCAGAGATATACTATCCAGAATCTAGAGGTTTAATGGTTAGAGAGGTAATGAAAATTACAGGAAAACAAAGAAAAACTATTCATGAATGGATAAAAAAATACTGGTTTTATGGAAAATCAATTAATGGTCTATTAAATAATTACTTTGATTGTGGGGTAAATAAAAGACAATACTCTGATAAGAAAGCTGGTCCAAAAGCTGAAGATGGAAATGAGTATATTATCCGTGATGAAGACAAGGAAAATTTTCTATGGGCCATAAAAAAATTTCATATTGAACAAGGATTAACTATTACAGAAACCCATAAAAAACTTTTACAACATAGGTATAAAACGGGATTTTATCGAGAGTTTAACGAAATGGTCCCAATAGTAGAACCCGAGAAATGTCCAACATTAAGAATGTTTCGCTATTGGTATCAGAACAACTTTAACTCAAAGCAGAAATACAGTGCAAGGTATGGTGAGCGAAAAGCAGAGATGAATGCAAGAGCTTTTAAGGGTACACCAGAGGAAAATGTTCAAGGTCCAGGTGCTTATTATGAGATTGATTCGACTCCAGCAGATGTAATTCTTGTGTCGTTAGATAGAGAAACGGTAATAGGTAGGGCACATGTATATTTTGTCAAAGATGTTATGTCCAGAATGATTGTCGGTGTACACATTTGCATTACTCCATCTTGGGAAGAAGAAATGGTAGCTTTAGAAAATGCTTCTACTAATAAAGTAGAGTATTGTAAAAGGTTTGGAATAGAAATAACGGAAGAAGATTGGCCTTGCCTCCATTTGCCTAAATTTATTGTTGGAGACCGTGGAGAACATAAAAGTAGAAACTCAAATAATTTAGTGGATATTAATGTGAGAGTCGGAAACACACCTTCCTATCGTGGAGATTTTAAGCCATATATTGAACAACAATTTCGTAGATATAATGCAAGAATACGAGAATCCATACCCGTTAGTGCTGTTCGAAAGGAGCATCGAGAAAGAGGGGACAAGAACCCAGAGAACTACGCGGTCCATACAATCGAGGCTTTTTCGAAATTGACTATTTTATTTGTCCTTGAGTTTAACAAATCTGCTTTACCGGATGAATATCTAATGACGAGGGAAATGTTCGAGGAAAAAGTTGAATTGACTCCATTGGGAATATGGAACTGGGGATTAAAAAAGAATCTCCTCCACGAAATGCCACGAGATTTAATTAGATTAAAACTACTACCGAAAGGAGAAGGCATAGTAACAAGAAGCGGTATTACCTTTAAGAAAATGTCCTTTTCTTCGGATAGAGGTTTTGAGGAAAAGTGGTTTGAACAAGAGAGTATTTATGGACAAAAAAAGGTAGTTGTGAATTATGATCCTAGAAATTGTAGTAGTATTTTTATTAGCTTAAAGGATGGAACATTTGAACCGTGCTTCCTAACACCAAAATTCAATGACTATAGGGATTTACACTTCAATGATGTTAAGGTGTTGTTGAGTTATAAGAACAAACAGCTTAAACAGCTAAAAAAACAACGGGTAAATATAGAGGGTCCCCTAGATGCTGTTGCAGAAAGTTTATCTTTATCTGAGAAAGAGAAAACAAAAGAGGCACAAAGAGGTATGCCGAAATCTGGAAAGTTTAAGAATAAGCGACTTGCACGTAATTTAGACAAGAGGATGACTTCTAGTGAGGATGCATGGACTACAGTTAAGAGAGAGGAAGATATTAAACAGGTAAGTAATGAAGTCTCAAGTAATAGTGAAAATACAAATCGTCAATCCGAAATTACAAAAATGACAGAAATGCAGCTTTTCTTAATGTCTAAAAACAAGGAGAGACGAGAAAATCGTGGAAATGAAAAATGATCGTTTTATCTATTTAAAGGGCTATCAAGTAAGAGCAGAATATAAGGAACAAATTGTCCCTGAAAGTATAGGGAATCCTTTTATCGAGGCACTTCCTAATCGTTTATCACGAGAAGAACTCTATGATCTACTTTATTCAGTTCCAAGGTTCAATGGTAATATAGATGGCCTCGATGATGAGGATAGAATTGAATTGGTACAACAGATTAAGCCTAGTTTTTGGTTACCTCTTTCTTCTCATTTCAATAAATACCGGAACCTATATAGTATGATAAAAATCGGCTATCAATCAAGGAATCCGATGACTCCTCTATATCATAGGTATCTTTCTGTTGGATATGACAAAATATTAGAACATGGCACAGATGAGAAGGGGCTAAACCTCCTTGGACAAACCCAAACTGCTCAACAGTGCGCAGAAATTGGATTAAGTGGTATGGGAAAATCGAAGTCATACGACAAGCTTTTATCCTTGATTCCTCAAGTAATTCATCATACTAGCTACAAAAATAACCAATTAACTTGTAAACAAGTGGTTTGGTTAAAAATTGAATGTCCTAGTAATAAATCAATAGGTGCTCTATGTCGGAATTTTTATACAGCTGTTGATGACTTGTTGGGCACTACTTACTATGAGGATTTAGCTGAGAAGGATGGCAGAATTGAAGTATTAGCAAAGCGTATGGCAAAAGTTGCAGGTTTAATAAATTTGGGCATTTTAGTAATTGATGAAATCCAAAGAGTAAACCGTGCTCATTCAGGCGGAGATGAAAAAATGATTGATTTCATTACGGAACTTACTAATTCTATAGGTATTCCAATTGTCATTATAGGAACTTTTAAAGCTCTTTATATTTTTAAATCGAGCTTAGCCAATACCCGTAGGGGAGTATCTAATAGCTATGGAGAAAATATAACGGACAGAATGAAAGATGAATGGGAATGGGAACAGTTTATTGAGAGTTTATGGGATCTGCAATATACCAAAAGCTTCACTGAAATTACACCTGAAATTAAATCTGCCATGTATTATCATACGATTGGAATTCCTGATTTTGCGGTCAAACTATTTATGCATGTACAATCCCATGCAATTCTATATAGTGACACTGAAAAGATAGATGTTGAAATGATAGAAAGTGTTGCTAATAAAACTTTAAGACTGGTACAACCAATATTCGAACGTATTCGAAATGGAGAAGAAGTAAACGCTGATGAGTTCGATGATTTAAAACCTGACTGGATCTCGTTTAATAGTTATCTTATGGATATTCGTCACCGTATACAAATAGACGGTCAGATGTCGGAAGAGCATAAAAGAATTTTATTGCAAAGAAATAAGAGAATCTTAATTGAACAATTAACTAGCTTTGCGACAAGGATGGGTTGTACAGAAGAAGAAGCTAAAAAGTATGCAATAAGAGTTGAACGAGAAAACAATGGTTCACAGGATAATGAGCTGTTGTATGCTGAAATGGCAAAGTTAGTATTGGAAAACAACAGTATTGTAACGAGCGAAGAGGTTACTGGAAAATCAAGTAAAAGCAATAAGAGAAGGAAGAAAAACCTGGAAGAATACGATCACGATGATTTAAGGTTCGTGGTCTTTGAAGGTTTAAATACTAATAAAACCACTGATGAAGCACTTCGAGATGCTGGACTTGTTAGTTTATATGAGGAATTCGTTTTAGGGAAAGAGGAGACTTGATATGAGCAATATCATATCTTTCCCAACTACTTTTCCAGATGAAGATTTTAGGAGTATTTTATATAGATACCATTTACGTTCCCCACATAGATCTTATCTAAAAAATAGAAAAGAATTATTAGGAAAAGCATATTCTACTATGGTTATGTACCCTGAAAATTTAATTCATGTTATTAATGGGCTAGGAGTTTCTGAAGAATTTATAATAAATCTTATTGATAATCACACATTCTATCCTCTTTTTCGACCTTTTGTTAATAAAGACTTACATAATACTATAACCAATGTATTTTACAATTCTAGTGGCGGTTTAAGCATGAAAATTAAAACACTGGAAAACCAGTTTTTATCAAATAGTATTAGGTATTGCCCGACTTGCCTAAATGATGATTATGAAAGGTTCGGAGAAGTATATGCGCACAGAACACATCAATTTTCTTTTTTAACCGTTTGTCCTATTCACGAAACAAAACTCGTTTATAGTTGCTCTCACTGCGACATACCCTTTGCAAGCAGTAATGCTAATTTAATGTTAACCGAGCCCAAGTGTCCGAATGGCCATGAGATTAATGAAAATACTAAAGAATGGATGGACACCAATAAATATGAATTCCTAGATGATATTAAAGCACTTATGTCGTATAACACCTTAACATTAAACTATGTCTATCAACAACTAATGGTTCGCCTAGGAAACAGAGGATACATTCATTTTAAAGGAGATACTATTTTTAAGAAGGACCTTATTTCTGATATGGTTGATTACTATGGGAAAGAAGTTTTAATTGAGTTAGGATTGAATGTTAATGAACTTTTGAGAGTAATGCCTAGTTTATTCGCACCAGATGATTTGAGGAAGCATACAATATTTTACATTTTATTAATGCGTTTTCTTTCTGGGAATACAGAGAACTTCTTAAAACAGGATGAAACTTATTTCTTTCCATTACCATTCGGAAATGGTCCATGGGTATGTAATAATCGAATATGTCCCCAGTATAATCAAAGGGTAATAAATATATGTAGAAGAAAAGTTCATGAGTGGATTACTGGCTATTTTACTTGTAATTATTGTGGAATGACTTATTATAGAAAAGGTTTTCCCCATTTGGAAGATGAAACTCTATTTTCAATTGAAACAATGGGTGCATTATTTATTAATCAGGCAACAAAGTATATTAACAAAGGGTATACTATTACTCAAACTGCAGAGTTCCTTCGTTCAAATAGAACAACTGTTAGAAAGTATTTGAAGCTTTATAAGAAGGAAAATGAAAGTAATCTGTTAACAATAAACCAGAATAATGGACACAAAGAGATTTTGCAAGGAAAACTTGAGGTAGCGGTAACAGACAACAATTCAAAGTTAGAACTATGTAAAGAGACTGTTCTCGAAGCTATTAGTATTTTAGGTAAGCGAGCAAATAGACCTCAAATTAGAAAATACAATATTCATCGATACGATTGGGGAATGAAGCATGATCGTACTTGGATGGAACTTCATTTGCCACCAAAAAGAAAATTACCTAAAATGCTGAATTTAGAATCTTTAGATGATGAAATGTATCAACTAGTTTCAGCAGCTGTAGATAGATTGTGGGAAAATCCACCTGAAACGAAGATTACCAAAACTTCAATATTTAAAACAATACCAAGTTTTGTGCAGAACCGTTGTTATAGATTTAGTGAGTATCTTCCAAGGACAATACATTTAATAGAGCGTAGCTTAGAAACAGACGATCAATATTTAATTCGTATTTTCCCGAAAGTAGTTAAGTGGTTTAAAGAATCCAGGTATAAAAATTTATCGTTAAAATTGATTCAAAATAGATTTAAAATGTATAAAAAGAGTTCACTTACGGTTATACAATGGTTAGAGGATCAAATCGATCAAATTAACTCGTCGTAAGGAGCATTAAGAAGTATGCATTTTTTTCCTCCACTTTATCCAGACGAATTGCTATATAGTGCATTAGCCAGATATCATAATTACTCTGGAAATGAAAGCTTTAAAAAAACTATGAGAGATTTATTCGGGTGTGAAACAGTATGTTCTGTAACTGATTTACCATGCAATCTAGATGTATTAGCTTCACGGATTCCTGGTAAAGTTATCAGCAAAGAGAAATTGCTTTATGACCATACTTTAATGCCCTATTATAGTCACTTTATTCCTAGTGATAGACTAGAAAATATTCGAGAGGAAATGTACTTTAGCAACGGACGTTCTATCCATATGTTGGTGGGCTTAACCGCAAACGGTGTGAAACCTCCCAAAAATTTAAGATATTGTACAGTGTGTGCAATGAATAATAGAGCTCAGTATGGTTTAGCTTATTGGCATCGTGCACATCAAATACCGGGAGTTATAGTATGTTACAAGCATAAGGTTAATTTAAGAGAGGCTAATGTTCCGTACTCGCAAAGAAGAAATAAGCATGAATTTGTTCCTTTAGACACTATTACAATAAATATTAATACGGAAGAGGTAATTGTAGAAAATTATCTAAATTTATTTATAGCGCAGAATTCATTTTATTTACTAAATTACAATTCAGAGAAGATTGTAAGAAAAAATAATGTAAGGAACATTTATTTAAAAGAAATACAGAATATAAATATGTTATCAGTAAAGGGTAGAATAAAGTTCTATAAACTAATCCCTAGCTTTAACAATTATTATGGACGTGATTTATTAACATTAATGGGAAGTCATGTGGAAGAAGATAAACAGCATACCTGGTTACATAAATTTTTGCGAAATTCTGATGAAGTGATTCACCCGCTGAGGCATATCTTATTACACGGTTTCTTGGGGCAGAGCATAACTTCCACAATTTTAGAAAGTAATTCTTCATCAACGTTAGTTAATCCATTCTTCAATGGTCCTTGGCCTTGTTTAAATAAAGTATCAAGACATTTTGGAGAGAAAGTCATTACTTTATGTACTATTACAAGATGCTCGGATACGGGGAAACCAGTTGGGACTTTTACTTGTGAATGCGGATTTGTCTATTCACGAAGGGGACCTGATACGTCTGAAGGAGCTCAAATGGAATTTGGGCGGATAAAGGAGTTTGGCGATGTTTGGAAGAATAAACTTTGGGTATTATGGGGAGATGAAAAGTTATCTTTAAGGGAAAAAGCAAGACAATTGGGTGTTGACCCTAAGACTGTTAAACGCCAGGCTAATTTATTGATCACTGATACCAATATATATAATGGCACACTAAAAACTCTAAACGGTTTTATACAAACAAGGAGAAATGAATGGATATTTATTAAAAATGAACAACCATCTCCATTAAGAAAATCGTTATACAATTGGTTATATAAGCATGATAGGAATTGGTTGATGCAAAATAAACCCAATAATATGAATCAAAGATCTAACAAGAATCGAGTAGATTGGAATTATAGGGATGAGAATATGGCAATGCTGGTAAGGGAAACAGCAAATCAATTAATAACAATAAGACAGCTTCGTATAACTAAGGCTGAAATAGGTAGGAGAATAGGATACTTATCCTTGATTGAAAAACAGTTAGAAAAACTACCCAAAACCAAAAGAGAACTGGAAAGAGTTGTAGAAACAACAGAACAATTTCAAATTCGTAGAATAGACTTAAGTATTGAAGAGCTGATGAGAAACAATGAAATATTAAAAGTATGGAAAATTGCTAAGAAGGCAGGATTAAGAACCGATGTTCTAAATCATTTAAAAGATTTAATAATTAAAAAGATAAGATTAAATAGCTCTATTTAAAGTGTCAACTATATGACAAGGATACTTTCGAGGAAAAAGCAAAACAAGTAAGAAGCAATTACAAGGTAAACTAAACATGTCATTCTATAATAAACGAGGTAACCCTAATTTGATTAGGGTTACCTCGTTTATTAATTGTATAGGTAAAATTACGGTGCTAATGTTTTTCAAATACATTTTTTTTTGAATTGAAAGTAGTCTTATCTAAAAAATCTAATGAAGAAAACAAAAAAATAGTTAGACACAGAAAGCTCATAAAGTTCATTATAATATTTTTTGGGGTTACTTCTGCATAGTTTCTTCATATTTATTCTCTATACTATCTCAGAGGATTGCCTTAATCAGTTGTCCCAAGGCTAATCCTTTGTTGATTCTAGTTTGAATAATATATCTTAAATCGTTCAAATATTATTATTTAGAATATTTTGTTAGTTAATGTCCTCTTAATATAAAGACACGCAAGTAGGCACAGCTTGGATAAATATCTATAAGTTTAGTGACTTATTTAAACTCTTTGAATTGCTAGAAGGATTAGAAAGCATTGTTAGTAGATTATAAGCATGAAAGGTTAGGTGAAACTCTTTGTTTGAACAATTAAGTTTATTTTTAGCTTTTGGTGCGGGATTACTGTCTTTTATATCACCTTGTTCATTACCCCTTTATCCTGCATTTCTGTCCTATGTTACCGGGGTATCTTTAAATGAACTAAAAGAAGAAAAAGGAATACTAAATAAGAAGGCATTGGTACACACGCTTCTATTTTTACTTGGATTTTCAGCCATCTTTATGGCATTGGGTTTTTCCACCTCTTTCATCGGGACGTTTTTTCTTCAATACCAAGACTTACTAAGACAAATTGGTGCTATTATCCTCGTATTTTTTGGTTTAGTAGTTATTGGGGTTTTTAAATTTGAATTTTTACTATCAGAGAAAAGAGTCCAATTCAGAAAAAGACCTAAAGGTTATATAGGATCCGTATTGATCGGTATGGGGTTTGCTGCTGGATGGACACCGTGTACTGGACCAATACTAGCAGGTGTAATTGCTTTAGGAGTTTCTGACCCTGACAGAGGAATGTTGTATATGCTATTTTATGTACTGGGTTTCTCCATTCCGTTTCTCATAATGTCATTGTTTATTGGAAAAATGAAGTTTCTTCAAAAGAGAAATGGACTTTTCATGAGATTAGGTGGATTTTTAATGATTATAATGGGTATCTTGTTGTATTTTGATATGATGACAAAAATAATAGCAATTTTAACTCCTTTTTTTGGAGGATTTACAGGGTTTTAGAGCACAATTATAAATAATTAGGAAAGTAGGTTTATTGTTACTATGGATAAGAAGCAAAAAAGATTTTACATACGGTTTGTACTCTTGATATTAATGGTTGGAGTAATTATCTTCACCATATATTCTAACTTATCTAAAGAGAAAAATGGTGTATTACAAGTAGGAGATGAAGCTCCTGACTTCGTTCTAACTGATATGAATGGAGAAAGACATCAATTGTCGGAGTACAAAGGACAAGGAGTCTTTTTGAATTTCTGGGGAACTTGGTGTAAACCATGTGAAAGAGAATTTCCGCTAATGGACAAACAGTATCAAGAAGTTAAAGATCAAGGACTTCAAATACTAGCGGTAAACATAGGAGAATCTGATTTTGTAGTTCAAAAATATATTGATCGAAAAGGCTTAACTTTTCCAGTTTTAATTGATGACAATAAAAGTGTAATGGAAACTTATAATATTAACCCTTTGCCAACTACTTTTCTTATTAACCCAGAAGGGAAAATAGAGAAAATAATAACCGGCGAGATGAGTGAAGACAGTATAAAACAATATATGGAGCAAATATTGCCTATCTAAACTTAAATGTTATCAGACAACAATGTATTTGCAACTTAACAATCCAGATTTAACTAGTTGGGAGGATCGAATGCTCTAATGAATAGAATATCGACAAAGTTAACAGCCTACTTTTTTATTGTTGTATTGATAATGGAAACATTTCTAATTTTTTATCTCCATAGAAATATTATTCACACAAGAATTGATGAAGAATTTTCTTTATTGTTGAAAAACGGATCAAATCATAGAGAAGTACTTGAAGAATACTATTCCGAAACAACCATGAAACATATCGTATTGATGGAAAAAGGAGGAGATAGAGAAGTTGTCATTACGGATAATAAAGGTGGAATCATTAGTAGCTCCTTCAAAAACAATGCATCTTTAACAGAATTTCTTCCTCTAATTAAGAATCTTGATTTGAGAAGCGATGAGGTATTGATTTCGGATTGGGAAGAGTCTCCATATATCATTAGTGCACACCCTTACAAAGGGAGTAATAACCAATCAGGCTATGTTGTCATGTTTCAAAGTACAAGTTCTATTGAACAATTGGTGGATAAGTTAAACATGCATTTTGGGATTGCTGGTGGGACGAGTGTTTTTCTTCTATTTATTGTCTATACAGCTCTATCTAGACTTCTCACAAGACCTTTAATACGTATGAAGGAAGCCACTGAGAAATTAAGCAAAGGGGATTTTGAAGTGAGTCTTCCATACATCGGTAAAGATGAACTTGGTGATTTGTCAGGTTCTATTCAAAAATTAGCTGATGATTTAGAAAGGATGAAAACAGAGCGAAATGAGTTTCTAGCCTCGGTTGCTCATGAACTAAGAACTCCTTTAACATACTTAATTGGTTATTCAAATGTAGCCATGAGAAAAGAAATTAGTATAGAAGAACGAGAACAGTATCTTGCAATAATAGCTGAAGAGTCAGAACGAATGAAAGAACTTGTGAGAAATTTATTAGATTTAGCAAAAATGGATGAGAATACTTTTACTGTGACAAAAGATTATTTTTGGGCACAAACGTTTTTTGAAAATATTATCAAACTAGTTGGACCTTCTTTTGAGATGAAGAATATTAAGCTTAGTTTTGCATGTGGGGACAACTTTCAAGTCCATGCTGATTCCCTACGATTAGAGCAAATTGTATTGAATTTACTGGATAATGCCTTGAAATATTCTAAAGAAAATACACAGGTTACACTGAAAGTTCATAAAAAAGAAAAGAAAACAATCATTTCCGTAATTGATTTCGGAAGAGGTATCCCCTCTGATGAAATTGAATTCATTTTTGAAAAGTTATATCGTGTTGAAAAGTCGCGCTCACGTTTATCTGGTGGTTCGGGAATTGGACTTGCTGTTGTGAAGGAATTAGTAGAAGCACATGGTGGTAGCATTGAAGTCCAAAGTGTCTTGGGCAAAGGAAGTACATTTACCATAATGATTTAGCTTTATTTAGAATTTCGTCTAGCAGTAATTGAATAGGAGGTTTTTAGAATATATGCGGACAATTTTATTGGTTGATGATGAGCAAAGGATGTTAGATCTAATTGAATTGTTTCTCCTACCGCTTGGATTCAGATGTATTAAAGAAACAAATGGCCTGGAATCAATTGAGTTACTAAGAAACGAGAAAGTTAATCTTGTCCTGTTAGACGTTATGATGCCAGATGTAGATGGATGGGAAGTATGTAGAAAGATACGTGAATTTTCAAATGTACCTATTATTATGCTTACAGCTAGATCCGATAAGATGGATTTAGTAAAAGGATTAAACACAGGGGCGGACGATTATATTACCAAACCTTTCGATGAAAAAGAGTTGGTAGCTAGAGTAAATGCCGTTTTACGACGGTTCTCTGAACACAAAACAGAGGAAGAAAAGATTTCATACGAAGACTTTAAGTTAGATAAAGAAACTTATTCCTTGCAATATCATAGTCTAATCTCACCATTAACATTGAAGGAGTTTTATATCGTGGAAGCATTAATTTCTCGCCCTAAAAAGACTTTTACACGAGAAGAACTTTTGCATGCTGCGTGGGAGTATGACACATATACAGATACGAGAACAGTGGACTCACATATTCGAAATTTAAGAGAGAAATTGAAAAATGCTGGCTTTCCTATTGATGAATTTCTTAAAACTGTATGGGGAATAGGATATAAATGGAGCTAAAGGAGAAAAGTCGAAATGAAGAAATATAAAATTATATTCAGTTTATTAGTATTAATATTAGTCCTATCTGCATGTAACTCAAATGAAAATGATGTTTTCTCATTCGAGGGAGTAAATAATAATAAAATTGATCATATACACGGTTTAGGTTATATAAATGGAGAAAGCGATGTCGTCATTGCAACTCATCTTGGGTTATATAAATATGCCAAGGATGGTTGGAAAGAAGCAAATAGTCAAAAACATGACTATATGGGCTTTCAAGCTGTAAGAGAAGGATTCTTTTCAAGTGGTCATCCAGAAGAAGGTTCTGAATATAAAAATCCTCTTGGTCTTATTAAAAGCATAGATGAAGGAGCAAGTTTCGAACAATTAGCGTTTTACGGAGAGATTGATTTTCATTACCTTGCAGCTGGTTATGATTCAAGTACGATTTACGTGTTAAATGAAATGCCAGTTGAAGAAATGGACGCAGGTCTACATTATTCTCTAAATGAAGGAGATTCATGGACTAAAGCTGCTATGAATGGGTTTAATTCCGATTATATTTCTAATTTGTCGGCTCATCCCACTCGTAAAGAATTGATTACAATCGGTAGTAAGGATGGATTATTTATTTCGAATGATTATGGCCAAAACTTTAAGTTAATGAATGATACAAAAATGATCACTTATGTAACATTGACTGAAACGGGAGGTTTATATACTAATTTTGAGAATAATACCGTCTACCTTAAGTCCTTCTTGTTTGAGAGTAACGAAGAAATTAATGTACAACTTCCAAAAGAATTGAAGATGGATCCAATCACTTTTATCTCAGTAAATCCTGAAAATCAACAAGAGATTGTATTAGTTACAAATAGTAATAATATTTATATAACAAAAGATGAAGGACTAACTTGGGACCAGATTGCTTCTAACGGTGAGTTAGCAGAATAAGAAGATGGAGGGTGTTTCACGGATGTATAGTTTGATGTCGAGATTTAGTCAAACAATTAGTGAACCAGTTACTGTTTTCTTACGCTCCTATGAACATTCCCCAATTGTAGTTGCGCTCCTTCTCGGCTTGATTGGAGCTGTGGCACCATGCCAACTGACAGGAAATATGAGTGCAATTACATTTTACGGAAATCGCACTGTTCAAATGAAAAATAATTGGGGAGAAATACTATCCTTTATAGCAGGAAAGATTATAGTATTTAGTCTGATTGGGTTGCTGGCTTGGATATTTGGTCAATCATTTGAAACTAAAATGACAGAGTATTTCCCTTTATTTCGTAAAGTAATTGGTCCACTACTAGTAATTACTGGACTTGTACTTTTAGGAATTTTTAAGCTTAGATTTCTTAATCGTTTAACAATGTATATCCCTATGGCATTAAAGGAAGGAAAGCCGGGATCCTTTATGTTGGGAGCAAGCTTTTCACTCGCATTTTGTCCAACTATGTTTGTTCTCTTTTTTGTCTGGCTTATGCCAACTGTTGTATCAACTTCCTATGGTTTTTTATTACCTGCTGTCTTTGGAATTGCAACGTCGATTCCACTAATCCTTTTATTTGTTTTAATATGGTTATTTGATGCTAAGAAAATAATTATGAAACGTAGCATGAAAATGGGAAGATTGATACAACGCATAGCGGGGGGCGTTTTAGTAGTTATAGGACTTTTTGATACCATCACTTATTGGGGGATATAATTTACAAATGAGCTGTCAAATATTAAGAAGACAAAATTATTCCCTGTTAGTAGTAAAAAGCAGTTAGATTATATAATACTTAAATAGTTAGTCTAAAAGTACTGCATGGAAGAGCCTGTCTAATGGGTCTCTCCATGTATTTTTTATTTAAAATACATGTTATATGAAGTAGTTCGTGTTGATGAGGAAAGTTTATCAGGAGGAAAGAAATGAACACTGCTAAAAATACTTTAGTTTGTATTAGTTTAATATTATATTTATTTGCATTAGTTTTTATATTATTCTTTGATTCAAGAGGTTATAGATTGTCAGAGGTATCTTTTGGGGAATACATAAATTGGTCTTCAAATTTTATACCATTTAGAACTATAAATCTATATATTCATTCTATAGCCCATGGAACTTTGAATATTAAGATCCCTTTAAAAAACCTTGGTGGTAATTTAATTTTGTTTTTACCTATGGGCATTTTTTTACCGCTCATTATTAAAAGAATTAATAATATACGTATATATGTAATTACAATGACTGTTTTATTATTATTTATTGAGGTAACACAAGTGGTTTCAAGAAGAGGAAGTTTCGATATTGATGATTTGATTCTCAACATGCTAGGTGCTGTAATAGGATTTGCAATTTGGAACGATAGATTTGTTAAGAAGTATTAAACTATTTCCTATTCACTAAATTTGCAAAAACTCCAAGAAGAATTTACTTCTCCTTAGAGCTTAAATAAATTATTATGAAAAACACATCTACAGCTTTAGTAGTCGCGCATTGATAGCAACTATTACTGTACTTAGAGACATTAAGATCGCCCCAAATGCAGGACTTAGTACAATTCCATATTTATAAAAGAATCCTGCTGCTAATGGAATTGCTACAATATTATATCCTGCAGCCCACCATAAGTTTTGTGTCATTTTTCGGTAAGTAGCTCTTGAAAGCTTGATAATATTAACTACATCTAGCGGATTACTTTTTACAAGGACGACATCAGCAGTTTCTATTGCAACATCAGTTCCTGCACCTACAGCAATTCCTAAATCAGCTTTTGCAAGAGCTGGCGCATCATTGACACCATCTCCCGTCATTGCAGTAAGAAGGCCGTCTGTCCTTTGTATATGTTCAATCTTTTCGGATTTTTGATGAGGAAGAACCTCTGGAAAGATTTCTTTCATACCTAACTGTTGTCCGACATATTGAGCAACCTTAGCATTATCACCTGTTAGCATAATAGATTTAATTTTCATTTCTTTAAGTTGATTAATGGCTTCAATTGCTGTTTCGCGAACGATATCTGAAAGTGCGATCATACCTGCGTACTTATTATCCACCAAAGTGAAAACAACTGTCTTACCCTCTGAAGACCACGTGTCAAATTGTTCTTTGTCATAATTTAAATTCAATTCTTTGATATATCCCGGACTAACCACTAGGATTTGTTTTCCGTTCACTGTTCCTCGGAGGCCTTTTCCAGTTAATGATTGAAAGTTCCCTAATTTTAAAGGTGTAATACCCATTTCCGTTGCTTTTTTTATAATACCTTTTGCTAGTGGATGTTGGGACTGAACTTCTACCGACGCTGCATATGAAATAACATCTTTCTCACTATAATCCTTTGAAGTACTTATATTTGTTACACCAAATTCACCTTTTGTTAAAGTTCCTGTCTTATCAAAAACGACTGCTTCGATATTGCGAGCTCCTTCAAAGGCTGCACGATTTCGAATCAGAAGGCCATTTTTGGCTGCAATCGAAGTGGATACTGCAACCACTAAAGGTGCTGCAAGCCCTAAAGCATGAGGACAAGCTATGATTAATACCGTAACCATTCTTTCCATGGCAAAGGAAACTGGATAACCAAGAGAAATCCAAATGAAGTATGTTGCAAGGCCTGCTACAAGGGCACCGTAAAATAACCACTTTGCAGCCCTATTTGCAAGGTCTTGAGCGCGGGACTTAGATTCCTGTGCTTCTTTAACTAAACTAATAATTTGGGAAAGATAGGTTTCATTTCCCGTTTTCATTACAGAAATAATAAGTGCACCTTCACCATTAATTGATCCTCCAATAGCCTCTTGGTTAGCTTCTTTTTCAATAGGGACAGATTCACCTGTTAGCATGGATTCATCAATCGTAGATTTTCCATCGACTATTTTACCGTCTATAGGTATTTTTTCGCCAGGTTTGACCAAAACTCGATTTCCTTGTTTTAAACTAGCCACTTCTACTTCTGTTACTCTACCTTCATCGTCGACAAGATGAGCTTCCGAAGGCATTAATTTAGCAAGTTCCTCCAAAGCTTTCGAAGCACCCATAACAGATTTCATTTCAATCCAATGACCAAGTAACATTATGTCAACAAGAGTAGCCAATTCCCAGAAGAAATCATTTTCAGCAAAACCAAATACAGAAGCTGTACTATATACATACGCCACGCTAATAGCCAAGGAAATTAGTGTCATCATCCCAGGGTTACGTTTTTTTAGTTCGTCTTTTGCTCCCACAAGAAATGGCCAACCACCATAAAAGAATATGAAAGTAGAGAGCGCAAACAGTATATACATATCACCTTCAAAGCGCCAATCAACCCCAAGGAACATTTGAATCATTGGGGACAGTATTAAAATTGGAATCGTAATAATTAATGAAATATAAAAACGTTTTTTAAAATCCTCCACCATATGGGAATGGTGATTATGATGTCCATTAAGAGTTTGTTTAATGCCATGGGTCTGATCAGCACCATGACTATCATGTTCTCCTTGTCCTTTTTGGTTATTGGAATTGTGTTCATGATGTGAGTGATTAGTCATCTTCAAGTTCCACCTGCCTCGTTATATAGTTTTGCAATTAGTATATACAATAAATATGCATTAATTATGCAATATTATAATAGCAAAACAATTTTGACATCACTCAATGAGGATGTCAGCCAAACAACATGAGCTTTTTAAAGTTCTCTATTATGGAGTGTTTGATCCCGGCTCAGGGGACTAATGCCGAATAATCTATTTCCTCACATAGGGAGATGATAAAAGACGGTTTCAGCTGTCAATACAGGGTGGGTTAAACAGTTAGTTAAATAATTAGCTAGTTTACTTTTAGAGGGAAGCTTAATATCTTCTTCAATTTCCGTTTATATTTGCTTCTTTTATAGCACGATATAATTGTTCATACAGTGGAGTTTTTGATTCTTATACCAGCTAGAACATTAAAAATCCATCCTTCCCTCTAATCTGACCACTTCAATTATTTTAATTCTGACGCTTTTCGCAGGGTCAAATTTTATTATACTAAGCTTATAAAGATAATGGAGGGAAAATAAATATGACAATTAATTTAACAGGAACAGATCGAGTAAAAAGAGGAATGGCTGAAATGCAAAAGGGTGGCGTTATTATGGACGTTATTAATGCTGAGCAAGCAAGAATTGCTGAGGCGGCAGGTGCAGTTGCAGTTATGGCATTAGAACGAGTACCATCGGATATTCGTGCAGCAGGTGGAGTAGCTCGTATGGCAGATCCACGCATTATGGAAGAGGTAATGGGAGCAGTAACGATTCCAGTAATGGCTAAAGCACGAATTGGACATATTACAGAAGCGCGTATTTTAGAAGCAATGGGCGTTGACTATATTGATGAATCAGAAGTGCTGACTCCAGCAGATGAGGAATATCATCTACGTAAAAGTGAATTTACAGTACCGTTTGTTTGTGGATGTAAGGATCTTGGGGAGGCAGCACGTCGAATTGGAGAAGGAGCTTCGATGTTGCGTACCAAAGGAGAACCTGGAACAGGGAACATTGTAGAAGCAGTGCGTCATTTACGTAAGGTAAATGCACAGGTTCGTAAAATTGTACATATGAGCGAAGATGAACTAATGACGGAAGCTAAAATTTTAGGTGCACCGTATGATGTTTTATTACAAATTAAGCATGCTGGTAAATTACCGGTTGTGAACTTTGCGGCAGGTGGAGTAGCAACACCTGCAGATGCAGCTCTAATGATGGAACTTGGGGCTGATGGCGTATTTGTTGGGTCCGGTATTTTCAAATCAGAAAACCCAGAGAAATATGCGAAAGCTATTGTAGAAGCAACAACACATTTCCAAGATTATAAATTACTTGTAGAGATTTCTAAAGATTTGGGAATACCAATGAAAGGAATTGAAATTTCTCGTTTGTCTGCTGGAGATCGTATGCAAGATAGAGGGTGGTAATATGGTTAAAATAGGTGTTTTAGCACTGCAAGGTGCTATTAGAGAGCATATTCATTCTATTGAAGCATGCGAGGCAAAGGCTATCACGGTAAAAAGTGTGGAGGACTTAGCGTTAGTGGAAGGTTTAATACTCCCTGGAGGAGAAAGTACAGCTATGAGAAAGCTTATTGATCGATTTGAAATGCTTGAACCACTGAGACAATTTGCATTAGATGGTAAACCGATGTTTGGAACATGTGCAGGCTTGATCCTACTTGCTAAAGAATTAGTTGGGTATGATTATTCACATGTAGGTGAACTTGATGCTATTGTTGAACGTAATTCTTACGGTCGACAGGTTGATAGCTTTGAAATAGATTTAAATATTGAAGGTGTTGCAACTGACTTTCCGGCAGTATTTATTCGAGCACCTCAAATCGTAAGTGTAGAGGAAAACGTTGAAATACTTGCTACACATGGAGATAGAATCGTGATGGTAAAACAAGGTCATTTGTTAGGATGCTCCTTTCATCCCGAATTAACAGATGATCATCGTATAATGACATACTTTATAGAAATGGTGAAGGAAAGTCTTGCAAATGAGGTTCACGTAAAATAATGTACGAGTAATTTCATGAATCAAAAATGATGTTCGGAAGCTGTAACAATCACGTTCATTAGAGCATCAGCGCATGGTGAAAGTTGATATTAACACTTGTGCGGCGAATTATTAGTAAGTCGTGGAGTTGAGAAGCGTTACAGTAAAGTAAGTGGATTCCGTCTATGACTGAATTAATCAGGGTGGCAACGCGGGTATGCTCTCGTCCCTTTTTCATGGACGGGGGCTTTTTTGTCGTTTTTCAACCCTATTAGTTATTAACTATTGGTCTCTATCATTCTCTAACTCTTTTACTAACTTTTTTATTTGTTTATCTTCAATTAATAAATTACTTAAAGGTTCCATCTGTGTACCTCCAATCTAAATAGTAAAAGGCTTTGTGCACGAAAACGTGCCAAAGCGTTTACTGTATCTATTTTTTAACGCGTAGCAGTTTGGTAACTTTTGAAGGGAATACTGACACTCTTCACAAGTACACTGAACAGTATAGTCATAAAAAAATGTGGTGTTTTAAATTTTTTCTAAAAAAACGCATACCATAAAGGGGTATAAAGTATATATAGAATACGGAAACAATTCTTACAGTTTAATAAAAAGGGTGGAAAGATGGGATATTATCAAATATTTATATTAGCGTCGCTTGTGGGGTTAGCTTTAATAGTTTTTATATTAGCGAGGATATCGAAAAGTATATTTAATCCCATGCAAGGGATGATAACTTCTATGTTTTTTGGTATGAATATTGGGTTGACTGCTGGTATTCTCTTAGGAGTAACATTTCAAGGGGACTTATTCCTCTCCACAATTCTATCGATGGGTATCGGAATGTTAGCCGGTTCAATATGTGGCGGATATTTTGGGGTATTATCTGTTTTAGAAGGGGTAATGTCTGGTTTGATGGGTGGTATGATGGGTGCGATGTTAGGAGAAATGATAAACGAGGAACAATCAATTGCTTTAATAAGAATATTTCTATTGTTATCTATTACCACAATCTTTCTATTTTTCTTATTACCAGACAAGAAAAATCAAAAGATACAAAATAAAAGATGGCTATTAAAGCCGGTCATCCTGGCAATTAGTATTATTTTTTATTTTATTGGAGGTGTTTCCTTAGCGGAAAAGCAAATAAGTTCCAAATCTAAGGATTCTATATCAGAACATCAGAACCATACAAATAATGAGGCGAATAATACAAATAAAAATTCACAAGTTATTACGATACAAGCTAAAAATATGAAATACTCAATAACAGAGGTATTTATAGAGAAAAATCAGCCAGTCACTCTTGTTCTAGAAAATTTGGACAAAATTGAGCATGATATTGAAATAAAAATCCCAACTCTTAACGATAACGACCTAAAACATAATCACGAGACTAAAGAAAATCTTATACATCTTCATGCCGAACCTAAAAGTACAGAAAACTTATATTTCATCCCTGTTAGCACAGGAATTTACGAATATATTTGCACTATCCCAGGACATAAGGAATCTGGAATGGTCGGTCAGGTTGTAGTGAAATAGGCATTTTAGAGTGATAAATAAAAATTTAGTAAATCTAAATAAATCATTAAACATATCTCTTTACATACCCCCTGCGGGTACTGTATTATAAAAATAAGGATAGGAGGTTGCTTATTTGGACAGTGTAATAGAAGAAGGTACGTTATTATCTAAGGTGTCTTGTAGAAAAAGTCATCATCCTGAACATGTGAAAAAAGATTTAACAAATCGATTAAACCGTATTGAAGGTCAGATTCGAGGAATAAAAGGAATGGTAGACAAAGACGTCTATTGTGACGATATAATCACACAGCTTTCTGCAACTCAGTCCGCTCTAAATAGTGTAGCTAAAGTACTTTTACAAGGACATTTAAAAGGCTGTGTAGTGGATAGATTAGCTGAAGGTGACGATGAGGTTTTAGATGAATTATTAGTAACAATTCAAAAATTAATGAGAAAATAAGAGGAGGAGATTTAAATGACAAATCAAGTGACTATACAAGTTCAAGGAATGACTTGTGGTGGGTGCGTAAAATCTGTTGAAAATAGCGTTAGCGCACTTAGTGGTGTGGAGAAAGTTAATGTACAATTAGAAACAGGAAAAGTAAATATAGAATTTAATGATTCGCAAACAGATATTAAACAAATTACGGATACCATCGAAGGTAAAGGATATACAGTAGTTGCCTAAATATAATAAGTAGAGTGGTGTTTAAATCACAGCATTTTTTTCATATTTTATACCCCCATATGGTATAGGATTTTAATAATAATAGAAAAGGAGAAGTGAAAAATATGGAAAACGTAACATTGAATGTGAGTGGAATGTCATGTGGATTTAGCTTTTGATTCAGAAAAGGTAAGTATAGATAAAATTAAGGCAATAATTGATGACCAAGGTTATGACGTGAAATAATAGAGTAAGAGTGCTATTTGGCACTCTCTTTCTTACTTCCACTTATACCCCCTGGTAGTATTTAAAGGAGAGGTGTAAACAAAATGAGTAGTGAATTAAAAGAAACTAGTCTACAAATTACAGGAATGACCTGTGCAGCCTGTGCTACAAGAATTGAAAAAGGCCTAAAAAAAATGGATGGCGTAGAACAAGCCAACGTAAACTTGGCTCTTGAAAAGTCTATGATTAAATACGATCCTGAAAAATTGACTAATCAAGATTTTGAAAAGAAAATTCAAGATCTAGGGTATGGCATTGCAAAGGAAAATAAAGAGTTTGCAATAACAGGAATGACCTGTGCTGCCTGCGCTACGAGAATTGAAAAAGGTCTTAACAAGTTAGAGGGAGTTTCATTTGCCAACGTTAATCTAGCGCTTGAAAATGCAACTATTGAATATAACCCTTCTCAGATTAATGTTTCGGATATTATTGCGCGAGTTGAGAAATTAGGATATGGGGCAATTAATAAAGAAGATGAAAAAGAAGCAATAGATTACCGAGAGCAAGCTATTAAAAAGCAAAAGAAAAAATTTATTATCTCGGCAATCCTGTCCCTTCCTTTATTGTGGTCTATGGTTGGTCACTTTTCTTTTACATCGTTTATTTACATGCCCGAGTTTCTTATGAATCCCTGGGTACAAATGGCTTTGGCAACACCAGTTCAATTTATCATTGGGAAACAGTTTTATGTAAGTGCTTATAAAGCATTGCGAAATGGGAGTGCCAATATGGATGTCCTAGTTGTTATGGGTACATCCGCAGCTTACTTTTATAGTGTTTATCAGGCTTTCATTACAATTGGTGAGCACCATAACGCCCAATTGTACTTTGAAACGAGCTCAGTGCTGATTACCCTAATTATATTAGGTAAACTTTTCGAAGCAAAAGCAAAGGGGCGTTCGTCTGAGGCTATTAAAAAGCTTATGGGACTTCAAGCTAAAACAGCCTTGGTTCTAAGAGATGAAAAGGAAATAGAAATACCTCTTGAAGAAGTTGTAACCGGAGATATTATTTTAGTAAAACCAGGAGAAAAAATACCGGTTGATGGAGAGGTAATGGAGGGAAACTCTGCTGTCGACGAGTCAATGTTAACTGGTGAAAGTATTCCAGTCGATAAGACGATTGGTGATTCTTTATTTGGTTCAACAATTAATAAAAATGGTTTTATTAGAATGAAAGCAACGAAAATCGGAAGAGACACAGCTCTTTCTCAAATAATTAAAGTAGTGGAAGATGCTCAAGGCTCCAAAGCCCCAATTCAAAGGCTTGCAGATAAAATATCTGGCGTATTCGTTCCAATTGTAATAGGTATTGCCATTATTACTTTTTTGGTATGGATTATATGGGTAAACCCAGGAGAAGTTACTCCTGCACTCGAAGCTCTGATTGCCGTTCTTGTTATTGCTTGTCCATGTGCCCTTGGTCTTGCAACACCAACCTCCATTATGGCAGGTTCAGGTCGGGCAGCTGAGTTTGGTATTCTGTTTAAAGGTGGAGAACACCTCGAAACCACGCATCATATTGATACAGTAGTTGTTGATAAAACTGGAACAGTTACGAATGGTAAACCAGAGTTAACCGATGTAATTGTTGCAGATGGTGTAAATGAAGAGGAGTTTCTTTCTTTGGTTGGTACAGCAGAGAAACAATCCGAACATCCACTTGCAGAAGCGATTGTGAAAGGAATTCAAAATAGAGGGATATTACTCGATACAGTTCAAGATTTTGAAGCAATCCCTGGATATGGAGTAAAAACAACAGTTAATCAAAGAGATGTTCTTGTAGGAACTCGAAAGTTAATGAACCAATATCACGTGGATATTTCTACCATACTAACGATAATGGAAGAATTAGAGGCAAATGGAAAAACAGCCATGCTGGCAAGTATAGACGGTCAATATGCAGGGCTTATTGCGGTTGCGGATACAATCAAGGAAACGTCTAAGAAAGCCATCAAGCGTTTACGTGATATGAATATTGAAGTGATCATGATGACTGGTGATAACCAACGTACAGCTAAAGCGATTGGTAAAGAGGTTGGAATAGATCATGTTATCGCTGAGGTACTTCCTGAAGGAAAAGCCGAAGAGGTTAAAAAACTTCAGGCAGCTGGAAAAAAAGTAGCGATGGTTGGAGATGGAATTAATGATGCTCCAGCTCTTGCAGTCGCCGATATCGGGATGGCCATTGGAACAGGAACAGACGTTGCGATGGAAGCTGCAGATATAACATTGATAAGAGGAGACTTAAACAGCATAGCGGATGCAATTATTATGAGCCACAAGACGATGAGAAATATTAAGCAAAATCTTTTTTGGGCATTCGCATATAACACGTTAGGCATACCGATTGCCGCAGTCGGATTACTTGCACCTTGGGTAGCAGGGGCAGCTATGGCATTTAGTTCTGTATCTGTTGTACTAAATGCATTACGACTTCAAAGAGTAAAACTAGAAAAGTAAAACTTTTAATCTGACCCACTTCGGTGGGTTAATTTTTATTTATCTGAGGTGGTGTGAATTAAACTTCACTAAGGAGCTACTTATATTAAGTTAAATCTTCCATATTTTTAATTAATGAATAATCCCTCACGTTGCACTATTAATATGTTTGTTATAAGGTATTTAAAAGTCTTCCGAATAAAGTTAAAGTTTTTCCATACAATAAAGAATTTTGAAACAATAATCACCTTTATTTTACGTAATAGAGACCTTTGGAACATAATTTGAATATAATAGTTATGAGGTGAAAACTATGTGCTTTTCAACTAATGTAATCGAACAACAAGCTCTTATCATAAGTGATAAGATAATTAAAAACACTATATACAAACCAGTAAGTCTGGATTTTATTAGTGAAAAAAATGTTGGAATACAAGATTTTCAAATGCAAAATATCGGAGAAGAAATATCATTAATAACAATGGTAAATTTAGAAAACAATGAAGGATTACAAATTAGTGTAGAACCAAATGAAAATGGGTTAAGGTACGCTATGGGGGAAATCTCTTATAAAGATTATAAAAAACTGCAAAATCGAGAAAGTAGACAGTTTATCTGGTATTTCTTCGCTATTTCAAGCGTTTTTCTATTGATATCCTGGGCCTCTATCAGGTGGTTTTTTATATAATTTTTTCTAGACTTTAATACCCTTAAGTGAATATCTAACAGTAACCAATATTATAGATATTATTTAATACAAAAAGAGCGTTGATTTCACAAGAATCATTGCTCTTTTTTTATGAAAAAATTATTTGTATGGAAGAATTGATTGGATGCTTATTGTTAAGGACAGTTATCTTATTTGCTACATAGATATAACAAGTGTAGGGAAATAAGATTAAATTAAAGTCCTAGTTTTTTTTCAAACAAATAGGGAAATAATAAAGTATAAAGACAAATTACATAGTGATAAAATTCAGGTATTAGAATCTTCAGTAACTGGTCTGCACAATTTTTTCATAATTTCAGTGTAAGATTGTTTAAAACAACAGCTGTATCTTGTTGTAAATTTATTAGAGTTTAGAGGAGGATAACAATGAAAAAAAAATTATTTATGGGTCTTGGTTCGTTCGCTATCGCAATTACATTGTCTGCTTGTGCTGGTGATGAAAAGGAAACGGAGATGGACACACAAGAGCACAAAGAAATGAATACGGAAGAAAGTAAGGGTATGGAACATTCTAATATGGATATGTCTGGATCAGGTGAAGTTCCTGAAAACTTAAAAGTAGCTGAAAATCCAACTTTTGAAGTAGGTAGTCAAGCTATTATTGAAACAGATCATATGGAAGGTATGAAAGGTGCCGAAGCAACGATTGTCGGTGCTTATGATACAACTGTTTATACTGTTTCGTATACTCCTACAACTGGTGGGGAACGAGTAGAGAATCATAAATGGGTCATTCATGAAGAATTAGGAGAACCACAATCGGCACCATTAGAACCTGGTACAGAAGTAGTCCTAACAGCTGAACATATGGAGGGGATGGAAGGAGCAACCGCTGAAATTGATTCGGCTGAAGAAACAACAGTGTATATGGTTAATTATACTTCTACTTCCGGAGACAAAGTGACTAATCATAAGTGGGTAACTGAAAGTGAATTGTCACCAACAAAATAACTTTTTATTTTTAGATTCATTCAAAAAACCTATCCATTATATGGATAGGTTTTTTTCTTTTTGTAGAGCGTAATCCGTTTATAAAGAAATGCAGTAACTAATAAATACTATTTGAATCTACTGAAAATAGTAGCATGCTATTAACTTACACAGACTCTTACTTTTTATTATTTATCCTATAAATTAAAACTATAGTCCGAAATATCCTAGAATTAGAAAGTTAAACTAGGTATTTGTAATGATTTTGTAATCAAATCGTAACGAATATATTGCATCATTTGTGATAAAGTTACAATTATAAATATAACATTTACTGGGGTGTAAAATGAGAAGTATAATTATGCAAGTATTAATTGTGGTATCTTTAATTTTTTCTGCACAAGTATTTTCAGCAGATAAAGTCAATGCTGCAACATCAACTGAAATCGGAGCATTTGCTTCAAAGTTATACGGTACTCCATATAAATTTGGTGGAACAACTCCTAAGGGATTTGATTGTTCTGGATATATTAGATATGTTTATAATAAATTCAACATTAGTTTACCAAGAACATCTGCCGAGCAGTTTAAAGTGGGAAAAACAGTTGAAAAAGATAAATTACAACCTGGAGACTTAGTGTTTTTTGCTAATACATATAAAAAAGGTATTTCTCACACTGGAATTTATTTGGGTAACGGGGAATTCATATCTGCAAAAAGTAAGGGTATTTTAAAAGCTAACTTAAAAACAGATCCTTATTGGGGTCCTAAATATGCCGGAGCGAAACGGATATCTAATGTAACTGTAGCTATGGAAAAAGGGAAAAATACTAACAACTAAGTTTTAGAGATTTTTAAGTACAATCATCCACTGTATAGATGATTGTACTTTTTTGTTTTTGGAGGCAAGAAAATCTTACTTGTCCATATATTATCCACAATTATTTGTTATTCTTTTTTATGGTATGTTTTTAACTAAATCATATTGAAAAAGAGAAATTCTAGGAGGGACAGAATGTCTTCAAACTCCCTAAATAAAGAAAAGAACACAACAAAGAAAAAGAAAGATACTTTACTAAGGATTTTGTTATACTTTGTAGTTTTGCTATTTATTCTCTTACTTTTTTCTTTCTGGGTGACAATTTTTTATGTTCCTAAAGAAGAGGAAGAAAATATATTTGACGATAAAATCTATCCTTTTTTCCATGTTGAATTAAAAGATCGTTTATCCGAAGAATTAGATGGGATGCCTACTAAAACAAATAATCTAGATACAGGAGGGAAATCAAACTTGAATCTAGAGGATAGGGATGAATTTGCGCCTACTATGGACGGTTTCTTTAACGAAAGAGAACTTACTATAAAGAATATTGATGCTCTTTTTAAAAATATGAAATCTCCCAAAGAAATTTCATCATCTCATTCAACTTTCGGAAAGGAAGTCCTGTATATTTACCATACTCATAGCAGGGAATCTTTTTTGCCATATTTAGAAGAAACAGATAAACCTGAAGAAGCGTATCACTCGAAAGCAAATATTACACTAGTAGGAGAACTGCTTGGAAGGGCACTGGAAAGAAGGGGAGTAGGAACAACAGTCAATTCAACCGATATCGTTCAAGAACTAGCTACAAGAGGTTTAAACTATAATAGTTCTTATAATGTGTCAGGAGAGCAAGTACGTGCTGCGTTAAAAGGTAATAAAGATTTAGAGATCTTTCTAGATTTGCATCGCGATTCTTTGCGTAGTGATTCTACTACTACTGTAATGAATGGAGTAAACTATGCCAAATTATTATTTGTTGTAGGTACGGGCCATGAAGGTTATGAAAAGAATCTTACGTTTGCGGAAGGGCTACAAACAATTTTAGACAATCAATACCCCGGACTGTCCAAAGGCATAATGCCAAAAAGTAGTAAACAAGGCAATGGAATTTATAATCAAGATATTTCTCCAAACTCTATTATTGTGGAAATTGGAGGTGTAGATAATACAGTAGAAGAGCTTCATCGAACTACAGAGGTTTTTGCTGATGTTTTAAGTGAATATTATTTCCATGAAGAAAGGTAAATCAGTCTTTTGGATCCATGGCATTACTTGTTCGTTTTCGTTTTCTTATTATATTTCAAATTACTTTATATCTTAAAGTTAAATGCACCTTAAGTCATAAGCTTCAAGGTGCATTTCATTTTGTAATTTTAAAGTCCTGCATGTGATACTAGATTGTTAGATTCATCTTGTAATAGTTCTGAAACAGCTTTTGCTAGAACTGAAATCGAACGATTAATTTCTTCCTGTGTATTATCGATTCCACCAAGTTCTATTAACACCATATTGTTAGCAAGATCTTGATTATAAATGCCGTCCACATGGTCTCCTTTTTTACCGATAACGCCTTTAGATATTCCAGGAACCAATTCATTTAAGTGTGAGGAAAGATGTTGGGCATAGGATTTGTTTATTAAGTAATTTGGATGCTCTTCCCCTACCACAAAATATATTTTTCCAAATGTTTCATTGTTGTAAGTTAGTGTTGAATTTTTCCTAGTTGTAGAATCTCTGTGTAAATCAATAATTATGTCATATTTATTGTTCTGAACATTATCTGTTAAATAAGGACGGACAACGTTATAGGCTTCTGGAAAAGTACGATTTGTTTTCTTTAGCTCACTCATGGTGTCAATTCCGAGAAACTCAGTTTCAATAGAATTTAGACTAAAATGATTTCTAATAATATCTTCAAAAGCGGTTATGTTTGAGGTTGAATGGTATACCTCTGCTTGACCGGTCTCATTTTTTACTATTGGTATAAAGGATTCGTGGGAGTGTGTAAATAGCAATAATGCTTTCCTAGGCTCAATGATTTTGATATTATCAAGATTTTGATTTTGAGTTGCAGCGTATACGACGACTGCTTTCTCGTCTGCTTTCTCGTCTGCTTTCTCGTCAGGCTTCTCATCAGCCATTTCCATAATTCCTATTTGTTGAGGGTTACTAAGAGTAGCTATAATAATTGGTGATATAAAAATTATTAAGAATAGTCCGATAATTATTCTTGTTTGGTTTCTCATATTAATACACCTCAAACAACAATATGTTGGAAGTTTAGGAATTAGAACTATATATTTTGTAAGATAAGAAAATTTAATACTATTAATTTTAAAGAAAAGTGCACGAAATGTTACGAATAATATTGTCAATTGGTTCATCCATTTAGTATAAGCATATACCTCCATAAATTTTCCATATTTATTTGATACACTGCCAATATATTAAATAATATAAATTGGAGAGAATGAAGATGAAATACAAAATGTGGATTACTTCCGTATTGTCGGTAAGCATTATTATAATTGGAGGTTGTAGTGCAAGTGATTCTTCTGCCAAAAATGCAAGTATGGATCATGCTAATATGACTGCAGAAGAAATGTCGAATATGGAAGGAATGGATCATTCAGATGCGAGCGATGAAGATATGGCTTCTATGGAAAACGGTCATGATAGCCATACAAACCCTTTGGCATTAAATAATTCAACTGGAGAAAATGAACTAATACTTCCACCATTAATTGAATCAAAGGATGGGGTAATAGATATTACAGCACAGCAAGGAACAACCGAATTTTACGAAGATGTTCAAACCGAAACATATGGATATAATGGTTCCTTTTTAGGGCCAATTATTCAGGTATCAAAAGATGAAACAGTAACATTTAGAACTAACAATGATTTATCAGAACCAACGACATTTCACTGGCATGGTGTAGATATTTCAGGCGAAGGTGATGGTGGTCCTCATCAAATACTACAACCAGGTGAATCAGAAGATGTAAAATTCACTGTAAATCAGGAGGCTTCCACTCTATGGTTCCATCCACATCCTGAAGGTGCTACAGCTGAGCAAGTATATAAAGGATTAGCTGGTTTAATTTATGTGGAGGATGAAAATTCGAAAAATCTAGATTTACCAAAAGAATATGGGACAAATGATTTTCCATTAGTATTCCAAGACAGACAATTTAACGAGGATAAGCAATTTGATTACCAAGCAGTAATTAACGATGATGGAACAATAGGAGATACTTTATTAATAAATGGAACATTGAATCCTAAACTTACGGTAGGTAAAGAAAAAGTTAGATTACGTATATTAAATGGTTCAAATGCTCGAAATTATTCTTTTAAACTAAATACAGGAGATTCATTCCAACAAATCGCTACAGATGGTGGTTTCTTAAATGAACCAACAACAATGAGTGAAATAACGTTAACACCCGGTGAACGTGCAGAGATTATCATTGATTTTTCAAAGTATAAAGCCTCAAGTGATATAGCGTTAATTAATGAGGAAGATACAAACCTTTTACCATTTAAAATTGATGAACAGAAAACAAATTCAAGAGATTTACCAAAAACTTTAAATAATTTTGCTGTTACAGATGAAGAAAGAAATTTACCTGTTACGAAGAAACTAGAACTTTTTGGAATGGGTGCAATGGTGACCATTAATGATAAGCAATTTGATATAGACCGAATTGACTTTACTCAAAAACAAGGGGTTACTGAAGTATGGGAAATTTATAATAAACCTGATGCAATGGGCGGAATGACACATCCATTCCACATTCATGGGACACAGTTTAAAATTATTTCAATTGATGGAAACGAACAGCCAGTAAACGAACAAGGCTGGAAAGATACTGTAGCAATTGATGCAGGAGAAACAGTGAAATTAGCTGTTAAATTTAATAACAAAGGTATATATATGTTCCATTGTCATGTTCTTGAGCATGAAGAGAATGGAATGATGGGACAAGTAAAAATAGATTAAAATTTATATTAGAATTACATACGAGTTACAAAAATAAGGATTTTCTAAGGAGTTCTCATTTCTCTGTTTGAACTAACACCTTATGGGAACATTAATACTGATTGCAATATTAATATCTAGGAGGTATTTCATGAATCAGAAATATGAAGAATGTCTTAAAGCTTGTATGGAATGTCTAAAGGCTTGTAACACATGTTTTGATGCTTGTTTAAGAGAAGGCGATGTTAAGATGATGGTCGATTGTATACGATTAGATCGCGCTTGTGCAGATGCTTGTGCCTTTGCGATACAAGCGATGACTTCGAACAGTCCTTTTGTGAAAGAAATATGCCAACTTTGTGCAGAAATTTGTGAACGCTGTGGAGAAGAGTGTGCTAAACACGAACATGACCATTGC
The DNA here is from genome assembly GCF_038003165.1 of Psychrobacillus sp. FSL K6-2365. NCBI lineage: Bacteria > Bacillati > Bacillota > Bacilli > Caryophanales > Bacillaceae > Psychrobacillus > Psychrobacillus sp. FSL K6-2365. The sequence goes on along the minus strand of NZ_JBBOOO010000001.1, from coordinate 4,067,418 downwards.
CAAAGCTGTGCTGAGTCATGCCGCAAATGTGCTGAAGCATGTCGTCAAATGAGTGCGTAAGAAAATTTACGAAGAATACTAAAATATAATAAGGCTACTGCAAAAAGTCAAACCACATGGCTTTAGCGGTAGCCTTAAATTATTTGTGAAGAGAAAAGGAAACCGTCCACCTTTTCAATGTAGGTTGCATAATAAATTATCTTTAATTAAATGAAGAGACTCAGCAGATTTTTCCTGCAATGAATTGCACCTCATAATAAATAAGATAATATTCAAACTAGCAGTAAATGGCTAGGATAAAATGCTTGGTAGAATTTTCTTGCTACAGGCATACTTGATAGTTTATATCTAAATAATAATAAGAGTTCCCAAAACACTTAACAATTGACCACTGCATTGTTAGGATTGCTATCCATTCTAACAATCGAACACTCCTATATAAAAGTCTCTTGAATTAGAAAAAATTTCGGGTTGTCTATTGGGTAAATGATAGTATGGAAAGACTAATAAAATACCACTTTGTTTTAACCAAATGTTTTTCAATTATTCTATCATGAGAATAGCTAGCTTTTGAGAGTTAATTGTTCTCCTTATATTAGCGTTTTAAATTTAAAATATCGCAAAAAGAATTGCAGTTAAAAATAATAGAAATAAATAGCTGCTAGAATTCCTATTATTAGGATGAGGAGATTACATAGAAAGCCAAGTAATATTATTCTATTTTTTGGTATATTAATCATCATCACCGCCGAACATGTAGTCTTTCGTGTTAAGTGATATGTTTATGACTATACTTAGTGCAAAGATAGTAGCCAGAACAGAACTTCCTCCATAACTAAACAATGGAAGGGGAATCCCAGTAATAGGAACGAGCCCTATCACCATTCCAATATTTTCAAAAACATGAAATAAGATCATAGAAATAACTCCAGCAGCAATTAGAGTTTCATACTCACCTTTATTTTTATACGCTATCCTGAAAATTCTGTATATTATAATGTAATACATAAAAATTATTCCTGCAGAACCAATAAAACCAAACTCCTCCGAAATGGTTGTAAAAATAAAGTCAGAATGTGCCTCAGGTACTGCAACAACGCCATTACCGTATCCCTTCCCAGTTAACATACCTGAACCTATTGAAGTTATAGATAGACTTAATTGATAGCTTGTTCCCAAAGTATCCGCAAATGGATCCAACCAAGAATTTATCCTATCTATTTGATACCGGTCCATTACATACAATAATAAGTTCGGTCTGTATAAAAACGCCAATGCAAATAATCCTAAAGATATAATTACAGTTATAAAAACAGATAATATTATTCTCATATTAATACCTGATATGAGTATCATACCTACCATAATAGAAACCATAACCATACCAGTCCCTAAATCGGGCTGAACAGCTACTAGGATTAACGGAATTAGAGTTATACCAACAATTTTAAATAACAGAAAAAAGTCTAACTTTAAAAATCTTATTGGATATTTCACGTTATGATTAGATATTACTCTTGCTAAGTAAAGAATTAAAAAGATTTTCATGAATTCTGAAGGTTGAATAGAACCAAATCCCGGAATTAAAAACCAAGCTTTTATTCCTTTAATATTAGGTGCTATTGTTTCTGGAGATATAATAAGCAAAGCCAGAATTAAGTTACCAAATATATATAAATATAGGGATAATTTTTTTATTTGTTCAAAATCAAAAAAATATACAATTGCTGAAATGATCATACCGAATAGGAACCATATTGCTTGTTTTAACGCAAAATTATCATCATACGGCAAGTATTTTTGTGCGCTATATATGAAGGTACAGCTTACAATCATAAACAAAATAATTACCAAGTAAATTATTATATCTAGATTATTGAATTTATTTTCTTTCATTTATTTACCTCTTTATTAAATCTAATATAAATAGTAATAATAGCTATTTTATTAATATTCACCATGGGGTAGAGCCATCTTGTTAATAGAGACTAACTATAAAAACCTAAAGTGGAAAACTAGTTGTGTAGTAAATATCAGTAAATATCTTATTTTGCCATTAACTATGACCAGTGGTTTACCATTTCTTTTTAATCCAAAAAGTTGTAAATACAACCGAGAACAAGATCATAACCGCGTATAAATAATTCATTGAAATTTTTTGAAGAACCCCAAAGACTATTGCTACTTCAATGACAACTGCAGGTACTTTCCCGATTGAACTTGCAGTCATAAAAATCCATCCGGGAATAGTTGTTAAAGAAGCACCTGCGGTAACTATCCCTGATGGAACAAATGGTAGAATTCGAAATAGAATAATTAGTGTGAACACATGCATGGGAGAACTATTTTTTATAGTTTTAATAATTGTATGACTTAGCCATCCAGGATTAATTTTAGAGAAGCCCCACCGATACATGTGAAAACCAATAATTGCACCAAAAATTTCTCCAGTAAATGTAAGAATGACACCAAGCGCTAAACCCAAGGAGTTTATATTGATAGCAGTAACAAAGATACTTGGTATAAAGCCAATTGCACCAATTCCCAAGTTCAAGAAAAGTAATAAGATAAATTTGATTGTTGTGCTCATTAAAGAAATGAGTGTTATCGATTCATTCACAAACTATAAACCACCTATGATAATGTTATTAGTATTTACTCATATGGTCGCTCCAATGAGGAGGATGCTCCTTCCTTGTGTACTAATATATAATATAGAAGAAATAAGGAAAAGTTGTGGAGATTAAATTTTTTAATACCATTGTGTAGAAAACCAACGCTATTTAAGTGTTAATAGCATAAAAAAGAATGTTAAAAAGAATGTTAGTACTCATACTTGGATTAGAAATAGTATAATAAGTAGTAATATAAGTAGTAACATCTAAGCTTCTTTTATTAAAGGTGGGTTATAAATGGAAAAAGTTAGTGATTTATTATTTGTTCCTCAATATCCTGAAGATAAATTACATCCAAATTTCCTTAGTATTTATAATGAAAAATTATCTTATGCTAGAGAATTTATAAAAGATTGGGCAGAAGGATTTGAAGATCGTGACCATAAATTTGTTAAAGAGTTTCAAACAACTTTTAACTCATCGTTTTGGGAGCTATACCTTTTTGCAGTGAGCAAGGAACTTAAATTAAATGTAAATATGTCCTATAATCGTCCAGATTTTGTTATTGAAGGTGAAGATGGTTTTAATGTAGAGGCAACTATTGCTAGTCACGCACAGGATGAGACCCCAGAATGGAAAAAAGATTTTTCTAAAGATATCTTTAAAGAATGGCCAGTGGAGAAGATTGTTGATAACGCCACCATTAGAATTGCTAATGCTTTTATGAGCAAGTCTCACAAATATAAAGAATCGTATGGTCAGTTGGAACATGTTAAAGGAAAACCGTTCATTATAGCAATTACTCCTTTTGACTCGCCTTATACAAATGAGCAACGTATGCAAGCTATACATAGAGTTTTATATGGTTTTGATCGATATATAGCAGTAGACTGGGATGATGAAAATAGAGATATACTGGATGTTATATACATGGAGGAAATAGATAAAAAAAATGGAGCTAAAGTACCTTTAGGATATTTTACAACTCCCAAGTTTGCTCATATTAGCGCTGTTATTTTTAGTAATACAGCAACGTTTGGTAAAGTGAGGGTAATGTGTGATGATCCAAGAATTACTTTAGTCAGCCATTCTAGATATAACGATTTTGGTACTCAACCTATTAATGAAGTAACATTCAAAGAAAATTATGTGGAGCATTTATTAGATGGATTAATTGTCTTTCATAACCCATTTTCTAATATACCTTTTAAAAACAAAGCATTTTACCATCCTGTTATAGCTCATTCTACATTTGATAGTAAAACAAAAGAAAATGTTTCCCATATTCCACATAATTTCTTATTTCAGAGATTCATCAATACTTTTATGACTGAAGATAAACTTCCCCCGCTAGATTATATACTGCGGGTAAAAAAGATTTTAGAGGAAGCATCACAAACTACTCAAAATAGTTTTCCTAAATATCATGACTAATCAATAAAATTAAATGGAGATTCAGTCATAAAGGTGTACTCTTGTTAGGTTTCTCATTTTGAAAGCCGTTCAAAGTAATTTGTAATAACAAAAATCAATAACATTAATGTAAACATTGGGTTACTAACTATAATGTAAATACCTTAAAAGTACAATTGGATGGGTTACCAACTATAATGTAAATTAAAGTTTTTTGAAACATCCGTATTTCATTGCTGTTATTGAATTTTGGAGTTACCAACTATAATGTAACTGGACAAGAGAACAATTAAAGTTGGAAATGAGATTAAAAATAAAAAGATTTGGCGTAATTATGAAGTATATAACAGAAAGACGACAAACTTTAATAATATAATTTAACCCCAGGGAGAGTTATCCCTAGGGTTTTTTTATTGCGTAAATAACTGCATCAATGAAACAGGAGGAGCGCTTTTGTTTTCCTGCCTTACTCAATTATCTATATCCCTTATTAGTAAACAAACGAGGTTTCGCAATGACACAAATTAAGTGATTCTCTCAAGATAAATTATTGACTTCGAAAGCTACACGTATCCCAGATTCAATTGCACCCTGTATCCAACCGTGTGGGAGTGTAGTGTGTGCACCTGCAAAGTGAACACGACCCTCTGGTGTGGAAAGGTATGGAAAAAGTTCTGTTTCCTGTTCTGGCTTGAACATAGTGAATGCTCCACCTGAAAATGGATTTTGCCCCCAACTATAGGATGCTCCCGTAATAAATTCATCATAAACTTGTCGACCATGGATGGTAGCCAAGTTCTGTAAGGCCTGCTGAATTCGTTTCTCTTCACTCAAACTTTCCCATGGGAGTGAATCATCTTCCCAAGTATAGCTAGCTAAAATTACTCCAGTCTCGTTTTTATCGATATCATGGCTAGGATAATAACTAAATCGAATGGGCAAATCAGTTGCGGTTTGCCCACCTTGGATTCCTTGTTTCTCCCAAAATTTACTTTTAAACTGAAGACCTATTTTTGTGGAAGTGGAATAATGGAGTTCACGAATAGCTTTCCACTTATTATGCGAGAATGAATTATGGGGGATAACTTCAACAAATTGCAGAATCGAGAATGGAATGGTCAATATGGCTATATCGCATGTTGTTTCGAACGATTGTTTCGATTCTGTATGCTCCGAATATATAGTAACTTGGTTTTGGTGCTGAATAATTTTGGTCATCTGTTGATTAAAAATGATATTTCCCTCTAATTGTGGCAGAAATGAATTTGGGAGTTGATCGTTGCCTCCGGTAATTTCATAATACCGAGTAATTGGGTTTAAAAGAATTATAAACTCACGTAATATATCTAGAAATGCAAGCTCTGCTAAGCCCTCGATAGAAAGAAGTACCTTAATCATTTCGATGGCACCAGGCGATAAAGTCACGCCATTAGGGTTATATCTTAGAAATGCATCCATTGAATATTTATCATATTCCTTTATGACCCATTTCCAATTTTCCGTTGGATCTATATTGATAAAATCAATCACAGGTTGAATGACTGATTGTATCAACTCCAAAGCTGTTTTGCCTTTTTCATTAGGTGCGACAGGGTAGTCTAGTATATCTGGGTTTTGTTCATACAAGTATTGACGTGTTATAATTCCGTTCACGTAAATCAAGTCGTTAGGTGTACTGTTTATAAATGGATTTATTGGTAAATTGAATTTTTTTATGTACGCTAACGTTAAATTGTGAGTCGATGGAATGCGCATCGCCCCAGCTTCCATATATTGACCGTTAATAAAAGGGAAGCGTTTCGTGTATATTCGTCCCCCCACTCTTTCAGAAGCTTCAATTATGGTTACACTATGTCCGGCTTCCTCTAATAGCGAGGCAGCAACTAACCCTGACATACCTGCGCCGACAATAAGTATTCTCTTTGAGTTTTGTTTTTTACTTAATCCGTGGTGAATCATTGAAACCATTTGGTCGGGGGTTACATGAGAAAACATGGGTGTCATACTCTTTCACCTTTCACCTTAGACTTAAAATAACCCTCAAATTTTTAAGTGTTACAATTTAGTCTATTCTTCCAAATAAATATCTATGAAAATAATCTTATAAATATGGAAATTATTTAACACATTCAAAATATATCAGATTTAAGTGTTGACAATAAATTAAGTAGAATATAATGTGTATATATGAACATATCATCATATATTGGTTTTATATATTAAACGGAGGGATTATAATGGCGGATAATCATGAGCATACAAACGGTGCAAATAAAAAGGTATTACTGATTTCATTTTTCATCATTACAATCTATATGATTGTAGAAGCAATAGGCGGGTATTTGACAAACAGCTTGGCCCTTCTTTCGGATGCAGGACACATGCTAAGCGATGCCGTATCACTTGGGATAGCCCTGCTAGCATTTACATTTAGTGAAAGGGCAGCAAACGCAAGTAAAACTTATGGCTATAAGCGATTCGAAATATTAGCAGCAGTCTTAAACGGTGTAACACTAATATTGATTGCACTATTTATCTTTTATGAGGCAATTGAGCGGTTCGCGAATCCCCCTGTGGTTGCCACAAGTGGAATGCTTATTATTAGTAGTATTGGGTTAGGGGTAAACATCCTTGTAGCTTGGATAATGATGCGAGGCAGTGATACGCAAGACAATCTAAATATGCGTGGGGCATTTCTTCACGTGATCAGTGATATGCTAGGCTCAGTTGGTGCAATTATTGCAGCCTTGTTAATCATATTCTTTGACTGGGGATGGGCCGATCCATTAGCTAGTGTTATTGTCGCTGTGTTAGTTTTAAGAAGTGGTTACTCTGTAACAAAAGCATCACTCCACGTCTTGATGGAGGGAACACCTCAAAATGTTAATATAGACGAAATCGTTAAAACAATAGAAATGGAAAAAGAAATTTTAAGTGTTCATGACTTACACATTTGGTCTATTACAAGTGGTTTGAACGCACTTTCCTGCCATGTGGTGGTTGAAGAACAAATGACTATTGCAGAAAGCGAAAAGCTACTTCATAAAATCGAACATAATTTAGAACATAAAAATATTCAACATGTGACCATTCAACTTGAAACTGCAGCTCATAAACACGATAACTCTATTTTATGTACGGTAAAAGCAAAGGCACCAGATGCACATGCACACCACAATCATTAACATAATACTAAAACTTAAAAGAGAGGGTGCATTAATATGGAGAAAGAAGTACAAACTAACACACATGAATTAGATGAAGAAACTCTTTTTGTCGTATCCCAGACGTTTAAAGCGTTAGGTGATCCAACACGTATCCGTATTTTAAATTTGCTATGCTGTGAGGAGTATTCTGTTAATGATATTGCAGAGGCACTAAATTTAGGTCAGTCCACAGTTTCTCACCAGCTCCGCTTTTTGAAAAACTTGCGTTTAGTTAAGTTTCGTCGTGAAGGAACAACGTTGTATTATTCAAGTGATGATGACCATATTATGAATCTGTTGCACCAGGCAATTGATCATGCAAAACATTAAACAGAAAGATAAAAGGACTTAAGATTATTAGGTCCTTTTTTGATGAATAAGGATATGCAAAATAGTGCAGTGTAGAATTTTTATAAACAATAAAGCATTATACTTTACATACCCCCTATAGGTACTGTATTATATAAATAAGAAATAGGAGGTTGATGAGTTGGACAATTTAATAGAAGAGAATGCAAATACATCTGATCAATCTTGTAGAAAAAGTCATCATCCTGAGCATGTAAAAAAGGACTTAACGAATCGCTTAAATCGTATTGAAGGTCAAATTCGTGGAATAAAAGGGATGGTAGACAAAGACGTCTATTGTGATGATATTATCACGCAACTCTCTGCAACTCAGTCAGCTCTGAATAGTGTAGCCAAAGTACTTTTACAAGGGCATTTAAAAGGCTGTGTAGTGGATAGACTAGCAGAAGGTGACGATGAAGTACTGGATGAATTGCTTATTACGATTCAAAAATTAATGAAAAAATAAGAGGAGGAATTTAAAATGGTCAACCAAGTAACATTAAACGTACAAGGAATGTCATGTGGTCATTGTGTTAGTTCTGTAGAAGGCAGTGTAGGAAAGTTAGATGGAGTAAATGAAGTGAAGGTCGATTTAGAATCAGGAAAAGTGGACGTTTCATTTGACGAGGATAAAGTATCGCTAGATGTTATTAAAGAAACAATTGATGATCAAGGATACGATGTAAACTAGTTATGGAGGAGTGCTATGTAAGGCACTCTCTTTCTCTCGTGAATTTATACCCCCTGGTAGTATTTTGGGGTGGGTGAAAACAAGATGTATAGTGAAATATACGCAGTGACAGCTCTAGCGTTTAGTTCTATATCGGTTTTACTGATTGCATTACGTTTTTAAAAGAGCAGAAAAAACTTGAGGAGGATGACGATGAAGAAAATAGTAATAGGAATTGTTACCTTGGTTACAGCATTCACGTTGACGGCATGTGGTAGTGATGAAAAAGAAACTAGCACACATGAAAACATGGAAATGGATCATTCTGGCATGAATCACTCTAGCACAGGTGAAGTTCCGGAAGATTTGAAAGTAGCCGATAATCCTACTTACAAAGTCGGAAGCCAAGTTATTCTTGAAACAGACCATATGGAAGGGATGAAGGGGGCAGAGGCAACGATAACGGGTGCATATGAAACAACTGCCTATGTCATTTCCTACATGCCAACATCTGGTGGAGAAAGAGTGGAAAATCATAAATGGGTCATTCAAGAAGAAATTAAAGAAGCTGGGGATAATAGTTTAGAACCAGGAACCAAAGTTACCATTGAAGCAGATCATATGCCTGGAATGGAAGGTGCTACTGCTGAAATTGAATCGGCAGAACCTACGACGGTATATATGGTCGATTACACTCCAACCTCAGGTGGAGAAGTAGTCAAAAACCATAAATGGGTGACGGAAAGTGAACTATCTGCCAAATAAGAGATAAACCTTAAGAATTTAAAGAGCTTATTCCATAAAGGATAAGCTCTTTAAATTTATTTTAAAAAATCTCAACTATTTTATTGAGTATACCAGTAATATCGAGAAAAACGAGGATAATTACTAGTGGAATAATGTATTTCATTATAAAAAGCCAAATATTAAATGCAGTAGCACCTAAACGAGAATGCTGTAATAATTCCTCCCGTAAAGTACTTTTTTCTATCTTATGCGAAACAAAAATAGAGATTAAAAGTACGCCTAACGGCATTAGTATATTACTAACTAAATAATCGGCAGAGTCAAAGAGGCTCTTCGAGAAAATAAGAATATCAGCAAAAATACTATAGGATAATGCCGAAGGGACTCCTACTAAAAATATTAAAATTCCAATCATATAAGCATATTTTGTTCGCTTTTCTGCTTTTTCTTTGACTATAGATGCCACAATTATTTCTAACATAGAAAAGGCTGAAGTTAATGTGGCAAATAAAAATAATGCTAAAAAACCTATTAAGAAAACTTCACCAAAAACAATTTGATCAAACACAGCAGGCAATACAGCAAATAGTAATCCTGGTCCTTCAGCAGGTTCTAAGCCTAGGGAAAAGACAGCAGGGAAAATTGCTAAACCTGCTAACAAAGCAATCACTAAATTCATTGAAACGATTGAAATAGCTGGTTGTATTAAACTTTCTTTTTTGGAAAGATAGGAACTGTAAGTAACCATAACGGACACACCGACACTTAAAGAGAAAAAAGCTTGGCCCATCGCAAATAGGACACTTTCAGATGTAATATTCGAGAAATCCGGTGCTAGAAAGAATTTCACACCTTCCATAGCGTTATCTAGCGTTAGGGAGCGGATAATTAGAACGATAAATAGTCCGAATAAGGCGGGCATTAGAATTTTATTTACTTTTTCAATTCCATTTTGAATCCCTTTAGCCACCACTAAAACTGTTATAGCCAAGAACACAAATTGGGCAACAAGAACCAACAGAGGATTCCCAATTGTTAGGTTAAATACAGACCCATAATCTGCACCCTCACTAATTATTCCACCAAACAGACCCTTTGCAATATATATAACAATCCATCCACCAATTACACTGTAAAAAGATAATAAAAGAAAACAGGTGAATACCCCTAATTTCCCAATCCAATGCCAGTTACTATTAGGAGCAAGGCTACGATATGCACTAATAGCTTCTTTTTGCGTACTTCTACCAATAACAAACTCCGCTAATAATAAAGGGAAGCCCATAAACAAAGAAAATAAAATAAATAGAAGAAAGAATGCACCTCCTCCACTTATACCAGTAACGTAAGGAAGCTTCCAAATTGCTCCTACCCCGATAGCTGATCCTGCAGCAGATAAAATAAAACCAATCTTTGATGACCATTGCTCTGTTCTTTGCAAACTAACCAATCCAATCTATTTTTATTATGTCTTCTAATTAATTGTTAAAAGACAAAAAAAGCCACGTCTCTATCTTTTACGATAGGGACGTGGCTGTTCACGCGGTACCACCCTAATTGGAAACAAGTCTTATGTTTCCCACTTGGTAAAATAACGGTTTAATCCGTTTTTATACTATGTTCTTTAAAATATAGTATAAAAAAAGCTCCAAGAATGAAATTCACCTAATCTTTGTATCAGTTTTCACCAACCACTGATTCTCTTCTAACAGGGAGACCGGCTTAATAATGTTCTTTTCTTCGCTTGTTTAATATAAATAATATTAAACGAAATTATAGTATGATAACACCAATAGGTCAACCTTTTATTTAGTAGTAAACTCTTTGCAACCGGATTATTACTCGGCAATCGCTTCGTACCACTACATTCAGAGTCATTTTCCAAGTTTCTAAACTTTTCTGAAAAGAAATTTTAGAAATGAATCTTAACTAAGGATCGCGTCCAGAAATTTTCATTTGCAACACTGAACGAAAAGCTTGTTACAAATTATCAAATCCAAATGAGAGTAGCTTGTATGTCTCGCGAAAACGAGCGTCATCACTTTTAGTACCCATTACTACTGAAATAAGTCGTTTGTCTCCTTGTTTTGCTGTTCCTGCAAAGCAATATCCGGCAGTTTCTGTGTACCCAGTTTTTAAGCCATCTACCAGATTAAAATATAGGTCTTGATTTTCAGGATATAGCATAGAATTTGAATTCTTTAAGTTTGTACTATCGTATGCTAATTCATATTCAAGCAAATTTGTTGTTTCCACTACTTCAGGGAAATCACTTAATAACTGATAGGCTAATATTGCAACGTCCTCTGCTGTCATGATGTTCTCAGAGCCGTCTGTATTTACTAATCCAGTTGAGTTTACAAAGTTAGTTTTGGAAGAAAGACCAATTTCTTTTGCCTTTTTATTCATTAGTTCTGCAAATCTTTTCTCAGTGCCTGCTACATGCTCTGCTAAAGCTCTTGTAGCATTATTTGCTGAGGAAATAACCATTGCGCTATATAAATCACGAACAGTTAGAGCATCATTGTCTTTTACATAAATTTTCACCGCTTGTGGATCCATATTATTAGCACTGTGTGAAATTTCAACCAGATCATCCCATTTAATATTTCCATTTTGAATTTGCTCCTGAACTATATATTCTGTCATTAATTTAGACATACTTGCAACAGGGAAGGCACTGTTTGCATCTTGTTTCAGTAATATTTCTCCCGAAGAAGCATCCATTAATATTGCTGCTTGTCCTTTTATGTTAGGTGCTTTTAATGATGAATCTATGAAGGTTGTTGAGGGGCCGGAAACCTCTATTATCTCGTTCATGAAATTTTGAACTTGACTGCTCTGACTAAACTTATAAATCCCTATATAGCACACCGACAAAATGATTAAGGTAGTAAAAAAATTAACTTTCCTTTTTATCTTTCTGCGTTTCATCTTCTTTCCTCCATTTCTTCTCCTTAATATTCATTAACATAACCATATTGTAGCTATTTGATATTAAAAAAAAGGAAAGAAAAGCTAAAAAATTTCTTAAGATTAATGAGAAATTAGTTTTTAGAAAGTATCTATGTTTATAATATAAGAAGAATTTTGGAATAGGTGGTGATGTCTTGTGGCAGAGGCTATTTTAATAATAGATGACGATAAAGATATTACGAAATTGCTACGAATTTATTTAGAGGCGGAACATTACGAGGTTCATTTAGCCCATGATGGTGAAGAAGGATTAAATATGCTTAAAAGGCATTCAGTTGATTTAATAATTCTAGATGTGATGATGCCAAAAAAGGACGGTATTTTAGTTTGTCGTGAAATTCGACAAGATAACCAGACTGTTCCAATTTTAATGTTAAGCGCAAAGGCAGAGGACATGGATAAAATATATGGGCTCACTACAGGTGCGGATGATTACCTTATTAAACCTTTTAATCCTTTGGAGCTTATAGCTCGAGTGAAAGCTTTGTTAAGACGAACTGGATATTTAAAAAGCAACTCTCCTAAGGAAGGTTTGATCTATGGTCCTTTAGTAATAAATAAACAGAATCATACTGTAAATATTGATGATACCCCATTAAAATTGACCTCAATTGAATTCGATATATTATGCCTACTCTGCAGTAAGCCTGGCCGTGTTTTTAGTTCTGAAGATATCTTTCAATTGGTATGGAATGAACAGGAAATCTATTCAAGTAAAACGGTAATGGTACATATAAGTAACTTAAGAGCAAAACTAGACAGAGTGTTAAAAGGAGAAAAAATGATTGTAACTGTTTGGGGAGTTGGTTATAAAATTGACTATTAAGTCTGTGTTAAGTGAATTGGTTTTTTTCTCGAGGTGGCGCATTGTTACTGGGATTATTCTATCTGTTATTTTGTCGGCAATTTCTTTATTTATAATTAAAAATGCAGTGGTAGGCTATGTTAATACCTCAGTTGTTGGTAGCGGATTGGTTACCGAATTCGTTACTTTAGTTGGTAAGAGAAGGGTTGAAAATATTCTTTATTCACCCTGGCCTTTCCTTTTTGAACAGTTAAGTTTTTTAATAGTATTTAGTTTCTATTTTAGCTTATTTTACCTACATGAAAAAAGAAGGCAGTTTTTTATATCCTTCGATCAGCTAGTTACAGAAACTAAAAAGTATGTAAGTAGTCCAGAAATTGGGTTCAGTCCTGGCTACCGGGATGAAAGATTGTTACAACTAACAGAAAGTATAAATATGATTATAAGTAAAATGGATACACTGAGACAGGAAGAACGGAATGCTCAGAGAACAAAAAACGATCTTATTACGAATGTCTCTCACGATCTGCGTACTCCTCTGACTTCTATCATTGGTTACCTGTCACTTATTACGGAAGATAAATATAGAGATGAAGTAGAGCTAAGGTACTACATTGATATTGTCTATGAGAAGTCAACATTATTGCATAGGCTAATTCATGATTTATTTGAATATACGAGAGTGCAAAATCATCAGCTTAAAGTAAATAAGGAACCTTTAAATATAAAGGAAATGCTTGGACAACTTGTTGAACATTATCGTATTGAGTTAGAGCAGATGCAGTATGTTTGTAATGAGAAGTATAGTTCTGAACCACTTATAACCAAAGCCGATGGTAATCTTCTTATTCGTGTTTTTGAGAACCTACTATCGAACGCTTTAAAATATGGGATAAGGAAAAAACAAATTGATATATCTGCTACTCAAAGAAATAATGACATCTTAGTAGAAGTGATAAGTTACGGGAATCCGATCCCTGCTATGGACTTACCTCATATATTCGAAAGGTTTTATCAGGTAGATAAATCACGCGGCGTGCATACTGAAAGCTCAGGATTAGGACTTGCTATTGCTAAAAGTATTGTGGAATTACATGAGGGAGAAATACAGGTAAAGAGCGACGAGGAAAAAACAGTCTTTTCCGTTTATCTGAAGCAGTTAACTAGTGTGGACAAATGAAGTATCCCTTTGGTTTAATTGTTTCATCAACTTCCTTAGAGGATGGGAAAATCGGTTATAACTAGATTTTTTAAGTGAAATGAAGTTAAGGCCCATTTGTATGTACAAATACAAATGGGCCTTTTAAGTACATATTAAGTTATTACTCGCTAGACTTTGTGTTTGAGTATTTTAACGTATTCACTATCTTTTTGCATATTTCTTACCATAAGTCATATAACGCCACATTTTCTCCAATGGCCCCATAGAAAAGAATTTGAACCAGACTATACTAAAGACTATCTGAATAGCATAGATCAAGATTGCAATATAGACAATATCCTTTGGTGAAACGACATCCAGACCAATAAGTGAAATGATAATTGTTCCTATAATGCTTTGAGCAATATAATTTGTAAAAGCCATTTGGCCGACAAATGAGATTGGTTTCAGAAATTTTAAGACATGTTTTTTTTCTAACAATAAAAATAATGTTGATAAGTAAAACAAGGTCGTTGGTATTGTCCCAAAAGCAATAAGTAAATCTACATTTTTGTCTCCGCTTTGAAAAGCATTCCAAATCGACAGAGAGAAAGGGATGAACAAAAGAAAGGTTCCAGCTTGCATCCATCGAATCTGTTTGGACAAACTTTGTATCTGTACAAGCCACCCTGCTTTAGCTGTTAAAAAACCAGCCAGAAACATAATGAATATTAGTATTAAATCGTTAGAAAAGAATTCTAAGATTGGTAAGAGCAGTTTCGTAGGCAAGAAAATCATTAATACTAGAGAAACTAAGTGGATAGTTGTCATTCCAACAAGCCACTTTTTGATGGTAGAAACTCTAGCGCGATAAAAAGGGATTAAAAACAACCCAACAATCGAGTATACATGTAGAATTGTTCCCCAAAATATGATTGAATGTATGATCCCAAGAAGTAAGAGAGTTAATAAACGTCTTACCATTCGTAATCTAGGTTTGTCACCCCGTTTTTCCGCTCTTGAAGCAAAAATAAATAGACCTGCACCAAATAGGAAAGAAAAAATGGAAAAGAATTTCTTCTCCACTATGATTGCTATTAGTTGGTGGATAACTCCATTAACACCACTATAATCTGGTAGTGGTTGTCCTTCTATAATAATTTTATATGCTGCAACATTTATCAGTAGTATACCAAGTAGGGCAATTCCACGAATAATGTCTAATGAAATAATTCTTTTTTTTTTTGAAATGGACGGATTCATTATAATTCTCCTTTAAGTTTTATATTACTTTGCTTAAAGGTTAGTATAATTATCGAACCTTACGTTATATTAATAGCAACCTTACAGCAACCTTAAAACTTTTAGGGCTGTGGTAGTGCTGATGAACACCACTTATTATAAGCCATCCGTATTTTTATCAATGGGTGCTTGGGTCATCTATTTTAAAGAATAAGAAAGTATATAAAATGTGCCATGAACTCTGGGTTCTTGGTACATTTTAAGGATGAATAATCCTGTGATTTTCTTACATGTGGACGCTTTACGCGGGCGTTGCCTAAGGCTGATCCCGCTGGAGTCGCCACATTCCACGATTAATCAATTATAGCGTAGTACAACAATTTAAATATTGACAAAGTATATCGCTTAGATGATAAAATTGATCCAATTTTAGAAAGTGATTATATTCTTAGTAATCGCCTATGAATTAGAAGTGCTATTATTTAAAGATAGATGAAGGAAGTGAATTTTATTTGTGCTAGTCCATTTCAACACGACTTATCCAAATATACTATAAATTATTTAGCGTGTATTCAACTATCTGTTTACTATAAGTGGACTTAGTTGATTGGAGCGCAGAGCGGCGACTCCAGTGGGAACAGCGCGAGCTGAAGACCCTGGACTGAGCGTGCGAAGGAAGCGGCTGAAGCCGTGCCCACGGAAAGCGTCAGCCCGGAGCGGAAATCAATGGCATATCTACGTCTCTGTTTTGAAAGGACCGGGATTGGGTAAAGGAAAACTTCGTTTCTATTTCGATGAAGCATCTGATTAATACTCAACCAGAAAAAATAATGTAAAACCCGATTTCTAGTTAATAGAAGTCGGGTTTTTTCGGATTTAAGCTTGCTGTAAGGTTGGCATAAATTTGCTGTAAGGATGAGCATTTATAGTATACATATCGACAAAATTGAAGAGGTGAAAAAATGGAATCGTTATTAAAAGTAGAAAATGTGAAAAAAATATATGGTAAATCCAATGCAGCATACACCGCATTAGAAAATATATCATTCGATATTCAAGAGGGAGAGTTTGTAGGGATTATGGGTCCTTCTGGAGCGGGGAAGTCAACTCTGCTGAATATGTTGGCAACAATTGATTCTCCGACTGAAGGAAAGATATATATGAACAATACGAGTATCCACGATATGAAAGAAGATGCGTTAGCTGATTTCAGACGTGATAATCTCGGTTTTATATTCCAGGATTACAATTTGTTAGACTCTCTTACTGTGAAGGAAAATATATTATTGCCTCTGGCAATTGCCAAAGTTCCAGCAAAAAAAATTAATAGCTTAGTGACTAGTATTGCTAAAGTTTTTGGTATTGAAGACTTACTAGATAAATATCCATACCAAATTTCTGGAGGTCAAAAACAAAGAACTGCAGCTGCAAGAGCACTTGTGACGGAGCCTGTAATGATTTTAGCAGACGAGCCAACAGGTGCACTGGATTCAAAATCAGCGACAGATCTATTAGAAAGCTTAAGTAAACTAAATGAAAATAATAATTCTACTATCATGATGGTGACACATGATGCATATGCAGCAAGCTTCTGTCGTCGTATTATTTTCATCAAGGATGGTACGCTTTCAACAGAAATTTACCGTCGAGATAAAACACGGAAAGCATTCTTCCAAGAAATTTTGGATGTCCTTGCAACAATTGGGGGTGGGGTAGATGACGTTATTTAGTCTAGCGAGAAAAAACATTGCACGAAACTTTTCCCAATATTTTTTATATATCGCATCTATGGTTTTCAGTATTGTTATCTACTTTACATTTGTGACATTAAAATATAGCGATACGATTGCAGAAAAAACAGCTTCCTCGCAAAAATTGGATTCACTGATGAGCGGTGCAGCAGTCATTCTCCTACTCTTCGTTGCCGTATTTATAGCCTATTCGAACTCGTTCTTTATGAAGAAACGAAAAAAAGAAGTGGCATTGTATGCATTGCTAGGCGTTCGTAATCGTCAGATTGGCTTTATGCTCTTTTTTGAAAATTTATTATTAGGCTTGGTTTCATTAGTAGTTGGTGTTGTACTTGGGTTTCTTTGTTCAAAAGGATTTATGACGATTTTGATCCATTTAATGGGTTACGATGTCATCGCACCATTTACATTTTCGGAACAGGCAGCTTTGAATACCACTGTTGTGTTTCTAGCAGTTTTCTTTGTAACATCATTCCAAGGCTATCGTTTAATCTATCAGTTTAAACTCATCGATTTATTCCATGCATCGAAAAAAGGAGAAGTGGCTCGGAAGCCTTCTATGACTATAGCTATTCTTGGAGTTTTATTAATTTCGATTGGTTATTGGTTGGCACTACAAGATATGTTTACTTCAAAAGTCTGGGAAGCAGTTGGCTTTTTAATGATAGCATTAATCATTTTAATGACAGTTATTGTCGGTACTTTTCTATTGTTCCATAGCGTGACTGGTTTTGTATTAACGATGATAAAGAAAAATGAAAAATGGTTGTGGAAAGGACTTCATTTAATGACGATTTCCCAACTGTTATATCGTATCCGAGGAAATGCTCGTACACTGACGATTATTGCGGTGCTCAGTGCTACAACTGTAACAGCTGGTGGAGCAGTATATGGTCTATACTACAACATAAACGATCAGGTTATAACCTCTGATCCAAATACTTTTATGTATGAGCAAACAGATGAAAAACTCGATCAACAAGTCAGCAATGTGTTGCTAGATGTAAACTACGATGAAAATATCGAAGCGTTGTCTGTAGCCTTTCATACTGAACAATTAGACTCAGCATTCAATAACGCAGATAAGAGGATCTATACGATTATCAATGAAAAAACATATAACAAATTAGCAGCGATTCAAAAAAGGGAAAAACTACATGTTAATAACGAAAATGCCGTTATTTTAGACATTGGATACGACGAAAGGTTCTCACCTAAATACGAAGGAAAAACTGTCTCAACTGAGAACAACACTATTCTCACATTCCAAAGCTTTAAACACAATCAGTATTAAACTCTGGTACGGCAGGGATTACAGTGGTAGTTTCAAATGATCAATTTAAAGCGTTACAAAAAGAAGGAGAAGCACTAAAATACCGAGTCATCGGTATTGATCAAGCTTCTATAGATTTATCTAAAAAGATTGCAAAATATTTACCTGAAGAAGCACAATTTTCAAGTGCCCCTCAGGACTTCCAAACAGGTATTGAAAGTGTAGGTTCCTTGCTCTTTATCGGGAGTTTCCTTGGTCTAGTATTTTTAGCGGCAACAGGAAGTATCATTTACTTTAAAGTTTTAACAGAAGCTGGGGAAGATAAGTCCCAATACAATATGCTTCATAAAATGGGAGTAAGTCCAAAGGAAATGCGTAAATCCATTGCATCTCAAGTATTTGTCATCTTCTTTGTGCCACTAGCAGTAGGATTATTGCACAGTGCAATTGCTTTAAAAGCTTTCTCTAGTCTACTAATGATGGATTTAGTAAAACCGGTAGTAATCTGGATGATTGCTTATACAGTTATCTATGGACTGTATTATATCTTAACAGTAGCTTCTTACAATCGAATTATCACACAAAATAATAGAACAGAAGGATGATAGAGATGAAAAGATTTCTAATAGTAGTGGGTATTTTGTTTGCACTAGGAATAGTAGGGGTTTTTGCTATTACAAAAATAGATTTTAACCGTATAAATGCAAGCAATTATTATTTGCAAATTACAGAAGATGGCATACCACATGAGAACAAACTGGATGATGGTTCTGTTATGACTTCCTATTCTTATAAACTAGACGCTACAAATGAGGATGGTAAAACAATTTCGCTTGAATTCACGGCACATAAAAGTCTTCGCAAAGATGCCTACCTAAAAATGTACGTAAAAAAGGATGATCAAGTATCGTCATATGATGAAGTGAAACTGGAAGAAATACCGAAAAAAGCACAAAAACAATTAGAATAGAAAAAAGGGCTGTCTCCGATAACAAAGTGGAGAACAGTCCTTTTTTCTATAAAAGTATTGTTATAGTTGTTCCTTTGTTTTCTGAGCTTTTCAAGTCTACTGTTCCGTTATGGGCTAAGATGATATCTCGTGCAATCGCCATTCCTAATCCAGTTCCATGTGTACTAGTAGTATTTGTACCTCGATAGTAGCGTTCGAAAACTTGATCCATATCTTTAGAAGAGATTCCTCTACCATTATCAGCGATGGTAATTTGTGTATGGAATGCTGAGGCTGTGGATATGTTATTAGATTTTTGCTCTTGTCCACAATGTGGATAAACTTTATCAATTTGGATTCTTACAAAGACTTTTTCATTGTTATGCACAAGTGCATTGTTGATAAAGTTAACTATTGCTCGTTTCAGTAGTTTTTTATCCACTTTATGCACTGCTTTGTCCACATTAGCAACAAATTCTACATTTCGATTTCCGAACTGGGGATCATTTAACAGATTGATTGTCATTTCACGTATCAATCCAATAATATCCACGTCTTCCAGTAACAATGGTAGTTTTTTATTGCGCAAGCGCATCGTTAAATTTAAATCATCTATTAGATCACTCATGTATTTGGACTGTCTATTTATAATAGATGTATATTCATGCAATTCTTCTTCTGTTAAATCCTTGGCACTATCTTGCATCAATTCTGCATATCCATGAATAGAGGCGAGTGGTGTCTTCATATCGTGCGAAACATTGCTGATCCATTCTTCACGCATTTGGTCAAGTTGATTACGTTCTTTCTCATATTGATCAAGCTTTAACGAGAGTTCATTCATATTGCGAAAAACATCTTCATACACACCATGTGGTATAGGCATTTTTTTAAAGCGTCTTTCACGTAGCTGGTGGATTCCATCTATTAAAATGTGAAGGGGACCTGTTAATCTTTTTCCGAATATAAATCCAACTATTAATGCAATGAAAATATCGACTGTTAGAATTAGTAAGAGTACGATATTAATGTTTTTAAGAACTTGTCCGTAATCATACGTAAATACATATCGGTCAATTTTTTGATTTTTAATTCCTATTAAATAAGTAAAGTGATGGGCCTCTCCTATAAAAACTGTAGTCTTTCCATCTACTTCTTGATATTTATACGTTTGAACAACTTCAATTGGAGAATACTCTTTTTGTAAATTCTCAGGAGTATAAAAAGCTGCTACTTGGTCACCATTATTATTCAAAAATTGTATCCAAGCATTCAGTTCTCTTAGTTTTTCTAAACCTTTTTCATTGACCGTTGGTTTGTCGTGTTGCAGTGCTATATATTGTGAAAAATTTCTGCTAAAGTTTTCAGCAGACCCTTCGTCTGTTTCAAAATTATTCATTGATTTATAGATGAGTAAGGATAAAAGTATAATTGTATTAACAACCCCTACAATCATAACAATTGTAACAACGGATCCCAAAAAGCGCCGTGTCAATTTCCACTTCATTTTCCTTCACCTCTTGGTATGTAATTTATAGCCAAGCCCTTTAACGGTTAATATAAAGGAAGGATTGGAAGGCTCTACTTCAATTTTTTCGCGTAATCGACGAATATGTACCATTACCGTATTATCAGAACCAAAAAAGTTATCGTCCCACACATGTTCAAATAAGGTTTCCTTACTTAGAATCTGATTCGGATGATGCATAAAACAGCTCATAAGTCCGATTTCTTTTGCAGTAAGCTCAATTGTTTTTCCATCTTTCTGCAATTCTGTTTCACTTGCACTGAGCTCAAAAGGCCCAACTTGTAAACTTTTCGGAGTCACATTTTCCTCTGAAAAACCAGCCCGCCTTAGCTGAGCCTTCACCCGATATGCCACTTCTTTGGGACTAAATGGCTTGGTAATATAATCATCACCACCAATCGCCAGCCCTAAAAGCTTATCAATTTCCTCATCCCTCGCAGACATAAATAAAATCGGTACATTGGAAACTTCACGAATTTGCTTGCATAAGTCGTAGCCTTCGCCATCTGGTAACATAATATCTAACAATACAAGTGCTGGATTAAACTTCTGAAACTTTTCCCATCCATCTGCAACCGATCCTGCTGTTACAACATTCGTAATGCTTTCTTTGTATAAAACTTTCTCAAGGAGACGTGCCAAGTCTTCCTCATCGTCAATGATTAAAATCCACTGCTTACTATCCACGTTTTCACCTCCGAAACAATAATCTTTATCTACAGTATAACAATGTTCCTTATATTCAAAACCGTTTTGAATAGCTTGGCCACTCACGACTTTGAATTTGTTTTATCATCCACTTACTTATTTTGTTAAGATAAACTGATTGGTAATGGCCGATTTGGTTGCCAATTCATTTCAATTCCCCCCCTTAAAATTTGGATAGATATTTGACCATCGAATTGGACCTTTTCATTATTTATATCATAGGTATGATAGAGAAGAAAGGAGTTGAAATGATGGAACCGATCATTCATGGTGTCCTGTTGGCATTTGGGCTTATACTTCCTCTAGGTGTACAAAATGTATTTGTCTTTACGCAAGGTGTCACTCAGCCAAGTTTGTTTAGAGCGCTTCCTGCGGTGGTAACCGCAGCAATTTGTGACACAGTGCTAATCGTACTCGCCATTTTAGGATTATCAATAATCGTTTTACAATTTGAGTGGTTAAGGATTATTTTGTTAGTTGCAGGAATACTATTTCTTTTATATATGGGAAAAGTGATTTGGTCTTCGAAATCAATGAACACATTAGGAAAAGAAGCATTACCTCTGAAGAAGCAAATTGTATTTGCACTTTCCGTGTCCATCCTAAATCCACATGCATTATTAGATACAATCGGTGTAATTGGGACAAGTGCTGTAAAGTATAGTGGACAACAACTACTTTTCTTCACAATTGCTTGTGTCTTTATATCTTGGATTTGGTTTTTGGGCTTGGCAGTTTTGGGTGCAACATTGAAAAAAATAAACATACGCAGCCAACTATTCGTTTTATTTAATAAATGTTCTGCAATTTTTATATGGGGAACAGCTATTTATTTACTGATAAGCCTGTTACCGGCGTAACTTTCCGATTATTGATTATGATATGAAAGAGTTCTAGAGTTAAAAGAAATATATGACAAGCGTTTATCGGAATATAAACTGGTGCAAATGAATTCTTTCTATGAAAATATAAATACAAAACACAAAAAAGTTTTCGAGTATAATATTCGAAAGCCTTTTCCTATATTATTGATTTTAACTTATGTCTAATCCTGATTCTCTACTATTAAAGCCTCTAAAATATTTGTTTACAAGACTAAGAGTTGGGAGTATTATTACTTTCAGTTTCATATTTCAAAATCGCTTAATCCATCTGGAACGGGGGAACCATTATTCGTGGCTACTTAAGCCGCGTGGGGTGAATCCTACGATTGTAGGGGGGGCTACTCTTTGCCCTAATCCGACAGCTAACTCCGTAAGCGTTGTGAGAGAGGAATTGGAGCTAGTGAGAATGATTCTATGCCCACTAGGCTATTACCTATGCCTTGTGGGTTTTTTGTTGTTTCATTGAAATGACTAGCTAATTTTGATTTTCAGCTTTTTAAAGAAATAGTTTTTTTCAAATTTAGTGCTAGGAGGTGTTCATATGCGAATAAGCAATAAGAAAAGAAGAACCGTTTCTCCACCTATTGTTATTGCTGGCAGTTTTTTATCTCTAATATTTGTGGGAACCATTTTGTTGAAATTACCTGTAGCGACCACAACCCACATATCTTGGATTGATGCATTATTTGTGGTTACCTCAGCAACCACGGTGACAGGACTTAGTGTATTTGACCCTGGTACAACATTGACTGTATTTGGGGAAGTTGTATTAATGATTCTTATTCAATGTGGTGGCATTGGTTTAATGACATTTGCTGTGGCTATTCTTATACTCTTAAAGAAGAAGATAGGTATTCAAAGCCGTATTTATATACAAGAGTCATTCAATCAAAACTCAGTAGGCGGTATTATAAAGCTAGTAAAGCTAATCTTATCATTTGTTTTATCGGTTCAACTTTTTGCAGCAACAGTTTTGACCATACACTGGATACCGACTTTTGGTTTTAACGATGCACTATATTTAAGTGTCTTTCATGTAATTTCTGCATTTAATAATGCTGGTTTTGCTTTATTCCCTGATAACCTGATTGGTTTTGCAAATGACCCTATTGTGAATATCGTATTATCGTTACTATTTATAATAGGTGGAATCGGATTTACCGTAGTAGTTGATATTCAACAAACAAAGTCATTTAGGCAATGGTCCCTTCACACGAAAATGATGGTTGTCGGAACTATACTTATCAATGTTATAGCTATCGCTTTCGTTTTCGTGTTGGAATATAATAATCAAGCAACAATTGGGGCTATGCCATTACAAGATAAATTAATGGTGTCCTACTTTCAAGGAGTGACCCCTCGTACTGCTGGATTCAATACATTAAATTATGGTGATATGGAGGATCCCACTATCCTTTTAACGATGGTTCTAATGTTTATAGGTGCGGGTAGTGCATCGACAGCATCTGGGATTAAGCTAACTACATTTATTGTAATAGTTTTAGCTACAGTATCTTTTTTGCGCAAACGTAGTGAACCAGAGTTATTTGGAAGATCTATCCGTCTGGAGACAGTAATAAGGTCTCTAGCAATATCAACGATTGGTTTATTCATAGTCTTTTTCTTTATATTTCTTTTAACTATTACGGAAAAGATACCTTTTTTACCTTTGGCATTTGAAGTTGTATCAGCTTTTGGGACTGTTGGATTATCAATGGGTATAACTGCACAAATTAGTGACATAGGTGAAGTGCTATTGTGTATGGTAATGTTTATCGGACGAATTGGTCCTTTAACTTTGTTTTTCATACTTATGAAGCCGAAGAATGTTCATTATCGTTACCCGTATGATCAAGTATTTACAGGATAGTATCGAATAAATATCTGAAAAGAACCTTCAGCTTAGAGGGCTCTTTTCAGGGGATTATTATTTAATCTCTTCTTTACTTTTCAAGAAAGCATAGCCAGTTATAGAAGTAATGCAGATGATTGCTCCAATGACAAAGTACATAGTACGAATAGCTAAAAACTGAACACTGATTGTGGCAAATAGAATTCCAAGTGGAAGCATAAGACGCATAATTAATAGACGTACCGATGTAACTTTACCCATGAATTGATTTGGAATTCGTTGCTGAATTAGTGTAATGTTATAAATATTAAAAATAGCAATAACGATGCCTGCAATGGCCTCTGTCACAAGGGCTAGGAGATACCATGGAGTAAAAGCTAGCGATAAATAAGTACAGCCACCGATAAAAAGGGTGCTAAATAAAACTCCGAGTCCATTTAACGGCTTCAGTCTAGAGCTTAGTAAAGCCCCAATTGTATAACCAATTGGAAAGCCTGCCATAAAGAATCCATAAGATACAATAGGTTGGTCTAACACCGTTGTAATATAAGGCAGTGTTGTCACAATCGTTACCCCGACACCAAATTGAACAAAGCCGAAGAAAACACCCAACCAAACAATTAATGGCTGCTCAAAATAGGAATTCAATCCTTCCTTAAACTCCTCAATCCAAGGTTTTCGTAACTCATGCTTTAAATTCTTTTCATGTAGCTGTGCCAAGTTATATGTACTTAATAAAAATGCTATTGATATAATCACTAACATCCAGGTTACTGTTATAAAGTCTACTAAGACACCTGCACTGATTGGTCCCATTACTGCCATCACTTGACGAACGCTTTCAAGAGATGCATTTGCTTTTCCTAGAAATTCTTTCTCGACAATCGTCGGTAGAATGGATTGGTTGGCAGGGGTGAATATAGGCATTACTAGCCCAACAATAACTTGAACCAAATAAATGAGTGAAACAGAGAACCAATCGGAGAACAAAGTAATCGCTAACAGAAAAGCAAGGATAGCTCGGATTAATTGGCACCAAATCATCGTATACTTACGACTCCATCGATCAATATATGGTCCGATAAACAGCTGCATAAAAAAAGATGGTATGTAATAGATTAACCACACTAGTCCGAGTGCAGTTGCAGAGCCAGTATGTTCATAGATCAGTATAGAATTGCAAAAGGTAAAAAACGCACCACCAAGTTCAGAGGTGGCACTACTGAACCAAATAGAACGAAAGCTTTTGTTTAACTTCACATAATCACATCCTTATCTCTTGCTATCTTCTACAACGACTGTCTTTTTTCCTTTCCACGTTGGGTTATAAATGATATATAATGGCGGTATTGGCACAGTGAAATGGATGTGGAAAAATGCAAAAGAATATTCTGCTCGTAGAAGATGACAAAGAAATTAGTGAACTAGTAGCTAGTCATTTAAAACAGGAAAATTTTAGAGTACTGACTGCATTTAATGGGGAGGAAGCTTTAGTTATATTTAGAAACAAAGAGCCTGATTTAATTTTGCTAGATTTGATGCTACCAAGATTAAGTGGGATGGAGGTATTAAAGGAAGTAAGAGCAACAAGTATGATTCCTATATTAATCATTTCGGCAAAAGGTAACGAAATGGACAAAGCATTAGGCCTTGGATTTGGAGCAGATGATTATATTAGCAAGCCTTTTTCTATGATTGAACTAACTGCTAGGGTGCAAGCTGCTATTCGTAGGGCTACACAATACACTTCAGGAAATAATCAGACCACTTCACAAACATTAAACTACCTAGAGCTTACGCTGGACTTAAATACTTTTTCTGCAGAGGTTAAAGGGCGGCATATTCAACTAACATCCAAAGAGTTCCATATATTGAAGCTATTTATGAGTAATCCAAGTAGAGTGTTCACGAAGGAGCAGATTTACCATTTAATTTGGGAGGATGATTATTATGGTAATGAAAACGTCATTAATGTTCATATTAGGCGACTTCGAGAAAAGGTTGAAGAAAATCCTTCTACTCCGAAATATATCCAAACGATATGGGGTATTGGATACAAACTGGGAGAGAAATAGATGATTCCTATTTTAATTTTTATTATTATTTTTCTTCTAATACTAAATGGTCTTCAATACTTTTTAAGAGTTAAGATGAAAAAAAACCTTAAGGAAATACACACAAGGTTATCAGATATTATCATAAATGAGTCAGCAGAAAAGGTGTTATTACAAACTGACCAAGAGGCTGTTCAGCTTGTACTTAACCAGATTAATCGTTTCTTAAGTTATAACCAAAAAGTAAAAGCCGATTATGTAAAAGCAAAAGACAGCTCCAGTAAAATGCTATCAAATATGTCTCATGATCTGAAGACACCGCTCACGGTAATTTTGGGCTACGTAGAAAAATTAAACTTGAATGATAATATGACTGAAGATGAACGAAAAGAGGTAAGCGACCGACTCTACCAAAAAACAAAAGATGTCATTAATTTGCTGAACCAATTTTTCGACCTTGTAAAAATAGATGCAGATGATTATGCAATTCCATTAAAGCAGGTGGCAATCAATGAAGTCTGTCGGAAAACAGTGTTGGAGTTTTACGAATTATTAAAATCCAAAGGTATTCAAGTAGAGATAGTTATTCCTGAACAACCACTTTATATTCTTGGAAACGAAGAGGCTCTGAGTCGAATATTTAACAATCTCATTTCGAACTCAATTCGATATGGAAGTGATGGCGGTATGTTCGGCGTGACGGTTCGTGAGGAAGAAGAGTTTGTTGCCGTTGACATTTGGGATAATGGTAAAGGAATTGAAACGATACATCAAGATCGTATATTTGAAAGGTTATATACATTAGATGATGCTAGAAACCCTGAATTTCAAGGGAGTGGTTTAGGCTTAAGTATTACAAAACGGTTAACCGAGTCGATGAAAGGATCGATTCATTTAAGCAGTAAGCCATACGAAAAAACAGTATTTAGCTGCATTTTCAAACGATTAATATATTAAAGCTTGGAAGGGATGTCCTACTGGAACGACCTTCTTTTTTTGCATACTTATAGAACTATATAAATTCTTAAGAAATTTGTAAGGAATAATACAGAAAAAAGATACCTTTGCCGATTATGATAAATATATAAGAACGGGAGGGATTAAGGTGGATTACGTAATTCAGACTAGTGGATTAACGAAAAAGCTAAAAGGAAAAACAATAATTTCTGATATAAATTTGCATGTAAAAAAGGGGGAAATTTATGGGTTTTTAGGGCGAAATGGAACAGGTAAAACAACGATTATGAAAATGTTGACTGGAATAACAACTCCTACTAGTGGGGAAGTATTATTGTTTAATCAAAAGTTGACAGAAGAAACGAAAACAGTTTTAAAGCGTGTGGGGAGCGTTATAGAATATCCAATCTTCTATGAGCATTTAACAGCGATAGAAAATATGAAATTGCATGGAGAATACTTAGGGTTTTATGATGAGAAAGAGATTAATGACGCTTTAGATATGGTACAGCTGAAAGATACCGAAGACAAAACCGTCAAGGACTTTTCACTGGGGATGAAGCAACGATTAGGAATTGCGAGAGCTATCGTCATGAAACCAGAACTAATTATTCTCGATGAGCCGACAAATGGTCTAGATCCAATCGGTATTAAGGATATACGAAACTTAATCTTAATGTTAAATAGAGAGTATGGAATAACTTTTTTACTTTCCAGTCATATTCTTGGAGAAATGGAACAGGTTGTCGATAGGGTAGGAGTCATTAATAATGGTAAATTGTTGAACGAAGTTACTTTAGCAGATATTCGTAAGAAACGAACGGAGTATATAGAACTGATGACCCCGAATATGGAAAAAGCACTCTATTTACTCGAAAGTAATTTCCAAATTTCCAATTTCAAAATGGTTACTAATAATCGAATTCGTATATATGACTTAACCCATTCACAAAAGACTATTTCCAAAATGTTAATACTTCATGATGTGGAAATTGAAGAAATAAAAAAACACACGAGTTCTTTGGAAGACTACTTTTACGAGCAGGTAAATGGGGGTGGCAAACTTGATTAAACTTATTCTCTTAGAAGGAAAAAAGTTGAAGCGACATATAATAATTGGAGAAGTGATAATCTACTGGATTGCCCTCATGTTTTTACCGTTACTCTTTATAAAACAAGTTAGTGCAGATTTTGGTAATAGCTTTACAACAGTAATGGAGCTTAATAAGGCAATTCAAACAGGGCTAATTCTCTTCGGGGCTTCTCTTATAAATCAGGTGTTTATTGATGAATATAAAAATAAAACCATCTCTCTTGCATACAGTTATCCTATCAATAGAAAACAACTCTTTACAGCAAAAATTCTCTTTATAGCTCTTCTTGTTTTCCTCGTTACAATTATTTCCTATACACTGACAGCGGTTTCTACTTATTTAATTGACCAAGTACACCCTTTTATTATGGGAGAATTTAATCCAGATGATATACTTCTCTATTTCAAGGACATGATAATTCGATCTTTTCAGATTACAGTTATTAGTTTTATACCTCTCTATTTCCTAGGTATATGGAAAAGACTCACTATTCCAACTGTACTTTGTGCAATATTAATCATGCAATTACTTAACTTCGCTCCGATGCTTAATCTGAATCTCGACCTTTTAATAGTATTACTTTTCTTATTAGGAGGACTTAGCATAATTCTCTCGATTTTCAAGGTGAAGAAGGTAGGGGAAATTTAAGTGCGTCGAAGTATGGGAAAAGAATAATACAATATGGAAAAGTGGCTTTCTACTTTGAAAATAGTAGGAAGTCTCTTTTCATATAGCAGCAGGTCTATCCAAAGCTTACTGAAATCGATTGAAACCGGTTTCGTTTAAAGAACCGGGTATTATTTTACTTACCTGGTTTTTCTTATTTTTAATTTGGGAAATCGTTAAGTTGCAAAATTGTAATGTAAACGTCATCTAAAGAGAAGGCTAAAGATAAGGTTACCTCCTATAATAAAGTCAATAGCAAGGAAGAGTAAAAATGAAAAGGAGCTAATCAAAAATGAAAAAATTACTAATTATATTTCTAACTACTCTTATAGCTGCGTCAATATTAACGGGGTGTAATATGTTTGCAAAAGCAAATGGAGTAATTCTCTATGGGGAAGAACAACAAATCATCGATTCTTTGGAGCGAGAGAAGGATGATTTAGCAAAGGAAGATCAGTACAAGATTAAGGTTATGGAAAATGATGGGCAACAAATCATCGTCCTAACAGATGAAACAGTACAAGCCCTTGTAAAGAAAAAGTTAATAAAAGAAATAACAAATCAAGAGAAAGGGAAAACAAAAGCAATTTCATCTCTTCCGAAAGTAACTGAAGGCGAAGGAATACTTTTTGCAAAGAAAGAGCCAGCAGCACTTAACTTAGAAGGCAAGGATTTAAATGTAGAATATGAGGGGAATTTGATTATTGGAGAGGGAAGAGCCTATGGCGACATGTTTCTAATCGTAAATGATGCTGATTTCGATTCGATAAAAGGAACAGAAAAAATGATGGCTTTACTTGAGTATGATAAAGATCCAAGTGCAGACGGATTAGATTATGATGTAGAAAAGACACAACTTGTCAGAATTCAAGAATAAGTTAAGTAGGGACTGTCCATATACATGGGCAGTCCTTTTTTAAAAAGATAAGAAATTGTATAAAAATGTTCTGTGAACACTGGATTCGTAGGGCTTTAAAGAACGAATATTCTTGTGATTTACGCTTATGTGGACGCTTTCCGTGGGCGAGCCGAGCCCGAGCCTTCTCGTATGCTACGCTACCTGTGGGATCTTGACTTTTTCGCTTCTCCAGCTTGAGTCGCAGAAAGTAAAATTTCGTTGTACTAGCGTCCAGTTCAATATTACTGATTTCAAGTACACGATAAAATAGTAAGTACTATTGACTTCAATTATATCCGTTTACTTCAAGCGTACATGGTTGATTGGAGCGTATGTAGGAGACTCCAGTGAGAACAGCGCGAGCAAAAGACCCAGGATGGATCGAAGCGAAGGAAGCGTCCGCCCTTCGCTACAATCAACAGTATATCTATGTTTCTGTTGAGAGAGGACTGAGAATCTTTTCTTATTGGATATTTGCGATAAAAAAGGAAATACCTACCTAAATGTAGTATATATACTAATAACCATGAAGGGGGAGTTACAGATGTATCATTATTTTGAAGGGCTCGTTATTAGGGAAGGAACCATGGGTATTCCTGCTGAAAGCGTAGAAGAACTTTTTAAAGATGCCGGATGGATTAATCATACGCCAGATTGGCAGAAAGAAAAATTTACGCTTATATTTGAAAACTCCACATGGGCATATACTGTTTGGGATGATGAAAAAATGATTGGGATGGTAAGAGTCATTTCCGATCAGATAATGGCAGCAAACATTATGGACTTAGTAGTGCATTCGGATTATCAAGGGAAAGGTATTGGCCGAAAGCTTGTGGAATTATGTGTTCAAAAGTTGCCTCATGGAGATTGGTTTGCCCATACATCAGCAAATAATTTTAGTTTTTATGAGAAATGTGGCTTTGAGGTAAAGGATTTAAGCCAACAAGGAACCTGTAGTTATTATGGGTATATACAGGCTAGAAAAGATGGACATAGATAATATAAGGAGTATAGACGAAGGAGTTTTTCTATATGAAGTATATAAATTCAAGTGTTACTGGATTCAAAGGTATGAAGATACCATATACGATGCATGGGAGAACGGACTGCGCAAAGGATTTAGTAATCTTTTTTCCAGGTTCAAATTATACGGTAAATAGCCCTATATTTCACTTTTTAGGTGAAATGATATTTAAACAGTCTGTACATATTTTAGAAGTCAATTTTCCATACAAGGATGAATTTTATGATGATTTAAGTCAGGAAGATTTATACAAAGCGGTCATAACGGATGCAAAAACGGTGATAGATAAGGTTCTTGAATCTCACTCCTATGAAAACTATATATTTATCGGCAAATCAATTGGAACAATAGCAATGAGCTCTGAGTTAAATCGAAAAATTTTTAAACGTGCGAAGGGAGTATGGTTAACGCCACTAATAAATAGAACCGAAATATTAAATGTGATAAGTGAAACCTCAAATAAAGGATTATGCATACTTGGAGATAAAGATAAAATTTATTCTGAGAAAAGATGGGGCATAATAGAGAAGAATCAGCATATTACAGCGAGACTAATACCAAATGCAAATCACAGACTAGAAGATGATAAAGATTTTTATAAATCCTTTGATATATTAAAAAGTATCATAACTGATATAGAAGACTTTTTATTAAGGGAAGTGATAAGTAATGAGTGAACGGTGGGAAACTAAAAAGAAAATTAGGAAGAACCGTAGAAAATATAGTGATCGATACACATTTGGTGACTTTATGTTTGAGGTTTTCTTTTGGATACCAGAATTGCTTTTCCTTCCTTTCCGTATGATTTTCTGGTTAGTTAGAGGAGTAGGAAGATTGATATGGAATCTGTTTGATGGTATATAATAGGGTTTAAAGTAAGGAGTGATGTATATGTGGAATTATATGGCCTTTGAAGAGTTAAGTCCTTTGGAGTTACAACGTATTTATAAAGAGAGAGTGGCTGTTTTTGTAGTGGAGCAGAATTGCCCATATCCAGAAGTAGACGATTTGGACCTAATAAGCGCACATATTTTTAAAGAGGAAAATAATGAATTATGTGCATACATGCGTGTGTTTCCAGAAGAGGATAATATCCATATTGGGAGAGTACTAGTGGCCGGGAATTATCGTAAATCTGGATTAGGGAGAGAGCTTGTAGCGAGGGGACTGGAATATATAGAAACAATTTATCCAGGAATGCCTATCTATGCACAGGCTCAAGCGCATTTGGAAGAATTTTATCGATCCTTTGGTTTTGAAACAGTGTCGGAAGTATATTTAGAAGATAATATTCCGCATATTGATATGATAATCCCGGCTAGAGAAATAGAATAGCAATTCTACATAAGTAAAACGGCTCCTTTCTAATTAGGGGCCGTTTTTATAAGGAAAATCTCAAATCGCAATTTGCAGTTCGAGAATCGCAACTCCACAACCCTAAATCGCAACATCGCACCCTCAAATAGCAAGTTCCGAGTCGAGAATCGCAAGCTAACCTGCTTATAGTTGTCCTTTTTTCGTTTTATGAAGAGTATGTGCTGTACCCCATTCGTGCATGGCTACCAAAATGGGTTCTAAGCTTTCTCCATACTCACTAATGGAATATTCTACTTTCGGCGGAACCTGAGCATAGACATTACGCGTAATGATATCTTCTTCCTCTAACTCTCGCAGCTGTTTTGTTAGCATTTTTTGAGTGATGCCAGGTACTCTACGTTTTAAATCACTGAATCTTTTTGTACCTTCTTGTAAAAGGATTAATAAAATAATTGGTTTCCATTTTCCGACTAGAATACCTAAAGCATCGTCCACTTTGCAAAGCTCTGGTTGCATATCCATATCCACAGTATAGTCTCCTCACAGTTAGTATCATTATGTATACTATACCACTTTTTTGTGCGTACTTACGGAAAGAGAATTTCAATACTATACTGCTATATGAGAAGTAATGATTTTATAGAGAATCTATTTAAACAGAAGGGTGAGGTTAATGGAGAAATACCGTATTGATCAAAGAAAAGGTTTAGAATTTGGGTTATATACATTAGGAGATCATATGCCGAATCCTCACACAGGAGAACGTATTACTGCAACGCAGCGCCTACATGAAATTATTGAATTGGCAAAGCTAGCAGAACAGGCTGGAATAGATTTCTTCAGTGTTGGGGAAAGTCATCAGGAATATTTTGCAACACAGGCCCACACAGTTGTTTTAGCTGCAATTGCACAGGCAACTAATACAATAAAAATTGCGAGTTCGTCATCGATTATAAGTACGTCAGATCCAGTGCGGGTCTATGAAGACTTTGCAACAATAGATTTGCTGTCCAAGGGACGAGCAGAAATCGTAGCTGGACGTGCATCTAGAATAGGGCTTTTTGAGTTGTTAGGATACGATGTTCGATACTACGAGGAGCTATACGAAGAAAAGTTCGATTTATTACTAATGATTAACCAAGAAAATGTCGTCAATTGGAATGGACAATTCCGTGCACCACTAAAAGATGCAAGCGTCATACCACGTCCGCAGGGAGGCTCTTTACCTATTTGGCGTGCAGTAGGTGGGCATCCTGCAAGTGCAATTAAGGCAGGAAATGCTGGTGTACCGATGTTCTTAGCTACTTTAGGGGGACCTGTCTCCTCTTTTAAACGCTCCATTGAAGCATATAGAGATGCTGCTAAAAGGAGTGGCTTTGATCCTTCTGAACTTCCAGTTGCTACAGCGGGTTTCTTTTACGCAGCCGAAACGACGCAACAGGCACAAAACGAATACTATCCTTATATCAATGAAGGAATGAAATTATCGAATGGCAGTGGTTATCCAAAAGATGCATTTGCTTTAGGGGCAGACCCGCACAATGTCATGAATATCGGAAGTCCACAGCAAATTATCGAAAAAATTCTATATCAGCATGAAGTATTTGGTCATCAAAGATATATTGGACAAATGGATTTTGGTGGCGTACCTTTCGATAAACTTATGAAGAATATTGAACTCATCGGCAATGAAATTCTACCTGCTATTAAAAAATATACAGCTAAATAGTATTTATTGAATAGTAAAAAAATATATGGTAAAATGAAATTCACTTTAAAGAACGGGAGGTTTTCCTTTTGACAGCATCTATGAGACTTAGAATCCAAACTTTGAACCATTAATTGAATAGGATCAAGGGCTCTGCACTAGTGTGGAGTAAATGGGATTAGTCTGTCTTTTTGGGAAAACTTTATTTACGTTTATCAAAAAAGAGGGGAAATCTGCCCTCTTTTTTGTTGTCTAAAAATAGTTAAATACTTAATCTTTTTCGACTCGAGCAAAAAAGACCTTACCATTTACTTTTCAAGCAGAAATATTTAAGAAAAGGTCGTGAAGAAGATGAATACAGAGTTTGAAAATTGGAAAAGGAATATTATTATCTTTTTAAGCAGTCAAACGATATCGCTATTTGGTTCGTCGTTGGTCCAATATGCGATTATGTGGCATGTAACACTTACTACTAAATCTGGAATGATGATGACACTGTTTATATTATGTGGGTTCATTCCTACCTTTATTTTATCTCCATTTGCTGGAGTTTGGGCAGATCGCTACAATCGAAAGATGCTCATAATCTTATCAGATGGCCTAATTGCTACAGCAACTCTCGTAATGGCAATTGTCTTTTTAATGGGATACGATGCTATTTGGCTCCTGTTTGCTATGGCGGCTGTTCGAGCGGTAGGAACCGGTATTCAAGGACCAGCCGTGGGGGCTATTTTGCCACAAATTGTTCCAGAGGATAAACTTACGAAGGTAAGCGGAACTAATGGAAGTATACAGGCGATTATAATGTTTGTGTCGCCTATGGTGAGTGCAGCATTGCTGACGATGACTACGCTAGAAATAATTTTCTTTGTAGATGTTGTCACTGCAGCTATTGCAATCGCAACTTTGCTCGTGTTTTTGAAAATTCCAGCACATGCGAAGGCATCTATGCAACAAACGACTAGCTATCTTGCTGATTTTAAAGAAGGTTTATCGTATATAAATAACCATGCATTTTTAAAGAAATTCTTTTTGTTTTTTGCGTTATTTTTCATTCTGATGGCACCAGCTGCATTTTTAACTCCACTACAAGTGACACGTAGCTTTGGGGATGATGTATGGCGATTAACTGCCATTGAAATTGCCTTTTCTATTGGTATGATGGCAGGGGGAGCTATTATTGCATCTTGGGGTGGCTTTGCCAACAAAGTGCATACGATGACACTCGCCAGTGTTGTCATGGGTGTTTGTACGATTGCCTTAGGTGTTATGCCGATCTTTTGGGCTTACTTACTTTTCATGGGGCTATTCGGAGTATCCATGCCAGTGTTCAATACACCAACTACAGTACTAATTCAGGAACGTGTTGAAGGTGATTACCTTGGAAGGATATTTGGTGTGTTTGGGATGATAGCAACTTCTATGATGCCGATTGGGATGCTCATCTTCGGACCCATGGCAGATATCGTGAGAGTAGAATGGATATTACTAGGCACAGGAATACTTATGTTGATATTGGGACTGTTATTAGGAAGAAATAAAGTACTATTAAAGGCAGGAGAACCTGTTGTGGTCCAAGAGTCAGTCGATTTAAATAAATAAAAACTATAAACACCTTGAGACGGTTAGTAAATCGTTTCAAGGTGTTTTAATGATGGATATTATTTAATTTCGTCGGCTAATGCTTGAAGCTTTTCTTTACTTTTTATTTTGTAGCCCATTTTTATTTTTTCTATAATTCCTGCGTCGGCTAATTGGGCGAATGTATGAAGTAAATGGCGGTATGATACACCAAAATAATCGCTAATTTCCGTATGCTTTTCCTTATAGATGTCGTGGTGTGAGGACAAAAGTATAAATTCTGCTAGTTTGTTTTCAAGTGGATATGCTTGATGTTTAGTATATTTGGCAGAGTGTACCGTTGATTTATTGCTCAAAAATATACATAAATACTTTAGGAAGTGTGCATCTGCTAATAACTTTTCTTTACATTTTTCTATAGCAATAGCAATACAAATTGACCTTGAGCTAGTTTGAATGCTTTTGGAATATTTTTCTTCATTTAGCAGTTCAATTTCTCCCATAAATATAGGAGGAGTTAAAAAGTTTATCAAGGAGACCTTTCCGTTTTTGTGGGTTACATAGAGTTTTGCTTTCCCTTCCACCATATAAAAGAGGTATTCAGGTTCTGCTCCTTCTTGAATGATAAAATCACCTTTATCGAATTCAAAAACCTCTATGTAAGGAGAAATATCAAAGGAGAAAAATGATTGAATGGTATTGTTTTCAATATAATATAATTGCTGTGGTCCTTCTATTCTTTTCAAAATTACTCATCCTCCTTTGATAAAAATATGAGATATCTCCTATTATTATAATTTGACTCATGCTATCATTCAATCTAGCAATTGGAGGGATCAGAAGATGATAAACAATCAACGATGGCTTTCACAGAGCTTCTTTGTCTTCTTTTTTACATGGGGAATCTTTTTACCATACTGGACTGGCTGGTTAGTGCAAGCTAAGAATTTAACTGTAGCTGATGCAAGTATGATTATGGCATTTGGATTAGTAGCACGTGCGGTAGCGACAATGTTTGTATTTCCATTTATGTCAAAATATATGAGCAATAAAAAAATAATTATTACCTTTACTATGTTAGCTTTATGTGCAGCTGTTTTCTATATACCAGCTACTTCTAGAGTTTCTTTATTACTAATCACGATATTATTTAGTTTAGTGTATCCGACATTGATGCCAGCAATCGAAAGTGGAGCTTCATCACTTGTCCAACAAGGAAAGGTACATTACGGTAAAAGTCGTTCTTATGGATCGATTGGGTTTGTTATTGCGGTTCTTATAATAAGTATGTTAACGGGCTTTTGGGGAGAGCAGGCGATTCTATGGAGTATGATTATAGGCTTAATATTCCTATTGATCAAACAGTTCATGCCGACTCCAGGACCATTGCTTACAAAGCCCTCTATAGAAGATAGAAGGCAAAAACTATCTATGAAGGAATTGTGGAAAGTAAAAACATTTCCGGTTGTTCTCATTGTAGTATTTTTACTTCAAGGTGCGCACGCGGCTTACTATAATTATGGATATATATATTTGCAGGAGTTAGATGTTAATGCTTTCTATATTGGTATGATTATTAATATAGCAGTTATTTTTGAGATTTTGTATTTCATGAAGGCAGATAACTTTTTGTCTAAATGGCGTCCATCCTCCTTATTTTTATTGGCGGGAGCTGGGTCTACACTTCGTTGGGTATTAATCTTTTTATTTCCTAATGTAGGTATATTTATTATTTCACAAGCGTTGCATGCCTTGTCTTTCGGGATGGCTCATATTGCTTTTATTCGTTATTTAACGATTTCTTTGCCAAAAGAGCAAATTCCAAATGCACAGGGTATATATTCGGGATTGGCATTAAGCTTAAGCACAGCAATATTAACTTTTCTTGGGGGCTATCTATATGAAATTCAGCCAGGATTAGCTTTTCTTGGGATGATTGTTTGTACTGTTCCAGCAATTATTCTTATACTAATATCACGTAAAAATTTAAGATATTAAGCGTAATGAATTGTGAAAAGTTCGTGACAATCATGGAATAATTATTCGCTTCGAATTCAAAATAATTGAAAGTAGCATAATATATCTGTTATCATAACCAATGTAATAACAACATTGGAGGAATTAATCGTGAATATTTTAGTAGTTAAAGCAAACAACCGTCCTTCTGCAGAAGGTATTTCTAGCAGAATGTATGATACATTTATGGAAAATTTAGAAGGTGCAAACGTAACAACTTATGATGTGTTTGCAGAAGACATGCCTTTTATCGGACAAGATCTTTTTAATGCATTTGGTAAATTATCAGAGGGAATAGAGTTAACAGATTTAGAAGCTCGTTTAATCGCTGCTAAACAAAAAGCAATGGACGCGGTAACTGCTGCTGACGTAGTTGTATTTGCATTCCCGTTATGGAATTTAACAATTCCAGCACCGTTGCAAGTGTTTATCGACTATATTTATCAAGCTGGCTTCTCTTTCAAATATGACGAGAATGGTCAAGCAGTTCAATTATTGACTGACAAAAAAGCAGTTATCTTAAATGCTCGTGGCGGTATTTATTCTTCACCAGAAGCAGCACCAATGGAAATGGCAGTAAACTACATGAAAAATGTATTAGGTGGCGTTTTTGGTATGCAAATCGTGGATGAAGTAGTAATCGAAGGGCATAATGCTATGCCCGCACAAGCAGATGCAATCGTAGCAGAAGGCTTAGAAAAAGTTAAAGCCGCTGCTGCCAAACTATCTAAACAACTAGTATAACTATTATTAATAGACGTTCATGGAGTCTTTAACGAGACTTTATGAACGTTTTTTTTTGCCCTAAGAATCTAGCTACTCTATGTTACGTTTATATTATTTGATTCAAGGGAATCACTTTGTTAAACAATACATAAAGGAGAGGTTAGTTTTTATGGGAAAAACAGTTGCTGAAGTGATATTGGATCAGTTGTCTTACTATGGAGTTAAGCGTATTTATGGTGTCACGGGAGATACAATCATTGGATTATTAGATGCATTAGCTAAGCAGGATAAGATTCAATTTATTGCAGTGAAACATGAATCAGTTGCAGCCTTTATGGCTTCTGCAGAGGCAAAGCTGACAGGAAAGCTTGCTGTTTGTACATCAACAATGGGACCGGGAGCAACAAACCTTCTTAATGGCTTAGGGGATGCCTATGCAGATAAGGCCCCAGTACTAGCGTTAACAGGTCAAGCGCCGTTAAATAAAATTGGAACCGACTTCCAACAATATGTAGATCAGCAAGAACTCTTCAAACCATTTGCTACTTATTCAGCTAATTTAGCAAGTGAAGATGCAATTGTAGAATTACTACAAAAAGCTACTCAAATTTCTTTGCAACAACGAGCGGTTACTCATTTGTCTATACCTAAGGATTTATTTGAAAAAGAAACGCAGGTGGAGGCTCGACCACTTCCAAAAGTAATTGAGGGAGCAGAGACATTCCAAAGTGAGGATTTGACAGAAGTGGCATCCCTGATGAAAACGGCAAAGTCCCCAATGATTTTAGCTGGCGCAGGTGCTTGGAAAGCCAATGAGGCAGTAATTAGCTTATCCAAGTTATGGGGAGCAGGCATTATTACAAGCTTCGGTGGGAAAGGACTTTTTGAGGAAACAACTCCGTATCTTCTCCAAGGAATTGGTGAAGGAGGAAATCCTCATACCTCAGAAGCTTTTAAAGAGGCAGATGTTGTACTTCTTGCAGGTGTCTCCTGGTGGCCAGAAGGCTATGTTCCAGAGAAAGCTAGGATTATTCAGATTGATACACATATAGAAAGTGCTTCAAGTGGTATTCCTGTAGAAATAGCTATTAAAGGTAAAACAGAGCAAGTTATTCCACTTCTTCAAAAAGCTATTACCGGGTATGAACCGAATACCGAATGGCTTAATCGTATCGAACAAATAAAAATAAAATGGGCAAATGAAAACGAACAGGAAGGAAAAATCACCGATCATCCTCTACATCCTTCGCGTATTGTTCGAGCTATAGAGCGGTCAGTTGCAGAAGACGCCATACTAACAATAGATACTGGAGATGTGACAGTCTGGATGAATCGTAATTTCCGCCAAAGCAAGCAAACTATCCTGTTTTCTGGTTATTGGCGTTCAATGGGCTTTGGATTACCTGCAGCAATCGCAGCGAAAATGGAGAAGCCAGATAAACAAGTCATTGCTATCGTAGGAGACGGTGGTCTCGAAATGACACTTGCAGACTTGTTAACGGCGACGCGTTACAACTTAGATATTACAGTTATTGTGTTTAATAATGGTGCTTTGCAGATGGAAAGCGATAAAATACAAGCAGCAGGATTAAAGGAAGAAGGGACCGACTTAACGAATCCTGACTTTGTAAAAGTAGCAGAAGCTTGCAGTTGGACAGCTTTTGGGGTCGAAGAAGAGGGAGAGTTAGAATCTGCTATCCAGAACGCAATTAGAACAGCAGGACCAAGTTTAGTGAATGTATTAACTGCGCAAGCATTCTTTCCGGAAACGGAATAAAAAGTATTGGATTAGATTGATATGCATACAGATTAATAAATATTTTCCATATAAAAAGCGATATCTCCATTAAACATTTAATGGAGATATCGCTTTTTCCCTCGAGTTACTTTAGGTTTTCGGGGCCACGCGATGCGGGTCAGTCGATGTGACACTAAGTCACGAATTTAGACTGACTTACCCTCTGTAAGGTACGCCTTTAACTGAACCTTTCCATTGTATATCGATCGGTACTTCTAATTTTTGAATTAAAACATTGGAAATACATATGAGATTAAGAACCAAAGGACACCAAAGAATATTATTAAGTATGCGGCATATTTGATGAAAGTGGCACCAACCATTCCAGAATCTGTTCTTTCTTCGCGGCGCACTTCTACGCGTTTCTCTTCTTCCATTTTAGTTCACTCCTGCCGTTATAGTCTTATAGTTTAGGTACCCATAGGAAGAATATAGTAAACATCTAGACACCTACTAGGGCCAGTAAGTGGTTGAATGGAGGCAAGCAATACATTAGAATGGAGATTAATAGTGAATGGAGGAATAATAATATTATGGAAGCTTTACCAAATTGTCCGAAATGTAATTCAGAGTATACATATGAAGATGGAAGTAACTTTGTTTGTCCGGAATGTGCACACGAATGGTCGCAACAGTCAGTAGGCGATAGTAATGAGGAACAGCAAATTGTAAAAGACTCTAATGGAAATGTCTTAAATGACGGGGATGCAGTAACGGTTATTAAAGACTTAAAGGTAAAGGGTAGTTCCTCTACATTGAAACAAGGTACGAAGGTAAAAAGTATCCGCTTAGTAGAAGGAGATCATAACATCGACTGTAAAATTGATGGGTTCGGTGCGATGAAACTAAAATCGGAATTTGTAAAAAAGATATAACTAAAGAATTGAGGGTGTAATATATGATTAAAACGACACTTGGACAATTAAGGATTGCCGGCATTTTAGATGGTATTTCCCTAGTAATCCTCCTATTTATAGCGATGCCATTAAAGTATTGGATGGATATACCAATGGCGGTTACAATAGCTGGCTCAGTACATGGTTTTATCTTTGTGTCGTATGTGCTTGTTATTTTATATGCACAAATTCGATTAAGATGGAATATTATTTGGTCTATGTTAGCTTTGGCAGTAGCATTTATTCCTTTTGGAAACTTTTTTTATGACTGGCAATTAAAAAAGATGGAAACGCGGTTCCAAAACTAAAAATATTCATGTCTGTAAGTCAAGAGATTCTAGTATTTTGAAGAATAAAATCTATCTAATAATCCTGCTGAACTACATTATAGAAGGGTGCTTTCCACAGGGTAAGCGGTGAGCCTACAAATCACTGTGAAAGTCTTACTACGGAACGAAAGATAAGAGCGCAACTCCGTGTGGCAACGGCTGCGACTTACATCTTGTTGGTCAGCGCTGTACCCTTCTCATGCGAACTTCAGATAACAAATTGAATAATTAAATGTACTAAGAGAAGTATTTCTTGGCTCATTTTCTACCTATCTCTTCTACTAAAGAACAAGTTAATTGAATAACACTTTAGTTTTTGAACTCCATAAAGTGACTTGAATTTAGATAAAGTTTTCCTTTTGAGAATCCAATAGAAGAATAAAATTCATCAGCCTGTTCGGAATCAGTGTGAAGCACCAAAATTTTATAATAACCTTTTGCTTCGTCAATTATCCTTTTTAACAATAGACTCCCTATACCAATTCTCCTATACTCTTTGCTGACATAAAATCTTCTCAGTCTGCCAATATGTGGTTCATTAGAAAATGGGTCTTTATTTAATCCACCAATAGCAACAAGTATATCTTCTTCGTTAAATACACCAAATAAACCTTCTCCAAAATGGTTAAAAGTATTCCTACCATTTTTATAATCTATTATTAATCTTTCTACAAAACGAAAGCCTTCACCTTTGCTTTGATTTACTAAACTATCCAAATCAACATTCAATAGATTATATATATGTTTTACCTCATATTTCATATAATTCCTCACTAATAGCGCAATTCCTGTTCAACTATTTTGTTCTCATGCTTTTTTCTATTATCAGCTGTTTTACTTTTACCCAATCATCATCGGTAATTGAGTATATAACTGCATTTCTAATATATCCGTTTTCAAGAATTCTTTCTTTCCTTAAGATACCTTCTTTAGTAGCTCCTAAGCGTTTGATAGCTTTTTGAGAACGGATATTTCTCTCATCTGTCTTAAATTGTACTCTTATCATCTTTAATTCCTCGAAACAATATTTGAGTAGTAGGTACTTACACTCCAAATTGACAAAAGTCCCTAAAAAGTTACCTGCATACCAAGTTGCTCCTATTTCACATGACTTCTGACTTAGGTTGATATCATAAATACTTGTACTTCCTATAATTTCATTTGTTTCTTTTAAAACAACCACAAACGGTAATGCTGTCATTTGATTGCGAAGTAGAATTTTTTTTGACACATGTTTTTCCATTTCAGTTTCCGAATTAATTGTACCAAACATATAAGTCCAAACTTCAGGGTAGCTAATAGAAAATAAATATTTTGCATTCTCTTGTTGTAAAGGCCTGAGTATGATGCTTTCACTCTCTAAGACAGGTGGTTCAGCAAACAATAACTGACTCAAATAGGTTCCCTCCTTCATAGAACATAATTTCACTAAAATAGTCTCCTTTATACTTTTATTTCAACAAATGTTATAACGATTCCTTCTTCAAAAAGGCACCTTATTTCATGAATCGTGTAAAAGTAAGTGAAACACGGTTATAACAATAATATGATTAAAATATCAATTAGGATTTTGAACTGCTGCTAGTTTTTATTGTGTTACAAAACTACGTTAAATTTTTC
Organism: Psychrobacillus sp. FSL K6-2365; assembly: GCF_038003165.1. Classification (NCBI taxonomy): domain Bacteria; kingdom Bacillati; phylum Bacillota; class Bacilli; order Caryophanales; family Bacillaceae; genus Psychrobacillus; species Psychrobacillus sp. FSL K6-2365. The sequence continues at coordinate 4,024,623 of NZ_JBBOOO010000001.1, read as the reverse complement.
AATTAATATGCTAGATAGTTAGTTGTATTGATCATCGGATTATTTGTATATTGTTGAGGCAAAAGTTCATGGAGTTCATGCAATATGTCCAGATGATCATGTACTACTGAAAAGAGTTAGACTAACTAAAATTTTGGGTAAGTAAAAAAGCCCCATTAAAATAGAGCTCTCTCTTCTCATCACACTTATTAAGGAGTTAAAAACTTAAACAGCTAAATAAATGGAAGTTAATTATTGCTGTTTTTTTCTCCCCATTCACATAACTGTTCCAAAACAGGTAATAGAGTAGTTGCTTTATGTGTGAGACTGTACTCAACTTTAGGAGGGATTTGAGGATACTCCTTCCGTAAAACCATCCCGTCTGCTTCCAACTCTTTAAGTTGTGAACTTAACGTTTTAAAGGTAATAGCTCCTATTATTCTTTTCATTTCATTAAAACGAACAGGTTGTTTTTCTGCTAGTAGGTAGAGGATGAGCATTTTCCATTTACCACCAATCACTGATAATGTATATCCAAAAGGCGTTTCCTGGATATTCCCCTTTTCTTTATAATCAGCCATACTCATGTTGACACTATCCTTTCTGACAGTAGCTACCAAAAATGTGCGTACTATTTATTTGTTTCTGTTCATTCTATACTTAATTTACTTTAAAATAAAGGAGAGAAAAAGTAATGGCTAATGTTAAAACCTACAACCACAATCTTTGGGATCATGGAATTACCCAAGGATACAGCGTCAACGACACTATTTACATTTCAGGACAATTTTCCCACAATCAGGAGGGGGTGTTCGTAGGCGAGGGTGACATAGAAGCACAGGCACGACAAATCCTTGAAAATCTCGACCGTGTACTGGAGGGATTTGGTGTAACGAAGTCAAACATTGCATATGTTGAACTCTATCTAACAAATCCTCAAGAGCATTTCGAGCAAGTCATTGGACTGTTTAAGGAATATATAGGAGAGCATCGTCCAGCCGGCAGCTGTATCGGCGTGACTTACTTGGCGTTCCCAGAGCAACTGATTGAGGTAAGAGCTGTCGCGCACACCGATTAAGTAAACTAAATCTTACATTAAAGGTAGCAACTTGATTGAACCGAACACCGAATAGTGTACACTTGTAGAAAAGTGGATCTATTCGGTGTTTTTGTATTTCTATTGTGCTAAGTTATTATTAAAAAATATTTAAACACCGATTATAATCATGGAACAGAACCCTCTCCCATTTCCAACTAAACTGTGGGCGTTAGTGAAATCAGGATAAGACCCGTAGTCATTTTGTATTTCTAATAAACTAAGCAAAACAGTTATACTTGGTACAAATATTTTGTTTAGAAAGGATGAGTATAAAAATGGAAATTAATAATTTAATTAGAATTAAGACAAGGTCGGATTTAAGAGTTTGGTTTGAGGGAAATTCAAAAACAGAATTTTTTTGTTGGGTAATAGTAAGTATGAATGAACAATCAGAAGGCATCAAGTATTTAGATGCAGTTGAAGAAGCACTATGTTTTGGATGGATTGATGGCATAAAGAAGAAAATATCAGATACTGAACTAGCCCAAAGGCTTTCCCCAAGAAAGCAAAAAAGTAATTGGACACAATTAAATTTAGAAAGGGTAAGGAGATTAGATAAATTAGGCTGGATGAAAGAAGAAGGACTGAGAATTCTCCCTGATATGAGACTTGAATCTTTTACTATAGATAAAGATATTGAAACTCGTTTGAAGGAAGATGACCAGTTATATGAGAACTTCATTAATTTTCCTGAACTATACAGGAGGATTAGAATTGATACAATACAAAGCAATAGAAATGAACCTGAAATCTTTAATAAAAGATTGGATAAGTTTATTGAAAATACTAGAGAAAATAAAATGTACGGTCAATGGAATGACAATGGTCGCTTGATCAATTATTGAGGAAAGGATAGGAAAAGAGAGTTGAAGTTAGAGCGTTTGATATCAATTGTATTTAAGCTATTACATAATGAAGTTTTGTCCGCATCTAGTTTAGCTAATGAATTTCAAGTATCATCGCGGACAATTTACAGAGACATCGAAGCTATTTGTGCGGCTGGAATACCAGTTGTTTCTTACCAAGGTACTAACGGTGGATTCGGTATAATAGAAGGTTATAAATTTGATAAAAGCTTAATTGGTTCTTATGACGTATTGAATCTTATAACAGTGTTAAGTAGTTTGTTAAGTATTTTTGAAGACAAGGAAGTTGAACAAACGATAGATAGATTAAAACTATTAGATACAAATAGCAGCAATAAGACTTTATTGGTTGACTTGGAAAGCAATAGGACAGAACCAAACTCATTAATAGATCTAAGGAATGCTATAAATGATCAAAGGGTGATCAGCTTTGATTATGTAAGTAATAAAAATGAACTTACATCACGACAATTAGAACCTATTCACCTTCACTATAAGTTTCGTAACTGGTATTTATATGGCTATTGCAGAGAACGTCATAATTATAGAGAATTCAGAGTATCGCGTATGATGAGTATAACTCTAACGAAAGAAAACTTTCTACAAAACCATGAAACTAAAGATGAATTGTCTTATTCAAATAATAATATAGATGGGTTTGAAGATGTAGTAATCTTGGTAAATCCTAACTCCTTAGCAGAAGTATTAGACCAATTCCAGAATTCCTCAAAGGTCATTAACGGGGATGGAAGTATGACACTTACATTTTCTGTTTATAAACCTCTGCATGCTGGGTGGCTTAAATCTATTCTTTTAAGCTTTGGAAGTGGAGCTAAAATTATAAAACCTGTGGAACTGCAATCAATTATAATAGATGAGGCAAAAAAATTAATAAAAGTTTATCAAGATGTATGACAAGCTGCTGTCATATATCTTTTTTTATAATAAACAAGTACCAAGTTTAAAACAAAAAGGAGTAGAGGTTAAATGAACCATGCAAACAATATGTATAATTACCATATTTGGGCTAATAAGGTGTTACTAGAAAGAGTAAAAGAATTACCAAGCAATGTCCTATATGAAGAGGCTAGCAGTTCCTATCCAAATATTGCTCAAACTTTTAGTCACATCTATGTGGTAGACGTTATGTGGCTACAAGTACTTAAAGGAATTGACATGCAAGAAGCATTAGAAGCTTCTATAGCTTTATTAGAAAAGACTAATCTATATTCTGTAGATGAATTTGTAGAGTCATTTGAAGAACTGGCATCTCAGTATGAAGAATGGATGAATAGTCAAAAAGATTTGGAACAAAAAATTAATTTGAATAATCCATGGTCAGGTGCTAGAGAAACTGCTTACTCAGAAATTTTGTTTCATGTTACTAATCATGGTACTTATCACCGAGGTAACATAACAACCATGTTAAGACAACAGGGGTACGCTTCTACAATGAATGACTTGTCTTTATATTGGTATCAGAGTTAGGTCAAACAAGACCTATAGTTTAACAAGCTAAATACAAAAAAGTCGGTTCCTTATCGTACAGGAATACGACTTTTTCAGCTTAAACTTCCCTTAATGTACAAAATTTACGAAATGTTCGGCACTCCAGTTAGATGTCTCATATATATGGTCATTTAGCAATAAAACTCCCTCGTTACTTAAAAATATAATCATAATTGATATTCAATCAACCAACAATCCTGATATACTCCTTCGTGTAACTCGTTCTTAGGAAGTATTTTAACTTTTTTAAAACCACATTTCTGATAGCATTTTATAGCCCTTGCATTTCTTATTTGAGGGTCCATAATTACTCGGTCAGCCTTTTTATGTTCGATTAAAAATTTAACCATTGATGTAACAAGCAATGTTCCAATCCCTCTATTCCAATACTCTACTTCACCTATAAATTGATCTGTACCATAAATATTTTCGTCAAAATACCCATATTCTTTTTTCGTTTCATCATCCAAAAGATAGAATTGAATATATCCTATTTCGTTACCATCAAATTCTACAATGCATTTAAATTCATCATCTTCGGAATCATAAAAGACTTTATTAACTTTATCTAAATCAAAAGGATTGTCTCTGCCTTCATAAAATTCAAGAACTGACGGGTTCGAAAGCCATCTTGCTAACAGGTAATTATCCTTTTTTTCTAATTTACGAACTTTTAAATTCCCATTTTGAAACAACAAAATAATCCCTCTCTCAATTTAAAAGTCTTTTTAAATTAATTCTTTTTCTTCAATGAGTTTTATACTATCCTGAAAGCTCTAGGGATTGCTCTTAGTTATTCACTAATTCTGCTAGATACTCTCCAGCCACAAGCATTCTAGAGCCGTACCAAAACATTTCACCATCGACTAATATTATTTCTGTATTTGGGAGAAATGCTTGAAACTCAGCTAAATGCTTTTGTTGAAATGGGAATGGTTCAGAGGCAAGAAAAAGTTTATCCAGATTGGCATTTGTAAGCTGTTCATTTGTTACTGTAGGATATCTCGATTCTTCATTTGTAAAAGGATTTTCAAAGCCCATTACTTGTAGTACGTCATTTATGTAAGTTGTACCACCAACGACCATATAAGGTTTTCGCCAAATAACATATGTAGCTTTACCGTTCTCTCTACTTTTTATAGACTGAAAAGATTTTTGACAGGCTGTTAGGAGAAGTTTTGCAGTCATTGTAGTTGCTGTAACTTCACCTAATGTAGTAATAAATCTATAAGCATTCTGTATGGATTTTACCTCTAACACAAAAACAGGTGCTATTTTTTCAAGTTCCAGTACTATTTCTTCTGTATTTTCCTCTTTTTCAGCAAAAATAAGATCCGGTTGAATCTCTTTGACTTTCTCAAAATTGATCTCTTTCGTTCCTCCAACAATCTGCACCTGGTCAACTATCCCTTTAGGGAATATACAATATTTCGTCCGGCCAACAATTTCCTTTTCTAACCCTAATGAGAAAAGTGTTTCGGTAATAGCAGGGCATATGGAAATAATACGTTTAGGCGACTCAGGGAGAACTACTTTTCTACCAAGGTGATCTGTTAATTCGTATGTCATTGTGTTCCTCCTTTTACTATTCCTCTATGTAATTAGTTCGTTGAAAGTAAAGAGTTCTCCTTTACATTTCAATAAAATAATATATACAAAAAGAAAAACCAAGGCATTCCACTGGAAGTCCTAGGTTTTCATGCTCATTTACTTACTTTTTCTCCCTATACTCATTCAATTTCTTTTGTCCCTCTGTTTTTCTCTCTTCAAAAGCTTTTGTATTAATCATTGTTTTCCCTAAAGTAAGTAGAGTTATAAACATAACTCCTGTACCTACAACCAGATAGAGCATTGTAAATATTTTACCTAAACTGGTAACAGGTGATAAGTTTGTATTTACGCCAGTTGGGATTAAACTCACAACACAAAAGTAAATGGCATCTATGACACCCCACCCTTCTTTTTTCGTGTAGAAGAGTGTACCAGATAGAATGATTAGAAATAACGTAGTAAAGAGAGACAAGAACATAGGATTTTTAAAAGCTTTAACAAAAGCTTCTAGATATCTTTTTACGGTTAAAATAAAGGACAACATACTGATTTCACCTACATATTAGATTATTATTTAAGTAGTATATCAATAAATGTCCCACTCTACTTATAATAAGTGTGAGGATTCCTTATTATATTGTACTAACCGACACAATTTGGATTAATTGTTGTTTGTGAAGCTTTCCCATTCTTCTCGTAATATCCCCATACGAATCGAATCGTAGTATTTCCCGTTATAGATACGTACCTTTCGAATACGGGCTTCCATTGTCATACCTAATTTTTCACCAACTCGAATCATACGATGATTACCTGACCAAGTTGTATAGCCAACGCGAACAAGTGGCAGTGTTGTAAATAGGTGATTCATCCAAAGGCTTAATGCACGGGTCCCTAAACCTTTCCCCCAACTACCTGCTTCGTGAAATCCAATGCCCATTTCCAACCATTTAGAAGGCTCATGCTCCCAATAATAAGAAACAATTCCTCTTAACACACCATCTACTTCAATTCCCCAGAAATTTTCTCGATTAATATATGATTCAGCCTTTTCCATAAAGGTATCATATGGGACAGATGTATATTCATAATATGGGGCATCCCATTTTTTCCATTCTGGCTTTTCATCTTTGCACATTAATTCCCATAGTCTAGTTAAATCCTCATTCTTAATAGGTCTGATAACTAATTCATTGTCTTGGTACAATATTATTCCTCTTTTCATCCTAAAGTATTGTATAGGTTTATTGGATTGAAAAGAAAAAGTGTATTAATCTTTACTTCTCAATCACCTGTAGAACATTTTTCATCTTAATCACTCCTCTATAGTTATTATATAAAGTATATATAATAGTTCCGAAAATTCATATATTTAACAGGAATAAAAGTAGAAATGGCGAATTAACAATAGAGGTGAAAAGATGGTTGAAAAGAAAATATACTTAGTCAGACATTGTAAGGCGACAGGGCAAGATCCTATTGCAGAGTTAACGAATGAAGGAAGAGAGGAGGCTTTAAAGCTTGTTCCTATATTAGAAAAATGTCATATAGATCATATTATTTCTAGTCCATATCAAAGAGCTTTGCAAACAATTAAACCCTTTTCAGAAAGTATAGGAATTCCTATTATAATAGATGACAATTTACAAGAACGAGTGTTGAGTGCGGATCCTATGGAGGATTGGTTAGAGCATCTGGAAAGAACCTTTGTAGAAAGAGATTTAACATTTTCAGGTGGAGAATCAAGTAATCAGGCATTAAAGCGCATACAAAAGGTCATGGACAAGGTTTTCGAAAATGACCAAATGCATCATGTAGGCATCATTTCTCATGGGAATATTTTATCCCTGCTCATTAATCACTATGTTCCGACATTCGGATTTGCTGGGTGGCAACAGATGAAAAATCCAGATGTTTTCGTACTAGAGCAAGATAATGGCATAGTACATATAAACAGGGTTGAACAATAAAAAATCCTGTGTATACAACAACAGGATTTAAGGCTTAGTTATGATAATTCTTTCGTGCTAGGTGGAATTCGGTTACTGCTCATTTGTCGTTCTTGTTCCTGCTCGGCGATAATGTCGTTATCTTCAGCATTGTCTCGTGTAACTTTTTGTGTAAGGATGGCTCCAACTGCAACCAATATCATAACTGCAATATAATATCCTTTTTCATTTAGCTGTAAGTTATCAGCATTATAGAGACCAATACAGAACATGAAAACCCCGGCAATTAACGTAAAATACGCCAATACCGTAAAAGCCATCGTATTACGTCTGCGGTACCTTTTTTGATTCATGACAAACTCCCCTTTAAACTCGTTTTAATAGCTATTGTATGTATTATATTTTAGCAGAAATGAATAATGATGTGAAATATTCTGAAGTATAAGATAATAGTAGAGTGGGAGGGTGATTATGTGTTTACATTCAAAAAAATGGTTCATGTTCTTATCTTACTGGTTATATTTTTGCTCGTTTCATGTAGTAACCAAACACCCCTTATTATTGAAGAGGTTGACAGTATTACCGTCCAATGTATGGGTACAGAAGAATTGTTGGAGATAACTGATGAAAAAATGCTGAAGAAAATTATAAAGGAAATAAATAATAGTAGAAGAGAAGGTGCAGAGGAAATGAAGTTTCCAGAAGGTCACGATGTCTCACTTATAACGACCTTAGATGAAAAGTACAATATATCATTATATGAGGGTGGGAAGACGTTATTAGAAGGTTTTTATATTCACTCCAATATTCCGGATTTTTGCGACAAGTAAGGGTGAGGAAATTATGGTTCATAAATGTGATTTAACTATTAGAGTTATGAATGAAAACGATTATCCTTATATGACTAAATGGCTAAATGATGATTTGGTCTTAAAATATTATGGTCCAAGGCTAACATTTGAACAAGTCGTTACTAAATATGGCCCCAGATTTAACAATGAGCATTACGTGACGGCTTGCATATTGGAATATAAAGGTGCACCAATTGGTTATATACAATATTATGAAATCCCAAAAGATCAACTAAAGATATACGGATATCCTTTGGAAAAGTCTATCTATGGAATTGACCAATTTATCGGAGAAACTGGACTGTGGGGCAAGGGGATAGGGACCCAGATGATTAGTACTTTGTTAGAGTACTTAAGTTCAAAGTTCGATGTATCTATGGTGGTTCTGGATGTCAAAGACACTAACCAACGGGCTATAAATTGTTATGAAAAATGTGGGTTTCAAATTGTTAAGAATTTAAAAGATAATCACCTTTTAATGGAAAGGGTGATATTTTGAAAATAGAAGATTTTTAAATAGTGAACTCGTTTTGTTACAGTTATTCAACGAGTTTGAAGGGTACGAAAAGGAGATGAATCACTGATCGACTCGACACAAAGAGCATTAAATTTTGTTAAAAGTCACGGGGGATTAGAATGAAATTAAGCATACTCGAGCAGGCAGAAATAAAAACATTAACTTCCAGATTAAATGCCATACAATCAATCCCCGGTAACCCAATGGGGGTCCATCAATTAGTTAAGGACACAACTCATGCTTTTGCTGTTAAACATATTCCGGGTCCAGCTTTTAATACCGTTCGAGGATTGAATGAACAGGTACTTTCACATATAGAAGAGATCTTTGGCTTCTATGAGAATCTTTCAATAAATTTTCGAGTCGAGATTGCTCCTACGAACAGTTCAGAAAAGTTATTAAGAAAACTAGCTGAACTGGGGTTTTATCAATCTGGCTTTCATGCATCTTTTATAGGAGAAGTAAAAGGCTTTAAGAGTCAGAGTATGCCATCCTCTCTAGATATTCGACCTCTAGGTAAAAATGATTTTGATTTATTTGCTTCAATTTACGTGGCTGCATTCGGACTACCTGCTTTTATTCAAGAGGGGATTAAACAAAACAATGAAATTCTATTTGAAGTTCCAGGTTGGGAATTTTACATTGCTTACAAGCAAGATGTTCCGGTAGGAGTTGCGGTTTTAAATGTGCAAGAAGAGATTGCGACTTTGGCGGCATCTGCAACTTTACCTGGTTATCGTAATATGGGAGTACATTCTGCATTGCTTAAAAAACGTGTTGAAATTGCGATTGAAAAAGGAGCAAGGTACATAACTAGTGAGGCTACATATGGAAGTGGAAGTCATCGAAATATGGAAAGAGCAGGACTTAAACTTGCCTATACAAAAGCGATATGGACCAAACTTTAAGGGGAGACATGTTTTTACGAAGGGAGTTCTATGTTATACAAGTTAAACAAGTTGGATGAGATAAAGGTGGAAGTAATATGAAAAGTATTTTAGCATTTGAGGCACCTGAAGAAGCGGCGAAATATGATATTATCACAAAAGAATTGATGGCAAAACTAAAGGGATATCAGCATGTATTGGAAGAACATTATCAATTGACCGCTATTCCTAAAGGAGTACTTTGGACGACGGGGGAACTGGCGACTACTACCTTCTCGTCAATACCAATACCAGCATTCACGAGAGAAGATTTCATTTATATGTCCCCAATTCTAAAGGAGTGGCAAAACTTGTTGGTCTCCCAATTGGATGGTAAGGTAATACCCCATATTCAAAGTTTTTATGAGAACTTTAGTACTGACCAGTTATTTGTCATTCTGGCCCATGAACTAACGCATCATATTGATTTGTTCGTAGATGAATTTGAGGATGAACGACATGATAGTATTTGGTTTGAAGAAGGAATGTGCTTTTATTTGCCTAGAAAGTATTGTTTAACAGACGAACAATTTGAAGAAGTAACTGCTATTGAACTTGAGTTATTGACCACTTTTACAGAAGAATATGGTGATAATGACTTGAATGATTTCGGTTCGATGTCTTACCAGGGTTCACTTTCTAGTATTATGTTTGATTATTGGAGAAGTTATTTAAAAGTTAAAACACTGGTTGAAAAGGTGAATGGGGATGTCCATAAAGTATTTAAGCTATATAACGAGTGGCATGAGCAAGGAAGGTATATTTCATTAGTCCAGTATTTCGAAAATAATTTAAAATAAATAAAAAGAGGTGTTGTTATGAAACAAGCATTATTAATCATTGACGCGCAACAGGAATTAATAGAAGGGAATGACCAGGAAGGTAGTGTATTTCTAAAAGAACAGTTAATAGAAAACATCAATTTAGTAATTAAAAAAGCAATTGAGTCAGATGCTATTATCATTTTTGTAAGAGATACAGATGTGGCAGAAGGAAAAGGAGAAGGTTTCCAAGTACACAAAGATATTACTATACCTACAGACTCAAAGACATTCGATAAGGCTGCAACAAATTCATTTTATGGAACTGGATTAAAAGAATATTTAGAAGAACAGAAGGTTCAACATGTAGTAATTATGGGCTGCAAAACAGAGCACTGCATAGATACAGCAGTACGAACTGCAACCGTTTCACAATTAGATGTCACGTTAGTTGGAGATGGACATTCAACCACAGGTTCATCAGTTCTTACGGCAGAACAAATTATTAATCATCACAATAAAGTACTACATGGTCATTATAATGTAGATAATTTTTCAATGGTAAGAAATGCAGCGGAAGATCTATTTGACCCATTACATGATACGCATCGATAAGTGGTAGGTTTAAAAATATTTTTTATGACCGTATCTTTTTAGTCCATATTTCCGTTTATATTAGTGAAAGACAAATTTGAAGGAGGGGTAAACATGCGGCCGCTTGTTGAAAAAACTCCGTTTGAATTGAATGAGGAATTTGAGAAGGCTATTAAGCCTTTTATGCATAGTTTAAGGAAGTATTGTTTATCCCTGACGCGTACAAAGTGGGATGGAGAAGACTTAATGCAGGAGACGATGGAAAAAGCATATATAAGTTGGATGAAAATGCCGAAGGAAATGGCAAAGTCCTATTTGTTTCGTATTGCCTCCAATGCCTGGATCGATAAGCATCGTAAACGTAAAATAGAAGAAAATTTGCATCAAGATATGTCCAATTATAATTATCAAGAAGGAATTTCAGCAGAACTTTTCCCAAGAATCTATGCGTTATTACATGAACTGTCCGCAAAGCAAAGGGTGGTGGTATTACTAGTCATGGGATTTGGCTACTCCTCAAAAGAAACGGCAAATTTGCTTTCGGTCAGTGAGGGTTCTATCAAAGCTGCTCTAAACAGGGCTAGGAAAAATGCTAAGCAAAAATCCTACGAATCCTTCCGATATGATGTTGAAGACGAAACAGCTATGTCTTATTTACACGCATGGAGCAGTGGAGATCCGAATGCAGTTATTCGTGTTTATCAGAATGATCATCAACAACCATATATGCAAAGTGGAAAAATAGAACTCGCTTCCTCAAGTATCTCTATCGTCCATTCATATGTACAGGGTAATTCTTCTTATATGCTAATTTCGTTCCTCAAGAAAAATGGCGAAGTGCTAATTGTTCCGTTCTATCAATTAGAAGTAGCTAGGTTATTATCTCAGCTTACTTTTTGGAAAGAAGAGGGTCTTTTAGCTATAGCGTAGAAAGGGGAAAGAAAATGTCTAACCTTATTCCATATGTTGTAGAACAAACAGGACATGGCGAGCGTTCATATGATATATATTCGAGATTATTGAAAGATCGTATTATTTTCCTTGGCTCGGAAATCAATGACGTTGTTGCTAATAATATCGTAGCGCAACTATTATTTTTAGAAGCAGATGATCCGGAGAAGGATATTTCTTTGTACATCAATAGTCCAGGAGGCTCAGTAAGTTCTGGATTTGCAATTTATGATACAATGCAGATCATTAAACCAGATGTACGTACGATTTGTACGGGGATGGCTGCTTCATTTGGTGCGACAATATTAGTTGCGGGTGCAAAAGGAAAACGTTTTGCTTTACCGAACAGTGAGATTATGATTCATCAACCTCTTGGTGGAGCGCAAGGTCAGGCAAGTGATATTGAAATCAGTGCTAGACGTATTCTGTTGATGAAAGATAGAATTAACCGAATTTTTTCAGACCGAACAGGTCAGTCCATTGAAAAAATAGCCAAAGACTCTGACCGTGATTATTTTATGACAGCTGAAGAAGCGATGAGTTATGGCATTATTGATCAAATCGTATAACGATATAAAACTCCTCACCTTATTTGGTGAGGAGTTTTATTAACTTAGAGCAGTTAATACCACAGCAATGCCATTAAAGACGCCATGTATAATCATGCCAGGATATATGGATCCGGTTTTTTCATAAGTCCATGAAAATATAACACCCGTAAGAAAATTGACTGGCAATGTATTATAGGTAGGAATATGAACAAGCATGAAAACGGAAGAACTAAGTAATATCCCAGCTGGCACTCCCCACTTAACTCTAAACCATCTATAAAGAAAGCCGCGATAGAAAATCTCCTCATAAATAGGAGAAATGACAGCAGCTGATACGAAAGCGATTAGAAATGACAAGATTCCCATATTGCTTTGTAGGCTTTGTGTCTTTGTATTTTCTGAAGTCCCTCCAAGGAGTTCCATTAATATAACTATTATTAGACTAGTTCCTATTAAAAAAACTGTCCAAGTTATAATAGACTTCCAATAGGATGTTTGGAATGAGTTGAATCCGACAGCTCGCCATGAAAGGTTATATGGTCTCAAAGCGATGACATAAACTCCTCCTGTGAAAAGAATAGACATTACGAGTCCTGTTAATGTGCCTGAATAAAGGCTATCCTCCAAAAATACATACAAAACATCCTGTAATAGGTTCTCAATAACTATAGGAACAAATAAAAAAGTTACCAATAACAGCAGTATAAGTTCACTCCAAGACCAAAACATTGTTTTGAACGAAAATTCTTTCATTTTGTAATTCCTCCAATAACGAAATATGTTATTTTTAGAATAAGTGGTGACGTAACGTTACCTGCAAGACATTTTATATGGAGGGGATGAATTTTGGTTTACTACACTACAGGAGAGGTATCAAAAAAACTTCATATCTCTGTCCGTACTATTCGTTATTACGATCAAATCAATTTACTTAAACCAACAATGATTCATGAAAGTGGTAAAAGGCTTTATTCGGAAGAGGATCTCTTATCGCTTGAAAAGATAGCCTTGCTAAAAGCGGCTTCGCTTCCGCTAAAGGATATACAGCAGATCGTGGAAAGAGTCTCTATTGCAGACATACTTAAAATGCACCGAGAACGACTCAATGTAGATATGCAGCAATTACAGAAATCTATTGATCATACAAACACCTTACTTAACATAGTCCAGCTCGAAGGGATGCTAAAGTGGGAAGAATTAGTACCGCTTTTCCAACAACATAAAAAGTATAGTAAGGAAGATGTATGGAAGGAAATATTTACTGAAGAGGAAAGAACAACCTTAACAGCTAGTCTGCCAAAATTAGAACAGGATGCAGATAACATTGTGAAATGGATTAATCTTATAAAACAAATCGAACTATGTTTGACTGAAGGGAAATCACCAAATTCTCCGGAAGGAAAAATTATTGCGGAAGATATCCGTATTTTATCCAGTATTACATTCGCTAATGAAGACTTAGCTGATAAATTCTGGGAAGTTCGGAAATCTGAAGATACATCCGAAGCGTTAGGTCTCTATCCCGTTAGTCAGGAAATAATTGAGTTTATAGAAGAAGCGGTGGAAGGAATAGCTAGTGTGCAACAATAAGGGGATAGATAAGTGCTAGCTATCAAAATCGATATTTACTAATTCTCTAAATGCTCCTCGTCACTCAGAGGATGAAACTAAAAATGATATAAAAGAAGCGACATGGATATAGGTATAAGGAAACACGCACAAGTATTTGTGTGTGTTTTTTTATTTTATTTTAAGCAATTAGTCTCAATCATTGAGATATTTTGAAGAAAAAAAGTGCTTATATGTAACTTTATGCCTCTAAAATAAGTCGCAAGGAAAGAATTTATGACTTTGTTTGTAGAAAAAATAGAGGTTATGAGGAATCCGTTACCCGCAAATTTAGCGAAAGTATAATTATGTTAATCTTCTGTCACTAACTGATTAACTGTTAAGGATGAGTGGAAGTAAAAATAAACTATATAACTAAAAGGAGGTTATTATTTCTAAAATACTAGTTATAAAAGAATGGGTATATGGATAGAATGGTTGGGGCGAGTGAAAGGGGTGTAAACAATGAAAAAAGTTATAGGAACTATTTTGATATTTCTTGTTCTACTAGGATCCAGCACCATTTATGCCAGTGGCTTGCCACAAATTTCCCTTTCCAAATGGTATGGTCAATCATTTCAAGAGGAGAGTGAGGCATTTGAAGTTGTAACATCAAAAAGTATTAAAGAGATTCTAATGGAAATGAAATTATTTCTAAAGACAACAAATGAAAAACTTGATGTTGATGTTTCAACTTTTTTAGACACTCAGTTAGAAGCAACAAACTCCAATTTGGAGGGATTTTCAAATGAAACTAAAAGTAGTCTTGCTGAATCAATAAAAGATTTAGAAAAGGTTAGCTTTGATGAGTATATGGATGAAGAACTCATAAAAGAAGAAGTCGAACAAGAGGTTGAAGGACTATTAGCAGATGTATTAAGCAAATAAAACACTTATCTAAAAACTACAGTGCCAAGGGAGATATTTCATTGAAAAGAACAGTTAAACGTAAACTAATCGCAGGAGCAGTGGTAGTAGGACTAATATCGACTACAGGAGTTGCATTTGGAGCAACGGATGCTGGCGCTGGTTTAAAAGGTTGGTATGACTCACAATTTAAAAAGGCAAATACTGAGGTAGCTATTGAATCAGCAAAACATACTACCCAAAAATTGCTCGAATTTAACAATGATACAAAAGAATTAAAAACAGGTGCTACTGAAAGTATTAATAGGACAAGGGATACTGAAACAGAAGCTGCAAAAAGTTCCATTCATCAAGAAAGTAGAGATTATATAAATTCAGTTAATAGTAAAAAAGCTGAAATTCAAAATAACATCGACAATCAATTTAAGAAAATTGAGGATGATGCGAATAAGGCAATATTAGCAGCTAGCAAATTAACTTATAGTTTAGCCGAATTGGATTTAAAAACACAAACAAGTAAGGAAGGCAAAGCTGCTCTTGCGTTTTTAAATACAGAAATTGAAAAAGAAACCAACAAAGCACTTAGTGACTTGGAGTGGGAGATTCGTACAACGAAGGGTTTCTTGCAGGATTTGCTAAATAAAAAAAGTAGTGCCTCAATCGAATCCATTAATAAAACAGTGGACAATGAGATTGCTAGACTACTCGACTTAATAACGAAGAAAACTGGAGAATTAGTAACTGCACAACAGACTGCAATTTCGTCAAAAGCTGCAGAATTAGAAGCAGCTGCTAAATTAAAGTTAGAAGAACGAGTAAATGCATTAATAAATGAAAAATAAAATGAACTTATTTGATAATTGTAAGATGGACTAATTCATACAAAATTATAAAATCAAAGGGAGATAGTTAATATGATGAAAACAGTTAAAGGTAAAGTAATCGCAGGAACAGTAGCAGTAACACTTTTTGCAGGGGCGGGGGCAGCATTTGGAGCATCTGATGCTGGCTTAAACTTAAAAAATTGGTATAAGGCTCAATTTACTAGTTCTTCGAATGAAGTAAATAAACAAGTAGCGGAATATGCAGGAAGTAAAGTAGAAGAAATTACAACAGAATATAACACTATTAAATCAGATGCTGGAGATAGTATTAATGAAAAAGGAGAATTTGTCGCAGGCGTAGCAAGTGATAATATCGATGAACGTAGCCGTGAGCATATTGATTCTATTAAAGATGAAAAAGCTCATATTGAAACCTATCTAGCAGGTCAATTTGATACGCTTTCAACGTTTACGCAAGGTTTAATAAATGAGGCAGGTAAAGAGGCATTAAAGTATGCAGACAAAGATTTAACTAAATATACTGGAGATACTGGAAAAGCGGCTGTTGAAAAAGTAAATACAGACGTTAAAGCGGCGACTGCAGTGGCGGTGAAAGATTTAAAGGATACAATCGATTGGGCAAAATCCGATCTTCAAGCGAAACTTGATAAAGAAAGAGATTTAACAGTAGTAGAAATCAAAGCCATGATTGATGCAAAAATTGTTGAACTACGTGGGGAAATTACGAAGAAAACAAATGCATTAGTTAAAGAGCAAGAAAGAATTATTACATTGGCAGCTAAAGGTTTACAAATAGCTGGATTAAAAGAACTTGATGATTTAGTAAGTGGCATGAACAATTAATTAAAATTAATAAGAACCTCTATTTTAGAGGTTCTTATTCTTCTAATTGGAGGAATATAAATGCTAAGTAGAATTGAGAAATACAAAAAGAAAAGACAAATTAAAAAAGCGACAATAATTATTGCTTTACTAATTATACTTTTAGGACTCTCAGGTGGTGTAAAAACTGCTTTAGCAGATCAAGATATTCAAAGTTTACTGAACAATTGGTTTAACAACAAGAAGGTGGAATCCGTTCAGGAAATTGAAGGGGCGGTCTCATCTGAAAGAGATCGTCTAATGCAGGATCTTGAGGTGGAACTACAAAGAGAAATGCAAGCTGCTGAAAATCAGCTGAATAGCTTTACAGTAACTCAAAAACAAACTCGTATTGCGGCGTTACAAGAATATGCTAATAACATAAAAGCAGGAATGACCATTGATAATAGTGAGCAACAAGCTGCAATTATGAAAAACATAGATATTATTTTAGAGAATGCAAAAGCACAGCTGGATGGTCAACAAGCACAGTTAAATTTAGTGGCAATTCTCAATCCTGAGGCAAATCCTATACCTAATCCAGTAGAGGTTCCAGAAACAACCCCTGCCCCTGAATTTGAAACATCACCAACACCTGATACAGAAGTGATTTCCGAAACAGAAAAAGCTCCTGAAAAGGAAGTTAAGGCTTCTTCCCCATCAGTAAAAGAAGAACCTGTTGGTGTCCCTCCTGTCGAGGTAGATATTTACTCGGTTACAGATTGGTTTGTTCTACCGAATACTTCGAATGTACAAATAGAAGAACTGACAATCACGGATGACGTATTTTCTATTAATACCTCTTTTTCGGATATTTTGATGAACTCCCAGGCGCGAGGAATCTTGAATAGTATTTTACCAGGACTAGAAAAACATCCGCAGTTTAATCTAATTCAATATAAAACAATTGAAGAGATGTCGCGTATTGCACCAGGACATTTTACAGAATCAGTTTTATATCTATTAAATAAATCATTAAGCACTGTAAAAAAATAAAAAATACCAGGTAATTCAACAACTAACATTGTTGAATTACCTGGTATTTACTTTTTCGGGGTAAAAATATTTACTTTATGGAGTAAACTAATTGATTTTTAGCGTAATTTAAATTACTATTAAAAGTAATAAGGAGGGGTATTATGGAAGATATAAGATTGAATGTTGCTTTACTAAGAAGGAAGGTTCCCAATTTGACGACCGCGGCGAAATCAATAGGGATTAGACCTGCAACCGTTTCGAATTTATGTACCGGGAAGATTGATTTGGGAAAGGCGGAGATAAGGACCCTTGTAGGTCTAGCTTCTTTGGCAAATTGTAAGGTAGATGATCTAATCATACGGGGGGAGAAGTTGGATATGATAGAAACAAAAATCAAAGCATTAGATTTTTTTGCTCCATTAGTAAAAGAGGGGACAACTGGTTTAGTTGCAAGACCTGGAATGGGGCAGTTAGTTATTCTTGCAGAACTTTTGCACAGATTTAAAGACGGTGATTATTCTACGGTTTTTTTATTGCCTAAAACTCGACAAGATGAACTTGAAACAGAGGGTATAACTGAATTAGCAAATTATTTAACTGAATCCATAGAAGAAACATTTTTGAAGTTATCCGAAATTTCTGGGGATATCCTGTTAATAACAGATAATAGTTATGTGGTGTCGGGACAGTTATTAGATTTGCAAGAAAAAATGATCAAAGAAGGAATTAAAAACGTCACCACAATACTATTAGACCTTTCTGGGGAAGTGGTCGATGAGGACATTCCTTTTGGACCTTTAGAAACAGTGTGGCAATTGGATGCAGACCTTGCAGCACGTCACCTTTATCCTGCAGTTCAACCAATTATTTCTACTTCTTCACTTGTGGAAGGAGTGGACGTAGATCAACGCCACTTTAATTTAAGACAAAGAGCACAGAAATTACTTAGACGTTATAAAGAACTGCGTTCGTTAGTTGTTGTCCATGGTTTAGACAAAATTAGAAGTAATGAATTAGAAACTTTCAATCGTGGAGAACGACTAGAGGCGTATTTTACGCAACCCTTTTATGTTGCAGAGTCCTTTACAGGTCAAGTTGGGCACGAAGTTTCCCTGTCTCAAACATTGCAAGATGTCGAATATATTCTAGATGGTAAGGCTGATGAACAATCAGTAGATAACCTGAAATATATTGGAAGTCTAGTATAAGCTATATCGAAGAAAAGCAACTGAAGCTATTTCGGTTGCTTTTTTACTTAGTATTTTTGTTGACTATTATTATTTCTATATTCCTACCCTTCTGTTTAAATCCTTTCTGAAAAGGAGAAACTTAGTTAAAAAAGGGTGTTAAACATGACTACTTCTGTAAAAACTTCTTCCATTCATAAACAAAATCCAAATAAAAGAGTATATGCCAAACAGAATATGTGGACAGGTATTTTGTTTGGACTGGGAATTGTAGCATTTATAGATGAAGTAGTTTTTCATCAGCTTCTTCATTGGCACCATTTTTACGATAAATCTACTACGGATATTGGACTAGTGTCAGATGGGCTTTTTCATGCCTTTAGCTTCATAGCTACGATAGGGGCATCCTTTTTACTTGCAGATCTTCATAGGCGGCATGCTTTTTGGTTAAAGAGATGGGTAGGGGGAATCCTTCTAGGTGCAGGTGTTTTTCAACTGTACGATGGAATTATCCAACATAAGTGGATGGGTTTACATCAAATTCGTTATGGGGTAGATATCCTTCCTTATGATTTAGTATGGAATATTTTAGCTGCTTTAATGATAATTTTGGGGTTCATTTTAATATATCAGACAAGCCATGAAAGGAAGGTCTGAGTATAAGTGCATACTCACGAACAGTATTCAGCGACTAGTCTCCAGTTTTTTTTAGCAATTCCTTTTATACTGTTATTTGTTTTTTATATTGTGGCGGTAGGTCTATCCAATCGAAAGAAAAAAACATGGTCAGTGTTCCGGTTAGTAGCATGGAGCTTTGGAGTACTGTGTGCATTGCTCGCAATAATAGGTCCAATTGCAGATTTAGGACACATGAATTTTTCTGTTCATATGATTGGTCATGTATTACTTGGAATGTTGGCGCCGCTTTTAATGGCGTTAGGTGCTCCGATAAAGCTCCTGCTGCGAACGATTAGTGTATATACAGCACGAAAACTAACTACAATTTTACGACACAATAGTTTTCTTCATTTCGTTCAACATCCTATTATTGCTTCTTTACTAAATATTGGTAGCTTATGGGTTCTTTACACAACTGACTTGTTTCTAATGATGCACGAAAATATGCTTCTTTATGTAATTATTCATGTACATATTTTTCTAGCTGGATATGTATTTGCAGTTTCAATTATTTATGTTGATCTGGTGATTATAAGAAAAAGTTATTTATATCGTACGGTCGTCTTTCTTTTTGCATTAGCAGGTCATTCCGTCTTAGCTAAATATATTTATGCGAATCCGCCAAGTGGAGTTCCAAAAGATCAAGCGGAATTCGGTAGCATGATTATGTACTACGGTGGGGATACTGTGGAGGTAGGGCTAATTTCAATACTGTTTTATCAGTGGTACAAAAAAAGTCGCCCTATACTCAATAATGGAAAGGATGGGTTTGCTATAAGTACTAAAAAATTTACAGTTGCAGGAACAGATATTGAGGAAGTTAAAAGATTAAATGCAAATGCAGGCATGAGTTATCGTGAAATAAATGAGTGGTTTGCAAAAAAACA
This sequence comes from Psychrobacillus sp. FSL K6-2365, assembly GCF_038003165.1. Lineage (NCBI taxonomy): Bacteria > Bacillati > Bacillota > Bacilli > Caryophanales > Bacillaceae > Psychrobacillus > Psychrobacillus sp. FSL K6-2365. The sequence goes on along the minus strand of NZ_JBBOOO010000001.1, from coordinate 4,004,608 downwards.
ATCTAAGGCTAGCACAGTAACTAAAAAAAGATAAATCGAGAGGGGTTAAAATAATGTATATGAAAGCTTTATTTATGAAATTTCTCATGATAACTGCGGTGCTATGGGTTGTTTTAAGCCTTATTTATGATGTGTCTTTTACTGACGTACTTATTACTAGTGTGGTTCTTACAGCAGTAGGATATGTAGGAGATGTCTTTATATTACCTAAAATAGGAAATGTATGGGCAGCTATAAGTGATTTTGTTATTGCTTATGCAGTTATTTACTTCCTTGGTTCCTATATTTATGAGCAACCACTAGCCTTAGGAACAGCCGCTTTTATATCTGCGCTGATATTAATGGTAGGAGAACTCTTGTTACACCGATATATGCACACAAATATTTTCGAACCGAGGAAATCTAACCCCAATGAAAAAGTGGGATATTACAACCGAACGAATTTACAGACTGAATTTGCAGAAGAAGTGGAAATTGAATCCTTTTCCAAAGAAGTAAAAGGAAAAAACTCAAAGAGGTAATAAATTATAAACATTGAGGTATATATATCAGTCTTTCGACCATTCTAATATGGTCAAGGAGGTGAGCAGTCATGGGAAACAATAATAATCGCAATAATAACAACAACAATAACCGTAATAACAACAACCAAAATAATCCAGCTGAGTTCGGTGAGGATTTCAACTTTGACAATTTAAACGAGCAAAACCAAAACGAACAAAACAGAAACAATAACAACCAAAACCAACGTAATAACAATCGCAATAACAATAACAATAACAACAATAACAACCTTAAGTAACTAATTGCTTCTAATACAGTTATTCCTAAAGTTAACTTTAGGAATGACTGTATTTTTGGTTTATGAATAGAGCAAGTGAGGTAAATAAGAATAATAACCAAAAGTAGGTGGATAAAATGGATAGTTTAGTAATTCGACCTTTGGATGTTACGGATGCGTACATGACTTATCTATTCCCATTTTCTTTTCGAGAGAAAGATCGTCAAAAGTTAATGGAGCAGCTAGAAAAGCACCATTTCACCTTTTTTACTTTAGAAAAAGAAGAACTACAAGACAAGTATTATGGAGATGATATAAAAATCTCTCATGAGGAATTGGAACAGTTCTTTTTGCCGTTCATTGAAGATAAACTATTCCCTCCTAATACCAATAATAGGGGCTTTTTGCGTTACTCTAAAGTAGTTGAAGATTATTTTACATATGAATTGAATGATAACAAATTCAATTTTATCATTAATAGTGTGGACATTGTTTTATGTCCTTTTGGTATTGGTATAATCACCATACGTTCCGCAATGAATCAGGATCAGGAAACATTAACAAGAATATTGGATCATATTAGTCACTTTCGAGTGCTAGAGCCTAAGCTTTCATTTGATAAAGGATCTAAAATTCACTATAAAAGTAAAGTATTTAAAACTACAAATGAGCTCGTTTTTGACTATTTATGTCAGCCTCTAAAGCCATTTATTATCCACGACGAAAAGTTAGCAGGTTATTATGGCAGCCTCCCTTATTTTGAAGATGAGCGAATGCATACATCTGTATTTTTAGTAGGGGCAAATAATACTGAAATTACAGATGACCAGTTGTTCCGTCTGGCGCATTTAGATGGGATGGATATAGAAGGGAATGAGTTTATCTCTAGCTCGAATTCCAATTATGTGAAGCGATATGTGAGCGACCGAATTCATGATCGTTGGGCACCGAATACATATGTAATTGCTTCAGAACACACCCAAGCAACTATTTCCAATAAGAAAAAAGAAAGTTTAAAGCAAGAGATTTCCCAGTTTATGAGTGTGCATTATTATAATTTAATGCTGCATTATTACTATAAGATTATGCTATTAAAGGTTTCCTTTGAGCATAGTGAAGTTAGTTGGGCAAAGGATAAAAGATATGTGGAGGAGTTAATAGAACTGATATCAAAATTTTACTCACGTTATTATTTTGAAGAGGTTTCTGCTAGATCCGAAGGGAAAGAGCTAACGCAACAGTTACGTAAAGTATTCCGTTTACAGAATCTTTTCAATGAAGTAAAACAAACTGTAGATGACTTGTACCGTGCTCAAGATAATCAATCAGGCAAACGAAATAATTCCCTGTTATTTATGTTAACTATTTTTACAGTAGTTTCCGGTATTTATGGGATGAACCTAGTCATTGAGGATTGGAAGGGAAAAACAGATTGGGCAAAAGTTCCAGGGTATTCCTTTTTTGAGTGGATAGCGCTTATTACTTCGTTAACTGGAATTGGCCTAGCTGTCACCTTAGTAGGTTACACAAGTGGTAAAGGTATTTACAATAGGTATAGAAAATGGAAAAGAGACAGGTCCTAAAACTTCTTATCAATGGATAAGAAGTTTTTTGTATTTCCTATTTTCAGCAATATCCAGTATATTAAGATTAGTTTATAAGTATAGAAAAGTATTAGAATGGGGTAAAAAAGTGAATCAAACAAATACATCTAAATCAATTGTGTTACCATTAATCATTTCCATTGTAGCAATTTCTTTTGCAGCCATTTTTGTTAAATGGTCTCATGCACCCGCTACTATATTAAGTATGTATCGAATGATTTTAGCCACTCTATTGTTACTACCAGTCGTTTGGTTTAAAAGAGCGGAGTTTAAAAAACTAACAAATAAAGAATGGCTACTACTATTCGTTGCAGGTATGTTCTTAGCTTTACATTTTGCCCTATGGTTTGGATCTTTAAAACTGACAACAGTTGCTAGTTCAACTATCATTCTTGCACTGCAACCTATTATCGCATTGATCGGTGGTGTCATTATATTTAAAGAAAGAACTACTAAATCTGCACTTATGACCATGGGTATTGCAGTGATAGGAGCAGTAATGGTCGGATGGGGAGATTTTGGCCTAAGTAGAAATGCCATTCTTGGGGATATACTTTCTTTTCTAAGCGTTATTGCTGTTGTCGGGTATTTATTAATTGGGCAAAAAGCAGTAAAAAAAGTTTCGCATTGGATTTATAGTTTTGCTGTTTTTGGATTCGCTGCTATCGCGCTTGTTGTCTATAACATGCTGACAGGCGTTACAATGGGAGGTTATGATTTAAAAGAATGGGGAATTTTCGTATTGTTAGCAGTTGTACCAACAATTTCTCATTTGATAAATAACTGGCTAATGAATTATGTAACTGCAACAACTATATCTATGAGTATCTTAGGAGAGCCTGTGGGGGCAACTATCCTTGCTGCTATTTTCCTAGGAGAACGGCTAGTAGGCTGGCAAATTGTTGGTGGTATTCTTGTGCTCGTTGGTGTATTTTTGTTTATCCTGCAGCAGATGAATCGATATCCGACAAGTAAAATACAAAAAACTAGACAATCTTAGCGAGTCTAGTTTTTTTGCATTAAATTAGTTTGCTCTCGATTTTAGGCTGTGTAGTATAATTCAAGATGCTTTTTACTTCAAAAAGCCACCTTCTATTAATAGCTCTTTAATTTCTTGTTTGGTCATTAGTTTTTGTTTCGTATCTATTAGAATAGCAGGCACGGTTGAATTTTGGTTGGTAGAGTTTGAGGAAGAGATCTTTATCAAATCTTTGTTGAATACGGTAGCCATTGGTATTTCATTTTCTGCGATTAGTACCTCGTGGGTCTTTTCTCCAGCTCGAGCTCCTATTTCTAGGATGTGGACATCTTTTTTGTGAAAGTACTCAATTAGTACTTCTGCCAAGTCGAGTATTTTACAAGCGTTCATATGCATGACAAAAATCTCTCCTCCATTTCCTAACTCGGTAGCCTGAAGAAGAGTTTTGATTGCCTGTTGAGGCGTGACAAAATATCGTGTCATTTTTTTATCAGTAATGCGAATTTGATTTTCTTCTTCTAATTGTTTGATGAAAATTGGTAGTACACTACCGCTACTTCCAAGCACATTCCCTCCTCGAATGCATAAGAACCTTGTGGGCGAACCCAATTCGTTTGCACAAAGAATCAGCTTTTCTCCAAGTGCCTTTGTCATGCCATACGTATTAGCTGGGTCTGCTGCTTTATCTGTAGAAACGTAAATTACTTTTTTTACTTGGTTCTTTATGGAAGCTTCAATTACATTCTGCGTTCCAACTATATTCGTTTTAATAGATTCTAGAGGATTCTCCTCGCAGACAGGTACATGTTTAAGTGCAGCTAAGTGAAACACATAATCTACCCCAACACAGGCTGCGGAAAGAGCATTTTCATCTCGTATATCTCCTATATTAAATTGTAGTCTTGTATCTTCAAAATTTCTTCGCATCATGACTTGTCTATTTTCATTTCTTGAAAAGATAATAATTTTCCTAGGGTCAAGAAGAAGAAGTTGTTTGATTAATTCAATTCCCCATGAGCCTGTCCCCCCGGTTATCAATATTGTTGCATTGGTAAACACTATTTTTCCTCCCTAATAATTGATTGATTTTTTTAGAGACATTCGGTACATTCGGTCAAGTACGCAAACGAATCCCGCTTAACACCTCCCTCCATAAGTCATGATTTCCTTCCCATTTATCTTTATTTGGAAACTCAATCGAACAAATTTTTTCTAATGGCCAACTTTTTTCTACAATTCCTTGAACATACGTATGGTTAATGAGTAAAACACTGAAATCATGTTTTACCAATCTAGATAGGACATCTTGTAAAACTGCTGCATCTTCGAGTGTTCCTTCTGTTCGGACAAATAGTATTCGTTTGGCGTTATTCATTTCTGAAAGAAAGCGTTGTATTCTTCTTTCGTATTTCTCCATGACTTCCGCGTAACCACCTAAATAAGTTAGTGTATTTTTTTCTCCATCAAAATCATGGTTGGAAACAAGATTATAGCCATCATCTGAAACGCAGATAAATGTATCAGCATATCCGATAACTCGTAGATTGTCATATTCGAGGAAATCCAAAAAACGATTTTCTAAAAGCTCATTTACCTTTGATAGTTCGACACTAGCCATCCAGTCTAGTACCCCTGAATATGGTCTCAAATTGTGTTTTTTTAGTTGGATAGATGCTAAGCAAAGGTCTCCTAGACTAAATATTGCATCATATTCTCCTTTAAGTTGACTTAAATCCATTATTTCACCCCCTTCAATCTTCAGCTTCAAGGCGTCATGTACACCTTATTTAATAGTTAATGCGATTTATTAAAAGGGAGCAGGGGCTAGTTTCCTATAAATAGAAAATATTTATATAGAAAGAAAGATAACCTTGAAGTTTTTTAGAATATCTTACTAGTTGATTGAAAGAACAAAGGCGATGTAGAGCTTTTATTCCAAATAAAAAAGACAGGTTGCCCTGTCTATTCTGATACAATCTCTGGATGGAAGTTGACTGTCTCCATAATAATGGGAGTCCCTTTAGGAATCTCGGAATCCTCTGGGAGAGAGATGAGTAAGGAACCTATTCCGTCCTCTCCAGCGGTGTAAGAAAAGTTTTCATCCATCTGCAGTACCCCGTTTATATATACATTAAAATAGCTATTGTTTAAATTCAGCGCTGGTAACGATTGTGCCGTTTCACCTTGATCATCTAAAAAACTTGAAGCGTTGATCTTATGAGTGGTAACTTCTGTTATTGTTTCTGGCACCTCATGAAAGTAGCGAGCGACAGTGGGTGAAGTTGAAATAGTTTGTTTTGGCGATATAGCTAATTTAACAATTTTTAAAGCCAAGTATGTTCCTCCTTTTCTTTTCTCTTTCAACATATGACTCAGAGTGAGTAGGAGGTATGGGCAGATGAGAATTTCTTGAAAAACGGGAAGAATGACCTAGGTATACACATTTTTGATTTTAAATGGATACACTAACTTTATCCCGCATTACGGGCAGTGAGGCTTCTGTCTAATGTAATAAAGATTAAGTAGGAGACAACTGCATGCAAATGCCCTGCCTTAGTAGAAAATAGACGAAAACGTAACGTCGTGTGGACTCTTCTATATGACTCGTTACCTGCGAGCCTCGGGCTAACATGACGTTGGTCGCTAAGTCATTCCATAGTTCTATTGTCAATCAGTGGAGGATGAAGAAATCCTAACTGATTGAAATTTTACTTTATTTCAGTTGGTAGGAGGAGGGAAGTAATGAAAAACCAACCGTACGTCCCGCGGAAAGCGACTGCACATTTTTCGCAGCCTTTAATCATTCCGATAATGGTAAACAGACCAGAGTCCAAAGTAATTAGTCATAAAGAGGTTATTACAACTGAATTTTTTGTGTTATCCGATGGTATCAAGAAAGTATATACAGAGAAAGACGCTATTGCTGATTATGGAATTCAACGAATTATGAATCCAGTAAGTGTTTCCTATATGAATCTTTTTATTAACGGGATTTTACAACCAAAAGTTAATTATCAAGTAACCGAAGGAATACTCATTCTATTGACAGAGGATGTACCTGAAAAGGGGTGTCCGATTATTCTTCAAATGATTCGAATTTAATCGCCCACACATTATGGAGTTAATAGAAATATGTATAGAACATGCGGTTAAAACGGGGAGATGTATAATTTGAAAATCTTGCTAGCCACATATTGGTCTATTCCTCATTTGGGTGGGGTTTGGAACTATATGGTTCAATTGAAAAAGAAGTTAGAGCAGCTTGGGCATGAAGTCCATATGCTTGGATATGATGAAGACAATTTGAATATCCATATGATTGGTTCAGATAAAAAGGTGCCAAGAGACAAGTTGCTACCTTTACTTCAAGCCAAAATTAACAAAGATAATTATCCTGAAATTTATGAAAACAAATTAGTTGAATACACAGAGTTCCAACGATATATTTTTGAATTAGGAACAGCTTACTTTGGCTTAGAAGATTATGATTTGATACACACACAGGATGTTATTTCAACAGCCTGTATCGATCGAATTCGTCCCAAGCATGTTCCGTTAGTTGCTACTTTACACGGTTCTGTCGCGCATGAAATCCATCATCAATTAACGACTATTCATAAAACACCTAATTCTTACATTGCCAGAGCGTACTACGATGATCTAGAACAACTTGGAGCGGGTACAGCAGAAAAAACTATCGTAGCGAACAATTGGTTGAGAAACATATTAATCGACGAATTCAAAGTGGCAGAGGAACAGATACGAGTACTCCATTATGGTTTTGACACAGAAAGCTTTATAAAACAAATGAAAGTAAAAACACTTATTACACCACCCAAAAATAAAAAAGTAATCATCTATACTGGAAGGCTTACTGACCTAAAAGGAATTAAATATTTGTTAGATGCTTTAGGAAAACTAAAAAAGGAACGTCAAGATTGGGTTTGCTGGATAGTTGGGTCGGGCGATGGAGAATCTAAACTTCGAGTTAAAAGCAAAGTGCTTGGGCTAGATGATTACGTGCAGTTTTTAGGAAAACGTGAAGATGTTCCAGCTTTATTGGGGAAGGCTGATATTTATGTATTGCCTACGCTGTTAGAAAATCAGCCATTGTCATTAATCGAAGCGCAAATTGCAGGTAAAGCAACTATTGTTAGTGAAGTTGGAGGTTTACCAGAAATGGTGCAGCATAAGGTAACGGGTATATTGACACCTCCAGGGGATTCTAATACTTTATTTGAAAACTTAAATTTACTTCTAAGTGATGAACAGCTACGAAAGAAACTGGGAACGAATGCGAAAAAGTGGGGTATGACGCACTGGTCAATCGATCAAGGGATAAAAAGTTTGCTGGAAGTTTATAATGAGGTTGTTTCAATGAGGAAGAATGGTGACCAAGATGTCTCGAATAATCCAATACATTAAACTTTTTTTTCTAGCATTATTCTATAAATGTAAGACCTGGTGGGAGGGCATTTGGAGTTCTAAGGAATTCAATACAATTTCAGAAAAACCAAAAGAAGATACTATCGTGTCTTCGGAGAATTACAAGTCGAGATTTGCTAATGAGGGAATAAATTCAGAAGTAGCAATAGTTAAAGAGATTTGGAATCAAATAGATAGTTCGCTTCCGGAGGGTGTAAAGTATCCTAATAACTCCACTATCAACCTCTTTAAGCCAATGAAATCAGATTACTACAATTTGTTGTTTCCTTACTCACCAACTACTCCAAATTTATTTGTGGATCGTTCAATATGGACAGATATTCTGAGTCATTTGCCAGAGGGGTACGAGATTCCTCCAAATGTAACAATAAAATTAATGAAGCCGATGAGTAGTGAATATTACGAGAATATTTTCACTTCCTCAAAAGCAAATACGAAAGTGTTTGTAGATAATCGTGTTTGGGAAGAAATTATGAAGAATTTACCTAACACATATATGATTCCTAACTTTCAAACAAATATAAGTGTGTGGACTAAAAGACAGAACATGGCTTCCCCAATAATTATGAAACACCAATTTAGTAAAATTTCATAAAAATATATCCTTAGATGAATGATTCTTATAAGATTCATTCATTTTTTAGTATATTGGGATTCTGCTAATACCAGCATTAGGTAGTGCTGGACTTTCATTTTTATAAGGCGCATGTCCCCATTTTTCTATTCAACTTGCATATATTATGGAAAAGATAAAAGGAGATTGGATATGAAAGTAATAGTTTCAGGGGGGGCGGGCTTCATAGGCTCTCATCTTGTTGATGCACTTATAGACAGAGGTATTGAGGTTTATATTATAGATAATTTGGTTTCTGGACAGAAGGAAAATGTCAATCCACAAGCACAATTATATATCGTCGATATATGTAGCGAGGAAGCAAGTAAAATCATTATGAATATCCGGCCAGATGCATTTTATCACTTAGCTGCACAAGCGGATGTTGGAAAATCTGTACAATATCCCAAGTATGATGGGGACGTAAATATTATTGGAACACTAAATATGCTGGAGGCTTGTCGCAAAGCAAATGTTGGGAAATTTATATTTGCAAGTACCTCGGCTGTATATGGGAATTTAAACAATGAATTACTTTCGGAAGATGAGATCACAGTTCCTGCTTCTTTTTATGGACTGTCCAAGTTAACTGCAGAGTCTTACATAAGGCTTTTCTATGAGCTTTATAGACAATCATATACAATTTTAAGGTACGCCAATGTATATGGTCCAAGGCAACTTCCTAAAGGAGAAGGTGGAGTTGTGTCTGTATTTTTCGATCGACTTCGAAAAGGTGGTCATATCAATGTGCATGGCGATGGAAAGCAAACGAGGGATTTTATATACGTCAAGGACATTGTTACTGCCAATATTGCAGCGTTGGAGAATGGTGACCAAGAAACGATCCAAGTAAGTACATCACAAAGGACTTCTATCAATGAAATACTATCTTATTTAACAGACATTCACGGAATTTCCATTCTAAGAGAATTTACTGCACCAAGAGAAGGGGATATTAAGCATAGCTGCTTATGCAATAAAAAAGCTACTAATCTTTTAAGCTGGAAGCCACTCTATACAATTGAAGATGGATTAAAAGAAACATATGAGTTTCACCAACATGACATGACTAGCGCATATTTAGAGAGTGAGCAAATGGGATGACTAAGCAAAAATTAATAATAACAGGTGCAACAGGTTTTACAGGTATTCATGCATGTCGTTATTTCCAGCAAGCAGGCTACGAAGTAATTGGCGTTTCCAGACAACAATCCAAAATAGAAAACAATCAAGTCCATTTCGAGTCATGTGACTTAACCAATAAAGAAGAATTAACAGATCTGATACAAAGGAATAAACCAGACAGAGTGCTTCATTTGGCTGGTCAAAATCATGTGCCCTCTTCCTGGTCAAATCCAATTGCCTCATTAGAAACAAATACAATATCGACTGCCTATTTACTGGAAGCTATTCGCCAGCAAACTCCAAACTGTAAAGTCCTAGTCGTTGGGTCAGCACTTCAATTTGATGTAAATGACATTACAACCCTGGATCACCCATATAGCTTGAGTAAAACCCTACAAGTATTGGTAGCACAATCATGGGAATTATTATATGAAATGAATATTGTTATTGCTAAGCCTTCGAATTTAATAGGTCCAGGAAAATCCAACGGTGTTTGCTCCATTTTAGCTAGAAAGGTAGCAGAAATGGAATTCCTCGGAGCAGAAAAAGTACTTACGGTGAATAATTTATTGGCACAACGGGATTTTCTCGATGTCCGTGACGCAGTTTGCGGATATGAAATTCTATTTCAAAAGGGTCAATCAGGTAGTATGCATGATATGAATTCGGGATTGCCTAGATATTTAAAAGAAATTACTAGTAGTTTACAGGCTATTTCGAGCATTGATTTCACTGTAGAGTCTGTAGAAGACAAATTAGAAGAGAAAATAAGTAAACTTCCTTCAGATCTCTTATTAGAAAATATGCCAGCTTTAATCCCATTTGAAAAATCTATAGAGGATATTCTAAATTATCAGCGTAGTTTACTGCGATAGGTGGTAGAATCTAAAAGTGAAGCTATTTCGTTAGCGTTGCTCATGAACTTAACTGGTTCATGAGCTTTTCATTGTCTTTTATTATCCAAAAAGGAAATTGTATTGTTATGCTATTTCCTGTTATGGGGCATAGAAGTTTTTGAGGTTTGACCAAATTTAATTGGACAAAAGCGATTAACCCAAAAGGAAGCCAATAAGAAATTGTTTCCCGGGAAATAATAAAGTCGAGTTATGTTATATTTTTTACAGGAGGGATGAACGTGGCTAACTATACATACGAACAGCCTATTGATATTGAGGAGACTCCGAAAACCTCTGTTTACAATGAAAACGGAGAAATCGTGTATATATTTCAACGATATTATTCCAATGGTTTAAAGAAGCGATTAGATAAAATAATGGATTACCGTTACTTTCTTTGGTATAACGTTTACGATACAAATGGTGAATTAAAATGTATGTGTAAAAAAGTATCTCGCAAAGGAAAAGTTTATTTTGAAGCATTTGACTATAACGAACAGAAGAAATACATAGTTGCGTATGATAAGTGGAAAGAGCTAGTGCCAGACTTATTAATTACAGATGGTAATTTGCAGATTAAATTAGATAAAGAAATAGAAGGTTGGTCTAAATTTTTCTATAATGACAATGAAATCGCAAGGTGGAAAGCGAGTCTCGACAAGGTTTTTAAAATTCAACTTGAAGTGAATGACAATACTCCTGTAAATAACGCAGCATTCTTTATCGCAATTAGTCAGTGTGCTTTGTTTATAGGTTCCTAAAATAAATGTGTGTGAAGTTTTCAAGTCGAAAACTCCATGCATTTTTTATTATATAAATGCATATTATTTTACATCGTACACGATGTAGTTTACTGTAATGAATATATCGTAGACGATTAAAATAGAAGGAGGATGTAATATGAGAACATTATACGAAACAACTATTGTAAACACAGGTGGTCGACAAGGTGAGGTACATTCACTAGATAATATATTTTATTTGGATATTGCTAAACCACAAGCATTAGGTGGAGAAGCAACTACTGCATCAAACCCAGAACAGCTTTTTGCTGCAGGCTATAGTTCATGCTTTAATAGTGCTTTAGAGCTAGTGCTCGAACATGATAAAGTAAAAGTAGAAAAGAGTGAAGTTACTGCAACTATTTCATTAATCACCGATAACGAAAACGGTGGCGTGAAGTTAGCTGCTAAGCTAGAGGTTGAAATTTTTGGCTTAGACGATGAGCTAAAAGAAAAATATGTAAAAAAAGCGCATGACTATTGCCCGTATTCTAAAGCAGTAAAAAACTCCATTGATGTAGAAATAATCGTATTATAAATAAATCTTTTAGGTGTGATTTTTTTGAACAAACCTTCCAAATTGGAACAACAGCTATGCTTCGAGGTATACAAAGCATCTAGTAATTTTTCCAAACTATATGCCCAAACTTTAGAACCATTTCATTTAACATTCTCGCAATATCTAGTACTTCTCACGCTATGGGAACAGAATAACTTGTTAGTAAAGGATATCGGAAATCAATTAGGGCTTGGGATTGGAACATTGAATCCTATTATCAACCGTATGATAAGTAATGGATGGCTTAACAAACAGCAGTCTGATAAGGATCGACGAGCATTCGTTATTTCGTTGACGGAAAAGTCTCTAGAGCAGGAGAAACCAATCGAACAGGCAATCATAAGTAAAATTACTAGTTGTAATTATTTAGATATTAACGCACAGACTTTAATGACCAATCTAAAAGAGTTAAATGCAATTCTAAATCAACTTAAGGAGTGAGTAATATGAGCATTTATGATATTAAAGTTAAAAAATCTGATGGCCAAGAGTACGAGTTAAATGAGTATAAGGGAAAGCCAATGCTCATCGTCAACACTGCAACTAAATGTGGTCTAAGCGGTCAGTTTGATGGACTTGAAAGAATATATAATGATTATAAGGATGATGGGCTCGTTGTACTAGGATTCCCTTCAAATCAATTCAAGCAAGAATTAGGTAATGCTGAGGAAGCAGAGCAAGCTTGTCGAATGAGTTATGGCGTCACATTTCCAATGCATGAAATGACCAAGCTTAATGGAAAAGATGCGCATCCACTCTTCCAACATTTAACCGCTAACAGTAAAGGGATTTTATCGAAAAATATCAAATGGAATTTCACTAAATTTCTTGTCGATGAAAAAGGGGAAATCATTAAAAGATATGCACCAACAGATAGCCCAGAATCGATAAAAAAAGACATTGAAAAAATATTTTCTGAATGAATCATAAAACCTGGATATGGAATATTTAGGTTTTATATGTTTAGGATTGAATGTGAAAGGGAATAACAGGGAAAATGATGGAATGGGGAGATACAATGGGGAAATTAGTAGAAAAGGAACAAATACTTTTAGCATACTATGTTTGTAACTTCTTAGAAAAAAATGATAAAAACACAGATGAACTAGGAGAAGTCTTAAAAAAAGCATTAGGCAATAATTTGGAAAGTATTCAGGGTGAACTAAATGATAAAGGTCTACTAAGTGATCATGATCGAATGATAACTAATGAGGGAATATTATATTTGGACAATATATTACACATTCCATCCGATGCTGTGGAGCGGAACAAATTAGCTTATGTGAAGGATAACCTTTTGACGTATGAGTTAGAGTTATCTGTTCCTGAAATCAGGGAGTATATTCATAAACATGTAGGTATTGAATAATATATAATGCACGTTGACTTCCAAATAGTCAAACGTGCATTTTTGTATTGCTGGAAAATTGTACGAAATCACCTCAGTTCTTATAGCGTCTGCACTTTTCCTATAAACCTATAGTAGAAATGCATTTTCTATGGTAAGATTCTTCTTATCAAAATTTCAAGATAAAGAAGGAGTTGCAGTGGTAGTTACTAAAAAAAGCAATTTAGGAGAAAAGTTAAGCCTGTTCACCTTGACTTGGCCGATTTTTTTGGAAGTATTTTTGTTTATGTTAATGGGAATTGCGGATACATTCATGCTAAGTGCCCTTTCGGATGATGCGGTTTCAGGAGTAGGAGCAGCAAACCAGTATATTCATATAGCTATCTTAGTACTAGAGGTTGTCGGAAATGGTGCGGCAATTGTTGTTTCTCAATATTTAGGCTCAAAGCGTTATATAGAAGCATCAAAGATTTCAGGATTGGCAGTAACCCTAAACTTATGTGTGGGGATTCTCCTCAGTATTGGATTCATTCTATTTTCTAAAAGTATGATGGTTGCAATGAATCTGCAAGGGGATGTTCTAGTCCATGCTCATCAATATTTGACGATTGTTGGAGGAGCAATTTTTTTACAGGCTATTATTAATGCACTTTCGGCTATTATTCGTGTTCATGGTTATACGAAGCAGACAATGTTTGTTTCCCTTGGGATGAATATTTTCCATGTCATAGGAAACTATGCGTTAATTTTTGGGAAATTTGGATTTCCAGAACTAGGCGTTCAAGGTGCAGCTATTTCATCTGTAGTAAGTCGTTTTTTAGCATTACTTGTATTCTTCTGGCTGTTATACCGAGTGATGGAGTATCGAGTACAGGTTCACTATTACTTCACTTTGTCCAAAGAGTATATTAAAAAGATTTTACGGATTGGTCTTCCATCTGCATTTGAACAGATTTTATACCAAGGCTGTCAAATTGTATTCTTATACTACGTTACCTATTTAGGAGCAGAATCATTGGCAGCTAGGCAATATGCTGTGAATATTTCGATGTTCACGTACTTATTTGCTATTGCAATTGGAATGGGAACAGCGATAATTGTCGGACGATTGGTAGGAGCAAATGAAAAAGATGAAGCATATAAATCAGTTTGGTTTAGTGTGAAATGGGCCATAGTTTTTACTGTAACAATGGTAACAATCGTTATCATTCTACGTTATCCACTTATGGGGTTATTTACTGACAATACACAAATTATCAAAATAGGTGCATCTGTGTTACTACTAAGTTTTGTATTAGAAACAGGACGAACGATAAATATAGTAATTATCAATTCATTACGTGCTGCAGGTGATGCAACTTTTCCGGTTATTATGGGTGCTCTATCTATGGTGATGATGAGTTTGCCATTGGGCTATTTTTTGATTTTTGTATTGGATTTAGGTTTAGCGGGAGTTTGGCTAGCAATAGCAGCAGATGAATGGACTCGTGCTACAATTATGTACTTTAGATGGAAAAGTAGGCGCTGGGAAAGATTTGCACTCGTACATCCTAAAGTGGAGGAAGATGGATTAAGAGATAACTAGGCAGATCCCTGTCTAGTCACTCTTAGTCTTTTTTTCTACTCCCAAAGCTTGGAGATATATGTTAAACAAATAATATATATCTATTAAAGGGTGGGGATTATATTAGATTAAACTGCAGTGAACAAATATTTTCAGAACTAACTTTAAGGCCTATTCTCAACAGTTAAAGTTAATCTGCAAAAAACTTGTTCGTTTTAGTAGCTCCAACTAAAAACAATCTTTAGTCGATAATCAGACTAAAGATTGTTTTTTTTATCGGGATAGAAACTCATCTGTTATTTTTGGATTACAAAGAGTTTTATTCTAATATTAACAAATTGTAAGTACTTCTAATTTTTTTAACTGTTCTACCGCTTGTCTCAATACATCTATATCCTGCACTAATGCAACGCGAACGTAGCCTGCACCAGCGGAACCAAAAACGGTTCCAGGTACCATTACGACTCCAGTTTGATCGATTACTTCAAAGACGAAATCCATGTCATTCATTTCATATGGATATTTTGCCCAAACGAACATCCCCCCAGTGGAAGGTGCGACTTTCCACCCAAGATCAGTTAATGCGTTTGTGAGGAAATGATGTCTCTCAGAAAATATCATACGCAAACGTTCTGTTATCTCCTCTGCATGGTTTAAGACAACAATCCCTGCTTCCTGAATGGGACCGTAAATACCAAAATCTAAATTCGATTTTAGTTGCTTCATAATATTAATCATCTCTGCGTTTCCAGCAATATAAGCAATCCGAGTACCAGCAAGGCTAAAGCTTTTCGATAAAGAGTTGATCTCCATCCCTACTTCTAATGCTCCCGGTGTTGAGAGGAAGCTGCTTGGCGAATTCCCAGTAAAATAGAATTCTGAATAAGCTGCATCATGTAGAACAGCTATATTGTATTTATTGGCAAAGGCAACGACTTTCTCAAAGAAAATCGGATCAGGCATTGCTGGGACTGGATTTCCTGGTAAATTTAATATCATTAGTTTTGCCTTCATTGCAATCTCTTCAGGTATTGCATCTAAATCAGGTAAAAACTTATTTTCTTCTAATAGTTCCATATAATAGGGTGCTGCACCAGCAAGTTTAATGCCAGCATCATAGGCTACATAACCAGGGTTTGTCGTTAGAATAATATCTCCTTCATCACAAAAGGCAATTGGGAGGTGGACAAGTCCTTCCTGTGAACCCATCGTTTGAACAATCTGAGTTTCTGGATCCAATAGAACATTGGAGCGACGTTTATAATAATCTGCAACTGCCTCATTGAAGCGTGTTGTTCCAGTAAGAGTATAGCCATAAGAATCTGTTGCATAGCTAAGATCTGATAATACTTTTCTAGCACGTTCATCTGGTGGAAGGTCAGGACTACCTAGGCTTAAATCATATAGGTTAAAGCCTTGAGCTTGCTTGGCAGCTGCGGCGGCTTTCAAATCCCCAAAAATTGCTTTTTCAAATAATGACATTTTAGTAGATGGTTGAACCTTCAATATAAGCACTCCTAACTCAAATAAAATTTTATGTTCTATCATATCATAATTTTCAATAAAATTGTGAGAAACATGAATGCAATATATTACAAATGCCAATACTATTATTTTCTACACAGAATCGCTAAACTGCATTCTTGCTATTCGGACAAGTTTTAAAGTAATAATCTTCACGAAAGAACAAAATATGCTAATAAAACATGTTGAGTGATTAAAACAGAATAGATTTGTATATCCTTTTTTAAGAAGTTCCCAGTAAGATCATTTTCTTTAAGGAGACTATGTATATGACAGAAAAACCAAAAAACTATTCAAGAAGAGACTTTCTAAAAACGACAGGGATTGCTACTGGAGCATTAATTGGTGGCGGGTTAATCGGTGGTTTAGTTGGGTTAAATGTAGATAAGACAGATAAAAGTGTATCTGATACAGGAACTACAAATCATGAGATGGCAACTAACCAGGGATTTCAATTCTTTCAAAATCAGAGAGAGTTCGATGTGCTTTCAAATGCTACGGAACGTATTTTTCCGAAAGATGATTTAGGACCAGGTGCAATTGATTTGGGGGTACCTTATTTTATTGATCACCAACTAGCGGGACAGTATGGGAGCAATACAAAAGAATACATGCAAGGTCCGTTTGCTGTAGGTGCTAAAACTCAAGGGTATCAGAGTCGGCTAACAAGAGCATCAATTTTTAGGCAAGGAATTGGTAAGTTAGAAGAAGAGGCTAGTAATAGATTTGATAAGGGATTTTCTAGTTTAGAAGCAGAGCAAATGGATGAAATTTTAACAGCTTTTCAAAACGATGAAATTGCAATGACGGGAGTTACTTCAGCGTTTTTCTTCCGCTTACTTCGAACTGCAACATTAGAAGGAGCCTATGCGGATCCAATGTATGGTGGTAATCGAAACATGGATGGTTGGAAGATGAAAGAGTTTCCTGGACATCAAATGGCATATATAAATGTAATTGAAGAAGATAAATTCCAAAAAATCGAGCCAATGTCACTTGGCGGAATGTAAACGAAAGTAGAGGGGAAGATTTATGGCTACTACATTACCAAAAGTAGATGTCGTTATCGTTGGTTTAGGGTGGACTGGCGGAATCATTGCGGCAGAATGTGCAAAAGCTGGACTAAAGGTGATTGGTTTAGAAAGAGGAAGAAAACGAGGGACAGAAGACTATCAAAAAATACATGACGAGTATCGTTATGCTGTTCGTTATGAATTAATGCAGGAAGTATCAAAAGAGACTATTACTATTCGAAATAACCGAAAGATGCCTGCACTCCCAATGAGACAGATGAGCTCTTTTTTACTCGGTGAGGGATTAGGAGGTTCAGGAACACACTGGAATGGGCATACATGGAGATTTTATCCGTATGATTTTCAAATTAAAACGATGACAGACGCAAAATATGGTCCAAATAAGTTATCCAGTGATTATCTACTTCAAGATTGGGGTGTTACCTACGACGAGTTAGAACCGTATTTTTATAAATATGATCAAACCGCAGGGATTTCCGGGGAAGATAAAAATCCATTTTGGGGTAAGAGGGCGCAGGACTTCCCGACACCTCCCATGAAAAAAACTCCCATCTTGAAAAAGTTTGAAGGAGCGACCAAATCACTAGGCTATTCTCCTTTTATGCTACCCTCTGCAAATCTCTCGGAGGCATACACAAATCCAGATGGAGAGGTCATAAATGCTTGTCAATATTGTGGTTTCTGTGAGCGATTTGGTTGTGAATATGGAGCCAAGACATCACCTGAAATAACTGTTATTCCGACGGCTACAAAAACCGGAAATTTTGAATCAAGATTTCATGCAAATGTATTGGAAGTTGTAAAAAATGGGGATAAGGTGACTGGTGTAAGATATTTAGACACACAGTCTGGGGAAGAATTTATCCAAGAAGCCGAAGTCGTTGTTCTAGCAAGCTACGTTATGAATAATGCAAAGCTGCTAATGGTATCTAAAATTGGTGAGCAATATGACCCTGAAACAGGAAGAGGAACACTTGGTAAGAATTATTGCTATCAAATATTACCTGGTGCAACTGGTTTCTTTGATGAGCAAATGAACACATTTATGGGAGCGGGAGCCCTTGGTATGTCTATCGATGATTATAATGCGGACAACTTCGATCATAGTGATTTAGATTTTATTCATGGGGGTAGTATTTCCATCACACAAACCGGATTTAGACCGATCGAAACGAATCCAATACAACGAGGTACACCAACCTGGGGAGCAGAATTTAAGAAAAATTCTATATACAATTACACTCGTACATTATCAATTGGAGCCCAAGGTGCATCGATGCCTCATAAGGAAAATTACTTGTCGCTTGATAGTAAATATAAGGATGTTTATGGGTTACCACTCCTCCAAATGACTTATAATTTTACGGATCAGGATAGAGCCTTGCATAAGTATATTACTGAAGTATCTACAAATATTATGAAAGAAATGGGAGCGAAAACGGTAGAAGGAAAAGAGGTCATTACGGATTATGATATCGTAGGCTATCAGACAACTCATAATACGGGTGGAACAATTATGGGAGCAAATCCTGAGAATAGTGTAGTAAATCCGTTTTTACAACATTGGGATGCAGAAAACTTGTTTGTAGTAGGAGCAGGAAACTTCGCGCATAATGGAGGCTATAATCCAACCGGAACAGTAGCAGCGCTAGCTTATAAAAGTGCTGAAGGAATTATAAAATACAGTAAATCAGGTGGTTCGCTTGTTTGATAAATAGTATAAGATTTGAAAAAGCTACGGGTCCTTATTGGGCTGGTAGCTTTTTGTAATCTTAGTGATTGCATGTTTTCGACTTTTTATTGACTTAGAGAGTAGAGAACAACTATTTGTAATTTAACTTTACAGGTTTTAATTGTGAATAAACAAAGTATTTTGGTTAAATTATCCTTTTCGCAAGTAAAAGATCATGGGGCACAAGTAAATATAGAATAAGAGCAAGTAAATTCCATACGACCGCAAGTAAGAAACAAATGAAAGCAAGTAAACAAAAGGTGAGCGCAAGTAAACAAAAAATAGTATCAAGTTAATCAAAAATAATATGAAGTCACATGCTTCTTGAGTAACAAAGTCCGTATCTTTTTGAAAGTTGTAGTTGTAGTGGAACGATGATCGGTAGATACAGCAAGATTACCAATCGAGATCCGCATGAAGTTGTAACGCCAGTTCGAGAAAATAGTATGTTCACTTAAAGAGAACTTACGCTATCATCATTTCGATTTTAGTTGTCATTAGCATATGCATTTTAAGGTGAAAAAACAAAATGATTTAGTACAATCAGTAGAGTTTATGGTATGATTAAACTAATAACCAGGTGCTAATAACAGGTATAATATATCTGGATAATAAAGTGGAGGTACATATGAGAGACTTAATTCAATTAAAAGATAAAAATATTGTTGTTATGGGTGTTGCGAATGAGCGTAGCCTTGCATGGGGAGTTGCGAAGTCATTATTTGAAGTAGGTGCAAATGTTATCTTTACATACCGTAAAGAACGTTCCCTTGGAAAAATAGAAAAATTATTGAAAGATAATAGTTTAGAGGCAAAACTAATAGTAGAATGTGATGTAAATAGCGATGATAGTATTAAGGCGGCGTTTCAACAAATTGGACAGGAAGCTGGAGTAATCCATGGTGTAGTTCACTCCGTTGCCTTTGCACATGCAGAGGATTTAAAAGGTGATTTTTTACAAACTTCAAGAGAGGGTTATGCTTTTGCACAAGATACAAGTGCTTATTCGCTTATTGCTGCAGCTAGAGAAGCAACGCCTTTTATGACCGAAGGTGGATCTATCGTAACAATGACGTACTTAGGGGCTGAACGTGTACTAGAAGGCTACAATGTAATGGGTATCGCTAAAGCATCGCTAGAAGCCTCTGTTAAGTACTTGGCTTTGGACTTAGGGAAAAATAATGTACGTATAAATGCTGTTTCCGCTGGGGCAGTTCGAACACTAGCTGCAAAAGGAATCTCTTCTTTCAATACGATTTTGCACCAAATTGAAGAAAAGTCTCCGTTAAAACGGAACGTTACTCAACAAGAAGTAGGCGATATGACCGTTGCGTTATTAAGTAATTTATCAAGTGGTGTAACAGGTGAGGTCATCTTCGTAGATTCTGGCTATAATATTATGGGCTAAATTAATATTCACGAATAAAAGCGGCGGAAAATGAATTAGTCATTTTCCGCCGCTTCTTAGATAATAAGTATATACAAAAATATACCGTGAACACTGGATTCATGGGACTTTAAAGAATAAATAATACAGTGATTTCTGTTACATGTGGAGAACAAAGGCTAAGTGCGCCACGTCCTGTGGCAAAGCCTTTGTGACCAACATCCTGTTGGCCTCCGCGGGCGAAGCCGAGCCTACTCGTTGAAAACATATGCTCCTGCGGTTACTCGTCGCAAAGACATTGACCAAATAAAGTTTGGCCAATGTCTTCACTACGCTCCCTGCGGGGTCCCGACTTTCTCGCTTATCCCGCTGGAGTCGCCACATTTCACTACAATCATTTAAGTGAGTAGTACTCTACTAAAAGGTTTAGCATAGCCTCTAGCTTAGACAATAAGAATAGTCAAAGTTAATAGAGGGATAAAACCGTCTGTCCGGTTAGGAATACTATTTTATCATGAAAGAAGAAAGTAGATCTCCTTTTATCGGAGTCTATTTCATCCTTATTTATTTTAAGATAAAACATGTATATTTAGGCGGTTTTATATCCAATTATTCGTCGATATAAAGTGGACCTAGTTGATTGGAGCGCAGAGCGGCGACTCCAGTGGGAACGCGCGAGCCGAAGACCCTGGACTTAGCGTAAGCGAGGGAAGCGGCTGAAGCCGTGTCCACGGAAAGCGTCCGTTCGGAGTGGAAATCAACGGCATATCTGCTTTTCTGTTCTTAGAAGACCAGCTCTTATTGTGCTAAATATAAAATGTATAATCCTCTGGTAACACACGTTTTAAGAATTTCTTAGTGCGTTCTTCTTTTGGACTTATGAAAATATCATGAGGGGTACCTTCTTCAACTACTACTCCGCCATCCATAAAGATAACTCGGTTTGCAACATCCTTTGCAAAGGACATTTCATGTGTGACAACTAACATAGTAGTACCTTCATTGGCGATATTTTTCATAACCGTTAGTACCTCCCCAACCAATTCAGGGTCTAATGCAGAGGTTGGTTCATCAAATAGAATAATATCAGGATTTAATGCTACTGCTCGTGCGATCCCAACACGCTGTTGTTGACCACCGGAAAGCTGACTTGGGTAGGAATTATATTTGTCTGATAAACCAACCTTGTCTAGCGCTTTTTTACCAATATCAGTAGCTTTAGTTTTATGTATTTTACGACCAATGACAAGACCCTCCGTCACGTTTTCTAAGGCAGTTTTATTGTTGAACAAATTATAATTTTGAAATACGAAAGCTGTTTTTTGTCGGATGGTGTGGATATCTTTTTTAGAGGCATCATGCAAATTTACTTGCAACTCCCCAAAAGTTGCCATACCACTATCGGCCTTTTCTAAAAAGTTAATGCAGCGTAATAATGTCGTTTTTCCAGAGCCACTTGGACCGAGAATAACTACTACATCACCTTTATCAATAGTTAAATCTACTCCCTTTAATATCTCATTCTTCCCAAATGATTTATGAATTTCATTGATCGTTAACATTTGATAATCCTCCTTAAGCGCTCACATATTTGTATCTGCGTAGACGTTTTTCATATAATTTAAATCCGTATTCGACAAGGCTACACAAAATTATATATACAAGAAAAATATCTATATAAGCTTCCACATAGTTATAGCCTACATTTGCCGCTACCTTCGCTTTTAATGTGATTTCCTGTAAGGACATTGCATATCCAAGTGATGTAGCTTTTATTAGATTCACGGTAGCTGTACAAATATTAGGTAATGCTACGACCAACGCTTGAGGTATTACGATTCTAAGGTAGGCTTGGAAATTTGAAAGTCCAACTGATTGAGCTGCCTCTAGCTGTCCTTTGTTGACCGTGCTTAAAGCCGATCTAAATACTTCTATCAATATAGCTGTAGTGCTGAAAGAGAATACGATAAAAGCGTACCAAATAGGGTTGATATCGTAGACGTTTATGTTGAGATTATACCTCTCAAAAAACAAGGAAAGTATTAAGGGGACACTCGCATAAACGATGAAAATTTGAATAATAATCGGTGTACCTCTTACGAAGGAAACGTATATTCTTGAGAACCAGTTTAATACAGGCACTTGATTGATACGTGTTAAAGCCAATAAAAAGCCTAAAGGTAGTGCAATAAGCAAAGCTACAACGGTAACGAGAAGCGTAATTGGTACACCGGATAATGCAATGAAGAATGTATCGATTAAAAATGTATAATTTAAACCTTCCGACATTATTTACACTCCTTAATTTGTGTTAATTGTATGCTTTCCTTTGCTAAATACTTTTTCAAGCTTTCCAAAGAACTTTTCGATAAGTATGGATAAAATCCAGTAAACTAGTGCAAGCGCGATAAATATCTCTAATGCATGTGTATTATAGTTTGCTGCAATGATTAAATTGGCTTTCCCAACGATATCGATTAGACCGATAGTATATGCAAGTGACCCCTCTTGAAGTAATGCGATAAGGCCATTTCCGAAGTTAGGAAGTGCAACTACAAGTGCTTGTGGGAAAATGATTCTTCTATATGCTTGAAAGGGACTTAAACCAACGCTAACAGCAGCTTCAAATTGACCTTTTTCTATGGACTCATAGGCTGATCTAATAACCTCTGCCATGATAGCTGCGAATTGTAAGGTGAAGGTAATGACGACAAATACTGCTGTATTTAAATCATGTAAATATAAACCGAAGTTATCGGCTAAAGCAGGTACACCGTAATACACTAAAAACAGTAGTACGATAGATGGTGTACATCTTAAAATCGTTATATAGAAGTTTGCTATTTTTTGAGCAATTTTACTCTTTCCAAGCTTCATCATAGCGAGAATCAAACCAAAAAAAGTACCGAAAATAATGGATAATCCAGCAACGACAAAAGTTACTTTTAAAAATGGAAGCAATATCGGAAGTGAGTTCCATATGTACGATACATCAAAGTATTTTTCCATATTGTGCATTATTCCCCCTATGATATTTTAAAGGCTACCTGTGCATCCTGCGCCAGGCAGCCTCTATCCCGAATAAACGGGCAGTGACACTTCCAATCCAAGGCTTTATTCTATAGTAACTACTTATAGGTGGAACAACTGCCCGTAAAACTCCTAAAATAAGGTGGGGTGAAGAAAACCCTACTAATTGTTGTTTTACGTTATAGGAATCTAACAATTATCTTTCAACTTGGTCTAACACTTCAAAAAGGTCTCGACCGTAGAACTCTGTACTGAGTTCATTTGTTTTCTTTTCTTCTTGTAATTGCTTAATAGCTTTATCGTAAGCATCTGCAAATTCTTGCTCTTTTTTGTTGAATAATGGCCATGTCTTGATAACTGCAAATTCATTGTAAACAACTTCATCTTTTAGATTATAGTAAGGACCAGTTTCATCTAAAACCTGTTTTTGGAATGGTCCTTCAATTATTACTCCGCCGTCAACACGCCCCTCATTGACCCATTGGATTACATCCACGGTAAATGCATCACCTGCATCTAGTTTTACAGGGTTATTAGGATTTGCTTTGTTGTATTCATCAATTACAGTATACTGCGCATTATTTGCGGCAATCGGTGCTAAAGAATATTCAGCAGTTGCAAAATCCTCTAACGATTTAATATGCTCATTTTCTTTTTTCAATACGAGACCTGCACTACTTAAACCAAGGAATTCCTTGGGGAAAATAAATTTTTCTGTGCGTTCCTCTGTCCAAAAAGCATTTTTCACACCAACCTGAAACTTGCCTTGCTCTACCCCGATTAATAGATCATCACTTGTAGTCCCTACATATTCAAATTCATATTCAGGTAGTAGTTCATCTACTAGTTTCATAATTTCTACATCATATCCAGTGGCGTTTCCGTTGTCATCCAACCATGAAATAGGTTTAGAGGCCATGTCATATGCTACTTTTACTTTGCGAACATCACCACCTTCTGATGAAGTAGAAGCCTCCCCGGAACTACAAGCCGCTAAAAAAGTTATGGATACTAAACCAACCGCCACTAATTTAAAATACTTATTCATGTTCATTCTCCTTATCCTTTTACTAAGTTTTTATTATTTACTTCTTCTAACGCTGAAAGTGCTAGTTTCTTAATAGTCATATCATCCATAGGAGGATTATGTAGTCCCGCTCGGACATCTCGATAATAGCGTTGTAGTGGATTAGTTCGCTGTAAGCTTTTGGCACCAACTAAACGCATTGCTTTATCAACAATAGTGATGGCTGAATTAGTGACTATATGCTTTGCCACGCTTACTTCATTAGAAAGTAGTTCTTTTGTAACATCATTGTCATAGGAAGTAGCAACTCCATAAATGACTAATCTTGCCTTCGTAAGCTCTAAATCTATTTCTCCTAAAAGCTGTTGAACGTTTGGCAGCTGTGCAATAGATCCGTTCAAGCTATTTGGTGAATGGGTATTGGCAAATTGTACTGCGTAGTCTCTTGCTGCCTGTGCGATTCCGAGATAGGTCGCTGGTATATGTAATAGCCACCCATTAATCTTTCCACCACTTGCGAACTCGGGGAGCTCTACTAGATTTGACTCATGAACGATTACGTTATTCAATACTAAGTCATTACTACTCGTTCCTCGCATGGATACAACATCCCAGGTTTCTTCAATGGAAAGGCCAGCTGTATTGCGAGGAATAAGGAAGAAACCAACTTTTTCTTTTTCCTCAATCCATGCAGATGTTAAAAAGTAGGATAGTACAGGGGATGCGGTCGTGAATATTTTACGTCCATTTAGTACCCAAGAATCTCCTTTTCTTATGGCTTTAGTTCCAGGCCTACCCCCACGCGTTGGGCTTCCAGTTTGAGCTTCACTGACAGAACGATTTATGAGTGCGCCATTTAATACTTCTGCTGCAAAAAAGTCGAGTTTCTCTTTTTTCCAAAGTTTGTTTTCAAATAGTTCACCAACAACACCTAAGCTCCAACCTACTGATAGGGCTGTGTTGGCATCAAAGCTAGCAAGTGTTTCTTGTAAAAGAACCATATCGTATACAGAAAATCCATTACCACCATACGATTCGGGTAGTGTAAGGCTTGCATATCCGATATTGATCAAATCATCCACGTTTTCTTTTGGAAAAATAGATTGTTCATCAATTTCGGCGGATTTACTTTTAAATTTTTCTTCTAACTCATATAACTGATTGATCCAATACTGCTGTTTTTCCGTTTTGATGTACAAGTTATTCACAGTTGTCGTCTCCTTTTGATTTTAATTATTCCTATTTGTTAAGTTGGTTTTAAATGCAAATAAAAAACCCTTTTGAAAATCAAAAGAGTAAGTAATTTTATGTACACTTATCTCTCAAGTTTCTTGCTGGAAGTAGCACCATACCATAGAAGTGGCGGTTGCTGAAGCATCATCGGACCAGTCCCTCAGCTTCTCTTAATAAGTAGTATGGAGTTGTGGGAATAATCGTACTACTTAATCTGCAAGAAGTCAATAGTAATTCTTATCGATTTAGTATGAATTAAGTGTTTGATTCTATTTTAGGGGTTTTTGAACTGTCATTCAGGGTATAAACAATAGTGTAGATATAAGTAGAGGAGGAGTTTGTTTGGATAAGAAAGTAACTGGAAATAGCAAAGATGAACAATTAGAAAAATTCCGTGTGGACGATCAAGGACAAGCATTGACTACGAATCAAGGACTAAAAATATCTGAAGATGAATTCTCTCTAAAAGCAGGAGAACGAGGTCCTACTTTGATAGAAGATTTCCATTTTCGTGAAAAAATGACGCATTTTGATCATGAGCGCATACCAGAAAGAGTAGTACATGCTAGAGGTTATGCAGCTCATGGGGAATTCGAATTATACGAATCAGCAAGTGAATTTACGAAGGCAAAATTCTTACAAACACCTGGCACAAAGACTCCAGTGTTTGTAAGGTTTTCTACTGTGGCAGGTTCACGTGGATCTGGTGAATTAGCTCGCGATGCTAGAGGATTCGCTACTAAGTTTTATACGGAAGAAGGAAATTATGATTTAGTAGCAAATAATATTCCTGTCTTTTTCATTCAAGATGCTATTAAATTTCCAGACCTGGTGCATGCTATAAAGCCAGAGCCACACAATGAAATTCCGCAGGCTGCGACTGCACATGATACGTTTTGGGATTTTGTTGCTAACAATCAGGAGACGGCACATATGATCATGTGGACAATGTCAGATAGGGCTATACCACGTAGCTTTCGTATGATGGAAGGGTTCGGTGTAAATACATTTCGTTTCATTAACGAGGCAGGTAAATCCCATTTTGTAAAATTTCATTGGAAACCACTACTTGGTACCCATT
This sequence comes from Psychrobacillus sp. FSL K6-2365, assembly GCF_038003165.1. Lineage (NCBI taxonomy): Bacteria > Bacillati > Bacillota > Bacilli > Caryophanales > Bacillaceae > Psychrobacillus > Psychrobacillus sp. FSL K6-2365. The sequence goes on along the minus strand of NZ_JBBOOO010000001.1, from coordinate 3,977,863 downwards.
CAGTTGTATGGGATGAAGCACAAAAGATAAATGGGAAAGATCCGGATTTCCATCGTCGTGACCTATATGATGCGATTGACAATGGGGATTATCCTGAGTATGAATTTGGAGTCCAACTTATCGCAGAGGAAGACGAATTTAAATTTGATTTTGATATTTTGGATCCTACTAAACTATGGCCAGAGGAAGAGATACCAGTAAAAATTTTAGGGAAGATGACATTAAATCGTAACGTAGATAATGTATTTGCTGAAACTGAGCAAGTTGCGTTCCATCCAGGAAGTGTTGTACCAGGAATAGATTTCTCAAATGATCCACTACTTCAAGGACGATTATTTTCTTATACAGATACACAATTAATCCGTCTTGGTGGTCCTAATTTTCATGAGCTACCGATAAACAGACCTGTTTGCCCATTCCACAATAACCAGCGTGATGGATATGGAAGACAATCGATTAATGTGGGAAGAGTGAGCTATCATAAAAACTCTCTTGCTGGGAATACTCCGATACCTGTTAGTGAAGCTGAAGGTGGGTATTCGCATTATCAGGAGAAGATAGATGCTCGAAAAGTTCGTGCACGAAGTGAGAGCTTTAAAGACCATTTTTCGCAAGCTAAGTTATTTTGGAATAGCATGAGTAATCCAGAAAAAGAACATATTATTAGCGCATTTAGTTTCGAACTTGGTAAGTGTAAAGAATTGACTGTTCGTCAACAAGTTCTAGAGATGTTCGCGAAAGTTGATTTGGATTTATCGAATAAGGTAGCGGAAAATTTAGGACTTGTAGTGCAAGGTGTGAGTACTACAACTACTACAAAATCTTCCCCGGCACTTAGTCAGTTAAATACTTTTATGAAGCCACATACTAGAAAAATAGCTGTTTTAGTTGGAGAAGGGTTTGAAGAGGATTTACCTACAATTCTAGCAGATTTAAAAGCAGGCGGAACAATGCCAGAAATAGTGAGTGATCATCATGGATCAGTTGTTGGAGCTGATGGGACGTTGCTGCCAGTAGACCATACTTTCTTAACAGCTGATTCGGTATTATTTGATGCGGTATATGTAGCAAGTTTACATGGTAAAACAGCTATGTTTGAAAAAGAGGCTACGTATTTCATCAAGGAAGCTTATGCACATTTTAAACCGATTGGCGCTACATTTAGTGGTGAGCAACTAGTCGACAATCTTCACTTTACTGGTCAAGCTGGTGTACTCTCCAAAGAATCTGGGAAAATTTTCGTGGACAGTTTCTTAAAAGCTATTGCTACGCATCGATTCTGGAACAGAGCAGTATAAATATCAAGTGGGCATGTCCAACTATTAGGACATGCCCATTTTACATAGAATATAAATTATATAGTGTTAGTGAGAAAACCTTTGACCATTTTTCTTTGTGTATAATATAGACAGAGGTTTACAGATACTGAGTAGAAGCAAAAGCAGAGGAGGAAATTTCATGCATTATGTAATAATCGGTGGTGATGCAGCTGGGATGAGTGCAGCTATGGAAATTGTACGTAACGATCCAGACGCTCAGATTACAACGCTAGAAAAAGGGCATATCTATTCCTATGGGCAGTGTGGATTACCCTATGTAGTCGGAAAGCATGTTCCTTCTTCAACAGATGTAATAGCTCGAAGTGTAGAAATGTTCCGAAGTAAGTATGGGATTGATGCAAAAACAGGATACGAAGTGACGAAGGTGGATCACATAAATAAAACTGTATTAGGGGAAATCTTACAAACTAAGGAAAATTTTATATTAAATTATGATCGTTTACTTATAGCAACTGGTGCGACCCCAGTTATCCCAAAATGGGATGGTGGTCATTTATTAGGGATTCATACGATTAAAACGATTCCAAATACAGAGGCGATTATCTCAGATCTAGAAAATGTTCAGCAAGTTACAATAATTGGTGGGGGATACATCGGGCTAGAAATGGCAGAGAACTTTGTGGGTATTGGGAAAAAGGTGCGAATTATTCAAAGAAGCAATCAGCTTGCTGGTATATTTGATAACGATGTAGCATCTTTTATACATGAGCATGCAAAGGAAAATAATATAGAAGTATTATTAAATGAAGAAGTTCAATCGTTAAAGGGAGTTAATCGGGTAAATACGGTTATAACAGACAAAGGGAGTTATCCAACTGACTTAGTCTTAGTGGCTGTCGGAGTTAAACCAACAACTGAATTTTTAAAGGGAACTGGCATTGAAATGCAACTAAATGGGGCAGTTGTAGTTAATAATCATTTAGAAACGAATTTAGATAGTATTTATGCGGCGGGAGATTGTGCAACTCATTTTCATCGTATTAAAGAATTGAATGATTATATCCCTCTAGGAACTACTGCAAATAAACAAGGGAGAATTGCCGGATTAAATATGATTGGTCAACGGACAGAGTTTAAAGGTATAGTTGGCACATCCATCATGAAATTTTTTAATTTGGCACTTGGAAAAACAGGTTTATCTGAGAAAGAAGCAAAAAAGCTTGGTATTTCATATGAAGTCCATGTTCAGGAATCAACGGACATCGCAGGCTATTATCCGGGCAAGGAAACGATGCATATAAAACTGATCTACAGTGTTGGTGACCAACAACTTTTAGGTGGCCAAATTATTGGTGGAAATGGTGTAGATAAAAGAATTGATGTATTAGCAACAGCTCTTTATCATCAAATGACCTTTTCTGAGTTATTGGATCTTGACCTTGCATATGCTCCTCCGTTTAATGGAGTTTGGGATCCGTTACAGCAATTGGCAAAACGAAATACTGTAAAGAAATAAAAAAAGTAATGTTGACTATTTCCATTTTGTTGCATATACTAAAAAAAATAATTAGTAACTAGCGAAGAAAAGGACATGAATCATTTTAACTTTCTTATCAGAGAATGGGGTCACCGACTGAAAGCCCTTAAAGAAAAGCGAATGATTTACCACCTTGGAGCAATTATGGGGAACGCATTTATGTAATTATCCATAATCGGGAAACCGTTATCTTATATGAGAGCAAGCATCTATTTGTGTTGCAAATTAGGGTGGAACCACGACCACACTCGTCCCTTTACCGGGATGGGTGTGGTCTTTTTGTATTATGGAAAGTCAGTAAAAAATGATAATTTAATATTCAAGCGAAGAAAAGGACATGAATTATTTAAAATTTTCTTACCAGAGAATGGGGTCACCGACTGAAAGCCCTTAAAGAAAAGCGAATGATTTACCACCTTGGAGCAATTATGGGGAACGCATTTATGTAATTATCCATAATCGGGAAACCGTTATCTTATATGAGAGCAAGCATCTATTTGTGTTGCAAATTAGGGTGGAACCACGACCACACTCGTCCCTTTACTGGGATGGGTGTGGTCTTTTTTTAGGTGAAATTTAATTAAATTGGAGGAATTAAAATGTCAGTTAAATCAGAAGAAAGAGTTAATCATCAAAATTTAGGGCAGAGATTAGAACTGTTTATGTCGATGGAAGAAGCACCTGGTATGCCGTTTTATCTACCTAAAGGGATGATACTGCGGAATGAACTTGAAAATCTATGGAGAGAAAAGCATCAACGATCAGGCTATCAAGAGATTAAAACTCCCATTATGATGAAGCAGGAGCTTTGGGAAAAATCAGGGCATTGGGATCACTACCATGAAAATATGTATTTTGCAGACGTAGATGATCAAAAGTATGCGATTAAACCAATGAATTGCCCAGGAGCTGTCTTAATTTTTAATAGCAAACGAAGAAGCTACCGAGAGCTGCCTATTCGATATGCGGAACTTGGTCTGGTCCACCGCCATGAATTATCAGGGTCTTTGAATGGATTATTACGAGTTCGAGCATTTACTCAGGATGATGCTCATCTATTTGTTTTGGAGGAGCAGATTGAAAGTGAATTAGCAAAGGTGCTAGATCTTGTAGATGAATTTTACTCAGAATTTGGCTTTAGCTATAAAGTAGAGCTATCTACGCGCCCAGAGAATTATATGGGGTCAGTAGAGGCGTGGGGTAAAGCAGAGCTAGCATTAGAAACTGTTCTTCAGAGTAAGGGGGTAGAATATCAAATAAATGAGGGAGATGGTGCATTTTATGGTCCGAAGATTGATTTTCATATTTTAGATGCCTTGGGACGTAGTTGGCAATGTGGGACTATTCAACTTGATTTTCAAATGCCTGAGAAGTTTGGTTGCCAGTATATAGACGAGAACAATCAATTACAACAACCAATTATGATCCATCGTGCGATTTATGGATCCGTTGAACGATTCATGGCTATTTTGTTGGAGCATTTTCAAGGTAGCTTTCCGCTGTGGTTATCCCCAATCCAGGTCAAGGTATTACCCATTGCCGATGCGCATATTGAGTATGCGGAGGAGGTAAAGCAACAGCTAGAACAAGAGGGATATCGAGTGGAGGTAGACAATCGGGTAGAAAAAATTGGCTTGAAGATACGTGAAGCGGCTATGCAAAAGCATCCTTATATGCTCATTGTAGGCGATCAAGAAAGAAAAAATAATGCAGTTTCTGTTCGCAAACACAAAGTAGGTATTTTAGGTGAGATGAGTATTTCAGCTTTTATAGAGGAATTGAAAAGAGGAGACAAATAGCCCTAGAGTGCAGCAATTAAACTCTGCTACTATAAATGTTTGTTGCTCCTTCTGGATAGACAATTCTAAATAAGCTTTAAGTGAATAAATACTGTACCAATTGTCTTAATAACTCAAAAGAGCACAAGTATTCACATTATTGAAAAGGAGTTTCCATACTTTATAACGAATGAATAAAGACAGAGTAAGGAGGTAGTTATGAGAAAGTGGTTATTGTTATTTGGGGGTCTTGCTATTCTAGTTGGTAATGTATGGGGCATCTATTCTATGTATCAGCCGAGAGTAGGGCCAATTGGGAACGGGAAAATTGCGGACCAGGTCTGGGTTAGTATATCTATAAGTTCACTGACGGGGTTATTTGTTATAGCACAATCTGTAGTTTTTTTTCTATATGATAACCATAAAAAAAGATTTCCAAGATTGGAAACAGAACGTTTTTTATTGCGCCCAATTGAAATAAGTGATGCAAAGGACGTATATCATTATTTTTCACAAGACGAGGTCACCAAGTATTATGACTTAAATACGTTTAAGGACATAAGGGAAGCAAAAGTATTAATAGAAAACTGGCAAAAGCGATACCATAAAAAAGAGGGGTTTCGCTGGGGAATTGCTACGAAGGAAGACAATAAAATTATTGGTAGCTGTGGTTATCACAATTGGGAGAAGGAACATTTTAAAGCAGAAGTTGGTTTTGAAGTGACACCAGAGTTTTGGCGAAAAGGGGTTATGACTGAGGTTTTAGAGCCTGTTTTACGTTACGGTTTCGAGGCAATGGAGTTAAATCGAATTGAAGCACTCTATGATCCCGAAAACTTAGCCTCAAAAAAGACACTAGAAAAAGCAGGCTTTGTATATGAAGGAGTTTTAAGGCAATCAGCGTTTGAAAAGGGATATTTTTGTGATGCGGCAATTTGTTCCTTATTGAAAAAAGAGAATGTGCCGCAGCACAAACTCTTTAATATCTAACCCAGCTAAGTCCTGTTGTTCCTTCACCAGCGTGGACTCCAACACAAGCACTAAGAGGAAGAACAACTACTTTTAGTTTAGGGAATTCTTGTAGCAATTCTTCTTTCCAAGTTCTAGCATCAATCGTATTGTTGCAATTAATAACCGCAACTTCTGGAACTTTGGAAATTTTCATGTCGTTTCGTAGCAAATTCATTACATAATTCTTCGCTCTTTTATCTGCACGAACCTTTTCTTTCATCACAACTTTTCCGTTATCAAAGGAAATAACAACTTTTATATTTAAAAGGTTACTTAGAAAAGCTTTTGTTCCAGATACACGACCACTTTTATGGAGTTGCGTTAAGCTGGATGGTATAAAGGAAAGTTCGGAGTTATTTGTCATATTTTCAATATGAGCAACAACCTCCTCTATGTCGTGATTTTCTTCCATCATACGCTTACCGACTTCTAGCATTTTGACCATTGGATATGATCCTATTTTAGAGTCAATTGAATACACTTGAAAGTTTGCCATTTTTGAAGCAGTTTGTGAGCTATTATAGGTTCCTGACAACTCACTGGATGTGTGAACAGCAACGGCACAGTCGTATCCTTTTGCTTTTAAATCTTCATATAATTGCACCATCTCACCGATTGGAGGCTGTGAAGTTTTTGGATGAACCTTTGCTTTGCGTAACTTGTCGTAAAATTCGTCATGCGTCATTTCAACTGTTTCTTTAAAAGCACCATCTTCAAATACGATATTCAAGGGAAGGACATAAATATTATGTTTTTCAATGAAAGTTGGGTCTAATAAAGCGGCGGTATCAGTAATCCAAGCAACTTTTTTCTGCATAATTTTAAGGGCTCCTTTTTTGCAATCCTATTAGCGCTAATTTACATCAGACTTAATATTAGCAATAGTGTTATATGTCATATTTTGTAGGTATTTCGGAGTCTAGTACATATTTTGAACATAATTTCAAAGGAGAGTGAATCATGAAGCAAACATTACCACAGGAGGTACATAAATTAATGCAAGTGTTTTTGCATTTATTGAACACATATTTAACTAAGGATTTAATTGAAGGAGTCTATATTTATGGTTCTACTGCAATAGGAGCATTTGAACAGGAGAAAAGCGATATTGACTTTATTGTGTTATTGAAGCGAACGGCAAATAAAAAGGAAATAGAAATTCTGGATGATATTCATGTTCAATTAACAAATGAAAACCTTGGAGCACGTATGGATGGAATGTATATTTTAAAAGCCGACATAGGGAAAACAAATAGTGTCTTAGCTCCCTATCCTTACTATTCGGATGGAAGTCTAGAGGTTGGTCATTGGGATGTTAATCATATAACCTGGTGGGTTTTAAAGGAGTACGGAAATGTACTACAAGGAACACCAATTATAGAACTTGGCATTGCTACTAAATGGGAAGATGTCTTCAACACATTAAAATATAATATTAATGAATATTGGTACAGTAAGGCGAAAGAAATAAGGGGTTCAGTTTCAGATGAAATGGTGGAATTTGCTACGACAACTATTTGTAGAATTCTTTACTCTTTAGATAAAAAAGAGATTATTTCAAAGAAAATAGCATTAGAAAACGGAATAGATACGTTGCCTGAACGGTGGAAACCTTTATTGATGGAGGGTCTAAGAATACGTTCATCTAGACAAACTGAGTCATTATTTAATACAGAAAGTTTCCGTGCAGAAGCTTGTCGAGATTTTGTTTTTTTTGCGCATGAATTATGTAATGATAAATATTTCCTGGAGGTATAAGAATGGAGTTTAGACAATTAGTAGGTAAAGATGCGAGTGCGTATTGGGAGTTAAGACTAGAAGCATTGCAAAATAGTCCAGAAGCTTTTGGCACGAGCTATGAGGAAGCGATTCTACGGGACAATCCAATTGAACGAGTAAAAGATAATTTTAAAGTAAAGGAAAATTATACATTTGGAGCTTTCGAACAACATACATTAATTGGTGTAGTTACTCTATTACAAGAAAGTACTTTAAAGATGAGGCATAGAGCTAATATTTTCGCTATGTATATTAGTCCAAATGCCCGAGGAAAAGGTATTGGCAAGGCGTTAATGGAGATGGCAATTGAACATTCCAAAGAAAGTGAAGAAATTCAAAAGATAAACCTATCTGTCGTATCAAGCAATAAGGCAGCCAAGAATCTGTATCTTCAATTAGGTTTTAAAGTATTTGGTACAGAAGAGATGGCATTAAAGATAGGGGATAATTATTACGAAGAACAGCATATGTCACTTATTTTAGAATAGAGGGTGGAATTATTATGACTAAAAAACCAGAACTGAAATATCCGATGTTTCAAGCACCAGTACGTTCTATTTTTGAAAAGTTTTCTCGTGAGAAGGATGTTGCGTTAGTTTACGGAGAGCCCATTGTTATGGAGAATAAGCAGGTTTTACCTGTTGCCAAAGTAAACTATTTTGTGGGAGGAGGAAGTGGTGGGCAATTGGATGAAGAACAGGCTGTGTCAATTGGACAAGGAGAAGGAGGCGGAGGTATTTTTTCCATTAAGCCAATTGGGGTATATGAGATTACTGATAAAAAAGTTATATTCAAGCCTATTCTTCCCGTTAATTTGATTCTCACATTCGTTGCGGTTATGTCGTTTGGTTTAGTTTTACTTATAAAGAAAAAACGTTGACTTTACTGTGCAACGTTTTTTCTTTGTTTGTACCACTGATATAATGTTAGTAACAATATAGCAACAATTGCCCCGGATGTATCCAATATGACATCCTGAAGGGAAGCAGTCCGACCGCGTGTAAAAGATTGACGAAATTCATCAGCGATGGCAAGAAACATAGTAATTACGACCACGGTGGCCTTTCGATACTTAATTCTTGATAGTGCAATATAGATGGCTAAAGCAATTACTCCAAAATAAACGAAATGTGTTCCTTTTCGTATCAAAAATTCTAAAAATGCATAGTAACCACGCTCTTCCACCGAAACGAGAATACCCCAATATGGAACTTGAAATATAGAAAGAAAAGACTCTAAAGGTTTGTTAGGTAGCCATGCCTTTAAAACTTCCTGCATAGATTGCTGTTCAGCTGTTTGTCCTGATGCCAAAAATACAACAACAAGTAAAAGTAAAAGAGGTATAAGTTTTTTCATATACTGACATTAGCATAAAAACGAGGAATTTTCATGTGTGAAATTGTTGTTACAGTTAGAGAGATAGCTATGGTACACTGGTGGTAAGTGAATAATTTTCGCAGGGAAAAGGTGCTAACTTGTTAGCTTAATTTGGGAATTCGGTTAAAATCCGAAGCTGTTTCCGCAACTGTAAATGCTGATGAAATAAGAAAAATACCACTGTTGATTAGTCAATGGGAAGGTTCTTAGAGTAAATGGATGCATGAGCCAGGAGACCAGCCTTTTCTTGAACGTATAGATACTCTTCGGAAGTTAAGGGATTGTACGGCACGTTTCTATTTTTCTTTTTTATTTTCTCGATAAATAGGTATCACGCCGCCCTAATTTGGGTGGCGTTTTTTTGTGCTGTTAACTAACTAAGTATTGTATGTCGGAAAGTTCGCAAACGAGAGGAGAGGAGGTAAAAAGATGAAAAAAGATATCCGCTATATTTGTTATCCATTTATGCGTGAGACTCCTTCTACTGTAGATTTTGAAATTCGAACGGATTCATTGACTACACGAATTGGATTAGCGGCATCTTTGACCAAGGATGTACCAAAGGTTTACGAGGATCTAATGTATTTGGCGCCAATGGCTTACCATTTAAACGGGTCCGTTCGAGGTAAGGTTGCCATAACAGAAGGTGATTTACAGTTTCTAAGCGATATGTACGACTTCTATGTGGAGGAAGTAAAAGGAAGAGTAGATATATTTGTACTACCACAAGGTACAACTGCTGCTTGTGAATTACACGTTTGTAGAAGTGAAGCAAAGAAGTCAGTTAGAGCTCTACATAAAGTTTCATTAGAAAGGGAAGTACCTGAGATTTTATTTGACTATGCACAGTTATTGGCAAACGTGTTGTTTGCTATGGCTGTTTATGTTAATAAACATCATGCTGTGGAAGAAATTCAATTTGTCAGTAAGTCGTATCCAATGAGAAAAAAGAAGCAAATGGAGGAATAATAATATGAAGAAAAATCATGTATTTAATTGGTTAGCAGTGCTGCTATTTTCGTTCTTACTTGTTGGCTGTTCTGCAGAAGAAACAACAACTGTAGAGAAACAAGAGGAAGTAGTAGATGAAGTAAAAGAATACACAGTAACAGATGATGCTGGTAATGAGGTTGCATTTGAAGAAGTACCCGAAACGATTGTTTCTCTTCAACCAAGCAATACAGAAATTCTTTTTGCGTTAGGAGTAGGGGATAAAATTGTAGGTGCAACAGAATATGATACATATCCAGCGGAAGCGCTTGAAATTGAACGAGTATCTGATTCAGTTGCATTTAATGCGGAACGAATTACAGAACTGAACCCTGACGTAGTAATCGCTTATACAATCGGTCAAGAAGAGGCTTTACAACTATTAGAGGAAGCTGGATTAAAAGTTTTTGTTATTGAGTCTGCGACTTCTTTTGAGGATGTATACGGAGATATTAAGCAGCTGGCTACAGTAATGGGAGTTGAGGAAAAAGGGCAGGAAATTATTACTTCAATTCAAACTACTATTCAAGAAGTTCAAGAAAAAGTGGAAACTGCTGCCGTATTAAAAAAAGTATATTATGAGATTAGCCCATCGCCAGATATTTATACAACGGGAAGTAAAACGTTCCAACAAGAAATTTTAGCTGCAGCATCTGTCGACAATGTGTTTAGCGATCAAGAAGGATGGATTAGTGTATCAGAAGAAGATGTTATTGCCAAAAATCCAGAAATTATTTTAACAACTTCAAATTATATAGAAGATGCAACTGGCGAGATTAAATCTCGTGCTGGTTGGGACAAGATCCCAGCTGTACAAAATGACTCCGTATTTTTAGTAGACGGCGACGTTATATCTAGACCTGGGCCGCGTATTGGTGAAGCAGTAGAACTGGTTGCTAAAACAGTGTATCCAGAATTATTTAAATAACATTCCAAACTCGTCTTAAATTTGTGGCAAGATGACTTTGGGAAATGAGAACTATATTATATGGAAACCCGAGGGATTTGTGCTCCTCGGGTCTTTGTTATTATTTAATCGGTATCCAAATTTCTGAATAACAGTTTGGGCTGGTAGGGTCGTCAGTAGAATATACTTCTAATTCTGGTGTTCCTGCTGGCTCATATGGATTGGATGGAAACCACTCGGAATATATTTGTTTCCATGTATTTTGCATGGCATCTGGCATCGCACCGTGTACCTCGAACACAACCCACTTAGATGCCGGAATTGTAATAGCTGATAAATTTTCTGGTACTTCGCCCACATAATCTGCTGCAATCCAGTAATCGATTAAGCTATTCTCTTGATATGCTTCGTCTGCAACGCAAACACCAAGTACACCTTTAATTGCTCCGTTGTTTAATTGGAATAGCAAATCATCTGTACCGTCCGCATTTACATCATCCCAAAACAAAGGTATACCTTGAGTATTTTCTCCGTTCTTACAATTGTAGCTTCTTTTCACTCCGACAGCTTGAAAGCTATCTTTTTCTAAAATTTTGTACTTCATTGGCTCAGCTCCTTTTAAATTTACCTGAATAACAAGGCGGTTATAGGAATTTATTTTCCCTATATTTTTTCGTGCTTCACTAGGCGTTATACCGTGTTGTTTACGGAATGCTTTAGTGAAAGATTCAGGAGTGTCGTAGCCGAATTTGTAGGAGACATCGATAATTTTATTGTCTGTATTCAGCAGTTCTTGTGCAGCTAAAGTGAGTCTTCTTCTTCGAATATAGTCTGCGAGTGACATATCCGTTAAGATGGAAAACGTCCGTTGGAAATGAAAAGCAGAAGAATTAGCTTCCTTAGCAATTTGTTCTATTGATAAGTCTTCTAGTAAATGATCTTCCATGTAACTTATTGCTTGTTGAATCGACTCTACCCATCCCATTGGCTTCACTCCTAATATGTATTTTAGTGAAAAACAAAGAGGTAAGCCTGTCATTTTGTGCGGTTATTGGACTGCTTAGACCTCTGTAATTAGCTCGATGATTTCTTTAGGACGTACATCCAGTGAGGATAGATCTTTAATATCTAACCAAATCGGTTCATAACCGCCTCTTTGAGGAGATGAATCTGTATATTCTTCACCGATTCCGGGTCCAAATTTTCCTCCTATTATATCTGCTAGAAAAAAATGTTGATTACCACTTTGTTCAAGAATCTTAAAAGGACGCTGGATTCTTACATGTACGCCTATCTCTTCATATGTTTCGCGAATCGCCGCTTGCTCTGGAGTTTCTCCTTCTTCTAATCCTCCCCCTGGAAACACGTAATACGTCATATGAGGTTTCGTTCGTTTAATGAGTGCTACTTGGCCGTTTTCAATAATTATGGTTGCTCCACGATCTCTAATTTTTCTCACCATCCTACGGAAATAAAGGTATCTTATATTATATAGCGAAATAAGATAAAGAAGTTATAAAAAGGGGTGCTAATATGGAAATTTTAAATATCCAAAATGAATCTGATTTGTTTAATGAATCAGTGGAAATATTTTGGGAGCAATGGGGAAATGAAACGAACTATGATTTTTACAAGGATTGTATGAGACATTCAAGTAAAGAGGAGGATGCTATACCAAGATTTTATATTGCTATCGAGGGTAAGGAAATCATTGGTACTTATGCGTTGCTTCGAAATGACATTAATAGCAGACAAGATTTGTTCCCTTGGTTAGCCTGCTTATATGTAAAGCCGGAGTATAGAGGAAGGTCAATTGGTAAAAGTCTCTTAGAACATGGATTGAATGTGAGTGCACAGCTAGGATACAAGAAGCTTTATTTATCTAGTGATTTAGAAGGGTACTATGAAAACTATGGTTGGGTAAATTCAACCATTACTTACGGACCTTCTGGAGGCTCCATTAAGGTTTATGAAAAAACGACTAGTGAAAAAGAAGGTTTAGAAATTTAACTTATTTGAATCAATTTCATAATTACTTGTTTCATTTAAAAATGCGAATGTTTACTTAATATCGCACGGAACAGCGCGAGCTGAAAGCCCCGCAGGAGCATATGTTTTCGAAGTGACGAGGAGATTGAAGCCGTGCCCGTGGAAAGCGTCCGCCTAGAGCGGAAATCAGCGTTTTTCGGATTTAACTATACAATATTCTTTATGAAATTGACTCATTTATGAAATTAATTCGTTATTGCCGAAATAAAAGAGAACATGAGGAGTTATTTAAAAGATAACTCCTCATGTTTTTTATGCTTAAAGGATATTTTCAATATTTGTCTAATAGTATGAGTATGAACTTATTGAAAAGGAGGGATTGGGTGGAGAAGAGTGAACTTCTTGAAAAGAGAATAGAGCAATTAGAAGAACGAGTTCGATTTTTAGAAGAGCAAATACATACTAAACCAAATATCTCTCAACCTCATCGACCTGTCATACAGCAACAACAAGTGAAAAAGCCTGTTGAATGGGATGTACTAATCTTTCAGAAAATACTGCCTCCCTTATTTATTGTCGTATTTATAATGGGAATAATTTGGGGATTCAAAGCGGTGTCAGATTACGGTTTTTTACAACCGGCCGTAAAAGTAATCATAGGTTATGTCGTTGGTTTTGTATTAATCGCATTAGGTATATGGCAAATTAAAAAAAGTCGTAAGAATTTAGGGCATATGCTCCTTGGTGGCTCTATTCCAATCCTAATGTTGACCACTTTTGCGATGCATCAGCTTTATAATATATCCGGACCTACAGTAGCACTTATTTTCAATCTTATTTGGATTGCATTAGGATTATTTTTTACCTATAAGTATCGCTCACAAGGAATTGGAATTGTAGCTATAGTTGGGGGCGTATTTGTTCCATTTCTGATAAAGAGCACTTTGCCCAATATTCCATTGTTTTCTTTATATGAAACAGTTCTTTTCACAGTATTTCTATGGATCTCCTTAAAATATTCCTACAAGGCACTATATTATATTTCGGTAATTTTCTTACAGGTCGCAATATTAGTTTTCTTTATTTTTACAAATGTACCTGACGCATATAAATGGATCGCAATGCTTCCCGTATTCGCGCAACATGTTGCTTTATTGGTTAGTCTTTTGAAGACAAAGCAGATGTTAAAGGAACAAGCGTATACGCTATTTTCAATTATGCTATTAACTGTCTTATGGATAGGTATAATATTTACGGACAACGAAGCAACAGCTTTAATGGTAATTATTACGCTAATTTATGGAATTTGTTATTATGTATATCAAAAGGATTCTATTCGTACACCTATTTTTATCGCGAATGGATCAGTTGCTTTGTTAAATATAATGCAGCTTCAGCTAGATAATTTGTTGTTTGAAGGGATAATTGGGTTGAGCTATATATACTTCTTTGTATATAAAAGTTTCAAACATATTTTACATCTAATTCTTTTGAGTATTAGTTATATCGTGGCTTTCTACTATGTGCTATCTTTTTCAATTATGAGTTGGATATCATGGGAAATGCTACACTGGATAGTATTTTTAGTAGGTACAGTTTATGGAGTTTATTTACTATCTAGAATTTTTATAGAGAAAACTGTCATAAATATTGGAGTATCATTTATCGCGATTATGATTTTATACTTTTTGCATATGGTTGCTACTTTACTTTCAGGGGATATTGGTAGCAATGCCGAGCGAGTCATTACTAGTTCTTTATGGATTATAGTGGCTATCTTATTTATGGTAGTTAGTCGTTTTTCATTGCCTCAAGGTAAGTATGTCGGTGTCAGTATTCTGTTTGTGACGTTAGCGAAAATCATATTGTTCGATATTTCATTTGTATCTGTAGCTATTAAGGCATTCTTATTTATAGTTCTGGGAGTGGTTGGACTACTCGTGTCACGGGCTTATTATAAAAAGTAGTTATCGAAAGGAGTCAGAAAATGGCTAAATATGAAGCAAAGATGAAAGAGACAGATGCTAGTGTAATTGAATTTATAGAGGCAGTCGATAATACGAAGAAACGTGAGGATGCATACAGGCTTTTAGAAATTTTTGAGAAGACCTCAGGCTATAAAGCTAAGATGTGGGGACCGAGCATTATTGGTTTTGGAACTTATCATTATAAATACGCTTCAGGTCACGAAGGAGATGCTCCTTTAGTGGGATTTTCACCGAGAAAGGCAAAGATTAGTTTATATATTACGACTGGGGACACGGCACGAGAAGAAGCTCTCAAACGCTTCGGGAAATATACAGCAGGAAAATCATGCGTATATATAAACAAAGTCGAGGATGTTAATGAAGATGTTTTAAAGGAAATGATTACAAAATCAATCGCATTCCTGCAAGAATTATACCCAAATCAATAGTATATAAATGGAAGTTAATGTATTTATTTTGCTAGTTTATAAGGGTTTCATGTATAATGTTACAGTATAAAATTTAGCTTAGCGAAAGAGAGTGGGACTTATGGGTCGTAAGTGGAATAATATTAAAGAAAAGAAAGCTTCCAAAGATGCTAATACTAGCCGCATTTATGCGAAATTTGGTCGTGAAATATATGTTGCTGCAAGACAAGGTGAGCCTGATCCTACATCTAACCAAGCGCTTAAAGTAGTATTGGAACGTGCAAAAACATACAGTGTGCCTAAGCATATTATTGATAAAGCGATTGAAAAAGCAAAAGGCGGATCAGAAGAAAGCTTTGATGAGCTTCGTTATGAAGGTTTTGGACCGAATGGTTCTATGGTAATTGTAGATGCACTTACAAATAACGTTAACCGTACTGCATCCGATGTACGTGCTGCATTTGGTAAAAATGGCGGTAATATGGGTGTTAGTGGTTCAGTTGCTTATATGTTTGATGCAACTGCAGTTATTGGCTTAGAAGGTAAAACTGCTGATGACGTACTAGAAATTTTGATGGAAGCAGAAGTAGACGCGCGCGACATTTTAGAAGAGGAAGATGCAGTAATCGTCTATGCAGAGCCAGATCAATTCCATGCCGTACAAGAAGCATTAAGAACGGCGGGTGTAACGGACTTCACAGTCGCGGAACTAACAATGCTTGCGCAAAATGATATTGCTTTAGATGCAGACGCTCAAGCACAATTCGAGAAAATGATCGACGCAATTGAAGATTTAGAAGATGTTCAACAAGTCTACCACAATGTAGATTTAGGAGAATGATAGATATGAAGGTTGTTTTAAAGCAGATTTCTGCTTTGAAGCAGCCTTTTTTTTAAATAAAACGTTAGTGGAACAGGGACGAAGTTAGAATGTCCGATATTCTATAGGGGTGATTATTGTTTGAATAGCAAAAAAATAATGCATGTTGGTATCGTTTTTATTCTTTTTGTCCATATATTATTTCCGATTAAAACATTTGCAGATTGGTCATATTCATTCGTCGTGTGGGAGGGTTCTGTGTATGTTATCACGGACGAACGGGTCAATGAGGTGGATAAAGAAATTGGACATGTTACAAAGTATTCGGATAAGGAAGGAACCTATTCTGGAAATTTCTCGAATACCTATCAGAAAGGAACTAAGTATTTTTCTATCCAAGGAATAACCACAGATAAAGCGATTGCTATACAGGAGGAAGTTGGAACATATATTAAGGCCACAAGAGATGGGGAGTATGCTGCTAATAAATTTGGTACAAGAAATATAAGTTCCCCGGTTTTTATTGGCTCAATTTTACTGGTTATCCTACTTGCTATTGTAGGAATTAATTATTATGGAAATAAAAGAATGGAGTGAATTGGAGGGTACTCTAACAAAAGAAAAACAAATATACGACATCGGTGGTGATTGTTTATTGAATACAGCACTTGTAACTGTAATTCATGACCAGAAGGGAAAAGTATTCAGCTTTTTAAGGAACATAAAAAAGAATTGGAACAAATTTATTCGAAACTTTTTATTGCTATTAGTGAAGAAACTTCTAGAGGATTAATTACAGAAATTGAAAAAGTAAATTTAACGTTAAGATTATTCCTAAAAAAGGAGTAGCAAATGCAAGAAGGGAAGCATTGAAATTTGCATTTTGGGGAATTAGTGATTTCTATCATTACTGTGATTTTGATAGGATTTTAACATGGGTTAAGTGCTACCCAAAGGAATTAAGAGAAATAGTAGAGGACATACCTACCTATGATTATTTAATACTAGGAAGGACAGAAAAAGCTAAGAACTCCCATCCAATAGAATGGATTGAAACTGAAAAAATAACAAATCATATATTCTCTCTAGAACTAGGAAAAGAAGTAGACATAACTGCTGGTTCCTGTGCTTTTTCGCATGGAAGTGCAAAATTTATAAATAGATATTCAAAAGCTATGATGACAGATGCAGAATGGGCAATGATTACTTGGAGAATGGCCAAAAAACAATTAGATTTCCGTGCTGTTGAAGGGTTAGAGTATCATGAAGACATAAATGGTTTGAATTGGAATGTTAGTGAGTCAGATAAATGGTTTAATCGTTTAAAGCTTAGTCTGATTATAAGTGAAACGGCAAGGGAAATAGGTAAGGGGTGAGAAGGAGTCATGAAATTTTAAATGGAGGAGCTACGATTTCCTACACTTTTGTCAGTTTTTCCTATTTAGATCCTCAATGCATCAATGAATTAGAAAACAAATAAACAGCCTTTCCTACTTTACAGGAAAGGCTATTTTCGTATTATATAAGTCAATTTTTAATATGCCTTTATAAATTGATTTATAAAGCTGACTTTTTTCTCCGATAGTTCCATTGTTGAAATTGGAATCGAACGAAACAGCCTATGCAAAACCCTACTAATGCAATGGATGCAGCTAGACCGACCATAATAGCTGCTGTATTGAAAAGTATTGACCAATTCAATAGAAAGCTGATGCTAGCTACTAACAAAAAGCCAACAGCAAGCCACTGATTGAACCGAAGTTGCGCATAGTCTTCTTGTATATACTGGTTGGCGGGTTTAGATAAAAACCTTTTGGCCACAACTAGTATAGGGTGGAATCCTATCAATAAACTTGATATATTTGCAACTAAGGGGATTAGCAAAATCCATGCAGTTTGAGTTATAAGCGAGATAATTACAGATAATACAATTGTCCATTGATTTATCATTACAAGAGGTTTGGGGATTGTTTTCATATTAAAACCTACTTTTCTAATTGGATTTATTAGATTATAAAATGATTACCATGAAAAGTAAACAGAATAACATACACTGACAAATTTCCCGGGAAATTGCCAAGATAAGATTTAAAACGACAGAATTTGAATAAAATAAAGGCAGTCCCTATGGAGGGGCTACCTTGTAAACTATCCCTTTTTTAATTCATTTATCTTCTTAGTTAATTCATTAAATTGTACATCTAGCTTGTTATATTTTGGATCCTTACTCTTTAAGAAACTAAGTTCTCCAAGTACGGCCTGTCGTTCTGTTTCTAATGTTAAAAGTTCTTTTTCGAGATGTGATTCATTGTTTTTATGCATCCACTCGTTATAATTCATTTCCAACTTTCGAATTGATTTATTTTCAATTACAAGCAACTTGTTCGTTAGCTTTTCTAAAAAATATCGATCATGTGTTACGAGTAAAATGGTCCCCGGGTAAGTCGAAAGAGTTTTTTCTAGTTGCTCACGGGAAGGAAGGTCTAAATGGTTCGTTGGTTCGTCTAATAGTAATACGTCCTTTTGATCGAGCATAAACTCCATTAGCTTCAGCTTCACTCTTTCCCCCATGCTCATAGTTGATATGGATCGCGACCAGTGTTCTTTTGAAAAGCCTAAATTTGTCATGAGTGTTTGGATACGTCCTCTTGCTTTATAGTCGGTTGGTCCAAAAAATTCAAATGGCGTTTGATCTTCTGGTAAGTCGAAAACAGTTTGGCGTAAATAGCCAATATTCATAGATTCGGTTTTCCAAAGTTCTCCTTGAAAGCTTTCTTCCCCTAAAAGCATGCGAAAAAATGTCGATTTTCCACTGCCGTTTGAACCCAATAATCCTACGCGTTCCCCGGCTAGTATGGTGAATGAAGAATTTTGAAAGAGTGTTCTTTTCTCAAAGTCTTTCCTCAAATCTTTTACTTCTATGACGCGTTTACCTTTTTTCTTGTTTCCCTCAATGGAAAATGACACATCTTTTTCTATGTCTGGTTTATCTATAGTATTTTTGGTGAGTTCCAGTTCAAGCCTTTTCTTTTTGGAGCGTATTTGAACGTCCATTTTCTTCGCTTTCACACGATAGTATTCTTTGTTGAATTCTTGCTTGGTGGATTCTGCATGTGCTTTGGAAGACCAGTTTTTCAGCTCGGTAATTTGATTCTCGACCTGCTGTATTTTCAATTGTTGAGCATCATATAGCCTTTGTTGAGTCAGTAGCCGCTCTGCTTTTTTATCCCTATAAGTCGAGTAATTCCCTGTGTATACCGTCAAGTTTTTGTTTTCAACTTCCCATATATAATCTGCTACCTCATCTAAGAAGTAACGGTCATGTGATACTAAAATACATGTGCCACTTTGGGAGAGGATTTGTTTTTGTAAGAAGGATAAGCTATCTTGATCCAAATGATTAGTAGGTTCATCTAGCAATAAAACTTGAGAATTCTCTGCAAACACACGAGAAAGCCTTCTTTTCATCTTTTCTCCGCCACTAAGATGAGCATATTCCCTTTCTTCTGGAACAGCCCATTTACTGAAATAGGATCTTTCATCATGTTCATATTCTGTTTGATCAAATTGCTCGTCTTCCTGCTTGAAGTAGCTGATAGAAGGGGATTTTCCAATCCATTCCACTTTACCAATAGTAGGAAGGGCTTCTTTAGAGAGAACGGTAAGCAGTGAAGATTTTCCTTCTCCGTTTCCACCAACAATTCCAATCACGGCATTTGCCGGTATATCTACATTTACGTTTTGTAATATTTCATTATCCCCAAATGTAATGCTAATATTATTTAGTTTTCCTAATAAAGTCATTCAAACAACTCCTCTTTGGAGGAATAAAAAAATCCCTCCGAATGATACGGAAGGATGTTGCTGACCATGTAGAATATACGAAAAAACACTACACATTCACTTCAGTGTAGAGAATATCATTCGTATTATTTTGAATAATGGGCAGACTAATCCTATTTCCGTTTGCGTTCTAAATATTTTGTTCTGCACGAAGCAGCAAATATTATGCAAGAAATAAGATTATAAAATCATTGTCCACCCATCATCCCTTCGAATTTGTTAATTGAATTAT
Organism: Psychrobacillus sp. FSL K6-2365; assembly: GCF_038003165.1. NCBI lineage: Bacteria > Bacillati > Bacillota > Bacilli > Caryophanales > Bacillaceae > Psychrobacillus > Psychrobacillus sp. FSL K6-2365. The sequence goes on along the minus strand of NZ_JBBOOO010000001.1, from coordinate 3,957,925 downwards.
AGCATATTCCCATTAATTTGTGGTAGAAATGTTACCTGTTAAACTTTGAAGTCCATAATCGTCATCTGTTCGACGATGCTGTATGAACCAAATGGCTACAATTAATACTATACCTATTATAGTGGTAGTAATCTCGGGTAAGATAAGCATGATACCTGCTATAAAAAGAATAAATCTTTCCCAGATCTTTGAGTTTCGAATAAAATATCCTATCATCGAACTGCTGATAGCAACCATACCAATAACCGCAGCAATCACTGAGAATACTAGCATAACTGGTTCGATTTCTACCATTACTAGAATTGGATTGTAAATGAAAATAAATGGGACGATAAACGCAGCGATTGCCAATTTCACAGCAATCATTCCAGTCTTAAATGGATTTGCACCTGCTATACCAGCTCCAGCATACGCAGCTAAACATACTGGAGGGGTTATGTCGGCGGCAATTCCAAAATAGAAGACGAACAAATGAGCAGCTATTGGCGCCACTCCGAACTCATTTATAAGCACGGGAGCTGCAATTGTTGCGGTCACAACGTAATTTGCTGTTGTTGGTAGACCCATTCCAAGAACAAGGCATGCAATCATAGTGAAGAATAGAGCAAGAATTAGATAACCATTCGACAGCTCAATTACTCCAGCTGCAAACTTTGAGCCAAGACCTGTCATACTAACAACTCCTGCAATGACGCCAGCTGTTGCTACAGCAGCTATGACGGGAAGTGCTACTCTGGTACCTTGTTCTAGGACGTTTATAGTCTTTCTAAACGACATTCTTGTTTCTTGGCGAACAAGGCTAACTAAAAATGCAGTAACAACTCCAAAAAGAGCAGCTCGTTGCGGTGTGAAGCCATACATAATCGTTCCGATGATAACAATTAGTGGGAGTAGCATAAACCAGTTTTTTTTCATAAGTTTTCGAAAGGACGGTAATTGAGATTTTGGTAAACCGTGTATTTTTAATTTCTTTGCCTCAAAGTGCGTCCCAATGAAAATTCCAGTGAAATAAAGAATAGCTGGAATAAGTGCTGCCAACATTATGGTTCCATAAGAAACTCCTAGATACTCCATCATAATAAATGCTGCTGCCCCCATCATTGGTGGCATGATTTGCCCGCCGGTAGATGCTGCTGCTTCGGTTGCACCTGCAAATTCAGGTTTAAATCCTGCATTCTTCATCATTGGAATCGTAAAGGATCCGGTTGCAACAGTGTTTCCGACAGAACTTCCGGATACAGAACCTTGTAATGCACTTGCTACTACGGCAGTTTTTGCAGTTCCCCCTGTATAGCGGCCGGTTAAAGCGAATGCTAAATCATTAAAGAATTTCCCAATATTCGTTTGCACAAGCATTACGCCAAAAAATAAGAAGAGGAAAATAAATTTTGCTGAAATCTGAATAGGAGTTCCGAAAATACCGCTTTCCTTATACCAGAGAGCAGTTGCAGTTCGATCAATTGAAAAACCAGGGTGTGAAAGAATTTGTGTAGGGACAAATTTACCGTAAATTGCATATAAAATCGCTACTGATGCTACTATTACAATTGGAAGACCAACAGTTCTTCTTGTAGCTTCAAGCACTAGAAGGATGCCTAGTAAGGAAATAATTATATCTAGGGTATTGTATCCTGAAATTCGGCTCTGAAGAATCGATTCATAAAAAAAAATCTTGTGGTAAGTTACATACATTGCCAAGAAAGCTAAGGAAATATCATACCAGGGTATTTTTTTTTGTACTTTTAGCATCCCTTTTTTAACGGGATATAAAAGAAATATAACCCCCAGTGCGGTACCAAGATGTACTGCCCCTTGCTTTTGGGAGGGAAGAGTACCAAAATACGCTGTGTATAGATGGAACACGGTGAGAGACACTCCTAAAAATGTGACAACCCATGCCCATTTACCGATATTTGTACGAAACTGATTTTCTTTATCGTATTTTTCTAAAATATCCTGTGCACTGATAGGCTTCTGTTCCTGCATTTTTCCACCTCACCTTTAAATTCATTGACTTAAACTAGAAGTTTTATTTCAAATCATCAAAGCTTTTTATACCAGAATCTTCTCGTGTAACTATTTGGATAACTTCTGGATAAATATGCCCTATGAAAGCGGTGTTTGGAACTTTGTGACCTTCGAATGCAGCTTCACCATTTATTGCTTGTAATGCTGGTACATGTACTGTCATCCCTAAATCCATGTGACCATCTCTTATACTAGATAAGTTTTCAACAGATGCCCCGGTTTCGGTGTTTGTCACGTTAAAATCATCAATATTCTTATTCCAAATGCTCGCCATTTCACCACCTAAAGGATAGTAGGTGCCACCCTGACTACCGGTACCAAGGATGAATTCGTTCTTGGCATCACTTACATCTGCACTAAGTTCAGCAACTGGATTTTCTACTGTTAATCCTTGTTCTTCGTAATAGCGTTTAGCTCCAGGATGGATGGGAAGACCTTCTGAACCTAAAAGTGCATTTTCTAAGGTCATTTGTTTTGCTTGAGCATGTGTATTTTCACTTGCTTTTTCAATCATAATTTTTGTTAGATTATAACCAAGTTCTTCATTAATTGTATCTGTATTAGCCATGAGGATTGCATATGCAGTAACTGTTTCGACATCAGACTCGAGAAAATCGTATGTGTCCTTAGGAATTGTATGACGTCTATATCCGCTATTAGCTTCAATATGCTTGATGGCGTTATCAGTAAGGCTAATCATCACAACGTCACCAGAGGAGGCTTGGAGGCTTTCAATACTTGCGGCTGGAAGTCCTAGAATTCCAATTGAAATGTCAATGTTTCCGTCCTGCACACCGTCAGCAGCATCTCCAAATCCTTCTTGATGCTCATTATAATCTCCTTCTTCGAGACCGTAGGCATCCAAGATAATTTTTGAAACTGAATTTGTTTCACTGGCAGGAGGACCAATTGCAATATTTTTTTTGCTTTCACTACAAGCTGCGAGTAATAATATCATGCCGAGAAGTAAAGCTAAAAACCTGAATTGATTTTTCTTCAACTTTCTCACCCCAAAATAATTATTTCTCCCACTCAATTGAAAGTACCTACAAAAAAAATGCTTAAAATTGTAGTACTTAAAAATAGAAGATTAATATTATTATATTAGTAATCTGATAATTTACAACGTGTTCTCTGTATTTTCTGATAATTTGATAATAATTGGTGAAATCTGCATAATACTATCTAGTAAGTTAAAAGTTATCGTGGAAGTTTATCATCAATAATATTTCACTAGTTTCAAAATAACTTACTGTTGGTTAAATTTTGAAAAATGCATTTTAATTCGTGATTTTTAATAAAAATTACTGTAGAATAGATACATATTTGAGGAGGTATGGAGAATGAAACAACTAGATGCAAACGAAATTATTTCATATATTCAGCATGCAAAGAAATCTACGCAGGTGAAAGTATACATAAAAGGAAACGGCATAAATCAGATTTCTTTCGGAGAACATACGAAAGTTTTTGGTGAAGGAAATTCCCTAGTATTATTTGGAGAATGGTCTGAAATCGAATCCGTTTTAAATGAATATAAAGATCAAATTGAAGATGTAGTAGTTGAGAACGAAAGTCGTAATTCTGCTATTCCACTTTTAGATTTGAAGGGGATAAATGCACGTATTGAGCCAGGTGCAATTATTCGAGATCAAGTTAGTATCGGCGATAATAGTGTAATTATGATGGGTGCACTCATTAATATTGGTGCGGTTATTGGAGAAGGTACGATGATTGATATGGGTGCAGTTCTGGGTGGTCGTGCGACTGTCGGGAAAAACTGTCATATTGGTGCAGGTGCAGTGCTAGCTGGAGTAATTGAGCCACCTTCTGCAACTCCTGTCATTATTGAAGATGATGTACTAATTGGTGCAAATGTTGTAGTTCTTGAAGGTTGTAGAGTTGGTAAAGGAGCAGTTGTAGCTGCTGGTGCAATTGTAACGAAGGATATTCCACCGTACTCGGTTGCCGTTGGAGCACCCGCAAAAGTGATTAAAGAAATTGATGATCAAACAAGATCAAAAACGGAAATCATGCAAGAATTACGTCAGTTGTAGTTGGTAGCTGATGAAAACCTTACAAGATATTCGGAGAGATTTACATCGCATACCTGAATTAGGTTTTGAAGAAGTAAAAACACAAAATTATTTATTGGAGCAAATTCGTACACTTCCACAGGATAGACTGACAATTACTACTTGGAAAACAGGTATAGTTGTGAAAATAGAGGGAACCGAACCTACACAAACGATTGGGTGGAGAACGGATATCGATGGTCTTCCGATAACAGAGGTGACTGGGCTTTCCTTTGAATCCAGTCATCCGGGGAAAATGCATGCTTGTGGTCATGATATGCATATGACTGTGGCACTGGGGCTACTAAGAAAATTAGTAGAAAACCCTATAAAAGATCATGCAGTTATTCTATTTCAACCAGCTGAGGAAAGTCCGGGTGGTGCTCTCCCAATGCGTGAATGGCTGAAAGAAGAGCAACAAGCTTTGGTACCTGATAAAATATTTGCCTTTCATGTAGCACCAGAATTCCCTGTTGGTACTGTAGCTACGCGCCCAGGTTTGTTATTTGCCAATACATCTGAATTGTTTATAGATGTCATTGGTAAGGAGGGGCATGCAGCATTTCCGCATCAAGCCAGAGATATGTCTGTTGCGGCCGCTACGCTACTATTGCAACTTCAGACAATTGTAAGCCGTTCTGTCAATCCGATGGATCCGGCAGTACTTACGATTGGGAAGTTCACCTCTGGAACAGTACAGAATATAATTTCTGGACATGCTAGGTTAGAGGGAACTATTCGTACGATGGATGCAGGAACAATGACAATTATTAAAGAGAAGATCGAGGCATTTTGTCGAGCAGCAGAAATTGCTTTTGAATGCTCTGTTCAAATAAACTATGGTTCGTCCTATTATCAAGTTAAAAATGATGAGGTACTTGCAAACGAGTTTTTGGCATTTGCGGAAGCTGATCCTGCAACTAACGCCATTTTATGTGATGCGGCTATGACTGGCGAAGACTTTGGTTATTTCCTGCAAGAAATACCGGGACTGTTATTTTGGGCTGGAGTTGATTCCCCTTATGGATTGCATCATCCGAAGCTCAATCCAGATGAAGCGGTGATTGACTATCTTGTGCCATTTATAGATTCCTACTTTCGTAAAATTTCAGGTTAATACAAAAGAAGCTACTCTGTCTAAGGATTGAGTAGCTTCTTTTGTTTATTTTCCCATAATTATTAAGCGAAGATCTAACCTTCTTAACCATTTACTTGCTTTGGCATGCCAGTTACTTGCGTTCATCGGGCAGTTACTTGCTTTAATTCATAAGTTACTTGTGTTCGCTGTTTGTTTACTTGCTCTGGATGATGATTTACTTGCGGAACGGGAAATTTATCCATCCCACGCATCTCTGCCTAGTTAGGAATACAAATCTCTTGAAGTGTGGCTGGAGTTTTTAATCCACCAGTTGAACATTATATTCCTTAAACCAAATATGCATTTGCACTAGATATGCAAGAAGTTGTGGACCAGACATTAACTGACCGAACCATGGTACTTTAAATGCTTCCCCATTCGATTCTACTAAATCAGCTAGACGTTGCTTTTGGAAAAGCTCATGCAGAATAGAGTTTTTATCTTGCAATTGCTCTTTTAACATATTACTTACAATCCCTGTGTAGACTGGATTATGGGTTTTGGGATATGGGCTTTTTTTGCGATAAAGTACATCATATGGCAAGCTATCTTGAAATGCCTTTCGTAGAATACCTTTTTCCTGGTTGCCAACCATTTTGTATTCCCAAGGAATGTTCCATGCATACTCTACCAATCGGTGATCCGCAAATGGCACGCGGACCTCTAAACTAGCACCCATACTCATACGATCTTTTCTATCTAAAAGAGTAGTCATAAACCATGTCATATTTGTATAAAATAATGCTCGTCTTTTTGCTTCTATATCTGTTTCCCCCTCTAGCAGAGGAGTTTCAGCTATAGTTGTATCGTATGCATTTTGTACATATTCTTCTATTTTTAATTTACCTTGCCAACTATCGTTTAATAGCTGAAAGCGTTCATTGGTAGATCGTATCCAGGGAAAACCTTTTTCTGCGTTTCCAACCTGATGGAACCATGGATAGCCACCAAAAATCTCATCAGCGCACTCTCCAGAAAGTCCTACTGTAAAATCCTGTTTAATTTCTCTGCAAAACCAAAGTAAAGATGAATCGATATCGGCCATTCCAGGAAGATCACGAACGTGAACAGCCTCTCTTAAAAACTCCGCTAATTTTTGTTGGGTAATAATAGAGAAATGATGTTTCGTTTCTAGATGGTTTGTCACCTTTTGAATCCAAGGGAGGTCGTTTGATGGCTGAAAGGTATTGCCTTTAAAATGATGGTCATTGTCTTGATAGTCAATGGAGTATGTGTTCAGAGAGGATTTAGAATTATGTGAATAGGATTTGGCAGCGATTGACGTAATGATACTAGAATCCAAACCACCAGAAAGAAATGTGCAAAGAGGTACGTCAGATACAAGTTGTCTTTCTACAGCATCGGTTACTAGAAAGCGAACTTTTTCGATTGTTTCGTCTAAAGAATCTGTATGCTCCTTGCTTTCTACATTCCAGTAGCGCCAAGTACGGAGTCCTTTACTAGTTAAGCTTAGTGCGTGTGCGGGGCGTAATTCATGTATATCCTTGTACACGCCTGAACCAGGGAGACGAGATGGGCCTAAACCAATAATCTCTGCAAGGCCATTTCTATTTATGATTGGAGAAATAGCAGGATGTGCGAAGATCGATTTTTGCTCAGAGCCAAATAGGAAACCCCCGTTTTTCTCAGTATAAAAAAGTGGTTTAACTCCAAGGCGATCGCGTGCAATAAATACTTTTTGTTCCATCTCATCCCAAATTGCAAAAGCAAATATACCGTTAAAGTAGTCAACGCATTTTTCCTTCCATTCAATATAAGAGGTCAATAAAACCTCGGTATCCGAATGGCCAGAGAAGGAATGCCCACGTTTCAATAATTCTGTTCTGAGATCCTCTGTATTATATAGCTCTCCATTATACGTAAGTGTATATTCACTTGACTGATAGTTTTTAGTCATTGGTTGTTTTCCACCAACAGGATCTACCACTGTTAGACGGCGATGTCCAAACACGGCGTGCGGAGAACTCCAAATATTATCGTCATCTGGACCACGCTTCTTTAAGGTTTCCGTCATTTTCGAAACCGCTGATAATTCGTTTCGCAAATCTCTTTGAAAATGAATCCAACCAGTAATTCCACACATATATGCATCCCTTCTTTCATCCATTATTTTATGCAAGAAATCAAAAATTGTATCAAAAAAATAATCGCAAGGGTGGGTCCCTATGCGATTATTTCTGTGAAATATATTAAGTTGTGACCTTTAAAACGGTTTTGATTTTTTGAATTATTCCCCCACTACTATAAGTTAAAACACTTCGTTTATAGAAGGATAAGCTTAATAGGAATAGAAGAATTACAGTGACGATTAATATAGCCATGGACAGAATTGGTTCAAATGTGGATATATCTGTTGCTCCAATTCGTAGTGGCATTACCATACCTGACGTGAACGGAATATAAGAGAATACTTTAATCAGCAGCGTATCAGGACTTGCCATACCTGAGATTAAAACGTAAAATCCAATAATTCCTACCATCATCGCAGGCATCATCGCCTGACTTGATTCCTCAACCTTGGAAACTAAAGACCCTAATAATGCACCAAGTATTAAGTATAGAATGATTGTTATCAATAAAAATGCTACTGAGTATCCGATAAATGCCAGGGATAATTCGTTGGCAATTTCCTGGACAACATCCCATTTAGATCCTCCATCAATGAGTGCGAATAACAATCCTTGAACAAGTAATAATCCCGCAATTTGTGTCAATGCTAGGAGAAATGTTCCGGTTAACTTCGCCATAAAATGTGTAGCTGGCTTTACACTAGCGAGTAAAACCTCTAGAACACGTGAACCTTTTTCGGAAGCAACATCAGTTGTAATCATCGATAAAAATGTCATAACAAATGAATAAATTAAAAAGCCTATTAAAAAGGAAGCACCAATTCCTGCAGCCTTCTCATCCTCACTTTTACCTGAGGCAGATTGCTCATCAAGATTTTTCATCGTGATAGTAGTTTCGGATTGAAGAATTTTGTCAGCTTGCTCAGCTGTTAAATTTAGCTGCTGTACTTCATATATTTTCCCTGCATACTGTAGAGTTGAAGAAAGGCTTTGCTGATCATTAAATGTTAGTGGTTCAAATGTGGCGATTTCTGCTGTCAATGAATTGTCCTGATCCTCAACGAAAATTACAGCGGCAAAGTCCCCGTTGACGACTTGTTCTTCTACCTTTTCTACCTCATCAGTTGGAAAGGTGAATTCTATGTCGTTAGTCGATTCAAATAAAGCCTCGATTTCTATATCTGTTTCGTTGATTAAAGCAATCTGTAAAGCTTCTTCTTGGAAAAACGCTTCTTTAATATCTGACCAGAACATAACTCCACTGATCACTGCAACATATAGTACGATAGAAAATATAAATGATTTCGCTTTTACTTTTTGAACATATAACTGCTTAACTAATAGCCAAAATTTAGACATGTGTACCACCTACCTTATCCTTGAAGATTTCATCTAATGATAAATAATCCAAACTGAATTTCTCTATATATTTTCCATTAGATACATAGTCGAAGATAGACTGCGCATATGATTCATCCTCAAGTGTTAATGTATAATGATCCTTCCCAACTTGAATATCCCTTACACCATGCAATCCAGCTAAGACTTCTCTTGGAATTTCTGTACGTATCGTTAATTTTGTTTTACCGTATTGTTTCTTTAAGTCCAATAAGCTTCCTGAAAACAAGGACACACCACGTTTCAGTAAGCATAAATGATCACAAAGCTCTTCAACATTATCCATTTGATGACTAGAAAATAATATAGTCGTTCCCTTGCGCTTTAAGTCCAGAATTGCTTGCTTTAGTAAATCCATATTAACAGGATCCAAGCCACTAAAAGGCTCATCTAATATCAGGAACTCTGGTTGATGTATAAAGCTAGCAATTAGTTGGACCTTTTGTTGGTTTCCTTTGGACAAGGTTTCCGCTTTTGCTTTTCGCTTATCCTCTAATTCAAAACGATTAATCCAGTAGTCTACTTCTTTTTTAAGATCTTTTTTTGTCTTCCCTCTTAGCTCTCCGAAGAAGTATAATTGGTCTTCCACTGTCATTGCAGGGAAGATGCCGCGCTCTTCAGGTAAATAGCCTAGAATATCTCGGTTAATGGAGTTAATTTGCTTCCCATTCCACGTAATACTTCCTTCAGTAGTCTCCTGTAAGTCTAAAATCATGCGAAATGTTGTTGTTTTACCAGCACCATTCTGTCCGATCAATCCAAAGATTTCTCCTTTTTCAATTGAAAAGGACAAACTGTTAACAGCGACGAAGTCTTGGTATCTCTTAGTTACTTGGTTGATTGATAACGTCATATTCAAACTCCTATCTTTTTCTCTTTACACTTTATACGAATCAAATTTAAGAATGTTTCAAAAAAATTGTAACGTTTTTGTAAATAGGCCCGTCAAATGGAAAGAGAAGCAAAAAAAGGAGAGATTTGATGAAGAAAATTTTGGGAGTTTTCGCAATAATTTTAATGCTAGGGCTAGGATGGAGCCAAGGATCAGTCTATGCGAAAAGTGACGATGCGAAAATTGAAGCAACTAACTTTTTAAAAGGTTCTGGGATTATAACGAATGTAGAAGAAAAAAAGGACACTGTTACTTTGACGGTAGAAACAACTGGCAAAGAGCCACAGATCACTTTTTACACCGTAACGAGTGAAACAATGATATACAATAGCGGTTCAACGAAAAAGATGGAAAAAGCGGCATTCCAAAAAGGGCAACAAATAGATGCTTACTATGGTAAAGATAAACCGATGCTCATGATATATCCACCGCAAATTTCTCCTGAATTAGTAGTCGTACATGATGCTAAAACATTTGGTTCCGTTAAAGTAGGGAAGTTTGATGAAAAACTGCGTAGTTTAGATAATAAATTGAATTTGAAAGTAGATAGTAAAACTACTTTCGAAAACACTGAAGGAGAAAAAATAGAACGACAAGACTTAAGTGGAAAAGAGCTTATTGTATTCTATACGGTGGCGACTAAAAGCATTCCAGCTCAGACAGCCCCAACTAAAGTAGTAGCAATTTCAACTGAAAAAGCTGAAGAAGCAGTTGAAGCTTCAAACTTCGTAAAATTTTCAGGTGTCATTACTGATATAACAAACGATAAAAATCAGGTTGCACTAACAGTAGTGACAGAAGAAGATGAGCCAACTACAACTATTTTTACACTAGATAATAATGTCCTTCTTTTAAATGGGACAAATGCTGAAGCGGTTAAAAAAGAATCCTTTCAAGTGGGCCAAAAAATAGATGCTTACTATGATAAAAACAAGCCAATGATCTTGATATATCCAGCAAGAATAACACCAGAGATTCTCATTGTTCAAGATAAAGAAAAAGTTAGCTTCTCGAAAGTGTCGAAGTTTGACCAAGATATGATTAGTTTAGATGGAGAGCTTAAATTAAATATTTCCACAGAGACTGAAATACTTAATGAAAATGGGGAAGTAATAACTAAGAAGGATTTAGAAGGAAAAGAGCTAATTGTTTTTTATAATATCACTACAAAAAGCATTCCAGCCCAAACAGTTCCAACGAAAATTGTTGCTGTAAACTATCTTTCAGCCGATCTGAAACAGATTATTAATGATGATCATTTTATACAAAATGGGGTAAAAATGATTCCGCTTCTTCAAGTGGCTGAACAACTTGGATATAAAGTGGAGTCTTATCCTGCCTCTTCACAAAAGACAGTAACACTTACAAAGGGGAATAGTTCTATTAAGGTTATACGTAACATGAATATTTACAGCTACAATAAAAGTCTGCGATTATTTTTAGAACGACCAGTGCTAAAAGATAAGAAAACATATGTATCAGAAGAAATTCTAGATATATTAAAATAATCATAACCCCATCCTTTTCTAGTTGAGAAGGATGGGGTTTATTTAAAGATAAGGAAGTATATAAAAATGTAGCGTAAACAATGGGTTTTCGACACTTTTAAGAGTGAATAATAGTGCTGGCTTCCTTTTCGAGTGGAGGAACGAAGGATAAGAGTGTCACCTCAAATGGAGGGCAATCTAAATTCGACGCTTCCTGCAAATTTTGACCTTCAATAAAGTAATCTCCATAAATAAAAGGTTGCATATGCTTCCCAACCGGTCCAGTGCTGAGCCAGTTGCATAATTTCAGTCCTCGTAGGTTTAGTCGGTGAGCCAGTTACCTGTTTAATAGCATTATGTAGTCCTACATCATCAATAGGAAAAGCGGAAGGAAATCTTAAACAGCGCATTAATACATAATTAGCGGTCCACGGACCAATCCCTCGGATTTGAGTAAGAATCTTTTCAGCTCTTTTTACATCATTTTCTGCTAAGAGCATTTCTTTTGTCAGTAGACCTTTGTGGATTAAGTTTGCCACATCTATTAAGTACTCACATTTTTTTACGGTCATTTTTAGTCCACTTAAGTCATGTACGGTCAGATTTGCAATAGTATCAGGTGTAGGGAATAACCAATAGTCATGACCTTCAAAATGAATAGAATGTCCATAAGTTTCCACTAAACGACGCTTCAATGTATAGGCATAGGTAAGGTTAATCTGTTGACCTAGGATGCCCCATGTCATTGCCTCAAATAAATCAGGAATACCCATAATGCGTAGCCCTTCAAATTTTTGAGCCGCTTGTGACAATATTGGATCAGTGGAGGCTAATTTATAAAATTCCTGCAAATCCGCATTTAGGTCAAACCACTCAATTATATAGGCTACTATCTCTTCATTGCGATTTTTACCATCGGGACATGTATCATTTATAAAATTAATTGCTAGAATTTGATCTTTGTATTCGCTGATTTCTATTAATAGGTTGCAAGTTCCTAATGGTATTGCTTTTCGGATTTTATTGTCCTGAATATGAAATAAGCATTCATTGGTTGATCTGGAGAGATATTGAAGATTATTAGAAAAGTTAAATCCAGATGGAGTATGTAATAGTATTTTGTCGTCTATTTCTTCCCAAAACAAATTGCGCCACCTCCTTTATACGTTCTTAGTAATATTAGGAAAATGAGTTATGCTAAAAGTATACAAGAAGGAAGGTTGAGATGATACAGTGTGTATTAGACATTTACAACAGAAAGTAGAGGATATTACATGGAAATAAGACGAATAAATGAAGCATACCCAATAGAATTATTATTACAGGCAGATCCTTCTAAGAAGCTTATCCAGCAATATTTAGAGAGGGGGAAATGCTACATAGGCGAAGAAGGTGGAGAAATAGTAGGCATATTTGTACTACTTTCAACTAGACCAGAAACCGTAGAACTCGTTAATATTGCTATAGAGGAGCATTATCGAGGTAAAGGGTTTGGGAAAGCGCTCGTAATAGGTGCTATAAATATGGCAAAGGAACAAGGATATAAAGTCATTGAATTAGGTACAGGCAATTCAAGTATTGATCAGCTAGCTCTTTATCAAAAATGTGGATTTCGAATTGTCGGTGTGGATATAGACTTTTTCACAGCTCATTATGAAGAGGAAATAATCGAAAATGGTATCTCATGTGTAGATATGATTCGCCTAAGGCAGCTACTATAAAAGGGGGGGAGTGCATCCCTCCCTGTGCTTTAGCTAATTCTGTCCAATATCCAAGAGCATTTCGCTTTTGTTATTGTGTATGTAGTAATTCTAAAATACGTTTAAGATCACTCGCTGGGATTTGACCAGGAGCAGATGGTGCTACACCAGCACCGAATGTTGCTGCAGAACCAAAAATTTCTCCAGCTAATCGACTTATGACACCGGTAGAATCCATAGACATGGAGATAATCGGGCGGTCTGCATACAATGATTGCATGGTATACGTCGCTTCTAGCAATGTCAGAACATCTGCTGGATTGTTCGGCATTACGGCAATTTTAGTGATATGTGCATCCAATTCTTGCATTCTTCTAAGTCTCCACATGATCTCTTCCTTGGCAGGAGTCTTTTCGAAATCATGATTAGACATAATGGTAACGACATCACTTTTTTTGGCGATCTCCATAATTTCTGTCACATTGGGTGAAAACAACTCTACGTCTACTAAATCTATTTCATCTGTTTTCATCACTTCCACAAGAAGGTTCTTGTAGTACGAATCTTCAATAGTTTTGTTGCCACCCTCCCGATGGGTTCTAAAAGTGAATAAGAGTGGTATAGAGTGTAGCTCTTTACGAATGATTGAGAGTGTTTGTTTTACCGTAGCCAAATCTTCAATATCCTCAAACAAATCTGCACGCCATTCGACGATGTCTAGGTTTATTTGTTTAATTGTTTTTATTTCCAAAAGGAGCGCTTCTAGAGTATCTCCCATTATTGGTACAATGACTTTTGGTATACCTTTTCCTATATGGATATCTCTGATAGAAACAACTTTCATAAAAGTATCCCCTCCAGCGTTGTTTTAGGTTATATTAACATACAAAGATAAAAGGAGGGCAATTTTATGAATTTTCAGCGTTATGAAAACGTAGATGCATTTGCAAAAATAGTAACACCCTTTTTGGAAGAAAATGAAGATAAATTTAGCCTGCTTCTAGGTGTTTTGAAGGGGATAAAAGCTGGTGCATACGAAAATCCGTACATGGCAACTATTGAAGAAAACGGTAAATTACTAGCAATCTTTCAAATGACTCCACCACATCCTTTAAATATTATATTTGTTGATGAAAATCAAATATCTACGTGCATAGATTTATGTATATCTGAATTAACCAAGCATGCCGTACCGGTAGAATCTATTATTAGTGTGAAGGAATGGGCTGTTCTGTTTGGACAAAAATGGCAGGAGAAAACCGATGGGAACTTTTCTTTAATGATGGATCAAGGGCTATATAGACTGGACCAAGTAGAGGAATCACTAGAAATGAGTCCAGGGAAATGGCGTTACGCAGCGATTAGTGACGCACAGCTTATAGAGAAATGGTACAGTCAGTTTGAACAAGATACTGGGTTATCCGTTACAGCTCCAAAAGAAATAAAAAAACGTGTGAAAAATATGTTGGATGGAAAGGAAGTCTTCTTTTGGGAAGACCAAGGAGAGGTTGTATCCATGATGAAAAAGTCTAGGCCAACAACAAATGGGATAACAGTTTCACTTGTTTTTACACCCGCTGAAAAACGAAAAAAAGGGTACGGACGAACATTGGTTGCAACAGTGAGTAGAGAGTTATTGAAGGAATTCGAGTTTTGTGTACTATATACAGATATGCTCAATCCAACATCGAACAAAATCTATCAAGAAATAGGCTATCAGAAGCTCGTGGATTCTGTTCATTTGAAATTGGAAACAAAATAGTAATACTATTTTACGGTAAGATAAATGAAAGATACTTTATAAAAGGGGGGTAGACGGAGGACGGGAAATAGCTACCCTCTTCATCTACCCTTAGAATTACTTTATCTTCCTTCGTCTTTTTTGTTATCCTCTATTTCTTCTAAAGATTCTTGGTATTCCTCTTCAATATCGGTTGTTTTGTATATAAAAGGTTCATGGTTATAGTCAGTCCGTTTTCCATAGCGAAGCATTTCATAAATAATCAGTCCGTTATTCGGCATGCCATTTACTGTTCTCATCGGAATAATATCAAACAAAACATAGTAAAAAGCATAAAATACAAAGCGATTCCAAAACGTTTTATGTTCTTCTAACAACCCGTTTGCTAATAATGCATTTAATAATAGAGCCACAGAAAGATTCATGAAGATCGGACCTGCGTAAAGACATATATATGCTAGCTTACTTTTCCTTTTTAAAGAATCATATGAAAACCAGCTAAATAGATGATAATATTTTCGAACATCAATTATCCAAAACTTGAAAACCCGTGGTCCAGAACCGATAGTTAGTCTTGGATTCTTCACACCAAAAATCTCACTTGCTATCAAGTAACCTGTTTCTCGCAGAAATACAACTATAGGCAAAATGATAAATGCTGAAATTACCAAAGATAGTAAATCCGAAAATCCAAACATTTTATCGCAACTCTCTATAAATGTGATGTTGTCTATAAAATACCCGATTTATGTACGAACGAACCTTGAAATAATCACCAACTAATATTTACGTGAATTAATGCTGATTTTTGCTCCAACGTAATTTCATGTTTCGAATCTAGCGTAACGATGCGGAAACAGATAGACGATTTCTACAAGTAAAATGTCCCTATTTTATTTTCCCTCATTATATTCAAGTTTGAAGTAATTCCGAAGTAAGAATGCAACCCATTTGCAACTAGGATAGCTTTGAATATTTTTTAAAAGACCTTCTACTACAGCAGGGCTTAGAGTGGGCTCTAGTATATGTTGCTTTAACAAGGTAAGCGATTCTTTTTCAAGTGGCTCCTCTACTTCTTTTAAATTCTGCTCTAAGATTTCAAGCAGTTGATCAATCGTTACTTCCGTATGGGTCAACCGTTTTAACTGGAAAATTTCTTCGGTGACAAATGGAATTGTAGCGTGTGTCGCAAGCAGGTTTGTTTTTTCCACTAATGATTGCGCGAGCTGATCCAAATCTACTGGGACATTATTGAATAGAATTAATTCCGAATAAATACTGATGAAACCTTTAATACAATATACTAAATCATGTTTTGTATTTTCGATTTTTTCCCCAAATAACCTTTCCATCAAAGTAAGGATAGTTTTCTCTAGTAATCGATCATAATAATGAAATTTTATAACAAGCTCCTTATTAAATGATTGGGACTGTTCTTTCATCAAAATTTTAGCAAAATCGGAATGCTTTTGAGTGGATTGGAACATGGTAAAGTAAAATTCATATAATGTTTTCTCATCATTTTGGGTGGTTGTGACCTGATAGTCAGTATCTGAAATCATTTGACTCATAAATTGGTCGATTAATGCTAATATCAATTCATCTTTTGATTTGAAAGACAAATAGAAAGCACCTTTAGAAATCCCACAGTGTTCAGTGATTTGTTGAACAGAAGTAAGTTCAAATCCTTGTTGTGCAAAAAGCTCTAATGCTTTTTCCATTATTAATTGTTTTTTTCCCATCTGAAACTACCGCTCCTAGTTCATATTATTGACAACTGACTAATAAGTCATTATTATAAGTAATTGAGAAATTAAAGTCAATTAGGGGTAGGTGTAAGAGTGAAAGGTTTAGTTAATTTTGTCCTGCACAATAAATTAGCGGTATGGCTACTTACAATTATTATCACAGTATCCGGTATTTATTCAGGGACACGTATGAACATGGAAACAATTCCAGATATCTCAATCCCATATTTAATGGTAATGGATGTCTATCCTGGTGCAACACCTGAGCAGGTAATGGAAGATGTATCCATGCCTTTGGAAAAAGTAGTAGAAAATCTTGAGGGTGTAAAATCCGTTTATTCTAATTCCAATTCGAATATGGCAAGTATTCAAGTGGAATATGAATATGGTGAGGATATGGACGAAGCAAATCGTGCATTAAAGTCAGCATTAGAGTCGGTAAAATTACCTGAAGGAGCACAGGAACCAATTGTCACAGCTCTTAGCATGAATATGATGCCAGTTGTTGCATTAAGTGTTAGTAGTAAGACAGAAGACATTGTGGAGTTAACTTCTACAGTTTCAGATCTATTAGTTCCTAAGATTGAGAAAATTGATGGTGTAGCTTCTGCAACTATTGCAGGACAGCATATAGAAGAAGTTAACCTTACGTATAACGAAGAAAAAATGACCGAGCTTGGATTGACAGAAGATGATGTAAAACAAATGATACAAGCAAGTGACTTAGCAGTTTCATTAGGTCTATACGAGTTTGAAGAAGGAGAAGAGGCAGTTTCAGTAGATGGTAAGTTCATGACTTCAGATGAACTAAAGGAAATGCTTATTCCGGTAACACCATCCGCAGCGAACCCATCTCCATTTGTGAAACTTAGCGATATTGCTTCTATTGAAGAAGTTGGTAGAGTTCAATCTGTTTCACGTACAAATGGAGAGGATGCAATTTCTGTTCAAATTGTTAAAGGACAGCAAGCAAATACTGTTGATGTTGTTAATAGTGTGAAAGAATTGATCAAAGAAGAACAGAAAAATATTGATGGTCTTGTTATTGATATATCACTAGACCAAGGTGAGCCAATTGAAGAATCGGTCTTCACGATGATTGAAAAAGCATTATTTGGTGGTTTAATTGCAGTATTAATCATATTACTGTTTTTACGTGATTTTAAATCAACAGTCATTTCAATCATATCTATTCCAGTCTCTATTTTTATGGCGTTACTACTATTAAACTGGATGGATATTACGTTGAATATTATGACCCTTGGGGCTATTACAGTTGCGATTGGACGGGTAATAGATGACTCCATTGTAGTAGTGGAAAATATTTATCGTCGTATTCATCTAAAAGATGAGAAATTATCAGGACGTGCGCTAGTACGTGAAGCAACAATTGAAATGTTCAAACCTATTTTGTCATCTACTCTAGTTACGGTTGCAGTATTTGCACCATTATTATTTGTAGGTGGTATGGTAGGAGAATTGTTTATGCCATTTGCTTTAACAATGACGTTTGCACTTGGAGCATCATTGATCGTGGCTATCACAATCGTTCCAGCATTATCTCACTTCTTGTTTAAGAAGAAATTATATAGTAAAAAGAATGAGAGTAATCATAAAGAGGTTGGTAAACTAGCTAATGGTTATAAGAGTATATTGGAATGGACGCTTAACCATAAAATAATTACTTCTATAGTATCTATCGTTTTACTAGTTGGTAGCTTAGCTTTAACGCCATTAATCGGCTTCAGCTTCTTAGGAAGTGAAGAAGAAAAAGTTATGTATTTAACGTATACACCAGAAGCCGGTGAGCTAAAAGATGATACATTAGCAAATGTTGCCAAGGTAGAAGAAGAGTTATTAAAACGTAAAGATATTGATATACTTCAATTATCAGTGACAGATAGTGATAGTGCTGATCCAGCAGCTGCAATGATGGGTGGCGGAGCAGGCGGTGCATTAATGTACCTTATCTTCGATCCAGAAATGGAAGACTTCCCAGGAGCGCGTGAAGAAATTGAAGAGTATGTATTTAATATTGGGCAAACAGGTGAGTGGAAGAGCCAAAACTTCTCCGCTATGTCGATGTCTTCAAATGAAGTTAGTTATACATTCTATAGTGAAGATTTAAACAAACTAAATGAAGCAGTAACAATGGTAGAAGATGTAATGAAGGAAAATGACGGTTTAGAAGACGTTTCTTCTAGTACTGAGGATGCTTATGTAGAATATACATTCAATGTAGAGCAAGATGAGTTACTTCAGTATGGTTTAACAACAGGCCAAATTGTCATGATGTTAAGTCCTTCAGCTACACAAGAAGTATTGACGACAGTTGAAAAAGATGGCAATACGTTAGATGTAATTGTTCAGCAGGAAAAAGCACAACAACCAAAATCAGTAGATGATATTTTAGCTACAGAAGTACCTACAGCATTGGGTACGACAATGCCTCTTTCTGAGCTGGTAACAGTAGAAGAAGGAACAACACTTAATACTCTTGCTCGTAGTAAAGGGGAGTACTATGCAACTGTTACTGGAACAATCCTTGGGGATGATATTTCAGTTGCAACATCAGAAGTAGATGAAGCAATTGATAAATTAGACTTACCAAAAGGTGTTACAGTTGGTGTTGCAGGTGTTGCAGCAGATATGACTGAAACATTTACACAGCTTGGAATAGCAATGCTTGCGGCTATCGCAATTGTTTACTTTATCTTAGTTGTAACATTCCGTGAGGGTGTAGCACCATTTGCTATACTATTCTCATTACCGTTTGCAGTAATAGGTTCATTCGTTGGTTTATTGATCGCGAAAGAAACTATATCTGTTTCAGTTATGATGGGTATGCTCATGTTAATCGGTATCGTAGTCACAAATGCGATTGTACTAGTAGACCGAATCATTCATATGGAACGTGATGGTATGAGTATGCGTGAAGCAATTCTGGAAGCGGGGGCAACTCGTCTTCGTCCAATCCTAATGACTGCAATTGCAACTATTGGTGCATTGATACCATTAGCTGTTGGTTCAGGTGGCGGCGGTTTAATCTCGAAGGGTCTTGGTATTACAGTAATCGGTGGTTTAACAAGTTCAACGTTGTTAACGTTAATAGTTGTACCGATTGTTTATGAAATCCTATCGAAACTATTCAAGAAAAACCGTAAGGAAATAGAAGAAAACTAATACGTAACAAAATAGTAAAGTCCTTCAAGATGTGTCGTCTTGAAGGACTTTTTCTTATTTATAAGCTACTACTCTGCTTTTCTTTTCTACCGCTATTTTCCCATTATCCGATGAAAGACGGACTTTGTTTGTTCCGTTCCCGAAAACAGTTCGAGAATTTTTTTCACCGAACACACTTATTTTACCGAAATCTACATTTGCATGAATAGATACGTCCGTTGGGTCATTTTCCGTTTCTACTAAAATGCCCCCGTTGTCTGTCTCCAATTCAATCATTCGATCCAAGCTAGCAGTTAGTAGCTCGATTCTGCCGTTTTCAGTTTTTCCTACAATACTTCCGTTTACGTCTTGCATCATAATTCTTCCGTTATCTGTTTCGGTGTGAACTTGCTCGGCATCGATATTTCGAAGCTCAATTCTGCCGTTATCAGTTTCAGCGGTGAGCTTATCAGCTTCAATTTTCTCCATTTCGATACGTCCATTATCGGTTTTTACTTCTAGAATGGTTGCAGCAAATTCTTTTAATCCAATACTCCCGTTATCTGATATAGTTTTTATATTCTTCGCGAGTATTTTTTCAGCTCGAATTCGTCCGAAAGTAGTTTTCATAATAACAGTTGTATATAGCTTTTTAGGTAGGGAAACGTTTACTCCTAGTTCTTTTATTAAGAACATGAAACTAAAAAGTTTATACTTTTTGGTTTTAAATTGAATGGATAATGTGTCGTTTATTATATCGACGGTTAATTGTAATTTATCGTTTTCTCCAACTACCTCTATAGTTGTTTCGTTTGTTTCCGAAGGAGTTACGTATAAAGAGCCGAATTCTATATCCATCATCACATTGGAGAAGTTCGCATGAGGAACCTTAATGATTTTATTGCGAGTTGTACCTTTCTCCGGAATTTGAACTTGGTTTTCGGAAAGCTCCTTGGCAATTTCTTTTGGTGACCCTAAAGAAGCCGCAATTTCACTATCCGATTTTCCATCTTCTCGGCCATTTGAGAAGTACTCTTTAATGTCAGAAAGAATATCATTTCTCTCTTCAGCTGGCAGCCTCGTTAAAGCAGTTTCTAATTCATTTAAAAATTGTTGTTCAGTCATTTTTTACACCCTCTTCAATTAGATTATTTACACCAGTCGTAAAACTTTTCCATTCTTTCAATTGTTCATGTAAGTAGGAGCGACCTAAATCAGTGAGCTTGTAGTATTTACGTGGGGGTCCTTCTGTGGACTCCTGCAGATATGTGGTAAAATAGCCTTCCTTTGTCAAACGTCTTAATAATGGATATACGGATCCCTCTGAAATTGAAATCTGATCGGATATTTTTTGTACAAGCTCATAACCATATCGATCTTGCTTATCCAATAAAACAAGCACACATAAGTTTAATACTCCTTTTTTAAATTGAATATTCATCTTTTCTTTCCTCCTTCCACTACTAACTAATGAACAGTACCTTAGATAGAATATATCATATGGTATTATCTTATGCAAGGTACTAGACTAAATGCAATTATAATTTTATAAATTGTCAGTTATAATTAGAGGAAATGAAAGGGAGTTACGGGATGAATCCTTTTACTGAAAAAGTAATTCATATTATAAAGTCCATTCCATCGGGAAAAGTGATGACGTATGGACAGGTTGCAAAAGTTGCAGGAAGCCCTCGAGGGGCAAGACAAGTAGTTCGTATTTTGCATTCTATGAGCGCAAAATATAATATTCCTTGGCAACGTGTGATTAATGCGAAGGGCGAAATTGTAATGGCTGATGAAGAATCGGCATACTCTCAAAAAGCGATGCTAGAAGCGGAAGGGGTCCACTTTCTTGCCAATGGATGTGTAGATTTAACAAAGTCCCGTTATGATCTTAATATAATAGAAGAAGATTGGATATAAGGAGAGGAAGTGAAGGCTGATGTTTAGCTGGAAAGGTGCAGCTGGTATTTGTGTAAATGATCAAAATGAAGTATTAATGGTACTGCAAGCAGCACCAGGAGAAGATAAAAAGTGGACAGTTCCATCTGGGACGCTTGAAGAAGGAGAAACAATAGAAGAATGCTGTACAAGAGAATTCAGTGAGGAAACTGGATTCATAGTGAAAACGATTGACAAGGTGCATAATAAAAGTGGAAATCTCAGTGAACACGGAATCTCTTACTATGTGGACTATTTTTTAGTGACAATAATAAGCGGTGAAATAACATTACAAGACCCAGATGAATTTATTCACGAAATTGCTTGGAAGTCATTCGAGGAAATCCAAGTCTTGGATTTAGCTTATCCAGAGGATATCCACATAATCGAGAAAGTATTACAAAATGGAATGGATAAACTTCCAAATTAGTTAGGAGGTTGGAATTATTAAATTCGTGTTTATAATAATTTGGGCTATTATTTTTCTTTATTTGTTAAATATCCTCGAAATAGAAAAGAGTTTGTTCAACTATATTATTGCCTTCTTTTTGTTATTGGGTGGTGTCTATGGAATTGATAAAATATACAAAGTGATATATACAAAAAGCTAGAAGGTATGACCTTCTAGCTTTTGGTGTAAATAACAATTGCATCGCGTAAAAATTCAGTTGCGCCTGATTGTACTTTATCGTAATATGCAGTGAATCGTTCATCAGAGACATACATTTCTGCAAGACCTTCATGAGCTTCTTTAGAGTATTGATCCCAGTAAAAGCAAAGCCATTGTTTATGCAAATCTGCCGCTTTTTGAGCCTGTTCTCCGGCGGGATTTTCGGTATCCATTGCTGCTTTTAAATTCATGAACATTTGCTCCTCTAATTTCTGTATTTTCGCATACTCCTCTTCGGTCATGCCCTTTATTTTTACGTTGGATGCATTCACTGTATCTTCACCGTATTTTTTTCGAATTTCTTTTCCGTATTTCTTCTCATTGTCATCAACAAGTTTTTGTTTAAAGCCTTCAAACTTTTCCTTATCTGTCATGCTAATCTTCCTTTCTGTCTGCTTAATTGATTTATCCACGTTATTAATAAGTGCATCAAGTTGCACACGTTTTTCGAGCAGTTTATCACGATGATCTCGAAGCGCTTGTGTACCGTCAAATGCTGGGGATGTCATGATTTCTTTAATACTTTCTAAATTTACTCCAAGTTCGCGGTAAAATAGTATTTGTTGCAGCCGATTTACTTCATTTTCACCGTATATACGATATCCTGATGAATTGATACGTGTAGGTTTAAGTAGCCCAATCTCATCATAATATCGTAGTGTTCTTGCGCTAATACCAGCAAGCTGCCCAAGTTTTTGTACCGTGTATTCCAATTCATCACCTCCTTATATATTCAGCTTAAACCTTTACGTTGCGTGAAGGTCAAGCAATAATTGTTCAATTATTTTAATTTGATTATAATGAAACAATAAGTAAGGGGGAAATTACATGACGACGATAGGGTTTGTAAGACATGGTGTCACTGCTTGGAATAAGGAAGGTAGAGCTCAGGGGAGTACAGATGTGCCACTAGATGAAGAAGGAATTCAAATGGCTAAGCGTGCAGCGCAAAGAATGCAGTTCGAAGAATGGGACGTTATTTATACAAGTCCATTAATTCGTGCAAAGAAAACAGCTGAAATTATTGCTGAAAATCATTCGGGAGTCGACTTTATTCAAGACAAACGTCTTGGAGAAATTGGTGGTGGCTTAATCGAAGGAACGACTGAGGATGAACGAATTGCTAAATGGGGGCTGGATTGGAGAAACCAGGATATCGGCTTTGAATCAGAGGTTGATATTCTTTCTCGTGGGATGTCTTTTATAGAAGAAGTAAAACAAAAACATTTGGGAAAACGAGTGCTCGTAGTTAGTCATGGAGGCTTCATAAGTAGATTATTATATGCACTTGTTCCAAATGGAGAGTTTTCTCGTGATATCGGAAACACTTCCGTTTCAATTGTGGAGCTCAACGATCAAGGTAACAGTTGTCATTTATTTAACTGTATGAAGCATTTAGAAGTGAAGGAAGTGCAATGATATGGCAAACGCCCCTCCGTACTAATTACAGAAGGGCGTTTTAACTATTTCATTTATCTTTTTCAGTTTGTACAGTAACTGCATCAGATTCTTTTTTTGTAGACAGGGCAGTTAGGTCAATTAGCTCTATAACAGAATTACTTTCTTCTGCAGGTCCGCAAATTCCAGTTTCTATATCACATATCATAGCATCTTTATTAGACATAACTATTCCTCTTTTCAGTCGTTTTTATATTATTTTGGTTCAAATAGTACTATATTTGAGAAGTGAAAATATATCAAATATAAAGCTCTTTTTTTAGTTAGATTAAAGGGATATTGGTTAGGCTTATGGAAGTAGGGGTAAGATTATCATTTGTTTGGAGGTTTTATGATGACCAAAAAGGTAGTAATACTTCTTCTAATATTATTTGCAATTGCCGTAGTTGTAATGCTCAAAGATTCTAAGGAAGATAGCGATTCACAAAAGGAAGTGCCGATAGAAGTGTCTTCAGATGCGGAATCCTTTGTATCCCTCTTGTTTGACCTAGCAGAAAAAGGGCAAACGATTAATTCACCTTTTATCGTAGGAGAAACTACCATCCAAAAAGTGCATGAACTATGGGGAGCTCCAGATCGAAAAAGTAAGAATGCTAGTGCCATCTATGAAGAATTTCTATCGAACGATGCAACAGTGGGTCATCAATCTGAAGTTGTTTTTGATATACGGTCCAGTTCACCTGAAATCCAACAAATCCGTCTCGAGGATATTAAATCCATTAAAGGTGAAGCTGATAAAGTTAGAAGCTATCAGGATGACCAAGTAGACCAAACGATTTTTATATATGATGTCACAACAGACTTTCAATTGAAATGGATAATGCCTAAGCCAACGGAAGAAGAGCCAAATCCAGAAGTTCATCACATATCTGTATTCACAGAATTTGAAAAAGACTTCTCTCTTTCCGATTTAAGCCTAGAAGAAAAAGTAGGCCAGATGATATTTGCGGGTATAAAAGGGACGGATATTACAAATGAGACCAAGAAAATCATATCTACACATCAAGTCGGCGGTATTATTTTGTTCAAGGACAATTTAAAGAATGCCAATCAATCTGTTTCCTTATTGAATGCCATTAAACAAGAAAATACTAATAATAAAGTTCCATTGTTTTTAGGAGTTGACGAAGAGGGTGGTAGAATTTCTAGGCTCCCAGAGTTAACTAAGTTACCGACAAACGAAGAATTAGGAAAGCGAAATGATATATCTCTTTCTTATAATATAGGGAAGCTATTGGGGAAAGAACTAAGTGCATTTGGTTTCAATTTAGATTTTGCTCCTGTTCTTGATATAAACAGCAATCCCGATAATCCGATTATTGGAGACCGATCCTTTGGAAAAGATGCGGAGCTAGTAAGTGAGCTGGGGCTACAGATGATGAAAGGCATTCAAAGTGAGCAGGTTATTTCGGTTATAAAGCATTTCCCCGGACATGGCGATACTGCAGTGGATTCGCATAAAGAGCTACCAATAATTCAAAAGAGTTTAGAGGAATTACAAGCTCTTGAGTTAATACCTTTTAAGCATGCGGTAGAGCAAGGTGCGGATGTCGTGATGGTAGGTCATATTTTACTTCCGAAAATTGATTCTACATATCCGGCCTCCATATCAGAGAGAATTATTACCGATGTATTGAGGGAACAACTAGGCTATGAAGGTATTATCATAACAGATGATATGACGATGAAAGCAATCCTAAATAACTTGGAAATAGGTGAATCAGCCGTATCTGCAGTAAAAGCAGGAAATGACATAGTGTTAGTAGCGCATAACTACGCAAATGTAAAAAAAACGGTAGACGCAATTCTTAAAGCAATAGAAGATGGAGAAATTACGGAACAAAGAATCGATGAAAGCGTGAAACGGATTCTCTCTATTAAGAAGAAATATAATTTGAGTAATAAACAAATAGATGGGGTAAACATAGAAGAGTTGAACCAATCAATTAATCAAACATTAGGGAGATGACTTAATGAAAACAATTAATACCAACGTTGCTTACAAAGAGGAAGGCACAGGAGAAGTCCTATTACTCATCCATGGATTTTGTGGAAGCTCTGGTTATTGGGGAAAAGTAATACCAATGTTATCGGAAAAATATAGAGTTATTGCAATTGATCTTCCTGGTCATGGAGAATCTAAAGTGCTCGATAGCGTGAATGATATAGAACAATACGCATTAATTCTAAAAGACTTCTTAGAGGAACTAGGAATAGAGAAGGTGACCATGTTCGGTCATTCACTAGGTGGCTATATCACACTAGCTTTTGCAGAAAAATATAATCAATATTTAAGCGGTTTCTCTTTAATTCATTCCACAGGATTTCCTGATTCAGAAGAAGCTAAGGAGGGAAGGATTGCCTCAGCCGATAAAATAGAAAAGGCGGGAATCGATATATTCATCGATGGTCTTGTTCCAAAACTATTTGCTCCAGAAAATGTAGAAAGTCATAAACAATCGATGGAGGAAGTTAAAAAGATTGGATATGAAGTACAACCTCAAGGAGCTAAAAATGCACTTCTTGCGATGAAAAATAGAAAAGATCGTACGGAAATTTTGGAGAAGACAGAGCTACCAGTACTATTAATAGCAGGAGAAAGTGACCAACTTATCCCAGCTGACAAGACATTCACAGCAAGTGGAGATAATATTAAACAAGTAGTCATAGGGGATGCAGGTCATATGAGTATGTATGAGGCGCCGGATGAACTGGGTAATGCCATTCTCACTTATTTAAATCACGGATAAATAGAAGGGAGCTAAGAAAAGTGATTATGTCACATTTCCTCGCTCCTTTTTTGCTAAACACCATTTTCTTTTAAGCTAATATATAATGAGCCATTCGTTTGTAATTGTGCATAAAACACATCACTAATTGAATCTACTCCATGTTTTCTTAGCTTTTTCATTACCCATTCTTCTGTTAAATCTAATTCTTCCAAGTTCTTTTTTACAATTTTACCGTCGGATATTATTTCAGAGGGTATGAACAAAGGAAGAGTAAGGGGCACTTTAACGTCCTCTTTTGTAGCCTCCTGCAAACCAACCTTTTTCATGACGCTTAGTTCGCCGTTTGTTTCAAGGACTGCATAATGAACATCCTGGATAGAAAAAATAGATTGCTCTCTCAGCATCATTAATACATCATCCATATGTAAACGTGAGGATCTTAAAGACTTCACACTGATTTTACCGTCTCTTATAACAATTGTTGGTTCATCATCAATCCATGTTCGAGCTGTAGGAAATTTCAAAGATATATAACTCATTAATAAAGTGAGGGCCGTCCACCAAATAATTGCAACCAATCCATCCAGAAAAGGTGTTTCATGTTGAGAGGCAATTTCTGCGGCTATAGACCCAACTGTTATACCAGTTATATAGTGGAAAAAAGTGAGCTGGCTTAATTGTTTCTTTCCTAATAGCCTTGCTAATACAAGTAATACGATGAAGGAAAGGGTGGATCTCAAAATCATTTCCCAAAAGTTCATTTCGAAAAAGGTCTCCATATAACTCATATAACCCCATTTCATTATTGACGTATTGCTTAGTGTTGCCATGAACTTTGTTAGTATTCCATTCATAATGAAATACTTTGTCCAATTTGAGCTATAATAACTTTATTGGTGAAAATCTAGAAAGAATGTGAAAATATGTCCAAGTTTAATTCCGTCCATAAAATGGGGAATCCAGTATATCCCATAATGTTTGCTATAGGGGTATGTCATCTATTTAATGATACGTTGCAAGCGGTAATTCCTGCGATGTTTCCTGTTTTAGAATTGGAACTAGGTCTAACGTTTACCCAATTAGGTCTCATCTCATTTGTGTTAAATATTGTTGCATCGGTTCTCCAGCCTGTTGTAGGCTTTATAAGCGATAAAAAACCTATGCCTTATGCGTTACCGCTTGGGATGATGAGCTCCTTTGTCGGAATGGCGGGATTAGCCTTTGCGCCGCAGTATTGGATGATCCTCGTTTCGGTAATATTTTTGGGATTGGGTTCAGCGGTATTTCATCCAGAAGGCTCGCGAGTGTCCTTTATGGCAGCAGGTTCTAAACGAGGTCTCTCGCAATCGATTTATCAAGTGGGGGGGAATTCTGGACAAGCACTTGCGCCTCTTATAAGCGCATTTATATTAGTACCATTAGGTCAAAAAGGTGCAGCTCTTTTTTTAGTAGTTGCTGCGGTGGGAATATTTCTGTTATCGAAGATTTCTGCATGGTATAAAAAACAGTTGGAGTTAGAAAAGCTATCCAAAAGAAAGAGGACGCTTCTTTCTTCACTCCCAGCTTTATCTAAAAAACAAGTTGGCGTCGCCTTAACTCTTTTGATGGTGTTAATTTTCGCCCGCTCTTTTTATGTTACTAATATGACCAACTTTTATATTTTTCATTTGATGGAGAATTACGGTATGACTATTAAAGAAGGGCAGTTAATTATCTTTATCTTTCTGGCACTGGGGGCAGTAGGGACATTTTTCGGTGGACCAATGGCGGACCGAATGGGAAGAAGAAATGTTATTATATTGTCGATGGCAGTTCCAATCCCACTAAGTCTACTACTACCTTACGTACCTGTTTGGGCAATTATATTGTTGCTCATCGCAATAGGATTTTTCATCATGTTAAGCTTTTCGGTAACCGTTGTATACGCACAAGAACTCGTACCGAGTAAAATAGGGACGATGGCTGGGTTAACTGTAGGTTTAGCATTTGGAATGGGAGCAATTGGAGCAGTTGTGATCGGTATATTAATGGATTATGTAGGTGTTTATACGACAATGATTGTTGTGTCGACGCTACCAATAATAGGATTAGTAGGATTGGGATTACCCAAGGACCGTAAAATAACGCTGTCAAATTAATGAACATCGAGTGATTATCCTTTCAGGCGTGCTTTTAATTTAATAAAGTAATAATAAAAAGGAAACTCTAAGAGTTTCCTTTTTTCTATTTATATGCTTTTAAGCTACAACCATCAGGTACTTGAGACGAATCGGTAACTAGGTTATCTTGGATATGAACCTGGTGCATTTTATTGTTATGCATAAACTTGAAAATACCATTATCAAAATCTGTACCAATTTCTTTGAAGAAAATACCTTCTTGGCACATATTCTTCGCACAAGTGAAGGACACTTTATAAGAATCTCCATCTACTACTAAATAAGCACGGACTCCTTTTTCGAAAATGCCATCTTCTTCATCTTTAATGTAGCGGGCAACTGAAACAACATGGAAGTCCACAAAAGGAATTTCTTTTAATAAGACATTCATGAAGGAACCTTTTGTTATTTCTTCCCATCTACTTTGTGCAGTTTGTCCTATAATAATTTGAGTTATATTTAATCCATGGGCAACTTCTTGAATAACTTTTGGTGAAGAACGTTTTTCGTTATCACGAATGATAAACTCTTCAACCTCTAATTCTTCTGCTAAAGTCTTCCACTGTTCGATATACTGGGATTTCTCAGCATCGAATGCATCATATGGAAGTGGATCGACTGTAAGAATATACAGTGGACAATCAAGCATACTTGCCATTTTATGTCCTCGTCTAATTAGCCGCTCTCCATTTGGTCCGTAGTATACGCAGACAAGTATACTTTCATCCATTCGACCTTTTACGCGTTTCACGTTTATACACCTCTTTTTTGTTTTCCTATATATATTTCTCGTGTAATTTTCTATAAATAATGCTTCAAGACACTAAAAGTGTGTTGTACCTTTCTTTCATGTATAATTATTAAATGCATGTAAAGTAGTACAATCACTTCAATTCTATACATAATATGCATTAGCTATTAATACAAGCAAGTTATATATCCTAAATCCTAGTGTATTTTGAAGGGTCTCATATGGAATCCTATTATGCTACTAGTTGTTAGGATAGTCAAGTCTATAGTTTGAAAAAGTAATTTAACCCTCATAACTGTCCAATCCTAATTCTACTTAACCAATAGGAGGTTAAAATTTGTTTTCCGTAAATTTAGTTATATTAATCCCATTTATTGTAGCTGCACTCTTACCTTTTACATATAGGCGATTTAAAAAGACTCATCTCGGTTGGTTTGTATTAATCGTACCTATAGCTTTGTTTGTCATACTTGCTAGGCTAATTCCCTCGGTAGCAAGTGGTAAAACTTATGTCCATACATATGAATGGATTCCCACATTAGATTTTAACTTCACGACATATTTAGATGGTCTAAGTATGATCTTTGCTCTATTAATCACAGGTGTTGGAAGTTTAGTTATTTTATATTCTATTTTTTATCTTTCCTCTAAAGAATCCTTACAGCATTTTTATTGTTATTTATTACTATTTATGGGTGCCATGCTTGGAGTTGTTTTTTCTGATAACTTGATGGTGTTATACGTTTTTTGGGAATTAACGAGTGTTTCTTCATTCCTGTTAATCGCCTTTTGGAATCATCGACAAGCTTCCAGATTTGGAGCGCAAAAAGCTATGCTAATCACTGTAAGTGGTGGTATTGCTATGTTAGTTGGTTTTATCATGTTACATACGATGACTGGTTCTTTCAGTATTCGAGAAATAATTTCGAGTATGAGTGAGTTCAGTGACCACGCGTTGTTCATGCCTGCAATGATTTTAGTATTGCTAGGAGCATTTACAAAGTCAGCACAATTCCCTTTCCACATTTGGCTACCGGATGCTATGGAAGCGCCAACCCCTGTAAGTGCTTATTTACACTCGGCGACGATGGTAAAGGCTGGTATATATTTGGTGGCGCGTTTCACACCAGTTTTTGGTGCGGATGAAGTATGGTTTTGGGTAGTAAGTATAGTTGGGATGATTACTCTATTTTGGGGTTCGTTTAATGCTGTCAGACAAACAGATCTGAAGGCATTACTAGCTTTTTCTACTATTAGTCAGTTAGGACTTATCATGAGTTTGCTTGGTTTAGGTTCGATAGCGCTGCAGTTTGGCTATTCAGCTGATTCAGTTCTGTATACTCAAGCCACATTTGCCGCTTTATTTCACTTGATAAATCATTCAACCTTTAAAGGTGCATTGTTTATGGTTGTAGGGATTCTCGACCACGAGTTAGGGACAAGGGATGTTCGAAGACTTGGTGGATTAATGACCTTCATGCCATTTACATTTACAGTTGCACTAATAGGAAGTTTATCGATGGCTGGTTTACCTCCGTTCAATGGATTCCTTAGTAAAGAAATGTTCTTTGCAGCGACTGTACATATTATGGAGGTAGATATTTTTTCTTTGCCATCTTTAGGAATTATTTTCCCAGTTGTAGCTTGGATTGCTAGTGTATTTACATTTGTTTACTGTGCAGTTATCGTTTTTAAAGCATTTCTTGGTAATCCTCAGCCAGAGAAATTGGATAAACCTATTCACGAAGCTCCAATTGGAATGTTAATATCTCCAATGATTCTTGCCACTTTAGTTGTTGGTATATTCTTCTTCCCGAATCTATTAGGGCAATATATATTACAACCAGCTATGAGTAGTGTTTATCCAACTTTTGGGGAAGCAGTAGATTTGACGCCAAAAGTATCGGCTTGGCATGGAGTAAACCCTGAATTGCTCATGACTATAGGGGTTATTATAGTAGGTGCTATTCTTTTCAAATTTCTTAAATTTTGGAAACCGATTTATGGATTGTTTTCTTCACGTTTCACATTTAATGCACTTTATAGTAACTTATTGGCTTCTTCGGTAAGCAAATCTAACACAATAACTAATCGTTATATGAATGGATTATTACGACATTATTTAATATATATATTTGTATTCTTTATAGTGACCGTGGGTGGTTACTTGTTTTATTCAAGAGCTTTCTCGTTTGATATTTCTACAAATGCATCGTTCAGAGTCTATGAAGTTTGTTTAGTTGCTATTATGGCAGTAGCGGCTATGTCCATGTTATTTGCGAGGTCTCGAATGACAGCGACATTATTGAATGGAGTATTAGGATACTCTATTGCAATCTTTTTTGTCATTTTCCGGGCTCCAGATTTAGCCCTAACACAGTTAGTCGTAGAATCTGTGACTACTGCATTATTTCTACTAGCTTTTTCTCATTTACCGGATTGGGAGAAGGAAAAGCTTCCAAAAGGAACAAAAGTAGTCAACGGAATAATATCAATAGCGGTCGGATTAGTAGTTGTTTTAGTTGGATTATCAGTAGTAGATTTCAATCAGTTTGAACCTGTTTCTAGTTATTTTGAAGATGCTTATGAACTAGCTGGAGGAGCCAATATAGTAAATGCTATATTGGGAGATTTCCGTGGTTTTGATACGATGCTCGAGGTGGTTGTCCTATTTATAGCTGGTTTAGGTGTGTATTC
This sequence comes from Psychrobacillus sp. FSL K6-2365, assembly GCF_038003165.1. Classification (NCBI taxonomy): domain Bacteria; kingdom Bacillati; phylum Bacillota; class Bacilli; order Caryophanales; family Bacillaceae; genus Psychrobacillus; species Psychrobacillus sp. FSL K6-2365. The sequence continues at coordinate 3,926,058 of NZ_JBBOOO010000001.1, read as the reverse complement.
CATGATTAAGCTAAGAACTAAAAAGGAGGATGAAAACATTGAAGATTAATGATGTCATACTCCGGACAATTAGTAGGATTGTTGTATTTATAATTTTGACATTCGGTGTGTATTTATTTCTTTCGGGTCATAATACACCCGGTGGAGGATTTATAGGTGGATTAGTTCTAGCAAGTGCAATTGTGTTGCTATATTTGTCCACGGATATTGAAACGGTAAAAAAGAGTCTTCCTTTAGATTTTAAATATGTTGCAGCGATTGGTGTGTTATTAGCTACATCCACAGGTTTTGGGTCAATAGTATTCGGAGTTCCATTTATGTCTCAAACCTTTGCCTATTTTGATTTGCCGGTTTTTGGAAAAACAGAACTGACAACGGTGACTATTTTTGAAGCAGGTGTAGCCTTGACAGTTGTAGGTGTACTAGTAACAATTATTTTAAGCATTAGTGAGGATGGTGGATAAACAATGGAAACATTAATCATTATGTTAATAGGTATTTTAGTTGCTGTTGCCACGTATCTAATCCTCTCCAGAAATATAATCCGAATAATTTTAGGTACTGCTGTGTTTTCACATGCCGTCCATTTGCTCATATTAACGATGGGGGACTTAAAGCAAGGCAATGTTCCCTTGTTAAAGGAAGCAGATGCACCTTATGCAGATGCTTTACCACAAGCACTAATATTAACTGCTATCGTGATTAGTTTTGCTGTAACAGCTTTCATACTTGTGTTAGCCTATCGTACTTATCAGGATGTTGGTACGGATGATCTCGATAAATTGAGAGGGGCAAAAGATGAATAATTTAATTGTTTTACCGTTGATCATTCCAATTATAGTTGGGATTATACTGGTATTTTTACGTCCATATGTGAAATGGCAACGAGTAATTAGTTTAATAACGATGATTGGTATTGCGGGTATAAGTTTATTTATCTTAAATAGAGTTCAGACTGATGGAATTATACGATTAGATTTTGCGGGATGGGAACCACCATTTGGAATTCTGTTTGTGGCGGATTCCTTTGCGATGTTACTCGTGCTTACGGCAAGTATAGTTACCGCAATTTGTCTAATCCATGCTTTTTCTTCAATAGGAGATAAACATGAGAAAATGTACTTCTACCCATTTGTGTTGTTTTTAGTTGCAGGAGTTAATGGATCGTTTTTAACAGGGGACCTATTTAACCTGTTTGTCTGTTTCGAAGTAATGTTATTGGCCTCATATGTATTAATTACATTAGGGGGGACTAAGCCGCAGCTGAGGGAATCGATTAAATATGTAGTGATAAATGTGCTTGCTTCATGGTTCTTCTTAGTAGCCCTTGCCTATTTATATGGTACTGTAGGTACTTTAAACATGGCTCATATTTCAGAAAGAGTGGCGGAATCAGGACAAGGACCGCTACTTACTACAATAAGTATTTTGTTTTTAATCGTATTTAGTTTAAAAGCCGGGTTGTTGCTATTCTTTTGGCTACCTGGATCCTATTCAGTGCCACCAACTGCGGTTGCCGCATTGTTTGGAGCGTTACTTACAAAGGTTGGAATATATGCTCTTTTCCGTACATTTACACTCATATTCTATCACGAGCCATTAATATCACACGCGGTAATAGGAATAATGGCAGGAATAACACTAATTGTCGGATGTATCGGGGCAATTGCTTTTAAGGATGTCCGGTTAATTGTTTCTTACAATGTGGTAATTGCTGTTGGGTTTATAATGATTGGTCTTGCGGTGGGAACTGAAACTTCTATTGCTGGATCTATATACTACGTAATTCATGACATGATTGCAAAAGCAATGTTATTTTTACTAGCTGGTACGATGATTTACTTAACTGGGAAATCAAAGATAGATGAAATGAGTGGGCTAATTCGAAACTATCCTGTATTTGGATGGATGTTCTTCCTTGTCACTTGTTCATTGGCAGGTATTCCACCATTGAGCGGATTTGTAGGGAAAATACTAGTTGGACAAGGTGCTATTGAATCAGGATCTTACATACTATTAGCGCTGGCCTTTATCTCCAGCATTGTTGTGCTGTATTCGCTTCTTCGAATTTTCTTAAATTCTATATTTGGGGAAACTATTATAAGTCTAGAAGATGAAAAACCGATGGAAATGGGAATGATTATTCCCATTGTTTTGTTGGGAATTGCAACGATTTCTTTAGGTCTAGGAGCAGAGGTTATCTCCAGTTATGTCACGGACGCAGCTCATACTCTATCTAATCCTTCCGTGTATATTGATGCAGTAATGGGTGGAAATAAGTGAAGGGAGAGGTGAGAAGTATGCCGGCACAATTTTTACTAAACCTATTCATCGCATTTTTGTGGACAACATTAAAGGACGAAGATGAACTTAAGATGACGACATTTTTTAGTGGTTTCATCGTAGGGATCTTCATAATATTCTTAATGCATCGCTTTTTTGGGACTCAGTTTTATTTGAGAAGATTACTTTCCATTATTAAGTTAATTTTCATATTCATATCAGAGTTGGCTCAGTCGAGTATACTTATAAGTAAACAAATATTAAATCCTCGCTGGGACCTCAAGCCTGGAATTTTCACCTATAGAACAGAACTAAAAGGAGACTGGGAGATTACCACGTTAGCAATGCTGTTAACTTTGACCCCTGGTTCCGTAGTTATGGAAGTAAATCCAGAGGGAGATATGTTTTATATTCATGCAATGGATATAGAGCAGTCTAAAGCCGATGTATTAAGATCAATAACTAAATTTGAAAAAGCAATAATGGAGGTGACTCGATAATGATAGAAAAAATACTGTTGGTTTCTTTAACTTTATTTGCTATTTCAATTGCAATAGCTCTTTTTCGAATCATTAAGGGACCTTCTATGCCCGATAGAGCAGTAGCGTTAGATATGATAGGTGTAAATCTCATATCAATGATAGCCATTATTTCCATTGTATTGAAGACAAAGGCATTTTTAGAGGCCATTCTAATACTAGGTATACTTGCTTTTATAAGTACGATTGCCATCTCCAAGTATATCGAGAGGGGGGCTATCATTGAGCACAAGTCAGATAATTGAGTACGTAGCGGTTATTATCATTTTTTTAGGGAGTATCATGAGTGTGATTAGTGCCTTCGGTATTATTCGTCTTCCAGATGTCTATACACGTTCACATGCGGCTACAAAAAGCTCAACAGTAGCAGTACTGTTGTCTCTAACTGGTGCATTTATACACTTTTGGGTAAGTGAGAATTTTATAAGCATTCGTCTTATACTAGGTATATTATTTGTGTTTTTGACTGCCCCTGTTTCTGGGCACTTGCTAACACGTGCAGCGTATCGTTCGAAAGTGAAGCTTACCGAAAATTCCTCAGATGATGCTTTAAAGGAAGTATTATTTCCAGAGAAGAAATAACAAATGAAAAGCTATATGATTGGAGTTTATCCTAATTGTATAGCTTTTTGTTATATTTAAAATGAAATGAGTTTCATAATAGATTGTTATATAATCAATTTTTGTTAATTACATAATTACCATTTTTATTGGAAAAGGCGAATGTTTAAGTTGTTTAGCAACTAATTATTCGCCTTTTTAAATTCTATTTTTGTTTATTGAATTGGGAGAGGGTGACTCCAATGGGAACATCATGAGCTATAAGTACTTAGGAGAACTCTAAGGAACAAAGGCTAATCGACACTCCTTGAGTTATGGCTTGGCCCAATTATCTTTTGTTCCAAGAAGATTGATGCTGTGTTGAGCGGAAATCATTCTTCTAGAGAAAAAACAAAGTTGTTCGGATTTTACTATATACTGTGCTTTTATAAAATTGATACATTTGTGAAAATAAAATAAATGTTCAATTAATTTCGTCTAATATATTGCATTCTACCAATTTCCATAGTATTATCAACATTGATATATTGCATACGGCCGTGATTAGAGGAAATCATATGTATAGCATTCATAACAAGCATCGAGAAAACATAAGAAATGATTATTTCTAATATCACAGGAGGAACTACAAGATGAAAAATAAATTATCATTTTCTAATCATTTAGTGATTGGAGTTATGCTATTTGCATTATTTTTTGGTGCGGGGAATTTAATATTTCCAGCAAGTTTAGGGCAAAATGCAGGGACACAAGTTTGGATAGCCACCATTGGGTTTTTACTGACAGGAATTGGCTTGCCGTTTTTAGGTACTTTAGCGATGGGATTCTCGGGAAGTAAAAATTTACAGGAGCTTTCTAGCAGAGTACACCCTATTTTTGCAGTTATCTTCACTTCGCTCCTTTACTTAACAATAGGACCATTTTTTGCTTTGCCAAGAACAGGGGCAGTTTCATTTGAAATTGGAATTCTTCCATTTATTGATCAAAATAATGCTCAACTTGGTTTGTTAATATTTACGATTATTTTCTTTGGAATCACGTTATTGCTTTCTTTGAATCCATCTAAAATTGTAGACAATGTTGGAAAATATCTTTCTCCTGGAATTATAATAGGATTATTATTCTTATTACTGTTTGTTATTATTAGTCCGATGGGAGACTTTCAAGAGCCACAAGGAAGCTATGTAGGAAACGCCTTTATGACTGGATTTACGGAAGGGTATAATACGATGGATGCATTGGCTTCCTTAGTATTTGGGATTATCGTGATTCAAGCAATCCGATCTATGGGTGTAACTTCTACTAAGGGGATTTTAGTTGCCACAGCTAAATCTGGCGGGATAGCAATTTTGTTCTTAGGTTTAATTTATGCTGGGATAGCTTACTTAGGCGCTACTAGTGTGAATATATATGGATTATTTGAAAATGGTGGACCAGTATTAAGTGCTGCTTCAGAGCATTACTTCGGGTCATTTGGAGCTATACTTTTATCAGTGATCATTTTCTTAGCTTGTTTGACAACGAGCATTGGCTTAACTACTGCTTGTGGTGAGTATTTCCACACATTAATGCCAAAGATTAGTTATAAAGCATTTGTTATTTTCTTTAGTGTTTTCACTTGTATTATTGCGAACTTTGGATTATCTAATATTATTACGTATTCCATTCCAGTATTAATGTTGCTATATCCTTTAGCGATAGTATTGATATTCTTAACCTTTTTATCACCATTATTCAATCATGCAAGATTAGTATATGTTAGTGTGATGTTTGTAACCTTCTTAATAAGCTTAGTAGATGGCTTTAAAGCTCTTTGTGGGTCATTAAATATCGAATATTATGGGTGGCTACAACCTATCGTAAGTTTTTACGAGAATGTACTACCTTTTTATAGTGTAGGTTTGGGATGGTTAATACCATTTGTTATAGTAACTCTTGTAACAGGCATCATTTCGAGATCTTAAAAAAAGGAAATCAAATCAGCTTGAGGGTAGGAAATCCAAGTGCAACTTTTAAGTAAAACAGTTTTTAACATTTGAGGTGTGCTTTGGACAAGCATGATGCTATATTATAATCTTTTGTTTTTTATAGAGGCTGATCGTGACATATCACGATCAGCCTCTATTTCTTACTAATATTATGGAGTTTATCTGCTTGTCGCAGAATCCTCTCCGTTTACCAACTACACAATTCAGGTTTCTATTTTCATCGGTAACTACCAATTTTTTTAAAAGTTTCTTTATCAAGTAAAGTCCATGTTAGTTATACATTTAGAAATAGGATTTTGTTAACTTAACACAAGAAAAAGCTAGTACAATTGGAATTCGTTGTCTTCTAACAAATTCATCTTCACTACTAAAATGTTCCCGCTTTGGTGTGCCTTCACGTAACTCTAGAACTGTAAATCCAGCTTGTTTTAGTGCTGTAAAATAATGTTCGATTGTTCGATGATACTTCACCACTATTTGGTCTATCCAGGGCTCTTTTCTTTCTCCCTCATGGAAATAGTCATCGACAATCCAATTACCACGTTTATCTCCAGTTTTCTTACTAGCAAATGACGAGGTTGTCAGTGGATGTTGGATACTAAAAGTAAGCTTTCCGTTTTCTTTAAGTGTTTTATGAATATTTTCAAAGAGATTATAAATGTCTGAAACATAATGGATGGCAAATCGAGATGTAACAATATCGAATGCCTCTAATGGATAATCATAAGATTCCATTGTTTCAAGGTGTATTGTCCCATTTTGTTCAAGCAAGTTTAAGTGTGCAGCTTCAACCATTTGCTTCGAACCCTCTACTCCTGTGTAGCTTTTTGCTCCTAAATGCAAGAGTTCTTTTCCAAACGATGCATCACCACACCCTAAATCTAAGACGCTACTACCTTGAAAGCTCCCGATTAATTCATAGATGATAGGTCCTTCAATGGCGTTATTTGGACTATCATTTCTGTTTCTTCTAGTCATATAATTTTTAAAAAAGTCAGTTTGATCGTAAACACTAGATCCCTTAAACTCCATTGAAACATCTCCTCATCTATAATTTGAGATGTCGGCCGATTCATCGCCAACTACGCAAATTAATGTACTTTATCACATGTTTCCTAGTATTATTAACAAGTAAGGTGTTGGTGTTATTTACATTCTAGCTCATGCTTTTAATATTCCTCAAAATATACCGGTTAGTACGATATGAAAAGCTACTCCATAATCTATAATTAACACCCTTTATTGGTGATATAGTTTAATTACTAACTATTCCAAAAATAAATTTAAAATCGGTACGGCTTTTCTTTTGTCTTTTAAAACCTTCTTTTAAATCTGCTATGACAACTGTCTTACCTATCCAAACTCTGAAATACATTGAATAAAAGTTTATTGGTCCTTTTATTCCTTTCTCTTCATATTCCGTGCCATCTTCAGATTCTGTTTCAGTTCTAATTAACCATGTGTTGCCTAATCCAAATTCAATGAATTTCAAAATGGACACACCCTAATAGCCGGACAATTTAATTGTTGAATTTATCATTGGTAATAATTCATATTCAACTAAAGTGTCAAGGTTTGATATAACTTCACGATAAATCTATTAATCTCTTAATATGCCTTAAAAAGGTGGTCAGGAAGGTTGTGAATATCACTCCTTTCCAGACCACCATATTTGTTTTCGATGAAATGGAGAGTTGGTCACTTCTCACCCTATCTTCTCAAACTACTTTCCTATTAAAATTCTTCGATTGTATAGATCCAATTTGCACGCATTACTTCTGCTAGTTCCTTGGTGTTATTTTCGCGGAATGCACGAATTAGGTTCCCGTGTTGCTCAACAGAATATTCTCGTAAGATAATTTTTTCATAATAAAACAATCTACGTACATGAGCTTGAAGCATTTCTACCATGGAATGTATGTATGGGTTATTGGCGGTGTCTACAATGAGCTGATGAAATTCTTCATCTACTCTTAGAGCAGTAGTAAATTGTTTTTCTTGTAAAGCCTCAGCGAATTCTCTATTCTTTTCTTCTAATAGACTTAGAATCTCTTCATTCATATTAGGACTTGCAAGTTCTGCTGCAAGTGCCTGTAATACTGATAATGGTGGTAGGAGATTATTAATATCTTCTTTTTCTACAGGTGTGACTTGAGTTGCTCTCCCTGGTTGCATCGTTACAAAGCCTTGAGATTCCAAAAGTTGTAAGGATTCTCGAATAGGTGTTCTGCTCACCCCTAATGCTTGTGCAAGTTCAATATCGTTTAATTTTTCATCTGGCTGTAAAGTGCCATCAATAATCCATTGTTGTAACTGGTTAAAAGCGTGCAACTTAGCTGTTGTACGGACAGGCTTAGTGTGATTAACTGGAATAGGCATGAAACGATTTCCCCCCTTTGAATTATCTTAATAATTCCAAAATATTATACAATAAATTATACAATATATCGCATAAAAATGGAAAATAATTATTCTACTAGTAATTGTACGGTAATAGATTTCACATCAATGACTGATTGCTCCTTCATAATTTCCTGCATAATAACTTCTTTAAAATAGTTTATACTAGTTTCTAACGGGATATGAAGAATTTTTCTTAAAGCCGTTTCATACATGTTTACAAATTCAACATCCGTATTTCCACGTTGTAATTCAGCAAAAGCTTCATATACTTGGTCTAGCTTGTCGGCTAACTCAAGTAAACGGCCTTCAATAGTATCATCTTTTCCTTCTTTCATACGGTCAAAAAATACGGGCTGAAATTCTTTTGGTATCTCATCCAATATAAACTTTTCCATCATTTTTTCTTCCACATGTGTTAGCATTTGTTTTAGCTCAGGAGATGCGTGCTTAACTGGTGTTTTAATGTCGCCGATAAAAATTTCTGCAAAGTCATGGTTAATCGTTTTTTCGTAAAGTGATTTCCAATTAATTGTTGCTCCATTATTCTCTTCAAGAGTCGCAAAAAACATAGCGTATTGAGAAACTTTCCATGAATGTGCAGCCACATTATGTTCTTCAAATTTAAAGCGTCCAGGACATCGGATAATTCTTTCTAAATCATTCATACTCATAAAAAATTTGTGTATACCCATTAACAAACACTCCCTTATTATTAATCATACTGGAAAAACAAAAAAATACCATACTAAAACACTCTGAATTGAAGGTGAGATAAAATGATTCACTCTATGATAAGCCAATTAAATTATATCTCAGGTACAATAACACAGTTATTTGATTATATAGACGAAAAGTTACTTTCTAAACGTCCTATTGAAAATAAAATGACTGTTTGGGAGGTTTGTGTGCATCTTGCGCAAATTCCACAGGCAGATTTACTTATTTGCAAAGGATATAACTTAGATGAAATGCGGCTGTATTATGAAGAAAGTAAACCAGTCAATTTACAAGATGCAAAAGAACAATTTTTGGCAGGTATCCAGGAGGTTATGAAGCACATAGAAAAACATACCGAAGAGGCACTCTCAAAGGGTTTTACAACCTATTGGGGGAGTGAATATCGTACAGGAGAGTGGTTTCTGCAAATTATGAATCACTTAGTTCATCATCGTATGCAACTGTATTCGTATTTGCTTGTATTAAAGGTAGATGTGCAAGTTGTTTTATTTCGCTGATTTTTGGGTAATCCTTAAGTAACCCAAGGAGGAATTTAAATGACAAAATACGATAAATTAAAAAATACATTAGAAAAGCGTTTTGAAGAGTTAGAGCACCAGAAGCAAAATGAAGAAGAGTTTGAAACGACTGAGTTATCTAATTATGATAATCACCCTGCAGATAATGCGACGGATTTAACTGATCAACATACTCGGCTGGCATTAAATAGACATTTTGACGAGGAAATGGTAGATATTGAAAAAGCATTAACTGCTATAAAGGATGGTACATACGGGAAATGTACGGAGTGTGGAGAAGAAATTTCACTCGCTCGTTTAGAGGCAATTCCTACAGCTCTGACTTGTGTAGAACATGCTCATCAACAGGTCAATGAAGAAATTCGTCCAGTAGAAGAATCACTCTTAAATTCTACAACAGATCAGCCGGTGGAGGACGAAGACGAAAGACTTCGCGATTATTCCAACAGCTTTGAGATACTAGAAGAGGTTGGTTCATCTGATACACCACAAGACAAGCAGTGAAATGGATAGAGGTGTCCTTAAAGTTCTTACTGGACTTAAGGGCATTTTTTGAGGTAAGTAATATCCGGTGAACACTAGGTTCATGATACTTGAGTGTATGAATAATACTGTGATTTCCATTACAGGTGGACGCCGTTCTGCGGGCACGGCTTCAATCTTCTCGTCACTACGTTCCTATGGGGCTTTTAGCCCGTGGCTGTTCCTGCTGGAGTCGCCGCCTTGCACTACAATCAATATAATGTGTAGTATGCAGGCAAAAAGATTATGCATAGGCTATCGCTAAGATGATAATAGTGGTCAAAATTAATATAGTGATATAACGATCTATTTAATCAAAGGTACTATTCTGTTATGAAGTGTGATGAAAGTAGAATTCCTTTTTTACTAGTAGAAATAAAGAGAGATAGTAAGTAGTTACTAAATAAAGAATCGAAATAGCTCACTAAATTGCATCTTTGTGAGCTTGCTCTATGAATAAGAAAGTATCTTTTCTCTAGTTATCCAAAAACGCACTTACCTGTTTCTGAGGGTTGTAAGATTACCGAAAAAAAGGGATGCTGGTTGGTTGTGACGTCCGTCACAACCAACCAGCATCCCTAAAAATTCACTCGGTAAAATGTCTGTCCAAAGCCCTTCGAAAACGATTGAAACAGGTTTTGACCTTTAAGGACAGGTCATCTTTTTTGCCCAGTTTTTTTGTCTTGAGATTGAAATATTTAGTTTATGTAAAGAAAAGATAAAATATTTAGAAAGCCGATTAAGCGCATTTCAGAAGTGATTATAGTACACTAGGGGAAAGGAGTGGAATCCCTGTGCCAGCTATTGTTTTGTTTGATGGAGAGTGCAATTTTTGTGATGCAAGTGTGCAGTTTATAATTAAACGAGATCCAAAAGGTTATTTTCAGTTTGCAGCGCAACAAAGTGATATTGGGGCAAAGTTCAAACGTGAGTATGCTGTACCTGACACTTTGGATAGTATATTAGTTATTGACCAACATAAGGTGTATTACTCCTCAGATGCTGCACTCCAAATTAGCAGACATTTAAATGGACTTTGGAGTTGTTTATATGTGCTAAAGGTAATTCCAAAACCTATACGCAACATAGTATATAAATTCATAGCGAAAAATCGTTATGCATGGTTTGGGAAAAAAGATAGCTGTATGATTCCACCACCTGAGATACGAAATAGATTTCTGTGACAATGCATCATTGTGTACTGTACATCAAATAATATAAGTACAGAGTGAAACTTCAATCAGTTGGGTTTTCTTTATCCTCGCTGATTGTTAGTTGAATCACATGGGCTTTTACGGTCAGTAATCTCCCATTGTTGTTAGTTACTTAGGAAGCGCAAGTCTTACGACGTACAGGACATACTAGTGCCGAGGTTGCTGTAGGACGTGGTGAACTTTAATCGGCCTACCCGTTAATGCGGGATAAATAGTTATGAGGTGAAATGGTATGAATGGTGAATTATACGATGTAACGATTATTGGTGGTGGTCCCACAGGTTTGTTTGCTTCGTTTTATGGTGGGTTACGTGATTTGAAGGTGAAAATTATCGATAGCCTTCCACAACTAGGCGGTCAATTGATGGAGCTCTATCCTGATAAATATATATATGATATTGGCGGACTTCCAAAGATATTAGCAAAGGATTTAGTGGCAAATTTAGAGGAGCAGGCTGCATATAGTAATCCAACCATTTGCTTAGAGGAAACAGCAATAGCGCTAGAGAAACTACCAGATTACTTTGCACTAACAACAGATAAGAATGTGCATTATTCTAAAACTATTCTATTAACTTCTGGGATAGGCTCATTTCAGCCGCGTAAGTTAAACGTTCCAGGAGTTGCCGAGTACGAAGGGAAAAACCTTCATTACAAGGTAAAGAGTTTAGAGGCTTTTAGAGATTCTGATGTTCTTGTATTAGGTGGAGGAGATTCAGCACTCGACTGGTCATTAATGTTAGAGGATGTTGCTTCAAAGGTAACCATTTGTCATCGTAGGGAGCAATTTACTGCACATGAAATGACTATTCAACAGCTTCAAAACTCGTCTGTTGAAGTAAAAACACCATATGGCATAAAAGAAGTAACTGGTGATGGTGAAAAAATTCAAGAAGTCGTGATTGTCAGTAAAGATAAAGCTGAAGAAAGAATCGCAGTAGACCATGTTTTAGTGAACTACGGAAACGTTGCTTCACTAGGCCCTCTAAAGGAATGGGGTCTGGAAATGGAGAAAAATTCTGTAGTAGTCAATGAAAAAATGGAAACAAGTGTTGAAGGAATATATGCTGCGGGTGATGTTTGTACGCATGATGGGAAAGTAAAACTGATTGCCGTAGGGTTTGGAGAGGTTCCAATTGCTATTAGCCATATTAAGGCATTCATAGATCCGAAAGCACGAGTACAACCAAAGCATAGTACGAGTATTTTTGAAGAAGTAAAATAGAAAAGTGTATGCACCTATGTATTGGAAGTCAGTCTAAGTTTGCGACATCGTGTTGAGACGACTGACTGAACCACATCCTGTGGGCCTCCGACAAGCGCTGAAATCCTGAAGCGACTCAGGCGGGCTAGGAGCTGGAGCTAGACAGAGAAAATCCCATGTCCTCTTTTGGAGAACATGGGATTTCATCTTATCTAAAAAATGCTTTGTCGATATTATATTTCGCTTTTTGAGTATTGATTGCATATGTTTCATAAATTTCGCGATCCATTGCCTCTTCTACAATACAAACACTGATTTTGTACACTTCATCTCGATGTTTAATCATCGGAGATACATTGTCTTCAAAGTGTTTTTTTATACGTTGTCTAATTTTACGCGCTTTACCAACGAATAAAAGTTCATCATTCTTATTATAGAAAAAGAATATGCCACCTTTATCACGAGGAATTTGATGGAAGTCGATAAATCCATGAATTGCTGGAATTTCTATGTCGCCTTCTTTTAGTACTTGTTCACGCTGGGTGATCGTTACAGTTGGTTTTGGTAATTCAATTTTAATCATTCGCTCACGTCCTCTTATTGTCTGTCCTTTAGTATATCAGAACTAAACTACAATATCTATTTGAAAGGTATTTTGTTGGTGGCAGGATTATTTATAACAAGTGACGAAATTAATTACATGAGTTAATTTCATAAAAGTTATTAATTAGTGAAATCCGTACAACGTTGATTTCTGCTATAGCCGGACGCTTTCCGCGGGATGGCTTCAATCTCCTCGACACTAAAACATATGCTCCTCGGATACTCGTCGCAAAGACATTGATCAAAAAGGTTCGATCAATTTCTTTCCTGCGGAGTTTTCAGCTCGATCTGTTCTCGTTGTAGTCGCCGCCTTCCACTTTTCAATCAACAAGATCGACCTTTTTAGAAAAAGCGAATAAAAAATTGTATTTTTATTTTAAACAGGTAAATATGAAATTGATTAACATAATATTATTTGGAGGAATGAACATGATTAGAAACCTAGAAGATTTTTTAACTGTTTGGCAGCATGAAAGTGATTCAACACTGAAAGTTTTAGAAGCTTTGACAGATATGTCATTACAACAAAGAGTGTCTGAAGACAGTCGTACACTTGGAACACTTGCATGGCATCTTGTTATTAGTATAGATGAAATGATAGGAAGAACTGGGTTGGAGTTTTCTGCCACTCCGCATGAAACACCTCAGCCATTGACGGCGAAAGAAATGGTGGAGGCATATAGACAATCTAGCAATTCTATTGTTAAGGCTATAAAAGAACAATGGACGAACGAAAGCCTTCTAGAAGAACAAGATATGTACGGAGAACTATGGACTGTTGCAACTGTATTGCAAACATTAATCTACCATCAAATACATCACCGTGGGCAGATGACGATACTAATGCGACAAGCCGGATTATCAGTTCCGGGAATGTACGGACCATCAAAGGACGAATGGCTTGCATTTGGTGAAGAGGCGCCTGAGTAAATATTTTGGGGAGGGTAAGATGAAAGTTTATGATTTACACTGTGATGTACTATACAAATTAGCGCAAGCAGAGAATACTATTTCATTTGCCGATTCTCCAAAACTTCAAGCAAGTAAAAAAGCGTTGGAGGTAGGGGGAATTGCGCTTCAAGTGTTTGCAGTATTTGTTTCGGAAGGTTTTCCTAAAGAACAGTTATTCTTGGAGGCAATTCGTCAAATTGAAATTTTCCACAGAGAAATTGTGGGGAAGGATGACAATATTATCCCCATATATGAATGGGAGCAGCTTGGATCACTAAAAGAAGGACAAATAGGAGCAGTATTATCGATAGAAGGACTGGATATGATAGATGGAGATATGCATAAGCTGAAACTATTACTATCTCATGGTGTGAAATTAGTTGGACTTACATGGAATGGACCAAACAAAGTAGCCGATGGTTCTTCTGAAGAATCTAGTACTGGATTAACACCATTTGGAGAAGAAGTCGTGTCTTTATTGAACGAACAAAATATAATTATTGATGTTTCTCATTTGAGTGAACAATCTTTTTGGGATGTTCTTCCTAAAGCGAAATGGATAATGGCAAGTCATTCCAATGCACAAGCTTTATGTAACTCTCCTAGAAATTTAAACGACAAACAGATTAAAGCATTAATCGCTAAAAATAGTCCTATACATGTTGTATATTATCCTCCATTTATAGGTGATACAAAAAAGTCAGTTGAGATACAGGATTTGTTGAAGCATATCGAGCATATCGAATCCCTTGGTGGTAAGCATTTGATAGGGTTAGGATCAGACTTTGATGGGATAAGTGAGTTTGTCGTAGGTTTAGAAGATGCATCGAAAACACAAAATATAGTAAGAGAGTTATTAGAAAGCTATTCAATAGAGGAAGTCGAAGGGTTTACTTCACAGAATTTTGAAAGATTCGTGATGCGCATTAGTAGGGAGGCGTAGTTTTGGGGAGCTTACCAGATTGGTTTTTTGCAGTAGCAATTGCAGTTGTTATTTGTTTCGTTATTTTAGCGGAATGGTGGACGCGAAGAGGATAAAGAGTGTGCTATACTAGGTAAATGAAAAAACGTATAGGAAGAGGAATCACATGCTAACATTTGAAGAAAAAGAAGCAATTATTCAAGAATTTACGGAGCTAACTCGTAAAGAAGTATCGATGAAGCGAGTTAATTATCATTTCGAAAAGAGTTTATATGAAAAAACAACTGTTGTTTATCACCTTCATCCGAATGGAAATGGCTTTGTTTACGTAGGTGATCTTCCGCAATATGAAGCAGCTGACGATAAAGGGTTATTAAATATTCGGGAAGCTTCTGCTGATGAGCTTAGAAGTATTATTAAAGACTCGATTACTTATCTATCAACAGAGGAAGAAGAGCCACAGGACGAAGAAGTAGAGGAAGTTTGGAAAAACAAAGAAAATTCTAAGTTAACGCTATTACAAGAAGATACATTATGGAATATCTATCACGGGTATAATTTAGAGGAAAGCTTTGGTTCTTATAGCGAAGCAAAAACTTATCTTTTAGAAGAGGGCTTCCGCCTAGATAGCAAAAGATAAGGAGGTTCTTATAATGAAGGGAAAGTATACTGTAGGAATACTGATTGCTATTGTATTAGTTGCGATTGGTGCGAGCTTTTATTTTATTATGCAGTTTTTTGAGGATAATCCAACTCAACCACAACAACCAACAGATTACATAGAAGGAGTTATTATTGATATCCAAGATACCTCCATTTTAGTAATTGGTGGCTTATCGGTTGGTGAGGCGAAGAATATGTCGGTGGAAGAAGCACTGGAATCTGGTAATGATGCCACCTGGTTTTCTTTGACCATGGATCAGCGTAATTCATTAAAGTCATATGATGAAGTGAAGGTTGGATATACCGAGCTTGATGAATCATATCCTTCTAAAGGGACAGCCAAGACGATTGAAAAGATAAATGAATAATAACAAAAGAACCGAAATAGCGTAGATGACACTCTCGTTACATCGGTTTTTTTACTCTGTTGGGAAGCTTGCATTTTTATTGGCTAAGTGTATCTAATATTAAGGTTCCTTTTAAGAAGAGTATAAATTTTAACTAGTAATTCTAGTTTACGTTTGAGGAGTTTATTGAATAAATAAGTAAACAGAAGATATTAGCCGCCGATTTCCATTGGGTATAAGTTAGCTTTGTTTACTTAAGTGGATAAATCATGTTAATCTATTGCTTATGTATTACTATTGTGGAAGAAAGAGGTATGAGATGACGAACGATCAAAGAAAGAAATTATTTGTATTAATGATTAATATGTTTATAGCGATAGGGAGTTTTGGTATTATTATTCCCATTTTACCAGCCTATTTAAAATCTATTGATCAAGGTGGGATAGCAGCTGGCCTAATGATATCAATATTTGCTGGAGCACAGCTTGTGATGTCTCCAATTGCAGGTAAATGGGCAGATAAATACGGGAGAAGAATTATGATTATTGCTGGTCTGAGTGGACTTGCTTTATCTATGTTTGTATTTTACTTCTCAGATTCTATAGGTATTCTGTATGTTTCTCGTGTTATTGGCGGAGTTGGTGCGGCGTTATTAGTTCCGGCTATTTTTGCATACGTGGCGGATATTACTTCAATGGATCAGCGTGCAAAAGGTAATAGTTTAATATCTGCTGCTATGTCTTTAGGTATAGTAGTAGGACCTGGGATTGGTGGGTTTTTAGCGGAATACGGACTGAAAATGCCCCTTCTCGTTTCTGCATTAGTAGGTGTTGTAGCTGTTATCTTTTCCACTTTAGTTCTAAAGGAAAGTAAGCCAGCGGATGTAAGTGTTCCTGAGGGTAAATCAGAACCGATGGTAAAAGAAATTGCTCAATCATTTAAAAAGCCTTATTTCATCCCGCTCGTTATTACGCTGGTGATGAGTTTTGGGTTACTTGCCTATGAATCCGTTCTAGGTCTTTTTGTAGATGATCAGTTTGCCGCATCCCCACAGGACATTGCCTGGATGATTACGGGAACTGGGATTGTCAGTGTAATTATCCAATTGTTCGTGGTGGATAAAGTTGTTCGTCGTTTTGGGGAAGCAAACGTGTTGAGAATCTTTTTAGGTGTTGCAGCGTTTGGTTTCTTGCTTTCTATTTTAGTATCGAGCTATGCATTTTTCTTTGTCATTACAATGATAATTTTCCTTTCGACTTCAATATTGCGTCCAGTGTTAACAACTTTAATTTCTAAATTAGCTGGAAACGAACAAGGATTTGCAATGGGTATGAACAATGCTTATATGAGTATAGGGAATGTATTAGGTCCATTGCTTGCTGGAATATTATATGATGTGAATATTATATATCCTTTCATACTAGGGCTAGTCGTATTAGTAGCAACGACAATTGGTTCTATTATATGGAAGGGTACGAAGAAAATAGCTTAACAGTAGCCACTCCTGGAATAAGGGAGTGGCTTTTTTGGACACGAAATTGTGCTACTATTTAGAAATTTAGCGTAGATTTTAAAATAAAAAGATATATATAATTTAAGAAAGGATACAAAAGGAGGGATTTGATGGTTTATCGTAAAACCAAGTATGCAAACGTAGCGGTTGCTCTACTTTTCCTAGTTTTATCTACCAACTTTCTTATTTATCAATCCACTGTTCAAGACTTTTTTTCTCTACAACTAAATACTGGTGCTGTAGTAGGATCGTTAATCGATTTAGCCATTATCGTGCCGTTTTTAATGTATGCCGCCTTTAAATTATCTATCAAGCAAACTATTGGAATTATCTTAGCTGGTTTATTGATAGCAAAAATACTCATACCTGACGAATTGTTCATTCCGTTTAGTGGAATACTTTACGCTGGCGTCACTATAGAGATACTTCTAATAACTGCAGAACTTGCTTTGATTTTTTTAGTCATTTTGAAAATACCCAAAATTAGATTGCAAATGAAAAAAGTGAATGAAGGAGCATTATTCAGCTTACTCCCCTCAGTTGAAAAAGTAGTGACAAAAAATATATTAGTCCGGGTTGTGATGTCTGAATTTCTAATGATGTATTATGCTTTTTTTACATGGAAGAAGAAAGCTCCTAATCATGCAGGGGTTGTAACAATGCATAAAAAAACGAGTGCAATAGCTCTCCATCTGATGCTGATTCATGCGATTGTCATTGAAACAATTGGAATCCATTGGTGGTTACATGATAAATCACTTGTACTATCAATTGTTCTATTAATGTTTAATATCTATTCGGTGTTCTTCTTTATGGCTGAAATTCAAATTATGAAATTACATCCTTTGGAGATTAAAAACGGCAAGCTATACATTTCGCAAGGACTTACCAAAAGAGTTGTAGTGCCTCTTCATGCGATTAAAAAGATAGAATGGGGAGGAAGAATTCCGAGTAAAGATACAATACGATTTATTTATAAAGATTTTGAGCCTGTTGAACCCCAGGCTGTTATACACCTTGGAAGACCAGTTGAGATGACAATGTTTATGGGGATGAAAAAGAGCATAACCGAATTTGCTATTCGTGTGGATGAACCGGAGCGGCTAAAATTCATTCTTTCATATGAAGAAGAAACTAAACATTTGACCTAGAAATAAGCATCCGTTATAATTATCTCAAATTCAAGATAATTGAAAGGGAGTTATAGCATGAATCATGTTTTTTACAAAGGTGAGGACTCTTCCAGACCGACACTATTACTTTTACACGGCACAGGTGGAAATGAGCATGATTTAGTGGGTCTCGGAAAAGAAATAGATATATCTGCTAATATTTTGAGTGTACGTGGAAATGTATTAGAAAATGGGATGCCACGATTTTTCAAACGCTTAGCAGAAGGGGTCTTTGATCTAGAAGATTTACAGGTTAGAACGGAGGAATTGAAAAGCTTTATCGATGAAGCAGCAGAAAACTATGAATTTGATCGAGACAATGTAGTGGCAATTGGTTATTCAAACGGTGCTAATATTGCTGCGAATCTTTTATTCGAATATAAAAATGTGCTGAACGGTGCGATTCTACATCACCCTATGGTTCCAAGACGTGGTGTAGAGCTACCAAGGATGTCAAAAACTCCTGTATTTATCGGAGCAGGTAAAAATGATCATATGTGCCCCGCAACAGAATCAGAGGAGCTACAGAACTTATTGCAAGAAGCAGGTGCAATGGTAGAGCTTTACTGGCATGCATATGGTCATCAACTAACCCAAGACGAAGTGCAAGCAGCAAAACAATGGTATCAATTGAAATTCTAAAAACAAAAAACAAAGCCAAGCAGAATTTTCTCTGCTTGGCTTTTTGCGGTGCTTCAGGATAACATTCTGACAGAAGATATTAATGTAGTTTTTTCGCTTTATACGGTCCTTTTCTAAAAGGAAGCCACCAGTTCCATTTGCCGAAAAGCTTCATTAAACTTGGAACAAGTAATAATCTAATGATAGACGCATCAATCGCTACTGCAATTGCTATACCTACCCCAATTTGCTTAACAGGCATTACGTCTGTAAACGCAAAGGCACCCGTAATAACAATCATGATTAAAGCGGCAGAAGTAATAATTTTACTCGTCGAAGTCAAACCATCAACCGTTGCTAATGTATTGTTTTGATGCTTTAAATACTCTTCCTGTATACGAGAGATTAAAAATACCTCATAGTCCATACTTAAGCCAAATACGAGACTAAACACAATAACAGGAATTATTAATGCAATCGTGGTCTCTTCAATTCCAAAATGTCCATATTGGAATATATATACGAGAATTCCAAAGGTGGAAGCTAAACCTATGATATTCATAATAATCGCTTTCAAAGGTATTAGAATAGAACGAAATGCAATCATTAAGATGATAAAAGTAGAGCCTAAAATAATTGCTAATAACCATCCTACTTTATCGAATATCTCATCGAAAATTTCTTGATTAAATTTAGGTTGACCCCCTAGCTTATAGTCGACTCCTAACTCTTTTTCTGACCATTCTCGTACCCAGTCTTGTGCTTCATTAGAAGAACCGTTTAAGTTTAGGGACACAGGTACTAGTAACTTATTGTCTTGAACAAATGTATCCATTAAAGGAGTTAGTTGTACCTCGACTTCTGGCACCGATAGGCTTTGTTCCCATTGCTTTACAGTTGGGATCTCGCTTGCTGTGAAAATAGTGTCAACCGACAAGACATCATTATCTGCAAGTAGTTTGTCTTCTATATTCTTTATGTCCTCTAATCCAGCAGTACTATCCCAACCATCTGGGCGTTCTGCAATCATATAAACCGTGGACTGTTCCCCTAAACCAAACTGTTTGTCCATCAATTCATACGCTTGTCTTGAATCATATGACTCTGGCAGTGAATCCACCTGAGGAATAGTCAATTCCATATTCTTTACGGGAATTATACCAATACCTAACACAATAAGTGCTACAAGTATCAATGTCACGGGACGTTTCATAACGAAAGAAGCGAAATTACGCCATCTAGTTGTAGCACCTGGCTTAACACGAATAATCGTCCATTTGTTTATACGGTCTTTTAATAGCATTAATAAAGCAGGGAGTAGGGTAACAGACGAAAGTACTGCAATCGTCACGACTAGCATTCCGCCGAGTGCGATGTTTTGGAATATCTCTACTTGCATGACAAGCATTGCTCCTAAACCAATAAATACACATAGCGCTGAAAATATAATGGACCTCCCGGCTGTTTGAATAGCAGTCTGTACAGCTTCGGTTATCGAATGATTTGCTAACTCCTCTTTGTATCGATTAATGAGTAACAGGGCAAAATCAATACTTAATGCCAATCCAAGCATTGGAATAATATTCATAACAAAAATGGATAAATCCATCGCTTCACTAAATAAGGTCATCACTCCAAATGCAGAAACCACCGTCACAATTCCTACTGCAAGTGGGATAAAGGCTGCGACGACGCTACCAAAAGCAAGTAGTAATACGACTATAGCTATCGGTAAGCCTATTGCCTCAGCACTAGCTAAGTCTTTTTGACTGGCACTATTAATGTCTTTGTTAATAGCTGCACCACCAGTTAACGTAACGCCTTGCTCTCCGTCAATAGCTTCTCTGATGTCATCAACCGCACTTGTCATATCAGCATCGGAGTCGAAATGAAGCATTGCATAGGCAACATGATCTTTATATAAAGAATCATCCGTTAAAGGAGACTGGATAGATTCTGCAAGTTCCAATTGTTCTATCTCCTTTAACGTATGTTCGATCGTACTATTGGACGTTTGATCAAAAACTACAAATAGGGACTCAGCTGGAAAATCAAATGTTTTCGTTAATTCGTCCATCACTTCGGCATGTTCTCCGTCTGTACTAAATCCATCACCTTCTAATAGGCCAGGTAGTCGAATAGCCAATACAGCTAAGACTGCAAATAAAAGTAACCAAATACCCAAAATCAACTTATAGTGACGTGTCACTATTTTGGACAAGCCTGTCATGAAATTCCTCCTCAAATAAAACCTAGTTACATTGTAAGGCAAAAAGAGTCAAAAATACTAATATAATGATAGAATATGAGTAGCAATTCCACAGGAGGGATTCCATTGAAAATAGCTTCACCGAAAATCTCAAAATCATTAGATGTATTAGACGTGCAAAGAGCACTACTAGAAGATAATTATGTATCTAATGGATTAGTTACAACATTAGAATTAGACCGGGAGCAAGAAGAAAAGATTATATTTGACCAAATTCATTTTCAGCATATTTCCTTGGAGGGAGTACGTTTTCATCGGGTGGAGTTTATCGATTGCCTATTCGAGAAATGTGACTTATCTAATGTCGATTTTTGCGATGCGGTGTTCCACCGAGTGGAAATTCGGGGCTCGAAATTATTAGGGGCTAACATCTCACAGAGTAGAATGACCGAAGTGAAAATAGTAGATTCAGTTGCTAACTATGTGAGTATGAGCTTTTCTAAATTGAAAAAAGTCTCCTTCACTAAAATTGCATTTAACCGTGCAGATTTTATAGAAGCCACATTTGATAAGGTCAATTTTGAGGATTGTGAATTAAATGAAGCGAATTTCACAGGCACTGCCTTATCAGGAATCGATCTAAGCTCGAATACATATGAACAACTAACTGTTTCGCTAGATCAAATGCAGAATTGTACGGTTTCCACGGAACAAGCGGTTGGCTTTGCCAAATCATTAGGTTTAAAGATCAAAGAATAGAGTACTTATGAGAGGGATTCTCTGCCAAAAGAGTGAGTGTGACCGCCATGCCTGGCTATAGAGAGAACTCAGCTTCTATACAAGAGAAATCGTTGTTATATGAGAGTACCACATCAATGTAATATAATTACTAACTCCCCAAACAAAAAAATGACCCTTGTCCTAAAGACAAGGGTTCATTTTTTTATTAAAAGAATAAACTTAGTATTTGGAAAATAACACCTGCCATTGCAGCAGAAATTGGTAAAGTAATAATCCAAGTTAAGACAATTTTCTTAGCAACTCCCCATTTCACGCCTTTCACACGTTGCGCTGATCCAACTCCCATAATTGCGGAAGAAATAACATGTGTAGTAGAAACAGGTAAATGAATTGTAGTAGCCCCGAAAATAATCATTGCAGAAGATAAGTCAGCCGCGGCCCCGTTAATTGGACGTATTTTCATAATTTTACCGCCGACCGTTTTAATAATTTTATATCCACCAATAGAGGTGCCGAGACCCATTGCAGTAGCTGCAGCGATACGAACCCATAGTTGAATATCGTCATTCGTTTGCCATTCCGCTGCGATTAAAGCCATTGTAATAATACCCATAGCTTTTTGAGCGTCGTTTGTTCCATGCGTAAAGGATTGAAGAGCAGCCGTACCAATTTGGAATATACGGAACCTTTTGTTTGTCCCATATAAACTCCCATTTTTAAATATGACTTTGAATAATGACATCATTAAAAAGCCGACAGCAAGCGCTAGAAATGGTGAAATGAGTAACGCTTGAATAATTTTAATGAAACCTTCCCAGTTTAAAATCGCAAAGCCAGCAGATGATACTGCTGCTCCGGCTATAGAACCAATCAGCGTGTGAGATGAACTGGAAGGAATCCCGAAATACCATGTAACTAAATTCCAAATAATCGCGGAAAGTAATGCAGCTAAAATGATTAGAGAACCATTTTGCAAGGCAAAAGGATCTACAATATCTTTAGTAATTGTTTTAGCTACTCCGGTAAATGTTAAAGCGCCCACAAAATTCATAATTGCGGCCATTAGAACAGCCACTCTAGGTTTTAGTGCTCTTGTAGAAACCGATGTAGCAATGGCATTAGCGGTATCATGAAACCCATTGATAAAGTCAAATGCAAGAGCGAATATTACTACTAGAATGGTTAATATAAATACTGTTTCCATATGTGTACACCCTACGCGTTTCGCATGATAATAGTTTCCAACGTATTTGCTACGTTTTGACAATAATCAGCGATTTCTTCTAGTTGTTCATATATGTCTTTAAATTGAATAATGCGAATTGGATCTTTTTCATTCAAAAATAACTGTTTAATTGATGAACGAAGTACCTCATCACATTTTCTTTCGTAATCTTTAATAAGGATAGAATGTTCGTGCATCTTTAGAAGCTTCTTACTTGCTAGAAGTCCCATTGCTTTAACGATCTCATCTGTGCTTTTGACAATATAACCTAAGAATGTGCGCATAGATTCATCAATCTCAATTAATGAAAACATTTCCAGGTGTGCAGTGAAATTATCAATGCCATCTAAAATGTCATCCATACGAATCGCAAGTTCAAGGATATCTTCACGTTCAATCGGAGTCATAAAGGATTTATTTAACATAACGATTAATTCATGTATTAATGTATCTCCTGCGGTTTCGTAATTTTTTAAATGTACACTAATTTCTTTTAAATCTGCAGCCGTATTAATACGAAAGTCATCTGCATAATGAGCACTATCACGCACGTTTTCAGCAATTTTTAATAGAGATACGAAAAATGGATCTGGTTTTTTTGAACTAATCATAAAAGCCTCCTGGACTTATTTAATATGTTTACTTTTTCCTAAAATAGCATAACAAAAAATTTACAAAATCAACACAACTTTTACTCTGTATTAGCCAAATTTACAATACTGTAACATTAGAGTTATGTAATTGAACAAATAAGCACTTTTTTGTTCGAAAAAAACCGTTTTTTGTCGGAATTTATAGAATTAAAATGCAATTTAAACAAAGATTAATATTATATTTATAAAAAAAGGTAAATATATGAAACTTTCTGAAAGTATCTCCGTATATACAATTAAGATAACTTTTTTCGCGGAAAGGGGTGAGTGATATAGAACAAGTTTTTTTATATGGATTAATCGGTATAGGTTTAATCACTATTTTGTATGTGCTATTTGCTGATGCAATTGATGGAATGGATAGTGGCATTTTCAACCCAACAACGATTCTGTCTTTCTTACTATTTATATGTGCTTCAGGTTTTATCCTATTAAAACTAACAGATTGGGACGAGAAAATTGTTATTCTTGCGGCTCTTATTATTTCTAGTATATTAACTTTCTTACTATACTTCTTTATATTAGTTCCACTCGCTTCTGCGGAGGTTTCCACAGCATATACAAATGAATCTCTACAAGGCCAAGTTGGAAGAGTCATAATTCCCATACCATCGGATGGGTTTGGAGAAATAGTAATTGAAACGGTAAATGGAGTAATTTCTAAACGAGCAGCAGGCTATGACAATGAAGAGATTGAATACGATAAACAGGTACTCATCATTGATTTTGATAATGGAACTTTTTTAGTAAAAGAATATGTACCATTAGTATAGACAAGAGGGGGAAAAGTAATGCAAATGGAAATGTTGATAGTTATTGGGATAGTAGTGTTTGTTATAGTTGCAATT
The DNA here is from genome assembly GCF_038003165.1 of Psychrobacillus sp. FSL K6-2365. Lineage (NCBI taxonomy): Bacteria > Bacillati > Bacillota > Bacilli > Caryophanales > Bacillaceae > Psychrobacillus > Psychrobacillus sp. FSL K6-2365. Next base: position 3,901,620 of record NZ_JBBOOO010000001.1, on the reverse strand, counting down.
TTAGCTGTTTTTATTACGAAATATCGTACGGTAGGACCTGATGAGGCACTCATTGTAACAGGAAGTTATTTAGGCTCTAAGAATGTGCATACAGACGAATCTGGTAATCGCATTAAAATTATTCGTGGTGGAGGGGCGTTTATATTTCCAGTGTTCCAACAAGCTGAACCGCTTAGTCTACTTTCTAGTAAATTAGAAGTTACTACACCTGAAGTTTATACTGAACAGGGTGTTCCAGTAATGGCGGATGGAACAGCAATTTTTAAAATTGGCGGTTCTATTTCCGAAATTGCTACAGCAGCTGAACAGTTTTTAGGTAAATCAAAGGAAGATCGTGAAAACGAAGCGAAGGAAGTATTAGAAGGTCATCTACGTTCCATCTTAGGTTCGATGACCGTAGAGGAAATATACAAAAATCGAGACAAATTCTCACAGGAAGTACAACGTGTAGCTTCTCAAGACTTAGCAAAAATGGGATTAGTCATTGTATCCTTTACAATAAAAGACGTACGTGATAAAAACGGATATTTGGACTCGCTAGGGAAGCCAAGAATTGCACAAGTTAAGCGTGATGCGGATATCGCAACAGCAGAGGCAGAAAAAGAAACACGTATTAAGCGTGCAGAAGCTTCTAAGGATGCACAAAGGGCTGAAATCGAAAGAGCTACGGAAATTGCTGAAGCGGAAAAGGATAATCAGTTGAAAGTAGCGGAATATCGCCGTGAGCAGGACATTGCTAAAGCTCGTGCCGACCAAGCGTATGAACTAGAAACAGCACGTTCTAAGCAAGAAGTAACTGAGCAAGAAATGCAAATTCAAATTATTGAGCGTCAAAAACAAATAGAGCTAGAAGAAAAAGAGATTCTACGTCGTGAGAAGCAATATGACTCTGAGGTGAAGAAAAAAGCCGATGCAGATCGTTATGCCATTGAACAAAATGCAGAAGCTTCTAAGTCACGTGAGATAGCAGAGGCGGATGCAGAGAAGTATCGAATTGAAGCTAAAGCAAAAGCTGATGCAGAGAAAGTTCGTTTAGATGGTCAAGCAAAAGCAGATTCTCAACGAGCACAAGGGGAATCAGAGGCGGATGTTATTAGACTTAAAGGTCTTGCAGAAGCTGAAGCGAAACGTAAGATTGCAGAAGCTTTTGAAATGTACGGTCAAGCAGCTGTTCTCGATATGATCGTTCATATGCTTCCAGAATACGCTAAACAAATTGCGAGTCCACTTTCAAATATCGACAAAATTACGGTTGTCGACACTGGTAGTGGAGAAGGTGGAGGGGCCAATAAAGTCACTTCATATGCAACGAATTTAATGTCTACACTACAAGAAACGCTTAAAGCATCCTCTGGAATTGATGTGAAGGAAATGCTTGAAAGCTATGCGGGTAAAGGGAATATCCGTCCAAGTATAGAGCGATTAACGGAAGAAATAAAAAATGTGAATGAAACTGCATAACGTTTTACCTCAAAGAACCTATGAAAATATTCATAGGTTCTTTTTATTGTATTTCATTTAAGTTGATTGAATTGTATAATAAAAGCAGATAAAGCTGAATGTTGTCATAGGAATAGGGGGGTAATATATGCTAACAGTTGAACAGATACAAGATATACGAATGAAAGCATATCTACCAAGAGTATTTACAGATCAATCGGTTACTACATACCTTGGAAGTGCAGAAAATATTTCTTACTCTTTATACACATTGTTTCCTAATACAACAACTTGGGTTTATTATAACTCAAATAATTCCGCTGATTTTGTGGAGCGTTATACAATTTTAAATGGTGAACTTGAAATAGATTGGGATGGTCAAAAGTCTACTTTGCATCGTGGTGATGTAATTGATGTAAATAAGTATGGGGGAATAGTAACTTGTAATACAGAATCTCATGTGGAGATTTTATTTGAAATGACTTCTTCGACATTTGAGAAAAGCTTTACTGAGCGTGAGATTATTCAACGAGATGCTAAACGAATTCAAGAGGTGGACGGGTATACTTATCATCATTGTTCGCGAATTCGTGATTATTCTATTGAGCTATGGAAAAGAATGAGACCAAATGGTCAAGGAGTAGCTATTCTCTCAATGGGCTCTTATTTTCATGATATTGGTAAGTTGGCAATTCCTATAGAAATATTGAATAAAACGGGTAAACTAACAGACGATGAATGGAAAGTCATTAAAATGCATACAACTTTGGGTGCAGAGATGATGCGAAATCATGAAATAGAACGAATACGCAAAGCCGCTTTTATTGTAGAAGAACATCATGAAAGGTATGATGGAAAGGGATATCCACATGGCTTAATAGGAAATGAAATTTCTATAGAAGCTTCTATCGTTTCAGTGGTGGATGCATTCGATGCAATGACCACGAATCGAGTGTACCGTAAGGCGATGACGATTGAGGAGGCCATTCAAGAGATGGAAAGTGGAAAAGGCACTCAATTTCACCCGGAGGTAGTGGATGAATTTTTAGCAATGCTAGAAGAAAAACAAAATAAATGGATTTAAAAGGAGCGAGGTTAATGTCTTATCGTATTGAGCACGACTCTATGGGAGAAATTAATGTTCCGGAAGATAGTCTTTGGGGAGCACAAACGCAAAGATCGAAACATAACTTTAAAATTGGTACGGAAAAGATGCCAATTGGCGTAATTCATGGTTTAGCCCTTTTAAAAAAATCTGCCGCAATCGTTAGTCATTCGCTAGGAAACCTATCAGAAGCAAAAAAAGATGCTATTGCAAAAGCAGCAGATGAAATACTAGCCGGAAAACTAGATGCGCATTTTCCGTTAGTTGTTTGGCAAACGGGTAGTGGTACCCAGTCCAATATGAATGTAAATGAAGTTATTGCTCGTAGAGGAAACCAATTACTTGAGGAAAGAGGGAGCGAAGAACGTCTTCATCCAAACGACGATGTAAATAAATCACAAAGTTCAAATGATACGTTCCCAACAGCCCTGCATATTGCTGGAGTGCTTTCAGTAGAGAACCAGCTACTACCAGCAATCGATGTACTAAAGGAAACGCTTGGAAAAAAATCTGAGCAATTTATGGATATTATCAAAATTGGGCGTACACATTTACAAGATGCAACACCTCTTTCGCTTGGGCAAGAGTTTAGTGGTTGGCATAGAATGCTGGAAAAATCAGCGAAAATGATTTCGCAAAGTGTAGAAGATATGAAGGAACTTGCAATTGGTGGTACAGCTGTTGGAACTGGGTTAAATGCACCAAAAGGCTTTGGAGATCAAGTAGCGGCTGAAATTTCTAAGGCACTTGGTATAGAATTTACATCTGCTAAAAACAAATTTCATTCTTTAACAAGCTATGATGATGTTGTTTACGTACATGGGGCAGTAAAAGCATTAGCTGCAGACTTGATGAAAATTGCGAATGATGTACGCTTACTTGCAAGTGGTCCACGTTCTGGAATTGGTGAAATCTCTATTCCAGAAAATGAACCTGGAAGCTCCATTATGCCTGGAAAAGTAAATCCGACGCAAAGTGAAGCGATGACAATGGTTGTTGCACAAGTGATGGGAAATGACACAACTATTAGCTTTGCTGCAAGCCAAGGGAATTATCAATTGAATGTATTTAAACCGGTGATCATTCACAACTTCCTACAATCAGTTGGCTTATTAAGTGATGCAATTCTAAGCTTTAATAATAACTGCGCAGTTGGAATTGAACCTAACCTTGATACGATAAAGCATCACGTAGATAACTCACTAATGCTCGTTACTGCATTGAATCCCTATATCGGATATGAAAATGCAGCTAAGATTGCAAAACATGCCCATAAAAATGGCACAACATTAAAAGAGGCGGCTATTGAGTTAGACTTACTGACTGCGGATAAATTTGATGAAATTGTCATACCTGAAAATATGATTTAAGTGGATGAAAGAAAAGTAACAGAAACCGTCCTGTAAAGGGATGCAAGCGCCTGAGTAAGCACCGACAAGCGCTGGAAGAATTGTAATAAAGGCGATCTTTGCCTTTGTTTGCAAGTCTGAAGCGACTCGAGGTGCTAGGCGTCTGAAGCTAGACAGAGAGAAAAGCGCAAGCGCCTGAGTAAGCACCGACAAGCGCTGGAAGAATTGCAATAAAGGCGATCTTTGCCTTTATTTGCAAGTCTGAAGCGACTCGAGGTGCTAGGCGTCTGAAGCTAGACAGAGAGAAAAGCGCAAGCGCCTGAGTAAGCACCGACAAGCGCTGGAAGAATTGCAATAAAGGCGATCTTTGCCTTTATTTGCAAGTCTGAAGCGACTCGAGGTGCTAGGCGTCTGAAGCTAGACAGATAATAAATAAAAAGGATTGTTTTCTTATATGAAAAAAACATTATTTATTCTACTTGCTTGTATATTATTGTTGTCCGCATGTGGACAGGAAAATAAGAAGGAAAACCATGAAGAACATGAGAATCACGTAGGTCATCTAGAAAATGGAGATTTACAGGAAACAACAGAATCAACAGACATATTGCCTGCTTTCTTAGATACACAGTCTGAGGATATGAAGCTTGTCTATCAAGCTGCTGCAAAGGCCAATGATGTACTCAAATGGATGCCTTGCTACTGTGGCTGCGGAGATAGTGCAGATCACAAAAATAATTTCAACTGCTTCGTCCATGAAATCAAAGAAAATGGAGAAGTCGTTTGGGATGATCATGGAACTCGTTGTGCGGCCTGCCTAGAGACGGCAATCACTTCCATCCAAATGATCCAAGAAGGAAAGTCACTAGTAGAAATTCGCAATACAATTGATGAAACGTATAAAGATGGTTATGCTACTCCAACTGATACGCCAATGCCTTCTTAAATAAAAAACTGCTCCTTTTCACAATCTCTTGTGAAGGAGCAGTTTTTTGTGAGTGTGAGTTTTAAAATCGGTAGAATTAAATAGAAAATCGGTCAAATATCATTAGAATCACTTAATATAATAATCACTGATTAGCTCATCCTTTATGACATCAGTTGGTATCTCAAATGTAATAACCCCCATATAACCAGGAGCGACCTCGTATTTATCAAAAGAAATCGTTAGCTTATGGTCTGCAGTAATAGAAAATGTCTGATCGGGACGAATGGATTCAAAACCAATTTCTTCTTCACTGGCAATCCAATACATGTTCATTTCGTCTTCAGCCATCTGTTTTGTCATTTCTCCTTTAATATAAGTGGAGATTGTCTCGATGTATCCTTGGTCGTCTTTAAATAGACTAGGTAATGTGATGAGTACTTCATTTTTCTTATCGATTGTATCTGTTCTCATAGTAGTTGATGAAGAACCTACTATATTCGCCTCGTAACGGCTAATCGAGAGAATCTCATCTGTATCTGTCACTACTTCATAAGTAGATACGACACCAAGATGGCCGCCACCAACCTCTTTCTGGGCTTCCATCTCTTTTTGAAAGCTTTCATAAAGTGCTTTATTTTCTGCAATATACTTTTCGTTCAAGCTATTTTCTAGCTCTTTATTAGTTAAACCAGTTACATTTGGTACTTTTAAATCTGCGTTGTAAGTGTCTTCATCTATAGTGATTTCCTGTATCGATATGACTTGAACGATGGAGCCAAGAATAGGCACTGTCGACAATGATTGAGCAAGAGCTGGGTTTATATTGACACTCGCTATAAAAATTGCTGCAGCAGCAACAAATCCAATTCCAAACTTTTTGAAAGACGGCATTTTTCTCGATTGTTCCTTTTTTGCATTTTGAATGGATTTACTTACTACTTGCTGCAGTTCTGTTGGGATTTCAATATCATCATACTGTTTTTTAGATTCATGTAACTTACTCATACCTTCACCTTCTCTTCCATATTCGTGCGTAATTTCCTTAAAGCTGCATATAATCTTGTTTTAATTGTATTTTGGTTTACACCAAGTGTTGCTGCAATATCCTCTATTTTCATATCCTCAAAAAAACGAAGTATAATCAGTGTTTTCTGTCTGGGTGTTAAATGATCGATTGCCTCGTAAAGGTCGATATCTGGTACATCCATTTCGTGGGAGGGTAAATGAAAGTCTAAAACTTCATCCTCCACTACAATCATTCGCTTGTTTTTATGAATAAAATCTATGGAAGTATTTATTAAAATACGGTAAAACCACGTTTTCAAATACCCGATTTGCTCAAGGGAATCAATTGATCTTAAAGCTTTCAAAATACTGTCTTGAATAATATCAAGTGCAGATTCCTTATTTTTTACATAGCTATAGGCGAGTCGGTAATGGGCATTTTGGTTTTCAATTATATAGTTTTCCACTAGTTTAAACTTTTCTGATTTTGTCATGACAGAGGTGTGCTCCTTTTTCTAACTATAACGTTCGAACGTATTAAATATTAGACGGGGTTAGGCGGAAGAAAGTTTGACTTTTATTTATTTTATAGGTAATGTACCTGCTTGACGAAAAATACTCCACCTGTTATGGTTATATACATAAGTGTATAACCATATAAGTGATAAGGAGAGAGGTTATTGTAATGAGCACACTTTTCGACCATGACAAACCGATCTATCTGCAAATACGAGAAAAAATTGAAGATCAAATTGTAAACGATCAACTAAAAGAGGGAGAGCAGGCTCCTTCTACGAATCAATTAGTTAGCTTTTACAAAATTAATCATGCAACTGTATCAAAAGGGATCAATCAATTAGTGGAAGAAGGAATATTATTTAAAAAGCGAGGGATAGGAATGTTCGTAGCAGATGGAGCAAAAGGAGTGTTAGTCCAAAATCGGAAAGACGCATTCGTAGATGATTATATTGTGGGTCTAGTGAGAGAAGCTGAGAAATTAGGTATAACTGAAAAAGAAATCGTTCAGCTAATAAGCAAAGTGAAAAGGAGTGATTCAGAATGACTTTAAATGTTTTAGTAAACAATTTGAGCTTAACATATGGTTCTTACCCCGCATTAAAGGATGTTTCGTTTATGTTGAATGAACCAAAAATTTACGGGTTATTAGGAAGAAATGGAGCTGGAAAAACATCTCTACTGTCTATCTTGGCATCGTACCAAGAGCAAACGAGTGGCGCTATCACAATAGGTGGCGAGATTCCATTTGAGAATGCAAAAATTATGCAGGATGTATCTTTCATTTTCAGTAAGGACTATAAGGATGAATCAGATAATGTAAAAGAAGCATTAAAGTATGTAGCACGATATCGTTCACAGTTTGATTTGAAATACGCTGAATATTTAGTGGGAAAGTTTAAACTTCCATTGAAAAAACCGATTAAAGAATTTTCAAAGGGTATGCAATCCGCTTTAAATGTAACGATCGGTTTAGCAAGCAGATCTCCAATCACGATATTTGATGAGGCTTATCTTGGAATGGATGCCCCCACTAGAGATATATTTTACCGTGAACTGCTAGAAGATCAATCAAACCATCCACGCATTATTATACTATCTACACATCTAGTATCCGAAATGGATTATTTGTTTGATGAAGTAATCATTTTGCATAAAGGGAGCATCGTGTTGCAAGAGGATTTTGAATCACTAATAACAAAAGGGTCCTCCATAACAGGAGCGGCAGAGGTTGTAGATGAATTTGTACTGTCGATGAAACAGCTTAATACACAACAATTGGGTAATACAAAGTCCGTTATGGTATACGGAGAACTGAATGATCGTGATCGAAAAGTAGCTCAGCAAAAGGGCCTTGAGGTTGGTCCAATTTCACTACAAGATCTGTTTATACATTTGACAGAGGGGGATGATTAAGTTGAAAAAAGCATCGATTTTTTCAAAGGTAGCAACGGACTTATTCTGGGTTCAATTGTTTTGGGCATTCGGCTTCTTGGGAATAATGTTAGCTATTCATGTAGTAAAAGTAGTCTTAGCTATAAACAGTGATAATGATATAGAAGTGTATTTTGTCTCGACATTTGTAGCTGCTAATATATTTATGCTTGTTATAGGAATTATCTCATCTTATGGACTTTTGCCTCACTATGTCAGTAATGGGGTGACGAGAAAAGATTACTTTAAAGGAGCTACGTTTGCTGCTGTAGGCCTTTCTATTGCACTTCCAGTGATTACAAGCATAGTTTCTGTTATTGAATTATTTATCTTGAAAATATTTAATATGTCTACTATATTCACGACCACTTTTGGAGAAAGAGTTAACATGGAAGATGACGGGATAATCGCTGAAATCATTCAATCCATTATTATAGCTCCATACGTCGACCCTCAAAGTAACTGGTTATTAGCGATATTCATTGTTATTTTAAACCTCTTAACGTTTTATCTACTAGGTTGGTTAATAGGTAGTGCATTCTATCGTTTTGGTGTGATAGTCGGTATAGTGTTTATCGGAGTTTCAATTGTCTTGGCACTTTTAGAAAATGCATTATTAAGCATAGGGTTAGGACTGACAGTACCAGACAGATTCTCTTCCTATGATTTTTCGTTACCAATAGCAATACTAGGTGTAGTAGTAATAATTTTCATAGTTCTATGGCTCATTCGCCAGCTTACAAAAAGAGTGGCTATTAAAATATAATAAAGTGATGAAAGTGTACGAAGTGAAAACTTTGTGCACTTTTTTATTTTACAGTATAGTAAACCCCATTATTTCTTATGAACACTGGGTTCATGGGACTATGGAGAAGGAATAATCCTACTGATTTCCGTTTCATGTGGACGCTTTCCGCGGGCGAGGCCGAGCCTCCTCGTACCTGTGGGGTCACGACTTTCTCGCTTATCCCGCTGGAGTCGCCACATTCCACTTCAATCAACAAGTGTGTAGCCTTCCATTATAAGATTGGGCAAAGCCTATCGCTTAGATGGAAAGAGTGGTCCAATTTTATTTATGCTGTCATCTAATGTTAAATGCGGACAGTAAAATTTCTTTGTAATAGCATCCATTTCACATTATTTATTTCCAATTATATGATGAAATAGTAAGCGCTATTGCCTTCAATTATCCGTTTACATCAGGTGCATGGTTAATTGGAGCACAGGACGGCGACTCCAGTGGGAACAGTGCGAGCTGAAGAACCTGGACGGAGCTAGCGAAAATCTTTTTTGCGACGAGCTTGCGCAGGAGCAACGGAAACTGCTGAAGCCGTGCCCACGGAAAGCGTCCGCCCTTCGCTACACTCAACGGCATATCTATGTTTCTGTTTTTAAAGGACAAGAGGAGTCTTTTTATTTGGTTTTTATTAATTTTATTGTTCAGCTGTCAGGCGCTTTCACATTTCACTGTGTCCAGTTCCGGACGCCAGCCTCTCGAGTCGTTTCAGAATGTCGGATAAAGGCAAAGGACGCCTTTCCCGTCATTCTTCCAACGCTTGTCGAGTCTATCGGGCATCCTTCACCTTTCGGGCTATCTTAAGAATTTCTTCATTTTTATCCTTCTAGAATGTTAAGAAATGGTGGGTACAATGAGTGGAGTAGCGAAATAGGAGGGTCAATAAATGATACAAGTTAAGCAAGTGAATCATACATTTCTAATAGGAAAAAAAGGAAAAGAGAAGAAAGTGCCGGTTTTGAAAGGGCTATCGTTCGACGTGAAGCAGGGAGAAATCGTGGCGATTGTAGGGAAAAGTGGCTCTGGTAAGTCTACCTTACTTCATACGATAGCAGGATTTATGAGTCCAGAACAAGGCTCAATTACAGTAAATGGACAAGAAACAGCTAATTTAAATGAAACTGAAAGAGCAGCGTTTCGCTTAAACAATTTTGGCTTCATCTTTCAAAATTTTCAACTGATGCCTGGATTAACAGCTTTTGAAAATGTAGAGCTTCCACTAAAACTAAAGGGTATATCCCCGAAAAAAAGGAAAGCAAGTGTCGGGCAAATGATGGACAAGGTGGGGTTAACGGAGGTTGGAGACCATTATCCCAACGAATTATCTGGGGGGCAACAGCAACGTGTAAGTATTGCGCGTGCCTTAATAACAAACCCACCCATCCTATTTGCAGATGAGCCAACGGGGAGCCTAGATTCCGAAACTGAGCAAGATATTTTATTGCTAATACAAAATTTAAATAAAACACTAGGAGTAACGTTTGTGATGATCACACACGACGAGGAAGTGGCAAGCATTGCACATAGAACCTTTAAAATGCGTGACGGGGAATTAGTGAAGGAGGACGTTCTATAATGTTATTTAAAGATCAGGTCGACTTTGTTCGCCAACATATTAAGAAAAATAAACTACGTGTATTTATGACAGTACTAGCGGCTACAATGGGTTGTGCATTTTTAATCGTATTAGCTTCCATTGGATTTGGTATACAAGACACGATGCGAGAGGAAATCCTACAAGATCAAGCTATCACAGAAGTGGAAGTTTACCCGAATGAAAATGAAGAGTTAAATCTAGAAGAAATTAAAACTGTTCCGTATGTTGGTGCAATCGTTCAAAGAACAAGCATGGATATTATGACAAGCTTTCATTTGGAGGATCGTACAATACAAGGGAATTTGCAGTTAACTGATATAAAAGAGGAAGAACAGTCAAACCTTAAATTATCAGAAGGTCGATTACCGCAAAATGAATCCGAAATAATAGTAGGGTATCACTTTGCGCAGAATTTATGGACAGATGCAGAACGAGCAAAAGTAGAGGAAGTAGGAGAAGAGGAGGATCTACCAAAGGGGTATGAAAAGTCGATTATAGGTAAAACAGTTTCATTATCATTACAACCATATGATTCTGAAGAAGCATTCCCCGAACAATGGGATTTTAAGGTAGTAGGAGTAACTGATAATCCAGCGAAAGATTGGATTGTAGATCAAAGTATTTTAATGGATAAATCCTGGTTACCTGAATTAACGGGAGCTTATGAAGCAAATGAAGAAGGAATTCCCGAAGACTTTACTTATACGACCACAAAAATCTATACATCTAGTTTAGAGCATGTGAAATCAGTAACAAAAGATTTAAAGGATATGGGCTATAATGTATATTCTGTTTCAGAGCAATTAGAGCAAATCGATGTGTTCTTTATGGCGTTTAAAATTGGACTAATATTCGTTGGAACTATTGCAATTCTTATATCATCTATTGGTATTTTCAACACAATGACAATGGCTGTAACCGAACGAACTCGTGAAATTGGTGTGATGAAAGCAATTGGAGCTAGCCCAAAGCTGATTCAACGATTGTTCTTAATGGAAAGTGCATGGATTGGAATAATTGGTACTGTGCTGGCGGTCGTTATTTCATACGTAGTGAGTTACCTAGCTAACTGGCTTCTTCCGATGGTTGTTGGGGCTGCATTAGGGGAGGATGGACTTGAAGACTTATCTATTACATTTTCATTAATCCCGTGGCAACTAGTAGTTTTAGCGTCTGCTATTAGTATCGGAGTAGCAATGATTTCTGGTTGGAGACCAGCTCGCAAAGCAACTAAGATTGATGTGATTCAAGCATTACGTCAGGAACTATAAAAGAAAGTATATAAAATGTAGTATGAATACTGAATTCATGGGACTTAAAAGAATGAATAATACTACTGATTTCCGTTTCAGGTGGACGCTTTCCGCGGGCGAGCCTCCTCGTTCGCTACGCTCCTTGAGGGGTCTCGACTTTCTCGCTTTTCCCGCTGGAGTCGCCACCTTCCACTACTATCAATATAATGTGTAGTACTTAACTATAAGATATTGCAAATCCTATCGCTTAGATGATAAGAGTAGTCAAAATTAATATAGGGATAAAACCGTCTGTGGAATTAGGAATACTATTCTGTCATAAAGAAGGAAGAAAGTAGATTTTTTTATTCTATTGGAAATACACAGTGAAATAATAAGTGTTCACTAAATAAAGAAGCTAAATAGCGAACGAAATTGTATCTTCGAGAGCTTTCTCTACGAATAGGAAAGTATTTTTTCTCTAGTTACCCAAAAACGTACTTACCTGTTTCTAAGAGTTGTAGAAGGGCGACGGACAGATAAAGTGAAACTTCAATAAGTGGGGCTTCATCCCCCACTTATTGTTAGTTGAACCATTCGGGCATTAACGGGCAGTTATCTACTGCCCGTTAATGCGGGACAAAAGCCATTAGATTAATGAAAAAAAGGGATGCTGGATGGTTGTGGCGAACGTCACAACCAACCAGCATCCCTAAAAATTCCCTCGTTAATCATATAGTAAAATGTCTGTCCAAAGCCCTTCGGAAACGATAGAAACAGGTTTTAGACTTAAACTAGACGTCTATTTGCCAGTTTTTCCTATCTGGAAATCGTAAAATAAGCAATAAAAAGTACAAATACAACTCCAGCATTTATTAAATTATATTTAGTCCTTGATATCGTTTGATCAAATTTATTAGACTTATTTATTAACACAATACCAAGATAAGTAACGAAAATTGCCAAGAATAAAGCGAAAATAGGTTGCATTGCATAAACACGAGCATCAATAAAATGCACAACGATTATTGCAATGGCCATAGCTACACCATAAGCAACTTTTTTAATTGTTGGTTCTTTCATCATAAGATCCTCCGGCGGTATAGTATTTCATGCGATATCAATTCAAATAATCCTTCAATTCATTCTCCAAAAACGGCTTTGCATTCAGCATTTGTTTAAATTGCTGATAACTGGCCATTTGTTCAGAAGTAGGTTTTTTGCCCGTCTTATAAGCACGTATCAATATGTTCTTTGGTGTGTTTTCCATATCGATAAACTCAACTAATTGTGCCTCGTATCCAACCATATTCAAAATCTCTGCTCGAATGGAATCCGTTGCTAGAGCAGCAAAACGTTCTTTTATTAGGCCATGTTTTAACATAATATGAAGCCCTGGTGCATCTAGCTGTGTATTTAATTCATGCTGGCAGCAAGGTACACTTAAAATTACGTTTGCATTCCATTTGACAGCTCTTGAAAGTGCCATATCTGTTGCAACATCGCAGGCATGAAGCGTGACAACCATATCGACAGCAGTTTCGTCGTTGTAGTCGTTAATATCTCCTACTAGAAACTCTAACTGATCGTATTCTAAATCAGCGGCAATTTTTGCACACTCTTCAATAACTTCCTTTTTCAAATCAAGTCCAGTAACCCGAATATCAAGCTCTTTTTCGATTTTCAAATAATGATACAATGCGAATGTTAAATAAGATTTACCAGATCCAAAATCGAGAATTCGAACGGTTTTATCTTTTGGCAAGTAGGCTAGTGTATCATCTATAAACTCGATGAACCGATTTATTTGCTTAAACTTATCATACTTTTGCTTTTTGACTTTTCCGTCAGGTGTCTGAACACCTAATCGAATAAGAAATGGGTATGGTGTATTTTCATCCAACAAATAATTCTTTTTACGGTTATGGGATAGGTCTACCGTTTTGGTGTCTATTGCTTTCTCGGATTTCCAAATGACTTTGTTTTTCTTAGAAAGCTGAGCCTGTACTTTTTCCGCTTTGAAATCTATATGAAGTTGACGGAACTGTTCTAAGAGTTCATCTAATTTCTCTGTAAAAGCATTTAATGTGATATTTTCATGCTTTAACACTCGTTCATATTGGTATTCTAGCTGGATATGATAGGTGTTTTTTATCTCAATCGGTTTTAATTTAACACGTTTCACTTCATTTGACTTTGCGCGTGGTTGACTAATGGTTGCGCTGACTAACTGCTTCGTTCCTATTTGCTCAAGCAAGTATTCTTTCATTTCCTGAAATTCCATAATATCGCCTACTTTTTCCGTGATGTACTTGGAAATAGTGTATCATATTGAACTCATTTATTATAAGTTAGTGTTTTACCAGTCAGTCCAAACAATATTGTGAGTACTGGACAAAGCAAACAGAAAAAGGCGAAAGGCAAGTAGTCGATGGTTGATACTGCTAATACATCTGTGATGAAAATTCCACATACACTCCAAGGGACCAGTGGATTTACAACAGTACCTGCATCCTCCATCACACGAGCCAGGTTTTTGTTTGCTAATCCGACTTTTTGGAAATGGGCTTGGAATGTTTCACCTGTCAATAAAATTGATAAGTATTGCTCTCCGATAAGTACATTCACACCAATAGCTGTAAAAGCCGTAGCTGAAATTACTTTTCCGACACTCTTTAGTAAACACTCCACTTTCCGAAGTAAACTTTGCACGATGCCTAAAGTAAATAAAAGACCACCCATGCTCAGGGCCAGTAAAACAAGAGAGATAGTGAACATCATACTAGTCATTCCCCCTCTAGAAAGTAAGGAGTCAATCGCTGCTATACCTGTTTGGGATGTATAACCACTAAATAGGATGTTTAATACTTCACTTGCAGTAAAAAAATGATGGAAATATGCAACAGCTATTGCACAAGTAGAGGTCAATGCAAGAGCCAAAACAGCTGGTACTTTTTTAAAAGAAAGTACAATAAGTAAAGCTAAAGGCAGCAATGAATACCAATGAATCATCCCAGTTTGAAGTAGACCATCCTTTAGTGTATTTATCTGTTCTAGCTGCTGAATTTCCTTGCTAGGTGAAAGTATTATATAACCGATAATCGCTATAAAAAAAGCGGGAATTGTAGTCCATCCCATGTTTCGGATATGCTCAAATAAATCAACGCGAACAATGGCTGATGCTAGATTCGTTGTATCTGATAAGGGAGACATCTTATCACCGAAAAAGGCACCAGATACAACAGCCCCTGCAGTTATAGCCAATGAAATATCCATAGCACCTGCTATTCCGACAAATGCAACACCTATAGTTGCAACGGTTGTTAATGAACTTCCAATAGATAACCCAATGACGCAAGTAACTAAAAAGACAATTGCAAAGAAAAAATGTGGAGAAATGAATTGAAAACCTATATAAATAAGTGTTGGAATAGTTCCAGCAATCATCCAGCTACTTATTAAAATTCCTATAAAGAAAAAGATGAAAACTGCTCCAAGTCCCGTTTTAGCTCCTTCTATGAGACCTTCTTCCAATAAATTGAATGATACCTTTTTTATGAACCCATAAATGATTAAAAGTAAAATAGCAAATAGAATGGGCATATGAGGTACAGACTTAAATTCTATAATACAAACTGCCATTAAAGTAATGATTAGTAAAATAAGAAATAATGCCTCTTTAAAAGGAGGCGTAATCGTAGATGGAATTCGAAACATTATATAACCTCCTAAATAAATTTATACACTTCGTCAATTCAACGCTTTCAATCGTTAAAGTAATTAGGATTTTACCATGTTTCAACAGACTGTCAATTAGAAAAGGAAATGTCTATTTCATCAGAATTTTATGATAAAATAGAATATATATAAACCTCAAAGGGGTGATTGGTTTGTTAAATGAAAAAACAGTTGGGGAAATTGTTAAAGAAGCAGCAAGAAAATTTCCAGACACAGAAGCCTATGTATACCCAGAACTTGGTATCAGAAAAACTTATAAAGAATTTGATGAAGAAACAGATGAGCTTGCAAAAGCCTTTATCGGTATGGGTATTAAAAAAGGCGAGCATGTGGCAATTTGGTCGGATAATAAGAGAGAGTGGTTACTTAGCCAATTCGCAACTGGCAAAATGGGTGCAGTCCTAGTAACGGTAAACACAAATTATCAAGAGAAAGAACTGGAATACTTATTACAGCAATCTGATGCTACAACTCTCATATTATGCGAATCTTTTAAAGGAACTTCCTATTTAGATATTGTGCGAGCAGTGTGTCCGGAAATCACTACAGCAGAAAAAGGAAATATTCGATCAGAAAAATTACCATATTTTAAACGCGTCATTATAATGAGTGAGAATCATTATAAAGGTATGTATACTTGGTCGGAGCTATTATCTCATGCAGATAAGGTCACGGACGAAACACTAGAGAATTCTTTTAGGTCACTTCAAAATGATGAGGTGATTAATATTCAATATACTTCTGGAACAACTGGCTTTCCTAAAGGCGTTATGCTTTCACATAAAAACGTAGTAAATAACGGACAGCTTGTAGGCGACTATATATATTTGACAGAAAAAGATCGTCTTTGTATTCCAGTACCATTTTTCCATTGCTTTGGCTGTGTAATGGGAACAATCGCATCCGTTACACATGGGACCACAATGGTCGTTATCGAGCAGTTCGATCCAGGTAAAGTACTTCAAATGGTACAGGATGAAAAGTGTACAGCACTGCATGGAGTACCGACAATGTTCATCGCAGAATTGAATCACCCTGAATTTAAACAGTTTAAATTGAATACGCTGCGAACAGGTATTATGGCAGGTTCCATTTGTCCAATAGAAGTCATGAAAAAAGTGATGAATGAAATGGGCGCTACCGAAATAACTATAGCTTATGGACAAACCGAATCCTCACCAGTCATTACACAAACTAAAACGGATGATCCAATTGAGAAACGAGTGTCATCAGTTGGGAAACCACACCCAGGAGTTGAGGTTAAGATTATTGATCCAGTAACTGGGGAAGATACGCCAACAGGAGTTCCTGGTGAACTTTGTACTCGGGGTTATCTAGTGATGAAAGGCTATTATAAAAATGAACAAGCAACTGAGTCCGCAGTAGACAACAGTGGCTGGCTTCACACTGGGGATATAGCAGTCATGGATGAAGATGGATATATCGATATAACAGGACGTATCAAAGATATGGTCATCCGCGGTGGAGAAAACATCTATCCGAAAGAAGTGGAAGAATTTTTATATCAGCACCCTAAGGTCCAGGACGTACAGGTAGTTGGAGTGCCAGATCCAAAATACGGGGAAGAGCTTATGGCATGGGTTATCTTAAAAAATGGTCAGCAATTAACTTCTGATGAATTAAAGGAATACTGCAAAGGGAAAATTTCATTTCATAAAATACCGAAGTATATTGAGTTTATAGATGCATACCCAATGACAGCTTCAGGGAAAATCCAAAAGTTTCTCCTTCGAGAAATGTCGAAAGAGAAAACCGAGGCGTAATTCGAATTATTTCCTGGGAAATCGACAAGATTATAAGAGAACAAATCCAATAGAAGGAGTAACTCTAAGTGAATGCAACTTTTATAATGCGTTTCAAAGCGTTTATGCTTGATTACTTGCTTATATTTGCCTATTTGGTTGTGCTTGCTATCTTCAATATATTAATATTTCCATCTGTACAAAGTTTATTTAATGGCTCACTTGTATTAGCACAATTTACAGGGTTTCTAATGGTGACTTTACCAGTTTCACTTTACTTTATTATTAGTGATTCAGTGATAGGGAGACAGACGTTTGGTAAGAGAAGAATGGGGATTAAGGTGGTTAATGAAAGAAATGAAACTCTTCCGATATTAGATGCAATCTTAAGAACAATCCTGAAATTTCTACCTTGGGAGCTTTCGCATTATCTTGTTTATCGTCTTGTTTACCTCGGAGATGGAGAAGTACCGTTAAATTACTATATCGTTGGTGGAATTATCTATGCGCTTATGTTTGCATATATCCTAACAGCGCTATTTACTAAACGAAAAAGATCCCTTTATGATATTGTTGTCAAGACACAAGTTATTAAGGTTTAATGTTTTAAAAGATGAGAGCATCTGATTTGAAAATCGATGCTCATAACATTTATTGATATACTCATAATATGGGAATTATTGAATGGAGGTTCTACCTTGTATTTGGATCATATCGTTCATAGCGTTAAAAAAGAGCCAGGTGAAGTAGCTGGTGAATGGATCGAAAAAGGAATTCATGCAGCCGTGGGAGGCCAACATACTCAGTGGGGAACATATAATGCACTGCTTTATACAAGAACCAGCTATATTGAGTGGCTTGCTGTTGAGCATGAGGAAATTACAAAAATGGCCAAACACCCTTTAATAGATCTTATGCTCCATGACTTAAATTCGAGTGGAGCAGGGTTTAATACAATTTGCATTCGCACTACGACAATAGATAGTCTTTGTAATCAGCTGGAGGAGCGGGGTATAAAAACATCCGGAGTTCTACATGCTGAAAGGAAGACGACTAGTGGATTAGTACGTAAGTGGAAAATGCTATTTTTACAAGAAGAAATTAGTAATGATTTACCTTTACCGTTCTTTATAGAATGGGAGGAGAGCGATGAGACCAGATACCTTTTGCTTCAAGAGGATGGAACAATCGATAAAAGTAATTTGGAGCTATCTATTACTACTTGTGAGTTTCATGTTGGAAATCCGAGGGAAGTAATGGATAAGTGGAAAAGCTATTTTCAACTGATTGAAAAGGATGAACAAACATTACTTTTAGAAAATACACAATTAGTATTTAAACAAAATCTAAGTGAAACAAAAGAGCGACTTGTAAGCATCAATATCGATGGTTCTAATCTACATAAAGAAGTTACTTACGAGCAAGCAATCTATCGCTTTCTTTAAAGGAGAAATTATATGGATGAATTAATAGAAAAAGCAATACTCGTTGCAGTAAAACTACAAAAAGATGAACATTTTGAGTATGGATTGGAAGAACTACACAATTTATCAGAGGCATTAGATGTGGAAGTAGTTGGAGAAGTAACGCAAAATCTTGAACGCGTTACCTCTTCCCATTACGTTGGTACAGGTAAGGTAGAGGAAATTAGAAACCTTTATGAAGAAACTGGGGCCAATCTGGTAATTTTCAATGATGAGCTCTCACCATCTCAAATTAGAAACTTAGAACGTGATCTTGACTGTAAAGTTATCGACCGTACGATGCTAATTCTCGATATCTTTGCTCGTCGTGCAAAATCGAACGAAGCACAGATGCAAGTAGATTTGGCACAGCTTCAATACATGCTTCCACGTCTTGTGGGTCTTCGAGCGTCTCTAGGTCGACAAGGAGGAGGAACTGGAGGCGGATTCAAAAACCGTGGGGCTGGGGAAACGAAACTAGAGCTGGATAGACGTAAAATCGAGGATCAGATTGCTAAGCTTAAAAGAGATCTTGAACATGCAAAAGATCAACGAGAAACACAACGGAAGCAACGTAAGAAAAATGCAATTCCGGTGGTGTCCTTAGTAGGTTATACGAATGCTGGTAAGTCGACAATTATGAACCAATTACTCAACAAAGTTGGGCAAATGGAATCTAAACAAGTATTTGAAAAGGATATGCTTTTCGCGACTCTAGAAACTTCCGTAAGACAAATTAAACTTCCAGACCAAAAGGAATTTTTACTTACTGACACGGTAGGGTTCGTTAGTAAGCTTCCACATCACCTAGTGAAAGCTTTCCGCTCAACATTAGAAGAAGCTCGTGATGCAGATTTACTTTTACATGTTGTGGACGTCTCAAATGACGAGCACCGTTTTATGATGGATGTTACTAATGAGACATTACATGCTGTTGGTGTGGAGGACGTCCCAACTGTATATGTATACAATAAATCTGATTTAGCAGATATGAAATACCCACATGTGGCCGGAGATAGTATTTGGATTTCTGCGAAAGATGGAGCAGGACTAGATGAACTATTGGAGATTATTAGAAAGCATATTTTTTCTAATTATGTACGTTGCTCATTGTTGGTCCCGTTTGAACGTGGAGATATTGTATCTTACTTAAATGAAAATGCATCGGTTTCCTCTACCTCATATGAAGAACAGGGAACTGTTGTTCAAGTAGAGTTGAAAAAGTCAGATTATGATCGCTTACAAGAATTTCTATTTGTCCAATAGATAGAATCACTAGAATGTTGCGGAGAATCGCCAGAATGTAACGAAAAATCGCTAGAATGACGCAGGAAATCGCTAGAATGTAACAAAGAATCGCTAGAATGTAACAAAGAATCACTAGAATGAAGAAAAGATTTAATGGGTTATAAATAAAAAAGTTGTCTCGCCAGTAGTTTTCTACCGGGAGACAACTTTTTGGTTTAATTAGTATTAAACCTCTTGAAACTGTATATTATGCAGTCTAGCAAATATTCCATTCTGTGCCACTAAATCACTATAAGATCCATCTTCCGCAATCCCATCCTCAGTTACTACAAGTACGCGGTCCGCATCACGAATAGTTGCCAGTCTGTGCGCAATAATAAGGGTAGTCCTATTTTCAGCAAGCTCCATTAAAGCCTTCTGGATAAATCTTTCTGTTTCAGTATCAAGAGCTGATGTAGCCTCATCCAAAATTAGAATTGGTGGATTTTTCAAGAACATACGAGCTATCGCTAGACGCTGTTTCTGTCCACCAGATAATTTAAGTCCTCTTTCACCGATTTGTGTATCATAGCCTTCGGGAAGGGAGGCGATCATGTCCTCTAAATGTGCTTTTTTGGCAGCATCTCGAATTTCTTCTTCACTAGCATCTTGTTTACCATAGGCAATATTTTCACGAATAGAGCCTGTGAACAAAAATACATCCTGTTGAACAATCCCGATCTGTGAACGTAAAGACTTCGTTGTAATATCTTGAATGTTCAATCCGTCAACGGAAATGGTACCCTCTTGAACATCATAAAATCTTGGTATGAGCGAACAAATAGTAGTTTTTCCAGCTCCGGATGGACCTACAAAAGCGATAGTTTCTCCTGCTTTAATAGACAAGCTAATATCGTTTAATACGGGTTTATGTTCATCGTAACGGAAACCAACCTTCTCAAAGGTTATATCTCCTTTTAAATGCTGAACTGTAAGTGCATTAGGCGAGTCCTGAATTTCAGGGTCCTGCTCTACAAGCTCTAAAAAGCGTTTGAACCCAGCCATCCCTTTAGGATATAGCTCAAGTAGTGCGGTAATTTTATCAACTGGTTTGATTAACACGTTGACATACAGAACAAAACTTACAAGCTCTCCATTACTAAGAGTTCCTTTGTACGTAAACCAGGCTCCTACAACAAGTACGACCAGTGTTACTAGCCTAGTTAACATATAAATACTAGAATGTGTGCCGGCCATTACTTTATAGGCAACAAGTTTTGCTAAACGGAATTGACCATTATCTTCTTTGAAACGAGCAATTTCGAAAGATTCATTGGTAAATGATTGAACAACGCGAACGCCAGATACACTGTCCTCTACTCGTGCATTGACATCGGCAATTTTACCGTACATGTTTTTCCATGCTTTATTCATCATAATGTTGCCATACGTTGCTACGATGGATAAGAATGGCACCATGACAATTGCGATAATTGCAAGTTCGGGATTGATATTGTACATAATTGTAAATGCCCCGATTACTGTCATAAATGCGATGAACAAATCCTCAGGACCGTGATGGGCAAGTTCACCAATATCAAATAGATCATTTGTGATACGACTCATAATATGGCCAGTCTTAGTATTATCGAAGAATCGGAATGATTGGCGTTGCACATGAGTGAATAATTCCTGTCTCATATCGGTTTCGATATTTATCCCTAGCTTATGTCCAAAATAACTTACAATATACTGTAGAAAAGTGCTGATTATATAGACTACTAACAGCAGGATACTTATTTGTGTAATCATGCTCCAATCCTTAGTAGGTAACAAATCATCGATAAACCGTTGAACTGCTACTGGAAATGCGAGCTCTAAAATTGCGACAAAAACAGCACTACTAAAATCAATGATAAACAGTCGCTTATGCGGTTTGTAATATGAAAAAAACTTCTTGAGCATTTAAATCGCTCCTTCCTTCTGTCATAACGACTATTATAACTAACAATTTCAAAAGTCGAAATAATTAAATTCGATAGAATAAATAAAAATTCCAATTTTCGTCAATTTAGTTGGAGAAAATCATTTGAGAATGTTGAAATTACGCTTTTTCTAATAGTAATCTTCCTAATTGAAATATAAAAGGTTTTTTGACAATTAAAAAAGGGAAGTTTATAATAATTGTCTTGTTAGTTTAAGGTATTAGGTAACTTTTCATATGCTCTAACTATATTAAGTGGAGTTTATTCCTAATATTTTCAAAATTAGAAAAGAGGTAAAAAGAATGGCATCAAGAGAAGAGATTGTAAAATCTGTCCCTCAAAAAGGTTTTTTTGGTCATCCGAAAGGATTACTATCATTGTTTTTCACAGAGTTTTGGGAGCGTTTTTCTTACTATGGAATGCGCGCAATCCTAATCTACTATATGTATTACGAAGTAACACAGGGTGGACTAGGACTAGAACGTTCTACTGCTAACTCAATTATGGCTGTGTATGGTTCACTAGTATACATGTCTGGGATTATTGGAGGATGGATTGCTGACCGCCTATTCGGTACAACGAAAACCGTTTTCTACGGTGGTGTCCTAATAATGATTGGTCATATCGTCTTGGCATTCCCTGGAGGATTGACTACTTTATTTGTGTCGATGGCATTAATCATCATCGGGACAGGCTTGCTAAAACCAAACATTTCAAGCATTATCGGAGATCTTTATTCGAAAGAAGATACTCGCCGCGACTCAGGATTTAGTATTTTCTACATGGGGATTAACATGGGGGCATTTATCGCACCTTTAATCGTCGGGACAATTGGTCTTGAATATAACTTCCATTTAGGATTCGGAATTGCTGCAGTTGGTATTGCGTTAGGGTTAATTGTATTTTTAATCACGAAAAAGAAATATTTAGGATTAGCGGGTACATATGTGCCAAATCCAATGTCTAAAGAAGAACGTAAAAAGGTATTAACGAGAATTGGTATTGCTTTAGTTATTATTCTGGTGGCCGGATTTATATTGATACAACAAGGTATATTAACGATTGATGGTTTCATCATGACTGTCTCTATTCTAGGTATCGTTATCCCTACTCTGTACTTTATAGTTATGTATAGAAGTAGCAAAACAACAGAAGATGAAAAGTCTAGATTACTAGCTTATATTCCGCTTTTTGTTGCGGCTATGATGTTCTGGGCAATTCAAGAGCAAGGTTCGAATATTTTAGCACAGTATGCTGATGAACGCGTAGATTTAATGATGGGATCTTTTGAGATTTCACCTGCTTGGTTCCAATCTTTAAATCCATTATTTATCATTGCATTTGCACCAGTGTTTGCTTGGATGTGGGTGAAGCTAGGAGATAGACAACCGTCAACTCCGAAAAAATTCGCTTTTGGTTTGTTTTTTGCAGGGATGTCCTTTATCGTAATGATTATTCCAGCTTACTTCAATGGAACAGACTCATTAGTTAGCCCTTTTTGGCTTGTACTGAGCTTCTTCCTTGTAGTATTAGGTGAATTATTATTATCACCGGTAGGATTATCTGCAACTACAAAACTTGCACCTGGAGCATTCGCAGCTCAAACGATGAGCTTATGGTTTATGACGAATGCATCAGCTCAAGCTATCAATGCTCAAGTAGTTAAATTTTACACGCCGGAAAACGAAATTATTTACTTCGGTGTTATTGGAGCAGTAGCTTTAGTTATTGGTTTATTACTCTACTTCATGACTCCATTGATCCAAAAATATATGCGTGGCGTTAAGTGATTTCAAAAGAGCAAAAACATGGACGTTTTGTTAAGGTCAATACCTTTTTCTAGCGTGTTTGAAGGGCTATAGTCGAACGTTTTGTTCTATTGTTAACGAGTGAATTTTAGTGATATTGGTGTGGTGTCATTCACAACCAATATCACTTTTTTTTCGGCAATCTATTAATTGAAGTGAAAATTGACGATTCTAGCTGAGATGGAAATCGCAGTATTATTCACTCTTTCAAAATAATGAAACTTTTTAAGTAATCATCCCGTAAAGTAAGTATCTTACTGAGAAGGGATGATATTTTTATGAAAAAATGGACAATGTTATTATCAGTAGCAACATTATCGTTAGGTCTAGCTGCTTGTAACGAAACTGCAACTCCGGTACAAGAAAAAGAGGTAACAGAAACTAGTAAACTCACTTTACAAGAAGTATATGACAAATCAATGAAAGCCTCAGAAGAGCTGAAGAGCGTAAAAGGCACGATAGATATGAAACAGACAATGAGTATTCCAAGTGAAGAAATGACTTTGGATATTAAATCTGTGATGGATATGGAATATATAATAGAGCCGATGCAAATGCACCAAAAAGGTACAACCACTATGATGGGTGTTAGTGAAGGCGGTGAATCTCAAGTGACTGAGATGGAGACTTATATTACAGAAGATGGAATGTATGTGTTTGAAGGAACTACTGCACAATGGATGAAGTTTCCTCAGGAGATGGTAGACCAAATGATGGGTGCTACAAACCAAACTGATCCTGCAACTCAACTGCA
Organism: Psychrobacillus sp. FSL K6-2365; assembly: GCF_038003165.1. Taxonomy (NCBI): domain Bacteria; kingdom Bacillati; phylum Bacillota; class Bacilli; order Caryophanales; family Bacillaceae; genus Psychrobacillus; species Psychrobacillus sp. FSL K6-2365. Next base: position 3,877,480 of record NZ_JBBOOO010000001.1, on the reverse strand, counting down.
GCCTTTACAAGAGTATTTAGAACAAGTGGAATTTGAGCAAGACGATGAAAACTATATTTTAACACTTGAGGGTAGTGGTGAAGAGTTTACGAGTCTTGTAAAAGATCAGGTAGATGAAGCACTTCAAAGTCTCACTACAGAAGAAAATGTTAACTTAGACTTTACTATTCATTCGGTTGACTACCTAGTTCATATTGATAAAGAATCATTCCAAACGAACAAATTAGATATGGTGATAGATATGGATATGACTATGAACGGAGAGATGATCAAATTGAACATGAATGCTAAAACAGATTTCTCTAAGTTCAATGAAATAGATAAAATAGTCGTTCCACAAGAAGTTATTGATGGTGCTACAGCGATTTAATCAAATTATAGTTGTTAAGCATTTAACAGGAGGCTGTTGTAATTGTTGCGAAAAATCAACAATTACAACAGTTTTTTTAAATTAGGGTTAAAGTATAGTAAGATAGAGTAGGACTAAAATACGCTGAAGAGGCATATAGGTGTATTATCAATTGAAAATCATTTTCATTTAACCGTTGACATAAATAGTCAAGGTGCTATAATTGGACTGTGAGTAATTGATAATGATTTTCAATATCGCCCATTCACAAAAAGAATGACGAGGATAGTTATGAAAAAAAGATATCTTATAATTGCACTAGTAGCGCTTTCTCTCTTATCTCTCTTTGTTGGTGTATCAAGTATCTCACCAATGGATTTATTAGACCTTAAGTCGGAAGAGACCGAAATTTTTCTTATAAGCAGACTACCTAGACTAATTGCCATAATACTTGCAGGAGCAGGGATGAGTATTGCAGGTCTAATTATGCAAAGTCTTAGTAGAAATAAATTTGTATCTCCAACTACTGCTGGTACGCTTGATGCGACTCGCTTAGGGATTTTAATCTCGATGCTTGTATTTACAAATGCAACATATATGCAAAAAATTTCCTTTGCATTTATATTTGCTTTAGCAGGAACACTGCTATTCATGCAAATTTTAAATCGGATTAAATTTAAAGATGCAATATTTGTTCCGCTAGTAGGGTTAATGTTCGGAAATATTTTATCTTCTATTGCGACGTTTTTTGCTTACAAATCAGATATTATTCAAAATATGTCTGTCTGGTTACAAGGAGACTTCTCTTTAATATTAAAGGGAAGATACGAATTACTTTACATAAGTGTTCCAGTACTGATTCTTGCTTATATTTTTGCGAACCGCTTTACAGTAGCAGGAATGGGTGAGGATTTTGCAAAAAACCTCGGTCTTTCTTACAACAAAGTGTTGAATCTAGGTTTAGTACTAGTCGCTTTAATATCAGTTACCGTTGTTTTAACGGTCGGAATGATTCCATTTTTAGGATTAATCATCCCAAATATTGTCTCGATTTTTAAAGGGGATCATTTGGAAAAGACATTACCACACACAGCATTACTAGGAGTTATTTTCTTATTGATATGCGATATTATAGGACGGGTAATTATATTCCCTTATGAAATTCCGATTAGCATGACGGTTGGTGTAATCGGAAGTGCAATCTTCCTGTTCATGTTGTTTAGGGGGAAAGCATATGCGTAACAGTACGAAAATGATGATATTAATAGGCATAGTTTTAATTTCAACAGCACTTTATCTATTCCATGGATTGAATGGAAGCTATGATTATGCATTACCACGTCGAGCGATTAAAGTATTGGCAATGGCGCTAACAGGAGTAGCGATTGCATATTCAACTGTTATTTTTCAGACGATTACACATAATAAAATCTTAACGCCGAGTGTTATGGGCCTTGATTCCTTATATATGTTAATCCAAACAATTATTTATTACTTCTTTGGTTCCATGTCCATTTTAGTTATAAATAAAAACTATAATTTTGCTATATCAGTTATTGCAATGATTGTATTTGCATTACTACTATATAAGTTTCTATTCAAGGCAGGAAAACGTCCAGTTTACTTCCTGTTACTTGTAGGTATTATTCTAGGGACGTTCATGGGAAGTATTACAACATTCCTTCAAGTACTCATTGATCCAAACGAATTTACAAGCTTACAGAATAAGATGTTCGCAAGCTTTAATAATGTGAATGGTGATTTAGTCTGGCTAGCATTAGTTATTATCTTACTAACAGTAGTTTATGGCTGGCGAAACATACGTGAACTAGACGTATTATCACTTGGCCGAGATAACGCCATTAACCTTGGTGTGGATTATGACAAAATTGTTAAAACAATGCTAGTATTGTCATCGATATTAATAGCAACTTCAACGGCACTTGTTGGACCTATTACATTTTTCGGACTAATCGTAGCGAACCTATCGTACCAATTCTTTAACACGTACAAGCATACAACGTTAATCATTGGAGCAAGTTTAATGAGTTTAGTAGCTTTAATTGGTGGTCAGTGGGTTGTTGAACGTATATTTACTTTCGATACAACGCTGAGCGTTATTATTAACTTCATTGGAGGAATCTACTTCATCTATTTACTATTAAAGGAGAGTCGAACTTCATGATTCAAGTCAAAGAGGTTTCTAAGTATTTTGCTAAAAAGCCAGTTGTGGATAATGTTAGTGTAAATATTCAGTCGGGTAAAATAACATCGTTTATCGGACCAAACGGTGCTGGAAAATCTACACTATTATCAATGGTTAGTCGTTTATTGGACGCAGACACGGGAGAAGTTCTTTTAGATAAATCAGACGTGAAAAGATGGAAATCCAATGACTTTTCAAAACGCGTTTCCATTTTAAAGCAATCAAATTTTATGAATGTCCGTTTGACTATTCGTGAGCTAATTTCATTTGGACGCTTTCCTTACTCTAAAGGCCGTTTAAATGAGGAAGACGAGAAAATGGTCGACCAAGCAATAGAATATATGAATTTAGGTGATTTACAGGATAGTTATATGGACGAACTTTCCGGTGGTCAACGCCAGCGAGCATTTATCGCAATGGTTATTGCCCAAGATACCGAATATATCCTACTCGATGAGCCTTTAAATAACTTAGATATGAAACATTCTGTTCAAATTATGAAGATTTTACGTAAGCTTGTAGAGGATTTAGGTAAAACAGTTATTATTGTTTTACATGATATTAACTTTGCATCTGTTTATTCAGATTATATTGTAGCCTTAAAAGACGGTCGTGTTGTAAAAGACGGACCAACACATGAAATTATTAACTCTGATGCACTTAAAGAAATTTATGACATGGATATTCCTATCCAAGAAATGAATAGCTGTCGCATCTGTGTATATTTTAATTCATAGGAAAAGAGGAATTAGACAAATGAAGAATTATAAGTTTTTAGCTGTAATGTTTGCTTTACTAGTACTAATTTTAGCAGCATGTGGTGCAGAGGATGAAACAAAAAAAGACTCATCAACAACAGATGAAAAAGCAACGGAAGAAACAAACGGGGCTGAAGAAGCATCTGTATACCCATTAACAATTGCTCAACCTGAAGGATATGCTGAAGTAACGTTAGAAGAAAAACCAGAAAAAGTTGTAGTATTTGACTTTGGTTTCCTTGATACATTAGATGCACTTGGAGTGGATGTAACAGCAGTACCACAAGCTAACGTTCCCTCTTATTTGGATAAATACGCAGATGAAGCGGCATATGAAAATGCTGGTGGATTAAAAGAGCCTGATTTCGAAGCTATCGCTGCAATGGACCCAGATGTTATCTTTATCTCTGGACGTCAAGGGGATGCATATGAAGAACTAAGTAAAATTGCTAATACAGTATTCGTTGGTGTAGATACAACAGATTACATGAATTCTTTTAAAGCTAATACAGAATTAGCAGGTAAAATTTTCGAAAAAGAAGCAGAGGCAACTGCTGCATTAGAAGAAATTGATGCGAAAATTGCTGAAGTAACGGAGAAAACTACTGGTATGGAAGAAAAAGCATTAGTAGTACTTGCCAATGAAGGTGAATTAAGTGCATATGGTGCTGGATCACGTTTTGGTGTCATCCATGATGTTTATGGTTTCCCACAAGCTGATGAAGCAATCGAAGCTTCTACACATGGTCAAAGTGTAGCTTACGAATATGTATTAGAGAAAAACCCAGATATCCTATTCGTTGTAGATCGCGATGCAGTAGTGAGTACAGGCGAATCAGGTACTAAAAAAGCAGTTGAAAATGAAATTGTAAATAAAACGAATGCAGCTAAAAACGGTAAAATTATTTACCTTGATCCAGAAATCTGGTACTTAGCTGGTGGTGGTATTGAATCCGAAAAGGCTAAAGTCGATTCAGTATTAGAAGCACTTAAATAATATACTTAAGTCAATCTAGTCAGCGCGGACGGAGAAAAACACTATGTTTTTCTCCGTTTTTTCTTGAAGATTTATAGTACATAGCCCAGAGGGAAGGGAATGCAAGATAGCCCATAACTATGTGTATATCGCCCATAACCAAACTACGTATCCTAAAAAACAGGGTTGAAAGCCCAAAAGTTTTCAAATATAGCCCAGAGGGAATGCAAGATAGCCCATAACTCTGTGTATATCGCCCATAACTATGTACATATAGCCCATAATCATGTACAGATGACAGCCTTGTATTTATTGTACATCCACAATTTTCTAGCTTATAATTTTGTTATTGGATAGGAGGGATTTTGTGAAGAAATGGTTTTATCCACTTAGTGTAGTAACATTATTAGGATTTGCTACTCTATTTTTATATTTCAATACGAAAGAAATTGCTCAGTTCGACTATCAGATGTCACAGTTTTTTGGCGATAATAAAGTGATTGGGTTATTTCATTACTTAGGGGAAACTAAATTTATTGTATTTATTACGCTTATATTAATAGTCTATTTATGGTTTCGTTCAAAAAATTATCGTGGAATGCTCTTTGTTGTATTATCTATAGGGTTTGGAAATGTACTTAATCAAATGCTTAAAAAGTGGGTTGAAAGAGAACGTCCTGATGTCCCACAACAGTTAGAGACCTTTAGTTTTCCCTCCGGTCATGCGATGGTAGGGCTTTTATGTTTGTTTACGATTGCTTACTTTTTAACTGAGCATCAGTCCAGTAAACCGAATCGGATCCTAATATGGATAGTTACCATATTTATCACTGTGATGGTCGGGCTATCTAGGGTTGCTGAGCACCGACATTTTGCTTCAGATGTATTAGCTGGATGGATGATTGGTTATTCTTGGTTTGTAATCGTGGCTTTGTGGTATGAATATAGAAACAGAGTTTTTAAAAAGCGTACACAGTAAAAACCTTTCCAGGCTGGAAAGGTTTTTTTAGGAGGAGAGAGACACATGTTCGAAATACCAGAGGAGCTTGTAAAACTAGGGATCGATCGTATAGAGGGATTTCCTGTAGAGGGATTTGTTAAAGGAAAAGGACCAAAAAAACCAAGTATACTGCTGATAGGTGAAGCTCCTGGAGAGAAAGAGGCGATAGGAGGTATACCATTTATCGGTAGAGCTGGAGACGAACTAAATAAGTCATTAGCGAGCATTGGATTGACTAGAGAAGACGTATATATGACAAGTGCAGTTCGTAGTCGTCCATATGTATGGAGGGAAAAGAAGGCTCGAAATGGTGAGTTAATACAAAGAAAGTATAATCGTCCCCCTACTCAATTAGAGGTTGTAGCACATGCACCAATATTAGATTATGAACTGGAAAATATTGTACCTCATATTATTGTGACTTTAGGAAATGTGGGTTTACAACGATTATTGGGAAAAGATGCAAAGGTTTCTGTATTGCATGGCGAGTTACTTCATCGACCAGTGCGCCATCTGAAATCTCTTAGTTCTACTGAATTTATATGGTCGACTGAAAGCTATATGATTATTCCTACCTACCATCCTGCATCCGTATTTTATCGACCGTCCAATCGAGACTTCCTCGAGCAAGATTGGTTTAATATCGGAAATTATTTAGCGAATAGGAAATATTAACTGAAATCAGATTTATAAAAGATAAGTAAAAGTTTTAAAGAATATTGACTCTTTGTATACATTTGTATACAATTGCATTGAAGTATACAAATGTATACAAAGAGAGGTGTTAATAATGAAAAGTGAATCACATCCAAGAGGTAGACGCGTTCACCGTGACGAGCACTATCGCGGAGGACGAAGTAAAGGTAGAACAGAAGATGTAGAAGGAATAGAAAAAAGACATGGTGCTAAAACGTTTCGGCGAGGTAGAGCACTAGCTTTTTATGATATGATGAATATGAAATCTAGATCGTTAAAGAAACAATTAGAAACACCAGAATTACAATCAATTAATCCAATTATAGTGGGTGAATTGAAGGCGGTAGAAACTCTTATGGAGGAGTTTGCTCAGTTATTTGAATTATATGAAGTAGAAGAAACGACTCAAGAAGTTACAAATGAAGATAAGTCAATTGATAAACAGAGCTGAAAATAGGCATCACATAGTTATATTTTAATTGGAGGAATGGAAATGTTAGTACAAATTCGTAAATGGACAGTGACAGAAGGAAATGCTGATAAAATTCTTGAACGTTTTAAGAAAAAACCGGATCAAGGGCCATCATTAATTGAGCAACGTGAAGGATTTATTGGGCGTGAGTTATTAGTGAAAAATGTTCGCCGAGGTGAAGAAGAAGTATTAATGATTGTTCGTTGGGCTTCAGAAGAGGCTTGGAAGGCATGGGAAAAGAGTCCAGAGCATATTGCGGGACATAAAAATAAAATTAAAGAGCACGGTGGAAAACCACCACAACCTGAATATGTAATCGCTATGGAGCATGGTAGTTACACTGTGGTGGAATAGAATAATAGCAATCACGTAATTATAAAAGAATATTATATATTAAAATCTAGCATTGGGTTAAGTGTCTTATACACTTTTTCCAGTGCTTTTTCATTTATATGAAGGAGAGATGTAGCGTCGGTCCATTTCAATCGACTTGGCAAAAATATAGGTTAAACCTAGTTAAGTTGGGGAACAAATTGAATGAGGGAGTGTTACTACCCTAACTTGTAGAAAAGGTAATTGTCGAAAAATAAAAAAATAATGTTTTCGTCGGTCAAAAAGAGTTGCGCTAAGGAAACATTTTACGTATAATAAATGAAAATAGATTAAAAAGAAAGAAGTTGGGTCAATGGATGGAAATGTAGTCTTTGCTTTGTTACTTACATTATTTGCTGGTCTTGCAACTGGGATTGGTAGTTTGCTATCTTTATTGACATCTCGCACAAATACAAAATTTTTATCGGTTGCCCTAGGTTTTTCAGCTGGTGTCATGATTTATGTATCCTTGGTAGAAATATTTGTGAAGGCTAAGGATTCACTCGTAGCAGAACTTGGAGAGACCAATGGCTATTGGATGACGTTAGTTGGTTTTTTCGGTGGGATGTTTGTAATTGCAGTAATTGACCGATTAATACCCACACTTGGTAACCCACACGAAGTTAAAAGCGTAGAAGATATGGATGTCAAATTAAGCAACCCAGAGCATACAAAATTGATGAAAATGGGTGTCTTCACAGCTCTTGCAATAGGAATTCATAATTTCCCAGAGGGAATTGCAACCTTTGCATCTGCTTTACAAGATCCCAATTTAGGAATTGCAATTGCAATTGCGGTAGCTATTCATAATATTCCGGAAGGGATTGCCGTGGCAGTACCTATATACTATGCAACAGGAAGTCGGAAGAAGGCTTTTAAATTATCCTTTTTATCTGGCTTAGCTGAACCAGTCGGAGCGTTCGTTGCTTATTTAGTACTGATGCCATATTTAAATGGAGTAGTATTTGGAGTAGTATTTGCAGCAGTAGCAGGAATTATGGTCTTTATTTCATTGGATGAATTACTACCAGCAGCGAAAAAATATGATGAAACCCATTCATCTATTTACGGAGTAGTTGCAGGGATGCTAGTAATGGCATTAAGTCTAGTATTATTAGCTTAATAAAAGGCAGTGCGACTTCGTTTGAAGGTTGCACTGCCTTTTTAAATTAGGAACGTATAATAATTCTCTATTTTGTGGAAACTTTCTTTAGCGTGCACTCTCTACATCTTTTATCGTAACAACAATACCTGTACGATTCATAGGTACTGCGACCAGTTCAAAATTAGGGAACTGCCCTTTTAAGTTGGAGATAAAATCATCTTCTGCTCCTTTTTCTAAAAGTGAGAGAAGAGTAGGTCCAGCACCACTAATACAAGTTCCATAAGCACCCGCGTGTTTAGCAGCAACTTTAATCTCTTTACTCTGTGGGATTAAATCGAGTCGGTAAGGCTCGTGAAATAAATCCTGTTCCATATAAGTACCAGCCTGTTCAAAAGCTTGTGATAGAAATGCTGCGGTTAACAAGTTTGCAGTCGCACTTGCTTGCGCTGCTTCTTGACGTGTATAGGTGTCCGGTAGTACTTGTCTCGCTTTTGCTGTTTTTAACTCAAAGTTAGGAATAAAAAGCACAAATGACGCTTCGATATGATTAGCATGAAATACATTTATCTCGCCACTTTCTGCATTAGAGGAAATGGTAAAACCCCCGTAAATGGAAGCGGCTGCGTTATCTGGATGTCCTTCCATAAGTGTTGCTACTTTTAATTTGTCTTGAGTAGTAAGATGTAATTCCATAATTTGATTGGCTAACTCAATTCCCGCTACAATGGCGGAGGCACTGCTTCCCATCCCGCGTGCTAGTGGAATATCACTCTTCACTCGTACTGTGCACGGAGGAAGTGAAAACCCATGCAACTCAGCAGTTTTTTCGGCAGCTTGGACTATTAAGTGATCCTGTGGATTTGTAACATCTGGAAGATTACGGGATAAATTAATAATTTCCCAGGCAGAACCTAGCTCGACTTCAAGCTCTAAATATTTATCTAGAGCAATGCCAATTGAATCAAATCCCGGTCCAAGATTTGCAGTACTTGCTGGTATAGATATACACCAAACCATTATGCCAGCACCTCCTCTATAAATGCGCTAAGTGCAGATGCATTACTTTCAAGTTTATGTGGTTTAGAAACTTTTACGTCGATTGCAGTTTGCGGATCTTTTAAGCCATTTCCAGTTAGTACTGCAACTACTTTACTTTCTGGTTTTATTTTTCCGTTTTTTACTGAGCGTAATAGTCCTGCGATAGATGCACATGAGCCGGGTTCCGCGAAGATACCTTCTCTGCTTGCGATTAGTTTGTAGGCTTCGATAATTTCATCATCAGTTACAGCTTCAATGACACCATTAGACTCATCCCGTGCTATTTCTGCGCCTTTCCAGCTTGCAGGATTACCGATACGAATTGCAGTAGCAATTGTCTCAGGGAATTCGATAGGCTTTCCTTGAACAATGGCAGCAGATCCTTCTGCTTCAAAGCCGAAGATTTGAGGTAGACCTGTTTGTTTTTTCTCGTTATACTCTTTAAATCCTTTCCAGTAAGCAGTAATATTACCTGCGTTTCCTACTGGTATTGCTAGATAGTCAGGTGCAGTGCCTAACACATCACAAATTTCAAAGGATGCAGTCTTTTGTCCTTCAATACGATATGGGTTAACAGAATTCACAAGCGTAATAGGAGAGGTTTCGCTAATAGCACGGACCATATCAAGTGCTACATCAAAGTTTCCTTCTATTTGAATTACTTCTGCTCCATACATATATGCTTGAGCTAACTTTCCAGCAGCTACTTTTCCTTCTGGTATAACAATAACTGCTCGCATACCTGCACGAGCGGCATAGGCAGCTGCCGCAGCTGAAGTGTTTCCAGTAGAAGCACAAATAACTGCCTTGCTTCCTTCTTCTTTTGCTTTTGCAACCGCAAAAACCATACCTCTATCTTTAAAAGATCCAGTGGGATTTGCTCCTTCTATCTTTACGTATAATTCAATACCTAGTTCTTTAGATAAATTTTCTAACTTAATAAGAGGCGTATTACCCTCAAGTAAAGTTAATTTGGGTGTTTTTTCTGTTACGGGTAAAAACGCTTTATATTCTTCGATTAATCCTTGCCAAGCCATGATGAATTCCACCTCTCTGTTCTCCTTGAGTAAACATATGTATTTGTATAAAGGACATTTTACTCTAATAAAGTGGAAAAAACAAGATAAAATTTTTATTGTAACTTTGATGTTCCAAGCGTATACTAAACAAGTAAACTAAAAACTTTACAGGTGTAAAGACAGGGGAGAAATACACGGCTATGAAAGAACAAAAAAAGATATCGAAAAATAAACTACTAGGAATAGCAGGGCTTGCATGGATGTTCGATGCAATGGATGTTGGAATTCTATCATTTGTAATTGCAGCTTTAGCGGTAGATTGGAATTTATCTCCGGAACAAATGGGGTGGATCGGAAGTGTCAACTCTATAGGGATGGCAGTAGGGGCTCTCGTATTTGGAGTTTTTGCAGATAAAGTAGGCCGAAAAAAAATATTTATGATCACTCTACTGATGTTCTCTATCGCAAGTGGACTGTCCGCTCTAACGACAACATTAGCTGCATTCCTAATTTTAAGATTCTTTGTTGGAATGGGACTTGGAGGAGAACTTCCAGTAGCTTCAACATTAGTATCTGAAAGTGTGGAGGCAAAAGAACGTGGTAGAGTAGTTGTTTTATTAGAAAGCTTTTGGGCGGCTGGATGGATTATTTCTGCAATAATTGCTTATTTTATTATTCCTGATTACGGCTGGAGAATTGCTTTACTAATCACTGCATTGCCTGCTTTTTATACAATTTATTTACGTTTAAAATTACCTGATTCTCCTAAATATACGGAGAAAAAATCGGAATCTAGAAGTATTATGCAAAACATGAGTGAAGTTTGGACAAAGAAATATGCGAAGCGAACGTTAATGTTATGGATTGTATGGTTTACGGTCGTGTTCTCCTATTATGGAATGTTCTTATGGCTTCCAAGTGTAATGGTCATTAAAGGATTCACTCTCATTAAAAGCTTTGAATACGTATTGATCATGACCATTGCTCAATTACCAGGTTATTTCTCTGCAGCTTGGTTAATCGAGAAGGCAGGACGCAAATTTGTACTAGTTACTTATTTATTGGGTACTGCGGCAAGTGCTTTCGTCTTTGGCTCAGCAGAGACAACTACGTTACTAATAGTTTCGGGAATACTTTTATCATTCTTTAACCTTGGTGCTTGGGGAGCACTATACGCATACTCTCCAGAGCAATATCCAACTGTCATTCGTGCAACCGGTTCTGGTATGGCCGCATCTGTTGGACGTATAGGGGGAATTTTAGGACCGTTGCTGGTTGGAACTCTTGTAATGAGGGGCTATGAAATTGGCTATATCTTTACTATCTTCTGTATTGCAATAGTTATCGGTGTATTAGCAGTACTGTTCCTAGGTACAGAAACAAAACAAGTAGAATTAGAATAAATGCAAAAACCTGTTCCTATGGGAGCAGGTTTTTGTTTTGCCAGCAGAGAAAAACATAGTAAAATGAAGAAGGCCAACAAAGGGGGTAGAGGATGTTTCAGTTAAAACATAAACGTATACTCATCATCGGTTCAAGCGGTGCAGGTAAATCTACATTATCCAAACTACTGTCTGAAAAATGGGATTTGCCTTTAATCCATTTAGATGCACTTTTTTGGAATGAAGGATGGGTGCCTACACCAAAGCCGGAATTTCGTGAAAAAATACAAGCAGAACTTAAAAAAGATAAGTGGATCATAGATGGCAATTTTGACTCGACATTAGAGTTGCGAGCATCCTATGCAGATTTAATTGTCTTTTTGGATTTCTCTAGGGTATTATGCACGTATAGAGTTTTCAAAAGAGCATGGATCTACCGCGGCAAAACACGCCCGGATATGGCACCAGGCTGTAAAGAAAAAATGGACATAGAATTTGCAAAATGGGTATGGCGTTTTCCGAAGGATGTACGTCCACATACACTCGACATATTAAAAAAAGTAAAAAATACAGATATATGCGTTTTGCGAAATCCTAAAGAAGTTGAAGGATTTCTAATGACCGCGCCAATTGTTAACTAAAACGAACACCATAGGAGAAGAACATCATGAATAACAAACAGCTAACAGCACAACAAGTAATCGATCTAATTCCTCATAATGCAGACATTATTCTTCCGCTAACGAATGGCGAACCTCATAAATTGTTGGATTTTTTAGAGGACCAAGCACATCAACTAACTAATGTAAAAATACATCAATTGCTTGCCTTACAATCCAGACAGTATATGAATGGCACCTTTCCTGAAAAGCTACACCATGTCTCTTACTTTTTAAGTGGGGCGACGAGAAAACAGTTCCACCAAGGCTTAGTAGACTTAGTGCCAAATAATTTTCATGAAATGCCTCGTATAATAAGAAGCTCTACAAACCTGTCGATGATTATGGCTGTAGCTTCGCCAATGGACGAATTTGGTTACTTTTCCTTAGGAACACAGGCGGATATCGTAAGTGAGTTTATCGGTACAGTCCCGTTTATATTAGAAGTGAACAAACATATGCCTCGCACTTTTGGTCAAAATCAAATTCACATTAGCCAAATAGCTGGATATGTGGAAAATGATCGTCCGTTGTTTGAGGATGTTGCAGTTCCTATTGGCGAGAAGGATATAAAAATTGCTGAGTATGTGACGGAGACGATTAAAAATGGAGATACACTACAAATAGGTATTGGATCTATTCCAAACGCAGTAGTAAGTCTTTTAAAAAATCATCGTCATTTAGGTATTCATACAGAGATGTTTGTTGATGGAATTGTAGATTTAGTAAAGGCAGGTGCCATTGACGGAACACAAAAGTTTACGAATAAAGGTAAAATTATTGCTACATTTGCCCATGGATCAAAGAAAATGTATGACTTCTTAGACAACAATCCTGCCGTGGAGTTTTTACCTGTAAGTATTGTGAATGATCCTCGAGAAATTGCTAAGGAGGAGCGTATTGTTTCGATTAATGCGACGACGGAGGTCGACTTATTTGGACAATGTGCATCTGAAACGGTAGCAGGAAATTACTATTCCTCTACCGGAGGACAAGCAGACTTCGCTCGTGGAGTTCGCTTTGCTAAAGAAGGAAAAGGCTTTGTATGTATGACTTCTACAGCCAAGAACGATGAAATCTCTCGTATAAAACTAAGTCTTACTCCAGGCTCAGTTATCACGACTACCAAAAATGATGTAGACATGATTGTTACAGAGTACGGGGTAGCTAAAATGTTTGGAAAACCAATTTCGGAACGTGCCAAACAACTTATCTCCATTGCGCATCCTAAGTTTAGAGAAGAGTTAACATTTGAAGCGAAAAAAAAGGGTTTTATTTAATATGAAACCAATTGAAGTAACTTTTTTTCAACAACCAACTCTGGAACTTGCACGGCAATTATTAGGTAAATATATTGTTCATGAGCATCCGAGAGGGGTGCTCATTGGTAAGATTGTAGAAACTGAAGCATATATGGGACCAGATGACCGAGCGGCACATAGTTTTGGAAATAGGAGAACAAAGCGGACGGAGGTTATGTTTGGTGAGCCAGGTTTGATATATACATATCAAATGCATACGCATACGCTCATCAATGTTGTCTCGGCACCTACTGACATCCCTAATGCGATATTAATTCGAGCAGTAGAACCTGTGGAAGGATTAGATTTGATGAAGGAATTTCGTAACGATCTTCCGATGAAACAGTGGACGAGCGGACCAGGGAAATTAACAAAAGCTATGGGTATATCCATGGAACACTATGGTTCACATTGGACAGAAAAGCCTTTGTATATGGCGGAAGGGGAACGCGTAGCGTCTGTATCTACTGGTCCAAGAATAGGTATTCAAAACAGTGGAGAGGCCGTCCATTATCCATATAGATTCTGGGAAACAGATAATCCATTCGTATCGAAATCAAGATAACCAGAGATGGCCTGAAAAATAGGTCGCCTCTGGTTTTTATTATGAGAAATATTAGTTTGCGCGGACTTGTGAAATTAGTTGGATATAGGAAGGATTGTTGATTGGTTCGATTAAAATAGGACCCATTGAACCACTAAAACTCATTTTTATTTCTTCTTCTTTGATAGCTGTTAAAGCGTCCATTAAAAAGCTTGCATCAAGTGAAATCTTTAAATTTGTCTCGCCGGTGATTTCTTTAATAGGCTGTGTTTCTTCTATTAAACCTATCTCAGAGAAGTATGATGAAATTTTAATCTTAGTTTTATTTTCTATTTCTAGATGCACGTTGTTGTTTCTCCATTCATTTGCAAAAAGACACGCTCTATCGATACCCTGTAAAAACTGTTTTGTGTTTAAAGTAATAATCGTTTTAGCATCTTTTGGGAACAATCTCGATGTGTTCGGATAACTACCTTCGATAAGGTTTGAAAAAAGTGTTAGATCATCAGATTTAAATACAATATACTTTCCCGAAAAATAAATAGTAATCAGATGAATTTCATTTTTAATTAACTTAGAAAGCTCACGCAAACTTTTTTCAGAGATAGTAAAGGATTCTTCAAAGTCTGATACTAATGAATATTTTCTTGAAGCTAGACGTTGTGAGTTAGTAGCGATAAATGAAATTTCGTTTGAGGATAATGTAATATTGATACCTGTCAATACTGGTCTCGACATATTTTTAGAAACAGCAAACATAGTTTGTTCTATAATTTCTAACAGTTTATTGCTCGGTATGCTAATGTGTTTTGATAAATCGATGTCTGGAAGAGTAGGGTATTCTTCTGAACTGAAACCATTTAAATGTATTGTGATTTCTTCCGATTGTATAGTTACCAATTGTTTCTCCAACATTTTAATATGAATGTCACCGGGTAACTTTTTTACGATCTCACTTAAATGTTTTGATGATAACACAACGCTACCTGTTTCAATAACATCTAATACTATATTGTTATTCAATGTTAATGGAATAACTCTTTCTATAGCTATTTCAGAATTACTTCCACTTAGGATTAAATGATCACTATTAACGACTATCTTAATACCTGATAACACTGGTAAAAGTGCCTTCATTGATACCACTTTACTAACATCTGAAATTGCTTTGGTAAAACAAACCTTATTTATTTTAAACTCCAATATATTCACCCCATCTATTTAACAATTCGACGTAATGCTACAAATTCCTTTTCACAGGAAAAGATAGGCAAAACATACTGGATTTCAAGTGCATACAATTTTAACTTTATCCAAATTAATAGACTTCCAAAATTAAATTTTTGGAAGCCTCTTTAGAAATATCTTAAAACGATTTTAAATTTGTTTTCCCATATAGTATTCATCTACAAATTGATCATGAATGATTAATGCGTTTTTTCGTGTACCCTCTAATTCAAAACCAAGCTTTTTATAGAGCTTTTGGGCATTGATATTTTCTTTAATAACAGTAAGTTCTAGCTTTGAAATGCCAGATTCTTTTGCCCATTTTTCACCTTGCAGCATTAGAGAAGAAGCAATTCCTTTCTTAGAAAAGGCTTGTTTGACCCCAATAACCACAGATGCTCGATGTACAGCACGTGGAGCTGGGCCACCTATAAACTGTACGTAGCCTGCGTATTGTCCGTTCATAATAGCTAAAAGTAGAATAGAGTTCGGTGAAGTTTTCCATGTATTCATGCTTTTACGGATACTTTGAACCGTTAATTGACGATCAGATTTTCCGAATAACATAAAATCTGTTTCTGCAAATATAGTTTCCTGTAAATTAATAAAAGGACGAGCATCTTCTAAATCTGCCTCGCGAATAATCAAAATGTCCTGAGTGTCCTTATCATCAGATGTCCGTTCATCCGTCTCATGCAAAACACTGTGAAAATGAACTGCTTTTCCAAGATCAACGCTTTTTACGGAATATCCGGAATCTGTCCATGCAAAATAATGGAGCGCAGGTGGCTTAGTTTTTTTCCACCAACTACTACTTAAATACGCAGCGTTTGGAAGAACATGTCCAATAATTGCTTCGATTTCAGTGTATGTTAATGTAATTTCTTTGTTAGTGGATTGTTTAAAAAAGTTAGCCAACGGTATGTATTTGCTCTCGGAGTTTTTGGGCATTAGGCATGTTCACTCATTTCTACTTAAGTATGAATTATATCCTAATTATAACATTATTGTTGATAAGTAAACATAACTTTAAATCTATCTATTAGTAAAATTGTTCCTATATTGAAAAAGTGTTACTTCGTATAGAAGTAACACTTTAACATGGAATTATTAAGCTTTTACTAATTCTAATTGCATTGCCGGTCCGAAGAATTCGAAATGAATATTATCATTTGGAACTCCTAGCTCTAATAAGTGATTGATCATAGCTTCCATAAATCCTGCTGGACCACATACATAAACATCGCCGTTTACAATAGCATGATCTTTTAGAACATCTTTCGTGATAAAGCCATCGCCACTTTCAGAGTAAAGCGCAACATATTTTGCATCATCCATGTTTTCCATCAAAGAGCGAATATCCTTATCAAATGGATGTAAGTTTTCATTACGGGCACTATAGATAAAGGATACAGAACGACTCGGATTGTTTTTCGCAATCGTCTCGAACATACTCATCATCGGTGTGATTCCAACACCACCACTTACGAATGTTACTGGTGTTGTTTTTAATGGATCCAAAATGAAATCTCCTGCTGGAGCAGTAAGTTCTACTTTGTCTCCAATATTTACATTATTATGAAGGTGGACAGATACTTTACCCTCCGGATTATTTTCATCCTCTTTTTTAACAGAAATACGGAAAGATTCACTGTCCGTTGCTTTTGATAAACTATATTGTCTATTCATCAAATACTTTTCTCCTGGAATACTTACACGGATCGTGATAAATTGTCCGGGTTCATAAGATGGTAATATAGAACCATCTGCAGGTTTCAAATAGAAAGAAGTGATATTATCGCTTTCTTTTACTTTGTCAGCAATAACAAAGTCCTTGAAGAATCTCCAACCACCTTGTTTAGACTCAGTAGCAGTATACATTTCTTCCTCAATGCCGATAAATGCATCCGCAATGACCCCATATGCTTCTGCCCAAGCATTAATAATATCATCTGTTGCTGCATCACCGAGTACTTCTTTAATAGCTCCAAGTAAATGTTCTCCAACAATTGGATAATGTTCTGGTTTAATACCTAAACTAACATGTTTTTGACCAATTTGTTTTACTACCGGAATGATTGCTGCAAGATTATCAATGTGAACAGCAGCAGCATAAACTGTGTTCGCTAGAGCAGTTTGTTGACGACCTTTTGCTTGGTTGGCGTGATTAAATATATTTAATAGTTCTGGATGAGCCTCGAACATATTTTTGTAAAAAGCAGTGGTAATAGCTACACCGTGTACTTCTAAAACAGGTGCTGTAGATTTTACGATATCGATTGTTTTTTGAGATAACATATATACACACGTCCTTTTCATTTGATTACAAACACAATATACTCCTGTAAAATCTTAAAAGCAATATATAAAATACATCTTTAATAAATCAGACACATTTATACCACAATCTTGTCAAAATCGTTATAATAATGGAAGAATGGCGGTGGCAATATGAGAATGACTATGTATACAGATTTCTCACTACGCGTGTTAATATACCTTGGAGCACAGGAAAAAAATAAACTTTCCACAATTAAAGCTATATCGGAGGCATATGGTATATCAAAAAACCATCTGATGAAAGTGACCCATGAGCTTGGGAAACTTGGCTATATAGATACAGTTAGAGGAAGAGGCGGCGGTATCCGTTTAGCAATGGAACCAGAAGTTATAAATATAGGACAAGTTGTAAGACATACTGAAGACGACTTTCATCTTGTGGAATGCTTTGATTGTCAAACGAATAGTTGTGCTATTACATCAGTTTGTGGATTACGAGCAGCACTCCGTATAGCGCTGAATGCCTATCTACAAGTACTAGATGGATATACATTGGCAGACTTTCTGCACCAAAAGCATAAATTAGCCGAATTACTTTTCGATGACGCTAAGGATGTATGATAAAATATAGTCGGAAATAGATTTTAGGAGGATTATTCATGGAAAAAGTACTCGTTTTTGGACATAAAAACCCTGATACAGACACAATTACATCTGCTATCGTTTATGCGCATTTAAAAAATCAGATTGGTGTAGAAGCGGAGGCAGTGCGTTTAGGCGATTTAAATAATGAAACAGTCTTCGCATTAGAAAAATTTGGTTTTGAAGCACCAAGATTAATAGAAAACGTCTCTACAGAAGCAAAAAAAGTTATTTTAGTCGATCACAATGAAAAACAACAAAGTGCAGATGGTATCGAAGAGGTTCAAGTAACAGAAGTAATCGATCATCACCGTATTGCAAACTTTGAAACAGCCGATCCACTATATTACCGTGCAGAGCCAGTAGGTTGTACAGCGACTATTATAAACAAAATCTATAAGGAAAAAAGCATAGAGGTACCTGCAAATATAGCAGGATTAATGCTATCTGCTATTGTTTCAGATACATTACTTTTTAAATCGCCTACTTGCACAGAGGAAGATATAGTAGCTGCAAGAGAGCTAGAGGGAATTGCTGGAGTGGATGTAGAAAAGTATGGACTTGCAATGTTAAAAGCAGGAGCAGATTTAAGCGATAAGAGCTTAGAGGACCTACTTACACTAGATGCAAAAGAGTTTGGTATGGGTGAATCGAAGGTAGTCATCGCTCAAGTGAACGCGGTTGATGTCAACGATGTGATGAGTCGTCAAGCAGAACTAGAGGAACTAATCACTCGTGAAATCCAAGAAAAAGAATTGGATCTATTCTTCTTTGTCGTAACAGATATTCTAAATAATGACTCTGTAGCACTAGCATTAGGGAAATTAGCATTAAAAGCTGAAGCAGCATTCAATGTGAAGTTTGAAAACAATACTGCACTTCTAAAAGGTGTTGTGTCTCGTAAAAAACAAGTAGTACCTGCCTTAACAGAAGCATTAGCTGACTAAGAAATACTAAAACGATGCAAATTGCATCGTTTTTTCTCTGCAGAGTGCGGACATGTGCTAATTTCTAAAAGCATTTACTTGCTTTGACATGTCGTTTACTTGCGCTCAGGATGAAATTACTTGCTTTCCTCCCACGTTACTTGCGCTGGATGGCTATTTACTTGCTCAAGAAGGGGGTTTACTTGCCAAAAGGAATATTTATCCAATATGAATGTGCCTCTGTCAATCAATAGATTGTGTTTTTTTCACATTTAAAGACGAACCATCTAGACGAACAAGCAGTAATTTTGAATTCAAGATTTAATCCTATTACAATATAGAAGAGGTGATGATGAAAATGAAAATTGAAGTTTGGTCCGATTTTGTATGTCCTTTTTGTTATATTGGTAAAAGAAGATTAGAGGAAGCTTTAGAACAAGCTGGTTTTACTTCACAAGCCCAGGTAGAATTTAAAAGCTTTGAATTAGATCCAAATACACCAAAACAAACAGATAGAACTATGTATGAAGTGCTTGCAGAAAAATATGGTTCTACTGTGGAAGCTGCGAAAACGATGACGGCTGGAGTAGTAGAGCAAGCAAAAACTGTAGGACTAGATTATAATTTTGAAGCAATGAAGCCTGCCAATACTTTAGATGCACATCGATTAGTAAAATGGGCATCTGCACAAGGTAAAGCAAGAGAAGCAAATGAGTTATTGCTACATGCATACTTTATCGAGGGGAAAGAAATTGGAAATAATAATGTACTGCTTGATTTGATAGAATCGCTTGATCTATCAAGAGAAGAAGCAGAAAAAGTCTTAAACTCTAAGGAATACTTAGCAGATGTACGTATAGACATTGCTAAAGCAGGGCAAATCGGTGTCCGGGGAGTACCTTTCTTTGTTATAAACGACAAATATGCCATTTCAGGAGCTCAACCAACAGAAACATTCGTTGGTGCTTTACAAAAAGTTGCGGAAGAAGAAGGATTGTAGGCTAAAATAAAATGATGCCCAATTCAACCAATAGGGGAATCCACTATTGGTTTTTCTTATGGAAAAAAGGGTATAGAAAAAAAGTTAACAAAAAATTGGAGGAGAAACTATGGAATGGATTGGAAGTATGGTGGACTCAGTTAATAATGTTCTATGGAGTAATATACTGATCGCCTTGTTAATCATAGCGGGACTTTACTTTACCATTGGAACGAAATTTGTACAATTTCGTATGTTTGGAGAGATGTTTCGATTGATTGTCGAAAAGAAAGAAGAGAAGGGTGGAGTTTCACCTTTTCAAGCTTTTACAATTAGTACAGCTTCACGTGTTGGAACTGGGAATATTACTGGTGTAGCACTTGCAATTGGTGTTGGTGGCCCAGGGGCTGTTTTTTGGATGTGGGTAATTGCCGTAATCGGTATGGCAACTGCTTTTATCGAAAGTACACTTGCACAAGTTTATAAGGTGAAGGACGGAGATACCTTTAGAGGTGGACCGGCGTATTATATGGAGAAAGCATTAGGTACTCGTAAATTAGCTATTATATTTAGTATTTTATTAACACTGTGCTTTGGTTTTATATTTAATGCGGTTCAGTCTAATACGATATCAGCTTCCGTAGGAGAAGTATTTAGTATTCCTCCGTATGTAATAGGGATTTTGTTAGTGTTGCTAACGGCAACAATTATTTTTGGTGGTGTACATAGAATTGTTAAGGTGACTCAAATCATCGTGCCAGTAATGGCTATATTTTACTTAATAGTTGCCATATACGTTGTGGTGACTAATTTCTCAGAAATACCTACAGTACTTAGTTTGATCTTTACGGAGGCGTTTGGTCTTCGAGAAGCAGTAGGAGGCACTTTGGGTGCGGCAATCATGCAAGGTGTACGTCGTGGGTTATTCTCCAATGAGGCTGGGATGGGTAGTGTGCCAAATGCGGCAGCTACGGCAAGTATATCTCATCCAGCAAAACAGGGCTTAGTACAAAGTCTTGGAGTATTTTTTGATACGATTATCATATGTTCGGCAACTGCATTCATTATTATTCTGGCAGGTCTCTATAAGACAGGAGAAAGTGATGGAATTGTGTTAACGCAAAATTCGTTGGCAGAACATGTTGGAAGCTGGGCACCATATTTCGTAGCGATAGCTATTATCTTCTTTGCTTTCAGTTCTATAATAGGGAATTATTATTACGGTGAGACGAATATTGAATTTATCAATACACATAAGGGGTGGATGACTGGTTACCGCGTGCTAGTGTTAGCAATGGTCATGTTCGGATCTCTTGCACATGTACAACTAGTTTGGAACTTAGCAGATCTATTCATGGGACTAATGGCGATGCTGAATATTGCTGTGATACTGCTCCTTGGCAAAACAGCATTCCATGTGCTCAATGATTACACGAAGCAACGAAAAAAAGGAGAAAATCCGGTGTTTTATGCAAAAACAATTCCTGGTCTAAAGAACACGGAGTGCTGGGGTGAAGAGGATCGGTGATTTGAAGCGCAATTACAAATACAAGTCACTCACAAAAAACGTGCAGCTCAAATTGAGCATGCACGTTTTTATTTTCTTTCAAAAGAATGATATCTAGTACCTTGGAAGGTTAATACACCAAGATCATCCTCTGCAAGCATCCCATAATCTGAGCCACTAAGATGCAATTCTAAACGATCGCCACTATCAAATTGAAAAGTAACATAGTAGAACGTGGAAGCTGAGCTATCTCCTGCACCACCACTCGTTTTTGAGCGTTTAGTTACTACTTGAGCGGGTACAGATAACTTAGGCGAGTTATTGTTTTTATTCCACTGGGAGAGACTTTTAATAATCGTGAAAATAATAATTCCAAATACTAATAAAAATATAGCACCAACAAATATAGGTATACCACCAGCAAAAAATAAACCAAAATTATCCATGTACATACCCCTTACTAAAAACTGTTTTTCTGTTATACGCAAAATATTGAATAAAGTTTCAACAATAGATAGACACTGTAGAAAAAGGAGGAAATACAATTGTCAGATCAAATTTTACCTAAGGAATCTAAATCCTACTGGAGAGCAACTAATGACTTTCCACTATTCCCTAAAATAAATGATAATATCGAAACGGATATTGTTATTGTCGGTGCTGGACTAACTGGAATAACCGCAGCTTATTTGCTGAGTAGTAGCGGTCGAAAGGTGATAGTAGTAGAGGGGAGTCGAATATTGGTAGGAACTACAGGATTCACAACTGCCAAGGTGACTGCGCAGCATGGCCCTATCTATCAGCAACTAATTACTACCTTTGGAGAAGAGAAGGCACGGTTATACTATGATGCAAATACAGAAGCTAAAGAATTTATCAAACAGACAATCGAACAACTAGGCATACACTGCGACTATGAAACAATGTCTGCCTATATTTATGCAGATACCGAGGTTGGTATAGAAAAAGTGGAAAAGGAAATGGAGGCATACAACACTCTTGGCATAGAAGGTGCAACCTTGACGAAGGATACGGGACTACCTTATACGGTGAAGCAAGCGCTTAAGTTAGAAGACCAAGGTCAATTCCATCCAATAAAATATGCAAAGGCATTAATGGATAAAGCAATAGAGAATGGTGTGCAATTTTTTGAGGAGTCTCGCGCTAAAACTATAAAATCGAATACAGTAGAATTGATGGAAGGCCAACTTATACGTGCTAACAAAGTATTAGTATGTAGTCATTTCCCTTTTAATGATGGAGATGGATTATACTTTGCACGAATGCACTCAGAACGTTCCTATGCTCTGGCTTCTATCGCACCGTCTAATTATCCAAAGGGAATGTATATAAATGTGGAGAAGCCCACTAGATCAGTACGAACTGCACTAGGTAATGATGGAAAAAGGTATTTGATGATTGGTGGAGAAGGTCATGTAACAGGTCGATTCGAAGGCGATACTAATGAAAATTATGAAAACCTCGCAGCTTTTGGACGAGAACAGTTTAAAGTGAAAAATTATGATTATCGCTGGTCTGCTCAGGATTTAGTCACTTTAGATCAACTGCCATATGTTGGTGAGATGACTGCAGGAAAGTCAGATGTATTAGTTGCAACAGGATATGCAAAATGGGGGATGACCAACAGTATAGTTGCCGCAAGCATCATGAGTGATCTTGTGCTGGAAAGGGATAACCGATATATAGAACTTTATAATCCCTCCCGTTCTAAACTGAAAAAAGAAGATATAACAAGCTTTGCTAAGACGAATGCAAGCGTTGCAAAGGAACTAGTTAAAGGGAAAACAGAGTTGGTAGATTTAAAGCTAGAGGATATACAATCCGGTAGTGGAGATATAATAATGATGGATGGTAAAAAGGTAGGGGCTTATAAAGACGATCAGGGAAAAGTATACCTTGTTAAACCTGCTTGTACACATATGGGCTGTAATGTTTCCTTTAATAATGCGGAAAGTTCATGGGATTGCCCATGTCATGGTTCAAGATTTAGTTATAAAGGGGACGTACTAGAAGGACCTGCATTTGAACCATTAGAAAAAGTTGAATACGTCGATTAATAGTAATTGGAAGATATGATTCCATTAGTCTGATCACAGGGGAGTTACCTAAATTATATTGGGTAACTCTTTTACTATTGTTATTAATCGATATATCGATTAATATTATCGATATATAAGGAGTTGTTTTACATGAAAAAACGTAGAGGATTTATTCAAATGGCCATCTTGCATCTATTGGAGGAAGCACCGATGCATGGATATCAAATAATGAAGGAATTAGAAATTAGGTCGGGGGAACATTATTCTGCCAGTGCGGGAACAGTATACCCGGCACTTCAAGAATTGTTGGAGAAGGAAATGATAGAACTCGAACCTTCCTCCGATAAAAAGACTTATTGCATTCAAGAAAAGGGAAAAATTCGATTGCAGGAGTTTGCAAAAAGTAAAGAAGGTGCATTTTGGAGCAACTGGGAGGATCGGTGGAGCTGGCAAAACTCTGAAGAAGCTATTCGTTTAAAGGAGATTATCGATTTGTGGGAGGCGGAGCTTAGAAAAGCGATAAAGAAAAGCCGAAACACTCCCGAGAATTCGCCAAAACTTATTGCATTTATGAAAGAAATAACAGAGAGATTACAGACAGAGAACTATTAGGGAGTGAGATAATATGAAATCCTTTAGGGAATTACTTCCTTATGTTAAACCATATATGCTTTTTGCTATTTTAGCACCAATTTTTATGTGTATTGAAGTGGTCATGGATTTATTATCCCCGACAATCATGCAACATATTATTGATGATGGTATTGCTAATGATGACACAGCTTATGTAGTAAAACTTGGTATTTTAATGCTTGTAGCTGCAGTAATTGGGCTGATAGGTGGAGTAGGTTGTACTATATATAGTACTAGAGCAGCAGTAAATTTTGCGGCTGATATTCGAAGAGATGTTTTCAAAATGACTGAGAAGTTTTCAAGTAAAAATATGGACAATATTGGTGTGGGAAAATTAATAACGATTGTGACGAATGACATAACTGCTGTCCAACAAGCACTTATGATGACACTTCGTGTTTTTGTAAGAGGACCGCTATTATTTATAGGAGCAGTTGCGATTGTTTGGTTTACCGCTAGAGAGCTATTCCCTGTACTATTGGTTGTTATTCCCATACTAATTGTGTTAATCTACTTTTTCTCTTATAAAACAGGAAAATTATTTGCAAGAGTACAAAAAGCTATAGACAAAGTGAATACGAAGCTTCAAGAAACGTTTGCGGGTATACGTGTGATTAAAGCATTCAATCGACAAGATTATGAGATAAAAGCATTTAAACGTGTAAATGAAGAGTTAACGAAACGCAATATGTCGGCAGAACAGGTGATTCTTACACTAATGCCCGTTATGCTATTTATCGTTAATATTGGTGTAGTAATTGGGATGTGGATGGGTGCTATAAAAGTAAATGAGGGAACGTTAGAGGTCGGAGTTATTTTGGCGTTCACCAACTATTTAACGATTATTATGAACGGGCTGGTATCTAGTAGTCATGTATTAATGCAAATTACGAGGTCGTTCACATCTGCTGTTCGAATTCAACAAGTTTTGGAAACAAAAATTGATATAACTGATCCTACAACTCCTGTATCGGATAATAATATCAAAGGCGAAGTAGAGTTTAAATCGGTCTATTTTAGCTATAGTAAAAACGGAGAATATGTATTAAAGGATATTTCCTTTCATGTGAATAGTGGCGAAACTATTGGAATTATAGGACAAACAGGGAGCGGGAAGTCAACGCTCATTAAACTTCTTCCTCGATTGTATGACCCAGATTTAGGAGAGGTATTAATCAACGGGATAAATATAAAAGAGTATACTATTGAGAATTTACGAGAGTCAATTGGGTTTGTACCGCAGAATGCAAAGTTATTTGCAGGGTCAATAGCAGAGAATATACGCTTTGGAAAAGAAGAAGCTACCTTAGAAGATATGGAAAAAGCGACAAACTCAGCAGCGGCAAGTGAGTTTATAGAAAAATTAGAAGACCAATTTGCACATGAGCTTATGCAAGGAGCAACCAATTTGTCAGGAGGACAAAAACAACGATTATCCATGAGTCGTGCATTCATACGTCAACCCAAAATATTAGTTTTAGATGATTCAACTTCAGCTATAGATGCAATATCTGAAGTTCAGGTACAGCAAGCGCTTGGACAGTATTTATCGGATACAACTGTATTCATCGTATCATCCAAAGTCTCTTCTATTATAAATGCCGATCGAATTCTTGTAATGGAGGATGGAATGATCGTAGCAAGTGGTACCCATGAAGAGCTGCTTGTAGCGAGTGAGGTTTACCAAAGTATTTATGCAACACAAAGTGGAAAGGGGGTCCTTTCCTATGAGTAAGGCTTCAGCTAAACCTTCTTCTAGTGCAATAGGGCGTGCAAGAGGCCCAAGAGGATTTGGTGGACCAGTAGAGAAAGCAAAAGATAAAAAAGGTACGATAAAACGAATCTGGCGATATATGGAGAAACAAAAAATTGCTATTGTATTTTCGATTATATTAGTAATAATATCTACTCTATTAAACTTGTTAGTTCCTTATATGATTGGTGTAACCATTGATGAGTATATAATTCCTAAGGATATGGAAGGAACAATACGCTTCTTAGTAATACTAGCAATTGTGTATACAGCTGCTGCTGCGTTTACTTGGCTACAGAATTTTTTAATGGTTCGAGTATCCTTGAAAACGATTAGGTCATTACGACAAGATTTATATGAAAAGTTTCAAACTCTGTCTTTGCGGTTTTTCGATAAACGTACTCATGGAGATCTTATGAGTCGAGTTACGAACGATATTGAAAGCTTGAATAACGCATTAAGTCAAAGTGTAATTCAAATTATTTCTACTGTAATGATGGTGACAGGTGTGACGATAGCGATGTTTCTGCTTAACTGGGTGTTAGCAATAGTGTCACTGTTAGTAGTACCATTAGTTATTTTCACGACGAAAAAAATTATTACGTATAGTAGTAGCAACTTCATCAAAAGACAACGTGATTTAGGTGAGCTAAATGGTTTTATAGAAGAAGCCATTTCAGGAAATGAAGTAATTACACTTTTTGGGCAAGAAGAAAAGAATTTCAACAAATTCTCACTTGTCAATGAAAGACTACGGCACTCGGCAACCGCAGCTGATACTGTATCCGGATTTCTAGGGCCTATCAACAACTTTATCAACAATTTAGGTCTTGCATTAATTATTGGAATTGGAGCTGTGATGACTCTACAAGAATTGGCAACAGTCGGTATAATTGCAGCTTTTGTAAATTATTCAAGACAATTCTTTAGACCAATTAATCAGCTTTCAACTTTATTGAATACCTTTCAGTCTGCTATAGCAGGAGCAGAGCGAGTATTTGAAATAATGGATGAGACTCCCGACCTTCAAGATCAGGAGAGCATAATTACAATAGATACTTTAAAAGGGGACGTTAAATTTTCTAATGTTCACTTTTCATATGAGACTGGAAAACCTATCTTAAAGAATATTAGCTTCGAGACAAAAGTAGGAGAAAAGATTGCCTTAGTAGGTCCAACAGGATCCGGGAAAACAACAATCATTAATTTGCTCATGCGGTTTTATGAGATTGACTCTGGGGAGATTGAAATTGATGGGATATCAATTCGGGAGTATCAAATAAGTAAGCTTCGTGAAAAAATTGGTATTGTTTTACAAGATACCTTTCTATTTTCAGGTTCTATTTTAGAAAATATTCGCTACGGCAGACTCGAGGCAAACGATGAAGAGGTAGTAGAAGCTGCTAAACTTGCATCTGCTCATAGGTTTATCAAGCATTTACCTGATAAGTATGACACGCAGGTTACTGGAAATGGGTCTAATTTAAGCCAGGGACAGCGACAATTATTAGCGATTGCTCGTGCTATTTTAGCTGATTCAGATATATTAATCTTAGATGAAGCAACTTCAAGCATTGATACGAAAACGGAGATAGATATACAGCAAGGACTAAATAGACTTTCGGAAGGCCGTACTAGTTTTGTCATAGCCCATCGCTTAAAAACAATAGAAAATGCGGACAAAATTCTAGTCATTCATCACGGTGAACTAATTGAAGCTGGAACGCATAAAGAACTTCTAAATAAACGAGGATTCTATTATGAACTATATGAAAGTCAGTTTAATATTTGAACTAACATAAATAAAGTTTGAGATTATTTGCATCTATGAAAGTAAGAACAAAAAACGTGTTTTAAGTACGTTATTCAGGTTATACTTTCACACATGAAATATATAGCATTCCATGTGCTCACATAATACAGTTATAAGTAAGAGGTGAGCACAATGTATAAAATTTTTTCTGTTAAACTATTGTTCGAACATATTTCTTCAACTGATACTATGTCAAACAAAATATATGAAGAGACTATTAATATTATTCGGGCTGTAAAATTAGAGGATGTTGATCGACTAGTCAAGGCTCACTATAAAGATGTCACCTATAAAAACATCTTTGGTGAAGACACGACGATAAAGCTCGCAATGATTCTTGATGTATTTGAACTAGTGGATAATATTGAAGAATCCTTGGAGTTTGTAGAGGTATATAGTCAACATATTATACTGGATGAAGAAGTGACGGTTGAATAAGAGATCATGGAGACAGTTCAATTTAATAATTAAAAACGAGTCCATCTACTGAAGAGGACTCGTTTTTATGTTTCCTAAATCTGTTTTTCGATACGTTTTGGTTAGATAAAATCGCCAACAGAAGTGATTTTTGGCTTGTCGTCTTCTGCAAGATGATTTGAACTCAAAACCGGTAGTGTGAATAGAACGAAACAAAGTAGAACTCCAAATACAATTTTCTTCATGACAATTCCTCCCAACTAGATACTTTTGATTGCTTCAAATGAAAATGAAAACCTAAATCATAGTAAATTGAAGCTTGTTTATATTGTTTAGTTTCAGCTAATCGCTTAGCTAAAACGTGGCAATAAATCATACAATTTTTATAGTCCTGCTTGCCACCGAAATAATCCAAAGCTTTCTTAAAAATAGCGATAATCTCTTGTTTCTCCAGTAATATCGCTCCATATACGGAGAAGTGGTTTGTATAAAGATCCTTCTTGCTATTGGATAGGTGCTCGGATATCTCTAGCCCCTTTTGTAGCCATACTAATGCATTCTGTAAATCACCATTTTTGTGATATTCCTTCAAAATAGATAAAATAGTCACAACTTTATCATCAGGGAAATGTTTTGCATCTAAACTATAAAAAAAGTGCTGCAATGCTTGATGAGAATCTTTTTGTAGCGAGTAACAGGAACCTAAATTATGTTCAATCATGCCATTAAACTCAGAGGATTCTATTTTTGAATTGATATCTCTAGCTCTTTCAAAAGTAGCGAGAGCTTCCTTTAAGAGTCCTGTATTCTTTTGTGCAATCCCTAGGATTATTAAACACTCAATCGATCGTTCTATTAAAATCTCTTGATTGAAATATGAAATTGCTTCCTTTACATAATCAATAGCTAGAATGTAGCGGGATTCAGATAAAAGTGATAACCCAGATATGTAATATAGTTCTGCCATCTCCCAGTCGTCCATTCGAAATCCTTTGATCAACTGAAAGACTTCCTTAAAAATTTGAGATGCTTGGCTAAACTGATTATCTTGATAGGCAGTGATACCTTGAATCGTGTAGAGGTAAAATAACTGTTCAATTGTCATTTCTTTTTTGAATTCTTTCAAAATGTGGATATTATTTTTCATATCCAATACCTCAGGCAGCATAACCATTAGGCGAGCTTCTAATAAAAGTAACGTTAGTCGTTCTTCATCTAATGGATGTTCCTCAATATAAAGATGAATTTCGGAAAGAAGCTCTTTAGCAAGCTTTTTGTCTCGTGAATTTAGAATCTGCTTGAACCGTATTTTAAACTGAACAATTTTCTTTTCATTTCGATTACCATTCAACGAGTCTAACGAAATATTCAATCTCATCAGAATATGATGCTTTATGTCTTCACTTGGAATGACTAATCCGTTTTCAATTCTACTCAAATAAGAGGGGACACAAATACCAATAGCCAATGCCTCTTGCTTTATATTCTGTCTCTGCCGCTCTAACTTGATCAATTGTCCTAGGTTCATCTAACCTACACCCCCTTCTAAGCCAAAGAAAAGGAAAACAAATCCAATTATATTACTAATATACCATATTATAGTTATAAAACCATAGAAAGCACACATTATGAAAGTAGTTTTTAAAAACTACTGAAAATCGACATTTTTTACAAGCTACTTTCACAGATGAATTATTTAATATGGAAAAGAACAGTTCTTTACATAATTGACTAAGATATTTAGAAACTCCAATGTGCCAAGTCTAATGACTGTGCTCATTGGAGTTTCTAATTCAAGATAGTCCTTGCCCATGTGTAAATTCTTTATATAGGTCGTGTTTGGCAAGAAGCTCTTCGTGTGAGCCACTTCCTGAGATTTTCCCTTGTTCTAGGAAGAATATTTGGTCGGCATGAACAATTGTTGCTAGTCTATGTGCAATGATTAATGTAGTTCGCCCTTTCATGAGACGTTCTAATGCCTCTTGTACGGAAGCTTCTGAGCCACTATCTAAGTTGGAAGTTGCTTCGTCTAATAATAATATTTTGGGATCATGTAAGAGAGCACGAGCAATTGCGATACGTTGGCGTTGTCCACCTGAAAGTTTGATACCACGTTCTCCTACGAGTGTATCGTATTTGTCCGGCAATTCCTCTATGAAATCGACTGCGTTAGCTGCTTTAGCTGCTTGGATAATGTTATCCATTGGAGGGGTTTCTGCCATGCCATAAGTCATATTCGATAAAATTGTGCCGCTCATTAAAGGACTTTCTTGTGAAACGTAGCCCATTTTAGAACGCCAAGAGCGTAAAGAGAGATCAGTAATTGGTTTTTGATTGAACATAATTTTCCCTGAATCAGGCTCGTAAAACCTCTCAAGCAATGAAAAAATCGTCGTTTTACCACCACCACTTGGACCGACAAATGCTGTGACAGTACCAAGTCTTGCTTCAAAAGAAATACCATCAATCACTTTTTTATCAGGGCCATACGAAAAGTGAACGTCTTCGAAAGCCACTATACCATCCTCTAATGGCTGTTTAGCTTCTAGTTCTACTGCTTCACTATCCATATAGAATATTTCCTGGATACGTTCCGTTGCTCCAACTGCTTTTTGGAAAGAGGTGAAAAATGTTGCCATCTGTGCAAAAGGAACAATAATATTCACTAAGTAAAAGATAATCGCAACGAGATCTCCAGCAGATAGGACCCCTTTAGATACTTGTAAACCTCCATAGCCTAAAATGACGACTAGAATTGCCATCATAATGAGCGTCATAAAAGGGGAGATGAACGCTTGTATTTTTGCTTCTTTCAAGCCAAATTTATACAGATTTTGAATGGCTTCGCTCCCACTAATAGTTTCCGTTTTCTCAGCTCGGTAAGATTTGACTAACCGTATTTCAGATAGCACTCGTCCTAAAAGTCCGGAAAACGAAGCCATTTCTTTTTGAGTAGCTT
The DNA here is from genome assembly GCF_038003165.1 of Psychrobacillus sp. FSL K6-2365. Classification (NCBI taxonomy): domain Bacteria; kingdom Bacillati; phylum Bacillota; class Bacilli; order Caryophanales; family Bacillaceae; genus Psychrobacillus; species Psychrobacillus sp. FSL K6-2365. Next base: position 3,846,407 of record NZ_JBBOOO010000001.1, on the reverse strand, counting down.
TTGAAACTTTATGCATCATTGTACCGAGTGGCATCATGATTGCCATGCTCAGGGGCACACTAATTAGCATAATCAGCGTCATTTTCCAATCAATAAAAAATAAGATAATAACTGAACCGATAATTGTAATAATTCCAGACACGAAATTTACTAAATGATCTGTAATAAGTGATTTCAACGTTGTCGTATCCTGTGTAATACGACTCATCGTTTCACCGCTTTCATTTTGATCATAGTAGGGAACAGGTAGATGAAGTACTTTGCTCCATAGTTTCGTACGAAGGTCCGCAACGATAAATTCTCCAATATAGGATAATAAATAAAAAGAGAATCCACCGGAAATCGCCTGCAAGAGGAATACGACCAGTAATACGCCAATCATTTTCCAATTAAAAGCAGTAGTTGATAACGTATCAACTAAATCTTTTGTTACAAGAGGTACGATTAATCCAATAACTGTGCTTAATAGGGATAGAACAACCGCTATAATTGTTATCTTTACTGGCCATTTTAGACTTTTAAGTAATTGGAAAAAACCTTTGGTAGATGTTTGCATAGTAGGCTCCTATTTCGTTTAGTAGATACCTATAGTGTAATCGATGGACACGTAAAGTTGCGACTGAGAAGAATTGAAGTGAAGTTTTATTGATAAAAAACAATCGTGCAGAATGAAATCAGCACGATTGTATTACGAAGATATAGTGTTTGTCTCCGTTTTTGAACTTTTTTGTAAATCTAAAATAAGTGGATCTGAGCTTCCTAGTAAGTTTGTTTGTTTCTGCTGGAGATCGATGCGCATTTTTTCAGTTTCTAGTAAAAAGTTATTATATTTGAGTTTTTCTAGTTCAATTTCATCTTTTATAATTGATGATTTCACTTTTTGCGATTTTCGTAGATGTGTTGTCCAAATTGCAGTAAGCGGTATTGAAAACACCATAACAATGGCAACCAATCCTATAAGTTCTTCCATTTATATCCCTCCAAAGCTTTTATATAAGTATATACGAAAATCTAAAATAAAAGTTTCAAAATTAAAAAAACTACTCTGAATAATCTTAGAGTAGTTAAATGCCATCTATCATTCAAAGAGGCTATCCTAAAGCTTAGGATAGCCTCTTGTAATTTAGTCTATTAAGCTGGGTTTAGTTCAAGTTCAACAGTGATTTTGATATCTTCGCCAACTAGAACTCCACCAGTTTCTAATGCTTGGTTCCAAGTTAAACCAAATTCTTTACGGTTAACTTTTGTATCAGCAGAGAAAGCTACTACTTCTTGGCCCCATGGATTAGTACCTTTACCACCATATTCAACATCAAATGTTACTGTTTTTGTAACGTCTTTAATTGTAAGGTCACCAGTTACGTCATACTCACCATCATCTGTTTTCTTAATATCAGTTGCTATAAATTTGATGCTTGGGTAAGTATCTGCGTCAAAGAAATCTCCAGATAGTAAGTGGTTATCACGATCTCCATTATTTGAGTTGATAGATTTTACATCAATGTCAAAGCTAATTGTAGCGCCAGTTAAATCTTCCGCATTCCCATCTAAGTCTGCTGTAAAATTAGTGAAAGATCCTTTTACTTTTGAAACCATCATGTGTTTTACTGAAAAGTCGATTGTAGAATGTGCAGCGTCAAGATTGAATTTTGTCATTGTTAATTTCCTCCTAAGATTCGTTTTTTTTAGTATAAAACAATATTGTTTTGAAATCAAGAGTTTTTATTTCGAAACAATATTATGGGACTATAACTTCCTTTACCTATTTGTTTAAGGGATAAATATTAAGTTACTTTATGTAACTAAATATAAATTAATACATTGGTTACGTCAAGTAATTAAATTACTTTAATTTTACAAATGGAGCTAAAAAGACTATAATAGGAAGCAATAGAGGTGAATCAGATGAAAGAAACGTTATTATGTCCAAGGTTGTCAAAGGCAATGGAGTTGCTAGGAAAAAGATGGACTGCCCTCATCGTGCATCAACTAATGGATGGAGCAAAACGATTTAATGAAATTGAGTCGTCACTTCCTATAAGTGGACGGTTGTTATCGGAACGTTTAAAGGAACTTGAAAAAGAGGGAATAGTTCAAAGAACTGTCTTTTCAGAAGTACCTATACGGGTAGAATATAACTTGACGGAGAAAGGTCTTGCGCTAAAAGAAGTAGTTGGCGGAATTGAGACTTGGTCTAAAGAATGGTTATAGTATTTTCGCTTGATATATTATGAGTGAAAATGCATACTATGTAAGGGTAACAGGCTAATGTAGAAAGGATTGTCTCTTTTGAATAAACAAATATGGTTTCAAAGCTTAAACGAAAAACTAAATCCAGAAAATATAAAAATAGATGAAGCATTGAATTTGCACACAGTAACTAAAATGGGTGGTAAGGCAGATTTATTTGTAACGCCTACTACTCAAGACGAGGCGGCCTTTGTTGTTCAATATGCACATGAGCACGATATACCGTTATTACTACTTGGAAACGGGTCAAATATGGTTGTTCGTGATGGTGGAGTTCGAGGAATTGTGCTACGATTAGAAAATTTAAATAAAATTATAATTGATGGAAACCGTGTGATTGCCGAGAGTGGTGCCGATATTATTGATGTGTCAAGGGCAGCGGCACAGGAATCCCTAACAGGCTTAGAATTTGCTTGTGGTATTCCTGGCTCTATTGGCGGAGCCATGGCTATGAATGCTGGAGCTTATGGCGGAGAAATCCAAGATGTAATTGTTCAGTGTACAGTGCTAACTCCGGCTGGAGAAAAGCTTGTTCTTTCAAAAGAGCAATTAGAGCTAGGTTATCGGAAAAGTATAATTACAAAAAAGGGCTATTATGTATTATCGACTGAGTTTTTATTGGAAAAAGGGCATAAGGAAGAGATCGATGAAAAAATAGCAGATCTTACTTTTCAACGTGAATCAAAACAGCCTTTAGAATACCCTTCTGCTGGTAGTGTATTCAAAAGACCCCCAGGATATTTCGCAGGAAAGCTCATTCAAGACAGTGGCTTGCAGGGTAAAGGTTTTGGGGGAGCAGAGGTTTCCACGAAGCATGCAGGCTTTATCGTAAACAAAAATAATGCTACTGCAACTGATTATATTAGTACGATTGAAATGGTGAAAGAAACAGTAAAAGAAAACTTTGGCATCGAGTTAGAGTTAGAAGTGAAAATTGTTGGGGAAAATATAGATTAATACAAGCCTAGACCCATGAATATAATTATTCATGGGTCTTTTTTTGTTTAAATTCAACATGTCTGGTCCAAGTGTGAATCCTTAATGTCATACGAGAGTGATATGGTTTTTATACGAGAATATTGCTTATGTAAACAAGAGCGATCCACTGCTATTTAAGAATGATACTTATGCATTATGGTATAGATACATTATCCTGCGATTTCGCTTGTTCTTGGAAGGGAATTTTCTAAAAATGTCGAATAATGTAAAGGATAACTAAGGGGGCTTGGCTTATGAGAAAAGGGTGGAAAATTACTGCCTGGATTTTAGGTATTATTGTTGTATTAGGAGTTATTGTGGTTATTGGGTTGAATATGTATTTGTCTAGCACGAAGGCAATTATTGAAGGGGAACTTGCGATGGATGTACTGGACTCGGATGTAAAAGTCGTGCGAGACACTAACGGGGTTCCACATATTACTGCACAATCAGATGCTGACCTTTACCGAGCGCAAGGGTTTGTGCAAGCACAAGATAGACTTTTTCAAATGGATTTGGCTAGAAGACAAGCTAGTGGTCGTCTTGCAGAAGTTGTAGGGGAGTCCGCGGTTGATACAGATAAGTTTTTCTTAACCTTCAGCTTACGTGATGCTGCTGAGAAATCTTATGATGGATATAGTGAGGAAGCAAAGGAAGTATTGAAATGGTATGCAGAAGGAGTCAATGATTTCATTGAATTCGCAAAAGAAGAAAATAAATTAAGCTATGAATTCAAATTACTAGGGTATGAGCCAGAAGAGTGGACTCCAACTGACTCCCTGGCGATTGGGAAATATATGGCGTATGACTTGGGTGGAAACTGGTCAACACTTGCAATCAGACATTGGGCTTTAAGCGAATTAGATGAAGAAAAGGCGAAGGAGCTTTTTATAACATATCCTGAAAATGCCCAATCTATTATTGAGGCGAATATTAGTAAACCAGTAAATGTAAGTGGTTACTTTGATTCTTCCGTTTTACCGAACGAATTTAATGGTAGTAATAACTGGGTAGTAAGCGGGGAAAAGACAGCGAGTGGGCTTCCATTACTGGCAGACGACCCGCATTTAGGATTAAGTACACCATCCATTTGGTACCAAATGCATCTAAAATCGCCTGAACAAAATGTGAGTGGCGTTATATTTGCTGGTATACCCGGCATTATTCTTGGTCATAACGAAGAGGTTGCATGGGGTGTAACGAATGTAGGACCGGATGTACAGGATCTTTACATTGAAACGCCTAATCCTAATGACCGTACACAATTCTTATATGAAGGGGAATGGGAGCAGGCCGAGGTTCGTAATTCACCTATTAAAGTAAAGGGACAGGATGATTTGCCCTTTGAAGTAGTAGTGACACGACATGGTCCTATTATTTCTGATGTCTTATTTAAAGACGAGAAGGCTTCTGCATTGTTTTCTATGCAGTGGACCGCATTAGAACCTACACTTGAATTACAGGCAATATTGAAAATGAACAAATCGTCTAGCTGGGAAGAGTTTGAAATAGCCTTGGAAGACTTCCATGCACCAGCACAAAACTTTGTGTTTGCAGCTAAAGATGGAACGATTGCATATAAAGCGAATGGTAAGATACCTTTAAGAAAGACAGGAGATGGCCAATTGCCTGTACCTGGAGACTCAGCTGATTATGACTGGGAGGGCTTTGTTCCTTATGATGAACTTCCAATTGTCGTGAACCCAGAAGAAGGCTTTATAGCAACAGCAAACAATGAAGTCGTGGATGATTCCTATCCATATCATATTACTAATTTTTGGGCTCAATCGTATCGATATGAACGAATTGCCGAAGTACTTGAAAGTAAATCAGATATAACAAAAGAAGATATGATGAATTTACAGATGGATCAAACGAATTTATATGCTAAAGAGTTCTTAACACAAATGCTTGGGTCGGTTGAAAAACTAGATGCCAAGGGTGAATATAAAGAAATCCTCTCCTTGTTGAAGCAATGGGATCAAGTTGATGATAAAGACCAAGCAGGTCCGCTTGTATTTCATAAATGGATGAAGGAACTACCTCAGACTCTGCTAGAGGAAGAAATGCCTGAAGATGTATATTCGATGTTACCTGGTAAAGGTAATATTTCAGATCAATTATTACGAAAAGGCTATAATAATGAGCAAAGTGCTTGGTTAGAATCATACGGTGGTGTAGACAAATGGGTATATGAATCATTTGTAGAAGCAACCGAAGAAATATCCGAGGAGTTTGGATCTAACGAAAAGAAATGGAAGTGGGGCGATTACCATCAGCTAACGTTTGATCATCCTCTAGGAGGGGCTTCTCCAATTTTAGCTTATCTGTTAAATCCAACTCCAGTACCTATCGGAGGATCCAATATAACTGTTCAAGCAGCTGGATTCGGGGAAGACGGAAAAGTGGATCATGGAGCGTCTTGGCGATTTGTTGCAGATTTGGCTAATTTAAATGAGGGTTATCATATCGTTGGACCAGGGCAAAGCGGTCACATGAAATCTGAGTGGTATCATAGCCAAGTAGATGATTGGGCAGAAGGAAACTACCATACTACTGTAATAGACGGTAATGTGGAAGAAGGATATGAATTATTATTAAAAGCAAACTAAAAATAAGGCAGCCGAAGACATATTTGTCTTCGGCTGTTTTATTAATTGGAAATATAATCCCTTTAGCAAGTAAGTGGCAATTTAAAGCAAGTAAAGGAGTCTGGAGCACAAGTAAATTCCTCATGAAAGCAAGTACAAAACAAAGGAGAGCAAGTAAAAGATAGGTGAAAGCAAGTAAACAAGAAATAATATCAAAAACATTCAAATAAACATTTGAATAAGTTGCGTTTTGAATTTATTGAACATATACTGTTATCAATCAAACGATCATTTGAATGAGGTGAAAATATGCAATCGAAAGACATGTGTGAAGTAACAAAGATAAACGAAGATGTAGTACTTTCCGTAAAGAAGCAAATGCCAGAACTAGCAATGGCTGCTCAAATTTTTAAAGCCCTTGCAGACGAAACAAGACTGAAAATAGCATATGCATTAACGATAGAAGAAGAGCTTTGCGTTTGTGATGTTGGAGAAATTATAGGTTCGTCGACAGCGACAGCATCCCACCATTTACGATTTTTAAGAGATATATCTCTAGCTAAATCACAACGTAAGGGAAAACAAGTCTATTATTCGTTAGCAGACCATCATGTGAATGCGTTAGTAAAGCTCGCATATGAACATGCGATAGAAGAGGGTGAAAAGGATGGGGAAAGCAGCTAAGCAAGAATATCGATTGGAGAATCTTTCGTGTGCCAGTTGTGCCATGAAATTTGAACATAACATTAAAAACCTCCCTGAGGTTGAAGATGCAACGGTTAATTTTGGTGCATCTAAAGTATCCGTCATTGGAAAAGCAACAGTAGAGGAAATTGAAAAAGCTGGAGCATTCGATGGCATAAAAGTGACAACTGTCAAACAGCGTCAACCAGAAAAAATTTCTTTCTTTAAACGAAAAGAAAATGTATTAACGGTTATTTCCTTTGTTTTTTTAGTATCAGGGATTATCGGATCTTTTGTTTATGAGGAATCGCATCCGCTTTCAATAGGATTATTCATCGTTTCTATAGTAGTGGGAGGCTTTGACTTATTTAAAGGAGGGCTAGTTAATTTATCACGTTTTTATTTTGATATGAAGACACTTATGACGATTGCGATTATTGGAGCGGCGATAATTGGGGAATGGCGCGAGGGAGCTGTAGTAGTATTCCTATTCGCGGTAAGTGAAGCGTTAGAGGCTTACTCGATGAACAAGGCGCGTCAGTCAATCAGTCAATTAATGGATATTGCACCGCCAACAGCAACAATACGCAAAAATGGCAAGTTAATAGAGGTTGATACAGACTCTATTCAAATAAATGATGTGCTGATTGTAAAACCAGGACAAAAAATCGCCATGGATGGAATCGTTATAAAAGGTACTTCAGCAGTCAATCAGGCTTCGATTACCGGAGAATCCGTGCCAGTTATGAAGTCGATAGAGGATGAAGTATTTGCTGGCACACTAAACGAAGAAGGGTCTCTTGAAGTAAAGGTGACGAAGCGAGTAGAAGACACGACCATAGCGAAAATCATCCATCTTGTTGAAGAAGCACAAGCGGAGAAAGCTCCATCTCAAAAGTTCGTAGATAAGTTTGCGAAGTATTATACACCTGTGATTATTATGATTGCTATATTAGTCGCTACAGTTCCTCCAATTTTCGGGGCTGATTGGCAAACATGGATATACCAAGGACTTGCAGTCTTAGTAGTAGGCTGTCCGTGTGCATTAGTAGTTTCTACTCCCGTTGCAATTGTAACAGCAATTGGTAATGCAGCGAAACAGGGGGTATTGATCAAAGGTGGAATTCACTTAGAGGAGATTGGTCGACTTCAAGCAATTGCATTTGATAAAACAGGTACGTTAACAAAAGGATATCCAGAGGTAACACATGTAGAAGCAGATGTACCAAAAGAATTCATTCAAAAAGTTATGTCAATCGAAAATTACTCTCAGCATCCACTTGCTCAGGCTATCGTTAAATACGGTGCAAAAGAGCAAATTGATAGTATAGAAATCGAGCAATTCCAATCTGTCACCGGTAAAGGGGCAGAGGGAGTAGTTGAAGGAACGAAATGGTCAGTCGGAAGTGTTAGTTGGATTTCCTCTATAAGTAGTGTTTCATTTGAAGTCACAACTAAAATTGAGCAACTACAAGCAGAAGGAAATACAGTCATGCTAGCTTCAGCAGATGGTGTTTATCAAGGGTTTATAGCTGTTGCAGATCCAGTACGTCCAACAAGTAAGATTGTACTAGAAAAACTGAAAAAAGCAGGTATACGTCATACTGTTATGCTGACAGGAGATGACAAACGTACAGCAAACGCAATTGCGATGAAGCTAGGAATGACCGATGTAGAGGCGGGGCTAATGCCAGAACAAAAACTTTCTGCTATAAAATCCTTAATAGGTAAGTACAGGACGGTTGCAATGGTTGGAGATGGTGTTAATGATTCTCCTGCATTAGCAGCAGCAACTGTTGGTATTGCAATGGGTGGAGCAGGAACAGATGCGGCACTTGAAACAGCGGACGTGGCTTTAATGGGAGATGACCTAGAAAAGTTACCTTATACAATCCGTTTAAGTCGAAAAGCATTGCATATTATTAAAGAAAATATTATGTTTGCATTAGGATTAAAAATAATTGCACTGCTCCTCATTATTCCTGGGTGGTTAACTTTATGGATTGCCATCTTTGCAGATATGGGGGCTACATTACTAGTAGTGCTGAATTCTTTGCGTCTTATAAAGGTAAACAAATAGCACATACGGAGGCGGGAATATGAAGCTTACGGAATGGACGATGGAAGAACAAGAGCAGCTAATCCATTTCATGACGACAAATAGTTGGCCGTTTCATGGAAATTCACACCCAGCAAGAGAACTAATAGAAAAAACGATTGAAGAGGGTGGATATCAATCGGATGAAGTGAAAACCTTTTGGATTGAAAACGAATCAAATGAAAAAGTTGGTTTTGTTAAAATTTATGATTTACAAGATGAGATTCCCCTTTTTGACTTGCGCATTGCTGATCATGCTAGGGGTAGCGGCTATGGACCAAAGGCATTAAAACTTGTTGCAGAATATGTGTTTCAATTGCCAGAAGCGAAAATTCGTTTAGAAGGACATACAAGACAAGATAATTTTGCGATGCGAAAAACCTTTGAGCGAGCGGGATTTGTCAAGGAAGCTCAGCTACGTCAAGCTTGGTTCTCCCCTAAAGAGGATTCTTATTATGATGCAGTAACATATGGCCTGACACGAGAAGATTTCTTAAAAGGAACTGCCACACCTGTAAAATGGGATGAAGATTTTCACAAACCTGCACCTGTTAAAGAGGAACTGACCTTCCCCGAGGAATTTTACACAGAGCGTTTGTTGATACGGGCACCTAAAGTGGAGGATGCCGAAGAAATTTGGAAGGCGATAATCAATTCAGATGCAGCTCTAAAAGAGTGGATGAACTGGGCGCAAAAAAAACAATCATTGGAGCAAATCACTACTAATATGCGCCAAGCAGTGGCGGATTTTATAACTCGAAAAGATTTAAGACTTCAGTTGTATTTAAGAGATACCGGTGAATTTGTAGGTGCTTCTGGATTACATCGAATTGATTGGGACGTTAGGAAATTTGAAATTGGCTATTGGATTGATAGTAAGTTTGAAGGAAAAGGACTAATGACGGAAGCATGTGAACGTATCACTCAATTTGCATTTGAGGAACTACATGCCAATCGAGTAGAAATTCGTTGTGATAGTGAAAATGTCCGAAGCCGCTCTGTTGCAGAAAGAGCTGGATTTACACTGGAAGGCGTCCTGCAAAAAGATTCTTTATCTGCGGATGGGAAGAAGTTAAGGAATACATGTATATATGCTTATGTAAGAGAATCCATATAAAGATATAATAAAAGGTGTTGCCGATTTGGCAACACCTTTCCCTACAGTGATCGTTTTCCGCTGATTAGTTGAACTACGAAGATGATACCTGCGATAATTAATAGTGCGTGAATAAGCCCTCCGCCAATCTTCAATACTAAACCAAGTAACCAAAGTACGATTAATACAACGATGATTCCCCATAAAATTTTACCCATCTGAATATCATCCTCTCTTTTTTTTTATTTACCAGTAATATTGATATTAACAAGTTACCCTTTTGGGTATAGTATTAAACATGCTTCCATTTTTAAATGCATGAAAGGAGTGTTGTCATTGCTTACGAATGTGATGCAAGAAATAGTTCATAGTCTTGTCAGAGTAATGATGAGAGGATCGGAATACCAAACCTTTTGCAAATGTGAACAATGCGAGCGAGATATTATCGCATTGAGTTTAAATACATTGCCGGCACATTACGTTACAACAGAAAAAGGAAGAACAGCTGTTTTCGAACGTTTAAATACAACCGAAAACTTAGAGTGGATCAACAAAAGAATTATTCATTCTATTTATGTTGTGGGGAAATATCCACATCGTCACTAAAAACCTTGTCTTTATTTGATAAGGTTTTTCATATGTTTCGTTACTAAAAGGTGAATGCTGTTCAATCAGCTTCTGTCCAGTTCGAGCGTCTAGCCCATAGAGTCGCTTCAGAATTGCGAATAAAGGTGAAAAGTTCCTTAATAGTAATTCAGCAATTGTTCCAGCGTTCAGCTTGTTGCTGAAGAAAGTTATAGGGGCTGACGTAGATGCTTGGAATTTTCATAAGGTATATAGGAAAAAATATCTATAATTGTGATAGAGTCTTCATTGTAGTAAAATATATAGAGCAGAGATGAAAGGAAGATATATATGCCAACACCAAGCATGGAAGACCATATCGAACAAATTTATTTGTTAATCGAGCAGAAAGGGTATGCTCGCGTGTCTGATATTGCAGAAGCATTGTCTGTATTACCATCTTCCGTAACAAAAATGGTTCAAAAACTAGATAAAGATGGCTTCTTAATATATGAAAAGTATAGGGGACTAACTCTTACCGCAAAAGGAATGAAACTTGGCAAAAAATTGGTGAAAAGACATGAACTTTTAGAAGATTTCTTACGGATCATTGGTGTTAAAGAAGAGAATATTTACAATGATGTAGAAGGAATTGAACATCATTTAAGCTGGAACTCCATCGACCGTATTGCGGATTTAGTATTATTTTTAGAGGAGAACCCAGCATTACAGTCAAAGCTTTTAGAATTACAAGACCCAGATAGTGAGTAATCTTTCGACAATAAATAGTAAGCAATATGAAACAAATCTTGATGTATTGGCTTGGAATCTAGAAAAAATGAAAGAATTACATGGTTTGGATATGTGCATTTTAGAATATAAATAGGGTTATACATACAACCTAAAAAGGGTTGAGTTTTTCTGAGTGTTGTAAAACGTTTTCTTCAGTATTATATGAGGTAATTGATAATAAAGGTTTTTTTCACACTTTAGTGGGGATGCATTTGCATTTGTTGTTTACGATTTAGACGAATCGGTTATAGGGGAAGTAGCACATAATGTTCTTTTGAAAGTTCATGATATAAGGAACGGTAATAAAGCCGCTGTAGTTTGGACAAACATTGTCGGTAAGTTAGGGTGGAGCAGTGTTACAAAAGCTAGATAAAGTATCATTGTTTATCTGAGCTGACAAAGCGTTCTATAAATCTAATGAAACAGGGTAAGATCAGTACCATATTTGGTCAGAAGGAGAGCGGTAATTTTGATAGGAACAGCATCAGGAGAAATAGTAAAGTTACAAGTGAAAGAACAAGACGGATCGAAATGGATTTTAGCATATGATGGAATGGACATTCCGCTAAATGCTTCAGAAGCACCGGAGGACTTAGAAGTTGGTGGCACAATTGAAGCATTCTTGTTTGTGGACAGACGAGGCAATTTATCTGCTACAACGCAGCTTCCATCTATCCAAAAGGGCACATACGGTTGGGCTCGGGTTATTAAAGTAGCTGATAGAGAAGGTGTTTTCGTCGACATTGGTACGTCCAAGGAAGTTCAGGTGAAAGAAGACGATCTACCGAAAATAAAAGAATTATGGCCAGCTGTTGGTGATCATTTATATATGACTCTCCGCACAGATAAAGATGGTGAGTTATTCGGTCGTTTAGCAACAGAAGACCGTGTAGAGGAATTGTATATTGACGCTCCAACGACATTATTCAATCAGAATCTTCAAGCACGTGCATACCGCTTACTTCCTGTAGGTACCTTTTTGTTAAGTTTTCCAGAAAACTATCGAATTTTTGTTCATGAATCAGAACGCCTTAATGAACCGCGATTAGGTGAAGATTTGACTGTTCGCATTATTGATGTGAAAGAGGATGGATCACTGAATGGATCACTACTGCCTCGTAGACATGAACGTTTAGGGGACGATGCAGAATCTATATTCCGCTACCTAAATGATGTCGGCGGTAAAATGCCATTTACAGACAAGTCGTCTCCAGACGAAATCCAAGAAATGTTCAGCATGAGTAAAGCAGCGTTCAAACGCGCCTTAGGTAAACTTATGAAAGATAAAAAAATTGTACAAGAAGATGGCTGGACACAATTGAAAATGTAATTCATACGGAGTAAAGAGAATCGATTAGTCGGAACTTTTTACTCCTGTTTTCGTATTATTGAGGGAATGGAAGAGAAAGGGGTTAATAGAATGAAGAAATTATTGTTGCCATTCATTACAGCGATGTTATTAATTGGTATGATCATTGCACCTACTTATTCATTGGCAGATTCAGATGGCTCCACTGAAGAAGTCGTAAACGAAAAGTTTGGTGCACCTATCGTGGTATATGGTGGAAACCTAACTGCTGAACAAAAAGAAAGTGTAAAGAAAAGTTTGAAAATAACAGATAAATCAGATGTTCAAGAAATAGAGGTAACTGGTAAGGACCTAGCAACGTACTTACAGGATGGAGACGCATCTGCAAGAATGTTCTCTTCTGCTAAAATCACTCGTAAAGATGCAGGGAAAGGTCTAGTGATAAGCATTGTTACACCAGATGATATTACCGAGGTAACTTCTGAGATGTATGCTAATGCAATGCTAACAGCAGGAGTTCAGGATGCAGTAGTAGAAATCGCTGCACCTAAGCCTGTAACTGGCCATTCAGCCCTAGTAGGGATATACAAAGCATATGAGGTTACGGGTGAAAAACTAGATCCAGAACGCACAGATGTGGCAAATGATGAACTTTCAATTGCTACTAATCTAGCAAAAGATGCGGGTATTGATGAAGCAAAAGTAAGTGAATTATTAACAGAAATTAAAAAGCAAATTGCTGAACAAAACCCAGTTTCCCGAGAAGAAGTGGAGAAAATCGTTTCCGAGCAATTAGCCAATCTAAAAATTGAGCTTTCGGATAAAGATCGTCAGCTGCTAATCGATTTAATGGACCGCATTCGTCAACTAGATATCGATTTCAGTCAATGGTCAGATGAACTGAATGATTTAAGTAAAACAATTGAAGACAAGATTGGAGAAATAGTCGACAATGAAGGATTTTGGGAAAGTGTCAAAAACTTCTTTAGCGATTTAATAGATTCTATTCGCTCAATCTTCAACTAATATGTGAGCCCTCCGTCTTAAACAATTGATAGGAGGGCTTTGTTTTGTTCGGTGGAATAATTTGGGGATATGCTCACTCTCGTATAGCCCCTATTCTCTCGCAGGTGGCAATCTTCTAAAGCGAAGCCTATGTGCTATTATTTGCACAAAAATAGATTATTTGATATTATTAAGTTAATATATCTCGACTTCAAGATAAATTCATTAGGAGGTAGACAAATGAGATTAGCGGGAATCCACCACGTCTCAGCAATAACTGCTGACGCCGATAAAAATCATGACTTTTATACAAGAATATTAGGAATGCGATTAGTGAAAAAAAGTGTAAATCAGGATAACCCGTCATCCTATCATTTATTTTACGCAGATGCGGTAGGTACACCTGGTACAGATATGACATACTTTGACATACCGCAAGCAGGACGAACATATCCTGGTGTATCTAGTATTAGTAACACAGGTTTCCGTGTCAAAAGCGAGAAAGCTCTACAATTTTGGAAAAGTAGATTTGAGAAGTTTGATGTACCACATGACTCCATAACTGAACGATTTGGTCGTAAGACGCTTTACTTTGAAGACTTTGAGGGTGCACGACATATGCTAGTTGTCGATAATGGAGCTGGAATACCTTATGGTGAAGCATGGGTAAGGAAGGAAATTTCAGCTGATAACGCAATTATTGGCTTAGGTCCGATAAAGCTTACTGTTCGAAAATCAACCGCTACAATAAAAGTATTAACAGAAATACTTGGATTTGAGTTAGCAGGTTCCTATCCTTCCGACATCAAAGAAATGCCACATATCCAAGTTTATACAACAGGTAAAGGTGGTCCTGCTGGAGAGGTTCATTTGGAGACACGAACTGATTTACCGATGGAGCGTCCTGGACGTGGTAGTGTACATCATGTAGCCTTTAGAATTCCTTCGTTGGAGGATTATCCGAAATGGGAGGAGCGTTTACGCGAAAACGGCTTTATGACATCTGGATTAGTGGACCGATACTACTTCAAGGCAATCTATTTCAGAGAACCGAATGGTATTTTATTTGAACTGTCTACGGATGAGCCGGGGTTCGACACGGATGAACCATTGGAGAATTTGGGAGAAACACTAGCTCTACCTCCTTTTTTAGAATCAAGGAGAGTGGAAATTGAAGCAAAGTTGCGTCCGCTATCAATCAATAAATAAATATGCTAAAATTCAGAAAAGGAGTGGTTAAAGATGGAACTTCAACTCAAAGAATTAGGAAATGATGTTTATGCGTATCAGTATATTCAAGAGGGAGAAAGACTTGGGGAAATTACCTGGACCTTACTTGGGGATGTAATGGTGATGGATCACACATATGTTTCTGATAAGTTGAGAGGTCAGGGAGTTGCTAAAAAGTTATTAGATAGCGCTGCTTCTTATGCGAGAGAGCAGGAGCTAAAGATGGAGCCGGTTTGCTCGTACGTAGTAGCGGCTTTCTCGAAATCTGATGAATATGATGATGTAAAAGCATAAAACAAAAAGGCAATCCACTTCTAAATAGAAAAGGATTGCCTTTTTATGATGACCATATTAAATTTGTGTAAAAAATACTAGAATTCCTGTTAATGCCGATGCACCTGCTAACGTATAAAGGAAATCTGACTGGTTAAAAATTAACTTTTTCTCCATGAAATCTCATCCTCTCATTTCTCATTGGTAGTCTATTAGTATTAGTACCCATGTTCATATTTTTTTAAACAAGTTTAATCAGTTTCACGGAGGGGACATTAAAATTATACGAAACTTTTTTAAGTATTTATCGTAGAATTAAAAGGAACATATAAAAATGAGGGGACTGAACTTTATGTCACGTACAGGAGAAATAGCATTAGGTGTCATTAGTGCAATTATGACATTACTTAGTATTATTTTAGTAACAATTTTAGTGGTAACTGGAAGTAACGCAATGAATGATGAATTATTCAATAGTGAATTCCAAGATATCATTGCAGAGGATCCAACCATGACAGAAACGGATTTACAAATTATAAACGATAATATGCCTGCAGTTATTGATGCGTTTAGCATATTTGGTTGGGTATTTGTTTTCATTCTTGTAATTAGCTTAATCTTGAATGTTATTGGAATTATTTCTATTTCAAAAAATAAAAACCCGAAATTAGCAGGAATTATGTTTATCATAGCAGGCTTATTTGCAGGTATACTATCGCCGACATCAATTCTATTGTACATTGCAGCAATCTTGTGTTTTGTCCGCAAACCACCTGTGCAACTAGCGGAGCAAGAAGAATACTATACTACAGAGAAAACACTTTAAATAACAAAAACACCGACCTAATAGGCCGGTGTTTTCAATAGATATACATATTTTGCAGTAGTTAAAGGATGTCCTTCAAAGTATTCATCGAATTCTTCTAAACACTCAAAACCGAAATTTTCATAAAAATGACGAGCGCTATCATTCTCGCTTTCAACGTAAACAAATAGTTGTCGACCAGCTGGCATCTCATTTAGCCCCGCCAATAATAGTTTTTTTCCATAACCAATATGTTTGTACTCTGGCAATACATAAATTGCAGTTAGTTCCGCGTCGCCGTCTTCGTCCACATATGTAAAATTGGCAAAACCAATAGGCTTACCTTCATATTCAGCGACTAAGAAAATAGTTTTTTCTATTCTTTTGACTAGCATCATAGGGGAATAAGCTTTTTCTAAAAAAAGCGTTTGTATGTCAATAGGTATAATGTTTTTATATGTATCGTTCCAACTGACCTTTGCGATCTGTTGAATCATCGAAATATCATCTAACGTAGTCGCCCTAATCATTTGAAATCACCTCTGAATTCTTTTTGTAATCATAACAAAAATAACTCTAATCTTCTACAAATATATAGAATTAATATCAATTAGAAATCAAAATGTAATATAATTGGGTAAACTATTCCTTTTTAGGAATGACAAAGTATAAACCTTCTGAGCCATATAGTAGTGTTTTCGATATTTTAAGATTAAAATCTACTTAAAATTAGGTGTGAATTTATTCATAGTAGGGTATATAGATTATATATAAAACTTGGAGGTTATTATGATGGCAAAAAACAAATCACTTTTATTAGCAGGATTAGCAGCAGGTGCTTATGCTTATTTTAGGAAAAAAGAGAATCGTGATAAAGCAATGGTAGCATTTAATAATACAAAATCTAAAGTGAATGCTTACATAGACTCGCAGAAACACCAAAAATCTGATTTAACGGGAGCGGGACATCCTGATCCTCACGATATACCAGATAACAATATGGTAGATGAAGGGGCTATGACAAGCGTTCAGTACTATAATGAAGAAGTACAGGAAAAGTCGAAGAAGTCTTCCAAGGATATTGAAGATGTAGAAAAGAAACCTAACCTTAATGATCAAATAACATTATAGTGCTAATAAAACAGGAGTGTGTATAACCACACCCTGTTTTTATTATTTCCTCCAGGCAAGTGCCAAAATAGACACGGTAATCAATATGGCTCCTGTCAACGTAAATCCGCCGGTGGCATCTAGTTCCAGAAAACCTGTAATGCTTGATCCTACAACGACTCCAATAGAAAAGAATGCGTAGAAATAGCCATAAGCCTTTCCGCGATATGCCTGTTCACTTGAATCGATTAAAAGTGAGTTTATAGAAGGAAATAGAAACGCAAACCCTATTCCATATAAAGCCATCCAGACATAAAGTATGCTCAGTGGATCTGTATGTCCAAGTAATAGCATACTGATTCCCATGATACACATCCCAAAAGCAAGTGTGTAGACCGGCTTCACTCGGTCGAATATTCGGTTTATCGGAAGTATAAACACTAGAATAGCAACAAAACCAAACGTACTTAAAAGTAACCCACTTGTTTTAGTGTCAAACCCCAGATGTAATACCTTTAGAGGTAGCATATAAGCTAATACCCCTTGAGAGAACATTAAGAAAAACGCACCTGCAAATGACTTTATTATTCCATTCTGTTGAAAAATGGAGCGCACTGAGTATGGTGAGGAATCTACCTTATCCTCCCTTTCTATAGCTATTTTTCTTAACAAAACTAAAGATAATATACTTAATACAAGCATAATGGAACCTGTCATCCCTAAAACAAATACTTCACCTTGTTTGCTAGCGAGTATCCCACTAGTTGCTGGACCTACAATTGCGGCAAGTCCTACAAATGCCCCAGATAGTGCTACCCCTTTGCCACGTTTATCCTTTGAAGTTTTATTGGCCGAATAAGTAAACGCTGCAGGTACAATTAGTCCAGCAACTAAACCATGTAAAAAACGTATAACTAATAACCCAACAGGATCGCTGGCAAATTGGTAAAGGAATAACGAGATGCTCGTCGAAAACAAACCGATGATGAGGATATAAAAGGGTCCTTTTCTATCCGTTAAAAATCCTGAAACAATATTACCAATTGTATTCGAAAGGGAGTACATTCCTACCACTAAACCTGTTACAAAGGGAGTAGCACCAAGCGATTCGGCAAAGGGACTCATAATTGGTAATTGGGAAAATAAGTCGAAGAACGAGAAAAAAATAATAATATATATAAAAAAGTGCATCGCAGCTCCTCATTTCTATAGTGATCTTTACTTAAGTCTAACAGTTATTAATAGTATAAAGGTTTTAATATTATCGAAAAAGGGAATTTGTAACAAACAAAATATGCTAGGAGGAAATCATATGAAGGCAATGTTTA
The DNA here is from genome assembly GCF_038003165.1 of Psychrobacillus sp. FSL K6-2365. Taxonomy (NCBI): domain Bacteria; kingdom Bacillati; phylum Bacillota; class Bacilli; order Caryophanales; family Bacillaceae; genus Psychrobacillus; species Psychrobacillus sp. FSL K6-2365. The sequence continues at coordinate 3,828,294 of NZ_JBBOOO010000001.1, read as the reverse complement.
TCTATAATCCATCTTCTGGAAAAGCAGATGCAGAGCAGTATAAAGAAACCACTATTAATGTATTAGAAGGATTAGGATATAAAGTTATCATTAAGGAGACAGAAAAACAAAATGATGCAACGGTATTTGCCAAAGAGGCCTGCGCAGAAAAAATAGACTTTTTACTGGCGATGGGTGGAGATGGGACAATAAATGAAGTAGTAAACGGTCTTGCAGAACAACTGCATCGTCCTTTATTCTCATTTATTCCACTTGGCACAGTAAATGATTTTGCACGTGCACTAGGAATTCCATTAGACCCTCACCTAGCCATTGAAGCGGTGAAAATGACTCACACACAAATGGTTGACATTGGTCAGATAGGTGATAAATATTTTATGAATATAGTAGCAATCGGTGAATTAGCTAGCCGTGTAGCAGAAGCAACTGTTGAACAAAAAACAAAAATGGGCTCACTTGCTTATCTTTTAGAAGGTATGAAAGCTATTATATCGGATGAAGAAGTAGAAATGACAATTACACACGATTCAGGTATTTGGAAGGGAACGCCTTTGCTTTTACTAGTGGCGTTAACGAATTCAGTAGGTGGGTTTGAAAAGATGGTAAACTCAGCTGAGGTAAATGATGGAAAGTTACATATTTATATTATAAAACAGGCAGGACTTACTTCTATAGCAAGAATGGGCGCTAAAATATTATTGGGAAATCTAGATAAGGATAATGGAGTTGAAGTGATTGAAACAAGCAGTGTGTTAATAGAATCAGAAAACCCATTGTATTGTAATGTGGATGGGGATGAAGGAGACTGCACACCATTAGAAATTAAAGTATTACCTAAGCATATAAAAATGTTAATTCCTCAAAAAAACTAATACGTAATAGTTGAAATAACTTTTATTTTCCAGGATAATGATATAGGTTGATACAACATACCTAATAGGATATTATGATTAAAAAGACCTAAAACGAGGAAAATGAGGTACATATGAGGACTGTAGAGAAGCAATTTTTAGAAAATTTTTCCAAAATATATAATAGAGAAACTGGTGTGACAACAAAAGTAGAGGGTTTAGATTTCTTCTTAGAATTAGAAGAACAGCTATTTCAAAAAATGTTTTCCTTTGAATTAACGGAAGCAAAACAAATTTTGAGAAGCATAATAGATATAATAATAGCTAGAACACGTAAAAATATGATTCTAAACGTAAAATATTACTACATACAACTATCAGCTGTCATGGCGAGAAAATTACACGAAAGTCAAGTACCGACTGATAAGGTTATGGCTTTTAATATTGCATGTGTAGAAACAATTGAGACGAAAATGAGTGATGCACAATTTTTACTATGCGCGGATGAGCTGGTAGAGTTTTTTGTGATGGTAATAACGGAAAGAAAGAAACCGTCATTTGGGCATCAAACAGTAAACAAGGTCATTCTTTATATTAATGATGAAATAGAAAAGAATTTAACAGTAGAGGATATTGCTAAATATTTCAATATAAGTACTAGTCATCTTTCTCGAATCTTTAGAGAGCATACGGGTGTTACTCTTGTGGAATATTTAAATGTTCGTAAAGTAGAAGAATGTCAGTACTTTTTAAGAAATACAAATAAGGCTATATCCGATATTTCGAATAGTTTTCATTTTTGTAATCAAAGCTATTTCACTCGCATATTCAAAAAGTATACAGGACTAACTCCGAAGCAATATCGTGATAACCAAGAATATCCAAGTTTTAATTATAATTTTCCTAATGAACAACAATCGGGTTAAATATTTTGGGTTATATTTGATAAATAGCTTCATAGTAAGGTATACTTCTTTATAGTTTGATGAGTGAAGGTGAATAGACATGAAAAAGAAGATTAGTTTATTTTCTATTCTTATATTTGCGGCATTAGTGCTTAGTGGGTGCTCTGGAGTAGAAAACAAAGAAGGTACTTTTTATAATATTTTTGTTCGACCTTTTGAATTTCTTATACATTTCTTTGGAGAAATGTTCAATGGTAGTTATGGTTTAGCGATTATCGCGATTACTGTACTTATTCGTCTTGTTCTTATGCCTTTAATGCTTAAAAATTATAAAAACCAACAAGGCATGAAACAAAAAATGGACAAGCTGAAACCAGAAATGGACGAAATCCAAAAGAAACTAAAAGAAACAAAAGATAAAGAACAGCAAATGGCTCTACAACAAGAAATGATGGGGTTATATCGTAAGCATGGGGTAAACCCACTAAACATGGGTTGTCTGCCAATGATTATTCAGATGCCTATTGTTATGGGATTGTATTTTGCAATTCTTTATTCAGACGATATTAAAACACATCCATTTTTATGGTTTAACTTAGGTTCTCCAGATATTGCGATGACATTAATTGCTGGAGCAGTTTATTTCATCCAAGCGAAAGTTTCATTATGGACAGTACCAGAGCAGCAGCAGAAACAAATGAAGATGATGATTTATATTTCACCTATTATGATTATGTTTATTTCCTTTAGTTCGATGGCTGCATTGCCGGTTTATTGGGCTGTCGGTGGACTATTATTAATATTCCAAACATATTTGGGGCGTAAATTTTACTCGAATCATCCAGAAAAAGCAGAAGAATCTGTATAACATTAAAACGAAGCGCTTGTTGCTTCGTTTTTTTCTTGAGTGTCCAGACTTCCAGCGCTCTTCATAGGAGGTGTATAGGAATGAAAAGAAATTGGATTTTTGGCCTACTTATCGCAGCGGTCAGTATTTCTGCATTGGTATTTATTATTAAAGGAAATATTAATATGGCTGTCTTATTTATGACGGCAATCTTCGCATTAAGTAATGGCTTCCGAGCGATCAGCTTTAAAGAAAAAGGATTCGTTAAAGAGGCAAAATGGATGAAGGGTATGTCCATATTGTTTATTGTCCTATTTTTTGTTGTGTTATTTCTGCTATTTTTTTAATAAGAAAATAAGAGCGTATTTACCTATCGTGGGTAGATGCGCTTTTACTTATTTAGGAGGATTCAATTATCGAGAAGGATGGTTATAATTATTTTGGTTAGTTTAATTTGAATACGAGAATAGTTATTGGAAAAATGGTAAACTAGAAATAACGTAATAAGAAAGAAGGAAGTCCAAAAATATGCAGTCAAGATATAATTTGTTACAGGAAAAAAAGAAAAAAAAATGGCCATATATTGTTTCTGGAACTATTGCAGGACTACTGATAGGAGTAATTGTAGTTTGGGTAGGGATGAATCAATGGAGTATCGATAAGAGTATAGAGGAACTTCGTAATCTTACAGAGGGTAAACAAACGATAGTTGTAGATAAAACAGAAGAACCTATTATAGAAGAACCTATTGTTGAAGAACCAAAACAGGATGTTCCTGTTAAAGAAGAGCCTGTTATAGAAGAAGTAGATATGTCTGGTGCAAAGGGCTATGTTGGAAATGAAGTATTGCCTCAGGAACCCACAATAGTAAACGGTGTACTAATCGCTAGCAAAAAGTATCCTCTTCCCCCGACCTATGCCCCTGGTGAAAGCAAAGAGGCAAGAGCAGCATTTCAAGAAATGGCTGCTGAGGCAACTTTGTCTGGCTATGACCTTATAGCTTTCAGTACATATCGATCTTTTGACTATCAAACTCAGTTGTATGATCGTTATGTGACGAATGACGGTCAAGATGCTGCAGATCGTTATAGCGCACGTCCTGGCTATTCTGAACATCAAACGGGACTAGCCTTTGATATAGGAGAGCAACACTTTGAGCAACATTTTGCGAAGGAAAGCTTCGGTGAAACGGAGGCCGGGAAGTGGGTGGCTGCCAATGCCCATAAGTACGGATTTATCATGCGTTATCCTAATGGATCAGAAAAAATTACAGGCTATATGTATGAGCCTTGGCACTTCCGGTATGTTGGTGAAGAATTAGCTGTTCAAGTGTATGAAGCAAACGTAACCTTAGAAGAGTTCTTGGATCTCTAAGTGACCAGAATAAGAATATTGAAAAGAGGTTTCCATTTCTGGAAACCTCTTTTTTGGAAGAATAATATTATTTATAAAAATATCATAAGATAATTATGAAGCGACAAGAATGTCCTAAGCATGCTGCTGAAAACGATAGAAACAGGTCTTATTCTTAAAAGGATTTTTCGGTAATTTGTAGTTTTATTAAAGTATTGGTGAAATCAGACGGGCTAATGACTCTTTAAATTTAATAATTCTAGATCTACTTTCGTATACTTCCATAGTCATCTCCGTGGATAACTTCATATCCTCTTCAAATAATTCAGCTAACTGATGAGAAGTTTCACGGTCATATATAAATGCATTTATTTCAAAATTTAATTTAAAACTTCGCACATCAATATTTGCGGTTCCCACCGTAGAAGCCTCATCATCAATAACAATCATTTTGGTATGCAAAAACCCATTTTGGTAAATATACACTTTAGCTCCAGCTTTTATTAAATCCCCAACATATGAATAAGTTGCCCAGTAAACAAAAATATGATCAGGTTTGTTTGGTATCATGATTCTTACATCAATACCAGAAAGACATGCGATTCGTAACGTGTCCATGAAGCTAGCATCTGGGATGAAATATGGAGACTGTATATAAATATATTTTTTAGCCATCATAATTAACTTAAGGTACCCATTTTTTATTTGTTCCCATTCGGAATCAGGTCCACTTGAAACAATTTGTAAACCAACGGAACCTTTCATCGGAATAGCTGGGAAAAATATGTCAGAGTACTCGATATCATGCTCTGTTGAGGCTTGGTTCCAATCGAGAATGAATCGAGTTTGGAGCGGATGGACTGAACTACCTTCAATACGTAAATGCGTATCGCGCCAATATCCAAATTTCTTTTTTAGCCCAAGATATTCATCGCCAACATTAAACCCTCCGATATACCCTATTCTTCCATCAATTACGACAATTTTTCGGTGGTTCCGGTAATTCATACGTGGATTGATTAGTGGGAAGATAGAAGGGAAAAATGCTTCTACACGACCACCCAGCGCAATAAGTTCTTTAAAATGCTTCTTTCTTAAAGAACGCGATCCAGTATCATCGTATAAAATTCTTACTTTTACCCCTTGTTTTGCTTTTTCTAACAATGCCTGATAAATTTGTTGACCAAGTGAATCTAATCGAAATATATAGTACTGAATGTGGATATGATCCTTTGCATGTTCAATATCGCGAATGAGTGCATCAAACTTCTCTCGTCCATCGATGAAAATTTCTACTTTATTGTCTTGAGTTAAGACAGCTTGGTTATTATGTAAATGCATGACGATTAACTCTTTGTAGTGCATAGCATCATCTAAACGAAAATCGAATGAGTCGTCTTCAATAGCTTCCATTTGAAATTCAATGAGCTTATCGATACCGATCTTGTTTTTTCCTTCCCAACGGAATAATGTTTTTTTTCTTAGCTTTCTTCCAAACAATAAGTAAATACCAAAGCCTAAGATCGGAATAAAGAAAAGGACTAGAATCCATGCCCAAGTAGCAGAGGCATCTCGACGTTCTAAAAATATTAGAGCAATCGCCAAAGAAATATTTAAAATTAGAATGCCGGAAACGATAATACCATAAAAACTTGCTATCAAATTTTCACCCCCCCGGTGCCTGTTTATTTATTTCTAGTATAGCCGATTTGTCTCAAAGAAAGTAGGGTAGACATATATTAAGTAGAAAGTAATTCCTACTTGACCAATAGGGATAAAAGTATTATTATATGGTGAGCACAAAAGATGGAGGTCTTTATATGAATTTATTATTTATTATTCTTAACATTGTAGCTTTACTGCTTTTAGTTGGGGTATTAATCATAATGCAAAAAAAACATGTTTCCTTTTCGAAGCGTGTATTTACAGCACTAGGATTGGGTATTTTACTTGGGTTAATATTGAATATTGCCTATGGGGTAGATTCGGAAGTATTAGCAGAAACAGTTCCTTGGTACAATCTGATTGGTACTGGTTACGTAAAATTATTACAAATGATCGTTATGCCATTGGTATTCATCTCTATTTTAGGGGCGTTTACAAAAATTACGATTGGTAAAAACTTTGGTAAAATGGCGGCAATTATTTTAAGTTTCTTAATAGGAACAACTGCCATTGCTGCTGTTATTGGTATTAGCTCTGCGGCATTATTCGATTTGAATGCAGAACAAATCATTCAAGGGGATGCAGAAACAGAACGTGCAGAATACTATGAAGGTCGCTCTGCAGAAGTTGCAGATAAAGCACTTCCAGACCAAATGCTAGACTTATTACCTGCAAACCCATTTTTAGATTTTACAGGAGCACGTCCAACGTCAACTATCGGTGTTGTTATCTTTGCGGCATTTTTAGGCTTTGCTTATTTAGGATTAGCTCGTAAAGAGAAAGAAACTGCAGCTATTATTAAAACTGGCATTGATGCAGTTTACAAACTAATTATGCGAGTAGTAACGCTAGTACTTCGCTTAACTCCGTTCGGAATTTTAGCGATTATTGCAAGAACCGTTGCGACATCAGATTTTGGTGCAATTTATAATTTAGGTAAGTTCGTTCTTGCTTCTTATGTAGCGTTAGCAGTAGTCTTTGCTATCCATTTATTAATCATTACGCTATCTGGATTAAATCCAATTACGTATGTTAAAAAGGCAGCAGAACCATTAATTTTTGCATTCACTTCACGATCAAGTGCAGGAACATTACCGATTAATATTAATGCACAAACGACTAAAATGGGTGTATCAGAAGGAGTTGCTAACTTTTCTGGATCGTTTGGGTTATCTATTGGTCAAAACGGTTGTGCCGGAATTTACCCGGCTATGCTAGCATTTATGATAGCTCCATCAGCTGGTATCAATCCATTAGATCCTATGTTCATCCTAACTGTAGTTGCAGTAGTCGCAATTAGTTCCTTTGGTGTTGCAGGAGTTGGAGGCGGCGCAACATTTGCTGCAATCCTTGTTCTATCTGCATTAAATTTACCGGTTGCATTAGCAGGGCTTCTAGTATCTGTTGAACCGTTAATAGATATGGGACGTACAGCAGTAAATGTAAGTGGTTCAATGACTGCTGGTGTCGCAACTGCGAAAATCACTGGGGAATTAGATAAGGACCTATATAATACACCTTTAAGTAAAATAGTAACTGAAGAAGCATAAAATATTATTAGAAAAGCTATCCTTTCAAAGGATGGCTTTTTTTAGCTTTAAAAGAAAGAGTAATCCTGTGGACACTTTCGGCGGGCGAGACCGAGCCTCCTCCACGGAAAGCATCCGTCCTTCGCTACAATCAACATTATATCTATGATTCTGTTTTTAAAGTCGGGCGTCTTTTGCCCGTTTTTTTATGTTTAAAATAAATTCTCGAACCCAGCCATTACACTATCTAAATGCGAAATATTTAAAAAACTTTTACATAATATGGTGTAGTAGTTTGCTATAATCGATTTAACTAGGTTGTAAGGAGATGGGAGAATGCTACAAGCAATAAGTCTTTCCAAAAAATTTAAAACAAAGGAAGTTGTAAGAGAAATAAACATGGAACTATTGGCGGGGGAATCAGTTGGACTATTAGGGCCTAATGGTGCAGGGAAATCGACGACTATTTCTATGTTGTCCTCTTTAGTCATACCAACAAGTGGAGATGTTCTATGGGATGATAAGTCCATTTCAAAAAATCCTGAGCCATTGCGTAAAACATTAGGGGTAGTTCCTCAAGAAATTGCCCTATATCCTGAGCTTTCTGCTAGAGAAAACCTGGCTTTTTTCGGAAGAATATATGGGTTGAAAGGGGAACTTTTAGAAACACGGATAACAGAAGTCCTAAAGAAAATTGGATTGTCTGATAGACAAAAGGATATAGTTAAAACCTTTTCAGGTGGTATGAAAAGACGTTTAAACATTGGGGCGGCTCTTTTACACAAACCTTCTATGCTAATTATGGATGAACCGACTGTCGGGATTGATCCTCAATCTAGGACGTATATTTTAGAAACAGTTAAACATTTTGTAGAAGAGGGAATGACACTTTTATATACTAGTCACTACATGGAAGAAGTAGAAATGCTATGTGACAAAATTTATATTATGGATCAGGGCAGAATAATTGCTTATGGTACAAAAGAGGAGCTTAAAGAGCTGGTCTCAGATAACCAAACCATTGAGTTGAAAGCGGACTTATTTACTGCAAATTTTGAAAAGGCTCTAGGTGAACGCTTTCCAAAAGCAACCCTCCGAATAGAAGAAAAGATACTAACGATTTCAATGTCCAAAAGTGAAGAGCCATTAGCTACTATTTTTGCGATTGCTGCTGCAAATAATGTAGTGATAACCTCTGCGATTGTCAAAGTGCCATCTCTGGAAGATGTGTTTTTGCATTTGACTGGAAAAGCACTGAGAGATTAAGAGAGGAGACCTGAGTCATGCTGTTTAGTTTAATTATAAAACAAATGAAAATGCTTATACGAAATAAGCAACCGTTGATTATTTTGTTAGTTATGCCACTCGTTTTAATAACCATTCTTTCAAATGCATTAGGAAGTATGATGGATGGTGGAGAAGAAGTGGCTATTCAAGCAAATTTACTTATAGTAGATGATTCATCCTGGGTTCAAGAGGAAGAAGCAATTAAACTCTTTCTAGAACAAGAGGGAATTACAGGACCACCTATGGATGCTTTACTTAGTCAGTTTAAAAATAGTGATCCAGTCGAATTGTTGAAAAACACTATTTTGACCTCAGATGAAATGAAAAAATATATTGCAACGGACTATAAACAGACAGTCGATTTAAAGGTGACTCGGCAGGATAAAAACATAGATGGCATTTTAAGTATACCATCTAATTTCCGACTGAATTATATTAAATCGGTGTACTTTAACAACGCTGACTTTGCAGAACTATCCTTATACTTAAACCAAGATAATGACATTCGTGCTTCCATAATCGAATCAGTACTAGCTGATTGGAAAAGTGAATATACGCAATCAGCGGCCCTTTTAGATGTAGGTTTATCACCCGAGAAAGTAATGAGTAGTGTCAATAGTGTTGAGAAAATAGAACAGGTTTTAGAGTCTAATGAGCGGAAGATTCCTGCATCTATTTACTACACCGTTGGGATGCTAGTGATGTTTGCGTTATATATTCCTGCTTTTCTAGCAGGCTTTGCTCTGCAGGAAGTGCAGTGGAAAGTATATGACCGTATTTTATTGGCTGGAGTCTCTCCTATTTTATACACACTTTCGATTTTCTTCACAGGAACTCTTGTAGCCTTTATCCAACAAGCTATTATGCTCTTATTTGGTATGTTTGTATTAGGGATAGAATGGATCAGTTTAGAAGGATTGACGGTTATTGTTATTAGTTATAGTGTATTTGTTGGTGCATTATCAGCTTTAATGACAACTCTCCAGTTTCGAACAAAAACAGAAGGTATTGCAAATGTATTCAACGGGATATTCATTACAGTATTTTCTTTCCTAGGTGGATCTTTCTTTAACATTCGAGACATCTCAGAAATACTTGGGAAAATTGGGGATTTAACTCCCAATGGTGCAACGATGTCCGCCATACTATCTATACAAAAAGGTCAAGATTTATCAGTTATTTGGCCATTTATGTTTGCAATATATTTACTGGTCGTTGTGTGCGTATTACTTTCCATTGTTTTCTTTCCGAGAAGAGGTGTAACAGAATGACGGGAATATGGATTGCTAGATTTCAAAACTTAATACGTAAGCCTACCGTTTTAATTATGATGACGGTAATGACCTTGGTGATGGCATATTTGGTAGGTGGCACTAGTAATGGGAAGATGAGTGTATCAGTAGCAGTGGATGACTCTGAGCTGAGTATTGCCGTACTAGAAAGACTAAAAGAAGAGGGAGGATATTCCCTTAGAGAAACTACAGAAGAGGAGTTAAAACAAAAAGCAAAAGAAGATATTCGAATGATCGGAATTGTGTTGAAAGAAGCATCCTACACCATTTTTTCTGCCTCAGATTCAGATAGTGTGAGAAATCTAACTCTTATAGTTGAATCGGCTTATAGCGATGCAAGCTTTAAGCAACAAGTAATCTTGGCAGGTGGAGAGAGTGCATGGTCTGATTTAGAAGTGAGTCTGCAAGAAAAACAAGCATTCCACTTACAAACAGAGGCAATGGATGAGTCAGAGGTTTTTCGTTACGATAATGCTCTTCAAAGCTTGTTTGGTTTTATGTTATTTTTTGTTTTTTATACGGTGTCTATTAATGTTCAATTTATATTGGATGATAAGCGCACAGGTGTATGGAACAGATTGAAACTAGCATCGATTAGTAGATTCCAATTATACTTTGGTCATCTTTCATTTAGCTATATTATTGGGTTTGTTCAAATGCTGTTAGTCCTGTTCGTTTTCCGCTATGTGTTAGGGACCAATATGTACGATGGTTTTTGGAAAGTAATAATCATTGCTGCTTTCTATGTATTGCTTGTAATGGCGTTTTCTGTTTTTGTTATTTCTTTAGTGAAAACAGTAAGTCAGAGCAGTATTATTATTTCACTTGTAGCAGTAGCCTTTGCAATGATTGGTGGGGCGTACTGGCCTCTAGAAATAGTTCAGTCAGAAGGGTTACTTGCGATGAAATGGATTTCTCCTATTTATTATGCAATGGAGTCTATGAAACGAGTAACGGTATACGAGGGAACTTTAAGTAGTGTTTGGACGTATGTTAGTATGATGGTAGGTATTGCAGTAGTACTATTAGTGGTAGGGATTACTTTATTGGAAAAAAGAACGGAACGCTATCATTCCAGCGAATAGATAGGGGAGATAGGGATGTATTGGTGTAAAATTGCACGTACAGAAAAAGAGTTTGAAGCGATTGCACGACTGAATTATGAAACGTTTGTGGAGGAGATACCTCAACATGAGCCCGATCCTAGTGGAATGCGGGTCGATGCGTTCCATCATGAAAACGTATATGTTATTGTACTAAAGGATCAGGAGCTAGCAGGGATGGTGGCATTTAAAGCTACCCGTCCCTTTTCTTTAGATTTAAAGCTTGGTTCAGTGGAGGAATTTCTGCCAAAGGATGCATTAAACGGACAGCTATGTGAAGTACGATTGCTGGCGGTGGATAAAGCACATCGAAATGGGCGAGTGTTTTATTACCTTGCACGTGCTCTATCCGATTATGCTTATGAAAATGGATATGGAGCAGCGGTAATATCTGGTACGGTAAGGGAACAGAAACTATATAATCAGCTTGGCTTTGAACCGTTTGCAGACCCTGTAGGAACGGAGGAAGCAAAGTATATTCCGATGGTATTAACAAGGGATCGGTTTGAGCTTTCTGTTGCTGCTCGATTTAAACAAAAAAGATATTCTTTTTACCCGGGACCTGTACAGCAGTCTGAAGCAATTCAGCAAGCATTTACAGTTAGGCCTATATCACATCGAACACATGAGTTTAAGGTCATGCTAGAAAGAGTGAAGAAAAACCTACTGTCAATGAGTGGAGCCAAGTATACCCATTTGTTGTTAGGTAGTGGTACGCTTGCAAATGAGGCGATGATTGCACAGATACATGTGTTAGGAGAGAAGGGCTTAATCGTGAAAAATGGTGCCTTTGGTGACCGGTTGGAAAAACAAGCGGAACGTTGGCGTTTATCTTTTGATGTGTCGTCTTTTGAATGGGGAAGCCCACATAATCTAATGTTAATAGAAGAAAAGCTTGCCACAGGTGCTTATAGTTGGCTTTTAATGGTTCATGGCGAAACATCTACTGGTATGTTAAATAGCCTGGAAGAAATGAAGGTCTTATGTAACCGTTATAATGTATTGCTTTGTATGGATTGTGTAAGTTCATTTGGAGCACTTCCATTTAACTTGGAAGGAGTATATCTCGCAACAGGTGTAAGCGGTAAAGCCATTGGAACAATGAGCGGTTTAGCTTTTGTATTTGCAAACACCGAGATAACATCGAGCAGTGATATCCCTTCGTATTTAGATCTGGGACTGAGCGTGAATAATTCGACACCTTTTACGATGCCTTCTCAGTTTGTACATAGTTTAGAAGTTGCGTTAAAGGCCTATGAAAATGGAATGAGGTACAATTTATTGCATAGTCGCATGCAATTTATCGAAGATGAAGTGTACAAGCATGGGATTGAATTACTTTCAGATAATCACTATCCGATGATATTTACATGGAAAGAGGATAATTTTCCACACCTAGCAGAGGACGCAAGAATGTCCGGATTCGATCTTCACTATAAAAGCGATTACTTAATCGCAAAGAATCTACTGCAGGTATCCTGTATTCAACCAGATTTTGAAGTTGCATGGGTGAAGTTTATGGATTGGCTGGACAATTACCGTACTTATCATTATTAATTTTGTATAATTTCTTACGCCTTTTGAAAACAAACTTTTTAGTATGAGGTCCAAATAATAAAAGTGGCAGGGACAAAATTAGTCTATGAATTTGAAAAACGTGAAATCAGTAACTCAATTTCACGTTTTTCACTTTATTTTGGAAATATGGAGACAAGGATTTACCCTCTCACCAATAAGGATAGAATGATGCTTTTAACGGACTTCTAACAGACAAACGTGAATTTATTGGTGTTCGCTTCTATTTTTGTACCGTCGATAAAAATCGCTTCCTGACGAATTAGTTCTTTCATTTAGAATTTGGTAGTAGGATACTTAAATTTTAACAGAAGCTGTCCTTTTTTAAACTTGAAATTATGCAGGGGTTACTTGATATAGAAGAGATATTAGTTGTTTGGAGTGAAGGCGGCGACTCCTAGGGGACAAGCGCGTGGGAGAGACTACAGGCTCGACCCGTGCCCCCAGGAAAGCGTCCGCCGTAACGGAAAACAACGGCTACGAAGTATATATAAAAATAAGAGGCTTGGACAGAACCCCGAAACAGCATTTTTCTCATAGAGAAAAATGCTGTTTTTTTGCTGTGCACAAAATTGATTTCCATTCCAGGGACGCTTTCCACGGGCGTGGCCTGAGCCTGTAGTCTCAGGCGTCACGCTATTCCCGTAGGAGTCGCCCCTCCATTCCAATCAATTTTATTAAATATCCATTATTTAGTAAAGCTTCTCCTTATCCAATATAATTTCTACTTCTGTCCCATCCTCTTTTCTTTCATTAATAATCTGATCCCCCTATAAACGCATCATTACTTTCTCATGCGTAGTATGGATAAATTTTTTATATGGTGTGTCTGGCATCTTTTCAATGTTGGTCATTGCAACTTTTACAGCAAATACAGCCTTTTCAACTTGGTTTAGTTCTAGATAGCATAATGCAATGTATGCATCCTTTTCATAGAAAATAGATAAATCGATTGGATGGTGGACGACGTCAGGAATTTTCACCTCTATAAATTTCTCCAATGCCTCAGTAACTCTTCCTAATCCGTATAAAGTTTTAGCTCTTTCAAGTTGGAAGTAGTGAGTAAATAAATTTATATTTACCTGGTCAAGTGAGAATTTATGGTATAAAGCATCTGCCTCTATATACATTTTTTTGTATGTATTTAAGTAATGTAGATTAGCATAATGTATAAAAGCTTTAGAATCCTCATCATCCGCAAATTCGCTATAGGCTTCCAGTTTTTTTAAATAATAATCTTTTCTTTCTATGTTTCCTTCCATCATTGCATGTGCTGATGCTAGTCTAAATAGATTATCTATTTGTTTAAATATTTTATGTTCATTGCAATAGAGAATGGCATCATTCATCACTTGAATGGCCTCCTCATTTTTGCCAACTGCAAAGTAAAGTACTGCTTCTAAATAGTCATAATCCATGCGTGATAATGGATCAACCCAAAGTGGATTGTCTTCCAGTTTTTTTCGTTCTTCTAATAAAACATCCAGTGCTACTTGATAGTGATGATTCATAAATGGAATTATTGCAAGATTTCTCCCTATGTCAGCGCTTTTAGTTATCAAGTGCAAGTCTTCATACATTCTTGCAACCTTCTTCAGCAATGCTACAGATTCGTCAGGAGAAGAATAAGCTAAGCATCTTCCGTAAATGTCGAGTAATCGCGTTGCCTCATATCCCTGAGTTAGTTTTGGTATATATGGTTCTATTAGATTTTTTACCTGTTCAATTTCATCTGCAAACTCATAGTTCTTTGTGTTGAGTAATAATTCTGCTTGATCTATTACATTTCGCAACTCTTGTCCGCTTATTTCTTCCAGTAACTCAGTTACTTCAACACCAAGCTGTGAAGCGATATAGTTTAAGCTTTCCATAGAAGGATTTGCTTTGTTGTTTTCTATTAAACTGAGCATGCCTTTAGTTAACTCTGTGCCTGCTAAATTTTCAAGCGTCAGTTTCTGTTGTTTACGTAATGTACGAATGCGTTCGCCTAATGTGGACATCTTTTCACCTCTTATTAAGTTTAATTATATTAAACTTTTAGTTGAATTGAAAGGATAATAATGTTATTCTTTGTTTAATAAAATTAAACTTTTGAATAATTCTTAAAACAAAGGGGTAGGGAAGATGGAAGAAGTATTAAAGCTTAAAAAAGCCACATATCACTTGTGGACGTTTACTATCAGTAAGTTAGTTTCCACTTTTGGTGCACAGGTGTATTCGTTTGCAATCAGCTTTTACATTTTGCAATTAACAGGATCTGCATCTAGTTTTGCATTAAATTTAATTTGTAATATTTTACCAAGGACTCTAGTTGCACCGTTTGCAGGATACGCTGCAGATAAATATTCTCGTAAAATGATTGTCATCGTATCGCAAATTGCTACGACAATTGCAATTGGTGGATTACTTATTGTGAGCATGACGATGGGTTTATCTTTAATTGCGATTTATAGTACGACAGTGATTTTATCGTTGACTTCTCTATTTTCTGGGGTAACTTTCAGTTCGTCTATTACTGGATTAGTAGATGAAGGGCGAATTCAGAAAGCGATGTCGCTTAATCAAATGTCCATTTCGTTTGCGGCAATTGGTAGCCCGGCGGTGGGAGGACTTCTCTACGGAGCAGTGTCTATGCCTGTATTTCTAATAATGTATATGGCGGCCTCGATTATCGCTGTAGTCTTGGAATCCACGATGGACTTTAATTTATTTGCGAAGCGAAAAGAAGTAGTGGAAGGTGAACCGAAGGAACCAATGCTAGAGAGTATGAAAGCAGGCTTCCGTTACTTAATGAAAAAACCTATTTTAAAAACAATGGTTGTTATCTCCTTATTCATCAACTTTTTGTTTGGTGCCTATCAGGTAGGATACTCATTTATCCTCATCGAAAAATTAAAGATTAGTGCTCAACACTTTGGTTTTACAGAGGGGGCATTTGCAGTTGGGATGCTTCTATTGTCAATTTATTTTTCTGCACGTAAGGAATTGAAATTTCCGTTTCTAGTATCTAAATGGAGCATTGTTTTCATGGGTGTTATTATTGGAGCGGTTTCTATACCGTTGTTGATAGATATGTCCTATACAGTAATAGTTGTATTTTATGTCGCGTTAATGTTTTTCTTTGGAGCATCAATGATTATAACAAACACTCCAATACAGGTGATGATGCAGAAAATGATAGAGGATGATTATAAGGGACGCGTATTCTCGATAATAGAAACATGTGCAATGGCTCTAATGCCAATTGGTATGGTGTTATTTGGATTTTTATATGACGTCTTCCCAGCGGAAGGTATTTTAATTGTTTCAAGCGTTTTGTTGATATTAGTAATTCTATTCTTGGCAAGACCATCTGTAGTTAGAGCCGCACATCCAGAGCTCGGACAGAAAAAAGTAGAGTACTTGAAAACGGAGAGCTGATCAAATTTTGTGATGCGAGAGAGAAATTATCCTATACGAGAAAGAAAACCTCTTATGTGAGAGAGTTCCATGCCTATACGAGAAGCTTGGCATGTGCAAGAACCATTTACGCGGGTGCTTAATTCATAAAAAAACAGGTGAAGGAAACGATTCGTTTTCCTTCACCTGTTTTCATTTCATGCAAAATCTTTCAATGACTTAGTTGACTTGCGGTATGCAAAAATTAAACCTATAGAAAGAATTGCGAGCACTCCGGATAACATGTAAATATTGTCGGGTTGCATTGTAAATAGCCAAGCAAACAATAACGGACCGATAATCCGCCCTAGATTATCCATAGAGTATGACATTCCGGCAGCTGTACCATAGCGTCCACCAGATTCTTTTGTAGTAAGCGAGACAATTGTAGTTCGTGCTAATGCATTTCCTGCGGTGAATATACATAATGAAAGTCCAGCCCAGAAAATACTTTGAGTAAAAACAGTCAAAAATAATCCAACCGCTGTTACAACTTGCGCGTATAATAACCATTTTGTTTCCGTACCATTTTTAATGCGGCGTACGACTCCACCTTGAATTGCTGCATCGACAAATCCACTGAACATAAACAAATAGCCGATTTGTAGTGGAGTAATTTCAATTCTTTCGATCTGGAATAACTGGAACGTTGCTTCAAGACCTGCTAGTAAAAACGTCACCATGAACGAAAATAAGAATAGATATCTAATACGGTAATTCCATAGACTTGAAGCGCCCTTCGGAAGAAGTGCGCGTTTATTCGCTTCACCCGTCCGTTCTGGTTCCTTTAAAATGATTAAGGCATAAACAAAAATCACGAGCAATAAAATCGCGGAAGCTGTAAATGGAAGTGCCAAATCTATATGTCCTAATACTCCTCCGATTGCTGGACCAAAAATAAAACCTAAACCAATTGACATGCCAAGGAATCCCATATACTTATTACGGTTCTCTTCATTTGACAAATCAGCTGCAAATCCCGTAACTGCGGTATACAAAGCACCGGAAAATAATCCTCCCACTACACGAGATAGGTAAAGCATGAAAAGCGAATCAAAAAATAATGAAAACAACCAAAAACTTAAACTGAATCCTACTAAACCAACTAAAATAAGCGTTTTTCGTCCAATACGATCTGATAGCATTCCCCATAATGGAGCCGTGAAGAAGGAAGCTAACGAGTAAACCGTCAATAGACCACCTACGTGGATTTCATTATAATCTTGCTCTAAAATAACCTCTGGCAGTACGGGAATAATAATTCCAAAGCCGAGATAAACTAAAAATTGGATAGACATTAGTATAAATATAATCTTATTCATGCATCGAACCTGCTTTCTGCAATTCTTCTATCCTATATATTACACGTTTTTATTATGTTTGACACGTTGTAATCGGGTAGTAGGAATTATGACAGAAACCGGGGTAAATGAATTTGCTGTACTACTAATCGATATATGGAGAAATATAAAAAGCCATCCTGATTTAGGATAGCTTGTGTGTTTAGAATTACCGTGGTTCGGATATACTTTCCATAGCATTTGAAATTTCTTGGACATGTGGGAAAGGAAAAGCTAAATCCGCTAAAGAGACAAAGCCTACGAGATTACCATCCTCCATTACAGGAAGTCGCCGAACTTGATTGCGCGCCATAACAATAGAAGCATCGGCTGTAGAATCTTCAGGGGAGACGGAGATAACGGTCTTGGTCATAACATCCTCCACCTTGCTTTTTATATCCTTGGCTACCGACCTTGTCACGATATCTCGATCCGTAATCATTCCAACTAATTTTTTGTTACTGACTACAGGTAAACAGCCTATGTCCAACACACGCATCTGATCTGCTACTTCGCTCACATAGTCCTGAGGGTTACAGGTTACTACTTCTTTGCTCATTACATCTTTTATATTCAAACCATTCACTCCTTTAGGAATTAGCATGGTTTACAAGTCCATAATATATGTAACAAAATTGAAAGATTCAACTTAGGTAAAAAGTGGTATAATAAAATAAATTAAATTAGTTTTAAAAAGAAACTTTTTTTAGAGAAAATCGTAATTATTAGATAGAAGGACGAGGTGGATTCAATGGCAAAGGAAGTTGATTTAAAGAAAATTGTTAGTAATCTTTCAAAGCTTGGTGTTACTGTTACAATGACGAAATCTAGACTTGACCTACTTAAAGCTTTAGCACCACCAGCGCAAAGTCCTCACGCACAAAACTAAAAAGAAGGTGACTTGAAACTTCATTACGAAATGAAGTTAGAGTCACCTTCTTTTTATCTAGTCCAAGGCCAAGACCTGTTGTAACGCGAAATACAATTAACCTCTTCTAATCGGTATCACTTTCCAATAAGTAATTATCCTCCAGATCCATTCTAGAGGTCCCATTTTAAAGAACTGTAGCCATACCATACTGAAAGCTAGTTGTATAGCGTAAATGGTAATGCATATTAGTAGCGTATCTATATAGCTGAGTTGAGGTGTGATGAATAACTTTCCTGCTATGAAGATAAAGATCGTTTGTCCTAAATAATTTGTTAATGCCATACGCCCGTAATATTTTAATGGTGATAATAGTCGTTGGAATACTTTAAATCGCAATAGTAATAACAGTAGCCCAACGTAAAAAGCTGATAATAAAGGACCAATAGTTATGCCTATTCTTAAAAATGTACTTGCTTGATCATAAGTACCATCAGCCTCCATAAATATCATGTTGATGAATGGTTGCGAGGGTATACTTTGATATTGAATATAAAAACCAATAACACTAGCTGCTAAAGTAAGAATCGTAAAAAGCATTATTTGTTTTGTTTTAGATACAAGGTTTTCGAATACACGGTATTGACCACAAACTAACCCTAATAACATTAGTGGAATTATTAAGAGTATTTTAGTTGCCAGAACTGCAAATACTATTAATAATACAAGACTAATTACTAGGTTTATTTTTTTATTTACTTTATAAAACGGTAGTATAATAATACCGATAATTGCGTAAAAAAATAATGCTTCTCCTGGATGGAACATTGAATGGACTACTCCCAAAATCAACAATATTACTAATCTTCGTGTAAAAAGAATGTATGCTTTCTCACCTCTGGCAAATGAGCGAGAAATAAATAGATAAAAGCCTAGCCCAAATAGAAATGAAAATATTGTAAAAAATCGTCCTTCTACAAATAAATATAAAAACTTCTGGTAGCTTGCGTCTAACGTATTTGGTTCTGGAATACCTATGTTTAGTAGTGCAAGTATATTAACTAGAATAATCCCTAATAATGCAAAACCCCTTATGTAATCAAGTTCATCAATTCTTTTCTCTCTTATTACTTCCTTCATTTCCATAATCATCCTCCTGAGTATAATATTAAACGTTATGATTAGAGAAAGGTTTCTGTAGCAACAAAAAAGCGAGTAGAAATGGTGTAAACCAATTTTCCACTCGCACTATAATCAATCGTCTTCGTTTTTTGCAAACATATAAGTCCGATGATGAAACTTCATACTAAATACTAAACCAATGGCTAACATATTCCCCATGAGCGAACTACCACCGTAACTTATAAATGGTAGAGGTATACCTGTGATCGGCAATAATTGAATAGTCATGCCAATATTTTCGAATACATGGAATGTAATCATTGCGATGATTCCAGCGCAGACATAAGTACTGTATGCATCTTTTAATTGAAGTGTAATTTTCGTCAAATGAAAAATAAGTAGGAAGTAAAGACTAACAACAATACTTGCCCCTACGAAACCGTATTCCTCTCCAATAACGGCAAATATGAAGTCGGTATGATTTTCTGGAACATACACAATACGTTCTCCATAACCTTTACCGAAAATCTCTCCAGAGCCGATGGCATTTAAAGAAGTGATTAAATGCATTCCTTCATCTGATGCATAAGAATAGGGGTCTAACCAAGAATATATACGAGCGAATTGATATGGGTCGAATCCAAACTTATCCTCTAGAAAATCTTGCATATAGACGGCCATCCACAATAGGAGACCACCAATTCCTATACCACCTATAAAGAAGGGGAGTATTATTTTCCATGCAATTCCAGCTACTATAATAAGTGCTATCGTAATTGCCAAGAACACTAAAGAGGTACCTAAGTCAGGTTGTGTAAGGATAAAAGCTAGGGGAATAATTAATGTTACTCCAATTTTAACTAGCAAAATTAAATCTGTCTTTACTGTCTTGATTTGATTCTTCTCATTATGAATCGTGATTAACCGGGCAAGTCCTAATATATAAAAGGTTTTCATAAATTCAGCAGGCTGAATATCACCAACAGGTAAGTGAAACCAACTCTTCGCACCATTTCTCGGCTCAACTAAAGCTAATGAATCAGGGAGTATGAAAAGAACAAGAAGTAAAAATACGCCAATTGCGTATATATACCAGGATAATTTTTTATATTGCTCTGGTTCAAAAAACATGACAAACCCAATGATAATGGAACCGACAACATACCAAAATAGCTGTTTGGGTATAAAGTTTGTTGCATATTGTCCAGAGGTTTGTGCTGACGAAATAGCAAGTAAGCTAATGATAAGAAATAATAATATAATAAAAGCAAGTGTCCAATCAAAACGATCAGCAAAGCCTTTTTTGTTCTCCATGTAAGTCACCTATGTTTCCTTCAAATTTCCTTCACCTATTATAACGTATATTAATACTTTTTGCTTGCTGGTTTAATAGAGACGTGAAAGGGATTAAAGATGTTTCCTTGTATAAATCGTGCTATTATTATGAACAGATAAAGGAGTGATTTTAGTGGCAAAGAAAGAAGTGAGAGATATGGATGAGTATTTCACACATTTATATGTTCACGTAAATGAGGTAGAGCATTTTGCTCTGTTTAGCGGAATAACGGTTCAACAGTTTATAAGGAATTTCTCTGACTTGTCTGCTCTTTTGTTGCTAAAACATAGCTATGATGATGCTTCTTTTAATATGCATACGCAGCTTGAATTTATAGTTCCTGAGCAATACAACCATTTCGTAAAGGATTTTACTGAAGGGCCTTTTGAAGTTTGCTTCATGGATTTTGAAGATGAGCGCAAATTAAATATGCTCTCTCCTCAAGAACAAGCAGAGCTACTATACATAGCACATAAAAAAGAAGCTTTTCGATCGCCCTTCTATCATCACCTACAAAATAGATTTGTCTATCTATCGGATGAAGGTGAGAAAATTACAAAAATCTATTTCCGAGATATGGAAGACTTTAACCAATTAGTTGCAAATGTGGTTACAGGGCTAATTAGTAATAAGTCTAAGTCAACAGCTTTTTGGCGTAAAAAGAACAATATCGTCCTACCAAGATTGTCTGCTGAAAAAGTAACCGAACACAACGAGCTATTTGAAGATGGTGTGTTAATGTCGTTATTCAAAACAGATAAATCTCATTATGGTATAGAAATTCGTATTCTTCCTGAGAATATTTTTCCGGATGAAGTTTTGGAGGATTTGAAATTACATATAGCTAAACCGGTAGATGTACTAATAGAAGTATAAAGAGAACGCTTTTGCCAAGTGAAAGAGGCAGGGGCGTTTATTATGTGGTGAGGTGAAAAGCATGGCCTGGATATTATTAATAATTGCAGGATTAACAGAAATAATATGGGCAATTGGTTTAAAAGAGGCCCATGGCTTTACGGAGCTCATTCCTTCTATTGTAACGATTATATTTTTAATCGTGAGCTTTTTCCTATTTGCTAAAGCTATGAAGACGATTCCGATAGGTACAGCATATGCTATATTCACAGGTATTGGAGCAGCAGGCACGGCTATTGTAGGAATTATTTGGTTTCAAGAAGAAGTAAGTGCTGGAAAGCTATTCTTTTTATTTGTTCTCCTTTTTGGGATCATCGGTCTAAAATTGGTGGATGATGAAGAGGAGGTGGCCTGATGGAGTGGTTTTTATTAATAATTGCTGGTTTATTTGAAGTGGCTTTTGTTATTAATATGAAGTTATCGGATGGTTTCAAAAATGTTAAATATACGATTCTCACGGTCATTTCTGCTTCTTTAAGTTTCTTTTTATTATCATTAGCCTTAAAGGATATAGCGGTCGGTACTGGTTATGCAGTATGGACAGGAATTGGGGCTGCGGGAAGTGTACTTCTCGGGATGTATTTATTTCAGGAGAAAAAAAGTAGAAAGAAATTGTTTTTTCTAAGCTGTATTATCATGGGAGTAGTGGGTCTTAAATTGTTCGGTTAGATGCTCAACTATTAAGGCTGTCCGTGATAAACTAATAATATCCAAAACATGGAGGTAATTTTAACTTATGAAAATAAAAGTAGGCTTATTATATGGTGGGAAATCTGCAGAGCATGAGGTGTCACTACTTACTGCTAGAGCAGTTTCACAAGCGATCAATTTTGAAAAATATGAAGTATATCCAATTTTCATCACTAAAACAGGTGAATGGAGAAAAGAAGGTCAGTTAACTGCGCCGGTAGAGTCGATAGAATCTCTAAAATTTGGCAATGAAATAACAACTCCTAATACCATTTCTAGTTTCCTTCCGCAACAAGGAGACGATACCACTCATCTAGATGTTATTTTCCCTCTTTTGCACGGACCTAATGGGGAAGATGGAACGGTACAAGGGTTGTTAGAAGTATTGAATTTACCGTATGTAGGTAATGGGGTATTAGCATCTGCTGCAGGAATGGATAAAGTGGTTATGAAGCAATTATTTGCGCAAGCTGGCTTATCACAAGTTCCTTATGTCTATTTCATAAGTAAAGAGTGGAAAAAGAATCAGGATGCATTACTACAAAATATAGAAGAAAATTTAAAGTGGCCTTTATTTGTAAAGCCTGCCAATCTTGGATCAAGTGTTGGAATTAGTAGAGTTACAAACCGACAAGAACTTATTAAAGCGGTAGAATATGCCTTTAAATATGACCGTAAAATTATTGTAGAACAAGGGATATTTGCTCGTGAAATTGAAATGAGTGTTCTGGGAAATGATGAACCAAGATGCTCAGTTGCAGGAGAAGTACTACCAACTAAGGATTTTTATGACTACGAAGCAAAATATGAGGACGGTACGACGAATTACGCAATCCCTGCTAATATTTCTGAAAAGCTACAAGATAAACTAGAGGATGCTGCAATTCGTGCATTTAAAATTTTGGATTGTTCGGGACTTGTCCGGGCAGACTTTTTTGTAACGGATCAAGAAGAGGTCATTATCAATGAAGTAAATACAATGCCAGGCTTTACACCAATCAGTATGTATCCAAAGCTTTGGATGGAATCGGGACTTTCTTATCCGGGTCTAATAGAAGAACTTATCCATTTGGCAATTGAACGCCATGAAGAAAAACAGCAGCTTGAACACTCGAAAGACGGGAAGTGACCGAGTGAAAAAAACATTAGCAAATATAGCAGAATGGTTACACATTCAAAAGAAAACAGACGATAATCCGGTCGTTACGGGAGTTTCGATAAATACAAGAACAATTAAACCAGGCGATTTGTTTATCCCGTTTCGTGGAGAACAAGTAAATGGGCATCGGTTTGTTCAAGATGCTTTTGCAAAAGGAGCAGCAGCATCGCTTTGGTTGAAGGACGAACCGGATCCACCTAAGGGCGTTCCGCTTTTGTTCGTGGAAAGTGGCGAAGAGGCACTCCAGCAAATGGCACGGGCTTATCGAGCAGAATTAAACTCTGTGTTTATCGGCATTACTGGGTCGAATGGTAAAACATCCACAAAAGATTTAGTAGCAGGTATGCTGTCGCCTTATTTTAGTGTGAAAAAGACAGAGGGTAACTTTAATAATGAACTAGGATTACCATTAACTATTCTTTCTCTAGAGGAAGATACAGAGTTTGCAGTGCTCGAAATGGGTATGAGTTCCTTTGGAGAAATCGAGTTTTTATCAAATTTGGCTAAGCCAAAATATGTAGTCATTACAAATATTGGGGAAGCTCATATGCAAGATCTTGGTTCTCGAGAAGGTATTGCAAAAGCAAAATTTGAAATCATTGCAGGATTAGATGCCACTGGTCAATTATTCTATGATGGGGATGAGCCATTACTTCGACCATTTGTGGAGAAAAATCCCAATGTACAGGCGAAATCATTTGGTGTTCAGGAACAAAATGATTTACGTATTGCTGAAGTAAACTTTACTGAGCAAGGAAGTGCCTTCCGTGTTGAAGGAGAGCTAAACGAAACAATGTCTATTCCTGTGTTAGGTGAGCATCAAGTAAAAAATACACTTGCTGCACTGCTAATCGGAAAAGAAGTTGGATTAACTGCAGAGCAGATGCGTAAATCTTTAAAACAAATAGTTTTGACTGATATGCGTATGCAGGTGATCGAAGGAGTAAATGATGCAATTTTCATAAACGATGCTTATAATGCGGCTCCGACTTCCATGCTTGCTGCAATTTCATTCCTTGAAAAGTCATCTATTAAAACTGATAAGTGGCTTGTATTAGGTGATATGCTAGAGCTTGGAGACAATGAGCGGCAATATCATGAAGACATAAGCAAATCTATTTCAAATAAGAGATTTGTGGGAGTGTGTTTATATGGACCACGGATGGAATGGCTGTATAACAAACTTGTAGATCAATTTACAGACGAACAACTCATTTGGGTCAATGACGACACAGAAAAACTTGTTGCGTTTTTAAGAAATAAAATTAATGACCGCTCTATTGTTTTAGTGAAAGGTTCAAGGGGAATGCAATTAGAAAGAGTTATTGAGCCGTTCCAAAAATAATAAGACGGGTGTGGGGACAATGAAAACAGGCGTATTAGGTATTCACGGTTTTACAGGTGGACCATATGAGATTCAACCATTTGTTGACTATTTGAAAGTTCATACAAACTGGGAAATTGTTGTCCCCACATTACCTGGTCATGGAGAAACGCTGGAACTAAAGAATTTAACCGCAGAATCGTGGATGATGACAGCGGAACAGTCTCTTAGGCAAATGCAAAAGGAAGTAGACCGTGTAATTATTGTAGGTTTTTCGATGGGTGGAATTATTGCGATGTACTTGGCGAATCGTTATCCAGTATATAAGCTTGTTTTATTAAGTGCTGCAGCGAAGTACATATATCCGGCACAGCTTTTACAAGATATAAAGGATATAGCCAAAGAAGCAGTGGTAGGTAGGCTCGAAGAAAACTCTTTATATAAACAATACAGTTACAAAGTGAAAGGAACTCCAATTCCTGCGACGTTAGAATTTATGCGATTAGTACGTATAGTTCAGCCCTATTATGGTCAAATTACAGTACCAGTCTATATAGTTCAAGGCAAAAAAGATGGTATTGTACCTTACGCGACTGCCCAGTTTATCTACGATGAAATTGGATCTTTGAAAAAGGAAATAGTCTATTCGGAATCAGGGAAACACCATATTTGTTATTGCGAGGACTGCGAAGATTGGTATAACACTGCTTTAAAATTTTTAAAGGAAGAAGAGGAGGAAGAGACTACAAGTAATTAACTAATAATTATAACAGTTGCTTATTCATTGCAACTGAGTTTGTTGCATGATATACTACGTTTAGAGCAATGGATACATTTTGTGTGAAGACTCTTCAGCGTTTATTGAAGAGTACTTTTTTTTGAACATAACGGTTTGTTGAAGTAGTATTGCACGATCACTCATTAACAGACCGCTCGGCAAAAGACCGGGCTTTCCCTTTATATAAGACCCCTCTGATCTAAAACCACAGAGAATTTTAAGTAACGGAAACGTTCCTCGTATAGGCTCGAATTTGCCGCAATTTCATCTGAAAATGTAACCATTTGTCAAAACAAACAAAAAGGAGATTAAAATTTTGACAAATTTTTCAGAATTAAATATTAGCGCTTCTACATTAAAGTCCGTACAACGTATGGGGTTTGAAGAAGCTACACCAATCCAAGAAGGTACTATTACACATGCTATGGGTGGACGCGATGTTATCGGTCAAGCACAGACAGGTACAGGTAAAACTGCTGCATTTGGTATCCCTATGATTGAAAAAATTGATACTAAAAACCCGAATATCCAAGCGTTAATCATCGCTCCAACACGTGAACTTGCAATCCAAGTTTCGGAAGAGCTTTATAAATTAGGATATGACAAAAAGGTTCGTCTATTATCTGTATACGGTGGACAAGAAATTGGTCGTCAAATCCGTGCACTAAAAAACAAACCTCAAGTTATTGTTGGGACACCTGGTCGTATTCTTGATCATATCAACCGTCGTACTTTGAAGCTTGATCAAGTTCAAACACTTATCTTAGACGAAGCAGATGAAATGCTTAACATGGGATTCATCGAAGACATCAACACAATTTTAGAAAGCGTACCTCCTGAGCGTCAAACATTATTGTTCTCTGCTACAATGCCAGGACCAATTCGTAAAATTGCTGATCGCTTCATGAAAGATCCAGTTGAAGTAAAGATTAAGTCGAAAGAAATGACTGTTGAAAATATTGAACAGTACTACGTAAAAGCTACTGAGCGTGAAAAATTTGATGTTCTTTCAAGAATTTTAAATGTACATCAACCAGAGCTTGCGATTATCTTTGGTCGCACAAAACGTAGAGTAGATGAATTAGCACATGCACTAAGCATTCGTGGTTACCTTGCAGAAGGAATTCATGGTGATTTAAGCCAAGCGAAACGTATGTCTGTATTAAAACAATTCAAATCAAATAAAATTGATATTCTTGTTGCAACGGATGTAGCAGCACGTGGATTAGATATCTCTGGCGTAACACATGTGTATAACTTTGATATCCCACAAGATCCTGAAAGCTATGTTCACCGTATAGGTCGTACAGGACGCGCAGGTAAAAGTGGTATCGCTACAACATTCGTAACACCAAGAGAAATGGGATACTTACGTATTGTTGAGAATACAACAAAAAAACGTATGGAAGCTTTAATCCCTCCAAGCTCAGATGAAGCACTAGTTGGACTTAAACGTGTAGCAGTAGAATCTTTATCTGAAATTGTAAACAAAAATGATTTAGGCGATTATCGTCCATTAGCACAAGAAATGCTTGAAAAATTTGAAGCAGTAGATGTAATTGCTGCAGCTTTAAAATCAATGACGAAAGAACCGGATGATACTCCGATTTCTCTTTCTGAAGAACGCCCACTACCTGCTCGTAGAGAACGTAGCGGTGGAGGCGGTTCTCGTTCTGGCGGTGGTTACAAAGGTAACCGTAGTAGTGGTGGAGGACGTAGTTCATCAGGTGGTCGTGGCGGAAGCGGCGATCGCGGACCACGTTCAGGTGGCGGTTCACGTCCAAGCTCTAGTGGACGTCGTAGCAGTGGTCCACGTGACGGCTCGACTCAACGCAGCACAAGAACTCGCTCATCACGTAGCGAAAACTAAATTGAAAAGCATAAGCATCTATGCAGCTCAGATAAGCGCTGTAAGGATTTCGCATAAAGGCGTCCTTTGCCTTTATCGAAATTCTGAAGCGACTCGGGGAGTTAGGTGTTGAAGCTAGACAAAATTTCAAAGGATGAACTTACATTTCGATGTAAGCTCATCCTTTTTCTTTTTAAGATATATGGTCTGGTCTCGCACTAGTAACCATTAGACTTCATCTAAATGGATGTGTAGAAAATTGTAAGATACTGAAACATTTTAGCGTCTGTTTCGTATACAATGATAAAAGAGGGGGTTTAATATGAGACAAGAACCAATTAATCGATTATCTGAAAAAGGATTACGTGTATGGAGGATTTATGGAATATTTCAAACCTTGATTGCCTTATTAGTAGGTATAGGGGCTGGAGTTATCAATTATTTCACGGGACAATATATATGGCTATACATAGTAGATGGAGTAGTGATATTACTCATTGGATATTTATTAATTTATTTATTCCCGAAAATTAGGTGGACTCGTTGGCGATACGAAGTGCGTGAGCAAGAAATCGAGTTGCAGCATGGTTTGTTTATCGTCAAAAGAACGCTTGTGCCAATGGTTCGTGTACAGCATGTAGATACTGAACAAGGCCCGATATTGAGGAAACATGATTTGTCATCAATTACTATTTCAACTGCTGCAACTAGTCACACAATTCCTGCCCTCATAACTGCGGAAGCAGATGAACTTCGTGGTAGAATTTCTGTACTTGCAAGGGTGGC
Organism: Psychrobacillus sp. FSL K6-2365; assembly: GCF_038003165.1. Taxonomy (NCBI): domain Bacteria; kingdom Bacillati; phylum Bacillota; class Bacilli; order Caryophanales; family Bacillaceae; genus Psychrobacillus; species Psychrobacillus sp. FSL K6-2365. The sequence continues at coordinate 3,800,282 of NZ_JBBOOO010000001.1, read as the reverse complement.
GGAAGATGATGTCTAAGGAAAAATTTACATTACATCCTATATCTGCAGTTATTAATTTCGTAAAAGTTTTAAAGGAAATGATATTACCTCTAATAGTAGTTATTGCAGTAAATGGATTTGGAGGAAGAGGAGAATCTGAAGGTTGGAGCTCCTATATAGTCTATATTATTTATGCAGTGTTATTAATCGCTATGTTGGTTAGCGGAATCATAAAATGGAAGAGGTTTCGTTACTGGTTCGAAGAGGAAGAGCTTCGCATTGAATATGGTCTTTTCGTAAAGAAAAAAAGGTATATTCCATTTGAGCGTATTCAAAGCTTAAATTACACTGAAGGAATCTTTCATAGACCTTTCGGATTGGTAAAGGTGAAAGTAGAAACGGCTGGTGGGGGAGCAACGAAAGAAGCGGATGCAGAGTTGACTGCAATTTCTAAAGAAGCAGCCGAACAAATAAAAAAAGAAATGAGTCTCGCCAAGAATAAGGAGTTAAATATACTTAATGAAGCGTTACAATCAGAAAATCAGGTAGTAGAGCAGCGGAAGCCTTTATTCCGTATGTCTCAAAAGGATTTACTAATTTTAGCTAGTACATCTGGTGGAGTTGGAGTCTTTTTCTCTGGTTTAGCTGTGTTTGTCTCGCAGATCTCAGAATTAATCCCATATGAAACTATTTATAATGAAATTATTATGTTTATTAGGTTTGGAGCTCTACTAATAGCTTTAGCTGTATTTTTTGTACTACTTGTTGCCTGGATGGTATCAGTTACAATAACGTTTATAAATTACTATGAGTTTACTATTCGGGTAGAAGATGAGGAAATTATAATTACTAGAGGATTACTAGAAAAGAAAAAGGTAACGATTCCTTTATCGCGCATTCAAGGAGTGCGTATTGTGGAAAACCCTCTCCGCCAGCTTACAGGGCATGCAGCTGTCATCGTAGACAGTGCAGGGGGCTCATTAGCAGAGAAGGACGAGAAAATCAGATTAATTCCACTTATTAAAAAGAACCGAATCAATCCTATTCTTGTCCAAATTTTCCCGGATTATCATTTTGAACCTAACTTTACGCGAGTTCCTAGGCGCTCCAGAAAGTTCTTTTATCGCTTAGACTTTCTATGGATGATCCCGGTTGCGGCAAGTGTTAGTTATTTCTTTTATCCATTTGGATTGATGTCTCTATTGCTATTGCCACTAAGTTTTCTTTTGGGGGCATGGCAGCATAAAACGGCTGGATATTGGAAGGACGAAAAACAACTTGTTGTACAGTACCGTCTATTTAGTAGAGTATCTCTATGGATGGAAAAGAAACGTATTCAGGCTATGACAGAACGTACTACGTATTTTCAAAAAAAAGCTGATGTTTCTTCTATTGTAACTACTATTAAGTCGGGTGTTACTGGATCTGCTACTACTATCCCATCAATAGAAAAAGCTGATGCAGAAAACCTTATGGAATGGTATGAACCAACTAGAAAAGAACCTATAGATAGAGAAAAAGAACAGCCTTTATAGGGGCTGTTCTTTTTTTAGAAAGTATTAAGTTCAGATATTCCATGTACTTTGAAGAATATACTACTGATTTCGGGTCAAGGGTGGACGCTTTCCGCGGGCGGGTGTAGCTTCAGTCTTCTCGCTTCGCTACGGGGTCTTCCTAACGCTTCTCCCGCTGGAGTCGCCTCCTTTCACTTCTATCAATTAAGCAGTGCCCAACTTTAAGAATTAACCAGCCCATTGTCAGATGATAGAATTAGTTCAAGTTAATGAACCGATAGAAGTATCCTTATAATCGCTATAAAATTAGGGAAGCTAGTGATCATGTGATTTTAATGTCATTTAATTGACATTTACTGAAAGCTTTTCTTCACTTATACAGATTTAAGCTTACGTTGTCGTTTCTTCCAAGTAGCTATACGCTTAGGATGGAAGTATACCATTCCTAGTATAAAACCGGTTATCAACCCTGCTATATGGGCAGTGACATTAATCTGTGGTTGTAAGAATGTCATAATGACCCCGATTACAATAATAGGAATAATGATTTGTTTTAGCTGTGGCATAAAATTTCTCGTATAATAAACTAAAGCTCCAAAAGCACCGAAAATACCGTAAATGGCTCCACTTGCACCAACACTAGTGTAATTCCAGTCATGTATCAGGTAGGTGGCAACATTACCGACTAATCCCGCTAACATATAAATAGTTAGGAAACGAGCTTTCCCAGCTAATTGTTCCAATTCTGGTCCAAATATGTATAAGGAGAACATATTAAATAATAAATGAGAAAAAGAAGCGTGCAAAAATATGGGAGTAAGTAAACGCCAATATTCGCCTTCACTGATTAATAAGTTAAAATGAACGCCGAAACTAAAAAGTTGTGATCCAAGTATAGGAATTAGCGTTAACAAATGAATAACTATATTTAATGCAAGTAAAGAAGAGACAACTGGATATAGTTTTATGTATTGTTTGAAATTTTCTGTTCTACTAAACATTATTTCACCTCAAGTTTTCTACTATTAGTATATCCTGTAAGGAGGATATTTGGAAAGGAGAAACATTCATGATAATTGGAATTGGATTAGATATAACTGAAATTGAAAGAATTAAATCAATTCAAGCTAAAACTCGTAAATTTGAAGAGCGTGTACTTACCAACAAAGAGAGAATTCAATTACACGAATTGTCAGAGGAGAGACAAATAGAATATTTAGCAGGAAGATTTGCAGCAAAAGAAGCATTTTCTAAAGCTCGAGGAACTGGAATAGGAAAAGAATGCAGTTTTCAAGATATTGAAATTCTTAAAGAACCTTCCGGTAAGCCAATCCTGTACTTTAAGGGAATAGAAGTTAACGGATTTGTTTCTATAACTCATACAAAAGTTTATGCGGCTGCTCAAGTAATTCTACAATCATAACCGGTCGTCCATCTACATACAATGAATGAACGCAGTGATAATAGAAAGGATGGACTGATTGAAGAGCCGAGTGGCTAAACTATTATTTTTATTTTTAACAATCTTAGTACTATCTGCATGTGGGGCCGATTCGAAAGAAGACGTTGTAAAAAAACTGAGTAACAAGTGGGTGGATTCAAAGGGGTATGAGCTCACAGCGGAGATGAGCATTTTAACTGGTGATGAACCAAGAGTGTACGGTGTGGAAGTTTGGCATACAAAGCCAGATTTTTACCGAGTAGAAGTGTCGGATACAAATGCTGAAAATACACAAATGATAATTCGTAACACAGAAGGTGTATTTGTCGTAACACCAGCACTGAACAAAACGTATAAATTCCAAAGTAAATGGCCAACTGAAAATAGCCAAGCGTATCTAATCGGATCGCTAGCAAACGACATAAAAAATGATAAAACAGCAACCTTCAAAGAAGAAGGAGACAATTATGTCTTTGAAACAAAAACTAGTAATAACCACAAAAACATGCTGCCGTATCAAAAAATTTATATCAACAAAAAGACATTACTACCAACGGATGTTTCTATCTTAAATGAAAACAAAGAAGAACAAATTCATATTACATTCGATAAAGTATCACTAGGAAAATCACATGCAGCAGCTGAGTATAAGGTTGAACAAAGCCCTACTGGTAAAGCAGAGGACACAGAAGAAACAGTAGAGGCATCAGCAGAGATTGATGATACTGAATTTGAAACGTATTATCCAATGTTAAAAGGGTGGGAACAAGTTCATAACATTGATGAAAAATTAATGGAAGTGGACGGAGAAAAGAGAGTTATTTTAACATATAGTGGAGACAAAGAATTTACAATTATTCAACATAGAAGTGTACAAGGCGATTCTTCTATCATTCCTGTATTTTCACCTGGTGACCCAGTTGACCTAGGGGTTGCAATTGGTGCCATAACAGACCAATCTCTTTCTTGGGAACAGGATGGAATGTCATTCTTTATTGCTTCATCAACTTTAACAAAAGAAGAGATGATTGAAGTTGCAGCATCAATGACTACTGGTGGTTTAAAGTGATTAGGGTTGACTACTTCATTACACTAGTAGGATAATCGGTGTAAACTGATTAAAAGAGGGAACTATATGTCGCTACAGCATTACCGACCAACGTTCATAAAAGTAAATTTACAAGCTATACAAAATAATATAAAAAGACTCCAGGAAACACTTCCGGAAAATACTGGGGTAATAGCCGTTGTTAAGGCAAATGGATACGGCCATGGAGATATTGCTGTTGCACAAGCTGCATTAAAAGCAGGAGCTAATCTTCTGGCTGTTGCCACCCCGGAAGAGGCATTGCACTTAAGGGAAGCTGGTATTCAAGCGGATATACTTTTATTAGGCACATCTCCGCTCTCTTTCTTAGAAGAGGCTTCCAAACATAACATTACACTTACAGCATATTCATATGAGTGGCTAAATGCTACTCGAGATCTCCATAGACCTTTGAAACTTCATATAAAAATTGATAGCGGTATGGGTAGAATTGGTTTTACGGAAGAAAAAGAGTTAAAGCAGGCACTTACTTTTATTCAAGAAAGAAATTGGTTACATGTTACGGGAGTTTTCACGCATTTTGCAACCGCAGATGAGCAAGACCAAACACTATTCAAACAACAAGTTTCAACATTTGAAAAGTTATTAAATATATTTGAGCAAATACCTGCCTTAGTGCACACCTCTAATAGTGCGGCGGCATTGATATATCCTGACCAACACTGGAATGCTGTGCGTTTTGGTATATCTATGTATGGGATACCACCGTCTCCTTGGGTAAAAGGAGAACTTCCATTTTTGTTAGAAAAAGCACTTACGGTACACACAGAGGTTACCCATATAAAAAAGGTTCCGAAGGGCTCAACCATTGGCTACGGGGCTTCTTATGTAGCTTTATCAGACGAGTGGATTGCAACAATTCCGATTGGTTATGCAGATGGCTTATTAAGAAAACTACATAATCAATCAGTGTTGATAAAAGGAAAGAAAATGCCAATCGTCGGGAAAATTTGTATGGATCAATGCATGATTCGTCTCGATGAAAAAGTAAAGATTGGTGAAAAAGTAGTATTAATAGGTAAGCAAGGAAATGAAGAGATTCTAATAGAAGAATGGGCTGAAGCATTGCAAACTATCCCTTATGAAGTTTGCTGTACTTTTTCTGACAGAGTTCCTAGGATATATAGCAAATAGACTTTCGACAAAATTTAAGAATATATGCATAATTTGTCTAACGATTTCTCGTAATGTCTTTTATTTCAGCTAGAGAAATGGTAAGATGAAGTATATTGTCATATAGGGAAATGTTTTGTCGGAGGTGTTTGCTGTGGTAAGTGATAAAAAGAAAAAGGAAGCTATTATTCAGCTTCCAAATCAATTGGTTAATGAAGGAGTAAAAACCGTAAAACAATCATTAACTGGCGTAGAAAGTTTCGTTCGTGTCCAAGCAAATGAATATGTAAAAAATGGTCAGGCAAATCTTATAAGAGAAGCGATGATGAAAGGCTATGTTGAGATGTCTCATATAAATCTATCCATTTGTACGGAGTGTTTACATGCAGAATACGAAGCTCAACATACGACAGAGCGACTCGTAAGTGGAGGATGAAAATTTGATCGTAAAACGTGGAGACGTTTTTTTTGCGGATTTATCACCAGTAATCGGGTCTGAGCAAGGTGGAACCAGACCCGTTTTGGTGATACAAAATGATATCGGTAATAGATTTAGTCCAACTGTCATTGTGGCAGCTATCACAGCTCAAATTCAAAAAGCTAAGTTACCAACGCATGTAGAGATAAATGCAAAAGAATACGATTTTGAACGTGACTCGGTTATTTTATTGGAACAGTTAAGAACAATTGATAAATCTCGACTCACTGATAAAATCACCCACCTAGACGTAGACGTGATGGAAGATGTTGATCATGCTTTAGGGATTAGCTTAGGTATCGTTAAATTTTAATACATAGTAAGAACACAATGTGTAACCGACAAAGACACATTGTGTTTTTTAATAGGGGAAAGTTTGTGTTAGCTTGTAAATATATAGAAGGTTTGATTAACCGTGTTTTAAAGTGAGATTTAAGTGGTGGAAGTAATTACCGATTGTATTTGCTCTACGAAGAAGAACGTTGTAATAGCAGTAAGGGATAACTGCTTTTTTTTATGTGGACAAGTATTAATGATCACGTAATTATGTATAAAAGGTGTAAAGTAAGATGAAATTCTGTACAATATAATTACTAATATTCAACAAGGAGATGTATGGGAAACAATGAATAAAAGAATTGCTTCGTATATTCACGAAAATATTGATGAAATTTTAGAAAACTGGAGAGTCAAAATGGAAGAAGAGAAGGATGATCGTTTCTTCCAAATTATGTCGGATAAAGTTGTTGATAATACTGTTCGTGAATTCGGAGAGTTGATGATTTCGAGTATAACGGAAGAAAAAGCGACATATACAGCAAAATTAAATGATTTTTCCGTTCAAATTGTACGTTATGGATGGTCTATTTCTTTTGTATTAAAGGCGCTAACCAACTTTACGGAAGTAATTTATGAAAAAATGGACGAAGCGGAGTACTTAGATGAAGGTTTCCAATCTCATAGAGAAATATTAACTAATTGGATCACGCCTTTAAACCATAGTATTGTGGATGCTTATTCTGTGGTGTGGGAAAAAACAGTGAGCTTACAAAAAATTGCTTTACAAGAACTATCTGCTTCATTAATTCCTGTTTTTGAAAAAATTTCGGTAATGCCTTTAGTTGGTACAATTGATACGGAACGAGCAAAACTAATAATGGAAAACCTGCTACAGGGAGTTGTAAAGCATCGAGCAGAAGTAGTATTACTAGATATTACAGGAGTTCCTGTAGTAGATACGATGGTTGCCCATCATATTATTCAAGCGGCTGATGCTGTGCGTTTAGTAGGAGCCAAATGTATGCTAGTTGGAATCCGTCCAGAAATTGCACAGACTATTGTCACACTAGGTATAAATTTAAATGATTTCACAACAACAAGCACTTTACAAAAAGGGATGGAACAAGCCCTAGCAATGACAAATCGTGCAATAGTAGAGGTGGATATATAATGATGTCAAGAATACCTATTTTAAAATTGAGAGATTGTTTAATTGTTTCTATCCAGTGGGAATTAGATGATCAAACTGCTCTTGCATTTCAGGAAGATTTGCTTGATAAACTTCATACAACAGCTGCAAGAGGAGTAGTACTTGATCTAACGCCGATTGACTTTATCGATTCTTTCATCGCAAAGGTACTGGGCGATGTTATAAGCATGTCTGGCCTAATGGGTGCGAAGGTAGTGATTACGGGCATTCAGCCTGCGGTAGCTATTACCCTCATTGAATTAGGCATTAGGCTAGAGAATGTAGTCACGGCACTAGACTTAGAAAATGGATTGGAAAAATTAGAACGAGAATTGGAGGACTAATCCATTATGAATTTAAGGTCTTCTGTTGATATAATAACTGAGTGGGATATCGTTGCTGCAAGGCAACTTGGAAGAAATGAAGCGAAAGACGTTGGCTTCGGTACAGTTGACCAAGCGAGAATTACAACAGCGATTAGTGAACTTGCTCGAAATATATATTTATATGCAGGTAAAGGTAAGATAGAAATTAGACAAATTACAGAAGGTAATCTTAGAGGTCTATTAGTAATTGCATCTGATAAAGGCCCAGGGATTGTAGATGTTCGTAAAGTTATGGAAGATGGCTATACAACATCAGGCGGTTTAGGTGCCGGTCTACCAGGTGTAAAGCGACTAATGGATGATTTTAAGATAGAAACTGTAATAGGGGAAGGTACTACAATTAGCGCATCTAAGTTGCTAAGATAGGAGGTAAGTTAAAGTATGCCTCAAGAGTTTAAGAGACAATACAAAGAAATTTTGGAACAATATACGCTGAGACAAACAGAACATAATTTGTATGAGGGCCAAAATATCAGTAGACAACTTATTCAAAAGAACATTTCTCCAGAAGAAGTTATAAGTATACATAAAGCTTCTTTAGAAGAGATTTTGCCTGAGCTACCTAATGATGTTTGGCATTCTTTTGATTTATTAATAGAAGTGATGATTAGATATGGACTAGCATTAAAAGAACATGAAGCGTTAATTCAAAAGCAGGAAAACTTTAGAATGGAAATGGAGCTTGCAGCCAATGTTCAGCAAACCTTGTTGAAAACAAAGGTTCCAGATATGCTTGATTTGGATATCGGAATGATCTCTGTTCCTGCAAAAGAAATGAATGGTGATTATACGCATTTTCTCCATGATGATACAACCGTAGGTATAGCTGTTGCTGATGTGATCGGAAAAGGAATTCCTGCTGCTCTATGCATGTCCATGATTAAGTATGGGATGGATAGTTTGAATGGAGCAGAAACTGAACCTACCATTGTACTAGACGTCATTAATAGAATAGTTGAGAAAAGTGTAAGTGATTCGATGTTTATATCAATGTTCTATGGGACCTATGACACTTCTAAAAGTTTATTTACATATGCATCTGCTGGACATGAACCGCCTTTATTTTATTGCGCTGAATCTAATAGCTTTTCAGAATTACAAGCAAAGGGGTTATTATTAGGGGTTATTTCCAATGTTAAATATGAACAACACTCTATTTCCTTAGAAAAAGATGATTTTATCGTTATGATGACCGACGGTGTAACTGAATGTCGTTCAAAAGATGGATTCATTGACCAAAATACCGTGATGGATATTATCGAAAGCGTAAGAGATCAGTCCGCCCAAGATATGGTGGAATATGTGTTTCATAAGCTGGAGGAATTACAGGAGTTTGAACAACGAGATGACTTTACACTCGTTATTTTCAAAAAGAAGTAATTTAAGGTTTATCAAAAGCTAGTTGGTGGTATACAGACTAAATATAGCGAAAACGGGGGAATAGTAAATGAATATTTCAGTTGAACTAAATACATTAGATGAGTTGCACATTAAAGGATTTATTGGTGGAGAGATTGATGCTTTTACAGCACCGATCCTTAGAGAGAAACTTTCAGACATAACCTTACTACAAAAAATACATGTTGAGTTGAATTTAACGGACGTTTCATATATGGATAGTACAGGGCTAGGTGTTTTTGTTGGTTTTTATAAAAGTGTAACTGCTGCAAATGGGCATTTGGAGTTAACGGGACTTTCATCTAGATTGAAACGTTTATTCGATATAACTGGTCTAGTGGAAATTATGGATATCCAGGCTACAGATAAAGAGGTGAAAATAGATGAAACCGTTTGATTATGTGGAAATCCGGGTGCCTGCGAAACCTCAGTACGTTAGCGTTGCCCGACTCACAATTTCTGGTTTGGCAAATCGCATTGGGTTTACGTATGACGATATAGAAGACTTGAAAATTGCTGCAAGTGAAGCCATTACAAATGCTGTACAGCATGCATATGCGGATAATGAGGAAGGCGAAGTGGTCATTGGCTGCGCATTATACGAGGAAAAGATGGAGATAATGGTAGCGGATCATGGGAAAAGCTTTAATTTTGAAGAAACAAAAGCAAAAGTAGGACCATACCATGAATTGGAAGAGGTATCCTTTTTAAGAGAAGGCGGTCTTGGTTTATATTTAATCGAGACGTTAATGGATGAAGTTAAAGTCCATCACCAAGAAGGTGTTACTGTATTTATGACGAAACATGTCGGAGTAGAGCAGGTGGATGAAAATGTCGAACACGTCCCTTCCTAATAAAGAATCGAAAGAGAAAATATTGGAATGGATCAAAGAATATCAAGAGACCGAAAGTGAAGAGGCTCAAACAAATTTAGTACTAAATTATACTAGGTTGGTTGAATCTATTGCTCGAAAATATTCTAATGGTAAATCGCATCATGAGGATATTGCGCAGGTAGGTATGCTTGGTCTGCTTGGAGCAATCCGAAGATATGATCCATCTTTCGGTAAAAACTTTGAAGCTTTTGCAATTCCGACAATTATCGGTGAGATTAAACGCTTTTTGAGAGATAAAACTTGGGCTATACATGTTCCAAGAAGAATAAAAGAACTAGGACCACGTATTAGAGCGGCAGTTGAAACACTAACAGTGGAATTTCAGCGCTCACCTATTATCCCAGAAATAGCTGATTTCCTTGGGGTAGAAGTGGAAGATGTACTAGAAGCTATGGAAATGGGTAAAAGTTATCAAGCACTATCTATGGATCATTCACTTGAATCGGATTCAGATGGTAGTACGATTACGCTGTTTGATGTAATTGGTAAAACAGATAGTGAGTATGAGAAAACTGATCAACGTTTACTTGTAGCTAACGCACTTAATGTTTTGTCTGAACGAGAGAAAGAAATAATTCAACTTACATATATGGAGCAGCTGAGTCAAAAAGAAACGGGAGATCGTCTCAATATATCCCAAATGCACGTATCTAGAATTCAACGCAAAGCTATAAAGAAATTACAAGAGGCCATTTTATCGTCAGGTGGAGTAGGGAAATGATAGATTTTTCAGATGACAAAGTAGACTTATTTGTATACCAAGAAGCCAAAAGTGGAAATTTAGAATCTGGAGATACTTATTATATTACAAAGACAGACGATTTTATGCTTTGTGCTATAGCAGATGGATTGGGAAATGGACCAGTAGCTAAAGAGTCTGCTGATATTATCCCAGAAATTTTAGAGCAATATAAAGACGAAACGTTAGATGAATTATTATTACGCTGCAATGATTTAATGATTCAAAAACGAGGTGCAGCAGTTGCGCTAGTAAAAATAGATTATAAAAGCCAAACTATTTCTTACAGTTGTGTAGGGAATGTGAAGTTTTATATGTACAAACGGGCTACAGATAAAATGATTTATCCTTTACCAGTAATGGGTTACTTATCCGGGAGAAAACAAAGGATTAATACGCAAACATACGCTTGTGAAAAAAATGACTTGTTTATGTTGCACTCGGATGGTGTTGTGATGAATAGTCCAAAATCAACCATTAAAGTTGCAGCGAATGCTCGATGTCTCTATGAAACAGTCTTTAAAGAAATCGAACATGGCGACGACTCTACATTTATAGTTGGAAGCTTACTCTAATATTGAGTAAGCTTTTTTGTTTGTCTTTTTCTAGATGGCGCCAGATATGGTAAAATGAGTACTATATAGAAAGGACGTGTTTGTTTTGGAAATAAAGAAGATGCTCCATCTTGTTTCAAAAGATACGGGTGTTAAGTCATCGCAAGCGGAACAGGTTATAAAATTACTAGAAGAGGGAAATACGGTTCCCTTCATTGCCCGATATAGAAAAGAACAAACAGGATCTTTAGATGAAGTTCAAATTAAAGCAGTCGAAGATCGTTATAACTACATACAACAGTTAGAACAAAGAAAAGAAGAAATCCTTCGCTTAATTGATGAGCAAGGTAAATTGACCGAAGAGTTAACAACTTCTATTAATAATGCGACAGTACTTCAGCGAGTAGAAGATTTATATCGTCCTTATAAGCAAAAACGCAGAACGAAAGCTACCATTGCAAAAGAAAAAGGTTTGGAACCTCTAGCTACTCTAATAATGACTTTCCCTAAGGAATCCGTAGCTATATTAGCAGAAGATTTTCTTAATGAAGAATTAGAAGTCTTATCTGTGGATGACGCTTTACTAGGAGCTAGGGACATTTTGGCAGAGCAATTCGCAGATGATGCCAAAATACGAGAGCAAATTCGGAATATTACCCGTACAGATGGTAAGATTGTTGCGTCTGTAAAAAAAGCAGAGCTAGACGAAAAAAACGTATTTGAGATGTATTATGAGTATGAAGAACCTGTGAAGAAGATTGTTCCTCATCGTATATTAGCGTTAAACCGAGGAGAAAAAGAGGATATATTAAAAGTAGCTCTTCAGATTCCAATGGAAAAAACAACTAATGTGATGAAAGCACAGTGGATTAAATCTTCATCTAGTGATGCAGTGGAACAGATTGAGTTGGCGGTAGAAGATTCGTATAAGCGACTAATTCAGCCTTCAGTAGAGAGAGAAATTCGAGCAGAGCTTACTGAAAAAGCAGAAACACAGGCTATTCATATTTTCTCTGAAAATCTGCGTAATTTACTATTACAACCACCATTAAAAGGAAAAGTAATTCTAGGTGTCGATCCAGCTTATCGTACAGGATGTAAGCTAGCGGTTGTAGATGATACAGGAAAACTTTTAGAGGTCTCTGCTATTTATCCACATGCCCCAAAAATGGATGTGGAAGGCTCAAGGAATAAAGTGCTTGGTTACTTAAAGAACTACCCTATTTCTTTGATTGCCATTGGAAATGGAACAGCCTCTCGTGAAACAGAGCAATTTATCGTGGATTGTTTGAAAGAAGCAGAGGGGGAAGTAGCTTATGTAATAGTGAATGAAGCAGGTGCCAGTGTGTACTCAGCTTCTGAAATTGCGCGCAACGAGTTTCCAGATCTACAAGTAGAACAACGTAGCGCAGTATCCATTGCAAGAAGACTACAGGACCCTCTGGCAGAACTAGTGAAAATAGATCCAAAAGCAGTAGGAGTAGGACAATACCAGCATGATGTTTCACAAAAGAAATTATCGGATTCCCTATCCTTTATAGTAGAAACTGCAGTTAACCAAGTAGGTGTAAATGTAAATACAGCATCTGCATCGTTATTACAATACGTTTCAGGACTTTCGAAAACAGTGGCAGAAAACGTTGTGAATATGAGAAATGAGCAGGGTAGGTTTACTTCTAGAGCGCAGCTAAAGAAAATTCCACGCCTTGGGGCCAAAACATATGAACAAGCAATTGGATTTTTACGCGTACCAGATGCGAAAAATCCATTTGATGCAACGGGCATTCACCCTGAAAGCTATAAAGGAGCAGAGCAAGTGCTAGAAATTGCCGGTCTTAAGAAGACACAGATAGGGACAAGAGAAGCAGAAGAGGCACTAAAGAAAATTTCAATAGAAACAGTAAGTAAAGAATTAGAAATAGGTGAAATCACACTAAAAGATATAGTAGATACATTAATCAAGCCAGCCCGTGATCCTCGTGAAGCATTTCCGCAGCCGATCTTGAAAAAAGATGTACTCAAATTAGAAGACTTAAAAACAGGGATGGAATTACAAGGTACCGTGAGAAATGTAGTTGATTTTGGTGCATTTGTAGATATCGGTGTAAAACAGGATGGTTTAGTCCATATTTCTAAACTTAAAAAAGGGTTTGTCAAACATCCTTTAGATGTTGTTTCACTAGGAGATATAGTGACTGTATGGGTTGAACAGTTTGATGCCAATAAAGGAAGAATTGCATTAACAATGCTTCCACCAGAACAGCAAGTGTAACTTATAGAGGTGTCCAATGAGATATGTCATTGGACAACCTCTTTTCAAATAGGGGTGATTAATATGACAGATGAAAAATTGTATGAACTTGTATGCCGTGTATCAAAAGAAGCTTTTGGGAAAGACTATAAACATCAAGCGTATTTTAATAAAAGGCTTAGAACTACTGGTGGAAGGTATATGTTGAGGTCGCATAATATAGAAGTAAATCCGTTAGTATTCGAAAAATATGGGATGGATGAATTGGTTGGCGTTATCAAACATGAGCTCTGTCATTATCATTTACATATAGAAGGAAAAGGATATCAACATCGGGATGCCGACTTTCGTGAGCTACTCAAAGCAACAAATTCACCTAGATTTTGTTCTACTCTAGTAGAGGGAAAAAGAAGGAAGGCTACAAAAAGGTATACGTATAAATGTGCAAAATGCTCCATTTTGTATAATCGAAAAATTCGTTTAAACACGAAGAAATACCGTTGTGGCAAGTGTTACGGAGATTTAGTGTTAGTTTATTTTGAGAATCTGAAATAAATTTTCGAAAAGTAGTTGACGTTTTGCAAAACCCTCTCTATAATAGAAAAAGTCGAGTAAAACAAAACGACAAAAATTATTCCGAAGTAGCTCAGTGGTAGAGCAATCGACTGTTAATCGATCGGTCGTAGGTTCGAGTCCTACCTTCGGAGCCATTATGGCCCCTTGGTCAAGCGGTTAAGACACCGCCCTTTCACGGCGGTAACACGGGTTCGAATCCCGTAGGGGTCATTACCATTTATTATTTAATATTTTCAACGGTCCCGTGGTGTAGCGGTTAACATGCCTGCCTGTCACGCAGGAGATCGCCGGTTCGATCCCGGTCGGGACCGCCATGTTGGGGTATAGCCAAGCGGTAAGGCAATGGATTTTGATTCCATCATGCCCTGGTTCGAATCCAGGTACCCCAGCCATTTTTGAGCCATTAGCTCAGTTGGTAGAGCATCTGACTTTTAATCAGAGGGTCGTAGGTTCGAATCCTACATGGCTCATCAAATTGTTATTGACATTTAAGGTGTAAGAGAGTATAATCAACCTTGTCCTATTAATTACTAAGCGGTCGTGGCGGAACGGCAGACGCGCTAGGTTGAGGGCCTAGTGGGGGATAACCCCGTGGAGGTTCAAGTCCTCTCGGCCGCACCAGTCAAATAACAGTTTAACATAATTTAATGCGGGTGTAGTTTAGTGGTAAAACCTCAGCCTTCCAAGCTGATGATGAGAGTTCGATTCTCTTCACCCGCTCCATTATTTAATACCATAGAATATTGAACATTGAAAACTGAACATGCAAAACGTTAAGACATATAGCTTATCAACTAACTTTGTTAGTTTGATAGCAAAACAATTTTGACATCATTTAATGATGATGCCAGCAAAACAAAATGAGCTTTTTAAGTTCTCTATTATGGAGAGTTTGATCCTGGCTCAGGACGAACGCTGGCGGCATGCCTAATACATGCAAGTCGAGCGAATGACGAAGAAGCTTGCTTCTTCTGATTTAGCGGCGGACGGGTGAGTAACACGTGGGCAACCTGCCCTGTAGATTGGGATAACTCCGGGAAACCGGGGCTAATACCGAATAATCCATTTCCTCACATGGGGAGATGTTAAAAGACGGCATCTCGCTGTCACTACAGGATGGGCCCGCGGCGCATTAGCTAGTTGGTGAGGTAACGGCTCACCAAGGCGACGATGCGTAGCCGACCTGAGAGGGTGATCGGCCACACTGGGACTGAGACACGGCCCAGACTCCTACGGGAGGCAGCAGTAGGGAATCTTCCACAATGGACGAAAGTCTGATGGAGCAATGCCGCGTGAGTGAAGAAGGTTTTCGGATCGTAAAACTCTGTTGTGAGGGAAGAACAAGTACGAGAGTAACTGCTCGTACCTTGACGGTACCTCATTAGAAAGCCACGGCTAACTACGTGCCAGCAGCCGCGGTAATACGTAGGTGGCAAGCGTTGTCCGGAATTATTGGGCGTAAAGCGCGCGCAGGCGGTCCTTTAAGTCTGATGTGAAATCCCACGGCTCAACCGTGGAAGGTCATTGGAAACTGGGGGACTTGAGTACAGAAGAGGAAAGCGGAATTCCAAGTGTAGCGGTGAAATGCGTAGAGATTTGGAGGAACACCAGTGGCGAAGGCGGCTTTCTGGTCTGTAACTGACGCTGAGGCGCGAAAGCGTGGGGAGCAAACAGGATTAGATACCCTGGTAGTCCACGCCGTAAACGATGAGTGCTAAGTGTTAGGGGGTTTCCGCCCCTTAGTGCTGCAGCTAACGCATTAAGCACTCCGCCTGGGGAGTACGGTCGCAAGACTGAAACTCAAAGGAATTGACGGGGGCCCGCACAAGCGGTGGAGCATGTGGTTTAATTCGAAGCAACGCGAAGAACCTTACCAGGTCTTGACATCCCGCTGACCGGCCTAGAGATAGGCTTTTCCCTTCGGGGACAGCGGTGACAGGTGGTGCATGGTTGTCGTCAGCTCGTGTCGTGAGATGTTGGGTTAAGTCCCGCAACGAGCGCAACCCTTGATCTTAGTTGCCAGCATTCAGTTGGGCACTCTAAGGTGACTGCCGGTGATAAACCGGAGGAAGGTGGGGATGACGTCAAATCATCATGCCCCTTATGACCTGGGCTACACACGTGCTACAATGGACGGTACAGAGGGTCGCAACCCCGCGAGGGTGAGCAAATCCCATAAAACCGTTCTCAGTTCGGATTGTAGGCTGCAACTCGCCTACATGAAGCCGGAATCGCTAGTAATCGTGGATCAGCATGCCACGGTGAATACGTTCCCGGGCCTTGTACACACCGCCCGTCACACCACGAGAGTTTGTAACACCCGAAGTCGGTGGGGTAACCCTTACGGGAGCCAGCCGCCGAAGGTGGGACAGATGATTGGGGTGAAGTCGTAACAAGGTAGCCGTATCGGAAGGTGCGGCTGGATCACCTCCTTTCTAAGGATAATATCGGAATACGAATCTTTATTCGTATCTTAACGTTTTGCAGTTCAGTTTTGAATGTTCATTTTTATATGAAGATTCGATACTTGTTCTTTGAAAACTGGATAAAACGACATTGAAACAATAAACAACAAGAAATTCTGTTGTGATTATTTACGTAATCACAACGTGTAAGACTTTTTAACTTTTAGGTTAAGTTAATAAGGGCGCACGGTGAATGCCTTGGCACTAGGAGTCGACGAAGGACGGCACTAACACCGATATGCTTCGGGGAGCTGTAAGTGAGCTTTGATCCGGAGATTTCCGAATGGGGAAACCCACTGTTCGTAATGGAGCAGTACATTTGCGTGAATACATAGCGCATCTGAGACACACCCAGGGAACTGAAACATCTAAGTACCTGGAGGAAGAGAAAGAAAAATCGATTCCCTGAGTAGCGGCGAGCGAAACGGGAATAGCCCAAACCAAGAGGCTTGCCTCTTGGGGTTGTAGGACACTCTACATAGAGTTACAAAGGAATGAGTTAGACGAAGCGATCTGGAAAGGTCCGCAGGATAGGGTAAAAGCCCCGTAGTCCAAAATTCATTCTCTCTTGAGTGTATCCTGAGTACGGCGGAACACGTGAAATTCCGTCGGAATCCGGGAGGACCATCTCCCAAGGCTAAATACTACCTAGTGACCGATAGTGAACCAGTACCGTGAGGGAAAGGTGAAAAGCACCCCGGAAGGGGAGTGAAATAGATCCTGAAACCGTGTGCCTACAAGTAGTTAGAGCCCGTTAATGGGTGATAGCGTGCCTTTTGTAGAATGAACCGGCGAGTTACGATTACATGCAAGGTTAAGTTGAGAAGACGGAGCCGCAGCGAAAGCGAGTCTGAATAGGGCGAATGAGTATGTGGTCGTAGACCCGAAACCAGGTGATCTACCCATGTCCAGGATGAAGGTAAGGTAACACTTACTGGAGGTCCGAACCCACGCACGTTGAAAAGTGCGGGGATGAGGTGTGGGTAGCGGAGAAATTCCAATCGAACCTGGAGATAGCTGGTTCTCTCCGAAATAGCTTTAGGGCTAGCCTCAAACGTTAGAATCTTGGAGGTAGAGCACTGTTTGGACTAGGGGCCCATCCCGGGTTACCGAATTCAGACAAACTCCGAATGCCAATGATTTATGTTTGGGAGTCAGACTGCGAGTGATAAGATCCGTAGTCAAGAGGGAAACAGCCCAGACCACCAGCTAAGGTCCCAAAGTATTTGTTAAGTGGAAAAGGATGTGGCGTTGCTTAGACAACCAGGATGTTGGCTTAGAAGCAGCCATCATTTAAAGAGTGCGTAATAGCTCACTGGTCGAGTGACGCTGCGCCGAAAATGTATCGGGGCTAAACAAATCACCGAAGCTGTGGATTGATACCTTTGGTATCAGTGGTAGGAGAGCGTTCTAAGGGCGTTGAAGTCAGACCGGAAGGACTGGTGGAGCGCTTAGAAGTGAGAATGCCGGTATGAGTAGCGAAAGACGGGTGAGAATCCCGTCCACCGTATGACTAAGGTTTCCTGAGGAAGGCTCGTCCGCTCAGGGTTAGTCGGGACCTAAGCCGAGGCCGATAGGCGTAGGCGATGGATAACAGGTTGATATTCCTGTACCACCAAACCACCGTTTGAGTAATGGGGGGACGCAGAAGGATAGGGTAAGCATGCTGTTGGTTATGCATGTCCAAGCAGTAAGGTGTGAATGTAGGCAAATCCGCATTCTATAACATTGAGCTGTGATGGCGAGGACGTATGTCCGGAGTTCCTGATTTCACACTGCCAAGAAAAGCCTCTAGCGAGGTGATAGGTGCCCGTACCGCAAACCGACACAGGTAGTCGAGGAGAGAATCCTAAGGTGAGCGAGAGAACTCTCGTTAAGGAACTCGGCAAAATGACCCCGTAACTTCGGGAGAAGGGGTGCTCTTTTGGGTGCATAGCCTAGAAGAGCCGCAGTGAATAGGCCCAGGCGACTGTTTAGCAAAAACACAGGTCTCTGCAAAACCGTAAGGTGAAGTATAGGGGCTGACGCCTGCCCGGTGCTGGAAGGTTAAGAGGAGTGCTTAGCGCAAGCGAAGGTGCGAATTGAAGCCCCAGTAAACGGCGGCCGTAACTATAACGGTCCTAAGGTAGCGAAATTCCTTGTCGGGTAAGTTCCGACCCGCACGAAAGGCGTAACGATCTGGGCACTGTCTCAACGAGAGACTCGGTGAAATTATAGTACCTGTGAAGATGCAGGTTACCCGCGACAGGACGGAAAGACCCCGTGGAGCTTTACTATAGCTTGATATTGAATTTTGGTGCAACTTGTACAGGATAGGCAGGAGCCTTAGAGCCCGGAGCGCCAGCTTCGGAGGAGGCGTCGGTGGGATACTGCCCTGGTTGTATTGAAATTCTAACCCATACCCGTAACCCGGGTAGGAGACAGTGTCAGGCGGGTAGTTTGACTGGGGCGGTCGCCTCCTAAAGTGTAACGGAGGCGCCCAAAGGTTCCCTCAGAATGGTTGGAAATCATTCGAAGAGTGTAAAGGCAGAAGGGAGCTTGACTGCGAGACCTACAAGTCGAGCAGGGTCGAAAGACGGGCTTAGTGATCCGGTGGTTCCGCATGGAAGGGCCATCGCTCAACGGATAAAAGCTACCCCGGGGATAACAGGCTTATCTCCCCCAAGAGTCCACATCGACGGGGAGGTTTGGCACCTCGATGTCGGCTCATCGCATCCTGGGGCTGTAGTCGGTCCCAAGGGTTGGGCTGTTCGCCCATTAAAGCGGTACGCGAGCTGGGTTCAGAACGTCGTGAGACAGTTCGGTCCCTATCCGTCGTGGGCGTAGGAAATTTGAGAGGAGCTGTCCTTAGTACGAGAGGACCGGGATGGACACACCGCTGGTGTACCAGTTGTTCTGCCAAGAGCATCGCTGGGTAGCTATGTGTGGACGGGATAAGTGCTGAAAGCATCTAAGCACGAAGCCCCCCTCAAGATGAGATTTCCCATTACGCAAGTAAGTAAGATCCCTCAAAGACGATGAGGTAGATAGGTTCGGGGTGGAAGCGTGGCGACACGTGCAGCTGACGAATACTAATCGATCGAGGACTTAACCAAATTTGTTTAACGTAACAATGTCGTTTATCCAGTTTTGAGTGAACAAACACTCTATTTATTATGAGGGTTTCAAGACACGAGTAATTCGAGGAAACAATTGAGAGAGGAAAGGAACATACTAACGTATGTGACTGACCGAACAAATGAAGTTGACGAAGAAGTACGATGTGTATTGAAAGCCGAATCAGTCTAGTGATGATGGCGAAGAGGTCACACCCGTTCCCATACCGAACACGGAAGTTAAGCTCTTCAGCGCCGATGGTAGTTGGGGGTCTCCCCCTGTGAGAGTAGGACGTCGCTGGGCACAAAAGAGAAAGTCGTTACCGAGTAATTGGTAGCGACTTTTTTGTATTAACAAATAAGCCGTAGGCGTTCTATCTGTTAGTATGCAAGAAAGTAGAGGGACAAAGAGTTTGAGGAAGCAAATGAGAGAGACTCGGAGCGTATAACATACGCGAGAATTGAACGAATGCGGCTGACAAAGAAATCTGCCGTCCATCTGCTTTCGCAGCCCTGGACACGGAAGTAAAGCTCTTGCGCCGATGGTAGTGGGGGTCTCCCCCTGTGAGAGTAGGACGTCGCTGGGCACAAAAGAGAAAGTCGTTACCGAGTAATTGGTAACGACTTTTTTGTATTAACAAATAATATGCCGTAGGCAGTCTATCTCTATAAGAAAGTATGCGAGAAAGTAGAGGGGCAAAGAGTTCGAGGAAGCAAGTGAGAGAGACTCGGAGCGTATAACATACGTGAGAATATTGAACGAGTGCGGCTGACAAAGAAATCTGCCGACCATCTGCTTTCGCAGCCCTGGACACGGAAGTAAAGCTCTTGCGCCGATGGTAGTGGGGGTCTCCCCCTGTGAGAGTAGGACGTCGCTGGGCACAAAAGAGAAAGTCGTTACCGAGTAATTGGTAACGACTTTTTTGTATTAACAAATAATATGCCGTAGGCAGTCTATCTCTATAAGAAAGTATGCGAGAAAGTAGAGGGGCAAAGAGTTCGAGGAAGCAAGTGAGAGAGACTCGGAGCGTATAACATACGTGAGAATATTGAACGAGTGCGGCTGACGAAGAAATCTGCCGTCCATCTGCTTTCGCAGCCCTGGACACGGAAGTAAAGCTCTTGCGCCGATGGTAGTGGGGGTCTCCCCCTGTGAGAGTAGGACGTCGCTGGGCACAAAAGAGAAAGTCGTTACCGAGTAATTGGTAACGACTTTTTTGTATTAACAAATAATATGCCGTAGGCAGTCTATCTCTATAAGAAAGTATGCGAGAAAGTAGAGGGGCAAAGAGTTCGAGGAAGCAAGTGAGAGAGACTCGGAGCGTATAACATACGTGAGAATATTGAACGAGTGCGGCTGACAAAGAAATCTGCCGACCATCTGCTTTCGCAGCCCTGGACACGGAAGTAAAGCTCTTGCGCCGATGGTAGTGGGGGTCTCCCCCTGTGAGAGTAGGACGTCGCTGGGCACAAAAGAGAAAGTCGTTACCGAGTAATTGGTAACGACTTTTTTGTATTAACAAATAATATGCCGTAGGCAGTCTATCTCTATAAGAAAGTATGCGAGAAAGTAGAGGGGCAAAGAGTTCGAGGAAGCAAGTGAGAGAGACTCGGAGCGTATAACATACGTGAGAATATTGAACGAGTGCGGCTGACAAAGAAATCTGCCGACCATTCGCTTTCGCAGCCCGGACACGGAAGTAAAGCTCTTGCGCTGATAGTAGTTGGGAGTCTCCCCCTGTGAGAGTATGACGTGGGACCAATGAAAGTCGTTACCGAGTTATCGGTAGTGGCTTTTTTTATAGGTACAGCAGCCTTTTTAACGGAACTAACCAGATTCCTAGTTTTATAAAAAATTCACAGGGTAAAGAAATAATATTACTATCACCTAAGGAGATGTAGCAATGAGCATCAAAGCGCTAGTTTTAAATTGTAGTTTAAAAGACAGCACACAGAAATCGAATACCCGTGCGCTGATTAACGAGATTGTAAAAATCTTTGATGAAAATGGAGTGGAGACGGAAGTGCTCAGGATGGCTGATTATAATATCGGCTTTGGAGTTACCCATGAGGCAGTGAATGAAAAGGATCAATGGCCAGAGATTTTTGAAAAAGTGAAGAAGGCGGATATCCTTTTACTTGGCTCGCCGATTTGGCTTGGTGAACAGAGCAGCCTGGCCACTTTGGTTGTTGAAAGATTGTATGGTGGAAGCAGTCTTACGAACGAAAAAGGCCAGTACATTTACTATAACAAAGTGGGCGGAGTGGTTGTTACCGGGAATGAAGACGGTGCGAAAAACGTCTCAAGCTACCTAATTTACGCATTGTCGCATATTGGGTTTACGATTCCTCCAAATGTGGATACCTATTGGGTGGGGGAAGCGGGTCCTGGCCCATCCTTTATTGAGGCAAACGGCAAAGAGAACAATTTTACGATGCAACACGCAAAAATAACTGCTTACAATTTACTGCATTTTGCCCGGTTATTGAAAAAGTATCCGATTCCTGCAGAAGGAAATGTGAATGAAAGTCAATAGTATGGTGGCTTGAAAAGATTGAATTTAAAAATCAAATAACATGCTAAACTAGCAGTCCTATTCAAATAGAGTTGATAGCTTCTTTTATTGAAAAAATCGGACCCTATTATTAGTTTCATAAAGTTAATAAAATTTTCCATATATATTCTAAATTACCATCAAACGTTATTGAACTAACGAGCCGCGTTAGTTCATTATTACAACAAATTTAAATGTATAGTTGTCCGACTTGATGCTTAGCATTAAACTGTTATTTTCTCTTTCAATTCAATCTATTATTTACTATACTTCGATTGAATTATACAAATTTCTTATGGGTCATGAGAAAAATGAAACCATGGCGTTCTACTCTCAGTTAAACGGAGGTTAAGGAAGGAGTATTATCAGAAGTACTTTTAAATATAAAAGAAGCAACGTCTTAAATGACGTTGCTCCTTTTGACTAATTGCCTGTAAGTTGATCAAGTTACTTTCTTCATGTATCAAATGGAATTAGCGATAAATTATTTTCCATTTTTAATGAAATTTAAGAGGGTTTTCTTATTTGAGTGTAGAAAAATATATGTGCAAATAAAACACAGGAGGCTACAATGACTAATTTAATTTCACATATCGCTACACTGGAAATACCTGTTACTAATTTAGAAGAATCTATAGAGTTTTATATCGATATCCTTGGTGCTGAAGTCCACTTTAAAGGTGAAAAAAATGCTATGCTTACTATGAAATCAAAAGGAGTTCCAACGATTTTCTTGGTTGAAACTGAAGAAATTAATGGATTATCATTCAGAAATACAAATACTAATATCGTTCATAGCATAATTGACTTTTATACTCCTTCTTTAAAAGAATTATATGAGTGGCTTGAAGGAAAACAAGTAGAAGTTGGTCCTTTAAATTTAAAAGGTGAATTTGGTGGTTTTGGATTTAAAGATCCTTCTGGAAATTGGCTAAGTGCCTGCAATATCCTTCACCCTGAACAATAAAAAATTCTTTTACTATTTAAGTACAGGCGTAATTTTTTACGCCTATTTTTCTATTACATACTATGTGTCAAATGCTATATGAAAACTCCCGTACACCTCTTGAAAGAACCTGCATCGTTATTTTAAGTCCATACGTTCTCAATCTTATATTTACTTTAATAGAAGTATCTTGCGTCAATATCATATACCGAAACACATTTTCCACTGATTAATGACTGATCAACCTTTTATTATTACAGAGCAAATAAGGTAATACATTACTTCCTCTATAGTATGTTGGTTTACATAATTAGAATAGAATTAAAACATTAATTATGGGGAATATAAGATTTATATATCAAAAGTAAACTTATAAAAGAATTTCAAAATACGCTTGCAATAATGATTTATAGATGGTATAGTTATCAAGTTGTCATTTTTATTAATGATTTACACGAAAAACAAAATAAAAAAAGTTGTTGACAATAATAACGAAATTTGTTATGATAATAAAGTCGTCAAAACGACACTGCAACAACATGAACATTGAAAACTGAACATGCAAAACGTTAAGACATATAGCTTATCAACTAACTTTGTTAGTTTGATAGCAAAACAATTTTGACATCATTTAATGATGATGCCAGCAAAACAAATGAGCTTTTTAAGTTCTCTATTATGGAGAGTTTGATCCTGGCTCAGGACGAACGCTGGCGGCATGCCTAATACATGCAAGTCGAGCGAATGACGAAGAAGCTTGCTTCTTCTGATTTAGCGGCGGACGGGTGAGTAACACGTGGGCAACCTGCCCTGTAGATTGGGATAACTCCGGGAAACCGGGGCTAATACCGAATAATCCATTTCCTCACATGGGGAGATGTTAAAAGACGGCATCTCGCTGTCACTACAGGATGGGCCCGCGGCGCATTAGCTAGTTGGTGAGGTAACGGCTCACCAAGGCGACGATGCGTAGCCGACCTGAGAGGGTGATCGGCCACACTGGGACTGAGACACGGCCCAGACTCCTACGGGAGGCAGCAGTAGGGAATCTTCCACAATGGACGAAAGTCTGATGGAGCAATGCCGCGTGAGTGAAGAAGGTTTTCGGATCGTAAAACTCTGTTGTGAGGGAAGAACAAGTACGAGAGTAACTGCTCGTACCTTGACGGTACCTCATTAGAAAGCCACGGCTAACTACGTGCCAGCAGCCGCGGTAATACGTAGGTGGCAAGCGTTGTCCGGAATTATTGGGCGTAAAGCGCGCGCAGGCGGTCCTTTAAGTCTGATGTGAAATCCCACGGCTCAACCGTGGAAGGTCATTGGAAACTGGGGGACTTGAGTACAGAAGAGGAAAGCGGAATTCCAAGTGTAGCGGTGAAATGCGTAGAGATTTGGAGGAACACCAGTGGCGAAGGCGGCTTTCTGGTCTGTAACTGACGCTGAGGCGCGAAAGCGTGGGGAGCAAACAGGATTAGATACCCTGGTAGTCCACGCCGTAAACGATGAGTGCTAAGTGTTAGGGGGTTTCCGCCCCTTAGTGCTGCAGCTAACGCATTAAGCACTCCGCCTGGGGAGTACGGTCGCAAGACTGAAACTCAAAGGAATTGACGGGGGCCCGCACAAGCGGTGGAGCATGTGGTTTAATTCGAAGCAACGCGAAGAACCTTACCAGGTCTTGACATCCCGCTGACCGGCCTAGAGATAGGCTTTTCCCTTCGGGGACAGCGGTGACAGGTGGTGCATGGTTGTCGTCAGCTCGTGTCGTGAGATGTTGGGTTAAGTCCCGCAACGAGCGCAACCCTTGATCTTAGTTGCCAGCATTCAGTTGGGCACTCTAAGGTGACTGCCGGTGATAAACCGGAGGAAGGTGGGGATGACGTCAAATCATCATGCCCCTTATGACCTGGGCTACACACGTGCTACAATGGACGGTACAGAGGGTCGCAACCCCGCGAGGGTGAGCAAATCCCATAAAACCGTTCTCAGTTCGGATTGTAGGCTGCAACTCGCCTACATGAAGCCGGAATCGCTAGTAATCGTGGATCAGCATGCCACGGTGAATACGTTCCCGGGCCTTGTACACACCGCCCGTCACACCACGAGAGTTTGTAACACCCGAAGTCGGTGGGGTAACCCTTACGGGAGCCAGCCGCCGAAGGTGGGACAGATGATTGGGGTGAAGTCGTAACAAGGTAGCCGTATCGGAAGGTGCGGCTGGATCACCTCCTTTCTAAGGATAATATCGGAATACGAATCTTTATTCGTATCTTAACGTTTTGCAGTTCAGTTTTGAATGTTCATTTTTATATGGAGATTCAACTCTTGCTCCTGCGATTACTCGTCGCAAAGTGAGCAAAACTTTGTTCTTTGAAAACTGGATAAAACGACATTGAAACAATAAACAACAAGAAATTCTGTTGTGATTATTTACGTAATCACAACGTGTAAGACTTTTTAACTTTTAGGTTAAGTTAATAAGGGCGCACGGTGAATGCCTTGGCACTAGGAGTCGACGAAGGACGGCACTAACACCGATATGCTTCGGGGAGCTGTAAGTGAGCTTTGATCCGGAGATTTCCGAATGGGGAAACCCACTGTTCGTAATGGAGCAGTACATTTGCGTGAATACATAGCGCATCTGAGACACACCCAGGGAACTGAAACATCTAAGTACCTGGAGGAAGAGAAAGAAAAATCGATTCCCTGAGTAGCGGCGAGCGAAACGGGAATAGCCCAAACCAAGAGGCTTGCCTCTTGGGGTTGTAGGACACTCTACATAGAGTTACAAAGGAATGAGTTAGACGAAGCGATCTGGAAAGGTCCGCAGGATAGGGTAAAAGCCCCGTAGTCCAAAATTCATTCTCTCTTGAGTGTATCCTGAGTACGGCGGAACACGTGAAATTCCGTCGGAATCCGGGAGGACCATCTCCCAAGGCTAAATACTACCTAGTGACCGATAGTGAACCAGTACCGTGAGGGAAAGGTGAAAAGCACCCCGGAAGGGGAGTGAAATAGATCCTGAAACCGTGTGCCTACAAGTAGTTAGAGCCCGTTAATGGGTGATAGCGTGCCTTTTGTAGAATGAACCGGCGAGTTACGATTACATGCAAGGTTAAGTTGAGAAGACGGAGCCGCAGCGAAAGCGAGTCTGAATAGGGCGAATGAGTATGTGGTCGTAGACCCGAAACCAGGTGATCTACCCATGTCCAGGATGAAGGTAAGGTAACACTTACTGGAGGTCCGAACCCACGCACGTTGAAAAGTGCGGGGATGAGGTGTGGGTAGCGGAGAAATTCCAATCGAACCTGGAGATAGCTGGTTCTCTCCGAAATAGCTTTAGGGCTAGCCTCAAACGTTAGAATCTTGGAGGTAGAGCACTGTTTGGACTAGGGGCCCATCCCGGGTTACCGAATTCAGACAAACTCCGAATGCCAATGATTTATGTTTGGGAGTCAGACTGCGAGTGATAAGATCCGTAGTCAAGAGGGAAACAGCCCAGACCACCAGCTAAGGTCCCAAAGTATTTGTTAAGTGGAAAAGGATGTGGCGTTGCTTAGACAACCAGGATGTTGGCTTAGAAGCAGCCATCATTTAAAGAGTGCGTAATAGCTCACTGGTCGAGTGACGCTGCGCCGAAAATGTATCGGGGCTAAACAAATCACCGAAGCTGTGGATTGATACCTTTGGTATCAGTGGTAGGAGAGCGTTCTAAGGGCGTTGAAGTCAGACCGGAAGGACTGGTGGAGCGCTTAGAAGTGAGAATGCCGGTATGAGTAGCGAAAGACGGGTGAGAATCCCGTCCACCGTATGACTAAGGTTTCCTGAGGAAGGCTCGTCCGCTCAGGGTTAGTCGGGACCTAAGCCGAGGCCGATAGGCGTAGGCGATGGATAACAGGTTGATATTCCTGTACCACCAAACCACCGTTTGAGTAATGGGGGGACGCAGAAGGATAGGGTAAGCATGCTGTTGGTTATGCATGTCCAAGCAGTAAGGTGTGAATGTAGGCAAATCCGCATTCTGTAACATTGAGCTGTGATGGCGAGGACGTATGTCCGGAGTTCCTGATTTCACACTGCCAAGAAAAGCCTCTAGCGAGGTGATAGGTGCCCGTACCGCAAACCGACACAGGTAGTCGAGGAGAGAATCCTAAGGTGAGCGAGAGAACTCTCGTTAAGGAACTCGGCAAAATGACCCCGTAACTTCGGGAGAAGGGGTGCTCTTTTGGGTGCATAGCCTAGAAGAGCCGCAGTGAATAGGCCCAGGCGACTGTTTAGCAAAAACACAGGTCTCTGCAAAACCGTAAGGTGAAGTATAGGGGCTGACGCCTGCCCGGTGCTGGAAGGTTAAGAGGAGTGCTTAGCGCAAGCGAAGGTGCGAATTGAAGCCCCAGTAAACGGCGGCCGTAACTATAACGGTCCTAAGGTAGCGAAATTCCTTGTCGGGTAAGTTCCGACCCGCACGAAAGGCGTAACGATCTGGGCACTGTCTCAACGAGAGACTCGGTGAAATTATAGTACCTGTGAAGATGCAGGTTACCCGCGACAGGACGGAAAGACCCCGTGGAGCTTTACTATAGCTTGATATTGAATTTTGGTGCAACTTGTACAGGATAGGCAGGAGCCTTAGAGCCCGGAGCGCCAGCTTCGGAGGAGGCGTCGGTGGGATACTGCCCTGGTTGTATTGAAATTCTAACCCATACCCGTAACCCGGGTAGGAGACAGTGTCAGGCGGGTAGTTTGACTGGGGCGGTCGCCTCCTAAAGTGTAACGGAGGCGCCCAAAGGTTCCCTCAGAATGGTTGGAAATCATTCGAAGAGTGTAAAGGCAGAAGGGAGCTTGACTGCGAGACCTACAAGTCGAGCAGGGTCGAAAGACGGGCTTAGTGATCCGGTGGTTCCGCATGGAAGGGCCATCGCTCAACGGATAAAAGCTACCCCGGGGATAACAGGCTTATCTCCCCCAAGAGTCCACATCGACGGGGAGGTTTGGCACCTCGATGTCGGCTCATCGCATCCTGGGGCTGTAGTCGGTCCCAAGGGTTGGGCTGTTCGCCCATTAAAGCGGTACGCGAGCTGGGTTCAGAACGTCGTGAGACAGTTCGGTCCCTATCCGTCGTGGGCGTAGGAAATTTGAGAGGAGCTGTCCTTAGTACGAGAGGACCGGGATGGACACACCGCTGGTGTACCAGTTGTTCTGCCAAGAGCATCGCTGGGTAGCTATGTGTGGACGGGATAAGTGCTGAAAGCATCTAAGCACGAAGCCCCCCTCAAGATGAGATTTCCCATTACGCAAGTAAGTAAGATCCCTCAAAGACGATGAGGTAGATAGGTTCGGGGTGGAAGCGTGGCGACACGTGCAGCTGACGAATACTAATCGATCGAGGACTTAACCAAATTTGTTTAACGTAACAATGTCGTTTATCCAGTTTTGAGTGAACAAACACTCTATTTATTATGAGGGTTTCAAGACACGAGTAATTCGAGGAAACAATTGAGAGAGGAAAGGAACATACTAACGTATGTGACTGACCGAACAAATGAAGTTGACGAAGAAGTACGATGTGTATTGAAAGCCGAATCAGTCTAGTGATGATGGCGAAGAGGTCACACCCGTTCCCATACCGAACACGGAAGTTAAGCTCTTCAGCGCCGATGGTAGTTGGGGGTCTCCCCCTGTGAGAGTAGGACGTCGCTGGGCACAAAAGAGAAAGTCGTTACCGAGTAATTGGTAACGACTTTTTTGTATTAACAAATAAGCCGTAGGCAGTCTATCTCTATAAGAAAGTATGCGAGAAAGTAGAGGGGCAAAGAGTTCAAGGAAGCAAATGAGAGAGACTCGGAGCGTATAACATACGCGAGAATTGAACGCGTGCGGCTGACGAAGAAATCTGCCGACCATCTGCTTTCGCAGCCCGGACACGGAAGTTAAGCTCTTGCGCCGATGGTAGTTGGGGGTCTCCCCCTGTGAGAGTAGGACGTCGCTGGGCACCAAAGAGAAAGTCGTTACCGAGTAATTGGTAACGACTTTTTTGTATTAACAAATAAGCCGTAGGCGTTCTATCTGTTAGTATGCAAGAAAGTAGAGGGACAAAGAGTTTGAGGAAGCAAGTGAGAGAGACTCGGAGCGTATAACATATGCGAGAATTGAACGCGTGCGGCTGACAAAGAAATCAGCCGACCATCTGCTTTTGCAGCCCGGACACGGAAGTTAAGCTCTTGCGCCGATGGTAGTCGGGGGTCTCCCCCTATGAGAGTAGGACACACGTAGCTGGGCACCAAAGAAAAGTTTCGGCACACTGAAAAATTTCTGTTAATTAACGCTCATTCATTAATGCATGTGTATTTCCTTCGGTATCTTTAAAAAATACCATCCATGTCTCTGTATCTCCAACCTTTGCTACCATATGTGGTTCATCTATGAAAGTGGCTCCTGCACCCTTCATTCTAGAAACCTCACTGTTCAAATCATCAACTTGAAAATACAAGACGGAGCTTGGATGATTGAATTCTTCCTTTTCAGCTAGGCTTAAAAGAAGTCTTGTATCTCCACATTGAAAAAAAGCTAGACCATCCATTTCAAATAATAAAGATAATTTAATAACATTCTTATAAAATGAAACAGCCCGTTCTACATTTATAACATTTACCGCAACTTGACCTAATTTCATAAATCATTTCCCTCATTTCTTATACATATATATTCTCCACTCATTTATAAACTCCTTTTTAAATACTTATGTATATCTAAATAACTTAACGGTAATGGAATTCCAGATTAAACTAGACAATTTCAAAACGGTATTATATACTACATTACAACACTAATGTACTAATTTTGATTGAGAGGAGATTAACCTCAGGTGATTATAAATACCAATAGTACAAAACCGATATATGTACAAATTGCGGAGTGGCTGGAGAATGAAATTATAGCCGAGCGTTTTACGGATGACCAAAAAGTATATTCACAATATCAGTTGGCAGAGCTTTTCAATATCAATCCAGCTACAGCTGCTAAAGGCTTAACGATACTAGTAGAGGAAAAAACTTTGTATAAGAAGAGGGGACTTGGGATGTTCGTAGCACCAGAAGCCAAAAAGATGATTCTGGAAAAACGGAGAAATGAGACACTAACAAAAATGGTAGCTGACATCGTTTTAGAAGCAAAAAGGTTATCGGTAACAAAAATGGAACTAATACAACTCATCCATAACTGCGAGGAGGAGATCTAATGAATGTGATAGATTGTCAAAAAGTAAGTAAGGGTTTTCGACGAACTAGTGCTCTAGAAGATATAACGTTTGAGCTAACAGAACAAAAGATTACAGGGCTTATTGGACGCAATGGAGCTGGAAAGACTACTTTACTAAAAATACTAGCAGGCTTAACTAAGCATAAGTCGGGTGAAGTGAGTGTTTTTGGAAAAAATCCTTATAATAACTTAATGGTTTCTGCAAACAGTATTTTAGTGGATGATCAAATGACTTTTCCAGACTCCCTTACCTTAGAAGAAATATTGAGAAGTGCACCAGCTTTTTATCAAAGGTGGGATGCAAAACTTGCTAGTCGGTTATTTCAATACTTTAAGTTGGATTCCAAGCAACAGCATTCTAAGCTATCCAAGGGTGCAAGGGCTACATTCAATATGATTTTTGGATTGTCAACTCGCTGTGAGTTAACGATGTTTGATGAGCCAACAAACGGAATGGATGAAGCAGTTCGTACAGATTTTTATAGAGCTTTACTAAAGGATTATATAGCACATCCTCGCTCTATTTTAATCTCTAGCCACCATTTAACAGAAATTGAGCATTTATTAGAGGATATTCTATTGATTCATAATGGGAAAGTTGTATTACATCAATCTCTAGATAAAGTGAAGGAATATGCGGTAGCTGTTCAGGGATCAATTGCAGATGTGGAAAGATGGACAGTGGGGGAAAAAATTCTTCATTCAAAAAGAGTTGATGAGCAAAGGCAGTATGTAGTAGTTAAGAATAACTCTAAGTTGGAGAGAGCTCGTTTAGAGGGTGCCATCATTCAAACGATTCCTGCAAGTGAAGTATGCATGTATGTGACGAGTGAGACGAAAGGAGGAATCGATGATGTTTTTAAGTAATAGCAGTCTAACAAGTGTAGTTCTATCTCAGGTGAAGTTTAAGCTCAATGCTTATAATGGATTGGTTTATTCGCTAATCATTTTGCAGATACTGGGGATATTTTTTGCAGGCGAAGCAGGAGGTAGTGGAACTTCTTTTAATAGTACTTCTATTAGTATAAATATATCTTCTATTGATATTGGTTTTCTTTTTGTGTCATTACTAGCTATTTCAGTGGGAAACCTAATAACTACTAAAGCGTATCGATATGATGACTTTTCGTTTGTGGCAACTCGTCTTAGTAGTAATTTAGCTAATTGTATTGTCTTATTAATTTTTAGTTGCTTTGCGGGTGTAACTACTTTCCTATCAGGTTATCTAATGCGTATCTTTTTAACTTTCAATAGTAATAATGAAATTGTAGAAGGTTCTACTATTCTAGAGAATCCTATTAATTCTCTACTAACTATTCTAGCGATGATAACTCTTTTATGGATGTTCAGCTCAATAGGATATATAGCTGGCATTTTGTTTCAAAAGCATAAGCTATTGTTTTTTGGTGCAATAGTAATTATTGTTATGTTGTTAATGACAGGTATTTGGATTAGGATATCAGAATCTATTTTTGTTGAGAACGGTTCATTGCTGATACTTATTATGAAGATTTTCGTCATAACGATATTGCTCTTTGCGACATCCATTGCAATCTCAAATCGTTTGGGGGTTAGAACATGAGTAATACATGGCTGATTCTATTTATTGGATTAATACCTATAGTCATCGGAATAATCATTGTTCTTTATCTAACGAAAAAAGTAAAATATAAAGGGAACTTACGTCTAAATAAAATTATTATAACTGTCTATGTCGGTATATTAATCGCTTCAGGTGTTGTATATGAACTTTTACCAAAAGAAACTATGTTAGAAAAATTATCCGTTGAAGAATTAGTACAATTACAAACGGAAAATAATTCTTTTCAAAAATCTTTACTTAAACTAGAAGAAAACAAATTCAATCAGAAGTTTCTTAAGGAAGAATGGTCACATGAATTGAGTGGAAATATATTATCTCTCGAGTATAAAGGAAATGATCCATACTCAACAAAAGTGGTAGTGGAATGGATTGACTCTACAGATTTTAAAGTAGAAGGGATAGAATATAGAACTCATATAAATGTATATGGACTAAAAATTGAGGACAGAATTCCACTTAATGAATTGGACTGGAATCGAGATCAGTTAGTTATTCATGAGCCTTCCGAGAAGGAGCTTAATTTAGAATTGTTTTCAAATGAATTGTATTCTTTAAAACAGTCATTACTTGATGAGGAGATCAGAATGGTAACAGGTTTCACATATATTCACTTAAAAGTCCCAAAACATATAGAGGTTGTAGACCCATTAGGACTGCAAATGTATTAGTAAAAAGTAAAGTGCCTGCTATATGCAAGGCACTTTATTTTAATTTCACATCGAATAAGAATTTTAGTCTTCCCATTAAAAGCTTTGAGGGGATAAAAGGGAATAAAAAATCACGAACTCTGGCGAGTGGGCGAAACTTGATTTGAGCGGTTGCCCCTATTTGACGAGAAAGACGGATTACTTTTGCAGTTCTTGCAACTCGTTTTTGTTCATAAAATGCTAACACGTTATCCACATGTTCAAATTGTTTGAAGCCATTTCCAAGGACAATGGCATCTTCAATTGCTTGCCCAGCTCCTTGTCCCATATTGGGTGTGGTGGCATGAGCCGCATCCCCAAGAAGAACCACTCTGCCAAAAACAAATTGTCGCAGCGGTTTAATATCAGAAATATCATGATGTAGAATATTTTCTGGAGGTGTTGTAGATATTATGTTATTTACAACTTCAGGAAAGTGGTCAAATAAGTTTCCGATATCCTGAGAAGCGAGATGCTGAAATTGTGGATTCCTTGCAGATGTATTAATGCAAGCGAACCAATATACTAATTCATCCTTCATAGGAGCCATACCAAATCGTCCTTTAGTAGACCATAATTCGGTAGAGGTGTATTTATCAATTCTGCCTTTGTTTTCTGTAATGCCTCTCCAGCATGTATAGCCAGAGTATCTAAGAACAGAACCTGGAACTAGCTGTTGACGTATAGAGGAGTTTATACCGTCTGCGGCTATTAGTAGATCTACGCTTACTGTTTCTCCATCTTCGAAATGGATGGTTACTTGAGTATCGTTTTGGTCGACAAATATGCATTTTTTATTGAAATGAAGTGTATTAGGCTGAAGTGCTTTCAGAAATGTCCTGTGTAAATCAGCTCGGTGAATAGTAATATTTTCTTGGCCATAAAGTTCCTTTAGTACAGTAAAATCAATCGTATTCAGTGTCTTCCCTAGTGCATCCTGAAAGACCTGTGTATGAAGGGCATGGCCATTTGCAAATACATCCTTACCGACACCAATTTCCATAAGTGCCTGCAATGCGTTGGATCCTATTCCAATACCAGCGCCTACCGGATGAAAAGTTGCATTTGATTCGTATACCTGAACAGAAAAACCTTGTTTTTGTAAGGTTACAGCAGCACAGAGCCCCCCGATACCTCCACCAATTATTGCTATTTTCATTTGGCAATACCTCCTCCTCTTGTGATATGCTGATTAAAAAGGGGTGAAACTCATGACTAGGCTTACTATATATAATGACGATTATAGAAAATCGTTAGAGAATTATCCGTTATCTGAAGAGCATCTTTCATTTACTGGTCATCCGTTAGAATTATTAGAACGTGCTCAAGTTAATGTAACGTATACTCCCATTATTATAACGGAAGACGATCAGGTTGCTGGTTTTTTTGTGCTAGATACTGGTGAGGATAAATTCCATTATACAGATATCCCGGAGAGTATTTTACTAAGAGGATACTCCATACATCCTGCTTACCAGGGGAGGGGAATTGCTCAAAAGTCTATGAAGCTACTGCAAACTTTTGTAGCTAAGCATTTTTCAGATATAAATAGAATAGTACTTGGGGTGAATGAAGCAAACAAGGCGGCACAAACTGTGTATGCAAAATCGGGTTTTATCGATGAAGGGAGACGGTTTAATGGAAGATCGGGTATACAAATTGCTATGGCGCTTTCATTAGATATAATTGAGGTTCGCATGGCACAGGCTGGTGATGAACAGGGAATAGTTGATGTTTGTATAGCTGCTCAATGGAATACGTACAAAGATTTGTATTCGAATGATTACATAGAAGGAATTATAGCAAAATTTTATACAGTGGAAAGAATTTCGAAGGAAATTAAAGATACAAATCGAAGCTGGAATGGTTATTTTGTTGCGCAGTTAAATGAGGAAATTGTTGGTGCAATCGGTGGGGGAGTAGATGAAGATGGAGTAGCTGAAGTTTATGTTCTTTACTTGCATCCAGCAAAAAGAGGTCAAGGTATCGGTACAAAATTACTAAGTTACTTAACAGAGATTCAACGAGCTGAATATGGAGCGCATGAACAATGGGTTTCTGTCACCAAAGGAAATCAATTGGGCATTCCGTTTTATGAAGCACGAGAATTCACTTTTCAATATGAGCAACAGGCGTATGAAAGCGAAGCGGAAGATAATGCTGTTTCATTAAAATATAAAAGATCCATTTAATCCTCCTGAAAAGGAGGATTTGTTTTGAATCGATATCTCCCGACTTTTATTTTATCCTATACAGCACGTCATCGTCCTCACCAGGTGTTCCGCGTCCGTCGGTATTATTAGTGATGAAATAAAGCGATTCTCCATCGGAGAATACATCTCGTACTCGTCCGAATCCTGTAATCGAATGTTCCACTTCGCCAGTTTCTACATTCATCACTTTAACAGACTCTCCACGAAGTGTTGCTACATATAGTTCGCCTTTATGAAATGTAATGCCAGATGGTGCCCAGGTTTCGTCACTACCAGAAGTAACAATAGGAGTTTCAAGCCCTTCTTCACTTTTCTCCCCCTCGATAATTGGATAGCCATAGTTTTTACCTTGTTCGACTAAATTGATTTCGTCGTTAGCTGACTGGCCATGCTCAGCTTCGTATAGCGTTCCATCTGCGGCCCAAGCAAGTCCCTGTGGATTACGGTGCCCCATGGAGAATATTTCAAATGAGCCATCGTCTTCCATGCGAAGAATTTTCCCATTTAGTGAAGTTGGGTCTTGTGCATTACTAGGATTACCTGCGTCTCCAACGGTCACATACAACGAACCATCTGGTCCAATCTCCAAACGCCCCCCATGATGAATGTTGCCGGTCGGTATGCCGTCCAAATGAATCGCAGTTTCTTGCCATTCGTCTTCTCCTCGTTTGAGAGTCACGACTTTGTTAAAGGACTCTCCGTTTATATCATACGTATAGTAAGCAAATGCTTCACCTGTTTCTTCAAAGTCAGACTTCAGCACAAAGCCGAGTAATCCAGCTTCAGAGATAGCTGCAAGATTATCCGAAAGTCGAACTGGTTCATGTACAACAGAACCACCTTGTATAAGTGCAATCGTTCCGACTCGTTCTGATATATAAAAGGTATTATTGTGTAAATTGATAGACCATGGAATATTTAAATTAGTAGTGATCTTCTCTGCAATTGGACCCTGAGTGGGTAACTTTACAGCCTCCTCTGTACAACCAAATAATACTAGTGAAATAACTAATAACCATTTCTTCATGAAATCCCTCCTTATATTACTACTTCCCTTAAGAGTACTAATAATCCTTTCAAAGATGATAAGTTTTTCATATGCAAAACGATAATAACTATCGAATTTACTTATGATAGGAGTCAAGGTATGCTAAAAGAACAAAAGTGGTTTTTGAAAGAAGGCATTTAAATGGAGTTTTTAATCTTTTTCATCATAGGAATTGTGGGGAATGTAGTAGGCACATTAGTAGGTGGGGGAGGTCTTATAAGCTTGCCGATGATGCTATTAATGGGACTGCCAGTGCATTCTGCCATTGGGGCAAATAAAGTGTCCAACACTGTCAGCTCGCTTTCAAGTTTTCTAGTGATTTTCACTAAAAAGGAAGTAACCGGAAAAGAGGCACTTTCGGTATTGGTATTTTGTTTAGGAGGAGGAATAATAGGAGGGCTCATTGCATCTTTTCTAAGTGGAGAGGTACTAACGATAATTGCTATTATTTTACTTAGCTTCGCCTTTGTTACATCCTTTATGGGAAAAGGGAACTTTGGGGGAAAGGAAACCTTTCAACTGAATAAAAAAACAGTTCCAGCATTATTAGGAATTGGTATGTACGATGGCATGTTCGGCCCTGGGAGCAGCACACTTGCTCTATACTTGTACGCGAGTGAAAAAATAGCCTACATTCGAGCTGTTGGGCTTGCTCGAATTGGTGTATTCTCTAGCTGCTTTGGAGCATCGATTACGTATATTTCTACTGGAAAAATAATATGGCCAGTGACACTAGCATTAATGCTAGGTGCAATAATAGGTGCCCAGCTTGGACTTCGCCTTGCACGAAAGTTAAAGGCAGAGCATGTTAAGCCGTTATTACGAGTGGTCACTATATTGCTTTTAGTGCAAATTGTTGTGGATTATTTGAAATAGGGAGGAATTAGTATGAGGATACGCTGTGCTATTCTAGATGATTATCAGCAAGTTGCCTTAAAAATTGCCGACTGGTCAACTATTACAGAGAAGGTCGAGATTGTATCGTTTTCTCAGCACTTTTATGATGAAAATGAACTAGTAGACTACATTCGTGATGCAGAGATAGTAATTGTTATGCGCGAGCGCACACCTTTTGGAGTCACACTTTTTGAAAAACTACCGAAACTTAAATTGCTGATTACATCTGGAATGAGAAATACATCGATTGACCTTGTGGCTGCAGCTGCTCATGGAGTAACTGTTTGTGGAACTGCCAGTTCTTCAGAGCCACCAACAGAATTAACATGGGCCTTAATACTAAATTTGGCACGTAATATTATGAAGGAAAACACTGACCTACGTAGTAATGGATTATGGCAGAGCACGGTTGGGACGGATTTATATGGTAAGCGTTTAGGTCTCCTGGGGCTGGGGAAAATAGGTGGACGAATGGCAACTATAGCGAAAGCCTTTGGAATGGATATAATCGCTTGGAGTCAAAACTTAACGAAGGAGCAGACGGATCAGTTAGGTGTTCAGTTGGCAAGCTCAAAAGAAGAGCTGTTGGAAACAAGTGATTACGTCTCTATTCATCTAGTACTAAGCGACAGAACTAGAGGTCTTATCAGTGAAAAGGACTTACAACTCATGAAAAGCTCAGCCTATTTGGTTAATACATCTCGTGCAGCTATAGTTAACCAGCAGGCTCTCATAAAAGCTCTCCATGAAAACTGGATTGCAGGAGCAGGATTAGATGTATTCGATATCGAACCGCTTCCAGTGGACCATCCATTCCGTACAATGCTGAACGTATTAGCAACTCCACATTTAGGCTATGTAACAGAAAGAAATTACACTACGTATTACCGAGAAGCAATAGAAGATATTCAAGCGTACTTGGATGGAAGAGTAATTCGTTCTTTAATTTAATAGATAGGCAAGAGAAAGGCTATCCGAGTTCACTTTAAGAGAGTCTATTTCAAATGTACGCACTAACCTGTACCTTGATTTGTAGGAGTGTGACGGACAGTTAAATGCCATAAGATTACCGAAAAAAATGCTGGTCGTGACCTCAGTCACAATCAGCATCTTCCCGGTTATTCTATTATTATTTTAATGCCTCTAGCTTTTTAGCAAGCTCCTGTACAGCAATGATTTCTTCAGCTGTAGTTTTTTGCAGTAGTGCTTTCTGTCTTTCAAGTGCTTCATTCAGAGTGGCTAGTTCTGCGGATATATCGGCATCTTCTTGTCCACTTTTTTCGATTAATGCGTTGATTGGATCGAATAGATTTTCGTGGCCAACAATTCTACCATCACCCCACATAAGTTTTTCCTTAGGAGCATCTAGCACATAGTCTGTGAAATAATCGAATACCTCTTTCTCAAAATCGTAAGCATACCAGTTATTGTCAATAGCCCATAGGTATTCATCAATCGCAGTAGTTATATCTCCTTTATTTAAGGCATCAATAGCTAGTGTAAGGTTTGTAATATTATTTTGAGCATGTTCGTGTGGGAATATTTGATCATCCTCCCATGTTAAGCGGACGAATTGATCTTCAGCGTATTTGAATGCAGAGAGTAGACCACTATTCAATTCACGGCTATCTTCATATAATTTTTGTGCCTTATCTGTATCTTCCTCAGTTAGAGCGGTTAGGTAATTGTCATTAACTTTTAAAACTTTTGCATTAACTTCTTCTGCAAGCGTTATTGCTTTGTCAATCTCCGCAACTAATTGGTCGGAAGAAACTTCAGCTTGACCAAAAATATCAGCATCAATTACTTTTTTCATTTCTGTCAAACGCGTTGTGAAATCCAATGGAACAACCGCTGTTTGATCGTAATGCATCGAAAGTAATCCGTATAGATTCAAATGGAACTTCAGTGCATCAGCATTATAGGTGTCCTCGTTATCAAATTGGGAATGATAATGTGTGCGCATGAAATCACTATCTTGGAAATCATTCCGAAGAGCTGGAACACCAGCAATTCCAAATGAAAAATCATCGGACCAAGTACGAAGTGGAGAAACAACGGAAATGCCGTCTTTATAGACACCATCTACGCTTGGTACAGTTTTAGCAAATTTAGTTAAGTAATTATTCAATTCGTAGACTGAACGAATTTCATCCTGTGTTGTATGCTCATACGCTGGAAGCTCGAAGTTCATATTGGCAAATGCTTTTCCAACCCATTCAGGATGAATATTGAATATTTGGTTGTAAGCTCCGGTTGACCAGTCATAGCGAGAATTAGAAACTCCCCATTCCTCAGCAGCAAGTGCATTGAAAATAATCGTTTTTTCTGGTTGATACCCACTATCTACTAATCCTTTAGCAACACCCATCATTAACCCGATTGCTGCATGGTCGTCCTGGAATCCTGTGAAGTAAGAATCGTAATGAGCAGATAAAATGATATAGGACTCAGGGTCTTTACCGATAATTTTTCCGTAATAGTTATACGACTTTCCATCCATTTTCACAATAGATTTAGCATCGAATTTTACAGTCATCGCCGCGTTTTCACTAGATTCTAAAGCTTTCTTAAGTTGATTGGCATCTGTTTGGGACATAGAAAATGCAGGAGCATCATCTGGTCCACAGATATCCTGTGCATTAAGCGCGTCTTCATCTGTTTCTGCATATCCAGCTTCCTGAACTGCAATAACTGCAGCAGCTCCTTTTAAATGAGCTTGATAGGCAGGGTAGTTAATCCACCATTCCTCGCGTTGATTTATGTCAATTAAAACTAACTTACCTTCGACATCAAGATTTGCTAAATCATTAGCAGTACCTTTGCCTCCGTATACAATCTCAAGCTCCTTTACACCATTCGTATCAAAATTTACTTGGTAAGCCCCTAAAACTGCTAAATGTTCCTCGCCGTTTTCATCAACGAAAGTTAGGTCAGCCTTTTCAAATTCCCATGTGTCTAAGGTAAACTCGTCCTTTGTTACTTCAGTAAGTCCAATTTCTTTCATTTCTTCAGCAATTTTTTCCCCAGTTTTCAGCTCTGCCACTGATCCAGCAGTTCGGTAACCAAGTTTTTCATTCGTTTTAAATTCCTCTAGGCTCTTTGTGAACTCAAAAGCATAATCGACATCGACGGCTGATAAGTAATCTTTATTCGCATCCACTAAATCTTTTACAGGCGCAACCTCTTCTTTTACATCTGTCGACTCTTTAGGTGCACAGGCCCCCAATGTCATACCGATTAACATGGAAAATGCTAATCCTCCTATAAACTTGTTCATTTATCACATTCCTTTACAAATTTTTTTAACAACTAGAATATTAAACGATAAAACATAAATAATTACAAGATTATTTTTCATTATTATTCATTCCCTATTAATAAAAGAAAAAACACTAAATCTATTGTCTACTTTACACCTTTAGTGTAAAATTACACTAAATAGAAAGAGTATTCATTATAAAGGGGCATTTTATGGATAAAGAATATGTAATTCAGCTTATTTCTGTGAGGATTCGAATGGTTCGACTTGAAAAAGGATATTCACAGGATAAAATGGCAAGCATTATGGGAATTTCGAAGAAAACGCTTGTCCAAATAGAGAAAGAAAGAGTGCTAGCTGGTTGGACAAATATAATTGCTGTATGTGCGTTGTTTCGAGATAGTGAAATTTTGCATTCTGTGTTAGGAGATGAGCCATTGGAAGTGATTGAAACAATTGCTCATGATGGCATTGATCGCCCAAAGGACAAATCGATGGGTGGTCATGTGTGGTGGAAGGAAGTAAGTTCAAAGGGGAATTTCCGAATGCAACAAAATGTTATCAGCCAACATTACCGCATTTTAGACGATAAAAATTATCGTTGGTTCAGTTCTTTTGATGAAGAGGAAACAAATATTCGTCTAAGCGAACTATTCAAAACAGAGTAACAACAGGGGGAATTGGGATGAAAGTAGAGTCGAAAATTGGAGGAGTAATACTTTCTATTTTTGCTTTGATTGGGATGGTGTTCTTTGTATTCGTTGGTTTGTTTTTTGTACTTATAATGGGGGGAATAGATTATATTGCATTGCTTATAACTGGTGGAGTTGTATTATATGTGTTGTTTGTGTTTAATATATTTCACTTTTTTCAAACGAAAAAGCGGAAAATCATATTTGGTAGTTTAGCCGGAGCAGCAATATTAATCAGTGCGATTGCTCCCATAAAGGATATATATACTCATTTAATACCGACAGTAGATGCTGAAGTAGATATAGCTAAGTACGAACCCTTTTCACAATTTGGCAATGTAACAACTTTAAATGAGAAAGCGACACTTCAGCTTACTGATGATCTACCAAGATTGGACGGTGCAACTGCGCTTTATCCGTTATACGCGGCAATTGTAGAAGCAACTTACCCAGAAAAATCCTATCCATCATACAATAGTGAAGTATTGGTGAGTACTACACCATATGCTTATGAGAATCTATTCAGTGGAAAGGTTGATATGATTTTCGCGGCAGCTCCCTCTGAATCACAAAAGAAAATTGCAGAGCAAAAAGGATTAGAGCTTACAATGACACCTATTGGTCGAGAAGCATTTGTCTTTTTTGTCAATCAAAAAAATCCAGTTGATAACCTTACTGTAGATCAGATAACAGATATATATACGGGAAAAGTGTCTAGCTGGGAGCAGCTAGGGGGGAAAAATGATCCAATTCGTGCTTTTCAACGACCAGAAGACAGTGGGTCACAATCTGCGCTTCAATCTCTGATGAAGGGAATGCCACTTATGGATCCACCTTCAAAAGATATCGTTACAGGAATGGGAGGAATCATAAATGAGGTATCTCAATATAGAAACTATAAAAATGCAATTGGCTTTACATTCCGCTTTTATTCTACAGAAATGGTCGGTAATGATCAGATCAAGTTGTTAGAAATAAATGGAGTTGCCCCAACGAAAGAAAATATTCGAGCAGAAACCTATCCTATAACATCCGAATTGTATATTGTGACAGCTGGAACGGATAATTCCAATGTGGAGCCGTTAATTGAGTGGATTTTATCGGACCAAGGGCAAGCACTTGTGGAAAAAGTAGGTTATGTACCAATAAGTGAATAGAGATCACAGTTAGAGAAGGGGAAATCCAATAAGATTACTGAAAAAAGATGCAGTCCATGACGTTAGTCAAGAACTGCATCTCTTTAAAATTTACCGGTAATAATAGAATCAGATTTTGTTCTTAAAGGATTGTCATCACCAATCCTTAATATTATTAGATTCTAATCACGTACAAAAAAGTCAAAGCCAAGGGAGGTTGCAACACCAAATACAATTGCCCAAGCACCTATACTTATTGTTGACCAAACGAGTGTTTTTACTTTAGATGCACCAAGTGTCATCCCAATAAATGCAGCAATATGAGTCCCGATTAAAATAGGTCCAAGTAATAGCATCCCCGGTAGTCCATATTTGTTCCAAAGCTCTTTTGCACGTTCACTTCGCTTAGATGCTTTTTTCTCTTTTCCTTCATTTCGTTTGGCAAGCCAAAGTTTAAATTTATCGTAGCCAATAATTAGCGCAATGACCGTGACCATATTCCCTATAAAACCGAAGATAATCACTGCTACAGGATTCATCCCCGAAATAATTCCAAGTGGAATGACTAGCGCTAATTCTAGCCAAGGGATGGCAGCTCCCAAAAATACTAAAAAGTAATCCATGATCCATACACTTCCTTCCGTTCCTTTAGTTACGATGTAAGTGGAAGATAAGTTTCATTTTATAGCAGTTCAAGCTCATCGTTCAGTTTTTTTACTTGCCGCTTAAAATATAAATAAAAGCTAGCCCAAATAACTAAATAGACTACTAGGAATAATCCCATCGCTGTTAAAAAACTAGGGACGTTAAAAGGCACCCAGCCTATCCCAAAGGCAAGTAAAAAGTAGAGAATAACAACCGTCACGAAATGGAGAATTGTTTGTTGCCATAATTGGAGCATTTTATTTTCGAAGTATAAAGGACTTACAGTGAAAAACCATCCACAAAATACAGATCCTAGTGAGTTTTTCAGAAATAGCGCACCATCTAGTGTATCTTTCTCACTAAATAAGACAACTGAATTGGTCAGTATAACTGCGATAAACGCTCCAAAGAAAATACCAATCATACTTCTAAATAGGAAGGTTTTCATCCGTTTTTCCTCCTGTTCATTTTCAACGCATCTTTAATAGCACTAACGTAGGTACGGGAAACATATTCCTTTACACCGGATTTAAAATACACGCATAAAGTTCCGTTAAATGATGCCTCAAACCTACTTAATTCATGTAAATTGGCAATGACTGATTTTGAAAGTCGTATAAACTTATTAGAGGGAAGAATATCTTCAAGTTCGTACAGCTTTTCCTTCAATTTATAGGAACCGTTTGCGTTGACTGCTAAAACGGAGTCATTTTCGGTATGAAAAAAATGGATGTCTTGAGGCTTTAGTATATGTTGCATCTCTTCCACTTTTCCGACCAAAAATTCTGTATCTCTCCCCTTTATAAAATCTAACACCTCTTGCACAGAGGCATCTAATGTAGGCGTCTCTATTATTACTTTTGTTTCTTTATAATTACGATCGATATCTAGTAAAACCTTCAACTCAAACTCACACTCCTCTTTCATTTAAGTGTAATAGTTTCACTGAGGGGTGGCTATCCTATTTTTCGTTTATTTTGAATATGGAGGCATATCAACGCTACCATTACAAGTAATGCTAAGTATCCACTAGAGAGAAGTGTCTGTGAGTCCAATGAAAACTGGCCGTTCCAAATAGCGATGAAAAGATTGTTCATATGATACAGAGGGTTAAAGTCTGCAACTACTTGTATAAAGTTGGGCATTAGTCGTATAGGCATAGCTAAGCCACCTGTGAAAATAACCACTTGAAAAATAACTATAGAAAACACCAATGCACTGTTCATACGTTGAAAGAAAGAGTAAATAGCTGAAGCTAGGATGAGCAAAACTGCATTCAATAGGATGAAAAATCCGTATGACAATATGACACTCCAAAATCTAAGTTGTAAATCATACATTAGATAACCAATAACAGAAATTAGCACAAAACCAAAGCTAGTCATAAAAATAGCGCGAATAATACTAGAAAGGAGCAGTATTTTTTTTGAAACTGGAGAGATGCTGATTCGTTTTTCCACTCCTGTTGTACGCTGCATTACTTGATCGAACCCGAAGGCAAAAAATACAACCGTAAACGTGATAACTAGTATGAAGGATGGTGTATATGTTTCTGCGTAATTTAAATTACCGGCATAAGTTTGTTCCCCAAATAATTGCCCCATGAATAAATACGTAACTGGTGGTACGACGATTGTGAATACTAAGTAAAATAATTCTCTTGAAAACATTAGTAAGTCATATTTCAATTGAGTCATTAACATATGATTTCCTCCTATATCGTTACTTTCTGAAGATAAAATTCATGGACAGATGGAAAACCAGAAGCTAGGATTCCGGAGGTCGTATCAAAAACTTCGTTAATCCCATTATTGATGAGCATTACTTTGTCACAGTACATCTCAATTTCCTCCATATTATGAGTAGTCAATATGACTGTTCCACCGGTACGAGTATTGTAGTTTGTAATAT
Source organism: Psychrobacillus sp. FSL K6-2365 (assembly GCF_038003165.1). NCBI lineage: Bacteria > Bacillati > Bacillota > Bacilli > Caryophanales > Bacillaceae > Psychrobacillus > Psychrobacillus sp. FSL K6-2365. The sequence goes on along the minus strand of NZ_JBBOOO010000001.1, from coordinate 3,755,976 downwards.
AGGTCCAAAGCATGTTACGCATATGCGGATCTAACCCAGTAGTTGGTTCATCCAAAATCAGTAATTTTGGTTCAGATAAAAAAGCAATCGCTAAACTCACTATTTGTTTCCAACCGCCTGAAAGGTTATCAAAATATTTCTTACGGTGTGGCTCTAATTGGAAGTCCATTATAATCTGGTGAATCTTTATATTTGATCGATAATAGGCCTTGAATAATTTCAAAAGCTCTTCTACTTTTAGTGTTTTATAAAATTGAGTAGGTTGAAGGACCACTGAGATTTGCTTTCGAATTTGGTCTAAATTACTCTCTTGAATATCTTTTTGAAATAGAACTACATGACCGCCATCATAATCTTTGATAGTCATTAATATCTCTAAAAATGTAGACTTCCCAGCTCCGTTCTTTCCGATCACTCCAATTATTTCTCCAGCCTGTGCTTGAAAGTTTAACCCTCTTAAAACCTGATTAGAGCCATAAGACTTTTCTAAATTGTGGACTTCCACTATATTCATGTCTGTTCCTCCCGTAACTTCTTTGTACACCAAGTGTATGACAATAAGGGGTTCAAGGTCTGCCGTTTCAAGGTGAGATGTATAAATAGCAGAGCAACTTGTAGATTAGGGAAGGTCAGTTGCAGCGGAAGCAGAAAAACCATATGGCGGAAAATTTTAAAGAGTGCGATAATATGTTTCAAAGTAATTTTGAAAGGAGGAGTAATGTGGTTTATTTAAGTATGGTGTTATTTCAAGTGGTTGCTCCGATTTTAATAATGCTTGTGATAGGAGCAATCCTACAACTTAAGTTCCGTTTTAACTTAAAAGCGTTATCTAATCTAATCACATACTGCTTAATGCCAGCAGCGGTGTTTATTAATATTTATGAGACGCAAGTAAATGCAAAAGTCCTAAGTAGTATTATCGTTTATTTACTTATTTTTAGTATTTGCCTTATGATGATTAGTTGGTTATTTAGCAAATTATTAAAGCTTAATAGAAGCCAGGCAGCAATTTTTAATAATAGTATTGTTTTGATAAACTCAGGCAATTATGGGATCCCGGTTAGTCAAATGCTATTTGTGGCAAATCCGCTTGGAACATCGATTCAAGTAATCATTGTTATATTCCAAAACATTATTACCTATACATATGGTTTATATAATTTAATCTCCTCAACCAAATCAGGTTTGGACATACTTCGCAGCTTACTACGTCTGCCGATTGTTCATGCATTAATCATTGGTGCAATAATGAACTTTTGGAATATAGGCCTTCCTATTACATTTAGAATTCCGATTGAGTACTTAGCGAATGCTTTTATATCAATAGCGCTTATTACATTAGGTGCTCAGCTGGCGCAGATAGAGTTAAAAACAATATTTAACAAGGTAATTTTCACTAGCACAGTTGGTCGATTAATAATTGGTCCTACATTAGCTTTGGGATTAATCCTATTAATGGGGTTTGACGGAGTAGTAGCTCAATCACTGTTTATAGCAAGTGCATTTCCAACATCTCGTAATAGCTCTACATTAGCGTTAGAGTATGATGTGGAGGCAAACTTGGCCGCACAAATTGTCTTGTTTTCTACTATTATGAGCTGTATAACGGTTACTATTGTAATTTATATTTCTACTATTTTATGGGGATAGAGAGTGATAAGCATGAAAAAGAAATCGTTACAATCTCGTATTTTTTTAATTGGTGCTGTATTTGTATCGCTTGTTGCAATTATAATAGGAATTTCTTTTTACTTTATCGTTTCAGATGCAGTAGAACAACAAGTAGGAGAACGGGCTCTTAGTATTGCGAAAACGACTGCAGAGCGGCCTGATATTTTGGCAGGGTTTCAATCAGAAAACCCTACAGAAATACTTCAGCCAATTGCCACTGTTATAAAGGAGAAAACAGGAGCGGAGTATGTAGTAATAGGAAATGAAGAGGGGATTCGCTACGCCCATCCAGTATCAGAAAGACTAGGCAAGAAAATGGTCGGTGACGATAATGAACAAGCACTTATTCATGGGAAATCATATATATCCGAAGCAACCGGTACATTGGGGAAAGCTTTACGTGGAAAGGCACCTGTTATAGATGAAAATGGACAAATTATTGGTATAATTTCGGTTGGTTTTTTAAAGGATAATATCGCTACAATCTTTTCTCAGTATATAAATAACATTGCGTATATCGTACTAATTGCTATTTTACTAGGTATTATTGGGTCGAGTATATTAGCACGCAATATTAAAAAAGAATTGTTTAACTTGGAGCCATCAGAGATTGCGAATCTATTTACTGAGAGAAATGCATTGATAGAGTCTGTCCGGGAAGCGATTATTACAGTAGATGCTAATGGAGTTATTAGAATGGTAAATAACGCGGCATATGAGATTTTATCGCTACCTACCTATACAGAGTTAATCGGTCGAAACATTTGGGATGTTATTCCTAATACAAGCCTACCACAGGTCATGGAATCAGGTGAGGGGCAGTTAGACCGACCAATGGAAATACGAGGTAAAAAAGCAATAGTTAATCGAATACCGATACGGATGGGAGATAAAATTGTCGGAGCAGTATCTAGCTTTCGTTTACAGTCTGATTTTGATCGCTTGGCTGAGGAGTTATCACAAGTGAAACAATATACAGAGGCGCTGCGTGCCCAAACGCATGAATACAATAACTCTTTATATACAATTTCAGGTCTTATCCAATTGCAGTCATATGAAGAGGCACTAGAATTGATACATATAGAAACTGCTGAGCACCAATCACTTATCCAATTTATGACGAAACGGTTGCAGGATCCTTTCCTCGGAGGGATAGTAATAGGTTTTTTCAATCGTGCAAAAGAATTAAAGATACGATTTATCTTAGATGAAGATAGCAATTTAGAACGATTACCAAAACACCTTCAAAAAAACTTATTGGTTTCAATCATAGGAAACTTAGTAACAAATGCATTTGAAGCAGTTGATAATTTTCCAGAGGAACAACGGATTGTTCGCATATTAGTAGTGGAGACAGAGGAAGAAATAGTAATAGAGGTGGAAGATTCAGGTGAAGGAATTGCAGATAATTTGTTTGGAAGAGTATTATTGGAGAAAATTTCGACTAAAAGCGAAAATGATCGAGGATATGGATTGCTTAAGGTTCAGGAAAATGTAAGTGATTTAGGTGGAGTGATAGCAATAGAATCTGGTGATTTGGGTGGGGCATTGTTTATCGTGTCGATACCAAAAGGGGGGTACTTATATGACAGAGCAAATTGAAATACTAATCATAGAAGATGATAAAAGAATTTCGGATATACATCGACGATTTATTGAGAAGCTTGATGGTTTTCAAGTAATTGGAACAGCAAACACAGCTGAAGAAGCGAAGGATTGGATTCTATCCTACAAACCAGATTTAATACTACTGGACGTTTATTTACCAGATGCACTTGGGACAGATTTATTAGCAATTATTCAATCACATAGTCCAGAAACGGATATTATCTTTATAACAGCAGCAGCAGAATCAGAAATTGTAAAAAAAGCATTTCGAAGTGGGGTTGCAGACTATATTTTGAAGCCTTTAACCTTTGAAAAATTTAAGGAAAGCCTACTTGGATATAAATCTAAAAGAGAAATACTAGCAGCAGAGGGAAGTGTCGAGGAAGATTTGATCAAGTCTCTATGGAATAACACGATGTCTTCGCCAACATTTTCAGAGATAACACCACCCAAAGGAATAGATCCAATAACAAAAGAGAAGGTAGTAGACTATATAAAAAAAATAGAGAATGGCATCACTGCTGAGTCTCTTGGAGGAGCAGTAGGGATAAGTCGTTCCACGGCGAGACGCTATTTAGAATACTTAGCTTCTGAAAAACTTGTTTACGCCGAATTAATATATGGAACTGTTGGTAGGCCGGAACGGAGATATTTTACCAAATCATTGTGAACTTTATGAACAAAATGCACTTTAAAATCATTATCTAACTTATTACCAAAAACATCGAATATGGGGAATGTTTTGATAAATTATGTATAGGCGTTTGAAAGCGCTATCAAACATATGGTATGAGGGGGATTAATAAATGTGGAAGAAAATCACTACGGTTGCTTTTGCGGCAACTTTGGCATTAGGGTTAGCTGCTTGTTCATCAAGTGATAGTGATGGTGATGGTGCATCGTCGGATGGATCAGATTATCCAAAAAATAATATTACAATAGTTGCTCCGTCGGGTGCAGGTGGTGGATGGGATTTAACTGCACGCTCGGTTGCTAAAATTATGAATGAAACAAAGTTAGTGGAAAAAGCAATTACCGTGGAAAACAAAGCTGGTGGTGGTGGAGCAGTATATATGGCGGAATTTGCTACGAAAGAAGTAAAGAACGATTATGTACTAATGGTAAAATCTCCACCTATCTTAATAAATAATAATAAAGCTGAAGGTAACAGTCCTTATGGTTACAAGGATACGACACCGCTTGCACAGTTGACTCGTGACTATGGTGCAATTGTTGTGAAAAATGATTCAGCATTCAAATCGTTAGAAGATGTTCTTGATGCTATTAAAAAGGATCCAACAACAGTTACATTAGCAGGTGGATCTGCTCCTGGTTCAATGGACCACTTAGTAGGGGTACTGCCAGCATTTGAAGCTGGAATTGATCCAAAATCTGTGAAATACGTTTCATACGACGGTGGGGGAGAAGCAATAGCAGCGCTTTTAGGTAATAATGCGGATGTCATTGCAACGGATGCTTCTACGATTGCAACATATGTAAAATCAGGTGACGTACGTGTGTTAGCGGTTAGTTCGGCAGAGCGTTTAGAGGGAGAACTTTCTGAAGTGCCAACTTTTAAAGAATCGGGCATCGATGCAGAGTTTACAATATGGCGTGGTATTTTCGGACCGAAAGAAATGTCTGATGATGCTAAAGGATATTGGAATGAAAAAATTGGTGCAATGGTTGAAACAGACGAATGGAAGACAGAGCTTGAGAAGAACGGTTGGGCAAGTGAATACCGCAATGGGGAAGAATTTACTACTTATTTAGAAGAGCAGGATAAAGTTATAGTCGAGTTATTAACAGCGCTTGGAATGCAGAAATAATAGTTTGTAGGCGGCTATCACGGTCGCCTTTTCTGTTAGGAGGAATAACCATGAACAAAAAATTTGATAGAGTCGCAGGAATTGCTTTTTTATTAATTGGTATACTTTTTTTCATTGAGAGTCAAAAAATTTCGGACAGTGCATATGGATCATCTGTCGGTCCGAAGATATTCCCAATGGGCCTTGGACTTATTTTGACCCTGCTAAGTATTCGCTTATTATATGAAACTTTTAAATATAAAACAGAGGATTCTACAAAAGATAAACTGCAGTATAAGAAGTTTTTTATTATTTTTGGGAGTGCTCTTTTATATGCATTTTTCTTAGAGAAAATAGGATATGTCGTTTCTACATTTCTTTTTTTACTAATTGCTTTCCAAACATTAGAACGAGGTAAAGTAATCTATTCGATAATTATTTCTACTGTTTTTTCTGTTGGTATTTATTATATGTTTTCGGAGCTTCTGGGTGGTTCGTTACCAGGGTTTCCACTGTTTTAGGGAAGGGGTTTAGCAATGGACACATTACAATTTTTAGCGGATGGATTCGGTGTTGCGTTTCAGTGGCATAATATTCTGTTCGCATTAATCGGAGTTATTATTGGGACAGCAGTCGGTGTCTTACCAGGTATCGGTCCAATGAGTGGTGTCGCTCTCCTTATTCCTGTAACAGCAACGATTACTTCGGGAATGCCAACGGGAGCAGCAGCCGCTAGCTCAATTATTTTACTAGCAGGAGTATATTACGGAGCCATGTATGGTGGATCCACTACTTCAATTTTACTTAACACACCAGGAGAATCATCCTCGGTCGTGACGACTTTAGATGGATATCAGATGGCGCAGCAAGGGAGAGCGGGAGCTGCACTTGCTATCTCAGCAATTGGGTCATTTGTGGCGGGTATCATTTCCCTTATCGGATTAGTACTTCTAGCAGAGCCGTTGTCCAATGTTGCGATAAAGTTTGGACCAGCGGAGTATTTTTCCCTCATGTTATTAGGCCTAGCTGCGGTTAGTGGTTTAGCGGGAAAATCGATGACAAAGGCAATAATGATGACAGTATTCGGACTTATGTTGGGGACGATCGGAATAGATGCAGTTTCAGGTATTGCTCGATTTACATATGACCAGCCTATTCTATTTTCCGGGTTGGAGTTTTTAACAATTGCTGTTGGATTATTTGCACTTGGTGAAGTTGTAAAAACAGTTTTAGAAAAAGACGAGGAAACAGGTAGTATAGCAAAGATTAATCGAATATTACCAACAAAACAGGATATGAAAGATAGTACAGTCCCAATCGTTCGTGGATCATTACTCGGTTTCTTTATAGGGGTTTTACCGGGAGCAGGAGCAACACTAGCATCATTTTTCTCGTATACTACGGAGAAAAAGTTAAGTAAGAACCCTGAAAAATTTGGAAAAGGGCATATTGCGGGAGTAGCAGGGCCAGAATCAGCAAATAATGCCGCTTCTGGTGGTGCAATGATTCCACTACTAACTCTGGGGATACCAGGGTCCGGAACAACTGCGATATTGATGGGTGCACTTATCATGTATAACATCCAGCCTGGCCCATTATTATTTGATGAACACCCTGAGGTTGCTTGGGGGCTTATAGCTAGTATGTTCATCGGGAATTTGATGCTACTTTTGCTGAATATGCCACTAGTTCGGGTCTTTGCAAAAATTATTCAAACACCGAAAAAGTATTTATTGCCAATGATAATTGCCATTTCTTTTTTTGGAGTATATGCGGTACAGTATACGACATTTGACCTCTATTTATTGTTAGGATGTGGAGTGTTAGGTTATTTACTCTCAAAGAATGACTACCCAGTTGCACCTTTAGTGCTGGCTCTTGTATTAGGACCAATGATTGAGAACAATATGCGTAGGGCGTTAACGATATCCAATGGCGACTTTAGTATATTTGTGACAAAGCCATTATCGCTACTATTTATCCTTGCTGCAGCGGCTTGGTTATTAGTCCCGTTATTGTTGAAACTTAAAGGACGTAAAATTATTATTAATGAGGAAGATTAATAAAAATGCAGACTTCATTGTTCACGAAGTCTGCACTTTTTGGTTATTATTTTATATCCAGTGGGATAGTAAGGTTTTGATTGATACCTAAAGAATGTAGAGCTTGCTTAACTGTAGACTTGGTAGGAATGGAGTCTAGCTTATAATCTAACTGTATTGCCGTTAGAGCCAATTGTGGTCTTAACCCTGTAATAATTGAACGTACACCAAGCAAGGAAAGGACGTTATTAATCTTAAATAGATAATCTGTCACAACACTGTTTAATGTATACATGCCAGAAAAATCAATGATTAAGAAATTAATGTCTTGTTCTTGTACTTTAAATGGTACTTCATCTAGTAGTTGTTTTGCTCGATCCTCATCAATTGAACCCATTAAAGGCAATATAGCGATTCCATTTAATACAGGAACCAGTGTAGCTGATAATTCATTGATTTCTTTCATAATTTCATGTTGCTTCAATTCTTTTTCTTTACGCACGGTAATATCTCTAACATACGTTTGTATTGCTTTTGTCTTCCCAATTTGAACGGGATGACAATATAATTCAACTTCTACAGTAGTCCCATCCATTCGGTAAATTGTTTCTTCAATAACTTTGGCTGGTTGTTGGTAGGCAGATTCTATTCTTTTTTCAATAGCTAATTTAGAAGCTTCCTGAAAAATATCTAAAGGACTTGCTCCAATGATTTTATCTTTGGTTGCTCTGAAAAAATCTACCGCGACATGGTTCACGTCAATTATTTTAAGGTTAGTATGAATAATTAACGGATCACGTGAATACTCCATTATCTCACGGTAATCTATTTGAGATAAGCTTTCGTTCATATAAAGAACTCTCCTTAACAACTATGTATTACATATTTCATGAAATAATAGAAGGTGTATTTTAAACGAATTATATACAGATTTTGTATCATGTAATGTGATTAATCATTATTCATTCTAAAAATTGTAGCAGTTTATTTATTCATCATACCACGCTTATAAGGATAAATTCTATGTAGTTGGATAGTTTGTAGGCTAGCTGTTTAAATTGTTTTTCATTTATTAATCATTTCATTGGACAAATCCCAAAATGTGTTATATAGTTAGGACAATAATTAAATTGCTTAGTATAGAAACAATGAATTCACATATTACAAAAGGTAATCGTGAGTCTTCGGTAGCTTTTTGCAATATGTGAATTTTTTTATTCACCAAAATGGAGGTTTTTTACATGACACAAGGTACAGTAAAATGGTTTAACGCAGAAAAAGGTTTTGGATTTATCGAGGTTGAAGGTGGAAACGACGTATTCGCTCATTTCTCAGCAATCCAAGGCGAAGGATTCAAATCTCTTGACGAAGGTCAAAAAGTTGAATTTGACGTTGAAGATGGTCAACGTGGACCACAAGCAGTAAACATCGTAAAACTTTAATTCTTAAGATTTTTAAGTAAAGATAATACTGTATAAAGAGATGCTCTTTCGAGAGTGTCTCTTTTTTTGTTGGCTTAAAAACTTGTAACGAGCAAATTGTAATTTTGGTAAACTATTAGTATCTTATTATTTAAAATAGACTCTGTAATTTAGGGTGATTAGAACAGAACAAATTGAAGGAAGTGTAAAAATTGTCCAATACTACACATAATCTACGCGCTGACTGTGAAAACTGCTTTGCTTTATGCTGTGTGGGACTCCATTTTGCTGCATCAGTAGACTTTGCTGCTGATAAACTAGCTGGTACACCGTGCACGAATCTTCAAACAGACTACCGTTGTGGTGTACATAAAAAGCTTAGGCAAGAAGGATATAAAGGCTGTACAGTATTTGAATGCTACGGGGCGGGGCAAAAGGTTTCGCAAGTTACTTTCAAGGGAGTAAGCTGGCGAGAGAGTCCAGAAATAGCGAGGGAAATGTTTGACGTTTTTCCAATTATGCAGGAGCTTCATGAAATACTTTCATATCTTACAGAGGCTCGTACAAAGGAAGAAACGATTACTATTCATAAAGAACTTAATCATGCAATAGATGAAACCGAAAGACTTACGTTGCTTAGCTCTGATTTGCTCTTGGAGTTAAACATTCCAGTGCATCGTGCTAGGGTGAACCTCTTACTCGCAAAAACAAGTGAACTAGTTCGTAAAGATAAAGGTTCAACTAGTAATAGGAAAAAAGATCGTAGCAGAGCAGATCTTCTAGGAGCTAATTTACGAGGAGTAGATCTTAGAGGTGTAAATTTTAGAGGTGCTTACCTAATTGCTGCAAACCTTCAAAATGCTGATATGAGACATGCAGATTTAATTGGGGCAGACTTCCGAGATGCTAATCTAAGTGGAGCGGATCTGACGGGAGCAATATTCCTCACACAAGTTCAGGTTAACTCTGCTAAGGGAAATGACCAAACTAAGTTGCCATCAACTGTTATGCGACCAATGCATTGGACATAAAAATTCATCAGAGGAAGAGAGGGTTAAGGATGAAGAAACTACTATTAACTGGATTTGAACCATTTTTATCATTCACGGTGAATCCGACCATGAAAATTGTAGAGGAATTAAACGGAACAAAAATAGGGAGATATGAGGTGATGAGTAGGGTTCTATCAGTTGACTTTTCACAGTCTGGAGACCAGCTTATTCATTATCTAAAGGAGTTAAAACCAGATGCAGTTATCTCCTTGGGATTAGCTGGAGGAAGATATAAAATTACTCCAGAACGTGTTGCGATCAATGTGAAAGATGGAGCCGCAGACAATCAAGGCCAAATACCATTGGACGAAACAATCCAAATTGATGGAGAAACTGGATACTTTTCTACGCTGCCTATCCGTTCGATGGTCGATGAACTTATAAAAGAAGGTCTCCCTGCTGCAATATCGAATACTGCAGGTACATACCTGTGCAATAACGTCATGTATGAAGCTTTACATTATGCAAAAATGAACAATCTAGACGTACCCTCGGGATTCATTCATATACCAGCTTCTCATGAGTTAGCCATCCAACATGGGAAAATACCAAGCTGGTCCCACGTTGATTTAAAACGATCGATAGAGATTTGTATAGAAGTGTTAGGTAAGTAATAAAAAAACTTAATACAAAAAGGAACCCTCGATAACAAAGTGATCAAGGGTTCCACATCATATAACTTTCATTAAGAAAGTTTGAATTTTTGTATTTCATCCTGTAGTTCTAAGGCATTTTGACTAAGTTCTACGGCTACTCCACTTACTTGTTCCATCGTCGCTGTTTGCTCCTCGATTGCAGCAGCAATACTTTCGATATTAGCAGATGCATTTGTTGTGCCAGTTGCAATTTCATTTGCAGAAGCTGATACCTGTTCAGCTGATGCAGAAATTTCCTCAGAGGTTGCAGAAATTTCTTCAATCTGGATATTCATCTTTTCTACTGCGGTTACGATTCCTTCGAAAGAAATCCCTGCTTGACCAATAATTTTTACACCATCTGATACAGAGGTTAAAGATTCTTCCGCTGCTTTCTCAACGTTTTCCATATCGCCCTTAATCTCTTGGATTAACTCAACAATTTGGTTGGCAGATAACTTAGATTCCTCTGCTAACTTTCGAACTTCATCGGCAACTACTGCAAATCCTTTCCCTTGTTCGCCAGCACGTGCAGCCTCAATAGCAGCATTTAATGCAAGTAAATTGGTTTGATCAGTTATTGCGGTAATTACATTTGTAATATTTTCAATTTCAGCAGTTTGTTTACTTAGTCTTTGGACTAACTCATTTACCATATTAGATGAATGATTGATCGTATTCATTTGATTACTAGCTTGATCGATGATTTTTCCACCAGATATTGCTGTATGATAGGTTTCTTTAGAGCTTTCGTTCAAGCTTTGTGTGGATTCTGCGATACGTTGAACTCCAGTTGCAGTTTCTTCCATTGCTAAGGCACTTTCGCTAGCTGATTGCGCAGCAGATGTTGAAGCATGAAGTGTATCATTTGCGCGATTAGCCATTTCCGTTGTGGAAGCAGTAACTTCCTCGGTGCTAGCAGACAATTCTTCAGCTGCTGCACTCAAATGTTCGGAGTTTTCTTGGATCCGTCCGAGTAAAGAACGAAGGTTATTTTTCATCAAATTATTAGCAGTTGCTAATTGTCCAATTTCATCTTGTGATTCGACAGGTATATCATTTTGAGATAAGTCACCATTAGCGATTGAATGGGAAATACTAGCCATAGCTTTTAATGGTAAAGTTATTTTTTTATGTACGAATAAAACTAATAAAATCCCTATAATTATACTAATGATACACATTACAATCGAGATAGTTGTTGATAGACTTAAAGCATCATTCGTTTCATCCGTTAAAATCTCTAATTGTTCATCCTGATACTCCATTATTTGTTCAGTCACTTGAAGAATATCGTCATTTGCTTTAGCGATATCTGTATTAAGTATCTCTGTACCCGCCTCTTTATTTTTTTCTTCCGCATATCCTAAATAGGTAGAAGTTGCAATGTTGAATGCCTCATTATGTGCATTTAATTGTTCTATTAACTCTGCCATCGTGTCTGAAGATGACATGCCATCGATTTCAATGATTCGTTCATCAACATAGTTAGCATAATATTCTAGTTTCTCTAATGTTTCAGGTGTGTTATCTGTTAGTAAAGCCCGGACATATTGTCCTTGCATTCCAATCCCTACTCGAATTTCTTCAATAACAAGTATTTGTTTTACCCGATCGTCTAGGGCCTCATCCACTTTGTCTTTTACATTTGTTGAACTTAATATTGCCATACCAGTTGATACAAAAAGTAATAATATCATTGCTATGAAGGATAGATTTAACTTTTTTCCTATACTCATTTATATACCTCTTCTCGTTACTATTTAGTTCATGTGGTTATTATCGACTATTTTTTATCATGATGAAGCTGAATTATAAATAATTTTATATCTTTATTACCACAATTACTTTTATTAATATATAATATTTTGATAAATTAAATAACTTTATATTTCCAGGTTACTTTTAATACTCTTAGTTGAAACAATATATCTACTTATACGTATAAAAGGGAGGAGGGGATTTACATGTGGGAAGAACTACAGGAGCGTCAGTCGGTTTTAAAGATGGAGATTAATAAGAGGGAAAAGGCAAAAAGAAAGCAGCAAACACTGGCAGAGCAATTAGAAACAGCATTACATAAAAAGCAGGAATATTGGACGAGATTAAAGGAAGAACAAAAAGATGTAGAAGATCTAGATAGGTTTTCAATTTTGAAAGTGGTTAGAACATGGACTGGAAAGCAGGATGTAATTCGAGAGAAGGAAATAAGCGAGCTAGCTGCTATAGAAGCAAAGTATAGAGAAATTGAAAAAACAGTAATAGATTTGGAAAAGGATATAACCGTTAACGAAAGAGAATTAGAAAAAGGGGACTGGGAATCTCTTGACTTGGAGTGGGAACAGATTATTGAAAAGAAGAAACAATGGCTTCTTGTAAATAATCACGCTGAGGCGACTCGTCTCGAGAGCTTATACGAACAGAAGACGATTCTTGCAACAAGTATCCGTGAAATAATAGAAGCCATAACAGCTGGTAATGAAGCTAAAATAGCATTAAAGAGAGCGTTAAAGTCGCTTGAAGGTGCTAAGGATTATTCTACGTGGGATACCTTTTTAGGAGGAGGAATAATCGCCACTTCTTTAAAACATAGTAAGCTTGACGAATCGGAAGAAGCAATTCACTATGCTCAGCGTTCCTTACAACGATTTCATACAGAACTTTTAGATATCCAGAAAATCAGTATCGAAAACATAGCTATTGAAAGAGAAAGTTTTGTTACGTTTGCAGATTATGTGTTCGATGATATTTTTTCAGCATGGTCAACTCATTCCAAAATAAACAATTCAATAGACCGAATGGAACAGACACTTCAAAATTTATCGAGTATATCTGACCAATTGCAAAAGCAGCTTAAAGAAACTCAAGAAAAACAATCTAATGTAGAAATAGAAATTGCCCAAATCATTGAGTACTAACATAAAAGGATTTTATTCAGTTCTGACAGAGAGTAGAATGCGCTTTCTGTCATTATTTCTTGGGAAATAATCTGACAAATTAAATGTATTTTCGTCTAAATATTTTGTTTAGGTAATGCTGAGTCGTTTAGTTAGATATTCTCGAGTGAATCATTGGTATTTACCTATACTTATTTTCAATAAATAGAGGATGAAGAATATCTAAAGTGATTGAAATTTCACTTTACGCTGTGTCTGTATGTAGACTAAATAGGGAATAGTAAAAGGACACTCAAGCCGGGAGGAAATTATATGTACGATCCAACTATCTTTGAAAATTTAAAAGTGGCATTTGAAAACCATGTATACGATTTAGACAACTTAGAACGAAAGATAGATATCAAAAATCGGGTTGACCAAATGGACCTTTCGATTATCGCTAGAACTTTTAAGATTGAATTTACTCTTGTTGACCAGTCAGACATAGCTGCGGAAATTATTTTAGACGCATCTCTAGAGGATCTAGCAGGTGAAATACTCGAAATTAGAAATAAAAATATAGGTTGTACACTAGCGTTGAAATTTAACAAAAATATTCAAAATCCTGATCTGCAATGTGAAGAAATAGAACAAGCTATCAAAAATATTTGGGAAGACGACATAGTGTTAACTCAAACACTAAGTTTTGAATTTGGAACAGAACTTTCTAGCTATACAAACACAATAGAAGTTAGGTTCACACAGAAAATAAATGAAGATCAAATAAGTGACCTTGAAATGTTTCTTGAACATGTTTTAGAAACGTTAGACATATTAAATAAAATATAATAAGCAATTTACTATCTTTCTGTGTGGAAATGGTATATAGTAAAGATAATAATTAAATTGCTTAGATAGAAACAATGAATTCACATATTACAAAAGGTAATCGTGAGTCTTCGGTAGCTTTTTGTAATATGTGAATTTTTTATTCACCATAAATGGAGGTTTTTTACATGACACAAGGTACAGTAAAATGGTTTAACGCAGAAAAAGGTTTTGGATTTATCGAGGTTGAAGGTGGAAACGACGTATTCGCTCATTTCTCAGCAATCCAAGGCGACGGATTCAAATCTCTTGACGAAGGTCAAAAAGTTGAATTTGACGTTGAAGATGGTCAACGTGGACCACAAGCAGTTAACATTGTAAAACTTTAATTCTTAGGAATTAATTAAACATAGTTAGCAAATAAAAAGAGATGCCCATTTTGGGTGTCTTTTTTTTTTGCTGAATAATACCATTGAGATATAGTTGTTGTTTGGAAGCTTACTGTTCTAAATTTGAATGAAGGCAATACAAATTATAATAAAAAGTTTACTGCGATTACTTTAGTGGCCTTGAATGAAACGAGTTCCTAGTGGATTATATATAGAACTTTTGGGATGTTTAAGATTTTGGACACATGTCCCTGTCAGCTTTTATTCGCCAAAAGTGATAATATTATACTTAGAGAATATTAGAATGGGATGAGTAAAAAGATGAGTAATACACATATTTTTTCAAAGCGTGAAGAGATAGCTAATGCGATTATTCATGGAATTGGTGCTGTTTTTAGTGTAGCTGCTCTTGTAATATTAATCGTATCCTCCGTAATGCATGGAACAGCTTGGCATGTTGTAAGTTTTACATTGTTTGGTTCTTCGATGATCCTTTTATATTTGTCATCTACACTTGTCCACGGTTTTCCAGCAGGACGCGTAAAAGATTTCTTTGAGATCATGGATCACTCAGCTATCTACTTTTTTATAGCAGGTACTTATACACCTTTCTTATTTCTTGCTATTAAAGGCACATTAGGTTGGACATTGTTTGGTGTAGTGTGGGGGCTTGCAATTGCGGGTACTGTGTTTAAAGCTTTTTTTGTGAAACGTTTCTTGCATACTTCTACCTTATTATACGTCGTTATGGGCTGGTTATTGGTATTTGGATGGAAACCACTTTTGGAGAATGTATCTTCCCAAGGGATTATACTTCTAGCAATTGGGGGAATCCTGTATACAGTAGGAGCTGTTTTCTACGTGTGGCGTGGATTTACCTACCATCACGCAGTTTGGCATGTATTTGTTCTTGCAGCATCTATACTGCATTTCTTTGCTGTCATGACATTGCTACCTTAAAGTAGTAAGCACTTAAACAATGGCTTTGTAGAGAGTTGTTTCAGCAAATGTTATAATAGTATCTAAATGTCTGGCACCAGGATTAGTACTGGATGGCCTTTAAAGTTAGTATGAGGGAAGAGATGAGGATAGTTATGAACAAAAAATCTATATATGGATTAACATTAAATCAACTGATTGAGTGGCTTCATGAGCATGGCCACAAAAAGTCTAGAGCGCTAAAGGTTTGGGATTGGTTATATAGAAAACGTGTCACTAATTTCGCCGACATGACAGACGTGCATGAAGAATGTATTCAATTATTGCAAGATAACTATACAATACAAACGTTAACAGAGCACGTAAAACAAGAAGCAGCCGATGGAACGATGAAATTTTTGTTTAGACTACAGGATGGAAACTTGATCGAAACAGTTATGATGAGACATAAATACGGCATTTCCGTTTGTGTGACGACTCAAGTCGGCTGTAACATCGGTTGTAGTTTCTGTGCAAGTGGCTTACTCGCAAAAAGTCGTGATTTATCAAGTGGAGAAATAGTGGAACAGATTATGAATATCCAATTGCATCTCGATCAATTGAAGCAAAAAGATATCGTGAGCCATATTGTCGTAATGGGGATTGGGGAACCATTTGATAACTTTACAAATTTGTTAGACTTCTTAAACGTAGTTATTGACCATAAAGGGCTAGCGATAGCTGCAAGGAAAATAACTGTTTCAACAAGTGGAATTGTAGGTAAAATCTATGAATTCACAGATACGAAGATTCCAGTAAATCTAGCGATATCCTTACATGCACCAAATAACGAACTACGAACTAGAATTATGAAAATAAATCGAGCTATGCCAATTGAAAAGCTAATGGAATCTCTAAAATATTATTTAGCAAAAAACAACCGTAGAATTACGATTGAATATATTCTACTTAAGGATGTAAATGATACAAAAGAGGTAGCTGAAGAGCTTGCCGATTTACTTAATGACATAAAAGACCAGCTTTACGTCAACTTAATACCTTATAATCCTGTCGATGAACATAGCCAGTACCAAAGAAGTGAACAGGAATCTGTGTTGTCATTCTATGACACGCTGAAAAAAAGAGGTGTCAACTGCAAAATTCGTCAAGAACATGGAACAGATATTGATGCGGCCTGTGGACAGTTGAGAAGCAAACAGCTTAAAAAGGAAAAAGTGCGTTAATTAGCGTACTTGTTTCCAATAAGAGCACTCAGATTTAGAACATATATCTGAGTGTTTTTTTATTTTGTTTGATACTCCACTTTAGTTAAGAAAAAAAGAAAACGATAACTTTATTTGACGAAGTGTGCCATTTAATTTATGGATAGTAAATTTAATGATACGATATTAGAATAAACTTATCATTGGGGGAGATTCCGTGTTTTTGGATAAGCTAAAGAAGGAACTGCATTACAAGCAGCCGCTTTTTATAGGAGAGGATACAGCGCTACGTTTTGCTGTTTTAATACCACTTGTGCAAGTGGATGACGAATGGCATGTTTTATTCGAGGTGCGTTCATTAACCATGAGAAAGCAACCAGGGGACATCAGCTTTCCAGGTGGTCGAATCGATCCTACAGATGCATCTCCAATGGAAGCTGCAATAAGAGAAACACATGAAGAGCTAGGGGTCGATCCGAAATGTATTCAAGTTCTAGGACAGATGAGTGCATACATTGCATCTCCATCTTTTGTTGTCTATCCCTTTGTTGCAACGATTGACCATCATAAAATCGAATCTTTTAACAGACATGAGGTCGAGGCGGTATTCACTATTCCAGTCAGCTGGCTTAAAAACCATGAGCCTTACATGCACACAGTTTCTGTCCAGCCGATGCCACCTATGGATTTTCCATATGACAAAATTGTCAACGGTGACAAATACCAATGGAGGCCGAGAGATATAGAAGAATGGTTCTACGACTATGAAAAATACACAATTTGGGGTCTAACTGCGAGGGTGTTAAAGCATTTTGTAGAGACAATTTAATTATAATATTTCAGTATAAAACGACCTTTATTGTGAGATTAATAGAGCCCGTGTAGTGACGACATCACTATCACGTGCTCTTTTCTTTTATATTTAGAAGTTGAAGAATCACTCAGATGTTACGAGTTTATATGTTCGAGTCGTTCAAAATTAATTGTTTCAATTAAACCCCCAAATAATTATGTGATATTAAATCGTTTTTTAATAAAAAACGATTTAATAGATTTGAACGGAAAGGTTCCGCCTAGAGCATAAATAAACGCTGTTCGGATTACTTTACGTATAAAATGGACTTACTTATTTATTAATTATATAAAAATTTTTAGGCCTAGATGCCTAATGCTATTCTTTTTTATCTTTAAATATAATATAATAGGACTACTATTAATTATTACCTTTAGTATGTACAGGTTGCAAAATTTAAGTACAATTGACTCATTAAGCTTAAAGTGGGGAGTTTGGGCGATGCGATTAGTAAAAATAGATAAGTACAAGCCAGGAATGAAATTGGGTAAACCAATATTGAATGACAATGGTAAAATTTTGTTAGCAAAGGGAGTAGAACTGATAGATCGGCTCATCCCAAAATTGAAAAAGTATAATGTTTCAACCATTTACATAGAAGACGAAGTATCTGAAGGGATAGAAATTGTTGAGTCTATACCAGAAGCGTTACGTGTGGAAGCTTTACATACAATTACCGAGGGGTTTCAAGCATTAACGGACTTGAATCAGTCAAACTCAAATCTTCAGGGAATGATGAAATCAAGTAGAGCAATACGTAGCTTTCAAAAGGTTTTTAAGGATATAGTTGCATCACTCACGGACAATCAGCATGCATTAAATTTATTGGCTACAACAAAAGTACACGAAAACTACGTATTCAATCACTCATTGAACGTTTCTATATATGCGTGTCAGCTTGCACTCGAAAATGGGTTACCTCTTAAAAATGTGGAAGAAATCGGAATGGGAGCTATGCTACATGATTTAGGAAAAGTACATGTTCCTTTAGAACTATTAAATAAACAAGGTGAATTAACAAATGAGGAAAATGCCATAGTCAAACAACATTGTGAAAAAGGTTTTGAGGTACTACGAAAAATTCATGAAATTCCATTAACAGTTGCTCATTGTGCATTTCAACATCACGAAAGAGTAGATGGTACTGGCT
Source organism: Psychrobacillus sp. FSL K6-2365 (assembly GCF_038003165.1). NCBI lineage: Bacteria > Bacillati > Bacillota > Bacilli > Caryophanales > Bacillaceae > Psychrobacillus > Psychrobacillus sp. FSL K6-2365. Next base: position 3,737,502 of record NZ_JBBOOO010000001.1, on the reverse strand, counting down.
ATCCTAGGGGATTAAAAGGTGACGAAATTCACAAGTATGCGAAAATAGTTAGTGTTGCAGACGTGTTTGATACAGTAACTAATCCAAGAGCCTTCAAACCGGCAGTGTTGCCACATCAAGGACTCGAGATTTTGTATGCGGGAAGTGATACGCAGTTTGACACACATCAAGTTAACTTGTTTAGAGAATGTATCGCCATTTATCCTCCGGGCTTAACCGTTACATTAAATGATGGTCGTACAGGTATTGTTTCAAAATATAATTATAATTCAGCTGGTCGACCAGTGATCAGAATTACCAATAATGAAGTAAATGAAAATGTTTCCCCGTATGAACTTAATCTAGGAGCACGGGAAAACCTGATGCTTGAGATTGTAATGGCAGATGCACTGATTTAGGTGGTGTGTTTTAAATAGGGCACCAGGTTCTTATTGAGTTTAAAATTGTGGCTAGAACCCGGTTCCCTTTATGGCTTTACGTCCACCACATCTGACTGATAGAATCTTTCACGATAATGGGTTTTAAGTTTTCAACTGCTTTTGTGAACCCCTCTTCGATCGACATTAATCCATCCTCATGTTCGATACTTACTACATAATCATATCCATATAATCGTAGAATACTAATGATGTCGGCCCAAGTTTTTTGATCGTGTCCAAAACCAACAGATCGAAAATACCATGCGCGGTCACGCATATTGGCATAATCGGTCATATCCGTAAGTCCATTTCGGTTCATATTTTGCTGATCTATAATTGTATCCTTTGCATGGAAATGATGGATGGCATTCTCACGTCCGAGAATTTTTATGGCCTCAACTGGGTCAATGCCTTGCCACCACATATGGCTAGGGTCAAGGTTAGCCCCAATCATAGGTCCGCATGCTTCTCTTAATCGCAATAGTGTTGCAGGAGTATGTACAGAGAAACCACCATGTAGTTCTAAACCGATCTTGACATTAAGTTTTTGTGCTAAATCATTTTTTTCTTTCCAGTATGGTATAAGTTTTTCTTCCCATTGCCATTTTAATATTTCTTGGAAATCATGTGGCCAAGGTGCTACTGGCCAATTAGGATAGAGGGCATTTTCATGATCACCCGGACATCCCGAGAATGTATTTACTACAGGCACATCTAATTTTGATGCAAGATGCATTGTTTTTATAAATAATTCATCAGCTGGCCCAGCAATTTTTTTCTGTGGGTGCAGAGGATTTGCATGGCAGCTTAACGCGCTAATGATTAAGCCATGATCACTGATCTTTTGCTTAAAGCTCTCCAATTTCGTATCATCGTTTAACAATTCATCCACTTTACAATGAGCATCGCCAGGATATCCACCAGTACCTAATTCAATTGCTTCTATGCCCTTAGAAGAAACATAACTTAACATATCTTCAAAACTTTTATCGGAGAAGAGTACCGTAAAAACACCTAATTTCAATGAGAAAACCTCCTTTATTTATCAGAATATACTGTAATGTAAACCGTTACATTATTACCTTATATAAATTGTTCAAGTAAATCAATAGTTATTTCTAATGAAAAAATAGTTATTGACGCATAATTCGGAATATAATAACATGTAAATGTAAACGATTTCATTTTCCTTTTATGAAATCAGAGAAAGTGAGACTACGTAAATGACAAACATTCAGCAGGTGGCTAAACAAGCAGGGGTATCTGTAGCCACAGTATCAAGGGTATTAAACGGTCAAAATACTGTAACTTCGAAAACAAGAATTAAAGTAGAAGAGGCTATAAAAGATTTAAATTATGAGCCTAGTATGTTAGGGAGAAATTTAAGGAATTCAGAAAGTAGAATTTTTTTAATACTAATTCCGAGCATTTCTAACCCGTTCTATTTAGAAATTATTAAAGGAATTGAACATGTGGCGCTAAGTCAGAATTACAATATCCTATTATGTGAGACTGATTCAAATCCGGAAAAAGAAAATATTTACTTTGACCTTGTTAAGAAAAAAATGGCAGATGGAATTATTTCAATGGATCCAGCAGTTAATATTGAAACATTAAAAGAGCTAGCAGAAAAGTATTCCATCATTCAATGTAGTGAGTATAACGTTGATAGTGGGATACCTTACGTATCGATAGACAATGAAGAAGCATCTTATCGGGCGGTCAAGCATTTGATACAAATAGGTCATAAAAAAATTGCTCTAATGAACTCCGATGAAAAATTTTTATATGCAAGACAGAGGGAGATGGGTTACCAACGAGCATTAGAAGAACATGGTATTCCTTGGAATGATGATTATATTATTTATACAAAACAATTAGGATTTGAACATGGACAACAAGCAGTGAAAAAGATTTTAGCAATACAGGATCGTCCAACAGCAATATTTGCTGTATCGGACCTTTTGGCAATCGGAGCACTCAAAGAAATAAATGCATCTGGATTACATGTACCAAATGATGTAGCAGTAGTTGGTTTTGACAAAATCGATTTTTCTAGTATGACAAACCCAACGCTCACTACGATTGCTCAGCCTATGTATAAGATGGGTACTGTGGCTGGGGAAATGTTAATCGATAAGATCAGAGGTAATGTCGTGGATAGTGTCATATTGAACCATGAACTAGTTCTTCGAGAGTCTACGTGAGAATGTACAACTAAGGTTATTGCTCTGTTATTAAATGGATATTAATAATAGAGCGTTGCCCTTAGTTTCACATGTAATCGATTACAAAAAGGGGAGCTTTTCATAAAAACAAAGGGGGAATGGTGTTGAAGAAGTTTCTGATCATATGTTTATCTTTAGTAACAGTTTTTAGTTTAGCAGCATGTAGTGATAATAAGAATTCTGCAAATGGAAAAGAAGACGATACTCTAAAAATCGGTATTTCTTTACCTTCAGCAACACATGGATGGATGGGAGCACTAATTGATAGTGCTGAAAAGCAAGCTAAAGCACTTAAAGAAAGTGATGGCATTGAATATGTAATGACGAATGCAGCTGACCCAAATAAACAAGCAAATGATGTAGACGATTTGATAGCACAGGGTGTGGATGTTATTGTCATGCTCCCAATTGAGTCTGCAGCACTTTCACCTGTAGGACAAAAGATTAAAGATGCGGGAATTCCTTTAGTAATAGTGGACCGTGAGCTTGAAAATGATGCAGCTACAGTTGTTGTAAAAGGCGATAATGAAGGTATTGGAGTAAATGCGGGTAAATATTTTGTAGAAAAGTTAAATGGAAAAGGAAAAGTTGTGGAAATTTCCGGACCACCAAGTTCAGTTACAGAACAACGTGGATCAGGATTTAAAGAAGCGATGGAAAGTGCAGAAGGTATGGAAATAATTGCTTCACAAAGTGGTGACTTTTCTACTGAAAAATCGCTAGAAGTGATGGAAAACATTTTACAAGCACACCCGCAAATAGATGCAGTATTTACACAAGACGATGGAATGGCACTTGGTGTCTTACAAGCTATCAAAGAAGCTAAGCGAACAGACATCCAATTTGTAACAGGTGCTGGTGGCGGAAAAGCTGTATTTGAAGATATTAAAGCAGACGGTTTTATAACAGCAACCTTCCTATACTCTCCAACGATGGTAGAGGATGCAGTGAAGATTGCGGCAGATATTACAAAGGGTAATGATCCAGAAGAATCTATGGTAGTCAAAGAAGCTACTCAGGTAACAAAAGAAAATGTGGATGAGTTCTATGATCCAGAATCTAAATTCTAAATGAATATTAGGAAATACAATAGTTGTGCAAACAGTTGTTGTATTTCCTCTTTTCCTATATTAGGAGGGATAAATACCATGACTAAAAATCCTTATATAACAATGAAGAACATGAAGAAGTCATTTAATGGTGTACCCGTATTAAAGAATGTGACTCTTCAAATTGAAAAAGGAGAGATTCATGCATTGTTAGGTGAAAACGGTGCAGGTAAATCCACTCTGATGAATATTCTAGGGGGAGTTCATCAACCTGATAATGGCTCTATCTACATAAACGATAAGGAAGTTAAGATGAGCAATCCAAGAATATCGCAGGAGCAAGGGATTAGCTTTATCCATCAAGAACTAAATATGGTAACAGATCTCAAAGTGTATGAAAATATGTTTTTAGGTTCTGAACTTCGAAACAAAATGGGATTTTTAAAAGTAGAAGAGATGTGCCAGCAAACACATGACATCTTAGCTAAGCTAGGTGTGGACATAGACCCAAAGGAATACGTAAGAAATTTAGCAACTTCCTATAAACAACTGATAGAAATATCGAAAGCCTTGCTTCATAAATCCACCATTATAATTATGGATGAGCCAACAACCTCATTAGCTGAACATGAAGTGAATCGATTATTTGAGTTAATGAAGAATTTAAAGAAATCAGGCATCTCGATTATTTATATTTCCCACAAACTGAAGGAAATAAAAGCAGTTTGTGACCGTTATACCGTATTACGTGATGGAGAAATGATTAAAAGTGGAGATGTAGAACAAGAAGATCTAGATACAATAACTAAGCTAATGGTTGGAAAATCAATTTCCCAAAATCGATTTGTACATGAACATACATTTGGTCCAGTATTGCTAGAGGTGAATAATTTAACTAGCTTTGGATTATTTAAGAACATTCATTTTCAGGTGAAAAAAGGAGAAATAGTAGGCTTTACTGGTCTAGCAGGGGACGGCCGTACAGAACTTTTTGAAAGCTTATTTGGATATCGAAAGAAATACACTGGTGAAATAAAGATCAATAACCAGTTGATAAAAATAGATCACCCACGAAAAGCGGTGGAAGCAGGAATAGGTCTTGTTCCAAAGGATCGCAAGGAAAATGCAATCATTAAAGATTTAAGTGTGATCCATAATATGAGCTTGTCATCTATAGGGAATTTTGAGAAATCAGGATTTATTCTAGATAATGCTGAGAGAGATAAATTTCAGTACTATAAAGAGCTGTTGAACATCAAAGTTCACAACCCACGTATTACAATCGATAAGTTAAGTGGTGGTAATCAGCAAAAAGTCATCATCGCCAAATGGCTTGAAGTCGGAGCGGATATACTAATCTTCGATAACCCTACCCAGGGAATAGACGTAGGGGCAAAACAGGAGATTTATCAACAAATTGTGGCATTAGCTGAACAAGGGAAATCGGTGATTATATTGTCCTCAGAGGCACCCGAGGTAATGAGAATTTGTCATACGATTAATGTGATGTACCAAGGGCAAATAACAGCACGATTTAACGGAGAAGAAGCAACGGAAGAAGAAATTATGCATTATGCAACCGGCTCGAAAAGGGAGGCCGCTAAAATTGGCTAATACAAATGTAAAAGAATATAGTCCGCAAGTTTCAAGTGCAAAAAGTCGTCTTACATGGCTGTGGTCAGAATATAGCGTCATTATTGCTTTCATCATTATTTTTATAGCATCTACTATTATGAATCCTAGATTTCTAGATATTAATAACCAGCTAAATATACTAATGCAGGTTTCTATAATTGGAATTGTTGCATTGGGTATGACTGTCGTTATGCTTTCTGGTGGAATCGACTTATCGGTCGGATCCGTGCTTGCGCTAGTCGGTGTCATCACAGTTTTAGCGTTAAATGCGTCAGGAAGTATACTTGTTGGGATTTTTACTGCATTAGTTGTTGGTTCATTTGCAGGATTCTTAAATGGATTAATGGTTGCAAAAGGCAGGATTGCTTCGTTTATTGCTACATTAGGAATGATGGCGGCAGCACGCTCCATTGCGTTATATATTGCAGAAGGTGGAAGTGTTTCAGGAGAGGTTAAGGGGTTTACTGCCATCGCGAATAATGACTTATGGATATTTGATTATCCAGTTTTAATTTTCTTTGCCATGACCGCGTTGGTATATATTTTGATGCACAAAACGAGGTTTGGAAGATATGTGTATGCACTTGGAAGTAATGAAAAAGCTGCTATGCTTTCTGCAATTCGAGTGGACCGTATTAAAATTGCTGTGTATAGTTTGGCTGGGTTATTGGTAAGTGTAGCTGCTATCATTGAAACGTCACGCTTAAATTCTATTTCATCCTCAAGCTCGGGAGTTCAATATGAGCTCGATGCGATTGCTGCCGTTATAATAGGTGGAACAAGGATGACAGGTGGTCGTGGGAAGATTATAGGGACACTTTTCGGAGTACTCATTTTAGGAATTCTAAATAATATGATGAATTTAATGAATGTTTCTCCGTACCTACAAGGATTTGTAAAGGGCCTAATCATAATTATTGCTGTAGTATTCCAAAAAAGAGAGTAGGTGTAATCATATGGGGTTAAAAGTAGGGATTATTGGGTGTGGGTCAATTACTAAATTGCGCCATGCACCAGAATATAAAGCAAATCCATTCGTGGATGAAATCTTTTTTTATGATCGAAACCCTGAACGTGCAGAGGCGTTAGCAGTCATGTTTGATGGTACAGTAGTACAAAGCGTGGATGAATTATTTACAGATCCCACGATACAAGTAATTAGTGATTGTTCTTCGAATGAATATCACCATATATTTTCCACTAAAGCACTATTAAATGGGAAGCATGTTCTGTGTGAAAAGCCAATTTCCCTTACAATTGAACACGCAAAAGAAATACTTGATGCCCAAAAGCAATCCGGGAAAAAATTTATGGTAGATCATAATCAGCGATTTACTCGCGCGCATCAAAAAGCGAAAGAAATCATTAAAAGTGAAGAACTTGGTAAAGTGCTGACTTTTAGAACAACTTTTGGACACTCGGGACCGGAACAATGGGGAATAAATAAATCAAATTCCACATGGTTCTTTCAAAAGGAGCGTTCTGGTCTTGGTGTTGCTGGAGATTTGGGAATCCATAAAGTGGATTTATTGCATTACTTATTAGATGATGAAATTGAGCAGGTAAGTGCCTTCCAGGGAGCACTCGACAAAGTCGATGAAAATAACGAACCGATAGAAGTATGCGATAACATCGTATGTAGTTTAAAAACAAAAAAAGGTCGTATAGGTACTGCTACGTTCTCTTGGACATATTATGGTGAAGAAGATAATAGTACAATTATCTATTGTGAGAAAGGCATTTTGAAAATTTATCATAGTGAACAGCATCAATTAGAAGTGATTACAAAAGATGGAGAGAAAATACAATATCAACTAGAGAATATCCAAACAAATAACAATCAAACAAATAGTGGTGTAATCGATGCATTTATCGAATGTATTCGCTTTGACCAACAGCCGCTTGTCACTGGAGAGGATGCATTATCTTCGCTAAAAGTCATTTTAGGTATTATAGAAGCGGCTGAAACGAATGCGGTTGTAAAGATATAAAGCACAAGGGTTAAATTAAATTTAATATAAAAGCCGTTTTCTGAGTGAACAGAAAACGGCTTTTATATTATAATTATGATATTTTTTTGTGAACCTAACTATTTCGCAGTATAGCCGCCATCAACGTGAATAGTAGTACCAGTTACGAAGTCATTTTCTGCTAAGAAGACAACTGCGTGAGCAATTTCTTCAGGGTTACCAAGGCGACCCACTGGATGTTTTGCTACTAAACCATCATAGAAATCACCTAATGATTCTTTATTTACTAAACCTGATTCGATGAATCCCGGAGCTACAGCATTTACTCGAATGTTACGATCAGCATATTCTAATGCAACTGATTTTGTGATTAAGTTAACTGCACCTTTGCTAGCTGCGTAAGGGATTGACGTTGGTTCCCCAACAGTACCTAAAATCGAGGACGTATTAATAATTGCACCGCCACCAGTTTTTAACATTTCACGAAGTGCATACTTAATACCATAGAATACACCATCTTGGTTTACGGCGATAACACGTTTGTATTCATCATCTGTTAATTCGTGTGTAGGTTTTTGAATACCAATACCAGCATTGTTGAAAATAATATCTAGTTGACCAAATTTATCAACCGCTGTTTTTACAAGGTTTTCAACAGATTGCTCGTCTGCTACGTCTGTACGTACAAATAATACATTTTCAAACGTTTCTTTTAATTGTTGTTCTACAGCTTTACCAGAATCCTCGTTGTAATCACCAATAACAACTTTTGCACCTTTTGCTAAAAAAGCTTTTGCAGTAGCTAATCCTATACCAGAAGCTCCTCCTGTTACAACCGCTACTTTATCTTTTAAATCAGTCATGATAAATCCCTCCAATTAGTTTATATAAAAATTAATAACAATCTAATTGTATTCCTCTATTTAAGATATTTCAAATTAGAGAATCCTAATTATAAGGTAAATATTAAACGAATATTAGCACTTGGTGAAGATGGTGTAGTTTTAGGTTATTAACCTATCTCGAACTATCTTATAATATCCAACAACCTAGCCCTTCAAACATTTATAATTAAGGTTTTTTCCTGTTTTGTTTCCATAGGAAATGAAACGCCAGAATATTAAACGAGTTGATAGCACTATTTTTTTGAACAAATATTAGTATCAAATTTATTACAGCTTGATAATAATACTTGCAGTTTGTTTGGAAACAATATAATATTTAAATCGTAATCGTTACTATTTAAAATTCGATACAATTGTGTTGAATGGTTAGGAGAAAAATGGAGAATAGAATACCGGTAACAATATTAAGTGGATATTTGGGTTCAGGAAAGACAACTTTACTGAATCATATTTTACAAAATCGTCAAGGGCTTAAAGTAGCGGTCATCGTAAATGATATGAGCGAGGTGAACGTTGATGCTTCTTTGGTAAAACAGGGTGGTTTTTTACGTACGGAGGAAAAGTTGATTGAAATGCAGAATGGGTGTATTTGCTGTACGCTGAGGGAGGATTTGGTAATCGAAGTGGAGAAGTTGGCTAAACTTGGAGATATTGATTACATCGTAATTGAGTCCTCTGGTATCAGTGAGCCTGTTCCGGTAGCTCAGACATTTACTTATATTGATGATAGCCTGGGCATCGATTTATCAAAGTTTTGTAAACTAGACACTATGGTTTCTGTCATAGACGCAAATAGATTTTGGCAAGATTTTTCTTCTGGAGAAACGTTGCTAGATCGTAAGGAAGCAGCGACTTATGACGATGTACGGGAAATAGCCGATTTACTTATTGACCAGATTGAATTTGCGAATGTATTAATTTTGAACAAGGCTGATTTAGTTGATGAAGAGACAATAGGCGAGTTAAAAGCTGTCCTTAAAAGCTTGAATCCAGATGCGAAAATCATAGTGACAGTAAACGCAAATCTTGCTTTAAACGAAGTATTGAATACAGGCTTATTCGATTTTGAAACATCCAGTCAAGGAGCGGGGTGGATTAAAGAGTTAAACGAAGAACATGTTCCTGAAACCGAGGAGTATGGTATTGCCTCTTTTGTCTATCGAAGTCAAAGACCTTTTCATCCAGAGCGCTTAATGAATTGGATTATGGATTGGCCAGTTGAAGTGATACGGACTAAAGGATTTTTATGGCTAGCAACTCGGGATGATACTGCTGTACTGCTATCTCAAGCTGGGCCATCTCTAGGGATAGAAGGAGCTGGAAAATGGGATATGGAGTATGGCATCAAGATGACAGAACTAGTATTTATCGGAATAGATATGGACCAGCAACAAATCACATCCGACCTAAACCATTGCTTGTTGACAGAACACGAGTATGCACAGGATTGGACTAGTTTTTCTGATCCACTACCAGCTTTTGAAATTGGTATTCAGATTAAAGAGGAGGAAGTAAGATGAGAGTAAATATCACGTTGGCCTGCACAGAGACAGGTGATCGCAATTACATAACGACCAAAAACAAAAGAAATAATCCAGAGCGTATTGAATTGAAGAAATACTGTCCAAGACTTCAGAAGGTAACACTTCACCGAGAAACGAAATAAAAAATTTTACGTAATTTTAAAACGTAATGATTACGATATAGGAGAGGGTAAAATGGCAAAAAAATCAAAAGTGGTAAAAGATAAAAAGCAACAGAAAATGGTGGCCCATTACGCAGAGCTTCGTAAAGAACTGAAAGATAAAGGGGATTACAGGGCACTAAGCAAGTTACCGAGGGATTCTTCACCTTCACGCTTGAAAAACCGTTGTGAATTGACTGGTAGACCGAGAGGTTATATGCGCAAATTTAATATGTCACGTATTGCTTTCCGAGAGCTTGCACACAAAGGACAAATCCCTGGAGTTAAAAAAGCAAGTTGGTAATGAAGTATTGAGGTATTATGTACTAACAGGGAGGTGAGGGAAATGAACGAACGATTAATAGAGTTTCTCTTAAGAAGTGAAGTCGCAAATCTCCCAAAAGAAAAACAACGCCTTTATAAGTTTATTGTTGATGCAGAAGACTGCTTGGTCGATATAGCGGAAACAGTCGATGAGTTTCAACAGTTGTTAGTGAAACACTCTCCATATGAACAGGCAGTACACCATTTCAACATACCTTTCGATGAGATTGTATACATGATGGATGAAATTGAAACGGAGCTTAACAGAAAAGTTAAAAAGCGATGTGAAAAAGTGGAATGGATAGATTATACGGACCAATTTTCTCGAAGCGTTACAGCTAATAGCAGCAAACGCATATATTTGTTTATCAATTAGTGGAGTTAGTTATTTTCAAAATTGAATGTATGGACAATAAATAAATTCCCTAAATAACAAGAAGTGAAAAAGAGACCTGAACGGTCTCTTTTTCATGAAGTTATGTGTTTAAATCCTAGATAATCATTTCGTAGTGAGGATTATCTATAACGAACTAAACTATTTATTAATCCTTCATTTTAAACTTGTGCTATGGATAAAATAGTTTTGTTTGAAGAATATCCATAGCACGTTCAATATCATCTAAATCTTCTTTGGAAGCATTCTCTAGTCGCTTTAGAAAACGAGCTTCTATAGTTGCAAAAGCTTCGTTCATCATGGCTTCTCCATCATTAGAAAGACGAATATATTGTTTTCGTCGATCTTCGGTATCATTTAATTTCTCGATTAAATTTTTCTTACTTAACTTGCTGAGCTCACGACTTGTGTTCGGCATAGACATGTTTTGACAATCGTTAATTTCACTTGGCGTCACAGGTTGACTAACTGAAATATATTCAAGAATGCTATATTGAACCTGCGAAATGGAGTCTGACTTCGCATTTTTTGTTAGTTCATGTGTTACTCGATGAACAGAAGATGTAAATGATACTAGTTTATAAAAAAGAGCATTTTTGTCCATTTCTCTCACCTCTTATAGACAAGGTAACAAAAATGTTATCGAAAAACAATTATCATTTGATAATTAAATTTCTTCGTGCTATTATTTAGTTATCAAATGATAACAAAGAGGTGCGCTATGAAGATGTTGTTAATTTACACATATCCAAATCACAAAAGTTTAAACTATGCATTTTTACAAAAAGTTATTGAGGGGAGTAATGAAAATGCCAATATAGAAGAGTTGCAGGTTTTAGATTTATATGAAGAGAATTTTGATCCTCTACTAGTGTTTAACGAGCAAAAGCGAAGACGTGATATGTATACTGATCCAAATATTGAAAAATATAGGAAACAAATTATGTGGGCAGACAAAATTGTTTTTATCTATCCAATATGGTGGGGGAGACCACCCGCAATGCTATTGGGATATATAGATCAATTATTTTCCTCTAATTTTGCTTATAAAGATAAGAAGGGACTTTTTCCAGAAGGACTTTTAAAAGGAAAGTCTGTAGTATGTGTGTCTACCATGAAGGGACCAACTAATTATCCATTTCTTTGGTTGAACAATTCTCACAAAATTTTAATGAAAAGAGCACTATTTAATTTTGTTGGTATCAAGAAAGTGAAGTTCTTTGAATTTGGAAATATGGAAAGTCCGAAGGGAAATCAAAAGAAAAAGTTAGAAAAGGTTTATAATTATTTCAAAAAGATTGAGCATTAAGAAAACCGAAAACGATTTGAACAACAAGATAAGTACATGAAAGTCATAAAATGATTAAATGGCATGATTCGAAGTAACACTGAATCATGCCTCATTTAGTTACATGAAAGCATTAATAAATAAAGACAGAAAAAGAAAGGTAGTCATGGCACATCCAGCTGCAATGCCTTTTCCTCTACGTTCTGGATCTGCCGATTGGAGTGCGTGCCTAAAGTAAAAAAAAGAGCCCGCAGAAATAAGGAGAAATTCTAATAGAAAGCTTGCTGAAACAGATTCCCATAGACCGAAACCAAGAAGCGGAAAATCACCTACATTTCCAGGGAAAATAGGCATATCCGGTCGATGAACGATCAAATCAAGAATCCAATGGCTAAATACGACGGCTCCTGTTATAACTGCTGATTTTTTACCCCAAAATACTCCTGCAAGATACGCAGCTATTATGGAAAGAAATAGTGCCCCAATGAAGGAATGAGTATAGAATGCATAAATCATCGCATTAGCATATCCACCATCGCCCAATGGCTCTATCGACTCTTCACCTGCTAAACTAAATGGTACAAAGGCAATATCAAGCAATTGGGAGCTGACTAGTAGCGACCAAAGTGGCAGTTCTGGAGCCTTACTTTTAACAACAGCGGCAACTCCAAAGTGTCCAGCGAACATCTCAACCACCTCCTTAATAATAACTTTAATGAAGCACTTCCATTATAACTTGCCAGTGCAAGTGGTATTATAAAGTATTTGTAAATTTTTCAGATAATTGCGTACTGTTAGTCTGTTATCTTATAAATGGAGATATATTAAGAAATTTCATATGGAGGGCATTAGTATTGATAAAGTAAAGTGAAGAGTTAATGGCTGACGGAGAATATTATAAAAGCTTAAAGGAGATTAGAATTTTCTAATCTCCTTTAAAGCGACTCCAATTCACTTTGGAACACTCAACATCTGCAATTATCAGTTACTTTAGTATCTTGGGCTATTTCTGAAACAGGAAAGTCCATCTCTTGCCAAGCTGCAATACCCCCGGTTAACTCTTTAACTTTATAATCTCTTTCTAATAACACTTTCGCTACTTTGGCAGCAGTATTGCACCAGACATCCCAGCAATACACAATAATTTCCTTGTCCTTTGGAATTTCACTTAAGCGATTTTGTAATTCTTGTTCTGGTATAACATTCGCATCTTTTATAGTTAACCTTCTTACATGGGCTGGACCGTTTCTAACATCGATTAAAAAGTATTTTTCGGAATCCATTTGGTGGGATTTCAGAAAATCCATAGGGCTTATAGTTGCTTCGAGACGTGCATTAAAATAATCTAGTGCGTTCATATTTGATATCCTCCTATTTTCTACAGTGAGCTCCAAACTTTAACAAGGAACTCTTTAAACAATTGTTTCTCTTGCTGATTTAAAGGGGTTAAAACTACCGATTCTACATGGCTCAAAAACTCCCACCGGGAATCCAGTACTTCTTTTCCTTTCCTGGTAATTACAAGGCTATATGATCTTCTATCCTTAGGATTTTTTGTCCTCTCAACAAATCCTAGGGTTTCCAGATGATCAATATGACTCACCATGGTTGTGCGATCGATCTGTAGGTTTTCAGAAATGTCTTTTTGTGAGGAGTAAGGATTTCCCTCAATAAATAAAAGTACTCCATATTGTCTGGCGTTAATAGTGAAGTCGACAAGTCCATCAGCAAACTTACTTTCCATTTCCTGTAATATCTTTCCAAGTAAAAAACCATAGGAATTATTCCATTTCTCCATTTTAATTTTCATCTCCCATATTAATCAGTTTAATATATAATCAGTTTAACTGATTAATTTATGGGAAACAAGTATCTAAATTTTATAATCTGCAGAAGAATATCTATATAAAGTCTTCCAAAGAAATAAGAGAAGTTTATGTGAGAGGAAACTAAGTTATACTGCAGGAAATTAGATTAAGTACTGAGATTCATAATTTCGGTTGAACAGGAGTTATTAAAGTGAAAGAATTCAAAGTAACTTACTTTTTTGATGAAAACCATTATATAAGAAGATTTATCAATGTTGAGTCTCAAGAAAAGGCGGTAGAGTTAATTCAAAAAGAAAGGGATGAATTTATTTCATTTATCGATAGCAGGGGGATATACCATGAACTGAACACCAGCGGAGTTAGAGTGACTCAAATATCGGAATATCACAGAATAGATAAAACAAAGAAAGCATTAGGGTCTGATAAAACCTGATGCTTTCTTCGTTTTGCTATCTTGTCTTTGTTGTTTACCTTTTTACTTCATAATGCAACTCAGCAAACTGATTAAAACGATTGATGCTTTTTAAGGTAAGCTCTAATTCAAAATCAACTTCTTTAAACAATGGAATCCCTTTTCCGATTAATACCGGAGACACTGTAATAATTAGCTCATCCACTAATTTTTCATTGATAAATGAGTGTATTAGATCTCCACCACCCATTACCCAAATACTTTTACCTTCTTTGTTTTTCAAGTGATTCGTTAAATCGACAACATCTCCACTGAAAAATTTGACGTTCTCATTATCCTGACTTAAGGTTCTGGAGAAAACATAGCATTCCTTACCCTCATAAGGGAAGCTTTCAGTTTCTTGTTCAAGGAGCCAGTCGTAGGTACGTCTGCCCATAATAACCGTATCTACTGTGTCATAGAAGTCAGAATATCCATTATCTCCTTCACCATCTACCTTAAACAACCATTCCAAAGAGTCGTCCTCTGTGGCGATATATCCATCTAAGCTTGTTGCAATGAACAATACTAGTTTTCTTTGATTTGTCATAATAATCTCCTTTTAATTTGATTTCTAGAGAGACCACACCAAACAGGTTATAGATATAATAACGGAATTTCTTTCAATATGGGTTGTTGAGTGGGTTGCACAACGTGTCTGGTAAGTTCTTGTGTAAAAGTAGTATAAAGGTACCCGGGTTAAGATACAACACAGAAAAAATTCTAAGTAGTGTGGAAGTGGTGTCTAACAAAGGGAGCTTTAAAATATAGGAGAAAATAAATGAAAATCTCGTTTCATAAATATCTAGCTTCACCAAGGTTCTGAGTGAATCTTGACCTGTTTCCGGTTTTGGGATAGAAGGAAAATGCTTGAATCATGAAGGTTTTAATAAAAAATGTTAGAAGTGAATTTTTTAGGGAAAAGAAACATTAAGAAGAAAAATAGGAAGGTGAATATGATGAAAAAAGAGTCGAACCATGAAAAGGATTCAAATCAAAAAGATCTAACTGTTGAGCAAGGAAAGTCCAATGAGTTAAGTGAAAAACAGAAAGAAGAACTTCAAGTGAAAGATGGCCAAAATGATCATCATGTGGATGAACGGGGCGGAAGATAAGTGTAGAAAGTTAATAGGATGAAATCCATGACTTCATGTGGCATGCTAACTTAAAAGAATCAAACAATAAAAACACCTTTCATTTAAGAGCAGGTATACAATACCTAATCATTAATGGAAGGTGTTTTTTCTATGGGAGAAAACCATAAGGGATACGGTCGAATCAATTTTCACAGTCATGAAGGATTTAAAATTAAAATAATAGTCATGATAATTACAGAATTAACGCTTGTTATGAAGGCACCACCGTGTATTAGGTATGACCCGTGAACAATTGATAGTTTTAAGTAAGGTCTAACATAGGAAGCATGTTAAATCCAAAGGTTAATACTACATATGACCAACGGTTTTTCGACTAGACGTGAGCATTTAGAAGCGGTAAATTACCCTACTATGCTTTCATTAAAATCCTGAGAAGAAAAAATATTTTTTTCTATGAATAATGACTTTTTCTATTTGTAACCAATAATATCAACGTTTTAGCTACTAAACAGAAAATTTATAAAGTATTGACTTTTCAGAAATATAAATCTATTATAAAAATAATATAACGTTATATGACGTTATAAAAAATGGAGGTGTTACTTTTGGTACAGACTCAATCAGAAATCAATCAAAAGAACAGTTCAGCAGTTTCTGTTGAAATGAGAAAGGAGCATGCAGAACAGATCGAGAAAGCTCTTCAAGCAGTTCAGGGCCATGATGTTCAAAATATCTTCTTCGTTGCTTGTGGTGGATCGATGGCATCATTATCTTCCGGAGATTATTTCGTCTCGCGTGAACTGTCTCTACCCACAGCAACGTATACATCGAATGAATTCATTCACCGATCACCAAAGATTTTAGGTGATAAGAGCTTGGTGGTATTACGATCTCATTCCGGAACCACTCCAGAAACAGTAGAGGCTGCATCATTCGCAAAAGAGAGAGGCGCACTAACTGTCGCTATCACCATGGATTTAGAGTCTCCATTAGCAAAGGCTGCAGAATATATCATTCACTATAATTACAAAGACGGTTCAAATGCCATCGATGGAGAATTAGGGATGTATTATACATTCATCTTTAAATTGTTGAATCAGTTAGAACCGAATCAAAAATTTGAACGAGTTGTTGAACAATTGAAGACAATTCAGTCATTAATCGAAAAGAATGTGGAGAAGTTCTCCGTTCAGGCAGATGCATTTGGTAAAAAGAACAAGCGCGAAGAAAGCATTTACACAATGGCAAGTGGAGCTTATTATTCACACGCCTACTCATTTACTAGCTGTCTATTGATGGAAATGTTATGGATTCACTCAAATGCCATTCATGCCGGAGAATACTTCCATGGCCCATTTGAGATTACAGATGACAATGTACCTTTCCTTGTAGTGATGGGGGAAGGTTCTAGCCGTCCACTGGACCAACGTGCCTTAGACTTTGTAACAAAGTTCAGTGATAAAGTTGAAGTAATAGATGTGCAGGACTTTGATTATGGGCAAACAGATGAAGACCTTCGTGAATTTTTTGGACCATTGCTTGCAGGACCGGTTATGCGTCTTTATGCAGACGGTCTAGCAGAACATACAGGACATCCATTATCTGTACGACGTTATATGTGGAAAATGGAATATTAATATTCAGTCTTTTCAATTAAACTAATGAATCAAGGGGTGAAGAATTAGTGAAGAAGACATATTGGCTGTTGTTCAGTTTATTGGTTGTAGGATTTTTATTGGGAGCTTGTAATAGTGAGGATGAAGCACAAGGTGCAGAAGGTGATGTGGTAGAGATCGACTTCTTCCATCGTTGGCCAAATGAACCAAGAAAGTCTTTCTATGATGATAAAATCAAGGAATTTGAAGCTGCTAATCCAGGAGTCAAGATCAATGTAGATCAGGTGTTGAATGATTCATATAAAGAGAAGATTCGAGTACTTGTATCGAATGACGAACTCCCTGATATCTTCACCTCATGGTCTGATTCTTTTGCGGAAAATCTTGTGAGCTCTGGCCGTATCATGGAACTAAACGATATCCTATCAGATGACACGACATGGTCTGGAGAGGTTTTAGAGTCTCAGTTTGGTGGCTTTACATTTGATGATGTGACATATGGTGTTCCTTTTACTGTAGATGGCAAAGCTTTCTTTTATAACAAAGAGGTCTTTGAACAAAACAATCTAGAAGTTCCCCAAACCTATGAAGAGTTCATTACAGTTCTTGAGGAACTACAGGCAGCAGGATATGAGACACCTTTAGTGGAAGGACTTACAAATACATGGGCAATTTCTCACTACCTAGGAACTATTTTTCAACGTGTGGTAGACCCTGCTGTACTTGAAAAAGACTATGCTGCTGAAACAGGAGAGTTCACAGATAAGGGTTACGTTCGTGGACTGGAGATTTGGAAAGAGTTAACGAGCTACATGGGTGATGTATCAACAGCCATTGACCATGAGGCTGCTCGTAATATGTTTGCCGCAGGTGAAATTCCCGTTCTCTACATGCAATTTGCAGAAGTGAAGATGGTTCAAGATGCTTCGAACTTTGAGTTTGGTTTTTTTAACTTCCCTGAAGTTGAGGGAGGAAAAGGAGATCAGAAAGCATTGACTGGAGCGCCTGAAGGATGGGTGCTAAGTAAAAATGCTCCACCGGAAGCAGTTGAGTTCTTAAAGTTTTTAACTTCAGCTGAAACAGCGAAAGAGTTTACAACTGTTGACGGTCAATTGAACGCGATTAAAGGCGGGGTAACTGAAGAAACATCAAACCCTACAAGCCGAGAAGCATATGACATTATTTTAAATGCATCCGCAACTGCACCATGGTTTGACAATGCAGTAGATGTCAACGTAGCAGACGTGTTTATGCGTGGTGGTCAAGATATCGCCACAGGTGTTAAGACCCCTGAAGATGTGTTACAAGAAGTCCAAGAAGCTGCGAAAAAGCTCCATTAATTCTTTAATTCAGGTCCAGTGTGCTGCTGGGCCTGAATTTTAAACAGAAGGTAGGTCGCTTAGATGAGTTTAAAAAGAATCAAAATAATACCCATCCTTTTCTTGTTACCAAGCCTGCTTTTCTTAGGGGTCTTTGTCTATATACCCCTTATTCAAAACTTTTATAACAGTTTTTTTGACTTTAGTGTATTTTCTCAGGTAAAGGAATTTGTTGGTTTCAAACATTTCGTAGAATTATTTAATGACAAAGTTATCTTGATCGCTTTAATAAATAATATCAAATACGCAGTCATCTCTGTTATTTTCCAAGTATTTATAGCTTTGGTACTTGCAGCTATTTTGGAAGATCGTTTATTTAGAAAATTCGCCCCCGCTCTACGGGTTATATATTTTATACCAGTTATGGTATCAATCTCTGTAATTGCTTTACTGTTCAGCTTTATCTACAATCCCCAAATGGGTCTACTGAACAGTTTTCTGGAACTGATCGGTCTAGAGGAATTGGGTAAACCTTGGTTAGGTAATGCAGGAACAGCGATTTATTCAGTTATTGCGATGTCGCAGTGGCAGAGTATTGGATTTATTACAATGTTATTTATTGTGGCTATACAAAAAATACCGAAAGAACTTTATGAAGCAGCTGAGATCGATGGAGCTGGGAAGGTCAGAAATTTTTTCAGTATCACTGTCCCACAAGTGAAAGAGACCATGTTTGTTAATGTCTTGATTACAGTTACAGGATCTATCCTAGTATTTAATGAACCGTACATATTAACGAATGGGGGCCCGGGTTTCAGTTCGATGACTCTTGCCGTTCATATGTACCAGTTAGGTTTCTTTAAAGATAACATGGGCTATGCGTCGGCTGTTGCAACATTGATTTTCCTTTTATCTGCTATTTTTGCTATTACACAAATTCGGATTTCTGGAACGGGAAAGGATGATTAACTGATGACGCTAAATATTGATGAATCTGTAAGCTCGGTGAAAGTAAGTCCTTTCTCTAAATTCAAATCTAAATGGAAAGCCAAACTCACAATCTCAGGTGGACTGATTTATCTCGGACTATTGCTTTTAGCTTTCATCATCCTATATCCACTCTATTGGATGTTTATTTCATCATTTAAAAGCTACGATGAGATTTATAATAATGTTTGGAGTCTGCCACAAGTCTGGCACTTCGAAAACTATACGAATGCATGGTCGAAAGGGATCTCTAGTTATTTTGTAAATAGTATGTTTGTAACCATAACTACAATCATTTTAGTAGTATTAATCGGTTCTATGGCAGCATTTGTCTTATCTCGCTACAAAACGAAATGGATAGATGTCGCACTTCTATTTATGATTGGTGGGCTCATGATGAATCCTCAAGTAGCACTTATCCCGCTTTTTGAAATTTTGTCTTGGGCAAATCTGATCAATACACACTGGGCCTTGATCTTGTCCTATGTTGCATTTCGTCTACCACTTACTATCATTCTGATTCGTGCATTCTTCCTTAGTGTACCTAAGGAGTTAGAAGAATCTGCTATTATCGATGGGTGTAGTGAGATAGGGATTTATCTAAGGATTTATCTACCTCTTTCCATTCCAATCTTGATAACTGCCGTCGTTTTGACAGCGTACTTTGCTTGGAATGAATTCATGTTTGCAACAGTATTCATCGATTCAACAGATTTAAAAACTATTCCTTCAGGGTTGATGTCATTTAGAGATGCATTAAGAACCGACTGGGGTGTTTTACTTGCCGGAATGGTCATTGCAACAATTCCTATGATAATTTTATTGATTGTGCTTCAAAAATATTTAGTTCGGGGTTTGTCTGAGGGCTCAGTGAAAGGCTAAGGTGAAATAAATGAAACTCATAGCAGTAGGAGATAATGTTGTAGACTGTTATTTAGATAAGAAGGTATATTTTCCTGGAGGAAATTGCGTCAATGTAGCAGTGAATGCAAAACGTGCCGGAGCAGAAGTTATTGAATATATCGGCGTATTTGGAAATGATGACAAGGCTCTGCATATACAAGATGTGCTTTCTAAAGAGGAAATTGAATTTAAAGATGCACGCTATGCAATAGGAAAGACAGGACAGCCTCAGGTCGCGATCTCTGAAGATGGTGATCGAGTCTTTGTTGGAGGACCTAAAGATACTGTCCAACATCGTTTTAAAATCAATCTGCTACCGACAGAACTCGAAAAGATAAAAGAGTATGATGTGTGTCATATCAGTGTGTATTCTTCGATGGAAAGTGAATTGAAGAAAGTAGCTGCCGTCACATCTGTTTCTTACGATTTTTCAAATCGAGTAGACCTTGAGTACATTCGAAGTATAGCCGGTTCTCTCAGATTTGCTTTCTTCTCAGCATCAGATCTCACTTCCATAGAAATCAAAGAGTTGGTCCAGGAATTGGAACCGTTCGATATAGAAGTGGTTGGCATAACACGGGGTGATCAGCCGGCAATGTTTGTGCATAAAGGACAATTCTATTATCAAGTACTACGACCAATCAAAGTGGTGGATACGATGGGGGCTGGGGACAGCCTAATAGCGGGATTCTTAGTCAGTTATCTGAATGGAAATTCAATTGAACAGGCAATTCAGGACGGGACGATTTCAGCAGAGAAGACTTGTCAAATAGAAGGTGGATTCGGTTATCCTAAAGAATTGAGCTGATAGTGTTAGGTACTCTCCTTACTATTTAGGTACAATGAAAGTAAACGTGAATAAGAGGAGAGTTTGGTATGAGTAAATTACCGCAGTCAAAAGGTAATCCTACCTTTTTATATGAAGAGGCGATAGCCCATATACGAGAGCTGATTCAGAATCAAAATCTTCATACAGGTGACAGGATCCCTAACGAATCTGAACTTTGTGAGATATTGAATGTCAGTCGAATCACGATCCGTCGTGCCATTAAAGAGCTAATTGCAGACGGTGCCTTAGAAGTCGTGCATGGAAAAGGTACTTTTGTAAAAGCAAGTAAGACTCAGTTACATCTATTGAATTTGAAAGGATTCACAGAAGGTCTATCTTCCGAAGAAAGAAATATTCAAAAGTCGATTATCTCTAAAAAAGTTGTACTGAATCCAGAAATCGGACGAAAACATTTTGATGGAAGATACACAGAATTTATAGAATTGGTTCGAAAAGTATTTGATGAGGATGGTTATTTGAGTTTGGATTACGCCTACCTACCGACCGAACTATACCCGAATATCGAATCCAAGATTGAGGATCAAACATCTACTTTCCAGTTAATCAAATCTACTTATAATGTTAAGTTTGCAAGAGTAAATAAAGAAATCGAATATTCACTACCAACACCAGAAATCTGTGAATTGTTAAATATTAGTAAGACATCGCCTGTTATTCGAGTGAAGAAGAATATATTTGATCATAAAAATGAACCTATTCACTATTCTAACTATTACTTAATTGCAGAACGTGTGAAACTATACATCGAAGCAGACTATAGTGAATAAGAGGGAGGCTGTTTGTTGATAAAGGGAATTATTTTTGACTTTGACGGTCTAATTCTTGATACAGAGTCACATCAATATGAACTGTTTCAGCATCTTTTCGAAGAACATAATGTGGAGCTGCCCTTCGAAAGATGGCTTGCATGTATAGGAACCAAGACCGACTTTTCATTGTTCAGTTATTTGACTGAACAGAGTATCAACAAAATTTCCGAAAAGCAGTTGAGGTCAGATTTTCATCAGCTGTTTGTGACTGGACTAGCAGAGATGGAAGCGCGTGAAGGTGTTAGGGAATATTTGAAAGAGGCAAAGGAGTTAGGTTTATCGATAGGATTAGCCTCTTCCTCTGATAGAAAATGGGTAAGAGGACATCTTAGTAATCTAGGTTTAATCGACTATTTTGATTGCATTTTAACCTCAGACGATGTAGAGTACGTTAAACCTTCACCGGAACTATACACCAAAGCAGTCAACTGTTTGGGACTGAAGCCTGATGAGTGTATTGCCTTTGAGGACTCAGTAAACGGTATGACAGCTGCAAAAGCGGCGGGCCTAACTTGTTTTGTCGTCCCTAACTTTGTTACTTCTCACATGACATTCAATGGCATGGATGGGAGACTGAGTTCTATGAATGAAAAAAGCCTTTCAGAAATTATAGAAGCGGTTCAAGGTAACTGAAAATAAATATATTAAATAAGATTAAGATGTTATGAGTTTGATTTTCTTACGGTGGTTAAGAAAATCATTATTCGTAGCTGTCGCTGTATAACCTATGTATTTGTTGAATACAAAAAAGTTTCTGTATACAATGAACTTAGAATCATAATATAAAAAGACTGGATACTCTAATATCCACCCCTACAACTGCTAACCGCAGAAAGAGCGGTTGGTCCTGGACCTAAAATAACCGTCGAACCTTTGCTGAGGGACGGTTATTTCTTTTTAATAAAGAAAATAATCAATGTCACAACGATTGAAAAAGCTGCTAAAATTACAGCACTTAGCTGTATTAACAAGCTGATTGCTTGGTATATGGTCAATGGCATCACCTCCTTGAAAGGAAGTGACAAACCGCCCGCTCTGCTATGCAATTGTGCCTTTATTATCACTTAAGAAAATGAACGTTCTGTATTATATCGAAGATCATATTAAATAAACTATCCAGGAAAGAAACAATCAGTAATGTTTCCTTTCTGGATTTTTTAATACTTCGCAAGAAACATTCGTGTTAGTTTGAAAAAACATGAATATCTAAACATTCGTGTTTGTTTGCTACACAGGGACAAGCACAATTTTCATAATTTCTCACTTTTAAGACAAGCTATAAAAAAAGAGAAAGGTGATCGAATGGATTATAATTATGGAATAGGTATTATGCAATATGAATAAGCCCTTCGTACCGCAGCTTGTATATTTTGAACCCAATGCACTAGATTATCCGCTTGGAAAAGAACTGAAGCAAAAGTTTGAGAAAATGGGGATTGAAACGCGTTTTACGACTTCGCATAATCAAATTCGGGATTTGCCTGGTGAAACGGACGCTCAAAAATATCGTATTGCAAAATCCACCTTAGTGGTAGGTATTCGAAAAACGTTAAAATTTGATACGTCCAAGCCTTCGGCAGAATATGCAATCCCGCTTGCGACGGGGTGTATGGGACATTGTCATTATTGTTATTTGCAAACGACGATGGGGAGCAAACCGTATATTCGAACTTACGTAAACGTGGAGGAGATTTTCGAAGCGACGGATCGCTACATCGAAGAACGAGCACCTGAAATTACTCGATTTGAAGCTGCGTGTACATCCGATATTGTAGGGATTGATCATTTAACGCACTCATTAAAAAAAGCAATTGAACATATTGGTCAAACAGAATTGGGTAGATTACGTTTTGTGACGAAATTCCATTTTGTCGATCATTTATTAGATGCCAAGCATAATGGGAATACCCGATTCCGTTTTAGCGTAAATGCTGACTATGTCATTAAAAATTTCGAGCCGGGCACATCTCCTTTGGATAAAAGAATTGAGGCAGCAGGGAAAGTGGCAAGAGCTGGCTATCCGCTAGGCTTCATTGTTGCTCCCATTTACCTTCATGATGGTTGGGAGGATGGCTACCGCAACATGTTTGAACGACTTGATAAGGAATTGCCACAAGATGCAAGAGATGATATTACATTTGAATTCATTCAACATCGGTTTACAAAACCCGCGAAAAAAGTGATTGAAAAGAATTATCCAAAGTCAAAACTGGAGTTAAATGAAGATGAAAGACGCTACAAATGGGGTAAGTATGGAATTGGTAAGTATATTTATCAAAAAGACGAAGAGGATGAAATAAAATCTCGTCTATACGGCTATATGGAAAAGTACTTTCCGAATGCGAAGTTAGAGTATTTTACTTGAGCAATCATAAAAAGCGTAAGGCTTCTGGGAACAGAGGCTTTACGCTTTTTTTTGTTGTCCCTGTGTAAGAAACATTCGTGTTAGTTCAAACAAACACGAATGTTTGAATTTTCATGTTTGTTTGCTACACAGGGAGCACATTAAAATACTGCTTTGTCTTATTTATAAACGTATGAATAGCAGGTGATACGTAGCGGTTTTTTAAATATGTTAAATAGACAGTTCTTTCCAGTGCAGGTGAATTAATAGATTTTTTTACAAGTGTATTATCTGGGAGGGCTTGAAGATAGTTTTCTGGAATTAGCGTAATTCCAATACCTTCTCGTACCAGACTTAATGCTGTTTCAAAGCGTTCAATCTCGTACTTGATGGTAGGAATTATATCTTCCATTTCAAAAGCATTCAACACATCTTCTCTTGTTTGAAAACCTTCACTACTAATAATGAACGGCTCTCCTACAAGGTCTTTTAATGTTACTGATGAATTATTTGTTAACGGATTGCTTTCATGGAGTACTAATACGAGTTTTTCATTATATAAAGGAATGGTTTCGATATCGTTCTCTTGAATAAATTGATTTGTTATGATGGCGTGTGTCTTGTAGTTTCGTAACGAATTTTTTACATTATCACCACTTAGAACTTCGGTTAATTTTATGCGCATATTGGGAAAATCATCATTGTATTGAAGAATCACCTTTGGAATCCAATGCTTTACTGACTCAATCATTCCAAGTTGTATCTCCCCACTTCCTATATGCTTTACTTCATCCATTTCTTTTTTTACCCTGTCCATCTCTAATAAAAGTTGAACTGCTTTACTATATAAAATAGCTCCTGCCTCAGTTAACTCAATGCTTCTCGTATTACGATCAAGAATTTGAAAGCCTAAATCACTTTCTAAACTTTTTATGGCATTACTAAGGGATGGTTGAGATATATGCAGTTTTTGTGCTGCTTTAGAAAAGCTCTTATAGTCGACAATCGTCACAAAATACGCCAGCTGTTTTAAATCCATAAATGTCACTCCTATTATTTATAGTTTCAAACTATATATTTATAGTAATTATATATTAGAACTAATAAATGTGTTGATTTATAATTGATAAAAATATAAATTCATAAATTTCAGAAAGGATGAATGGTTTGCTAAAAAAAGTAAATGAGGATATTTGGTTAGGTCGGACTGATCATCTTGAGAATAGAACAAGTTTCCGATATCACCAAATTGTTGAATTGGAACAAATAGAAAAGCTTGAATCCTTAAATGAAACTTGTGTAATTATCGGTTTTGAAAGTGAAGAGGGTGTGCGTAGAAATAAAGGTCAACTAGGAGCAGCAAAAGCACCTAACGCATTACGGTCAGAATTGGCAAAGCTACCCTGGAAACTTTCTAAAGAAAAACGTCTTGCAGACATAGGGACAATTGAGTGTATTGGGAATGGCCTAGAAAAAGCCCAACAACAACTTGGGGAAGTAGTTAATAAAGTTCTAAATAAAAAAATGATCCCGATTATTCTTGGCGGCGGTCATGAAACCGCTTACGGACATTATCTCGGTGTTCGGAATCATATTGGAGAAGATGCAAAATTAGGGATTATCAATATTGATGCACACTTTGACTTACGGCCATACGATGAACAGACTTCTTCGGGGACGATGTTCAGACAAATACTTGAACAAGATGAAAATAGTAATTATTTCGTTCTTGGTATCCAACGATACGGGAATACACAAGAGCTATTTGACAAGGCAGATGAATTAGATGTTACCTATATTTATGAAGAGGAAATGCATCATGGACAGTTTGAACAAGTAAATACAGCTTTAGAGAAGTTCATCCATAAACATGACTATATTATGCTGACAATATGTACAGATGTACTAAACGCTGCATTTGCACCTGGTGTAAGCGCTCCATCACCGTTTGGTTTGGATCCGACTATTGTTCGTGCGATTATCAAGGCAGTAACTTCCCATGATAAGGTGTTGTCTTTTGATATTTCCGAAGTAAATCCGACCATGGATGAAAATAATCGAACTGTAAAACTTGGAGCATATTTAACAAATGAAGCAATTACATCATTTTTAGGAGGAAGAAAGAATGACACTAGCTCTTGACCAAATTACAACAATCTTTCTTTCCATAGCACTTTTGGTTTTAGGTACATACCTAGTAAAGAAGGTTGGATTTTTAAATAAGTTCTGTATACCCGCTCCGGTGGTAGGTGGATTACTATTTGCATTCCTCGCTACAATAGCCAAATCGTTTGGTTTGTTTGAAGTTACTTTGGATACATCTTTACAAGGATTGTTTATGCTGACCTTTTTTACTACAGTTGGCTTAGGCGCAAGTTTTAAGCTCGTTAAATTAGGTGGAAAGTTACTAGTTATTTACTGGCTAGCTTGTGGATTTTTAGCGCTTGCACAAAACACAATTGGTGTGTCTATGGCATATTTGTTTGACCTTCACCCTTTAATAGGAATGATGGCTGGAGCAGTTTCAATGGAAGGTGGACACGGTGCAGCAACTGCATTTGGACAAACTGTTGAAGACTTGGGCATTAATTCGGCACTTTCTATCGGTGTAGCAGCTGCTACGTTTGGTCTCGTTGCAGGGGGACTTATTGGAGGGCCAATTGTTAAATATCTTGTTACAAAGTATGATTTGAAATCAACGGAAACCGATGATGATACACCACAGGTTGATCTTGAGGAAAATAATAAAGCAATCAAAACGAATACATTTTTCACACAACTACTGCTAATCACTTTCTGTATGGCACTTGGTACATACTTAGGAGGCTTGTTCTCCTCAGCAACAGGATTTGTTCTTCCTGGATACGTTGGGGCTATGTTTGTAGCAGTTATCGTGAGAAATATTGTGGATAAGGTTAATCCTAAAACCGTAGATATGAAAAGTATCGGTTTAGTAGGTGACATTTCTTTAGGTATCTTCTTATCCATGGCACTAATGAGCATTAAACTATGGGAAATAGCGGATTTGGCGCTTCCTTTAATCGCAATCGTCATTGTCCAAGTTATATTCATTGTTCTTTTTGGCATCTTTGTTTTGTTCCGTCTATTAGGAAAAGATTACGATGCTGCTGTAATGGTAGCAGGATTCACGGGACATGGCTTAGGTGCAACGCCTAATGCAATGGCGAATATGGCTGCTGTAACCGAAAGATTTGGCCCATCGAAAAAAGCATATCTAGTCGTACCAATTGTTGGAGCATTCCTCATAGATGTGTTTGCAATGCCTATTATTATTACGACAATTAACTTATTCCAATAAACGATAAATAATCCCTTGTTCATGTTGTTGAACAAGGGATTAATTATCGTCCTTGAACATTCGTGTTTGTTTGCTAAATCAAGAACAATCAACAACTTGCGATTTCTCGAAAGTATATTGCGATTCTCGAGGTAGACCTTGCGATTAGAAGCACTTGACTTGCGATACGCACAAAAACACGATTCAACTTGCGATTTGTGTTCCTGAACTTGCGGTTTTCCGGAAGTATATTGCGATTCTCGAGGTAGAACTTGCGATTAGAAGCACTTGACTTGCGATACGCACAAAAACACGATTCGACTTGCGATACGCACAAAAACACGATTCAACTTGCGATTTGTGTTCCTGAACTTGCGGTTTTCCGGAAGTATATTGCGATTCTCGGGGTCGACCTTGCGATTCGTATTACTTGTACCCAACACAAGAGTGAATAATCACCCCATCGCTTCATACAACTTCGTTAAAGCCTCATAACGCTCCGCATCAAAATCCTTCTGACCGCGCATAAACTTTTCTTTTAGATTAAAATAACATATCTCAAAATATTCCTCGTTATGATGATGAATGAAAGGATGCGCCACCTTCTCGTTAGATCCATCTCCGAAGTAACACTCCATTTTATCTATCGTGCGAATATTAATATTGCGTGAACGCATTTCATGCAAAACAAGCTGGGTATAGGCAAACAAATCGTCTTTTGAATAGTCATAAATATAGTTAATCAAAATATGACGGTCTTCCTTTGCAAAAATACTATTCAATTCACGCCACTGTGCCAACAGTTGGGATTTCGGCAAAACGTTTAGTAAACTGTGGTGCCATAAACGCAAAAAATCACCTCCTGTTCAATCTATTGATATGATAACAAAATAATTTCATTTTTATGTTCATAAAACCTTCCAGTAATGATTGAAGTCGATGAAACACTCTAATTTCCCTATTACAATAAAATGAAAACAATAATAGTGGTTATTTTATTATCAGTTCATAATGATTATTAAAACCGTGATTGTCTGTTCTTCATTGTAAAAATTGGATGTAGCTTCTTTCCTTTTTTATCCACTGAATACTATCTATAGCATTTTGTGGGAACATTCCTTGTCTAATTCCTCGATTTGCTCTTCTTTTATCCAAAAGTTATTATTCCATAAACATACAAACGCTGAAGGAGAATATGTTCCTATCTTTAAATGTTCAATTAAATTTATCCCCTAATTATGATTAATAGAATGACATCCGCACAGAATAAGTAGTAGCTTCTGTAAGAAAAGGATGTGTCACATGGATTTTTTTCAAAGTCAGGAAACGTTAACCACTATTGAATGGGTTCTTCGAGCGGTTGTTGCATTTGTCTTTTTAATCATTGTTGCTAAAGCCTTAGGGCAGCGTGCCATCTCTCAGTTAAGACTTTTAGATTTTGTGATAGCATTAGTCATTGGAAATATAATTGCCCATCCATTATCTGATGAGAATCTAGGGCTAAAAGGGTCTGTTACTACAACAACTGTATTGGTCACCTTATATCTGGGTGGGATTTTTCTAATACTTAAATGGCCATGGTTTAGAAGACTAGTAACGCCTCCTCCAATCGATCTTGTGAGGGATGGTGAGATTATATATAAAGGGTTAAAAAAGGCGAGAATCTCTATTGATGTTTTACTAGAGGAACTCCGGGAGGAAAAGGTAGAGGACGTAAAGAAAGTGGCATTAGCTATTTGGGAGGCAGACGGGAAAATTTCTGTATTTTTGAATCCACAATATAATCCAATAACCCCTGCAAACTATCAGATGGTAACAGAACCTTTTGATTTACCAAAGCTAATAATAAAAGAGGGGAAACTAGAATCTAGGGAGTTAAAACAAATTAATAAAGACGTGGAATGGGTAGTTTCTAACTTGAAAATTCAATATCAGACCGATATAACAAACGTTCTGCTTGCTACCATAGATAAGAAAGATAATTTGAAGGTTTTTTTATATAAGTAAATTGAATTGAACTTTGTGTAAGTAACATTCATGAATGTTTTTAACCTTTGTAATTTGTTTGCTACACAGGGGGGAAATCCAATTCACGCCATTGTGCCAGCAGCTGGGATTTAGGCAAAAAGCTTAGTAAACTGTGGTGCCATAAACGAAAAAAATCATCTCCTGTTCAATCTGTTGTGCGGTAATTGTAACAAATTTCAAATACCAAGTACTAAAACAATTAAGACTAGCGCCCAAGCTTTATGAGAACCTAATACCTTTTACTGTCCAGGGACAACCTCTGGAAAAGATTCCTTTAGGAATTTTAGGAAATCTTGCATCATCGGACTAAAATGTTGATTTTTTCGGTAGATCAAATAGATATATCGCTCGTTTACATAGTTAGGTAAAGGTTGGGTAAAGAATCGACCTTCTTTTATTTCTTTTTCTACACTTAACTTCGGAAGGATAGCGACACCAATGTTAAGCTCTACTGCTTCTTTAATCGTTTGAATTGAACCGATTTCCATGATGATATTGAGTCGGATACCGTTTTCGAGCATCCACTTTTCTGCTAATGTGTGACTTACTGCCTGTTTTTCATGCAAGATAAAAGCGTACTGGGATAACTCAAATGGCTTTATATTCGTTTTGATTCGCAACGGATGATCTTTATGCATGATGAGAACAAGTTCATCTTCCATGATTGGGATGATTGTTAATTCGGGGTCATATAGCTTTCCATAAGCAATGACACCGAGGTCCAATTTATAGTTTTTAACCTCTTCTAAAATAGTAGGTGCTTTATGTACGACTAACGAAATATACATACGATTATGCTCTTTTTGAAATTGTGCTAAATACGGCGGCAAAATATAAGATGCTGTCGTTTGACTGGCGCCAAGCTGTAATTTACCGCGCTTATTATTTTTATAGTCATTCATTACTTGTTCAGCTTGTTCAGAAAGCTGGATTATTTGGTGAGCATAATGATAAAATGCTTCCCCGGCATCGGTTAGAATCCAACGTTTCAACTGAGGCTGTTCAAATAACTCCACACCTAACTTCTCCTGCAACCCTTTTAAATGGAAAGTCGCAGTCGGTTGTTTTATTTTTAATAACTCCGCAACAGTACTAAGCTTTCCAGTCTGCACTGTTAAGACAAATACGTTTAACTGTTGTAAATTCATCACCAAGCACCTACTTTCTTTGTTTAATATAGATAAAATCTATGGGTATATCAATATAATTCAGTATTATTTAATAAATCATTTACATTCCCTACATATTCTATTAATCGCCTTCCGTTACTCTAAGGGTAACAAAAATTGAAAAGAGGTAGAGGAATGAAAAAACATTATTGGTTATTATCTGGATTAGCAGCGTTAATGTTAGCAGGATGTTTGTCAGATGTAGAGAGTAAAACTGCAGAAGAAGCAAGTGCTGAATCTCCAGAGTCAACAGAAGTCATGGAAGATCAAACAAAACAAACAGAACCACTTGTAGTGTATTTAAATGACTTTGATGAATTAATCGAACCTTTATTTGAAGAAGCATCAGGCTACGATATTGAACTAGTTAGTGGTAATGGTGCAGAAGTACAATCACGCATTGAGGCAGAAAAATCAAATCCAAATTGGGATGTTGTGTGGCTAGATGGTCAAGGCTCTTTTGCCAGATGGGAAGAGGATGGGATTTTACTAGAGAATATATCGTTAGAAAATGAAATAAACTTAAATGAGTTTGGAGAATCACTTGTACCGACATCGAAAGCATACTATCCAACAGGTGCACATGCAGCAAGTGTCATCGTCTACAATACCAACGAAATATCCGCTGAGGATGCTCCTAAAACATGGGAGGACTTAACAAACTCTAAGTACAAAGGTGTTGTAGGTATGGCAGATCCTGCAGTAGCAGCACCTGCATATCCATTCGTCGCTTGGTTTTTTGAAGATTTAGGAATGGATGGCGGGAAGGAATTCTTCACAAAGTTATTTAATAACGGTACAAAAGTATATCCAAAAAATCCGAACGTTGTTGAGGCATTATTAAGTGGAGATTTAAAAGTAGCAGCGCTTCAAGAATCTAATGCTTACAAAATGAAACAAGACGGAGAGCCAATTGAAATCGTATGGCCAAAAGAGGGAGCACCAGCTTCTGTACGTTATGCAGCTATTAGTAAAGAGACTGACCAAGAAGAAGTAGCGAAAGCATTTATTTCCTTTCTATTAGAAAAAGAAACACAGGAAGAAATGATTTCAGCTGGTACAGAAGGTTACTTTACATCTCCGGTGAAAGAAGTTGCGAGCCCAGAAAATCGTCATCAGGAAGCACCACTATTTATAGCTGATCCAGCTAATGCTGCCAAAAATGAAGCAGAAATTAAAGAATGGTTCGCCGACCAATCTGTTCAATAAAGCTTATGGAAATCTTAAATAAAGAAGGTACAATTGCATATGCGTAATTTCTTTCAAAATAAGCACACTGCTCCAGCCATGCTGGGGTGGGGTGTTGTCATTATATTATTCATCTTAATTTTACTTCCACTTTTAGCAGTTCTCATCCAAATATTTTTACCTGGTATTTTTTTCGGGAAGCTCGACTTTGCGGGCTTCGGGCTTGTATTTGAGATTTTCGAAAGGAAACTGTGGAGTAAATCACTGACGAATTCTCTTATGTTAGCGACAGGCACCGCTGTTTTAGGTACTATACTCGGTACAGCATTAGCAATAATGCGTACATCGAGAGCATTTAAAACGAAATTTGCGCTTGATTTTACTGCGTGGGCATTATTGATATTACCATCTTTTATCATGGCGCAGGGTTGGGTTTTGTTTTCAAGTGGTAAAGGTATCGCAGCTAACGTATTTGGAATGGAGTGGGTAACCGATTTAGTGTTTCAACCAATAGGTCTCATATTTATAATGACTCTTTGTAAATTTCCATTTGCTTATTTAGCTGTAACGGCTGCACTAGAATGGAATGTTTCACAATATAATGAGGCGGCACGTCTAAATGGGGCTTCTGGCTGGCATGCGTTACGAACAGTGCAAATCCCATTAATGATTCCAGCATTATTATCTGGTGCTGCACTTATATTCATGGATACTATAGGAGACTTTGGTTTGCCAGCTTCTCTTGCTGCTGTCTATAGTTTTCCAACACTTTCTTATTCCATTTATACATCCTTATACACTGCACCGATTCGCTTTGATATGGCAGGGATTTTATCATTCTACTTAGTGGCAATCATTGTTGTAGTTATGCTATTTCAATTATTTATTCTTCGAAAAGGTGATTTTTCATTCATCACAGGACGTGCAATTCGAAAAGAGCCGTTACAAACAAAAAATAGCTGGATCTATGATGTTATTAATAGTCTTTTTTTAGTAGTTGCACTTGGTATTCCAATTGGCAGTAGCTTACTGGTTTCGTTTATGGATAAGCTTGGAGATGGTGTTTCGCTAAGTAATTTTACGTGGCGACATTATACGGAGCTACTTAACATAGATTCTACGATTTTTGTAGGACTGAAAAACTCCATAGTTATTGCGGCTTTTGCAGGTATGATTGGTCTTGTTGTTGGCATATGTATTGGGTATGTATTAATATTTACCGATTTCAAATACCGCGCAATGATCGACTCACTTTCGGTTATATCACTTGCTGTACCTGGAGTAGTACTAGGAATTGGCTATATTTTCATTTGGAATCAACCATTTTTAGAAAGCATCCATCTGCATTTATATGGGACACCCGCCATATTAGTTCTAGCTAGCATAGCAGGGGCTATTCCAATTGCAGCTCGACTTATGATTAGTTCCATGACGAAAATCCCTTCCAGTTTATTGGCTTCTGCTTCAGTTCAAGGAGCATCATTATATTATCGGATTCGAACAATACTGTTGCCATTGATGCGTGCTTCCTTGCTCACGGCAGGCTTAACAGCATTCGGGACGAGTATTTTTGATTTGGCAATTACATCCATTTTATATCCGCCGAATTTTGTTACATTACCAGTAGCGATCAATAAGGCATTTGAAGATTTAAATTATGGATTTGCAACAGCTGCAACCATTACGAGTGGCACACTTATCATTGTTATTATGATGGCATTTAAATGGTTCGTTGAAAAAGGGTTTAGCCTTATGTTACGAGCAATAAAAAAGGAGAAAAAACATGTCATTACAGATTCAAAATGTATCAAAGAAATTTAATCAATTTCATGCGGTCGACAAGGTCAGTTTTGCTGTCCAACCAGGAGAAATCGTCAGTATCTTAGGCCCATCTGGATGCGGTAAGTCTACTCTTTTACAAATTGTCGCGGGATTACAATCATTAGACGAAGGGGAAATCACCATAAACGGTGAGGTTATTTCATCGTCACATTTCACATTACCCCCTGAAAAACGCGGTATTAATATGGTTTTTCAGGATTACGCATTATGGCCTCATATGACTGTTCGTCAAAATATTTTTTATGGCTCAAAGGTTCGAAGGGTGAACAAGCAGGAGCAATCGGAGAACCAAAAATTTTTATTTAATCTCCTTCAATTAAACGGATTGGAACATCGCTATCCTAGCGAACTTTCTGGTGGTCAGCAACAGCGTGTAGCAATTGCACGTGCATTATCAACAAAGCCTGAGTTGTTACTACTTGATGAACCACTGTCTAATTTAGATATGCAGCTGCGTTTTGAAATGCGGAATGAATTATCTTATTTATTGCGAAAGCTTGGTACTACAGCTCTACACGTCACACATGATCCAGTAGAAGCGTATGCTTTGGCGGACCGTATTTTAATGCTACGGGATGGTAAAATCGAACAATTTGGTACGCCTATGGAAGTGAGGCA
Organism: Psychrobacillus sp. FSL K6-2365; assembly: GCF_038003165.1. Taxonomy (NCBI): domain Bacteria; kingdom Bacillati; phylum Bacillota; class Bacilli; order Caryophanales; family Bacillaceae; genus Psychrobacillus; species Psychrobacillus sp. FSL K6-2365. Next base: position 3,703,258 of record NZ_JBBOOO010000001.1, on the reverse strand, counting down.
AGCCCCAGCCTCTTTATGGGTAGCTGGCTTGCTCGGGATGAATAACCGTCTGCAAGCAGTAGCTATAAATAGCAATACAGTAAGAATAGGTGCATCCATCCTGCATGGGATCGGCACACTTACAGTGAATGAGGATGTCATTGTAGTAATGGATTCAGAAGCATTGAAATTAGAAGAACAACAAATAGATTCACAACAGAATACTTTAAATGGACGTGTGACACATTCTATTTTTGAAGGACATCGATGGCGTATTATGTTGGAAACAGCAGGCGGCCGTTTAACTGTACTCCATGATGTGTCAGTAGAAGTTGACAGGGATGTAATGGTGTCCTTCGATCCGAGTGATACATTTTTATATAAACAACCAGAACAGGCAGCTACTCCTTTTCTAGTAAATTCAGGAAAGTAGGTGGATGTTTTGGTACGTATTTTGGCTATTTCGGATATTCACGGACACGTCGATGCACTTCATGTATTACTGAAGTACGCAAATTACCAATCTGATCAAGATGAATTGTTTTTAGTAGGAGATTATATAGATAAAGGTCCAAATAGTGAGGAAACATTAAAGGCAGTGGAGCATTTAGTCCAAGAGGGGGCCAATGCCATTATGGGAAATCATGAGAAATGTGCACTTGATGATATCGCTATTGGAAAGACTGCATGGATAAAATGGAAAACCTTTTTACAAAGTCTTCCACTTTATATTGAGAGGAAGCCATTTTTATTCGTCCATGCTGGCATTCGTACTGGAATACCCCTCCATGAACAAAAAATTACGGATTTGCTCACGATACGAGAACCTTTTTTCAATCAGCCAGTTCAAGAAGACGTAACAGTCGTCTTTGGACATACGCCAACTAACCGACTAGGTGTAAACGTTGGCTCCCTGTGGAAGCAACAAAAGAAAATCGGAATTGACACTGGTGCGGGTCAACAGCAATATCTTAGCTTAATCGACTTAACCAATAGCTTACAATACCGTATACTCCTAGCAAATCAGTTAGATAGCCAAGTAGAGATTTTATCATTTTAGCTTGACACTGCTAGATAATTTTAGGTAACGGGTCCAATACAATTTAGACTAGTATTCAAGTGGAGAAGCTTCAAAAATATAAACGCTTCTAAGTACCGGATACCCCATTCACACAAGATTCGCGCCGTTGCAAACACGGACTACCTGAGCTTAGAATTTTTCATAAGAAACCAAAAGGTCTTCAGAATGTGATTATTCCGAAGGCCTTTTGTCGTCAATTCGAAAAGTGAATGCAGTTAACATACCTGCAGTAAGTGCGTTATGTATATTATATCTTCGCATCCCAAATGTCATAACAATTAAAACACCGTTCGAAAACCGTGTTTTAACGATATCTTTATTTTCAATGAAAATATTTAATATATGTATAGTAAATTTTTAAAAGGAGCTGTAGAAGTTGGTAGATTATAAGGTTAAAACCTATGAAGAAGCTATACAAGTAATCGATGAGCTTGGGTTGCTACCTCTTGCATCCTTAGTGCCTGGTTATCCCTCGTTGAATAGCATAACTTTAGAAGAAAACTGGCACTCTGATACAGAATTTGATCCTTGGATATGGAGGACTAAATTTTCGTCTGACGGCATTGCAGGTTACGGGAAATTTATTAAGAAGAAATCAATACTAGTATCTCCTAAACTTCTCCCATACCTAAAAATAATTTTGGGATCTGATGAATCGATTGAAGACCGTTATTTAAGTGGAAATGTATCACGGGAAGCATATAGTTTATATAAGATTATTGTTCAAGAAGAGGGAATAGATACGAGAGCATTAAGGTCAAAAGCAGGACTAAAGGAAAAAGAGAAAAAGAAGCTATTTGAAAACGCATTATTAGATTTACAGGGAACAATGGATATTGTAATCTCGGGCATCCAAGAAAAAAAGAATGAAAATGGAGAAACGAATGGTTGGAGTAGTACCGCCTTTGAAACATATGATTCTTGGACAAGCAGAAATAAAATAGCGAGTATGGATATAAATAGAGAAGATGCCAAGAAGTATCTTTTGGCTCACTTTTCAAATGTTTGTAGTAATGAATCCTTAAACAAATTCGAGAAAATTTTTAGATAGACTGTCCCTGTGTAAGAAGAGGCTGGGACAAATGTAGAAATTTTATTGGATAAGGAGAAAGCTTTACCGAATTATGGATATTTAATAAAGTTGATTGGAATGGAGGGGCGACTCCTACGGGAATAGCGTGACGCCTGAGACTACAGGCTCAGGCCACGCCCGTGGAAAGCGTCCCTGGAATGGAAATCAATTTTGTGCACAGTAAAAAACAGCATTTTTCTCACAGAGAAAAATGCTGTTTTGGGGTTCTGTCCCAGCCTCTTGAACTTTCGTGTTTGTTTGCTGCACAGGGGAAAATTATTCTATAAAAGCGACAGCGCGAACAGTAATACCTTGAAGTTTTTCAGCTTCCTCCAACATATATGCTACAGCTTGAATGGGATCTTTATAATCGGATACGTCTATTAGAAAAAAATAATATTATCCCTTAAACTAGAAAACACCTCTTATACAGAGGTGTTTTAGCATTATTATAAGTAATTTTTCATCCATTCTTGGAAGTTAGCAATTACTATATCGATAAATTCGATTGTTGATTTGTCTGTTAATTCACCACTATCATTAAATTTTGTATGCGCTGCTCCAACGTATACTTCGTTCATTGGTAGTAAAGGTGAATTTAGTCCACTCGCGAATAAAATATCACGTAGGTGCATTTGAGCTTTTACTGTTCCTAGAACACCCATAGAAGCTCCCATAATCATAGATGGTTTTCCATTCATTACTTTATCTACACGGCTCATCCAGTCAATTGCATTACCTAATACACCTGGAATTGTAGAATTATATTCTGGTGTTACCCAAAGTACTGCGTCTGCTGCTTTTACTTTAGCTTTGATGTCTAATACTTCCTGCGGTGCATCCAGTTCGATATCTTGGTTATACATTGGGATTGGCTTTAAGTCTAAGATTTCTAGCTCAAACTTATCTGCATAGCGTGCTTGTACATGTTTTGCTAGTTTTAAATTGAATGAATCTTCACGGATACTTCCTACGATTGCAACTACTTTCATGATGTGTTCCCTCCAAATTTCCCTTGTAGTGTGTGACTTCTTGTTATTAACGATGACACAATACATTTCTTAGCGGTGCCTCTAATTTGAGTAGCTGATTTTCATATTGTGCCATGTCTTTGCCTCAGTCCTTTGTTAGTATAGAAGGTTACTAAAAGTAAGTCAAAATATTTGGCTCGAGTTTTTCTATTTAGGTATTTAAGAAAATAAAAAGAATCTGTAGTGGCTTCGTCTGGAAAAGATTGGATTTTACTTATAGTTACTTTTAATCCATAAAACTTTCAGTGCAATGAAGAAAAGTATCTTATACACTTCTTTTTATGAAAATGCAGAAATGCAAACAGTTCCAGTGGTGACTTCTCCTATTCCTAATATTACCTCTATGAATTTCAATTATTTTTGGTTCACTTCTTTTTATGAGTTAAAAAATTATTTTCTATATCGCAAAAAGATATTTCCATATAAACCCTCGTATAAAAAACATTTTTAGATGCACGTTATAACAGTCGACACAATCAGAATTTAGAAAATCTAGTAGACCATTTACTTTTGTTTGAAAGCAATCTATTGCCACTTGTAAACAAAAAGGTTTGTATCATTCATTTTTGGGGCAATACATATAAGGGATTATTGAAAATGTAAGATGGGGGTAGAACTTTGAAGATTAAAATTGCGATTTTTACATTATTTTTATTAAGCATGACTTTTTCTACTGCAAGTGCAGTAGAACCATTATTGGGGCAATATAATTTAGCGAATGAAGATATGGATGAAAATCTTATCTATGAGGAAAGTTCTGTAGTTCTTCCGGATCCGTCTATTCATACAGTTGTAGATGGGGATAACTTATATGATATTGCGTCTACATATAATATTTCGGTTGATTTACTTATGGAGTGGAATGGATTAGCCGACCACGTGATTTATCCAAAAGACCAGCTAGTATTAAGTAGTGATACTACACTAGAAAAGCACCCAGATACTATACCGCCAGAAGGGCCTGGAATAGAGATGACAGTGGAGGCAACTGCTTATACTGCCTACTGTTATGGCTGTATTGGAATAACAGCTTATGGTATCGATTTAAGATCGAATCCAGAAGAGAAAGTAATTGCAGTCGATCCGACGGTTATTCCGCTTGGTACTAAAGTGTGGGTAGAAGGGTACGGAGAGGCAATTGCTGGAGATACTGGTGGTGCTATAAAGGGGAATAGAATTGATGTGTTTATTCCTACCTATGATGGTGCAATTGAATGGGGCAGACAGGAAATAACACTTAAAATAATGGAGTAGTCCTATGAGACAAACTATGTGTTTATAACGCCATTTTTCCAAACAGATTCTAGTTGTTTGGGAGGATGGTTTCTTTTTATTTTTTTAGAATGTTTGTTTTTGTAAGTTTTTGGGCAATACTTAGTCAAATTTAAAAGTGATTGAAAGATTGCTTGTAAGGAGGATTTAGTATTGAAAGCAAAAACGATGTTAATGATTTTAGTCATTACTTTTTCGATGAGTTCAGTAACGTATGCTGCTGACCCTTTTTTAGTCGCCACGACTGATGGAGAAGGATCTGATATATTTAAAGCAGATATTGAGACAGATTTTATTTTTTTCGATGATGCATTAAATCTGGAACTAGCTTATGATATTCTTTTTGAGCCTACAAAATATACAGTGAAAAAGGGTGATAATCTATTTCGGATTGCACTTGAGCATAGTATTTCATTGGAATCGCTAGTGGAATGGAATAATATTGAAGGGGATTTAATCTTTCCGGGGGACGAGTTGCATGTAAGTGATAAGGGAATCCCTAAAACTGTTAATAAAGTAGCAGCTGCATCAACTGTAGCTAGAAGTTCTCCACCTCCTGATCCGGTAGAAGAACCGAAAGTAACCGTATCATCTTCTATAGTTGAACCAGCAAGTTCCGGAGAAGAGATGATTGTTACCGCTACAGCCTATACAGCTTATTGTGAGGGGTGCTCAGGAACAACTGCATACGGAATTGATTTGCGAGCCAATCCCAATCAAAAGGTAATAGCCGTCGACCCTCGTATAATACCACTAGGTACAAAAGTTTGGGTAGAAGGCTATGGAGAAGCGATAGCTGGTGACACTGGAGGAGCTATTAAAGGTAATAAAATTGATGTTTTCATTCCTTCATATGATAATGCTATTGCTTGGGGAGTCAAAGAAGTGAAAATTAAAGTTATCAATTAAACTCAAAAACAGATCAGTGATTATAAGCTGATCTGTTTTTTTGTTTGATTCTCTATTAAAATACGAATGAACCTTATGGAAAGCAAAGTTGACGGTGTAAGAGTATCCCTATTTACTTTGTAAAATTCCTTCATGTAGTTTTTATAAGCAAATAAATAAAATAAGGTGCACCAAGTACTGAGATGACGATTCCAACAGGTAATTCCATCGGTGCTAAAATGACTCTACCAAGTGTATCTGCTAGTAGTAGTAATAGTGCTCCCAGCAAAGCTGATAGTGGCAACATTTTGGAATGTGAGGCTCCAACTAAGCGTCTAGCCATATGTGGGGCTATTAAACCAAGAAAAGTAATACCTCCTCCAACTGATACACAGACACCAGCTATAGCTACAGAGATAAATAGCAAAAAACGTCGTTCTTTTTCGATATTTGCACCTACACCTATAGCGATAGAGTCTCCAAGCTTTAATACATCCAATACTCTAGATTTGTAAAGAACTAGAGGAATTAGTACAACTAACCAAAGGAAAATCATCCACACAAACGTCCAATTCGTCCCCCAAATACTACCAGAAAGCCAAACTATAGCTTTCATAAAGTTAATCGGCTCCATTTTCATTTGAAAAATGGTTAGTCCTGCTCCAAATGCTGCATTGATTCCAATTCCGACAAGTATAAGTCTAACTGGTGTTACTCTTCCATTTTTCCAGGAAAGAATGTAAATAAGGAATGCAGCAGTAAAACCACCGATTAGTGCTGCGAATGGCATGACGAAAATAGAAAGCCATCCGGTCATAAATATAGTTCCTTGGAAAAAGTACATATAAAGAACGACTGTAAAGCCTGCACCGGAGTTGATACCAAGAATACCAGGATCAGCAAGTGGGTTTTGTGATATTCCCTGCAAAATAGCACCTGATATTGAAATTCCCAAACCAACAAGTAATGCCATGAATATTCGAGGTAAACGGAACTCGAATATAGTCAGTTCATTTTGGGGGTTACCATATCCAAATAATGTGGCAATAACATCAGCTATCGGGATTTTCATATAACCTGCATTAATACTTATAAGGACGGCAACAATGATTAAAGCAAAGGTCATTATCATAAGAAATTTATATTTTGCTTCATTTTTAGATAAAGTATTTGTCATTATAGTCCTCTCCCTTCTTTACGCGCTAGATAGAGGAAGAACGGTACACCAATAAGGGCAGTAATCGCACTAACAGGCGTTTCAAACGGGGGGTTCACCATACGTCCGACGATATCTGCAGTTATCAATAATATCCCGCCTAATATAGCAGAGCAAGGAATTATCCAGCGATAATCGACTCCTACTAAAAATCTAGTGATATGAGGAATTACGAGACCTACAAATCCAATCATACCAGCAATGGAAACTGCAGCTCCTGTTAAAAGAAGAACGGCGATTGTCCCCAAAAATTGTATGTAACCAGTTCGCTGACCAAGTCCTTTTGCGACATCTTCTCCTAAACTTAACACAGAGATAGAACGAGACAGGATTAATGCTAATATAAGCCCCACAACGATAAATGGAATAGCAAACAAAATATGCTGAGGCTGAATACTAGAAACACCTCCAGCGTACCAATAGCTGATGTCCTTCGAGACATTAAACTTAATACCAATAGCTGTTGATAGAGAACTAAGTAGGGATGTAATGGCTGAGCCGACTAGCGCTAATTTCACAGGGGTAACCCCACCCTTAGCCATAGCGGAAATTCCAAATACTAAGCCAGCCCCGAGACCTGCTCCAACGAAAGAGAACATCATTAAGCCCAAATAACTTATACCTGGTAAAGCCGCAAGAGCAATGGCTATTAAAAATGATGAACCAGAGGTAACACCCATTATGGATGGAGAGGCCAAAGGATTTCGTGTCATCCCTTGCATAATTGCTCCAGAAACAGCTAACGCTGCTCCTACACAAATAGCAGCAATTGCACGAGGTAGTCGAAGTTCACGGATAATAACATGTGAAGAATTGTCTGGGTCAAAATGAAAAATGGCTTTCCAGACATCTTGATAACTTAAGTTAGATGCACCAAAATTTATGGACACAATCATACTAAGTCCTAATAGCACAATGCCGATGATAATGACGGCGGAGCTAGTGAAAGGATTTTTAAATTCTTTTGTGGTTTTTTTGAGATTCTTTGATTTTGTATTCATATGTATCATTATCCCCATCATTCGCAAAAATAAATATTGACAAATGAAAGATTCTGTATTCTAATTGAAATCGAGAATCATTATCAATGAAGTAATTATAACATATGAAAAAGGAGATTAACATGAAAAATTTACTAGGTAAAAATAAGTGGCTGCAATTAGTTGGAGCAGGCGCGTTGGCTTTAACATTGGCAGCTTGTGGTGATGAAGAGAAGACAGACAATCAGACTTCGACAGACCAAACAGAACAAAAAGCTGACACACAAGAAAGTGATACTCGTACATTGACGGATGCGATGGGCAATGAGGTAGAAGTACCAGCTAACCCAAAACGTGTACTAGCTTCATACTTAGAAGATAATTTAGTTGCTTTAGGAATAACACCTGTTGCACAATGGAGCGTAAAAGACGGAGCTAGTATCCAAGGATACTTAAAAGAGGACTTAAAAGACGTTCCAATGATTCCACATGACCTGCCATTCGAAGCGGTTCAAGAATATGCACCAGATTTGATCATAATGGACTCAGCAAGTATGGTAGAAGGCGGTAAATACGAGCAGTACAGTAAAATTGCTCCGACATATGTAATTGGTACAGAAGTAAATAACGACTGGCGCGATGAACTAAAACGTGTAGGGGAAGTATTTGGTAAAGAAGCAGAAGCCCAAAAGGCATTAGAAGATTATGATGCAAAAGCTGCGGAAGCTAAAGAAACGATTGAAGCTGAAGTAGGAAATCCTTCAGTAGCAGCAGTATGGCTAGTAGGCGGGAAATTCTTCGTAGTAGGAGAAAATCTATCTAGTGGAGCTGTAATGTACGGTGATTTAGGATTGAAGATACCTGCAGTAGTGAAGGAAATCTCAGCAAGTGCAACTGGTAACTGGAGCGAAATCTCTTTAGAAAAATTGGTTGAGTTGGATGCAGAACATTTATTCTTAATCAACAGTGATACAACAAGTGGTTCAGCTGCTCTAAGTGATGCTTTATGGAATAGTGTACCTGCAGTAAAAGCTGGAAATGTATATGAGTTCTCACCAGATGAAAGCTGGTTATATACTGGTACAATCGCAAATGAACAAATTATCGATAATATTTTAAAAAGTATTGTAAAATAATTAAGCAAAAGCTCTCTCCCAACTATTGTGAGAGAGCTTTTATTTGTTTTTTAGTTCTTCTGCCAATTTAGAACTACGAAATCTTCTATGACGTTTTAATTCTTCTATTACTTCTCGTGGTTGATAAGAAAGTCGAACATGATAATAATTGATATACTCTACTAGGGCGAAAAGATAAAGAAAAAGAAGCCAATAGAATACGTTTGAAAAATAGAATAATTGATAGAGTAGAATAACGAATCCCACACCGAGCAAGAGTATGTTCAGCTTCTTGAATGCCGTGAAAAATTTAAGTTTATTTTTTGGCAAAAAAGAGAAATTCCTACGCTTAGCTTGTCGCCATTTCAAAAACCAATAATAACTCCCTTGTAATAAAAGAAATTCCAATAAGAAAAAAGCGAACAAAGTGTCTAAAGAAGTTAAATATGGTTTTGTCCATTCATAAGTATTTAAATACATTATCCACACCGTCGCAAAAGCTATTGTTGCAGCCAATTCTCCTGTAAATAATTTAAATAGTTTTGTAGTTAGTTTCTGATACATTTATTCACCCCATTCGAACCAAAATAAAAGTCTAGAATCCATAATACGACACTTTAGTTATTTAATCTGCTAAAGGGTTGAGAAGATGTGCAGAATGTTGCATAATAAGAAAATTAATATTTAAATAATGGGAGCTGTTTATATGTCAATCAACACACAAGCAAAAAGTAATTCGCAACAGCAAAACACCTATTTAGAAAACCGTGGACGTCTGCTAGTAAAATGTCCAGATAAGCCAGGAATCGTCTCTGTATTATCTACATTTTTACATACACATAATTCAAATATTATTGAATCTAACCAGTATTCAAGTAATCCAGAGAATGGTACATTTTTCATACGAATTGCGTATCATTGTGACACACTGCTTGAAACAGCATCTAAAATGGAAAAGGATTTCGAACAAATTGCTGCAGCGCATAATATGGAATATAGCTTTAACTATTTGCACGAACGTAAACGTTCTGCAATTTTTGTTTCCAAGGAACCACATTGTTTAATGGAGCTTTTGTGGGAATGGCAAAACGGAGATTTAGATACCGATATTGTCGTAGTCATCAGTAATCATGAAGACGCACGACCATTTGTCGAAGCTTTAGGTATTCCATATTATTATATACCAGCAAACAAAGAAATTCGAAAACAAGTGGAAGCAGAACAAATTCGGTTAATGGAGCAATATAACGTAGACTTACTAATTTTGGCTCGCTATATGCAAATACTAACGCCAGAGTTTGTAGGGTATTTTGAAAATCGTATTATTAATATCCACCATTCATTCCTGCCGGCATTTATCGGTGCTGGTCCATACGAGCGTGCTTACGAACGTGGAGTAAAACTAATCGGTGCTACTTCTCATTATGTAACAAATAATTTGGATGAAGGTCCTATTATAGAACAAGACGTGGAACGGGTAGACCATCGTGATGACGTAGTTGAGTTAAAGAAGATTGGCCGTACTATCGAACGACGAGTATTAGCGAAAGCTGTGAAATGGCATTTAGAAAATCGTATAATCGTGGAAGGTAATAAGACGATTGTGTTCCACTAATAAATATTATAAAGAGTTACTTCGCCACTTTTGACGTCTAAGAGGATATTAATGCTTTTGTACTGAAAGGAAAGTCGAAATAAGGAAATATTGACCAGGTATGAGTTGAATAGGATATCTATTCTGTATATAATGAACATAGACTAGAGAGACTGGATACGCGAATATCCAGTCAGCAATTACGACCGCAGAAAGAGCGGTTGGTCCAAGGTCAAAATAACCGTCAAACCTTTAGCTCAGGGGACGGTTATTTCTTTTTTACAAAGAAAATGATTATGGTCACTACTATGGAAAAGGTTGCTATCAGTACAGCGCTTAGCTGGATCAACAAACTCATCATCTGGTATGTTGTCATGGCAACACCTCCTAACGAGAAAAGTGACCAACCGCCCACCCTGCTATGTAATTGCCCACTTATTATAACATAAAATCGAACTAATGTTCTATTTTAGTGAATTCAAAACTAAATAATGTTGAAAAGCCCGACAGATCAACGTTTGTACTCTGTTAGGGCTTGTTTTTGTATTAGCGGCAGCATGACTTTCCTTCGAGGTTCGCTGTAGCGATGGCCGAATGGTTCAACTAAAAAACAGCGAGGATAAAATAATCCCCACTGTTTGAAGTTGCATGTTTTTAGATTTGAATTAGTTTCTGCGCTCGAATATCTCCTAAGAAGAACTTTCCATATGGAATCATTTTTTGAATGGCGATGGATGCTACTATTGGGGTGATTATCCCTAGTGTAGTAAAGCCAATAATGCCATATTGGAAATAATTATTCAGGATGATATCCGTAAAAATATGCAAATACATTATAGAAATCGAGTGTTTTTCAATTTTCGCCAACCAATCTAGCGATAGAATAGCGGTAACTCTTTGAAACAGACCAAGAATAACGACTATAAACGCAATAGGAATGACTAAGTCCAGCAGTAGATGTTCGTATCGCAGGAATTTCATACTTAGGTGATAGTCGATATAGCCAAGTTTGTCTGTTATTATCGCAGTGATTGCAATGACCAAAGCTCCTATCAACCAAGATTTCGTAATGTTCATCCAAATTGATTTGGCATAATAGCCAAGAGCAAAATAGACGATTGCCATTAGAACGACGTCTAGGTTCCAAAGCATAGGAATTGTTTGTGAAGCTTCGTCTGGAGCGCCGTTAATATATTGCATAGCGAAAATACTCTCTAGATGAGCAACGATATAAAAAACAATGAGTAGTACAATTTGCTTGACTCGACTTAAATACTTTGTCATCATCATGAATAACAAATACGTAAAGAAAAGTGTCGTTACAAACCAGAAAACTCCATAAGCACCACGTGCAAAACGGCCCGCAATAACTAACTTCCATAAATCTTGCAAGTACCAGGATAAGTCAAAGTTACCTCCAGCAAGCTCCATTCCATATCGAACAGTTGTAATAGCTAATAAGAAAAACAAGTAAGGAACTATTAGCTGTAGGAATCTCTTTTTTATAGAGACTCTTGTGTCTTGATCTTCTTTTAATTCTTTAAAAAATAATCCACTTAATAAGAAAAAAGCTGGCATATGAAACCAGTATATATATGTGATGAACGGAAAATCTAATTCACCTGGATAATGTCCGATGACAACTAAAATCATTAAGAATCCTTTTGTTACATCGACCCATGTTAAACGTTTGTTAGCCATAAAACTTCCTCCAAAACATTAATTTCTATGTTTGTTTATCCGTTTTTGGGTAATTATAAACGTATAGTGTGTTTCAATTATATTACATATTGTTAAAAGGAGTTTTGTTATATGTTGGAAATAATTTGTTTTGGGGACAGTATCACTGCTAGAAAAGAGGGCAATCCATCACCCATTTTAACTCATAAATTGACGTCAAAAATGCCTAATTATGAATTTATTAATGCCGGAGTATCTGGAAATACAACGGAGCAAGCAATGTTCCGTTTCAATAAAGATGTGTTATCTAAGCGCCCTGATGCGGTGACTGTACTTTTTGGAGCGAATGACTCAGCGACACATAAGTTTGTAGATTTAGAAACGTTTAAGCGTAATATTTCTTTATTTGCAAAGCAGGTGGGTCCTGAAAAGACAATATTGATCAGCCCTGCTCCTGTGGATGAGTCTCTTCAGCCGAATAGGACGAATGAACGTATGGAGCAATATGCACAGGCTGTTCAGGAGGTTGCCGAAGAAACGGGTAGTTATTTTATCGATTTCTTTCATATTTTTTATTCCAAACCAAACTACAGGGATCTATTAGTAGGGGAGAAGAATGATGGTCTGCATTTTGGTGAAGCTGGCTATGAATTGCTTTCTGATTTAATAGTGCAAAAAGTGGAGGAAATGGAGATTGAGGATGGTTTCTTTAAAAAACTAGTAGACAGATTAATGAGAGGCTAGTATTTTTAAGACGATTCTTGGAGATGATAGGATGAAGATTCGAACGAGGAGTGGATTATTTTGCTGCAATTACAAACGGAGTTGGAAGGAAAAGAAATTGGTTTCGGTGATTTAAGAAGTAGAATAGATAGCCTAGGCTACACGATTGGCGGAAATTGGGATTACCATAAAGGTAGTTTTGACAATGTATTATGGAGAGATGAAGCGGAAACAATATACTTGCGACTTCCATTCGAAGTGGTGGAGGGAGAGCTAGACAATTACGATGCCCAAATTAAGTTCCAAACCCCTTATGTCATCAAGCATGTAGTTAATATAGGTTTAGACGAGGATGAAAATTCTTTGCTAACATCGACAGGCTTCAATCAATTCCAAAATCCAGTTGATAAGGACGGTCAAATTGCCAACAAAAATAAATGGACAGTAGCTGGTGAGCAAGCAGTTGAGAAAATCGTACGGTTAGTCCAATAAAAAAGAGATCATTTCGTAGTGGATGCGAAGTGATCTTTTTTAATAGATAGCGTATATAAGAATGTCCTGTGAACACTGGGTTTGTGGTATTTTTTCAAAATGAATATTACGACTGATTTCCGTTTTATGAAGTGAAATAGCGAACGAAATTGTATCTTGAGTTTCCTTTATCAATAGGAAAGTAGCTTTTCTCTAGTTATCCAAAAACGTACTTACCTGTTTCTAAAAGTTGTAGGAGGGTGTGGACACTGGGCTCAGAGGATCAGGCTTCTCTTTTTATCCGGTTTTTCTTGCCCTCTAAGCCCTCTAAGCTACCCTAAAGACCCCACACTTACAATATTCGATATATTTCATTATAATAGAAGCATTAGAGATGTAACTGGAAAGGAAAGCGACCGATGAAATATGAACGAATGATTAATTCGGAGCAAGAAACAAAGGCACTCGCTGAGCAATTGGCAGTCCAATTACATGCCGGTGATGTACTGACGCTAGAAGGCGACTTAGGAGCAGGTAAAACGACATTCACAAAAAGTGTGGCGAAGGGTTTAGGAATTACACGAAACGTAAATAGCCCAACATTTACTATATTAAAGCAATATGAGGGCAGGCTGCCGTTAAATCATTTAGATGTCTACCGACTTGCGGATAGTGATGAGGATTTAGGCTGGGACGAGCTGTTTTACGGCGATGCGGTAAGCATCATTGAGTGGGCACATTTGATAGAAGAGGATTTGCCAGCAGAACGACTGGCGATTCAGATTCTTCGTCTAGATGAGAATGCCAGAAAATTTACGTTTATGCCCTATGGCAAACGATATGAACAATTATGTGAGGAGCTTTTTGAATGATTTGGTTAGGAATAGATACATCAAATACACCTCTTGCGATAGCTATTGTAAAGGATGAACAAGTACTTGCTTCGTTTCAGTCATCAATGAAAATTACGCACTCGATTGGCACGATGCCAGCTATTGAAGAATTAATGGAAAAAGCAAATATTAAGCCAAATGAAATAGAAGCGATTGCTGTAGCGAAAGGACCGGGTTCCTATACAGGAGTTCGTATTGGAGTAACGATTGGAAAAACACTCGCTTGGACACTAAAAGTGCCAATATATTCGGTGTCAAGCTTACATGTACTTGCTGAGAATGCTCCGTATTTCCAAGGTGTTGTTTGTTCCATTATGGACGCACGTCGTAGTAATGTATTTGCTGGAATTTATGCAAACGGGGAAGTAGTAAAGGAAGCACATATATCCTTAGTTGATTTACTAACAACTCTAGATAATATGGAACAGCAAGTGTTATTTGTCGGCATGGACGTTTCGATTCACTGGGAGCAAATAAAAGAAGTACTTGGAGATAAGGTTCAGCGGGCTAATGCCGCTTTCGATTTACCAAATGCAGCTGTATTAATAGAAATGGCGAAAAAAATGGAGCCTTCCGAAGTACATACAGTTGTGCCTGAGTATTTGCGTATTACCGAAGCAGAGGCAAACTGGATGAAAGAGCAGAAGAAAAATGGAAACTAATATAATGTATCGAAAAATGACTTTAGATGATATAGATCAAGTACTGTTGATCGAACAGGAGGCATTCGACACACCTTGGACGAGGGAAGCCTTTGAGCACGAAATGACGACAAATTTGTATTCACATTATCTTGTTGCTGAAACAGAAGCAAAAGATATAATCGGGTACTGTGGCATGTGGGTAGTGATGGATGAAAGTCATATTACTAATGTGGCAGTAGCTGAACGTATGCGTGGAAACAAAATTGGCGAAGGATTGATGCGGGAGGCTATCCGTGTAGTAACAGAGCAAAATGTAGTACTCATGACACTTGAAGTTAGAGTATCAAATGATGTGGCGAAAAACTTATATTATAAACTTAACTTCCAAGACGGAGGCATACGGAAAAATTATTATTCAGACACCGGAGAGGATGCACTTGTGATGTGGGTGGAATTTAAATGAGAAAAGACCAATATATATTAGGAATTGAAACGAGCTGTGATGAAACAGCAGCATCGATTGTAAAAAATGGGCATGAGATTATATCCAATGTAGTAGCATCACAAATCGAAAGCCATAAACGATTTGGTGGAGTAGTACCAGAAGTCGCATCGAGACACCATGTGGAGCAGATTACGATTGTTATCGAAGAAGCATTAAAACAAGCGGATATGACACCACAGGATTTAGATGCAGTTGCAGTTACAGAAGGCCCAGGGTTAGTCGGAGCACTTCTGATAGGTATAAATGCTGCGAAAGCATTCGCTTTTGCAAATGGGCTTCCACTAGTTGGAGTCCACCACATCGCGGGGCATATTTACGCTAATGCACTAGTACAGAAGATGGAATTCCCACTTTTGGCATTAGTTGTTTCTGGAGGTCATACGGAGCTTGTATTGATGAAGGAAGATGGACAGTTCGAGTTAATCGGTGAGACTAGGGATGACGCTGCAGGTGAAGCGTACGACAAAGTAGCTCGAGTATTGAATCTTCCATATCCAGGAGGTCCACATATCGATAAACTTGCTAACGAAAGTGATGAAGCATTGCAATTTCCTAGAGCATGGCTAGAGGAAGGGTCATATGATTTTAGCTTCAGTGGATTAAAATCTGCAGTTATCAATTATCAGCATAACGCCGAGCAACGTGGAGAAGAGATAAATCCGAACCACCTAGCGGCAGGATTCCAGCAAAGTGTAGTGGAAGTGTTAACGACAAAAACTATACGTGCAGCACGTGAATTTAAAGTGAAGCAAGTTATTGCTGCCGGTGGAGTTGCTGCAAATAAAGGACTTCGTAATTCACTAGAGGAAGCTTTTACAAAAGAGAATATACCTTTTTATGTACCACCCATCAAGCTATGTACAGACAATGCTGCCATGATTGCTGCCGCTGGAAATTCTAAGTATTCAGCAGGACATTTAAGTGATATGTCGATGAATGGTAGACCAGGTCTAGAATTAAATAGTTGGAATTAAGAAAAACAAATGCGCCTATTTTAGTACCGAGATTCTGAAACGAGTCAAAGCCTATTCGCTTGTAGTCTAGACTCTAAACAACTAAATGAAATACTCAAATCCTCTTTTCTTCGACAAGAAAAGAGGATTTTTTATCATGGAATTTAGAAGTTGTCAATAGAGAACATTCGTACTTATGCACATTTTGTGGATAACATGTGCGTAACTTAGACGCAAACTATATATAGTATGATTGTTATACACATCAATGTGGACAACTTATTTTTAAAATTGTGGACAATGTGGATAAACCTGTTGATAGATTGATATAACTAGTTTTTCTTTGTGAATAAATATGTGGAGAAAAGTTATTATAAAATAGTACTTGACCAACATATATGTATACTATTCG
The DNA here is from genome assembly GCF_038003165.1 of Psychrobacillus sp. FSL K6-2365. Classification (NCBI taxonomy): domain Bacteria; kingdom Bacillati; phylum Bacillota; class Bacilli; order Caryophanales; family Bacillaceae; genus Psychrobacillus; species Psychrobacillus sp. FSL K6-2365. The sequence continues at coordinate 3,686,749 of NZ_JBBOOO010000001.1, read as the reverse complement.
ACACTGCAACAATTATAAGATTAAAACATAAGAAGGATTATCGCTGAAATTGTAGAATTCTAGTAATAGGTGGAAAGTATCAGAATAGGTTGTAAGGTTTCATTCTGGCCAATAAAAATAAGATAGAATATTATTACTCAATTTTAGGGAGGAAACTTAGTGAAGATGTTTTTTCAGTATAATTGGTTGGTTAGGGAAGACTGGTATCTATGGTGTGAGAGATTAAGTGAAGAAGAACTGTTATGCAAACGCACAGGTGGAGTAGGAAGCATTTTAGAAACATTATTTCATATAGTAGATGTGGAATGGAGTTGGATTCGTGTTTTACAGGATCAGCCTGATTTTCAGGAGAGTTTTGAAAATTATAGTACTATGGAGAAAGTAAGGCAATTAGACGCAAAATTTCGATTGGAAGTCGAAGCCTTTGTAAACAACTGGAATGATAGCATGGAAAGTCGCATACTTTACGATACGTTGCCAGATGGAAGAATTGAACGGGATACTTGGGGTGAAGTTATTCGACATGTAATTGCTCATGAGATACACCATATCGGACAATTATCTATTTGGGCAAGAGAATTAGGAAAAAAACCGATATCTGCTAATGTAATTGGACGTGGACTTGCTGATTCAGCAAAAGAATAAATGATTCACAAGACAAACGGAGTTGTAATTTACCGCACATCTTCGATGAAGTTTTATCTTTATCGGAGGCATCTGATTACCTTAAAAATAAGTGAAAAATCTATTGAGGCAATTATAAGTCAGGATAAAATACAATTGAATAATTATGGTTCATTTTTAGGTATGATGTTCCCTTATTCAAAAGTATATGAGGAGGTTATCTTTTCAAAAAAGTCCTTAGATGCTTGGGTAAATGAGACAACAAAAAATAGGAACGAGTTTTCTAAAGATAATTAGGAAGAATCAGTTAGGTTCTATACACATATTTTGAGATTCAAAGGATTAGGTCATTTTTAGAAAAGGTAAAAGAGTGCAACAGCTAAAATATTTTTCTAACAGCTTATTTCAAATGTTGTAAAACGATGGAGGACATAATGTTGAATACGACAAGTATAGAGGCCGTAAAGAGGCATTTGGATAAATACTTTAATAAAATTCATCAAAAAAATACTCAATCAAGCATCCAAATTCTGATTGATAGTAAAAAGTTAGATTTTCAGTATAACTATTCATCAGAAGATTCAAACCAACCTTTCCATATTGCAAGTATTGGTAAAATGTTTACTGCTACTCTAATAATGATTTTAATAGACAGAAATAGTTTATCCTTACACGATCCGATATCAAATTATTTTACAAATATAGAACTTGAAAATCTCTTTATATTTAAGGATAAAGATTATATGAAAGAAGTTACCGTAGAACAATTATTAGCGCATACTTCAGGAATCGGTGATTATTTCGAAGATCCAGTAAATTTAGGTAGTCCGATGTCTAAATTGATCGTTTCCGAATCTGAAAAGAAATGGACTCCTTATGAATTAGTTGAATTCACACGGAAAAGGCAAAAAGCTGCAGGGATACCTGGGAAGGTCTTTCATTACTCAGATACTGGTTATATTTTACTTGGTTTAATCATTGAAAAAGTTTCAGGAAAACCATTTCATGAGAATCTACATGATGAAATCTTTACCCCACTTGGAATGCAGGACTCTTATATGCTGTTCTATTCGGAACCTAAAAATCCCCTACAAAAATTTCAAAAGATTTGGCTTAACGGCACAGATGTAACAGACTTTCAAAGTCTAAGTGTGGACTGGTCGGGAGGTGGAATAATATCTACTCCAAATGATCTTCTTTCTTTTAATAGAGCTTTTAGAGAAGGAAGATTATTTCATGAAGAAAAAATACAGTTTATGGAAAAATTCAAACATAAATTCAGAACTGGTATTCACTATGGAACAGGGCTAATGGAAATCCGATTTGAAGAGTTCTTTTTTCTATTGAAAGGGTTACCAAGAGTAAGAGGGCATATTGGAGTTCTTTCAACTCATTTGTTTTATGACCCATCTACTGAGACCCATATTATTATGAATTTTGGATCGAGTAAACTAATGGTTCAAAGTTTCAAGGCATTAATTGAAATTATTAGACAACTAAAAAGAGTAAAATCATAAGCAATTAGAAAAGGTAGTGAAGCCAAAAAAACGAATTGGTTTCACTACCTTTTTTCTTTATGGGGCTATTTCTTCTAATTGTTCCTGTAATTCTAACCATTCATTTGATAGGTCATCTTGTTTTTCCTTCAACTGATCTAGTTCACGCTGTAATTGTTGGACAGCTTCGTGGTCTTGGAAGATTTCAGGGTCACATAACTTTTCTTCGATAATAACAATTTCCGCATCAACAGTTGGAATCTGACTTTCCAATTCCTCTAGCTGGCGTCGAAGCTGACGTTCTTTTTTCTTTGCTTCTTTATCAATTGTGGATGTGTTCACTTTTGTAATTACTGTATTTTCAACTACTGCATTTTCTAAAGCAAGCTCTTCCATTTCTTCTTTTTTCTCTAGGTAATAGTCATAGTCTCCAAGGAATAGAGTTGCATCTTCGCTTGCTAACTCAATAACCTTTGTTGCAATTCGGTTAATAAAATATCGGTCATGGGATACGAATATGATAGTCCCGGGGAAGTCGAGTAATGCATTTTCGAGAACTTCTTTACTGTCTAAGTCTAGATGGTTGGTAGGCTCATCGAGTACGAGGGTGTTCGCTTTTAAAAGCATTAGCTTTGCAAGAGCGAGTCTTGCCTTTTCACCACCGGATAGTGTAGATACCGTTTTTTGTACATCATCTCCTGAAAACAAGAAACGACCTAATACAGTGCGGACATCTCGTTCATTCATTAACGGCCATTCATCCCATAGTTCTTGTAAAGCTGTTTTGTTGCCAGTTAATGCTGCTTGTTCTTGATCATAGTATCCAAATTGGACATTCGTACCATACTGGATTTTCCCATCAGCGGCATTTAATTGTTTCATAATTGTTTTTAGTAAAGTTGATTTGCCCACTCCGTTTGGTCCAACGAGTGCAATGCGGTCTTGCTTGTACACAGAGAAGGAAATATTCGATGAAACAGTTTTGTTTGGATAGCCAACTGCAATTTGCTCCAGACGAAGTACGTCATTGCCACTTGGTCGATCGATAGTAAATCCGAAAGAAGCAGATTTTTCATCACCATCTGGGGATTCCATCCAATCTGTTTTCTCAATAACTTTACGTCTAGATTGAGCCATTTTAGTTGTAGAGGCACGGGCAAGATTTTTACTGACAAAATCCTCGAGCTTTGCTTTTTCCTCTTGCTGTTTTTCATACTTCTTTCTATCTAACTCATAGTTTTTTGCTTTTTGCGTTAAGTACGAACTGTAGTTGCCAACGTATCTTACTACATTATGCCGAGATACTTCGTAAACAAAGTTGACTACTTGGTCTAAAAAGTAACGGTCATGTGAGACGATAAGAACTGCACCGCTATAATTTTTCAGGTAGTTTTCTAAAAAGCTTAGCGTTTGAATGTCCAAATGGTTGGTAGGCTCATCGAGGATTAGTAAGTCTGGCTTACTTAGAAGCATTTTTGCAAGTGCTAGCCTCGTTTTTTGTCCTCCTGACAATGCTTGGACAGGCTTATCATAATCATCTGGGAAAAACTGCATGCCGTGTAATATAGAGCGTATATCTGATTCGAAGCGATAGCCACCTGCCTCATTAAAGGCTAACTGTAATTCATCGTACGTTGCTGCCACTCTTGCATAAGCTTCAGTATCTTCATATATAGTAGGGTCTGCCATTTGTGATTCTAGGGAACGAAGCTCTTTTTCAGAGTTAATGAGATGACTAAATATTGTCTTCATTTCCTCCCAGATTGTCAATTTAGATTCGAGACCTGCATGCTGTTCTAAATAGCCAAGACGAATATTTTTTGGCATAATTATTTCGCCTGAATCATACGACATTTCACCTGCTATTATTTTAAGTAGTGTAGATTTTCCGGCACCGTTTCTACCAACAAGGGCAACCCGGTCTCGATCCTGAACCTCTAGCTTTACGTTAGTTAATATATCTTCACCGTTAAAGGATTTTGTTATTTGATTGACTTGTAAAACAATCACAATTATTCGCACCTCAATTCTATCCTTAGTGTAATAGATAGGGCTTGTCGTTGCAACGCTCTAGGTTTACAATGGTAGAAATGTCTAGTAAGATAATAACGATTTGTTTGACTAAACTAGGAGGATTTTTATGAAGCCAGAAATACCGAGAATTCCTCAAGCAACTACGAAAAGACTTCCATTATATTATAGATTTTTACAAAGCTTTCATAATGCTGGGCACAAACGAGTTTCTTCGCAGGAATTGAGTGAAGCGATGAAAATCGATTCCGCAACAATTAGGAGAGATTTCTCTCATTTTGGTGCGCTTGGAAAAAAGGGTTACGGTTATGACGTTCCGACTTTACTTGAGTTTTTCCGTAAAACACTCGATCAGGATGAGGCTGCGAATGTTGCGCTCATTGGAGTTGGAAGTTTGGGAACTGCTTTTCTAAAGTATAATTTCCAAAAAAACCATAATACAAAAATTGTCGTGGCATTCGATACAAAGGCTCCGGTAGAAGGAACGACCATAAGTGATATTCCTGTGTATCATTCGAGTGTTATGCTTGAAAAGCTAGAGGAATATGGAATTGAACTGGTCATTTTTACTTTGCCAAGTCGGTCTGCACAGCAAGTAGCCGATCAATTAGAAGCTTCTTCTATTAAAGGGATATTAAACTTTACACCAATACGTTTACAAACAACCGATGCTATCCGTGTACATACCATCGATCTTTCTGTAGAATTACAGACTCTTATTTATTTAATAAGAAATGAACTGACTGAATAACAAAAAAAGCCTTTGACCATAATGCTAACAGGTCAAAGGCTTTTATTAATGAAAAAATAGGAACTGCATATTTGAATATTGTTTAAGAAACTGTTGAATTTCCTCACCGTAAAATTGAACTAGCACAACAAATCCATTTAATAACATATGGGAGATAATTGATGCGATAATTCGCTTTGTCTTGTAATAGATAAATGCGAATATAAATCCGGAAACCGCATATAGTAGTATGTGCGTAAAGTCAAAGTGAATAATTCCAAACACAATTGCACTTACAGAAGCGGCTACAAAGAAATTCGTTTTTGGCAACAGAGTTCCGAAAATGATTCTTCGGAATATCAGCTCCTCTAATATAGGGGCAAAAATGACAATTGAAAAAATAGCTAATGGTACGGTATGGGCAATTTCTATAAACTGAGTTGTATTTTCTGATCCAGGATCCACACCAAATTTAAGCTCGATGCTTGCTGCAATACCCTGTCCTACAAATACTAGAAAGAAACCAGCAATTCCCCAACCGATCGTTTGGAGGGTTGGGCTTGGCTTACTATTTAGTGGCTTCAAGTAAGTCTTGTCTTTACGGATGACTAGCAGGGTGATCAATGTAGCGATTCCCATGCTAAGAAATACCCACCAACCAGAAATGAAAAGTGCTGGATTTTCCACTCCTTTAGCTTCTAATAGGGTATAAAGCTCTGGTAGGAACGGGACAAGTATACCTGAAGATAGTTGCATTATACAGTAAACGATTAAAATGTATATACCAGTTTTTTGTTGTTTCATAAACAGTTTTATTCCTCTCTATATGTACCTTCTTTTCTTATTGTATCGGAAATAGAAAATAAAAGAAAAAGATAGCTTCTTACTTGCAAAATGTTCTGTGATTAATTATTATTATAAGTGTGTTAGCACTCAAAGAGTAAGAGTGCTAATAATATTACATTTTACTATTTTAGGGAGGTAGTTTCACTTGTTAAGACCATTAGGTGATCGTATCGTAATCGAATTAATCGAAGCTGAGGAAAAAACAGCATCTGGCATCGTACTTCCAGACTCTGCTAAAGAAAAACCGCAAGAAGGAAATGTTGTTGCTACAGGGACTGGACGAGTACTTGAAAACGGCACTCGCGTTGAACTTGACGTAAAAGAGGGAGACCGCATCATCTTCTCTAAATATTCAGGCACAGAAGTGAAATATGAAAACAACGATTATTTAATTTTACGCGAAAGCGATGTTCTAGCTATTATTGGCTAATAAAACTTAGGAAAATATATTCAGGAGGTAACTAACACATGGCTAAAGAAATTAAATTCAGTGAAGACGCACGTAGCGCAATGTTACGTGGAGTAGATAAACTTGCAGATGCTGTTAAAGTAACACTTGGACCAAAAGGACGTAACGTAGTTCTTGAGAAAAAATTTGGTTCACCACTTATTACTAATGATGGTGTAACGATTGCAAAAGATATCGAATTGGAAGATGCATTTGAAAATATGGGTGCTAAATTAGTGGCAGAGGTTGCTTCTAAAACAAACGATATAGCTGGTGACGGTACAACAACTGCTACTGTATTAGCGCAATCGATGATCCGTGAAGGGTTGAAAAACGTAACAGCTGGTGCTAACCCAGTAGGAATCCGTAAAGGTATTGACCTTGCAGTTGCTGCTGCAGTTACAGAGTTAAAAGCAATTTCTAAACAAATCGAAGGTAAAGAGTCTATTGCTCAGGTTGCAGCTATTTCTTCAGGAGATTCTGAAGTAGGTGAACTAATTGCTGAAGCAATGGAGCGCGTTGGTAACGACGGTGTCATTACAATTGAAGAATCTAAAGGGTTCACTACTGAACTTGACGTGGTAGAAGGTATGCAGTTCGATCGTGGATATGCATCTCCTTATATGGTAACAGATTCGGATAAAATGGAAGCTATTTTAGACAATCCATATATTTTAATAACAGATAAAAAAATCACAAGCATACAAGAAATTCTTCCTGTGCTTGAGCAAGTAGTACAACAAGGCAAACCACTTTTACTAATCTCTGAGGACGTAGAAGGGGAAGCTCTAGCTACTCTAGTATTAAACAAATTACGTGGAACTTTCAATGCTGTAGCTGTTAAAGCGCCAGGATTTGGTGACCGTCGTAAAGCGATGTTAGAAGATATCGCAGTTCTTACTGGAGCTGAAGTAATCACAGAAGATTTAGGTTTAGACTTAAAATCTGCTAACATTACTCAATTAGGTCGCGCTTCTAAAGTTGTTGTATCTAAAGATAATACTACAATCGTAGAGGGTAACGGAGAGTCTGATCGCATCGCTGGTCGTGTAACACAAATCCGTTCTCAATTAGAAGACACTACATCTGAATTCGACAAAGAAAAACTACAAGAACGCCTAGCTAAATTAGCTGGTGGTGTAGCTGTAGTTAAAGTCGGAGCAGCAACAGAAACAGAACTAAAAGAACGCAAGCTTCGTATTGAAGATGCTCTTAATGCTACTCGCGCAGCAGTTGAAGAAGGTATCGTAGCTGGTGGTGGTACTGCACTAGTAAACGTATATAACAAAGTTGCCGAATTAGCAGAAACAAAAGAAGGCGACGTAGCTACGGGTCTGAAAATTGTACTTCGTGCATTAGAAGAACCAGTTCGTCAAATCGCTAACAATGCAGGTCTTGAAGGATCTATCGTTGTAGATCGTTTAAAACGTGAAGAAGTCGGTATCGGATTCAATGCTGCAACTGGCGAATGGGTGAATATGATCGAAGCAGGTATTGTTGATCCAACTAAAGTAACTCGTTCAGCACTTCAAAACGCTGCATCTGTAGCAGCATTATTCTTAACTACAGAAGCAGTAGTAGCAGACATTCCAGAACCAGCAGGAGCTGGCGGTATGGGTATGCCTGATATGGGCGGAATGGGCGGCATGATGTAATTTAATAAAAATACCCTTTGATACCATTGGTGTTAAAGGGTATTTTTTTATTTTCGATGCCTAAATGATGCCTTAAATATAAATTTATAAACTTCTCATAAGTTTTCCGAACTTTTGAGAAGCTTCTTTTTTTCTATCTTTTGTAATGTGAAGGTAGACTTGGGTCGTTGTTTCATCATCTGTATGACCAAGACGATCCATTATTTGAGTTAATTCAACTCCAGCCTCGGCCAGTAACGATGTATGGGTATGTCTCAGTGAATGTGGTGTTAAATGCTTTTTATTATCAATTTTTTTTAATATAGAAGCCATTCTATTTTCAACAGTCTTGATGAAATGTGGATATCCATAGTAAGGTGGGAATAAACGAACAAAGATAAAATCATCATCAAAATATTCTTTCCCAACTACTAATTTCACTTCTTTCTGTTTAATACGGTGTTTCTTTAAAGCTATAATTATCTCATCTTCAACATCAATTTTACGAATAGATCCGTCAGTTTTTGGAGGGAGAAGAGTGAATTTTTTTGTGTTGTTATTGGGATTATAATATGTTTTTGTTATGTTAATTGTTTGTTCATTGAAGTCAATGTCTCTCCACTTTAAAGCTAGTAATTCACCAACTCTTAGTCCAGTCCATGCTAAAGTTAAAAATATTACGTAATCATCTGAATCTGCATTTTTTTCTGCAGTATCTAAAAATAATTTAAGTTCATGCTTCTCTAAAAATTTTTCTTCAACATTTGTATTCTCAATATCTTCAACAGTTTTTTTGTCTTTTGGTATATATGCATATTCGGTTGGATCTTGTGATAAAATATCTTGCTCCATAGCACGTTTAAATATCATTCTTGCAGTACCATGTATTCCAGATATAGTGTTGTGTGCTAACCCGTCATTTTTAAGTGTAGTTAATAAGTTTTGATACATTTTTTTGGTTACATCTCGTAATTTTACATAAGCAAAATACTTTTTTAGATGACCAATTTCATGCTTTCTTACTCGTATAGTGCTTATTTTTACACTTGATTGACTATATACCTCTAACCATTCGTCAGCCATATCTGCAAAAGATATTTGATTCTTTAAGTCAATCTTCCACTTACCTAACTGGTATTCAACTTCTTGTGCAGCCTTCTTTGCCTCTTTTTCCTTTATAAACCCTCTTTTTACAATCCGACTACGTTTTCCTGTGGATGGATCAATACCATTTTCAATAGTATACATCCATCTATCGCCTTTTTGAGTTTGATACTTTTGTATCGATGCCATGACAAGACCCCCTATGTTTTGATTATGATTCTATGTATTTTATTGTTCTTCATTGATTCACCTTTAAAAGAAGTGCAAACATAAGTTCTTTTTATAACTACAAAAAATTCGCCAACAGAAAGGCGACTTTTAAAAACAAAATAATAAAATATAAAAGTTATGTATTGTTACTCCAACCATTCAATAGCTCCTAATTTTCCTCTAATAGAGAATAAAGCATCAACATTTCTATTTAATAATAATTCGATACGATATTTCGCAAATTCTTCTGATACTACGAAGTAGTCGGCTATCTCGTAGATTAATACGGTTTGTTCAGCAGCTAAGTCAAAAACATCTTGGATATATCTAAGAGGCATTAATAAATATGCAGACATCCGTTTTGCCTGATTTTCTAATTTGTTTATTACATGAGTATCTAATGTCAGTTGCGATGAATGATGAGCATATATGTGGCAAAACTCTTCTGCAAGTAACAACTTCCTCTCAATCGCATCTAATCCAGGTTTTAGAAATATTATTCCTCTCCTATCCCTTTCGCTTGGAATGGCGAATGATTTCAAAGAATCAATTTCATCTCTTTCTAAATACGGTTCAGCAAAATATATATCTAACGGTTTAATTTTTATACCATATCTCCAACAAATATCTTCTATATCGATTTCATCAGGACCATCCATTTGAAAATTGGAAAGAACCTTTTCTGCACGTTCTTCCCAATAGTCCGAACTACAATCAATCTTTAAGGTCGCCAAATCCATCACCTAATTCTTCATCGTCTTCTAATAGTAACTTTTTCATTTTGTGAAGTTTAACAATTTCTCTTACTTTTTTTTCTGGATCAACAGATAGTTCATTAAATAGAACAGGGTGTTTTTTGATTTCTTGAAGTAATAAATAGTCAGCATCTGTAAAATTCTTTAATGGGCTGTTTTTTAATACAGGTATGTCGTATGAGGAACTTGGTTCTTGAATTGTACTTGTTCTACCTAACAAATAATCCGTACTAACTTCGAAAAAGTTAGCTATAGATTGTAAAGTATCAAAGTCAGGTTGGCGATTGCCTTGTTCATAAGCACCATATGTTGCCCTTGCAACACCAACATGTTTGGCGACATCAGCTTGATAGAGTCCTTTACTTTTTCTCAATTCAATTAGTCTCTTATTGAATTCCACGATTTGCAACTCCTTTTTAATAACTCTATTCTAACTCTACATAAAGAAGAATAAATGCAATTCTTCAAAAAGAAGAAAAAATGTTGACATGCTACAAAACGTAGTTTATAGTAAGTTTATAAGAAAGCTACGAAGTGAAGAATGTAGGTGAAAATAATGAGAACCTGGTTGAGAAAAAAACGGGAAGAATCTGGACTGACTCAAGATCAACTAGCAAAGAAGGCAGGTATAGCTAGAGCAACATACGGACATATAGAATCTGGAGAACGTAATGCTACAGTTGCTAGTGCCAAAAAAATTTCGAATGCATTGTCCTTTAGTTGGACTCTTTTTTTTGAAGATGAGTGCCACGATATGAAGAATGAAAAATAAGGAGAGATGAAAAAATGGCTAATGTTCAATTTGATTTGGAGGATTTAAGTCAAATAAGAGAAATTATTCGAGAAGAATTTCGTGAGAGCTTCAAAAACTCTTCAAACTTAAACAAATATCCACCAACACTAACCAGAAAAGATTTATCAGATATTTTTCAAGTGGAACAAACTGCAATTAACAAACTAGTATCTATTCCAACATTTCCTAAGTTTCAACATGTTAAATCTAGATACCCTCGTGATTTGGTACTTGAGTGGATTGAAAAAAACTCTACTTGGGTTGAAACAAATACCAATCACTATAGCAAAGTAATCTAACTCAAGTTTAAAACAAGTTATTGTATCAAAACAGAGCCATTTAGATACAAAAAAGGAGCCGTGGGGGAAATGACAATGAAAACTGCTACACACATGGGACAAGCCATTGAAAGGTTAATGCAAAGTGAGGAACTTAATGGAGATCAATTAGCATCTGATTTAAACATTAGTCGTCAGCTGGGAAGTCACATGAAAAATGATAGAAGGATGATGCAACAAGATATAGCTGTATCAGCAATGCAAACATATGACAATGCAGAGTTCATTGCAGATATGCTACATGAGTTTAGTGAGGGATATACTTCGCCGGTATTTAGAGGTCCAAACATTGAGCAACACAGACTATCCATTGAATCACTCGCGTATAGAGAGTTAAAAGAAGCCATTAATAAACTTGAAGAAGTTTGTTTAGCAAAGCCACCTGGAGTGATTACCAAGGAAGAACGGCAAGAAATCAAAGTCCTAATGGAAGAATTATTAGATGGTAAAGCATTCATTAATAACTTGTTAATTCAATTACAAAAGGATTATCGGATTTCTATTAAAGAATGCATTAAGGGATTAGTTCCACGGTGGATAGCGAAAGGATGGCTAGCACAATGAAGGAACCAAAAGAAAATAAAAAAGCTGATTAACTCGGGAAAGTTAACCAGCAGTAAAACTTATATGTAACTTTATTATGACGTAGAGTTTGGCTCTCGTCAAGAAACTCATAAGTATCCCCCTTTGCACTTGTGAGTTTCTTGATGTGATTCAACATCAACAGGAGGTGAAATAATTGTGGAAAAAGTCATTGAAAAAGGAAAGGTCTATGGAGGCAGATACTTTTTATCTGTAGTTTGTATGGCTCTTGAAGATGCATCTAATCCCGATGATTTTATTCACGTAATAGATTTAGAGACTGGTAAAGACTCATATATTTATGCACACCAGTTGGAGTTAATGCAAGAGGAATACGCACGTGAATACACTCAATCAGAAATGATTTGGGAATATCCTAACTGGATTGAGATAGTTCAAAGTCATTCGGCAAAGCACATTTTTACGTTTGGGGGAGGACATCGATTCTGGAACAGATATGTAATCATTCAATCAGCTTCTGTAGACCGTGCAAGACAATCGATGTTTGATACTTTTGGGAACGAATGGTCCATGCAATATACGGAGAAAGAATTTGCAAAAGCTAAGTCTGAAGGATTCTTCTTGAATTTAGATCCTTTTCCAACGATAAGGGCGTGAGTCAATATGACGTAATCCTAAAAGGAGTGATGAAATGGAGTTACAAGCTATCGAACAAAGCGGTAAAAGAGTGCTTACTACTTCTCAACTTGCTGAATCATTTAACGTGAACCCGAAGATTATTAATCGTAATTTTCAAAGAAATAAAGTTCATTACGAACAAGGGAAACATTTTTTCGCCTTAACAGGTGAAGACTTAAAGGGTTTTAAAGCTGAACGTCAAGAAGACGCAAGCCTTAAATTTGTATCTGTTTTGTATCTTTGGACTGAACAGGGGGCATGGTTACATGCAAAATCCTTAAACAATGAAAAGGCAAGAGAAGCATATAGCGCACTAGTGGATGGTTATTATAACCTTGCAGACAAGATGAAGTCTCCAGAGTTTTTAATAGCTATTCAAGATGAAAAAATATTAGAGATGGCAGAAAAAATAAACAAAATGGAAAAGGGGATGATGACAATTCAAACTCAAATGCAAAACCAAATAACCTTAAATTCTGGTGAACAACGTCGTCTTCAAAAAGCTGTAGGAGAAAGGGCGTTTACTCTTGAAAAAGACTCTACAGCAAGAGGGCAAGTATTTAGAGGTATTTACAGTGCAATTAAAAAACAGTTTGCAGTTAAATCATACCGAGATGTTAAACAACATCAACTTCAAAAGGCAATACGGTTTGTGGAGAAATGGAATGGTTAAGTTAGATCAGCAGGAACTAGACAATTTGGCAACAAAAATTGTGAAAGAAAAATCATGTGTTGAAGATTGTTTGACACTGATTCAAGTCTATATGGTTCGTGGCGAATACGAGCAAGCTATCTCTCATTGTGAAGATACAATCAAATCTTTAAAAGAGTTAGTGGCATTGGAATGGAAGCATTCGAGACATCAAAAGGTAAACGATTTAAATGCACAAGGCTTTCACATAAAGGTGGTGAAGCGAAGTGTTTAACAGCCCAGAAGAAGTTTTCATATTCTTATTTTCTATTGTTGCTGTAGTGTCGGCAACTAAACTATGGAACAGTCCAGAAGACAATAAAAAAACTGAACAACTCGGCAAAGTTGGTCAGCGGTTTGAATAACAATATTACATTTATCTTATAACAAGAAAGCCAAAAACACAAATGGAAGTGGTTAAATGGATAATTACAGCACAATTAGAGAACTTTTAAAACGTATCAGTGGTCAAGACAATACATTTACCATACCAAAAATTTATGTAGAATACACCGGAGATTTAACTACGGCTGTATTACTTAATCAAATAGTTTTTTATTCTGACAAGTCAAAAAGGACAGATGGTTTTTTCTACAAATCTTATCAAGAATGGGAAAAAGAAGTTTGTCTTAGTGAAAAGCAAGTAAGGAGATCAACTAACAAATTAAAAGATTTTGGAGTAGTTGAAACAAAGCTATTAAAAGCTAATGGTGCACCCACACTTCATTACAAATTAGATTACGACAGATTGGCAGAATCCATTCTTACCTTTTGTCAGAATCCATCCTTACCAATTGTCAGAAATGATTCAGACGTTTTGTCAGAAACATTAACAGAGAATACAACAGAGAATACAACAGAGAATAAAGATAATAGTCGCAAACAAGTTTACGACGAAAATTCAATTTATTTTCAGTTATCCAATCGGTTGTATCAAAAAATTCTTTCACATCATCCTGCTTTTAAAAAACCAAATTTACAGAAATGGTCAAATGAAATGCGGTTAATGATGGAACGGGATGAACGAACGGAGAAACAGATTATCTACGTTATTGATTGGTGCCAGGATAACAACTTTTGGAAAACTATTATTCTATCCATTTCGAAGTTAAGAAATAAGTTCGATCAACTTGTAATTCAAATTAAGGCTGAACATAAAAAGAATGAACCAGTTAAAAAGCCAGAGTATGGGGAGGTAAATACTCATGAAGGACGTAATGAGAAACATTCTACAACAAGCGGGGATGTCCAACTCTTCAGATAAGCCTGAAGTAATACAATGCGAATATTGTGGCAAGGACAAGGAGCAAATTCAAATTGAGCATCCTTTTAAAAAAGTCATGCATTGGGTACATTGCGCTTGCACTTGCGAAACAGATCGCATTCAAGATTTCAGGAGAGAACAAGAATCTAAGGCAAAGTTAGTACGTATTAATCGATCCCTCAAACTAAGTAGCGCGATGGATGAAATTAAGCATATGACTTTCGAAAATTACAAAATTAGACCAGGCACAGAGTCAGCTCAACAGGAAGTAAATGATGCGGTTGCAAACTTTGAAGATCGTGGTAGATTAGGAGTCTTTATTTTTGGTGAGACAGGTAATGGTAAAAGTCATTTAACTGCTGCAGGAGGAAATGCTTTAATTGCTAAAGGATATGCAGTCATCTTTATTGCAGAAAAGGATTTACTTAGTCGTTTACTAGCCACTAAAAACTTTAATAACAAAGAGTCGTTTCATGAAATCATGGATGCTTGCCTCAGTGCAGATTTATTAATATGGGACGACTTTATGAGTAGCCAAAAATTATCACTGGATGAAAAAGACTGGATTTTTCAAATTATCAACGGCCGAGAGAGAGCAAATAAACCTATATGGTTCACTTCGAATATCACTCCAAAAGAATTTGCAAGTGAAGAGATACCTTACAAATTAGACGATAAAGGAAGAACCTGGTGGAGGATTATTGGCAATTCAAACTGTTTGCAGAATCGAGCAACTAACCATCGAAAAGCTTTTGCTACAGCTAGAATGCTTGGTGTAACTGTTGAAGAATACGAAAAGGGGATGAAATAAAATGCCTCAATGGATTAAAGGTCAAGGCTTTTATTATGTACAGCCAACAGGCCCAATCGATACGGATGCAAACAGAAAGCGTCTGGACCAAGTGGAAGTGAAGCTCCAGGAAGCTGAGGAGCGTTTTGGGTTAAACAGGAAGGAACAATCAGCATGAAGGATAGTGAAACATCTCTACCACTTAATATCGACCGTGATGCAATCATCTTTTCAATTAGCATAAATACAAGGTATTCCGAAGAGTATCTGGAGAAATTAAGTGACAGTGAATTGTTGGAAACATACGAACGAACAATTAAAAATTAGGAGGTTTTCAAATGTGCCCTAATTGTGCCAGTGAAGAAATAGGCGATTTTTTAAAAAAATCAAAGGATCTTGAAAGCTTTTTGAAATTAAACAAGTGTCATGAATGCAATTGTGTTTTTGTCGTATTTGACTTTCGGTTCAAAGAAGATATGGAAATGGCGGTGAGCGTGTAATGGGAACATACAATAATCTATTTATTATTTGTGATAACTGCAATTCACCGGTTGTGATTTCTGAGTCAATGGAAAAAACAGCATTAGTAAAAGCAACGGCAATTCACTGCCAGTATTGCCAATACGAAAATGATGATTTGGAAGGATTAAAGGAATATGCACAACATTCCAGAGAATTCGCAAACAATTGAATATGATCGTTTAGGCAGAATGAGGTATAACTCGTTTTATCACCCTAACCAAGGAACTAGATTTACAGAGGGTGGTGAAATACTGCAAGTTTTCGGAAAAAGACAAAACAAAAAATCTTTCTCTTGCGCTCGGAAGAACAGAAACGAGTCTTGCTAAAAAGATTCAAATATTAAGACAGAAATCCCAATATGAATTTTATAAAAACTTCGAAGGGGACTACGAGGAATAAAATGCATTTGACACATAAAGCGAAGGAATGGAGAGATGAAATATGAGTGAAAAAACCTTTCACGAGACAACAAGTAGTAACGGTACGTTTATTGGTGCAGGAGGAAATGAAGCATTTACATTTCCAACATTAAGAAAAATATTTAATTTGCTTGAAACTAGAGGTTGGTTTATTCAAACAGACCAACGAATATTAAAGGATTACGCTATTTTAGCTAAAGATCATTGGGAAGGTAAAAAAGGTGATTTACAATTTAAGGCAAAGCGTTATCCATCGGGAATAGAATTGGAATTTTTCCAAGAAGTAAATACGAAAAACTCAAACGGCGGGAAATATGATTTTGACAAATTGAAAATGATGCCTTACTTAATCCGTTGTCAGTTCTTAGTTGAGTTAAAACATATTAAAAACCTTTTGTTAGAAGAGGGTTTTGAAGACACAACCAAACCAAATTATAAATATGCAATAGATAAAGTAATGTTTCGTATAAAAGATTGCTGGCATTACGAAGAAGGCAAAGAATTGCCTGAGTATGAAATTTCATCATATAACTCAAAAGATAAAGATGGAAAACAATTACGAAATGGAGATATTAAATATTTCCGAGATCACAAAGGGAGATTACGCAGGGGTACAATTTATCACAATATCAACAATATGTGGTGGGTTGTTCTAAATAAATTTGAATTCACAAATGAAGCTTCATTTTACTTTTTTGACTTGGATAGTGAAGAGAATCGAGTTAGAAAATTAGTTAAGAAATCAGGGTATCACAAACCTTTGGCTCGTTTAATATTTGATGCAGACAAAACAAAACAGGTTCAGCGTAAAGCAAAAGAAATAGGCAAACAAGGTCGTCTGGATAAAGCTAATGAAATGCTTAAATATCTTTTCAAAATTGGGTGGACTTCAAGATGGTTTTCTTTCGAATTAAAGTCAAATGGTAGATTAGGTTTGCTAGAAATTGAAAGTAAAGCTTGGGGTGTTCATAGGGTTCACGAGAAGCCAGCCAAACTATCCTTGTATGGACGTACATTGCCGATGTCTAGTACTGAAAGCTACTGGGTGAAGTCTTTAAGAGAATATGTAGTCCATTCAAAGAGAAGTATTACGGACTGGT
Organism: Psychrobacillus sp. FSL K6-2365; assembly: GCF_038003165.1. Classification (NCBI taxonomy): domain Bacteria; kingdom Bacillati; phylum Bacillota; class Bacilli; order Caryophanales; family Bacillaceae; genus Psychrobacillus; species Psychrobacillus sp. FSL K6-2365. The sequence continues at coordinate 3,669,733 of NZ_JBBOOO010000001.1, read as the reverse complement.
TTTGTGAAGATCGTAATGGACAAGGCAGTGATGCACACTATTGGCCAGAAGTTAGAAAATTGGCTTGGGAAATCGGAGTATTAGCATCGTAGTTCATAGAAAAAGTGAAGGAGGAAACTAAGTGAGTGAAAATAAGTTTCGTGGTTTAGATGTTGATGGTAACTGGTTTATAGGTAGCCATTTAAAAACAGGTACAGGAATGCATTATATTGTTCCACAAAATGTAATTGGAAGTTTACCTTAATACTCTGTACGTGCTGAAACACTTGGCCAATACACAGGATTAATAGACATAAAAGGAAAACAAATATTTAAAGCTGATTTATTAAAAGATGATGAAAACTTTATCTGGCAAGTCATTTATAGTCAAGGTGCTTTTTATGCTCAATGTAATGATTTGATGGCTAAACAACTATTGTCATCTATCAATTTATTTGGATGTGTAGTTGGCAACATACATGAACATCCAGAATTATTAACCGCATAGTACGACCGTAATATGGAATTGAAAGGGCACCATATGCCCTAACAAATTATTTGAACAATTCATAAAACCCCATATTTAGAGGATATGCCCATATTAAAAAACTTGCGATAAATCCACAACCGAAAAGATAGTTCGAAAGTTCTTTTGACCATGATTTTGATATTATGCTACAAAGAAAGGCTACTAGAGACATAGTAATTATCAATACAGTGACTGGACCTATATATTGCATTGCATTTATATCAACATTTTCAAATAAATTCAGTATACTCACCACCTAACTATTTAAATAGTACTACAAATTAATTAGGAAGGAGAATGAACATGGAATTAAAAGAAGCGCAAAAAGTCATTCATGCAGGGTTAGCTTGGGCAAATTGGACAGATGAACAACAAGCAGCCATGCGAAAAGCGTTGGAGTGCATGATTAAGGTGGAGCAAATCAGAAAAGAAGCAAATAGTCTGTACAGCGAAGAAATTGATCTGGCTGATTTCGGTGAACGGGTTTCAAATATTATTTAACAGCACAGTTCTACCAAAAAGCATCGCAAAAGAGGTGGAAGATATCACTTTTACTGAATGGTATAAAGAAAATTATGAAGAGGAGTGGCATGAAGATTTTGCCGAATTGTATTCCTTTGCAACTGAAGTCGCTGGCAAGTACGAAGAATGGTGTGAGGAGAAAAAGATACAAGCAATTAGGAATGGTTAGTTCTAGGTGATTATATGACAAAAACACCGAATTGGAAAAGTGATATTAACTTAAATACCAAATGTGGTAGTTGTAAATACTTTGAAAGTTTCGTTAAAAAAGGTGTACTAACTGCAAGAGGTACATGTTCCCTAAAGAATAATTACAAGCAAAGGACCGAAAGTTGCTTGAAGCTCGACCATAAAACGAAGGAGTGAAGAAATTGGAGAAAGATTGCTTTGTGAAAATAAAGGCCGAATTAATTGAAGCAGAGTTTATGGGTGTTTATCAATACTCAAATGTTCTTGGCGAATCGCCAATGATTGGTGGTCATCGTGGTGGAGTTGTTGCATATCCGATTGCAGTAGTTAAAATAAATGGCATGTTAAAAGAAGTTAAATTATCAGAAATAACATTTAGTATTTAATATACAGTTCGAAAAAAAGTGTCGAAAGAAAGGAGTTAAAACATGACCACTATAACAGATAAATGGCATGAATGGAAAAAGATAGCTAGGAAACATAACGTTCCACAGGAAGTATTCGAAGCAAGAATTCACATTTTAAATTGGTCTGAAGAAAAGGCAGCAACAGATTCTGTCACAGATATGAGAGTCAGTAGAATATTTAATCAAAAAGAACGAGAAATCATGAGAAAGAACCGAATCTCATTAATTTCAGCAAGTAGAAGATATAAAAGTGGGAAATTCACAAAAGAAGAAGCAATAACAAAACCGATTAGAGGGAGAGGGCATGAATTATTATCTGTTCGAGCATGAGAAAATTCAATTAGATCCAGTGTTTGAAGAACATGAAATAAAAAAATTCATATTCCTTTGGGAAGATGGATTCGATGTATTCACAATTGCTGAAAAGATGAAACGTGGTGTACTTGATATTACATTGCTAGTAGTCGATCGTGCAGAAATTGGGGAGATTAAGCAAAGGCCAAAAGGATTGTTCGCATAAAAAAAGACAAGATTTCTCCTGTCTCCGACAAGACAATTATAACACAAGGAGGAGTCTTGGTGGAAAAGGATATGGTTGTAGAAATAGATTTGATGGAAAATGCTCTTTATATCGTGAAAGAAGGGCGAATCACAAAGGTTTCTCCCAAAAAACACGGACAAGATATAGTAATTTGGAAAAATGGACAAGTATTGGACGTGGATAGAAGTGAACGAATTAGGTTAGAAGGACAGGAGGTAATTTAATGGACCCAATTCATGAGCTCGAGCAATTATCTGCAGGACTCGCTGATATAGCAGTACTATTATTCCAATATAAACAGGATTTAGTGAAACAGAAATTCACAGAACAACAAGCATTTCAATTAGTTAGAGATTATCAAATGATTTTATTTAACAACAAAAATTAAATAAAAGTCCTTACGGAAGAACCGACGGACATCGAACAATCAGAGGAATCGCTCTCATTGTTTGATGTCCTTTTCATTTTCAAAAAGGGGTGTATATATGGAAATCAATCAAGAAGCAATTGAGATATTAAAAGAAATAATTAGTAGATTCGTTAAGTCTATCACTGAAGCGATTAACAACTTTATTAAATGGGCTCAAAAGCATTGGAAATTTGTTAAAGAAAATTGGAGTAAGTTTTATCAGTTTGAAAAAGAAAAAACAATAACGAGAAAAGTTACCTACAGGAAAGAAGCAACTGTAAAAAAAATGAAACATCAAGTAATCGACCGCAAGCCTAGATGTATGGTCCGAAAAATAATTTATTGAGGTGAAAATGTGAGAACTATTCAAAGTGAACTTACTGAAAAAGGATTTACAAAGCCATCAAAAGACAATTATCCAGCTCTACAGACTAAGGTCAAAGAAAAACTGTCAAAAAGAGATTTGAAAGATCTTATGGGGTGTAATCGTGGCACCTATGCAAGAGGTAAAGGCGGAGCTTTTAGACAAAGATAAAAGAAAGGTGGTGCGTTTGATTTGAGAGAGTTATTAGTAGAGTATAGACAAACTTTGAAAGAAACACGTGCATTAAGAAATCGTTTAGAAAAGAAAGTCGCGATTGCAAAACGGATAAAAAACAACAAGGCGCTTCACATTTTAATAAGGCTGCAAGAAGATAAAAAGATTATAAACAGCTGGATTTCAAATCTACAATACTCAATCGAATGGATCACTATCGGTAAACGTCCAGGAGCTCGAAGAGAAATCAGCAGAAGAGCATCAGAAGAGAGAGAAGTTCCTTTTGAACCCTATTGGATTCAGTTAAGAAAAGATGGGTCTGAGAGCATCGATTCAATAGAAAGACTATTTGATGAAGAAGATAAGGAAAAAGAAATAATGAAAGAGGCATCAGTAAAGGAAATTACTAAAATCCTGAACGCTAAACAAAAAGAAATATTGACACTAAAAGCAGATGGCGCAACACATAGTGAAATAGCAGAAAGTCTGAGAATCCCTAAAGGTACGGTAGATGTGACTATGAAAAGAATTAAAGAAAAGATAAAAGCGGAAGGATGGTTTATGCTATGAAATCTGTTGAACCTATACGTGATGAAATGTGGAGAGAATCCTTTATTGAATACTTTGAGAACACCAGTGATAGAAACTTAGTATTATTTTTAATTGGCATTTATACTGGATTCCGTATATCAGACATTACAAAATTAAGGGTAAAAGATGTCCAGGATAAGATGCACTTAGACATAGTAGAAGGAAAAACAAAGAAGCCAAGAAAAGTATTTATCCATAGAAATCTAAAGAGACCACTTGAACGATTGATTAAGAACAAAAATAAATATGATTATCTGTTTGAATCTAGACAAAGAACTCGCACCGGTAAAAATAAAGCCATTGAACGTAGCACGGTAGATAAGTTCTTGAAAAAGGCAGCAAAAGAAATTGGTTATACAGAACCAATAGCAACTCATTCAATGAGGAAAACGTTCGGTCATATGTATTATACAAAACACAAAGATCTTGCGGACTTACAGGATCTGTTCAATCATTCTTCACCCAAAATAACATTGAGATACATAGGTATGCAACAAGCTAAGTTTGATGAAAACGTTGCTAACCTTTAGTGAGGCAAAGGGAATTATATCTCTTTGTCTTTTTTTATTGGTGATGTTAAAGATAAAGGTTGATTTAAAATACACACATAAAATGAGCTTAGATATGTTCTCCAAACTCATTTTATTTTGATGTCCTTTTTTACTAAAGCACCCGTTAGCCATCCATGAAGCGCAAAATCAGCGCTTCACCACAGAGAATGAAAATGTGAAAATCGGGTATAGGATACTACGGCTGGCGAAGAAGGTCGATCAACTATGGTGCCATTGAGCCCATCCGTTAGTCTGACTCCGACGACCACGGTGCATCACAGACTGTCGCACTCTATACGAGTAGCACTCATGGGAGATTAATCCTACTCTGGTTATTGCACCAGCCTGCCTTTATTCTTACAAGAATGGAGTTGATTCTTGATTTACCTTGCAACTTAATATAACTCCACTCTAAAGGCTCAGCCTTTTTTTAAAAAAGCTATTTCTGAGTCTCTTTTGTTATGCAATTTTGTTGATTTTGAACATTTTTTAATTTTCATGGGAGTTGAATAAAAAGTTTCGAAAAAGATATATTTATTCAATTAATATTCCAGTCAATTCTCACTTACTTATTGTAATACTTACTTTTTTGAAAAATATCACTTTCGGATACTTTGGTCCATTCTTCTATGGATAAACCCGAGTTTTCATCAAGGAAACTTTGCATAATTTGATTTCCAATTCTATAAGTTGACCACTGAGGTATTCCATAGTATGGGTTTCCATGAGTAAAACCTTCTATAAATGATGAATCTGTTGATTCCATATTTTCCCGAAAAATTTCCCATACTTTTTGATTCTCTTGTTCTATTAATGGTTCAGACCATGGTACGTAAACATTTGGATAAATTGTTTTTGCAAAAATATCTGCCTTTCCTTCTACCAGAGTGTTTTCTAATAAACTGTACCAAATATCAGCATTCATTTCCCTATAAACCGTATGATGGTATTCATGAGCAACTGTATATTTTAAATCTTCTTCAAGAAAAGAAGGGTCAATTTGAATGAGTATAGAATCTTTATTCCACACGTATCCTCCTACATAATTAACTTCTTTCATAGAAGCACCAAATTCAGGCCAAGACGGTAAGACATGTATCGTTTTATTCCCTCCTGGAAGTAGTGTTGCGGACTCTAACAAGGCTTCTTTGATTGAATCATTAAGTAAGACTTGTTTGTCGATTAGTTTACTCATGGTTTCCTCCAAAGCCTCTATATCTGAAGGAGTAGTGAACATCCAGTCAGAAAGTTCACTGTATCCAAAACCATTTTTCCTTAGTGTATCAAGGACTGATTGTTTATAGAGAACTTCTAAATTATCTGGTTGCTCTTTAGTAGCTTTGAGAAAGTCTAGAGTTTCTTGATAATAGTTTATAATTTCAAATTCCTGTTCGCCATGTTTAAATGCTATTGGACTTTGAATTATTCTATCAGATGAACTTTCAAATTTTTCAGACTCGTTTGAACAACTAATAAGAAAAATAGACATGCTTAAAGTAATACAAAAATAAAATACTTTCTTCACGATAACTCTCTCCCATAACAATAAAGAATTGTTTTTTTGTTCTTCAACTAAGTTACATTTCCACATAAAAATTCCCATATTATTACTAATTCGTCGTCCAACCAAATAATCCTTCTTATTCAACTAACCTGCTGCTTTAGTTCAATAAGAAAAAAGGATTTACTCCTTCTTGAAGTAAAGCACCCGTTAGTTAAAGAAGAAATCCTTTTCTTTTACTAACGGGTTCGGTTGATGGGGAGAAAACAATAAACCTATCTTGCATTTATTAATCCCAATTCATTGCACGAAGGTCCTTGTCCCTTGCATTGAAATTGATAAACTTTATCTTCATTTTTAATTTTTAGTTCAATTCTATAATCGAATGGATGGTGAAAATCACCTTTCATTGCATCTCCAACTAAGTAGACTTTATCAATATCTTGATAACTAAGGTTTAATAGTTGATAGTCAGAGGAATTCCCCAAAATGACTAATAAACGATTTTGTTCATTTAGTAATTGATTCGACTGCCTATCGTATGCATAGAAACTAATAACCCCTAGTTGTAAAATTAATATGATGCAGATACCAATTCCAATTTTTTTAGGAAGTTCATTTCGCACTTTCCAAAACAAGAGGATGATCAATGAGGATGCTACGAATAAGATTGTAAATTCAATCGTTACGTTATTTAAAGCGATACCATTTCTAAACAGAATAAAACAAAACAGGAGAATCAGTGTAATAATTATTCCAACCATTTCATGACCCCTTCTATTTAATCGTTACCCATTTTGTTAACTATTCGACACCCACCCACTAATACCTTCCTGTTGAACTAAACTGCCGCTTTAGTTTAATAAGAAAAAGGGTTGCCTAAGCAACCCTATAATCTTTTACTAACCGCACCCGTTTAGTTGAAGAAGATATAAGTCAAGGCTCTTAAGCCAACAAACTAGCACCTATCTTAGATCTATGCCTATAAAGAATGAACGACTGTTTCATCAATTCCGTAATATAATATACACAAAGTAAATAATATAGGCGGCGACAAGTACTAATCCTTCCCGCTTTCCAACCTTGAAGCTGGTTCTTGAGAAAACCAATAATATAATAGTCAATACAATCATAAGAATGACATCAATAAACATTTTATCATTTACGGCTAATGGAGAAATCGTAGCAGAGGCACCTAGTACAAATAAGATGTTAAAAATATTACTCCCGACAATATTTCCCAGTGCTATATCACTTTCTTTTTTCAGTGCCGCAGAGACGGAAGTGACAAGTTCAGGTAGGGATGTTCCAATTGCAATAATCGTTAAGCCCACCAATGTTTCACTCATACCAAGAGAGTATGCAATTTTTGTACCGTTATCTACTACCAGGTCCCCTCCAAATATAATTGCAGCCAATCCTAATATGGTAATTAATATATTTTTACCCCATCTGATGTCCTCAGGAACTGGTTCGCCTGCTGAATCTTTTCGGCTTTTTAGACCAATCTCAATTACATAGTACATAAAGATGGATAAGAACAATAAAAAGATAAATCCATCACTCCGTGTAAATAAGTTGCTATTGGTTCCTTGCAATACAATATCACTCATTAGAATTAGCAATGCCGCACATGCGAGTATGGTAAATGGGATTTCTTTTCTAATGGTTTCACTTTCAACTCTCAAAGGGTATAAAAAAGCTGCCACACCTACAACAAGGGTAATGTTAAAAATATTGCTTCCAACTACGTTACCCAGTGAAACATCTGCACTTCCTTCCAGTGCTGCAATAATACTGACAGTTGCTTCAGGTGAACTTGTTCCAAAAGCGACAATGGTTAACCCGATTAAAATAGTCGGAACTCGTAGCAGTTTAGCGATATTGGAAGACCCGTCAACAAAGAGATCAGCTCCTTTTATCAACAATGCAAAGCCAACAATTAAAAAAATATAAGCCATAGTTTGTTCTCCTTCAGTTTCTATTACTTTCTAATTTACTGTAAATATACCCTAATATTACGGAATTAAAAAGGATAACCTAAAACCACTTCTAGAAGGAGAAAGTTATTCAATACGCGCTTATTGCAGCACAGTCTTGGGAACAACGTCAATACCTTGATTATTACTTCTATCTTCTTTTTTTAAAAAATCAGCTTACCCCATAGCGTCAACCCATCCCCTAAAACCCATTAAAATTATGCTGAATAAATCAGCAATCATATGAAATCCAAACAAAAGTAGAGAACATCTTTTTTGACACAATAAATATTTAAATCATCTCTAATGGAACTTAATAATATAGCTAAGATTTTTATAATAAATACGATTCTTACTAACCCTTATGCAACTAACCTGCCGCGTTAGTTGAAGTGTAACATTTCACAATGGATTTCTGAGATCTACTTGGTGTTTTGGATAAAAAAAGGGACCATCGAAATCATGGCCTTGTTTGACTAAAGCACCCGTTAGTTGAATAACTTCTAGTCTTTACTGGAAATAACATTTAAAATAATCAAAAATACTTTTTCATTATTAAATTCACCAACGTTTACTAATTGGTGAAGTTCGACCGATTCCCCTTCATTTAAACTTGCGTGCTTTATGGCATTATCTAGTGCCTTTGAAAAAGAAAAATCCTCGTAAACTCTCGCAATGGTCCATTCAATAACTAATTGATTACCTATCCTCAATTAAATTCACCTCATTTAATATATTTTGTATAAGTAAGCGAAACATCATTAGGTAACTTATTCTACGATTCCCACTTAAATCCCTTCTTCAAGTAACCTGCTTACTTTACTTTAATAATAAAAGGCTTTACTCCTTCTTGAAGTAAAGCACCCGTTAATTAAGTAAGGAAAAACTATTATTCCACGTATATCCTTACTGTCTAGTGGTTTCTATTAATTCCCAAAGAGAGCTGCCTCCCTATACAGACTCAGGATTAAAGGTTGCCATAATGCCTAATACAATAAGTATGACAGTGATTATTAAAACAGCATATAAAGCTAATTTCACTTTTTTTGACATATAGTTCATTCCTTTATCTTTATTTATGGCTGTTTTCTTAAATATTAAAAAATAATTCCCCTTTCAATAACTACTTCTACAACCTTCTAAAAATACCTGCTTATTCAACTAAACTGCCCCTTTAGTTTAAGTGTAACATTTCACAATGCATATTGAGTTCAACTTAATGTTTTGGACATAAAAAATAGACCATCGAATTGATGGCCATGTTTTGCTAAAGCACACCGTTAGTTGAACAAGGGGTGTTTAGTTTGGTAAGTTTTCGCCCGTTAAAATTTCAATTAAAATACTTGAATTTTCCTTATTTAGTTTAGCGTATGCATCATCTTCCATTACAATTTCGACTACGTCATTATTAGGACTTATCCAAAGTTTATATGACGCAGCTTTAGCTACTATATTAGGATTTTTATACTGAAATATAAACCTATAATCAGCAGGATGTTCCATCTGTACTTTTGCATTTTCCCATTCAATATCAAATACTATCTCTTCCACTTTTTGGACTTCATCATTATCCGAAATTACTTTGAAATCTTTATAATTGTTTTCATCGTCAATACGCTTTTGAACTTCAATTTTTTGTTCTACATTCACTATTTTATTTGAACAACCTGCGACTATTGATAAAAATAAAACAACCATAACGAAAAGTAGTTTATGAGTCTTCAAAATATCCCTCCCATTTCAATAAGTCGTTTTCGACATTAGTTTTGTTACTCCGTTATTCAACTAAACTGCCCCGTTAGTTTAAGTGTAACATTTCACAAACTATATAACCTCACGAATAATCAACCCTTACCTTTAACATAGCCTTTTATTTTATAGAACTACCAACGATTGTTAGTTCTAACAGTTCTATTATCGTTTTACTTCCCTTCAATAAGAGTATTAACAGAACTGAAATGAAATTACTTTTTAGTTTGTTGATTTATCAAGCTTTGAGCGTTTGTAAATGAGTTCAACTCCCTATGTCTTGAAGAGAACTCAAAGGGTTGATGTAAGCAACTGCCCACTAAGAGTGAAGGGCAATGATTAAAACATTGCATACTTCTTGTAGTAAACACCTCCTTGTGTGAGTCGTGGACCCTTTAACTACAAGGGTTCATGACATATGAATGAGGGTGTATATGATATTCAATTAATGAATAGAAAAACACTAGGTTCTCCTGGGTTTTAAATTGACATACGGGTGCTTTCGAGCCCGAAAGTCGTCTAGTTACAAAACGAAAACGGTGATTTACGTTTTCGAAAAAAAAAATGTAAATTTAATAATTTGAAAGGGGTGAGAGTGCTTGGCACGTAAAGCTTCAGAGGATTCAGCGTGGATTGTTAGTAGCAAAGAAATTTCGATAGTCTTAGGTGTTTCAGAGGCTCGAATCCGTCAATATACGAAAGAAAATGCAGTGGTTAGGGTATCGCATGGGAAGTATGATTTACCGAAATCTATTAAAGCATACATTGCTTATTTAGATAGCAAACGTACCGAAGTCGTTGATAAAACAGTTGAAGAAGCTTATTGGACAAGGGCTAGACGTGAAAAAACGGAGCTGCAGGTACAAGTTATGAGGGGGGATTTACACCGTTCAGAAGATGTTGAACGTGTAATGAATGAAATGTTAGGTCATTTCAGAGGTAAACTCTTAGCATTCCCGTCCAAAATGGCATCTCGTGTAGCTGGTAAAACAGATTTAACAGAAATCAGAGACATACTGAAATCAGGAATACACGAAGCAATGACAGAATTAGCGGAATATAACGCAAAGGATTTTTACTCAGAAGATGTATTTATTGAAGAAGAAGATGGATTGAATGAGTAAAGAATACTTAGCAACATTAAAGCTAATTCAAAATAGTATTAAAGAAAACTTGTCTCCTCCACCTGATTTAACAGTTTCGGAATGGGCTGACAAATTCCGAGTGCTACCATCAGAAACTTCTGCTGAACCTGGACAATGGGATACAAGTAGAGCTCCGTATCAACGCGAAATTATGAATGCTATTACAGATCCACGCTATGAAGATATTGTAATTATGTCTTCAGCGCAAGTAGGGAAATCAGAAATACTATTAAATGGCCTAGGCTATTTTATAGACATGGAACCTTATCCAATAATGATGTTGCAACCAACTGAACAAGCTGCAAAGAACTTTTCAAAAGAACGTCTTGCACCTATGTTCAGAGCTTGCCCATCATTAAGAAATAAAGTCTCAAATTCGAAATCACGTGATGGTGAAAATACAATTTTACAAAAATCGTTTCCAGGTGGATTTGTAGCACTAGCTGGTGCAAATGCGCCTTCTGGATTAGCATCGCGTCCTATTCGTGTTTTATTAGCAGATGAAATTGATCGTTTTCCAGCTTCTGCAGGTGGTGAGGGTGACCCATTATCTTTAGCGGAAAAACGAACAACTACTTTCTACAATCGTAAAAAGATAAAAGTATCGACACCAACGGATAAAGGTACATCCAGAATTGAAAAAGAGTTTGAATCGAGTACAAAAGAACGATATCACTTACCATGTCCATCATGTAATCATGAACAACCTTTAAAATGGGCACAAATTCATTTTGAATCTGTCACACACGCATGTATTGAATGTGGCTCTATGCATACTCAATTTGAGTGGAAAAACCAAGAAGGTCGTTGGATTGCTGAAGTTCCTGATGCTCTCAAACGAGGATTCCACTTAAACGAACTATTATCGCCATGGCGTAAATGGGAAGAAATTATTGTTGCCTTTAAATCAGCATTAAAAAATGGCAAAGAGGAATTAAAAGTATTTATTAATACATCACTAGGTGAGGTTTGGGAGGAAGAAGGCAAGGAAGTAAACGAACATGAACTGATGAGTAGACAAGAAGATTACGAAGCTGAAGTTCCAGATGGTGTAAATATTTTAACTGCAGCTATCGATGTGCAAGATGATCGTTTTGAAATTGAAGTAATGGGTTGGGGGAAATCGAAAGAATCTTGGGGTATTGAGTACCATATCATTCCTGGTGATTTAAAGCGGCCTCAAGTTTGGGACGAACTAAGCGAATACTTAAGTCGTACCTGGTCTAAAAGAGACGGCAAACGTTTTGGTATCGTTGGAGCGTTTATGGATTCAGGAGGTCACTTTACCCAAGAAGTATATAAATTTACTCGAAAGCATGAATTGAAAAGAGTTCATGCTATTAAAGGGGCATCAGCTAAAAAGGGTGAAAACGTTCCTTTGATTAATGGTATAAGTCGAACTAAAGTTGTCCGAAATTATCTTATTTCTTTGGGTGTAAATGATGGGAAAAATAGAGTTTTAAGCAACTTACAGCAGACAGACTTTGGCCCTAACTATTGCCACTTCCCAAAAGGGAGAGGGTATCACGAACAATATTTTAACGGTTTAACTGCAGAGCGATTAGAAACACGTTATGAACGAGGGATTCCTTACAATGTATGGGTAAAAATACGAGCTCGAAACGAACCTTTTGATCTTCGAGTATACAATTTAGCTTGTTTAGAATTTCTGAATCCCAACTTAGAGCTTGAATATTTCCAAAACGAAGCTAAAAAGAAGAAGAAAAAAAGGAGAGTGCGAGCTAGATGATTACCTTAGAACGTGCAAAAACCCATTATGATGCATGGTTAGATGCAGAATTAGCAGTTTCTACTGGTCAAAGTTATTCAATTGGTTCTCGTTCACTTACACGAGCAAATTTAGCAGAAATACGAAAGCAAATAGATTATTGGGAAAAAAAAGTTGCCGCACTAACCATTACAACTAGTGGCGGTCGAATTAGACGTGCAAAGCGTTATATACCACGAGATTTATAAAAGAAATGAGGTGAATATCAATTGCTAAATGAAAAAGTGGATTCAATAAGAACCGAAAATGAGGAACCTATATCAACAATAAAACAACATTCAAGTCGAAAAGCTCCCAACAATCAAGTTGGAGAAGGACAAGGTTACGGTCGTCATGGAGCTAGCCGGACTAGAAAAAGCTTAGAAGGTTGGATAAGTTCCCTTGGTTCTCCATTAGAAGATATCGAACGCAACATTGGGACATTACGTGAACGTTCAAGGGATCTCTATATGGGTTCACCCATTTCGACAGGAGCACTTCGGACGCTTGTAACTAATGTTGTTGGTTCTGGGTTACGACTAAACGCTTCCATTGATGCGGAGTTTTTAAATCTAACAGAAGAAGAGGCAGATGCATGGGAAACGCATGTTGAACGTGAATTTGCATTATGGTCTGAATCAAAATCTTGTGATGTTACTAGAATGAATGACTTTTACCAATTACAGCAGTTATCTTTTTTATCAATGCTTGTTTCTGGTGACACATTTGCAACTTTGCCATATCACAAACGTGTTGGAGTACCTTATGAATTAACAATACAATTACTCGAAGCTGACAGAATATGTTCTCCAGGTGGATTTGAAACATATACAGATACCACTATTGTAAATGGCGTTGAAACAGATAAAAAGGGTGAAGTAATTGCATACCATGTTGCTGATAAACACCCTAAATCAATAACTTCCGTACAAAATAAATGGATTCGTATAGAAAAATACGGAAAAAATAGTGGGAGACCAAACATATTACATTTAATTGAGATGGAAAGACCGGAACAACGAAGAGGTGTACCCATTCTTGCGCCAGTTATAGAGACGTTAAAACAACTGACTAGATATTCTGACGCAGAACTAATGGCTGCAGTTATCTCTGGGATGTATACATTGTTTGTGACGAGCGAATCACCTGAAGCAGACACAATTGGTCGTGGAATTTCACCAGAAGATGAAATTGATTTTGGAAATGAATCCGATGAAGATATTCAAGTAGGGAATGGAACAGTAAATTTCTTACGAGAGGGCGAAAAAATACAAGAATCAAATCCTGGTAGACCAAATGTGGCATTTGACGGATTTGTTACAAGTATGTGCCGTCAAATAGGAGTAGCACTTGAAATTCCTTACGAAGTGTTGATGAAACATTTTACATCGAGTTATTCAGCTTCACGTGGTGCATTATTAGAGGCTTGGAAAATGTTTAAGCGTAGACGTCAGTTTGTGGCTACGAATTTTTGTCAACCAATTTATGAAGAGTTCTTAGTTGAAGGCATTGCGAAAGGTCGTATCTATGCACCGGGTTATTTTACAGATCCTATGGTAAGAAAATCATATTCAAAAGCAGAGTGGCACGGACCAACACAGGGTCAATTAGATCCATTGAAAGAAGTAAATGCTGCATCTAAACGTATTGATGAAGGTTTAAGTACACGGACAAGAGAAGCAAATGAATTAACTGGTACAAATTTCTTTGAAAATCATAGTTTGCGTGTACGTGAAGAAAAAGCACGTCGTGAGGCAGGGTTAGATCCTGCAAGTATGAAACAACCTACACCGGTGTTAGAACCGGAAAAGGAAGATGACGAGGAGGATGACAGAGATGACAAGTAACACTAAGCATAACTCCAAAATTGAAAATAGTTTCAAATACCATTCACCAAAAGAGGGGCAACCAGAGAAATATGAATCTATTCGAGAAAAAGCTAAAGAATTAGCATATTTAATTAATGAAGTTTGCCCAGAGAGTCGAGAAAAATCGGTAGCAATGACTCAATTAGAAGACTCTGTAATGTGGGCAAATGCTTCAATAGCTAGAAATTAAAAATATCATTAGAGAGGAGGTGGAAGAAGATGAAACTTGATATCAAGGGCCCAATTGTCGGTGATGCTGATCAATGGATATATGACTGGTTTGGTATACCAGCAGTAAGTCCGAGCAAAGTAAATTCAGTAATCGAGGAAGCGGAGGGGACTAATTCAAAACAAATTGATGTTTTTATTAATAGTGGTGGTGGGTCCGTTTTTGCAGCATCTGAAATGTATTCAAGCTTAAGGGCATTCTCAGGTAAGGTAGTAATAAACATAGTCGGCATGGCAGCATCGGCTGCGGGTGTAGTAGCTATGGCAGGTGATGATGGTAATGTATTAATGGCTCCAACTGGTCAGTTTATGCTTCACAATGCTTCAACAATTGCATCAGGTGATTATAGAGATATGGATCATACATCAGAATTTCTACAAAATGTTAATCAATCAATTGCTAATGCATACATGATAAAAACCAAAAAAAGCTCTGATGAACTAAAAGTCATGATGGATAAAGAAACGTGGTTAACTGCCCAACAAGCATTGGAACATGGATTTATAGACAATGTGATGTTTGAAAATCAGCCTTTAGCGGTGGCAGATGGCAGTAATGAACTAGTTAATGGCCTATTACCTCCTGAAGTAATAGAAAAGGTAAGGAATGAGCTTGCAAGAGACAAGTCTCTACAAACAGTTAATTCAGCAACACCAATTGTTCCAACAACGAATGTGAAAGAGGAGGATTCAATAATGGATTTAGAAAAATTGAAAAACGAATACCCAGAACTTTTTAAGGAAGTTAAAAACTTAGGATTTACAGATGGTGTAAAGGCTGAGAACGAACGTATGAAAGCGATTGATGAAATGGCATTACCTGGCAACGAATCAATGGTGGAAGCAGCAAAATATGAGACACCAGTAACAGCTGAACAACTAGCAGTAAAAATGATTAAAGCTCAAAAAGAAGCTGGTAGCAATCATTTGAAGAACGCTAAAGAAGATGCGCAGCCATTAAACCAAGTAACACCAAGCGCAGCACCAGAAACCGATAACGTAACGGCCGAAGATAAAGCAGTTTCAGCACTAGTTAGTCTATGGGGAGGTAAATAATATGAATCTAGTAAATAGTACAAGTGAATTTGAATATGATGGTCTAATTGCCGATGCATCTATTCCAGTTTTAAAATCAGTTGTTTCAATTGAATCTGGACAAGGAGTTTTATTGCGTGGATCAGTTCTCGGAAAAGCTGCAGATGGAAAAGTTATTTTAGTTGGTGGTACTACGGCTGCCACAGCTGAGTATATTTTGGCGGATGACATAGATACAGGAACTGTGGTCGGTGATCCAATAAGTGTTATTACTTATGCATCTGGTGCATTTAATCGCTTTGCACTAATTATTGATGGAGCAGGTAAAATCGATGACCACGAGGCAGACTTAAAAAAATTCGGACTGTATCTTAAAGCAGTACTTTAATTTGGAGGGGTTATAACAATGACAAACTTATATCAAACACGCACAATGTTACCAGCAGTGGAGGTAATGCCACATGCATCAAGCTTTTTACGTGACACATTTTTCCCGCGACTAAATGATCAAACGGAAATTACTGAAAAAGTTGAATTAGATTACAAAAAAGGACGTCGAAAAATGGCTCCGTTTGTTGCGCCACGAGTTGGCGGTGTTACAGTATCTCGTGAAGGTTTTACAACAAAAGAATTAGCCCCACCACGTATAGCTCCTCAACGTGTAATGACAATCGATGATATTAATCAACGTAGTATGGGTGAAACAGTTTATAGTAAAAAAACACCTGCAGAACGTCAAGTTGAATTACTTTCAAAAGATTTAGAGGACTTAGGCGAACATATTGACCGTCGTGAAGAGTGGATGGTATCAGAGTTATTATTTGAAGGGAAAGTTGTTGTAAAAGGGTATGCCGACAACACATTCAAAGATTACATTGAACAAGAAATTGACTATGGCTTTGATAACTTTGATGTTCTTAGTGGTACAGATTTATGGACTGATCCTAATTCAAACCCATATGAATACTTGCGTAAAGCTCGCTTAGAAACATTACAAAAAAGCAGCGTAGCACCGAATATTGTTATTTTCGGAAATGATGCATATAAAGAATTCATGAATAACCCAAAAGTTATTGAGTTATTTAATAAATTGAATGTGTCATTAGGGCATATTCAACCTACTTTACAAGATGATCATGTTTCTTTCATCGGAAAATTGCCAGAGCTTGGTTTAGAGCTTTACTTATACAATGATTGGTACGTTGATGAAGATAATATTGAAAAACCATTTGTTCCAAGTGACAAAATATTAATGGCACATATTGGACTAGGAGGTTTTGTTTACGGATCCGTAACCCAATTGGAACAAGCGGGTCAATTCGTGACATATGAAGGTTCACGTGTACCGAAGTTTTGGGCAAACGTAGAAAGCGATGCAAGAATGGTGCGCTTAACTTCACGTCCAGTTCCTCTGCCAAAAAATGTTGATTCTTGGTTCGTAGCAACAGTAATTTAAGGGAAGGAAGATGAAAAATGATAAAAGGATATACAGTTAATAGAAAACCAATTCGACATAATGGAAAGCGTTATTTAGAAAAAGAATTTATTCCAGAATCAGAATTGACAGAACAACAAGCTGGACGGTTGCTAACAATGAACGCTATCACAAAAG
This sequence comes from Psychrobacillus sp. FSL K6-2365, assembly GCF_038003165.1. Lineage (NCBI taxonomy): Bacteria > Bacillati > Bacillota > Bacilli > Caryophanales > Bacillaceae > Psychrobacillus > Psychrobacillus sp. FSL K6-2365. Next base: position 3,652,592 of record NZ_JBBOOO010000001.1, on the reverse strand, counting down.
CGACTAAAGAAGAAGAGGAAACAGTTTCAGTCCTTGATTCAGGTTCTAGTTCAAATTCGGGTCATCAAACACAGGATGAGGAACCAGTAGAAGTTACACTGGATATAAATTTTGAATATCAAGAACTAGTGGATGGTGCAAATGAAAAAGGATTAGATTTTAAAGGTAATATTTCAAAGAAAGCATTAATTGAATTAATCATTAAAACTGAAAATGCACAATTCTTCTTAGATCAATTAGAAGACTAAGGGGGTATTTATATGCCTAGTTTTAAAGATTTCACTGAATCAGATTTGGATTCAGTTTTTTTTAATCCAAATGAATTTGGTATTCCTATATTAATTGAGGATGAATTAGTAGTAGTTGTAATGGATGATGAAAAGATGGTTGAACGAAAGTTATTTAAAGGTGCAGAGGGGTTCCATACTGAGGAACTCCTTTTTTATGTTAAAAAAAATGCACTATCATTTTATCCCCGACCTGATAATTTAGTGGTATTTGACAATGTCGACTGGAAGATAACAGACGTCCAAGAAGACGTAGGTTTACTTACTGTGTCTGGTGAGCGGGTGAGCGGATGAATTTTAATGTAGTGATTAACGAAAATCAAGTGAATGAGATACAAAACAGACTTGGCCAGTTCAAAAAAAAGACTCCCAATGTGGTGGCAAGTGCACTTAATAGAGGCATGTCGAACATGCAAGCAAATATTAAAAGAGAAGTGCGCAAAGAGTACCACATAAAAGCAGGAGATATTGATGTAACACTACAAAAAAATAGAGCAAACAAAGGCAATTTAAGTGCCAGCGTTGCTTCTATTGGCGGTGTTATTCCATTAGATAAATTTAAAGTCAGTCCTAAGTCAATTAACCCAAAAAGAAAATCGACAATTAGTGTAGCAGTTAGAAAAGATGGAACAAAGAAATTTAAAGGTGCATTTATGACAGATATAAATGGACCAAAGCTATTTATTCGAGTAAAAAAAACAAGGCTACCAATCGAGCGCTTATTCGGTCCATCTATTCCTCAGATGATTGGAAGAGAAGATATTGTTCAACGTATACAGCTTGAGGGGCAAGAAACATTTGATAGACGATTAGATTACGAAATAGATCGTATTCTTGGGAGGGCTTGATAAATGATCCCTATAAAACTGCAAGGTGCATTAAAGAGACGAATTGAAGAAGTATTATCGGGTATGAAACTACCATCTCAAGAAGGAGATACTAAGGAAATTCAGGTATTTGAGCAACATATACCAAGAAAAACCAAATCATCCTCTAGAAATAGTGAGGAAACTAATTATCCGTGCGTCGTAGTTTACATTGATGAAGGTGAAAATGGGGAAGTAAAAGTGCTGTTGATTGTGGCGGTTCATGATAGTGCATCTGACAACCAAGGATACCGAGATGTATTTAACATCATTGATAAAGTACACAGTGATTTACTGAAAAACCCTGAAATTGACAGAACATTTGAGTTAAAACCAGAATCACTAAAGTGGTTTTACAACGATCAAGACAACTATCCATATTACTTTGGGTGGATAGAAACAATTTTTGAGATACCACGCTCTTTGCGTGAAGATGTGGAGGCTATGATATGAGTGAAGTAAAAGAACAATTGGTAGAAGTAAAGAAATCATCATCATCTAAGAATTCAGGCGTTAAAGCAACGTCTACAAATGAAAATTTAAAAAAACAACTAATTTACTTTGGCCCATCACTAAAAAACTTGCAACAATTTCAAGTTTTTAAAGGTGAATTACCTGAACATGTAAAGAAATATATCAATGTACAGCCTATCCTTCAAAACTTATTTATTGAACCAAAGGAACTTCCTATAGTTCAAAGAAATATTGGCGTCAAAGGCACTAAAGAGCACCAGCTATATAGCCTTGCTTTAAGTGTAACGAAAGGAGGAATTGTAAATGCCCTATAATCATGGTATCTCAATATTAGAGAATCCAACATCTATTGAACAACCAGTAGAAACATTGTCTGCTGTGCAGGTGGTTTTTGGAACTGCACCAGTAAACTTAGCGGCAGATTCAACTTCTAAGGTAGATAAACCAATCTTATTAAGGTCATTAGAGGAAGCAAAAAAACATTTTGGATATTCTAATGACTTTAAAAAATTCACTCTTTGTGAAGCAATGTTTGTGAACTTTGAGGTATTAAAAGTTTCTCCACTCGTCTTTGTAAACGTTCTAGATCCTAAAATTCACAAAAAAAATGTGTCGGATGCAAGTATCACTATCACTAATAAAACAGGTGTTATTAATCAAGAAGGGATTATCTTAGACTCATTAGTAGTTAAAGATAGTACTGGGGTCACTACTTATGTAAAGAACACAGATTACATTGCTGGATTTAATAATGATGGAAAAGTAGTTATCTCCATTCTGTCAAACACTACTGTTATAAGTTCAGTAAAAGTAGATTATGATCAATTAGATCCATCGATGGTTAAAGAGTCAGAAATAATTGGCGGTTATGATGCAACGGATAATTCATATAGCGGGCTAGAGTTAACAAAAACAATTTTCCCCACTTTGAATGTTGTACCAAATATTTTATTAGCGCCAGGTTATTCGCATATACCAGAAGTTGCAGCAGTCTTAGTTGCTAAGTCGTATAAAATTAATGGATGTTTCAACGCTACTAACGTTATAGATCTATCTGGAAAAACAAAAGAAGAAGCGTTGACTTTTAAAGAAGATAATCATTTTGTAGACAAGTCTTCTATCTCTTGCTGGCCAAAAGTGAAGATAGGAAAAAAAGTAATAAATTACAGTACGGTAGTGGCCTCTGCATACGCAAGACGTAACGCAGATGATGACGGTATATCCTATCGGTCCGCATCCAATATGAAGGTACCTATTAGTAGTATGGTGAACGAAGATGGGAATGAAGTATTCCTAGATCAAGTAGAAGCAAATGTGTTAAACGCAAAAGGTGTGGTAACAGCAATAAATATGAGAGGATGGAGAATTTGGGGAAACAATACGGCAATGTTTGACGCAGACATTCCAATTATTGCAGATCCTAAAGATCGCTTTATTCCAGTTCGTCGTATGTTTGACTGGTGGGGTAATTCATTCATTCAAAACTTCTTTGATAGCTTAGATGGACCAATTAGTTATCGTTTAATAGAAAGTATTGTAGATTCAGAGAATATTAGATCCAATGGATTTCAAGCTTCTGGTGTTATTGCTGGTGCGAAGATTGAGTTCCGTACTATAGATAATCCAATTAACAATATTTTAAGCGGGAAAATACAATTCATTCAAAAAGTAGGATTCTTTGCTCCTGCAGAAGAGATTGTTAATGTCTTAGAGTTTGATCCAACTATTTTAGAAGCAAGTCTAACAGGGGGTGAATAAGAATGAGTAACGTAATTCCAGAAAAAGTTGTGAATTATAATGTGTATAATGACATAGAAAAAATGGTAGGCGTTGCAGGAGAAGTCACATTACCTGATTTTGAATCACTAACAGAAACAATTAGTGGTGCCGGAATTGCAGGAGAATATGAATCTCCGACACCAGGACATTTTGGTTCTCAAGAAATTGAAATCCAATTTAGAACACTTTCCGATACCTCTTTCAATTTAATGAATAATGCAGGGAAGTCGATTGTATTACGAGCAGCCCAACAAAGTACTGACATGGCACAAGGGAAAGTCAGTAGAAGACCTTTAAAAATTACTTTTAGAGGCATCCCGAAAGGCTTATCGTTAGGGAAAATAGGGGTAGGAACACCTACGGAAACCACTAACAAAATGGAAGTGCTCTATATCAAGGTTGAAGAAAGCGGTAAAGTTTTGCTTGAATTCGATAAATTAAACTTTATTTGCATTATTAATGGGGAAGACATACTAGCAGAAGTTAGAAATGCTATCTAACTAAGAGGAGGAAATATTTTGAAGCAAACATCAAACGAGTTTTTAGTGAATTTTAAAAATCCCTTTACTTTCGAAGGGAAAGAATATAAGAATGTGGACATTTCAGGGATAACGAAATTAACAACAGGGGACCTAATTGAAGCTGACGCTTTATTTGGACAAACTGGGCAATTCGCTGTAATGAATGAAATGACAACAGGATATGCTTGTATTGTGGCAGCGCAAGCCTCCGATAAACCAGTAGAGTTCTTTCAACAGTTACCAGCTGTTGAGGGTGTAAAACTTAAACGTATAGTAATGGGTTTTTTCAACAGTTAGGATTCATTGAGTTAAAGGGTAATAAATATATAAAACAAGTAGACGGACAGACACTTCGTAAAGTGTGTGTCCGTCTTTCTTTATCTACATTTACAAGTATTGAGTACTTTGAAAAATTAAGACCAGATGATTTAAGAAATGTCATTGATGAAATTGGGGAGGTGAATAAACCTAAATGAGTCAAAGAAATTATGAAATTGCTTTTGAACTGGGTGCAAGAGTCAATTCATCTATGCGTTCCGCCTTCTCAAATGCCAGTAACAGTGTAAATGACTTAAATAGTAACTCTAGAAATCTTAATAACAGTACAGGAAGACTAAGTAAAGGGTTCACCGCTTTAAGAGGTCCTATCTTAGCAGTGGCAGCCGGGGCAACATCTTTGGTAGCTGGAATGAGTGCCGCATTAAAAAGTTCTAGTGAATTTGCAGACGCTATGGGGTTGATTGAGGCCCGTACAGACGAAAGCATTGTAAATATGGCGGAAATTAAAAAGATTTCTAAGAATCTTTATCAAAAAAATATGGGTGAAGATTGGGCAGATCTCGGGAGTGCGATATCTAGTGTGCAAAGCGTAACAAAGCTATCCGGAAAAGAACTAGAGAGAGCGTCTCAAAATGCAATTCTATATCGTGATGTATTTGGCGAAGATATCAATCAGTCTGTTAAAGCAAGTGATACAATGATGCGAAACTTTGGCATAACAGCAGATCAAGCTTACAATCTATTGGCCCAAGGAGCTAAAAAGGGGTTAAACAAATCTGACGAATTGATCGATAGTGCAAATGAATATTCCCCATACTTTTCAAAGCTTGGATTTTCTGCGGATCAAATGTTTAGTACATTTAGTGCTGGTTTAGAAAATGGAGCTTTTAATTTAGACAAAGTAGGAGATGCGGTAAAAGAGTTTAATATTCGTGCTAAGGATGGTTCTAAAACATCTGCTGCCGCATTTAAAGCTTTAGGCATGAATTCTGATGCTATGATGCAAACATTCGCTAGAGGTGGACCTAAAGCTCAAGAATCATTTCAAAAAGTAGTACAAGCAATATCTTCAATGAAAGATCCAGTGAAAAAAAATGAAACTGGTGTAGCTCTTTTCGGAACTCAATTTGAAGATTTAGAAGCCGATGTCATTGCAGCGATGGGGACAGTGAAAAATCAATTTGATATGACTAAAGAGAGTATGGAAGCGTTAGCTATCACTAAGATTGACACACTACCGGAAGTATTCAAGGCAGTAGGAAGAACAATAGACATTCATTTGATACAACCACTGGGCAATAAGTTAATGCCGACGTTTCGTAAGGCTGTAAAAGGTATACAGAGTTCTATGCCAGTCGTTCAAAAAACAATGAAAAGTGTATCAGGGAAATCAATTGAGTATTTCGGGAAAATCTCATCCAAAGTAAATGAATTAAAGGATTTCTTTGCCCCTGCCTTTCAAGCTATAAAAGGTATTGTACTCCCTATTTTATTGGATGCAGTAAATTTTATTATTGATATATGGTCTCAAATTAAAGTTTTTTGGGATAAAAATGGAGCTGAAATAATACAAGCAGTTAAAAACGTTTTTTCTTTCATTATAAAAGTAGTTCAAGTTTTAGCACCAGTTGTACTATTTATTATTAAATCACTCTGGAATAACGTTAAAGGGGTAATTCAAGGTGGGTTAAATATTATTTTAGGACTCGTCAAAGTATTTTCTTCATTATTTACAGGGAATTGGTCGGGTATTTGGGAAGGTGTTAAAAAAATTCTTGGAGGAGCTGTTCAGTTCCTATGGAATTTATGGAATTTAATGATGGTAGGAAAGCTAGTTAAAAGTGTAGGAACCATGGTGAAAGGAATCGTAGCATTCTTTAAAGGACTTGGGCCCAAAATCGCTACCAATGTCCAGTATTATTACCATACGTTTATGGATGGATTCTATAAAATTGGTACCGGTATATTTAAAACAATCTGGAACGCAATTACTTCCATTGTAGGTGTGGCAAGGTCGGGTGTTAGTAGATTCATAACCATTTTTCAAACTGCAAGAACATATGGTGTAAACATCTTCATGTCCTTGGTCTCTGCTATTCGAAATTTATTTGCTAGCATAATAGGTTCTATCGGCACGACATTATCTACCGTAATTAGCGGAGCTGTTACAAGAATAAGTGGATTTATTGGCACTATCAAAGGATTCATGAGTGGTTTATTAGGCTCTATTAAAACTATATTTACAAATATACAAATAGCTATGCTTTCCCCTTTCAATGCTCTTAGAGGATTGGTGACGTCTGTGACTAGCTCTGTTAGTGGGCTTGTTAGTGGTTTATTTACTGGAGTACAAGCTACTGGTCGCGGAGCAATAAATGCTTTAATTATGAGCGCCAATGCCATGATCGGTGGAATTAATAAATTAAAGGTGAATGTACCTGAATGGGTACCTGAAATCGGTGGTAATTCTATAGGGTTTAGTATACCTAATATTCCTATGCTTGCTAAAGGTGGAGTGACTACTGGAGCTACGCTAGCGATGATAGGTGAGGGAAAAGAGCAGGAAGCAGTTCTTCCACTTTCTAAACTAAATGCGTTACTTGGTATATCTAAATCTAGCGGCCCTAATGGTGGAGGAAATCAAATTCATTACAATCCACAATACATCATACAAGGTAACGCTTCCCAAAGTGATATTGAACAAGTTCAACAAAAAGGTTTTCAAGATTTCAAACGCTTTGCTAAAGATTTAGATGCAGAACGCAAACGATTGAGTTTTAATCCGTAAATGAGGTGATGTAATGCCATATACAACTGTACAAGGTGATATGTGGGATTCAATTTCAAAAAGTGTGTACGGTAGCGAGTTTCACACAGATATTTTAATAAAAGCTAATTCCCAATATGTATCTACCTTAATATTTTCTTCAGGGATTGTATTAAACACACCATTAGTGGAGGCAGCAACTCAATTTGCTGATTTGCCACCATGGAAGCGAGGTTGAATAAATGCTAGCACGGAGAGCATATGTGGAGGTGTTTTATCAAGGGATAGATATAACCACTACTTTATCGAAAGACCTACTTTCATTTAATTATACAGACAATGCTAGCGGTGAAGCTGATAGCATTGATATCTCTATAAATGATGCAAGACGAAAATGGATAGAAAAGTGGAACTTTGAGCAAGGGGACACTCTAAAGGCTAATATAGTCACTATAAATTGGAGGAAGGAAGGCGAAACAAAACGTCTTCCTTGTGGATTATTTATGGTAGATGAACCAGAGTATAGTGGAAGACCATCTGTTATAACTTTAAAAGGCATATCTACTCCCGCCAATAGCAACTTCATGCATACTAAACGTAGTAAAGCATGGAAAAACATCACAATTAAAGCGTTAGCAAAAGAAATTGCAAATCGATATGGTTTGCAGTTATTTTTTGATAGCAAAACAAATCCAACGCTAAAAAAGGTAGAACAATCGGAGTCCCCAGATGCAGCATTCTTTCAACAAGTATGTGAGGATGAAGGATTTGCTTTTAAAGTAACAGATCAACAGATAATCGTCTTTAATGAAAAGGATTATGAGTCAAAAAAAACGATTGCCACTTTCCACGAAAGTGGTAGCACGGTACTTAATTATTCCTTTAAACCAACCATGACTGATACTGGTTACGCAGGAGTTAGCCTAAGATATTATGATTCTAAAAAGACAAAACTAATCGAATATCTATATGCCATTAGAGAGATTGACCCAAAGAAAGACAAGGTTTATAAATTAAATCGAAGAGTAGCGAATGAAGAAGAAGCAATTAGACTTGCTCGAAGTACTCTTCGAAAGAAAAATAAAAAACAGGTTACAGCGACGTTGGAACTAGTGGGAGATACGCGTATTCTTGCGTCTTCCACAATAGAGTTAGTTGGATTTGGTGTTTTTAGTGGTAAGTACTATGTAGATAAGGCTTCTCACAGTTTATCAGGATATAAAACTACACTAGAAGTCCATAAAGTGTTAGGAGGGTACTAATGAATGAACTCGATAATTTAATTAGAGTAGGAGAAGTAGATGGGATCAATGAGCACGAAGGAACTGTTCGTGTAACATTTCCAGATAGAGATGACATGGTGGCAGAAGACTTGGCATTATTCAGCTCTGAGCAATGGTTTCCACAAATTAAAGAAAGTGTAGTGTGTTTGTTTTTACCTAACGGATTGCAGCAAGGTTTTTGTTTAGGACCATATTTTAATAATGAAAATCCTCCACCTATTCCGAATAAAAATAAGTTTGTAAAGAAATTCAATGATGGTTTAACGTTAGAATATGATCTAAAAAATAATAAACTTACTATTAGTGCAGAAAATCCAGTGACTATTAACAGTAGTATTACTAGTAATGGAAATGTCACTATTAATGGTAATCTTACCGTCTCTGGAACAATTTCTGGCACTATATCGAATTAGGTGATCACATGATTGGGTACTTTGGAAATGTAAAATTCGTTTCAAATAGTAAAAAAATACTTACTTTTAGTGATATGAAATATGATTCTACCGTGCGAAATGAAAAACACGGGGTAATCGGAAGGAAACCAATAAAAGAATATATTGGGCCAGAATTAGATACCGTTTCATTTACGATTCTTTTATCTGCAGCAAACGGAGTTAAACCACGTACAGAATTAGAGGTTTGGCATAGGATGAAGCACCGTCAAGAAGCCCGTCTATTAGTAATAGGCGGAAAGATATTAGGAACGGATAAATGGACTGTAGAGAGTGTTTCTAGCTCTTGGGATATTATATGGAATAAAGGGGAGCTTTACAGTTGTAAAGTGGATATCACTCTCGAAGAATATATTGAGGTGTTTTAAATGATAGATATTAACAGTGTAAATGTGCTATTAGATCAAGACGCCCCTATGAGCAAGGAAATTATAAGGAATGCTAAGGTTATTTTAACCACCTTTGAAGGGGAAGTTCCATACGACAGAAGTTTTGGAATGATTCCAGAAATACTAGATTTACCTATTCCAGAGGCTCGTGAATTATATACCGTTGAGTGTATAACGAAGTTAAGAAAGTTTGAGCCAAGGGCAACAGTCCAAAATGTAAACTTTGTGGTTGATGATGATACAGGAATATTGTATCCAAAGGTGGTGTTATCGTATGAATCTGAATGATTTACCAGACGTAACATTTGTGGAAACAAATCCAGAAGTGATTTTATCAGAAATAGTTAAGGATTATGAAAATGCGTATTTTGATTCTACCGGTATTCGTAAAGTGTTACAACCTGGTGATCCAGTACGCATTTTTTTATACACACAAGCGTTAAGAGAAATCCAATTAAGACATCTAGTAAATGATACAGCGAAACAAAATTTAGTTAAATATGCACGGGGTGATGCATTGGAGCACTTGGGTAGCTCCACTAGAACTCCAAGACTAGGAGAAAAATCGGCTGTTACTAGAATGAAACTAAGTTTTTCTAAAAACGATATGACTAATCGGATTATTCCTGCTTTCACTAGATTTTCGACCCCAAGTAATGTGGTTTTTAGAACCAAGATAGATTATGTACTACCTGCCGGCAAAGACGAGTTAATAATTAGTGTGGAGTGCGAAGAGGTGGGGGAAATCGGCAATAGATTCTTGCCGGGATCAATTAATATAATAGTAGATCCACTGCCTTTCATGGTGGATGCAGTAAATATAGACGAAACCCAAGGTGGCGTTGATGCAGAAGATGACGAAAAATACCGTGAACGTGTTTATCTTGCCCCTGAAAAACTTAGTATAGCTGGACCAGAAGGGGCTTATATTTATCACGCATTATCTTATAACCCTTTGATTAGTGATATTAAAGTGTTGAGTCCTAAAGGGACAGGTATAGTTAATATCTATGTCATACTAAATGGCGGAATTATACCTTCCGAAGAATTTCTCGTTGAGTTTGAGAAATATTTTTCAAAAGATATTAGACCCTTAACCGATTACGTACAAGCTCATTCACCGACGGTGGTTGAATACGACGCTCAAGTAACTTATTATATCTCAACTAGTGAGCGAGAAGTAATGGAAGTCCATAACCAAATAGAAGAAGCATTTCAGCAATTCTTATATTGGCAAAAAACAAAAATTGGAAGAGATATAAACCCTTCCGAATTGGTCCACAAATTGAGAATGGCCGGAGCTAAAAGAGTAGAAGTAACACTGCCAACCCATACAATTATAGCAGATACCGAAATAGCTAAGGATCGATTGGTGAACTTAGTTTTTGGAGGGATGGAAAATGATTAATATAAAGGAATCTAGACTGTATGATTTATTGCCGACAAACCTACGAGATGATAAAGACATAGTTGCTGCAGCTCTCGCTATAGATAAGTCTACAAACTCTATCAATTCATTAATTGAAAAGCTAAATTTTAGATCGAATCCAGAAATACAAGATGACTATATATTAGATGCATTAGCTGCAGATATGCATGTCGATTACTATGATAAAAGTTTTTCACCTGAAATCAAACGAAAAATTATAGACAATTCAATGATACTTCACACGTTAAAAGGAACCCCTGGATCAGTTGAAAGGGCTCTAGCAACGGTAAACCTTGATGGTGTTATTCAGGAATGGTGGGAGTACGATGGCGATCCATATCATTTTCAAGTTGAAATTGAACCGTTTACCACTATTAACTTTCAACAAGTAAATAAGTTAATAAATGAGTATAAAAATCTTCGCTCATGGTTTGATGGATTTATAATTTCTTTTAGAGAAACTATAATTTTAAGTCAAAAAACTTATCACTTTGAGGTTCCGTATCAAATTTGTAATACCTTCGAAACTGACGAAATCAGTGGGATGAATGTTAATGGCAATTTGACACTCGAGTCACTTGTTTACGAATTCGATGTTGGATATTTAAGTTGTAACAACTTCTACACCGGGGAGGTATTTTAAATGGGCGTACAACAGATTTTAATTGAACAAACAATCAACTACATTGATTCAATAGTACATTCAGCAAAGCTAGTTATAGATGGAATGGAAGTTTCAAAAAATATCTATAAAACAGTAAAAAACGGTGCCGAATTAAAGAAATACGTGTATTTGGAAAATGAAACCGGAACTATTACAAAAGCATCTCTTATTGATGCAAATGGTCGTGAATTAGTCACGAGAGAAGCGCAGTTTGAGAAAGGTGCAGATGGTTTTATGATTGTCTTTCCATTCACACTGAAAGTAGAGGAGGGTATTTAATTGCCAATAGATTTTATGAAAAATCCATATGCACCTACGGATTGGGAAGATAGAATTGTAGATCCTACCATCCCTGTGGGTCAACTTGGTCACCTATTGCAAGAAGGTACACGATTTAATGCGAAGCGTGCAAATAACATTGAACAAGGTATTTGGTTGTCATTTGAGCAACATCGTCAAATGTATTCAATAGTTCGACGAATGCAAGTTCAATTGGAGTTAGAAGGTCGTTACCCAGGCAACTCTGGAACATTCGCTGATACGCTTGATGGAACACTAAATAAACTGGTTCTGTTAGATGCATCTACCGATGTAATAGAGGCAGCGGTAATTGGAGCAACAACATTAAAACTTGCAAGCGTTACAGGTTTTGAGACATTCAAGCAGTACACAATATTTGATGGTACTAATGTAGAAGTTGTAATGGTTCAATCGATTGATACAAATGCAAAAACTATTACAGTGACAGCTTTAGTAAATGGTTATGTCAAAGGCTCTAAGCTGGTCAGATCTAATGCGTTATTGGATGAATTAAATAATAGATTAGAAGTTGGATCTTGGAATCTATACGATCTATCAGTTAGTGAGGTGATATAGTTGGTTAGATATTTATATAGCAAATACAATTTAAAGGACATTCACATTGAAAAATTACTTAGCGGTCCAAGATATATAACGCGAGAAGGTGCTAATGCCGCTGGTAGAGTGTCATATTTTCTTGATCCTGATACCGGGATATATACTCCTACTGGAGAACAAAGAACGGTCGGATTACATAAATCCGAACCGATCTATGTGAACGATCAATTTGGAGGTCTAGGAAATAAAGGTTTAATAAGTTATGCCGGAACTGGTACCAGTCTTGTTGAGTTTGTGTATAGTACAGATATAGTAAAAGGTCGAGGATCTTTAGTTCAATCTAATATTGCTGCAGAAGATGGATCATATCCCAATGACGGTATGCATACAGATGGATTTTGGTATGTAAGAGGTGGATTAGCAAATTCAAATCCTATTGTTACTCTAAATACCAGTGACAATAGAACATTGTACGAAAACGACACAATATCGATTGATGGAAGCGCAAATGACATAGATGCTGGAAACGTTATTGCTGTTAGATATTCCTTGAATGGAGGAACTGCAAGAGCTATAGCAACTGCAATATCAGCAGGAGTGGCAATTCCATTTTCTAAAGTATTGCAAGTTAAAAACAGTAAGTTTATGGATGGAAATACTGTCCTATTAGAAAATCTTGTTGAAGGACAGGCTAATACATTGCGAGTATGGGCATCGGATGACCAAGGTGGTGTTTCTGCTGAACAGATTCGTACATTCTATGTGACTCCTAATCGTCCACCATCTTTAGTAATTGATACTTTCACACAAAAAGTTGGATTAATAGATTCTGACCATATTACAATCACTGGTAGTGTAACAGATCCTGAAGGCGGAAATATTGTGGTCAAATACCAAATCGGTGAAGTCAATCCTGTTCAAGTACATGATGGACCAGGTGGAACATTTACTTTCGATATTCCTTTAACAAATTTGAAAGATGGTGAGAATTCCATCATTCTACTTGCTACAGACAGTCTCAATTTCACCTCTCAAAAAACGTTGAAAGTTAATAAAGCAGTTAGCAAAACGGAGCTTTTACAAAGTGTAAGACGATATAAAGCATTGCCCCCAAAAGGCAGTGCAAAAAACGTGATTATTTGGGTTCAAAGAGATATCAACCTATCACTTACTGCCGAAGCATCGATGGTGATGAAAAACGAAGCAGAAAACTTTGTGGAAATGACAAAGACCAACTCTGCACCAGTCACCAATACGATCATGGAAGATGAATTTACTATTAGTTCAGATGTGCCTAAAGATGATATCGTATTCCAATTTAATATGACTCGCAGCTCTATTGATTCAACTGAATCTATCCATTTAATTTCGGGAGGGTTTGAATAATGAAGATACGTAGACGTTTGCCGGATGGATCTTTCGGTGAGTTGGAACAAGTATTTCCACCTACTGCAGACCCTTTATTGGTTTCTGCATTTGAAGCAATTGCAATGCAGAACGAAATGTTTATGGCTCAACAAGCTGAAATGGAGTTAATGAAAGAAGAAATTAAAATATTGAAAGGAGGCGTTGAGTAATGGTATTGCAATATATGATTCCTGTATATGGTTTTCTTGTGAAAGCAGGTAGTCGAGAAATTGAAAATCTTCCGGAACAATATCAATTGCCGGTTGCGGAATATTTAGCTTCACAAGTAGAAACAGAGAAGTAATAGAATGACCAATTTAACGCAACATTAGTTAGCGTTATTTTTATTGCTATTTATTATATAATTGAGCGCTGATTAAAGCGCTCATCGTAATATCATTTAACAAAATAAATGATAAACCTAAAAGTATTCTCACATTCAGGGCAAGTACCAATACAATCATAATCTAAGTAATGTATGACTGATATACAGCGTAAATCAATTAACTTTGTTGTGCAATTAGGACAATTCATTTTATCACCTCCCGAAAACCTTCTATTATTAAATATCCAAAAAAAGCGGATTTACTTTTGCGCTTTTATAATTTTTTTTCGGGAGACATTTTACATTAGGAGATATTGTGTCGTATTAATGATTAGAAAAATTAAGATATAAGGGCATCCAAAAGGGTGCTCTTTTAATTTATCCATATATCTAAAGGGGGACTGAGGATGATGGAAGGAGAGAAAGAAGGTGACACGTTTGCAGATAACAGGGGTTAAATCAATTGGAGCATTAATAGCAAGCTTCGGTATGTATATGCTACAAATAGTAAACGAGGCAGTAGTTGTCCTCGTTTTTTTAATGTTATTAGATATGGCAACTGGTGTCATGAGGTCATTTATGACCAAGAGTTGGAACAGTACGGTAGGAATGTCAGGGGTCATAAAAAAAGTTGCGATCTTTGTATTAATAGGGATGGCTGGTGCAGTTGAATATGTAGCTTTGTCTGCAGGACAAGACAGCAAGGGACTTGTAATTCTAGGAGTTACGAGTTTTTTTATTGTTAATGAGTGTATTTCTATCTTAGAGAATACAGCACAAATTGGCTTACCAATTCCACCAATTCTCTATAACGCTTTGGAAAAACTTCACAGGGCACCTAGCGGAAAAGATATATGTGTAGAAAGACATCCGGAGATGGCACGTTTAGATAGACTCTCTTTGCTTAAGGAAAATGAGATTTTACAAAATGAAATATTAAAAAAGGAAGATACCAAGGAGGAAAACACACAATGAAAATCAACTGGAAAGTACGTATTAAAAACCCTATATTTTTATTTCAACTACTACTTACTGCTTTAACTCCGGCACTAGCATACACAGGCCTTAGCTGGGAAGGTCTAACTACTTGGACTTCTTTATGGGATTTGGTAGTACAAGCTTATAGCAATCCGTTTTTGTCGGGTCTTATTGTGATAGCTCTTTACAATCAGATTACTGACCCAGTGACTAAAGGATTTTCAGATTCTAAACAGGCGTTAAGTTACGACAAACCAAAGGAAGATGCAAAATGGTAAAAATCCTAGATATCCGAAATAAATTAGCTCCTTCTAAAACAACGCGTAAAATATCACAAATAACCAAAATAGCACGTCACCATTCAGCAACAACGAGTGGTGATTATTTTGCGTTCTGGAATAACCGATGGAAAGGTTTAGGCTGGGGCAAAGGTGGATATCATGAAATTATTTTAACTGATGGAACAGTTCAACTTTGCTACGATCCTATCTATCCTACAAACGGTATAGGTAACCATAATACAAGCACCTATCATATTTGCGTTGTTGGGAATGGTGCATTTACTGCAGCACAAGAAAGAGCATTTGAAGAACGTTGTTTATTAGCTATACAAAACTTTGGTTTAAGTGTAAATGACGTACTTGGGCATAATGAATTTAGTGGAACCGCAACATCTTGTCCAGGAATCAATATGGACAGTGTTCGTAAGCGTTTGAAAGCATTACAAGTGCCTAACCAAGTTGGTGGAGTTTCTACCGACAAAATCATGTGGGGTAAAACTGAATTGAAAACAGGACAAATAGGAAAAATCACTATTTTACAAGATATCAATGTGTGGAAAGATTCACCTCATGAAAGTGGAAAAATTATTCATACTAGAACATTGACAAAAGGTGGAGAATTTAGAGTGTATAACTATCGGGAAGATCATGGCGGACAATACTACTTAGGTGCAGGCGAGTGGGTGACAAAAATGCCTACTCATATTTTATATGAAACACCATCTAAAGCGATGCTTGCTAAAATAATTAACTAACTAGTATTTTACTCTCAAATATATTCATGCTGATAGGTAATTTGACGGTGTCGATTTATGTCGAAACTATTTCAAAACTAGAAATTAATGATATATTTAAACTACTATAAAACTAATTTACGAAATTATTTATAATAATTTCGAAATGTAGTCAATAAAAGGTTTAGGGGAGAGTTAAATATGTCAATACTTACGGTGAAAACCTTTCTAAAAGAACTTGGTGATGATACTGGAGGGCAGAGTAATCCGGTTGTAGTAATAGCAAGTGATGATCATGAATATATTTTAAAAAATGAAAAGATTTTTACCCCTCAAAAAACATGGCAAACTTGGGATTGTATGTTTTTACAAGAGATTTTAGTTGCCCAAATTGGTAATTATCTTAAAGTGCCCATGCCTAGTACCGCGATTATAGATGTTGAAAAAGTGCATATTGATGTCGCACCATCTCTTACTTTCAAACATAGATACACACCAGGTAAACACTTTGCTTCAAAATACCTTACAGAAGTTGAAAATAATTTGAAAATTGGATACCAGCAATTAAAGCAGATTAAGAAACCGCACACAAACACAAATTGGATTAATTTCTTTAAAAAAATTGCTAATCCGAAAGATGTGTCAAGAATAATAGCGATGGATTTGTTAATAGCCAATTTCGACAGATTTGGAAACGAAGGAAATTTAATGATCTCGAATGAAAATGGGAATAGATCTGTTTATGCAATTGACCATGGACATGCTTTCTTTGGCGCTAGTTGGGAACAGCTAAAAATTGGTCATTTAAGTAGTATTAGCAATGATGCTTCTGTTTTAGGAAACTATTTAACTTACTTTCAGCAAACAAGCAACTACCTTTTTTCTGGTTTGGGGAGTATCTTCAGGGGTATTGAACAGCATATAGACTGTAATGATTTAGCAAATCATGATTTTGTAGATGTTGTTAATATGATTGAGTCAATAGATGGACCAATGATAGATGAGTGGTTCAAACAAATTCCTGATGAATTTTTTAAGGATAAAGCAACACAAATAGCTACTTATAAAAAATTCATTTTGATTAACAAGAAAAATGTAAGATCTTTACTAACTATGATGCAACATTTAGGAGCATTTTCAAATACTAATGGAGGAGAGTTACTATGGAGAGAGCAGAGAACTGGTACTCAGTAATTCGATATTGTCCAGACAAATTGAAGGGTGAAACAATTAATGTGGGTGTAATATTAAACAACTTCGATAAACAAGAGGTATATTATCGGTTGTTAAGTGTATCAAACATTAAATTAAAAGCACTACTTCAAGATAGCAACTCTTTAGAATTGTACAAAGTATATACCGACTATTTGAATTATTATTTTGAGGAATCTATACAGAACCAAGATATATTTTTCAGTAGTTCGATTGACGCTTTTTATACGAATTTAAAAGATATTTTTCCAAAGGGGATGACATTAACAGAGCCTACATTTGCATTAACCGAGGACTCTGAAAAATTGTTTAATCAATTAATGGACATATATATTGGTAAGGTGTTCCTTAAAGAAAATGAAAAATCTAAAACAAATGTAAAGCAGTACGTTCGCAATGCATTTTCAGAACGTTCTCTTATTAATCATAAAATAAAAACTAATGCACGAATTAATCCTATAAAAAATAAAGAACTCATTAGCTTTCAGGTAGATTTCGTATATAAAAATGGTGTGGTAAATCTAATGCAAGTTGCTCCTTCCAAGGATAATCTTCATAACTGGTTCAATAAACTTAATACGCTAGTTGAAAATTATAATAGTGATTCCGTATATCATGTACTAATGGATGATAATATAGAAGAATATCCAGATAAAACTTTTATAGAGATGATAGAGTATTTACGTGAACGTACATCTACTGAGCAATTTAGAATAGTTAACATTAGATCACAGAATTTCATAGATTTATGTGAAAAAATTGAACAGACTGGAAAATATGTATCTGACTTCGAAAGTGAATTAAATGTGAGTTGAACCTAAGCTATAACAAAAAAGCGACTTTCTTTTAACAGAGTTAGTCGCTTTTTTCTATTGAATAAATTAATGGTATTCTCAACTTTCCGCTACTAGTCCATCCACGAGATTTCACTTTGCAATTATAAGGTGGTGTTCTTGTATACAACTCCTCTCTAATTGCCTTAGTAAAACCTATTTGTACACTTCCTAAATAATTTCCATCCACACTTTTCAGATGCACTGTTAATGGACCATATGCAACCTTAGTAACAACACAATCATGATAACTCCAAATTATTGTTTTTCTCCAATTATCTGATCGTTTACCTGTTAAATATTGAGTCCCTAAGCGTTTTGCAACCACACCCTCCATTTTGTTTTCTTTCATTAAATTAAATACCGCTTCACCTTCAGTGTATATGTAGGGTACTAAATTAATATGTGGTACATCTATATTTGATATAGCTTCAGTTAATATTCCTTTTCTTTCTTCGAGTGGGTACCTTGTTATTGTTTCGTTTTTATAGGTAATAATATCAAATGCCATGAAAATTATTTCCTGATCTTTATTACCGCTAAAACGGGACATAACCCCTTCAAAATCATCTGGTGCTACTGTTCCCGGAGCTATTAGTTCTCCATCCAATAAAACTTCTGGTCCAGTAAATAAAAGTTCAGGGAAACGATTTGTGGTAATCGTGCCATGACGGGTATAGGAGAAGTCATTTCCTACTAAGAGTCTTATACCATCGTATTTAGGTTCATATATCCAACCTTCTTCCGAACTAACTTTCTCTTGATACTCCAATAGCATTGGTTTCACTGTTTTCATTATGTATTTCACCTCATTTATATTGTTTCCAATTAGAAAAATTACAATACATAGGCAAAAGTAAATGAAATTAGAAAAATTTACTTGTTGTAAAATCAAACGAGTGTTCGTATAATAAACAAAAGAAGGAGGGAACAGGTGTGCGTATTAATTTAATGAAATGTATGGAACGTAATCAGCTGGTTGAAATAATGTATATGGATTCTAAGGGGAATATAAGCAAAAGACGAGTGGAAATACTGAAATTTCAAGGTGATACTTTTCAGGTATTTTGCTTTAAGCGAAATGCTAAACGTACATTTATTTTTGAAAGTGTGCTCGCATGTGTTCCCATCATTCATAAGGAGCGTGAAGTAGTATGAGTAAACGTCAGTTGCAAATTTATGAGTACATCAAAAAGTATCTAAATGAAAATAAGTACCCACCTTCAATAAGAGAAATAGCTGTTGGGGTTGGACTTAAATCTTCTTCAACTGTACATGGACATTTAGGAAGGATGAAAGATAAGGGGTATATCGACTTTGCTAATTCTGCAGTAAGAACTTTACAAATAATTCGATGATTGATTATAGCGCATTACCTAACCGTTCAATCGCTTGTATCGATATGATGAGTTTTTATGCCTCTTGCATAGCCGTCCTTCACGATTTGGATGTTAGGACAGTACCTATTGCTGTTGTCGGTAATTTCGAACAAAAAGGTGCAGTTGTTTTGGCTGCATCGCCTCCTATGAAGAAACGTTTTGGAGTTAAAACAGCATCTACAAGGTTACACGAAATACCTAGTCATCCTGACATACGATTATTTGAACCGAAAATGCAGTATTTCCTTGAAATGAGTATGGCGGTTACAAATATCCTCCACAAATATGTTCCTCCTGAAGCTGTTCATGTATACAGTGTGGATGAAAGTTTTATCGATTTAACTGGAACCGAAAAGCTTTGGGGATCTCCAGAAAATACCGTTAAAGAAATTCAAAAAGAAATATTAGAAACCTTACAACTACATTCATCCGCTGGTATGGGACCAAATATGTTGATGGCAAAATTAGCGCTAGATCTAGATGCTAAGAAAACAGGTTTTGCTAAATGGACATATGATGATATACAAACAAAGTTATGGCCAATAACACCTCTAAAAGAAATGTGGGGTATTGGTTCCGGTACTGAAAAAACATTAAACAACATGGGCATATTCAGTATCGGACAATTAGCAAGAACACCTTTAGAGTTATTAGAAGATAAATTTGGTGTTATGGGAAATCAATTATTTCATCATGCACACGGAATTGATTTATCCGATATGAGCTCACCTTCAGTAGAAAGACAAGTCAGTTTTGGCAAAAGCCAAATCCTCATGCGAGACTACAATAAAATTGAAGAAGTAAAAGCAGTCATTCTTGAAATGTGCGAAGACGTGGCTAAACGGGCTAGAGATACTTTCCAGGCAGCTAGAACTATTTCATTAGGAATCGGATATAGTAAAAATGCATTTGGTGGAGGGTTTCAGAGAGCTAGAACAATACATGATGCTACTAACGATACAATGAAGATTTACAATGTTTGTTTAGATTTGTTGAAAGAAAATTACAATAAAAATCCTGTAAGACATATATCCATATCCATAACAAAATTAGAAGATGAACACTCCATGCAGTTAAGTTTATTTGAAAAGAAAAACTGGAAGAACAGAAAACTTGCGACTGCTATGGACGACATTCGAAATCGATATGGATCCGCTGCATTATTAAGAGCCGTGTCTTATACTCCTGCAGGTACTGCAGTTAAAAGGTCGAAAATGGTTGGAGGGCATAAAGAATAGGAGTGGTACGTTTGATTAGAGATCGCGGTATGATGAAATGGCAAGGCATGATGTTAACTGAACATGTGGCGATGTTGAAAGAATATAACCAGGATATAAAAAAAGAACCTAGACCAGAATTAGACGAATGGGATTACGATGCCATTCAACATACTTTGGATGCAGCCATTAAAAGTAAAGCTGATACGAAAATTAAAAGATGGAAAAATGGCGAATTCATATACAATAGAGGAACAGTAGAAAGTGTGAATCTGCAGAAGCGAGAAATCGAATTGCAAGATCCTTTCTATTTGTTAACATTAAAGCTTGATGAAATAGTAGACGTAACAATAATGGATTAAAAGAAGGACTTCCCCTTTTAATGTGGAATATGATGTAAAAGGGGGAAGAAGAAATGTTAAATATAAATTTACCAGTAGAGCTTGAATCAATGGAAATAATTCAATTAATAGAAAGCCCTGTTGTTGAAAAATTAGGAATCCTAATCATGGGAGAAGACATGGATGGTATCCCTAACATTAGATTTTATGAATTAGAGAATATTGAGGATGTATTTGAAGTGAAAAAGGAACTACAAACATTTACTTTTCATAGTTCGGCTGATGCAATGACATTTGTGGATCATTTACCAGATATGTCTGCGCTAGAATTAATCCTGATGATGCGTACAGATAATATAAATAAAATCTTGCATTAATTTAAATGTTGTAATGGAGTGAGTAATTTGGAAAAAATACAAGAAATAGAACTAGATAATAAACTTGATATGATGATTGAAAAATACTCGAAAGAATCTGTTAGGGAATTCTTGGAGTGGTTACTAAACATGCCAGAGGCAGAGCTAAATGCAACGTATGAATTATGTGAGTTAATTGATCGCATTGAAGTGAATAAGAAATATAAAAACCACCAACCAAAATAATGGAAGGTGGTTTGTTTTTTACATAATAATAACTATAAATTATCGACTGCGTATTGGGCTTCTTCCGGAGTGAATTTTTCCCCATGTTCCGAAATCAATTGATCATAAATTGCTGCATCTGACATATCCATAGTTTCTGCATATGTTTGCGCCTTTTTTAATGCACTTTCTTTCCAATCAGCTTTAATATTGTCGATTGCATATTGAGCGGCTTCTGGAGGGAAACCCTCTCCATAGTCAGAAGTCAACTGATCATAAACGCCTGCCTTTGACATGTACATAGTTTCCACGTATAATTCCGCTTTCTTTAGAGCCGATTTATGTTCCCTAGGGATGCTTTCCTCTTTTGCTTTGGCTTCGGCCTCTTCTTGCGCAACTTTTTCTTCTTCTGCTTTTGCTGCAGCTTCTTCTAAAGCTTTCTGTTCAGTAGCTACCTTATCTTCTGTTTCTTTAGTTTCACGTGCAGCTTTTTCTTCAGCAGTTTCTTCCACCACTGGTGCAGTTGTTTCAACTTTATCTGCATCCTCTTCTCCCATTGAACCTATTGCACCTATTATTACTATTACAGCAATTACTATAAACCACCATCTTTTATAGAATGGTTTTTTTGCTTTAATCTTTTCCGACATTATACTTATCCCCCTTCGGACGTTATGAACCAATTATACTATTTAATGAATTATTTTCCAGTCCTTTATTAATGTCTGGCTATCAATGTAAAAATTAGTTTCTACTTGTTAAAAAGTCAATCGAAGACAGACCCATAATACTAAACTGTCGAAAGCTTATAACCATATTTAAAAAACGATGTCATTTTGATGCCTATATTTGAGTTATCGAAAGTTATAGCAATGAAAAAAAGAGATATTCTTTGATGAAAACTCATAGATGATAACAACAAAGTTACCGAAAGTTATCATAAGTTATTCGTAAAGTAATGGGCGGCATGATGTAAAAAGAACCAGAAACCCTTTATAAACATGGGGTTTCCAGTTCATTTTGCACTGCTTGACCACTTCGATGTGTAAAAAAATGCATATGACTAATTTTAGAGAAGGTCTTTCATCAGTTTGCTAAACTGTTGGGAGGCCTTTCTTCCATGTTTATTGTTATATTCTTATTCATTGTAGTTATTTTTTCATCAGTCTGGATTTTTATTCGTTCACTATTTTAGGTACATCAGAAATTCAAGTCACACTTATTCCTTGTATTTAGTTTAATCTATATGTTGGTTATTGTATTATGGATAATAGAACGACTGCCTCAACAAATATTAAAAATATAAAATTTAAGGAGACTTACATGTCCTGGAGCAAATTGAAGCAAAATCTGGAGAGTTTTCTCTGTCCTGCATTATTTGGAAGGGTTGAATACACTGCAACCAGCTATCGTTATTTACCTGATAAAGCAGGACTTTGTTATATTGCGGTAGATAAAAAGAATGTACTCAATATGAATGATAAAACTACCTTAATTAGATGGTATCAGTCGGAACAAGAAATTAAGAATGACCCAGATATCCAAATTCCTATCAATGAAGAGGAAATTGAAGCGATAAGAAAACAAACTAAGGGGACAGTTCCGGAGGATCGCTTACTAGTAATTGCAAGAGGTAGGAAATTATCAGAATATGCAAAGGAGATGTTGTCAGCGCAGTCATCATTAAGTAAATCAAATTTTATCGTTGTAGCTAATAACTTCTTATCCACTTCTATAGAGGAAAGTATAGAGAGTAATGATATCCTATTGAATATCCTATCTTTAGTGGATAGACGGGTTGGAAAAAAACGGATTTTGAACATGACTGAGCAAATGAAATTAAAGCATCCAGCTGTGCAGTATTTTTATGAACTACGGCTTAGTACGTTATGATAATAAATACTGATCAACTGAATACCAATTGCGAAAAATTATAGCTTATCCACGGGCAGTTCAACCTAAACTGTAGTGGTTTTTTCATTTTCGAATAACTAAAAAATAGTCCGGTCATTTAGAGAAGCTATTTTGTACTCTAATAAAAAATATAGCTCCTATTTTGAACAAAGATTGATCAAAAATAGGGCTATTTTTCATAAACTAATTAGTGCTATTATTATTGAACCTTCCCATAATTACGGTATTATAATAATTTCCATCTGATAGTAGCTTATCCATCTTTAATAATCCTTCTTCTTTAAAACCATATTTTTTATAAAGCATTATGGCTTTTTCATTGGTTTCAAGTACATTCAAAGTAATTTTCTTAATGTTATTTGTATCGGCCCATCTAATTGTTTCTTTTAAGAAGTTTGTACCAATGCCATATCCCCAGAAATCCTTTAGTACACAAACCCCAAACTCAACTTTATGGGCCATTCTTTTCAACTGATTGCCTTCACACCTTGAGAACCCTACAATACTTCCATTTGATTCGCAAACTAAAAAAAGATTATGGTCACTTTCTGTATCTTCTTTGATAAGTTGTCTAAAGCCTACTTCATCAATGTATGATTCACCTTTTTCTCTATCCATATTTTCTGTTTCACTATCTATCTGCAATCGTACTTCAGACAAGCTTTTCGCATCATCTTCTTTTGCCAACCTTATAACATAACTTCTATTTCGAATATTAAAATCTATAGGATTTTCTCTTATTGTAAACTCCTCCTTTAAATTATACTGGTTTGTTATTTAAGTGGGGGACCATTTTGATATGTAGGTTTTCTCCAACCACATTATAATAAAATTCAGGTTTTTCTAAGAGTTTGAGACACGACAATAATTAATGTTTGTATTTATAACTTGATTTTATTAAGGGAAATCATTGCCGTTCTTGTCTTGGATAATTAGCTCATATTTCTGATTCTCTGTCATTCTTTTTACTTCTTCACTATCCAGCAACTCAGTAATTTCTTTTCGGATTTTGGTTACAATCTCTTTAGTCTCTGGATCCGATGATTTCATGTTAGTCATGATGGTAATAGACACTTTTTCAGGCTTGTAGGAATATCTAATATCAGCTACCTTGTACTCTTTTTTTAGAAAAAGTCCTTCTTCTATGCTACTCATAACGGGCATCCATCGACTCTCGATTTCCTCTTCTGAAAGGTCTCGAGTTATAACTTGTACCTGTTTTGGTGTTTCGTTTGCTTTTAATAGTTCAATCGCTGCCTTGTAGATTTCTACTTTTTTAGCTTCATCGGTTATTGGGATGTACACACTGACCACAGGGCTGTAGGCGTTAACATTCATAATCGGATATCCTGCTTCCTGCAAGTCCGACATCAACTTTTCGCCTAGTTCCTCCCTCTGTTTTTCTATCTCTTTTTGAACGGATGACACCTCATTCTCATTCTTGGCAGAAACCATTAACTCGTAGTTGTCATATCCCCTTTTATCCAAAATTTCATTCAAAAGATTTATAACTTTGCTCTCTTCTTGCTTGACGTATTCTTCCGTTCCATTCAGCTCTATGTCAAAGTATGGCTTCTGTTCCCTTTTCCCCATGCCAATAGCTGATAGTTGATACCCTTCTTTCGCCAAATCTTCCCAGATTACTTCTGGAATAGGCTTATAAAATATTTGGCCTAAATATGGAATTTTCGATACTACTTCCGCCATGGTTGGACTAAGGAATGCGGAGCCCGTTAGGACGGCAAAACAGATAACCGCAGCTACTACAAAATGCAGTTTTCTCCTTCCTCTTTTTCTTCCTGTTGACTTTTCAAAGTCTGTTCTATTTTTCGACTCTTTGCTAATATTTTTAGCAAATTCGTATAAGGAAGGTGGTGTCTGGATTTTATCCATCTCTTCTTGAATTTCTTTCTTCACGGATTCATCGATCTTCATTGTGAATTCACCCCTATAAACTGATTTTCAATCAACCTTTTTTTCAGAGCGTTCCTTGCTCTGCGAAGATGGGATTTAACAGTCGAATTTTTCAGTCCTAGCAAATCTGATATTTCTTGGATTGCTTGTTCTTGGTAGTAATAGAGGATGAGAACGTTCTGGTAGTCGCTGTTATCAAGGGATGATATGCCCTTTTTAATCTCGTTTTCTTTTTCCTCTTTTAACACGCTTTCAATAACGGCATGTTTTTCTGTCCCCACATCAATTTCAAGCGGTGATTCCTTCAGACGATCGTTTTTTCTCCAAGCATCAATTGAACGATTGGTAACCAATTTATAGAACCATGTGTTGAAATAGAAGATATCCTTTCCACTCATAATATTTCGGTATGCCTCGATCAGCGCATTTTGGATAACCTCTTCTGCCTGTTCTTTCGATTTGAGAATACTAAAACTGGTCCTGTAACCCTTTTCAATCAAGGGGTTGACTAGTTGAGCAAAAGCATCGTCCTCGCCGTTCCGAATCCGTGTCATCAATGTTCTCTGTTCCATGAGGAAAACCCCCTTTGTTGTTTCTATCTTTTAGGCGACGGTGAGGCTGTTTAGGATGCACAATTTAAAAAAATAAATCTATACACAACTATACTGATGTGGAAGATGAGATGAATGGATTAATAATGTAGGATTTTAAAATCAACAAGTTTTTATTCCAAGGTAAGGGAGATAAATGAATTATTGTATTTCTTCCATTTCGATTTTTAATTCTTTTAGACGCTATCTATAAGTCCTTTGAACATTTATTATAAAGTATTACTAAATTATAAAAGTGATAAAAATTATAAACTTTCTTAAAAGAAATTTATAAAATTAAAGACTTCTCATTAGTTGGTTAAACTTTTGAGAAGTCTTTTCTTATTCGTTACTAAACTTTTTATTGGAAATCCAATAATTTGTTATAAAGATTGCTATGGCGGCACAAAGAAGGGATACTACTAGATTCACCATAGCGTTAGAGTTTACAGATCCTGTTATAAGCACTTCCATTGCATGGTTACTCATACTGGCGGGATTTATTATATCTATCATAGAACTTAAGCCTACGATAAGTCGGCAGCCTATTAAAAAAGCAATGGATATTAGTGCGATAAGCCCTGGGCTATTTATAAGAGTGCTAATCATTGTTGTAAAAGTGATAATAAAAAGAATCCAAACAAGATAGAATAGTAGGGCAGTAAGCATATCGAAAATAGCTACATTTGTGAATAGAAAATTCACGTAAAGATAGGATGCAAGGTATCCAACAGCAACACTAAATGCCGTAAAAATATAGTTCGAAGCAATTTTACCTCCTACGTATGAACGAACAGGTACTGGTCTAGTTAATATAAAGGCCAACATTCCGTTAGCTTTATCGGTTTGGATGATTCCCATTAAAGAGATAGCAATTATTATAATCCCAAGCTGATCAAACTGTGCACCTAGTGTACCAGCTAATATTTCTCCCCCTTGCTGAGCGGCAATACTTGGGTCAATTGTAATGCCTTGACCGCTTCCCAAAGCTTCTAATATGGTAGGCAAGTAATAGGTCATTACAGGCTGGGTGATTCCTAATAAGATAAAGACTAGAGGGAGCCAAATAATTTTAAAATCTCTGACCATCTGGGTAAATTCTTTGTTCATCAAGACTATAAAACTATTCATTTCTCCACCACCAATTTTAAGAAAATGTCTTCTAATGTATCGTTTCCGACTTCAAACTTTACAATATCTACATCATGCTTCAGTGCATGACCGAGTAATAAATTCTTGTTATTTTCTAGGTTTTCAACCTCTACCTTTAGTTGATTCCCAAATACTTCTAGGCCTTTCACATAAGGTAAGTCTTCTATAGTGCCAATCCATTTTTGATCCTTCTCAGTTATTTCTATATTCAATTTGTTGTCGCAATTTCTTTGAAGCAGTTCAATAATCGATGTGTCCTCGATTTTCAACCCATTTTTAATAACTATAAATCGCTCACAAATTTCTTGTGCGTCACCTAAAATATGAGTTGATAGTAGGATGGTTGTTTCTTTTTTTATTTCTTGAATAAGGTTTAATACTTCTCTGCGACCAATGGGATCTAGGGCTGAGACTGGTTCATCCATAATAATTAGGGAAGGCTTATGTAGTAAGGTTTGAGCAATACCAAGTCGCTGTTTCATGCCACCTGAAAATGTGCCTACTTTCGTGTCTTCCTCTTTGCTTAATCCAACTTTTTTTAAAATGATTGGAATAGAGCTCGTTAATCCATTTTTACTTAGTCCCGAAAGTTTTCCCATGAACATAAGTGTCTCTTTAGCTGTCATCCAATGAAAGAAGTTTGGATATTGTGGTAAGTATCCAATTACTTTTTTCATTGAGGAAATTCTTTTTCCGTTTAAAAGGATTTCACCAGTGTCAGGATTTATAATATCTGCGATCATCTTTATAAGAGTCGATTTCCCAGCTCCATTTGGTCCGATTAGTCCGACACACTCTCCTGATTGTAGCTCCATCGAGAAGCTATCGACGGCAGTTTTGTTTTTAAACGTTTTCTTTACATTTCTGATTTCCAATTTCAAGCTCGCTCACTATCCTTTCTTCCTATAACAAAATACAGAATAGGTCCAATTGTATTGCCGAAAATTATTATTAGCGTCCATATGAGTACATTATTTCTACTTTTTTTATTTTTGTACAAATCTATTAAAGCAACCATTGCAAGTATGAATCCTACTAAAATAACTGGAAGTATAATAGGTAGAAACGACATTAAATCAACATCTTTTAAATCATTTATTCCATAATGTAATTGCATAATTCCAACTCCTTCTCAAAGTTCATTTTCATTATTGATAATGATAACATAGAGCGTTATATTTTGCACTACTTATTCTTATTCTTTATAATGAGAATAAGAATAACCAAGTGAGGGGATAGAATGTTAAATAAAGTGGAAGTTCTAATGCATCCAGTACGAATGAAAATTTCTCAAGCATTATTAAGGAATAAAGAAGATGGACTAACACCCTTAGAAATGGTCAAAATCATTAAGGATGTGCCACAAGCAACACTCTACAGACATATACAAGTGTTATTGGACTCCGAGATAATTCATGTGATGAAAGAAAAAAAAGTAAAATCCGTTTCTGAGAAATATTATGCACTTAATGAGGAGAAGCTAAAACTTGACCAAGATGAATGGAATCAAGCATCTCCACAAGAAAAACTAGATTTTGTATCTTTTTATCAATTATCGCTTATGACTCAATATCAAAACTATTTAGAGAAAATAGAGAATCATTCTCATGATGGAGCG
The DNA here is from genome assembly GCF_038003165.1 of Psychrobacillus sp. FSL K6-2365. NCBI lineage: Bacteria > Bacillati > Bacillota > Bacilli > Caryophanales > Bacillaceae > Psychrobacillus > Psychrobacillus sp. FSL K6-2365. Next base: position 3,624,068 of record NZ_JBBOOO010000001.1, on the reverse strand, counting down.
ACATTTTCTTTAGTCGAATTAAAAATGAATGATGTAGACTTCTTGAAATTTCAAGATGAGCTAAAAGAAATCTTAACTAAATACTACCTTTCTACTAATAACCAAGATGGAAAAGATATCCCTGTGCGAACTATAGCGGTTACAATTATTCCAGATACATGAAGTAGTGTTAAAATTGGTTAAATCATTTTCAGAGACCTCTTATCATCCTATTGGATTAATAAGAGGTCTCTTTTTTATGCTTAAATAGTTTGTTATTAGAAGGAACAATCTACCTCTATGCAGAATTATTTATAAAATACATAGAATGTAGGTGCATATGTGAATAACATTATTGACTACTACAATAGTTTTGATGAATGGGGAAGACTAGATAGAGAGCCTATCGAGTTCCAAGTGAATTGGCATTATATTAAAAAGTATCTTCCTCTGAATGGGAATATTCTAGATAATGGTGCCGGACCAGGGAAATATTCTATGAAGTTGGCTAATGAAGGATATAAGGTAACACTAACCGATTTAACCCCAAAGCTAGTAGAAATTGCTAAAAATAAAGCGCATGAACTCAAGGTAGAACAAAATTTTAATGGATTCCATATGGCGGATGCAAGAGATCTTACTATACTGGAGGATGAACAGTTTGATGCTTCATTAATGCTTGGTCCATTGTATCACTTACAGGAAGAATCAGATCGGATTAAAGCAGTAGAAGAGTTATATCGAGTTACGAAAAAGGATGGTATTGTTTTTGTGGCATTTATGCCGAGAATTAGACATATCTTAACTTCTCTTTTACATCCTGAAAATTGGAAGCCAAATAACGAGATGGATAATATCGAGCAATTTGCTCAAACAGGCTGCTTTAATCATGAAGATGAAGGACGATTTACAGGTGCTTATTACTTTAATGTAGAAGAAATAAAACCATTTATGGAGGGACAGGGATTTGAAAGTCTAGCACTAATTGGTTCTAATATAGGTGCTCTCTTAAGCAGTGATAATTGGAGTTACTGGCGTGATAAGGAAGAAAATGAGTTTGAGAAAGTTATAAAATTATTAACGGAAAAAGCTAGTGACCCCAATGTTTTAGGAATCTCCTCACACTTACTTTATATTGGGAAAAAGAAAAGCGATATATAGTATTAAAATTTTTCGATTATAACGTTCAAATCTATTTAGTCAGTCTAAATAACTACTCTTTCAGTATAGGTACTTTCTAGTCATTATCAGATAATTTACATAATATTTATGAACTGGGGTAAATATTAGTAGGTTACTTATTAAATAATGTTTAGAGAGGAGATTATACTATGCAAATCAAAGGAGAGGTATTACGTGCAGTTCGAAAAGAACAGAACATGTCGCAGGAAGAGCTGGCTCTCGAGTTAAAAGTTACAATCAGTACTGTTTCTAACTGGGAGCGTCAGGATGTGCCAGACGGACGCTATATTAAGCCGATTGCGGATGCCCTAGATGTGAGTGTTCATAAGCTAACTAGAGTTCCACCAAATGTCTCATCGATTAATATGAAACCAATAGATACCTATGAAAAAGAAAATATTTTGCTTGAACGCTTGATGGAATCGTTTGAGGAGTTTGTAAAAGATAAAGAGAAAAATATAGGAAGTGAAAAACAGGAACTTTGGGATGAAGAATGGCGAAATGGCTGATAAAGAAGTACTTCTCGAAAGCTCGGAAACTATACTGTGAAAGAGTATTTATAGTGAATTGGTGCTATATTTGAAGTTTCAGCTGCCAATTAACAACTTTAATGGGCCTCACTACATAACCAATGTAATGAGGCTTAAATTATGTATTTCTAAAAGATAGTTTATATTTGCGCCATACATAAATGTTGTCATTAATCTTATTTCTGTAAATAAAATTGTTGGTCCAACATAGGGTAACCAGCTAATAAATCTTTAGAGTTAATGATAAACAAATGGAGGAAAGATGATGAGACAAATAATTGCTCTAGGTGGTGGAGGATTCTCTATGGAGCCGGACAATCCATTATTGGATTCATATATTCTGCAAAAGTCAGGTAAAGCTATCCCCAAAATCTGTTTCCTTCCTACTGCAAGTGGGGATTCAGAGAATTATATTTCAAGATATTACGACTTTTTTGATAAACAAGATTGTGTACCTTCTCATCTTTCATTGTTTAAGCCGCCAACTAGAGATTTAGAAAACTATCTATTAGATAAAGATATTATTTATGTTGGTGGCGGTAACACGAAGAATTTATTAGCGTTATGGAAGGCATGGGGAATTGATACTATTATAAAAAAGGCATGGGAGCAAGGAGTAGTTTTGGCTGGCGTAAGCGCAGGTTCTATTTGTTGGTTTGAAGAAGGGGTTACTGATTCGTTTGGGGATAATCTTGAAGCGATATCGTGTCTTGGCTTATTAAGTGGAAGCAATTGCCCACATTATAACGGAGAGGCGAATAGGAGACCTGCTTATCAGAACCTTGTTGCTACCAATAAAATTAAACCAGGAATAGCGACAGATGACGGTGTTGCCATCCACTATATTGATGAGAAGATATATAAAATAGTAAGTTCAAGACCAGCAGCAAAAGCATATAAAGTATCATATGATAATCACTTGATAGAGACAGAAATAGAAACGGAATACTTAGGTTCTTATTAGATACGGGGGAAGATGTATATGAGTGGAATTGCAAGTACACCAGAACCACCTTATTACGCAGTGATTTTTGCATCGCAGCGGACGAAGGGTGACAATGGATATGGAAATATGGCAAAAAAAATGGAGGAGTTAGCATCAGGGCAGAAGGGTTTCTTAGGTATAGAAAGTGCTCGAGATAATGAATTAGGAATTACTGTTTCCTATTGGGACTCTATGGATGCCATAAAGAGTTGGAAAGATAATGCAGCGCACAGGATTGCACAGAATAAAGGTCAGTCAGATTGGTATATCAACTACTCCGTAAAAATTTGTAAAGTAGAGAGAGCTTATTCTTTCGAAATGGACTAAAAATAAATTGGATCAAAATACAGATCTAGAACCTGCTTTGTTACTTCGAGAAATAGAATATTCATGAGGCTGGGACAGAACCCCAAAACAGCATTTTTCTCTGTGAGAAAAATGCTGTTTTTTTTGCTGTGCACAAAATTGATTTCCATACCAGGGACGCTTTCCACGGGCGTGGCCTGAGCCTGTAGTCTCAGGCGTCACGATATTCCTGTAGGAGTCGCCCCTCCATTCCAATCAATCTGATTAAATATCCATTATTTAGTAAAGCTTTCTCCTTATCCAATAAAATTTCTACTTCTGTCCCAGCCCCTTATTAGTAACTAAAAATATCTCATGAGTACTGGGTTCTTGGGACTTGGAAGAAACCAAGGAACGATGGCTAAGAGTATCACCCAAAATAGAGGACAATCTAAGTTCCCCGCGTACAGCGGCAGCTGCATGACCAACCTCCTATTGGCCTACACAGGGTGAGCGATAAGCCTTCACTCGGAAATCAATGGCATATTTAGGTTTCTGTTGAGAGAGGAAAGCATCTTTTTGCCCGATTTTTCATATTGACCTATATAAGAATCAAACCTAAATTCTAGTCCAAAACCCAATATCTTATTCCAAAAGTTAAAAAAGTATAGGTAATGATAAAAGAATACAGTTGATAGCGCTTTCATATTAATATTCTGAATTTATAATTAAGGAGTAATTACTTTTTGGAAAAAGGGAGAGGGATAAAAGAATGAAGAAGTTCAAGGGGTTAACTTTTTTAGTTATTTTGATGGTTTTCGCATTAGTGGCCGCAGGATGTAATAATGGCGGGGACAGTTCGGTAGATGTTGGTATCGTATTACCGACAAAGGATGAGCCGCGTTGGGTTCAAGATGAGCAACGCTTTAAAGATGCTTTAGCAGATTCGGATTATTCTACGGAAATTCTGTTCAGCCAAGGATCTTCAGCGAAAGAAAAAGAAAATGTTGAAGCACTTTTAAATAAAGGAATTAAAGTATTAATCATCACACCTCATGATGGAGCAGCAGCTGCTGCAGCAGTGGAAGCAGCGAAAAAAGAGGATGTTACAGTTATCGCGTATGACCGTTTAATAACGGATACGGATGCAGTAGATTACTATGTAACTTTTGATAGTTTAGCAGTTGGTGCTGCACAAGCACAGTATTTAGTAGACAATGCAGATGGCTCAGATGTACCACTTTATTTGTATGCAGGAGCAGCGTCTGACAACAATGCATTCTTGTTCTTTGAAGGAGCTTGGAAAGTGCTTCAGCCGAAAATTGCAGATGGAACTTTCAAGATAGCTAACTCAAGTGAGGCAGAAGCGTTAAAAGATTCAGCGGATCTATCGCGTGACCAATTAGGTAAAATCATCGGTCAGATTACAACGAACTGGGATGCCAATGATGCTAAAAATAAAGCGCAGACACATTTAACTGCAGCTAGTGACGATTTAAAAGGAAATGTTTCAATTCTTGCACCAAATGATGGAACTGCTCGTTCTATCGCAGATGTATTTGCATCTGACAGCGCTATTACAGATTACTTTGTAACTGGGCAAGATGCAGAAAAAGCTTCAATTCAATACATTATTGATGAACAACAATCCATGACTGTTTTCAAAGATGTTCGTACATTAGTAAAGGATGCAATGGGAATGGCAATAGAAGTTCTAGATGGTAACACGCCAGAAACAACAGGTTCTTACGATAATGGGTCAGTTGAAATAAAAGCAAAACAAACAGATGTAATCGTAGTGGATAAAGAAAATGTTAAAGCAGAGCTTATCGACTCTGAGTATTACGAGGCAAGCGAATTCACTGGTTTAGAGTAAACATCTGAAAAGGAAGAATAGTGATAGATTCATCTATCACTATTTCTCCATTTTTATTTGTTTTAGTAAGGGGAGGCAATAGTATGAGTGATTATATTTTAGAGATGAATAATATTTCTAAAGAATTCCCAGGTGTCAAGGCCCTCTCAAATGTGAATTTCAAAGTGAGAAAAGGTGAGATTCATTGTTTGGTTGGAGAAAACGGTGCAGGAAAATCGACTCTGATGAAAGTGCTGAGTGGAGTGTACCCATATGGAACTTACGATAGGGATATTGTATTTGAAGGAAAAGTTCAACAGTTCAATGAAATAACAGATAGTGTCAAAGTTGGTATTGGAATTATTTATCAAGAGCTAGCACTATTTCCAGATTTGACTGTGTATGAAAATATATTTGCTGGAAACGAACTTAAAAAAGGTCCCTTCGTAGATTGGAATAAAACGATAGTTCAAGCAACCGGTTTGTTGGAAAAAGTAAAGTTAAAAGTGACTCCAGAAACATTGATCAAGGAATTAGGTGTAGGGAAACAACAGCTAGTTGAAATTGCCAAAGCTCTAAGTAAGGATGTTAACTTGCTTATATTAGATGAACCAACTGCCGCACTTAATGAGGATGACAGTGAAAATTTATTGGTACTTCTAAAAGAACTGAAAAACCAAGGAATTAGCTGCATTATGATTTCTCATAAGCTAAAGGAAGTCATTTCCATTGCAGATAAAGTAACAGTATTACGTGATGGACAGACGATTTGTACTCTAGACGCGAGTAGTGGTGAAGTATCTGAAAATGTCATTATAAAAAATATGGTAGGACGCGACATAGAAGATATTTATCCAAAGCGTATGAACAAGAAAATCGGTGAAACGATTCTAGAATTATCTGATTGGACTGCTTATGATTCCCAACTCGGTCGGAATGTCGTAAAAAACGTTCAGCTTGAGGTGAAAAAAGGCGAGATTATTGGAATTGCAGGACTTATGGGATCAGGTCGTACAGAACTTGCACTCAGCATTTTTGGTAACCCTAAAAACTATAAGCTACAGGGCAACATGAAAATGTTTGGGGAAACAAAAGAACTAAAGCATACAAGTGAAGCTATTAAAGCTGGTATTGCCTATGTGACTGAGGATCGTAAGGGAGACGGCTTATTCCTATTACAGGATATTAAGAGTAATGTTTCTGCAGCGCATCTAAAAGGAATCTCCACAAAGGGAATACTAAATTTAAATGAAGAAGTGAAGATAGGAACTGAATATAAGGATTCGCTTTATATTAAAGCAAGCTCACTTGAACAGATTGTTGGGAAACTCAGTGGTGGAAACCAACAAAAAGTATCACTTGGTAAATGGTTGTTTACTGGACCTAAGATTTTGATATTGGATGAACCGACAAGAGGAATCGATGTAGGAGCGAAGTTTGAGATTTATACAATAATGAACGAACTGATCAACGAAGGAATGAGTATTATTATGATTTCTTCAGAACTAGGTGAAGTACTAGGGATGAGTGATCGAATATATGTCATGGCGGAAGGCTCCGTTAAAGGCGAGCTAACGATGGAAGAAGCGACACAAGAAACGATAATGGAACTTGCGACGCAATAAAAGGGGGATAACGATGAACTTTTTCAAGGAAGCTAAAGCGCTCGTCAAAGCCAACATTCGAGATTATGGAATGTATATTGCGTTAATAGTGATAATGTTAACGTTTACGATTATGACGAACGGATTATTTATGTCTTCACGAAACATTAGTAATTTATTGGATTCAGCAGGCTATATCGCTGTATTGGCAGTAGGGATGACGCTAGTGATTGTCATACGTCACATAGATTTGTCAGTTGGATTTTTAGCAGGATTTCTAGGTGCCATTGCTGCGATATTTTTAACACAAATGGGAGTATCAGTATGGATTACTATCCCAGTTATTTTAATCTTTGGAGCACTAATCGGATTGGTTAATGGTGTATTAGTTGCGAAAATTGGAATACCATCCTTTGTAGCAACACTTGCAGGAATGCTGATTTTCCGTGGGGCTTTGCTTCAGGTTACGGAAAAGACAGGAACTATTATTATTAAAGACGATCAGTTTAATGCGATTGGGAACGGATTTATCCCATCTATTATGCAAATAAATGGCTTGCATCTTTTAACATTATTAGTAGGTTTAATAGGGATTCTTTTATTTGTTTACAATGAAATTTCAAATAGACGTAACAAAATGACCTATGGTTTCGAGGTTATGTCTAGTGGATTATTCAGTGCAAAGCTTGTATTAATATCCGCAATTATTGGATATATTACATGGATTTTAGCAGGGTATAACGGTTTGTCTTGGACAGTAATCATTATGATTGTAGTAGTAGTTATCTATCATTTCTTATCGTCGAAAACTGTACTTGGTCGCCATATTTATGCAGTTGGGAGTAATCCAGAAGCAGCTCATTTAAGCGGTATCAATGTACAAAAGATTACATATATCGTATTTGGGTCGATGGGAATGCTCGCTGCATTATCTGGGATTCTATTTACTTCTAGGCTTCAATCAGCAACGACTACAGCAGGAACACTATTCGAGCTAGATGCTATCGCTGCGGCATATGTTGGAGGGGTATCTTCTGCTGGAGGTGTCGGTAAAGTAACAGGTGCTATTATTGGTGCCATTGTTATGGCTTCCTTATCAAGCGGGATGAACTTACTTGGTGTTGGTATTTCTTATCAATACATGATTCGCGGAGGAGTATTAGCTGGGGCAGTTATCTTTGATGTGATGACACGTAAGCAACGGGCTTAATACAATAGGATATAATTTGTGGCACCCTTTCTTTTTGGGGGTGCCTTGTATTATATATAAGGGATTATGGAGTTTACTTGCTTTCATTAGTAATTTACTTGTGCTCTGTAATCGTTTACTCACGGATAGCTAAACAATACTTGCTTACAATCTATATTTACTTGCTCCCATGTGTTAAATACTTGCGGAACGGATAATTTTGTAAAAAAAGGAGTGGAAAGCATCTAGAAATACGATTGGTCAATTTCATTCCTGATGTTAATATGGAAGAAACAAGCCGACGGAAAGGGGAAGGTAAATGCGGAAAAAAATTGTTCTTCTATTAGGAGCTCTAATCATTGTTTTTAGCTACTTAACTATTGTATCTGCAACAAAGGCTTTTCGATCCACAAGTGAATTACCTGCCACCCTTTCCGAGATGGAAGATACTATTCGTCTTGTATTAATCACCCAAGAACTGGATACACCTTTTTGGAATAAAGTCGGACAAGGAGCAAAGCAGCAAGCGAAGGAAGAAAATGTTGAGCTTGAAGTATGGGGAAGTTACGGAAATGATCAGGAAGAATTTTTAAAAAAGATGGAGATTGCCATTCATTCCAAAGTGGATGGAATCATCGTGCAGGGCTTAGATACAGAGGAATTTAAAGAACTGTCAAAAATTAAAGCAGCCTTTTATGGAATTCCTGTCATAACAGTTGCAAATGATGTTCCAGTAGAAGAAAGCTTGCGTAAAACATACGTCGGCTCCGATCAGTTTTGGGCAGGAAAAATGATTGCCCATCAGCTTATTAAAGAAATGGGCACATCTGGGGAAGTGATAATTCTTGGGGATGAAGTGCAAGCATATTATCAAAAAGAACGTTTAGCAGGGATACAAGATGTTCTCGAGGGATACCCAGATATTAACATAATTATAAGAGGGACAAAGGACACTAATGAACAAGTGATTTCGACAACCCAACAGCTTATGAATGAGGTACCTAGAGCCACTGCATTTATCGCGGTCAATGCAAAATATGTGGGTCCAATGATTCAAGAAATAGGAAGGCGAACACAGGTGGAGCCATATCATATTTATACGTTTGATGATGGAGTTGAATCGACGGCCCTTCTAGAACAAGGAAAGCTAGATGGTATTTTAGAGCAAAAACCAGTGGAAATGGGCCAGGAAAGTGTGAAGTGGCTCATGGAATGGATTACAGGAAAGACGGTTCCTCTTAATTCTGATGGGTATTTAACAGAAACAAATATGCTTGTGTCGGATGGTGAAATGCCTTGACCACCATTCAACGAAAGATTTGGTTACTCGTTTCCGTTATGCTACTTATCATGGGAATTATTTGGATGATGCTGACTTATTACAACCAGCAAACACAAGAACAAACAAATACCATTCTACAACGGTATTTACGTATGAATGAAGTAACGATTGCTAGTCAGAAAATTATAACCGATTTAAATAATTTCTTGCTGGACCCAACAGAAATGAATAAAGCCAAAATAGAGAAAAGTATTAAAACCATTGAGGAAGTTCAACAGGACGTAGCAAAACTTCGCAATGAAGAAAATGCCTTTTCTGTTACAAACTATATACATTTAATAGATAGTTTAGTGGAGACGACAAATCGTTCTATACTATTTTCAGAGGAGCAGGAATTAGAAGGTTCTACGAATGAATTCAATGAAGCGAATCGTATATCGATGTACATATCTGAAACGACATTAACAATCTTAGATCGAGAATTAAAGACCTATAATCTATTTTATCGAGAAATTATTGATCAGTCCGAGGAGTTAAAAAAACTAGGTTTTTGGATACTCCTGTTAGTAACTTCTGTACTGCTTTTGGCTACCTATTGGTTCTCGCTCAGTATTACAAAACCTGTTCATCAGTTAACGAAGGCTGCAAATGAGTTAGCTCGGGGCCGTTTCAATCAAAGAATAAAAGTGGAATCTAACGATGAAATTGCATTCTTAGCGCAAACATTTGATGAAATGCGTATTAATATTAATGACTTAATATTGGAGATTCAACAAAAGGCGCAGCTTGAACATGAACTTCAGCAAAGTAAGTTGCTATTGAAGGAGAGCCAGTTAAGAAGTTTACAGAGTCAAATTAATCCTCATTTTCTATTTAACACATTGAATACCTTGTCTAAGAAGGCCTATTTGGACGGTGCAGAAGAAACGAGTGACCTATTGGTTAGTGTAGCGGGATTGTTGCGTTATAACCTAAAGCGGATAGATCGTTCGGTTACATTATATGAGGAAGTACTTGTGCTCAATCAATATATGGAAATACAAAAAGCACGGTTTACGGACCGTTTAAATTTTAAAAAAACTATCGATGAATCATGTTTGCATGTCAATATACCTGGTCTTACACTTCAACCTATTATTGAAAACGCAGTCATTCATGCAATCGAGCCAGAAGAAAATGGAGGTACCATATCGTTTAAAATTTTAAGAGATGGTTCCTGGATTATTATTGAAATAGAAGATAGTGGAAAAGGGATATCACAGGAAAATATTGAATTGTTACTAAGTGGACAAATGGGTTCCAACGAAGGGCACTCCACTGGTATTGGTTTTCAAAATGTAGTTAAAAGGCTCCAGCTATTTTACGGTGTAGATAATTTAGTATCTATTGAAAGTGTAGAAGGTATTGGAACGAAGGTAATCATACAAATCCCAGAAACTAGGGAGGAGGTAAGTGATGAGACTTTTAATCGTAGATGATGAACCAATTGAGCGAGAAGGAATGAAGGCCATATTGCAAAAGGCATTTCCTAATCTTTTAATAGAACAGGCGAAAAATGGAAAAAATGCAATTGAAAAAACTGATAGCTTTCAGCCTAATATAGTATTAATGGACATAATGATGCCTGGGATGACTGGGTTAGAAGCCATTGAAACTATTCAGGTTTCACATCCTACTACCAAATTTGTAATGGTAACTGCTTTTGATATGTTTGATTATGCAAGACAGGCTATCAAACTTGGAGTGAAAGATTATTTATTGAAGCCAAGTAAAGCTAGTGAAATAGTTTTAACGGTAGGAAAGGTACTGGATGAGTGTCAGCAGGAGCTAGAGGCAGCAGGTAATAGTGAGATCCAAATCGAGAAGTGGGAACAGGCACTCGCATTGGCTGAGACAGACATTGTCACCCAATTACTATTTGACCACGTACATGAGGTTCATATTGATATGCTCGTAGAAATGCTGGATATTCGCACTTCACTTGAAAAATTCGTTGTAGTGGTTGTTTTACCTGAAGGTGCACTACATTATTATTTATCGATTAAAGAGAAGGTTAAGGAATACGGAGATGCTTGGGTTGGTGCTTTAAATGGGAGGCAGCTTCCTCTAATCATTTTTCGAGATTCAAAGAGAAGCTTTCGTTCCCAAGCGATAGCTTTAGCAAAAGGAATCTTATCTTTGGATAAGGAGAAGCAGGGAGCAGATTGGTTTTTGGGGATAGGTCAGGTGTGTGAAAATCTAGACGATATCCGCCTATCTTACCAAGATGCACTTATTGCAACTATGGATACATCATTAGCAGTTAAGTATAGATTTTATATGGATGTTCCAGCGCTTACTTTAGAAACAGACAATCAGATTATCAAGCAGCAGCAGAAAGATTTCTTTGATCATATCCGGCTCGGGGATTGGGTGACTATTCGTACTCGTTTATTGGATGTGATTCAGCAGTATGAAAATGTCGGGAATTCATTAATCTATACTCAGCAGAGAATTCTTGAGTTACTTTGGGTGGCAAATCGTGTGATGGATGAAATGGGAATGGAAACAAGTGCATTATTTTTCTCCTTTCAAGCAAATGATTATAGACAGCTGCGAACAGAGACATTATTACTGCTTGAACAGATGAATTCTGTATATAATACACATTACGATCAAATAGAAGCCGATAAGATACATCAGATACAGCAGTATATTAGAGAACATTCACATGAGGATATTTCTTTAGATGCGCTAGCATATCGAGTGAATTTGAGCCCGATTTATATTAGTAAAATGTTTAAGGAAAAGCTTGGAGTCAACTATATAGATTATTTAACGGAGTGTCGCATAGAAAAAGCAAAGAAATTATTGAATAACCCAGAGAAAAGTTTGAAGGAAATTACCTTTGAGATTGGCTACCATGAGCCGAATTACTTTAGCAAGGTTTTTAAGAAAATGTGTGGAGTATCTCCTAAGGAATATAGAAAAACATTATGGAGTAAAAAAGCTGAAGTGTAGAGGAGGAGTCAGATGAAAAGGAAATTCATTGCCGTTTATCTGTTAGGCGTAATTATGTTTCTTTTTGCCTGTACGGACTCATCTGCACCTAAAAATCCTAGACCAGAAGATAGTCCGATTGTCAAAAATGCCGACCCTGTTCGGATTGGATTTTCCATGGATACATTGCTAGAGGAACGTTGGTTGAAAGACCGTGAGTTGTTTAAAGAAGCTATAGAAAACCTCGGAGCAGAAGTTGAAATAGTTGCTGCAAACGGAGATGATGCGTTACAGATTTCACAAGCAGAGACACTCATTCAAAGCGGCATTGACCTATTAGTAATTGTTCCTCATAATGCGGCTGCTACAGCGGCAATTGTTCATAAAGCTCATCTTGCAGGTATTCAAGTCATTGCCTATGATCGTCTAGTCAAAAACGCAGAGCTTGATATGTACATATCCTTTGATAATGAACAAGTTGGCAAAATGCAGGCAGAGGCTATGACAGCGCTTGTTCCAAAGGGAAACTATGTCTTTATAGGAGGAGCTATCACAGACAACAATGCTCACCTCTTAAAAGATGGCGTATTCAAGGTGTTACAACCGTATATTGAGCGTGGAGATATCCATGTTGTCTATGATCAGTGGACGAAGGATTGGACTCCTGCAAATGCACAAGCTAATATGGAACAGGCTATTCGTACTACGAATGGTCAGATTGACGCAGTAATTGCTGCAAATGATGCCACAGCAGGTGGTGCGATTCAGGCACTCGAGGACCATGGCTTAGCTAGTAAAATACCAGTAGCTGGCCAAGACGCAGATTTAGCAGGTGTTCAACGGATTGTAATTGGAACACAAACAATGACTGTTTATAAGCCTATTCAAATCCTAACTCAGAAAGTAGCAGAAATAGCAGTGGCCATGGCAAAGGGAGAACCCGTAACCGCCAACCAACAAGTAAATAACGGCAAGAAGGAAGTGCCGTCCGTTTTGCTAGCACCAATTGCAGTAAATATAGATAATCTCGAAAGCACTGTTATTGAGGATGGCTTTCATAGAGCAGAAGATGTTTATGAAAGAAGTGAGGAATAAATTATTGAGAACCGTGTTTCAACAAAAGTGGCGCGGGTTCAACCCATCGTCACGATACCAAGTTCAATTCCCGATTGACTCTCATTTTGAATAATGCTATAGTGTAAATATTCTAATAAAAGGTGTGGTGGAGTATGTCTGAAGTAGGTATGAGCTAATTTACATTAGTTTAATAAGGTGTGTAAAACCTGGTTATAAACCAGCTTTTTTAGTACGCCTTGTTCTACATTGTATTTCAATGTAGATACCTACCTGAAGACTGCTTCCGCATTCCTTATTCGTTTAACATATTGGTATGTTAAGGCGAAGAGTGTAGTGGGATTTGTCCTGCTGCGCTCTTTTTTTACCTCTTTTTATAAACGATTTGTATGTCATGTATTTATATACGTGGCAGATGCCCGCAGGAGCTTTCTATCCATTTTTAAAATGGAGTGGTAGGAGACTTCTTTGCGGGCATTTTTAAATTATTTTAGGAGGTAAGAAAATGAATAAGATGACATATGAAAAATTACAATATAACGAACTTAAAGAAATGGTGAAATCCTACTGCGTTAGCAGCTTAGGAAAGGAACTATTGAATAATCTTTTTCCAAGTCCAAACATTAAAGTGGTGAAAAATAGACTAAACGAGACAACTGAGGCAAGAAAGTTATTAGATGCAGAAAATCATCTTCCGTTAAAGGGTATCTCCAATATTAGTCACCTCATGGAGAAACTTGAGAAAGGGATTATTTTAGGACCGTCTGAATTAGTAGCAATATCAGATTTCTTAAGAGGGTGTAGAGTGATTAAGAAATTCATGTTAGGAAAAGAGTTTTTTGCCCCTATTCTTCACTCTTATGCTTATTCCATGATGGAGTTTGCGACTATTGAGGAAACGATTAATGCTTCTATTAGAGGGAATATGGTGGATTCTGAAGCGAGTAGAGAGTTAAAGCGTATAAGAAATCAAATAGCAAAAACCGAAGAAAAAATAGAAGAGCGGCTGCATAAATTTCTCAAAAGCAGCGCAAACAAAGAATATATACAGGAATTTTTTATCAGTAAAAAAGACGACAGATTTACTATCCCGATTAAAGCTTCCTATAAAAACCAAGTACAGGGAACGATTATTGAATCATCTTCAAAAGGATCTACAGTATTTATCGAACCAGCAACAATTACTAAATTTAACGGAGAGCTAGCTACTCTTAAATCAGAAGAATCGATAGAAGAGTATCAAATTTTAGCTACTATTTCTGGAATGATTCAGGAGGAAATTAGACAAATTCATATTAATATTGAATTGATCGCTCAATATGACATGATCTTTGCAAAAGCGAAATTTAGTAAGAGTATCGATGGTATTGAACCAAAGTTAAACAATCATGGGTTTATCCATTTAAAAAATAGCAAGCATCCACTTTTACCTGGCAATATAGTACCTCTGGATTTTGAAATTGGTAAGGATTATCGTAGTTTGATAATAACTGGACCAAATGCGGGAGGAAAAACGGTGGTGCTGAAGACAATTGGTATTTTAACTCTTGCTGTTATGTCTGGTTTTCATATTGCTGCTGACGTTGGGACGGAAATAGCAGTGGTCGATAATTTATTCGTCGATATTGGAGACAATCAAAGTATTGAAAATTCACTAAGTACCTTTTCATCTCATATGAAAAATATTTCAGAAATTATGCGTGTTTCCACGAATAATACATTGCTTCTTTTCGATGAGATAGGAAGTGGAACAGAACCAAATGAAGGGGCAGCACTAGCAATCGCAATCTTGGAAGAATTTTATCAAATGGGCTGTATTACCGTCGCAACGACCCACTATGGAGAGATAAAGCGCTACTCAGAAATCCATAGTGACTTTATGAATGCGGCGATGCTGTTTAATAGTGAAGCATTGGAGCCAATGTATAAGCTACTCATTGGAAAATCAGGGGAAAGTAATGCGCTATGGATTTCTAAAAAAATGGATATTCAAGAGAAAGTTCTAAAAAAAGCACAAAGTTATATGGAAAACAAAACATATGATTTAGAACGTGTGAGAGAAAATAAGATTAAAAAACCAACTACTCATAGGGAATCGGAAGTAGAAACATACAATTTTGAAAAAGGTGACAGAGTTAAATTACTTGAATTTGACGATTTTGGGATCGTGTATGAGAAAAAGGATCAACAGAATAATGTGTCCGTTTTCTATAAAAATGAAGTAATAAAGCAAAATGTAAAAAGAATGGTGTTGGAGAGCAAAGCATCCGACTTATACCCCGAAGGATATGACCTATCTACATTATTTGTAAGCTATGCGGAAAGGAAATTCGCGCATGACATGGAAAGAGGGTCCAAAAAAGCTTTGAGAAAAATAGCTAAAGAAATAAAAAAGCAAAAGAATGAATAACAAGAGAGTAAGTGAACTTGAATATACACTTACACAGTAGGCATAAAACCATCTAGCTAGAGCAAATTATACTCTAGGAGGTGAATATTCATGAGTAAAAATAACAAAAAGACAATCAATGTAAGAACGCATAATAGTTACGAGCTTTATAAAAATCCCACGAATAATCCTGACGAGGAATTTTCAGAAGAGTTTGTGGAGATTTCAAAAAATAAGATAACGAATGAAATTAATAAAAACCCATCTAACAAAAGAAAAAATAATTAGTACACGTAAGGTGAGTTCAATACGAGCTCACCTTTTTCTTGCATCTATTTATAACTAAAGAAAATAGCGGAAAAAAATAGTCGAATTACCAAACTTTTTAACCTCGTGCAACGTCTAATAGATAACGACTTTAAAGAACATACATCAGGAGGAAATAATGAAGAATTTACTAGTGTTTTTAATACCAATGATTTTATTGATTGGGTGCAATAATGAGGAGACAGAACAGACTCCAGAAACGGATCAGCTAAGCAGTGAAACGGTAACAGAAAAGTCAAGTGTGGATGAAGAAAATAAATTAGAAGAAACTACAATTGTTGAAGAAGATAAAAGCAATGATATAGTAGAGGAAAAACCTGTAACTAAAGAAAAAACAGAAACTGTAAATCTCCATAGCACAAAAGAGAAATATTTAAAGCAGCTAAATGACATTGAAAATAGCCTAGGTGATTTGAACGATCAATACAATAGTGGTACACAATCCGAGATGCACGAAGCGAAGTCTGAAATTCTAAAAAAATGGGATAATGCTCTAAATGAAATCTATGGTGTATTGAAAAAACAGTTATCTGCAGATGAAATGAGTAGTCTGCAAGAGGAACAGCGGAATTGGATTAAGCAAAGAGATCAAAAGGCAAAAGAGGAGTCTTCTATTTTTACAGGTGGAACGATGGAGACTACTATATACGTAGCTACACAGGCACAGCTGACGAAAGAACGCTGTTATGAATTAGTACAAAAATATATGAAGTAAATATAGAGTTGAAAATCAGCGTATGTTGGTTTTCAACTTTTTTGGTAGAAATATGTAACATTATTTGGTATGAATAGTCTAACTTTTATAAAGGGGGCTATCCAATGAAAAGAATTTTAGCAGTCACTTTGTTAGGTTTATCATTAATAATGACAGCTTGTTAGGAGGAGTCAATTGAAAAAGAAAGTGAAGATGATTTCCCACCTACAATGGCAGGAATAATAGAAGTTAATGGGAAACAATATGATATTGCAACAGGGAATTACAAGCGGGAAAGAAAAGAAGGAATGGAGACACAAGTTATAGGAACTGATGCAGCTTCCCCCTATCAAATTGCGGATGACTTTAAGGCAATTCTAATCGGTCAAAGTGAGACCATTCATATTAATGTAGAAGCTGAACCAACAATAACTGTTTATCTTTGGGATGAAAATGGAAGACAAAAAAAGGTTTCAGTAAGTAATAACCAAATTAAAGCACCAGAAAATGCCGGGAAGTATGTATTCGAAGTACTTGCGGAATGGTCAAATGGGGAAGTATCTTATACATTTGTTGTAGAGATTAAATAAAAAATTGCATGGATAATTATAGATTTGTAGAAGTAAGCAATAGGCTGATATAGAGGTGATTATACTTTGATAATTATTAGAAGTATCAAGAAAAACGAACTCGAATTCATGAAGGATATGTTATATGAATCTATTTATATTCCCGAAAACGTTAAGAACAAAGAAGAACTATTAAATTCCCCCTCTATTAAAAAATATTATGAAGAATGGGGAAGAAAAGGTGATACTGCATTAATAGCAATAGATGAAAATAACCAAGCTGTAGGAGCAGTTTGGTATAGATTATTTGATGAATCAAATAAGGGATATGGCTATGTTGACAATAGAACTCCCGAATTAGGAATAGCAGTAACTAAAGAAGCTAGAAAACTAGGAATAGGGACATTACTTATGAAAAAGATAATGAAACAGGCTTTGGAGGATGGATATAAATCTCTATCCTTAAGTGTAGACCCTGAGAATACGAGTGCAGTTTATATCTATAGGCAATTAGGTTTTATAGACTACAATGTATCGGGGACATCCATTACGATGATTTACCGAGGATAATAAAATAAACAGAGCAAGTTTGGGGAATAACTAAATGGGAGTAGAAAAATTTAAACAAAGGTGTGTTGCACATGAAGACTGCTGTATTCTTGGACCGCGACGGTGTTATCAATGAGGTTTTAACAGAAAGAGTTAAATTTGTGAACAGGCCAGAGCAACTTTACTTTCTACAAGGTGTCCCCGAAGCCATTAAGAAATTAAATGCGGTATTCGATCATATATTTGTCGTTACCAATCAAGGTGGAGTAGGATTGGGAGTTATGAAGGAATCTCAATTGCAAAAAATCCATGATCATATGATTGCAGTATTAAAAAAGGAAGGTGCCACCATTCATGAAGTGGTGTACTGTCCTCATAAGCCAAAGTCTGGTTGTGAATGCCGAAAACCAAATAGTAAACTAATCGTAGATCTTGGTAAAAAATATAATATCGATTTGTCTAAATCCTATATGGTAGGTGACACTGACACAGATATTATTGCAGGGAAGAAAGCAGGAACAAAGGGAGTTTTCTTAGGCAAAAGGGACCCTATTGCGGATGCTGTCTTTCCAGATTTATTAACTGCAGTAGATTGGATTTTACAAGATGCAAAAACTAGTTAAGCTAGACTGAAAAACAATATGCTTATTGCTGACAATGTACAATGATATGCTTTTTGTATAATGGATGAATTGATTTATGTATTAATACGTATATTTAATTAATCGAATATTATCATGTTCCACCTAAAAGACAACATTATTCTATAAGAATTATATTGTGCGTCATTAAGCATATAATTTATAAGAAGTAGGGTTTTGCTAAAGACAAGCGAATGTGAGATGATTTGAATATGCATGGAGTCACGAATAGAACCATAGGTAAGTGAAATACTATATGGGTATACAAACCAAATAAATTTTGTGTAAATGCAAGCTGTAATGGGTAAATAAATGGTAGAAAGATTAACGAGACAATACTAGGAGGAATTTTGAATGGAAGAAAAAATGGGTAGCATCGAAGTGGGAGAAATCCTAACAGTATTAGATGAAGATGATCGCGAACAAGAAATCGAAGTAATCGGGCTTCTAACAATTGAAGATAAAGAATATGCAGCGGTTGCTTTTGCGGAGGATACTCAAGAAGAAACAGACGAAGACATGGACGTGTTCTTTTTCCAAGTGGTTGAAGGAGAAGACTTAGCGGAAATCGAAACGGATGAGGAATTTGAAAAAGTATCTGCAGCATTTCTTGAGGCTGAAGAAGCGGTAGAAGACGAAGAATAGGGAATTAGAAAGAGAGGAGTATTTCCTCTTTTTTTCAATTCACAAGTAAGGTAGTTTTGGTAGGAGGTATAAGGGATGTTACAGAATGAAGGTAAACTAGATATTGGCAAAACATTTAAGGTGTTAGACGAAAATGATCAAGAACAGGAAATGAAGGTTTTAGGTTATTTGAATATAGAAGACACTGAGTACGTAGCAGTTAGTTTTATAGAGGACATACAAGAAGATTCAGAAGAAGAAATAGGTATTTTCTTTTTCCGAGTAAACGACGACAATAACTTTGTCATGATGGAAAGCGAAGAAGAGTTCGAGCGTGTCTCAGCAGCATATATTAAGCTTGAGAAAAATAACTTTACTAAACAGAAAAAAAGATAATAGCTAATTAAATGAGAACATGGTACCTGATACAATAGGTATCATGTTTTTTTACAACTATATCTCGCTGGTTTTAAGAAATAATACAACGTGTTTAATAGAAAGGCTGAATATAAATTATTACTTAGTTACTACATTCTTTGTGATTGTAATGGAAGACGACGACTTCAGTAGATTAGAGCTTGCAATAAGCTCCATTAACACTTCCAAATACCAATTATGCTTCCGCTTTTCTCCACTACTTCTTCAGACGGAGAGACAACCGACCCTCGGACCAATTTAAATACAACTGTAATAAGCTATAATGAATCATAATAGTAATAGATAAGGGGTATGAAAAGATGGATACATATAGATGGAAAGTTGAGGAGGAACTTTTTCTTTGGAAGAGGAAAATGACAAAACGAACTGGACTAATAGGGCGTACATCTAAAAACATACAATCAAAGATTAATGGGATTATCCCTGAAAAGGTCCACCAAGTCATGACCGAAAGCATTAAAACCATGGTAAAAGCAACGCTAGTTGGCTCGAATATAAAGATGAAAAAAAGGCTACCACTAGAACATAGCCTTCAGGAGCGGGATGACCTATTAAAGGAAAAACTCACTACGTTTAGGAAAACGGCCGTTGTAGAAGGGGCAGGAACGGGGGCGGGAGGTATTTTCCTTGGACTTGCTGACTTTCCACTACTGTTATCCATTAAAATGAAATTTCTATTTGAAGCAGCTGGGGTTTATGGGTTTGATACGGATGAATACGAGGAACGACTTTTCATTTTGCATATATTCCTTTTAGCTTTTTCTAGTGAGGAAAAACGAAAAGAAACGTTGGAAATAATAGAAAACTGGGAGCAGCAAAAGCATTTAATTGGTGAGATGGATTGGAGAGACTTTCAACAGGAATATCGGGATTATATTGATCTTGTGAAAATGTTCCAATTACTACCCGGAATTGGAGCTATGGTAGGTGCTGTTGCTAACTATAATTTGCTTGACCAACTTGGTGAAACAGCCATGAATTCATATAGATTACGTTTATTATCTAAAGATGCATAACAGTGAAATAGCTAAAAAAGTAATTCAGTAAGTTAGTTAGACTTGCTATGATAGACTAAATATAATAATAAGAAAAGAGGGTTTTATGTTTAAGAAAATAATGAAACAAATCAAAAATGCTTCCAGAGGAAGTAGTGAGCGTAAACATGGCCATTATCGTAAAGGGAGCAGCAGCGATCGTCATAGAAACTATTATAAACGAGGAAGTAGCAGCAGTAGTAACCGATTTAAACGTAACCCGTTAGGTGGGAGTAACTACTACAAACGTAAAGGACGCAGTAGTAGCTAAATTAATTTTTAGTGATTTCTAAAAGTGCAGATTCTACATCTTTTACAATGCATTCTAAGGTGGTATAGGCTTCATCGATTTGTAGTAATTTTTTCAGTAATTTAACAGTTTTCTTTTCTAATGAAAGTTCTTCTGTCCAAGGAAGGGCTTTTTTATTTTTCGAAGAAAAGGTCGTGTATAGTAAATATAGGAGTACTTCGCCTAAATCATAATAGTCCCCTTGTTTCATCTCTAAAAATTTGGAGTCGTTCTGTTCTACCTTTGACAAGCCAAAATCAATAAGGAAAAGTTTACCTTTGTTAGTTAAAATGTTAGAAATTCGTATATCTCCATGGAGAATATACCTTTCGTGTAAGTGATCTATTAAAGAAAGTAAATCTAATATAAATGCTAATGCCTCTTTTTCATTGAATGTTTGATTTGTTGAGAAGATCAAGTCCTCCATGTTTATACCCTCTATGTAATTCATCGAGTAAAAATAAGAACCATTCACTGAAAAAGCTTCGTAAAACTGTGGCATGTTAGAGTGTTGCAACCTACTAATAATCGAAATTTCGTTTTCAAATAAAGCTACTCCGCTTTTTGTTCGATTTTTGCTCGGTCGCAGTTGTTTCAGGACTTTTATTTCATTTGTTTGTATATCTTTACAATAATAAATAATTCCATAGCTACCAGAACCAATAACATGTGAAATCTGATAAAGATTATTTATAATAGTCCCGCTGTCAAGAGGTCTATCTACAAAAAATTGGTATATTTTTCGAATTGAACGTATGAAAGAAAAATTACTCACCTCCTATTTACTCATTATAATTCAATTGCACTTTAATTGGATTAAATAGTTCCATATCAAATAATTGGCATTTTCTTTCTTCTTCAATCATAGAATTCAAAGACTGCAAAAGAAGGAGAGATTTTTTTATGGGTTTTAAACATGTTGGTATCATATTAGGGGCTTCTGCATTATCATTTGGACTTTTTTCTGCTAACGTAAATGCAACTTCAACTTTGAATGAACAACTGCCTGTACAAATTAAAGCAGCATCAACAGAGAATGTTTTCACAAAAGAAGATTTGATCAAGAAGTTTCGTGGATTGTTTCCGAAGCAATTCGATTTTTTAACGAATGCTGATTTTCAAATGAACGGTGGATATTATTACCCTGGTGAAGAGACGATGCGTTATGATCTATACTTTACGAAAACCATCAATGGAAAACAGTTATATGGAAATGTTTCATTTGTAGGAAAGGATTTACAAATAGAGAATTTTTCTTATCAACCGGCGACTGTAACAGATGCACTCTTTCCAGCTAAAGTTTCCAAAGAGGAAGCACAGAAAATTGCAGGAGATTTTATGAAAAAGTATCTTCAGGGTGGGGAATACCAATTAGAAACAGATGCTTATGGATATTATCCGACTCAATTATTAACTGAACCTATCCGATACTCATTCTCTTACACTCGCTTAAAAAACAAAGTTTCTATTGCTGATCAACGAATAGAAGTTTCAGTTTTAGGTAATGGAGAGATAGTTGGTTTTTATAGAAATCTGGACTCTAACAAAGCATCTACCTTTGATGATGTAAAAAAAGCCCAAGCAAAGGATGCCATGTTAAAAAAGATAAAAGAAAATCTATACGTAGAAAAACAATATCAGATAGAAACAGATAACCAAACCGGTGAACGCCATGTTCGACTTGTTTATCAGCCGTCACCTAATTTTCTTGGAGTACATGCTTCATCTGGAAAATATCTAACATTAAATGGATACTCAACAGCCTTTCCTAAGAAATCAAATATAGTTATGCTGGCATCAAAACCACTCCCAACAAAGAACGAGGGAGGGACAACTATGGAAGAGGCAAAAAAAGTAGCTGAACAACTACTAAAGGTCGATTTGAAAGATGTTAAATTGAACATAGAATCAATTAGAGAAATCGACAATTATAATGGACAGAAAGTTATAAGTATTCAATATATGTACAGTTTACCAAATGGTGGTGGTACAGGAGCAAGCCTAGAAATTAATAAACAAACAGGCGAAGTCATCCAGTACCAAAATATGAAGAGTCAAATTTTAGAGCAACTAGGAGAGAAGCCTAGTGAAGTGAAGCCATTGTCGGAGAAACAGGCTCTTGAAAAAGCAATTGCCTATATTAAGAAATGGGTTCCATCTTACCTGCATAACTATGCAAAACCTATGGAAGCAGCATATTTGGATGAAATGCAAGGGGGATATATGTTTAATTTTCCGAGAGTTGCAAACGGAGTGATTGTTTCTGGTGATTATATTAGTGTAGGTGTAACGAAGGATGGTTCGTTAAATAATCTTTATGTAAATTATCAAGAGGTAGAAAACTGGCCATCACCAGATAAGGCTATTTCAGAAAAAGAAGCGAAAAATATATTGAATAAGGCCTTAAGTTTAAAACTAAATTATATGAAGACAGACCATAAACAAGATAATAATCATTATGATCTTGTTTACTCACCATTATTTAATGACAAATCATTTAGTTCTCTAGATGCTATCACTGGAGAATGGCAAAGTCTTTACGGAGAAAATACATCAACACAAGTTTCACATCCATGGGCAGAAGATGAGTTAAATTATCTTATTAGCACAAATGTGTTAGATATAAAAGATCCAAAAAAGTTTGATGGAGATGCTTCTATTTCAAAAGGAGAAGCTCTAAAGGTAATTATGAAATCACTAACTTATATGTATGATGGCTATTATTATCCTGAGCAGGAGAATCAGAAACAAACATTCGAAAATATAGATGCTGCACATCCATTATATCAATCCGTTGAGCGCGCTGTTGAAATGGGTGTAATAAAACCTGATACGAAGAACTTTGCAATAGATGAATCGATTAGTAAAGAACAGTTAGCGGTTTGGTATATACGGGCATTAGGACTAGAGCAGGCAGCTGAAAATTCTACAATCTATAAACTTCCATTTACAGATGCTGATAAAGTACAAAAGGAACTCCTAGGTTATGTCGCATTAGCTAACTCGACTGCTTTATTAGAGGCAGATGAAGGTACATTCAATCCTAAAAAAGAAGTAACATACGCAGAGTTAGCAGTTTCAACGATTCGACTTGCACATAAAATTTCGGAAAAAGGAAGAACTTTTCTTTATTAAACTGTAGATGTTTTCGATCACATAAATTTAGGTTGCATTCTTGAACCTTTGATGATATTATCGGATTATAAATACACATATTGGTCACATGTTACTGAACTTTCAGGCATGGTGGTAAAACGAGAGAGAATATTATTATTCTTTTCCTTTGCCCCATGTCTTTTTATGTTCTTATAGGCATCTTGAATCAATATATATTAATAAAACGGTTTTTTTACAACTAGAAAATACATCTACACAAAGGAGTTCTACTAATGTTTTCTAAATTTATGAAAAAAAACAAAGTACAAGTATTCGCACCACTAAATGGTCAAGTAGTTCCTTTAGAACAGGTACCAGATCCAGTTTTTAGCCAAAAAATGATGGGCGAGGGAGTAGCTATTATGCCAATCGGAGGAGATGTTGTCGCGCCAATCGATGGTACGGTTGTGCTAATCTCCAAAACAAAGCATGCTATAGGGATTCGTACAAAAGATGATACTGAGCTGCTAATTCACGTCGGATTGGAAACGGTTACATTAAAAGGTGAAGGTTTTAATGTATTTGTAAAAGAAGGAGACGTAGTTTCTGTCGGACAAAAGATTATGGCAGTGGATTGGGATTTTATTAAAGATAAAGTGCCAAGTATTATTACACCAATCGTAATTACTAATAGTACAGATAGATCTGTAGAATATGCTGATGACACAGCAAGTGTTGCGGGTGAAACGTTAGTAATGTCTGTTTCTTCGAAGTAAGTGCAGATGGTAAGTATGTGAAAGGAGGCTGACTTTCCATTAAGATCACAAAGATACTTAATAATAACGCTGTGATTGTTATACAAGATGGACGAGAAAAAATAGCAATTGGCTCTGGCATAGCTTTTCAAAAGAAACGAAATGATATTATCATTGGTTCCAAAATTGAGAAGATTTTTGTCATGCAAGAAAATGACAAGTTAGTGCAGCTATTAAGCAGAATTCCAGAAGAACATTTTACTATCTCAGAAGAAATAATCACCTACGCTGAAGAATATTTAAACACAAGATTGAATGAGCATATTCATATAGCGTTGACAGACCATATTTCGTTTGCAATTGAACGAGCTAAGGATGGTATTAATCTTAATAACAGATTACTCCATGAGATTCGTGTTTTATATAGATCGGAGTTTGAAATCGGTCTTTGGGCAATCCAGCATATAAATAATACGTGTCAGGTAGAAATGCCTGTTGATGAAGCGGCTTACATAGCGCTTCACATACATACGATGAAAATTCAAGGGGGGGATTTACATCAGACTATAAGACAAACGAATTTAATAAAAGGTATGGTTTTATCGATTAAACAGTACTTGAACATTGAGATGGAGGAAAACGACATTTCCTATCATCGATTAATTACCCATCTGCGTTTTGCATTAACAAGGTTAAATCAGTCTGAGCTTCATATGATGGATGAAGAAATGTTAGTAATGATTCAAAAGAAATTCCCGGTTGGTTATAGTTGTGCAACTCACATAGCAAAAGAACTGAAGGATGAACATGGTATTGAGTTTCCCGAAGAAGAGTTAGGCTATATTGCACTGCATATTGAACGTTTAAGAAAGCAAGTTTAGTAATTTGGCATTATTTTATATTATTATATTTTATTTATGAACAGTAAAAAGGGGGAAAAAGATTATGATGAAATTTTTACAAAGGCTGGGACGTTCTTTAATGCTTCCAGTAGCTGTACTACCTGCAGCTGCTATATTAATGGGTATTGGATACGGGATCGATCATGAAGGTTGGGGATCTGGAAATGTCTTAGCTGCCTTTTTGATAAAAGCTGGCGGATCCATCCTCGACAATATTCCTATTCTATTTGCAGTAGGAGTTGCAATCGGGATGTCCAAAGCAAAGGATGGTGCGTCTGCTTTAAGTGGATTAGTTGCTTTCCTAGTTGTCACAACGATGCTTTCAAGTGGAACAGTTTCATTATTACAAGGAATCGATGTGGAGAACGTTGATCCTGCATTTGGAAAAATTAATAATGCATTTATAGGTATTCTTTCTGGTCTTGTCGCTGCAGTAATGTACAACCGCTTCAGTCACGTAAAATTACCTGACTTCTTAGCATTCTTCAGTGGAAAACGTTTAGTTCCTATCATGTCAGCTGTTGCAATGTTAGTTGCTTCTGCAGCACTATTTTATATTTGGCCAATCGTTTTTGGTGGTTTAGTTAACTTTGGTGAATCAATTAGTAATCTAGGAGCAGTAGGTGCTGGGCTTTATGGATTCTTTAATAGACTTCTAATACCTACAGGATTGCATCATGCACTAAACGCAGTATTTTGGTTTGATACAGTTGGTATTAATGATATTGGTAAGTTCTGGGCAAGTGAAGGTGTTAAGGGTGTAACTGGTATGTATCAGGCTGGATTCTTCCCGATTATGATGTTCGGGTTACCGGCGGCAGCTCTCGCGATGTATCATACAGCTAAAACGAAAAGAAAAAAACAAGCAGCTTCTCTTATGCTTGCAGCTGGCTTTGCAGCCTTCTTTACAGGTGTAACTGAACCGTTAGAATTTGCATTCATGTTCTTAGCTCCTGCCCTTTATGTAGTTCATGCAGCATTAACAGGTTTATCTTTATTCATCGCTGCATCCTTTAACTGGACAGCAGGCTTCGGATTTAGTGCAGGACTTGTCGATTACCTTTTGAGTCTTAGTGTACCTATAGCAAATCAACCACTTATGCTAGTACTTCAAGGGTTAGTATTTGCAGTTATCTATTATTTCTTATTCCGTTTCTTAATCGTGAAGTTTAACTTAAAAACTCCTGGTAGAGAAGATGATACAGATGAGACAGATGATATTGTTGGAGTTTCATCTGATGATAAGTTTTCAAATATGGCAGCTAGAATTTATGATGGTCTAGGTGGAGATGCGAATGTTGCTTCTGTAGACCACTGTACAACACGTTTACGCGTAGAAGTATTAGATATGGATAAGGTCGATCAAAAGAAAATTAAAGACACTGGTGTTCCAGGTATTAATGTAGTGGGACCGAAAAGTATTCAAGTTATTGTAGGAACAAGCGTACAATTTGTTGCTGACGAAATTGATAAAATTCGTAAATAGTTATTAATTGAGTTGATTTCATTTCATTGATTGGAGAGCAAGGCGCGACTCCAGCGCAAGCTGAAACTTATGCAGTAAAGACATGGAGCGAACTTTGTTTGACCTATGTTTTCGCAGTAACTAGGAGATTGAAACCGAGCGCAGAAAGAGTCCGCCTAGAGCGAAAATCAACGTTAATTATATTTGATTGCTACTTACTTTTATTCAAATTGATTTAATTGAAAAAGCCGTTTAATATGGGATTCCACATTAAACGGCTTTTCTTTATCCTTTTAGGTTTTATTAATCTATACTGTTACTAAGCAAACTGCGGAGGTGTTATAAATGAAACAAACCATTCTCATTTCAAATGTAACTATTGTGAATTATGACCAAGAGTGTATTGGAGATCTATTGATCCGAGAGGGTAAAATTGAACAAATAGGACAAGCTTTACAAGTAGAGGCAGATGTCTATATAGATGGAACTTCAAAGAATTGGATAGTTATGCCAGGTTTTATCGATATGCATATTCATGGATCAGCTGGTTTTGACATGATGGATGCTACGGAAGAAGCACTTAGGGGGATTTCACGTTCTTTAGTAAAAGAAGGGACCACAAGCTACTTGCCGACGACAATTACTCAGGCAGTGGAAGCAATTGAGGCTGCACTCAAGAATGTAAGTACGTTTGTAAATAATGAGGATGAAGCTGAAGTTTTAGGAATCCATGTAGAAGGTCCATATATATCTACAAAATGGGCAGGTGCACAGCCGGTTGAGCATATTACAGAACCATCTGTTGAACAATTTCTAAACTGGCAGCAACTAAGTGGTAATCGTATTAAACAAGTGACAGTTGCACCTGAAATATCTGGTGGTTTTGAATTTGTACAGGTTATGAGTAAGGAAGGTATTGTCGTTTCAATTGGACATTCAGATGCCAATTCAGAAGAAGTAGAAAAGGCAGTTCAATTAGGAGCTAAACAGGCTACTCATTTATATAACCAAATGCGTCCGTTCCATCATCGAGAACCAGGTGTAGTCGGATCAGTATTGATGGAAGACCGCATGCAAGTCGAAATTATCGTCGATTATATACATAGTCATACGAGGGCAGTAAATTTTGCATACCGTTTAAAAGGTGCAGAAGAAATAATATTAATAACTGATGCTATGCGTGCAAAAGGATTAGAGTATGGGGATTATGATCTTGGTGGACAAACTGTTCATGTCACAGAAAAGGGTGCTCATCTTTCTAGTGGTGCTTTAGCGGGAAGTATACTTACAATGGATCAGGCCGTTCGGAATATGAAACTGTCGACGAATTGTTCATTGAAGGAACTTGTTTCAATGTCCTCTACAAATGCTGCGAAACAATTAGGCTTATCCCACAAAGGATATATTGGTGAAGGCTATGATGCGGATTTAGTTATATTAGATATGGAATTGAATGTACAAAAAACAATCTGTCGTGGAAATATTGTATTTGAAAATTAAATGAAAATGGAGGTGATCATTTGCAGTCCTATTGGAAAGAAATAAATATTTTACTGGAGAAGGTTGCACAACAAGAAAATGAGAATATAGAGAATGCTTCAAAACTGATTGCTGAGCGAATTAAAAAGGGCGGAATACTTCAATTATTTGGTTGTGGACATTCTCATCTTTTGGCCCAGGAAGCATATTACCGTGCAGGTGGGCTAGTACCTGTTGCTCCCATTAATATAGAGCCTTTAATGCTAAATAAAGGTGCACTGACTTCTTCAAGTAACGAGAAAGATCCTACGCTCATCGGACAATATAAGGATCAAGTAAGCTTTGAACCGAATGACATTCTAATTGTTATTTCTACTTCTGGTCGCAATCCAGCACCAATAGATATGGCTTTCTTAGGGAAGGAAGCTGGAATTTTGGTCATCTCACTTCAATCTTTATCTTACAGAGACCAGGAAGGCCGACATGCGAGTGGTCAAAGACTAGAGGAAGTAGTAGATATCGTATTAAATACATATGTTCCTGTCGGTGACGGACTATTAAGTAATAAGGGACTGCAATACGGACCGGCTTCGACGGTTGTTGGTGCTGCACTTCTTAATGCACTCATATGCCAAGTTATCGAGGAGATAAGTAAAGAGTCTGAAGAATTACCTGTTTTTAAAAGCGCAAATTTATCAGATAGCCAGTTTCATAATGAAACCATGTTGAAGAAATACAGAAATAGAATAGATTTTACCTAGAGTAATCATTAGTGCCAGTGACTTCACTACTTGAAGCAAATGGAGAAATTGAATAAAATAATTTTTCATTAACTGTAAGTAAATAGTGCGTAATTGCAATTTAGGAAAAAGGTGGTTTAAATATGACATTAAATTTAGAAGTATGGGAAGATAAGGATGATTTATATAGTCGTGCAGAAGAATTATTTTCAGCGCAATTAAAGAATGGTGCAACTACATTTGGATTAGCAACGGGTGGTACCATGATTCCGCTATATGAAAAACTACGAAATAGTTCGTTGGATTTCTCTCATTGTAAGAGTGTGAACTTGGATGAGTACGTGGGAATTCCACAAGGGCATCCCGAAAGCTATTATACGTTTATGCAGAATCATCTCTTCGAATCAAAACCATTCAAAGCTACATATATTCCAGATGGTGTAGTAGAAGATGTACATGCCGAAGCATTACGATATGAAGACTTATTGAAATCATTAACAGTGGATATGCAATTACTAGGTGTTGGTGTGAATGGTCATATAGGTTTCAATGAACCAGGAACGTCGTTTCATAGTGAGACAGATGTTGTCGAATTAACAGTTTCCACAAGATCTGCAAACGCAAGATTTTTTGATACAATCGATGAGGTTCCTAAGCAAGCCATTACAATGGGCATTGCCTCAATAATGAGAGCAAAATGCATTCTTTTAATAGCAGTTGGAGAAGAAAAAAGAACGGCCATAAAAGCATTGTTAAGGGGAGATATAACGGAAGATATTCCAGTTACCAGACTTTGCAATCACCCCAATGTTATCGTTTTAACTGATTTGAAGATGAATTGAAGTTTAGTGGAGTAATTACCTTAATGGTGATTACTCTTTTTCGTTCAGATAACTTGTTGATTAGGTATTTAGTTTTAGGGTAAATTATATCAAATAGCTATTAATAATGATGAAATAACTACACTAGACTTAAGTAAACAGTGATCTAACTATCGTTTAGTTAAGTGGAGTTATTCTTCAGAATCTATAGATAATGTGTGCAAGAAAAGTATAAGAGAAAAAGAATCCTACTACTTCCTCTCGAAGGAACCTTCAAGTCGGAAGTCTTCTACCAAATATTCCCTAAAACCTGTCCTTTTTATGGTCCGATTGACTGATTCATTTTTGGGAGAAATAAAATAAAATTTACTTAAAATTAGTACGGAAAGTTCAAATGGTAGTATGGAAGGAAAATCTATATGGAAAGATTATTTAATAGTATTTCAATTGATATGTATCGATTTTTAATAAGCAATAATCCTGATGCTATTTTCTTGTTAGATGAAAGTGGCCACGTGTTGGATATTAATAAAGCAGGCACTAATATATTCGGGTACACTAATGCAGAACGATCAGAGTTACATTATCAGAATATCTTAGTTCCAAGTAGGGATTATAATGTGAAACGATTATTCGTAAAAACCTTACTTGGTGAATCCTGTGCTTATGAAGCAGACGCCTATCGAAGGAACGGGGATATTCTTCATTTACAAGTGAAAAATATTCCGATGTTAGACAATGGAGAAATTTTTGCTGTGATGATAATAGCGAAAGATGTAACTGAACTAGTTCAAACTAAAGCAACCCTGCTAGAAACTGCAGAGAGGCTGCATTCATTACTACATTCCTCTGCGGATGCGATTGATTTAATTGATACAAACGGGAATGTTTTGACAGTTAATCCGGCATTTGAAGAAATGTACGGTTGGAAAGTCGATGAACTGGTTGGCAAGCCATTGCCGACGATTCCAAAGGAGAGAATGGATACGGTAAATAAACAACGTGAGGAACTGAAAAATGGTCATCATATAAAAGGGCTGGAAGCAACCTGTTTAAAGAATGATGGATCATCTATAGAAGTAAGTTTCACCTTATCCCCTTTGAATGACCAAAATGGTAATGTGGTTGCATTTTCTGGGATATCTAGAGACATTACTGAAAGAAAGAAAATGGAAGTAGCCCTTAGAAATAGCAAAGATAGGTACAAATCTTTACTAAATGCATCACCTGAACCCATTTATGTTTTAAGTTACGGAGTCATACGCTACATTAATCTTGCAGCAGTAGAAATGTTCGGATTTAAAAGGCCAGAGCAAATGCTAGGGAGACATGTGCTAGATTTTGTTCATCCTGATTCATGGGAAGTAGTCCAAAGTAAAATTCGACGTATTACAGTAGAGGGGAATTTCCCAAAAGAAATTGTAGAGCAAAAAATGTTACGTGCAGATCGTTCGACGTTCCTAACAGAAACAACTTCTGTAGGAATTGAGTATGAAGATGAGTCAGCAGTTCAAGTGATTTTACGAGACATTACAGAAAAAAAGGTTCTTTTAGAGAACTTAGTTCATAATGAAGAAAAGTACCGATTAATCGCAGAAAATATGACAGATTTAGTTTCGGTAATTGATGAAAATGGGCAGACGAACTATGTATCTCCTTCTTACTTTACTGTATTAGGAATACCTTTAAATAAATTGGAAGGGGTTTCTGCAAAGGATTTTGTGCATCCAGAAGACTTACCAAATGTTACAAAGGTGTTTAAACAAATTATGAGCACAAAAGGTTCCGCCAATTTGGATTTTAGACTTAAGCATACGACTAAGACTTGGTTATGGGTAGAGTCAAAAGCAACCTTCTTTATCGATGAACAATATGGAAAACCTTTTCTGTTAATCGTGTCTCGTGATGTGGAAGAAAAGAAGCAATTGAGAGAAGAACTAAAATTAATGGCTTTCCACGATAGTTTAACTGGATTGCCAAACCGAAGATTATTCGAAGAAAAAATGCAACAATCATTAAAAGAAGCGAAGCGCCAACAACGAAAATGTGCTTTACTCTATATGGATATCGATAAGTTTAAATGGGTAAATGACAATCTTGGTCATTCAATTGGGGATGAATTATTGAAATTATTTGCACATAGGGTGAGTAAATGCATTCGTGACAGAGACATATTAGCACGTCAAGGTGGAGATGAGTTCACCATTTTATTGTCTGATATCGAACATGAGGAAGATGCCCGTGCTTGTGCAGAGCGTATTCTAGAAAGCTTGCAGCAAGTTTGGGAAATCGGTGAACATAACTTTAAAACAACCTCAAGTATCGGTATTGCCTTCTTTCCACAAGACGGCGACAATATAAATAATTTATTCACTAATGCAGACTATGCATTGTATGAAGCAAAAAAGAGTGGACGTAATACTTATAGATTCTTTTCTCACTAACAATACGCAAAATTATAAATTTTGAAGGGTAAATGGTACTTAGCAAGGTAGAGTTTTAAATAATCAAACTTTTATTTAAATTTAGAGGCTGGTACAGAACCTCAAAACAGCATTTTTCTCTGTGAGAAAAATGCTGTTTTTTTTGCTGTGTACAAAATTGATTTCCATTCCAGGGACGCTTTCCACGGGCGTGGCCTTAGCCCGTAGTCTCAGGCAGCACGCTATTCCCGTAGGAGTCGCCCCTCCATTCCAATCAATTTAATTAAATATCCATTATTTAGTAAAGTTATCTCCTTATCCAATAAAATTTCTACTTCTGTCCTAGCCTCTTTTTTTGTGTGGAGCATTTATAGTGTTACTCGGTTACTAATACTTTTTGGTGAATGTTAAGATGCATAATCTAATAGTGACCGGGGTTATTAGATTGAAAAATTTCCGTTTAACAAAATAGCCTTCCTTTCATTCATTGACACTCAATCTATTAAAACATATGATTTATATAAATAGAATGAAAATTTAGATTTCTAAAAGGTTGGTGACGTTTTAGATGCAGAGTACTATGGTGGAATATGCGAAAAGTTTAGACGAGCAAGATGCTTTGGGAAAGTATAGAAATGAATTTTATATCCAACCGAATATCATTTACATGGATGGGAATTCCCTCGGGTTATTATCTAAGCGGGCAGAAAAGTCTGTATTAACGCTGCTAGATTCATGGAAACGATATGGTATAGATGGATGGACGCAGGGGGAGCACCCATGGTTTTATTTCCCTGAAACATTAAGTGAGATGTGTGCCCATCTAGTAGGAGCTTCAAAAGAAGAGGTTATCATAACAGGCTCTACAACGGCAAACTTACATCAATTAGTCGCTAGTTTTTATAGACCAGAAGGACTGCGTACGAAAATATTAGCGGATGAACTGAACTTTCCATCCGATTTATATGCAATTAGCAGTCAGCTATCATTGCATGGATTTAATGGTGATGAACATATGAAACTGGTAAAAAGTCGTGATGGCTATACATTACAAGAGGAAGATATTATAAGCGCGATGACTGATGACGTTGCTTTAATAATACTACCTAGTGTGTTATATCGAAGTGGTCAGGTATTAGACATTAAAATGCTGACCGAAGTAGCTCATGAGCGAAATATTATGATTGGCTTTGATTTATGTCATTCAATTGGATCTGTACCACATGAACTGGATAACTGGGATGTGGACTTTGCGTTTTGGTGTAACTATAAGCATGTGAACGGTGGGCCTGGAGCAACAGGGGGGTTATATGTAAATCGTAAGCATTTTGGAGGAAAGCCTGGACTTGCGGGATGGTTTGGTTCTGATAAAGAAAAACAATTTGATTTGTCGACTCACATGACTCCAGCAACAAATGCAGGTGCCTATCAAATCGGAACTCCGCATATAATGAGTAGTGCTCCGCTATATGGATCTTTAGAAATGTTCGCAGAGGTTGGAATAGATGCCATTCGAGAAAAGTCACTAAAGTTAACCAATTATATGATGACGTTAATCGAACACGAATTAAGTGAATATAATTTTGTAATTGCTAATCCACGGGAAACAGAGAAGCGTGGAGGTCATATATTTTTAGTACATGATGAGGCAGCTCGTATATGCAAAGCGTTAAAAGTGCAACAAGTTATTCCAGATTTTCGTTCACCAAATGGCATTCGTTTAGCACCAGTTGCATTGTATAACTCGTATGAGGATGTTTGGAAAACAGTGCAGATTTTAAAATTGATTATGAAGGAAGAGCTTTATAAAAAGTATGAAAATAAACGTGATGTTATTGCTTAAGAAAGGAGGTATAGCATGCCAGATGATAATAGGGAAAGTGGAATACATACCGATTTTCGAGAAGAAATGACGTATGGTGAATACTTGCAGCTAGATAATTTATTGGCCAGTCAACAAAGGTTATCAGGACATCATGATGAAATGCTGTTCATAATTATTCATCAGGTTAGTGAACTTTGGATGAAACTTATATTGCATGAACTTACGAGTGCAATTCAAGCTATACAAGCGGATAAAATGCAATCTGCATTTAAAATGTTAGCACGAGTGACGAAAATTCAAACACAAATTATCCAGGCTTGGGATGTCCTTTCCACACTAACACCTGCAGAGTATTTAGAGTTTCGAGATAAGCTGGGCAAGGCTTCTGGCTTTCAATCGTTTCAATATAGACAAATTGAATTTGCCCTTGGCTATAGGACTAAGCATATACTGAAGATTTACGAACAAGAGACAGAATTGTATGAAGAGCTGCAAGATGCTTTTCATGCACCAAGTATTTATGATGTTTCAATTCAAGCTTTGGATCGAGCTGGGTTTCCGATAAATACTCAGTTATTGAATCGAGATTATTCCATTACGTACGTCGGAGATGAATCAGTAGCAAATGCATGGAAAGAAGTTTATCAAAACGTCGATAAGTACTGGAATTTGTATCAATTAGCAGAAAAGTTAGTAGACGTAGAAGACTGGCTCCAGCAGTGGCGCTTTCGTCATATGAAAACGGTAGAAAGAATAATAGGATTTAAAAAAGGCACTGGAGGATCATCTGGTGTGAATTATTTACGGCATGTATTAGACCATCGTTTCTTCCCAGAGCTTTGGGATTTACGTACAAATTTATAGGGAGGTCAGGAAAATGAACAAAGAATGGATTGATATTACACAAACTATCTCGACTAGAATAGCAACATGGCCAGGGGATACTATTTTTGAATATGAACTTACCGCTACAAAGGAAGAGGGGGGTGCTGCAAATGTTGGGACGATAACAGCAAGTTTGCATACAGGAACTCATGCAGATGCTCCATTTCATTATGTAAGTGAAGGAAAGACACTGGATATGCTCGACGTTAATATGTATATTGGACGTGTAAAAGTGGTTAGTGTCGTTGGTGCTTCCGAGATAGGTAGGGAGGAATTAGAGGGGGTTGATTTAACGGGTGTAGAGCGTTTGCTTTTAAAAACGACGAATACAGCATCACCTGAAAAATTCCCTGAAAAGATTAATACATTGAAGGAAAATATTGGACCATTTTTAAAGGAAAAGGGTATTTTTCTAATCGGCACAGACCAACCATCAGTTGATGGGATAGAAAGTAAGGAGCTATTAGCGCATCATTCACTGTTTAGAAATGATGTATATATTATAGAAAATCTCTTGCTGGAAAATGTAGAGCCTGGTGATTATGATTTAATCGCTTTACCTTTGAAAATTGAAGGGGCGGACGGAAGCCCCATACGTGCAGTGCTAAAAAAAATATAATAGACGGGATAGATAGCACTTTAATATGCTAGTCTATCCTTTTCTATTTTAAAAGGAGGAGCTAGAATGAAAAGGTTTTTATTTATTTTCTTTTCCACAGCAGTAATTGGATTTGTTTTTTATTTTGGGATGGATTATCAAATGAGATTAAGAGAAAAGTCAGCAATCATATTTGATATTAAGCCTTATATATCATTTGCAAGCTTTTTCTCTATTTTTATTGGAATGTTGTTACGATTACCCAAACTAATTTTAGAAATTAGAGAAAAACAAAGGTGGTCATTCGATTGGATGAAGTTCATCGTAATTGGAATACCATCTCTCTATATTGCAATGATTCCACTTTTTGCTATTGTCTATGGAATGAATTTATGGTTTTCAAATGTGGTTATGCTACTAGGGGATATAACATTCACAACAATAGCTGGGGTAATATTTGGCTATGTATTGTTAGATAGCTTAAACAGTAAAGCTTCCACAACTATTAAAGTACTTTAGCAGAGTGGAGCATAAAGCCCAGTATCAATCAAAGATTCAGGGCTTTTACATATGGAGGTGTAGTTTATGAGAAAGTTATTACTATCTTTATTGGGTGGAACCATAATTGGATTAATTGTGTCTTTTACACTTATGGATTATAGAGATATAAAATATGAAATTAGAAATCAGGGTGGAATAGAATCCAGGTGGATAAGAGAAATGGATCTTGATTTTGTCTTCAATGCCTCAGCATTAATTATCGGGATATCAGTTTTAATTTTTATTGTTTGGACTTTTATTGAGAAAAGATGCTAATAATTGGTCTTTTATATAAGAAAGCCCAAATTGCTAAGAGTGTGCAAAAGGCAGCTACCATAAATATTACTTCAACATGTATACTAAAAACTCCAAAAAATATTGCGGCTGCAAGCTTAGAAAATGTCGTCCAACCAAGCAGGCTTTTTTTAAAATAGTTTCCACATAAATTTAATCCTCTGCATACGTATTATCTCCTCCTACTCATAATTACTGAATAACTTCTTTAAACTAACTTCTTTAATTGTTCATAATTTACCTTCTAGCAGTGATGTAAATCATATCAGTAATTTTCAAAAACGCTTATACTAGTTGTATGAATTGATATAAGGAGTGGTTAGGTTGAAAAAAATAGTGGTTATTGGTGGCGGAATCACAGGGCTTTCTACTATGCATTATTTGCAAAAACTTAAAAACGAAAAATCTTTAGACATAGAGCTAGTATTAGTTGAAGCGAACGAGTACTTAGGTGGCAAAATCCATACCATGCAGGAAGACAACTTCATTATGGAGGTTGGAGCTGATTCAATTGTTGCAAGAAACGAAGCAATCACAAATTTAATTGAAGAGCTAAATCTTGAAGAAGAAAAAGTGTATAACTCTACAGGCATTTCGTATATTTACACAAACAATGAGTTACATGCAATTCCTGCAGACACTGTATTCGGTATTCCCACAAGTATTGAATCATTAAATAGCAGCACGCTAATATCAGATGCTGGGAAAAAAGAAGCATTAAAGGATTTAGAATTACCAAATGAGAGCTTCACAAAAGAAAGCTCAGTCGGGTCATTTTTAGAGTATTTCTTAGGGAAAGAATTAGTTGGAAAACAAATTGTGCCTGTGTTATCAGGTGTTTATTCTGGTGATCTCAATAAACTTTCTATCGCTACTACACTACCTTATTTGATTGACTATAAAAATAAATACGGCAGTATAATTAAGGGGTTAGAGGAAAACAGAGCACAATTCCAAGCAGCAGCTAATAAAAAGTTCATTTCTTTCCAAAATGGACTTTCCACACTAATTGATCGCTTAGAGGAAGTGCTGGGCGAATCTACGATTATTAAAGGTGTGGCAACAAAGAAAGTAGAGAAGAAGGATGGACGTTATTCGGTTTTATTGACTAATGGGGAAACGGTTGAAGCAGATAGTGTAGTGCTAGCTACTCCTCATAATGTAGCGCAGCTGATTCTTCAAGATGAACAGTTGGATACCGATTTCAATAGACTAAAAAATTCATCCCTTATTAGTGTATATCTTGGATTTGATATTCCAGATAATCAGCTTCCAGCAGAGGGCACTGGTTTTATCGTATCCGAAAATAGTGATGTGAAATGTAATGCATGTACGTGGACAAGTCGTAAATGGACACACACGTCAAAAAACAATAAATTACTTGTTCGTATGTTCTATAAGAGTTCAAGTCTAGCCTTTGAGAGCATGAAGAATATGAGTGAAGAAGAGCTAGTAGAGGTTGCGCTCCAAGATATTAAAATGAGCTTGAAATTAACGGGAAAACCTGAGGTAATAGAAGTAACAAAATGGAATGATCAAATGCCAAATTATCATCTAGCACACGGGGATGCAATTCAATCATTAACAGCTAAGATGGCTGATGAGATGCCAAATGTGGTGTTGGCTGGTTGTTCTTATTACGGGGTTGGAATTGTAGCTTGCATTAAGAACGGTAGAGAAACAGCAGAAAATATTATAAATTCAATAGTTGATTAAGTTTGCTGGCCAAAATTCATTTTTGGCCATTTTTTTATGGGGAAAATTGAATAGTTGCTTATTTGGTGAAATTTACATTTTCTTTTGTTGTGCTACGATTCAATTGGAGGTGAAGTATGCTTAAAGTAATGGATTCTTGCGAATATAATTTAATTGGTTTACAAATGTTAGCAAAAAGATTGAATGATACACATCCTCAAAAGGAGATAATCTTAGCTAAAGAAAAGGCAGCAAAAGCTGGACTGCAAGGTGAACGTAGAATAAGTGAAGTTTTTGCGAAATATACATTTCCTTTTGAATACTTTTTCGTTGAAAATATCGGATTAGATTCAAACGGTAAGTTCCAAATAGATGCTATCTTTCTTACTCCCTATTTCTTAGTAATTCTCGAAAGTAAAAATATAAGTGGGAAGTTATTTTTCAAACAAAACCCTGCGCAGTTAGAGCGCGAAACACTCGATGGTAAAATCGATGTTTTTGAAAGCCCAGAAATCCAGTTATCGCGAAATATTCATTTGCTACAAGAATGGCTGGGAAATCATGGACTGACAATCCCAATATACGGTGTGATTGTTCTTAGCAATCCAAAAGTGAGAGTAATTGAACCACCGAAAAAACTTAGTGCTATTCTTCCCCAAACCATCCCAGTATATTTACGTAATCTTCCCCGCGAAAATGTATATTTTGATTCTGAAAAAATGAAAAAATTTGAAAATCAAATAAAAGTAGGTCAACAAACTTATATTCCCTTTCCAATGTGCGGACGCTGGGGTATTAATCCTAAAGATTTAAGAAGCGGTGTCCAGTGTGAAAGCTGTGATTTTCATGGAATGGAAAAAAGAAAAAATGGCTGGACTTGTCCTCGTTGTGGCTATTTTGATAAACTCGGACATGAAAAGGCCATAAGGGATTGGTTTATGCTGATTAGCGATACTATAACTAATAAACAATGTAGAGACTTTCTTCATTTAGAATCAAAATATATCGCGCACAGAATCTTGCAATCAATGAATTTAACCAAGATAGGAACATCCAGAAACACTAAGTATAAATGGATATGGTAAAGCACCTGTGCATATACTGAAAAAGATAGAAAAAGAGTGAATCGCTAGAATGCAGCGAAGAATCGCTAGAATGCAGCGAAGAATCGCTAGAATGTAGAGGAGAATCGCTAGAATGTAGAGGAGAATCGCTAGAATGTAGTGGAGAATCGCTAGAATGTAGCGGAGAATCGCTAGAATGTAGCGAAGAATCGCTAGAATGTAGAGAAGAATCGCTAGAATGCAGCGAAGAATCGCTAGAATGTAGAGGAGAATCGCTAGAATGCAGTGAAGAATCGCTAGAATGTAGAAGAAAATCACTTAAATAGGATAAATAAACACTAAGAGAAGTGTATAGAAAATTCAAAACACATCTTGACGCTTTAATGGAATAAAGGTACGATATGTTTAATTAAAAAATTGAATAATGAAATTCTTATCAAGAGAAGCCGAGGGACTGGCCCTACGAAGCTTCAGCAACCAGCCAATTAATTGGTCAGGTGCTAAATCCAGCAGACTTAACAAAGTCTGAAAGATGAGAAGGTGGTATCTTGCATACTCGTAAAGCCTTCTTTTCATGGAAGGCTTTTTTATATGGAGAGGATGGATACAAATGGGTTTATTAGAGAAGTTACAGTCGTCTATACTGACAGCGGATGGGGCAATGGGTACGCTACTTTATTCGTACGGAATTGACTATTGCAATGAAGAATTAAACATTCAAAAGCCGGAAATCATTGAGAAGATACATCAGGATTATATTGAGGCCGGAGCAGATATTATTCAAACGAATACGTATGGAGCGAATGCCATTAAATTGGCGCGTTACGGGCTAGAAAACCAAGTGAAAGAAATAAATGAAGCGGCTATCCAAATTGCTAAAAGAGCTGCTGCACCCGGAAACCAATTTGTCCTCGGTACGATTGGGGGCATTAGAGGAATTCGGAAAAGTGATGCCATGCTCGGTGAGATTATCCATTCACTCGATCAGCAAGCCATCCAGCTGTTAGCGGGAGATCCAGATGGTTTATTACTCGAAACCTATTATGACTTAGAAGAATTAAAGACTACTGTGACTCATCTTCGTACCTTAACTGATATACCAATTATAGCCCAAGTATCCATGCATGAGCCTGGTATTTTGCAAAATGGCTTACCACTTAATGATGCTCTGCTTCAGCTTGAAGCAATTGGAGCGAACATAGTTGGAGTCAACTGTCGACTAGGTCCCCATCATACAATTCAAGCATTTGAAGGAGTAAAACTTCCGAATAAGGCTTTTCTCTCTGCTTATCCAAATGCTAGTTTACTGGATATAGATGAAGGGCGAATTGTCTATGAGTCCGATGCTGAATATTTTGGAAAAGCGGCGTTATATCTTAGGGATGCTGGAGTACGACTAATAGGAGGTTGCTGCGGGACGACACCAAAGCATATCGAAGCAGTAAAAAAACATATTGGTCATTTAGCGCCGATTACGAGTAAGGTTGTTGAAAACAGAAAGCCGATTATTATTCAAGACGCCAAGCCGACTAACACACTGGCTCTCCATGAAAAAGCAAAAATAGAAAGGACGATTATTGTTGAGCTAGACACTCCTCGTCATCTTGACACGACTACATTCATGGAAGGTTCAGAAAAGCTATATGCTGCTGGAATTGATGCAGTGACAATGGCGGATAACTCATTAGCCTCCCCACGTATTAGTAATATGGCAATGGGCTCGATGTTAAAACACCAAAAAAATATTAGACCGCTTGCTCATATTACATGCCGTGACCGTAATTTAATCGGTCTTCAATCTCATTTAATGGGGCTGGATGCGCTTGGAATCCATGATATTCTTGCTGTAACTGGAGACCCGACGAAAATTGGTGATTTCCCTGGGGCGACAAGTGTTTATGATGTATCAAGCCTAGAATTGATACAACTAATCAAACAATTAAATGAAGGTATTTCTTTCTCAGGAAAGTCACTACGAAAAAAAGCTAATTTCTCCGTAGCTGCTGCTTTTAATCCGAACGTTCGTGTTCTGGACCGTGCAGTAAAGCGACTAGAGAAGAAAATAGAATGTGGAGCAGATTATTTCATCACACAACCTGTCTACTCGAAAGATAAAATTCATGAAATTTATGAAGCGACTAAGCATTTATCAACCCCTATTTTCATTGGAATTATGCCACTGACTAATAGTCGTAATTCAGAATTCCTTCACAACGAAGTACCAGGTATAAAATTGTCCGAAGAGGTACTGGAGCGTATGCGTTTATGTGGAGATGATAGAGAGCTAGCTACTGCAGAAGGTATCCAAATTTCAAAGGAATTAATAGATACAGCAGCGAAGCTATTCAACGGTATTTATATAATTACGCCATTTTTCCGATACGATATGTCTCTTGAATTAATTCATTATATTCAAGAGATTGATCGAAAGAAAGAGAGAGGGTTCAGCTATGTCCAAACATCTAATTGAGCAACAACTCCAAGAAAGAATACTAATTATTGACGGTGCAATGGGAACGATGATTCAAAATGCGGATCTTAATCCCGAAGATTTCGGAGGGGATGAATACGACGGTTGTAATGAGTATTTAAATATAGTAAAACCGGATGTTATTGAACACGTCCATCGTGAATATTTAGCTGCTGGTGCTGATATTATTTGTACGAATACATTTGGTGGAACTCCTGTAGTGTTAAATGAATATGATCTCGGTAATCAGGCATATGATATTAACTTTCGTGCAGCTCAGCTAGCTAAAATATGTGCAGAGGAATTTTCTACTTCGGATTGGCCGAGATTTGTAGCGGGGGCAATTGGACCGACGACAAAAACATTATCAGTCACAGGTGGTATCACATTCGATGAACTTACGAACGACTTTTATGTGCAAGCAAAGGCTTTAGTAGAAGGTGGAGTAGATGTTATCTTACTGGAAACTAGTCAAGATATGCTGAATGTGAAGGCTGCAACAATCGGTATCAAACAGGCGTTTAAGGAATTGAATAAAGAGCTACCTATTATGATTTCAGGAACCATAGAGCCAATGGGAACGACACTTGCAGGGCAAAGTATCGAAGCGTTCTATATTTCAATCGAGCATATTAAACCACTTTCGGTAGGCTTAAATTGTGCGACAGGACCAGAATTTATGACAGATCATATCCGCTCGTTATCTGAGTTGTCGGATGGATATGTGAGCTGTTATCCAAATGCCGGCTTACCAGATGAAGAAGGGCATTACCATGAATCTCCAGAATCACTCTCTAAAAAGCTAAGAGGCTTTGCTGAAAAGGGATGGTTAAATGTTGTGGGTGGATGCTGTGGAACGACCCCTGCTCATATTCGAGCAGTCCGAGAAGCAGTACAAGATCTTGCTCCACGTAAACCGGTAGAGTTGGGTCGACAAGGGCATGTTGTTTCTGGAATTGAGCCTCTTCAATATGATGAGTCAATGCGTCCTTTATTCATAGGGGAGCGTACGAATGTAATAGGTTCTCGGAAGTTTAAACGTTTAATCGTGGATGAAAAGTTTGAAGAAGCATCTGAAATTGCGCGAGCACAGGTTAAAGGTGGAGCTCATGTTATTGATATTTGCCTCGCAAATCCCGACCGCGATGAACTAGAGGATATGACTAACTTCATGAAAGAGGTCGTGAAAAAAGTTAAAGTACCACTTGTTATTGATTCGACAGATGAAAAAGTAATAGAAGTAGCACTTAAATATTCCCAAGGAAAAGCAATCATCAATTCCATTAACTTAGAGGACGGGGAAGAGCGATTTGAAGCAGTAATGCCTCTAGTGAAAAAGTACGGTGCGGCAGTAGTAGTTGGAACAATTGATGAAGTAGGAATGGCGGTGACAAGGGAGAGGAAGTTAGAAATCGCAGAACGTTCCTATGATTTACTAGTAAATAAATGGGGACTTGCACCAGAAGATATAATTTTTGATCCTCTTGTATTCCCAGTCGGAACAGGAGACCAACAATATATAGGATCAGCAGTTGAGACAATTGAAGGTATCCGTCTAATAAAAGAGAAGCTACCACGAGCATTGACTATTTTAGGAGTTAGTAATGTATCATTTGGTCTTCCACCAGTTGGTCGTGAAGTGCTGAATGCTGTCTATTTATACCACTGTACGCAAGCTGGACTGGACTACGCGATTGTAAATACTGAAAAGCTTGAAAGATATGCGTCTATTCCTAAACTGGAAATCGACATGGCAAATGAGCTATTATTTACAACGACTGATCAGACACTTGCTGATTTTACCGATTTTTACCGCGATAAAAAGAAAGAAAAAACCGAGGATGATATACCAAAAACAGTACCAGAACGTCTTGCTTATTATGTTATTGAGGGGACAAAAGAGGGACTTATCCCTGATTTAGAAGCTGCACTTCAAATGTATAATGCTCCGCTAGATGTCATTAATGGTCCTTTGATGAAGGGGATGGCTGAAGTAGGGCGATTGTTTAATGACAATCAGTTAATAGTTGCAGAGGTTCTTCAAAGTGCAGGTGTAATGAAGGCATCTGTTGCTTATTTGGAGCAGTTCATGGAGAAAAAAGAGGATGACTCTGGTAAAGGTAAAATCGTTCTAGCTACTGTTAAGGGCGATGTGCATGATATCGGAAAAAACTTAGTAGACATCATATTAAGTAACAATGGATATAAAGTAATCGATGTCGGAATTAAAGTAACTCCAGCGACTTTAATAGAGGTTATTCGAAAGGAAAAGCCCGATATTATTGGACTTTCTGGACTCCTTGTAAAGTCAGCACAGCAAATGGTTATTACTGCTCAAGATTTTAAAGAAGCAGGTATTGATGTCCCTATACTTGTAGGGGGTGCAGCTCTCTCTCGTCGTTTTACCGAAACGAAAATTTCCGCTCAATATGATGGACCAGTCCTATATGCAAAAGATGCGATGCAGGGACTAGATCTTGCCAATCGATTGCAAAATGAAGAGGATAAAGAGACTTTATTAGTCGAACTTGGAGTTCAACAGGAAAAAAGAAAAATTGCAGAAGCTAATCGCTCAGCAAAGCAGGCAGTGGCTGTTTTAGAAAAACCAGTAAAAACCGTACGTGATGATGTTCGGGTATATGTACCAAAGGATGTTCGGAGACATGTACTAAAGGATTACTCCGTCGCGCACTTACACCCATATGTGAATATGCGAACATTGATAGGTCATCATTTGGGATTAAAAGGGTATAGTGAAAAACTATTAGCAGAGAAAGACGAGCGGGCAACAACTTTACATGAATTAGTCACTGGATATTTACAGTCGGATATTTTGAAGCCACAAGGGGTATATCAATTTTTCCCTGCACAAGCGGATGGAGATGATGTAATTATCTATGACCCAACCGACTCGAAAACAGAAATCGAGCGTTTCACATTCCCACGTCAATCTGCCCAACCTTTCCTTTGTCTAGCAGATTATTTAAAATCTGTAGATAGTGGAGAAATGGATTATGTGGCACTAATGTTAGTTACTGCGGGACATGGAGTTCGTGGGGAAGCAGCAAAACTGAAAGAACAAGGGAAATTCCTAGAAAGTCATGCATTACAAGCAACTGCGCTAGAACTAGCAGAGGGATTTGCCGAACGAATTCATCAAGAAATCCGAGACCAATGGGGTTTTCCTGATGCAACCGATTTTACCATGCGCGATCGTTTTG
This sequence comes from Psychrobacillus sp. FSL K6-2365, assembly GCF_038003165.1. Lineage (NCBI taxonomy): Bacteria > Bacillati > Bacillota > Bacilli > Caryophanales > Bacillaceae > Psychrobacillus > Psychrobacillus sp. FSL K6-2365. The sequence goes on along the minus strand of NZ_JBBOOO010000001.1, from coordinate 3,579,297 downwards.
CTGCAAAATACCAAGGCCAGCGATTTTCCTTCGGGTATCCAGCCTGTCCAAATCTAGATGATCAAGCAAAACTGTTTGGCTTGATAAAACCTGAAATCATTGGAGTAGAGCTTACTGAAGAATTCATGATGGAACCAGAAGCATCCGTTTCTGCCATTGTATTTGCACATCCAGATGCTAGGTACTTTGTTGTAGATTAAAAATAAAACACTGCCTTCTTGGCAGTGTTTTTATGATGATGAAATCGATTAATGCTGAACAATAATCAATCACCTAAACCAAACAACAATCACAAAGTACGACTCTTCACTCGTTTCAATTGTGCAACGATAATTACGCTAATAATCACTAGTAAAAACCACGAGCTAATTTTCCCGATATGGACGAGAGACCAAGTTTCCGCTTGGTTAGGGTATTGCCATGCTCCTAAAAAGGTCACGATATTTTCAGCGATCCAAATAAAAAAACCAATCAATAAAAACGCGAGAATCATGGGCATTTTAAAAACCTTTTCCTTCAATTGAAAAGTTACTACTGTGCGGAAAAAGATGATTAAAAGTAAGCATTTAAGAACCCAACGAATGTCATAAGTAAAATGATGGGTAAAAAAATTGAAATAAATAAGAGTGCTAATTCCAACTGCCCAAATTGGTTTCGGCCAATTATACATATGTAGATTCATTCTTCGCCAACTTTGACAAATATAACTCGCAACACTGGCATACATAAATCCGCTATATAAAGGCACGCCAACCACCTTACTATATGCCTCCTCTGGATATGACCAAGAACCCATATGTACTTTATATAACTCTAAACCAAGACCAATAATATGAAATAAACAAATTACCTTAAACTCATCCCAAGTCTCTAATTTTGAAACGAGCATAAATACTTGTCCAATTATACAAATGAGGAGGATAAAGTCGTATCTAGGAATAAATGGGATAGCTACAAATTTTGAAAGGGCTAGAGCTGCAAATATGATTACTGGAAATATACAAGATAGTGCCTGTAAATATGTAAATAGTAGAAAAGAACGCATACGAGTACTCCTTTTAAACAGATATAGGAATATGGACGAACTTAAAAGAGTTTGGTTCAAGGTAAGCTAATCATGTATAATTTTCACTATGTATAAAACAATGGAGGAATGCTCATGAATTCAGAAAATCACTCAATAGCGAAGAACAAAATTTCTTTAAAGAGCATTTTGTCCAGCAGGTGAAAGAAAAAGGGATACAATAATGTAACTGTCACGGATATCGTGGAAAAGGTAGATTATGAATTGACTCAAGTTTAATAATAAAAAAGTTGGTCTTGACGGATGTCAGGACCAACCAGTTTTATTTCTTGTCTAGGTTTACTTCAGATGCTTCGACTTTCTTATCATCTTTTTCTTCATCATTTATAATATCTCGAGTCGAGGTTTTGAATTCTTTTAATGTTTGTCCAACTGCTTTGCCTAATTGAGGTAATTTAGATGGACCAAAGATAATCAAAGCAATAATTAATACAAGTATTAAACCGGGTATTCCTATGTTTGGCATAGAATCTCCTCCTTCTATATATAGAATCGTTATTAATATAACACATTCCGTGCAAAAATGTAAAAACGACGTTTTTTTAAGTATTCGACCATACCTTAACATACCAACATTTGTATGGTGTCCACAAACGATTAAATTTTCTACATCCGACATTTGCATATCATTATTGATAGCAAAGTTATCAGGGCTATCTCCCATCATGCTAGAATGTGGATCTTCCACCAAAGTGAACAGCGATTGGGATTATGTCAATAATGTATGCTTTCATTTCCTTTACTACTTCATACCATTTTTCTACTAGAAATTCATTAGATTTATGGTCCAACTACACGAATAAGTAAATCTCCATATTCATCTGTATATACTAAATCTAAGTCTAGATATTGGTCTTTTTGCGGTTAGATAGCTCTTTAAGTTTATTATAAATTTCCGGTTATTTTAAGCGGATATACAAAATGGATGGAAAGTATAGCATTCAAAGAAGACTATTTTTTTCGCCCCTATTTAACTAGGAATCTAAATGTTAATCATATACGTCTTAGGTCTTAGTAATTTTCCACCTTAAGTACGTATGGAATAACTAGCAGATAGAGCATGATTAAAATAATAGAAAAGAGGCAAAAATGTCTCTTATGAACGAGGTGGCAAAAATGGGGAAAAAGATTTATATCATTCTTAGCAATACGGGTACACTATTTTCGAAGGCGATTGGCATGTACACAAGAAAAGAATTAAACCATGCTTCTATTGCTTTTGATGAAGAATTAAATGAAATGTATAGCTTTGGTCGGAAAAGTAGTCATAATCCATTCAATGGGGGTTTCGTAAAGGAAAATCCTGTTGAAGGACTGTTCCAAAGAGCTACCTGCGCCATTTATGAGTGCGAAGTTACAGATTCTGAATATATGCGGATGAAGAGTAAAATTAGCCAAATGGAACAGCAAAAGCAATTATACAAATATAATCTAATAGGTTTGGTGTTAGTTGCAGTAAATATTGAAATGGAACGTGAGAATGCTTTCTTTTGTTCTCAATTTGTCGCTACTATTATGAAAGAATGTCCATCTTCGCGATTTCATATTGCGCCACCTTTGGCACAACCGCATCACTTTGAACAACTTTCAGCATTAACCTTAAAATTTAAAGGAAATCTTCAAACATATGTAAGTAGTAAAAGGAACGTAGAACAACCTATTCATGTATCAGTTTGGAGAAAGTATGCGTTTTCGATAGCAAGCTTTATGTAATTTTGGAATATTTACTCATCGTTCTGGACAGTATATAGGGGAATGTAAATTCTATCTATAATGTTTAGGAGGATGAAGAATGGCAGAAGAGCAACCAAATAACGAGACAAATGTGGAAAATGAGGATACGCTCACTAATAGACAGGGGCATCCTGTAACGAATAATCAGCATATTAGAACTGTCGGAAACAGAGGGCCAGCAACTTTAGAAAACTATGATTTCATTGAAAAAATTAGTCACTTTGACAGGGAACAAGTACCAGAGCGCGTCGTACATGCAAGGGGCGCAGGTGCGCATGGTTATTTCGAAGCTTACGGTGCTGTTGGGGACGAGGAAGTTTCTAAATATACTCGAGCTAAACTGTTTCAGGTAAAAGGAAAGAAAACTCCTGTATTTGTTAGATTTTCTTCCGTTATTCATGGAGGACATTCTCCAGAAACATTGCGTGATCCACGCGGATTTGCAGTTAAATTTTATACAGAGGATGGAAACTGGGATTTAGTAGGGAATAATTTAAAAATATTCTTTATTCGTGATGCGATAAAGTTCCCAGATATGATTCATGCGTTTAAGCCAGATCCTGTAACGAATATTCAGGATTCTGAACGCTTCTTTGACTTTTGTGCTAGTTCACCTGAGTCCTTCCATATGGTTACATTTGTATATTCGCCGTGGGGAATTCCAGCAAATTATCGAATGATGCAAGGCTCTGGTGTGAATACGTATAAATGGGTAAACAATGAAGGTAAAGCAGTACTCGTAAAATATCACTGGGAACCGAAGCAAGGTATACGAAATTTAACTCAAAAGGAAGCAGAGGAAATTCAGGCAAAGAACTTTAATCATGCCACACAAGATTTATATGATGCAATTGAAAAAGGTGACTTTCCTGAATGGGAGCTTCTAGTTCAAACGATGAGCGATGATGATCATCCAGAGCTCGATTTTGATCCATTAGATGATACGAAGCTTTGGCCAGAAGATTTATTTCCATGGAAAGCCGTAGGTAAAATGGTGTTAGATCGAAACCCTGAGGATTACTTTACAGAAGTGGAGCAGGCGGCGTTTGGCACAGGGGTGCTCGTAGATGGGTTAGACTTTTCAGACGATAAAATGCTGCAAGGTCGCACATTTTCGTACTCGGATACTCAGCGACATCGTGTTGGAGCGAACTATTTACAGCTTCCAATCAATGCTCCTAAGAAGCGCGTCGCAACCAATCAAAAGGGAGGACAGATGGCGTACCGGTTAGATAGAGGACCTTTCCAAAATCCACATATCAACTATGAGCCTTCTATATTAGATGGATTAAAGGAAGCAACACAGGTAGGCAAAGAATATACTCCTATGATAAAAGGAAACTTAGTTCGCGAATCCATCGATCGTCAAAGTAATACCAAGCAAGCTGGGGAAACTTATCGCCAATTTGAACAATGGGAAAAAACGGAGCTCATCTCTAATTTAGTAAATGACCTATCTGCATGTGATCCGCGAATTCAAGAGAAAATGATTGCACTAGCGGAGGAAGCGGATGCCGATTATGGGCGACATTTAAGAGAGGGACTTGCTCAAGCTAAAAATAATGGTTCCTCTCAAAAACCGTTAGGAAATAAAGGCGGAGATCAAGCACCAGAACAAGCGGTCAAAAAAGGTCATGAAGCCGATCCATATTAACAGTAAAAACCCTGCTCTTTCTTGAGCAGGTTTTTTTATTGTTGTGGATGCGGGCAACTGGATTGTGTTTGTACGTTAACATACTCCACTCATGCTTGTAGTTAAGGTCTTTTAACGATAGACACCTTGTGTATTTTCAATAAAGAAATATAATAAAGGAAAGAAACTGCATAGGGGGTATATATATGAGTTTACTAGCATTCGGAGCTATTTCATTGGTTATTTTGTTTGGATTATTTGCGCTGGCTATTGCAATATTCGTATTACTGAGGATGTCTAAAAAGTAAGAGGATGACCGATCACATTATGGTTCTCATTTAATAGCCTGCAAAGCCTAGGATACCAATTGTTTTTCGTTAAACTAAGATTTTGTTATGATTAACATAAACTAGTTACATAGGTTTCTATTTTGGAGGAAATAAAATGAAGTTGGTTTCATGGAATGTGAATGGCTTAAGAGCCTGCGTGAAAAAAGGATTTTTGGAATATTTTAATGAAGTAAATGCAGATATTTTCTGTTTACAGGAAACGAAGCTACAAGCAGGTCAAATAGAACTATCATTAGATGGGTATGAGCAGTACTGGAATTACGCTTTGAAAAAGGGGTATTCTGGAACCGCAGTGTTCACCAAGGTAAAACCGTTGTCTGTGAAATATGGAGTTGGGGATAATGATTCAGAGGATGAAGGTAGAATTATTACGCTTGAGTATGACCAGTTTTATTTGGTGAATGTATATACGCCTAATGCAAAACGAGATTTAACAAGACTTCCTTATCGACTTGAATGGGAAGATGAAATGCGTAACTATTTGAATATGTTAGATGCGATAAAACCTGTTATCATTTGTGGCGATTTAAATGTGGCTCACGGGGATATAGATTTGAAAAATGCTAAGTCTAATAGAGGAAACTCTGGGTTCACAGAAGAAGAACGTGGCAAAATGACAGCTTTACTTTCAGAAGGATTTGTAGATACATTTCGTTATTTTTATCCAGACAAAGAGGGTGCCTACACTTGGTGGTCCTATATGAGTAAGGTGAGAGAGCGGAATATAGGGTGGAGGATTGATTACTTTATTGCCTCTGAAACACTTGCCCCCTTATTAAAGGACGCTTCTATAGATGCTCATGTCCTTGGAAGTGATCATTGTCCTGTCATTTTAGAGTTGAAGCAGTAACAAGGTTAGAACGATATAATTTATGAAAGGGTATTATACTTTAGGTAAATAGAGTACAATATTTTTAAATCAAACATTTCGGAGGGACCAATAGATGAATGCTTTAGCAGCCCAATTAAACGAGAAAATGCAAAATGAAAATCCAGCTATTTATAATATGTTATCGGATTTAGGTAAAAACTTATTCTATCCGAAAGGTATTTTAAGTCAAAGTGCAGAAGCAGGGAAAAAAGCACACCGATTTAATGCTACTATTGGAATCGCAACGGAAAATGGCGAACCGATGCATTTCCGTCATATACAAAACAAACTAGATTATAAGCCAAATGATATATATCCATATGCAGCTCCTCAAGGTAAGGAAGCTTTACGATCAATATGGAAAGAAAAACTTTTAGTAGATAACCCTTCTATGAAAGGTAAATCGATTGGCACACCGATTGTGACAAGTGCACTAACACACGGCTTAAGTATCGCTGCAGACTTGTTCATGGATGCTGGTGATGTATTAGTAACACCACAGCAATACTGGGGTAATTACAATACTGTATTCCAAGTAAGAAGAGGCGGACGTGTCGAGACTTTCCCTCTATTCAATGAAGCAGGCGGTTTCCATGTAGAAGCCTTCCGTGAAACAATTGCTAAGCAAAAGGAAAAAGCAATTGTATTGTTAAACTTTCCTAACAATCCTACTGGTTTTACTCCTTCTGTAGAAGAAGCTAAAGCAATCGTCCAAGTGTTGAAGGATGCTGCTGAAGGTGGATTGAAATTAGTTGTATTACTAGATGACGCTTATTTTGGATTATTTTATGAGGATTCTATTAAGGAATCATTGTTCGGATTACTAGCAGACATCCATATGAACATTCTTCCAGTAAAAATTGATGGTGCGACGAAAGAAAACTACGTTTGGGGATTACGTGTAGGATTTATCACGTATGCAGCGGATCCAGATACACTAGATGCTTTAGAACAAAAAACAAAAGGTATTATTCGTGGGACTATTTCAAGCGGATCTCATATTTCTCAAACGATTCTTTTAGAGTCACTACAATCTGAAGAGTTTTCACAAGAAAAAGAAGAGAAATTCCAAATCATGCAAGGGCGAGCTATAAAAACGAAGCAAGTCTTAGCGGATGAAAAGTACGCACCGCACTGGACTTACTATCCGTTCAATTCTGGTTACTTCATGTGCTTGAAGTTAAATTCAGTGGATGCTGAAACTTTAAGACTGCATTTACTCGATCAATACGGTGTAGGGGTAATCTCAAGCAATCAAACAGATATACGAGTAGCATTCTCCTGTGTAGAAGAAAACGATATTCAAGAGTTATTTGATCTAATCTATGAAGGTTGCAAGGACTTAACTAAATAAGAATATTATAAAGAAAACTGTTCCAGGGTCTAAACTCTGGAACAGTTTTTTATTTGGTTCGATTTCAGAAGGAACGGCATTTCTTTCAAATTCGAAACATAAACTATTTAATCAGCACATTTCAACAGGTTGGAGGGAGGGTCAGATGCGAAGTAGAGGATTATCGGTATCCGCACTAATCTTTATAGGTTCATTAAGTATTTTTGTAGCTTTTTTTATGGTATTTCTAGTAGTAAACTTTGAAAAATCGGATGATGGAAACGATGAAGTTCCATATGCCAGCATAACAGTAAAAGAAGAACCTGATAAAGAAGGCCAAGTTGAACCTAGTCCATCAAATGATGATGCAGTTGTAAATTATGCTTCTACAGAGTGGACAACACATGGTGGAGATTACTACAACAGACGCTATTCTATGCTAAACCAAATTACTACTGAAAACATTGTGGATTTAAAACCTACCTGGGTTTCAAGCTTAGGTTCTGGAGCAGAAAATAAATATTCTGGTGAAGCAACGCCAATTGTTGTAGAAGGAATAATGTATATTGCCACAGGGGCTAATGATATTTTTGCAATTGACGCAAAAACAGGAGAACAAATTTGGGCATATACTCCAGAAATTCCTCAAGAAATGGATACTGTATGCTGCGGGTGGACAACGCGCGGGGTTGCAGTCGGCGATGGAAAAGTATACGCGGGTTTGCTTGATGCACGTTTAATCGCACTTGATCAAAAAACAGGTGAATTACTATGGGAAACAACAGTAGCGGAATGGGAAGAAGGATATACAGTAACAAGTGCACCACTATACTACAACGGTAAAGTTTATACTGGGGTAGCTGGTGGAGAATATGGTATACGTGGTCGTGTAATGGCTTACGATTCTGACTTAGGATCAGAAGTATGGAGATTTTATACGATTCCAGGACCAGCTGACGAACATGGAGATACTTGGCCATCAGATAATGATGCTTGGTTAACAGGTGGAGGGCCGGTTTGGAATACTCCAGCAGTTGACCCAGAACTAGGTTACATTTACTTTGCTACAGGTAATACCGCTCCAGATTTAGACGGGAGTAATCGTGAGGGGGATAATTTATATGCCAACTCTGTAGTAGCGGTAAATGCGGAAAACGGCGAGTATGTATGGCACTTTCAAGAGGTGCATCACGATATATGGGATATGGATCCTGCAAATCCAGTTATTCTTTTTGATGTTGAAAAAGATGGAGAAATGCGTAAAGGACTCGGGCAGGCCGGTAAAACTGGGTGGATTTATTTCTTAGATCGTACAGACGGTACTCCACTTGTAGGTATTGAGGAAAAACCAGTGCCTCAAGATGAACGACAAAAAACAGCTGCGACTCAACCATTCCCGGTAGGAGATGCATTTGTCCCTCAAGGTGTAACTGAGGAAGACATTGAACGAGATTTAGTTAATACCTTTGAAGGTGAAATAGGTGATATTTTTACACCTTTCTGGGATGTGCCGGTTACGTTAAAGCCAAGTCCTCAAGGTGGAGCAAACTGGCCGCCATCTGCATATAACCCAGACACGGAACTATTTTATGTACTAGGCAATGATACTTATGTGGCACTTTCCAAAGAAGATGAGGCCGCTTATGAGGAAGGTTCAATGTATATAGGAAGTATTATGGCACCTGTTTCCAATGCTCCTCAGAGAGGAACTATTACAGCAATGGATGTTAAAACAAACAAAATTGTATGGCAAGTTGACTGGGATGCAATTGCATATAGTGGAGTTTTAACAACTGCTGGAAATTTAGTATTTGTTGGACATAATGACGGACGTTTAATAGCTTTTGATGCAAAAACAGGAGAGCAAGTTTGGGAATATATGATGGATGCAGGTGCGAATGCGCCATCTGTTACTTATGAAATAGATGGCGAACAGTATATTTCTATTTATGTTGCTGGGAATGCACTTGCTGGAACAAAGCATGGCGACAAAGTTTATACATTTAAATTAGGAGGAGCTTTACAAGAAGGGCAGGTTATAGATGCGTCGGCAAAAGGTAAAGCCACTAAAGTGGAAACTGAAGTAACGGTAAGTGTAGATACTGGGCTTACTAGTTACAAAAATAGCTGTATAGCTTGTCACGGAGATCAAGGTGCTAATGGACACAATGGTCCAAACTTGCAAAATAGTACAGTAGCAGAAAACAAAGAGGAAGTGATTGATCGTATAATAAACGGCAAAGGCGCAATGCCATCATTTAAGGATACACTTACAGCAGAAGAAATAGATGCGATAGCGGAGTACGTAGCTACTGTCATTTCTCCGTTAGGCGATTAAATTAAAAACCAGTCATCCCTGGATGTCTGGTTTTATTCGTGATGGCATATTGCCATAAAATTATACGCTACACTCTATAAGCAACAAAATCTGTGTCATTAACGCTCTTCTAAGTATGTGTTTCTCTGAATGGTTTGCCTCCACTCCTTAGAGATGATTACTTGCCAAGAAAAAGGGTAAATAGTGTATACTTAGTTCAATAGTTATGGAGAAGGGGATTTTCATGAAAAAAAATTATCCAGATGACGGTTTAGCATTACATACAGACTTATATCAAATAAATATGGTAGAGGCCTATTGGGCAGATAATATGCATGAACGAAAAGCGGTATTTGAGCTATTTTTCCGCAAACTTCCATTTGGTAATGGTTATGGAGTTTTTGCGGGGCTGGAAAGATGTCTCGATTATTTGCGAAACTTTCATTTTACCGATAGTGATTTAGCTTACTTACAAGATGAGCTTGGATATAGAGAAGACTTTATAGCTTATTTACGTACTGTTCGTTTCACTGGAAATGTGTATTCAATGGTAGAAGGTGAGCTTGTATTCCCAAACGAACCGATTATTAGAATTGAGTCAACGCTTGCGGAAGCACAACTTGTGGAAACAGCTTTACTTAATATTGTCAATTACCAAACGTTGATAGCGACAAAAGGATCTCGAATTAAACAGGTGATAAAAGATGAAGTTGCAATGGAGTTTGGTTCAAGGCGTGCGCAAGAAATGGATGCGGCCATTTGGGGTACTAGAGCTGCATACATAGGCGGGATAGATGGAACTAGTAATGTTCGTGCTGGGAAAATGTTTGGAATTCCTGTTACTGGCACGCATGCTCATTCGCTAGTACAAGCATATAAAAATGAATATGAAGCTTTTCATTCTTATGCGAAGCGACATAAAGATTGCGTATTTTTAGTGGATACATATAATACGTTGAAAACGGGAGTGCCAACAGCTATAAAAGTGGCAAAAGAGCTTGGCGATAAGATTAACTTCATCGGTATTCGACTAGATTCAGGTGATATTTCCTTTTTATCGAAGGAAGCAAGAAAAATGTTAGATCAAGCCGGATTCCATGATGCAAAAATTGTTGTTTCCAATGATCTGGATGAATATACAATTCTAAACCTAAAAGCACAGGGAGCTAAGGTTGATAGCTGGGGTATTGGTACGAAGCTAATAACTGGATATGATCAGCCAGCACTTGGAGCTGTTTATAAAATTGTTTCGATAGAAAACGAAGCTGGGGTAATGGAAGATACGATTAAAATTTCTTCTACTACTGAAAAGGTTACAACTCCAGGTCAGAAAAAACTATATCGAATTATAGATAAAGAAAATGGGAAAGCGGAAGGCGACTATATTACGATGCACGACGAGGATCCTACGCATGAGGAACGTTTAAAGATGTTCCATCCAGTGCATACATTTGTCTCTAAGTTTGTGACGAATTTTGAAGCAAGGGATTTACATGTAAAAGTGATCGAAAATGGTCAAATAATCTATGATATACCTGAGTTATCCAAGGTTCGAGAATACGCTCATGATAACCTTGATTTATTATGGGAAGAGTATAAACGTTCACTAAATCCCGAGGAGTATCCAGTGGATTTAAGTCAAAAATGTTGGGATAATAAAATGCGTAATATTCAAGAGATCAAGGAGATGGAACACAATTTTATTGATCAAAATGGAGGTAGGTATTAATGTCAGCTAAACAACAAGAGATTATAGCAGCGTTAAAAGTGAACCCGACCATTGATGTACAAAAAGAAATACGTATTAGTATCGATTTTATGAAGGACTATTTAAAAAAACACCCATTTTTAACTAGTATGGTTTTAGGTATTTCTGGTGGTCAGGATTCTACATTAGTTGGTAAACTTGCACAGCTCACGATAGACGAATTAAATAAAGAGCTTGGTGAGGATAAATATTCATTTATAGCAGTAAGCTTGCCATATGGTGTTCAATTTGATGAACCAGATCGTCAGGATGCACTCGATTTTATAAGACCAAGTAAACGAGTGACGATCAATATAAAAGAAGCAGTAGATGCTAGCGATAAAGCTTTAGAAGATGCCGGTATCATCCTATCCGATTTCGCTAAAGGGAACGAAAAAGCTCGCGAGCGTATGAAAGCTCAATACTCTATTGCAGCTATGCATAATGGGGTAGTTCTTGGTACCGATCATGCTGCAGAGGCGGTAACTGGTTTCTATACAAAATACGGGGATGGTGGAGTAGATATCACCCCAATCTTTCGCCTAAACAAGCGTCAAGGTAAGCAATTATTAAAGGAATTAGGTTGTCCTGAGCATCTTTATACGAAAGTCCCAACAGCTGATTTGGAAGAAAACAGGCCTGCTCTACCAGATGAAGTTGCACTTGGAGTAACGTATGAAGTAATTGATGATTATTTAGAAGGTAAAACGGTACCTGAGGAAGCTCAAGAAAAAATTGAAGGTTTCTATAATCGTTCTATGCATAAGCGTCATTTACCAATCACCGTTTTTGATGACTTTTGGAAATAAGATAGAGCAGAAATAATATATAACAAAAAGTCGAACTGTCATTAAAAAGACAGCTCGACTTTTTGCTTTGTATTGTACTTAAGGCAAATTTTGGGTATGCTTATAGCGTATTGTATAAATTTTCACGCAAGTCAATATATAGGGGACCTGAGGGGGAGAATGAATGAAAGAACGAGCACAGATAGAAGCAATTATTGAAAATATAGAAAAAGTAATGATTGGTAAAAAAAATATTGCCGAACTTGCTGTAGTAGCATTATTGGCGCAAGGCCATGTGTTATTAGAGGATGTACCAGGTGTAGGGAAAACGATGATGGTGCGTGCACTTGCTAAGTCGATCGGAGCAGATTTTAAAAGAATTCAATTCACACCGGATTTATTACCTTCAGATGTATTAGGTGTATCTATTTACAATCCAAAGGAAATGGAGTTTGAATTTAGACCAGGTCCGATTTTAGGAAATATCGTTCTTGCTGATGAAATCAATCGTACATCTCCGAAAACACAATCTGCGCTTCTAGAAGGAATGGAGGAGGCTTCCGTTACTATTGATGGAGTAACAATGCCAATTCCAAAGCCGTTTTTTGTTATGGCAACGCAAAACCCGATTGAACATGAAGGAACATATCCACTACCGGAGGCACAATTAGACAGGTTCTTATTAAAGTTAAAGATGGGCTACCCACATCCGAGCGAAGAAATTGAAGTATTAAATAGGTTAGAGCATGCATCACCGATTGATACATTAGTACCCGTCATCTCTCTTGAGGAATTAATCGAGCTTCAAAAACAAGTGAAGCAAGTAAAAGTAGATGAAACGATGAAGAACTATATTGTTGACCTGTCTAATCGTACAAGACAGGATACATATATTTATCTAGGCGTTAGTCCACGTGCATCTATTGCACTAATGCGTGCTTCACAAGGCCTTGCTCTACTTAATGGTAGAGAGTATGTTACTCCAGATGATATTCAGTATTTGATGCCTTATGTATTTGGACATCGTGTCATCTTACGCCCGGAAGCACGATATGATGGAATTTCTTCTGAAGAAGTGCTTGCTCGAATTGTGAAGCGAACTCCGGTCCCTATTAAGAGGAAAGTAAGTCAATGAAGCAATTGCTTAATCGGTGGAAGAAGATTCGAGGAGTAATAGGCATACTGTTTCTACTAGTAATCGCATTCATATATGCAATGTTTCAAGGTGGATTTGTGAGTTGGTTTTTGTTTTATTTAATTATCCCTATTTCTTTCTATTCGTTGCTGTTATATATGAAGTCGTTAACCGATATCGTTGTTGAGAGAATTATTGAAACGCGCAAAGTTCAAAGTGGTGGGCGGTTCTCAGCAACAATTCGTGTGACTAGGAAAAGTCGTTTTCCTCTTATGTACGTTCAAATGGAGGAGAAAGTCAGTCCTTCTCTTGCAACAGAAGCTTCTTGGAAGCAACTTACCTTTTGGGGTATGAAAAAAGAATTTACATGGACCTATGAAATAGAACATATTCCTCGTGGTGAGCATGTTTTAGAGGGGACGAGTATTCAAGTAAGCGATCTATTCGGGTGGGTAAAAAAAGAAGTATTTATAACTAATCCTAAAACCATTCTAGTATTTCCTAATTTGACTGAGATGGTCTACATACCAATAGAAACGAGGTACGATCAAGGTGCTGCAGCTTCAAGAATTCAGGCAATGAAAGATACATCGATGGCAACTGGGGTTAGATCTTACCAACCTGGTGATAGGGTATCATGGATTCACTGGAAATCCTTTGCGAGAACACAAACATTAAAAACAAAAGAATTTGAAGATCGTCAATCTCAGGATATGTTTGTAGTAGTTGATCGAACTCCTTCACCTCTGTTTGAGGAAGTGGTCGATTTAACTGCTTCTATTATGCAAGCAATCGTAAGACACCAGGCATCCTCTGCGTTTCTGTCTGTTGGAGAGGATCGAATGTTTTTACCTGAAGTTCAGACGGAACAACATCTACAACGAGTACTATACCATTTAACAAAAGTAAAAGATGATTTAACGAAGCCACTAGAGCAAGTAATTTTACATGATCAGTCGTTATCCAATGCGACAACGCTTTTATATGTTACTAGTAACCTAACTTATGAATGGATGGATAGTGTTCAAAAAAATGCAACGAATCTACGAGCTTGTACTTGTTTTGTCATAAAAACCAAAACTGAAAAAAATACCAGTGAAGAGAATGCAATGTACAAGTATGCAGCTAGCAGAGGTTTTCAGGTACAGCCAATTACGAAGGATCGATTTGCCCAAGCCTTCATGGAGGTGAAACGTTCGTGAGTAAAAAAACACAGCAAACTATAATATCTGTATTTGTTTATTCATTTGTTTTAATCCTCATGATGGAATGGTTAAAGCCAGTAATTGAGCTAACAGATACGGGTCATTTAAACTTATTTGGTTGGTATTTAGTTATTTCATTTGTATTCTATTTATTAAAATTGAAATGGGTATATGTATTTCCGATTAAGTTAGTATATATTTGTTGGGTAATTGTAAATATCTATACAGATTTATCTATCTTATCAGTAGAATCTTTTAAGTTAATTTTGGAAATGTTCAAAGAAAATATTGCATCTCTTATAAGTCAAGACTGGGTACAGGTTACAGATCCCTTTCGAACATTTTTGTTTTTTATTTTATTATGGATGACTACTTATTTACTAAACTACTGGATAAGAGTACGTAAAAATTTAATGTTATTCTTTCTATTTACTGTTCTTTTTATAACAATTCTAGATACGTTTAGTCCATATAGTGGCGAAAAGAGTATCGTTATTGTATTAACTTCTGGATTTATCATTTTAGGTTTGTTATATGCACAAAAAATGATTCATGAGCAAGAAGGGAAACTTCATGGTGCATTTTTAATAGCTGGAATTGGAAGTTTAATAGGTATAGTGGTAATTAGTAGCTCACTTGCCTACGCACTACCAAAAGCTGGTCCAAGCTGGCCGGATCCAGTGCCTTTTCTATTATCAACGAGCCCAAATGCTGCGAACGGTGACGATGGTAAAGGCGTGAGAGGAGCTACACAAAAGGTTGGATATGGGGAAAATGATGAACGCTTAGGCGGAGCTTTCGCAAGCGATGATACTCCAGTATTTTATGCAACTACTCCAACTAAGCAATATTGGAAGATTGAAACGAAGGATACGTATACTTCAAAAGGATGGATAAATTCAGCACCGGAGACTCCAGTTCTTAGGGGGTATGAGTTGGGAGAGCCGATTGAATCTGATATAGCACCTGGAACAGAAGATGAATCATTAAAGGCTAGTATTTATATGTCCCAGGCTTATTCTTTTATTATGCAGCCTTATGGAATCGAGCAAGTTGATTCAATGGAGCCAATTTATTTATCGATGAATGAAAGAAATCAAAAACTATATACTTTTAATGGAGGCAATGAAACACCTGTTGGAACCTATGATGTAACTTACAATGAGCCGTTGTATAGCTTAAAAGCACTTAGGGAAACAGTGCCTGCAGATTTAGAAGGATTACCTAGTGAATTAGATCGTTATTTGCAGCTTCCCGAAACATTACCAACAAGAGTAAAAGATTTAGCAACCTCTATTACTTCTGACAGTGATAGTTTATACGATAAAGCAAAAGCAATTGAACGGTATTTCCGTTTGAATGGTTTCAGCTATAATCAGGATATGGCTGCGGTACCAGAAGGTGATACCGATTATGTGGATCAGTTTTTATTTGATACAAAGATAGGATATTGTGATAACTTCTCGACATCGATGGTTGTTTTGCTACGTTCTAAAGGAATTCCTGCACGTTGGGTAAAGGGTTTTGCATCAGGAGAAGTAGTCGAACGTGAAAATGGTCTTCCAGTATACGAAGTGACAAATAATAATGCTCACTCATGGGTAGAGGCTTACTTCCCAGGTATAGGATGGATGACGTTCGAGCCAACTATTGGATTTACGAATTCTGTCAATTTAAATTATGATATAGATACTGAAAAAGATCAGTTGGAAACACCTGAAAGTACTCCTGAGAAAGCTACTGAAAAACCAAAAGGAGAGAAAGAAGATAAGGAAGTTTCTATAGGATTCAGTGAAATTATGAGCAATATTGCTAAATGGGTAAATAATAATAAAGCGTCTATTTTTTGGACAATACTCGGTTTGGCATTACTATCTATGTTTGCATATCACCATCGAAGAAAGTGGTTAGCGAAAGTATTAATACCAGTTAATCGCATGAGAAAAAATGATTGGGATACGTTTGAAAAGATGTATCATCAATTGTTAAAACAATTAGATGGATATGGAATGGCAAGAGAGCAAGGACAGACGTTATCTGCATATGCAAAATATGTAGATGCAGGCTTTGGAGAAACACATATGCGCAAATTAACAGCTGCATATGAAAAAGGTCTATATGGTAATAATCGAGAGGGTATAGATTATGTATCGATGAGAGAAAGTTGGGAAAATTTAATCAATCAGCTTAGCGGTTGATTTTGAGAGCAACAACCTGTAAACTGAAGTCAAATAAAATGACCGATGTTGCCCTCGTATATGTCCGATGATATGGTTCGGATGTTTCTACCAAGTTGCCATTAACAACTTGACTATGAAGGTGGATGCAGTCATGTCTTTTTCAGACATATGCATTCACCTTTTTGATGTAGAAAACATAAACGCGTAGAAAGAGGTATGCTTTCTAACGCGTTTTTTTATCATTCAATGAGACAGAGGGTATAATTGGATTACTTATAAGAAGAGGTGGAGCTAATGTCTTTAACACCATTGTTAAAAGAACAAGAAAAGATTGTCGTTCTAGATTTCGGAAGTCAATATAACCAACTTATTACACGTCGTATTCGTGAATTTGGCGTATACAGCGAACTACTTCCACATACAGTTACAGCTGAGGAATTGAAGAAAATAAATGCAACGGGAATTATCTTCTCAGGTGGTCCTAATTCAGTTTATGATGAAAATGCATTCCATATCGACTCTGCAATTTATGACTTAGGTGTGCCAATTTTAGGTATTTGCTACGGTATGCAGTTAATGTCTCAGCATTTTGGTGGGAAAGTAGAAAAAGCTTCTCATCGAGAATATGGTAAAGCAGAGATCAATGTGAAAAACGCAACACCTTTATTTGGACAACTTCCGGAAAACCAAGTCGTTTGGATGAGCCATGGAGATCATGTAACAGTTGCTCCTGAAGGCTTTGAAGTTATTGCAACAAGTCCATCTTGTTCAGTAGCTGCAATGGCAAATGAAGCTAAAAATTTCTATGCTGTACAATTCCATCCTGAAGTTAGACATTCTATCTACGGGATTGAGTTAATCCGTCAATTCGTATTTGATGTTTGTCATGCAAAAGGTGACTGGTCGATGGAAAGCTTTGTTGAAATGCAGCTTCATAACATTCGCCAAGAAGTTGGAGATAAAAAAGTTCTTTGTGCTTTAAGTGGCGGTGTAGATTCTTCAGTAGTTGCGGTATTAATCCATAAAGCAATTGGTGACCAACTAACTTGTATGTTTGTCGATCATAACTTAAACCGTAAAGGTGAAGTAGAACAAGTTATGAAGACTTTCACAGAAGGCTTTAACATGAACGTCATAAAAATTGATGCTCGTGAACGCTTCATGAATAAATTAGCTGGTGTTTCAGATCCAGAGAAAAAACGTAAAATTATTGGTAACGAATTTATTTATGTATTCGATGAAGAAGCTTCTAAATTAGATGGTATGGACTTCTTAGCACAGGGTACTCTTTACACGGATATTATTGAGTCTGGAACTGCTACAGCTCAAACGATTAAATCTCACCATAATGTTGGTGGACTTCCTGAAGATATGCAGTTTAAACTAATCGAGCCGCTAAAAACTCTATTTAAAGATGAAGTGCGTGCTTTAGGATTGGAACTTGGTTTAGATGAAAAAATCGTTTGGCGTCAACCTTTCCCAGGTCCTGGTTTAGGAATTCGTGTGCTAGGTGAAATAACAGAAGAAAAATTAGAAATCGTTCGTGAATCTGATTTCATCCTTCGTGAAGAAATTGCAAAAGCTGGACTTGACCGTGATATTTGGCAGTACTTCACAGTGCTTCCTGATATCCGCAGCGTTGGAGTAATGGGAGATGCACGTACGTATGATTACGCAATCGGTATTCGTGCTGTAACCTCTATCGACGGAATGACTTCTGACTGGGCACGTATCCCATGGGATGTTCTAGAAAAAGTAAGTGTTCGTCTAGTCAATGAAGTACCTCACATTAACCGCGTAGTGTACGACATTACGAGTAAGCCACCAGCAACTATTGAGTGGGAATAGGACTGTATTTTATTAGTAATTAAAGTGTCTTGAAAACCTTATATACCAACGCTTGTTTAGGGTTTCGTATAAGGTAATAATTACTTACCTGCAACTATCGGTTTCATAAATTACTCTCTTTTATTTGTGTTATTTCACAAGTAGAAGAGAGTTTTTTTCATGACTAAAATTAGATGTCTTTCGATTAAAACAGAAAATAGGAGGGAGGAATCAAGGTTAACTGAACCACTTTTAAAAACTAAAAAAAAAATCCAAACTGCTAGATTTGGATAATTGAAACAGTAATAACTTATCGTGGGGGAGTTTGTACAGAACGCATTAATGAACGTCTTATAGAATCAGTAGAAAGTACAACAATATTATTTGTGAGATACCTCACTCTGATATAAGGAACTAACATAGTTTATAAAACAAACAGAAATATATAGGATGAAAAAGAAAAACCAGTGTAACACTTTATTTTCGTGTTTATGAATGGTTTTTCTTTTTTGGGTGACTAATTAGTGAACAATTATTTTGTAAATGAACTAAATGCTGATTTTAAAAAAAGAATATACCCAAGTACTTGGACGATTCTATCCCTCTGTTTTAGCATGTTTTTTAGTTTCAAAGCTTCCCTAATGTTGCCCGATGCCGTACATAGCCAATCAGCATGGGAGTGGCTATCAGAAGACTGATCATAACCGGCACAATAGAGCCCTCGAGTCCAAAATCCCCCCCCGTGAGAAGTTCAGCACCGTTTACTTTCACAGTAAACAGACCGACTGAAGAGTGTCCAGAAACCGGAATACCAAGTAAACCCTCACATGCATTCCAGGCAAAATGCAGTCCCATGGCAAACCACAAATTCCGTCGCCACATGAATGCTGCTCCGAGCAGAAGACCTGCTTCTATAGAAATGGCGAACGAGCTCCAAAGTGTTGCCCCTGTATTTCCAAGATGGGCAACTCCAAAGAATAGTGAGGTCACAGCGAGTGCGAGCCAGTTTCCTGCTAATTTACTGATGGCTTGGAACATAAGCCCACGAAAGATGAGTTCCTCAATAATGGCTGCGCCTAAAGCTGCTTCAATGGAGGATATAAGAACAGAACCCATATCCGCACTCGCCCATTGAAAGGAGTAACCTCCCATAGCAACTATTATAAAAGTGGATACTATGATAAAGATTGCCCCAGTTAGTAATCCCATGCCAGCTTCAATTCCTATGCGGTGTGTTGATATCTCTGGAGTTGACCGACTTGCCAGGTATTTCATCGTAAGCTTGTAGACCATAATGGCAACAAAACCCGCTGTTAATGTCAAAAGAAGGGAAAAAATTCCCTCTACTTGTTCTGCTAGAGCACGGAATAGTGAATCCACGAGAATAATACCGATTGACCCTGCAATCATCCAGATGATTGGAAAGCGCCAAAATCGACTCCATGTACTTAATTTCCCACCAACCTGCTGCTTCACTTTGTGTGCAGACGTTTTCTTCATTCTTGCTTCAGCTCCTCTATTGCTTGATAGTTATGAGTATAGGCTGAAAAAGTCATAAAGAGAAAGTGAGCTTTTGTCATTATTTAAACATGACCAAAAAAGCCAGCAACAATAATAAGTTGCTAGCTTCATAGATATCGGTTTCTTAATGATCCATGATTCCGGAATCTCGGGCTTTACGGGCGGCCTCACGCCTTCCACTCACATTAAGTTTCGAATAAATGGTTGAGATGTAATTTTTAATAGTTCCTTCACTAAGAAATAGTGCCTCAGCAATGTCTTGATTGCGCAAGCCCAAAGCCAGCTTATGCAGCACTTCAATTTCACGGGTACTGAGTCCGTATTCATTACTTTTTGTGGAGGAGTTATTGTTCATACTTTTAATCATTTTACTCGCCATCTCCTGAGTGATTAAAGTCCCTCCCGCATGAACTACCCGTATGCCTGCAGCCAGATCCCTAGGATGAATAGCTTTGAGCAGATAACCTTCTGCTCCATGGCTTAATGCTGTCAATACATACTCTACTTCTCGATAGGAGGTCAGCATAATAACTTTGATTGCAGGTATCCGTTCTTTTATCAGGGCAGTTGCGGCAACGCCGTCCATGACCGGCATATTGATATCCATCAGCACAATATCTGGCCGAAACTGCTCACAGCCTTTAATTGCTTCTTCGCCATTCTTGGCTAACCCGACAATTTCTAAATCTTCTTCCATGGAGAGTACTATGTGCAGACTCTCCAGAATTAATTCCTGATCATCGGCAAGCAACACTTTAATTTTCGCCATGCAGCATCAATCCTTTCAGCGGAATTTCACAACTGACTTCGGTGATTGCTGCATTTCCCACTTTAGGTGACACAAACAGTCTACCTCCCAATCGCTCAACTCGATGTTTCATAGTAGTCAAGCCAAAGCCATATTCCAAATTGTTTTCAATCGGTTTTCCATTATTTTGAATTAACAATTGCAAATTGGACTTGGAAAATCGAAGCTCCAAATGCAGTTGAGACGCTTTTCCATGTTTTAGTGCGTTTGTAAAAGACTCCTGAATGACTCGAAGGATAGTTTGTCGCACTTCAAAACGCATCGGCTGCTCTGTTCCAAACAGACTCAAAGTGAGGACTGTTCCAGTGTACTCCCGGAAACTGACCGCAAGCGCCTCAACTTGTCGTGTAAGATTCGACTCCTCTTCTTCTCCCATCTCGTGGACAATGTTTCTCATTTCGTCCAGGTTTTGTTCAGCTAATGCTCTTAAACGAATTAACCGACCTTTTACCTCGGTAGGTTTGCGATCCAAAAGGGCAATGGAAGCATCAAGACTCATAATGAGTGAGATAAAGGAGTGCCCCAGTGTATCATGAAGTTCCTTGGACATACGGTTGCGCTCTTCAAGTAAAGTCATCTTCTCAATCTCATCTGCATAGTGGGTTAACAGCTTATTTTGTTGCTCCACTTCAGCTACCAGTTCATCTTTCTGATAATACGCTTTGGCTATTAAGCTTACCCATAAGCCGATGAAGCAGAATAACAGATTGTCTGCTCCGATACTCAGGGTTTGTTCCCAAGGTAATCTTAAGAAAGACTGAAAGGTAAAAGGAATCAAAGTAACCGCAGGAATGATCCAGAACGTCTGCTTAGTCAATAAGTATCCCATTGTAAGGCTCGGTAACAAGTAGTCTGCTTTTGATGTCAAATCCGGATCGAAGACAGAATTCACATAATAAGAACCACCTAGCAATAGCTCCAGTATGCAGAACCAGACTTTGTTCATCCTTCGTTGAGGAAACCAAAATATCATAGGGATGATAAGTGCTATCATCAACCAGATGAAGTTTAACAATATTCTGTTCGAAAGCTCACTTTCTGTGAAAAACCGGGACAATAGCAAAATATAATGGTATAAACGCAGGGCAAATATGCCCCAATCCATGAAAGATAATATTTTTTTTATATCGCCATCCCCACTTTTCCAATAAAGTAAATAACACCTATGATTCAAGTGTATCATTAAAGTTTTCTTCCAACAATTTACTTTTTCTTATAATGAGAAATCTTTTTGCAACTATTCCATCCTCGATTGGTTGCTTCGTTCATGACTTAGGGAGTACTACGCTCTACCGGCAATATATGTAACCTGAAACTCCGCAAGTATTGTTTCGATTTAATGTAGTATCACCTCACACTAACCTCGTAGTGTATGACATTTAGTGTAAGCCCCAGCTACTATTAATGGGAATAGTTAATTAATAATAGCCTTGTGCCCATATTGCAAAAGGACACAAGGCTATTTTTTATGACTTACGTAAAACAGATAAATAAATTGCTATACTTCCGTTAGTTTTATAAATTTCAAAATCCGTTTTATAAGCTCTCGGTAAATCACTTTCCCAAATTTCTTTCCATGCCATACCAACGCCATTAAGATCTTTAGATTCTACTTCCCAAACGTAATATTCTCCATTATCAATAGTGATGCTATCTTCTCCAGCCATTTCTTCCGTTCCAATCATAAAGTCAAAGTCACCGGTAAAATCACTTTCATAGTTACTATAGACTGCATAAATATCGCTATTTACTTTATTCTGTAAAAATTCCTCCCACTTCTTCGAGAATATACTACTATCATTATTGTTTGTTCTAACCTTATTTCCATAGATTACTTTAGTATCTTTCACTTAAAATCTCCACCCTTCTAAAAGGAATATATCATGGTATATATGACAACTGATTGTCATCATTTATTTTTTTGTGGATTTTATTCAATTCATTGTAATATTCTTGTTTCAATGTTTGTGGGTTAATCACATCAACAGTACTACCGAACATTAATAAAAAAGGAATCAGATTTCTATTGCTATCATATTTGAAATTGACCTTTATATAATTATTTTGTATTTCAATTTCTTCATCCAAAAAAAAATCATATAATTTCCCTAATTGATTTCTATGGAAAATTAACTCAACCTGCTCGTAAATAGTTGTTAAGTCAATTTCTTTTCCTTCACTTTGGATAGATTTTTCATCTATTAAGAGGTGCTCTCTAATTCGAGTAAGTTTGAACATTCTTCTATCTTTTCTTTTTTCACAATACGCTTCCAAATACCAACTACCATTTGTTAGAACTATGTTACTAGGAGAAATAACGCGGCTAGTAATATCTCCATTTAAAGAAATGTACTTTATTTTTAACTTTTTTTTCTGTGATATGGCACCTCTTAAAGTAGTTAGCTTTTCTTTGGTCTCTTGTTCTATTTCTGTTCTATGGATGGTAGGAGAGTAGAAGGAAAGGTTACTAAAAGATTCATCACCCTTTAAATTCTCTAGCTTTTCAATGAGAACTTGGTTATCCTCTTGTAATATATTATGTTGCATTCTTAAAGATTCTATAATTTTTAGTTTCTCCTTATCTGAAAACAAATATTTATCCATCTTGTAGGATGGCATCAGTCCAACACCTCCATTTCGACCATGAATGGTTATGACTGGGAGGCCAGATAATCCTAATGATTCAATATCTCTATAAATCGTTCTTTTACTTACTTCTAGTTTTTTGGCTAGTTCATCGGCTGAAACTACTTCTTTATTTAACAAGGCAACTAGTATAGACAATAGTCGTTCGATTTTTATCATTATTCACACTCCCTCTATACGAAATTGAGATTATCGGTCAGATTCATTTATTATACTATGGCTGAAATATACGTCAGTGTTTTGTTTTTTGAACTCTTAGAATTAACATATTAACGAACTATTTTGTTGTTTATTTGAATAATGTTCGGATTCTGTATTGATTTTCTAAAATAATGATGTTATATTACTAACATAATTTAATTATGTCGTCGTATAACGTTGGGAATAAGGCCCAAAAGTCTCTACCGAATCACCGTAAATGATTCGACTACGATTAAGTGGAAGAAGAATAATTTTTCCCTTACTAGAGATACTAAAGCAGACGACTGATTCACTAGTCGTCTGCTTTTTTCTGTTATACGGACAATAACTGGAGGAAATTATGAAAAAGTATTTTCAGTTTGAAGAATTAGGAACTAACTATCGCAGTGAAATTATTGGTGGTTTAACAACTTTCCTAGCAATGGCGTATATTCTTGTAGTTAACCCAATGATACTATCACTTGAGTCGGTTGAAGGATTACCTGATTTTATGCATATGGATAAAGGAGCTGTGTTTACAGCTACTGCACTAGCGGCAGGTCTTGGTTCTATATTAATGGGCGTACTAGCAAAATACCCAATCGCACTTGCGCCAGGAATGGGATTAAATGCATTTTTTGCTTTTACAGTTGTTTTGGATTTTGGGATATCGTGGCAAATCGCTTTAACCGGAGTTTTTGTAGCAGGTATTATCTTTATTCTTCTTTCTTTAACCGGTATTCGTGAAACAATTATTAATGCAATTCCAACGGAGCTAAAATTTGCAGTTGGCGCTGGAATTGGTTTATTCATAACCTTCGTAGGTTTGCAAAACTCTAAGATTATCATTAGTGATCCTTCTGTAATCGTAGGTCTAGGAGACTTAACAGATCCTAATATATTATTAACAATTTTTGGTCTCGTAATTACTGTAATTATGATGGTAAAAGGCGTTAAGGGCGGAATTTTTTACGGAATGCTAATTACTGCAATCGTTGGGATGATTTTCAGCCTAGTACCATTACCAACTGGAATCGTTAGTAGTATTCCAGATGTCAGCCCAACATTTGGGGCTGCACTTGATCCAATTTTTAACGATCCAACTTCTTTATTAACAACGCAATTCTTAGTTGTAGTACTCACTTTCTTGTTTGTAAACTTCTTTGATACAGCTGGAACATTAATATCTGTAGCAAACCAAGCTGGGTTGATGAAAAATAACAAATTACCGCGTGCGGGTAAAGCGCTACTAGCAGATGCAATCGCTACAACAGCTGGAGCGGTAGCAGGAACTTCTACTACTACTAGTTATGTAGAATCGACTGCGGGTGTAGCAGCTGGTGCTCGTTCAGGATTTGCAGCAGTAGTGACAGGAGTATTAATGTTATTGGCATTATTCTTCTATCCAATATTAAGCGTAGTTACTTCTTATGTTACTGCACCGGCATTAATAATAGTTGGTGTGCTAATGGTATCTTCCTTAGGGAATATAGATTGGAAGAAATTCGAAGTTGCAGTGCCTGCATTCTTCGTAATTATTGCAATGCCATTAACATATTCTATTGCAACAGGTATCGCAATTGGATTCTTATTTTACCCAATTACAATGATCGTTGCTGGACGTATTAAAGAAATACATCCAATTATGTATGGACTATGGGTAATATTCCTTTGTTACTTTATTTTCCTATAAAATGTTTCAACAAAGAGGGGGCATCTTGCCTCTCTTTTTTTGTTTCTTCTATAAAGAGAGTTATTAATTAGGGAATGGTTGTCATGTAAAAGAATTGGGTGGCTTAAACGTATTTAAGTTTATGATGAAATACAAATAAGAAGATATAATATACTGAGTTAAACTAAACTCATAAAGTTTAATACTAAAAAAATAGACTAATTTAAGTTTATAGTAGTGCTATGAAGCTAGTGTTCTAAAGGGTTGTAATCAAATCTAACTTATTGTTGCATTTGTCAGAATAAAGTGTTATCATATTTTACACAACTTCTTTACTAAAAGGTGTTGACGAAGTTGTTAAAAGGGTGTTAAGATACAAAGGTCGCTGAAACAAGACGACAACTTACAACAACATGAACATTGAAAACTGAACATGCAAAACGTTAAGACATACAGCTTATCAGCTAACTTTGTTAGTCTGATAGCAAAACAATTTTGACATCATTTAATGATGATGCCAGCAAAACAAAATGAGCTTTTAAACTAGTTCTATTCGCTGGATGACGAGACGTAGTGCAGTGCGAGGGAGCAATCGAGAGAGGGAAGGGACGTACTAGCGTACGTGACTGACCGAACGAGTGAAGCTGACAAAGCAATGTGCTGCGTAACGTCATCCAGATCTTATGGAGAGTTTGATCCTGGCTCAGGACGAACGCTGGCGGCATGCCTAATACATGCAAGTCGAGCGAATGACGAAGAAGCTTGCTTCTTCTGATTTAGCGGCGGACGGGTGAGTAACACGTGGGCAACCTGCCCTGTAGATTGGGATAACTCCGGGAAACCGGGGCTAATACCGAATAATCCATTTCCTCACATGGGGAGATGTTAAAAGACGGCATCTCGCTGTCACTACAGGATGGGCCCGCGGCGCATTAGCTAGTTGGTGAGGTAACGGCTCACCAAGGCGACGATGCGTAGCCGACCTGAGAGGGTGATCGGCCACACTGGGACTGAGACACGGCCCAGACTCCTACGGGAGGCAGCAGTAGGGAATCTTCCACAATGGACGAAAGTCTGATGGAGCAATGCCGCGTGAGTGAAGAAGGTTTTCGGATCGTAAAACTCTGTTGTGAGGGAAGAACAAGTACGAGAGTAACTGCTCGTACCTTGACGGTACCTCATTAGAAAGCCACGGCTAACTACGTGCCAGCAGCCGCGGTAATACGTAGGTGGCAAGCGTTGTCCGGAATTATTGGGCGTAAAGCGCGCGCAGGCGGTCCTTTAAGTCTGATGTGAAATCCCACGGCTCAACCGTGGAAGGTCATTGGAAACTGGGGGACTTGAGTACAGAAGAGGAAAGCGGAATTCCAAGTGTAGCGGTGAAATGCGTAGAGATTTGGAGGAACACCAGTGGCGAAGGCGGCTTTCTGGTCTGTAACTGACGCTGAGGCGCGAAAGCGTGGGGAGCAAACAGGATTAGATACCCTGGTAGTCCACGCCGTAAACGATGAGTGCTAAGTGTTAGGGGGTTTCCGCCCCTTAGTGCTGCAGCTAACGCATTAAGCACTCCGCCTGGGGAGTACGGTCGCAAGACTGAAACTCAAAGGAATTGACGGGGGCCCGCACAAGCGGTGGAGCATGTGGTTTAATTCGAAGCAACGCGAAGAACCTTACCAGGTCTTGACATCCCGCTGACCGGCCTAGAGATAGGCTTTTCCCTTCGGGGACAGCGGTGACAGGTGGTGCATGGTTGTCGTCAGCTCGTGTCGTGAGATGTTGGGTTAAGTCCCGCAACGAGCGCAACCCTTGATCTTAGTTGCCAGCATTCAGTTGGGCACTCTAAGGTGACTGCCGGTGATAAACCGGAGGAAGGTGGGGATGACGTCAAATCATCATGCCCCTTATGACCTGGGCTACACACGTGCTACAATGGACGGTACAGAGGGTCGCAACCCCGCGAGGGTGAGCAAATCCCATAAAACCGTTCTCAGTTCGGATTGTAGGCTGCAACTCGCCTACATGAAGCCGGAATCGCTAGTAATCGTGGATCAGCATGCCACGGTGAATACGTTCCCGGGCCTTGTACACACCGCCCGTCACACCACGAGAGTTTGTAACACCCGAAGTCGGTGGGGTAACCCTTACGGGAGCCAGCCGCCGAAGGTGGGACAGATGATTGGGGTGAAGTCGTAACAAGGTAGCCGTATCGGAAGGTGCGGCTGGATCACCTCCTTTCTAAGGATAATATCGGAATACGAATCTTTATTCGTATCTTAACGTTTTGCAGTTCAGTTTTGAATGTTCATTTTTATATGAAGATTCATCTCTTGCTCCTGCGATTACTCGTCGCAAAGTGAGCAAAACTTTGTTCTTTGAAAACTGGATAAAACGACATTGAAACAATAAACAACAAGAAATTCTGTTGTGATTACTTACGTAATCATGACGTGTAAGACTTTTTAACTTTTAGGTTAAGTTAATAAGGGCGCACGGTGAATGCCTTGGCACTAGGAGTCGACGAAGGACGGCACTAACACCGATATGCTTCGGGGAGCTGTAAGTGAGCTTTGATCCGGAGATTTCCGAATGGGGAAACCCACTGTTCGTAATGGAGCAGTACATTTGCGTGAATACATAGCGCATCTGAGACACACCCAGGGAACTGAAACATCTAAGTACCTGGAGGAAGAGAAAGAAAAATCGATTCCCTGAGTAGCGGCGAGCGAAACGGGAATAGCCCAAACCAAGAGGCTTGCCTCTTGGGGTTGTAGGACACTCTACATAGAGTTACAAAGGAATGAGTTAGACGAAGCGATCTGGAAAGGTCCGCAGGATAGGGTAAAAGCCCCGTAGTCCAAAATTCATTCTCTCTTGAGTGTATCCTGAGTACGGCGGAACACGTGAAATTCCGTCGGAATCCGGGAGGACCATCTCCCAAGGCTAAATACTACCTAGTGACCGATAGTGAACCAGTACCGTGAGGGAAAGGTGAAAAGCACCCCGGAAGGGGAGTGAAATAGATCCTGAAACCGTGTGCCTACAAGTAGTTAGAGCCCGTTAATGGGTGATAGCGTGCCTTTTGTAGAATGAACCGGCGAGTTACGATTACATGCAAGGTTAAGTTGAGAAGACGGAGCCGCAGCGAAAGCGAGTCTGAATAGGGCGAATGAGTATGTGGTCGTAGACCCGAAACCAGGTGATCTACCCATGTCCAGGATGAAGGTAAGGTAACACTTACTGGAGGTCCGAACCCACGCACGTTGAAAAGTGCGGGGATGAGGTGTGGGTAGCGGAGAAATTCCAATCGAACCTGGAGATAGCTGGTTCTCTCCGAAATAGCTTTAGGGCTAGCCTCAAACGTTAGAATCTTGGAGGTAGAGCACTGTTTGGACTAGGGGCCCATCCCGGGTTACCGAATTCAGACAAACTCCGAATGCCAATGATTTATGTTTGGGAGTCAGACTGCGAGTGATAAGATCCGTAGTCAAGAGGGAAACAGCCCAGACCACCAGCTAAGGTCCCAAAGTATTTGTTAAGTGGAAAAGGATGTGGCGTTGCTTAGACAACCAGGATGTTGGCTTAGAAGCAGCCATCATTTAAAGAGTGCGTAATAGCTCACTGGTCGAGTGACGCTGCGCCGAAAATGTATCGGGGCTAAACAAATCACCGAAGCTGTGGATTGATACCTTTGGTATCAGTGG
Organism: Psychrobacillus sp. FSL K6-2365; assembly: GCF_038003165.1. NCBI lineage: Bacteria > Bacillati > Bacillota > Bacilli > Caryophanales > Bacillaceae > Psychrobacillus > Psychrobacillus sp. FSL K6-2365. Next base: position 3,550,565 of record NZ_JBBOOO010000001.1, on the reverse strand, counting down.
TAGGAGAGCGTTCTAAGGGCGTTGAAGTCAGACCGGAAGGACTGGTGGAGCGCTTAGAAGTGAGAATGCCGGTATGAGTAGCGAAAGACGGGTGAGAATCCCGTCCACCGTATGACTAAGGTTTCCTGAGGAAGGCTCGTCCGCTCAGGGTTAGTCGGGACCTAAGCCGAGGCCGATAGGCGTAGGCGATGGATAACAGGTTGATATTCCTGTACCACCAAACCACCGTTTGAGTAATGGGGGGACGCAGAAGGATAGGGTAAGCATGCTGTTGGTTATGCATGTCCAAGCAGTAAGGTGTGAATGTAGGCAAATCCGCATTCTATAACATTGAGCTGTGATGGCGAGGACGTATGTCCGGAGTTCCTGATTTCACACTGCCAAGAAAAGCCTCTAGCGAGGTGATAGGTGCCCGTACCGCAAACCGACACAGGTAGTCGAGGAGAGAATCCTAAGGTGAGCGAGAGAACTCTCGTTAAGGAACTCGGCAAAATGACCCCGTAACTTCGGGAGAAGGGGTGCTCTTTTGGGTGCATAGCCTAGAAGAGCCGCAGTGAATAGGCCCAGGCGACTGTTTAGCAAAAACACAGGTCTCTGCAAAACCGTAAGGTGAAGTATAGGGGCTGACGCCTGCCCGGTGCTGGAAGGTTAAGAGGAGTGCTTAGCGCAAGCGAAGGTGCGAATTGAAGCCCCAGTAAACGGCGGCCGTAACTATAACGGTCCTAAGGTAGCGAAATTCCTTGTCGGGTAAGTTCCGACCCGCACGAAAGGCGTAACGATCTGGGCACTGTCTCAACGAGAGACTCGGTGAAATTATAGTACCTGTGAAGATGCAGGTTACCCGCGACAGGACGGAAAGACCCCGTGGAGCTTTACTATAGCTTGATATTGAATTTTGGTGCAACTTGTACAGGATAGGCAGGAGCCTTAGAGCCCGGAGCGCCAGCTTCGGAGGAGGCGTCGGTGGGATACTGCCCTGGTTGTATTGAAATTCTAACCCATACCCGTAACCCGGGTAGGAGACAGTGTCAGGCGGGTAGTTTGACTGGGGCGGTCGCCTCCTAAAGTGTAACGGAGGCGCCCAAAGGTTCCCTCAGAATGGTTGGAAATCATTCGAAGAGTGTAAAGGCAGAAGGGAGCTTGACTGCGAGACCTACAAGTCGAGCAGGGTCGAAAGACGGGCTTAGTGATCCGGTGGTTCCGCATGGAAGGGCCATCGCTCAACGGATAAAAGCTACCCCGGGGATAACAGGCTTATCTCCCCCAAGAGTCCACATCGACGGGGAGGTTTGGCACCTCGATGTCGGCTCATCGCATCCTGGGGCTGTAGTCGGTCCCAAGGGTTGGGCTGTTCGCCCATTAAAGCGGTACGCGAGCTGGGTTCAGAACGTCGTGAGACAGTTCGGTCCCTATCCGTCGTGGGCGTAGGAAATTTGAGAGGAGCTGTCCTTAGTACGAGAGGACCGGGATGGACACACCGCTGGTGTACCAGTTGTTCTGCCAAGAGCATCGCTGGGTAGCTATGTGTGGACGGGATAAGTGCTGAAAGCATCTAAGCACGAAGCCCCCCTCAAGATGAGATTTCCCATTACGCAAGTAAGTAAGATCCCTCAAAGACGATGAGGTAGATAGGTTCGGGGTGGAAGCGTGGCGACACGTGCAGCTGACGAATACTAATCGATCGAGGACTTAACCAAATTTGTTTAACGTAACAATGTCGTTTATCCAGTTTTGAGTGAACAAACACTCTATTTATTATGAGGGTTTCAAGATACAAGCAGTGCTAGGAAACAAGTGAGAGAAAGAAGGAACGTACTAACGTACGTGACTGACAGATCGAATGAAGTTGACAACGCAATGCGCCGTATATTGAAAGCCGAATGAGTCTAGTGATGATGGCGAAGAGGTCACACCCGTTCCCATACCGAACACGGAAGTTAAGCTCTTCAGCGCCGATGGTAGTTGGGGGTCTCCCCCTGTGAGAGTAGGACGTCGCTGGGCACAAAAGAGAAAGTCGTTACCGAATTATCGGTAACGGCTTTTTGTATTTAGAAATAAGCCGTATAAGCCGTAGGCAGTCTATCTCTATAAGAAAGTATGCGAGAAAGTAGAGGGGCAAAGAGTTCGAGGAAGCAAACGAGAGAGACTCGGAGCGTATAACATACGCGAGAATTGAACGAGTGCGGCTGACGAAGAAATCTGCCGTCCATCTGCTTTCGCAGCCCTGGACACGGAAGTAAAGCTCTTGCGCCGATGGTAGTTGGGGGTGGGGGTCTCCCCCTGTGAGAGTAGGACGTCGCTGGGCACAAAAGAGAAAGTCGTTACCGAATTATCGGTAACGACTTTTTTGTATTTAGAAATAAGCCGTATATGCCGTAGGCACTCTATCTATATAAGAAAGTATGCGAGAAAGTAGAGGGGCAAAGAGTTCAAGGAAGCAAATGAGAGAGACTCGGAGCGTATAACATACGCGAGAATTGAACGAGTGCGGCTGACGAAGAAATCTGCCGTCCATCTGCTTTCGCAGCCCTGGACACGGAAGTAAAGCTCTTGCGCCGATGATAGTTGGGGGTCTCCCCCAGTGAGAGTAGGACGTCGCTGGGCACCAAAGAAAAGTCGTTACCGAATTATCGGTAACGCATTTTTTGTATTTAGAAATAAGCCGTATATGCCGTAGGCAGTCTATCTCTATAAGAAAGTATGCGAGAAAGAAGAGGGGCAAAGAGTTCAAGGAAGCAAATGAGAGAGACTCGGAGCGTATAACATACGCGAGAATTGAACGAGTGCGGCTGACTAAGAAATCTGCCGTCCATCTGCTTTCGCAGCCCTGGACACGGAAGTAAAGCTCTTGCGCCGATGGTAGTTGGGGGTCTCCCCCTATGAGAGAGTAAGAGCCGCTGGCACTAAAGAAAAAGTAGGTACCGAGTTATCGGTACCTACTTTTTTGTATGTTGATATAAGAGAGTAAAAATTTCCGAGCTTAATTTCATTCTAGAGCACTATAGTCACTTTTAAAGAAAGAGTTTCTTCAATTTGCTACATGCTCACTCTATTCAGAATAGCAAATGGTTTTTATATAGTAGTTGCTAAGAATAAGAAAATATCTTTCAAAGCTTCTTTACCATTTTAGGATATGGAAGCTTTTTCAAGTGTATATAAATGGGAAGCTTTTTAAGCAACTCCAGTGCCTTCTGTTCATTGTATTTTTTTTCTATCTCTTTAAGTCGCATTATTTCTTCTTGTGAGTAGGAGGAGAAACCATTCTCTCCAGCTTCTTTAAATTTTCTTATCCATGTAGTGATTGAATTGACGCTTACATTCAATTCTAATGCTAGCTCTTTACGCCCTCGTCCATTTTTTAGAACTTCTAGAACTGCATACATCTTTTGTTCCTGAGTTGTTTGTGTATATCTTTTCCTAAATTGTCCATGCATTGTCTGATCCCCCTATTTTGAAATTGGTGACACTTTTACTAATCTTCATGAAATAAGAGTACAACTATTCTTCATTTTAACACTTCACTCAATTAGTGTATTGTACTACCTATTATATAATTTGTCATCAGAATATTTAAAATTTATTAGAAGTATAGTCAAAATTACTGTTTAAAACACTCGTTATAGCTTGAATTCCTTGAAATTGTGACTCTATATGCGATAATGAAGAACAATATAAAACAAATAGTAGGAGTTGGTTGGGTGGATTCATCAGCAATTTTGATGGTAGTTATAATTTTTGTTATCAATATTGTCTACGTGACATTCTTTACTTTGCGAATGATTCTTACACTGAAGGGTTACCGCTATATTGCTGCTTTAATAAGTATGGTAGAAGTGGTTATATATATAGTAGGGCTGGGTTTAGTTTTAGATAATTTAAATGAAGTTCAAAACTTGATTGCTTATGCGGTAGGATATGGAACAGGAGTTATCATTGGTACTAAAATTGAAGAGAAAATGGCACTTGGTTATATTATGGTTAATGCGATCTCCACAGAAATGGAATTAAAATTACCAGAAATTTTAAGAGCAGAAGGCTATGGTGTGACAGATTGGCAAGCAAATGGGCGTGAAGGGAATAGACAAGCTCTTCAAATCTTAACTCCTCGTAAATACGAGTTAAAGCTATATATGAGACTTAAAGAACTTGATCCGAAAATATTTATCATCGCATATGAAGCTAAAACGATTCACGGTGGATTTTGGGTTAAATCAGTGAAGAAAGGAAAATTATTTAAATGAAGAAAGAGACAAAATGGTTTGAAGTGGGAGAGAATGAAAGCGTTACAGAGTGTATAGAAAGAATGACTAGAGATGGTTTCCAGATCGCTGGACGGAGAGAGGAACCGCTTTTTGCAGAGGTTGATGGTCAACCTATTCCGGTAAGACAATTAATAATGTTAAAAGGAATTAAAGAAATATAATAGCGATAATTAGACCTAAAACCGAACATTAAAGTTATCTGAAAATTAATCGTTCGTATTTAAGCGTTGACGTCTTCCATTTAACTTGTTAAAATATGAATAGAAATAGACGATTATATCCCCATATATGCTAAAGGATTGGCTTTAGCGTCTCTACCAAGTCACCGTAATGACTGGACTATGAGGGAAAGCGACTTATGGATACTGCAAAAGGATGTGTTTGTTTATGTTTTTTCCGACACAAACTGGGCATTTATGTTCCCTAAGTAAACTGCTTTTCTTTCATAGAGAGAAAGTAGTTTATTTGGGGAATTTTTTATGCTTACAACATTTATGCCTTAGGTTAATCCATTAAGCTCGATGTAATCGCCTGAGTTTTAGTTTCGATGCCGAGGTGAATTTGACAGAAGGGACGATAAATTTTGAATACAAAAATTGGTGTGATAATGGGTAGTTCTAGTGACTGGGAGACAATGAAATATAGCTGCGAGATTCTTGAAGAGCTTCATATACCTTATGAAAAACGAGTAGTATCTGCACATCGAACACCAGATTTAATGTTTGAATATGCAGAGGAAGCAAGATCACGCGGAATACAGGTCATTATTGCAGGAGCTGGAGGCGCAGCGCATTTACCAGGTATGGTTGCGGCTAAGACAACACTTCCGGTTATCGGGGTGCCAGTTCAATCTAAAGCACTAAACGGATTAGATTCATTATTATCGATTGTTCAAATGCCAGGTGGAGTGCCGGTGGCAACCGTTGCAATTGGAAAGGCTGGAGCTACAAATGCAGGATTACTTGCCGCTCAAATCCTTTCTATCCTAGATCATGAGTTAGCAGAACGTCTGGAAAAGCGAAGAGAAGATACGAAAAACAAAGTATTTGAAAGCAATGGTGAGCTTCAATGACAAAAGTTATTTATCCGGGACAGACGATAGGAATAATTGGTGGAGGGCAGCTTGGTAGAATGATGGCATTAGCTGCAAAGGAAGCTGGATTTAAGGTAGCAGTTTTAGATCCTATGATAGATTCACCTTGCGGACAGGTTTCCGATATACAGATTGTTGCGTCATACAATGACGAGGCTGCGTTAGAGGAGTTAGCAGAGGTAAGTGATGTCATAACTTATGAGTTTGAGAATATAGATTATGCTGGATTAAAAAGACTATCAGAGATTGCTTATGTTCCTCAAGGAGCGGAATTAGTGAGAATTACACAAGATCGTATTCTTGAAAAAACAGAAATTCAGGCAGCTGGCGTGCCAGTTGCGAAATTTGTCGAAGCTAGTACGTATGAAGAGCTAGAACAAAGAATCGATAAAGTCGGCTTTCCATGCGTAGTCAAAACCTCTCGTGGAGGATATGACGGCAAAGGGCAGCAAACAATTCAATCGAAGGAACAACTAACCTTAGCTAAAAATTTGTTTGCTCATTCTGCATGTATCGCAGAGGCATTTGTACAATTTACTAAAGAAATTTCGGTCATTGTACAGCGCAATGGAAATGGTGAAACATACTGCTTACCAATTGGTGAAAATATTCATGTAAATCATATTTTGCACGAAACGATTGTTCCAGCGCGTATTGATGAATCACTTGCTTCAATGGCAATAGAGGCTGCTGAAAAAATTGCTAACCATCTAAATTTAATAGGCACACTTGCGGTTGAAATGTTCGTTTTAGAGAATAATAAATTATTAATAAACGAATTGGCACCAAGACCACATAACTCTGGCCATTACTCGATTGAAACATGCAATATTTCTCAATTCCATCAGCATGTAAGAGCAATCTGCGGATGGCCACTAAGAGAACCAAAACTTTGGACAGGAACAGTTATGGTGAACATATTGGGACAGCATGTGATTCCTGTGACGAATAATCTTTCCAAATACCCCAACTGGTCAATTCATTTATATGGTAAAAACGAAGCGAAAGAGAATAGAAAGATGGGACATGTCACCATCCTATCATCAGATATTGAACAGACATTAATGGAGATAGAACAATCTAAAATTTGGTTATAGCCTAGGAGGAAGTTAAATGATAGAACGTTATACACGCCCGGAAATGGGAGCAATTTGGACAGAACAAAATAAATATAATGCATGGTTAGAAGTAGAAATTCTTGCCTGTGAAGCTTGGGCTGAAATTGGAGATATTCCTAAAGAAGACACAGTTCTTCTTCGTAAAAATGCTTCTTTCGACGTAGACCGTATTTTAGAAATTGAAAAAGAAACTAGACATGACGTAGTAGCGTTCACTCGTGCCGTATCAGAAACTTTAGGAGAAGAGCGCAAGTGGGTACATTACGGTCTGACTTCTACTGACGTAGTAGATACAGCTCTTTCTTATATTATTAAACAAGCAAATGTTATTTTACGTAAAGATATTGAAAACTTTATCGAAATCTTAGAAAACAAAGCAAAAGAGCATAAATACACAGTAATGATGGGACGTACGCATGGAGTTCATGCAGAGCCAACTACTCTCGGACTAAAGCTAGCTCTATGGACTGAGGAAATGAAACGTAACCTAGAACGATTTGAAGCTGCTGCAAAAGTAATTGAAACAGGTAAAATGTCCGGTGCTGTTGGAACATATGCAAATATTGATCCGTTTGTAGAGCAATATGTATGTGAAAAATTAGGTTTAGCCGCATCACCAATTTCTACTCAAACATTACAACGTGATCGTCATGCACAATACTTAAGTGTTATCGCATTAGTTGCTACATCAATCGAGAAATTTGCTACAGAAATTCGTGGTCTTCAAAAATCAGAAACACGTGAAGTAGAGGAATTCTTCTCAAAAGGTCAAAAAGGTTCTTCTGCAATGCCACATAAGCGTAATCCTATTGGGTCTGAAAACATGGTTGGGTTATCAAGACTTATCCGAGGCTACATGATGACGGCATATGAAAATGTTGCTTTATGGCATGAAAGAGATATTTCTCATTCGTCTGCAGAACGAGTAATCTTACCTGATGCAACAATTGCACTTAACTATATGTTAAACCGCTTTGGTAATATTGTGAAAAACTTAACTGTGTTCCCAGAAAACATGAAACGCAATATGGATTCAACTTTAGGTCTAATATACTCTCAACGAGTTTTGTTAGCATTAATTGATAAAGGGCTAGCTCGTGAAACGGCATATGATACTGTACAACCACTTGCGATGCAAGCGTGGGAGTCTCAAACTGCTTTCCGTACTTTTGTAGATGCGAATGAGCAAGTTACTTCATTGTTATCAAAAGAAGAGCTAGATGATTGCTTTGACTATAACTATCACATTCAACATGTAGATATGATTTTTGAACGTTTAGGACTTAACTAAGCTTTAAATTGATTAGGGGGAATTGAAAGTGGAAAAAGGTCGCCTATTATACGAAGGTAAAGCAAAACAATTATTCGAAACAGAGGATGAAAATATCCTCTTTGTATCATATAAGGACAGTGCTACAGCATTTAACGGTGAGAAAAAGGAAAACATCGATGGAAAAGGTATTTTAAACAATAAAATCACTACTATCCTTTTTGAGCAGTTAAAAAGTCAAGGAATTGAATCCCACTTTGTAGAACAAATCTCAGACAATGAGCAACTTGTTCGCAAAGTGGATATCATTCCACTTGAAGTAGTAGTCCGTAATATTGCAGCTGGTAGTCTATCAAAGAGATTAGGAATTAAAGAGGGAACACCTTTAAAGCACACTATCGTGGAATTTTATTACAAGGATGATGAACTCGGAGATCCTTTATTAACAAATGCTCATCTAGAATTACTAGCACTTGCTACACCAGAGGAAATAGATACCCTTCAATCAAAAGCATTAGAAATCAATCAAGTGCTGATGCCCATTTTCAAGGAAATAGGAGTTACCCTAATCGATTTTAAACTAGAGTTTGGAAAAACAGCAAACGGAGAAATCCTACTTGCGGATGAAATTTCTCCCGACACTTGTAGATTGTGGGACGACAAAACAAATAACAAACTAGACAAAGATGTGTTTAGACGTAATTTAGGAAGCTTAACAGAAGTTTATGAAATAATACTTTCCCGCCTAGGAGGATTATCAAAATGAAAAAAGTTAAAGTATATGTGACATTACGTGAAAGTGTTTTAGATCCACAAGGTTCTGCAGTTATGGGAGCTCTTCACTCGATGGACTATAAAGAAGTGAAGGACGTTCGTATAGGGAAATTTTTAGAGCTTCAAATTGAAGAGGGAACACGTGACATAGATTCAATAATAAAGGAAATGTGTGAAAAGCTTTTAGCTAATACAGTAATCGAAGACTATCGTTATGAAGTTGAGGAGGCTGTAAGCAAATGAAGTTTGCGGTAATCGTATTTCCTGGATCGAACTGTGATTTAGATATGTATCACGCGATCAAAGACGAGCTTGGAGAAGAAGTAGAATATGTTTGGCATGATGCAAAAGATTTAAGCAGTTTTGATGGTATTTTATTGCCAGGCGGATTCTCATACGGCGATTATTTACGCTGTGGAGCTATGGCTAACCAATCAAATGTTATGTCAGAAGTCATTAAAGCAGCTGAGGCTGGTAAACCTGTTCTAGGTATTTGTAATGGATTCCAAGTGCTAACAGAAGCCGGATTACTACCTGGAGCCCTTCTACGCAATAAAAACCTAAAATTCATGTGTCGTACAGTTGACTTAAAAGTCGTGAACAATGAAACTCAGTTTACAACTGTATATGAAAAAGACGAAATAATTCAAATTCCAATTGCACATGGTGAAGGAAACTATTATTGCGACGAAGAAACACTTGCTAGATTAAAAGCTAACAATCAAATTGTTTTTAAATACGCATCAGAGGGTCCTAATGGAAGCATTGAGGATATCGCAGGTATTGTCAATGAAAAGGGAAATGTCCTTGGTATGATGCCACATCCAGAACGCGCTGTAAATGAACTAATAGGTGGATCAGATGGATTAGCATTATTCAAATCAATAGTGAAACAGTGGAGGGAAACTCATGTCAGTCATGCTTGAACCAAATCCAACGCAAATTAAAGAACAAAAAATATATGCTCAAATGGGTATGTCAGATTCAGAATTTGAAATGGTTGAGGAAATTCTTGGTCGTCTACCGAACTATACTGAAACTGGGTTATTTTCAGTTATGTGGTCGGAGCATTGTTCGTATAAAAACTCTAAACCTGTTTTAAGTAAGTTCCCTACAAAAGGGAAACATGTTTTACAAGGACCGGGTGAAGGTGCTGGAATTGTTGATATTGGCGATGGTCAAGCAGTCGTATTCAAAATGGAGTCTCATAATCATCCATCTGCGATTGAACCTTATCAAGGTGCAGCAACAGGCGTAGGCGGTATTATCCGTGATGTTTTTTCAATGGGAGCACGTCCAATTGCAATGCTAAATTCACTTCGCTTTGGAGAACTCAAGACTCCACGTGTGAAATACTTATTTGAAGAGGTAGTAGCTGGTATAGCTGGTTATGGTAACTGCATAGGAATTCCAACAGTAGGCGGAGAAATTCAATTTGACGACTGTTACGAAGGAAATCCACTTGTTAATGCAATGTGTGTTGGACTGATCAATCATGAGGATATTCAAAAAGGGATAGCAGCAGGTGAAGGTAATACAGTAATGTATGCTGGAGCAAAAACTGGACGTGACGGTATTCATGGTGCAACATTTGCATCGGAAGAGTTAACTGAAGCTTCTGAAGAAAAACGTCCAGCCGTTCAAGTAGGAGATCCTTTCATGGAGAAACTTCTATTAGAGGCTTGTTTAGAAGTGATTAAATCGGATGCATTAATTGGTATTCAAGATATGGGAGCAGCAGGATTAACTTCCTCGTCTGCAGAAATGGCTTCTAAAGCTGGCTTCGGTGTAGAAATGAACTTAGATTTCGTACCACAACGTGAAACTGGGATGACAGCCTATGAAATGATGCTTTCTGAATCACAGGAACGTATGCTAATCGTTGTGAAAAAAGGCCGTGAAGATGAGATTGTTAAAATCTTTGAAAAATATGACCTAGATTGTGTAGCGGTTGGTAAAGTTACAAGTGATAAAATGCTTCGTTTAATTCATAACGGAGAAATAGTAGCAAATGTACCTGCAGATGCACTTGCAGAAGAAGCACCAGTTTACTATAAACCCTCATCAGTACCTGCTTACTATACAGAATTCCAAGCGTTGGAAAATGTAGAGCCTGCAGTGTCAGATTATAAAGAGACTTTACTAAATCTACTTCAACAACCTACAATTGCTTCTAAAGAATGGGTTTACGATCAATACGATTATCAAGTACGCACAAGTACAGTTGTAACACCTGGTTCAGATGCTGCGGTAGTTCGAGTTCGTGGGACTAATAAAGGACTTGCTATGACAACAGATTGTAATTCACGTTATATCTATTTAGACCCAGTTGTTGGCGGTAAGATTGCGGTAGCTGAAGCTGCTCGAAATGTTGTTTGTTCAGGTGCAAAACCGCTTGCTATTACGGACTGTTTAAACTTTGGTAACCCAGAGAATCCAGAAATCTTCTGGCAAATTGAGAAATCAGCAGACGGTATTTCTGAGGCATGTATTGCATTAGAATCACCAGTAATCGGTGGGAATGTATCTTTATATAACGAACGTAGTGGGACTGCGGTTTATCCAACACCAACAATTGGCATGGTTGGACTTGTAGAAGACCTTGCACATGTAACGACCCAATCGGTGAAACAAATTGGAGATATTGTATACGTAATTGGTGAAACAAAAACAGAATTTGGTGGATCAGAGCTTCAAAAATTAGTAGAAAAACGTATTTTTGGACAAGCACCATCAATCGATTTAGAAGTAGAAGTAGCACGTCAAAAAGCTCTTTTAAACGCAATCAAATCTGAGGTTGTACAGTCTGCACATGATATCTCGGAGGGTGGATTTGCAGTAGCTTTAGCTGAAAAAGCTTTCGGTGCTACTGGTCTTGGAGTAGAAGTAACTATTACTGGATCGGCTACAAGTGCGTTATTCAGTGAATCTCAATCACGCTTTATCGTAACGGTAAAACCTGAACATGCTAAGAAGTTTGAAGAAATCGTAGCAGATGCAGTACAAATTGGTACAGTAACTGATTCTAATAATATAGTAATCTCACATGAAGACGGAACTACTTGGATTAGCGGTTCTGTTGATGAATTCCGTTCCGCTTGGAAAGGAGCAATATCATGCTTGCTGAACTCAGAGGCTTAAACGAAGAATGTGGTGTATTCGGGATATGGGGACATCCAAATCCTGCAGCCATGACTTATTATGGATTACACGCACTTCAACACAGGGGGCAAGAAGGTGCTGGAATTATCGTGACGGATGGCAAGTACCTACGTGCAGTAAAAGGGGAAGGTCTAGTAAACGATGTATTTAATAACGGCAAACTAGAGAAATTAGAGGGGCATGCTGCAATAGGCCATGTTCGCTATGCTACCTCTGGTGGCTCTGGCATTGAAAATGTTCAGCCTTTGTTATTTAATTCGACAACTGGAGGCCTTGCGATTGCACACAACGGGAATATCGTAAATGCAACTCGTTTAAAACGTAACTTAGAGCAGCAGGGTAGTATTTTCCAAACAACATCTGATACAGAAGTTCTTGCGCATTTGTTGAAGAAGAGTAATCTTGCTTCATTTGAAGATCGTGCAAAACAAGCATTACGCTTATTAGATGGAGCTTTTGCTGTTATTATCATGACCGAGCATGCTATGTATGTGGCGCAGGATCCACAGGGCATGCGACCTCTTTCTTTAGGGATGTTAGACGGTGCATGGGTAGTTGCATCTGAAACAAGTGCATTCGATTTAATTGGTGCAGAGTTGGTCCGTTCGATTGACCCAGGTGAATTATTAGTAATAAATGAAGAAGGTTGTCGTTCAGAGCGTTATGTAGAAAAAAAAGACCGTGCTATTTGTACGATGGAGTATGTCTACTTTTCTCGTCCTGATTCAGATATTGATGGTATTAATATTCATATGGCTAGAAAACGTCTTGGTAAGCAGCTTGCAAAAGAATTATCTATTGATGCAGACGTTGTAACAGGTGTACCAGATTCAAGTATTTCTGCTGCCATTGGTTTTTCAGAGGCTACAGGTATTCCTTATGAGCTTGGTCTTATTAAAAATCGTTATGTTGGCAGAACATTTATTCAGCCATCACAAGACCTGCGTGAGCGTGGTGTCAAGATGAAGCTGTCACCAGTACGTCAGGTTGTGAATGGCAAACGGGTAGTTATGGTAGATGATTCAATTGTTCGTGGAACTACTTCTCGTCGCATTGTGAAAATGTTGAAGGAAGCTGGAGCAACAGAAGTTCATGTTGTTATTAGCTCTCCTCCTTTAAAGAATCCTTGTTTTTATGGCATTGATATTAGTTCGGATTCTGAACTGATTGCTGCTAATAATACAATTGATGAGATGTGTGAATTGATCGGAGCGGATTCGTTAACATTCTTATCGGTTGAAGGAATGGTAGAGGCAATTGGAAGATCAGATGCTGAAAAAAACTGTGGGCAATGCTTAGCATGCTTCACTGGAGAATATCCGACAAGTATTTACGCGGATACGAAATTACCACATGAAAAAGAGCTTGTTCGATAGGAGGATTTTACATGTCAAAAGCATATGAAAAAGCAGGCGTTAATATTGAAGCTGGATATGAAGCCGTGCAAAGAATGAAATCACATGTCGAGCGTACAGCTAGAAAAGGAATCATGGGCACTTTCGGTGGTTTCGGTGGGATGTTCGATTTATCTTCATTGAATTATAAGGAACCTGTTTTGATCTCTGGAACAGATGGTGTTGGAACAAAATTGAAGCTTGCATTTATGACAGATTCACACGATACAATCGGTGTAGACTGTGTAGCAATGTGTGTTAATGATATCGTAGCACAAGGGGCCGAGCCTTTATTTTTCTTAGATTACGTAGCAGTTGGTAAAGCTGTTCCTGAAAGAATTGAACAAATTGTTAAAGGGGTAGCAGACGGCTGTGTACAATCCGGAGCAGCATTAATCGGTGGAGAAACAGCGGAAATGCCTGGTCTTTACGAGGAAGATGAGTATGATCTTGCAGGATTTGCAGTAGGAGCTTGTGAAAAATCAAAAATCGTAACAGGCGAGAATATTGCAGAAGGCGATGTGTTAGTAGGTATTGCCTCAAGCGGTGTTCATTCAAATGGATATTCACTTGTACGCAAAATTGTATTTGAAGAGCGAGGCTACTCTCCGAGTGATGTTGTGGAAGGATATGAGGCGTTGGGTGAAATTGGTAAAGCCCTTTTAACCCCTACGAAAATTTATGCAAAGCCTATAATGGAAATGCATCAAGAGCTTTTTATTCATGGGATGGCACATGTGACTGGCGGAGGGTTTTACGAAAATCTACCACGGATGATGCCTGATGGTCTAGCCGTTGAAGTTGAACTGGGTTCATGGGAAGTGCTGCCTGTATTTGATTTCTTAAAAGAAAAGGGCGAGCTAGCGGACCGTGATTTATATAATGTGTTTAATATGGGGATAGGCTTTGTACTTGCACTTTCTACAGAAGAAGCGGAAAAAGCAATTTCTATTGCTGAAGCTCATGGAGAAAAGGCATTTACAATTGGTCGTGTTGTGAAAGGTGAAGGGGTAATCTTCAACGGAACACATGACGGGAGCTTAGTATAATGACCGAAGTAGTAACGAAATTTGCTGTATTTGCATCAGGAAGTGGTACAAACTTTCAGGCTATTTATGATGCAGTGAAACAAGGAAAACTCACTGGTGAAGCAGTGCTAGTAGTTACAGATAAGCCAGATGCTTTTATAGTAGAACGTGCCGAGAAAGCGGACATAGCTACGTTGGCTATTAAGCCTTCAAGTTTTTCTTCCAAGTCAGCTTATGAACAAGCAATTTTAGAAAAACTAACCGAACTAAACGTGGAATGGATTGTCCTTGCAGGATATATGCGACTGATTGGAGATGTTTTATTAGAAGCATTTCCAAATCGAATTATCAATATCCATCCTTCTTTACTACCCGCATTTCCGGGAAAAGATGCCATCGGACAAGCTATGGAGCACGGAGTAAAGGTAACTGGAGTCACGGTTCACTATGTGGACGCAGGTATGGATACTGGCACTATCATAGCACAGCAAGCAGTAGAGGTAGTGGAAGGCGATAGAGTACAAACCGAAAAACGAATCCATGAAGTAGAGCATGCATTATATACGAAAGCTTTACAGCAGTTGTTTGGGAAGTAATTAATACTTAGGATGTGCGCCATACATGCCGCAAGAGCACGAAGAATGAGACTTCAAAAAGGATGTAGGGGCAGAAGCCGACTCATCCTTGAAAGCGAAGTGTGCGGCAGTGCATAGTCGTAAAAATAGTCATTTAAATGCAAGTAGTTGCTTTACTTGCTTTGGCATGTTAGTTACTTGCGTTTAGCATAGCAATACTTGCTTAACTTTATAAGATACTTGCGCTTATGATACGGTTACTTGCTCTCTGGAATGATTTACTTACGTAGCGGTAAAAATATCCATTTAATCGGTTTACAGCAGCGCATAGCCGTAAAAATAGTCATCAAAAGGCAAATATTTTGTTTTACTTGCTTTGGCACGTTAGTTACTTGCGTTTAGCATAGCAATACTTGCTTAACTTTATAAGATACTTGCGCTTATGATACGGTTACTTGCTCTCGGGTATGATTTACTTGCGTAGCGGTAAAAATATCCATTTCATTCGATGTAGCAGCACTTGTTTACAAGTGCGACAGGCTTTAGCCGTAAAAAGTCATCAAAAGGCAAATATTTTTTTTACTTGCTTTGGCACGCTAGTTACTTGCGTTTAGCATAACAATACTTGCTGAACTTGATAAGATACTTGCGCTTATGATACGGTTACTTGCTCTTAGTTATGTTTTACTTGCGTAGTGGTAAAAATATCCATCTGCTAACTGTATTGCAACTCTTGTTTGCGGATGCTGCAGCGCACATCCAGCTTAGTGGCAATGATTAAGTTCTAATCTCAGCGGTAATATTCCAATAGCAATGAACACAAATAGAACTACCAATTTAAGGAGGAATTATGGTGTCAAAACGTGCGTTAATTAGTCTTTCAGATAAATCAGGAATTCTCGAGTTTGCAAAAGAGTTGGAACTACTTGGCTATGAAATTTTATCAACTGGTGGAACGAAATCATTTTTAGAACAAAATGGTGTGGCAATTACATCAGTAGACCAAGTTACGAACTTTCCAGAAATTTTGGATGGTCGAGTAAAAACATTGAACCCAATGATACATGGTGGTTTATTGGCAAAGCATGACGACCCTTCACACCAAGCACAGCTAGAAGAGCATCAAATAACTCCTATTCAAGTAGTTTGTGTAAATTTATATCCTTTCCGTGAAACGATTTCCAAACAAGATGTGACATTTGAAGATGCTATTGAAAATATTGATATCGGCGGACCATCAATGCTTCGTTCAGCAGCGAAAAATCATCAGTACGTAACAGTTATAACAGATGCATCTGACTATGCTGAAGTACTTGCACAGTTAAAAGAGAGTGGTGAGACGACACTTGAAACAAGACGCAAACTTGCTGCAAAAGTGTTCCGTCACACTGCTGCATACGATACATTGATTGCTGGCTATATGACCGATTTAGCTGGTGAAGAATTCCCAGAATTGTTGACACTTACATATGAACGAAAGCAATCTTTACGTTATGGTGAAAATCCTCATCAACAAGCAGCATTTTACAAACGACCACTTGGTTCTGATTTTTCGATTGCTTCTGCAACACAACTGCATGGTAAAGAGCTATCCTATAATAATATCCAGGATGCTAATGCAGCTATTCAAATCGTAAAAGAGTTTAAACTTCCAGCTGCAGTAGCGGTGAAACACATGAATCCGTGTGGTGTTGGGACAGGCGAAACAATTTCGGATGCTTTCAATAAAGCCTATGAAGCAGATTCAACGTCTATCTTTGGTGGGATTGTTGCATTAAATCGAGAAGTAGATGCAGCAACTGCAAAAGTATTAGCAGGTATTTTCTTAGAAATTATTATAGCTCCTTCATTTTCAGATGAGGCAATTGCTATGCTTACAGCGAAAAAGAACATTCGCCTTTTGACTATTTCTTATGAGCAAACGAAAAAGGATGCGTGGAATACAGTATCTGTGGAGGGGGGATTACTTGTTCAATCCCCTGATACATTCGGGTTAAAGGATGCAGATGTAAAAGTAGTAACCGATCGGGAGCCAACTGCCGATGAATGGAAAGCATTAGAGCTTGGTTGGAGCGTAGTTAAACACGTTAAATCTAATGCAATCGTAGTAGCAACTGAAGATATGACCATTGGTGTTGGTGCAGGCCAGATGAACCGTGTAGGCTCAGCTAAAATTGCTTTAGAGCAAGCGGGACAACGTGCAATAGGAGCAGGTCTTGCTTCAGATGCATTTTTCCCAATGAACGATACAGTGGAGATAGCTGCTAAAGCAGGTATTACAGCTATTATTCAAACAGGTGGGTCAGTGAAAGACCAAGATTCTATCGACAAAGCGAATGAATATGGTATTGCGATGGTATTCACTGGCGTTCGTCATTTCAAACACTAAGGAGGAATATCTAGATGAATATTCTCGTAATTGGTAGTGGTGGCCGTGAGCATGCAATAGCCAAACAATTCATGGATTCACCTTCAGTTGAAAATGTATTTGTAGCTCCGGGTAATGACGGCATAGCAAGGGATGTTCAGATTGTTCCCATTGATGTGCTGGCTTTTGAAGAACTGGCAACCTTCGCAAAGGATAATAACATTGACTTAACATTTGTAGGACCAGAGCAACCACTGGCAGCCGGCATCGTAGATTATTTTGAAGCAGAAGGTTTACGAATATTTGGTCCCACAAAAGCAGCAGCTCAAATTGAAGGAAGTAAGGCGTTCGCAAAAGAAATTATGGATAAATACAATATTCCTACAGCTGCGTATGAAACTTTCACAGAGGTAGCTAGTGCGAAGGCATATATTGAAAAGCTAGGAGCTCCAATTGTTGTAAAAGCAGATGGACTTGCAGCTGGTAAAGGTGTCGTAGTTGCCATGACAGTGGAAGAGGCAAACCAAGCTGTGGAAGACATGATTGGTAATCAGTTATACGGAGAGTCCTCATCACGAGTAGTTATTGAAGAGTTTTTAGCCGGAGAAGAATTCTCTTTTATGTCATTCGTCCATAAAGGACAAATTTATCCAATGGTCATCGCACAGGATCATAAGCGTGCTTATGATGGCGATAAAGGACCGAATACAGGGGGAATGGGTGCTTATTCACCAGTTCCACAAATCTCATCGGACATAGTTGACAGAGCGTACGAAACTGTCATAGTTCCAACTGTGAAAGCAATGACAGCAGAAGGAATCACTTTTACAGGTATTCTTTATGCAGGATTGATATTGACGAATGAAGGACCAAAAGTAATCGAGTTCAACGCGCGTTTCGGAGACCCGGAGACGCAAGTAGTATTGCCCCGAATGACGAGTGATTTTGGAAAGTTCATGTTAGCCTTGATGAATGAAACACCATTTGAATTAACATGGTCAGATGAAGCGGTGCTTGGTGTTGTAATCGCATCTGAGGGTTACCCTGCTGACGTGAAAAAAGGTGCTAAGCTTCCAGATTTAACTACATTAACTAGCGCAGGATTATATGTTTTCCACGCCGGGACTAAAGTAGAAGACGAAGACTTTATAGCTAATGGAGGACGTGTCATCCTCGTGGCAGCGAGCGAGTCTACTTTAAAGGAAGCACAACAAAAAGTATATGAAGGCTTAGCTGATTTTGAATGGAATGGTCTATTCTATCGTAAAGATATTGGCTGGCGTACATTTCAATAATTGACGATCAGGCAAAGAAAAACGATATGTTTTTCTTTGCTTTTTTAAAGGAAGTATATAAAAGTCTCTCTTGAATATAATCCAGCAATGATTTCCGTGGGATTTACACATTTATGCTATAAAATAGTAAACTAATTTTGGCGAAAATATCCTTCCAACAGTATATATAGACATATAGCAAGTAGCCTACAGAAGGAAACAAGTAATGATAAAATAAAATTGAATCAGTCATAAATGTTCAAGCCTGTCGAAGTCTACTGAAAACGCTAGAAATAGTTTTTAACTTAAAGAATTGTGACTCCATTTTGTTAGTTTTACATGTTGATTTCAAGCCTTTATTTCCTAACTTTACCATTTTATTTCCCTGAATTTAAAATTCGCTACTTTGCTTTACTAAAGTACTATGCTAATATTATTTTTATGAGTAAACAAAAAGAAAGGAGAATGGATGGAATGCAATATCCCATTTGGAAGATTGAAGAAATAAGGCATCAGCTCGATGTGGTCAATGGAACGCAGTCACCAGACATTGTTATTACTAATGCAACGTTTCTGCATAGTCATTTAAAGAAATGGATTACAGGAAACATTTGGATTGTAAAAGATCGGATTGTTTATACGGGTTCTGAAATGCCGTTAGTTTCCGAACAAACAGAGGTATATGATGCAACTGGTCAAAAAATTGTACCGGGTTATATTGAGCCTCATGTACATCCATTCCAGCTTTATAATCCACTAACATTTGCAGATTATGCTGCTCAATTAGGAACGACTACATTTATCGCAGATAACTTAACTTTTTTCTTGATGCTTGAAAATAAGAAAGCGTTTTCATTTATAGATGAACTACAAAAAAGGCCATTTTCTTTTTATTGGTGGGCACGTTTTGATTCTCAAACGGAGTTAGAGAATGAAGAAGAATTGTTTACTTCAAAAACGGTAGGAGAATGGATAAAGCGTCATGATGTCATAATGGGCGGTGAGTTGACAGGTTGGCCACGCTTACTTTCAGGTGATGATCAAATGCTTTATTGGCTGCAGCAAGCTAAGACAAATGGTATGAAAATTGAAGGGCATTTTCCTGGAGCCTCTGAGCGCACGCTTGCAAGGATGCGTTTATTAGGAGCAGATGGAGATCATGAGGCGATGACTATTGAAGAAGTGGAGCGCCGTATTCTTCATGGATATGCAGTAACACTCCGTCATTCGTCGATACGTCCAGATTTACCACAACTATTAAAGGATATTTTAGAAAAAGATCTTCATATTTTTGATCATTTAATGATGACGACAGATGGAGCAACTCCTTCGTTTCATGTGGATGGAGTTATGGATAAATGCATTCAAGTTGCACTTGATGCAGGAGTGAAACCGATTGATGCATATTTGATGGCATCCTTTAATGTGGCGAAATATTATAATTTGTCTAATTTACATGGCGTAATTGCAACGGGACGTTTTGCAAATCTCAATTTCTTAAAGGATGAGCAAAGTCCTGTCCCATTAAGTGTATTATCCAAAGGAGTATGGTTGAAGAAAGAGCAACAAAAGACGAGAACATTAGAGCCAATTGACTGGTCTCCTATGCCAGACTTAAACTTGTCGTTTGATGTATCAGAAGCAGACTTTCAGTTCTCGATACCGTTTGGTATAGAAATGGTAAATGATGTAATTACTAAACCCTATTCCATCTCATTTGATACAACCGACATCGAGCTATCAAAAGATCACGATGAAAGTTTTCTATTGTTATTAGACCGTAAAGGGAAGTGGAAGGTATCCACACTTATTAAAGGTTTCGCAACTTCTCTAATGGGCTTCGCTTCTTCGTACTCTAATACAGGAGATATTATATTAATTGGGAAGAATAAAAAAAGTATGCAACAAGCCTTTAGGGAAGTTAAGAAAATGAATGGTGGAATAGTCATTGTAGAAGATGAGCAAGTTGTTTGTTCTATTGAACTTCCAATAGGCGGAGTACTTTCTAATAAGTCAGTAGAAGAATTAATAGAAGAAGAGCTAGTATTAAAAAAAGAACTAGCTAATAGAGGATTTAAGCATGGGGATGCGATTTATACATTGTTATTTCTACAAGCGACACACTTACCATATGTAAGGATTACGCAAAGAGGAATTTTTGATGTGATGAAAAAACAAGTATTATTTCCAGCATTAATGAGGTAGGGGGACGTTGGTTGTGTTCAAACGATGGGGAATTTTAATAGCTGCTAGTGTACTTCTCGTAGCTTGTTCCAGTAAAGATGAAGCAGATCCAGTAGAAGAGATAATAGAAGATGTAGTGGAAGAAGTAGAAGTACAAGCGGAGGAAGAAGTGCTGCCGTATAGGGCTCCCTTCACTGGTATTGGCTCAGAAAAAGAATTGACACAAAGACCCGTATTAGTCACTATCAACAATCATCCGCTCGCACGTCCACAGTCGGGAATAGCAAAAGCAGATATCATTTATGAAATGTTAGCAGAAGGCAATGTGACAAGATTTTTAGCAGTGTACCAAAGTGAGATTCCAGAAAAACTTGGACCTGTTAGAAGTGCTAGAGATTACTTTGTTGACGTTGCCAAAGGGCTAGACGCATTTTATATTGCACATGGATATAGTCCAGATGCTCAAAAAATGCTGAGTTCTAGAGTAGTTGATAATATAAATGGAATGCAATACGATGGCATATTATTTGAGCGATCAAGTGAAAGAAAAGCTCCTCATAATTCGTATATTACAAAAGAAAAGATTTTAGCAGGTGCGGAAAAAGTAGGAGCTTCGATGGAAATGAGTAAAATACCTAGGTTCTCTTTCTATGAATCCTTTGAAGGGATAAAAATTGGTAATCCCGTATCTAATTTTTCTATCCATTACGGATCGGGCTCATCTTTTGAGAATGAATATACGTATATATCGGATGAGGGTATTTATGAGAGAGAGACCGCTGGAGTTCTTACAATAGATAAAGAGACAGACAAAGCTATTAAAATTGCAAATGTAATATGCATGGAAATTCCACATAAAGTTATTGATAGTTCTGGTAGACGTCAGTTATCTTTGAATGATGGAGGAAGAGCTTATATATTCCAAGCAGGTATTATGAAGGAAATCGAATGGGAAAATATTGATGGAATTCTTATGCCGATGGAAAATGGGGTTCCTGCAAAACTAGTACCGGGACAGACTTGGATCAATTTTATACCAACTAGTCCTGGATTAGAGGAAATGGTAACTTATTTACCTTAACTAGCCTAGGTATTGTATGTAATAAGTGAAAATCCAGATACGAAATAATATAGCCAATTAAATAAAGAGGAGATGACCGCAATGCAGATTGAAAAAATTAAAGGCAATCAAACCGAACAACTATTTAAAGCGGTACTAGAATTAAAGGATATGGAAGAGTGCTATCGATTTTTTGATGATCTATGTACGATAAGTGAAATTCAATCCTTGGCACAGCGTTTCGAGGTCGCACATTTATTGCGCTTGAAAAAAACATATGAATCTATAAAAAAAGAAACTGGGGCAAGTACTGCAACAATATCACGTGTAAGACGTGCATATGACTATGGTAATGGTACCTACGATGAGATGTTAGGGCGACTATATCCTGATGAAAATCCAGTACCAACAATAAAAGAGTAGGAAGAAAAATATAAGTTTTCAAAATATGTTAGAACATGTACTGAACAGCGATGTCTGTTCAGTTTTTTTGTTATAATGGATGAATGTTAACTAATTAGATGTAGGTGAAAAAAATGGAATATAAAGATTGGCGACATATATTTAAGTTAGACCCGGCAAAACCTATAGGTGCAGATGCTCTAGAAAAAATCTGCGAATCTGGTACAGATGCAATTATCATCGGTGGATCTGACAATGTAACACTCGACAATGTGATTGATTTGCTCATGCGTATTAGAAGGTATGCAGTTCCTGTGGCATTAGAAGTATCTACGATTGAATCTATTACACCTGGGTTCGATTATTATTTTATACCGAGTGTATTAAATAGCTCTGAAACGAAGTGGGTAAAGGATTTACATCATGCAGCTACCAAGGAGTTCGGAGAAGTTATGAATTGGGATGAGATTATCCCAGAGGGGTATTGCATTTTAAATCCCGATTGTAAAGCGGCAAAATTGACGAATGCAGTGAATCCGAGCAGTGAAGAAGATATAATAGCTTATGCGGAAATGGTGGAGTATTTATTTAAATTTCCAGTCTTCTACATGGAATATAGCGGAATGTATGGAAACGTAGAAACTGTGAAAAAAGTAAAGAATCGTTTAAAAAACACAAAGCTATTTTATGGTGGAGGTATACAAACAGAGGAGCATGCAAGACAAATGGCTACCTATGCGGATACAATCATTGTGGGCAATCAAGTATACGACAACTTGGCAGAGGCATTAAAGACAGTTCAAGCTGTAAAGACATTGAGTAAACAATAGAATTACGATATGATTAGGGAACAAATGTTCTCGAAAGGAAGTGCACTATGGAAATCATCGCGAAAAACCTATTGAATGGTATGAATAAAGAACAAGAAGAAGCCGTGAAGACAACAGAAGGTCCACTTCTTATTATGGCTGGTGCAGGTTCAGGGAAAACGCGTGTATTAACGCATCGAATCGCATATTTAATCGTGGAAAAAGAAGTATACCCATCGAAAATCTTAGCAATCACCTTTACAAACAAAGCGGCAAGAGAAATGCGTGAACGTATTAACGGCTTATTGGGAGCAGGAACAGGGGAAAGAATGTGGGTGTCAACGTTTCACTCCATGTGCGTACGTATTTTAAGAAGAGATATTGATCGAATTGGATACACAAAAAACTTTTCGATATTAGATACAAGTGATCAATTAACGGTTATTAAAAATGTGCTAAAAGAACAAAATATTGATTCGAAACAATATGACCCTCGCTCGATGCTTAATGCCATCAGTGGTGCCAAAAATATTTGTATCGATTCGGATACGTATCGTGCGCAGATGAATGAGATGAATCCATTTGAAAAGACAGTGGCAAATGTGTATCAAAGCTATCAAAAAAAATTGAGAAAGAACCAATCCCTCGATTTTGATGATTTAATCATGTTGACATTGACATTATTTAAACGAGTTCCTGATGTGCTTGAATTTTACCAAAACAAGTTCCAGTATATCCATGTGGATGAATATCAGGATACGAACAAAGCACAGTATGAACTAGTGCAGATGCTTGCTAAAAAGTTCAAAAATATTTGTGTCGTTGGTGACTCGGACCAATCAATTTATCGTTGGCGTGGAGCTGATATTCAGAATATCTTATCGTTTGAAAAAGATTACCCAAATGCAAAAGCAATTATGCTAGAGCAAAATTATCGTTCATCACAACGAATCTTACAGGCAGCAAATGACGTCATTGGTAATAACACGAGTAGATATCCGAAGGTTTTGCGAACGGAGAATCTAGAAGGGGAAAAAATCGAGTTATTCCGAGCGATGAATGAACAGCAGGAAGCACAATATGTAGTTCAAAAAATTCAAGACTTGATGGAACTAGAAAATCGTACTTTAAATGATTTTGCTATTTTATACCGTACGAATGCTCAATCCCGTGTGATGGAGGAAGTGCTCGTTAAATCGAATATGGCTTACACAATTGTGGGCGGCACAAAATTCTATGATCGTAAAGAGATTAAAGATTTACTTGCCTATCTACGTTTGATAGCCAACAACGATGATGATTTGTCTCTTGCTCGGATTATTAATGAGCCTAAACGAAACATTGGAGCGACATCCTTTGAACGTATGGCGCTCTATGCACTGGACCAGGACCGCTCGATTTTAGACGCGTTAAGTGAAGTGGACTTTATGGGGATACCAGCTCGTGCTGTAAACTCAGTTATTCAATTTCAAGGGTTAATCAATAACCTGACCCAAATGCAGGAGTTTTTGTCTGTGACAGAAATTGTCGAGCAAGTGCTAGATAAGACAGGATATCGCACGATGTTGAAAAATGAAAAGACAATTGAAGCAGAAAGTCGCTTAGAAAATATTGAAGAGTTTCTGTCTGTAACGAAAGAATTTGAGAAACAGAGTGATGACAAGTCGTTAGTTGCATTTTTAACTGATTTGGCACTTATCTCAGATATAGATAAATTGGATGAAGATGAAGATGTATCTAAAGGGAATATTATTTTAATGACAATGCATGCGGCAAAAGGGTTAGAATTCCCTGTAGTATTTATCATTGGGATGGAAGAAAACATCTTCCCACATTCACGATCACTTGGTGACGATGATGAAATGGAAGAGGAACGACGCTTGGCCTACGTGGGAATCACTAGAGCAGAAGAAAGACTTGTAATTACCTGTGCGCAGTCTCGAACTATTTTTGGTCGTGGAAGTTTTAATAGCCCATCTCGTTTTATCAAAGAAATTTCAGATGATATTCTGGAAGTCGTTGGTTGGACAAAAGATATTGGCAAAAATCCAGAAAGACATGCAAAAGCTAGTGGTAATACTCGTAAAGCAGTAGTTACTCGTCCAGCATACAACGAGTCTGGTGGAGAAAAAATGGGCTGGCAAGTCGGAGACAAAGCGACTCATAAAAAATGGGGTGAAGGTATGGTTGTCAGTGTTCGTGGAGAAGGTGAGAATACTGAGCTAGATATTGCATTCCCAAGTCCTACGGGTATTAAGCGTCTGCTTGCAAAATTTGCCCCAATCGAAAAAGTATAATCACAACAGGAGGAACCCTGGATGGATCAGTTAGAACAACGAGTACAAGAGCTACACAAATTGTTGAATGATTATGGACATGCCTATTATGTATTAGATGATCCTATTGTTCCGGATGCCGTATACGACCAATACTTGCATGAACTAATAGCTTTGGAGGAACAAAATCCAGATTTAATATTACCAGATTCTCCTACTCAGCGAGTTGGTTCCATCGTAAGTGAAGGCTTTAAAAAAGTAACTCATGCCAATCCAATGCTAAGCCTATCCAATGCATTTGGCGAAGAGGATTTACGTGATTTTGATAAACGCATTCAAGGTATTATCGGTGAGTCACCAACGTATGTATGTGAATTGAAAATTGATGGTCTTGCAATTTCCTTATTGTATGAGGATGGACTTTTAAAAAGAGGAGCTACCCGTGGGGATGGTTCCACCGGTGAAGATATTACAAGTAATATTAAAACCATTCGTTCGATTCCAATGCGCTTAAAAGAAAAGGTAACCATAGAGGCAAGAGGGGAAGCATACATGCCAAAGTCTTCCTTCTCTAAGTTGAATGAAGAACGTACAGCACAAGCAGAAGTCTTATTTGCCAATCCACGCAATGCGGCAGCAGGTTCCTTACGTCAGCTCGACCCTAAAATTACTGCTAGTCGTAATTTAGCCATGTTCGTATATGGTATGGGTGGCGATGGTGAGGATCAGAATATAGACAATCATTTGGATGCACTAGGATTTATGAAGAAACAGGGGTTACCAACTAATAAGGAAACAAAAAAATGTACATCCATTGAAGAAGTACTTAGCTTTATAGAAGAATGGACGAAAAAAAGACATGACATTCCATATGAAATTGATGGGATTGTTATTAAAGTAAATGACTATGCACAGCAAGAAGAGCTAGGGTTTACCGCGAAGAGTCCACGCTTTGCGATAGCGTACAAATTTCCGGCAGAGGAAGTAGTTACTAAAATTATCGATATTGACTTAACGGTTGGTCGTACGGGTGTTGTCACTCCAACTGCTATTTTAGAACCGGCACAAGTAGCTGGATCTACTGTGCAACGTGCAACACTTCATAACGAAGATTTAATCCGTGAAAAGGATATTAGAATTGGTGATCATGTTATTATCAGAAAAGCTGGAGATATTATTCCAGAAGTAGTTTCCGTTATAAAGGAAGAGAGAAAAGGCACGGAAGTACCATACGAAATGCCAAGCCATTGTCCTGTTTGTGAAAGTGAATTAGTTAGAATCGAACAAGAAGTCGCACTTCGTTGTGTAAATCCACAATGTCCCGCTCAAATCCAAGAAGGTATTTACCACTTTGCGTCTCGCAATGCCATGAATATTGATGGACTTGGTGAAAAAGTGGTTGAACAGCTGTTTAGAGAACAATTAATAAAAGATATTTCAGATCTATATAATCTGACAGTGGACGATTTAGTAAAGCTTGAGCGTATGGGACTCAAATCGGCAACTAATTTAGTGGAAGCAATAGAAGCATCTAAAGCAAACTCAATGGAAAAAGTATTATTTGGACTTGGAATTCGCCATATTGGGGAAAAAGCGGCAAAAATATTATCCGAGAGTTTTCATAGCTTTGATGCGCTAATGAAAGCAACAAGAGAAGAGCTTATAGCGATTTTTGAAATTGGAGACAAAATGGCTGATTCATTAGTGACCTATTTTGAGCAAGAAGAAGTCCAATTACTGGTTAATCGCTTAAAAGAAGCAGGATTGACACTACAGTATACTGGTAGAATTATTGATGCGAATGTAATGGAAAATAGTCCATTTGCAGGGAAAACAGTTGTTTTAACAGGTAAACTAATGCAACTATCTCGTACAGAAGCAAAAGAAAAAATAGAGTCATTAGGTGGTAAAGTTGCTGGAAGTGTCAGTAAGAAAACAGATTTGGTCATTGCTGGAGAAGAAGCAGGATCTAAACTTGAAAAAGCCACAAGCCTCGGTATCGAGGTTTGGGATGAACAAAAATTATTAGACTCCATAGCGGAGTAAAGGGAGTGGCGAACATGACCAAAAAACATATAGGCATGTTGACGCTGGCTTTATTACTAACGGTCTCAGGTTGTGCCCCTTCTTTGGATGACAAAACAGAGGTTATTCAAAATACAGAAGAAGCAGCAGAGGCCAAATCAGTAATAATTCCGAGTTTGCAGCTAGACGAAACATATTATCGAACATTATTACCTTACGAGGAAAGTGCGAGTAGAGGGTTAGTAGTATCCAACTTATCTAGTAAGTATGATATGAAGGAAGTGGAAAATGGACTTCTTCGTATTTCTCAAAATGAGTTTTCGCCAGAAAAGTATTTGTTCCAGGAAGGGCAGTACTTAGATACGAGTACCTTAAAGGATTGGCTAGCAAGAAGCAATCAAGAAGAAGGTGGATTAAATCCTAGTGATGTAGGTTTAACTGGGGAAGAAAAAGCAAAAAAAGCCCCGGTTTATATTACGCATATCGTGGAACAAAACTATTTAGAAAAAGTAGATAATAAAGTAAGTCTATCAGGAATTTCCATAGGATTGGCGTTAAATTCAACTTATTACTACAACAAAGAAAAATATGGTGCTACGTTTGAAGAGAAACTGACCCAGGCTCAGATTGAAGAGAATGGCAAACGAATCGCTGAAGAAGTAGTTACCCGTTTACGTAAAATGGATGGTCTTGCGGATATTCCAATTGTAGTCGGCTTGTTCAAACAAAATAGCCGGAACGCAGTTGTTCCAGGAACATATTTTACGTATAGTACAGCGACAGCAGGAAAAAATGTATCTGACTGGAAAGCAATTGACGAGGAGTATGTTCTATTTCCTACTGCGGACTCTCAAGAAAAATACCGTGATTTAGATACAGTTTTCCGCGGCTTCAAACAAGATGTAGAAACATACTTTTCCAATTATACGAGTATTATTGGGACAGGTTATTTCAAAGATAAGCAACTTCAAAAGTTGACAATCACTATTCCTATACAGTTTTATGGTACTGCAGAGGTTATTGGATTTACACAGCATCTTGCAGGCTTAGTAAAAAATCTCCCTGCGATGAATATTGAAGTACAAGTGAATTCGATAGATGGTGCAGAGGCATTATTAGTGAAAAAAGCTGGTGATGAAGAACCGTATGTGCATATATACACACAATAAGGAGTAAAGAGGTACTCTCTGTTCAAGCAGAGTGAAAAATGATATGATATTTCGTATGGTTACCTGAATTCGGAGGTGTGATAAATGGCGGAGTTAACAAAAGAAGAAGTAAAGCATGTTGCCCATCTTGCGAGACTTGCAATTACAGAGGAAGAAGCAGAAAAGTTTGCACTTCAACTAGGAGCAATCACGGAATTTGCTGAGCAATTAAAAGAGTTGGATACAACAAATGTAGAACCTACTACACATGTCCTTCCATTAGTAAACGTGCTACGTGAAGACGTAGCTACTAAAGGTTTGGAAAGAGATACGATGATGTTAAATGTGAAAGACCAAGAAGCTGGTCAAGTAAAAGTACCATCAATTATGGATTAATAAATGTAAGGAGGGAAAATCATGACGTTATTTAATCGCTCATCGAAAGAATTACAAGGGCTTATACATAATAAAGAAGTTTCTTTAGTGGATTTGACAAACGAAGCTTTTGCACGTGTAGAAAAACTTGATGGCGAAGTAGAAGCCTTCTTAGCTTTGAATAAAGAAAAAGCATTAGAAACAGCTACAGAATTAGAAAAAATACCTTTTGAAGAACGTGGACCATTATTCGGTTTACCGATCGGAGTAAAGGATAATATCGTAACAGAAGGATTAGAAACTACTTGTGCAAGTAAAATTTTACAAGGATTCAATCCTATTTATGATGCAACGGTTGTGAAAAAGTTACGCGAGGCTGGTATGATTACAATCGGTAAATTGAATATGGATGAATTTGCAATGGGATCTTCCAATGAAAATTCAGCCTATAAAACAACTAAAAACCCTTGGTCATTAGATCGTGTTCCTGGTGGTTCTTCAGGTGCATCAGCAGCAGCAGTAGCAGCTGGTGAGGTGCCGTTCTCGCTAGGTTCAGATACTGGTGGATCTATTCGTCAACCAGCATCCTATTGTGGTGTTGTCGGCATGAAACCTACGTATGGACGTGTTTCTCGCTTCGGTCTAGTAGCGTTTGCTTCTTCTTTAGATCAAATTGGTCCGATCACTCGTAACGTAGAAGACAATGCACTACTTCTAGAAGCAATTTCTGGAGTTGATGCAAATGATTCTACTTCAGCAGATGTTGATGTTCCAAACTTTGTAGCAGCTTTAACAGGAGATATTAAAGGTCTTCGTATTGCTGTACCTAAAGAATATTTAGGAGAAGGTGTAAGTGAAGCAGTTCGCCAATCTATTATGGATGCGTTGAAAGTATTAGAAGAACAGGGAGCAACTTGGGAAGAGGTTTCATTGCCACATTCTAAATACGCTTTAGCTACATACTATATTCTTTCATCTTCTGAGGCTTCTTCCAACCTTTCTCGTTTTGATGGAATTCGTTATGGCTTCCGTGCTGAAAACGTTGAAAACTTATTGGATCTTTATAAAGAAACTCGTGCACAAGGATTTGGTGACGAAGTTAAACGTCGTATTATGCTAGGTACTTATTCATTAAGCGCAGGTACTTACGATGCTTACTATAAAAAAGCACAGCAAGTTCGTACACTTATCAAACAAGATTTCGATAAAGTTTTAGCGGATTATGATGTAATTGTCGGACCAACGGCACCAACTCCAGCATTCAAAATTGGAGAAAACGTAGAAGATCCATTGACGATGTATGCAAATGATATTTTAACAATTCCAATTAACCTTGCAGGTGTACCAGCAATTTCTATCCCTTGTGGATTTGAAGATGGATTACCACTAGGTCTACAAATTATCGGGAATTATTTTGACGAGTCAACGATTTATCGCGTAGCACATGCTTATGAGCAATCTACTGATTTCCATAAACAAACTCCTCAGATTTGGGAGGGAAAATAACATGAACTTTGAAACAGTTATTGGATTAGAAGTACACGTAGAGTTAAAAACTAACTCGAAAATCTTCTCATCAGCACCTAATCATTTTGGGGCTGAACCAAACACAAACACAACAGTAATAGACCTAGGATACCCGGGTGTATTACCTGTATTGAATAAAAACGTAGTCGATTTTGCAATGCGTGCAGCACTTGCGCTAAATATGGAAATCGAGCAGAATACGAAGTTTGACCGTAAAAACTATTTCTATCCAGATAATCCGAAAGCATATCAAATTTCGCAATTTGATAAACCAATCGGTAAAAATGGTTGGGTTGAAATTGAAGTAAACGGTGAGAAAAAACGTATTGGAATTACTCGTCTTCATATGGAAGAAGATGCTGGGAAACTTTCCCATGCAGATGGATATTCTTTAGTTGACTTTAACCGTCAAGGAACTCCGCTAGTTGAAATCGTTTCAGAACCAGATATCCGTACACCTGAGGAAGCTTATGCTTACTTAGAAAAAGTAAAATCTATTATCCAATATACAGACGTTTCAGATTGTAAAATGGAAGAAGGATCTTTACGCTGTGATGCGAATATTTCTATTCGCCCTTATGGTCAAGAAGAATTTGGTACTAAAACTGAGTTGAAAAACTTAAACTCATTCAACTTTGTACGTAGAGGACTAGAGCACGAAGAAGTTCGTCAAGCAGAAGTATTATCTGCTGGTGGAATCATTGAACAAGAAACTCGTCGCTATGATGAGAAAACTGGTAAAACGATTCTTATGCGCGTTAAAGAAGGTACGGACGATTATCGTTATTTCCCAGAGCCAGATTTGGTGGATCTTGTAATTGATGATGCATGGTTAGAACGTGTACGCTCAGAAATCCCAGAGCTACCAGATGCTCGCAAACAACGTTATATAGAAGAGTTAGGGTTATCTCCATACGATGCACATGTATTAACATTATCTAAGGATATGGCTAACTTCTTTGAAGCAACTATTGCTGATGGAGCTGACGTAAAACTATCTGCTAACTGGATGATGGGTGAGGTTTCTGCATACTTAAACGCAGACCAAAAAGAATTGAAGGATATAGAACTAACTCCTGCTAATCTTTCTGGAATGATTAAATTGATCTCGGATGGTACTATCTCATCAAAAATCGCGAAAAAAGTTTTCAAAGAGCTTGCTGACAACGGTGGAGACGCTGCAGAAGTCGTAAAAGCTAAAGGCTTAGTACAAATTTCTGACGAAGGCGCCCTACGCGAAATCGTAACAGCAACACTTGATGCTAATCCGCAATCTATCGAAGACTTCAAAAACGGGAAAGACCGCGCAATCGGCTTCCTAGTTGGACAAATCATGAAAGCAACAAAAGGCCAAGCAAATCCGCCTCTTGTTAACAAAATCTTGAACGAAGAAATCGTAAAACGCTAATACTCAGGGATGCCCATTTCATTTGGGCATCCTTTTTTCTATAAAAGTATCCGCTCCCAAGCGCAAGTAAACCCCAATAATGAAGCTTTTCGCCAAGGCGAAAAGCTATTAGCATATAAATCTTCCAGATAACCCCGTTTAGCAAGTAAAAGTAAATACTCCGCAAGTAAACTGGTCCCGAGCGCAAGTATCTCACTAACTCCGCAAGTAACACCACCCTGAGGGCAAGTAAAGCCCAATATGGAAGCTTTTCACAAAGGCGAAAAGCTAAGAGTATATAAATCTTCCAGATAATCCCATTTAGCAAGTGAAAGCATCAACTCCGCAAGTATACTGGTCCCGAGTGCAAGTATCTAGCCAACTTCGCAAGTAAATCCACCTCGAGCGCAAGTAGATCCAAATAAGGAAGCTTTTCGCCTTGGCGAAAAGCTAAGTGCATTTAAATCTTCCAGATAATCCCGTTTAGCAAGTAAAAGCATATACTCCGCAAGTAAAAGCATTTAAACCTTCCAGATAATCCCGTTTAGCAAGTAAAAGTATCAACTCCGCAAGTAAACAGGTCCCGAGCGCAAGTATCTAACCAACTCCGCAAGTAAATCCACCTCGAGCGCAAGTAAACCCCATCCCACGGCAAGTAAACCCCATCCCACGGCAAGTAAACCCACTTATAGAAGGTTTTTCTTATATGTGATCGGTGCTCTCTCGTATAGCATACAACCTCTCATTCATCCAAATTTTAGGGATACAAAAACTAAATAGTATTTATTTCCATGTGTGTTGGTGCTATGATGAAAGAATATTTTAATTAATACGTAATGGGGAGTAAGCACAGTGGAGTTATGTTTTATTGGTGGCGGGCATGTTTTAAAAGGTGAATTGGATGAAGTATTTGAAGAATTGTCGAAGAGGATTAAACCAAATTCGAAAGTTTTAGTAGTTCCTTTTGCAACGGAAATTTCAAAGTATGATAGTTGGATGGAAAGTTTAATACAGGTTTTCTCTAACATTTCAAATGTGACACTAGATTTATTACATGAGGAACTTTCCACAAAAGAAATGGTTTCGATGATAAATGAGAGTGATGTTCTATATTTGATAGGTGGCAGACCAGAAAAGTTACTCAAGATAATCGAAGAAAAAGAACTTTCTTCAAGCATTAGAAATTATCCTAGGTTACAAATTGGTTATAGTGCAGGGGCTTTGGCATTTTGCCGGGAATGTATTTTAACAAAAGACGATGATTATCCAGAGTCGTTAGTGATAAAAGGTTTAGGTTTAGTAGACTTTAGCGTGGAGGTACATTATAACGAAGCATCTGATGATGAATTATTTGCACTTTCCACTGAACGTACTATTTATGCTCTCCCAGATGGAGGCGCCATTTTTTATAAGGATGGAGAAATACATAAAAAAGTGAATGACGTTATTTTATTTCAAGCGAAGAAGAAATCAATAATATAAAAAGTTATAGAATAGTCTAGCTTGTTTGAATAACGATTGAAAACGAAGTATACTTAGAAAAAAAGGAGGCAACTCACTTGTCTACAGAACAACAATATTTTGAAAATGCAAAGCCACTAACTCAATATATGGATGATATGACTACGAAGAAAGAAGAATCTTTCAGCATCTACAATAAATTCGATGTACCCGCAGATGATGAATTTATTGAAGTATTAAAGGAAAAAACACCACATATACTAGTTATTACAGAAGACTGGTGTGGCGATGCTATGATGAATAATGCTATTTTACGTAAAATTGCAGAGGCTGCTAATATTGAAGTACGTGCTGTTTATCGCGATGAAAACTTGGATTTAATAGATCAGCATTTAACAAATGGTGGCCGTTCAATTCCTGTTTATTTGTTGTTAAATAGAGATGGTGAAGTGGTTTCTAAATGGGGTCCACGCGCAGGGTTAGTTCAACAGTTTGTAATGGATGGTAGAGCAAAGTTTCCTGCAAAAGAAGATCCTTCTTTTGAGGAAATACAAAAAGAATTTTATGCGCAAATGACTAATGAGTTTATCAGCAATCAGGAATTTCATCTAGCTGTATATGAAGGTATACGTAATACTTGGATTCAAGCACTACAAAAATAAAATATTACTAACCACATTCCTAAAGGAGTCGGCTAGAGTCGACTCTTTTAATAGTGTCATGGAACTTTTTGTAATGATGTATAGTCTTTATGAGAAGTAAGTATTGTGAAGCAGAAAGGAAATAAGTATGAAACGTGCAAGAATTATCTATAATCCAACTTCCGGAAGAGAGTTATTTAAAAAACATTTACCAGAGGTTTTGGAAAGCTTAGAGATCGCTGGATATGAAACATCATGTCATGCGACCACAGCTGAAGGAGATGCCATCGAGGCAGCGAAGAAGGCGGTAGAAAATGGCTTTGATATTATCATTGCATCTGGAGGAGATGGAACGCTTAATGAGGTAGTTGCAGGTGTAAGTGAATTTGAGAAACGTCCTAAAATTGGGCTAATTCCGATGGGAACGACAAATGACTTTGCTAGAGCTGTTCATATTCCAAGAGACATAAAAAAAGCAGTGGATATTATTATTAAAGGTGATTCGATTCCAGTGGACGTAGGCTTAGTTAATGATCGCTATTTTATCAATATTGCTGGTGGCGGTCGAATTACGGAACTTACTTACGAAGTACCGAGCAAACTTAAAACGATGCTTGGGCAGCTTGCCTATTATTTAAAAGGTATAGAGATGCTTCCATCGATCAACGCAACAAAGGTTAGAATTGAATATGATGGGGAAGTATTTGAGGACGAAGTAATGATGTTCTTAGTTGGTTTAACGAATTCAGTAGGTGGATTTGAAAAACTTGCTCCAAATTCGAGTATTAACGATGGGTTATTTTCTTTATTGATTCTAAAAAAAGTGAACATTGCTGAATTTATTCGTGTGGCGTCTTTAGCTTTACGCGGAGATCACTTAGCAGATCCACATGTTATTCATAAAAAAGCGAAACATATTAAAGTTACTTCTGATGATAAAGTTCTTCTTAACCTAGACGGGGAATACGGAGGGACTATTCCTGCAACATTCCAAAATTTATATAGACATATAGAGGTCTTTGTTCCAATCGATGAAATTCGAGAACAGGATAGACCGTAAGCAAAAGCTCAGCATTATAAATGTTGAGCTTTTTTGTATGAAATTTTAAACCATAGAAAATCAAAAATCCCTGTCTTGCTATCATAATTTTGTATTACCTTCATAATAATAAAGTTCAATAACTTTAATTTTGGGTATTATGTAGGTAAAGGGGTGAAGCACATGTATAAGAAACAGGAAAAGTATTTAATGTGGCTTGCTTTTATTGTGGCAGGAATCATGATGCTATCGATTGCGGGGAGAATATTTGGTAATTAGAAAGGGGGAAGAATGATGAATGAAGAATCCGTATTTTTTAGTCGCGTACTAACCGAATTGACCTTATCGTTTCATATTATTTACGCAACTATTGGTGTTGGTGTTCCTTTAATGATTATGATAGCCCAATGGGTAGGTATTAAAAAGAATGATGAACATTACATATTACTAGCACGAAGATGGGCGAGAGGATTCGTAATTACTGTTGCAGTTGGTGTAGTGACTGGAACAGCGATTGGTATGCAACTTTCTTTACTCTGGCCGAACTTTATGGAACTAGCGGGAAATATTATTGCCCTTCCACTATTTATGGAGACATTTGCTTTCTTTTTTGAAGCTATTTTCCTAGGAATTTACTTATACACATGGGATCGATTTGAGAATCAAAAGAAGCACCTTCTGTTACTTATTCCAGTAGCTGTTGGAGCATCATTTTCCGCTGTTTTTATCACAATCGTAAATGCATTTATGAATGCACCCCAAGGGTTTGATGTATTAAACGGAGAGTTAGTGAATATTAGCCCACTTCTAGCTATGTTCAATCCTGCTATGCCAACAAAGGTAGCACATGTAGTAGTGACTGCATATATGACGTCTGCATTTGTGTTAGCGGCAATTGCAGCTTTCCGTTTATTGAAAGGCTCGAATCATATATATCATAAAAAAGCATTATTCTTAACAATGAAGGTTGGCTTAGTATTCTCAATTGCTACTGCTATTATTGGAGACTTTTCGGGGAAATATTTAGCTGAATATCAGCCAGAAAAGCTAGCAGCTGCGGAATGGCATTTTGAAACGGAAGAAAGTGCACCACTAATTTTATATGGAATCTTAGATGATGGAGAAGTGAAGTATGCGATAGAAATACCTTTTGCTTTAAGCATTCTAGCACATTTTAATCCGACTGCAGAAGTAATTGGTTTAGATCAGTTCCCTGCAGATGAAACACCACCGTTATATATCCACTATCTTTTCGATATTATGGTGACGATTGGTATGTCGATGGTAGTACTTTCGGGATTATACTGGCTAGGTACGAAGCTAAAATGGGCATTTGTTAACTCCAAGTGGTATCGCTGGCTCATTGTTCTAGGTGGACCGGCATCAATTATAGCGATTGAAGCAGGATGGTGGCTTGCAGAAGTCGGAAGGCAGCCTTGGATTCTAAGAGGTATTATGCGAGTCGAAGATGCTGCAACGACCAGTCCCCATGTGGATATTATGCTCATACTATTTGCAGGACTGTACTTGGTACTTGGTGTCGGAAGTATTGTAGTTTTAACGCGCATGTTTAGGAAAAACCCAGTGGAACAGGAAATAGAGGATAGACATGTAGAAAAAGGCGGTGATATATTATGACATTAGAAATCATCGGAATCTTTGTGTTGTGGACATTTCTTTTTGGCTATTTGATCGTTGCATCTATTGACTTTGGTGCAGGTTTTTTTAACGCTTACAGTTTACTCACTGGTAAGCAACGAATTCTAACGAATATTATACAGCGCTACTTGTCACCAGTTTGGGAAGTAACGAATGTGTTTCTTGTATTTTTCTTTGTTGGCATTATCGGATTTTTCCCGAAGACTGCTTTTTATTATGGTACGACCTTACTAGTACCTGCGAGTATAGCGTTAATATTACTTGCAATCCGTGGCTCCTACTATGCTTTTGAAACGTATGGTTCTAGAGGGCATAAGGGATATTCATTTATGTATGGTCTTGCTGGTCTATTTATCCCAGCAGCACTTTCCATTGTATTAACTATTTCAGAGGGCGGCTTTGTTCACATGATTAATGAATCACCAACTCTCGATTATGAAGCGCTATTTACAAGTCCTCTCACATGGTCGATTGTAGTGCTAAGCCTTTCTTCTGTTTTGTATATTTCATCAGTGTTTTTGACCTGGTATGCCAATAAAGCAGGTGATTTAGATGCAACTAGGCTGATGAGAAAGTATGCGCTCATTTGGGCACTTCCCACCATTATAACAGCGGGCGGAATTATGGTGGAGCTCCGTTCACATAATCTGGAGCACTATGAAAATATGCTCGATATATGGTGGGCATTTGCATTGTCGTTATTGCTCTTTATCGGAACAGTATGGTTATTATGGTCGAAAAGAAGTTACGGATTGGCATTTGTGCTACTAGGAGGGCAATTCTTAATAGCGTTCTTCTCATACGGATTTGCGCATCTTCCATATTTACTGTATCCACACTTAACGATATATGACAGCTTTACAAATGAAGCTATGGCTATTGCCTTAATTGTCGCTTTTATAGCTGGGCTTGCTCTGCTAATCCCATCGTTGTATTTATTACTAAGATTATTTTTATTCAATAAAGACTATGTACGTGGAAAAAAAGAAAATAACCACGCGTAAGGAGGAGAGATTATATGACAGAGTTTATGATATTTTACGCACCATTCATCGTATTAATCGGCTCCATTATCGTAGCCTTTTGGGCTGCTTCTAGGGACGGAGCAGTGAAGGACGAATAAAAGGTAATGACCTCAATCGTATAGATTGAGGTTATTTTTTATATTGAGGATGGCCCTAAAAAGTTTAAAATAGCCCATAGACAAATAAATAGAGCCCATAAATCTAAAAATCTCCAATAAAACTTGCACTAAAACCCTAAAATTTAATAAAATAGCCCATTTCTTATCAAATATAGCTCTTAAAATACATTTTCGCCAATGAAATAGTCTCTTAATACTGGATAATAATAAAGGCTATTCCGGTATAATATTC
The DNA here is from genome assembly GCF_038003165.1 of Psychrobacillus sp. FSL K6-2365. Lineage (NCBI taxonomy): Bacteria > Bacillati > Bacillota > Bacilli > Caryophanales > Bacillaceae > Psychrobacillus > Psychrobacillus sp. FSL K6-2365. Next base: position 3,512,878 of record NZ_JBBOOO010000001.1, on the reverse strand, counting down.
ACCTTAATATGCTAAAATTATAGGAGTATGAAAGGTGGAATTTTATGAGGTACGATGTACTATTATTTGACTTAGATGATACATTGCTCGATTTTGGAATGACTGAACAGAATGCACTCCGTCTTTTATTTGAAGAGTATGGACTTCCAAATGGTTTAGAAGATTATTTTACTAGTTATAAATCGATTAGTAAGGTGTTATGGGATGACCTTGAGTATGGTCGCACATCTTTAGCGGAATTAAAGGTCGAACGTTTTAAACGATTATTTATAGAACATTCCTTAGATATAGATCCGATATTATGCGGTCAAAAGTACATAGAAAATTTAGGAAAAGAAGTTCATATGATTGATGGAGTAGAGGAATTGTTTGCAAGTTTAACAGATTTTCGAATTGCACTCCTTACTAATGGATTTAAAGACGCCCAACATGCTAGAGTAAATGGCTCGGCATTAAAAAATCTCTTTGAAGTCATAATTACCTCTGAAGAAACAGGATTTCAAAAACCGCAAAAAGAAATTTTTGCATATGCATTAGAACGACTTCAAATTTCCGATCCATCGCGTGTATTAATGATAGGAGATTCACTTTCATCCGACATCCAAGGTGGAAATAATTTTGGAATTGATACATGTTGGTTTAATCCAAAAAGAAAACTAAATCATACTGATATCCAACCGACATTTGAAATTCATACCTGGGATCAGTTATCAAAAATCGTAAACAAGCAAATTACAGAAGTAAAACAATAATTCAGAGACCTCAAAATTGAGGTTTTTTTGTTTATATCCACCTTTAGAAACTATCCAGTTTTTCAAAAAAAGGATAAATGATGTTAAATAGCACACGATAAAACAAAACAAGAGAGGAGGAAATGTAAATGAGTAAACGTTGGTTAAATGTAATGACAGCGATTTTAATGACTGTTGGGTTGATGGGTTTGACGTCAATGGAGGCAAAGGCAGACATGCCAACAGATGTAAAATTAACGTCGGAGCAGCAAGAAGAGATGAAGGTGTTACAACAAGAAGCTCTTAAGCAAAAGAAAGAAATTATCAACAAATACGTTGAGTACGGCGTCTTTTCGAAAGAAAAAGGTCAAAAAATAATAACTCATTTAGAGCAACGTTATATAAAAATGGAACAGAATGGGTTTGTTCCAATCTTTCATGACGACTATAAAAGACATCGAAGTAAAGAATCCTAACCAATAAAGTATTAGCAACCAAAGTAATAATTTTGGTTGCTTTTTTTGATTTACAACGTAAGTTAAAGTGTATGGAATTTCACGAGAAACTCTATGCAGTAAACTAATCCTAATCGTATTCCATGAGCAATAAATCGAGCTAGAAGACCCCCAAAATACATATACAGATAAAATAACGGAAAAATATATGATTATGCGTATGAGTCAGCAGACTTGTACGCATTCTTTTTGGTATAATGAATCAATCATAACTAGAACGGAGTTTAACATTGAATACACCAGTACAAAAAAATGATCAGTTAACAGTCCATATTGAAGATTTAACACATGACGGAGCAGGAGTTGCAAAGGTCGATGGATATCCTCTATTTATAGCTGGAGGCTTACCGAACGAAACTGTCGAAGTACATGTGCTAAAAACATTAAAAAACTATGGCTTTGCCAAATTGAAAAATATCGTGGAGCCTTCACCATTTCGTGTAGAAGCACCATGCCCAGTGTTTTATGAATGTGGGGGATGTCAGCTTCAGCATATGACGTATGAAGGACAGCTTGAATGGAAAGAAAGTATGGTTCGCAATGTCATGAAACGCATAGGGAAGATAGATGCGCCTGTGCTTCCTGTAAAAGGCATGTACAAGCCATGGGAATATCGCAACAAATCCCAAATTCCATTTGATTTAGAAAATGGTGAGGTAATCGCAGGATTCTACCAATCGAAATCACATCGAATTGCAGATACGAATACTTGTTTAATACAAACAGATGAAGCAGATAGATTACTAAGAGCAGTAAAGGAAAATGCGTTGAAACTAGATTTAATTCCATACAATGAAGAAACGAAAAAAGGTCAGCTTCGTCACCTAGTCGTACGTAAAGGACGAGCAACTGGAGAAGTGATGGTTGTACTAGTAACGAAGCATGCGAAATTATCGAAGCAAGAGGAAATTATTCAGTTCATTAGTGAAGTAGAGCCAAATGTGAAATCGATTGTTCATAATGTGAATAGCCGAAACACAAATGTGATCTTCGGAAATGAAACAAACGTTATCTGGGGAAAAGCAGTTATTGAAGACTTAATCGGAGATGTTCGCTTTGAAATTTCGGCTCGCTCATTTTATCAAGTAAATCCAGAACAAACTGAGGTACTTTATAAGCAAGCTTTGGATTATGCTCAGCTTACAGGTGATGAAACAGTTATTGATGCTTATTGTGGTATTGGTACAATCTCTCTATTCTTAGCACAAAAAGCAAAACAAGTACTTGGTGTAGAAATTGTTCCTCAGGCTATTGAGGATGCAAAAAGAAATGCGGAGCTGAACGGTTTTACTAATACTTATTTTGAGGCTGGTCCTGCAGAGGAAGTTATACCTAAATGGTACAAAGAAGGAAAACAAGCGGATGTCTTGGTAGTTGACCCGCCAAGAAAGGGCTGTGACGAAGCACTACTTACGACAATTATTGAGCAGCGTCCAAAGCGTGTTGTTTATGTTTCTTGTAACCCTGCCACCCTTGCTCGTGATTTGAGAATTTTAGAAGATGGCGGCTATAAAACAAAAGAGGTTCAACCAGTGGATATGTTCCCACAATCAACACACGTGGAGTGTGTGGCTTTAATAATGTTGAAATAACTTGGTGGCAATAGGTTTAGCGGATTTTAGTTGAATACTGAAGTGTGTTTCATGTTCCCCTGGTCTAATGGTCGGGGGATTTTTTGAATGATACATATGCATAGAGATAGATAAGAATACACACCCTGTTATTAGTAAAGAATGGGGGAGTTTTGTTGCATATTACAAAAGTATTTTGGTATGCCATTACTATATGTATTGCAATTGTGCTTTTGGGAACTCTTGCTCCCGATTATTTAAATGAATTTACCGCATCCGTGACCGATTTTATTTCCAATCAGTTTGGATGGTTTTACACACTTGTTATCGTTGCACTAATCAGTTTTTGTATTTATATGATGTTTTCACGTTTTGGTAATATAAAGCTGGGGAAAGATGATGATGAACCGGATTTCAGCTTGCCTGCCTGGTTTGCAATGTTATTTAGTGCAGGTATGGGAATCGGACTCATGTTTTTTACGACAGCAGAGACCATCTCCCATGCTTTTATAAAATCACCAAACGCGGAGCCGGGTTCGGAGCAGGCGATTTTGGAATCGCTTCAATACACTTCGTTACATTGGGGTTTCCACGGCTGGGGATTATACGCTGTAGTTGCACTAATCTTTGCTTATTTTAAATTCCGTGTAGGCGCTCCTGGTTTGATCAGCGCAACACTTGAACCTTTATTCGGCAAAAAAATGATGCGCGGCACTGTTGGCCGAGTAGTCGATACACTTGCTATTTTTGCTACAGTGGTCGGCGTTGCCTCCACACTTGGATTTGGCTCGGCCCAAATCAACAGTGGATTAACCTTTTTATTTAACGCACCGAAATCTTTTTGGTTTCAACTAATTATTTTAGTTGTAGCCACTGTCATTTTCATCGCATCCGCATGGACAGGTATTGGAAACGGCATTAAATATCTAAGTTCGATCAACTTGTGGCTCGCACTTATACTGCTGCTCGCATTATTTATCGTAGGGCCAACAATGTATATTACAAATATGTTTGTAACGACAATCGGTAATTATATAGGCAACTTTATACAAATGAGTTTCGATTTAAAGCCAGTAAACGAAGCTCAAAGGGACTGGGTTAACGACTGGACCATCTTTTATTGGTCATGGTGGATATCATGGGCACCATTTGTTGGAATGTTTATTGCACGTGTATCAAAGGGACGTACAATTAGACAATTTATAATTGGTGTATTAATCGCCCCTACCCTTGTGACGTTCATTTTTTTCGCTGTATTTGGTGGGTCAGCATTGAACTTAGAACAACATGGCATTGCAAAACTGTCCAAATTGGCTACAGAAACAGTAACATTCGGCATGTATGAACATTACCCAATTGGTATGATACTATCTTTTTTGACGATAGTTGTGATTGCGATATTTTTCATTACATCTGCCGATTCAGCCACATTCGTACTCGGTATGTTTAGTACAGGAGGACAACTTAATCCATCAAACGTCGTGAAAATAGTTTGGGGCCTGATTCTCTCAGCGATGGCTGCAATTGTTATGTACTCCGGCGGTCTTGACGGTTTTCAAAATATGCTCATAATTGCAGCACTCCCATTTTCTATTATTCTTATTCTAATGGTCATATCGTTTTACAAAACAATCAAACGAACCGAATGATTGGAGATCAACAATATTTTACAGCGAGGTGGGATGATAAATGAAGCTTGTAAACGTTCGTAAAGGCCAATTTGTTTATTATCAAAATAAATTGCATAAAGTGTATTCAGTAAAGGCATTTTTTAAACAGTCAATTCATCTCATTCGCCTGGAGAATTTTAAACAACAGCTTGCTATGGCGAAAGAAATTGATTTCTATAAGCCTAAACACTTAGATAGTTTTGCTTACAATCAAAAACGTTTTACACTCAATAAGGACGTCAAGGCTAAAGTAGGTGATTACATTTTAGTGATCAATCCAAAACCTGATTCGCTGGATCATCACCATCTCAACGCTATTGAAATCGTATCCTCGGTTGAAAGAAATGGCGTGATTAGTAATCTGTCGAATGGAATCAGACATGATGAATACTGGGTGATGGTTCCTGGACTTGAGGATGGTGCGACGATTATCGACTTACAGGACCCGAATGCAGAAATGGCTGAGGAGTCGGAATCACAACCGGCAGAAACCAATTTGTCGGAAACGTATACACCTAGAATTGGCGATGTCTATCAAAAAAATGACAGTAATCCAATCGTGCAAGCAATGGTTGTTTCCATTCAAGGGCAGAATGTTTGTCTAGGTGGCAATTTAGAAGTAGAAATGGCCATATTAACCGACGATGAAAAGTGGAGTTATGTGCTAAATGTGATGGACTAATGCGAGCGAGGTAGGAGCGGATGGCTACACACACTTATTAACCTAATTTTCTCCTCCTAACCCTTCTCCTTACTACACTTAGGTGAATAAGGGGAATCACAACTTTATTGTAACTCGAAAAGAATGGGAGAACAGAGTGTGAAAAGAACGTTTGGTCTCAAGACTTTTAGTTAACCGTGGAATGAGGGTTTTGACGGTTTATAGATGTAACATTAATTCAATAAATTAATTAAGCAGATGGTTTAGAAGTGCAATGATGCATATCTAAACCGACTGCTTTTACATTTATACTAGTTTTAAATCATGAATGGTGGTAAGTAAGTATTGTAGATTTAGTTTGAAAAGAATAGATGATTTTACATTATAGAGAAGCTTAATAGACCTTGTTTTATATGTCTACATTAGTGTTGGTAATCCATTACTCGCTAAAATTTTCTGATTATTTAATGAATAATATCCCTTTCTAGTGTATATTTAGGATATATAAATAACTAATTACGCAGCAGGACAGCTGCGTTAGTTGAAAGGAATGTTCAATGAAAAGGATTATTTTTTCGACAGAGAGTGGAGCGGATTTACCGAAGGACCTGGTTGAAAAATTTCAAATTCAAGTCGTACCCATGCACGTCATCATGGATGGGAAGGATTATTTAGATGGTGAGCTATCGGTAGAGGAAGTTTTTGATTATCATAGTCGCACAAAAAAAATACCATCTACTACAGCAACGAATGTACATGAGTATCATGAATTGTTTACAAAAATTAGAATAGATTTTCCAGATAGCATTATTATTCACATTGGATATACCTCTAAAGCATCTGCGTCCTTTCAGAGTGCGTTAATTGCCGCGGAAGGTTTTGAAGATCTTTTTCTCATTGATGCACTAAACGTTACAGGTGGATTGGCTGCAATCGTGATATATGCGGCAACTTTACTCGAGGAAGAACCTTCCATTAGTCATGTTCACTTAATAGAAAAAATAGAATCTGTGGTTCCTAAAACAAGATTGGCTTTCCTTCCCGGTAGTTTAGACTTTCTCAGAGCGGGTGGACGGGTAAGTAATGTAGCTTATATTGGAGGGTTATTATTAAAAATAAAGCCCTGTATAGAGTTAATAGAAGGAAAGCTTGTTTCCACTAGAAAATATCGTGGGAGTATGAACATTGTGGCGGAAAAGCTCATGCGAGATTACTTAAATCAATACGAAATTGATAGAAAACAGCTGTATTTAATCTACTCTATCGGACTAGATGAGAGTATTAAGAGTAGAATGAATGAAATCGCAAATGAAACAGGTTTCGAGAAAGTAACATGGATGCAAGCTGGCGCAATGATTTCTACCCATGCAGGACCTGGTGGTTTTGGAATTGCAGGAATGGAAAGTTAGCAACCTAAGTTAAAGAAGGAGTTCCAAGTGAGGAATCGACTTTTTTAGTTCCAATAATAGGTGATTATTAGTTTAGTAATGTTAACAACATTTAAGCCGCTTGATATAGTAGTGTAAATATCAAAAATAAAGAATAGGAAAAAGGGGGTTGAAAGTGAATGTTAGATACCCAATTGGAGAATTACAAGTTCCTGAAAAAGTAACATTAGAAAATATTCAAGAATGGCTACAGGATATTAGAACGTATACGGTGCGACTTAGAGAAACTGTTGATACATTAAGTGATGAGGATTTAAACAAAACCTATCGTGAAGGTGCATGGACAATTCGTCAGCTTGTTCATCATATTGCAGATTCACAGTTGAACATGTACCAACGTTTGAAGCTAGCTTTAACTGATGAGAATCCAGTAGTACCAGGTTTTAGTGAGGAAAAGTGGGCTGTTCAACCAGATACAGAGCTTCCTGTAGAATGTTCTATTAAAATGTTAGAGGGGATAAATGAGCGTATTGTATACTTAGGACAAAGTTTAACTGAAGATCAATTAGAACGAGCCTTTACTCACAAAACAAACGGTACAATAACAGTGGCAACAAAAGTTGCAAAATTAGCTTGGCACGAAGAGCATCATTTAGCTCATATAAAAATCGCATCATCAAAATAATACACTATGGTTTTATCTAACTAAATATTTGATGGAATAAAAAAGCAGACGGTTTGGAAGGGCGATATGCACCTCTAAATGACCGTCTGCTTTTAATTCTACATTCAAGGAGAAAACAAGTAATAGTGAAATTTTAAACATTGAACTTTTTAGCAAACATGTTTGGAGATAATTTTAAAAAGCTAGGTTATACTATAATAATGACTTGTAGAAGTCGATTTCATAATTACTTATTTAATTTAAATATACGAGTGTTACATTGGAGGGGAAGGAAGCAACTCCAGCGGGACCAACACGAGTGATAGACTACAGGCTCGAGCCGCCCATGGAAACCGCCCGCCTAAAGTCGAAATCAATGCTATAGGGATTTCATAAATTAGTATGATTGAATGAAATTATTTTATATATTTACTCGCCGATTACACCATGATGAGAGGATTTGAACTTTGAATATGAAAGAGAATTTTTGGCTTGATTTACCACGACCATTTTTTGTACTTGCACCAATGGAAGATGTGACGGATGTTGTTTTTCGTCATGTCGTAAGTAAAGCAGGTAGACCGGATGTATTTTTTACAGAGTTTACAAATACGGAGAGCTATTGTCATCCGGAAGGACAGAAAAGTGTTCGTGGACGTTTGATATTTACAGAAGATGAACAGCCAATGGTTGCACATATATGGGGAGACAAGCCCGACCATTTCCGTGAAATGAGTATTGGCATGGCAGAACTTGGCTTTAAAGGAATAGATATTAATATGGGTTGTCCTGTACCTAATGTAGCAACGAGAGGGAAAGGAAGCGGCCTAATTTTACGTCCAGATGTTGCAGCTGAAATTATACAAGCAGCAAAAGCGGGAGGTTTACCTGTCAGTGTTAAGACGAGGCTTGGTTACTCGGAGTTAGAGGAGTGGCAGGACTGGCTAACACATATTTTGGAACAAGATATTGCTAATCTATCAATTCATCTACGTACAAGAAAAGAATTGAGCCAAGTAGATGCACATTGGGAGCTAATCCCGGAAATTAAAAAATTACGTGATCGTATCGCACCGAATACGCTATTAACGATTAACGGCGATATTCCTGACCGGGAAACTGGGTTGAAGCTCGTCCACCAATATGGCGTTGATGGGGTTATGATTGGACGTGGTATTTTTAAAAATCCTTTTGCATTTGAAAAGGAACCGAAAGAGCATAGTACTTCAGAATATCTAGATCTTCTAAGATTACAACTGGATCTTCAAGATCAATATTCAGCAGAATTGCCACGTTCCATCACAGCACTACACCGCTTCTTCAAAATATATGTCAAAGGATTCCGTGGAGCTGGCGAACTAAGAAATCAATTGATGAACACAAAATCGACGGATGAAGTGCGTGCATTGCTTGATAACTTTGGAGAAGAGGGTTGATGTAACTCTCAACTCATGTGATTTATTTTATTCACTATCTTTTGTTTTAAAGATGTATTAAACCACCAACCCCCTTATTCCCACCTACAGTCTGTACACTCTGAAGCAGTCTGGGGTTAAAATCATTATCGAAACCCTTGGATGTGTCTGATTTTAGGCATTTCAAGGGTTGTTTTTATGTTAGGGATTTGTATGAGAATTATGGAGATTAAGATAGGGCGAAAGGCAATGCAGTATTCAATGGAGAAGATAATTTTATATTGCTACTTAATTCCTTCTTTATTAAATAAGTATATCCATAAATTTACACCCTTAAATTCAATTTAATGTATACTATAAATATCCTGTTAAACAAGTAGGAAAGTCTTTTTCTAGGAGATTTACGATGAAATTAGATTGTTTAATTGTAGATGACGAAATTGCTTTAGCAGAAACAACTTGTGAATATTTTAATATGTTTGAAGTCAAAACAGCATTTGTGACAAATGCGGAAGAGTGCGAACGTTTTTTGGAAGAACATAAACCGTCTTTGATTCTTCTAGACATCAATCTCGGTAATGAATCGGGGTTTGATTTGTGTAAAAAATTGCGTGAAACAACGCAGATTCCTATCTTATTTATAAGTGCTCGTTCTAGTGATGATGATGTTTTAATTGCGCTTAATATAGGTGGAGACGATTATATTCATAAGCCATATACATTAAGTATTTTATTAGCTAAAGTAAAAGCGGTACTTAAAAGATATGGAAATAGTTCTAGCATTCAACAAGGTGTATTAGAGTTCGGACAGATCCAAATTGATACGAGACTTCATCGTGTTCGAGTAGATGGTATTGATATTCAACTAAAAACAATGGAATATAAGCTTTTGTATTATTTAGCGAAAAATAAAAACCGTATCATCACAAAAGATGAACTGTTTCAAAATGTATGGAAAGATACCTTTGTAGGGGATGGGACCCTAAATGTACATATTCGGCATTTACGTGAGAAAATTGAACGTAATCCAAAGGACCCGCAATTTATAAAAACTGTATGGGGAACAGGGTATGTATTAGAGGATACTAACAGATGAAAATAAAGCTGCTAATCTGTATGATTTTGGTTGTTTTTGCTATAGGAATTACTTTCTCCATAATTATTATTAACAATAAAGATATTCCAAAAGTGGATCTTGTAGCCATAAATGATGTAGTTAAAACGGTAGAAAAAAATTGGGGACAAGTTAGTGAAGAAACTTTTTATAATAGCGACATAAAACAACCATTTTCTATTATAGATCACTTAGAAAACGTGATTTATCAAACACCAGGAAATCATTTTAACAATATATACGAAGCCATAGAAAATAGAGATACATTTATAGATTTGAAGCAAAATAACGAAATTGTAGGGAAGATAATTATCCGTAATAATGAGCAAGAATTAATGGATCAAATGAAAAGGGAACTCGTCATTTCCGTAAGTTTCATTTTCGGTTTATTAGCGATATTTAGTATATTTTATCTTTACTATATTAACAGAACGTTATTGAAACCTTTTCAGCAGCTTCAATATTTCGCAGTGAATGTGGCTAGAGGTAATTTGGAGATGCCTTTAAAAATGAACGAGAACAATTACTTTGGTGCGTTCACGGAAAGCTTTGATTTGTTGCGTGATGAACTCGATGCTTCACGTCAAAGAGAGTATGAATCCAACCGTAGTAAAAAAGAGCTTGTTGCCACATTAAGTCATGATATTAAAACACCGGTTGCTTCAATAAAGGCGGTTAGTGAATTAATGCTTATGCAGGTAAAAGACGATAAGGTGATCAAGCAAGTAAATACTATTTATTCAAAAGCTGATCAAATCGACTTACTTGTTACGGATATGTTTCATGCCACATTAGAAGAGCTGCAACAATTAAAATTAACGGTATCCGAAGAATCGAGCGAAGTGCTTGTTGATATGATTGAAAATGTCAATTATGATCACCAAATTGTATATGATTCAATTCCACACTGTATTATTTTAACGGATCCACTACGTATGCAGCAGGTATTAGACAATATTATAAGTAATTCATATAAATATGCAGGAACAAAGGTCACTATTAAGTCCGAGATCAAACATGGCTACCTTGAGCTCTACATTATAGACTTTGGGTCGGGAATTGAAGAAGAAGAATTACCTCTACTGTTCAATAAATATTATCGTGGGAAAAATGTCGGTGGCAAGAATGGTTCAGGTCTTGGTCTATATATATCTAAGTACTTCATGGAGAATATGTATGGTCAAATTAGCTGTTACAACGGAAAAGATGGTTTTACGGTTGTCCTGAAAATCATGCTAGCATAAGAATTAAGAATTAGTTAAGAATTGCACAAAGATTTAATAAGAATTCATTTTGTATGATAAGACTGTAATCTACATTACGGTCTTTTTTCTTTGAGTTGAAAATACAAACATGAGCTTAATAAAGGGAGAGTGCTAAAAGCATGACAAATGTAATTATTAAAACGGAGAAGCTATGTAAAACCTTTTCGAACGGTGGAAATCAACAGCATGTATTAAAAAATCTAGATATTAGTCTAATAGAAGGGGATTTTACAATCATAATGGGTAGTTCAGGATCTGGAAAATCCACTCTACTGTATGCAATTAGTGGCATAGATAAACCAACATTAGGTGAAATCGATTTTGGTGGTAAAAATTTAGCTAAATTGAACAACGATCAACTGGCGATATTTCGAAGAAACAATTGCGGCTTTGTCTTTCAGCAGATTTATTTACTAGATAATATGAGTGTCCTCGATAATGTACTGGCTAGTGGTCTTTTAGTAAATAAGAATAAGCGTGAAGTCGTGCAAAAAGCGAAAGAATTATTAATACAAGTAGGGATTAGTGAAAACGCATGGTCTAAATTTCCGACACAACTTTCTGGTGGGGAGGCACAGCGAGTTGGAATTGTTCGTGCATTGATTAACAGTCCAAGAATACTTTTTGCTGATGAGCCAACCGGTGCATTAAACTCAGCATCAAGTGAAAGTGTGTTAGATATTTTTACAAAGGCAAATCAAAACGGGCAAAGTATTGTCATGGTCACTCATGATATGAAAACAGCATTACGTGGAAATCGAATTTTATATTTGCGAGACGGTGTCATTTGTGGTGATTTAAAATTGGGTGAATACAGTGAACAAAAAAATCTAGAACGGCATGAAAAGATTAAACATTTTCTAGCAGAAATGGGGTGGTAAGATGAAAATCTTGAACCTATCTATGGCGAATATTAGAAAAAGTAAGTCTGCTACCGTTTCTTTATGTATATTCATTTTGGTTGCTACGCTACTTCTTAATGTTGGTCTAATGGTTGTTACTCAACTAAATGCATTTTTTGATCAAAAAGCAGAGCAATTAAAAGATCCTCACGTAACGATTGTGATGGATCAAACAAGTTTTCATTTAACTCATGAAGATTTTTTAAAGAACTATTCTGGGATAAAAAAGACCGAAACAGAAGAGATTATCCATATGAACCTTGCTAATTATAAATTTGGTAACGGTGAATTAACGAACAGTGCAGTAATTTTTAATGCAGATACTAATCGAAATATTGGACCGTTAAAGTTAATCGAAAAAGTGAATACTTCAAGTTCCAAAGATATATTTGTACCTTATAGTTTTAAAACGGATGGTGGTTATGAGTTAGGTGATGACTTTAGAATCACATATCAAGACAAGGACTTTGAGTATCGAGTTGCTGGATTTTTTGAAACAACGATAATGGGTACAAATAACATCGGCGTTATGAAATTTATGTTACCTAAGACTTCCTATCAAACACTAGCAGACGAACTTGACTATCAATCAGATGAGTTAATCATATCGGCAGTGATGGAAGATAGAACAAAATCCTCACAGTTAAAAAATGAATTTATTCAGAATGTAAAGAAGTCACAACATAAGGACACTACTTACATTTTTGGTTTAGATATCGAATTAGTTAAAAATGTAAATACATTAACTATCAATATCATAGCTACAATATTAGTAGCTTTTTCTGCGATTATCGTACTGGTCTCACTAATTGTCATTAAGTTCCGTGTTTCTAATAGTATTGAAGATGGAATGGTAAATATAGGAGTACTTAAATCAATTGGCTATACAAGTCGGCAAATTTTCACATCAATTCTACTTCAATATATCATGATAGCTCTTAGTGCGAGCGTGGTAGGAATTGCATTATCATATGCTTTAATGCCTTTGTTTGGAGGTATTATTTCGACTATTTCTGGTTTAATATGGATTCAAAGTTTTGATATGATTGTTAACATAATCAGTATTTTCTTTGTAACCATTTGTGTTGTGGTCGTAACTTTGTTATCTGCTTTTCGTATAAGAAAAATTCTACCTGTTGCGGCACTTCGTGGAGGTGTTCATACACACAGTTTTAGAAAAAATCACATTCCTTTGGCAAAAGCTAAAGGTGGTCTTCATTTTCTACTTGCTATAAAGTCAATGTTGGTAAACTCAAAACAAAATATAATGATTAGTTTAATAGTTATGGCGCTAACTTTTGCGACAGTTTTTTCAGTAGTGATGTATTACAACATTGCTTCAGACAAATCGGCATTCGTTAACTTATTTGGATCAGAACCTGCAAATGTATATATAGCTGTTAAGTCAGATGCAGACATAAGAAATCTTTTAAGCGACATTGAGCAAATCGATCATGTAAGGAAAGTGAATATATTAGACACAATTGAAACAAATATTGATGGTCAAACAGTTTATACAAACGTTACTGATCATTATTCCCAGCTAGAGAATAATGTCGTTTATAAAGGGCGTCAGCCAAAGTATGAAAACGAAATAGCTATCTCCTGGGTAGTTTCAAATCAAATCAATAAAGGAATTGGCGATACGGTTGACGTAGAATATGGGGCTGAAACAGTAAGTTATTTAGTAACAGGTCTTAGTCAATCGATTGGTAATTTAGGACAGATATCTTCATTAACAATGGAAGGTATTCAACAATTACAATCAGAATTTAAAGGTACCACACTCTATGTCTATTTAGACGGAGTATCGAATAAAGACTTTATGAAGAATGTCCAGGAACAGTACGGGAATTATATAGGTGAAACATTAGATATCGATGAAAATATAGAAAGCCAAACCGGAATGTATACAGCTGCAGTGTTTGCAGTTATGCTACTGGTTTTGACAATTACCGTTCTAGTTGTTGTGATGATTCTGTATTTGGTTATAAAAACAATGATTATTAAGCGAAAGAAAGAATTTGGAGTAATGAAAACAATAGGCTATTCAACAATTCAACTGATGAACCAAATATCCATCAGTTTTCTACCCGTGATTTTTATAGGTGTTACAATTGGTGGTGTGCTTGGCTATTTTTTCACTAATCCTATGCTTTCCGTATTACTTTCAAGCGCTGGGGTTAAACGTATGGAGTTTACTATTAATTTACCCATTATTCTAATGCTTTGTGCAAGCATCCTTATACTAGCCTATTGTATTTCAATGTTAGTATCCTTAAAAATAAAGAAAATTTCCGCTTATAGTTTAATTACAGAATAGATCAATTGATTCCATGATTAAAACAGATGAAAAGAATTAGAATATATTTAGATTTGTAAGCTGAATATTTCTAAAAACATTGCTATACTAACTTTTGAGTAACAATATAAAAAAATTGCTAATTCCCCTTTTTTGAAAGAATAAGATGGTGCTGAATGGATTAGATAAAATTGGTTGTATAGTCCAGAAATAACCTAAAATATTTTTAATAAACCTGTGCCATCAAGTTGGGTAATAGTACGAAACCTAGTAAAAAGATAAGGAGGAATTAATATGAAAAAGAGTAATACGGAGTTGACACTAGAACAACGAGAGGAATTACTCACAGTATTAAAAAGCCGTTTTGAGAAAAATATGAACCGTCATGATGAGATTGAATGGATTAGTGTCCAGACAAAACTAGAAACAAATACTGACAAATTGTGGTCGCTTAATGAAATGGAAAAAACAGAAGGGGAACCGGATGTTGTTGGTTATGATAAAGAGAATGACGAATATATTTTTATAGACTGTTCAGCAGAAAGTCCTAAAGGCCGTAGAAGTGTTTGTTACGACCGTGAAGCGTTGGAGTCAAGAAAAAAACATAAACCAGAAAATAGCGCTATTGATATGGCAAATGAGATGGGCATTGAACTGTTAACGGAAGAACAATATCGGGAGTTGCAAAAACTTGGAAATTTTGATTTGAAAACGTCGAGTTGGGTTCAAACACCTGATGATATAAGAAAACTCGGTGGGGCTCTATTTTGTGATAGTCGCTACGAGACTGTTTTTGTGTACCACAATGGAGCAGACTCGTACTATGCTGCAAGGGGATTCAGAGGCACTCTAAGAGTTTAGATTTATCCCGCATTAACTGGCAGTAATACACCCATTTCAAGGCTTGGATTAAGCAACAAAGCATAAGTGGGAGACAACTGCCCGTAAACGCCCGAATGGTTCAACCTACAATCAGTGGGGGATGATGGAAACCCCCACTGATTGAAGTTTCACTTTATACAAAGCACTATTTGTATTTTAGAGTTAAGGTGTCAGCTCCTCATACAATTTTGAATTGTATGGGGAGCTGACACCTTTTAATACGTTGATAACATTAATAAAGTCGAAAATAACAGCAAAATTTATTATTAAAAATGAGGGTAGTTATGAAAGTTGAATTTGAAAATAATATCATTGAATATAATGTTCAGTATGGAAATGGGAAGAAGCTGTCTATTCATATAGATACGTTGGGTTTCATTACTGCTAAAGTTCCAAAAGGCACAAGTAAAGAAATGATTGATAGGGCAATAGCAAGCAAAGGAAAATGGATACTAGAAAAAATCCATGAAATTAGAACAGCTCGAGAATTACCTAAGGCAAGAGAGTATCACGCTAACGGAAAGTTTTTGTACATTGGAAAAGAAAGATTTCTTCACGAATTAATAGATTGTAATGATTTAAATGAAGAGGTTCTTAAGAAAAATCTCAAGAAGTTCTATAAGGATAGATGCAAGACTATTGTAGAGGAACGTATAAAAATATATCAAAAGCTGCTGAAAGTTAAACCTAAAATCATTGAAATAGTTGAGTCTAAAGTTAAGTGGGGTAGCTGTAGTTCGGATAAAAAGATTACCTTTAACTTTCGTCTTGCTATGGCTCCTATAGAAGTAATCGATTATGTGATAATCCATGAATTATGTCATATAACTCATATGAATCATGACCGATCCTTTTGGCGACGCGTTGGAAGTATTATGCCAGATTATAAAGACAAGGAAGAGTACTTAGCAAGGCACAGTAATTCGATGTCTCTTTAAGAAACTATCACATTTAACGAAAAATGTGATCGTTTTTTTGCACTCAACAACTTTATCTGGTAGATACATTCGTGTAATTCAAGCAAACGTGAATGTTGTGATTTCCATGTTTGTTTCTGACATAGAAACGTTACAATATCCACCTTCCATGCATATCTAATTAAATTCTTTTCACTGTGCTTATACCCTCCGTGTATCTTAGTTGTTTGCATATTTTATAAAGAGGGGAAAAGTTGTATTGTCCTCTTTGATTAATTTATAGGAGGGAGGAATGGACATGCTGTTTTTTGTAAAGGAAATACAGAAAGTAAGTAAAAAAGTGGGGCCGGAGGGAAGGAGTGCAATGAGATTACAAGATCCTCGCGTAAATGGTCAATTGCTTAGGGATCAGAAAGCCCGGGATACTGAAGCTAAGGAATTAGAGAATCGTAGAAATCGCTTATTGAAAGGAGATAGCTGATTAGGATAGAAGACGTTGCTTCACCGAGATAGGTGTGGCTACGTCTTTTTATTTTATGAATTTAAATCTATAATATTTGTAAGGTATACGTACAAAGACAAAAATAGAAATGCAATATAGTATTACATAGAATATTGGGAGGTCATATTTTGTTACTTTACTTTTAATATGTATTATCTATCTAATTAGTAAATAAAATTAGGAGATGATATATTATGATATACAAAAACTCAACCAGTGATATTTCTACTGATATGTTAGAAGGTTTTTTTGTGGATTGGCCTAATCCACCAAGTCCACAAACCCACCTACTGCTGTTAAATAAAAGCAATAAAGTAATTATTGCGATTGATGATAATACTAATAAAGTAATTGGATTTATTACAGCAATTAGTGATGGAGTTTTATCGGCCTATATTCCATTCCTGGAGGTTCTACCGGAATATAAAAATAAAGGTATAGGTAAGGAACTAGTTAGCCAGATGTTAAAAGAACTTGCTGACATCTATATGATTGATTTGTGTTGTGATGATGACTTAGTTTCTTATTATGATAGGTTAGGGATGACGAAGACAAATGGTATGGTTATAAGGAACTATAAAGTGCAATCTGGAACTATATAAACTAATTTTAAGAAATAACAATTTATTAAAGTTGTTAATTGTTGTCCAACAAAGCAAGTAAATGTTATTTATAATGCTCACGTTGTGTTATTTAGTTATGGATTAAAGTGCCATCACCTGCCGCCAATTTGTTTTTATTCGATTGAATTTCTGAAAAACTATGAAGGAATAAATGATAGAAATAGCGAATCTAAAGAGGATAACATAGTAAAGGGAGATGAGAAAATGGATACGAATCATTCGATAATAACAATTGAAGCAACTGTACATGCACCGATTGAAAAAGTGTGGGAATATTGGACAGTGCCTGCTCATATAACGAAGTGGAATAATGCTTCTGATGAATGGCATACACCATACGCAGAAAATGATTTAAAAGCCGGTGGGAAATTTGTTTCTAGAATGGAAGCGAAAGATGGAAGCTTTGGTTTTGATTTTGGAGGCATTTATGATGAAGTACGTACCCACGAGTTCATTTCTTATAAATTAGAGGATGGAAGAAAAGTTCAAATCACTTTCATCGCGGAAGAAAACGACACGAAAGTGGTAGAAGTATTTGAAGCTGAAACGGCTAATCCGATTGAAATGCAGCAAGAAGGATGGCAGGCAATTTTAGACAACTTTAAAAGACATGCGGAGCAACAGTAATTTTACATGTATAGAAAAGTGCTTGGTTCACAATTAGAACCAAGCACTTTTTCTATACTCTTTTATTGCTGAAAAAAATAGATTTTTG
Source organism: Psychrobacillus sp. FSL K6-2365 (assembly GCF_038003165.1). Taxonomy (NCBI): domain Bacteria; kingdom Bacillati; phylum Bacillota; class Bacilli; order Caryophanales; family Bacillaceae; genus Psychrobacillus; species Psychrobacillus sp. FSL K6-2365. The sequence goes on along the minus strand of NZ_JBBOOO010000001.1, from coordinate 3,495,041 downwards.
ATCACTTCACAGACTTTAAAATAATCCGATAAACAAGTATAAGGTTATAGAGAGTCAGTTTTCTTATTGTGAGAATGTGTTGATAATCGTAAGTTTATAAAGGGTTTTATAGGAAATAGAGTTTGAGTTATAAAGAACAGGGGGTTTCAAAGTTGAAACTAAAAGGAAAGCTGATTAGTACTTATTTGATAATTACGGTATTCATCTTTGTAGTGGCAGGTGTGTCATTGTTAGCACTTGGTGCTACTAACCAACACTCGAAAGAAATGTATCATAATCGTGTTATACCTTTAACGGTTGTAGTTGAAATGGCAAGCTTAACAGAAAATACGAGGGTACAAATGCTGTCTGCAGTGTTAAATGAAAGTCCTGAAAAGACGCAAACAGCAAAAACGAATATGGAAGAAGTGTCGTTACTCATCGAGCAGTACCGGGGGCTAGTACTTGATGAGAATGGGGCAAAAGCCATTACGAAATTTGAAACAGATTGGAATGCATTTACAACTATAGTTCAATCGAATATCGGATTAGTTAATGCTGGTAACTATAATGATGCCCTTGCTGGTCTAAGAGCGGGTGAGGAAGCATTTGCGGTTTCTAGAGATAGTTTACTAGTATTAAAAGATAGAAATATCTCCCTTGCGGAGGAACTGAATAATATCAACAAGTCAGCATTTGAAACGAATCGATTCATCGTATTTGTCATTACATTTGTTGCATTGATAGTAGCTGTTGTCATTGGTGTTGTTATGGGCAACAAAATTGGAAATCCAACACGTAAAGTAGCAGAAAGACTGGTGGAAATTGCATCTGGTGATTTAACCAAGTCACCATTAATTACGAAGCGAAAAGATGAAATTGGAATGTTGGTCAATGCTACAAATGAGATGCAACAAGATTTACAAAATGTTATTTCTGAAATACATTTGGCTTCCAATACATTATCAAGTCAATCCGAGCAATTATCTCAATCAGCAGAACAAGTTAAAGTTGGTAGTGAGCAAATCGCGACCACAATGCATGAGCTTGCAAATGGGGCCGAGACACAGGCGTCCAGTGCGTCGGATATTTCTGAAATGATGGATGGTTTTGCACAAGCTATTCAAAGTTCGGATGAATCGAGTAGAGGTATTGTTGAAGATTCTCGCTTGGTGACACTAGGTGCGGAGGATGGACAGCAGTTAATGGAACTATCCGTTAATAAAATGAAAGATATCGATGGAATTGTCAAAGGCTCTGTGGACCGAGTAAAAGGATTAGACGACAAGACGAATGAAATATCAACCCTAGTTGAGGTTATTCAATCTATCGCCGATCAAACAAACTTATTGGCTTTGAATGCAGCAATTGAAGCAGCAAGAGCAGGAGAGCATGGAAAAGGATTTGCAGTTGTAGCAGATGAGGTGAGAAAGCTTGCGGAGCAAGTATCCCATTCAGTTGGAGAAATTACCGATATTGTCGCAACCATACAAAATGAATCTCAATCAGTAGTTACCACTTTAGAGAACGGTTATAAAGAAGTAACAGATGGAACAGATCAGATACAACGTACTGGTGAAAAATTTAAAGAAATTACAATTGGTATTCATGCAATGACAGAAAAAGTAGAGCAGATTTCAAAGAATCTAGCCCAAGTTAGCGCAAATAGCCAACAGATTAATGCATCTGTTCAAGAAATTGCTTCCGTTTCAGAGGAATCTGCTGCTGGTGTAGAAGAGACAGCTGCGTCCGCTGAGGAATCGGTTGGTTCAATGGAAGAAGTGGTAGCAAGCTCCCAACATTTGGCGACAATTGCTATGAACCTTGCTGATGCAGTTTCTAAATTTAAAACAGCTAAAACAGCAGAATAAAAAGTGCCTGGTTCTAATGCAATTCTGAATTGTGTTAAACCAGGCATATTTATTTTTTATGAAAATAATTTAAAAGTTAAATTGTAAGGTAGTAACATAGTGGAATTGAAATCGTGTAAAATGGAGAAGATGTTGGTTATATAGATAGTTTATAGGAGGTTAATAAATGGAAAATAATGATATATTAATCAGATTAAGATATGCCCTAGATATTAAAAACAAAGACATGGTAGAGATTTTTAAACTAGGTGGCGTTGAACTTACAAAAGAAGATGTACTTAAAATTCTTACTAAATCAAAAGAAGATGATGATGTTGAAGTAGTGGAAGATGAAAATCATATGAAGTGTAACAACAAGATGTTGGAATCATTTTTGAATGGTTTAATCATACATAAAAGAGGTAAACAGGATCCAAAACAGGCACAATCTACTAATCCAGAGCCTGCAGAACAGCAGAAGGATCATGTGAATAATATACTCTTGAAGAAACTAAAAGTAGCTTTACAGTTAACAACGGAAGATATGCTGGAAGTATTAGATGATGGCGGAATTATTGTATCTAAAGGTGAACTAGGTGCTATTTTAAGAAAACCAGGGCATCGTAATTATAAGGAATGCGGGGATAATTTTGCACGCAAATTCCTTAAAGGATTAGCTGTAAAATACAGAAATTAATAAAGAAGAGCGAATTCTAAATTGAGTTCGCTCTTCCTCTTTTTCTATAGACAATTGAAAATGCTATATTTTCACGGTTTGTTGCAATGTGGATAATACTTCTTGTAAAGAATTCAGCTCTTCTTTATTCAAAGGAATCATAGGTAAGCGAACACCACCTACAGGAATTCCTTTTAAATTTAATGCCGATTTTACAGGAGTTGGATTTGGCGCTGCAAATAATGCTTTCATGATAGGTAAAAGACTGCGATGATCCTTAGCAGCTTCTCTTACATTGCCACTATTAAACTTTTCAATCATTGTTTGCATTTCGTTCCCAATAACATGTGATGCTACTGAAATAACTCCTGCTCCACCAATCGATATTACTGGGATTGTTAACCCGTCATCACCGCTATATAGTGAAAAATTTTCAGGTGTATTTTGAATAATTTCAGCCATTGTATCTAAATTCCCACTAGCTTCTTTAATAGCTACGATGTTCGGAATATCGGAAAGTCTTACAACGGTTTCTACTGACATATTGACAACACTCCGACCGGGAATATTATATAACATAATCGGTAAAGATGTAACTGCAGCAATTGCTTGGAAGTGTTGGTACAATCCTTCTTTTGATGGTTTGCTATAATAGGGAACAACAAGCATAATACCATCGACACCTGCATCAGCTGCTTGTCTTGTTAAATCGATGGATGCTTTTGTGTTATACGAGCCGGTGCCAGCAATTACCGGGACTCTACCATTCACAACTTCTACTGTAAATTTAAACAGTTTAACTTTTTCTTCCTCTGTTAACGTCGGAGACTCTCCGGTTGTACCAGATATGACTAAACCATCAGTTCCATTGGCAATTAAATAGTCTATTAAGTTTCGTGTAGCTGGAAAATCTATTTCCTCATTATGATCAAAAGGAGTCACCATAGCCGTTAATATTTGTCCAAAATTCATAACTTCTCCACATCCTCTAGTTATATTATTAAAAATTCAGGGAGAAGGGCGGTATCAATTATGCCTCCGCGTAATTGCGTAAAGATTTTAAATTACACTAGCGAAATTCAAAATCTATGACATCCGCCGGAGGCATAACTTGACGGTTGTTTAGTCAAGTTATGTAGACGCAAAAAAGCAACAACGAGGGCTCGTTGTTGCAATAGAAATAAAGTAATATTTCCGTGCGTAAGATAGCCCTCCATATAGTCTCCTATATGACAATTCAGTGTTTATTCAACAGCAGAACCAGCTTCAAGAAAAATGAGATTCTTTCAACTTCGGCAAATTCCCCTTTCCACAAATATCAAAGGATCTCATTATCCTCCAAATGTGTACTGATGGTCTTCGCGCCTCTATCCTTACTTCAAATGTATTTGAAATAAGAGAATATTTAATTATTAAAATAATACATGTTTTTTAATACTAATGCAACAGTTTACCTGTAAAATAAATATAAAGCTATTTAAGGTCAGTATAATTAATAAGTTTCATACGTTAAAACCATACTATTCAAGAGGTGAAAAGGATGTATAAATTATTGTCTCATAATGATTTAGATGGTGTCGGATGTGGCATTTTAGCAAAGCTTGCTTTTGGTGAGCAAGTGAAGGTGCGTTATAATTCGATTTCCTCCCTTAATCGAGAGATTGAATACTTTTTAGAAAATGATGAGCCAGATACATTTTTATTTGTAACTGATTTGACTCCAAACGAGGACAATGAAAAAAGGCTTAATGACTTTTATAATGCAAAAGGGAAGGTCCAACTGATTGATCATCACAAATCTGCCTTACACTTTAATGATTATGAGTGGGGATATATTCTAGTAGAAGATCACGAAGGCAAATTAACTTCAGCTACTTCATTGTTATATGAATATCTTGTAACAAATAAATTGTTGGAACCAACTGCAGCACTCACAGAATTTGTAGAATTAGTTAGACAGTATGATACATGGGAATGGGAGAAGAATGAGAACCACCAAGCTCACTCGCTTAACTCACTATTCTATTTAATATCGATGGAAGAATTCGAAGAAAAAATATTAGAGAGACTTCGTACAAGTGATCATTTTGATTTTGATGAATTTGAAAAGAAAATATTGAAAATGGAAGCGGACAAGATTGACCGTTATATTCGTCGCAAGAAAAGAGAAATTGTCCAAGCAACCATAGGGGAACATTTGGCAGGAATTGTGTATGCAGAAACTTACCATTCAGAGCTAGGCAATGAACTAGGAAAAGAATATCCACATCTCGACTATATAGCGATAGTAATTATGGGGGGGAAAAGAATTTCCCTTCGTACTATATATGATCATATTGATGTATCTGAAGTTGCTGGTCAGTTCGGCGGCGGAGGACATCAAAAAGCATCTGGATGTACCTTAACAGAAGAAGCTTATAAGTTATTTGTTTTGGACACTTTCCATCTGCTACCGATACTAGAAGATGCAAAAAGAAATCAATATAATTTGAAACAATCATCATTTGGTTCATTTTATATGAATAGAAAAAATGATACGTTCATTTTGTATTCTAAAAATAATCAGGATTGGATACTTGAAAAAAATAAAACCGAAATAGGACAAACCTTTACTAGTTTTGAAGAAGGAGAGCGATTCCTAAAAAGAAACTATGAGGCAGCTTTGGTAAGGGATGACTTGTTCGTTGATTACTTAATGAGTGAAGTGAAAAAAAGAGACAATTCATGATGAATTGTCAATTCTAAGGATTTTAATCTATTTACTTGCGTTCGTCTGTTAAATACTTGCTTTCAAGAAGTCGGTACTTGCGGAGTGTCCTTACTTACTTTCTTTCAATCTGGATTTACTTGCTCTTGAACTAGCTGTACTTGCGGAGTGGTAATTTAAACCAAAAATATCTACCTCTAATAAAACCGGAAAATTGAATATAAATAGAATGATAAGGTATCATTAATGCCGACAGACTAATTATAAAAAACATGAAACCGCAGAAATTTAGGGGGTAAATTAAATGGAAATTGGAATAACAACGTTTGTAGAAACAACACCAGATGTAAAAACAGGCAAAGTAATTAGCCATGCTGAGCGTATACGTGAGGTTGTTGAAGAAATTGTATTAGCGGATCAAGTTGGGTTAGATGTATTTGGTGTAGGGGAACATCACCGAAAGGATTATGCGGCTTCTGCTCCAGCTGTTCTTCTAGCTGCAGCTGCTTCACGGACGAAGCAAATAAGACTCACAAGTGCTGTAACAGTACTTTCTTCTGATGACCCAGTGCGAGTGTTTGAGGAATTTTCTACATTAGACGCTATTTCTAATGGTCGTGCTGAAATCATGGCTGGACGTGGTTCCTTTATCGAATCTTTCCCCCTTTTTGGCTATGACTTAAAAGACTATGATGAACTGTATGAAGAAAAGTTAGATTTGCTATTAAAAATACGGGAGTCTGAAATGGTTACATGGGATGGTAAGCATCGAGCTGCTATTCAGAATCGCGGGGTATATCCGCGTCCCGTTCAAAACCCTCTACCGGTTTGGATTGCAAGTGGTGGAACTCCACAATCTGTTGCACGAGCTGGTTTCCTTGGATTGCCACTAGTGCTGGCGATTATCGGAGGAAGTCCATTACAGTTTGAACCACTAGTGAGGCTATATAAGAAAGCTGCTAGTGAAGCAGGTCATGATGTGTCCAAGCTGACAGTTGCATCCCACTCGCACGGTTTTGTTGCCGAAAGTACCGAAATGGCAGTAGATAAATTTTTTCCGCCGACACAGCAAGCGATGAACGTTTTAGGCAGAGAACGCGGATGGGGTCCGTATACGCGTTCAACCTTTGATGCTGCACGTAGCTTGGAAGGTGCTTTATACGTAGGAGATGTAAAGACCGTAGCAGATAAGATTATATTTCTCCGTAAAAATGTTGGTATCACCCGTTTTATGCTTCATGTACCAGTTGGTTCAATGCCACATGAAGACGTGATGAAAGCAATAGAATTACTAGGTAAAGAAGTGGCACCGAAAGTTCGTGCGGAAATAGCTAGATGGGAAGCAGAAGGTAAAAGTAATTAATAAAGTTCTTTCGTAAAAAAAATATATATGAGTAGCTCTAAGGGAACGATTTTCGTTCTCTTTTTTTAAAAGATATTATATAAAATTTACCTGTGAACACTGGGTTCAAGGCATTTTCATGAATAATTAATCTCGCTGACTTCCGTTTCAGGTATGGTGCAAAGGTTAAGAGTGCCACCTCGTATGACAACGCCTTCGTGACCCACATCCTGTGGGCCTTCGCGGGAGAAGCGATGAACCATCATCGACCATTGGGATACGTTGTGATGGTTCATCTGACTCCCTCATCCCGCAGGAGTCTCGACCTTGCACTACAATCAAAGTAATGAGTAATGCTTGAGAAGATTTCCCTTATTACTAGCGTTAATTTCAGCTGGACATTTTATCATATAATTCACTTTTATTTAGTTGTTCTTGCTTACAATTATCAGTTTTTGTACATGGTTGATTGGAGCGCAGTTCTGAGCGGAAATCAACGGCATATCTAGGAAAGAGGACCGGGAATCATTTTGCCTGGTTTTTTTTATTTTTTTTATTATGAAGCAATGATTTCACTCATAGAAATAGAAAGAGTAGTAAATTCAGATGTTTAAAACAAGTTATAAATAGGTTGAATGTTATAATAAGAATAATATTTAGTATGAAAAACGTATAAAAGAGAAGTGAAGGTGAGTAATGATATGAAAGAGAAAATAATTATCAATGCCGATGAGTGCTACCAGCAAGCAGAGGAGAAGGCCAATCATTATTTCCAATCACTTTATGCGCAGGCCCAAAAAAAGACATATGTGAAAGTTCTAACGGAAGATATACATTTGTGGAAACATAAACATATCCGTCATCCCATATTTTCCTTGTTTTCAAGAGGGAAAGGAAAAACTAATACTAGCGGGTATCACAATTATATAAAGTGGCTCAATTATACAGGGAAATTAGATAGTTATTTGAATCGAAGCATTTCCTATATTTTTATGCGAGATTTAGGTAAAGCATTGAACTCTCCAGACACTGAAAATCGAATCCGCAGTATAGTGGATAGTTTAAAAACTCAGCTCACATCTACGACGGCAGACCGTAAGAATGATGGGGAGCTATTCAGTATGACTGCTTTGTATCGCCTTGCACAGAAGGAAGGAGTAGAATCGACTTTCATATGGTTGATCAACAAACTAAAAAATGTATCCACAAATATTCCAACAGGAATGAATGCAGAGCATGCACAGCGAAAACTTATTAAAATCATTGCTGGAGTAATTATGCAAGAGAATGAAGAGATGGACGTTGGAGTTACTGTAGAAGACAGGAAACAGAGGCTTGATAAAGCTATTAGGCTCGGTTATTCCTACGGGCTTACCTATCCGTTTATCGACGATCTCCTAGATGCAGAAATTTTATCGGACGAAGAAGAAAAACAATACGCTTATCTGATACGTAGCACACTTACTACAGGAGTAGTGCCAGAACTAGGTGATTGGGTTGGAAATAATGCAGAGTTAATCCGATATATTCACACAGAACTTCGAGAAGCTTTTGAATATATTAAGGCGCATCAACGACCAGAGAAAAGAAATAGTTTTTTTGAGCAATCTTATGTGTTTTTTAATTCTCAAGAAGTGGATCGAGAAAAGGATTTAACTAATGCAAAATATACAAACGAAGAGCTGTATATACCAGTTATTCTAAAATCTGCTTCTTCTCGATTGATTGTTCGTTCCGTAATTGGAGCTCCTGAAGATGAGGGATTTGACAGCCGAACATTTTTTTATGGCATTTACAATCAACTGGCAGACGATTTTGCAGATATGTTTGATGACCTGAAGGATGGTGCGGTAACTCCTTATACTTACTACTTGAAGTATCACGATACACGGCCAGATCTAATAAATCCATTTGAAATGTACTGGACAGTAATCTCTAATTTGATTCATCAAGTTTATCATTCAGATAAAATGACGCGTGAAGTTATTTTAGATCGGGCTATAAACGGGTTAAAACGATTCAAGGAGCGAGCAGGTACGGAAAAATACAAAGAGGTAATGGACCTTTTTACCTCGGGGAGTCCTAAATTCAATAAACTAATTCAAGAGATGGTACGAAAAGCGGATGATGTAGATTTCTTCGACAAGCTGCTGCGTGATCATATGATTACAAGCTTGAAAAGTGACAGACAAGGGCAGGAAGACTTTATAGAAACTGCTAAAGCTATACGTAGTCAGCTTAATAGTGTACTAGATATCCCGAAAACTAATGAGATGGCTGATTCTATAATAGATGCTGCAAACTACAGCTTACAAGGAGAAGGAAAGCGATTAAGACCAATAGTTACGTGGTTTATGGGAGTCAACGCATATGGCTTAAATAGCTCAATACTTGAACCACTCTTAAAATCTTTAGAATATATGCATACAGCTTCTCTGATTTTTGACGATCTTCCGTCCCAAGATAATGCTACGCTTCGCAGAGGTCGTCCAACACTTCATGAGGTTTATACTATTTCTATTGCCGAGTTAACTGGCCTTTTCCTGACCCAGAAGGCAATCTTAGAGCAAACCACTTTGGACCAGTTCGATTCAAAAGCTGTGCTGCGACTTATTCAATATTCCGCACAAGTAACTGCGGATATGTGTAGGGGGCAGGCAATGGACTTAGATTCAAAAGGCCAACAATTGTCTTTAGAACAACTAAATAGAATGTGCTTTTACAAAACTGGGCTAGGATTTGAGGCATCTATTCTAATGCCAGCAATTCTTGCAAACACTAGTAAATTAGAAATAGATGCATTGAAAAAATTTGCCCGTCATGCAGGTATTGCGTTTCAGATTAAGGATGATCTTCTTGATGTGGAAGGTGATACAGCTTTACTTGGGAAATCGACTGGTAAGGATACAGAAAATAACAGCTCCACTTTCGTATCTATATTAGGTGTGAATGATGCAAAAAAAGAAATGTGGGAAAATTATTGTATTGCGATGGAATCATTACATGATGTACCGCGAGATACAGCTTTTTTAAAGCATTTCTTGGATTATATTATAAATCGCGACAAGTAGGACTGGGTTATATTAACCTCTCCTTTAACGCTAAATCAAAGTGATAAGCTAGACTAAATCTTTAGTGGAGTACTTCACACTAATTGAATGAAGTGGAAGGTGACGGCTAAGCCCTTCGAAAACGATAGAAACAGGTTTTGACCTTAAAGGACCGGGCATGTTTGCCTGGTTTTTTTTTATTCTTCCAGAACTTGACTGGTTATTTCTCTATTTTTAATTATGGCCGTATTGAAACCGGAGTTCCGATCGGGATAATACGTGCTAATTCTTCAACGTCTTTATTGTGCATGCGGATACAGCCGCGTGATACTGCATTACCTATGGAACTAGGGTCATTGGTACCGTGAATCCCGTAATGTTCTTTAGATAAACTCATCCACATGGTACCGAATGGTCCACCAGGATTAGGCGCTTTGTTTATAATGATAAAATCGCCAACAGGTGTATTATATAATATTCTTCCTACAGCTATAGGATACTCTTTTTGTATAACACCGTCTTTTCGTAATCGTAGCAGGCGATTATTTATAGAAACCTCAATTTGGTATGGAAGCGTATTTGGGTCAGGGTAACCTGGTATAACAATGGATTGACCAATATAAAGTACATTTGGGTTTATGGATTGGTTAGCGTTAATGATTTCGGTTATAGGGGTTCGGTAGTCTCTAGCTATTTGACTTAGTGTTTCCCCTTGTTGAACAGTATGAATCATTGTAAACACCTCCGTTATTCATTGTTAAAATAGTACATTATATGCAACTTTTAAAAAATGCTTCATCATATCGTGTTTTTCAATATATTATCTGCACTCGGAAAGTCTGTTAATTTTAGTATAAGGACATAGTTTCGCGAATAGAATCTCTTATAACAGAATTCTAAAGGTGGAATGAGATTGAAAATACTATTTATATTTCTATTATTTGTTGTTTATTTCGCATTATCACTGTCATTAGAAAGTACAAACGCAATTGGGCTATATCTAATCATTTCATTGGGATTCTTCTTTTGGGGAGTCATAGAGTGGAGACGTTCTATTAATAGGAGAAACGCTGAAGATAGAGCGCGATGTGAAGAGTTGCTAGCGGAGATTCCGCATACTCAATCACTGATTTCGGACAATTTGTTAAATGTAATACTAATCGATGATGTAAATAATATTTTATATATACTCCAAAGAGATTCTTTGGTAGAAGATTTTAGTATTGAAAATGTTCCGTTTTCTCAGGTGCTAGAGGTTGCAATAGTAAAGGAAGAGCGTGTTTTAAACTTATACCCTAAGGAGGGTCTATTGGGAAGTACGCTAGTGAATAATGAAGAAATAATAGAAGAAGATTCAGATGAGGACGAAGAAGAGGAAGAAGTAGAAGAATCTATAGAAGCATTGTGTTTAAAAATAGTAGTTGATGATATAACCAATCCCATTTTAGAATATCCATTTATAGTATTTGGTGAACCCCTTGCAACAGACTCTGAGAAATATATAGAAGTAAATTCACTTTGTGACGAATGGTATCAAAAAATATGTATAATTATTAAACGCTATGAACATGACAAAGTAGTTGTGAGACTCTGGCAATAGCATAGCTTGTAGCTGTGATGCAACTTAGTATTCGCTATTATTCTGCATTCGCAAAAGTGTACAATCAAAAGTGAGAATAAATATGTTAGGTGGCTGGGACAAAACTAGTCTATGAACTTGAAAAACGTGAAATCAGTAACTCAATTTCACGTTTTTCACTTTATTTTGGAAATATGGATGCAAGGATATACCTTCTGACCAATAAAGATGGAATGATGCCTTTGAACGGACTTCTTCCATACAAACGTGAATTTATTGGCATTCGCTTCTATTTTTGTACCATCGATAAAAATCGCCTCTCGATCAATTAGCATCTCTTCTACTAACTGGCAACGGAACTGAACGAAGCACTGATGAATAAGTTCTTTCATATCGGGCTGGATACGGAAACGATTGATGGTATGATAGCTTGGCTCAAATCCCTGAGCGAGCCACATCATGCGGATACTATCTTTACTTGATATAGAAGAGATATTAGTTGTTTGGAGTGAAGGGCGGCGACTCCTAGGGGACAAGCGCGTGGGAGAGACTACAGGCTCGACCCGTGCCCCCAGGAAAGCGTCTGCCGTAACGGAAAACAACGGCTACGAAGTATATATAAAAATAAAGCAGTTCAATTTTACTCCAAAGTAAAATTTGAACTGCTTTTAATTTTAAGTTGTTTTTTCACAATTCAAATTAGTAAAAAAATGATTATATAGACCTGTTATTTTGTTTGGAGATAGTGTTATTATATCTTTAAATCACAAAACGAAAATAGGTATTTATATATAAAGTGGAAGGAGGTTAAAAAATGTTGCAAAACTCTATTAATATAAAAGCAGAAACTATTGAGGAAGCAGTTCAAACTGCTTTAAATATACTAAAGTGTTCAATCGAGGATATTAATGTGGAAGTAATACAGTCTCCTTCCAAAAGTCTATTTGGACTAAGAAAGCTTCCAGCTGAAGTGAAGATTACTAGAATTTCATCTGACAGCATAGTAAAGAAAACAACTAGTTTGGAAGATATACCATCTTTTGAGGGAGTAGATGAAAATTTAGAGGAGTTCATTGAAGATTTTTTAGACTCCCAACTAGTAGAAGATGACGGAGAAAAACAAATAAACTTCAAGTTAGATCAAAAACCGAAGTTTGGTAATTCAGTGCATACTGATAAACGTCTTTTTGGTGTATGGATTCAAAATAATAAAGTAATAGTTCAAGAAAGTGCTCAACGGCTTCCAATAATAGAAGCAGATAAAAATTTGAAGGTGTTAGTGAATGGTCAAAAACTAACGAAACCTCAATTGGTTACTAGCAAAGACAAAATAATAGTTGAACTAGAAGGTGAAGTAATTCCATCGAGTTTTTGGATTGAAGTAAAGGATAATAATATGATGGCGACGCTATCGATTAATCCTGGAAAGAATATCATAAGAAATTTAGAAGAGACAGAACCTCAAGAACATCTTTTTATTAGAGCTCAAGAAAATATAACTTATTTTACTGATATTTCAATAGAAGATGTTCTAACCCAACTAAAATCATTAAAAATAGAAAATGGAATAATTCATTCGGCAATTCATGAAGCATTAAATAACGGAGAAGGCGAAGCTATAATTGCAAAAGGTACATATCCCGTTGAAGGATTAAATGGGGATATTGAAATTCTAGTTGAGGGTTGGCTAGAGGATAAGGGCGAAGATGATAATAGTGATAAATTAGAAAAAGTGGACTATAGAGAAGGTCAAACTATTTTGTCAGTTGAAGTTGGAGAAGTGATTGCGAAGAAAATACCTTCAATATTAGGGAAGCCTGGAAAGGATTTGTTTGATAAACCTGTACCTCCTAAACCTGTATCTGATGTGATTATAAAAGTGGGAAAAGGAGCAGTACAAAAGGATGATCAAATAGTTGCAATCGCTACTGGAAGACCATTTATTGAATCCAGAGGAAAGTTAGTGAAAATGGATGTTATAAAAGAGTATGTCCATAATGGCGATGTAGGTTTGGAAAGTGGTAATATTCGATTTCCTGGTGATGTGAGAATAACGGGTAATGTATTAGACTCTATGGCTGTTGATGCGGAAGGTAGAATTTATATAAACGGTACAGTTAATAGATCAATCGTCCAGTCTAATTACTCAATGAAAATAGAGCAAAACGTATTTTCATGTGAACTATCTGCCGGGAAGATAAATCATGTGATTGCCTCGCTTATCCCAATACTTTCTGAGATATTAACATATTCAAACCATATTTTAGCTGCGATCAATCAAATCCTAATGGTAAGACGTGAAAGTAATCCGAAAGAAGAAACGATTAAACTGTCGTACCTTATCAGATTGTTATTAGAAAAAAAATATATGGACTTTAGCGAGCTAACTAAAAAGTTAATTACTATAATAAATAATAATGAAAATAGCTTAGATGAGGATTGGAAATCTCTTTCAAATACTTTAAATAAGCATTTTATCAATGTCTCCAAAGATCAAAATATTCAGTTGCAGACATTAGAACAGTTCATAAACTGGATGCAGGAAATGTATGAAACATACTATTTGGCGCCTGAACCAAGAGTAGCCATAGAAGTGCCCTACGCCATTAATTCTACTCTATATTCAAGTGGGAATGTTCATATAATAGGACAAGGTGTATACCATTGTAATATTCAAGCAGATTATAACATCATTGTTAAAGGGGTTTGTCGCGGAGGAAATTTAAGTGCTGGAAATGAGATATTTCTAGATGATGTTGGTTCTGAAAATGGTGGTAAAACGACTATTCAAGTTCCTTCTAATGGAAAGGTACACATCAACTATGCTCACGCTGATACCGTTATTCAAGTAGGAAGAAGAATTCATACCTTTAAAGTAGGAACTCCAAATATAGTAGCCTCTTTAGATATAAATGGGAATTTAAGCTTATATAGGTAGAAAGCAGTAACGAGAGGAGCTATGCCAGATGGACATTGAAATAACAAACTCGCATATTGATCAGGTAGCAGTTATTAATATAGATGGAGAAATCATTCAGGTAAATCGGTTATGGGAAGAGAATGTTAACAACCCTTTTGCTCTTCAAACAGGCAACGATTATTTGAAATTGTTAAATGAGTTGGATGAATTAGCTGCATACAATGGAATTACAGATGTGTTAAATGGAAAAATGACATACTTTCATACCTCCTATGCTAGTTCCTTGTCTACAGAAATAAAATCTTTTTCGATGCTAGTCACCCCGTTACTTGAAGATAAAATTATAATAGGGGCAACTATTATCCTTAGAGATGTTAGTGAAAATGAAAATGAGCAAATGGAAGTTTATGATGTTTTAGAGAGTATGACAGATGCTTTTATTTCTTTGGATAAGAACTGGAAGTTTACCTATATAAATAAGGAAGCAGAAAAGTTGTTGTTTGCTTCAAAAAAGGAGTTATTAGGGCAGGATATTTGGGGGAGATTTCCAGAGGCAATTAATACAGTATTTGATGAAAACTATACTAAAACAATGAAAAAAAGAGAACAGACCCGCTTTGAAGCATACTATGAACCATTCGATGCTTGGTTCGAGGTCAATTCCTATCCAAAGGAAAATGGAGGTATATCCGTATACTTTAATAATATCAACGATAAAAAAGTAAGAGAAAGAATGCTATGGGATACTGCACATCATGATTACTTAACAGAAATTCCTAATCGTTTGCTGTTGTATAAAAATCTAGAAAATAAAATAGCTGACAGTATTCCTTTTGTAATATTCTTTTTGGATTTAAATAATTTTAAACTTATTAACGATGCGTATGGACATGACATTGGAGATGAGTTTTTAGTAGAAGTTACAAACCGGCTGAAAGATGAACTAACAAGTAAATACTTTCTTTCTCGATTTGGAGGAGATAAATTTATTCTTTACACGGAATATATCGATGAATTTCAAGTGCAAAGTGATGCTTATCAAATTTTAGCGGTCATAGAGAAGCCATTTAAGAACACAGCATTACCACCAATGAATATGTCCGCAAGCCTAGGGGTTAGTATATTCCCAGAGGATGGTAATAATGTAGATTCTTTGATCACTGCTGCTGACACTGCTATGTATGAAGCAAAGAAAATTAAAGGTGATCAATGGATTAGATATAATCGTGAAATGTCAAAGTCATTAAACAGAAGACTTATTATCGAAAAAAGTATAGAACAAGCAGTTATTAACAAAGAAATATACCCTGTTTTTCTACCTCAGGTAGATATTCTAAACAATAAGATTAGGGGAATTGAAGTGCTAACTAGATGGAATCATCCTGAATTAGGTGTTATACATCCTAAAGAGTTTATTCCTGTAGCAGAAGAAACCGGTCAAATAAGGATGTTAACGGAATATATAATTGATACATCATTATTCATATATACTAAATGGGGAAAAATATATAATTTTTCAGAGGAAGTCTCTTTTAATATTTCCTCCACTTTATTAAACGAACCTTCATTTGTGTCGTTTTTATTGTACCAAGTAAATAAGCATTCCATTTCAAGAGATAAGATTGCAATTGAGATTACGGAAAATTCACAGATTTATTCTTCCTCTGTTATTTTAAATCATTTACATGATATCCATGAAGCAGGTATTCGCATAGTTATCGATAATTTTGGTACTGGTTATTCGAACCTAGCTTATATAGTTAATCTTCCATTATCCAAAGTTAAAATTGACAAGTTTTTTATAAATAGCATTGGAAACAACCAAAAGGCAGAAGCAATTCTCCAATCAATAATAGGTTTAGCAAATAATATGAAAATCGATATACTTGTTGATGGCATTAAAACAAAAGAACAGATAGAATTCTTGCATGTTCATAAATGTACATTAGTTCAAGGTCCCTTTTACGATGATCCACTTACCGAAGAACAATTTAACTATCGGTTACAACAGTTTGATATTCAATATTCTGATAGATTATAGAACTATTGATGATTAGCTGGCTTTGGTATGGTTCCGAAGCCAGCTGTTTTTGAGTTTTATAACAAATATCGTCTGGGTTCAATTTTCCGTAATGGGAGAGAAGAAATCATCCACTAATTGAAGTCTCAATTTATCTGGGTTCATTACAATATAAAATTCATTAATTTTGTTACTCTCAATGTAAAAGCTGATGACACTGTGTAAATTACTATTCATATAATTTATCATTGCAGGCTGACCATTGACATTTTTTATCTCAAAATAATAATCTGTAGAGGTCTTCTTCGCAATACCATATAAAAACGCCAATACACTCGGTAAAGAATGAATAGGACGTATAGCTGCTTTTACTTTTCCACCACCATCAGAATAGAGGGTAACATTTTCGGATAAAAGCTCTAGTAATATATTCATATGTTGTTGTTCAAAAGCATGGATAAATCGGTTAATAATAGATTTGTTATTTTCAAAGTTTAGACTTTCACTTTCTATACCAGAGATTTTTTGCTTCGCTCGACTTAATATTTTTCGGCAGTTATCCTCTTTCTTCTCTAAGACATTTGCAATTTCTGAATAGGAGAATTCAAAGACTTCTCTTAATAGTAAAGCTGCTCTTTCATCTGGTGCCAAATGCTCCATCATCCTTAAGTAAGCAATACTTAAACCTTCTTTTTGTAGAACATTATCAAATGGATCAAGAGCATGTGCTTCCTCAAACAATATGGGTTCAGGGTTCCATGGGCCCACATATTTTTCCCTTTTGTACCGTGAAGACTTTAAGCTATCTATACAACGGTTTGTCATCATCTTACAAAGATAGGCTTTTACGTTTTCAATTTTGTCTTCTTCAACTTGATAGGCTTTTAAAAAAACTTCATGTAGAAGATCTTCGGCTTCTACTACAGATCCTAGCATACGATAACCTATAGAAAACAATAAACGTTTATACTGTTGGTAAAGTTCATTGGTAATTTGCACAATATCACCTCTGCTCTTTTTCTATTATTTCTTCCGCAGCTTGTTTCGCGCTACTTACTGCTCCTTCAGCCAAAATGGAATGAGATGAGACCCAGTCCCCTGCTAAATATAATCCGGAAATCTCCAATTTAGAACGCTGTAACTTTTTTTCATCTCCTATTTGAGGTAAGCGTTGGTTCACCGTAATATTAGGCATAAAACGGCTTGAAATTTTGTTTTCTTGCCAGCCAGGCTGTATCTTTTCTAAAAATTGCTCTAGCTCGTATTTAAGTACTTTTCCATCTATATTATCATTTGGGTGAAGATATTTGAAAACGTGAAGCACGATAGTATTTTTGTTTTCGGAAAGAATAGCTGCATTTGAATGAACAGAATAGTAAAAAGGCTCCGTTATTTCCATAGCAAAAAATCGATTTGGTTTAGGAAGCTGTCTTAGTGCGACATCTAAAGCAGCCCCCTTTATAGGTAATAGCTTAGTAAAGAAATCCATTTGCATTTGCGTGATATTTTCACCTAACATTTTCATAAGCTCTTGAGGACTGGTTGTACTCAGTAAATACTTACATGTTAACTCCTCTTTAGTAGAAAGAGACAACCTAAAAATATTGTCTACTCTTTTAATTTCATTAACTATTATGCCTGTTTGTATTTGTACTCCAGAGCAAACCGCCTTGTTGTGTAGCTGATCAATAATTGTTTGCCATCCTTTGTCTATATAAAGTACACCCTTCATTACCATCTGTAGATGGGCAACTATAACACTTGCACTTACTTTCTCTGGGGCATGACAGTAGGTTGCTAGCCTACCGAGAATAAGGAGTAGAGCTTGAATATTTTTCGAATTGGTTAATTGTTGAATCCATAGTTGAAAAGTTTGCTCTGAAAGCTTTTCGATATCCGTACTTTTAAGTTTCAATAAAACCTTCAACCACTCCATACGCTCTTTCCAGCTCAAAAAGTCAGTTGTAAATACTCCTAGTGGGTTAAAAGGAGCAGCATATTCCACCTGGTCATTTATTAATAATCCCTGTAATTTTGGTGACTTACCATATAGTTCTATGCCGAGTTCTTGAAGAATAGGTACAGCGTTTCCTTTTGCATAAAGTGCATGTGGGCCCAGATTAAAAAACTCCTGATTAATCTTATCCGTTCTAGCTCTACCACCAACTTTTTTATCTTTTTCAATGATTAATATAGACAACCCTGTTTTAGCCAAATAATTAGCTGCAACATAACCCGCCAAACCACCACCAACTATTACAACATCCCATGTTCCTTCCATAAGATGAATCCCTCCTCTGTTAGTTCATAACTTAAGACGGAGCTGGAGAATGATTTGTGACACTTTAAAAAAGTTTTTTACAAAAGGCAAAAAAGGAATACAAGATTAAAATTATACGAGAGCGAACTAGTGATCACAGCTTGGCATACCTGGAACAATTCCACTCGTTGGAGTTAATCTTTTTTGAGTGGATTGTTCATGGAGAATATTTACTATTATTTTCTGAATAACCTTTGACTCAGGTGTTTCATTTAAATGAAATGCAAGATTGCATTCTTCCATGGGGTCCCTTGTAACATTATATAATTCATACTGATCTTCGACTGGGGATTGCTTAGTTGTTGTTATACAAATAGCAACTTCCTTCGTATCTGAAACTGGTTGGGAATCTTTCAGATTTATCTCTTTATCATCTATTCCAGGATTACTCCAAAATTGAGGGTTATCAAAATAACGAGTAAGTTTCCATATCTCTTCTGTTTTTTCTTTTCCAGTAGGCAATTTCAAGATCACCGTTTCTAAATGATTCGGTTGAATAACTGATTCATATGGTTTTCCAGTTACAGAAAATTGGTTCAATCCTTTAGTTACTTCATCATCCGTCATAAAATATATAGGTTCGTTTGCTCGAGTGAATTTGTTATTCCCATTTACCAATTCGGAGAGATCTCGTCCTACCAATGGATGCACTTCGGTATGGCTTTTTTTGAGCTCATTTTGAGCATCGGTAACATCGATATTTGCGAGACCTAGGAGTGTTGGGATAATGTCTAAATGGCTTGTGATCATGTCGGTTTCCATTGTAGTAGAAAACTTTGAGCTATGAATAATTAGTGGGACGTGCAGGGATTCTTCATAAGCATTATGCCATTTTTGAAATAAACCACCGTGAGCTCCAGTTAGGCTTCCATGATCTGCTGTAAAAACGATAATCGTATCCTCATAAAAAACAGAAGAATGAAGAGCCTGAAATACTTTATACATCTCATCGTCTACCTTTTTTTGAAGAGAATAGTAAAGCTGTCGATAAAGTAGTGAATCGAAGGTAGGCTGTAGTGCTTGTTGATATACATCTCGATAACTCAACTGAGCAGATGGTTTAGTGAGTAGGTTTTCATTAGCTGTAGGAGCAGGTGGAACAAAAGGGAGAGTCGGATCAATTTCAAAATTAAATGAGGGATTAAATCGAGTGAAAAGTCCAAGGAGAGTAATATCATGTGGATTTACAAAGGAGGACACAATGAGCCAGGGCTGATTGTCATCTGAATGTGCATTTTTCTCAAGCGAATGAATTAAATCGACGACCTCGGCTGCATAAACCTCATCCCGACCACTTATCCCGACGCCAGCAGAAGATCCCGAGTTTCGAGGATTTGACCCATGAGGTTCAGGACCAATCCAACCATCGAAACCATAATTGTTCAATCGATTGGCGTGTTCATAAAGCTGTTCTTGTGCACGATTAGATACACCAGTTTTAGTGTTGTAGCTAGGTAGGGCATTATGTGTACCAGGGATTAGAATATCCTCATCGGAAAGATGCCATTTGCCTTTCCAATAGGTTTGATACCCTGCAGTACGAAAGTATTCTCCTAAAGTAGGAACCGTATTATGATCTAACCAAAATACATCAGGGTCGAATGCGCCTTTAGCAACACCAGTTGTTTGTGTCACACCGTGCAGTGATGGATATTGTCCAGTAAAAAGAGTTGCCCTGCTTGGTGAACAAGCAGTACTTCCAATATAATGATTTAAAAATGTCATCCCATTATTTCTCAAAAGCTCTTGTGTTTTTAAATTTTTCATTCGCCATTCTTTTATTGCCTCTGTTTCGTAAACAGTCGGAAATCTCTCTTCATCTACAATCATAAAAAGAATATTTGGTCGCTTTTTATGTTGATGAGAAATTGAAAAGACTTTATTTGATTTGTTCAATTTAAAAACTCCTCCATTTATTTTGTCTATCTATTTAGCTTATGAAAAATGAAGGAGGTGTAATGGATATTTAGTCTAGAGAGATGTCCAATTATTAATAGAGGAAATAGTTACGAAACGTACATACTTTCTAATATTTGTACAACTTCTTCAACGGGAATTTTCATATCATCATTTAACCATTTTCGTATTACTTCGATAGTTCCTCCTGTTGAAAATGAGAAATAATATTCTAAATATGTATCATTAGCATTTGGTAACTTTTTCTTTTCTGCGATTGAATTTTCATAAGTAAAGTTCAAAATTGTATTAAATACTCGAGAGCTACTTTTTTCATTTAAAATAATTTTGCAGAACTCTTTGTTTTCAATTATTAAATTCAAAACTCCATAAAGGGAGTCGTCTCCTGAATTATTTATTTTACTCATCATATTCTCTATCATTTCATCTTCAATACTTCTCATTAAATCAAACGGATCATTGTAATAAGAATAAAAAGTTCCGCGATTAATATCAGCTTCTTTACAAATCTCAGTTACTGTAATTTTATTTAAGTTTTTTTCCTGAAGTAACAGTAAAAAAGCATCTATAATTACTTTTTTACTATATAGGGTTCTTCGGTTTCCTTTTATACCTACCATGTATTTCTCCTCCTACTTATTATTCAAATTAATTTATTATGTCTTTAATTGGACAGTAGTTTTAAAAAATGTTCTTTTAATAACAGGCAGTTCAACATTGTTTATTGTTATCTTTCAATAGCTTTAATATACTATTTCTGTGCCATTAAAACAACAGAATGTATAAATAATAACTCGTTGTTTTAATAGGGAGGGTAATATTAGGATGAGAGGAAGCTTTAAATGGCAAAATATCTTTACAAGTTAGGTAAATGGGCAGCAAACAATAACAAAAAAGTAATCGGCAGTACATTAGCGATTCTGATTGTTATAGCAATCTTTGCACTAAATTTGGGACCAAATTTTTCGGAAGAAATGACTATACCAGGAACAGAATCAGAAAAAGCGCTTCAACTCATGAAAAAAGAATTTCCATCTAATACAGGTGGTCAAGTACAGTTAGTATTAAAAGCACCGGAAAATAAAACCTTAGATTCCGAAGAGGTTAACAAAGTAATTACAGATACATTGATAGCGATAAAAGACAAAGATAAACATGTTGTTTCTGTAGTTACTCCGGTTGAATTAGGTAATTTAAGTAAAGATAAAAAAATCGGTTATGCTGTTGTTGCTTACGATGTGGCAGCCGATAAAGTATCGGAAAAATCAAAGGACAATATTATTGAAAATATAAAAGAGACTCGTGATGCTGGAATTCAAACGGAGTTAGCTGGTGATGTTGTATTTTCTGAACTGGAAATTGGAGGAATCACAGAAGCTATTGGAGTAGTTGTAGCCTATGTTATATTGGCAATTACTTTTGTCTCCTTCTTAGCGGCAGGAATGCCAATCTTAATGGCAGTTATAGGATTAGCTATTGGTCTATTATTGATAGTGATTGGAACAAATTATTTAGATATCACTTCTGTTTCGATAACCTTAGCTGCAATGTTAGGTCTGGCAGTAGGTATCGATTATGCTCTCTTTATAATGACTCGGTTTAGACAACAAAGGAAAGAAGGATACTCCGTTTCAGAGTCTGTAGCAATTGCAACTGGAACAGCTGGAAGTGCAGTAGTGTTTGCGGGGATAACTGTCATTATTGCACTGTTAGGTTTATCTGTTGCACAAATACCATTTTTAACTATGATGGGTCTTTCTGCAGCACTTTGTGTTCTATTGGCAATATTGATAGCAGTTATTGTGGTTCCTGCCTTTTTAGGAATGATGGGCCAAAAAGTAGGACCAGATAGAAAAAATACTTTTTTAAGCAAAATCAAAAGTGATAAAAAACAAACTACTTCCGATAGATGGGGGAATTTTGTAGCAAAACACCCGTGGAAGGTTGCGATTGTTGGAATTGTAGTTCTTGCTATAATTGCGACTCCTATGCTCCATATGGAACTTGGTCTCCCAGATAACGGTTCGAAAAATGAACAGACAACGGAAAGAAAAGCATATGATTTACTAACTGAAGCTTATGGACCTGGCCATCATGCAACGTTACTTGTAGTTGCTAAAACCTCAAGTGAAACTACCAATTTACAATTGGCGTTAAATGATACTATAGAAGAGTTAAGTGGTTTATCAAATGTAAAAAGTGTTAGTCCTGCAATTCCTGGACCTTCAGGTGAGCTATATCTTATTTCTATTACTCCAGTGACAGGGTCAAACGATTCAGCAACAAAAGATCTTGTAAATGATATTAGAAAAAGGTCCGATTTCTTGGAAAAATCCGATCATATAACATTAATGGTTACAGGTTCTACAGCAGTAAATATTGATATATCACAAAAATTGAGTGATGCATTGCCAGTATTTGCCCTATTAATTATTGGATTTTCATTCGTTTTATTGGTACTAGTATTTAGATCTATTCTAGTTCCATTAAAAGCAGTTCTGGGCTTTATACTTTCATTAGGTGCAACCCTAGGATTTACGGTATTTATTGTACAGGATGGAAACTTGATTGATTTATTTGGATTTCCTATTGCAGATCCAGTATTAAGTTTCTTACCAGTAATTGTGATAGGAATTTTGTTTGGATTAGCAATGGACTATGAGGTCTTTTTAGTTAGTAGAATGCGTGAAGTTTATACACATACAGGAAATGCACGAGAGGCTGTTTTAGCTGGGATGAGAGATAGTGGCGGAGTAGTTACAGCTGCTGGTTTAATCATGATTTCAGTATTTACTGGATTTATGTTAGCACCAGATCCAATGATTAAATCAATGGGCTTAGCACTCACATTTGGTGTTCTATTCGATGCATTTGTAGTAAGAATGGCTATTGTACCTGCAGTAATGATTATAATGGGGAACTCAGCTTGGTACTTACCAAAGTGGTTAGATAAAATACTTCCGAATTTAGATATAGAGGGAGAAGCATTTATGAAAGAAGTGGAAAAAAACAAAAAATAATATTTCGGTCGGTGAATAATCCAAAAAACTCTTAAACTACACACGTTTTTATGAACAAAAACAGGACCTATTCTATTGCCCGTTAATGCGGGACAAACGCCATAAGATTACCAAAAAAAAGGGGATGCTGGTTGTGACGTAGGTCACAACCAGCATCCCTAAAAATTTACTTGGTAATAATATAGCAACAAGTCTGTCCAAAGCACTTCGGAAAGCTTAGAAACAGGTTTTGAATGTAAAGGACTGGGTGTCTTTTTACCCAATTTTTTTATTGAAATTAATAATATTTTAAACTAGCCATTTTAAACTAGCCATTTTATTTAACTTTTTCTAGCATTTCTAAAAAAGCGGGAGGAATGGTTATTTGTTGGTTTGAATTGCTTAGTAACTTGGTTAACTCATCTACTTCGCTAATTTTATTTTCACCTTTAATTATTTTAACTTCATTATGCAATCTTTCCATTTTCTCATCTAGTGCAAATGCGGAATCTGCTGCTTCTTTCAACTCGATTAATAGTTGTTCTGGTACAAATTGGTCGTATTTATAAAAGATTTTATGTTCAAGGCTTGCCCAAAAGTCCATCGCAATAGTTCGTATTTGCACTTCTACTGTCACAATTTCCTTCCCGTCCGACATAAAAACAGGAGTTTCCAATAAAACATGTAAACTCTTATAGCCATTGCTTTTTGGGTTTTTGATATAGTCTTTTACTTTCAATACTTTTATATCACTTTGTTTTTCTAACATGTCAAACACCCGATAAATATCAGAAATAAAAGAACAAGTAATCCGCATGCCAGCAATGTCTTTCACATTTTCTCTGATGCTTTCTACTGAGATACCCTTACCTTTTCTATTAAGTTTTTTCAATATACTTTCTGGGGATTTCAATCTAGAATTTGTATGTTCAATTGGATTATACTCATGGATCATTAGAAATTCTTCGCGTAAAATTTCAATTTTTGTTTCAAGCTCATTTAATGCAAATTTATACAACAGCATCATTCGTGTCATTTTCTTTTTCATCTGCTGAAACTGTTCTACTTGCTCTTGATTCATCTATAAGGACTCCTTCAATAATATGCCTGTGAAAATAATAACAAATTTGTCCTAGCTAAACAAACTTATTGCTAAGTAAAACCAGCAAAAGGAATTATAATTGGGCTTGCTATCTTTATAGATTACGAATTAAATTTCTCTAGTATCTAGAGTTTTTACAAGTAAAAGTTGTTTGCAATTTCATATAATTATAGAGCGTTCGAGCATGTCTACCCTTTTGAGTATTATTGTTTATTTTAGGATGTAGCCGACGGAGAAATTCGCGATCACATTCACAACGATTATTTCCTCTTCTATAACAATCATCATGTGCTTTACAAGCTGTATCTACGTCATTTATCGGCGCACCAGGACCGCTACAACCGGGTCCACACCAATTATACCCGGGGAACACGCAAAAACGGGGCTTTCCATTTCCTCTACGTGCCAAATTAAAAACCTCCTTAGAATGTTTTATTACTTATAGTCTATTCTGTAGCTTTAATAATGTATAAACTCTTACCCACTTAAAGAATGTCCGATAGTTGGTGATAAGTGCCAACTAATTTCTTATTGACAGCTAAAGTTATTCGTTGGTATATTATGTGTAACCGGTTACACAATGAGATGAAAAGAGTGAAACAATTGGCGAATATTAGAGATGTGGCGAAAGAGGCTGGTGTTTCAGTTGCTTCTGTATCCCGTTATTTAAATAAAAAAGGATATATCAGTGAGGAAGCAAAAAAGAAGGTTCAAAGTGCGATTGAACTATTGGGCTATAAGCCGAATCTAGTTGCACGCTCATTGAGTACAAAACAAACCAATTTGATTGGACTAATCGTACCGGATATAACGAATCCATTCTTCCCTGAACTTGCTAGAGCGGTCGAAGATGTCGCGTTGTCTTATGGATATACAGTGATTTTATGTAATTCGGATGAAGAAGCTGAAAAAGAGATAAATTATATTGAAATGCTTAAGCAAAAATATGTTGCTGGATTTATTGTTGCGACTAATCAGTTACAAGCAAGTCATTATGAAGATTTAGATATCCCCATAGTTGCACTTGACAGGATGATTCATGACTCAATCCCAACTGTTTCTTCAAATAATATAGAAGGAGCTAGGCTAGGAACCTCCTATTTATTGGAGCAAAATTGTCAAAACATAGTGTTCATGCGTGGTCCTTCTGGACTTGGACCGGCTGATGATCGACTTGCTGGTTTTTTAGAGGCGATAGAAGGAAAGGATATTACATCACATATAATAGAATGCCCGTTTAACTTTGAGCATTCTGAAAGAATAGCAAAGAAGTTTTTAACTGAAATTGAAGGAGTAGATGGGATATTCGCAAGCACTGATGTATCAGCGGCTGGTGCATTAAAGGCGGCATATTCCCTTGGGATAAGTGTCCCATCAAATGTACAAATTATAGGGTTTGATGGTATATCCCTAGCTGGAATGCTGACGCCTGGATTAACAACAGTAGCACAGGATATTTATAAATTGGGTGCGATTGCTATGAGAATGTTGATAAAAAAAATCGAAGATATTGAACTAGATGATAAAGTTATTCAAGTTCCAGTGGAGTTAGTAGTGCGCGGAACAACAAGGAGTGAGTTACGCTGATTACAGTTATTGGTAGTGTAAATATGGATATAGTTGTACAAACAGATAATTTTCCTATACAAGGTGAAACCGTATTAGGACAATTATTTACGACCGTACCTGGAGGGAAAGGCGCAAATCAAGCAGTAGCCGCCGCGCGATTAGGTAGCAAAGTACAAATGGTTGCAAGCGTAGGAACTGATAGCTTTGGCAAAGAGCTTGTTGAAAATCTAGAAAAAAATGCTGTAAATGCAAATGGTGTCATTATAAGTGATGGAACTGCTACTGGAATAGCCAATATATTGCTATCTGAAGGAGACAATCGGATTATCGTTGTACCTGGTGCTAATCATGCATTAACACTGGAACATATTGAAAAAATGAAAGAAACGATTCGACAAAGTAAATTTGTCATGATGCAGTTAGAAATTCCAATTCCAGTAATTGAATACTCATTAAAACTTTGTTCGGAATTGAATATACCTGTCTTATTGAATCCAGCTCCTGCAGGAGGCTTTCAAAAAGAATTTATGGATTATATTGCATATTTGACTCCAAATGAAACAGAGTGCGAAGTTATTTTTGGATTAGATGTGGAAGCTGTTTTAGAAAAGTATCCAAACAAGTTAATCGTAACTCTAGGTAGTGAGGGAGCTCGTTATTTTGACGGTGAAAAGCATGTCATTGTTGAAGGATTTAAAACGGATGTAGTAGATACAACTGGAGCGGGGGATACATTTAACGGAGCTCTTGCACATGCACTTGCACAAGGACTAGATTTAGAGAGTGCAGTACAATACGCAAATGCAGCAGCTTCATTATCAGTAGAGAAATTTGGAGCACAAGGCGGAATGCCAGCACATGATGATGTGAAGAAAAGATTAGAAGGAGCATCTAAATCATGAAGAAGCTTGGTATTTTAAACCGTGAGCTTGCTGCTGAGTTTGCTAAGCTTGGCCATACAGATCAAATTACAATAGCTGATTGTGGGTTACCGATTCCAGATGGAGTTCGTTGTATAGATTTGTCTTATGTAATTGGCAAACCCTCTTTTACAGAAATTTTTGAGGCTGTGTTAGATGATGTACAAGTTGAGTGTGCCTTTATTGCTAGAGAATTAAAAGATGCTAATACAAAGCTACATAAAATTGTTCAAGAAAAAGTTGGCAAAACTACAGAAATTTCACATGAAGAGTTTAAAGTAATGACACGAAATTCAAAAGTTATTATACGCACAGGTGAAGCTACTCCTTATGCAAATATTATTTTACAATCAGGCGTCATATTCTAAAGGTAGGTGAATAGCAATGATCGAAATGACTGGAATTTCAAAAGCATTCAATGGAAATACAGTTTTAAGTAATATTGAATTTGAAGTGAAAAAGGGAGAAATTCATGCACTAATGGGTGAAAATGGTGCAGGTAAATCTACTTTGATGAAAATATTAACGGGTATCTATACACGTGACTCTGGGGATATAAAGGTAAAAGGTCAAATAGTAGATTTTAAAAATCCAAAAGAAGCAGAACAACATGGAATTGCAGTTATTCATCAAGAGTTGAACATACTTCCTGATTTAACGGTAGCAGAAAATTTATTTCTTGGAAACGAAAGAACGTTTGGAAAAAGCCCGGTTTTAAAAACAAAAGAAATGAATAAACAAGCAAAGGAAATCCTATTAAGTTTGGGACTCGATATTGATGTAAAAATGGTAGCTCGTTCACTTTCCGTTGGTAAACAACAAATTATCGAGATTGCAAAAGCAATATCGTCCAATGCAGAGCTTATTGTAATGGATGAACCCACAGCGGCTTTGACAGATCGGGAAATAGAAACACTCTTTGTGACGATTCGAGCATTGCAAGCCAAAGGAGTTTCGTTTGTATATATTTCACACAGAATGGAAGAAATTTTTGCTATCTGTGATCGCATTACGATACTACGAGATGGACAATACGTTGGAGTTAAAAAAGTGAAGGATACAACATTTGATGAAATTGTTCAAATGATGGTTGGACGAGAGCTTGGTAATCGTTTTCCAGAACGATCTGTTAAAATTGGCGAAGTAAAGCTGGTTGCGAAGAGTTTAACGAGAAACGGTTATTTTGAAGATGTTTCCTTTGAATTACGAAAAGGAGAAGTCTTAGGAATAGCTGGTTTAATGGGTGCCGGACGAACAGAAGTAGCACAAGCTTTATTTGGATATAAAAAACTAAATAAAGGCGAAGTTTTTTTAGATGGTAAGTTAGTGAAAATCCAGAATCCATCAAAAGCTATAAAATTAGGTTTTGGGTTTGTAACGGAAGATCGAAAATCGGAAGGATTGATTGTTGATTTCTCTGTGAAAGATAATTTAGGCATTACCAACTTTGATAAGATCTCTAGAAATGGTGTAGTAGGTGCAAAAAAAGAACAAGAATTATACGATTCAATGGTAAAACGCCTTGGAGTTCGTACTTCTGGTCCAAACCAATTTGTGAAATCACTAAGTGGTGGGAATCAGCAGAAAATTGTTATAGCGAAATGGCTTGGAATAGAACCAGACATCCTTATACTAGATGAACCAACAAGAGGTGTCGATGTTGGAGCTAAAAAAGAAATTTATTCAATTATTAATGCTTTGGCGGAAAAAGGTGTAGCAATATTAATGATATCCTCTGAACTTCCTGAGGTTATTGGTATGGTGGACCGAGTACTTGTCATGCATGAAGGAAAAATAACAGCAGATTTAACAAAAGATGAAATGACACAAGAAAAAATTATGCATTATGCTACGGGAGGTGACAAAGTTGCTCAAATCTAGTTCACAATCATTTTTACAAAAACTCGGACCTGTAATTGGTTTATTACTAATCGTGGTCATAATTAGTGTAATGAGTCCAAACTTTTTAACGCTAAACAACTTATTAAATGTACTTCGACAAGTATCTATTAACGCACTAATCGCTTTTGGGATGACATTCGTCATTTTGACAGGCGGAATTGACTTATCAGTTGGTTCAATATTAGCGCTAACAGGAGCAGTAACCGCTGGATTTTTAGCAAGTGGTATGGATCCAATGCTTGCAATGTTTTTAGGGTTAATCCTTGGAGCAATTTTGGGTGCAATAAACGGTATTATCATTTCAAAAGGGAATGTGGCTCCATTTATCGCAACACTTGCAACAATGACTATTTATCGTGGTTTGACTCTAGTCTATACAGAAGGTAGACCTATTTCAGGACTAGGTGATTCTTTATCATTCCAACTGATAGGAAAAGGTTATTTCTTTGGAATCCCGGTTCCAGTAATTACAATGGCTATAGCATTTGGAGTATTATATTTTGTTCTTAAAAAGACAACATTTGGTCGTCGAGTGTATGCAGTTGGTGGAAATGAAGAAGCTTCTCGCCTTTCTGGTATTAAAGTAGATCGTATAAAAGTTTATGTTTATGCGCTTACAGGTACCCTAGCAGCTTTAGCATCATTAATTTTAACTTCTAGACTAAACTCTGCTCAACCAACAGCAGGAAATATGTTTGAGCTGGATGCTATTGCAGCTGTTGTGCTAGGTGGGACAAGTTTAACTGGTGGACGAGGTTGGATTGTTGGTACATTAATTGGAGCACTCATTATTGGCGTCTTGAATAATGGCCTAAATCTTATTGGGGTATCCTCTTTCTTCCAACAGGTGGTGAAGGGTGCAGTTATATTGGTAGCGGTTTTATTAGACCGAAAAAAAACAGTATAAAAGGAGAAATTAATCATGAAAAAAGTACATTTAGTTTTATTAATGATGATGATTATGCTTGTTCTTGCGGCATGTTCAACAGAGGCACCAGGTTCTTCTAAGGAATCAGACTCAACAGATAAAGAAGGAAGCTACAAAATTGGTTTATCTGTTTCTACTTTAAACAATCCATTTTTCGTAACATTGAGCGATGGGGCTAAAGCGAAAGCAGAAGAACTAGGAGCAACTTTAACTGTTGTAGATGCACAAGATAATGCGGCAAAACAAGCAAGTGATGTAGAAGATCTAATTCAACAAGGGGTAGATTTAATCCTTATTAATCCAACAGATTCAGAAGCTGTAGTTGCAACAGTTGAAGCTGCAAATGCTGCTGATATTCCAGTTATTACAGTTGACCGCAGTTCTGAAGGTGGGGATGTAGTAGCTCATATTGCTTCTGATAATATTGCTGGTGGCGAACTAGCTGGAGAATATTTACTTGGGTTAGTTGGAGAAGGTGCACAAGTCGTTGAACTTGAGGGTATTGCAGGTTCTTCTGCTGCTCGTGATCGTGGTGAAGGATTTAACAATATTGCAAATGGTAAATTAGAAGTTGTTGCTAAACAAACAGCGAACTTTAATCGTGCAGAAGGTTTAACAGTTATGGAGAATATTTTGCAAGGTAACCCAGATGTAAAAGCAGTTTTTGCACATAATGATGAAATGGCTCTAGGTGCACTGGAAGCAATTGAAGCAGCTGGAAAAGATATTCTAGTAGTTGGTTTTGATGCTACAGGGGATGCAGTAAAATCAGTAGAAGACGGTAAACTTGCTGGTACAGTAGCTCAAAAACCAGATTTAATCGGTCAAAAAGCTGTAGAAGCAGCAATGAAATCACTAAAAGGTGAAAAAGTAGAAGCTTCTATTCCAGTCGAATTAGAATTAATCAAAAAATAATAAGCATTTTGGTTCCACATACAATAAAAACTAAACAAATAACTAGTATAAGAAATAGCGTCCATGACCGAAATATCGATTATGGACGCTGTTTTAATAAGACGTGAGTAGAATAACTACAAGGAATTTTCAACAAATTGTTCTTCTGATATTACTTGTAATCCATTTCTTTTAAGTAAAGCAGAAGTAACTCCATTTCCAATAATTTTCTTCCCTTTAAATTCACCATTGTAAATCATTAAACTACCACAGGATGGGCTATTCTCTTTTAGAACAACTATCGTTGCATTTATCTTTTTAGCCTTTTCTAGAGTAGCATAAGCTCCTTTTAAGTAAATTTCAGTAACATCTCTACCAGACTTCTCAATAACCTTAGCTTTTCCATCAAGTACGTCTTCGCCGTCTCCTCCTATTATTTCAGCAGGTTCTCTGGGAGTTGAAAATCCTCCCAGTAATTCTGGACATATTGTAATAGCTTTATTTTCTTCCACTAATTTACGTAACTTACTATTTAGACTGTGAGTTCCATTATATCTTACCTCTAACCCTGCTAAACAGGAGCTTACTAATATCATTAACTAACATCCCTTCAATATAATCTCATTCCTTAATAAAGGTATTTCATTCATGGCAGTTGAATAAGCATATAATACTTACTAACTTTCTAAAATACATTGGAAGCGTTCCACACCTGGATACTTTTCTCCTAAACTCTTTATTTTAAATCCACAATTCTTATAAAAATTCACAGCCTCTTTATCGGTCTCAGCAAAAATACTAGTTAATGAATGTTTAACTTTTATAAAACTAATCATTTTACTTCCTATACCTTGTCCTCTATGGTTTGGAGAGACTGCAATATGTTTTATTTCACAACGTTTTAGGCCTAAAAGCTCTATTCCTATACAACCGACAACTTCATCTTCAAGGTCATATCCATACAACGATAGAACTGGAGATTGGATATATAATCCATATTCTCTCTCGATATTCCTTTCCGAGGTTGCCAAGGATAATAGTTTTCTCAAGTTAGGTTGAATAGATGGTGATTTCATTTCTTTCACAATGACGTCCCTCCTTGCATTAACCTGCAGCTTAATTCAATGGGTATGTTTAATGTTTTCTTCTCAATTACAGCCAACTAAACTGACCTTAACTTTCATACGTTCAAAACCAATAGAAGTTCTAATTTCAAGTAAATTTACAATTGAATTAACAAAAATACATTTACTGATAATAGAATAAAATGCTGCTACGTTTATTTAGTTCTCGAAAAAATGCATTGATCATGCAGTGATTTTACCTGATCAGCACATCCTTCGATTTCATTTATTTTTAGTATTAAAATTTAATAATTCTGTCTCTATCTCTTTATCTGATACAAATACTTCTTCATTGTTTTGGCTCTTACTTTTAGGAACTAACAATAATATGCCTAATATTAAAACAATTAAAATTAGCCATACAGAAATAGTATGCAAATCTTTCCCTGTTACCATAGCAACTTGAAATACAATTGAGGCTGTCAGTAATGATAAACTAATTATTAAAAGTCCAAATAACCTGTACATAACAATCCCCTTTCAATTCTTAGTTCACAAAATCGTTACTACTGATACTTATTCTAGATAATTAGTAGTTTTCTTCTTAAACTACTGCTACTTTAGTTCAACAAATTCTACAAAAGGACATCAATCCCTCTGAATCAACGCCCCTGTTAATGAGAAGATATTTATTATTGTCCTTCTATTTTATGCCACTTCAAATCTTCACTGTTAGATACATTTGTATCTTTTGGGTATCCGTAATAATAAAGCTTTTTTCCGTCTTTATTAAATGCAGTTGGGTAAAGAAAGTCTATTTGTTCACTAAATGGATACAAGAAAGAAATACGCTCTCCATTCTGTATCTCTTTTCTTTCTACAATAGGCTCGATACCAGCCTCAATATATGCGACTTCTTCATCGTATGAGATTACACTCAATAGGGTAGCTGCATCATTCCCAGTGGTAATGCTAATACCTCCAACTGTTTGAATTTTATCAGAACTATACGGAATGTTGGTTGATGCCGAACTGCGGAAAAGCACACCTGACTTTTCAGATAGTACTGTTTGGTACATCTCTGCTTCATCGCTCTTAAATAAAAAAATAACGGATGAATCTGTATCATATTGTTCTATCAACTTTGCATCTTTCGAAAGGAAATCATTACTTTTGGCAGCACTTAACGCAGTAAACCTGTACCCACTTATAAAAAATATAAGTGTGAATACAACTAACAATTGTATTGGTATTACAAAATTCCGTTTTTTCATCAATAAACTCCCCCTAAAATTGCAATCCTTTAATTAATCTCACCTGCCCCGTTTATTTAAGTGTAAACTTTCACAAACTTTTTTATATTTTAACATAAATATCCAGTTTAAGTGGGAGTAATTAAATAAGATGTAATGTGGTTGTCAGCATGTCATTCTACAATATATCAGCCTTTAGCTTTAACGTTGCCTTAAGAAAAAAATCTCATTATGTCAAATATGATCTTTTTTATCAGCCTAGAACCTGGTTCTAAAACAACATTGTATTTTCTAGAAATGGACTTTTTAAACGGATTGAATAGTCAAAATTTTTTGACATCTATACTGGAAAATAATACTATTGCGTTAAATGACATATCGTTTTGCATGATATAAGGAGGCTTTGCAATGGCATATAACAGTAGCACTAATGAATCCAAGTGACAGATATAGACTGATGAATGTAATAACAGAGGTTTCACATGGAAGAGTGAATATGGGACCTGGAACACTTTATGGAGTTCTTGTCCGTATACAAAAATCTGGTCTAATTACTCTATCGGAGGATGATGGTAGAAGAAAAAAATACACAATTACAAATGAAGGGAAAGAAGCTCTGCAGAGTGAATATAATCGGTTAGCAGCGTTAGTTAATGATGGAATAATTTTGAAAGAAGGTGATGTGGATGAAAGTAGTTCTAAAACTGAGACCGAGTAATTATTGGCGTATTGGTGAGCATGAGAGTTGGTTTACCGATATGGCCAAGGAAGGGTTGCATCTAAGAAAGGTCGGCTCAATATTTGTGCATTTTATTAAAGAGAAGCCTAAAGAGACAAGGTACAGGATAGATGCAATACATAATAAAGAGATTACATTTGAGCAACAGCAAATGTATGCTGAAAGTGACTGGTCTTTTGTTACAAGGTATGGAATGTTTAGTGTGTTTTCATCTCCAGTTGAGTTAAATGCCCCTGAATTACATACGGATCCTGAGGAACAAGCCTATACTCTCAAAGCTCTTGAAAAAACGATCGTTAATAGTGCTTTACTGGCAACAATTATTACATTAATACTAATTGGATTAATCTACTTTTTTTTATTTGTTAACTCCACACCTACTTTATCCTTCGTTGAAGGTGAAATTATTCAACCTCTGCCTTTATTTATAATTATTTATTTTACTTATAGCTTAATAAGTGCCGCAGTTGGAATACGTTCTTTAAGAAATAAACTAAAAGAAGGTAATGCAATTGATCATGCTGCTCCTTGGAAGAGGATGCGCAAGGTTAATTTATTGATATCAAATGTATTTATTGTCTTAGCTATTGTTACTGCAGCTATTCCATATATTCAGCTTGGCATGAAAGAGACACTAGAAATGCCTATAAATGATATTGATGTACCTATCGTGAGACTTTCGGATATTGAACAGAGTACTGAAATGGTAAGAAAAAAAGATTCTATGCGAGGAGATATTGATAGAGGCAATAGTTATACCTATAAATGGAGTATAATGGCTCCAACTCAATACGATGCACAAGAGCATGGTATCGTCTATGGGGAAGAATGGAAAGATGCTAGTGGCGTGTATTCGCCAAGTACTTATTCGAAGGTCTATAAAATCATTTTTCCATCTATGAGTGAAAACCTTGTAGATGATTTGATAGAGTGGCATGGTATGTTCGAAGGAAAAGAAAAGTTATTACAGCTAGAACATAGTAGCTTTGATTATTTGATAATTAAAGAGGACGACGAAACGAAAGAAATCTTTGCAGCTAAAGGAAAAGGTGTTATGTATGTTAGATATCATGGCTATGCAGAGATGGATATTCTTTTAAAAAATGTCGCTCAGCAAATTAGATTAATAGGAGAGTAATACTTTTATAAATTACGATTCAAACTTGGAGGTATTTAGATTAATAATCGTCATAAATAAAAGCTCAAAACAAAAGCCTAGGGTATTTTCTTATAAAAAATTATTCTAATTTTACTACAGAATTTTAAATTAATGGTAGGTTATAAAATGCAAAGAGGTGGTGAAAATAGAAACAATGAATAAACAATTAGAAAATGAGATTACTATTCAAAAAAAAATGGTGGATGACCTTTCAAAGTATGAGAGTGGAGAAGTTGTTAATGATGAATTGCCACAGCTGGCAAACCCCAAACATTTGACAGAGTATATGAAAGAAGTGCTGGGTGATTGTAGGGAAGATTTGCAAGTCGCACTTTGTATAATCGATCTCGACCATTTCAAACGCTATAATGATTTTCACGGTTGTATAGAAGGAAATCGTTGTTTACAACAAGTCAGAAATTGTATTAAAACAATTTCAAGCGACAGACAAGGGTTACTTCTTCATGCTGATGGAAATGAATTTATTTGTTTTTTAACCGATATTAGTGCAGCAGTGTTTGTTCAATTGGGAGAGTCTTTAAGAGCCGCCGTTGAACAATTAAGCTTACTATTTTGTTGGGAGCAGCATTCTTTTCAAGTGACTGCTAGTGTGGGTGGTGTTCATGGTTTAAGGGGTAGCTTTAAGGACGAAGCTGAAATGTTTTCTATAGCATATGAAGAGTTATATAAAGCCAAATCTAATGGACGTAATAATGTGAAAATTAAATTCCAATGATTAAAGTTACTAGATTATATAGAAATCTAGTAACTTTTTTTGTCTCTACTACTAGGACAGGGATATTAGCAGAAGGTTAAGTTAAATGGTTTGTTCAAACAGGAAGATAGGATTATGAAAGCTCGTTGAACCTAGAACAGCATTTCTTTACTTTTTGGCGCATTCCTCTACGACTTTTTATGGTAGCTCAATTGACTTTTATAAAAGGACAGAAAGAAGGAAACCTTGCTCGTTGGAGAAGGGTTTTCTTCTTTGTAATTTATGAGGAAGATGCAAATCAACAATTTCTTTCCTCATCGGTAGGAAAAAAATTTGCCTTTATCTAAATTCAATGAAGGCTTAAGATTATAAGTATGAACAAATAGTTCAAATTTTGTTTATTTTCTAATACTTTTAACGCAGGTTATTTTGGTCTTTTAAAGTGCCAGACCTTTGAATACCTCGGACGCTCAGAGAATATGTAGAAAAGCCAAAGAACTAGAGGGTGGGATAAGAGTGCTAACCATAAGAGGGTTTAGGTTATTAACAAAGCTTTTAGAAGCCAGTGGTCCTATATATCTGAAGGATTTATCTGAAGAGTTTAATGTAAGCACGAGGATGATTAAATATGAAATGGATGACGTGAAAAAATGGCTCTGTGAGCAAGGAGGAAAAGTATTTTCACAACCAAATAAAGGGATTTGGCTTGATTGTGACGAGGAAAAACGATTAGCAATTATTCATGCCTTACCGGAAGTTGAAAGAAATAATGTTTATCTGAACCAAGAGGCCAGAGTAGGAAAAATGATTTTGTATATGCTGGTGAACACTGGATATGTAACTGCGGCTACTTTTTCCGAACAACTAGATGTAAGTCGAAATACTTCATTAAATGATATTAAACAAATGGATGAATTGCTCCGACCATGGAATATAGAGTTAGAAAAAATGCGCGGGACTGGTTATAAGTTAATAGGGGAAGAACTTTCGCTAAGGCTGCTGTTTGAACATTTGATCCATGCTGATTTGACGAATAATGATGTATATAAAATTATGAGTCGAGTAACAAGACGAGATGATTTAAGTGGTGGGGTGCAAATGATTAAGGATATACTTCCAATTTATAAAACTATTGAAAAGCAAATGGCTGAGTTAATTTCTTCCACACCCAAACATGTACTCTATGAATCAGAGGTATTGAGAATATTATTCCGACTTACCATCTCGATTACTCGTATGAACGCCGGATTTACGATGAAAGATTATCGGATTTTAAATAAAGCAGATCACAATGATTTAACAGTTCAACTAATGGAAAAGGTGTGTCAACAAATGCAGTATCCTTTGTTTGAAGAGGAATACCGCTATGTGTCGGGTGAAAGTGATAATGATCTCAATCAAATCGACATACTAAAGGTGACAAAAGAAATAATTCAGTATGTGAGTGAAATACAAGGTATTCACTATCATAAGGATCCAAAATTGTTTAATAATCTGTTTGCTCATCTTTCTCAGCGTTTCCAAAAAGGTGAAATCAATTTTACAGAGATTAATCCTTTTACGAAAGAGTTAAAGAGAGAATATTCAGCTCTATTCACAACCATACAGAGTGCATGCCAATTGTACCTTACACCTCAAAAAATTTCAGCGCCTGATTCATTTATATCATTAATAGTCCTCCATTTCATCGTCTCTTTTGAAAAGAAATTTGATCAAAAAGGTAAAATTCGTACTTTATATGTTTGCTCTACTGGAAAAGGTGTTGCACGCCTTATTAAAAATCGTGTTGAAAGAGAAATTTACGATATCGAAATCGTTAAAAATTGCTCGATTATGGAAGTAGATGAAATTTGCATACAAGAAGAGGTCGATTTCATTATTAGTGTCTTTCCGATTGAAACAGCTCTTCCGTTAGTAATCGTAGATTCCCTGCCAAGTAAGAGGGATATTGAAAACATTAAAAATAAAGTGAAGGAATTACTTCGATTTAAAAATTTTCAATTCAATAACTTGCTAGAAAGTACTGAGGAGAAAATTAGTGATAAAGATAATGAATTTATCAGTCAAGAAATTATCTTAAAAGGGTTTGAGGTTAACCAAGAAATTCAGTTAGCTTTTATAAATGAGATAAGTGAGTCAAAGAAGCAGGCACTCATGCTGCATATTTCTTTAATGGTCCATCGCTACTATTTCGATAAACAATACGATAACTATTCCTATTCAATAAACAACACTTATGACGTAGAGAATATTAAAACGATAAAAAAAATTTTAGATACACACGAATTACAGGTTCACGAAGCAGAGATTTATGCAATACTACATTATTTAAAATAGCTGGAGGTGTTCTTGTGCTAGAAGAAATCATCATAAAAAATGGGATTGTCATAGATCCAGAACAAGACACAATTGAAGTGAAAGAAATTGGTGTACGAGACGGGTTATTAGTAGCACCTCAAGATATAAGTTCTTCAAATGTAAAATATATCGATGCTGAAGGCTGCTATGTTTCTCCTGGTTTCATCGATATGCATGTGCATATCTTTACAGAACACACAGAACTAGGAATTGAGGCAGATCTTGTTGGTATTGAGCAAGGAGTTACAACAGTAGTGGACGCTGGGAGTTCCGGGTATTCAGATTACTCGACTTTTAAGGAAAAAGTAATTAAACCGAGTCGAACGGAAGTTCTTTCATTTCTTAATATATCACGAAAAGGCTTAACTAACGGCTTATCTGAACTTGCCAATCTGGAAGATTTAATGAGTTTGGGAGAAGCGAAAGAGATTTTTGAAAAGGAACCAAGCATCGTGGGGTTGAAAGCACGTATGAGTGGGAGTGTTGTTAAAAACAGAGGCATTAAACCTCTTGAACATGCTCGTATGGTAGCAGATCATATAAACGTTCCAATTATGGTCCATATCGGAAACCCACCTCCAAATTTGGAAGAAATCTTTCCTCTTTTACGTAGAGGAGACATTGTGACGCATGCATTTCATGGGAAAAAATATGGAATTTTAAATGCAGAAGGTTTACTGATCCCAGAAGCGATGGAGGCTTTAAAGAAAGGCATATTATTTGATATTGGACACGGCACCGATAGCTTCAGCTATGAAACTCTGATGAAGTTTAGAGATAAATACGATGATTCGTTTACAACCAGTACTGATATCTATCTTAAAAACTATCAAAACCCTGTTGGTAGCCTGATGAATACAATGTCCAAGTTGTTGGAATTAGGGATTCCCTTAATGGAAGTTGTGAAAACGGTTACATCGAGAGCAGCAAGGTCTCTAAGGGCAAGTGATATAGGGTCGTTAGCTTTAGGGACTACAGCCGATATCACGATTTTTAAAAAGATAAAACAACGAACGATATTAACTGACTCTATGGGAGTAGAACTAGAGGCGAGTCAAATACTCAAACCACACATGGTACTGAAAGATGGGAAGGTTGTACAACTATGAATACACAAAATTTAAAAGAGCAAGAGATAATCAGTAAAAGCGGGAATCCAGATTTATGCATAGATGTTTTAACGTATTCAAAAGATTTTTTAGAGTCTAAAAAAGTTCTCATGACAGTACCTCAATGGCTTTCATTTGTTTCACATATTTCTGGAATGGTTTATCGCTCAACGAATGAAGAACCAATTCAGTCGGTGGAAAAAGAAATATTTAATGAAGTCTCGTCAGAGTCTATTGAGATGGCAAGTGAAATTTGTAAGCAACTTAGTAATTTACATGAAGATGAAAAATATCTTTTATCAATTCACTTTGAAGCTGCAAAACTAAATGAAGAATAAATAGGAGGAATGTGTGATGAGCAAAGTTATTGTTGTGATTGGTGATCGATTGGGAAAAGGGCAAAATGTTGGGAAAGGCGTAGAGGCAGCAGGGGGCATTGCTATCGTTATTAGTGGAATGGCTGCTGATATGAAACTAGGTGACAAGATGAAGGAAGAGAATGCAGACTTGGGCATTTCTTTTTGTGGCAGTGGAGGAGCAGGAGCTATTACAGCACAGTCAAAGTATGGTTACCCAGCACAATACGGTATGCGTTCCATTGAAGAGGGGTTAACAGCTCTTAGGGAAGGTAAAAGAGTACTTGGTTTTGGGTTTAACGACTCTGAAGAGTTAGGAAGAAGACTAACAGAAGAGTTAGTAAAAATAAGGGGGTAATTTTATGAAAAATGTTATTGAGACAAAAGTACGTACCGAGGGCAAAGGTGATTCGAAAGAAAAAGCACTGAACATTGCCCTAGGCAATATTCAGAAAAAAGTTATGAAAGATTATAAGGGAAATATGATTATTCGGATTGAGCCTATTGACGTCGACGTTGTAGAGGCGAAAGAATTTTCGTATATAGAACGCTTTTTGTTCTTCTTTTTTCCACGAAAAAGAAGCAAATACAGTGTTGTATTAGATGTAAAGATAAATTTATTTCTTTTGAATGTAGAGGAAATCAATTTCAACAAGGTGGAACAAAAAAATAATATAAAAAGTCACGCAATGGGAAGTCTTTTTCCAAAATAAAAGGAGGAATGAATAGTGGAATTACTAGTGATTATCATTAAGTCAATCATCATTGGAGGATTTGTTGGCTTTGGTGTTGGTGCTGGTGCAGCTCGGATGTTTCATGCTCCAAGTTCACAAGGTATGGGCGCATTTCGGACTCTGGGAGAGCTAAATGCATGTGCGGGGGATGCTGCGTCACATTTTTCTTTTGGTTTAGGATTCTTTTTTAATGCTTGGGCATCTTCTGTTGGTGCTGGTGCATTCACGCAGGATGTGGATCATCGAATCATACCAAACTGGGCAGCTGCATTATTAATGAGAAAAGGAAAACGTCCAGAGGATACATTGCATAATCCGAAGAAGATGGCAATTACGGGAGCTATTATCGGGATACTCGTTGTTTCATTCTTAAATTCAACAGCATCGGCAATTCCTGAATCACTGCAAGCAATTGCACTAAAAGTATTAGTACCTGCGGCGAACTTGCTTATCAACCCTGTAATGCCAGTTATCTTCTGGTTAGCAGCTTTGGATTCTGGTAAACGATCTGGAATCTGGGGAACAATTTTCGGTGGAGCAGCACATTTGGTCATGGGAAATGCAGTTCCAGGTGTTGTTTTAGGGATATTAATAGGTAAAGGTGTAGATGACGGCGGTTGGAACAAGATTACGAAGACGTTATTGGTTTCTGTAATTTTACTGTTTGTATTAAGTGGGTTTTTCCGAGGATTTGATATTGCTTTTCTCCAAGGATTTAATCTAGAAGCACCTGAATGGTTGATCGATTTACACAAATTAATCGGATATGAGGTGAAGTAAATGGGTGGGAACAATGAAATTAATATGAAGAGTTTTTGGTATGCAGATTGGTCATTTCCACTTTTGGTAGCCCTATTGTCTTCAGGAGTATTTGCTGGTACACATATGTACTATGTATATAAAATTGGGGCATTTAATGATGTGGCGATTGTTGCGATGCTTGAAGTAGGTCTACAAGGAGGGGGCTATGGAGTTGCAGCAGCATTTGGAGCTAGTTTCCTATTTGCACGTATTCTAGAGGGTTCTCTTGTTGGGATTTTAGATATTGGCGGAGCTATCCAAACGGGAATAGGAATTGGAATACCAGCTATACTTCTAGCTTCAGGGATCACTGCACCACTTGAAAACTTCACACTATCTTTACTTACTGGAGCAGTTTTAGGACTTGCAATTGGTTATACAGTCATAGTAATTCGTAAATTTACAGTGGGGCAATCTAATTCCACTTTTGGTGCAGACGTAATGATGGGGGCGGGGAATGCATCGGGAAGGTTCTTAGGACCTTTAATCATCATTTCCGCAGCATCGGCGTCAATTCCAATCGGAGTTGGAGCTATTGTTGGAGCCGCAATTTTTTATGCTGGAAAAAAACCAATTGTAGGTGGTGCAATAATAGGAGCAATGCTGTTAGGTGCATTTTTCCCAATTTCATTAGACTGAGGTGAAAAAGATGGATGTTTTTACACGATTAGGTTTAAAGCAGGTGATTAATGCGAGTGGAAAAATGACGGCTCTCGGAGCATCAGCTGTGAGTGAGGAAGTTGCGCAAACATTGAAAGAGGCCTCGCAGAATTATGTAGATATAGATGAAATTATGGAACTAACAGGGACAGTGATTGCTGAAGTAACAGGGGCTGAGGATGGCTGTCCAACAAGTGGTGCAGCAGCAGGAATAGCGATTAGTGTTGCATCAGTGATTGCTGGTACTAATCTGACACATATTGAAAGATTACCATATTCAGATGGATTGAAAAATCAAGTGATTGTTCAAAAAGGACAGCAAATTCATTTTGGAGCAAGCATTGCACAAATGATCAGTTTAGGTGGAGGCAAAGTAGTAGAAGTAGGTCAAGCAAACAAAGTAGAAGCAGAACATATCGAAGAAGCCATTAATGAACATACGGCCGCACTTATGTATATTAAGTCTCATCACGCTATTCAAAAAGGTATGCAGTCAATTGAAAAAATGATTGAGATTGCAAAAAAGTATCAAATTCCTTTTATTATGGATGCTGCTGCGGAAGAAGACTTTCAGAAGTATATTGCGATGGGTGCAGACATCGTTATATACAGTGGCGGTAAAGCATTAGAAGGCCCAACATCGGGGTTTATTTGCGGTAAAAAAGTATTAATGGAAGCATGTAGGAAGCAATACAAGGGGATTGGACGACCCATGAAGATTGGAAAAGAAGGAATTGCCGGTTTGATGGTGGCGTTGAAACAGTATTCTCACAAAGATGAAAATATCGAGCTTCAAATTAGTAGAATGAAATCACTTTGTGAAGATTTAAATGGGGTTCCTGGTTTAACATGCATGATTAAACAGGATGAGGCAGGACGAGAAATTTACCGGGCAAATATCGAGGTGAACAGTAAGGAAGCAGGCATGGACGCAGCTGAATTACTGCATGCTCTAGAATCAGGAAATCCAGCCATCTATTTACGCCATCACTATGTGAATATCGGAATATTATCAGTTGATCCGAGACCTTTACTTAAAGGACAAGAAGAAACTATTGCAGAGAAGATTAGACTAATATTAGCTCGAGGAGTGAGATAATGCCATTTAAACATCGTGTTATTTTTAATGTATTAGCGAAGGATTTAAAAAATGCAAAGGAACTAGTGCAAATTGCTGGAGACCGTGTATTAGTCGGAGTGATGGTCAAGAACTTCCCGACAGAAGAGGCTGCTATCCAATTAGTAAAAGAATTCAAAGGAAATAATATCCCAGTATCGGTTGGGTTGGGTGCAGGAGACCCAGCGATGTGGAAAAAAGTGACCGAAGTGTCTGTAGCAACTCTACCAGATCACATCAACCAAGTGTTCCCTGCATCGGGTTATACGCTTGGAAGATTGGAACAAACTACAGAAAATGTTCCTCTGATCAACTCGATGATTGAGCCAACTGGCACTCCTGGGCAAGTATATATTTCCACAGGTCCATTGAGTTCTGCTCACCGCGAGAAGGTTACTTGTGAACTAGCCGCAACGATGATTGCTGAAATGGGGATTCCGTCCATTAAGTTTTATCCGATCGAAGGAGTAAAGTATCTCGATGAATTAGCAGAAATGACGCAGGCTGCATCAAAAGTAGGTATTAAAATCATTGAGCCAACAGGTGGAATTGACTTAAGTAATGTCCATGAAATTGTACAAATATGTCTCGAAAACGGTGCAGAACTTGTCATCCCACACCTTTACTCATCCCTTATTGACAAAGAAACGGGTGAAACTAAATCATCAGCGATGAAACAATTAGTGGAGCTAGAGTGGTAAAGATTTCTGTATAAGTTTGCGTAAGGAAATGGCTGGTGATGAAATAACATACGGCTGTTGCTCGGCTTAGGTACTGATGAATTATCAAAGAGTGCTTCCCCAATATTGATGTCCGTAACTCGTCAATGGAAGAAAAGGGATTTTAAACTGCTTGCAATAAGAGTGATTCAACTGGAAACTTTCGAAATTTAATTTTTTAACAAAATCTAGTTAATAAATGGTAAAATACAATAAAAATTAAATAAAGGAAGATAAAATATGTGCATTCAAAGAGCTACATTAAATGAGCTTGATTCACTGACGGAACTTTTTGATTTATATAGATTGTTCTATAAACAAGAATCGAATCTTGAAGGTGCGAGAGCTTTTTTAAAAGAAAGATTAGTAAAAGAAGAATCAGTAGTTTTCATAGCCTATGATGAGAATAGTCCAGTTGGTTTTGTACAGTTATATCCATCATTTTCTTCCGTAAGTATGAAACAATCATGGATCTTAAATGATCTATATGTGAAAAAGAGTGCACGCAATAATGGATTTGCAGAAAAATTAATAAAAATGGTCATTAATTTTGCAGAGGAAACAGATGCAAAAGGAATTTTACTTGAGACGGATAAGGAAAACATTCCAGCACAAAGACTTTACGAAAAAATTGGTTTTATAAGAGATTCAAATTACTATTACTA
This sequence comes from Psychrobacillus sp. FSL K6-2365, assembly GCF_038003165.1. Taxonomy (NCBI): domain Bacteria; kingdom Bacillati; phylum Bacillota; class Bacilli; order Caryophanales; family Bacillaceae; genus Psychrobacillus; species Psychrobacillus sp. FSL K6-2365. The sequence continues at coordinate 3,450,918 of NZ_JBBOOO010000001.1, read as the reverse complement.
TTTTTCTATTTAGCAAATTATTTAATGGCCTAAAATGTGAAAATTATATTCAAATGATGAAAGCTACTTGGGGTTGAAAACCAGTAGCTTTTTTATATTTTTTTCAAAGGAAATTCAAAAGCTTGTGCCGAATATAATAGAGTAGATTAAGAGTGGGGGAGACAGAAAATGGAATCTGCATTTGAAATGTTTTCAGCTGTTCATATAACTTCAATGATTACCTTGTGTTTTCTAATCCTTCTTTTATTTTATAATAGGAATAGATGGACTATTCAACAACAGAAAGTCCAATTCATGGAACGATTTTTCGCTCTTACTTTATTCATAATGGATGGTTGTTATTATATATGGCTTGTTCAAACAGGAAGATGGGATTGGGGTAACTCATTACCATTAGAACTATGCAGTATTAGTTTGATTATAACAATTGTTTTGCTTTGGACTGGAAAAAAGAAGCTTTATTCATTTGTTTTTTTCGCTGGTATTGGAGGAGCAATCCAGGCAGTTGCAACACCTGTTTTGGATTTAAACTTTCCTCATTTCAGGTTTTTCCATTTTTTCTATACGCATTTTGGAATCATTTTAACCGCGCTTTATTTTACTTGGGTGAGAGGTTACAAGCCAACCTTTAAAGGCGTTATCCAGACGATGATTACGTTAAATGTATTGCTACCATTCCTATTTTTTATAAACTTTTTAGTGGAAGGCAATTATATGTTTTTACAGGAAAAGCCAAGAGGTGGAAGTTTGTTGGACTTTTTAGGGCCCTATCCATGGTATATTTTATCACTAGAATTAGTTGCGTTTATTGTATTTAGCTGTTTATGGCTTTTGTTTAAGGAGCGTAACAAGCAAGGGGAGGGTGTAAATGTTAAATAATCCAACGACCTTTTCTGAATGGTTAACACCACATTCCATAGAGTGGTATCAACAGCTCTCAGAGTTACAGCGTATTTATAAATATACTTGGAACTCCAGCATTACTAAGCCCAGCGGAGAGTCTATTTTTGATGAAGAAGTATCAAAAATGATAAAAAACAAAAGAGTTCTAGATGTTGGTTGTGGACATGGTGATTTTACTAAATTTTGTAGCTCGATTGCAAAACAGATTGTAGGATTTGATGTAACTGAAAATTTCTTAGAAGTTGCTAAGGTGAATGAAAAGTCGAACCTTACATTCATTGTTGGAAATAGCAAACAAGGATTACCTTTTGAGAAAAATGAGTTTGAATGTGCATACACTCGAAAGGGACCTACATCTGCTTATCCAGCCCTTACAGAAGTAGTGATGAAGGGAGGATCAATTCTTGGACTTCATCCAGGTGATGGAGCAGCAAAAGAACTACCTCTAATTTTTCCAAATCTATTTGACTACTCTTTTGGTACACCAATACTAAATAAAATAAATCAACAATTGGAGATTAGTAGCTTCACTTCCATTGAACTGGAGCATGTAACAAGTATAGAATATTTGCATTCTCCTATCGATGTATTAAAGTTACGTTGCTTTGGTCAAAAGACATCTATTTACGAAAGGCTAAAGGAAGAGGATTTATCGAAAGTAACTAAAATATTTGATGAAAATAGTACAGAGCAAGGCCTAGCTGTAACTAATTCTTTCTATATCATTCGTTTAATTGTTTAGACGAATCGAGTGTTTTATATATTTCTGGTAGGGAACAGAAAATAGAAGACACTTAAGTAGGAGGAATAATTATGAGCAAAACTATTTTTATTACTGGTGCTGGAAGCGGACTTGGAAGAGGTGCAGCAATTGGACTTGCTAAGAAGGGTCATCGTTTAATCGCTACAACAGAAAACACTTCTCAAAAAACAGACCTATTACGAGAGGCCAATGAATTAGGGTTAAAGATGGAAATATTCAAGATGGATATTACGAACGAACGTGACCGTGCACAAATGGAAGATTATGATTTTGATATATTTGTTGCAAATGCAGCTATCAATGAAGGTGGACCGTTAGGAGAAGTACCGATGGATCGATTTCGTGCATTGTTTGAGGTGAACGTTTTTGCTACGTTAGAAACTGTACAAATTGCTGCTAAAAAATTCGTAAAGCAGGGCAGTGGGAAGATTGTATTTATGAGTTCCATTGCAGGTGTATCAGCAACACCATATGTAGGTCCATACACTGCTACAAAGCATGCAATCGAAGGAATTGCCAAGACCCTGGAAAAAGAGTTAAAAGAGTTTGGAGTGCAAGTGGCAACGATTAACCCAGGACCATATAATACAGGATTCAATGATAGAAGTGCAGAAGAAAAATATAAATGGTACAATGAAGACAGTAATTTTACTAACAAGGAAGATATGCAAAAACAAGAAGCACAATTAGAAAACCAATTTGATCCTAAAGATATGATTGAAAAAATGATAGATATCATACCTGCAGATCATCATAAATTTCGCACTATGCATCCAGAAGAAACTGAACAGCAAGCTAAGAAAGCTCAACAAGAATGCTGGGATATGGAAATTTAGAATCTTTCATATAGGAGGTAGAGCTAACCAATACATCGGTGCTCTACTTTTTTTATGTAAATAGGTTAAGATGTTTAGGTAATTGGGTTTTAAAAAAATTTTAATACATAAAGAAGAGGGGTTACGATATGAACTTATTTAAAAAATCGGGTTGGAGCAAAGTTATTCTAGTTATGTTAAGTATTATTATACTTGGAGCATGTTCGGATGAGGAAACACCAAAAGAAACAGATACGCCAGGTAAACAATTAGCAATAATAAAGAATTATGAACTTTCTACCAGAAATCTTGTTTTGGATGAGGTTGAATGGATAGAGGAATCGGACAAAGATAGGATTAAGGAGTTAGGGCTGGACGTGGAGAAGGACTTACCAACTGGTTTTGTGATGTATAATGAAACAAACGAAGAATCTACTATGAAAGTAGCCGAGGATGCAGAGTTCTTACTTGTTAATCAAGAGAATCCCTCGGAGCCTAGAGTAGTTGATGAGAAGGAATTTATCACCTACTTACTTGGTGTCAAAGGACCTTATTATGTGACAGTTGAAGATGATGTAGTAGTGAAAGTTGAAGAGAAATATATGCCATAATGGTGGAAAAGCACTCGAGTTACTGTTTAGAAACAGTAACTTGAGTGCTTTTTTGTTACGAGTATATAGATGTTAGGAATATGGGCTATTTTTAGATTTTATGGGCAGTGGTAATAGTTTTATGGGTTATATTGGTGACTTTATGGGCGATACCGTGATTTTGTGGCGGATAACAGCAGTTTAAGGGCTAATTCCACATTTTTATGGGCTATCTCCGGATTATATAAAAAACATCGTGTTCAAAATCACAGCTACAAGTGATTTAGAACACTTTTTAGTATGTGCTTTATTACTAGAATAGAAGTAAGAAGAAATACAAGGAGGACGAAATAGATGGGATTCAAAAATGTAAAAGAACAGAAGGAATCTTATAGTGGAGCATTATTTGCCTCTCTCGTTTTTGTTGGAGTACCGATTATTTTATGTATCGTTCTACTACTAGTTTTATATATGGATAGAGTTTGATAGGAGGAGAAACTGTATGAAAATGCATCGCTCAGAAGAGATTTGGCTAATTATTGGAGTAGCAATTTTAGTTATTTCGATGGCAATCACCGGATATCAAGCTTTCGCTTTGGATATGGGGACACCTAGTGGACTAGAGACAATAGATCCACAGAAAGTTGATGAAACAGCACCTTTTGATAAGCCTGGTGTTTATAAAACGGGAGACAATGAATATGAGGTCGTTATGACCCTACAAATATTCTCTTTCACTCCAATGGATATCGAAATTCCAGCAGGAGCAAAAGTAACTTTTGTCATGACATCTAAGGATGTTGTACATGGTTTCCAAGTGGCAGGCACTAACTTAAATGCAATGGTAACACCAGGGCATATCCAAAGGGCAACACAAAACTTTGATGAAGCCGGTGAATATTTAGTTTTATGTAATGAGTATTGTGGAGCGGGACATCAGATGATGAGTACTACGATCACAGTTAAATAGAGGAAGGAGGATCATCATGGAGGCAGTAGCAAAGAAAACAATGAAACAAAAAGTAAATAACGTGTTAGGAGCCAATCCTCTGGATGCACGATTTTCTATTGCACTTTTTATAGTAGCGTTTATCGCGTTTTTTATCGGAGGAGTATTAGGTTTGCTTCAAGGTCTTAACCGTGCTGGAATATTAGAATTACCAACATGGCTAAATTATTATCAAGTACTTTCAGCACATGGAGTATTATTAGTTCTTGTGTTTAGTACAACATTTACTATTGGATATTTTTATGCAGCATTATCTCACACATTAGGAGGATTACTTTCAAAGGTTAGAAAACTTGGATGGATTGGCTTTGGATCAATGGTAGTTGGGGTTGTCTTTGTTGCAACAACTATTATCATGGGTGATGCATCTGTTATGTATACGTTCTATCCACCTATGGCAGCATCTGGTTGGTTTTACGTTGGATTAGTATTTTTGGTTATAGGTATTTGGCTATGCGCTTTTAGTGCATTCATCAATGTGGCCGACTGGAGAAAGAAACATAAAGGACAGCATATTCCTTTACTCGCATTCTTTGCAGTTGGTGTGTTTGTGCTTTTGTTCTTCGGTAGTATAGGCGTAACAATTGAAGTATTAATGATTATTCCTTGGGCATTTGGTTGGACAGATACGATTAATGTTTTATTAAGTCGCACGCTGTTCTGGAGTTTTGGACATACGTTAGTAAATATTTGGTATCTGACCGCAGTATCTACTTGGTATATTGCTATACCTAAAATTATTGGCGGAAGACAATGGAGTGACACGCTCACTCGACTAGTTGTAATACTATTAGTAGTTTTAAATATTACTGGTGGATTCCATCACCAAATTGTCGATCCAGGAATTACTGAAGGTATTAAATTCATGCATGTATTTATGAGTCTATCTATTGGATTCCCTTCATTAATGACTGCATTTGCAATGTTTGCGATATTTGAACGCTCTGGTAGAAAGAAAGGTGCGAAAGGTCTGTTAGGCTGGATTAAAAAATTACCATGGGGCGATGTTCGATTCCTCGCACCAATGATCGCGATGATAGCTTTTATACCCGCTGGAGCCGGAGGTATTGCTCAAACAAATAACCAACTAAACACTGTAGTACACAATTCAATGTGGGTTGTAGGTCACTTCCACTTAACTCTAGGGGTTACGGTTGTATTATCATTCTTTGGAGTTGCTTACTGGTTGATCCCTCATTTGACTGGACGTGTTCTTACACCTCAAATGAATAAATTAGGGGTAATTCAAACATTAGTTTGGACAGTTGGTATGGCATTAATGTCTGGGGCTATGCACTATGTTGGCCTATTTGGTTCTCCAAGAAGAACTTCGTATACAACTTATGGAGATAATGCAACAGCTTTAGGATGGGATCCTTACTTATTGCTGCTAGCAGTTGGTGGTACATTGTTAATGGTTGGTGTCGTGCTAATGGTCTACATCGCATTCAATCTAATGTTCTTTGCACCAAAAGGACAAACGGAATTCCAAATCGCGGAGCCAGAGGAAAATGCTGCGCCAACACCGAAATGGACAGAACGCTGGACATTATGGATTGTCCTAATGATTTTAGTAGTTTCCATGGCATACGTAATTCCGGTGGTAGATATGATTGTAAATGCACCACCAGGATCACCACCATTTAGAACTTGGTAAAACGTAGTAGAGATAGTCTTTGAAGGCTATCTCTTTATTAATAAATATAAGGTTGTGATTGTTATGAAGAACAAACAATACAATTCAATAGCAATCTTTGTTGTCCTATTATTCGGAGCAATTTTATTTTATATCGGAACAGACGGATTTACTGCATATACAGTTGAAACTGCCAGAGTGAATAAATTAATGGAGGAAAATCGAGTTTTCCCTGAGGTTACATTAGAAGATAGCAAAGAAAGAGTATATTCCTTTTCAGAATTCGAGGGAAAATATGTGATGCTAACATTTATATACACTGCTTGCTCCGATGTTTGCCCACAATTAGAATTCAATTTAGCTGAGGTATATAAACAAATTCCACCCAAGTATATAGGTAAGGATATCGTCTTTTTAAGTATCAGCTTTGATCCAAAGAATGATGACCCGGCAACTCTTGAGAAGTATCGCTATTATTTTGATAGCGATGGTGAAACATGGAGACTGGCGAGAATCTCAGACCAGCAGCAGTTAGATGGATTACTGATGGATTTTGGAGTGACTGTCATCCCTGATGAAAACGGCAACTTCCAGCATAATTCTGCCTTTTATCTAGTAGATCCAAATGGAATTTTAGTCGAAGTGATGGATTATGAAGAAATTGAAATAGCGGCGGATAAAGTAAATTCTATTCTCGAATCGAAAGTGGGGGAGTAGTTTGAAGTACGGACTAGTCCTATATATTTTCTTGATGCTACCACCTGTTGCGAATTTAGCAGAATCAGTTATGGCTATTCATATGCATATGCAAATGACGTTGTTTGTTGTCGTTGGTGTACTAATGGCTCCACTTTATCAAAAGAAATTCCCTAGATTCTTTGAAAGATGGAATAGTAATGGGGTACCAGGTATTCTTCTCTTTATGGTGATACTCGGTTACTGGTTGCTTCCGAGAACGATGGATGAAGCACTGTCGATACCCGCAGTCGAACTATTTAAATTTATAAGCTTACCATTTTTAGCTGGAGTTCCATTACGAGACAGCTGGGGAAAACTAAGCAACCTAGGAAAAAATACATTATATGTTCTACTGAGTGTGATTTTTGGGGTCATGGCATGGGTATACATCGCATCACCCGTACAGCTATGCAATAATTACTTAATCATCGAACAAAAAACACTAGGCTGGGGCTTCGTATTTTTTGCAGTTAGTATTATGATTTATTTCATCTCAACACTGATAATTGATCCCTCTGATTACGAATGAAAATTCGGACAATTTGTGTATCAAATTGTCCTTTTTATATTGGATGGATTTCGAAAATACGTGAGAAATTGAAGATTATGCGAAAGTTCGAGTCATTTATGAGAAAACTCCTCTCATACGTAGTGCACCATCGTTTATCCGAGAAAATCCCTATCTTATCAGGCGGACTTGCGATTTGCGAGAGTGACCTTGCTATTTAACAGGTTGAACTTGCTATTCTATTGACTAAACTTGCGATTCTCCTATTTTCACAAAATCCCTAAAATAAAAATAGACTTGCCCATCAAGAGCAAGTCTATCCCTGACCTCTTCTATAACAGCTCTTTCGCTAGGTCACTCATTTTACTCGGACTCCATTCTGGCTCCCATACGAGATTTACCTCGACCTCTCCAACTTCTTCTAGTTGACTGACTCGGTGTTTAACTCCATTTGTAATACTGTCATGCATGGGGCAGCCGGGGGTAGTGAGCGTCATAGTTATTATTACATTGTTGTTCTCATCTGAACATACTCCGTAAACCAACCCTAAGTCCACGATATTAATACCTAACTCTGGATCGACAACATCATATAATGATTGTTCTACCAATTTCCCGTAAGACATTTATAAGAACTCCCTTCCTAAATGCTATCTAAATAAAATACGAATGATGGAAAATGCATATAAAAAGGATGTTACAGTTAGCAATGCTTGGAAAGTCAAAACGACTAAACTGATTTGTAATAATGCTCCTGTAGCCAATCCAATAATACTAACGACAAACAAACTAAATAATACAACGCTCATTTTTTCGTCAATCATATCCTTCATCGTTGGAACTTTTTCTTTACCGATTTTATCTGCGTATTTATGTGTCCACCATAGAAACGGTACAATCTTATACAAGTATCCTAAAATACTAAATATAATCCAGCTCATTACGTAAAGAAATATTAACCAGCTCCAAATGGATGAATCATTTATTCCAAACAGACTGAGTATTAAAGCAAGAGAATGAATTACTAGACCGTTTCCTATCGCAATTACCGAAAATGCAAAAGGCTTATCTAATTTCTTCTTTAAGCGTTTAAGTAAAATTGCTCTCATATCTAAGACAAAAAAAGAGAAACCGATAAAAAGAAATAGCCAGCCGATTGTAGTTAGTGCATCCAAATCAACCCAAAAGGACACAATTAGTATAAGCAGTCCGAACACATAGGTTGAGAAGGAAAGACTAGTCCATTTCAATGTAAATCCGTGAGAAAGGCTAAACATGGGCACTAACTTGTAAGAGAAACCGAATATTAAAAGTGTAAACCATCCTGCTACACCTAACGTAATATGAGAATATAGAATTGAATGATGGCTTTCTATTCCACCGTAGGCAATATTCCAAGCGAGTACAAAGCCTGCCAGAATAGTGAGGGCAAAGCTCGAAACAGCTGCAATGACGAAAAATGAAATCATATTTCTCTGTTTTTGTTTACTGATTGTCATAGCCATTTGGATGATAAATAAAGTAATACCAAAGATTGTTAGGATTCCTCCATAAATTGCGGATGTAGGCTTAAATCCAAGAGTTAGAGTAAGGCTAGTTATTCCTACAACTGTAATTACAAATTGGAGACAGCCCAGTTTTTGATTCCAAATTGGAGTTAAAAATGCAACGGGAACTAATTGATACATTGCCCCCATAGAAATCATTACTGCAAAGCCAAGCAACAGGAAATGTGCACCCATCCATGAACTAGGAAGTCGAAATTGACTCGATACTAACAAATCACTATTCAGCAAAAGAACACCTTGTGCTACAACAAAAGCTATTAATGCATATAAAATAAATGCTAATGGAAGTTTAATATTTGTATCCGATTTTAAACTTGTTGTTTTCATGTTATTCACCAGACTTTGTAATTGTAATTTTAAAGCTTCCATCTTCTAGTGCTTCTGTGTTATGTAAATAGCCAAGGTCATTTAACTCTTCATATAAAAACATTGGTCTACGATCATTAATAATAGTAATTGTTTCACCTACATGTATGTTTTCTAGCTTTGTTAATGTGCGCATCATTGGCTGCGGTGGTTCTAAGCCACGATTATCAAGAATCACTGTTATCCACTTCTTTCTGTATATAAGTAGTTTGCCAATGTTTTTTCTCTAGCTTAATCACTTCGTAGACGAATCCTTTTTTACTTAATAGTTTGTGCAATGGTATGGGATTGAATGGTGCATGAAGCACGAAAATCTGACCAGGCTTTAACTGTTTAACCGCTCCCATAATCTTGTCAAAAGGCTCTTTTTTAAGTAATAAATCCTCTCTCACGTCAAGCTCCACAATCTTTTGCATGTCCATAGTATCCCACCTTTATGTTGTTAACTATATGATAATCATTTTCAATTAACGATGTAGTGAGCTACGTCACTTAATGTAAAAAGGCTTAAGAAAGTCAGTATAAAGTTTATTATTAAAAAGGAATTAGATGCTATTAGTAGAATGTAATAGAGAATGTTCAATGAGTAAGTAGGTAGATCTATTTAACTACAACTGTGAGGGGGGCTTTTTATCAAATTAAAATTAACGATCGGCATCATATGTTTAATGGTTTTATGGGGGTGCACACAAAAACAGCTAATATCGGATGAAACGATTCGTATTGGAGTTATTGGCGATAATCTAGAAAAATTTGAGTATTCAAATGTCACTTATGAATCTTTAAAGGTTGAGGAATTGCTTACAAATGACGAATTGAAAACGAAGTATAATTTTCTAATGATTAGTAACGAACATTTTAATACTGTATCAGATAGTGATTATATATCTCGTTTTGACAGTATACAGATGCCTATTTTATTTGTTGATTCAACAAAAGGTTGGATGCCCTTTATTAGCCCACTAAACATGCAAATGCCTAAATTATATAATGAATATAACGATGAACCGTTTAAGAAATCAATCGTTTCAACTTATGAACTTTCAGGAGTGTTTAGTGGAATATCATTTCAATATGCAACAGATGAAAAATTATCACAAGAAGAATTTGAAGAACTAGCGACTTTTATTTCAGATAATAAGCTTGCGAAAGTGGAGTCCTAAACTTTTCAATTTTTGGGGGTAAAAATGCCAATCTTTCAGTCAATGAATAAAAAATATAGCAACGCAATTGGGTGGGTTAAAGAAAATTCATATGGAATAGATTCATTATCAGAATGTGGTATGGATCATTTTGAGTTTTTAGAACAAGTTCTTAAAGATAAGCGGATAGTTTGGCTTGGCGAAAATGGTCATGGAATTGCAGAGCATTCCTTACTAAAGACTAAACTGATAAACTTCCTATACCATAGAATGGGATTCAAAGTAGTGGCATTTGAAAGTGGATTAAGTGAATGTTATAGCTCTAACTACATTAAAGATAAACTTACAGTTAACGAACTAATGAGTAAGTCCATTTTTTCATTATGGAAAACAGAAGAAACATTACCATTGTTCCAACAAATAAAAGAGAGTGACGACTTAAGACTTATAGGCTTTGACTTTCAGCCATCCAGCAAAGAGAACTTACTTTTAGATTTCCTTGAAAGTATCGATATTAATTTCACATTAGAATTTAAAGAGCATATCAACAAGCTAGACTATATGTTAATAGATTGGTATAGGAATATCGGAAAATATAAAGCGACAAGAAAAAAAGTTCCAAAAGATATTTACACTAGTTTTCAAAAAGATAAAAAAGTGCTCTTTGACCTCATTACTCAGTTAGATATAGAGCTAGAGACTTGGAAAGAAGAATTTCATCGCAAAGACTTATATGTTCCATATATTGTAATTCAAAAGTTATTAGATAATAAACGGAAATTTATAGATAGATTAGACGCTAAACACGGGGATTACTTAAAATTTCGAGATCAAATAATGGCGGAGAACATAGAATGGATTTGCAATAAATTATATCCAAATGAAAAAATAATCATTTGGGCGCACAATACTCATATTTATAAAAACATTCAATCATTATATAGCTACAAGCCAATGGGTTCTTTAATGAGTCCTAATCTAACCAGTCAATCATATTATCTTGGTCTGTTTATGTATGAAGGAAATGCAGCTTTAAATAATGGTAGCGTTTATGAGTTAAGAAAACCTCCTAAGAAGAGTTTGGAAGATTATATGAATCATAGTCCCTCTCCAGCATCATTTCTAGATTTTTCTTGCGTTTTACCAAATGAATCTAATAAATGGATTTTTAATAAAACGATTATTATGGAATCAGGAACGATGCAACAGATAATTACTCCTGCAGAGCAACTAGACGGAGTATTCTTTACAAAAAAAGTATCACCACCTCGTTATATATAAATGTTTGCTGCAACGAAATTTTACTAAGAAATGGAGCAGAATTAATGACTACTGAAATCATAAAACAAAACAAGCAAAGTTGGGATGTGGTAGCTCACCATTTTAATGGAGTAGATGCTTTGCCTAATTATGGTCCCTTTGCGCAAACTGAAAAGGAATTAGGATTATTAGAAGACGTGGCAAACAAGAGAGTACTGGATATTGGTTGCGGAAGCGGACACTCATTATTGTATATGGCGGAAAGAGGGGCTAGCGAACTATGGGGAGTCGACCTTTCTGAGAAGCAGATTAAGACTGCGGAGAAAACGCTAAAAGGTTTAGAAACTCATTTATTTTGTTCCCCTATGGAAGTTGATATTGGATTGCCGAAATTGTATTTTGACTGTGTGTACTCTATTTATGCAATTGGATGGACTACTGATTTGACTACTACCTTTAGATTAATTTATTCCTATTTGAAGCAAGGAGGAAGCTTTGTATTTAGTTGGGATCATCCGTTATATCCTCATATAGCCAGTCAAAATGGGCAACTTAGTCTTAATGGTTCATACCAGGAGGAAGGAGTAACAACATATCCGAACTTCAAAGGTGAAGATGCTCCGATGGTAATTCCTAAAAGAAAGCTAAGTACCTATATAAATGAATTGATAAAAGTAGGATTCACGATTGACTCTGTAATAGAAAGTGATGTATCAGTAAATTATGAAACGGTTCCAGAAGAAGTATCTGATCGATATTATTCTTTATATAAAGCAAAGAGATTCCCGACTACTATGATTATTAAAGTCATAAAAAAGTAGTTTAAGATTCGCAATAAGTTCACTTTATATTTTCATACGATTGTAGGTGCATTAGATCTGATTCTTTTAACAGTAACTAACATCAAATATTATGAAACTATTGAAGTTAGTTCAGGTTATTTGCTACCATTCTTTGGGTTTATTTCTTACGTTTTCTTATATAAATTATCTGGAAAATAAAGCTGGTGTTAGTAAAAAAGTTATTTGGATCAGATCTATTTCGTCAATCGTTATATTGCAGTTAATTTCAAAGGTATTTTTTTTAAATATGTCAATTTCTAATAATCATAAAAAAGGCATCCAATTAATTTGGTTGCCTTTTTGTCTTAAAACAATTCATCTTTTAATTTGTCCATGTTCAAAATAATATTTCCTGCTGGATCAGAGCTTATTAGTTTTGACTTTTTTAAAGAAGTAAGAGTTCTGCTAACTGTTTCGCGGCTCGAGCCGATCATATTCGCTAAATCTCGGTTTGTGAACTGCGTTGTGAAAATATAGTGATTGTCATCACATTTCTTCCCATGACTTTTTACTAAGCGTAATAATAATAGAATAATTTGCTCGTATGTATTATGTAACATTTTTTCTTCTAAACGATTTTGTAAGTCTACGATTTTATCTCCGAGTATTCGGAAAATCTTTACACAGATTTCTGGATTAGTTTTTAGAAATTCCTCAAACAAATGAATAGGTATATATATTAAAATTGCATCCTCTAATACCTCGGCATGAGCGGGATAGGTGCCTTTTCGAAAGAATCCCATATGAGGAAACATTTCACCTTCGCCGAGAACATTGACGATTTGTTCTTTTCCTTGCATATCCGTACGATATATTTTTATCTGCCCTTGATGAATAAAGTAAACATTAGTTAGTGGATCGTCTTGCATAAAAATATGTGTTCCTTGGCGATATAACCGATTCTTTGCTAAGTCAAGTATTGGTTCTATTTCTGCATTGGTCAAATCTTTAAATAAGGAAAACCGTTGTAGAAGTGCTTGTATCGATTCTACGTTCATATAGCTCATCCTTTCCTTGCGATTGTCCTTTTCATTGTACCATCAATAGTTTCTCTTTGGAGACCAATGACAAGTGATTAAAATCATAGGGGATATGTGTTTATCCTCACTTCAGTTTAGAATGGTAAGCATTATGATATGAACAGAATCAAAAATATTGGAGGGAAACTAAAATGAGTAATATTCAATTTGCAGTAAAACTAAACGCACCAGATATTGAACCAAGAATTCGTCATCCTAGAATATTTGAAGCATTTGATGCTTTACAGTCTGGAGAGTTTTTGGAGCTTTCTAATGACCATGATCCAAAACCATTGCTCTATCAATTTATGATGGAACGTGAAGACACATACACATGGGAATATATCGTAAATGGTCCTGATCATTGGAGAGTCGCTATCGGCAAAAAATAATATTTCACTTAGAGATCCTAGAGAGAGCTATTTCGGGATCTTTTTGTTTATTATTTGTCATATCTTCCTATTTTTTATGTGAATAATATCACTTCGGATTAAAAGTGAAAATGTTAAAATCCAAGTATAAGTTAACTTACGGTCATTTTAGGAAATAAATTAGGAGGGAATAAGTATGTTTTCAAGAGATTATAATGAAAATCCATTTATCGTTATCTGGGAGTTAACCCGTGCATGTCAGCTTCATTGTTTACATTGTCGTGCAGAGGCTCAGCATCATAGACACCCATTGGAGTTAACATTAGATGAAGGGAAAAAGTTAATAGATGATATTTATGAGATGGAAAATCCATTGCTTGTATTTACAGGTGGGGATCCTTTGGAACGACCGGATGTATTTGATATTGCAGAGTACGCTATTAAAAAAGGAGTCCGTGTATCTATGACTCCATCAGCTACTCCAAATGTAACGAAAGAAGCAATGCAAAAGGCAAAAGATATAGGACTAGCTAGATGGGCTTTTAGTATAGATGGTCATTGTGCTGAAGTTCATGATCACTTTAGAGGTACAACTGGATCGTTTGATTTGACGATGAAGGCTATCGAATATCTAAATGAATTAGAGATGCCTTTACAGATTAATACCGTTATTTCAAGGTATAACTATGAATACTTGGATGAACTAGCAGAAATGGTGGAGAAGCTTAATTGTGTCCTTTGGAGTGTGTTCTTCTTAGTTCCAACTGGTAGAGGGAAAGAAACAGATATGATCTCACCCGCAGAGCATGAAAAAGTGTTTAGATGGCTTTATAACCTCTCTAAACGTGTGCCATTTGATATTAAAACAACTGCAGCACAGCATTATCGTCGTGTAGTTATTCAACAAAAACTACGTGAACAAAAAGGATTGAGCGATGAAGATCATATTTTCTATGAAGATGCATTGACTATGGGGGATACCGGTAAAATTGATGGATTGGGTCGAGCGCCAAAAGGAGTAAACGATGGAAATGGCTTTGTTTTTATTTCGCATACAGGTGATGTTTTCCCAAGTGGACTACTCCCGATAAAAGTTGGGAATGTCCGTCAAACACCATTAGCAAATATTTACCGTAATTCTGATGTATTCCAAAACCTTCGGAATCCCGATAAATATAAAGGGAAATGTGGAGTGTGCGAGTACAATAAAGTGTGCGGAGGATCCAGATCCAGAGCATACAATCTAACAGGGGATTATATGGAAAGCGAACCATACTGCGTGTATATTCCACAGTCCATGCGCAAGAAAAAAAAGCAACCATCCGTATAACGTGAAGACAAGTAATAGAGGAAAAGCTATTACTTGTTTTTGTTTTGTATGTGTCTAAAATCTGGGCAAGGGCAGACTAAAAAGAGTAATATAGGTATATTAGTCTGAAAAATAAATTATTAATTGAACACAGAATAGAGGGGAAGAAATGGATATATCTTTTAAAACTACAGAAGGTAGATTTAATTACCGAGTGGCGGGTTTAATAATGAAGGATAACAAGTTGCTAATTATGCAAGATAAAGGTCAGCCATACTTTTATGTTCCAGGTGGACGTATTAAAATGAACGAAAAAAGTGAAGATGCAGTGAAGCGTGAAATTCAAGAAGAGCTCGGCGTTGAAGTGAACGTAAACCGTATGCTTTGGATAAATGAAAATTTTTTCAAAGAGGTGACTTATGAAGAACAATTTCATGAAGTTTGCTTCTTTTATTTGGTAGAGTTAAAAGATAATGAACACCTCAAAGGCAATGAATTTGTAGTTGATGAGGAAGGGAAGATACATACGTATTATTGGAAAACACTTGATGAAATTAAATATATTAATCTATATCCACAGTTTTTAAGAGAGAAAATAGCAGACCTGCCTTTACATATAAATCATATTGTGGAAACTTGAAATAAGGTAAGTCACTACTATATGGGAGAGAATCTATTGATGAAAATTAAAGTGAAGCGTAGTGAATTGCAGAGTAACGACGATATCTGGAATGCTATTTTATCTGTTTATGGAGAGTATGATTTCCCAACAAAGGATGAGAAACTGAATGATTTTTTCATTTTGTTTAATTATTATTGTGAGATTGAAAGTGGAGGACATGAATGCTTGTTCAATTGGTTTTCAAAAGATATAGAGGAAATGGGTATTCAAACGTACTTAAATAGATTAACGAAAATGCTTCGTAAAGTGGGGGCTCCTGAATATGCAAAAATTGAAATGAATTATTTAGAGGAACTGTGGAGATTATTTTTAGCAGTAGAAAGTAGTGGAAGCGAAGAATCTTACTATGAATACTTGGAAGCAGAATTTTATATGCTCATTGAAAAAGCAGATGGTGAATATAGAAATTTAGGAGATAAATTAAGTGAAAGACTAAGTATTTATGCAACAGCTATTTACACGGAGATGCTTGAAATAGTGGAATAATAAAAAACGCTGAATATTCTCAGCGTTTTTATTAGGGTTTGGCATTAAGGAGATATTTCTATTTATTAATAAGTCGTCACTTTAGTAAACTTTTGCAATGTATAAATCCAACGTTGCCACCAAGTAAAGTTATCTTGGAACTCTTTCAACTCTACTGTGTACATAGCATCTTCATTATTCCAAAGTCGTTCAAAATAGCTTTCCATTTCTATTACTAACTCGCTATCATTTGGCGCAATTACCTTTAAATTATTTTCTAGATTATAATCGTCTAATGTTCTTTCGGTGTAGTTAGCGGAGCCATTCGAAATAATCGTATGCTCATCCGATTGAATCCAAATTGCTTTTGTATGATATTGACCGATAACGGTATTATACCAACGAACATTTAACTTTCCTTTCGTGTCTTCGACCATTTCCTGTACGACTGGACGATTTGGAAGTCCGGATTTTTGCTGGCCAAATGAATTTTCGTTTGGGTCGAGTATCATATTTACTTCTACACCACGATTTGCTGCATCAATTAGTGCATTAACGATATCTCGTTTAGCAACAAAAAACATCCCAAGCCAAATTTTGTCTCCCTTTTTTGTTGCTGCTAAGTCCCCAAGTAACGAATCAAGGATCTTTTTCTCAGTTAAATACTGAACTTTATACTGTCCGCCAGTTTCTTTCGTATCAACACGAGGCAATTTTGGTCCCCCTGAAAACAAAGAAACAGCTTCCTCTGATTTTAAAATATCATTTATAATAGGACCAGTAACTTTCAAAGCAATATTTCCATGAAATCCACTTGCATCATGAGGGTTAGAAGACGTTACCATAGCTTCTTTCTCCGTTACTACAGCCTTCCGATGATTGGCCTTCACATTAAGTAATGTCAAATAAGAGGCAACCGTCATCTTTGGTGCTTCACTTGCCATCGCATTCGAAATCCAGCCCTTGCCACCGAAGTCAAACCATTGGAAAAAAGTACGATAAATCCCCGAATAGACGGGTGTAGAATCTCGCAAAGGATCTAATTCGGTATAAACAATTTCTACGCCAGCTTCCCTCATTTTCTGAAACCATTTATTTTCATAGGATCCATAGCCTTTGTTCAATGGGTCAGTGATAAATATTACAGGCATTCCCGGATGATCTATCTTTTTTTGAGCTAATGTTGAAGACAAAGTATCAGCGATCTTAGGAAAATCTTCCTTTTCATCGTAAAAGCCATCAACCAAGAAAAAATCTACTACAACAAAATCCTCAGCCTCCTCGATCATGTTATATACTTCTTCAAATATATAGTTTTCGTGTATGATGCCAGTTCCTTTTCTGTCCTGTGCATACGTTAAATCAGTTATCATTTCAACTGAATCCGTATTATGTACCTCTCCTTTAAAGGAAAGTCCTTCTGGTAAAGGTTTATATGTATGCCACAGTATCACAGCAATATAAATAAGCGCAAATACACCTAAGGAACCCATCACGATTCTCTTTCTTTTACTCCATGGCTTGCTTTTCTTTTTAGCCATTTTTCTTCCCCCTACTAATTCTCTTTTTAAGTGCTTTTCCCCTATATAGATGAATACAAACCACTTATAGTAAACCACGTTGATATTGGTTATGAATATGGGAGTTGGTTCCATATATAACAATTAGTTCTGGATATTTATGTTAAAATAATAATAATATATTGTGAAAGTTCGCACTTAACCGAAGTTGGTGTGAATTAAAAAGGAGGAAATTATCTTGATAGTGGAAGATGCAAAAGAAACTCTATTGCTGAATAGCGACAAAAATTTTAAAGCATTGTTAGAAATTATTGAATCTGTACCTAGTAGAAAAAGAGGTATTCCTATTGAAACTCAAGATAGAGATAAGAATTTTCGTGATGTATTAATGCATCTGTATGAATGGCATGTAATGCTTGAAAGATGGTATAGAGAAGGTATGGATGGAGATATTCCTTTTATGCCAGCACCTGGTTATAAATGGAGTAATATCAAGCTACTTAATATGCAAATTTGGGAAAACTATCAAGATGTAACATTAAATCAAGCTATAAAAAAATTGAAGTTGAGCCATGAAAGAGTAATGGATTTAATTAGGTCACATACCCATGAAGAAATCATAACTAAAAAATTCTATAAGTGGACGAAAACAAGTAATTTATACAGTTATTTTGCAGCAAATACTTCCAATCATTACATTTGGGCTATAAAAAAATGTGAAGTAATTGCAATCTATTTAAAAGATGAAGAAGAGGACAAGCTTGTTAAATAATGCAATATCTAATGGTGCTTTACTTCAAGTTCAATAAGTAGTAGCACCTTTCTTCATTATTAATCTAATTGGCGTAGGTTAGTTGAAGAGTGTTTTTTCTTGTGTTCAACGATTGGGCAAGATAATGAAATTGCAAACTTATGTAATCATAGGGAGGAAGTATTATGTATTTAGTTTTATCAATTGTTCTAAGTACCATTTTAGGTGTTGTTCTAGTTTCTTTAGGTACATATATAGCTGGATTCATTGCTTTCGGAATTATTGTAGGCTGTTTGTTTAGAGGCCTGTATTTACTAAACGACATACGCAAGATCCTTGACAGTTCACCTAAAAAAGACAAAGTTCAAGCAGCATATGAAAGTTATTTGAATGAGAGGGATAATGGTATCCATTGAAATTATCAGCTATGAATGCTCTCGTTGAACAAGTGGCGACATTGTACGAATAGCTTTTCTTGTTGAACTAACCGGGTAGTTTAGTTCAAGAGTGTTTTATTAACTTGCATCGATACATAGATTGGGTTGTTTGAGGGAGGTTTTTTGAATGAAATTTTTTGTAGATGATGACCATTGGGATGTAATGGGCTATGTAGAGGAATTAAAGAAACTATTACCAAGATTTAATAAAGAGACATCAAATTTTTTGAAAAACCATTCATTTCATGATGGAAAGGTTGTTTCTCTTACTGTATTGAATCAAGAAAATGCGAAAACAAAGGACCCGACCGCAATTAAAATGGTTATTGATCAATATGAAGAGGGCGCGGGGATATATGAAATACACTGGTTAAACGTCCGCAAATTTCTAATGGATTTTGATATTACACGAAATGTTTACGGTAATAAGCCAAATAAAATTGTTTTCGGCGGTAAAAAGGGACTTGATGATTGGGGTTACGATGAAATTTTACTGTTGAGTAAGAAAAAATTACAACATGAGATTTTTTTATTTTCACAGACAAAAATACTTATACATTGCTCGGATATTAAGATTAGAAAAATAAAATCTTAGGAAACAAGCTGATCTTATTAAATGCTATGTTAAAGGCAAGGATTGACTTTTAAATATAATAAGTTATCTAATATCACGGCAGGTTAGTGAAAGAGGAATTAAAAAATGAGAATAGAATACAAACATTGAGGATTAGGATTCTTATCAATTATTCAACTTTAAATTATTTTAGGGGAGCGAATGACATTAATATTAATCAAAATGTAAAAACGTCGGGTGCGTACGTTTTATACAGGGGGTTGTTCATTTTTCAGGTTGGGCCAACAGAAGAATCAGATAACCTTGGAGTAGTTAGACTTGGTGGGCATAAAGAATTTGAAGAAACCGCATTAGAGACAGCTAAGCGAGAAGTTTTTGAAGAGGCTTCAATGAAAATAACTCCAATAAATTCTCCAATAACTTATCATATAAGTGAGTGGGGAAATAAGTCCTCCATATTACGTTTAGGCGAGGAAACAGCTCCAATTTTAATTAAAGGAAATGAGCAGGAATCTTTATCCATAATGTATCTTTCCTACTCTGAAGATGAACCAAATCCTTCTTCCGAAACAAATGGACTTCTTCTATTAACTCAAGAAGATGTTCATCTTATCTGTAATAATAAAATTACTTTAAATGATTTTATTAAACAAAATGGAAAAGCGATATTAAAAGAAAATATAAATAGAGATTTATTTTTAATACCTTTTCCTCAATTATTATTTCTTTCAAAATTGTTAAAAGAACATCAAGATTTATTCATCATAAAATAATATTAATTAAATGAGAATTTAGCTAAGCAGCAGTTTTGGTACCCCTCGCTGTGTTAATGATCAACAAGCCTTAAGACAGCAGTAAATTTAATATGCAGCTGTAGGCAAGCTTCATTTAGCAATTATAGTTCCTACCAAAAAGAACCTACATACAATTTCAAGTTTCAAACAAAATTATCTGTATGACTAGTATCTTCAAACAGTTCAAAATAAATTAAAGTACAGAATATTCAATTTAACTTGAAACTTCCCTATAAATCTAGCGTATTAAAACAATACAGAGAAATTTAATCAATGATTTAAGGGGGAATTATGAAAATTTTAAGTCTGTCCATACAAAAGTATATACTGGGTGTCGTTGGGATTATTTTATTGAGTTGTGCACCAATTCTCTTTACTCTAGGAAATCTTCTCAATTTTAAATTGTTTTTTAAAGAGTTTGGTAGTGTATGTAAGGCTTTGATAACCCCTGCTGAATGGCATCTCAGTTACTTAGAGATAACAACAATGGAAATGATTCCGTTTTCTTTAAGTAGTTACTTTAATGGGCCATATCTATACTCTATGGCAATATTAGTTCTTGCTTTATTATTGTCTCTATTCGTATCGTTCTTTTTTGCTGTAATGACGACAATTAGCAAAGGACCATTTAAAAGAGTTATGTCACATTTTTCTGAACTTTTAATAGCCATTCCTGATTTCTCTTACATATTTATTTTTCAAATTGCTGTGGTACAGGTTTATTTAATTACTGGCTACCGTTTTGTATCTTTTTATAGTTTAGGTGGAGAGGTAGTTTACGTTGCACCTATTCTCTGCTTATCTATTGTGCCGACTATACTATTTTACAAACTTTTCGTAGCACTGTTCGCGGAAGAGATAGAGCAGTCTTATGTAGCGCTGGCAAAATCTAAAGGGTTATCGAAAATGGAAATTTTGATAAGACATTGTACGTCAAATGTCTTAAAAAGTATCTATCATCAATCAAAATCAATCGTTTGGCTTACTTTATCTTCATTATTAATTATTGAACATCTTTTTGGTATTCAAGGAATTCTCTACTATTTACTCAATGATTTTAGTCCAAAGGGTATAACCTTTATATTAATTTCCATTTTCACTCCATTTTATATTTTTTATCAAATAGGAGAAAGAATAGTAAATAAGAAGGAAATGGAGCGAAATGCACTTTTTGAGAAAATGCAGGTGCCTTTATTAGACAAAAAACAATGGAAATCTATCTACCTTGTGAAATATAAAAAGAGTTTTAAGGTAAAACTCAATCCTTTTAATAATTTTATCTATAAGACTCCACTGTTCATTTTATTAACCTTGTTAACAATAAGCCTTGGATATTTCTTTATATATGATGATCATATTGAACAGGTTAATTTTGTCTATAATGAAACAGGAAAAATTGTGAGTAGAGCTCCACACCCACCTTCTTCAAACATGATATTCGGTACAGACACATATGGCTATTCTATACTCCAACAGCTATTAGTTGGTATTAAGTATACAATTCTCTTAACATTGATTATTGCGACCATTCGTGTAGTAGTTGGATATGTCTTTGGGGTTATATATGTTTTCTTTTTAAACGGAAAAGGCAGAAAAATTATCAACTCTATAGCTGATGGTATGCACTTTTTACCTCTGACATTACTAGTGTTTATTTTGCTTGCACCAGTCTTGACCACTTCTACGGGAACCTGGGATACAACTCTTGGGGAAAGATTATTTATTCAAATAATGATCATGTCCGTTATTGTATTACCGGTAACAACTAGCCTCATTGGAAATGAAATGAATGATGCACTGAAAAAGGAGTATGTACAAAGCTCGGTGGTTATGGGGGGCTCTCTCATTTGGATTATTATCAAACATTTGAACCCCCAATTATGGAATAAGCTTTTATTGTATTGGACACAACATATGGTTCAAGTTCTACAAATGTTTGTCCATTTAGGTATATTATCTATTTTTGTTGGGGGTGCAAGACGTTATCCAGACTCTCCTTGGCGTTTAGTTCCCGAAATATATGAACTATCAGGAATGATTTCTATTTCAAGGGAAGTATTTATGACGAAGCAATATTGGATGATTATTCCTCCTATTTTTGTATTTATGCTATTGATATATTGTTTTAATAAGTTAGCAGAAGGAATAGCAACCAAAGACTCGATAAAAGTTCCGGAAAAGAAACAAAATAGAAAGACATTAATGGTAAATGAAAAAACAGAAGTATTGACGAAAAAAACAACTTTTCCACGTGATTATAGTCGCATTTTTAATAGGCTGAAGTGATATCTTTTTTGTATCTCCTTAAATCTCTTTTGTTTTATCGATACTCTTAATGTTTATCGCTAGGGGGTGTTTAGTTGAACAATTGGCTACCTTTATGGCTAAAGATACTGCTTTTAGAGTAGACGTAAGAATGTTAGGAGCAATTTACTATGAAGCTAGAAGACTTGGAGAGCTTAATTGAGGGGGATTTTTCAATGAAAGATTATGGGGATAATTTATTTAAAGGTACAGCTTGGTATTATTCACGATATAGACCATTATATTCTTCAGCTTTAATTAGATATTTAAGATTTAAGTTTTCTCTAGATGGGAATGGCAACATGCTAGATTTAGGTTGTGGCGATGGGCGATTATCACTAAGGTTCTCTGATTGGTTTGAACAAGTAGTAGGGTTGGATAGTGAGCCTGAGATGATTCAGGAGGCTGAAAGAATCAGTAAGGAAATTAGAGGTAAAAATACAGAGTGGTTAATTGGTGATGTGGAAGAGTATAAACGTAATAATAACATGACCTTCAGACTTGTAACTATTGCAAAGGCATTTCACTGGATGGATAGGCCACGGGTTCTTGATAGTTTATACGAAATGATAGTTGATGGTGGGGGGATAGCTATTATAGATAATTACTCTCCTAATGAAGTACTTCTACCTTGGCAACAGACAGTTCAAGAGGTTGTAAAACAGTGGTATGGGAATGAAAGAAGAGCAGGTAATATTACATACAGTCATCCAACAGTTAGCCATGAGGAAATTATATCAAGATCAAAGTTCGAACTAGAAATTCATCAACTACCTTCATATGAGCAGATATGGACATTGGACTCTATAATCGGAAATCACTATTCTACTTCTTTTGGTGCTAAACGATTTCTAGGAGAAAAAGTTGATTTATTCGAGGAACATTTAAAAGATGAATTATTAACTATTGATAACAATGGTGTGTTTAAAGAGCAAATAAATACTTCGGTCAAGCTTGCTCTAAAAACCGTATAAAGAGTACTTTGTTCAACTAACGGCGTGCATTAGTTAAACATGTGGCTGCCTGAAAGGGTAAAACCATATATATATTTAAGAAAACAGCCATAATTAAAAGAGGAAGGAGTGAGCTATATGCCCATAAAAGTAAAAGTAACTTTATATGCTGTTTTAATAATTACGGCCATACTTATTGTACTAGGCATTATAGCAACCTTTAATCCCGTGGGCACAACTCTCTTTAGGTATTATTAGAAATGCCCAGACAGTAAGGAGATACGTGGAACAGATTATAATTTGTGAATACTTGTTAATGAAAAATAGAATTAGTTCATGCAATAATGTACTGATTTAGAACTCCAATTTCCGTTATGTCAACGATATAAGATACTATCTAATAATAAGAAAATCCCAGTACACCCTAAGAGGATATACGTGAAAATCCTAAATGCTTTTTGATTGAGATGTTTAAATAGAACTTGTCCTATTATCAATCCTATAAATACAACAGGAATAGCATATAAGCTTGAGCGCCAAATAATCATATCTGTTCCAGCTAAAAACATCTGAGAAATTAGACTAATGAAATATATAAATAAATAGAATGCTAGTGTTGTGGCTCTTGTTCTTTCTTTTACTGATTTTGTTCCAGCAAAATATATCAATAATGGTGGTCCCGGCATACCAATACTTATTGTTAAGAGACCAGATAATCCACCAATAATATAATCTCTTACTGTAGTTGATTTAAAACTAATATTTAAAATTAGCAACAAAGTTAAGATCAATAAAATGATACTAATGACTATTTTAAAAGTACTAATATCAATAGATATATAAATTAACCCACCAAATGGAATACCAATAATGCTTCCTAAAACCAACTTTTTCAATAAATGTTTATCTATATCCTTCTTAATTTTCATTATTAAAGCACAAGAGATAATTAATGAAAGGATAATATTTATTTGGATAGCTTCATGAGGGTTAAATATCATCAATAAAAACGGTGTGGCTAAAATCGAAAATCCAAATCCAGTACTTGTTTGTAAAATGGATGCCACGAGTATAATAAAAATATATACATAGAAATTTTCCAAAGTTATACCTCCTATAAGAATACGACAATATTCGATTCTACTAAACTTTATCAAATAATGATAGGTAAATACAGAAGGAGGAGAGAGAGGATACATCCGGAATGTGATACTGGCGTTCAACTATATTGTGTAATAAAAGATAAGAAGCTTATTCATCTAATAGGAGGTTTTTCGAGAATATAAATATCCTTTTTAAAAGTGAAATAAAATCTAATAATCTATTAAGATAGGATTTGGTACATAAGATGGAAGAAAAAAAGGTTAGTTGGCTAGAGTTATTTTATGATTTGCTAATTGTAGCTGCCATTGCTACTGCAACTCATGTTTTGCTTCATGTTGAAAATGGGTATATCCATTCAGACTATTTATTAAAATTTGTATTGATTTTTATTCCCATCTGGTGGGCTTGGGTAGGACAGACGATGTTTATCAATCGTTTTGGGGAAGATTTATTTCATCACCGTATATTTTTAATTCTTCAAATGTTCTTTGCGCTAGTAATGATTGCGAGTTTGTCGGTAGATTTCGATTCGTATTATAAATCTTTTTTAATAGGTTACATTGGGCTTAGGTCATTAATTGCAATTCAATATCTTGTCGTACAACGGTCAGAAGTAGGGACTCGAAAGAAAGCTGCACTCTTTTTTGGAAAATACTTTTGGGTTGGCATTATAATTTCATTGTGCTCCGTCTTTTTTGACTCATGGATTAGATATCTTATATTGTATACAGGTATTTTTGTGGATATTTTAATCCCAATTATTGGACGGAAGCGATTAGTGAAGGTGCCTACAAATACAGCTCATTTATTAGAACGATTTGGTTTATTTACTATCATTTTGTTCGGTGAAACACTAGTTAGTACGCTTTCTGGAATCCAACCGAAACAAGGAGATTGGAATTCTATATTATTTACTCTTGTTTCATTTATTTTGATCATATCAATGTGGTGGCAATACTTCGATAATTTGGAGAAGAAAGTCGATAAATCTAAAAAAACAGCGGGTCAAATGATTATTTATGGTCATCTATTCATTTTAATGTCCTTGAGCATGATCGCAGCGTCGATAAGATTATTGTTTTTACATGAGGTTAATTATTATTTTATTTTATTTTTTGTTTTTGGATCAGTATTACTCTACTTCTTATCAACTTCATTTGTTTTTCATCAATATAGGCATAAGGAACAAAGACTAAAAGTTTATCATTTAGGTTTATTTTTAGGTATTTTATTCGGTTTTCTCATTATTAATCTAATCTTTACAGTACCTACTATTTTAATTATGGGAGAACTAGTTATATTTTTTGTTATCTATGCTAAGTTAACAACTTGATAGAATTTTCTTGCAATCTCAAATTGATTTGATTTGTAGTTTACTATAAAATATAGAAAAAATGAGGTGTTATAAAATGAGCTACCGGGAGTATAAAGGGGAAGAAATTACAGTCTATTTCGATGGAGATATTTGTAAACACGCTGCTGAATGTGTTAAAGGATTACCAGAAGTTTTCAATGTAAAAGCTAGGCCTTGGATTTCACTTGAAAATGTAGATGCTAAAAAAGTGGCTGAAGTTATTAATAGATGTCCAAGCGGTGCATTAAAATACGAAATGTGAGGAGGGAATAAGCTTGCTGGAAATAAAACAAGGTAGTCAGTCATTTTATATTGGCGATGAGAAAAATAGTGAAGCAGAAGTCCATTTTGTTCGTGCAGGGGAAACTAGAATTATATTAGATCATACCCATGTGGCAGAACATTTAAGAGGAAAAAATGTAGGACAACAATTAGTAAAAGCTGCTGTTGAATATGCAAAAAAAGAAAAATTATATGTAACTCCACTATGTCCTTTTGCAAAAGCTGAGTTTGACAAGAATCCTGAATATCAAAAATTAGTAGGTTAATAACCTGTAAAGCAGAGAAGTAAATTAAGTTACTTCTCTTTTTTATATTATTTAGAAGTTTAATTAGAATTGGTACTTCTATGAATGGTTTGAGATATTCTTTACAGCATCTGTTGATCATACATTTAATTTTTATTGTTTGTATAAATTAAATGACTCTGCTTTCCCATCATATTTAACAGTCAATTTAACAACATCAATTTTAGGATGGCTAAAGTCATGCTATGAAAATAAATCAGATATTATTTATGGGATACTACCATTCGTAGAAGATTCTTCTTCTGAAATAGTAACAATGTTTACGTTTGGGAGTGGAACAACAAACAGGGAAAGAGAAGCATACTTTGTAGGTTGGGAAATCGTGCAATACATATTAGGAGAGGGAGTAACATTTAAAGAAATAGCAAGTATACAAGAAAAAGATATATCCAATTATTTACGTGAAGTCTATCCATTATTTAACTAGCATGTGCTTTACTTCAATGAAGAAGTAAAGCTTTTTTCTCTTATTAAACTAACGCAACAGTTTTGTGGAAATAGGAATCTCTTTTTCTTATTAAACTATGATTTTGGAGGTTGATGGGATGGTAAAGTTGAAATATTTTGGAGGGGGCTTAGTTGTACTAGCTTTGTATGGATTTATTTGGTTCGTAAACCCGGCAAAAGAACAAGTAAACCAATTGGAAAAACAAATGAGTCAACAATACTTTTACGCAAATTATTTACTGAGGGATACGGTCGATGAGCTTCTCGAATGGGACTTTAGTAAACCCTTAACAAGTGAAGACGAAGAATATTTAAGCGAACTTTCCGTTCAGTTACAATACATTACGGGTCTGACTTTTAGTGGGAATATGGTACATCAAGAATGGAGAAATCGAATGAATGATATACATGATTATTTATATAATTATTTGTACACCCATTCATTGTTAGAAGAAGATGTTGCTGATTTACGTCAGGTACTGCAAGCAACTCGTTTTATTACTATGGATTTTAATGATTTTATTGAGAACACTCAAGACTTTTATGACGGGATGCATGATGAAGAACATGAAATGGTCGAAAGAGTTAAAAGTCGTCTAACCACACAATATTAATCATATTGAAAGTAAGACTTCCTTTATTGAACTCACCATAAAATGCTTAGCTTTATACAATCGGATCTTCCCATATTTATACTTGATAAGCAACAATACTACTTAACAAATCCTATGATTTTTGAACACGTAATGGTATCTGAAGAAATTAATTTCAAATAGAGGTTGCTAGAATTACTTGGGCTTTTAAGTATGGTTTGTTTGATAACAGGAATCTTTAAATTTTTAACTCTGGAGAAGTAATTTCATAGAACCGAACGTACAATTCTCCATGAATAAAATGTTTATTGAATCATTTTTAAGTGCTTTATCCCTTAACTAAAGAGTATAAACCATCCTAAATACTACTCTTTTTAGTATTTAGGGTATTAAGTATGAGGATGACGCCTTTTTATTTATAACAAAAGGAATGCTGAATTTTTATATTATTTAGAAAACTTATTGACAGAAAATTTATAACGTTTTAAAATAACTTTAGTGATAAATTAAAGTGTCACTTCAAAATTATAAAAGGGGAGGTTTATAATGGATAAAAAACAAACAAACCGTATCTTAATTGCAAGTTTAGTAGGTAGTTCTATCGAGTGGTTTGACTATTTTCTGTATGGAACTATGGCGGCTCTCGTATTTAACCAACTGTTCTTTGTCAATGAGGATCCGACAGTGGGACTTTTATTAGCATATGCATCATTTGCTCTATCCTTTTTCATCCGCCCATTCGGAGGGATAATTTTTAGTCACATTGGTGACCGTATTGGGCGCAAAAAAACACTTGTCATTACTTTAACCTTAATGGGAGTTGCTACTTTCGCAATGGGGTTATTACCAACGTATGAAGCAATTGGTGTAGCAGCACCAATCTTACTGATTACGCTACGTTTAATCCAAGGATTAGGGATTGGCGGCGAGTGGGGAGGTGCGCTACTTTTAGCTACAGAGTATGCGCCAGCCGAAAAAAGAGGGTTTTTTGGTAGTATTCCTCAAATGGGCGTAACTATTGGGATGATGATGGGTACTCTTGCATTATGGATCATGACTTTACTACCTGAAAACTCATTTATGACATGGGGCTGGCGTGTGCCATTTATTTTAAGTGCACTATTAGTTATATTTGGTTTATGGATCCGTAAAGGTATTGATGAAACGCCTGAATTTAAAAAGGTAAAAGAATCTGGTGAAATTCCGAAGTTACCAATTGTGGAAACTCTAAGATACTACTGGCGTGAAGTATTAATTACCATTGGTGCAAAAGTGGTTGAAACAGCACCGTTTTATATTTTTGGTACGTTTGTAGTATCGTATGCTACAACCAATTTAGGATTCTCACGATCTTCTACGTTAGCTGCAGTTATGATTGCTACTGTAGTTACAACAATTTTAATTCCTATTATGGGGAGTTTGTCAGATAAAGTTGGTCGTAAGAAATTGTATATTACTGGATCAATAGGTATGATCGTTTACGCATTTCCGTATTTCTGGTTAATACACCAAGGTTCAGTGGCAATGTTAATTATCGCAACAGTTATTGGACTGGGAATCATCTGGGCACCAATTACAGCAGTACTTGGAACTATGTTCTCTGAAATTTTCGATGCAAAAGTTCGATATACAGGCGTTACATTAGGTTATCAAATCGGTGCTGCGGTAGCGGGCGGTACAGCACCACTTGTTGCAACTGCATTACTAGCAAAATTCGATAATTCCTATGTCCCAGTGGCAATTTATATTATCTTTACTGCACTTATTTCTCTTGTAGCAATTTGGGCTGTCAAGGACCGAGGTCGTCAACAAGAAGATATAAACAGAAAAGTTGTAGCAAAAGAGAGTCGCGCGTAAGCGACTCTTTTTTTCTAATCCGATAAAAAATATTGGTAAATCGAGAGGTAATACGTTTTCGTTGAACTTTGAACTTTGAACTTTGAACTTTCTGAGAACCTGATTTCTAGAATTTAGAGAGGAATAAAATACCTAGTGAAATTACTGATTGCAATTGATAAATATAATACTCTGAGTGGCATATTGGAAGGAAGATTAGGTAGAAAACTAGAAAAAGAGAATTGTATTAATTCTCTACTTTTCATTTCAATAAACAATGAAAAAGGGATATCTGAGGAAAAAAATCCAATACTGGACAATATTCTAAATAAAATTATCATCGAAACTACACAATACTGAAACTTATGCAAAGAATTTTACTACAAATCAAGTTGGTAAAAGCAACACAGAAATGATAAATCCACTTAACTAGTACATGGAATTGCATTAAGATATATTAAAAGTTAGTAGAGCTCAATCATATTCTAAATTGTCTACCTTTTAGACGATATTACAAGAAAACGTATCGTCTTATCTGAATAGTTATACCAGTAATGAGATTTTTTTGCATTGAACATAATGGATTGCTGTTCCTGTAATTCTTGTTTTTCCTCTTCTATAACAACGGTCAGTGTTCCCTCTAAGACAAATATAAACTCGTGTCCACCATGGGATAATGCATTTCCCTCGTTTTCGCCTGGTTGAAGCGTTACTAAAATAGGTGCATATGATGCTTCCCACTGACCGCATGATAAATCCTTATAATAGAACTGCTGTCTCCTTTTATCTAGCTCCTTTGTGTTCATATTTTCTGGGAAAAACATCGTTGGGTTCACATTTAATGCATCTGCAATTTTTTTTAGTGATTCAAGTGTAACACTCGATTTCCCACGTTCTACTTGCGATAGGAAGCTTATAGAAACACTGGTTTGTTCTGCAAGCTCTTTTAAGGTTAGCTTACGTTCTTTTCTTATTGCTTTTAAAATATTTCCAATTGAATGAGAAGTCATCTATCATTCTCCTTAGCTTTTATGTATATATTCATCATACAACAATTCAGTTTATTCATTCAATTTTAATTTCCTTTAGTATATTGACAGAAAATTTAAAAATGTTAAAATAAGTATAAGGTGAAAATTGAAGTGTCACTTTAATTTATATTCTAAGAGACTTGTAGATGCTAAAGATATTCAACTAAATGACGTCAAAGAAATGAGAAAAGACTAAATTACATAACTCATCTTTGTATTCGAGGGTGAGTTTTTCATCATTGGAGGAGTACATAATGTTAGTAGTGAATGAAAAACAAATTATGAGCACATATAGTATGAAAGAAGCTCTACAAGATGTGGAAGAAGTGTTAAAGGCAAAAGTAGCAGAGAAAATTTCAAACCCACATCGAACAGTTCTCGAATTTCCACAGCATGAAGCATCTGCACTGTATATGCCAAGTGCTGATTTGGTGGAGGAAGTAACAGCAGTGAAGGTAGTAACGATTTTTCCAAACAATCCATCCAATGGTAAATCAACAACTCAAGGGGTTGTATTATTATCGGATGCTAAAAATGGGGAGCATGTGGCAATGTTGAACGCCTCTTATTTAACGCGTTTACGTACAGGCGCATTGAGTGGTATTGCGACAAAATATTTGGCTAGAAAAAATGCTAAAGTATTGACAGTTATTGGAACTGGGGCTATGGCTTTCGAACAAGCTTTAGGTGTCCTTGCTGTTCGAGAGATAGAACGTATTATTTTATTTAATCGTACTGCCGAAAAAGCACAGAAATTCGGAGAGAAGTTAGCAAACTTTGGTGTTAGGGTTCCATTTGAAGTAGTGGTAGATGTATCGATTGCTGTTCGTCAGGCGGATATAATTTGTTGCGCGACTCGTTCCAACGACCCGGTATTTAATGGAGAGGATCTTCAGCCTGGAACGCATATCAACGGTGTAGGTTCCTATTTACCCCATATGCTGGAGATGGATGTGACAACTATCAAACGTGCTTCCAAAATAATTGTAGATGATTTAGCTGGAGTGAAGGATGAAGCTGGTGAACTTATGCATGCTGAAAAAATTGGCGAGTGGTCATTTAATGATGTGCAAGGTGAAATCGGACAGCTTGTTGTAAGAGACGTAACTGGTCGTGAAAATGAGGAAGAAATCACCTTGTTTAAATCAGTAGGAGCAGCTTATTTTGATTTGGCAGTAGCTAAAGGTGCATACGTAAAAGCCAAAGAACAAAATATTGGAACAAATATAGAAGTTTGATGAAAACTCGAAACTGTCTCAGCAATGAGGCAGTTTTTTATTGTTGAAAAAATAATTTAATAGGGGGTTTTATTTTATTATTAAGTGGAACGATAGCATTGTTGACATGGTTTTTGGTTCATGGTAAAATTACTTTGAATTAAAGATACTTAAATTAAAGATAAAATATTGGAGGAATATATATGAATCACTTAAAAGGTCTGCACCATGTTACTGCAATTACAAGTAGTGCCGAAGAAAATTACAAATTCTTCACTAATGTATTGGGGATGCGACTTGTTAAAAAGACAGTAAACCAAGATGATATTCAAACTTATCATTTGTTTTTTGCAGATGATGTCGGTGGAGCTGGTACGGATATGACATTCTTCGACTTCCCGAATATTCAAAAGGGGACGCATGGCACTAACGAAATATATCGTACTGGTTTCCGTGTACCAACTGACGAAGCATTAGATTATTGGGTAAAACGTTTTGATCGATTAGATGTGAAGCATACCGGTATCCAAGAGCAGTTTGGAACAAAGGTACTGTCATTTGTAGATTTTGATGAGCAACAATATCAGCTAGTATCAGACGAAAACAATAAAGGGGTTGCAGCTGGAACACCATGGCAAAAAGGTCCGATTCCACTAGAGTATGCTATTACTGGTCTTGGTCCAATTACTATTCGAATTGCTGAATTTGACTATATGAAAGAAGTGCTTGAAAAGGTTTTATTGTTCAAAGAAATAGGACAAGAGGAAGCATTTCACTTATTTGAAGTAGGAGAGGGTGGTAATGGTGCTCAAGTGATAGTGGAGAAAAATATTATTCTTCCACCAGGACGTCAAGGGTTTGGAACAGTTCACCATGCAGCATTCCGAGTAGAAGATAGAGCTGTGCTAGATGAATGGACAAATCGTATGGAAAGCTTCGGATTCCAAACTTCCGGATTCGTCGATCGTTTCTTTTTCCAATCATTATATTCAAGAGTTGCGAACGGAATACTATTTGAATTTGCAACTGATGGACCAGGATTTATGGGAGACGAACCATATGAAACACTTGGAGAAAAATTATCATTGCCTCCGTTCCTAGAACCAAAACGTGAACAAATTGAAGGGTTAGTTCGTCCAATTGATACAGTACGCAGCACAATTGAGTTTATAAAAGAATAATAACAAAGTGAGCCGCTTCCTTTAGGAGGCGGTTTTTCTATGAATTAAACTAGCGTTTTTGGAATAAATATCCTTTTAGCGAGTAAATAACCAATGGGAGCAAGTAAATCCGTTTCGAGAGCAAGTAACATAGCAAAGAGAGCAAATAAAGGTCCCGCATGCGCAAGTAAACAGTTGGTTAGAGCAAGTAACGACTAACTTTTATGGACAATACGAGCAGAGCATAAGCGTCGATTTTCACAAACCCAAAATTTTTTCGCAAAATAGAGTATTCTATGGCTTTATCTTCATGTTTTTAGGGTAAACATGGTTGGAAGTAAATATAGTAGAAGAAAGGAGGGAAGTGAGTTGATTCGTTTTGAAAATATTACGAAAGTGTTTCCAGATGGAACAAAAGCTTTGCAGAGTGTCACTTTAACAATTCCGAAAGAGCAATTAGTGGTCATCATTGGACCAAGTGGATGCGGTAAAACTACGCTTCTAAAACTTATCAATCGAATAGAAACTCCTACCTCTGGTGAAATTTATGTAGAGGAAAAAGCTATCTCTAGTGTAGATCCTGTTGAACTGAGGAAGACAATTGGATATGTTATTCAACGAATTGGTTTGTTTCCACATATGACCATAGAAAGAAATGCTGCGCTTGTTCCAAATTTAAAAGGGTGGCCAAAGGAAAAAACGATAACACGTATTCATGAATTAATGAATATGGTAGGACTTGAACCAGATCAGTTTTTGCGTAAATACCCACTTGAATTAAGTGGGGGTCAGCAACAACGAATAGGTGTCGTGAGAGCCTTAGCTGCGAATCCGGATATAATATTAATGGATGAACCATTTAGTGCATTAGATCCGATAAGTCGCGAACAATTACAAAATGAGATAAAGCACTTGCAAGAAAAGATCAACAAAACAATCATCTTTGTTACGCATGACATTGATGAGGCATTAAAAATAGCAGATATGATTGTCGTCATGAAAGATGGCATGATCGAGCAAGTTGCTACACCTACACAGATAATAGAAAATCCTATTAATGACTTCGTGAAAAACTTTATTGGAATAGAAAGAATCAATCGGAAAAAGTCTATTGGAAAAAGGGAACTACAGGACTTTGCGTCTTTTTTTGATAGCGAATGGGAATCATTCTATATAGAGGTCGATGCTTCTATGTTAGTGGAAGAAGCTATCGCTTTATTAGAAAATGAAGGTGCAAAGGGACTGCTAGTAAAGCACAGCAACGAGGTGCTAGGCTTTGTAAATCAATCTATACTTCTTCGAGCAATGCTTGCAAAGGAAGAGGTGGTATAAGTGAGTAACTTTATAGATACAATTCAAAGTCGTTCAGATTTAATACAAGAGGCGTTTATGCAGCATATTTACTTATCCTTTGTTGCTTTAGCTATCGGTATTGCAATTGCATTACCTTTAGGTATATTAGTTGCAAGGTATCGTAGAATAGCTGAGCCAGTTATAGGAATCACCGCAATCTTTCAGACAATACCAAGCTTGGCGCTATTCGGTTTCCTAGTTCCGTTAATAGGGATTGGCGCTAAAACAGCTTTGATTGCCTTAATCATTTACGCCCTCTTACCTATTTTACGTAATACATATACTGGTATTTCAAATATTGATGAATCTATGATTGAGGCTGGAAGAGGAATGGGTATGACGAAGAGTCAGCTTCTTTGGCAGATTGAATTTCCACTTGCTCTACCGTTTATAATGGCAGGTATTCGAACTGCCACAGTTCTGACTGTAGGAATTGCTACACTGGCAACATTTGTTGGAGCAGGAGGGTTAGGGGATGTAATTTACCGTGGATTGCAATCTTACAATAATTCGCTTGTTTTAGCTGGAGCATTACCCGTTGCATTATTAGCAATTTTGTTTGATCTGATATTAAAATGGATTGAAAAAAAGGCTACACCAAAAGGAATGAATACTGGAGGATGATGGGATGAAAAAGTTAATGGGGATAGTGGGACTTGTAGGAGTTTTGCTTTTAAGCGCTTGCTCGGATTCTGAGGAAACATTAGTAATTAGTGGGAAACCGTGGACGGAGCAATTTATACTACCTCAGATTTTAGGGCAATATATTAAAGAGAAAACTGATATTAATGTGGAATATAAAGAGGGGCTAGGAGAAGTAGCAATTATGACTCCTGCTTTGGAAAAAGGCGATATTGATCTATACGTGGAGTATACTGGCACAGGTTTAAAAGATGTGTTGAAGGAGGAATCTGAGGTAGGAGAGAGCTCAGATATTGTGTTGGAAAAAGTTAGAAAAGGTTATGAGGAACAGTTTGAAGCTACGTGGTTAAGTCCACTTGGTTTTGAAAATACGTATACATTAGCTTATACAAAAGATAATGAGTACAGTGCAGAAACTTACTCTGATTTAGTGGAGGCTTCCAAAACTGGAGGTATGATATTTGGGGCACCTCATGCATTTTATGAAAGAAAGGGAGATGGTTTTGACGATCTAATAAACACGTATCCATTTGTTTTTTCGGAAACACAAAGCCTAGATCCAAATGTAATGTATGAAGCATTGAAAAACGGAGATGTCGATGTTATACCAGCGTTTACGACTGATGGACGTATCGAACGATTTGATTTGCAAACGACAAAGGATGATTTAGGGTTTTTCCCTAAGTATGATGCAGCTCCAGTCGTGCGTATGGATGCTCTAGAAAAGTTTCCCGAGCTAGAGGATGTGCTAAACGAGTTAGCAGGTAAAATATCCGAAGAAGATATGCTAAAGATGAATGCTAGAGTAGATATTGACGGTGATAAACCAGAGGATGTAGCTCATGACTTTTTAGTTGAGAAAGGATTAATAGAAGAATAAAAAACACCCGGTTCTAGCTTTCTAGAATCGGGTGAAATTATTT
The DNA here is from genome assembly GCF_038003165.1 of Psychrobacillus sp. FSL K6-2365. Taxonomy (NCBI): domain Bacteria; kingdom Bacillati; phylum Bacillota; class Bacilli; order Caryophanales; family Bacillaceae; genus Psychrobacillus; species Psychrobacillus sp. FSL K6-2365. The sequence goes on along the minus strand of NZ_JBBOOO010000001.1, from coordinate 3,415,352 downwards.
AGAGGAGCGTTTTGAAATTTAGTCTTTTATTTAAAGCAAGCATAATTGGAATACCAACTGCTAGAACGACGAATTCACCAGCTGCAACTGTTAACCATGTATACAAGAATGGTATATCAAACCAAAGCATTAATTCAAATGCTATAATACACATTGTAAATGTAAACAGAATGGTATTGATAGCCAAACGTGCAAAGTTTCCTTTGACATATTTAGTAGCAAAAATCGTTAATGATAACGTAATAATAGAATGTGCTACTCCGAATGTAAGGTCGTAGGCCATCATTGGAGAGAACAGATTAGTGATGAATACTCCTAATACAATTCCAAAAAAGTATTTTTTATTAAATACGATTAAGTGATTAAACATCTCCGCAATACGAAACTGTACTGCACCAAATGCAAAAGGAGCCACTAGTAGAGATACCGCGACATAAAGAGCGGCAATAACACCAGTTACTGCTATAGTCTTTGTTTTCATTTTATTCATTTCTCCTTAGTTTTTTTCCGTGGGAGGTTCTCGAACCACGTTAGTTTTCACAAAGAGTTATTTTATGCGAATTGTTATCAACTGTCAAGGGAAATTGTAATATATGAATATTGTTATCCTATGATAGAATGGAACACAGCAACGAAAAGGAAGGTTTTTTATGAGAAAGATAGTAATGACAATTTGTATTTGTATAGTATTTTTGCTTTCTGGTTGTACTATAAATCAGCAAACGAACACGACAATTGAAACGTCTCAGACACCTGTAGGGACTAGTAATAAAATGAAAGTCCATTTTCTAGATGTAGGACAAGGTGACTCTATATTAGTACAATCCCCAAATGGAAAAAATCTACTAGTTGATGGAAGTACAAAAGATGCTGGAAAAGAAGTAGTTGCTTATTTAAAATCGCATGATGTCGAGAAACTCGATTATGTAGTAGCGACACATCCAGATGCTGATCACATCGGCGGACTTATTTCCGTTTTGAACTCTGTCTCTATAAAAAACTTTGTGGATTCAGGTAAAGTACATACCTCTCAAACGTATGAGGAAATGCTTCAGCTTATTTTAGATAAAAACATACCGTTCATTGTGCCGAATATTGAAGATACGATTCCCTTAGATGATGATTTAGATATTACTGTTTTAAATGTTGGAGAAGAATCAGATGATAATAATGAAGCATCTATTGTCTTAAAAATAACTTATGGGGAAGTTTCATTTTTATTGATGGGGGACGCAGATATTCGTATAGAGAAAGAAATACTAGAGCGGTCGAACGTAAAGTCAACTGTATTGAAAGCAGGACATCATGGTTCTGACACGAGTAGCTCGGAAGATTTTATACAGGCAGTAAAACCAGAAGTTACAATTCTTAGCTATGGGAAAGATAATTCTTATGGACACCCAGATGCAGAAGTCAAGTCAAGGTTGGAGCGGATTAGTTCACAAATATATGGCACTGCAGTAGTTGGCAATATAGTCGTGGAAACAGATGGAGTAGATTATAACGTATTGACAAATGGAAACGTAGAACCAACTGAAATTGCTGATACCGTAACTGAAGGGATTAATATTTCAAGTAAAGACCTCCGAGGTGAAATAGTAGGCATTACCAATTCTGGTGGTACTACTGTTAGTTTGAAGGATTGGCAATTAGTTTCCGTAGCGGGCAATCAAACATTCAAGTTTCCAAACATAAGCTTACTGGCTGGGGAGACGATTTACGTCACAAGTGGTCCGAAAGCAAAAGAAGGTTCGGGCTATTTGAAATGGACGACTGGACAAATGTGGAGAAACGATGGGGATGCAGCTACATTATTAAATAGCAAAGGAGAGGTTGTGAGTGAATTTGAATAAATACACGTTAGACCGTTTCGAAGGGGACTTTGCAGTCTTTTTGAAATACCCAAATGAAACCGAGAGCCTTCAAATCCATTGCTCTGATTTAAAGTCTAAGCTAAATCAAGGGGACATAGTGAATATTTCAGTAATACAAGATAAATATGAAATTGAGCTACTTAGTGAACAAACAATGGACCAGAAGGAAAGGGTCGGCCAATTACTTGAACGATTAAAAAAAAGAAAGTGAGCGAAATTACACTATGTAGGTTTTTAAAAAATTCTACTTGTATTAAAATAGTAAGTAGCGCAACTTGGAGGTGAGCAGAATGGCAAAAAGTATAAAATTGCTAGACAGTGCAACGCCTCATGCAAAGCCTAATGATGGAAAGGCGATCTTTGTATGAGAAGCTATAAATTAAATTATATCGCCATTTCATAATGTTGGCTTTGCACCTTATTTAAATAGTTAAAAATAAGGAGCGAGCGTAAAATGACATATATCAAGGCAACTTCCGTTTTACCTGAGGAGCTAGTGAAGGAAATTCAAAAGTATATTCAAGGGGAAACAATTTATATTCCTAAACCGGGAAAAACTTATAAACAATGGGGAACAGTTTCAGGTGAAAGGAAACGTATTGATGAGCGAAATAATTCTTTAAAGAAAGCGTATAGAAATGGTGTTTCTATGGGACAGCTTGCAAATGAGTATTATCTTTCGGTCGAAACTGTTAAGAAAATTGTCTATACAAAGTAAAAGTATATACTGGTAGCTCCTTTAGGGGCTATCAGTTTTTTTGTATTCATATGGTGAAAACAATTACTAATCATCTTATCCGTTTATTAATCAATTATTATTCGATACAATTGGACTAACGAAAATAATTGTGAATGGAGAGGTAAATATGAATCCTTTCATTAGAAGTGATCAATACAACTTTATCAAAAAACAGACACAGGCATTGGTAAATGGACATGCAACAGTAAATGATCGCGGAGTATTAAATGCCCTAAGAGCACTGTCATTAGAGAAAGTACTTGGGCTATTTGAGGAATCTACAGAAGCTCAAAAAAACCTATTGAAAGCAATTGTAGAAATAAAAGAAAAATTAGAAGCAGAAAGTTTTCTAGAAACCCTAAAGCCTTATGTTATCCCCTTTAAAGAGATAAGCGAGACTGCTATCAAAAAGATTTTTCCGAAAGCGAAGAAACTCAAAATTCCTTCATTAGAGAATATAGACTTTAAAGAATTATCTTATTTAGGCTGGTTGGATAAAGGGTCCAATAAAAAATTTCTTGTTATTGAATACAAAAATAAATTAGTAGGAATTTCTGGGGGTTATAAAAACTCCAATAAAAAAGGGATTTGTGCATTATGTAATCGAACTGAAGAAATTGGAATGTTTACTTCTTCGGTCAAGGGCATGACTCAGGATGCATTTATAACGCGAGGAAATTATATTTGCCAAGATAGTCAAAAATGTAATGAGAACATCATTTCCTTGGACAAATTAAATAAATTTGTAGAGCTAATTGAAAATAAATAAATTAAGAGGGATTATATGGAGCAGGAGCTACTAAAAGTATTTGACGAGCAGCATCAGCAAATAGGTGTAGATACCCGAGAGGAAATTCATCGTCTTGGATTATGGCATGAAACATTTCAATGCTGGTTCATTGGTAGTCATGAAGGAAAACAATATGTTTACTTACAATTACGCAGCAACTTGAAGAAGGATTATCCGGGATTGTTGGATATTACTGCCGCGGGTCATTTATTGGAAAGTGAAACAGTTTTTGATGGGATACGCGAGGTAAAAGAGGAGCTTGGAATTGATATCCTTTTTGAGGAATTGTATTCACTTGGTGTTATAAAATACTCTGTTACGACGGATGATTTAATAGATAATGAATTAGCCCATGTATTTTTATACGACTGCGCATTGGATTGGGAACAATTTACGCTACAGGTTGAGGAAGTGTCTGGCGTAGTAAGAGTGGAAATAACTCAATTTGTGAGTTTATGGCAGAGTGAAATAGAGGAAATAGAGATAATCGGTTTCGAGGTAGAGGAAGATGGAACAAGAAGACCAATTCATCAAATGGTTGATAAAGAGAGCTTTGTACCACATGAACAATCCTACTATGAAGTAATATGCGAAGAAATGATATCTTTTACATCAAAAAACCAACTTTCTAGTTAAGAAAGTTGGTTTTATCTATATCTAACTCCAGCACAAGTCGATGCTTGCACGTTTCTATTATTCTAAGATTTTAACTTTGACACTTTTACGACCCCATTTATAGGCTTCGCTTTTCGATGAAAAAAATACATCTATTTTATTCCCTTTGATAGCACTACCTGTATCTCCAGCTACTGCGTATCCATAACCTTCGACATAAACTTTGGTGCCAAGTGGAATTACTTTTGGATCTACTGCGATGACTTTTACATCTGGATTGCGTTTTAGGTTAATACCTGTGCTAGTGACACCAGAGCATCCGTTACAAGTTGCTGTGAATGCACTTGCAGAGACAACAATCTCTTTAACTACTTTATCCTCTGTTGTTCTAGAGGGAGTTTTCTTTTTCTTCGCAGCAGTAGCCGCTTTTGAAGAAATTTTTAAGCTTTGATTGAGTTTGATCGTATCTGATTTTAGATTATTCCAAGACTTTAAAGTTGATACAGACACTTTGTGTGTTTTAGCAATTTTATACAAAGTATCTCCTTTTTGTACAGTGTATGTTGAAGATGCGGCTAGGCTTGTGCTTGTCCCGCTAACCAATAGTGCAAATGTGATGATGAGTGTCCAAAGAATTCTTCTCAAATACTCTACCCCTTGCTTTTTCAGTCTAAGCACATCTTACCAATACTTTGTTACGAGAATATTACGACAACTTGGCAATGTCATTACAAATCTTAATAATTTTACAAACCTAAATTAACATTAGTAGATTATAGTCTATTAAAGAGATTGACGATTTATACCAATGTAATTAAAAATTATAGCCCATAAACTTTTCAATATAGCCCATAACTCCACTCTATTAACCGATAAATTGAAAAATAGCCCATTAGTTTCTAAATTTAGCCCATAACCGCTCACTAATAGCCCATAAAATAAACGACATAGCCCTTAACTCATCCCACACACTTATATAACATTAAAAAGAGCCTCACTAGTTTTCGCTAGAAAGGCTCTCACTCTATCATCTTAATACTACACTTCAATCTCACCATCGAAGACACTTACTGCAGGACCTGTCATATATACACCTTCATCGGTATAGCGTATGATAAGTTCCCCGCCTAGTAATTTTACGGTAATATCGGAATCTTTGTCGCAGTTACCATTTAAAACTGCCGCAACGACTGCAGCGCATGCCCCAGTTCCGCAGGCAAGCGTTTCTCCACTACCGCGCTCCCATACGCGCATATGAATAGTCTTACGATTCTCTACAGAAATAAACTCTGTATTTACACTTTCCGGGAAAAATGAGTGTTGCTCAAATTTTGGACCAATTAATGGTAAGTCTACCAACATTGGATCTTCCACAAAAATAACACAGTGAGGATTGCCCATAGACACTGTTGTGATGTGATATGTTTTGTCTTCCACTTGAAGGGGGAAGTTTATTAACGGATTTGTTTCCTTTGATTGGACGGTTATAAGTGCAGGTTCTAAAATGGCTTTGCCCATGTCTACTTTGGCAGAATTCATTTTGCCATTTTCGATATAGAGCTCAATCGTTTTAACGCCACTAAGGGTATCAATTGTTAACACTTCTTTTGTAGCGATATTATTATCGTACACGTATTTAGCAACGCAGCGGATAGCATTTCCACAAATTTTCCCTTCACTGCCATCTATGTTAAACATTCGCATCTTTGCATCTGCAATATCGGATGGACATATTAATACTATCCCATCCCCACCAATTCCAAAATGGCGGTCAGATATATGCTGGCTTAGTGTATTAGGGTCATCGATAGTATGCTCAAAACAGTTAATATAAATATAATCATTTCCGCAGCCATGCATCTTAGTAAAAGGTATTTTCATCTTCAGCGTAACTCCTTTTTGGCGCAATCTTCTTATTTGCCCGCATATGTAAAAGCCCGAACGGTTCGGTCATTAAAAAACCCGAACTGATGGAATTTTCACTTTTATCTTATTATAGCATAGGGGGCAATGAGAAAATACGTTATGGAGTTTTACTATTAAACGTGTCCCCACCTTGAATTGTTCCTTTTTCATAACCTTTATAAAACCAACCTTTACGTTGTTCAGAGGTCCCATGTGTGAAACTTTCTGGAACAACATAGCCCATAGCTTGTTTTTGAAGTGTGTCATCACCAACAGCACTTGCAGCGGTCAATGCTTCATCTAAATCTCCTTCTTCCAGATAGCCCATTCCTTGGGCATGCTTCGCCCATACTCCGGAGAAATAATCTGCTTGAAGCTCAAAGCGGACAAGGTACTTATTGAATTCTTCTTCACTTAGCTTCTGTCGAAGAGGCATAACTTGTTCAGTTGTCCCAAGTAAAGTTTGAACATGGTGGCCAACTTCATGTGCAATAACATAAGCCATTGCAAAATCGCCAGGAGCATTGAACTTCGTTTGTAGTTCCTGATAGAAGCTTAGGTCGATATATAATTTTTGATCACCTGGACAATAAAAAGGTCCAACTGATGCACCAGCTGCTCCACATGCAGAATCGACACTATCTGTATATAACACTAAAGTCGGCTCTATGTATTCCATTCCATTTTCTTGGAATATTTTAGTCCAAACCTTTTCAGTATCAGCTAGTACAACAGAAACGAATTCGGATAGTTCTTTTTCTTGTTCAGTTTCCTCATACGGAACATTGCTTGATTGATCTGTTGTACCAAGATTTCCAATCAAATCATCAGGGTTTCCGCCAAGTAAGGAAATGATGATAACAATGATTAAACCCAAGCCTCCGCCGACTCCGGCAATAGCTTTTCCACCACTCATACCCCTGCGGTCTTCTACATTAGAACTACCAGCTCTACCTCTCCATTTCATCTAACACACTTCCTCTTCCATTACAGTTTTATGTATATTGTTTTTATACCCAAAATTTTTCAAATTAGACATTCATTGTGGACAGATTGCTTTATAATGAATAAAAAGGGGGATTTGTCATGCTTAAAAAACCAAAAATGCTAAAAGCTGGAGACAAGGTGGCGACGATTAGTTTGTCATGGGGAGGAGCTGGGGAACCAGATCTTCGTTGGAGATATGAACAGGGAATAGGAAGATTACGCGACGTTTTTGGATTGGAAGTTATAGCGATGCCAAATAGCTTAAAGGGTGGAGACTATTTATACGAAAACCCACAGGCTCGTGCAGAGGATCTAATGAATGCATTTAAGGATCCTTCCATTAAAGGTATATTTTCTAATATTGGTGGTAGCGAAAGTATTCGATTATTACCATATATTGATTTTGATGTAATTCGAGATAATCCAAAAGTATTTATAGGCTATTCGGACTCCACTGTAACGCATCTATTCTGTCATAAAGCAGGAATATCCTCCTTTTATGGACCAGCTATATTAATGGATTTCGCAGAAAATGTAGAAATGCATGAATATACGGTAGAGGCTTTGAAGAAGACTTTGTTCTTGAGTGGTCCAATAGGTGAAGTGAAACCTGCAACAGAATGGACAAGTCAAAGATTAGAATGGATTGTTGAAAATAAAGATAAAAAACGTCAAATGAATCCAAATAATGGCTATGAATTATTACAAGGTTCAGGAGTAGTACAAGGCAGATTAATCGGAGGTTGTATCGAAGTTTTAGAATTTGCTAAAGGTACATCGCTTTGGCCGGCAGAAGAATATTGGAAAGATAGTATTTTATTTTTTGAAACGTCTGAAGAGCTTCCAACACCTGGAAATTTAGAGTATTGGCTACGCAATTATGGCACGCAGGGAATTCTTCAGCAAGCGAAAGGAATAATTTTTGGTAAGCCTCAAAATGAGAAGTACTACGAGGAATACAAGGATTCCATTCGTTTAATCATGAAAGAGCTTTCCTTAGATAATCTACCAATTTTATATAACTTGAACTTTGGACATACGGAACCTAAATTTGTGCTGCCATATGGGGCAAAGGCGGAGATTAATTGTGAAAATATAACGTTCTCTATTCTAGAAAGTGGAGTGGAGTAAACAATGTCCTCTTATATCGTAATAGGTGGCGGGATTCTAGGGGCGTCGACTGCGTACCATCTTGCAAAACGAAATGTGAGAGTTACGCTAGTAGATCGCCAGGATATGGGCCAGGCATCAGCTGCAGCTGCGGGGATAATTTGCCCATGGATCTCTCAACGAAGAAATAAAAAATGGTACACATTAGTAAAAAATGGAGCGTACTACTATAAACAACTTGTAGAGGAATTAGAAGCTCTAGGAGAGACTTCTACAGGTTATAAAAAGGTGGGGGCCATTGCTCTTCAAAATGATCCGAAAAAATTACAGAAAATGCTAGAGCGTGCGTTGGAAAAAAGAGTAGATGCGGCTGAAATTGGTGAACTGAAAATATTATCACCAGAAGAAACTAAGGAGCATTTTCCTCTAATTTCAGAAGACTTCACTTCTTTATATGTAGAAGGTGCTGCACGAGTGGATGGCGGTGCAATGCGTGATGCATTGATAAGTGCTGCCAAAAAACTAGGGGCGGAAGTAATTTATGGCAATGCTTCGATTTCGAATGGTATTTTAATAGTGGATGGTCAACAAATGGAAGCTGATGCCATCGTTTTAACTGCAGGTGCATGGGGCAATGAGATACCTCAGGAGCTTGGTGTTAATATGAAAGTTAGTTTTCAAAAAGCACAAATCATGCATTTTCAAGTGAATAATTTGTATACTGGAGAATGGCCGGTTGTCTTGCCACCAACAAATCAGTATTTATTGACCTTTGATAATGGCAAGGTTGTGGCTGGATCTACATACGAAGAAAACACTGGTTATGATGCCAATGTGACAGAAGCAGGTAAGAAAGAGCTTCTCAAGAGTGCTGTAAGTATCGCTAGTTCACTTAATAGTGCTTCTATTGCAGAGGTACGAGTGGGGTTTAGACCATATACACCAGACTTTCTTCCGGTAATTGGAAAGTTACCTGACTATGAGTCCATTTATTTCTCCAACGGATTAGGGGCATCAGGTTTAACAGCAGGACCTTTTGTTGGTGCTGAGTTAGCTAGATTAATCTTAGGGGAAGAAACAGTTTTAGATCTAACTGATTATGCACCAATATAAAGATAGATACGGGGGATGGGATTGTGAATTATTCACAAGTAGAAGAAGTAAACGATATGACTGTGGTTGAGGCTTTAGAAAAGAATTTAGCTATTATTCGATTTGATTTAGATCGCCGTGTAGCTTACGTTAATGAAAATTTTGCAAAAGAAATCGGCTATACTGCAAGTGAGTTAATGGGGAAACAGCATAGAGATTTATGTTTTCCAGCTTTCGCAAATAGTCCAGAATATGAAAAGTTTTGGAAGGATTTATTTGGTGGGAAAAACTTTCAAGATAAGGTGGAGCGTAAAACAAAACAAGGTAATAGTGTTATGTTAGAAGCGACTTATATGCCGATATTCGGCTCTGCTGGAAAGGTGCTCGGAGTTACTAAAGTTGCAACAAATGTAACGGAACGTCATGAAATATTAATGAGCGTGACTGAAGAATTGAAAGAGATGTCCATGGAATTAAGTACTCGCGCAGAGGTTGGAACAACTAGAAGTGAGGAATTATTGCAGCGAATTGATGAAATTGCAATTGGTTCAAAAGAAAATACAGATACTTTGCAAAGCTTACAAGTACAAGCAGATTCGATTCGAGGAATCGTCCAAACAATTCGAGAAATCGCGGCTCAAACGAATTTACTTGCACTGAACGCGGCTATAGAAGCAGCACGGGCAGGAGAGCATGGACGTGGGTTTAATGTTGTTGCCCAGGAAGTACGTAAATTAGCGGGAAGAGTAGAGAACTCAATCGTAGAAGTACGTGAAAACATCGAAGGAATAGCGAAGCAAGTAGAGAAAGTAACGACTAGTAATAGTAATTCTCAGACTAGTATAGAAAAAAGCCAGGAAGAAATACGTTCTGCTTTGGAGGAATTCAAAGACATCTCATCGGCAGCAATAAAATTAGAAAGCCAAACGGCAGAATTTGTGAAGCTGATTTAAAGTTGTCATAATGTATTTTCTCACTCCAATCATGCTAAAATAGTTGAGGTATAGGAGGTGCAACAAATGAGTAAATATCTCATAGGGTATATTGAAATTGAACGACAAATAGATTTCTACTATCAAATGAAACAGGTTGAAAAACAATTCGAACTTCATTTATCAATGGAGGGGTTCGTATCTGATCGACATAAGTTTAAATTACAGCATGTACATGATGTATCTCATAAGCCATTCTCATTTGGAGGCGGCTTATTATACCTTCACACAAATCAAGGTGTTTTTCCATTCCAAATTCAAGAAAATCCAACTAGCTTTATACAAGGCTTTAAGTCACTGAAAACTGAACACTCGTGAACATCTACGTTTTAGTAAAGCGTGGATGTTTTTTTGTGTCACTGATATTGCGAGTATAAGACTTCCGCCCGTGCTTATAGAGGTGTGTCACGGGCGGACACGCACTGTGTCTGGGCGCATGAAGTGAAATTGCGGGCGTAGGACTTCATTGGGAGCATAGTAATTTTAGGAGAGTTGATACATTATGCTACTTCAAATGAAAGTGGCCAAAGTTATAGTTTGCGACTGAATTTTATGAATCATTGAACATATTTGAGGGTGATTGTAAATAGGGATAAGCGTGCTATAATGAGAAATATTCAAATAGCAACAACTCGTATAATAGCAGGGATATGGCCTGCAAGTTTCTACCAGCTTACCGTAAACAAGCTGACTATGGGTGGCGATGAAATACTTGGTTTATGGCATTATTGTCATAATCTATTTTATTTCGATTCGACTTTTTTAGCTCGAATGACATTGCTCCACTCCATAACTGAGTGGCTGCAATATCATTCGGGCTTTTTATTTGTCCAAATTAAAACTGGAGAGGGAATGATTAATTATGAAATTACTACAAGATCAAATTATTAAAAACGGTAAAGTTTTATCAGAAAATGTATTAAAAGTAGATACTTTTTTAAATCATCAAATCGATCCTGTATTAATGCAAGCAATAGGTAATGAGTTTGCTGCACGTTATAAAGATTCTGGAATCACTAAAATACTAACGATTGAATCTTCAGGTATTGCACCTTCTATGTTTGCAGGACTTACATTAGGGGTTCCAGTTGTATTCGCAAGAAAGCGTAAATCGTTAACTCTTTCTGACAATCTATTTACTTCGAAGGTGCACTCTTTTACTAAAGGAGAAACGAATGATATTTCAGTTTCTAAGGATTTTATTAATAAAGAAGATACGGTACTAATCATTGATGATTTCTTGGCTAATGGACAAGCTGCATTAGGTCTTTTAGATATTGTAAATCAAGCAGAAGCAGAAACTGCAGGTGTTGGGATAGTTATTGAAAAAGGTTTTCAGCCTGGTGGAAAACTTATTCGTGATAAAGGTATTCGTGTAGATTCACTTGCCAATATTAAATCATTGTCAAACGGTAAAGTTGAGTTTTTTGAGGAGGAAACGATAAGATGAATAGCGCTTTAAAAAACACTGCGCTCGGTATTCAGCATGTCCTTGCCATGTACGCAGGAGCGGTAATTGTACCATTAATCGTTGGGGGAGCAATTGGTCTATCGACAGAACAGCTTACGTATTTAGTAGCTATTGATATATTAATGTGTGGTGTGGCAACCATTTTACAGGTTATAAGTAACCGGTTTTTTGGAATAGGGCTCCCTGTAGTATTAGGATGTACATTCACTGCAGTTGGACCAATGATCGCTATAGGTGAGGATTACGGGGTTTCTGCTATTTATGGAGCAATTATTGTTTCTGGTGTAGTTGTTATATTAATAAGTGGATTTTTTGGGAAGCTTGTAAAGTTTTTCCCTCCCGTTGTAACTGGTTCTGTTGTAACTATTATTGGAATTACGTTAATACCCGTTGCTATCAATAATATGGGGGGCGGACAAGGAGCAGAAGACTTTGGTTCCGTTTCTAACATTCTGCTAGCATTTGGTACCCTTCTATTTATTGTATTGTTATACCGCTTCTCTACAGGTTTTATAAAAGCTATTTCTACTTTAATAGGGATTGTTGGTGGAACAATTGTCGCAACATTTATGGGGAAAGTTGACTTTTCTCCTGTGCGAGATTCAGACTTTTTCCATATGATTCAACCATTCTACTTTGGTACCCCAACTTTTGAAGCTTCACCTATTATTACAATGACTTTAGTAGCGATAGTATCGTTAGTCGAATCGACTGGAGTGTACTTTGCACTCGGTGATATGCTTGGGAAGAAAATAGAAAAAGAGGATCTAACAAAAGGCTATCGTGCGGAAGGAATTGCCGTGGTATTAGGTGGTGTTTTCAACTCATTCCCTTATACAACGTTTTCTCAAAACGTAGGGCTTATGCAAATCTCAGGTGTTAAGACGAAAACAGTTATTTATATAACTGGAGCAATGCTTATCGTACTAGGCTTCATCCCTAAGATTGCTTCTCTTACAACAATCATTCCTGAGTCCGTGTTAGGTGGGGCAATGATTGCTATGTTCGGGATGATTGTAGCACAAGGGATAAAAATGTTAAGTAAAGTAGTATCTGATACTGAGGATAATTCGATGATAATAGCATGTTCAATTGGTATTGGTCTTGGTGTAACAGTGGTTCCTGAATTATTTGCTGAGTTACCAAAGAACATGAAAATATTGACGAGTAATGGGATTGTAGCAGGAAGCGTGACCGCAATCGTTTTAAATATCGTCTTTAACATGATTCCAAGAAGAAAAATTTCATAACTTTCTAGAGACTACGAGGGAGATAATCCTTTGTAGTTTTTTTATTTAGCTGTGTATAGTGTACTTCCTAGCTATTTTCTCCATACTAATGGAAGAGGTGATAAAAATGACAATTGTACGTCTTGGATATGTTGCGATGAGTATGGAACTAAAAAATGCTTCCCCATCCAAAACAATGACATTCTCTCAATTTCAAAAATACAGAGATCGTGAAGCTGCAATTTCTAAATTAGAACAGATTGCGCTGGCTAATTTAGAAAATACGCATAGACTTCTTAAACATAATATGTTTAGTGAAATTCATTTTTATCGCTTAACTTCTCGGTTAATACCGTTAGCCAACCATGTAGATCTTCCCGATTGGGATTTTATGATACCGTCGATAAAAGAAAAGCTAAATGAAATAGGTGAGTTTACGAGAAAACATAATATGAGAATTGATTTTCATGCAGACCATTTTGTTATACTGAATTCCTCCAAACCAGAAGTATTAATTAATTCATTAAAAACATTAAATATGCATTATTTGCTGTTAAAGGAAATGCAGATTGATCCTACACATCGCTGTGTTCTTCATATCGGTGGTAACTATAAAGATACAGAAAAATCATTGGAACGTTTTATAAATAATTGGAATGATGTTCATAGCTCCATTCAAAAGATGATCATACTAGAAAACGATGATACTTCTTTTACATTTGAAGATACCCTTTATTTGTGCGAAAAATTAAAAGTTCCGCTTGTTTTTGATTATCATCATCATCTTGCCCATCACCGAAACAAAAATTGGGAAGATAATTGGAGTCGAGCAGTGGCAACTTGGGGTGAATCTCCCCTGCCTATCAAAATGCATATTTCTAGCCCCAAAAATGAAGCTGAATTTCGTCATCATTCGGACTATGTGGATGTGAATATGTTTTTCCACTTTTTAAGAGAAATCAAGGGAACGGTTTCGCAGATTGATTGTATGATTGAGGCAAAAAAGAAGGATGAAGCTTTGTTTTTCTTAATCGACGAGATTAAAAAAAGGAAAGATGTTGAAATGATTGATGGTTCCTCTTTTTATTTAAAGTGATCAAATCCCGTCGAATTAAGGATTTATGAATCTCGAAAATTTTTCTTCGAGGTGGATATAGACACCAATGAAGGCATTTTTTCATACTATACTTTGGGGTGAAAAAAATGCCAAGAATAGCTTACCGAAGTAAAGACGTGGATTTAATGGCTAGGATGATGAGAGCAGAAGCAGAAGCTGAAGGACAGCAAGGAATGTTATATGTTGGAAATGTAATTGTTAATCGTGCTAACGCAGATTGTTTAGACTTTAAAGATGTAAGAACAATCGAAGATGTCATTTTTCAAGTACAAGGAAATAACTATTCTTTTGAAGCTGTTCAAAAGGGGAATTTGTTTTATGAAAGAGCGAGAACTGTTGAAAAAAGATTAGCAAAAAAGGCCCTAGATTATTGGAGAGACCATCCAGCGAAGTTTGCTCTTTGGTATTTTAATCCATATGGTCCATGCCCTCCGACATGGTACGATCAACCTTTTACAGGTCAATTTAAACAACATTGTTTTTATGAACCAGTAGCTGGAACATGTGAAAGTGTTTATAGGGGATAGGGAGCAAGAGCCTTACTACATTGTTTAATGTGGTGAGGTCTTTTTATGGGCGATTGTAATTGGTTTATGGGCTATAATCGAAAAATTATGGGGTATATCGGTATGTCTATGAGCTATAGTCGAAACATAAGGCTATATAAAGAGATTTATGGCCTATATTAGCCATCCGAAAGTAATCAATCATTCTTCAATTAGGTTGAGCTCAAATAAAACAGCTATTTCGTAAAACGAAATAATGTGATAATATAGTTTAATCTAGATACGAGTTGTGAGGAAAAAATGATGAGAATAAGAGATTGGGATCGTAGTTTGAAGGTCCGTTTATTTGGAGAGTTTTTTAGTAATTTAAGCTTTTGGATGGTATTTCCCTTTTTAGCGATTTATTTTGCTGATGAATTTGGAACGAGTATGGCAGGGATACTATTGGTAGCATCGCAAGTATTTTCGGTTGGAGCAAATTTAATCGGAGGATATTGTGCGGATAGGTTTGGTAGAAGAACGATGTTATTTTTCTCTGCAACAGCAGAAGGATTAGCATTTATTTTATTTGCTTTTGCAAATTCGCCTTGGTTCGATTCACCGATGCTCAGCTTTGTGGCCTTTACGATTGCAGGTATGGCTGGTTCCTTGTATCATCCTGCAAGTCAAGCAATTGTCGCAGATGTTGTGCCGGAGAAAGACAGAAGTACAGTATTTTCGGTGTTCTATACGTCTATTAATATTTCAGTAGTTATAGGACCTATAGTAGGAGCAGTATTATTCTTTAATTATCGTTTTGCTCTTCTATTGGTTTCAGGTATTATTTTCTGTTTGGTAGGATTGGCCATTAGATTTTTAACAGAAGAGACATTACCTACGGATGTACGAGCACAAATGGCAAGCGGCTCTAATAATTGGATGCAGATTATCGTCAAGCAGGTTAAAGCCTATGGATTAATAGTAAAGGATAAAGTTTTTTTCTTATTTGTCATTGCTGGTATTTTGTTAGCACAAACATATATGCAATTGGATATGCTTATACCAGTTTATATGAAAGAGGCTATCGATAAGCAGGTGCTTGGTAATTTGTTTAATAGAGAATGGGCTGTAACTGGAGAAGGATCGTTCGGTATTCTACTTTCGGAAAACGGATTGTTAGTAGTGTTATTTACAGTGTTTGTCACTAGATGGATGACGAAGTATCCGGAGAAGTGGGTGTTCTTTCTATCCTCGTTCTTATATGCAGTGGCAATGCTGATCTTCCCAATGACAGCGAACTTCTGGGTCTTCCTCATTGCAATGGCAATCTTTACATTAGGCGAATTAGCAACGGTTGGGTTGCAGGAAAGTTTTGTTTCAAAATTAGCACCTGACGATATGCGAGGACAGTATTTTGCAGCGGCAAGTTTGCGCTATACCATTGGTAGGACGATTGCACCTTTAGTATTTCCGCTAGTTACATGGATTGGGTTTACGTGGACATTTGTTATACTAGCAGCTTTAGCATTACTGAGTGGATTCATCTATCTGCTAACGTTTAAAGAATATAATAAACGTAATAAAGGGATGGTATTATAATACAAACTTCAATCAGTAGGAGTGTCATTCCTTTGGGTTTAATAAGGAACTTAGGCAACACCGGGTTGTGAGGTATCGCCTGAGTGACCAATATCTTGTGCTCGGGCCTTAATGAACAGTAGAATGACTACACTATGATTCAGAAGGCACCTAGTGCAGGGTTAAATGCCTGTTGATGCGTTATAAATTGGACAAGGGGTGTTCTCTTAATGAGAACACCCCTTGATTTTGTATAGGTATAACATAACTTTTGAATTTTAAATTTCATCCCGAAAAGCTCGGGGAATAATTTCCATGAAAGAAACACTTTCAATGCCGCGGTAAATTGTTCCACTGGTTGCCTTCTAACCTAAGCAACGTAAACCCTACCTTCTTTTACGTCCTTGCGACCCTGTAGCCGCTCCAGTGTGAATAAGTATTATCAAAAACACATATAGCAGAATGCCAATATCTAAAAACTATGCCGTACCAAATGTTAACTATTGAATTATCTCATACAAAAATATAAATGTCAAATATGGTCAAAAATTAGGGAATAAAATGATATACTATTTTAATCAAAACTGGGTAAAGTGGGTGAAGAAATGGAACAGTGGGATATTGTAAATGGGTTCAGAGAAAAAGTAGGAAAGACATGGATAAGAGGAGATGAAATGAGTGAAGGAGATTTTCATCAGGTAGTACATATTTGGATCATGAATAAAAATGGCCAGTTTCTAATTCAACAGCGACAGCCATGGAAAATAGGATGGCCAAATATGTGGGACTGTTCTGCTGCAGGTTCTGTTTTAATGGGTGAGACTAGTGAAATGGGTGCTATTCGTGAAACTAAAGAAGAATTAGGCATTGAGTTACAAATGGAACATGCAGAGGTGATATTTACTATAAAATTCTCTCGTGGTTTTGATGACCATTGGCTAGTAAAACAAGATATTGATGTGGAAAAATTAAATCTGCAATACGAAGAGGTAGCAGATGCAAAATGGGCAACAGTTGATGAAATACTTGAGCTTGTCGAAAGAGGAGATTTCATCCCATATCATATTTTAAAACCACTGTTTGAGATTAGCAGGTCATCTATTTCTCTAAGGAAGGCTAACTTAACAGATGCTGCGGAGTTATTTGCGATACAAAAAAAAGTTTTTCAACCTGTTTATGAAAAGTATCAGGATCATGACACAAGTCCAGTCTTTCAATCGTTCGAAAGATTTACAGAACGACTAAAAACAGGGGATTACTATAAGATTTATGAAGATGATTTATTGGTAGGAAGTGTTCACGTTTATCCGAAGTCCCCTGGTATTATGCGTTTACATATGATCAATATTTTACAACAGTTTCAAGGGAAAGGGATTGCTCAAGAAGTAATGAATCGATTAGAAAGTATATATCCTGAAGCGGAGAACTGGGAGTTAGATACTATAAAACAGGAACAGAGAAATTGTTATTTATACGAGAAGATTGGCTATATCCAAACTGGGGATGAATGGAAAGTAAATGAGAAAATGACCCTTGTTCATTATAAGAAGTCAATTGGATTTAACCATCTGAAACCAATTTCAACATGAATGGACTTAAAATTTAGCTGTGTAATATTAAATGGGTATTAACAATTTTTGTTATATGACGATACTTATTAGTGGGAAGTTTTTTTGTCTTCCGTGTCTAAAGTAGGTGAAATGTTATAAGTTAAAATACCTATTTAAATG
This sequence comes from Psychrobacillus sp. FSL K6-2365, assembly GCF_038003165.1. Classification (NCBI taxonomy): domain Bacteria; kingdom Bacillati; phylum Bacillota; class Bacilli; order Caryophanales; family Bacillaceae; genus Psychrobacillus; species Psychrobacillus sp. FSL K6-2365. Next base: position 3,397,638 of record NZ_JBBOOO010000001.1, on the reverse strand, counting down.
AAGATGAAATTCAACTTTTTCATATTTTAATAAGGAAGTGTTAATAAATTATGGCAGAAGGAACTTACACAATGAAAGTAAATGTCGCGGAAAAGACTGTTGATATGACGGTGAGTGGGACTTTTACTCCTGAAAAAGCTAAACAATTTGTTGATGATTATCAGCTTAAGTTATCATCAGTTAATACAAGTGAATTCGTTCTGGAATTTGATTGCAGAGATTTGGACGTAGTAACAAAAGAAATGATACCAGACCTTGAAAATTGTTTAGCACTATATAAATCTTCTGGATTTAAGAAAGTAGAAGTAGGTATTAAGAAAAGTGCTATAATCTCCATGCAATTAAAACGTTTGGCGAGTAATGTAGGGCTAACTCAGTTTGAAGTAGTTCAAAAATATTAATACTTGCAAAAAGGTAGGAAGCTAGTTATAGGATCCTGCCTTTTTTATTTGATATTTACAAGAATCAATTTCATAAAGAATATTATATAGTTAAATCCGAACAAAGCTGATTTCCGCTCTAGGAGGACGCTTTCCGCGGGCCCGACTTCAATCTCCTCGTCACTAGGAAAACATATGCTCCTGTGGTTACTCGTCGCAAAGACATTGTCAAACAAAGTTCGACCAATGTCCTTCCTGCGGGGCTTTCAGCTCGCGCAGTTCCCGCTGGAGTCGCCGCCTGCCACTCCAATAAACGGGATCGCTTTTTAAAAAAACGAATAATATATTGCGATATTAAGTATACATTCGTATTTTTTAATGAAACAAGTAATTATGAAATTGACTCACATAGCAAAGATTATAACTTTAAAACACGAATAATGATTAAGTTAAGAAAATAAGATTTGTATTTCAGTATAATACTAAAATTAATTAGTGAGGTTTATTACAACTATGACTAACGTTAGAATAAAAGCGGTTGATGTTTACCATGCGAAAAAACAAGTAGATAATGACGTTTACCTTGAACATTTTAAAAAACAAGGAAAAGATATTACAAACTTCTTGAATATTATGGGCAGAAAAAAGCGTTATATCATTAATAATCTTAAAGAAAATACTATTACGATGGCGATTGAAGCGACAAATCAGGTGTTGAAAAAAGCGGGATTAAAAGGTAAGGATATAGATATGATTGTTTTTTCTACACAAGTACCAGAAGTGACTGTTCCAACCAACGCTATGTTCATTCATAATGCTATTCAAGCAAAAAAAGGAACTGTTATTTTTGATATGAACGCAAATTGTGCCGGTATGACGATAGCAGTTGAACAGGCATCACGATATATGAAATCTAATCCACATGTTAATACAGCACTTGTAGTAGGTTCTGATTATCTTTCATTAGTGGCTGATCCAACGGATGCAATGACTTATGCTAACTTTGGGGATGCTTCTTCTGCAATTATTTTAGAAAAAACTGAGAGCGATATAGGATTTGTAGACGCGATGTTTGAAGTGGACTCAAGTAACCGAAATAATATCTTATATCCACAAAAGGGACTATCTCAAACAATTAAAGCAGGTGAAAGTGCAGAATCCATGCTTTGGCTACCATTTGACGGAACAATGTCACTCCCTTATACGTATGAAATGTTTGAATTCATTTTAAAAAGAAATCAACTTAAAATTGATGATGTTGATGTTTTTTGCTTATCTCAATTTGCTAAAGTTAATATGGATGAAATTCAAAAACATTTTGATATACCCGAAGAAAAGGTTATTTATGTAGGAGATAAGTATGGTTATACTGGTACAAGCAGTCCATTTATTGCCCTTCATGAGGGAATCGAATCTGGAAAGATAAAGCGTGGAGACTTAATATTGTTTTGGACAATTGGTGGAGGGCACGAGTTCATTACTATGTTATTTAAATACTAAAGTAAAATGCAGCGGCAAAGATGCCCACTATGAAAAGCCAAAGAACTGAATTTTCACTAGAACTACAATTTGCCAAGAACATAGAAGCAGGCTATCTCTATATAAGAGGTAGCCTGCTTTGTTATCCAACTGTTACTGCAGAGAAAAATTCATTGTAAAGGGCACGCAGTATTTTGTTCTCATTGCTTTCATGAACTCCAAAAGAAAGGCTAACCTCTGAGGAACCTTGGTTAATCATTTCAATATTTGCGCCAGTGTTTGCTATGGCAGATGCAGCACGAGCTGCAAGTCCAGTGCTATTATTCATACCCTCTCCTACAATAACAATCATCGAAAAATGGTGTCGGAAATGTGCATCATCTGCATTAAGTTCATTCAATACACGATTCATAATACGTTCTTCTTTTTCTGCGTCTAATTGATGACTGCGCATGATAACGGAAATGTCGTCTAACCCCGATGGAGTGTGTTCATATGAAATATGCTCCTCTTCTAGAATTTGGAGCAACTTACGACCAAAGCCGATTTCTCGGTTCATCAAATATTTACTTACATATAAAATAGAAAATCCGTTATCAGCAGAAATCCCAGTTACAGGGCGCTTGTTAGCTTTACGTTTAGCTACTATCTTCGTACCGGGAGCTGATGGGTTATTTGTATTTTTAATACATACTGGAATTCCACTTTTGTATACCGGCATTAGGGCTTCATCATGGAAAACGGAGAAGCCTGCGTAAGAAAGTTCGCGCATTTCTCGGTAAGTTATTTCTTCGATTTCGGCAGGATGGTTTACTACTTTAGGATTAGCACAAAATACAGAATCGACATCAGTGAAGTTTTCATATAAATCCGCTTTGACCGCAGCAGCAAGGATAGAACCAGTGATGTCAGACCCTCCACGATCGAAAGTGCGTAGAATTCCGTTTGGTGTAAATCCAAAAAAACCTGGGAATACAACAACACCAGAAAGGTTGTTTAATGCATGTAGATTATCATATGCCAAAGATAGAGCTTGAGCTCGTTCAGGAAAATCGTTTACAACTAATCCAGCAGTCTTCGGATTAACATATTGAGAGTCAAGTCCAATGCTAGTGAAATAAGTAGAAATTAGCTTTGCATTGTTGTCTTCTCCACTTGCTTTAATATTGTCTATAAATAATTCAAGAACGCTTTGGTCCTCTCTGATACGTGCTCGTAAGTCTTCCTCAATGACGTCACAAATGGTCTCATCTAGCGCTAGCCCCTGTGCAATTTCTTTATAACGATTCACTACTTGGCAGAGTTTTTCTTCTACTTCTTCATTATGTATTGCGGCAACGGCTAATTCTATTAGTAAGTCTGTTACTTTTTTATCAGCATCGTAGCGTTTACCAGGCGCAGACACAACAACGAATTTTCGAGATGGATCTGCTTTAACAATTGCTGCCACTTTTTTTATTTGGGCTGCGCTTGCTACAGACGTTCCGCCAAATTTGCTTACTTTCATCTAATCAAATCCTTACTTTTTTATTATATTTGTACTTATGGAATAAACAAATGGTTTTTTACAGTGTACAAATTATATCGTTAGAGGTCAATAACATTGTAGTTATTTCTTTAATTTTATTTTTTCAATACGAACTTTAAATTGAAATTTAATATTAGTGTTCGTACTTGGCGGTATAATTAGTATATTAAAATTAATTTCATTGTTTTTATTATTAGAACACGAATTATAAAAATATAAAATATTTTTTTGAATGAGTGAAAATGCATAAAATCAATGTTTTTGGAATGTAAAAGAAAATGGTAGCGTTTACAAATTTTTTAACTATATTGACAATTCAATTGATGGTAAGTATGATGGTTTTAATTCAATAAAGCGTAAACAATATTGACGGAGATAGACTGTACTTGTTGAGATCTTAAGAGAGCTGATGGTTGGTGTAAATCAGTGGTTTCGTTTGTAGGGTAGCACTCTAGAATTGGTGGACTGAAACAGAGGATTTAGGTTCATCCGTAAATGCGCGTTAAGCATACTAATTGAGAATCTGCGAGATGATTGCAGTAAAATTTGGGTGGTACCGCGTGAGTTATTATAAGCTCTTCGCCCCTTACATAATTGTAGGGAGTGGAGGGCTTTTTTATGTTTTCAAAATAAGGGGGAGAATCATAATTTGTCTGAGGTAAGTATTCGTACAAAAATATTGTAGTAAAAGGAGAAGATTAATATGACATTCAATATTCTAATCAGTGATCCACTAAGCGAAGATGGTATTTTTCCTTTAAGAGAAGCAGAAGGATTTAATATTGTTGTAGATACCGCCCTAACTCCAGAACAACTAGGTGAAAAAATTGGTGAGTTTGATGCATTACTAGTTCGTAGCCAAACCCAGGTTACTCGTGAAATTATTGAAAAAGGATCTAACCTAAAAATTATTGGTCGTGCTGGAGTTGGAGTGGATAACATCGATTTAACAGCTGCAACAGAGCGCGGTATCATCGTAGTTAATGCACCTGATGGAAATACAAATTCAGCAGCAGAGCATTCTATCGCTATGCTTATGTCACTTGCACGTAATATCCCACAAGCTTTCCATTCTTTGAAAAACAAAAAATGGGATCGTAAAACATTTATCGGTGTAGAAGTGAAGAACAAAACTCTAGGTGTCCTGGGTTTCGGAAGAATCGGACAAGAGGTAGCTTTCCGTGCAAAAGGCCAACGTATGAATGTAATTGCATATGATCCATTCCTAACTGCTGAAAAAGCAGAAAAATTAGGTGTTCAATTTGGATCTGTAGAGGATGTCATTAAAGCTGCAGATTTTATAACAGTTCATACACCACTATTAAAGGAAACTCGTCATTTAATTAATAAAGAAGCTTTTGAAAAAATGAAAGATGGTGTGCAAATTATTAACTGTGCACGTGGTGGGATTATCGATGAGGATGCTTTATACGATGCAATCGTGGCGGGTAAGGTTGCAGGAGCAGCACTAGATGTATTTGAGGAAGAGCCATTTGTAGAACATAAACTTTTAACGCTTCCACAGGTCATTGCAACACCTCATTTAGGTGCTAGTACGGTAGAAGCACAGGAGATTGTGGCAATCGATGTATCCTATGACGTAGTAAGCTTCCTACAAAATGGGACAGTGAAAAATCCTGTTAACCTTTCTTCTGTACCAAAAGATGTCCTAGCTAAAATTGAGCCATTCTTCAATCTAGGTGAACAATTAGGTTCCTTCCTAAGCGATCTTGCAGAAGGAGTGCCAGAGGAGGTTAATATTACTTATTCGGGAGAATTGGCAAATTTAGATACTCGCCCATTATCACGTAATGCTATAAAAGGACTATTAAAAAGCAAATTAGGCGAATCAGTTAATGATGTAAACGCGAAATTCCTTGCAGACCGTTTGGGTATAACTATAAACGAATTAAAAACTTCAAAGTCAAAAGGATTTACAAGCTTAATCACGGTTGAAGTGAGAACGGCAACTGGAACGAGAAAAGTTGCAGGAACATTGTTAAACGGTCTAGGTGGTCGTATCGTACGTGTAGATGACTTTATCGTAGATGTAATTCCATCTGGTTACTTATTGTTCATCCGCCATAAAGACCAACCGGGTGCTATTGGTCGCGTAGGAACATTGCTTGCTTCGGAAGGTATCAATATCGCAGCGATGCAAGTGGGTCGTTCTGAAGTAGGTGGGGATGCGATTATGATGATTTCTATTGATAAGCATGTAGAAAAGTCTGGCATTGAACAGCTTAAAGGATTGGAAGACATCTTTGATGCAACACCTATTGATCTATAGGTGAACAGAGTGTCTTAGGTTGTTTTTTATACGATGATAAACATTAAAAAAATCTGACTCTCGGACAAGTGATTGTCTTGGAGTCAGTTTTTTTATGCTTTGTGATTTCCGTTTCATGAGGACGTTTTCCGCGGGCGAGGCCGAGCTTCCTCGTACGCTACCACCTGTGGGGTCTCGACTTTCTCGCTTATTCCGCTGGAGTCGCCACATTCCACTTCCATCAATAAGTGTGTAGTCTTCCCTACAATCAAAGACAAATCTATGGATCAGTTCTTAAAGGACTGGGCGTCTTTGTGCCTGGTTTTTCTTGTTATGCGAGCAGCGTCAATAGTTCGTGTAAATTCTCAATTGTATATGTAGGCTTTACTTCTTCACTGATAGGTTTTCCTTCGCGGTTGATCCAAACGGATTGCATACCCACCTTAGAGGAACCTAATATGTCGGTCATTAGATTATCACCGACCATCAATACTTCATCTGCCGTTAATCCAGTAATTTCTAATGCATGTTCAAAAATGGCTGGATCAGGCTTCCCTTTACCGAATGCTCCAGAGATGAGTATATGGTCAAAATAGGGAGATATTTCCGGTGTGATTTCCAATTTGATATTTTGTAAGCTAGGTGAGCCGTTTGTCATTAATAATAATACATATTTGCCTTTCAACTGGTCTAAAACTTCATAGGTATCTTCATATAAAAATGGGCTTTCTTTGCGCATTTTTGGGAAATATTCTGCTAGCTCTTTGCCTAAATCTTCATTTTCAATCCCCAACTTTTCTAATCCCGAGGTCCACGCTAATTGTTGATAAGCGGGTATGGTGGATTTCATTTTTTGGAAATCCTCTGAAGGGTCGTCAAATGTTCCCCATAGTCCTTCGAAAGGGTTAATACCGATCATTTGAGTGAATGGTCTTGTTTCATATGTATCGTACAATGCGCTTGCTTCTGCACGAACGGATTGTTCTAAAGCAAGTGGATCGACATTAACCTGTGTAGCAGCATAAGAACATGTTTTTTGAAATGCGACGGATACACTTTTGTTATCCCATAGTAAAGTATCATCTAAGTCAAAGAAAATTGCTTTTTTCATTATCTGAATCCTCCAGCACGTATTTGATTATTACTTTACCGTACTAAAGAGGGGTTGTCACTAGAACGGAATCATTTTTTCTAGAATTCCACCTTCCCGTATAATTCCTTCTATATCTTTGATGGTAATTGGAAAGTAGGGGAAGCCGTATACGTATGGAGTCCATTCATACACTTGAAAATAAATGACAAGGGAGTGATCAGCGATGTAAAAGTCTTGGTCACTACGTATTTGTGTAAAATCCTCTAAGAGGGGCACATCCCACTCTACCATTTTCTTTTCAATCATTTCAGAGAGAACTTTCACATAATTGCTATCCGGCTTAAACAGGTCGTTAAGTACATACTGTTTGCCAGTCTTGACATCGAAGGTGAGAGATTTGGTAATTGTAAGACCGTGTGCACCTCCTGTAAATGAATAGACAGTCAAACTTAAGCTCAGAACTCCTCGCTCATTTGTTTTAATCTCATAGGTGCCGACCATTTCTACTAAATGTTCACTGTAAAATCCTTGTTCTATTAAAAGCTTGTTTAGTGCATGAATAATATCTGCATTTATCTTTTTTTCTACTGCTGGATGAGGTAAGTTAGTTACAATAGGATAATAAACGTTAATACTTGGTGAACTTTTCTTAATATATTTCGTTTCTATACGAACAGGTAGATCCAAGGCAAACAACCTTTCTTAAGAAGTAATAATTAATGATATGAGTGGGAGAGTAATCATATGTTTTTAAATAGAGTATCCCTTTTCAAAGAGCCACAAGTGGAAAGTCAATATCCTTTCACAATTCCAGCTATTAGTAACTTTGAAAAACTAGAGTTAACCTCTCCTGTAACTTTTTTTGTGGGAGAGAACGGGACTGGAAAGTCCACTTTATTAGAGGGAATTGCAGATAAATGTGAATTTAATACCGCTGGAGGTAGCCGCAATAATTTATATGATGTGGACGCTGCAGAAAGTGCACTTGGGAAATACCTTAGACTTTCCTGGATGCCAAAAGTTACGAATGGTTTCTTTTTAAGAGCAGAATCCTTTTATCAATTTGCTTCACATATTGACCAACTGGAAAGAGACAATCCTGGTCGGGGTGTCCTTGATAGCTATGGTGGTAACTCTCTTCATGAGCAATCACATGGAGAATCTTTTCTATCTTTGTTTCTAAATCGCTTTAATGGACAAGCTATCTACCTTTTAGACGAGCCTGAAGCAGCATTATCACCGCAGAGGCAATTGGCATTTTTACGTATAATGCATGATTTGATCAAAGAAAATAATTGTCAATTTATCATTGCTACTCATTCACCAATAATATTAGGCTACCCAGAAGCGACAATCCTAAGCTTTGATGACGATGAAATTGAGGAAATCGACTATGAAATGACAGGTCATTATCAAATTACAAAATATTTTTTAGACAATAGGGAAAAATTTTTAGAAGAGTTATTTGAAGGTGAGTAGATGTATGTAATCATAAATTATCTAGATGATATGTTATTTTTTATAGGGATTGCATTTCCATTGATCGTCGTTTGGCGACTGTTTCGTTGGAAAAAGAGAGGGTTCCAGCTAAAAGAGTTTTTACATGAGCTTGGCATTTTAGTTTTTTTCTCTGTGCTTGTTGGTTTATTTTCACAAACAATAATACCAAAAATAGGTGAGGTGCCTGCCTATACCACTGGGGTCAATTTAGAGTTGTTTCGTGTTGTGAAAGAAACGTATAATGCGATTGTATACCTAGGATTTTGGCAACCTTTTTATATTAACTTTCTTGGTAATATAATTCTTTTTATACCTATTGGTTTTCTGTTACCCCTACTCTTTAGTAAAATGGAGTTTTTCATTTTTCCTATATTGACAGGTCTATGCATATCTTTATTTATTGAGATAATGCAGCTTCCTCAAAGCAGGAGCAGTGATGTCGACGACTTATGGTTAAATACGCTCGGTGCTTTTCTTGGCTATCTATGCTATTTCTTTATTCGCAAAGCTTTCCCATCATTTACAAAGGCTTTTAAAAAAAGTTTATGAAAGCTAAGAATGGGTAAATAGATAATTGTAATAACATTGTAAGGAGACATTCAGTATGATGAAAATTAGAGAATCAAAAACAGAGCAAAAACGGGATGAAATTATTGAAGAGTTTGTAAACAAAGGTATATTTAAAATTGATGGAAGACAACTATATGAGTTAAATTTTTATGAATTAATGAAAGAACATACAACTGAAGATGAAAGGAAATAAGTGCCTTTTCTAAAGGGCACTTTTTTTGAGAAAAAAGTAAGTCCAATGTATTATCTATAAACAATAGTCGATATAAAAAATATGGTACACTTGACTTAAATACGGATAAGGTGGAAACAAAATTGACTTTTATAACTAATTTAAACGAGACATTACAGAAAAAATGGCAGGATGCAAATTTTACATCTCCAATGCCTATACAATCTAAACTAATTCCACATTTCTTGGACGGCTCTGACGTAGTTGCAGAATCACCAACAGGAACTGGGAAAACACTAGCTTATGTGCTTCCAATCTTGCAGAAGGTTGATCCGGCCAAGAAACAAATACAAGCAATGGTGATCATTCCTTCTCAAGAACTTGGTATGCAAATTGTGGAGGTATTCCGTGAATGGGTTAAAGATACTAATATCTCAGTTGCCCAATTAATCGGAGGAGCAAATATTAATAGACAGATTGATGTTCTTAAAAAGAAGCCAACAATTGTTGTCGGAACTCCTGGTAGATTACAAGAGCTAGTAAAAACTAAAAAACTAAAAATGCATGAAATAAACATCGTTGTTTTAGACGAAGGGGACCAACTTTTAAGTAGAGAGCATCGTACAACTGTTAAAAGCTTAGTCGATGCAACAGTTGAAAGTCAGCTGATTGTGACTTCTGCAACTATTACGGAAGAAATAGAATTAGTTGCAGAACGTATGATGAAGAACCCGGTTCGCATTCAAGTATCCGCAGAGGACATTCCTTCGCAAGGTGAAGTTGTCCACAGCTTCGTGAAGACTGAACCTCGCGATAAAACCGAATTACTGCGCAAGATTTCTTATTTAAAAGGAATGCGTGGCCTTGCATTTGTAAATAGTCTAGATCAGCTTTTAATGAAAGACGCTAAACTTGCATACAGAGATGCACCGATTGTGTCTCTTCATTCAGAAATGAAAAAGGATGAACGAAAGAAAGCATTGGATGATTTTAAAAGCGGTAAGGTGAGTTTACTAATCGCTACGGATGTGGCAGCAAGAGGCTTAGATATTTCTGGTCTAACACATGTTATTCATGTAGATGTACCGCATTCAGTTGAACAGTATTTACATCGTTCAGGGCGCACTGGTCGTGCGGGGGCTGATGGAGAGGTTATGACATTGTTAACTTATGCCGATGAAAAGACTTTTAAAAAGTGGACAAAAGAGCTTCCTAAAAAACCAGTTCAAAAAGTTTGGTACCGTGGTGAATTAATCGAAGGATCGTCTAAAACTATCAGTCAAAAGGGGAAATAATGATGGATTTTCAACAAAAGCTTGAAGAGTATGCAGAATTAGTAGTAAAGGTTGGTCTGAACATACAGCCAAACCAACCACTACTTATAAATACGACAACGGACACAATCGATTTTACACGGTTAATAGTGAAAAAAGCGTATGAGGCTGGCGCGAAACGAGTTGACGTAAACTATACAGATGAAGTAAATGCACGTGCATTTTATGATTATGCACCTGATGAAGCGTTTAATGAATTTCCTAAATGGGCTGCTATGCAGCGTGATGAACTAATCGAAAATAAAGGTGCATTATTATGGATTGATGCAGATAACCCAGACTTATTAGAAGGCGTTTCGATTGACCGTATTTCTAGCTTTCAAAAGGCAAGTGGCAAAGCGTTAGAGAATTATCGTAAAGCAGTTATGAATGATGTTATTACTTGGTCTATCGTTGCAATGCCTTCAGAAAAATGGGCTGCAAAGGTATATCCAAACCTAAAGCCGGAGGAACAAATGCAAGCACTTTGGGAGTTAATATTCCAGGTTGTACGCATAGGAGAAGGAACAGCAGTTCAAAAGTGGAAAGAACATATTGATAACCTTGAAAGTAGAGCAACTCTACTAAATAATATGCGCTTTAAAAAGCTGCACTATAAAGCAGAAGGAACAGATATTCAAGTTGAACTTCCGAAAGAACATATTTGGATGTCAGGAGCAAGTAAAAATGGTCAAAACGTTCCGTTCATTGCTAATATGCCAACAGAAGAAGTATATACTGCACCACTTAAAACAGGAGTAAATGGCTATGTGAAAAATACAAAGCCTTTCGTCTATCAGGGAAATGTAATAGATGATTTTACTCTGACTTTTGAAAATGGAAAGATTACTTCTATAAAAGCTGCTACTGGTGAGAAGCTATTACAAGAGCTTATTGGAACAGATGATGGAGCGAAGTATTTAGGAGAAATAGCTTTAGTGCCACATAAATCACCTATTTCCGCTTCAAATGTATTATTCTTTAATACATTATTTGATGAAAATGCCTCTAACCATTTTGCTATAGGGGAAGCATATCCTACATGTGTTGAGGGTGCTCGTGGTTTAACTCAAAGTGAATTAGAACAAATGGGTATTAACACATCCATTGTACATGAAGACTTTATGATAGGTAGCGGGGACATGGACATTATGGGAGAACTAGCAGATGGAACAATGGAGCCTATATTCATAAAAGGTGCATGGGCTTTTTAAGGAGTTGGTCAGCTTGAAAAAATGGGTCTGTACTTTAATTATTCTAGTTGTTTCATTTGGAACTATCACAGTAAATGCCAAGGGCTCCGAAGTTTATATTGCGATTGGAGATTCCCTAGCAGCAGGACAAACACCGAATCGAGCTATAGATACCGGCTATACAGATTTAATAGCACAGAAGCTAACTAGGACTGGTCAACTTGCATTTTATTCAAAAGCGTTGGCATTCCCAGGTTATACAACTGCAGATGTGCTTACTAAGGTTCAAACGGACGAAGCAAAGAAAGCGTTGAAAAACGCTACATTAGTCACAATATCAGCGGGAGCCAATGACTTACTGCAAATGGTGCAAGTGAATTCATCAAGTGGTTCTATTGCTTATCAGCAACTCCATGCTGATTTTGCATTAAATAATGTACGAAAAAATATAGAGCAGATTATTAAAGAGGTACAGGCAATCGCACCAAAAGCCAAAATTTATGTAATGGGTTATTATTTTGCCTATCCTCATGTGAGAGCATCTCAAAAGGAAGGCATAAAAAAAGAGCTAGACCGATTGCATACAATTTTAAAATCGGAGTCTGAGATCAATGGTGCGACATATGTGTCTGTGGAAGAACCATTCGGTGTAAATGCTACTAAGTTATTACCAAATCCCGCAGACGTCCATCCAACGATGGAAGGATACCGTATAATGGCAAATGCATTCTTTTCGCAATACAACAGTGGATTAGTAGTTACACATAACGAATTGCCAACACCTAATCCGCTTACTTTTGAACAAATTTTGAATGCATCTAAAGAACAAGAGAAATCTCCTGTTTCAAAATCAGTTGAAATGGACCAATACTATTCTTTATCAGAAATGAAGCCATTAATTTAGTATTTTGAATGACTTAGTTGTTCATAAGAATTTGGACCTTACCCAATGTTTTGAATAAGTTGATGAATGTTGTGCGAACCTAAAAAAGCTGTCCTCCAAATCAAAAGAGGACAGCTTTTTAACGTACATTTTTTTTAGATTTTATGACTTTACGTATAATAGGATAAACAATTGGTGCCAATTTAATTGCTGTTTTGACTAGGTTTTTTACTTTCATCGGTATCGCTCCTTGGTTTTCGATATTAATAGTTATGTACCCTCAAACTCCAATACATAAACTCTCTCTTTATCGTAAAACTTTAATGCCTTGGACTATATTCCAAATCATTACTATTACATATACGAGCATGTAAATTGCGATAAGTATTAAAGGTCCGGCAGCCATCCATAGGGAAGGTTGTTCATTAAATCCCGATGCAACGGGGGTGAAGCTTGTAAAAACACTAATGAATAAAATTATTAACAATATTACAGGTATAATGTGGGAAATTAATGATTTTTTCGCATGATATTTTACATTAGAATCTTGTGATACAAAATAAACAATAATAGGCAATAAAAAAGGAGCAAACAATACACTAAAATAAGAAAGTGCTGATAAAATTTTAGGGTTATCCAGTCTATTCAACCTCCTTTCCTCAATTTTTAACGAAATACTCAGCTATATGTTTCATTTCTTAAATAAGGAAACTAAAATATTCTTGTAATTTTCCAGAGAGGAAATAGATACATATTCTTTTACACCATGCCAATCCCCTCCACTTGGTCCAAACTCAATTGCACCTGCTCCAGCTTCCGCGTAGAAGCGAGCATCGGCAGCTCCATGCTGCCCAAATAATACAGCAGGTTTTCCGATGAACTGTGAAGTAACATGTGCAATACGTTCGATAAAAGGATTAATGGCTTCAGTAGTTACTGCAGGAGCAGTCGCTTGAATCTTAAATTCACTTTTAGGGAATTTCTCTGCCAACTTTTTAATCTCTGAAGTAATACTCTGCATATTCTGTCCAGGAACAAAACGAAGATCATAGCTTATTATACATTCATCGGGAACAACGTTATAGCGATCACCTGCTTGTATTTTCGCCAAGTTTAAGGAAGGATAATCATAGAACTCATTGCTTGCAGTTAAAAAAGAGAGAGTGCGTAGTTGTTGGTCAAACAGAAAAGCTTGCTCAATTGCATTTTTTCCTTCCCATGGACGGCTACCATGACTAGGTTTACCTTTCAGTATTACATCAAACTGAATAATTCCTTTTGCCTGTAAACCAATTTGGAGGTGGGTAGGCTCGCCGCATATAACAAAGTCACCAGTATATCCTTGATCAACTAAAAACTTGGTAGTTTTACCGTCGGTTTCCTCATCCGTTACAATATGAAGCTGAATTTTTTTAGTAAGACTTTTAGATTCTTTAGAAAGCTCGTAAAAAGCTTGCATCATCGCAGCAACTCCTGCTTTCATATCAGCAGTTCCTCGACCATATAAAAGATCACCTTCTATAAATGGCTCGAATTGCTCTGGGTTACCTGGAACAACATCTACATGCCCATTCCAAATCATACATTCATCACCAATTCCTATTTCTGCCACTAGCATCAATTTTCCCTCATGCTGTAAGACAGTTGTATGAATTCCACGTTTTTCTAGCCAACTTTCACAGAATAATAAAGCATTATTTGCACTTTCGATTGTGTCACTTTTGATACGTACCAGATCTTTTAGTAATGTAATCATGTGAACATCTCCTTTTGCATATATTTATTTCATTAGTATAACAAATGAAACAAATAAGGTTGCATTAGGCATTTTATTCAGATACAATGAATTCGAACTAAATAATTCAAACCACAAGGGGCGCCACAATAGTGGCTGAGATAGTACCCTTTGAACCTGTAAGTTAGTGCTTGCGTAGGGATGTGGATGGAAACTGACAATCGCGCGATGTCTGGGTCTATCCCGGGGTCGTTTTTTTGTGGTCAAAAAAGGGGATTGTCATGAAAAATCAACGTGTATTAATATTAATGGAAATCGCTATTTTTGCGGCGTTAGGATATGTTTTAGATATGATTGGCTTTGGAATGCCACAGGGCGGCTCCGTAACATTCGTACTTGTACCTGTTATTTTAATGGCCTTTCGTCGTGGTATAGTTGCAGGTCTTGCTACTGGATTTTTAATAGGTGTGCTACAAGTGGTAACAGGGCGATTTTATGCAGCGCCATTATCATTTGAAATAGTTATTGCACAGGTTGCAATTGATTATTTCATCGCCTTTATGGTTGCAGGGTTCGCTGGGTTTTTAAGACCTGCATTTTTACAGGCATTTGAACAAAAAGATAAAGTGAAAATGATTACAGCGGTTGTCTTAGGAGCATTAATAGCTGCTTTTCTTCGTTATTTAGCACATGTGACTTCAGGTATTCTATTCTTTGGTGAATTTGCTGGCAATCAAAACGTCATTTTGTATTCATTAATCTATAATTCTACTTATATGATTCCTGTATTTTTAATTGCTGCTTTCATTTGTTCCATTTTATTTGTTAAAGCTCCGCGCCTTGCACTGCCGAATTCTCACTAAATATGATATGATTAGAGTACATTTAGTGAAGAAGGGATCTTGTTAAGATGATTGTACAAACTGACGAAGAGTTAGTGGCATTAAAAAAAATAGGGCGTATTGTTGCAGAAGTAAGAGATGTGATGAGGGCTGCAACTAAACCTGGTATTACAACGAAAGAACTGGATGAGATTGGCGGAAAGTTATTTACAGAGCATGGTGCGATTTCTGGACCAAAGGGTGAATATGATTTTCCAGGATATACTTGTATCTCCGTCAACGAAGAAGTTGCTCATGGTATCCCGGGTTCTCGCGTAATTCAAGAAGGCGATATTGTGAATATTGATGTGTCTGGATCTTGTGATGGATATTTTGCAGATACAGGTATTTCTTTTGTTGTTGGTGAGGGATATGAAGAGAAAGAAAAATTATGTGCAGTGGCAGAGAGTGCATTTGAACGGGCTATGTTGAAGGTGAAAGCAGGCTCTCGTTTAAACCAAATCGGAAAAGCGGTTGCTAGAGAAGCTAAAGATAATGGCTTGCATGTTATTATGAACCTAACTGGGCATGGTATTGGAAAATCGTTACATGAAGCTCCACAACATGTCTTGAATTATTATGATGCATGGGATCCTACGATATTAAAAGAAGGAATGGTTTTAGCGGTAGAGCCGTTTATTTCTGCAAAGGCAGAGCATATTGTAGAATCTGGTGATGGTTGGACATTTGTAACTCCCGATAAATCGTTAGTAGCACAGATTGAGCATACAATTGTTGTAACAAAAGGTGCTCCTATATTATTAACTAAATTAGACTAAAACAAAACGCCTTCGAAATTTACTTTTTCGAAGGCTTTTTTTAAATTAAGAATATGGATTAACATACTGCGGATTTCCGTGGGCGTTGAAGTTTTAGGAGAGTGGCGGATAGGCAATACGTCATAATATTAACAAAAAAAGGGATGCTTAGTTGTGATTCACAACTAAGCATCCCTAAAAAGTTTTAACTTTAAAGGGGTCTTGTGCTTTTCTTAAAGAATATAATCCCCACGATTAGGACGCAGCTTAGAAAAATGGATGCTGCGGTTAGGAGTAGTTCGCTAAAGTTGTGGTGAATTGCAACTCCAATGAAAGTCCAGATAAAAACAATTGGCATAAGACGGTCGAAATAATGATAACGAAAATGAAGAGCTATAGCTGTCGCAATGGTTAAGAAAATAACTCCCCAAAGTGATTTTGTCATACCAAATCCATCAAATTCATAAAACGTTAGGAGATAAGATAGGTTTGTGAAGAAACTGATAAATGTCCAACCTAAAAGGAAGGAAATTGGCAATCGATTTTTTCGACTTAAATCATCTAAAGGATAGGTTAGATACAATTTAAACAAGCAGCTTAGTAAGACTGTGAGAAAACCAAAAGTGTATCCAAACAGTTCGTAATGCCAGCTTAATATACATAAAATATATATCACAGAGGCTATTCCGTATAATAGAATACGCTTCGTAGGTATAGGACGAGAAGATTTATAATCCTTCATAATATTCCAAATCCACCAAGCTAATAATATAAAAATAACAATCCATATGTAAAACACATAATTTGCTGGAGTAAAAAATACGGGAAGTCTGTTGAATATTTCGCCACTAGTTTGACCATTTATGGGTAGTAAAATAGATAATAGTTTAACAATTACAGTAGATATAAAAAATAACATTAAAAGGATTATTTTAAACATTCAGCTGCCTCCTTCTATTTAATAAGTATACCTTTGATATATAGCAACAACAAATTAGAATTATGAATGTTATGTGACGAAAATCAAACAATCTGTATTAGAAAAACATGATATACTAGAATTCTAAAATAATTGTCAATATAGGAGGAATATTTAGATGATTGAACAAACTTATCCGGTTGTCTGGGATCTCGATCGCTTTTTTGAAGGGGGAAGTAACTCACCATCTCTAAGAAGCCATCTGGATAAAGTAAAAGAAAAGCTAAGCAGCTTTGAAACTATACTAAAAGACTTTGATTCACCAACATCTATTGCCGATGTCTCAAATATCGAGAAAATGGTTAATGAGCTAAAAGATATAGCTACTAATTTATCAGAGGGTGGAGCAGTAATTGGGTGTTTTTTAGCACAGGATACAACGGATAAGCAGGCAGCATTGTTACAGGGCGAGGTAGGGTCGCTATACGCTAAGTTCTCTTCTCAAATGCTAACCATTCAACAAGTGCTAAGTAAAACGAAGGAAACTGTGTGGGAGGAACTGCTTCAAACGACTGAACTCTCTCCTTTTGCATTTGTGTTAAATGAATGGAGAGATGAAGCAAAGCGAATGCTCTCTGAAAAAGAGGAAGACATGATTACGACACTTGGAGTGGATGGCTATCATTCATGGGGTCAACTTTATGATTTACTAGTCGGTGATATTCGCATTAAACTTACTATAGACGGTGAACAAAAAGAAATGTCGGTTGGTCAAGCAAATAATCTTAGTTCCCACGAGGATGCAATGATTCGTAAAGAGTCATTTGAAGCGTTAGAAGCTGCTTGGACAGATAAAGAGGAGTTCTTTGCGAAAACACTAAATCATATTGCAGGCTTCCGTCTTGCAATTTACGAAAAAAGAGGATGGGATTCAGTTTTAGAGGAGCCTCTTCATATTAATCGCATGAAAGAAGAAACACTAAATGCAATGTGGGGTGCTATCTCGAAAAATAAAGCTCCATTCGTAGAATACTTAAATAAAAAATCGGCAATGCTAGGCGAAAAACAAATGCATTGGTATGACTTAGATGCACCAGTTAGTACTTCTACAGAGAAAATGGATTATCAACAAGGTGCGGAGTTTATATTAAAGCATTTTAAAGAATTTGGACCGAAATTAGAATCATTTTCAAGAAATGCATTTGAAAAGGGTTGGATAGAGGCAGAGGACCGTCCAAACAAACGTCCGGGAGGATTTTGTACAGGAATGCCTGTATCAGAGGAATCACGTATTTTCATGACGTATAGTGGATCAATGTCCAATGTCTCTACATTAGCTCATGAATTAGGTCACGCCTTCCATTCATACGCTTTAAGACCAGTACACTGGATGAATCGTCAATATGCAATGGGTGTTGCTGAAACTGCCTCTACATTTGCCGAAATGATTGTAGCGGATGCTGCAGTAAAAGAAGCAAAAACAGATGATGAAAAAATTGCTTTACTGGAAGATAAAATTCAACGTAGTGTAGCATTTTTTATGAATATCCATGCTAGGTTCTTATTTGAAACTAGATTTTATGAGGAACGTAAAAATGGAATTGTTTCTGCTGCACGACTAAATGAATTAATGGAGTTAGCCCAACAAGAAGCATATGGTGATGCATTGGATACAATACATCCGCACTTTTGGGCATCAAAGTTGCATTTTTATATTACGGAAGTACCTTTTTACAACTTCCCTTACACATTTGGTTACCTATTCTCTTTAAGCATTTATGCAAAAGCTATAAGCGAAGGCGCAAACTTTGAGGAAAAATATATTGCTTTATTGCAGGACACAGCAGTAATGTCAGTAGAAGATTTAGCGATGAAACATTTAAATGAAGACATTACACAGGAAGCATTTTGGCTAAAAGGTATTGATCTGTGTATTCAAGATGTGAGTGAGTTTATCCAATTAACTAACGCAAAAGGGTGAAGGTGTTTGATTTATCTAGAAGGAGATACATGCTATTTACGAACATTAAATACGAAAGATGCACCAGCCCTAGCAGATCTTACTTATCGTAATAAGATGTATTGGTCCGTTTATGAACCCCTGCATCGGGATGATTATTACACAACTTCTGTTCAACGGGAGAAGATTCGTGAATCTCTCACGTTATCGAAGGAAAAAAGAGAATATAGCTTCGGTATTTTCGAACCTCAAACAGAAAGAATGATTGGTAGTGTATCACTATACAGTATTAAGAGAATGCCATTTTCAAGTGGGCTTATTGGATATTCCATGGATGAGCTTTATATTGGAAAAGGGATTGCTTCTGAAGCAGTTCACCTAGTAAAAATCTTTGGATTTGAGCACGTCCAATTAAATCGTATCGAAGCATATGTATCTCCGCATAATAACGGCTCTATTAAAGTTTTAGAAAAAAACGGTTTCATGCAAGAGGGACTTCTACGAAAACTGCTTTATATCAATGGTAAATGGCAAGATCATTATATATATGCATCCTTAACTGAAGAGCATTGAAAGGGCAAGAGTATACTTGAGAAATTTAAAAACGTCTTATTCATGAACAATGAATAAGACGTTTTTTATACTATTCATGTCGATTTCCCGGGAAATAATTTATTTTTTGTCGACATTACCGTCTGTCAATAAATCTAATCGACCAGTTTCAGGGTCAATAATTAGTCCGTGAACTGGAATTTCAGGAAGCATAAGTGGATGATTTCGAATCATTTCTACACTATGTAATACACTGCTTTCTACGTTAGAAAAACCTTCTAACCATTTTTCTAAGTTCACACCGGAATTATTTAGGATATCTAATACACGTGGATCTACTCCTCGAGTAATCATTTTATCCATAATTTTATCGGTTTGTATAGCACTCATACCACAGTCATGATGACCAATTACATAGATTTCATCGGCTTGTAACTCATAAACAGCTACGATAAGGCTCCGCATAATTCCACCAAATGGATGGTTAATGATTGCTCCAGCACTTTTAACTATTTTTACATCACCATTTTTAAAATTCATGGATTTTGGGAGCATTTCTGTTAACCTAGTATCCATGCAAGTTAAGATAACAATACGTTTATTTGGAAACTTGGTAGTTAAAAAAGGTTCATATAGTTTGTTTTCCACGAAGTGATCATTGTATTTTAAAATCTCATGTAAGCTTGGCATAGTATTCCTCCTTTAGGTTGTAATTATATTTTATAGGAAATGAAAGATAATTGCTTTACTTAATACTTGAACCTGACTAAAATTAGACTTTTGCTGAGAAGGACTTTCGACAAGAGCTCATAGTGACTACCTTGGAGAGGCATAGGGAGCATAGAACAGCTTGCATTCTAAATATAAAGAGCTATTACACCTTCCTAAACATTTACCTGCTTGGCACAAGAAGTTACTTGCTGAGGTTGATCTTTTATTAGTATTTGTGATTAAATACTACTTACTTGCGGAACTTTTATGGAGTTTATAATAATTAGAATGCAACATAATCTATAAGTATGTAAAAAGCAAGGGAGTTGTTCGCCATAGTGGACAACTCTCTTGCTTTTATAGTAGAGATAACTTTATTCGAAAGAGAAATAAACCAAATTTCAATGAATAAAGTTCCACTTTATTTTGCTAGTTTTTGTTTTCGGTCTGATACAAAGAAGGATTTTCCTGTCCCTATAACCACGGACTGTAATGGCTCAGGTGCTAGATGAACTGGTACTTCAATGACCTGGGTTAACCACTCGGAAATATCCTTTAGTAATGCTCCACCACCAGTTAATATTACTCCATGGTCAACTATATCTCCTGCAAGCTCAGGAGGGCAGGTTTCTAGTGTTGCGCGTATTGCTTCTAAAATAGTTTCCAATGATTCAGATAGAACACCCTGTATCTGAGTAGAAGATAAATGAATAGTCTTAGGTAATCCACTAACTACATCTCTACCGGTAGCTTGCATTTGTTCTACTGCATGAGGAACCAATGCATGTCCTATAGTCATTTTGATATTCTCAGCAGTGGCTTCACCAATAATAACATTGTACTCTTTTCGAACAAAGTGAATAATTGCTTCATCCATACGATCTCCAGCTGCCTTTACTGTATGGGACGCTACTACTCCACCAAAAGAAATAATGCCAACTTCTGTCGTGCCACCGCCAATGTCTACAATCATACTTGCGACAGGCTCATCTACTGGAAGACCAGCACCGATTGCTGCAGCTACGGGTTCTTCCATTAATTGAACATCTTTTGCTCCACTTTGTCTTACAGCATCTTGTATAGCTCTTCTTTCTACAGAAGTTGCACCAGATGGTGTACATACAATTACAGTCGGTTTTCTTAAAGAAGTACCAAGTTTTTTCCCTGCTTTTTGCATTATAAGTTTGAGTAGTTGTGTTGTAATGTCAAAATCGGCAATTACTCCATCCTGTAATGGACGTATTACCTCGATTGAAGTAGGTGTTTTGCCAATCATTTTTTTTGCTTCTTCACCGAAAGCTACGATTTCACGCGTTTTAGTATTAACTGCTACTACTGTAGGTTCATCTATTAATAAGCCTTTGCCTTTTGTATAAACTAATGTATTTGCTGTACCTAAATCTATTCCAATATGTGAGTTTGAAAACATTTGTCTTCCTCCTATTCCAATCATACTTAGTAATTATAATAGATAAATAGTAGGTTGCCATTTGTAACATAATGGAAGTTTACATATATTTCAGAGTATCTTAGGTCATTTGAAATAGTATAGCGCGATAAATTGAACGAATAGTAATAGTTTGTCATCCAAATGTAATAGAAATGAAGTTAATTTGAAAAGAAAAAGAGAAGAGATATCAAATAAAAAAAACAACCGTCAGCATACTCGACGGTTGTTTTATGAGTTATTGAAAAGGTTTTGGATCTATTGTAGATGCATCTTTAGAATTCATACCTTTTCCAAAGTAATGCAAAATTACATAGCCTACGATTCCCATAATTGCAGTAAAACCAAGCACTGTAACTGTGTATAAAGCCATTTTATAACACCTCACTTGTTTTCTTGTATTTATTATAACGTAAAAATGAAAGAATTGTAACTAGAAATATATAGAATTTAAGTTAACAATATTAAAATGCCCAGTTTCCATTTCGGAATATTGGCTCTGAAGTTCCATCTTCTTTAATACCGTCGATATCCATTTTTTCTGAACCAATCATGAAATCTACATGTGTAATACTTTCGTTTAAGCCATTTTCTGCTAATTCTTCGCGACTCATTTTCTTGCCGCCTTCTATACAGAAAGCATATGCACTACCGATTGCTAAATGATTAGAAGCGTTTTCGTCAAATAATGTGTTATAAAATAATAGATTCGAGTTAGAGATTGGTGAGTCATGTGGTACTAGTGCTACTTCACCTAAATAGTGTGACCCTTCGTCCGTTGCAACTAAGTTCTCAAGCACCTCTTGACCTTGTTCAGCTTCCACTTTTACAATGCGACCTTGTTCAAATGTAATAGTGAAGTTATCAATAATATTCCCGCCGTAGCTCAATGGTTTAGTGCTTGCTACATAACCGTTAACACCTGTTTTTAATGGAACAGAGAATACTTCCTCCGTTGGCATGTTAGCCATAAAAGAAAATCCTTTTTCGTTTGTGCTACCAGCCCCACACCATAGATGTCCCTTTGGTAATTCAATCGTTAAGTCTGTACCAGGAGCTGTATAATGAAGTTTTTTATAATTTTTCTCGTTTAGATAATCTACCTTTGTATGTAGAAGATTATCATGTTCAATCCATGCTTCTGTTGGATTTGCGACATCCGCACGCACTGCTTGGAAAATTGCTTCCCAAAGGGCAGGTACTTGTTCTTCCTCAGGTAATTTAGGGAATACCTTCTTAGCCCACTCTGTAGATGGAGATGCTATTACTGACCAACTGATTTTGTCCGATTGTACATATTGACGATATTTGCTTAATGCTTGACCCGCAGCCTTTTGGAACGCTGAAATTCTAGAGGAATCCACTCCTTTTAAAAGGTCAGGACTTTGACTAACAACGCTTATAAATGCAGCTCCGCCTTCTGCTAACAATTCTTTTTCTTGTGCTTTCCAAGAAGGAAAGAAATCAAATGAGTCCCCAGGTGCAAGTTCATAGCGTAATCGTGTGATTTCATCATCTGTTAAATCTACGAATACTTGTTTAGCCCCAGCTACATACGCTTTTTTAGTAATCAATCGAACTAATTCAACGCTATCAGTGGAAGCTGCAATAAATAAATTCTGTCCTGGTTGAATATTCACTCCTACTTCTACAACAAGAGAAGCATAGTTTTCTAATTTTGTATTAAAAGATGTCATATGGATACTTCCTTTCTATTATTATCTTCATAGTATCAGTTTTGCGCTTGTATTATCAATATTCAAATTAGTCGATAAGTTAAATTTTGTTCATAATTCGAAAATTTAATATAGTCAATCGGTAGATTATTATTAAAAAAATATGAATATAGCCGAAATAAAGGAAAGAAATAGAATGTGGGGGAAGTTGAATGGATAAGTCTACAGTATTCGGTTTAATAATAGGGTTTGTTTCATTATTAGTTGGGATGGTTTTAAAAGGTGTTACATTGGGTGCATTATTAAATCCTGCAGCAATCTTAATCATCATTTTCGGTACGATTGCTACAATAGTTATTGGATTTCCAATGGCAGAATTAAAAAGAGTACCTAAGATATTTGGAGTTATTTTTAAAGAAACAAAACTAGTACCAGATGTGGAAGTAATTAAAATGTTCTCAAGCTGGGCAGATTTAGCAAGAAGAGAAGGATTATTGGCACTTGAAAGTAAGTCAACAGATGTAGAAGATCCATTTTTAAAAAACGGTCTTACGTTAGCAATTGATGGACAAAATGCAGATTATATTAGAGATGTACTTACAGAAGAAATTGACGCACTAGAGGAAAGACATTCAGGTGGTGCTCAAATTTTTACTCAAGCGGGGACATATGCTCCCACACTTGGTGTACTTGGAGCGGTAGTAGGTTTAATAGCTGCCTTAAGTGATATGAGTGATATTGATAAATTAGCACATGCAATTTCTGCAGCCTTTGTAGCGACTCTATTAGGTATATTCACTGGGTATGTTTTATGGCATCCATTTGCGAATAAATTAAAACGTAAATCTAAACAAGAAATTAGACAAAAGACAATGATGCTAGAAGGTATCCTTTCAGTATTAGAAGGAGATTCTCCACGAGTTATTGAACAAAAATTAGCTTCCTATCTATCTATGTCAGAGCGTAAAAAAGTATTGAATGAAAGCGGGGAGGCTGGCCTTGGCAAAGAAGCATAAAAAACATAAGCATGAGGAAGAAGTAAGTGAAGCCTGGCTACTTCCGTACTCCGATGTTTTAACATTATTACTAGCCTTATTTATCGTATTATTTGCTACTAGTTCTGTAGACCAACAAAAATTGGAACAAATGTCTCAAGCGTTCAACGAAGTCCTTAATGGTGGAACCGGTATTTTTGAACAGCCATCTCCTTTGGAAGTGCCAGATGCTCCTGATGATTCAGGTCAGGGAGAAGATGGAGAGAGCACTGCATATATGGAAGACCAGCAAGCACTCTCCGAAATTCAAGATAGTGTGGATGAATATATAGCAGTAAATGCGCTAGAAAAACAGTTTGTTACTAAACTAACCGATGAAGGCTTACTTGTTACGATAAGAGATAGTATATTATTTGATACTGGCGAAGCAGAAGTAAAAGGTGAGTATCGTTCAATTGCTGAAGATATCTCCGATTTGCTTGTATTTGATCCTCCTAGAAATGTCGTTATCACTGGCCATACAGATAATATTCCTATCTCTAGTAGTGAATATTCTTCCAACTGGGAGCTAAGTGTAATGCGATCAGTTAATTTCCTGAAAATATTAGCAGGAAATAATACGATAGATCCGCTATATTTTAGTGCGAAAGGTTACGGTGAATTTAGACCTGTAGCTTCCAATGATACTCCAGCAGATCGGGCAAAAAATAGAAGAGTTGAAGTATTGATTCAACCACGCGTTCTAGAGGATGGTACTTTAAACGACCAACCTGAATAATAATAAAGACTGGCAACCGAAAGATGGTTGTCAGTTTTTATTTGACTTTATAAAACAAAAGTTTATAATTAAAACAAATGTTCAATGAGAAGAGAGGTGTAAGCAAATGAATACAAAAGAAGTGAGTATTTTAAAGTACCTGCGAGAAAATCCATATGCATCTCAAATGGAAATAGCAAACGAACTCAAAATGTCTAGACCGGCAGTTGCCAATATTATTTCCCAATTGATAAAAAATGGGAACATCACAGGAAGAGCTTATATTTTACCTGAGAACAAAGAAATTATTTGCATAGGTGGAGCCAATGTAGATAGAAAGTATACGGTAATCAATAAGCTCCAAATGGGTACTTCTAACCCTACATCTAGCATACAAAGTGTTGGAGGAGTTGCAAGGAACATTGCGGAAAATTTAGGTAGATTAGGACAAACTGTACGTTTATTATCAGTTGTTGGAACAGACATGGAATATGAAGCTATTGAAAAAGCCTCTAATAATTGGATGAATTTATTTTCCATTGAAAAGTTACCAAATTACACAACTGGAACATATTCGGCAGTGCTAGATTCAAGTGGAGAAATGCTTCTTGCCCTAGCAAATATGGATATCTATGAACAGTTGACTGTAGATTATTTGAAAAAACATGAAACACATTTAACGAATTCTCAGCTCATCATTATAGACATGAACTGCTCGAAAGAAGTGATTGAATATATCCGAACTGTTTCTATCGGACATAATATACCACTTGCTTTAATACCTGTATCCTCACCTAAAATGGATAGAATGCCTGATTCATTAGAGGGCATTGGATGGTTAATCGCAAACAAAGATGAAGCAGAAATGTATTTAGGTATAAATATTGTGGATAAAGGATCATGGGAAGAAGCAACAAGATTATTTGTCCAAAAGGGGATTTCCCATGTAGTTATAACCTGGGGTAGTGAGGGCATAATGTACGCAGGTAGTGACATGGAAACTTCCTATTTTCCAGCAATTAAGGTAGAGGATGTAATTGATGTCACTGGTGCAGGGGACGCATTTGTTTCCGCTACTTTATATGCTTGGTTGAATGGTGAGGATATTGTAACGACCATAAAAACAGGCATGATAAACGCAAGTAAAACTATTCGCTCCAGCGATACGGTAAGAACTGAGCTTTCTCGAAATAATTTAACTAATGAGATGGAGGAAAATAAAAAATGAAACAATATATCACTTATTCAGAAGAAGTAGCAAAAGGAATGCAAGAAGGAAAGGCAATCGTTGCGCTAGAATCTACAATTATCTCTCATGGTATGCCATACCCGCAAAATGTTGAAACTGCTAGAAAAGTAGAACAAATTGTGCGTGATAATGGTGCAGTTCCAGCGACTATCGCTATTATGGACGGAAAGATTAAAATTGGTTTATCCGATGCAGAATTAGAAACGCTAGGAACAAGTAAAGATGCAAGAAAAACTTCTAGAAGAGATCTTGCTTACGTTGTATCTTCAAAAGAAATTGGTGCAACTACAGTAGCAACAACGATGATTTGTGCAGAAATGGCTGGTATTAAGTTATTTGTTACCGGTGGAATTGGCGGTGTACATAGAGGCGCAGAAACGACTATGGACATCTCAGCAGATTTAGAAGAACTATCAAATACTAATGTTGCAGTAGTTTGTGCAGGTGCAAAATCTATTTTAGATATTGGTTTAACTTTAGAATACTTAGAAACTAAAGGTGTTCCTGTTGTAGGTTTCCAAACAGATTCTTTCCCAGCATTTTATACAACGACAAGTGAATTTGATGCAAACTTCCGTTTAAACAATGAAAAAGAAGTAGCAGAAATGTTGAAAGCTAAATGGGATCTTGGGTTAAATGGTGGAGCAGTAATTGCTAATCCTATTCCTACAGAACATTCATTGGAAGAGTCTTATATTAATACGATTATCCAAACTGCTCTACAGGAAGCTGAAGAAAATGGTATAAAAGGGAAAGACGTAACTCCATTCTTGTTAGGAAAAGTAAAAGAACTAACAGAAGGTAAATCTTTAGAATCCAATATCGAACTTGTTTATAATAATGCTCGTGTTGGATCTAAAATTGCAGTTGAATTAAATAATCTATAAGAAAGAAGGCTATCTATTGTCAGTAAAGATGACAATAGATAGCCTTTTATTAGTATTCAATTCTATAAATTAAGGCTGTGAATTCATGAGCGTTTGGTAAAATTATCCCCTTCCGCAAGTAAAAGGTAATGATCCGCAAGTAAATAAAGGGTTAGAGCAAGTAAATCATTCACGACAGTAAGTAAGTCATAGATGGAAGCAAGTAAACAATGGGTTAGAGCAAGTAACGAAAAATAGAATCCATTAAGCTATTATAAATAAGCAGGTACAAGAGTCTCCAGTGCATAAAGTCAGTGTTCCTGGTAATACGATAGTGATATAACTGTTATATTATAAAGGTTGTCCCAAAAAACGTATATTTTATATACAAAAAATGGTTAGTCGTGATGTTATTCACGACTAACCATTTTTAATGAACATGATTCTGGACTTATTTTCTTAAGTTTCCTAGTTCAGATGCAATTGCTTGCATTTCACTTGGGCTAAAAGTATCTCTTTTTTTAACCATTTCGTATAAGTAAACAAGATCATCATATTGTGTTGCATTGAAATCCTCTGATCTCATTGCATCTACATTGACCATACGAAGTTTCTCTTTAATTGTTTCAATCATATACGTGACATTTTCTGCTGAGGGTTGTGATAAATTCATTCGTAGTAACCTGCCTTTCATACATTAGAATTAATCATTTCACGCTAAGCCTGCAATGTCAAACACTAAATAGATTTTGCTGCCTCTTTTTCTTCTTTTAATTTCTCTTGAATTTTTTTCGTTTCATAAATAATTACACCAGAAAGTCCTAGTAGTCCTATTAAGTTAGGAATAGCCATTAATGCATTAGTTATATCTGAGAAAGTCCAGATTAAATCTAATGAAACAACAGATCCTACAAATACCATCAAGACAAAAGCAATACGATACACAATTAGAAGAGAAGGGTTTTTGAATAAATATTGGAAACATTTTTCTCCGTAATAAGCCCAACCAATTATCGTAGATGAAGCAAAGAATATCAACCCAATTGCTACTACAATTGGTCCGAAGTCACCTAAGAAGTGTCCAAACGCTCCAGTTGTAATTTCATTTGCAGCTAAATTTTTGTCTGTATATATTCCAGACATGACAATTGTGATACCAGTAATTGAACAAATGATAAATGTATCAAAAAATACCTGAGTCATCGAGATAAGCCCTTGGCGACCAGGAAGGTCTGTTTTTGCCGCAGCTGCAGCAATAGGAGCAGAACCTAAACCAGCCTCATTTGAGAATACCCCACGAGCAATACCATATCTAATAGCAGCACCGATTGCTCCACCTGCCGCAGCTTCAGTTGAAAATGCCATCTTGAAAATGGTTACAAATGCTTCAGGAATAGCTGTAACATTTAAAATCATAATAATTAATCCAGAAACAATATAGAAAACCGCCATTACAGGAACAAAAATCGCAGTAACTTTACCAATGGATTTAATACCACCTAGAATAACTAAAGCAGCAAAAATAGTTAATACAATTCCAGTTATCCATGTATCAACTCCAAAAGTATTATTTACAACTCCTGCAACAGAATTGGATTGTGTTCCATTTCCGATACCAAATGCTGCCAC
This sequence comes from Psychrobacillus sp. FSL K6-2365, assembly GCF_038003165.1. Taxonomy (NCBI): domain Bacteria; kingdom Bacillati; phylum Bacillota; class Bacilli; order Caryophanales; family Bacillaceae; genus Psychrobacillus; species Psychrobacillus sp. FSL K6-2365. Next base: position 3,369,123 of record NZ_JBBOOO010000001.1, on the reverse strand, counting down.
TGCCCCAAAAATTGCGAATAAAACAGCCAACCATTTTTGTTTTAAACCATGCTCTAAATAGTACATAGGTCCGCCGGCCATTTCACCATTGGCATCTTTAACACGATATTTAACAGCTAGTACCGCTTCTCCATACTTTGTTGCCATTCCAAAGAATGCTGAAATCCACATCCAAAATATTGCCCCAGGACCACCTAGAACTACCGCAGTGGCAACCCCAACTATATTACCAGTGCCAACCGTTGCGGCCAATGCTGTAGTGAGAGCCTGAAACTGAGAGATATCTCCTTCTGCAGACTTATCATGATTTTTGGAGAAAACTTGCTTCAATGCAGCAGGTAACAAGCGTAATTGTAAAATTCCTAAACGCAACGTTAAATAAATACCAGTACCTACTATTAATACTAAGAGTGGAATTCCCCATAAAAAGGATGATACCGTTCCTAAAAACTCATTCAATTGTTCCATCAACATTACCCCCTATGTTATTGTCTAAAAAGAAATCTATCATCCTTTCATATTATTTACCCTTGTTACAATATTCGTAAAATTCAGTGTGCTAGTCAAGACTATTTTTTAAATAAATGAAAATATTGTTTGATTCTATTTTGGTGAGGGTATAATTAAAGCATCTATATAGTTAAACTTGGAGGTAATTTGGATGAGTGAAAATAAATTTTTAAAAGGTATTATATGTGGTGCAGTTGTTGGTGGAGCTCTAACAATGCTTGACAGAAAAACAAGAGATTCAGTTATGAACAAAACAAGATACATTCGAAATGAAATTCAATATTACAGTAAAAATAGGGAAGAATTAAAAACAAATATCGAACATCAAGTAACAAAATGGAAATCGGTCTATGATCAGTTTTCATCAGATGCAATGTATTTAACTGAAAAAGTGAACGAGGCAAAGGAAATCACCCCTCAGGTTAAAACATTATTAACAGATACGAAAGATGCATTTTCTCAATCAAAAGAGGAGTACAAATCAATTGTAGTTCCAGAAAAGGAAGAAAAAAGTATTTTTGAACCAAAAAAGTAATCATTGCACAGAAAGGAGAGGATGGAGTGAAAGATATTCATGAGAAAAAAGATAATAAAAAAACTTCATCCTCAAGCCCCAGCTGGTTCGAGAAGTTAAAATTTCTAAATATAAAAAAGAAGAAAAAGAAGGAAGAAGTGCATCATGATCTTACTACATGGTCTGGTTACATAAAGCATTTAATACTACATATTCAGAAAACGGATATTGCAGGCTTTGCAGCACAATTAGCCTATTTCTTCCTATTATCCCTATTTCCATTATTAATTTTTATAATAACCTTATTACCGTACTTAAACTTAGACGAGGCACAAGTCTTTCGTCTCTTAGAAAACTATGCACCACAGGAAGTATATATTCTTATTGAGGAAACATTGACTGAAGTTTTGGTGAGTAGGAACGGTGGGTTACTATCTATCGGGATTATTGGTACGATTTGGTCTGCTTCAAATGGGATGAATGCAATTGTAAAATCTTTAAACCGTTCATATGCACTTGAAGAAACAAGACCCTTTTTCATCGTCAGACTATTATCTATCGTATTTACGTTATTAATGATTATGTTATTTATAGTAGCGCTAGTATTACCGGTATTCGGTCAACAAATTGGTACAATTCTATTTTCATACTTTGGTTTTGAAGAAAGCTTTGTAAAGCTTTGGAATAATTTAAGATGGACGATTAGTCCCTTAATTATGTTTGTGGTATTAATTGCATTGTACTGGATAGTTCCAAATACAAAATTATTCCTAAGAAGTGTATTACCAGGAGCTGCTTTTGCAGCATTTGGTTGGATTATCGTATCATTAGGATTCTCGTTCTATGTTAGTAATTTCTCTAACTATTCTTCTACGTATGGAAGTATCGGAGGGATTATTGTATTAATGTTATGGTTATATATTTCTGGCATCATTTTGTTGGTTGGTGGTCAGATAAATGCAGTTATGCAGGAACGTAAAATAGCTTTAGAAAAAAAGGAAACAGAAGGACGCGTCTAACCGACGTCCTTCTGTTTTTGTTTAAAGATTAACAAGGTATATAAAAAAGTCCAGTGAATACAGGGCTCATGGAGCATGAGAGAAAATAATACTGTGATTTCCGTTCCAGGGGGTCAGTTCATGCGGAGTCTCGAGACTTTCTCGCTGTCCCGCTGGAGTATCCACCTTACAATCTAATCAAACGGCGGGTAGTACTCCACTAGAAGATTTGGAGAAGCATATGGCTTAGATGATAATATTAGTCAAAGCAAATATAGGGATAAAATGATTGGTAATCGCTGATGAAATAGAAATACTATTTTTCGATGATAGAGGAAAGCAGACAATTTTATTCTACTAGTGGAAATAAAGAAAAATAGGGAGTGTTTACATACTAAAGAAGCGAAGTAGCAACAGAAATTGTATCTTCTGGCGCTTACCTATGAATAGGAAAGTATCTTTTCTCTAGTTATCCAAAAACGCACTAACCTGTTTCTAATTATTGTAGAAGAGCTAGGGACAGGCAACCGCCATAAGATTACCGAAAAAGTGAGTATTGTTTGTGACAGCTGTCACAAACAATACTCACTACAAATTCACTAGGTAATACTATAGCAAAACGGCGGTCTAAAGCACTTCGGAAACGATTGGAACAGGTTTTAACCTACAAAGATCGGCTATTTTTTAATTCTCTTAAATATTCCTATTGAGCATTCGCAATCCATTTAATATGACTAATATTGTACTGCCTTCATGACCTATTACCCCTAACGGCAGGTCTACTACTTGAAGGAAATTCGAGACGATTAAAAGTGCGATTATAGTTATTGAAAAAATGATATTCTGCTTAACGATTCGACGCATTTTACGTGACATTTTCACTGCATATGCAATTTTAGACAGATCATTTTTCATAAGAACGATATCTGCAGTTTCTAGTGCAACATCTGTTCCTTCTCCCATGGCAAATCCTGTTGTTGCTGTTGCAAGTGCAGGAGCATCATTGATACCATCTCCAACCATTCCAACAAAGCCATGTTCCTTAAGTAACGCTTTCATATGCTTCACTTTAGTTTCTGGTAGACACTCGGCAATATATTGATCAATTCCAGCTTCTTTTGCGATAACACTTGCCGTTTTGTTATTGTCACCTGTAAGCATCACTGTTTTAATTCCTAGTGCTTGGAGCTGCTTAATCGCGATTTTTGTTTCCTCTCTGACTGTGTCTTTTAAGGCAGCAACAGCAGCAATTCCTTTTCCATCTCGCATGAAGATGACAGTTTTCCCTTCTTCTGTAAGGGTAGAAGCAATTCCGTTATGAAAGGTAAAGGCATCGTTTTTATTAACAAAATCAGGTTTTCCTACTAATACTGATTCTCCGTCAATTGTAGCTTGTATTCCAAATCCAGGTTTATCTTCAATATGGATTAGTGGAACAGATCCTACACCTTCAATTTTTGCAAAAGCTGTAATTGCTATGGCTAGAGGGTGATTGGATTGTCCCTCGATAGTTGCTAGTGTTGTTAAGGTTGACATTCTATCTAAATCTGGTCGTACTAAGAAGTCTGTAACGACTGGCTTACCGGTAGTTAGAGTACCAGTTTTATCCAATGCAATTGCATTCATTTCACTGATGTTTTCCAGATGTACTCCGCCTTTGAATAATATACCAACTTTAGCACCGTTCGAAATTGCTGCTAAAGTGGCTGGCATAATAGATGCTACGAGAGCACAAGGTGAAGCCACTACCAATAAAACCATCGCTCGGTAAAATGTTGTGTTCCAGTCCCAATCAAGTAAAAAGTGAGGAAGGAAAAGCATGAATGCTACTGAAATTAAAACAATTTTCACGTAGGTACTTTCAAAGCGTTCAATAAACTGTTGAGCAGGAGATTTTTCATCCTGAGCTGTTTGCACAAGATTAATGATCTTTTGGAAAAGTGAGTCCTCATTTTCCTTTGTCATTTCCATCGTAATAGCACCGCTCATATTAACTGTTCCAGCGAATAGTTCATCATGTAACTGTTTAGTTACAGGAATAGATTCACCACTAATTGCGGATTCATCAATTGCAGTATTGCCACTTACAATTTTCCCATCTGCGGGGATTCGTTCACCGGGTTTTACAATAAGTTGATTACCTACAACTAACTCGCTCACCGAGATTCGTGAAGTAGTGCCATCATTATTTAATCGTAATGCCTCTTCAGGCTGAAGTTCCATGAGGGATGAAATTTCCTTTTTGCTTTTATTCATTGTGTACGTTTCAAGAGCACCACTTACTGCAAATATAAAAATTAGGATTGCTCCTTCTGTCCAATAGCCGATGATAGAAGAGCCTATTGCTGCTAGTATCATCAGCAACTCTACATTTAACTCTTTTTCTTTAAATGTTTCTACTAAACCTTCTTTGGCTTTTGCATACCCACCTATTACAAATGCTAGTAAATAGAAAATGATCGATGCTGTTTCTTGCTGTGCGTTACTTAATAGCCATGCTATAAGGATCAGTACCCCAGAAAAAAGTGCTGCTACCAATTCCACATGAGACATTAAATTCGAAAGAAATAGTGGGTTAGATTTTTTATTAGTTATCGTTGTCATATAAAAACCTCCTTGATAATGAATTTCAATATTAATAGTCCTTATAAATGAAGAAAATGGACTTCCGAATAGGAAACCCACTTTATATTCATTACTAATTTATAATTATTATAATCTAGCGGTTTTTATAAGTCAACAGATTGAATTAACTTTAAAAAAGCTTAATATTAGTTCGAAGCGAGCGCATTGATGCAGAAACAAGAGAACATTTTTCGCAAGCAATAACAAAGCCTCCTTGACTTGTATTTTTTTGTCAGGGAGGCTTAGTGCTAATACTATTTTGTTTTAATCGCAATATTTTACTTTAGACAATACAATTGATTAAAATTTGTTATTTAATATTTTGTTTTAATTTCATAAGTACTTATGAAATTAACTGAATCACATTAGCTAAAAACTTTTTCTTTATAGGCAGAAAGCTTTTCTAATGAAGACTTGTCCACGTCAGCATGTAAGCTATTTCCATGAGAGTCCATTGTTACAACTGCTGTGAATTTCTCAACACGAAGATGCCACATTGCTTCAGGGATTCCAAATTCCATCAGATCCACACCATCTACACCTTTAATACAATCTGCATAATACTGAGCAGCGCCGCCAATTGCATTTAAATAAACTCCGCCATGTTCGGAAAGAGCAGCAAGTGTTTTTGGACCCATTCCACCTTTTCCGATAACTGCACGGATGCCGAATTTTTTCATAATATCACCTTGGTAAGGCTCTTCACGTATTGACGTAGTTGGACCTGCAGCACGTACATGCCAATCACCAGCATCATCTTTTTGCATAACTGGACCACAGTGATAAATAATTTGTCCATTTAGGTCAACTGGTGCATCATGGCTCATCAAGTGGTGGTGTATTGCGTCACGACCAGTATACATACGACCAGTTATCGATACGACATCCCCAACCTGTAGTTCACGAATTTGTTCTTCTGTGATAGGAGCTTGTAATTCCACTATTTTTTTTGGAGCTTCTTCTGAGGATTGGTCCTTGAACTCAATTTTCTCTCCATCTTGGTAATGCCATTCGATAATTTCACCAGTTGTTGGGTTAATATTAATCGCCATACGACGATACGCCCAACAATTGTAAGCAACAGAAACATAGAAGCTAGCAGGGATACGGTGCATGACGCCAACTTTACAGCCTAGTAAAGTCGCTTCACCACCGAAGCCCATTGTACCAATACCTAATGTGTTAGCTTTTTCAACTATATATTGCTCTAATTTTGCTAGATCAGGATTTGGATTAGTATCTTCCACATGACGGAATAATTGTTCTTTTGCTAAATCATAGCCAGAAGAACGGTCACCACCGATTCCAACCCCGATGAATCCAGCAGAACAGCCTTGTCCTTGGGCCTGATAAACAGAATGTAGAATACATTTGCGAATCCCGTCTAAGTCACGCCCAGCACGACCTAAACCTTCTAATTCAGTTGGTAGGCTATATTGAATATTTTTGTTTTCACAGCCGCCACCTTTTAAAATTAGTTTCATTTCGATATAGTCTTTTTCCCACTGCTCAAACTTTACAACAGGGAGCCCGTCTCCTAAGTTATCTCCACTGTTCGCACCAGTTAAAGAGTCAACTGCATTAGGACGAAGCTTTGCATCTTTAGTAGCTGTAGCTATAGCGCGCTTAATAGCAGCTTTAATTTCTATTTGGTTAACGCCAATAGGTGTTTTAATCTTGAAAGTTGGTAAACCAGTATCTTGGCAAATAGGAGAAACATTATCATCGGCCATTTGAATATTATTTGTAATCGTATCCAGACTCATCGCAGCACGTGTTCCAGCATTTTCTGCTGCTTTTGCCTTTTTGATCGCACGACGAACATCTTTCGGTAAATTTGTAGAAGTTTCGGTAATCAAATCATAAATACTTTTCTCTAATTGCTCCAATTGCATGATGCAAACGCTCCTTTGATATGTATATAGGTAACAAACATTACAAGTATACTATTTTATTAGGATGAAAAAAAGAGTTGTCGGGGGAATAAATACTTGAGAATACGCTTTTGTGGTAGATGCGACACCGGAAAATTCATTCATCCATCCACATGAGAAGCGTAGTCATCCACGCACGGACCCATCGAACGCCGGAGGAACTGTAGTAGCGCCCGAGCGTTGTGGTTATCCGCTCGAGAATGGCAGTCATCCGCCCGCGAATCCGTCGAGCGCCCGAGGAACAGGAGTATGCGCCCGAGCGTTGTGGTTATTCGCTCGAGAATGGCAGTCATCCGCCCGCGAATCCGTCGAGCGCCCGAGGGAACTGTAGTATGCGCCCGAGCGTAGTGGTTATACTCACTAGAATGGCAGTCATCCGCCGGCGAATCCATCGAGTGCCCGAGGAACAGGAGTATGCGCCAAAGCGCAGTGGTTATCCGCCCGAGAACAGTAGTCGTACGCCAAAAACAAAAAAGATCGGAATGAAGTCATTCCGATCTTTTCGATTATTCTTTTGTGTTTTTAAACTGCTCCATTTTTAATTCAAGGTCATCCATCATTTGGATTAGACGGTCTATATCTTCAAGTTCAGTTGTCTCGGGCTCGATTGTGTCTAATACTTCTAAAAACATTTGTAGTCGATCTTTTAAATAGGATACTTGTTGTTCTGGATTTGAAATATGATTACCCACAGAAAAACACCTCACTTTATATGTATAGGATAAAGGAATTTTCAAAGAAAAGATAGGTCTAAAGAGTTAATTTAATGATTTGTGTATTTACAATCTTTACAATATTCTGTTTATATGATAAATTATCTTTAAGATACATAGAAGGGAGGCCGTAGTGAATAGTCGACCATTCTAATCAGTAGAAGGAGGGTGTTTAGACATTTCACCGGCAAACAAGCCGAAAATGCAGTTATGAATATACAAGTGAATAGTAGTTATATGTAACGGCTCAGTCCACTATCTTAAAAAGATACCGGCTGAGCCTTTTGTTGTGTAAATATTTATATTAACAAGACCTATTCTCTGCTAAACTAATGCTATTAGATAATTAGTTTGGATAAAAAGAGGTATTACTATGCATGAATTTACAGTAGAAGAAAAAAAACGTTTCAGAATTTTAGTCATTATTGTTTCCATATCTGGTTTTTCACAAGGAATGTTGCTACCTTTAATATCTGTTATTTTTGAACAAGACGGGATTAGTGCCACCTTAAACGGGTTGAGCGCTACTGGATTATACATAGGTACATTATTAATTTCTCCGTTTATGGAACCTCCATTGCGAAAATTTGGCTATAAGCCGATTATTATTATCGGTGGGCTTCTTGTTATTGTCTCCTTAATGCTATTCCCTTTGTGGAAAAGTGTAGCGTTTTGGTTTGTTTTGCGGTTATTGATCGGAATTGGTGATCATGCACTTCATTTTTCTACGCAGACTTGGATTACTAGCTTTTCCCCACAACATCGATTAGGTAGAAATATAGCTATTTATGGATTATCGTTTGGAATTGGTTTTGCGGTAGGACCTCTATTCGTGCAGTTGGTCGAAATTTTTGAAGGTTTACCATTCATTATTTCGAGTATTCTTTGTTTATGCGCTTGGGTCCTTGTGTTCTTCATTAAAAATGAGAAGCCAGAAGTTTTTACTGATAGTGCCTCGTTATCAGGGACATGGAAACGCTTTGGAGCAGCACTTGCAGTTGCTTGGATAGCATTTATACCCCCTTTTAGCTATGGCTTTTTAGAATCCTCTTTAAACGCAATTTATCCTGTGTATGGACTTCGAAATGCCTTGGAAATTAAAGATCTATCTTTTATACTTGCAGCCTTCTCTATAGGCGGTGTCGTTTCACAGCTACCGTTAGGAGTATTAAGTGACCGTATCGGTAGAAGAAAAGTGCTTATATTAGTACTAGCATGTGGTGCATTGACCTTTGGGGTAGCTAGTATGTTCGAAACCTCCGCTCTAGTAGTAGGAAGTTTGTTTTTTATAGCAGGTATATTTGTAGGTTCAACATTTTCACTTGGTATTTCGTATATGACCGATTTAACACCAAAAGAATTATTACCAACAGGTAATCTATTGTGCGGAATATTTTTTAGTTTAGGAAGTTTGTCGGGACCTTTCTTAGGTGGTCTATTTATTCAACTATTTGATGGATTAAGCTTCTTAGTTCTTATAGCACTATTGTTAGGCTCATTGTCATTTCTCATATTCATCTCAAATCCACAGAAGGCAGGTAAATTGCTATGAAGCAACATTCCTCTAAGTTAGGAAATAAAATCACACTATATTTTGTCATTGGAATACTTGTACTTGTGGCATTATTCATCTCTGTCCTTATATATAATACGAATAACACGGTCAAGGATACATTAGGGCAAAATGGTATAAATATAGCACAAAATATAGCTACGTTAGTTGATACCACAGCCTATGAAGAATTTAAAAAGAACCCTGAACAAAATGAAAAGTATTGGGAATTAAGAGAAGAATTGAATGATTTACTAATACAAAATGGGGTTATGTATGCTTATGTTACAGATGTTCCTAACAAAGGAGAAACTGCAACTATTATTGTTGATGCTGCAGACAAAAATGACGATAGCGCTTATTTGCCAGGAGATATAAGTGAAGGAACGGATTATAAAGCTGTAGAAGGTGCATTAAATGGAACTGGAAGCTACACAGATATAGTGGAGGATGAAGTATATGGGGAATACTTGTCATCATATGCTCCTTTAAAAAACGAAGCAGGAGAAACAATTGGAATTGTAGCAGTTGATATTTCTGCAGCAGATGTCCAAGTAATTCAACAAAAAAGCTTAAAAGAATCTGTTCCCTTTTCTTTGATAATGGTAATTCTTTTAGGGGCAATCATTTCTTTTATACTCTTTCGTTATATTGGAAATGCATTGAAGCCATTAACAAAAATGCAAGGTGCTTCTTCTAGTATTGCAAATGGAGACCTCCAGGGGGCTGAGGAGATATTAAAAACTGTTTCTTTAAAACAGAATAATGAAATATCGGATTTTGCGAAATCATTTCGAAAATCAATTGGACAATTATCCTCTATTCTAACAAATATGAATGGAACAGCAGGTTCACTATTAAAAGTATCTGATGAATTAGAGGAAGTAATGAAGTCAGTTAGAACTTCAAATGATGAAATATCTGAAAGTATTTATAAAATAGCTTCTGGTTCTGAAGTACAGAAAACAAATAATGATGAAGCATTAACAGCTATGGAAGAAATGACTATTGGTATCCAGAGAATTGCCGATTCTTCTACATCAGTAGCCACATCATCCAGTGACATGACAGAACTTGTTACTACAAGTGCAACAAATTCCAAGTCAGTCGTTCAACAAATTAAAAACGTGGAAGCTTCTGTACTTGCAACTGAAAAACATGTAAAAGATCTAGGGGATAAATATCATTCCATTGAAGAGATGGTTTCAGTTATTACTGGTATTGCCGATCAGACGAATCTTCTTGCATTAAATGCAGCAATTGAAGCTGCTCGTGCAGGTGAAGCAGGTAAAGGCTTTGCAATTGTTGCTGACGAAGTTAGAAAACTTGCAGAAATGTCGAGGAACTCTGCGGAAGAAATTCGTAATCATATACAAGGATTCCAAACAGTAACAGTTCAAGCTCTCGAAGAAATGGCTAAAAGTGCAGAAGATGTTCAGAATGGGTCACTAGCTGTGGAAGAAATCGGAAACGACTTAAATAAGGTGCTCAAATCTGTACTACATGTAAATGAAGAAGTACAGGATGTTTCCGCAGTAACAGAACAAATGTCTGCAAGCTCTGAAGAGGTTCTTGCATCAATGGAGCAGGTTGCAGCTATTGTAAATGAGGCAGTAGAACAGACGAAAACTGTGGCAATATCAGCGGATTACCAAGTATCTACTGTTGAAAATTTAGATAAAACCATTCAAACTTTACAACAATCAGCCGATGAGCTTCAGAAAGCAATTTCCCAATTTAAACTGTAATAACAAAAATACTAAGAGTTGTTCTATTTAGGAACAACTCTTAGTATTTTTTAATTATGTAACTTTTCTGTTAATAATACGTATAACTAGTAGAATATACGGCTTCAAAAAATGAGGTGAAAGTCATGTTGAAGATTAATACCGAAAAGAAATACAGATATAGATATATGCTTATATACTTCTTTATAGTTGTTTTTGGGATTGTCACATATTCGTTAGATTTATATCCAGGAGGACATCAAATAGAATATTTTAGTGATACGCAATCAATTACAATAACTAAAAAAGACATTTTTCACTCTGAGCAATATAAGATTGATAAAACAGAGATATCTACATTAAAAGTCGCACTTATAGAATACGAACTTACTTTCCTTAAAGAACTTTGGCTTTTTGGTATTTTCGTAATTGGCATGTTGTTCGTTAACCTTTTAAGCTTACTTGATCAAGATAAGATTAAACTTACACTATTAATTTATGCTATTTATATCATTATCTTTATAGTTGGTTTTTTTGTATATATAAACAGGTTAAATTTTATGAATGAAGTGATGGGGAAATTAATAGTCTGAAGAAAATTACAAAATTTAATATACAGATTTGTTAGATGTCTACGAGAAACTAAATTTTGTGATTAAAAAAAGAAGCACTAGACTCTCATAAAAGGGAATCTTAGTGCTTTGTTTCTTGAAGTGGTGGAATTCTCAGTGAATCTATAGTATAAATAGAAGAATATACCATTTAAATAAAAAGGAGGAATTATATTATCTTTAATGGGTAGGAACTCACTTATATACATATTTATTAATTCTATATTTTATTGACATATATTAGATAAAGGAAGGAAATGAGATTATCAGATGGAAGCAAATGAACTTAAAAAGATTTTAAATGAACTAAAAAGTGGAGAAAGAACTTGGGAAACAGCACAGGAAGACATGATTGTTTACTCAATGCTAGAACATATAGGTTCTACTGATGGTGAACTAAGAGATCAACTAATCTACAGCATGTTTTATCAATTAATAATAGAAAAGAAATTACTAGGGCCTGAACTTCTAACGGAATTATTGGAAGTGGCGTTAAATGATTTGTTATACAAAGGAATTGGAGAGAAGGAAACAGATACTGTTTTTACGAGATCTTTTACTACTCTTTTGATAGCACTTATCCTATATAGAGATAACGAAAATGCTTTTCTTGACCAAAATATGATACTAAGAGTAAAAGATAACTTGATTTATTATATTAATCTTGAAAAAGACTTAAGAGGCTATGTACCAGGTAAAGGTTGGGCTCATAGTATTGCGCATGTAGCAGATACTTTTGATGAACTGGTAAAAAGCAACAAAGTAGATTCAGAACACTTTGGAGAAATGTTAAATGCACTATGGAACAAATTATTTGTTTTCGATAGTGTTTACATACACGAAGAAGAGGAAAGAATTTTAATTCCAATATTGGAAATGCTCGAACGAGGTTTGAAAATAAAAGAAATAGAGTTACTGATACAACAAATACCAAACGAGTTAAAAAAGAAAAAGAGTATAATTAAGGAAGAAGAATATTGGTTCCTGTACGCGAACTGTAAGTTATTTTTAAAAAGCTTCCTTATTAAAGTTCAAAAAATACCCAAATTAGATCCTTTGAAAAAAAGTATAGAAGATTGTCTTAAATCAGATTGGAATCTTCTATCGTGATGGTGAGGACAGACATGTCAGGAAGTCTGTCCTCATCTTCACTTTAATTTTTTATGGTTTTAACACAAATTTAATACTTTCGTCCTCATGATCGTGGAAAGTTTTATAAGCATCACTTGCCTTATCTAGTGGTACACTATGCGTAATAATTTCTTTCGGGTCAAATTCGCCATTCGTAATTTTATCAAACAATAGAGGCATATAATGAATGACGGGTGCCTGTCCCATTTTTAGCGATACATTCCTTTCGAAAATATTTCCTAATGGGAACATATTATATAATGATCCATAAACACCAGTTAATTGAATCGTCCCAAATTTTCTTACTGCATTTATTCCTATATCAATAGCACTTAGAGTTCCACCTTGGAGCTTTAACTTTTGCTCTACTTTTTCGACCATCGACATTTTACCGTCCATCCCTACACAGTCAATGACAACATCTACTCCTCCATTGGTGATCTCTTTAATATGGGAGCCCATATCTTTATATTGTTCAAAATTGTAGACTTCGACGTTATTCATCTTCACAGAGTGCTTTAAACGATAATCTAAGTGATCAACTGCAATTACTCGTTTTGCACCTTTCATCCACGCAAATTTCTGTACCATTAAACCAACAGGACCTGCACCTAAAACTGCAATTGTGTCTCCTTCTTTCATGCCTGAGTTTTCAACACTCCAATATGCTGTTGGAAGAACATCTGATAGGAACAACAATGACTCATCCTCTAGTTCACATGATTCCGGTATTAAGAAAGGCATGTAGTTTCCATAGGGGACTCTTAAATATTCAGCCTGTCCACCTGGGAAATTACCATAACGTTCGGTGTAACCAAGATAAGCACCGGAGTCTAAGGCTGGATTATCATTTGAATTATCACACTGACTTTCCATCTCATTTTGGCAATAAAAACATTCTCCACATGAAACATTAAAAGGAATAACGACTCGATCACCTTTTTTAACTTTTGTTACCGCTGGTCCAACCTCTTCCACGATACCCATTGGCTCATGACCAATAACAAAGTCCTTTCGAGTAGGTATTCCACCTCTATAAATATGGAGATCAGATCCACAAATAGCCGTAGTAGTAATACGTACTAGAATATCATCCTGTTTCTCCAGTTTTGCATCTGGAACTTCTTTTACTTGAATATCTTTAGCTCCTTGAAATGTGACTGCCTTCACTTAAACTCCTCCTTTAGTTAAATGTTCACACTATTGATTCCCTTAACTTCTTCAAATAAAACGTGTCATACTATATTTAGGTTAAGTGGATTGACTCTGTGGTGCACCCCACAGTTTATAATAAAAAAAAGGGAGGCACAGAATGTATAAGATTAGTGAATTTGTCAACATAACTGGGTTAAGCAAGGAGACCTTACGATACTATGCAGAAGTTAAATTACTCGAACCAGCTTATATTGATCCACTCAATAATTACCGGTACTACGATGATGGCAGCTATTTTCTAGCCATCCTCTTAGTGAAACTGAGAAGTTTTGGATTTACTATACAAGAAATGATTTCTGTAATGGACGATAAATCATTTGCTAACCTTGAAAAAATATTACAGCAAAAAAGAAGTACAATATTGCTTCAAATAGATAATCTAACAGCCAAGTTAGGTGAGCTAGATGAATTTTTAGAATCAGGAAGGGAGAATGATTAATGATTAAATGGAGTGAAGAAACAGAAATCAAGGCAAACATCGAAAAAGTATGGAGCTTATTTATGGATAAAAACATACATAAGATTATGGATAAGGTGGAGGAGCACGTTCTTATAGAAAAACAGGAGAATGAGGTTGGCGCAAAGCATAGACAAAGTTACCGTGAAGGGAAGCGAGTAGAGACATATATCGTGGAAACAATGGCATATGAAGATCAACCAGATAAAAAGCACAAAAAAATAAGCTTTGTATTAGGGAAAGCGTTTGAAATTACGTTTAGTTTTACTTTATATAAATTGAATGATAATTATACAAAATTCATTTATGAGGGTCAAAACAAAGGCATAAATTTTGTAGGACGAGCAATGATGAAACTTGGTAGTGAGAAAAGTAATAATAAAGTGGTTGAAGAATTTATCGAAAGAGTGAATCGAGAAGCATTGAAGCTATAAAACCAGAAAAGCTGTCGGAAGAGTTTAATTCTCTCCGACAGCTTATATTTATTTTAATTCTAATAGCGTTACCGCTTCGACATGAGCAGTTTGAGCGAACATATCAACGGGTTGAATATACTTGATGTTGTATACATCTTTAAGCGCTGCTAAATCCTTTGCAAGTGTGGACGGGTTACATGAAGTGTAAACAAAGCGTTTTGGTTTAATATCTAATAACGTTTTTAACAGTTCATCATCTAATCCTGCACGAGGTGGATCAACTGTTAATACGTCAGGAATGAAACCTTCGCTTTTCCACTTTTGTAACCAATGCTGTGCTGTACCATGAACGTATTTTGTGTTTTTAAAACCATTTCGTTTAGCATTTTTTTTCGCGTCTTGAATAGATTCCTGAACGATATCCATCCCGCGAACTTCTTTTGCATTTTTGGCAAGCCAAAGTCCTATTGTACCAACACCACAATAAGCATCTACAATTGTTTCTTCACCTGTGAGTGCTGCTGCTTTTTCAATTTCATTGTATAAATGAACTGTTTGTTCCGGATTCAATTGGAAAAAAGCTCTAGCAGATAAGTCAAAAGCTAGTTCTCCAAGTTTTTCATGAATCGTTTCTTTGCCATGTAAGTTAAATGTCGTATCTCCAAATACCAGAGAAGTATCCTCTGGATTAATATTCTGACTAATGGACACAATATTAGGGTCGATTGCTCGTATTTTTTGAACTAGTTCTTCTTTATGTGGCATTTTCTTTTGAGTTGTTACAAGTGTAACTTGAATTTGTCCAGTTTTCATACCAGTACGAACGACAATCGTACGGACGATTCCTTTAGAATTTCTACCATCGTAGATAGAAATCTTCAGTTCTTCCAGGAATCTTTTTATTTCATTCGTAATATGGGTAGTGGCTGGCTCTTGAACCGAACATTCGTTAATATCGATTAACATATTGGATTCTTCAGCGTATAACCCCGCAATAACTTTATCGCCTAATTCTCTCACTTGGAACTGACTTTTGTTACGGTAATTCCATGGGTTTTCCATACCGATAGTTGGTCTTACATCAATTGTCGGAGCCAGGTCCTTCACATAACGTTCTAAAGCTTGTAATACTAAATCTCTTTTAACATGTAGCTGACTTTCATATGTCATATGCTGCAGCTGACATCCTCCACAAGCTTCATATACCGGGCAGGGGGGATTAACACGATGTGGAGAAGATTCTCTTAATGTTTTAATTTCCGCTTCGGCATACTTAGGGTTTACTACTGTAACCTTTGCAGTTATTACCTCTCCTGGAAGCGCTCCTTTTACAAAAACAACATTGCGCTTAAAAAATCCAACGCCTTCTCCGTTAATACCAAGTCGTTTAATCGTAAGGGGAAATTCTTGTCCTATTTCTATAACTGATTTTTCACTCATAACTTCACGTCCTTTATAATCTTCTTTCTATTATAAAGTAGTTTATTCAGGAAGCAAAGTAAGCGGAATATCCAGATTATTTATGATTAAATCATCCAGAGTACCAAATGAATAACCCATTTTTCTAGCCTCTTTGATGAACATCGGTAAGCCTTCTGCATTATCTGGTGAAACGGTATGCATTAAGATAATTGCACCAGGATGAATTTGGGACATTAATTGATCATAGGCATATTTGCCACCTTTTTTCTGATCCTTATGCCAATCAATAAATGCGACAGACCAAAATATATGTTGATGTCCTATTTCATTAGCAGCCTCAAGTACTTGTTCATTAAAAATTCCTTCAGGTGGACGAGTTACAGTAGTTCTTGTTAATGAAGTTAATTCACTCAGACGTTTATCAAATTTTTGTAATTCTTTTTGAATCCCTTCCTTGGAGAGCTTTGCTAAATTAGGGTGACCATAAGAATGGTTGCCGATTTGGTGGCCATCAGTAATCATACGTTTTACTAAAGGAGTAGCACTCTCTAAATAATGACCGGTCAGGAAGAATGTTGCTTGAATCCCTTCTGCTTTTAGGGTGTCCAAAATACTTTCGGTATAGCCGTTTTCATATCCATTATCGAATGTAAAATACAGTACTTTTTTATCCGCAGGACCTTTATAGATTGCACCATGCTTTTTAAGCATAGCATCCATTTCTCCACCAGCTTCAGCTTGCTGTTCATCAGTCGCCTTTTTTAAGCCCCAATGGATTTCCTCTGCTTGTGCAGAAAAAGGTTGATACACCAATCCAATACTTAAAATAATCGTAGCAATAATAATTCCTACAAAATGAGATTTCCACATAAAAACGCAACCTTTCTTTTTTAGTAGGTTGCGCCAATAGGAGTTAGTTATTCACTTATAAATATCACGCAATGCACTTTCCAAATTTGGCAAATAGAACGAATAACCTTCTTCTAATAATACTTGTGGGATAACATGCTGACCTTCTAACACGAGTTGGCTTTTTTCTCCTAATGCAAATTTTAAAGCGAAGGATGGAATAGGGAAATAATTTGGCCTTTTTAATATGGCAGCTAAAGTTTCTCCAAAATCATTCATCTTTTTTGCGTGTGGTGCTGTGATATTGAATGGACCATTAATAGGATTCTCTATTGCAAAAAGTAATGCACCTGCAACATCTTTTACATGTACCCAAGACATCCAATTATCTCCGGTCCCAACTGGTCCACCAACAAATAACTTATAAGGTAGTGCCATCAATGGAAGTGCACCTTCTGATTTTCCTAAAATAATTCCAAATCTACCGTAAGCAACCCGAATCTGAAGCTTGTTAGCACCTTGAGCTTTAAGTTCCCAATCTCGAACTGTGCGAGCCAGGAAGTCTGTTCCAATTTCATTGTTCTTTTCGGTGTATCTCGCACTAAGAGAGGCTGGATAGATGCCAATTGCACTCGCATTTACTAGAACTTTTGGTTTTACAGTTAAAGCATTTAGAATTCGGAGCACTTCATCTGTCGTTTTCATCCGACTATCGTAAATTTTCTGTTTTTGTAATTCTGTCCAACGTCCATTATTAATGGACTCACCAGCTAAATTTACAAAAGCATCGACGCCTTCTAACTGCTTTTCGGGATTTGCATTTTCCGAAAGCCACTGTACATAAGTTATGCCACGTTCTGTATTATCTTGTTTTGACCGAGTTAGAATAAATACTTCATGTCCTTTTTGTAAAAGTAAATCTGTTAGTTCTCTTCCTACAAAGCCAGTTCCGCCAGTAATTGCGATTTTCATTTGTCTCCAGCCTCCTTCTTAGCATTATCATAACAGTTCAATCATTTATCACCAACCAACTTATCGGTTATAATTGAGGAGTAGAGAAATGGAGAGATTTATATATGCCGGTTATTACTAAAATTGCACGACAAACAAACAATAACGAACGGTATAATTTATATTTGGATGAAAAGTATGCATTTAGTTTAGATGAAGCAGTACTGATCAAATATCAACTATCTAAAGGAAAAGTTATCGAAGAATTTACATTAGATGAAATTGTTTTTGATGATGAAGTTAGAAAGGCATTTAATAAAGCAATTAACTTTTTAAGCTATCGTATGAGAAGTGAGCATGAAGTAAAACAGAAACTTCTGCAAAATGAGTTTGGCGAAGCTGTCATACTGGAAGCAATTCGTAAGTTATATGAGTTTGGCTTTCTAAATGATGAAAGCTTTACAAAAGCATTAGTGGAAACTCAAAAGAGAAACAGTAAAAAAGGGCCTACTGCAATTCGTCAGGAATTAAAGAAAAAGGGAATTGAAAAAGATTTACAAGAGAAAGTACTAGGTGACTATTCAGAAGAAGAACAAGTAGGTATCGCGGTGACTTTGGCAGAGAAGATTATCAAACAAAGTCAAGATAAGACACCAAGACAAATTAAACAAAAGGTTCAAGATACACTGCAAAGAAAAGGATATAATTTTACTATAATCTCCCAAGCCCTTTCTGCCTTCGAATTAGAAAAAAAGGAAGAGGAATGGATCGAAATTATTGCTACCCAGGGAGATAAAATTTGGCGGAAATATGCCTCGAAATATAATGGGAATGATTTACGAAGACGTGTAAAGCAAGCGTTGTATCAGAAAGGATTCCCAGCAGAACAAATAGATCTTTATATTGAAAAAAAGGAGTTGGAAGACCAGGATGAGTGAGAAAAAATATAGTGATATGACTGTTCCAGAACTACGAACAGAGATTGGCAATTTGAAAGAAAAATCACGTAAAGCTGAACAACTAGGTATGGTAAATGAGTACGCAGTGTATGAAAGAAAAGCATTGATGGCCCAAGCCTTTTTAATAGACCCTGCTACTATTAAACAAGGAGAGATGTATCGTATAGTTGGAGATCCAGGAGTGTTTTTTCAAGTGGAATACTTGAAGGGTAGATTTGCATGGGGGTATAGATTAGGCGGAGATAAATATGAGGAAGCCTTACCAATCTCGATGTTAGAATCCTTAGAGGAAGGAAAATAGTATGCAAACAAAAATAGATGAATTAACTTTCGCACTAATTGAGAAGAATGATAAATTATCTGCAGCAAAAGCAAGAGCGTGGATAGAGCTTCTATGGTCAGATTTTGAATCCTCGTATGCAAAGGCCGGATATGATTATAAAGGTGCTGCTGTCACGGAAATGGTCATTAGAAAATGGATAGATGGCTATGGGGAGCAGTTGCATGAATTTGCAAACACGAATGAGAAGTATAAGCATTTATTAGAAACCGATGACTTTACCAATTAAAAACGCTAGGAAATACACCCTAGCGTTTTTCTTACGGATTAAGTATATTAATATTCAGTATGAATATTGGTTTTACAGAACTTTTAAGAATGACCGTTTCAGGTGGACGCTTTCCGTGGAGTGAGCAATGAGCTATCACCGTCGCTACGCGTCGCTGTGATAGCTCATCTGTCTCACTCGTCCCACTGGAGTCGCCACCAACTCCAGTGGGAATAGCGCGAGCTGAAGACCCTGGACAGAGCGTAGCGAAAATCTTTTTTGCGACGAGCTTGCGCAGGAGCAAGGGAAGCGGCTGAAGCCGTGCCCACAGAAAGCGTCCGCTCGGAGCGGAAATCAACGGTATATCTACATTTCGAAATAAGTGAAAAGTAAAAATTTACTTACTGTTAGTTATGTGGCATGAAATCTAACTTTTTGTGTAGCTTGTCTTCGCTAAAAATCCAACCAGTGTAAGAATTGACTATTTCTAGGTCCTCATTCAAGTGGGCTACAGCTACAAATGGATAATAGTCATTACTACGATAACGAAGATCAATTAACCTTACTTCATAAATATGATCAAATTCAGTGATCTCCCATCGATATATAGGAGAAAACGAAGTAAAGGCACTTAAGTTTTTATCCTTTAATGCTGCTTTTACTAAATCAGATTCGGGAAGCGGTTTACGTTCGAACTTATCATAAATAGTGATGGATCTACCGTATGCTCGTCCGACATAATGATGTGTTTTTGAAATTGCGGCTACTCTCCATTGTAGAAATTTCATCGTTGGTGCGACGATAATTTCATCTGCATCGGGAATAGTATGCTTTACAGAATTTTTTACGGCATGCTGTACAGCAAAACGTGAAATATAGTAGACGACTATAATGGAGTACATAGTAAGAAAGGTTGGAACAGGATTTAAGCCAAACATCCAAAGCAGTAGACCAACCACATGAATGCCAAATATAATTGGATCAAATGTATTAATAACCCCTAATGCAACCCATTTCCTTGAAAATGGTCTTAATGCTTGAGTTCCATAGGAATTAAATATATCAACAAAAACATGCACAAACACTGCTAAAAAGGTCCATAACCATAGATGCAGCAAATTGGCTTCTGGCAAAATAAGCCATAACACACCTGCTATTAGGATTGGCCATAAAATAACGGCAGGAATGGAGTGGGTAATCCCGCGATGATGTCGAATATAAACAGCATTATTACGTAATTTCAGAACAGTATCTATATCAGGGGCTTGTGAGCCTATGATTGTACCTGCTATTACTGCAGTCGTTGTAAGAGTACTACCAGCAACTACGGGGTCAATAAGAGATAGACCACCTAGTGCAATACCCATAACGACATGTGTACCTGTGTCCATACAACCAGCTCCTTTAGGATTACAACTAACTACATCTTAAAAT
This sequence comes from Psychrobacillus sp. FSL K6-2365, assembly GCF_038003165.1. Taxonomy (NCBI): domain Bacteria; kingdom Bacillati; phylum Bacillota; class Bacilli; order Caryophanales; family Bacillaceae; genus Psychrobacillus; species Psychrobacillus sp. FSL K6-2365. Next base: position 3,348,557 of record NZ_JBBOOO010000001.1, on the reverse strand, counting down.
AGATTTATTAAAAAACAAAGACACTACTATTCATATACCCATATTTATTGTCAATAATCGCAAGGAAGGATTTTACAGTGAACGAATTATATAAAGAGCAGGTTAGAGATTCTTTAGTTTCATGGTTTTTAGAAGAAAAACGTGATTTACCTTGGAGAAACACAACGGACCCATATAAGATTTGGGTTTCCGAAGTTATGCTTCAACAGACTAAGGTAGATACGGTTATTCCTTATTATGAAAGATTTATCGCAAAATATCCTTCGCTTGAATCACTAGCTTACGCAGACGAAGGTGAGTTATTAAAAGAATGGGAAGGACTGGGATATTATTCACGTGCTCGTAACCTTCAGACTGGAGTTAAAGAAGTCGTAGAACAATATGGAAGTGTTGTTCCGTCTACCAGAAAAGAAATTTCCAAGTTAAAAGGTGTAGGTCCATACACAGCTGGTGCTGTTCTTAGTATTGCTTATGGAGTCCCAGAACATGCCGTAGATGGAAATGTCATGCGTGTACTTTCTCGACTATTATTAATAAAAGAAGATATTGCGAAACCGAAAACAAAGAAAATATTTGAAGAGGCAGTGATGGATTTAATCGATTCTGAAAATCCTTCTGCATTCAACCAAGGACTTATGGAGCTCGGTGCAATAATTTGTACACCGACTAAACCAAAGTGCTTATTATGTCCTGTAAGAGAAAACTGCTCTGCATTTTTTGAGGGCATACAGGATGAACTGCCAGTAAAAACAATCCAAAAGAAGACGAAAATACATAAAGTAAAAACGGTCGTTGTACGAAATGGGAATGGCCAAATTTTACTGGAAAAACGACCTTCTAAAGGTTTACTCGCGAATATGTGGCAGTTTCCAATGGTAGAGCTACCAACGCCTAACCATACTGTAGAAGAGGTTGTCGAACATGATTACGGTGTAGCAATAACAAAAGGTCCGTCAATTATTGAATTTAAGCATGTTTTCTCTCATTTGGTATGGGAAATGGAAAGCTTTGAAGGAGTTTTAATAGAAGAAAAAGAGCTACCATCACAATGTAATTGGTTAACTATTGAAGAAGTAAATCAACAACCAATGCCAGTTCCAATGTTAAAAATATGGAATGCTTGGAAAGAAGGGGAGATTTCAGATGACAACAAGTAAAGTTGCTTTAGTTACAGGTAGTAGCAGAGGTTTAGGGAAAGCTATTGCTATTGAACTTGCCAAAAATGGCTATGATATCGTCGTAAACTATGCGAGAAGTAAAACTGCTGCCGTTGAAACAGTAAAGGAAATAGAAGCTTTAGGAAGAAAAGCACTTCTAGTGAAGACGAATGTAGGAGATGTTGAAAAGATAAGAGTCATGTTCCAAACCATCAAAGAAGAGTTTGGTCGATTAGATATTTTTGTTAGCAATGCAGCATCCGGTGTATTACGTCCTATTATGGAGCTTGAGGAGACACACTGGGACTGGACAATGAATATTAACGCAAAAGGGTTTCTCTTCGGTGCCCAAGAGGCGGCAAAGTTAATGCCAGAGGGTGGTAAAATATTAGGAATCAGTTCTCTAGGATCTATTCGCTATTTAGAAAACTATACAACGGTTGGTGTATCAAAAGCTGCTATAGAGTCACTAACAAGATATTTGGCAGTAGAACTTGCTCCTAAAGGTATTGTAGTAAACACTGTTTCAGGTGGTGCACTGGACACGGATGCGCTCAAGCATTTTCCAAATCGTGAAGAATTACTAGAGGATGCACGAGTGAATACACCTGCAGGACGAATGGTAGAAATCGAAGACATGGTAAAAACTGCAATGTTCTTATTATCAGACGACGCATCCATGATTCGTGGACAAACAATTATTGTAGATGGTGGAAGATCGATAAAAATGTAAGAGCAAGTCAATTGATTTTCTAACATGAATTGGTGTAATGAAGTCTCGCTATCTAAGGTATAGGTGCAAATGCAAATGTGCGCCTTCCAAGTCGCAAGAGAGCTAAGGTACGGAGCGACTCATCCTTGAAAGCTCATGCGCAGCACAAAGCCGGGCAGAAATTTCTTTATTGCTATTATTTTATTATCAAATAGGCTCAAGTTGTATGAATAAAATTTCACTACCTGCACATGATAGTTATGTACGGAGGTGAAAAATCCATGAAGAATAACAGAAACCAGCAGAACCGAAACCAAGAGTTTGCTTCTGAAACTGATATTCAAAAAGTTAAAGAACAAAATCGTCAAGCAGAGTTGAAAAAACAACAAGCTAGCGGTGCACAAGCAAATCGTTCTTCTAACCGAACTAAATAACATGGATTCACCAAAAATCAGCGAGGGTAAAAATACCCTCGCTGATTTTTTTACTATAGTTTTTTACAGTGAATTGCTATAATAAGAAAATAAGTATAAAAATTCTAAATTTGCGCTTGACCCCGTATTAACGAGCACTAGGGCTTCCACTTAGAAAGGGAGGTATTTACCTGCTTGTAAAAACCCGAATGGTCAACTAACAATCCGTGGGAAAATAGAAAATTTCCACGGATTAAGTTTCACTTGATGAAAAGGTGGCTAAATCATGGCGATTCCAAACGAAGGAGAAACTATTCAAATTCACAGCTACAAGCATAATGGCCGAATCCACCGTGTCTGGCAAGAAACGATGGTTTTAAAAGGAACCAAAAATATTGTAATAGGGGCAAATGAACGGACACTTGTAATTGAATCAGATGGTAGAACTTGGATTACAAGAGAACCTTCTATTTGCTACTTTCATGCGGAATATTGGTTTAACATTATTTGTATGCTAAGAGAAGATGGTGTATACTATTACATCAACATGAGTTCTCCGTTTGTCTATAACAATGGAATGCTAAAGTACATTGATTATGATTTAGATGTGAAGGTATTTCCTGATATGACCTACACAATTCTAGATGAAGACGAATACGAGCAACATAAATTAGAAATGAAGTATCCAGAAGAAATTGATGGCATTCTAAATCGTAATGTTGAGAAACTCATTTCTTGGATCAAACAAAGAAGAGGTCCATTTGCACCAGATTTTATCGAGGCATGGACAAGTCGTTATCATTTTCAAAAACAGTTGAATGAGTAGTTAGAGAGAAACCTGTTGAAAACATGCAACAGGTTTTTCTCATGGTAGAAAGGAGTTTTAAAATGAGTACGATGAAGAGATATATGCAATTTGTAAAACCGTATAATTTTCAAATTTTCTTAACGATAGTGATTGGGATTATTAAATTTGCAATTCCATTATTTATTCCAATTCTTATTAAGATTGTAATCGATGATATTATCGGAGCAGATTCATTAACAAATGATGAAAAACTAACTCAATTATTTTATTGGCTTGGAGGGACTGCATTAGTATTTCTAATTGTTCGTCCACCAATTGAGTATTATAGACAATATTTAGCACAGCTAGTAAGTAATAAAATATTGTTTGATATACGTAAAAAAATGTATATGCATTTACAAAAGCTAAGCTTGAAATATTATTCAAATACACGTGCTGGGGAGGTTATTTCTCGAGTTATAAACGATGTGGAGCAGACGAAAAACTTTGTCATGATTGGTTTGATGAATGTCTGGTTGGATTTAGCGACTATATTAATCGCTATCGGAATCATGTTAACAATGAATGTAAAGCTTACTTTAGTCACGTTACTTGCATTTCCATTTTATGCGTTCAGTGTAAAATACTTCTTCGGAAGGTTAAGGGACTTAACGAAGGAGCGTTCGCAAGCTTTAGCGGGGGTTCAAAGTTATTTACATGAGCGTGTACAAGGCATGAGTATTATTAAAACGTTCACGTTAGAAAAACATGAACAAAGATTATTTAATGAAACAAATGGAGAGTTTCTAGATGCAGCAGTAAAACAAACAGTTTGGAATGCAAAAGCATTTGCTGTAGTTAACACGATTACAGATATTGCGCCTTTACTCGTTATCGCTTATGCAGGTTACGAAGCTATCCACGGAAGACTTTCAGTTGGTACGATGGCTGCATTTATTGCGTATATTGAGCGTTTATATAGCCCATTAAGACGTTTAGTCAATTCTTCTACAACATTAACTCAGTCATTTGCTTCTATGGATCGTGTATTCGAACTAATGGATGAAGAGTACGATATTATCGATAAAAAAGGAGCTTCTACTTTAGGAATCTCTAGTGGTGAAGTGACATTTTCAAATGTTTCATTTCAATATGAAAAAGCTGGACAGATGATTTTAGAGGATGTCGACTTCCGTGTGAATGCTGGGGAAACAGTGGCTTTTGTAGGTATGAGCGGTGGAGGAAAGTCAACTATTATTAGCTTAATACCTCGGTTTTATGATGTCACTTCTGGACAAGTACTAATTGATGGTAAAGATGTTCGAGATATCACTATTGAATCGTTAAGAAAGCAGATTGGTATAGTGCTTCAAGATAATATACTTTTTAGTGACTCAGTCAAATCTAATATTTTAATGGGAAAACCAGATGCTACAGATGAAGAGGTAATGGAAGCAGCAAAAGCTGCAAATGCGCATGACTTTATCATGGAACTACCGGGTGGATATGATACTAAAGTTGGGGAACGTGGAGTGAAGCTATCAGGAGGTCAAAAGCAACGAGTTGCTATAGCACGAGTATTTTTAAAAAATCCACCTATTTTAGTTCTAGATGAAGCAACTTCTGCATTAGATTTAGAGAGTGAATCTTTAATACAGGATTCATTAGAGAGACTAGCTTCAAATCGTACGACTATTATTGTAGCTCACCGTTTATCTACTATTACTCATGCAGATAATATATTTGTTATTGAAAATGGTAAAGTAATGGAGCACGGATCGCATTCCCAATTAATGAAACAAAGAAATATTTATCATAATTTATTCCAAATCCAACAACTTGATAAAGAATAGTTATTCAAACATCTTATAAGTGTTTCTACAGCTTATAAGGTGTTTTTTTCGAACTTAAGAATATAGCACAGTCTTGTGATTTTTCAGAAAAGTATTGCATGTATGAATTTTTTGTGTAAAATATCATTTATAGTATATAAGTTAGAAGATTTGTAATTTTTGTGAAAAGAGGGAACATCATGGGAGAACGACAAACAATTTTAGAAGTGAAAGATCTTCAAACGTCCTTTTTCACAGATGATGGTGTTATTCCATCCGTAGATCATATTGATTTTCATGTTAGAGAAGGCGAAATTTTAGGCATTGTTGGGGAATCAGGTTGTGGAAAAAGTGTGACATCTCTTTCTATTATGGGACTAGTTCCTAGTCCACCTGGAAAAATTACTAGCGGTCAAATATTGTTTGAAGGTAAAGACTTAACAAAGTTTTCGGAGAAAGAAATGCGTAAAGTTCGTGGGAACGATGTTGCGATGATTTTCCAAGAGCCGATGACATCTTTAAATCCTTTGTTTACAATAGGAAATCAATTGCTAGAGGCGATTACCTTACATAAGAAAGACTGGAATAAAAAGAAAGCACATGCAAGAGCTGTGGAAATGTTAAAACTAGTTGGCTTACCGAGAGCAGAAGAGCTTATGAATGACTATCCACATCAGCTCTCCGGTGGAATGAGACAAAGAGTAATGATTGCTATGGCCTTAGTCTGTGATCCAAAGCTTTTAATAGCTGATGAACCTACTACAGCTTTAGATGTAACAATTCAAGCTCAAATACTAAAGTTAATGCGTGAGTTAAATGAACGACTCAACACAGCAGTAATTTTAATAACTCATGATTTAGGGGTAGTGGCTGAAACTTGTGAAAGAGTTGTAGTAATGTATGCAGGAAAAGTAGTAGAAGAGGGAACTGTGGATACAATTTTCAACAACCCTCAGCATCCGTATACAAAAGGGTTAATCGCTTCTGTTCCAGATATGCGTTATAAAAAACAAAGACTTTACTCTATTCCTGGTAGTGTTCCAAAACCTGGATCCATCAATCAAGGCTGCAGGTTTGCTGCCCGCTGTGAATTTGTATTTGGAAGATGCACGGAGGAAAATCCTCCACTATATGAAACAACGGAAGGTCATAAAACAAGATGCTTCTTATACGATGAGAAGGAGGTTTTGGCAGATGACAGAGCCGCTGTTAAAAGTTGAAGGTTTAAAAAAGTACTTTCCAGTCCGTTCAGGATTGTTAGGAAAGCATACGGGGAATGTGAAAGCTGTTGATGATATCTCTTTTTTTGTAAATGAAGGAGAAACCTTGGGCATTGTTGGTGAATCTGGATGTGGTAAATCTACCACTGGCAGAATGCTTATGAGATTACTAGAACCTACTGAAGGAAAAGTGACATTTAACGGAAAAGAGTTAACGAATATTTCCAAGGATGAAATGAGAAAGGCTAGACGTGAAATTCAAATGGTATTCCAAGATCCATACGCATCTTTGAATCCTCGTCATACGATTGAAAAGATTTTAATGGAGCCTTTAATTGTTCATAATATTGGAGACCCAAAAAGTCGGAAAAAGAAAGTACATGACTTTCTAGAAATCGTTGGTTTAAGTAGCTACCATGCAAAACGTTATCCACATCAGTTTAGTGGAGGACAACGTCAGCGGATAGGAATTGCAAGGGCTTTGATGACTAATCCGAAGTTAATAATAGCGGATGAGCCAGTATCTGCTCTCGATGTTTCGATACAGGCGCAGGTTTTAAATCTCATGCAAGATTTACAGAAAGAGCTAAAGCTTACCTATATATTTATAGCACATGATTTAGGAGTAGTTCGTCATATCAGTGATCGTGTAGGGGTAATGTACTTGGGTAGAATGGTAGAACTCGCTACAAGCGAATCAATGTATGCTGAACCTTTACATCCTTATACAAAAGCTTTGCTTTCTGCGGTACCGGTTCCAGATCCAGAATTTAAACGTGAACAAATTATTTTAGAAGGAGACATTCCAAGTCCCTCAAATCCACCTACTGGGTGTACCTTCCATACAAGATGTCCTTTTAAAATGGATATTTGTGCGAAGGATGTTCCACAATTACAAGAAGCTAAAACTGGTCATTTTGTTGCGTGCCATTTATACAATGAGCAACTGCAACATTGATAATAAATATTATGGAGGGGTCCAAATGAGTAAATCGAAATTATGGTCATTTTTGCTACTGATGTTCGTTGCACTTACTGTAGTACTTGCTGCGTGTTCATCTGACGATTCATCAGACGGCGATACAAAAAAAGATAATGACGAGGGCACGACAGAAACTGCTGAAGAAAAAGTATTAGTCTTCGGTCGTGGGGGTGACTCGGTTACACTAGATCCAGCAGGTGCTACGGATGGTGAATCGTTTAAAGTTACACAAAACGTATTAGAAACACTATTGAACTTTGGTGAACAAGATACAACTATTAATGAAGGATTAGCTACAAAATGGGAGCCATCTGAGGATGGACTTACTTATACATTCACACTTCGTGAAGGAGTAAAATTCCATGATGGAACAGACTTCAACGCAGAAGCAGTAGTGAAAAACTTTGAACGTTGGGCAAATGGTTCCGAAGATCTTTTCCCGTATTATAAGTCTATGTTTGGAGGATTTGCTGGTGACGAAAGCCGCGTAATTGATTCAGTTACTGCTGAAGGAGATTACACAGTTATCTTTAAGCTTACTCGTGCTCAAGCACCTTTCTTAAAAAATATTGCAATGAGTCCTTTTGCAATTGCAAGTCCGACTGCATTTGAAGCAGCTGGCGACAAATTTGGTGATAGCCCAGTTGGTACTGGACCATTCAAATTTGTAGAATGGAAACGCAATGATTCTATTACTATTGAAAAGAATGAAGAGTATTGGAATTCAGAAGAGCCTAAATTGGATAAAGTTGTTTTCCGTGCAATTCCAGACAATTCTGCACGTTTGAACGATCTTCTAACTGGAGCAATAGACTTAGCTGATGGAGTAAATCCTTCAGATGGAAATACAGTTGAATCAGAAGCAGCGTTACAATTGTTCGAGCGTCCATCTATGAATGTTGGATACCTTGGTTTAACAAGCACTCGTCCACCGTTTGATAACCAAAAAGTTCGTCAAGCTGTAAACTATGCAATTGATAAACAAGCGATTGTTGATGCTTTCTTTGAAGGGCGCGCAGAAGTAGCCAAAAATCCTATGCCATCAACAATAAGCGGATACAATGATGATATTCCTGGATACGAATATGATCCAGAAAAAGCGAAGCAATTATTATCAGAAGCTGGTTTTGCAGACGGATTTGAAATGGAACTATGGGCAATGCCTGTTCCACGTCCATATATGCCAGATGGAGCAAAAGTTGCAGAAGCTATCCAAAAGAACTTAGCTGATGTTGGCATAACTGCTAATATCGTATCTTATGAATGGGCTACTTATTTAGAAAAAGCTAAAAATGGAGAAGCAGATGCATTCTTATTAGGTTGGACAGGTGATAATGGAGATGCAGATAACTTCATCTATGTGTTACTTGACGAAGATAATATCGGAAGCAATAACTATAGCTACTACAGTAACGAAGAGACACATAAGCTTTTAATCGAAGCACAAACAGAAGTAGACGAAGAGAAACGTAATGAACTATATAAACAAGCGCAAGAGATTATTTTTGAGGATGCTCCATGGGTTCCACTTGCACACTCAACACCTTTACTAGCGGGAGATGCAGAAATAACTAATTTCTTCCCACATCCAACTGGTTCTGATAGATTAAACAAGGTCGACTTTAAGTAATATGCTTAAGGGGGGAGGTCTTCGTGATTTCTCCCCTTTCTTTATTTTAAATTAGAGAGGTGAAGAAAATGCTTCACTATATCGGTAAACGTTTACTACAATTGATACCCGTATTACTTGGTATGACATTTGTTGTATTCATGATCATACGAGCAATTCCTGGTAATCCAGCTCAAGTAATTTTAGGACAATTAGCATCTAAAGAAGCGATAGAAGCATTGGAGATTAAACTAGGCTTAAATGAGCCTTGGTATACACAATACTTTGACTACTTAATCGGTCTCTTAAAAGGTGATTTGGGTGAATCTATGCGAACTGTTCAACCGGTTGCTGAAGAGATTTGGCCATATTTAGCTGCAACAATGGAGCTTGCTTTCTTTGCGATTATTATAGCCGTAATTATTGGAGTGAATGCAGGTATTATATCTGCTTGGTTCCAAAATTCCTGGTTTGATTATATGGCAATGATTTTAGCGCTAATTGGTGTATCTATGCCAATCTTCTGGTTAGGTTTGATGGAACAATGGATTTTTGGTGTTGAATTGCAATGGCTTCCAACGACTGGTCGAGAAGAAGTCCGGGATCCCATTAATTCCATCACTAGCTTGTATATTGTCGATACAATTATACAGGGAAGATTCGATCAACTTGGTACTGTATTAAAGCATCTAGTGCTACCAGGTATTGCATTAGCTACAATTCCAATGGCAATTATTGCACGTATGACTAGATCGAGTATGCTGGAAGTAATGAGAGCAGATTATGTTCGTACTGCTAGAGCAAAAGGTCAGAAAATGTTTTTTGTTGTATATAAACATGCATTAAAAAATGCAATCATACCGGTATTAACTGTAATTGGTCTGCAAACTGGACTCTTACTTGGAGGCGCTATTTTAACAGAGACTATATTTGGCTGGCCGGGAATCGGACGGTATATATACGAAGCTATTTCGTTCCGTGATTATCCTGTTATTCAGTCTGGTATACTGGTTGTCGCTTTTATATTTGTAATGATTAATTTATTCGTAGATATTTTGTATGGGTTAGTAGATCCGAGGATCAAATATGATTAAAAGGAGGAATAGATATGTCCGAAATGGTTCCGAATTCGACAAATGATCAAGTAATAGCACCTAAAGAAACGTCGACCGGTCCTTGGCGAGATGCATGGCGAAGTTTCCGTAAAAATAAAGGAGCACTTGCAGGAGCAGGGATTGTCTTATTCTTCGTATTTTTAGCATTTGTTGGTCCTTGGCTTGCACCACAAGGTATTAATGAGCAGCTTTTAACTGATCGCTTAAAACCACCATCTGGTCAGTACTGGTTCGGTACGGATGATTTTGGTCGGGATATATTTTCTCGGATTATTCATGGAGCTAGAATTTCTTTAGTAGTAGGATTTTTCTCGGTTATTGGTTCTGTAGTAGTCGGTAGTATTTTAGGTATTGTTGCAGGTTACTATGGGAAATGGATAGATATGATTATTTCAAGAATTTTTGATATTATGCTAGCTTTTCCAAGTATACTATTAGCAATTGCCGTAGTATCTGTTTTAGGGCCATCTTTGCAAAATGCGTTGATCGCTATTGCGATTATTAATATCCCTAACTTTGGTCGACTAATACGTTCGAAGGTTCTAAGTATTAAAGAAGAGGAGTACATAACATCTGCTAAAGCTATTGGGATGAGAGATATTCGAATTTTATTTTCTCATATTTTACCTAATTCAATGGCACCGGTTATTGTTGCAGGTACACTTGCAATTGCATCGGCCATTATTGAAGCAGCTGCATTAGGGTTCTTAGGGCTGGGTGCTCAGGCACCAGCTCCTGAATGGGGAAAAATGCTTGCGGATGCTCGTATGTATTTAAGAAATGCTCCGTGGACAATGATTTTCCCAGGACTTGCAATAATGTTAACAGTAGTAGGATTTAACTTGATGGGCGATGGACTCCGAGATGCACTAGATCCTAAGATGAAAAATTAAAATGATGCCACTTAGTATATTTGCTAAGTGGCATGTTTTATGAAAAAAACTATAAAATTTTGTTAACAATGAACCTAGTGTATTTAGCATAATAGTTTGTAGGCGATGGACAGGCAAGACTTATAAGATTCCGTGAAAATAGAGGCTGGTTGTGACGTTAGTCACGACCAGCCTCTATTAAAAATCAATCAATAAAAATATAGCCAAAAATCTGTCCGAAGCCTTTCGTAGACGATAAAAACAGGCTTTAAACTAAATGGATACTTGCCATTTTCTAATAAGGTGTTTCTTCAATCTGAACAGTTAGTTCTTCACTATGAAAGTTTTGATATGATGTGATCAGTTTATCCACATGTTCTAATTGTTCTTCATATTTTAAAATAGCTGATAGTAAATGTAAGAGGTGGTAGGAGGAAAACTCTTCTTCCATTTGCGTAATGGTAATTTGCTTGACGAAAATATCCATTACCTCTTGTCTTTGTAAAAATGCCTCCGAGTCGTTCTCCTCAATATGCTCTGGTCTTAATTTACCAATGAATTTTAAATGAAGCTGTTCATGATAGGTTAAAAGAGTATCCAATCTTTCCTTTATCATCATCCGAAAATGTTCTGGTAGATCAGTTAATTCATGCTCATGGTGATGTAATTTTTTGAGTACGTCTAAGCTTTTATAAGAAGTGGATATTAACTCGCGGTAAACAACTAATTTTCTACCCTTAGTGTGATTTGCTTTTTTTGTATACCCACGTTCTTCTTTAAAGAAAGAGTATAATTGATCGACTCTAACAAGTCTTTCCTTTAATTGATGAATTGTTTGTTTAGTTGATTGATGATCTGACGCCTGTCTAACTGCTATTCGTAGCCAACGGATTATTTCATCCTGCGTAAAGTGAATGGCATTGAAAAGTTTCTTTTCAAACTTAGGTGGCAAAAATACTAAATTCACAATAAATGCGGAGATAACTCCAACAAGCATTGCTGCAAATCGTAACAAAGCAAATACTAAAAAGTCGTCTCCCTGTATTTCCATAATCGCGATAACAGTTACTAAAGCGAGTGAGATAGTTTTCTCTAGCTTTAACTTGAGCATTAGTGTTATCGCAACTATTGCTGCAAATCCAACAGCTATATAATCATTTCCAAAAACCAAGGTGAAAACGACCGCAATGACAGCCCCTATTAAATTCCCTTGAATTTGCTCGGTTACTGTTAAATAGGACCTATAAATAGAAGGTTGAATGGCGAAAATGGCTGCTATTCCTGCAAAAACAGGAGTAGGAAGCTGAAGTAATTCGGCTAAGAATAAAGAGAACACAATTGCTACCCCAGTTTTAAATATTCGTGCTCCTAATTTCATTAAATCCTATCCTTTCGTAAAAACAGTGTACCTGATTATTAGAGTTCGGCAAAGGCATTATTAACTGCCTTTAGTGTTTCGTGAATATCTCTTTCAGTATGGGCGGTTGTTATAAACCAAGCCTCATATTTAGAAGGTGCTAAGTTAATGCCTTGGTTTAGCATTAGCTTAAAGAATTTCGCAAACATTTCACCGTCACTTGCTTCTGCTTGCACATAATTTTCTACCCTTACATCTGTGAAGTAAACGGATAGGGCTCCTTTAATCCGATTAATAGTAATGGTTACATTATTTTTCTTGGCAGCTTCTAGAATACCAGCCTCTAGAATTGCACCTAGTCTATCTAATTCATCATATAATCCCGGAGTTTGTAGAACCTCTAAACAAGCAATCCCTGCTTGCATTGACGCTGGGTTCCCTGCCATAGTTCCCGCTTGGTATGCAGGGCCTAGTGGTGCAACCTGTTCCATAATTTCTTTTTTGCCCCCGTAAGCACCAATCGGAAGTCCTCCACCAATTATTTTACCTAAAGCAGTTAAGTCAGGCGTTTGTTCTAACATCGTAGATGCCGCACCGTAATGGAAGCGGAATGCTGTAATTACTTCATCGTAAATGACTAATGCACCTTTGTCTTTTGCGATTTTATGAACTAGAGGAAGGAAACCTTCATTTGGCTCTACCATACCGAAGTTGCCAACGATTGGTTCTACTAAAATACACGCCAATTCCTCTCCCCATTTCTCCATTGCTTCCTCATAAGCTTTTGGATCGTTGAATGGAATAGTGATCACTTCTTTTGCGATAGACTGGGGTACCCCTGCAGAATCAGGTGTACCAAGTGTCGCTGGGCCAGAGCCAGCCGCAACTAGTACTAAATCGGAATGTCCATGATAGCAACCAGCAAATTTCATAACTTTTGTTCTACCAGTGTAGGCACGAGCAACTCGAATTGTTGTCATAACTGCCTCTGTCCCCGAGTTAACAAAACGAACTTTATCCATAGAAGGAATAGCATCCTTTAACATTTTGGCAAAGGTTACTTCATGTTTAGTTGGGGTACCATATAATAGACCTGTTTGTGCAGCTTTTGTGATGGCTTCCGTAATATGAGGATGTGCATGACCAGTAATTATAGGACCGTATGCAGCTAAATAATCGATGTATTTGTTGCCATCAACGTCATAAAAATAAGCACCTTCTGCTCTTTCCATTACGATTGGTGCTCCACCGCCTACAGCTTTATATGATCTTGATGGACTATTTACACCACCAACTATATGTTCTAATGCCTCTACTTGTATCATTTCTGATTGTGTTTGTTTCAATTTAATTGCCTCCGCTCAGTTTGTTTGCCGATAGAAAGTATACCTTTACTATCCAATTATTGTCTAGTGTATTTCTTCTTTAAGTTCTCTTTAATTGTAGACAATTATAAGGAAAAATGCTAAGAAAATTGAACATAGAGACTAACTTCGATACGATATATATAGGAGGGATTATGATGGAAAAACTAGAAGGCTTGATAGCACCTAACTTTTCGTTGAAAAATGAAAAAGGAGAAATTGTTTCATTAAAAGATTTTGCAGGAAAGAAGTATGTAGTTTTATATTTTTACCCAAAGGATGCTACACCAGGCTGCACAACAGAGGCATGTGATTTTAAAAATGCATATACGAGTTTCACTGATTTAAATGCAGTTATTCTTGGAGTTAGTGCGGATGATGAAAAGGCTCATACAAAATTTATAAATAAGCATGGCTTGCCATTTTCTCTTTTAGTGGATGATACGCATGAAGTTTCCGAAGCTTATGGAGTATGGAAGTTGAAAAAGAATTTCGGAAAAGAATATATGGGTATTGAACGTTCTACTTTTTTAATCGATCCTACAGGGACGATCGTAAAAGAATGGAATAAAGTCAAAGTCGATGGACATGTCGAGGAAGCACTACTTACATTAAGATCATTAGTGACTGAAGGGCAATAAGTATGAAAATATTGTTTTCTTTTTTACCAAAACAGGAGCAACAGGTTGAATTAATAAGAAAGTTTCCAAATGCAGAATTTGTATTTCAAAAAGGTCTAAATGAAGAATTATTAATATCATCACAAATTCTAGTTACTTATGGAGAGGACTTATATGCAAGTCATCTTGAAAAAGCTGAACAGCTAAAATGGATAATGGTTGCTTCAGCTGGACTAGAAAAAATGCCGCTACAGGAAATTGCAAATCAAGGTATTGTCGTTACTAACGTGCGTGGAATTCACAAAACACCTATGGCTGAAACAATTTTAGCTCATATACTTTCTATTAAAAAGTCACTGCCGTTAATCAATGAAAATCAGCGTAACGGGGAGTGGTCTAAGCGAGTATTCCCTAATGAATTATTAGGTTCTACTGCGATAATATTAGGTCCAGGTGCTATAGGAGGGGAAGTTGGTCGAATACTGATGGCTTTTGGGGTACATACTATTGGATGTAATAGCAGTGGACGCCCCGCTCCATTTATGGAAGAAGTAGTTACCTTTGATAAATTAAATGAAGTCTTGCCAAAAGCAGATATTGTTATTTCGATTCTACCCAGCACGACACAAACAGTTAGGCTAATCACATACGAGCATTTACAGTCTATGAAACCTACAGCGATCTTTATGAACTTTGGACGTGGAGATGTGGTGAATGAAGAACATCTAATACGTGCATTAAAAGAAGAACAAATTGCATATGCTGTTCTAGATGTATTTGAGAAAGAACCACTTACAGAGGGACACCCATTTTGGAGTATGAACAATGTTATCGTTTCTCCGCATGTCTCTAGTCATTCTTCTCAATATGTGGTGCGGGCATTGCAAATTTTTTCAAGGAATTTAAACGCTTGGTTGGATCAAAAGCCACTTGAGAATGAGATCGACTTGGAAAAAGGCTACTAATCTATGTATTTCTTTCCTAAGGATGTAATAAGTTTGACAGTTCATACATTTTTTAATTATACTTATTGTAACAATTATAATCAAAGAATGAATATGAAAAGAGGTGCATTGCGATGACGGAAGTACATTTAAGAGATGCTTTAGATACATTAAAATCGACTGGTGTACGAATTACGCCTCAACGCCATGCGATACTGGAATTTATTATCCAATCTATGTCACATCCCACAGCGGACGATATATATAAAGCACTAGAAAGTAAATTTCCTAGCATGAGTGTTGCAACGGTGTATAATAACTTACGTGTTTTTAGAGAAGCAGGACTTGTAAAAGAGTTAACCTATGGGGATTCCTCTAGTCGTTTCGATTTTGTTACAAACGATCATTATCATATGATTTGTGATACTTGTGGCAAAATAGTTGATTTTCATTACCCAGGATTAGATGAAGTAGAACATTTAGCTTCTCATTTAACTGGCTTTGAAGTAAGTTATCATCGAATGGAAATATACGGTGTTTGTCCAACATGTAAAGAACATGCAACTAAAGTCCAATAAGCAATACCGAGCGTAGAATGAGACGCTCGGTTTTTTTTATTTGGCTCTGTTAAGAAAAAGGTTAAACATTTTTGCTACATGATGGTTAATACTAGATGCTATTTTCAAAAGTTAGATGAGCAAAATTAAGTTATAACTAGATATACTATTACTCATAACCCAGACCAACATATAGTGATGGTCTATTTTTATGTCCAATTGTCAAAGAGATTTTGGAGGTGCAATTTGAAATGTTACACTTAAACTAAAGTGGAAAGTTAGGTTATTAAGAGTAGAAGGAATTGGCAACCTCTTTATAGAAGTATTAATTCTTAGCTAGTATTTAGGGGAGGGGATTCAATGAAGGTAGAAAAAATATATGGTGAATTACCTATATTAGAAACAGAACGTCTTATTCTTAGAAAAGTCACTTTAGAAGATATTGAAGATATGCATCTATATGGTTCGGATGAAGAAGTATCTAAGTATGTAACTTGGAATACCCACGAAACAATATCTGATACAACAAAATTTGTGGAATTTGTATTGAATAAATATGAAAACAAGCAGGTTTCACCGTGGGGAATTGAATACAAGGAAAATGGAAAGTTTATCGGGACTATCGATTTTGTGTGGTGGCAACCTAATCATAAAATTGCTGAAATCGGTTATGTTATTTCTAAAAACTATTGGGGAATAGGCTTAACTACTGAAGTAACAAAGGAAATCATAAAATTCGGTTTTGAGGAAATGGATTTAGTTCGTATTCAAGCAAGGTGTGATGTAGAAAATATCGGCTCAGCACGAGTAATGGAAAAAGCAGGAATGACTCTTGAAGGAGTAATTAGAAATGGTATATTTGTAAAAGGAAAACATCGAGATTTAAAAATGTACTCTATATTAAAAGAAGAGTTTTAATCATTCTGTAAAAAATGGTGATAAAATTTCTTTTTCAACCACCGGATGCTTTACTTCAAGTAGGAGTAAAGCCTTTTTTCTTATTGAAATAGTGATACAAGGGAGATAATTATGGGATATAAGTTTGAAATTATGACACAGGAACAAGCGGAAGAAATTGCATTTAATTGGCACTATGATGCTGAGTATTCTTTTTACGATATGATGGCAGATAAAGAAGATTTAGTTGAGTTCTTAGACTCCCAAAAACGAGGTGACTCAAATTTCATTGTTACTAAAGACAATGATATTATAGGTTTCTTTAGCTTTACTAAAGTAGCTATAAATACTATTGATATAGGGATAGGGTTGAGACCAAATCTAGTTGGTAAGGGAAACGGAATGGGATTTTTAAAAGCAGGGATAGATTTTGCTGAATCAATATATAAGCCCCAAAAAATAACGCTATCAGTAGCAACTTTCAATCACAGGGCAATAAAAGTTTATAGAAGAATTGGATTTGAAGAAGTTGATACTTATATGCAGGATACAAATGGAGATAGTTTTGAATTTTTGAAAATGGTTTATCAATGCAAAATTAGATAGTAGGTTTTATTCAACTAACTGGAGCTTTGCTTCTAGGTTGGGTAAAGCTGCTTTTTTTCTTATTGAACTATAGAAGCAAGTAAGTTGAACAAAGCAGTTTAGTTCAATAAGAGGTATTATTATACAACTGTCGAATTAGTTGTTACGTAGGGACAATTTAGTCCGCATTTGAGGGGGAGTTATGTTGAGAAAAATACTTCTTTTGCTATTTTCAATGATTTTACTTGCAGCTTGTTCAAATCAAGAAACTATTAAAGCTACTGGTGAGGGAAATTTATGGAATGCACATCTAATATACGAAATAACCGATACTCATCTTTTAGATAGAGGAGGAATTGAATATACAGGTGATGAGGAACTTCTATATGTCACTTATTCGGTAGTTACTGATGAAGGTGGACGTACTGGTGAAGTTGAGCCTCAAGAAGAACAAACAGCAATATCCTTTGGAACGAGCGGAGGGAATAATCCCCCGGCTACTAAAGATGAAGCAATTATATCGTTAAACCATGCTACTATTGAAATTACTTGGCGAACTAATACAGGTGAATATGAAGAACAAATTAACCTTAAAGTAAATTAGTACTGACGAAACTTTTATTGACATATTCGGTCTTCCACTAAGTGTGTGCAATAGATTGAGGGGGAGTGAAATCCTATCCCTTTTTTATTTTCCAAGAAGTTATCAAGGTATTAGTATAGAAATCACTGATTATTAAGGGGTTCGTTATGGAAATTTCTTTAATTAGACATGGTAAATCACAATTGATAGAAAATGACAAAATAATTTTTGCAGAGTTTAAGAAGTGGGTTGAAAAATATGACTTTAACGGAGTATTTGAAGAAACAATATATCCCAAAGTGACAATTGAAAAAGTAGCAGCTGCAAAGGTTGTAGTTACAAGTGATTTAAAAAGGTCTATTATCTCAGCAAGCTTATTAAAACCAAAAACAAAAACAATTTCTGATCCTTTATTTCGCGAAACAGAATTACCTACTCTCGCTAATCCAACAATATTATTTAATGTAAAATTAAAGCCAAATAACTGGGCAGTCATTTTAAGACTACTATGGTTTAGTGGCTATTCAATTGAATGCGAGTCTTTTAGCAAGGCGAAATTGAGAGCAAAGAAGGCTTCACAACAATTAATTGAATATGCCAATGAACATGAATCAGTAGTTTTAGTTGGTCATGGTTTTTTTAATATGTTAATCGCCAAGGAATTGCGAAAAATGGGTTGGAAAGGCAAAAGAAAAGCTGGTGCAAAGCACTGGAATTGTACAACATATTCTGCGTTGAACTAAAGTAGGGTTTCACAGCATTAAGAAGAGACTCTTATGTGATAACGGTACATTTTAGTTAATGGGCTACAAATGAAATTTTATAAATTTATATAGGAAATTAATTAATAATTGGAACTTCTATATGTGTTGAACGTATAAAAGTAAATTGATAGGTGAATGAAAAATAAGGAGTTGATAATCCTTGATATTTTACGCAGAAGTCCTACGCACAGTTTCAATAGTTATACTTATGATTAGTTCTTCTTTCTATCTTCGGCATTTGGTAAAAACCAAAAAACAACGGAAACTTTCAGTCTTTGAATTTACAATGTACGCAACCATTCAGATTGCATATATCCTCTTTGCAATTAGTTTATTGATTACTGTATTCGTTAAGTGATCGGGAAGTTTAGAAGAAATTGTGTATGTATAAAAAAATTGGTCGCATGATTTCTACGACCAATCTTGTAATGCTTATTTTGCAGGTTGCGTTCCAAGTCCGTCATCTAAAACAATAGGCTTGAATCCACTTTCTGCTGCTTCAAGTTTACGTTTAAGGCCCCAGAAGAATCCGATAATGATTATTACGGTTACTACTATAGCTGCTATATAAGAAGTTTGCATCGATAAGTTAAACCCAATTTTAGCATTGAAGATATACGTAAATGTAGCCATTGTGATGAATGTTGCAGGTATTGCTGCAATCCAGAAATTTTTCTTTTGGAGTGCTAGGTACATTGCGCCAACCCAAAGTGCAATTGCTGCTGTGGATTGGTTAGCCCAAGAAAAGTATCTCCATAGGATTGTAAAATCTACTTGCGTAAGTGCAATCGAAATGACAAACATAGGTATCGCTATAACGAAACGTTTTGATGCTTTCTTCTGTGCCATCCCGATATAATCTGCAATGATCATACGGGCACTGCGGAAGGCAGTATCTCCGGAAGTGATCGGCAGAACAACAACTCCTAATACAGCAATTGTTCCAACTACAGCTCCAAGAGTTGTTACAGATACTTCTTTAACAATACCAGCAGTACCTACTGTATTTAGTAATGTATTTAAATCTTGACCATTGAAAATTGACATTGCAGCTGCTGCCCAAATCATAGCAATTATTGCTTCTGCAATCATCATTCCGTAGAAGATATAACGTCCTTGAGACTCTCCTTGTGTTGTACGAGAAATTATTGGTGATTGTGTTGCATGGAATCCCGATAATGCTCCACAAGAAATAGTTAGGAACAACAATGGGAAAATAGGTAAGTTATCTGGATGCATATTTTGGAATGATAGTTCTGGAATAGTATATCCTTGAATCAATAAAGCTGCTCCGATACCTATAGCACTGATAAGTAAAAGTGCTCCGAAGATTGGATAGAAACGTCCGATAATCTTATCAACTGGTAATATAGTTGCTAAGATGTAATAAGCGAAAATAATAATAATCCAAACACCGACGGACATCCAACCTTTCGTCAAGTCGCCTAGAAGTGCTGCTGGAGAAGAGACGAAAACTGTACCAACTAAAACTAATAGTAATAGTGCGAAAACGTTTACAACATGTTTGAAAGCTTTTCCTAAAAACTTCCCAGCAAGATCGGGTAAATGTGCCCCTTTGTTACGTAAGGAAATCATTCCTGTTAAATAATCATGAACTGCCCCTGCAAATATAGCACCGAGAACAATCCAAAGAAAAGCGATTGGTCCGTATAGTGCACCCATAATTGGACCGAAGATAGGACCAACTCCAGCTATATTTAATAATTGGATAAGTGAGTTTTTGTTTTTAGACATTGGAACGTAATCGACACCATCGGCAAGTGTATAAGCAGGTGTTTTACGTTGTTCCTTCACACCAAAAACCTTTTCTACGTATTTACCGTACGTGAAGTAAGCTACTATTAACAACACGATGGAAACTAAAAAAGTAATCATTGTCTTCCTCCTAAACTAATTAGTGTTTACAATTATCAGTCTATTTTAAAAACTCATGTAATAGTTAATTTAGGTGTGAGATGTTAAATTTTCCGTTTAAGATGTATAAATATCACCTTTACATGTTGTGTTCCTACATTTCTAGCAGCTCCCTTAATTCCTTGACATAATTTCTGCTTAAAGGAATTTGTTCTGAAATCCCGTTTACACGAACATGATAGATACTTGAACTCCATGTAGAAACCTCCACAATTTGATGAACATTCACTAAAAAGCTTTTATGTGTCCGGAAAAAGTGGTGATTTGTTAGTTTTTCTTCTAACTCCTTTAATGTATATTTGGAGGTAAATTCTCTTTTTGCGGTTCGAATAACCGTTTCTCTGTCATTACGCGAAATATACAAGATAGAACTAGGTTCTATATAAATAATACGATCATCTTCGTGTACTGCGAGTTTAAGTATTGCAGAGGGTGATACGGATGTTTTTGTAGTTGAATGAATTCGAGTCATCGTCTCCTTTAACCGTTTTTCCTCAAATGGTTTTAATAAATAATCAAATGCATTTGTCTCAAAAGCATCAAGTGCATAATTTGGAAACGCTGTTGCGAATATAATTATAGGAGGTTTTTTCATCTGCTTCGTAATCCTAGCAAACTCTATACCGTTCATCCCAGTCATTTCTATATCGACAAACACAATATCTGGTTCATATTTAGCCACAAGGAGTAGTCCGCCTTCAGCAGAGTCTGCTTCTGCAATTATTTCTATTTCTTTATAAGTAGAAAGTAAGAAAGCTAGTTCTTCACGGCTAAATCGTTCATCATCAATAATAATTGTTTTATAGGTCATGAAGTTCTTTTCACCCCTTGTTCATCATCTTTTGGGATAAAGAAGTAAATCTCTGTCCCGTTATCACTGCTTTTAATAGTAAGTCCTTCTGAGCGGTGAATCATTTTTTTGAGTCTTTGATGCAAGTTATAGAGACCAATTCCTGTACCATTTTCAGATTCTACCTTATCACTTAGGAGGGTGGATCTTCTAGATTCATTCATCCCCTTGCCATTGTCTACTACGGAAATATGGATGTAATACTGTTCATATCTAATAGTGATTTGAATTAAACCATCTTTTTTAATCTTTTGTAGTCCATGCTTAAACGAGTTCTGTACCAAAGTAAGAATAGCCATCGGTGGAATTGAGTATCTGAGAGTGTTTGAATCAATGGAATATTTCACTTGAATCCGATCACCAAATCTTGCTTCTTCTATTAATAAATATGACTTGATGAGTTCGACTTCTTCTTTTAGTGTAACCAAACCAGCTGTTGAGCTTTCTACGTTCTGCCGTATATAATTTGCAAGTGAAATTAATAAGCTACGTGCACGATCAGGATTGGTACGTATTAGAGAAACGATTGTGTTCATTGCATTGAACAGGAAATGGGGATTAACCTGTGCCTGTAATGCTCGTATTTCAGCTTCTTTTGCAAGTTCCTGTAATTGATCTAGTTCAGATAATTCTAATTGGTGGCCAAACATGCTTGTTAATCCTTGGACAAGCTCTATTAAGGAAGGAGTTAGCAAATTCTCGTTATGTACATAAATTTTTAATGTAGCCACTGTTCTATTTTTAATCTTAATAGGGGCAATTATTGCAGCACCCAAAGAACAATTGGGATGATTACATAAAATTTCATTTTTCCCTATAGATAGCATGTGACCTGACTGTATAACTTGTCTCGTTGATTCGGTTTGAATAGGACTTCCAGAGCTGTGATGATTACTTTCCATACCGACATGAGCTAAGATGGTATCCTTATTTGTCATAGAAACTGCAAGAGATGCAGTTTTGGAATAGATTAACTCACATACTTTTTCAGCCGACTGGAAAGTTAAACCTCCTCTAAGATGATCTAATGTCGTTTCAGCAATTTGTAAAGCTTTTTGAGCGCCATTAGCCTCCGTTCTTTCGTCATCCTTTAAGACACTTCTTATTATAAGAATGAAAAGAGCAGAGCCAATGCCATTTGTTACAATCATAGGGACCATTATTTCTTTTACTAAAATAACGGCTTGAGAGTATGGATCGGCGACTAACAAAATGACAATCATTTGAATAGTTTCTGTTGCTGTACCAACTATTAGGGCAGTCCAAGGCGAGAGGAGAGTTTGTTTACGCAGCTTAGTTCCGATTAGACCTGCTATTAAACCAGCGAGAATGGTTGCAACTCCACATGCAACGGCTGTAAAACCACCAAGAAAGAAGCGGTGCACCCCAGCAATTACTCCCGCTCCAAAACCAATTCGGAACCCCCCCAGTAAACCTCCAACAACCACTCCGAGAACGCGAGAATTAGCAATAGCCTCTTCATTATTTAAAGCTCTAGACCAGCGATCTTCCGTATTTTCAAATGGATTTACAATAATTCCAGTATAAGTGCCTATGATTCCGAATAATCCGAATATTAAAGTGAGAACTATTCTCTGTTTTGTAGACATTTGCGTATGATAATCAAATAACTTTCGGAAAAACTTAAATCTCGTTAAGAGAAAAGCGATTGTCGCAATAATAGCTAAGCGCTCAATCAAAGAAACGATTAACAAATAATCGACCTCCTTTTATATTAAGTTTATTCTATACTAATAAGAGCATATAAAAAACACTTTGCAAAAAGCAAAGTGCTAAGTTATCTTTTTTTATTCAATGCTTCATCAAATTCTTTTCCTTCAAGATTCGGGTCTAGCGTTAATGGTTCTTTACAGTACATGCACATGTCTACTCTACCTAAAACTTTAGTATGTTTGCCGCAGTTAGGACATACAACTGGTACTGCTTTCGTGGATAATAATCCTATCCATCCATAGACTGCAGTACTTGCTAAAATAGATAGTAAACCTAGTGTCACGAAGATGGTAACTAATATGCCATTATCTTTAAAGAATATTGCACCATACATTATGATAAAACCAAAGAATATAAGTCCTAGTGCAAAGGAACGTATACGATTTATTTTGTTTTTATAGGGTTTCATTTTTCAACCTCCTAATTTCTACATACACTATATCATATTTTAGTATAAAGTTATGTTTAGAAACAATTATAGAAGGAAATCTAGAAAAGTTGTCGAAAATTTATAAGAAGAAGGAAATAAAGGAGGCTTCATTTTGGAAGCATTACTGAGACCGATTTATCAAGAAAGAGCCAGTGAACCTAATACGCTAGGTATTATTTTAGTAGAGAAAAGGGCAGAATTTAGCCCTATTACTGATATGTTTGATTCTATTTTATTTATCATAACGAAAGACTCATCTGTACCTGTATTCACAAAGCATTACACGTATGGAGATAAAAAAACTGCACTACATATAATAACAGAGAAGCAGCTAAGAAAGTGGCTACTATTGGGGACTAATCCGAAGATGGTGGATTGGTTGATCAATGGTCGTGTGGTATTTGATCGAAATGAATATGTGGAAAGTTTGAAGCAAGAGCTATACGTGTTCCCGATAAATGGTAGAAAAGCTCGTATGGGTATTGAGTTTGCTAAACTAACAAGAAGATACTTAGAAGGTAAATTATTTTTTGAACAACATAACTATTTAGATGCTTATAATCATATGGTAGATTCTTTACATCATTTGGCTCGACTTGCTGTTTTTGAAAATGGCATGCATCCAGAGGTGATGGTATGGAAGCAAGTAAAGCAATTAGATCCTTCTATTTATAAATTGTATGATGAGTTAATCTCAAGTGAGGAAACTTTAGAAAAAAGATTAGAACTTCTATTCCTAGCAAGTGATTTCTTAATCCATTCCCGTACAAAGGATGGAGCACAGCACATTGTAGAAGTATTAGGATTAAAAGAGTTTTGGACTATCCAAGAAATTCATGAGCAAGAAGAACTTAAAAACTACTCTGTAGATTTAGAGGTTTTCATCGAGTTTCTAATAGATAAAGGATATATTTTAATTGAAAAACAACAAACAAAAAGCAATGAAATCATGCACAGATACTACAAAGTAAGGATGTAGAAACAACACATAAAAACGGACAATTAAATTTGTTCGTTTTTATTGTTGACATATGATTTTATTTCGTGCTATTATAATAAGCGTCGTCAAAAGCAATACAAACTATTTCAAGTAAATAGAACGAAAAAGTTTTTGAAAAAACTTCTTGACACTTGGTTGATACGGTGGTAAATTAGAGAAGTCGCAAAAAACGACACAGCAAATTGAACATTGAAAACTGAACATGCAAAACGTTAAGAAATATAGCTTATCAACTAACTTTGTTAGTCTGATAGCAAAACAATTTTGACATCATTAAATGATGATGCCAGCAAAACAAAATGAGCTTTTAAACTAGTTCTATTTGTTGGATTTCGAGATGCAAGTAGTTCGAGGAAACAAGTGAGTGAAAGAGGGAGCGTACTAACGTACGTGACCGACTGAGCGAACGAAGTTGACGAAGAAATGCGCCGCATATCGGAAGCCAACTATTATGGAGAGTTTGATCCTGGCTCAGGACGAACGCTGGCGGCATGCCTAATACATGCAAGTCGAGCGAATGACGAAGAAGCTTGCTTCTTCTGATTTAGCGGCGGACGGGTGAGTAACACGTGGGCAACCTGCCCTGTAGATTGGGATAACTCCGGGAAACCGGGGCTAATACCGAATAATCCATTTCCTCACATGGGGAGATGTTAAAAGACGGCATCTCGCTGTCACTACAGGATGGGCCCGCGGCGCATTAGCTAGTTGGTGAGGTAACGGCTCACCAAGGCGACGATGCGTAGCCGACCTGAGAGGGTGATCGGCCACACTGGGACTGAGACACGGCCCAGACTCCTACGGGAGGCAGCAGTAGGGAATCTTCCACAATGGACGAAAGTCTGATGGAGCAATGCCGCGTGAGTGAAGAAGGTTTTCGGATCGTAAAACTCTGTTGTGAGGGAAGAACAAGTACGAGAGTAACTGCTCGTACCTTGACGGTACCTCATTAGAAAGCCACGGCTAACTACGTGCCAGCAGCCGCGGTAATACGTAGGTGGCAAGCGTTGTCCGGAATTATTGGGCGTAAAGCGCGCGCAGGCGGTCCTTTAAGTCTGATGTGAAATCCCACGGCTCAACCGTGGAAGGTCATTGGAAACTGGGGGACTTGAGTACAGAAGAGGAAAGCGGAATTCCAAGTGTAGCGGTGAAATGCGTAGAGATTTGGAGGAACACCAGTGGCGAAGGCGGCTTTCTGGTCTGTAACTGACGCTGAGGCGCGAAAGCGTGGGGAGCAAACAGGATTAGATACCCTGGTAGTCCACGCCGTAAACGATGAGTGCTAAGTGTTAGGGGGTTTCCGCCCCTTAGTGCTGCAGCTAACGCATTAAGCACTCCGCCTGGGGAGTACGGTCGCAAGACTGAAACTCAAAGGAATTGACGGGGGCCCGCACAAGCGGTGGAGCATGTGGTTTAATTCGAAGCAACGCGAAGAACCTTACCAGGTCTTGACATCCCGCTGACCGGCCTAGAGATAGGCTTTTCCCTTCGGGGACAGCGGTGACAGGTGGTGCATGGTTGTCGTCAGCTCGTGTCGTGAGATGTTGGGTTAAGTCCCGCAACGAGCGCAACCCTTGATCTTAGTTGCCAGCATTCAGTTGGGCACTCTAAGGTGACTGCCGGTGATAAACCGGAGGAAGGTGGGGATGACGTCAAATCATCATGCCCCTTATGACCTGGGCTACACACGTGCTACAATGGACGGTACAGAGGGTCGCAACCCCGCGAGGGTGAGCAAATCCCATAAAACCGTTCTCAGTTCGGATTGTAGGCTGCAACTCGCCTACATGAAGCCGGAATCGCTAGTAATCGTGGATCAGCATGCCACGGTGAATACGTTCCCGGGCCTTGTACACACCGCCCGTCACACCACGAGAGTTTGTAACACCCGAAGTCGGTGGGGTAACCCTTACGGGAGCCAGCCGCCGAAGGTGGGACAGATGATTGGGGTGAAGTCGTAACAAGGTAGCCGTATCGGAAGGTGCGGCTGGATCACCTCCTTTCTAAGGATAATATCGGAATACGAATTTTTATTCGTATCTTAACGTTTTGCAGTTCAGTTTTGAATGTTCATATTATATATGGAAATTCAAAGAGGGCCTATAGCTCAGCTGGTTAGAGCGCACGCCTGATAAGCGTGAGGTCGATGGTTCGAGTCCATTTAGGCCCACCATACCTTTTTAAATTTCGGGGCCTTAGCTCAGCTGGGAGAGCGCCTGCCTTGCACGCAGGAGGTCAGCGGTTCGATCCCGCTAGGCTCCACCAAATTATCTTATTTGCTCCTGCGATTATTTGTCGCGAAGGAACAAAACCATTGTTCTTTGAAAACTGGATAAAACGACATTGAAACAATAAACAACAAGAAATTCAAGTTATGATTATTTACGTAATCATGACGTGTAAGACTTTTTAACTTTTAGGTTAAGTTAATAAGGGCGCACGGTGAATGCCTTGGCACTAGGAGTCGACGAAGGACGGCACTAACACCGATATGCTTCGGGGAGCTGTAAGTGAGCTTTGATCCGGAGATTTCCGAATGGGGAAACCCACTGTTCGTAATGGAGCAGTACATTTGCGTGAATACATAGCGCATCTGAGACACACCCAGGGAACTGAAACATCTAAGTACCTGGAGGAAGAGAAAGAAAAATCGATTCCCTGAGTAGCGGCGAGCGAAACGGGAATAGCCCAAACCAAGAGGCTTGCCTCTTGGGGTTGTAGGACACTCTACATAGAGTTACAAAGGAATGAGTTAGACGAAGCGATCTGGAAAGGTCCGCAGGATAGGGTAAAAGCCCCGTAGTCCAAAATTCATTCTCTCTTGAGTGTATCCTGAGTACGGCGGAACACGTGAAATTCCGTCGGAATCCGGGAGGACCATCTCCCAAGGCTAAATACTACCTAGTGACCGATAGTGAACCAGTACCGTGAGGGAAAGGTGAAAAGCACCCCGGAAGGGGAGTGAAATAGATCCTGAAACCGTGTGCCTACAAGTAGTTAGAGCCCGTTAATGGGTGATAGCGTGCCTTTTGTAGAATGAACCGGCGAGTTACGATTACATGCAAGGTTAAGTTGAGAAGACGGAGCCGCAGCGAAAGCGAGTCTGAATAGGGCGAATGAGTATGTGGTCGTAGACCCGAAACCAGGTGATCTACCCATGTCCAGGATGAAGGTAAGGTAACACTTACTGGAGGTCCGAACCCACGCACGTTGAAAAGTGCGGGGATGAGGTGTGGGTAGCGGAGAAATTCCAATCGAACCTGGAGATAGCTGGTTCTCTCCGAAATAGCTTTAGGGCTAGCCTCAAACGTTAGAATCTTGGAGGTAGAGCACTGTTTGGACTAGGGGCCCATCCCGGGTTACCGAATTCAGACAAACTCCGAATGCCAATGATTTATGTTTGGGAGTCAGACTGCGAGTGATAAGATCCGTAGTCAAGAGGGAAACAGCCCAGACCACCAGCTAAGGTCCCAAAGTATTTGTTAAGTGGAAAAGGATGTGGCGTTGCTTAGACAACCAGGATGTTGGCTTAGAAGCAGCCATCATTTAAAGAGTGCGTAATAGCTCACTGGTCGAGTGACGCTGCGCCGAAAATGTATCGGGGCTAAACAAATCACCGAAGCTGTGGATTGATACCTTTGGTATCAGTGGTAGGAGAGCGTTCTAAGGGCGTTGAAGTCAGACCGGAAGGACTGGTGGAGCGCTTAGAAGTGAGAATGCCGGTATGAGTAGCGAAAGACGGGTGAGAATCCCGTCCACCGTATGACTAAGGTTTCCTGAGGAAGGCTCGTCCGCTCAGGGTTAGTCGGGACCTAAGCCGAGGCCGATAGGCGTAGGCGATGGATAACAGGTTGATATTCCTGTACCACCAAACCACCGTTTGAGTAATGGGGGGACGCAGAAGGATAGGGTAAGCATGCTGTTGGTTATGCATGTCCAAGCAGTAAGGTGTGAATGTAGGCAAATCCGCATTCTATAACATTGAGCTGTGATGGCGAGGACGTATGTCCGGAGTTCCTGATTTCACACTGCCAAGAAAAGCCTCTAGCGAGGTGATAGGTGCCCGTACCGCAAACCGACACAGGTAGTCGAGGAGAGAATCCTAAGGTGAGCGAGAGAACTCTCGTTAAGGAACTCGGCAAAATGACCCCGTAACTTCGGGAGAAGGGGTGCTCTTTTGGGTGCATAGCCTAGAAGAGCCGCAGTGAATAGGCCCAGGCGACTGTTTAGCAAAAACACAGGTCTCTGCAAAACCGTAAGGTGAAGTATAGGGGCTGACGCCTGCCCGGTGCTGGAAGGTTAAGAGGAGTGCTTAGCGCAAGCGAAGGTGCGAATTGAAGCCCCAGTAAACGGCGGCCGTAACTATAACGGTCCTAAGGTAGCGAAATTCCTTGTCGGGTAAGTTCCGACCCGCACGAAAGGCGTAACGATCTGGGCACTGTCTCAACGAGAGACTCGGTGAAATTATAGTACCTGTGAAGATGCAGGTTACCCGCGACAGGACGGAAAGACCCCGTGGAGCTTTACTATAGCTTGATATTGAATTTTGGTGCAACTTGTACAGGATAGGCAGGAGCCTTAGAGCCCGGAGCGCCAGCTTCGGAGGAGGCGTCGGTGGGATACTGCCCTGGTTGTATTGAAATTCTAACCCATACCCGTAACCCGGGTAGGAGACAGTGTCAGGCGGGTAGTTTGACTGGGGCGGTCGCCTCCTAAAGTGTAACGGAGGCGCCCAAAGGTTCCCTCAGAATGGTTGGAAATCATTCGAAGAGTGTAAAGGCAGAAGGGAGCTTGACTGCGAGACCTACAAGTCGAGCAGGGTCGAAAGACGGGCTTAGTGATCCGGTGGTTCCGCATGGAAGGGCCATCGCTCAACGGATAAAAGCTACCCCGGGGATAACAGGCTTATCTCCCCCAAGAGTCCACATCGACGGGGAGGTTTGGCACCTCGATGTCGGCTCATCGCATCCTGGGGCTGTAGTCGGTCCCAAGGGTTGGGCTGTTCGCCCATTAAAGCGGTACGCGAGCTGGGTTCAGAACGTCGTGAGACAGTTCGGTCCCTATCCGTCGTGGGCGTAGGAAATTTGAGAGGAGCTGTCCTTAGTACGAGAGGACCGGGATGGACACACCGCTGGTGTACCAGTTGTTCTGCCAAGAGCATCGCTGGGTAGCTATGTGTGGACGGGATAAGTGCTGAAAGCATCTAAGCACGAAGCCCCCCTCAAGATGAGATTTCCCATTACGCAAGTAAGTAAGATCCCTCAAAGACGATGAGGTAGATAGGTTCGGGGTGGAAGCGTGGCGACACGTGCAGCTGACGAATACTAATCGATCGAGGACTTAACCAAATTTTGTTTAACGTAACAATGTCGTTTATCCAGTTTTGAGAGTACAAAAAAGTATAAAAAAAGCTTGAATTAATTTCTAGTTTTGTTATAATAAATATTGTCTTTCAAATTAATAATGTCTAGTGATGATGGCGAAGAGGTCACACCCGTTCCCTTACCGAACACGGAAGTTAAGCTCTTCAGCGCCGATGGTAGTTGGGGGTCTCCCCCTGTGAGAGTAGGACGTCGCTAGGCTGTATTATTCCGAAGTAGCTCAGTGGTAGAGCAATCGACTGTTAATCGATCGGTCGTAGGTTCGAGTCCTACCTTCGGAGCCATTTTAGGAGAGCTGTCCGAGTGGCCGAAGGAGCACGATTGGAAATCGTGTAGGCGGGTTAAACTGTCTCAAGGGTTCAAATCCCTTGCTCTCCGCCAGATAAGTTTTCTACATAAAAGTATGGCCCCTTGGTCAAGCGGTTAAGACACCGCCCTTTCACGGCGGTAACACGGGTTCGAATCCCGTAGGGGTCACCATTTATTTCAATTAAGTTGACACAGAGATACGAAGCTTATCTTATGTAAAATTAGGAAAAGGCAGTAGATCAAGGAAGCAATTGAGAGAATGAAGGAGCGTACTTATGTACGTGACTGATTGAACGAATGAAGCTGAAGCAGAGATGCGAAGCTTATCGTAATTTTACCCAGGAGGATTAGCTCAGCTGGGAGAGCATCTGCCTTACAAGCAGAGGGTCGGCGGTTCGAGCCCGTCATCCTCCACCATTTCTTTAAGAAATAAATTAGTAAGCATTCTATTGTCGCGGGGTGGAGCAAATCGCTTTACGAAGCAAGCGATTAACATCGATGCAGGCGTCAGCCGAAGCAGGTGTCCTACTTTTTTCAAGCGTAGTATCCTGGTGTTTGTAAGTATATTATTGTCGCGGGGTGGAGCAGTGGTAGCTCGTCGGGCTCATAACCCGAAGGTCGCAGGTTCAAATCCTGTCCCCGCAACCAAATGGTCCCGTGGTGTAGCGGTTAACATGCCTGCCTGTCACGCAGGAGATCGCCGGTTCGATCCCGGTCGGGACCGCCATTTATTTTATTTGAGATTTGAGATAAGCAAGAGGATCGAGGAAGCGATTGAGTGATGGAAGGAGCGTACTAAAGTACGTGACTGACTGAACGAATGAAGCTGACAAAGAGATTCGCAGCCTAGCACAAATCGAAGTAGGCTCAGTAGCTCAGTCGGTAGAGCAAAGGACTGAAAATCCTTGTGTCGGCGGTTCGATTCCGTCCTGAGCCACCATATTTATACGCCGGAATAGCTCAATTGGTAGAGCAACTGACTTGTAATCAGTAGGTTGAGGGTTCAAGTCCTTTTTCCGGCACCACTATACTGGTGGGGTAGCGAAGTGGCTAAACGCGGCGGACTGTAAATCCGCTCCTTCGGGTTCGGCGGTTCGAATCCGTCCCCCACCACCAGTTTTTATTTAGGGGCATAGTTTAACGGTAGAATAGAGGTCTCCAAAACCTTTGATGTGGGTTCGATTCCTACTGCCCCTGCCAAATTATAAGTTAACTTTGAATAATGGCGGTTGTGGCGAAGTGGTTAACGCACCGGATTGTGATTCCGGCATTCGTGGGTTCAATTCCCATCAGTCGCCCCATATTCCTTAGTAGTTAGCTCTTTTTTTATTTGTGGCGGTCGTGGCGAAGTGGTTAACGCATCGGATTGTGATTCCGACACTCGGGGGTTCAATTCCCCTCGTCCGCCCCATTGGGGTATAGCCAAGCGGTAAGGCAATGGATTTTGATTCCATCATGCCCTGGTTCGAATCCAGGTACCCCAGTTTTTTGCGGAAGTAGTTCAGTGGTAGAACACCACCTTGCCAAGGTGGGGGTCGCGAGTTCGAACCTCGTCTTCCGCTCCATTACTTAATTATGGCGGCATAGCCAAGTGGTAAGGCACAGGTCTGCAACACCTTTATCACCGGTTCAAATCCGGTTGCCGCCTCCAAATTTTATAATAACTGCCTAGTAGTATTTTATTTTGCCGGTGTGGCGGAATTGGCAGACGCGCGGGACTCAAAATCCCGTATCCTCTGGATGTGTCGGTTCGACCCCGACCACCGGTATTATTATGTGTTTTGCGTCAATATACGTAAAATTAAAGACACCCATTAACACTGTTAAATCAGCGTTAATGGGTGTCTTTTGTGTAGAGAGAAAAAGAAAGAGTTTTGAACTGAACTTCCACATGCATCAAAAATAACCTAGTCCTAAAAGGAATTTAAGAGAAGGTTAAGTTGAATAAAAATCTGTATTACTGTCACAATATCTCTGGAGCCTCTATTAAAATGTTAACAATACGGTGATCATCGTATGATATACTTTAGTAAACATTTTGGAGGGTTATCCGCTTGAGTACTAATTTTGAAGTGAAAAGAAATACCCACCTTTCTAAGCAACAGGTATATGATGGTTTGATTGATCTGGATGCTGCTAATTACTGGATGCAGGGGCTTGTAGGTATTGAACGATTGGATGTTGGACTAATGCAAGTGGGCAGTGAGTGGAAGGAATCTAGAAAGATGTTTGGACAAGTGGCTACGGAACATTTTGAAGTTGTTGAACTCAATGAGCCAGATAAAATTGTTCTTCGCTGTGATGGTAAGAAAGGAACAACTGGTAAAGGAGAATATATTTTTACCTATAAAGTAACTTCATCTGATAACCTTACGGAGATAAAGTTAATCGGAGAAATAAAAGGTCTCACAGGCATAACTAAACTTTTTGGTAAAATGATGGCTGGCACCTTTAAAAAAGCTTCTGCAAAGGATTTAGACGCATTGATAGCATTTTTAGAGAGATAATTAGTAGCAGCAGTCTTTATATGTTTTAGTGAACTTTAGTTATAAAATCTGTTAACGGTCATGTAGGTATTATTCAAATCAATTTAGATTGAAAGTTATAACTAGTAAACACTATATTGAATTGATTTAATTTTCAATCTTTATTACAATGATGAAGAAGGTTTGCGAGTTTTGAATGGTACAAGGCTATTTAAATTTAAAATGAATTAAATTGGGGGAGAATTATGGGGAGATTAGTTCATTTCGAAATTCATGTGGATGACATGGACCGTGCAAAAAAGTTTTATGGAGAAATATTTGGGTGGACATTTGAAGACTGGACTGATTATGCGGGGCTTCCTTATTTTGGGGCTATTACTGGCGATGCAAGTCAGCCTGGTATTGATGGGGCTTTAATGAAACGTCAAACACCTCCACCAGGACAACATCAGCCTATGAATGGCTTCTCTTGTACACTGGGCGTGGAAGATTACGATTCAACGGAAACTAAAATACTAGAGTATGGTGGACAGGTGGCAATGCCAAAGTATGCTCTGCCTGGAATGGCTTGGCAGGGATATTATTCTGATACTGAGGGTAATGTTTTTGGGATTCATCAGCCTGATAAGAATGCAAAGTAAAATCTATAAAGTAAGGAAGCTTATTCCTGCGTTTGAGATTACTCTGATCTCGAACGCATTTTTAAATTTTTACAAGATTATTGTATGGATAACATGGCAAAAGTTATATATTAGAATAGTGAAGGTGATACATAGTGGATAAACTAAACAGAACAATTCTAGATGTTGATACATTTATTCTGAATTTACCAGATGATATTCAGAGCATTACAAAGGTTTTAAGAGAAATTATTTTAGCTGCTTCACCTGCTCTTGTAGAAGAATATAAATGGTCGATGCCTAACTACTCATATAAAGGGTTAGTTTGTTATCTACAAACAGCTAAAAAGCATGTTAATTTAGGTTTTCATAAAGGAAATGAACTTGTAGAAAAAGACATAAATAATTTATTACAGGGTTCGGGTAAAACAATGAGACATATTAGAATTACAAAAATGGAAGATATCCAATCAGAAACTTTTATCTCTCTTATTCAAACTGCTATTACCTTAAATGAAGGAGAATTTAATGACTAATTTTGATGAATTATCAACTGTGAGTGTAGGAATGCTAATAAGAAAGCCAGTGCATGAGGTATTCGAAGCTTTTATTGATCCAACTATTACGACAAAATTTTGGTTTACAAAGAGTAGCGGGAGATTAGAAAAAGGAAGATGTATTCGTTGGGAATGGGAGATGTACGGAGTTTCAGCTGAGCTCGATGTGAAGGAAATTGAACAAAACAAGCGGATTCTTATCCAATTTGATGATGAAACAACTGCTGAATGGCTATTTACCCAAAGAGAATCAGAAGGAACATTTGTCGAAATCAAAAATTATGGCTTCAAGGGTAATCTAACTGAAATAGCAAATCAAGTAATAGATTCAACCGGTGGCTATACAATTGTTCTTTGTGGCCTTAAAGCATTGCTGGAGCATAAGATAAAGTTAAATTTAGTCGCTGATAAGTTTCCTGATGCAAACGTGTAAAATTATGAAAAGCAGGCTCTTCTATAGAGGAGCCTGCTTTTCATAATTTGAACAAATGAACCACATTGCATTTCTTCGTACCTGTCTCAAAAGAGTAAAGCACTTTTTGGTTAGGTTTGGAGGCCATTATATAAAATTTATCTATGTTGATCTAGAAGAATCTGATTGCCATCTGGATCTTCGATTGTAAAATGTGTAGGTCCAACTGTAGTTTCATCAGCTTCGGTCTGAAATTTTATTCCTTTTTGTTTAAGCTGATTTTGAAGTTCACGAACGTCAGTGAAAGATTCTAGGTTTTCCGCGTTGCTATTCCATCCTGGATTAAAGGTTAAAATATTTTTTTCAAACATTCCTTGAAATAAACCGATAATAGTATCTTCATTTTTCATAATTAACCAATTTTGAGTGATCTCCCCTCCAAGAGTTTGAAAACCAAGTTTTTCATAAAAATCTTTTGAAGCATTAATATCTTTAACATTTAAACTTAAAGAAAATACACCTAGTTTCATGTTTCTCCACCTTTCACAATTAATAACTGAAAATTATATCAATTATAAGTATAGAGTATTCTAATAATATTTACTATAACAAAAAGGTTCACAAGATAGCTTAGTAAGCTTTCCTGTGAACTTATTTCTTATAAAGCTTATCTATCCGATAAACTGTTTTATAAGTTCGTTAAACTTTACTCGTTCTTCCCAGAAAAGCCCATGGCCGCTGTAATGAAAGGGTACGAGATGTGAATTTTTTATTGTTTGATTTAGTATTTGAGCTTGTTCATATGGGATCACCTTATCATGTACTCCATGAACGATTAATGTAGGGACTGATATTTTGGGGAGATCTGCATTGAGGTTTTCATCCCTCAAGGTGTTGATGATTGCTGCCGTAGACCAACCTGCTGCTTGTAATCCTAACCCAGTAAACCAATTAGAGAATGGAGCTGTAATATATTGAAAGAAAAAAGTATCTGTTACTCCTTGCATCATTTTGGGGCGGTCATTTAATGCTTCTGTAAGTAGAGTATTCGCAGTTTCCTTTGTAAATCCAGTGGGAGCCGCGGCATCTATTAAAATTAGTTTTGACACACCAAAAGCATGGCGAGCAGTATAGCGTATAGCGATTGCTCCTCCAGTCGAATGGCCGATTAGTGTAAAATTATCTAGTTGGAGCGTTCGGACTACGGCGTAGATGTCATCTGCTAGTCTGTCGTAATTGTAGCCATTCATAGGTTTATCTGATTTTCCAAATCCTCTCCAGTCTATACCAATGCAGCGGTATCCCATTTGAGGTAAGGCATCAAATTGATATTCAAATTGTTCATGACTTAATGGCCAACCATGTAAAAATACAATTGTCTTGCTTGCACTTGGATTAATATCCTCGACAAATAATTTTACTCCTTGTTCAACGTTTACAAAGTATCCCACATTAATTCCTCCATAAAAATAGAATTACTAGTATAAGATACTCAAAAGGAAACATATGAGTGAATGGCAAAATGTGTTCTACAAACACAAGTTACACAAGAAGAATCGTAAGTCTATTATCTCACCTCTTTATATAAAATAGAAAATTATTGGCATTCCTTAATCCACATTGTATTAAAGTAGGTTATTTGGTATATTATTAGTAATACAATCTGCGAAGTGACCAAGTAGATGAGAATTGTGAAACAGAAAGTATAGCAAACGCTGAGAGCTATATCACCACTTCTTGTTGAAACCTATCACGGAGATGTTATGCAAACATAACCGATTCGTTTTCGTTACCAAACGTTTAGAGGGCTTAAATTTTTTTGAGCTAAACTAAGGTGGTACCACGTCTATTCAGCACAGAGACGTCCTTTTACGAGGATGTCCCTGTGCTTTTTTAATTCAATTTAGCAGTTGGAAGTACTCCGCTAATCGAATTAAAATATCTAGTGGGTGATACAGACTTTGAAATGGGTAGTACACATTTTAAAATCTGTACGGACTAAGCCGTAGTGTAATGGATTGACTTAAATAGGAGGAATTTAGATGACAAATCAGCAACAAAATGATTTTACAAAATGGTATATCGACACAATTCAGAAAGCAGATTTAATGGATTACACTCCAGTTCGTGGATGTATTGCCTTTAAACCAGATGGCTTTGAAATTTGGGAGCATATTCAAGATGAAATGAACAGACGTTTTAAAGAAACAGGACATCGTAATGCCTATTTCCCTATGCTAATTCCTGAATCCTTTTTTCAAAAGGAGAAGGATCATATTGAAGGATTTGCTCCAGAGCTTCCATGGGTAACGGAAGCAGCTGGTGAGAAATTGGAAGAACGTTTAGCGTTACGTCCAACATCAGAAACGATGATTGGTCATTTGTATTCAGATTGGATTAAGAGTTATCGTGATCTGCCAGTGCTTATCAACCAATGGGCAAACGTGTTCCGTTGGGAAAAGAAAACTCTTCCATTCATTCGTACTTCTGAATTTTTATGGCAAGAGGGGCATACAGCTCATGTAGATGAAGAAGAAGCACGTAACGAAACAATGCAAATGCTTAACATCTATAAAGAGGTTGTAGAGGAGCTTTTAGCTATTCCGGTATATGATGGTCAGAAAACACCTTCCGAACGTTTTGCAGGAGCTGTAGATACATATTCTATCGAAGCTATGATGAAAGATGGTAAAGCTGTTCAAGCTGGGACATCTCATTACCTTGGGACAAAGTTTGCGGAAGCATTTGATATCAAATATTTAAACAAAGAAAACAAACATCAGCATGTGCATACAACATCTTGGGGTACATCAACTCGCTTAATCGGTTCGGTTATTATGGTACATGGTGACGAGCAAGGGCTTGTATTACCTCCACGTGTTGCACCAACTCAAGTAGTACTAATTCCTGTTGGTCCTTGGAAGAAAAATCCAACGATAATGGAAAAATTAAATGAGCTTTATGCAGCGTTAAAAGCAAAAGGTATTCGTGTACGTCTTGACGATTCAGACCAATCTCCTGGATATAAATTCAACGAGTGGGAGCTTAAAGGTGTACCAGTTCGTATTGAGTTAGGGCCTCGTGATTTGGAAAACAATCAAGCGTTAATCAAAGTACGTGATGAAGCTGAAAAAGTTTCTGTGGAGCTAGCAACAGCTGTTGAATGTATTGAAGGTGCGCTAACAACAATGCAAACACGCTTACTTGAAAAAGCTCGTGCATTCCGTGATGAAAACTCCCATACAAATGTAGATTCCCTAGAGCAGTTAAAGCAACATCTTACGGATTCAACAGAAAAAGGAGAAATTCCTGGATGGATTCTTGCAGGATGGTGTGGAGATGACGCTTGTGAAGAGAATGTGAAGAATGAAACTAAATTTACGACACGTAATATACCATTCAATCCACCAGCAGAAAAAGCAACATGTATCAACTGTGGTAAGGATTCTAAACATACGGTATGGTTCGGTCGTGCCTATTAATAATTAGAGATTAACAAAGAAAAATCAACCATTGTTTGCTAAATGGTTGATTTTTTATTCTAAAAAAGAGGATTATGAACACTATCAAAATCCCCTAGTTTTTTATTTTGATCCGGCTACCCAGTTCATACCCCAGCTGTATGCATTATCCATCTCTTTATGCCCTTTATAGTACTCTACTAGACGCTCAATTTTGAAAGTCTCATTATTTACATTTTCAATCATTGCAACTGCACACATAATTTGCCCATTTCTATGTTCATCTAGCTTAACCTCGATATTGGGGCCAGCAGGATATGATAATGTAATAACTCCATCTGCTTCTGCCCAATTAGCTACACCTTTATAGATGAATGAATATACGAGAATACGTTTAATATCGGATATCTTATTTCCATCGATTCTAAGGTTTTCTCCTCCAGATATGGAGCCAGTACGATCATCGCCATCGAGTTCGATATACGGGGATTGTTTTAGTGTGCCAAAAGCATTTCCTAAAGCCTGAATACACCCTTTTTCACCATTATTTAATTCATATAAACAGCCTAAATCTAGATCCACACCTTTAGATTTACCACCTAGTAAGGTGGTAAAGAAACCAGTAGATTTTGAGTTGATCTGTTGATTCCATTGGAGATTTACTAAGATTTCACCAATATTATTATTGTTGCTCTTAGTGAGATTAATAGATTGTCCTTTTTTCTTAAGTTCGATTTTGTTCAAGTTCACCATTAATATATCACTCCTCTTTTATTCAACTATATGCCATTTAAGGTTAAGCTAATATAGCAGATTCTTTAGATGGTAAGATTACAGGTTGTTCAATATGAGTTGCTCTCACTCCAAACTTAGGAAGAAGAGCCTCCACATGCCCATTTAGTAATAACTTTATAGCATAATAGGGAATATTAATATCTGCAAGGCAGCTAATATGCATTCCTCCACTCATGCGGGGATTGATCTCAAGTAGTTTTGGTATTCCATCTTTATATTTGACTTGAATGTTATACACATAAGGAAATTTATATTGTGCAGCCATTTTCTCAGCAATTTCGATTAATTCTCTATTATATTCAATCTCACGGATTCGTCCATTTCCTTTTTTTCGAGGTATAGCAACAAGCAAAGTGCCATCTGTATCAGCTAAACAATCAATACTATACTCATGGCCATCTAAATATTCTATTACCATTAGATCCGAGAAATGCTCCTGCGTTTTTAAAATTTTATAAGCTGTATCATAAGAAATCTTTTGGGTAGAAGTTGTATTGTATATAAATGGAATGGTATCAGCGATGTCATCTATAATACGGAAACCACTTGCTCCTTCTCCGATTACTGGCTTAATACATAGTTTCGTATCATCCTTACCCAAATCGGCATAAGCCTGTTGGAAACCTGCAGCATTATTTACTATTCTATATGAAGGAATAGTCACGATAAAATTCCCTACTTTTTCCTGGTCCTGTAAAGACCGATACATCGCTGCTTTATCGTCTATCATGGCCATTAAATCACCATCTGGGCAAACTAACACTTTCACACCAATTTTATTGAACTTGTCTAAGTGTTTAGAAATGAGTACATTCTCTTTTCGCGGTACAAAAATATGTATCTGATTTTGTAGACAATAGTCAATACAAAACTGAAGATAGTCTTCGCCCGTAATATCTGGTTCAGTACTAAATACATCACAGTAATTAAAATACACAGTATCCGGATTAGGATGTGTACCGTAAATAACAAATTCCTGTTGATCCGGATTATGGCGAATCAGCTCCATATAATGTGACACAGTGGAAAACCATCTATTGAACCAAATATTGAGTACCATTATTATTCTCCTTTACTTTTTAGGAACATAACCAATTAAACTAGTATCAAATTCTCCACCATGTATTTGCGTGAACATGGTAGCCATAGAGTGAAGTAATTTCTTACTTTCCTCAATCTCTAATGAAGGACGTAGAAATACGACTTGTAGAGCCTCTGTAGTATTTTCAGTCACAGCAGTTCGAACAGAATCTACAAATGGGCTACCAAATGGTCCTATGTCATCTTGAAGAGTAAGTATATTGTTTAATTTATTTTCTCTACCATTTAAACCGTTATATACTGTTTCTTTATTGCCAATTGTAAGTGTTACATCACCTTCAATTTTTGCCACATCATAGATTCCCATTGGAATTTCATATTGCATAGAGAAAAAGTTATTTACATCCACAGCGGAATGCATCGGTGTGATATAATTTTGTTTTGCAATCCTTCTGTACATAGCTTCCATTGAAGGTCTATAACGATTTGGATCAGCACCAAACTTTTTCCAAAGTGCTCTCCATTCTTTTATCCCATCGAAATCAGTTACGACTTTGTCATCTAGTTCAAAGAAAAGTTGCTCCTGAAATAATTGAAGACGTCCTTTAAGCATTTGAGGCGAAGAAGTAACAATAATTTTGGTATAATGAATAATGCCTATTTTAAAGGTAGGTTCTATTTCAACTATTGAATCATCCAGTTTTACTATCATATCAACCATCCTTACACTTATTTTCTTTAGTGTAGCATAAGAAAGGAGAACATTTGTGAATATCATTCAGTTTCAACAAAACCTCATAGATTACGCTGCATCCATTGGAATTGATAAAATTGGATTTACTTCTGTTTCTCCATTTCATGAATTAAAAAATAGATTGATCAGGCAG
Source organism: Psychrobacillus sp. FSL K6-2365 (assembly GCF_038003165.1). Taxonomy (NCBI): domain Bacteria; kingdom Bacillati; phylum Bacillota; class Bacilli; order Caryophanales; family Bacillaceae; genus Psychrobacillus; species Psychrobacillus sp. FSL K6-2365. The sequence continues at coordinate 3,308,289 of NZ_JBBOOO010000001.1, read as the reverse complement.
CAGGAATTAGGGTATGCTTCCGGATTTGAAGAATCTAATATTGAGAAAAGAGTGCATCCTAAGATGTTGCTTGAAGAATCAAGTAGTATCATATCTATAGCAATTGCGTACCCCTCCAAAATGAAGGATGCTCCACAAAGTGTGAAGGGGGCAAGACGAGGAATCTTTGCCCGTGCGTCATGGGGTATAGATTATCATACCGTTTTACGAGAAAAATTAGCACTTTTAGAATTATATATTTTAACTCATATTCCAGATGCAAAACTCCGTTCAATGGTTGATACGGGAGAACTTTCTGATCGAGCTGTGGCGGAAAGAGCAGGTATTGGATGGAGTGCGAAAAACTGCTCTATTATAACTCCTGAGTTTGGTTCCTATGTTTATCTCGGGGAAATGATTACGTCAATTCCTTTTGCTCCGAGTGAACAGATGGAGGAACAATGTGGTGATTGCCGGTTATGCTTAGATGTTTGTCCGACTGGAGCATTAATACAAGGCGGACAACTTAATGCACAGCGCTGTATTGCTTTTATCACTCAAACGAAAACAATGGTTCCAGACGAATTTCGTACGAAAATAGGAAATCGGATATACGGCTGTGATACTTGCCAAACAGTTTGTCCAAAAAACAAAGGGAAAGCTAATCTCCACCAAGAATCGTTTAAACCAGACCCAGAATTAGTGAAGCCTTTACTTTTACCTTTACTTAAAATGACGAATCGAGCGTTCAAAGAAACGTACGGTCATATGTCTGGTGCGTGGAGAGGGAAGAATCCGATCCAGCGAAATGCTATAATCGCATTAGCTCATTTTAAAGAGCAAGAAGCTGTTCCAACGCTTATAGATTTAATGCAAAATGATGCTAGACCAGTAATTAGAGGTACAGCTGCATGGGCTATAGGTAAAATAAATTCAAAAGAAGGCTTACTTGCCCTCAAAAAAGCTGAACAGCATGAACAAGTTGAAGAAGTTTTAAAAGAGATTCGAAAAGGATTAGAGTACTATACAATTGAGAACTAGGAAGTGGAGTAATTGAGTATTAATGTTGTTTTATATCAACCAGAAATACCAGCTAATACTGGGAATATAGCTAGAACTTGTGCGGGAACAGGTGTTAAATTACATTTAATCCGACCTTTAGGCTTTTCTACAGATGATAAAATGCTAAAAAGAGCCGGACTAGATTATTGGGAACATGTAGACATTACCTATTATGATGGACTAGATGAATTTTTTGCTGCACATCCATCTGGAGAGTATTATTTAATCACTAAATTTGGTGCTAAGCCACACACTACTTTTGACTTTAGTGATTCGGAAAAAGATCACTTTTTTATTTTTGGACGTGAGACAAAAGGTTTGCCACGTGAGTTTATCGACGCACACCCGGATCGTGCTTTACGTATTCCTATGAATGATAATATTCGTTCGCTAAATTTATCGAACACAGCTGCGATACTAATTTATGAGGCATTACGTCAGCAGAATTATCCAAATTTACACTAGAAAAGCGCAAGTGCTTATGTTATGGAAGTCAGTCTAAGATCTCGACATCGTGTCGCGACGACTGACTGAACCACATCCTGTGGGCCTCCGACAAGCGTTGGAAGAATGACGGTAAAAGCGTTCTGTGCCTTTATCCGACATTCTGAAACGACTCGAGGGGCGAGGCATGTAGCTAGACAGATAAAAAAACGGACGATGTCATAAAAGACTCGTCCGTTTTAAATAGATTATTTTTCAGATGCACCTGGTTTGTCGTCGTATCCAGCTTTGAAAATTGCAGCAAGGAACGAAATACAAACACCAAGAATAAGGATTAATTTCATATGGAGTGCCTCCTCTTTAGTATTCTGCACCTAGTATACCCTAAATTGTTTGAAAAAGAAATAAAGCGAAAAAATGAAATTTGACAAAAATCGTTCATTTGAATGTTGCAACCTTTCGAATATTCTACTAACATTAAGAAAAGGAGTGATTTTTGGAATGAATGAATTCAAAAATGGTCCAGAGAACGGTTCAATGGCAACTAACATGGAAGAAGTAAAGCAATTAGGAAAACAGATGGATAGAATGAGGGACAATAAAGAGCTAGAAGAAGATAATCGTGTATCTGATCCTGCTCAATCTGAAGTCACTTCTTCCATGAAGAAAAGAGAAAACGACTGATTTATATCAGTCGTTTTCCTCATAAGAAAGGATGAAAAAATTGACTTTAAATATACATTCAACGAAACAATTAGCAAACGGAATTGAGATGCCAAGACTTGGTTTAGGTGTTTATAAAATGACAGAACCAGATATTGCTATTCAAGCAATTACAGCTGCATTGGATTATGGTTATCGTCATATTGATACTGCAAGTTTGTACGCCAACGAAAAAGAAGTAGGAGATGCCATCCGAGCATCAAATGTTCCGCGCAAAGACATATTCATTACAACAAAAGTATGGAACACAGATCAAGGTTACGATCAAACACTCAGAGCATTCGAAAAATCTTTAGAGTTATTAGGAATGGACTACGTAGATTTATATTTAACGCATTGGCCAGTAAAAGAAACTTTTGTAGATACATATCGAGCGATAGAACGTCTATATGATGAAAAGCTAATACGTGCTACTGGAGTAGCGAATCATCATGCACATCATTTAGAGGCAATTGCTGCAAAAGCAAACATTAAACCAATGGTCAACCAAATTGAATGTCATCCGCGACTTACTCAGTTTGATCTACGTGAGTATTGTGAAGAGCAGGGAATAGCGATAACTTCGTGGTCACCACTAGCAAGAGGTCGAATACTAGAAGAGCCAACATTGAAACGGATTAGTACAAAATACAGTAAATCGACTGCTCAAACAATTATTAGATGGCATCTGCAACATGATTTAATCGTTATTCCTAAATCAGAAAATCCATCTAGAATCGCTGAGAATATGGATGTATATGACTTTGAGTTATCCTTCGAGGATATGAAAAATATTGATGCGCTGAATTTAAATGAGCGGACTGGTAAAGATCCAGATAATTTTAGTTTCTAATCCTGTTTCAGTGAACGCTCTCCATGTACGAGACAGAACCTCCTTGAATTAGTAAACTTCGGCTGGACATATATAGCCTTTGTCCCAATGTATACTCCAAGCAGATTCGACTTTCTCGCTATCCCCACTTCTTAAAAGCAACTAATAATTCAATAATCAACAGCACGGTAGTTTTTCTTCAATCAAGAAGGAAACTATCGTGTTTTTATATTATTGGAAAATATTACTCTTTAATGAAACCTATTACATATTTTAACGTATTAGTAATATAGTTTAATAAATATTAGATGAGGTCCCTTGATGAATATATTTTTTGAAAAAACTAATAAGAAAAAAAGTAGTACACCATTCATAATACTAAAACTGTTATTGCTAGGCTTGATGATTGCAATGTTAGTAATGGCCATTATAAACGGTATTGATATTTTCTATGTGAAGTTAGTGTTCGTGTTTGTAGGAATTAATTCCATCTTAGAAGGAATAGAAAGTTATCTACAGAAAGAAAGTAAGAAAATTATAGGAAGAGAAATAGGATTAGGGGTTTTGTATATCCTATTCGCAATAATCCTGCATTGATGAAAGGCAATTGGTTAGGAATCATTTCTAACGAATGATGAAATAAAGCATTAGAAGGTGATAAATATGAAACAGTGGAAAATGTTAAAGTCTGAATATGTTCATAAAAGCCCTTATGGAAATATTAGAAAAGATATATGTGAGCTCCCAAATGGGATTGTGATCAATGATTATTATGTAAATGAATATTCCGATTGGGTGAATGCAGTTGTGCTTACAAAAGAAAACCAAATGGTGCTTGTCGAACAATATAGACATGCTGGAAATGATAATTATTTTGAAATTCCAGCAGGAAAAAAAGAAAACAATGAGACAGACGAAGAAGGCATTATTAGAGAAATTAAAGAAGAAACTGGCTATGTTTCACATCTGAAACCTATTTTGTTAGGTGAATTTATGATAAATCCCGCCACACAAAATAACAAAATTAAAACCTTTCTTTTACAAGATGCAGTTAAACAATATGAACAAGATTTAGATGAAACCGAACAGATAAATATAAAGCTGATTGATTTTGAGTTATTAGGATCGCTAATAAAAACGAATGAGATTAAAACGCAGCTTTTCTCTGCGAGTGCTTATTATATGGCAAAAAACTTTTTGTCCGAAAGCTGATAAGAGTTTGATTTTCAAGTGAAATAACTTTGAGGAGTGATTTTTATTTCTAATTCAACGATATTGATTTTTTGTGTAATTGCTGGTGTATGTATCTTTGTCAATATTGTTCTTTGGGTTGTTTATAAGAATGAACCTAAGACTGATAAGGGATTTGCATTTCCTTATTTTCAGTTGAGCTATAGAAGAAGAATGCTTCGCACGCTATGGTCACTTCCAATTTACATCGTATGTTTCTTTATTATATACCGATATCCATTATGGCCCACTAATATAGTCATTGTATTCTTCAGCATTTGTATTATCGGAGAAGTTATCCAATTTTACTATAACTTCAATAAATGGAATAAAAATGAGAGGCATGCCTCAAGAGAAGAATTATGATGGATGAACAGGATCGTTTTGAAGTCAGTTTTCGCAATCCCATTGTTCGTATGTGGTTTTATATTGTACTTCCAACAGGGATTATTTCAGCTGTTTTATTTTTAGTTTTACCAAGGGAAACGCATGATGTTATTAGAATTGGGGGTTACATTATACTATGTGGCTTTTTTATTTGGACTTTCATTTATAAAAGAAAGGGCAGAAATAAAAAGGGGGGTAAGTAGAATGATAATACCTACGCATATTGTAGCAGTTGGGGGAATTGTTGAAAATGAGCAAGGAGAAATTCTTTTAGTAAAAACGCAGCATGGAGGATGGGTCTATCCTGGTGGACAAGTGGAAGTTGGAGAAAATCTAATAGATGCTTTAGTTCGAGAAGTAAAAGAAGAAAGTGGAATTGATATTGAAGTAGGTCACTTAATAGGAACCTATTCAAATACAGGAATCTATAAATGGTATGACGAAGTTACAGATGTGCCTACTAAAGTAATGTTCGATTTTGTAGGTAAGCCTATTGGTGGAGTGTTAAGTATCTCCGAGGAAACTTCTGAGAGTTGTTGGGTTAAGAAGGAGAGAGTACTAGAATTCATAACTGCCCCTGCTGTTAGAGCACGATACGAGGCATATGAAAGCTTTAATGGCGAGGTAAAATATATGGAGTATGTAACAAATCCTAAGTTTGAAGTGAAGTTGGATAAAAACATTTAAGTAGCTTTGTAAAAAATAATAATTTTTACAAAGTTTGATTAAAGTCATCTCCCCTTTTAGATTTCCTAGAAGTGAGATGATTTTTTTATTACACAGTAATACAATAGAAAAGACTAAAGGAGAATACCTAATGTTATTTATATCCATTGAAAAAGCAACCATAGCGGATGCAGAAAAACTTACAGAAATTATGAAAAGAACTTTTGATGAAGAAGTGAAAAAGTGGCTACCAAATCAAGATGATGTAATTGATTATAATATTCAGCCACCTGGATATTCTTCTATTGAAATGACTAAGTATATGATTAGGGAATTGGAGTATTTTAAAGTCTTAAAAGATAAAGAAATTATCGGTGGAGTTATAATAACTATTTCTGGTAGAAGTTTTGGGAGAATTGATCGTATTTATATTGACCCGAACTTACAAGGCAAAGGAATTGGTTCAAGAGTAATAAATTTGGTAGAGGAAAAGTATTATAATATAAGAAATTGGGATCTTGAAACATCAAGTAAGCAAATTAACAATCACTACTTTTATGAAAAAATGGGTTATAGAACAAACTTTGAGTCTGAAGAAGAATATGGTTATCTAAAGACGATAGAGATTTCATCAGAAAGTGAAAACTTAGTTGAAAATAAAAATATTTCGAGTATTCAATACGTGAATTGCGATATGACAAATACGGAGTGTTATGGAGTAAATTTAGAAGGAAGCTCATTTAGTAACAGTAATCTAATGAACAGTCATATTAGCAATTGTAATCTTAGTCACTCAAAGTTCCAAAATATTAATCTTAGAAATTCCCTGTATGCCGATTTAAATTTATCCAACAGTGAAATGATATTTGTCACTTTAGGCGGGGTTAATTTCATTGATACAAATCTGGGGGATGAAAATAAGGCAATCTCATTTGAAAGATGTGACCTTGAAGGCAGTAAACTTAGTAACTGTAATCTTAGAAATGTAGAAATACAAAAGTGTGACTTGACTGGTATGAAGATAGATAATATTCCAGTAGAAAAGCTTATTGAAGCTTACTCTAAATTGAATAAAAAATAAACAATAAACAATAGTATTATTTTTAGGATTTATGAGTTTCTATTCTTAATGAAGAAGATGGAATTGGAATTAAGAATATACTTGAAAAAAGCAGATGAGATGTGAAATCCCTCATCTGCTTTATTGTTTGTGCAACATTTTCCGTTATTCTATTCCTATTATCTTTTATCTTCAACAACTAGCACTTCGCCTGTTATTGGGTGGTTAAATTGAACTTTAAATGCATGTAGCTCATACATTTTAGTAGGTGTTTTTTTAGCTCCATATAGTTCGTCCCCTACAATTGGATGTCCTAAGTGAGCTAAGTGGACACGGATTTGGTGCGTCCGTCCAGTTTCTAAAATTGCATGTATTTTCGTGAACTGTTCATGCTTTCCTGCAATTTCATAATGAGTGATCGCATTTTGCCCAGATGGTGATACTCTTTTTCGAGTTGGATGGTGACGGTCGTTTCCAATAGCTGCTCGAATAGTACCATGCTGATTTTTTACTTGGCCTTCTACTATTGCTTCATAGGTGCGGACGATTGTTTTATTTTCCAACATTCGATCAAGCATACCTTTGACAAGTGGATTTTTTGCAATGACGATTAATCCCTTAGTGCCTTCATCGATGCGATGTACATGTTCCCCGTAATGATGACCTTTACTGTGTAAATAATTTGTTACGGTGTTCATAAAGGTATGATTTTGACCTTCTTCGTTTGGATGCGTGGATACACCACGTGGTTTAGAGGCAATTAGTAAATACTCATCCTCATACGTCACATACAAAGGGATTTGATCGGAAAGAAGATAGTTAGAGGATTCTCCTTCCCATTTAATGACAAGTACATCCCCTTTTTTGTTCGGAAGTTTCCATTGAAGAAGTTCTTCGTTCTTATTGCTCACGGCCTTTTGCATACGTAGTTCATGTATTAACTTTTTACCTAGCTTCCACTTTTCTTGGAAAAGACTGTCGATAGTTAAACCATCCTCTTGGATAGTATAAGTGAATGTATGAATCATTAATTTTCCCGCTCCTTTAAAAAAAGGGCCTGTCTACTCGACATGACCCTTTTGGTTATTTAAAAACGACTTCATCAAAGAACTCTTGAATCTGTTCATTAGAAATGGCGCCTTCTACTCTTACAACCTCTTTGCCATCTTCAAAATAAATCATTGTTGGTGTTGCTTGGATAAGGTAGTCATTCCATCCTTTTTCATATTCAAGTACATTATATTTGACGATTTCAATGTCATTTTTTTCAGCAAGTGGAGATAGACGTGGTGTCATTTCTTGACAATGTACACATTCTGGGCTGAAGAAATAAGCTGTAACAGGTTCCCCAGTAGCAATCTTTTTCTTCAAGTCTTCTGGTAAAATAATGTTCTGATAGTTTGGGTCATCGATAAGATCGATGGTAGATTGCTTTAAGTTGTCAGTATCGTATGGGTTATTAGCTAACGCATCCTTGTTTTTCTGAGAGTTTAAAACAAAGATTAATACAAAGATTGCAATAATAATACCACCAAATATAAGTAGTTTCTTCAAGTTATTTTTCCTCCTTGATGTTTCTCCACACAATAACACTTGTAATTGCGATTAAAATAAATGCAACTAGAGCTAAAAATGGAATTGTTATAAAGCCTGCATAGTTTATATATTCCCCTGTACAAGCAACTCTCCCACAAGCTGGTGCCGATTCTTGCATGAAAGTCAGTTTTTGAATGCTATAATGATAGGCAGAAATACATCCACCGATCACAGAGAATACAAGTGAGGTTACTGCGATTTTCGGATTCTTTTGAACGTATGCAACTCCCAATATTAGCACAAGTGGATACATGAGTATACGTTGGTACCAACATAGATCACAGGGTTCGTACCCTCTTATCTCTGAAAAATAGAGGGAACCTAACGTTGCAGTTAAAGCAACGGTCCACATAAATAATAGTAGATTTTCTATTTTTTTTGTCATATGAACTCCTTTAAATTACTTTGAACTCAAATTAAAGTATAAGGCTTCTTTAATTACATGTAAAATATTTTATCTGAAGTGAAAAGAGCTATATAATGAAAGTTACTTAATAAAAGAGGAGCCGATAAAATGACAGAGGAATTTGATTTATCTCAGTTTGAACAAAGTATGATTATAAGACAAATGTCTTTTTCTGATATAGAGTCAATTTTAGAAATTCAGCGTTTATGTTTTCCGGGTATGGATCCATGGAAAGTTGCCCATTTACGTAGTCACTTAACTATTTTCCCAGAAGGGCAGTTAGTTGCTGAGCTGGACGGAAAAGTAATTGGTTCTTGTTCAAGTCTTATTATTAATTTTGATGAGTATGATGACCGCCATTCCTGGTCGGATGTGACAGATGCAGGATATATTACAAACCATAATCCCGAAGGATATAACTTATACGGGATCGAGGTAATGGTACACCCAGAATATAGAAGAATGAAAGTTGGTCAACGTTTATATGAGGGTAGAAAAGATATTGCAAGACAATTCAATTTAAAATCAATAATTATTGGAGGGCGTATTCCAAACTATCATAAATTTGCGGATGAAATGTCACCAAGGGAATACGTAACGTCTGTTTCTCGCCATAAAATATATGATCCAGTTTTAACATTCCAATTAATGAATGGCTTTACATTGATGCGTATTAATCCTAATTATCTACCAGATGACAGAGCATCTGCCAAATATGCGACCCTGATGGAGTGGAATAATGTTGATTATATTCCACTTTCGAAACGTCATTTCAAAACGAGCTATCCTGTACGAATTTGTGCAGTGCAGTATATGATGCGTAAAATTAATTCATTTGAAGAGTTTGCTAACCAATGTGAATATTTTGTTGATGTGGCGTCCGATGCTCAATCTGATTTTGTTGTGTTTCCGGAAATCTTTACTACACAGCTAATGTCTTTCTTGAATGAACCATCACCAAGTCAGGCGGTTCGTAAATTGACGGAGTACACTCCGCAATATATGGAGTTGTTTTCAGATTTATCGATTCGTTACAATATTAATATTATTGCTGGCTCTCACTTTGTGGAAGAAGAAAATGAGGAAATATATAATATTGCTTATTTATTCCACCGAGATGGTGCAATTGATAAGCAATATAAAATCCATATTACACCGAACGAACGCAAATGGTGGGGAATTAGTGCAGGTGACTCCGTTCAAGTATTTGATACGGATTGTGGTAAAATTGCGATTCAAATTTGTTATGATATAGAGTTTCCAGAGCTTGCACGTATTGCAACAGATATGGGTGCGAATATTATTTTCTCACCATTTTGTACAGAGGATCGTCAAGGTTACCTGCGTGTTCGTTATTGTGCACAAGCACGGGCAATTGAAAATCAAATCTATACAGTTATTTCAGGGACAGTTGGAAACTTACCGCAAACAGAAAATATGGATATTCAATATGCACAATCTGCTATTTTCGCACCATCTGACTTTGAATTTGCCCGAGATGGTATTGTAGGGGAAACTGAGCCGAATGTAGAAATGGTTTTAATAGGAGATGTAGATTTAGAAATCCTACGACGTCAACGTCAAGACGGGACGGTCAAACAATTAAAAGATAGACGTCATGATATATATAGTGTCAATTATAAAAAATGATAGAGAGGGGTTAACAAGCATATGCGATATAGACAACTATTTGACCAATGGAATAACTTCTCAGAGCTAGAGTCAAATTGGAAGGAGGATCTTCAACTCCTAACAAAAGATGAAAAAAAAATGGAAGATGCATTCTACCGTGATTTAGAGTTCGGAACTGGCGGGATGCGAGGGGAGATTGGTGCTGGTACGAATCGTATAAATACGTATACTGTTCGTAAAGCGACCACTGGACTTGCTTCTTATATTAAAGGGGCTGGAGCAGAAGCGATGGAGCGTGGAGTAGTTATTGCTTATGATAGTCGTAGGTACTCTCCCGAATTTGCGCTGGAAGCAGCTAATACATTAGCATCTAATGGTATAAAAGCTTATCTATTTAATGAGCCTAGAACTACACCCCAGCTTTCATTTTCAGTAAGACATTTACATGCATTCATGGGAATAGTCATTACTGCAAGTCATAATCCTCCTGAATATAATGGGTACAAGGTTTATGGCGAGGATGGAGCACAGTTAAATCTAGAAGACGCCGAAGTAGTTATCCAACACGTAAATGATGCGGGAGATGCAATTCATATCGATCAAAGAAATCCAGATAAAAAATTAGTAATACAGTTAGATGAGATAATGGATCAAGCATATATGGATGCGTTAAAAACAGTTCAGGAAAATGGAGAATTCGCATCATCTTCTGGCTTGAAAGTAGTATTCACTCCTTTACATGGAGCATCTGGAAAAACGGTTAAGAGAATATTAAGTGAGGTTGGCTACGAGCACATCTCCTATGTAGAGGAACAAATGGAGCCAAATGGAGATTTCCCAACAGTGGAATCTCCAAATCCAGAAGAGCAGAGTGCTTTTGAATACGCTATTCAATATGGAGAGAAAAATGGTGCTGATATTCTAATAGCAGTCGATCCAGATGGTGATCGCGTAGGTATTGCTGTCAAAACTGCTTCTAAATATGAGCTTTTAACGGGCAATCAAACCGGGGCAATATTAATCGACTATCTATTGTCACAGCGTAAAGCAAAAGGGAATATACCGGCAAATGGGCGGGTATTTAAAACCATTGTTACTTCTGATTTAGGACGAGTAATAGCCGAATATTACGGTGTTAGTACAGAAGATGTATTAACTGGTTTCAAATTTATCGGTGAAAAGATTAAGAAATATGAAGAGACCAAAGAGTTTGAGTTTTTATTTGGATATGAAGAAAGTTATGGTTATTTGATAAAAAACTTTGCACGTGACAAAGATGCAGTACAAAGTGTGCTTGCGATAATAGAAGCTGCTTCCTATTATAAAAAACAAGGTAAGACTCTACTCGACGTATTATCTCATTTATATGAAAGACATGGTTTCTATTTGGAAGGACTCAGATCTGTTACGAAAAAAGGAGTAAGTGGAGCGAATTCAATTCAAAACTTACTTGAGCAGGTTCGTGTAAATAGAATTACGGAAGTTGCCGGAATTACTGTTCTTTCCCAAGAGGATTACTTGCACTCAGTTAGAACATTCACAGATGGCCGAGAAACAGAGGAAATATTCCTGCCAAAATCAAACGTTATTAAGTTCTTCCTAGCAGACGGCTCATGGGTTTGTGTGAGACCAAGCGGAACAGAGCCAAAAGTTAAATATTATTTCGGAGTGCTTAGTGGGTCAGAAGAAGAAAGTTCAAAAAAACTAAAAGCTTTACAAGATGATTTTTCATTGAAGATGAATCGTTATCTAGAAGAATAATAGAGAAACAGGAAAAGTGAACTTGCTTTTCCTTTTTTTTGGTGATGTTAAAGATAAAGGTTGATTTAAAATACACATATAAAATGAGCTTAGATATGTTCTCCAAACTCATTTTATTCTGATGTCTTTTTTTACTAAAGCACCTCGTTAGTTGAAGAACAAAGTACGTTAAAACATACCAAAAAAGTTCGTTCTTAATATTGAAATTACTAGTATTATGCCAAATACTAACTGACTCAAAGTAAAAATATATGCGTTTTTATTATCAGCATATTTCCATTCCATCAATGCTCGAACTGCCTCGGACAATATGATTAAACCGAATAATAAATACCATGGCTCTAAGAACCAAAGCCTTTCTGTATCATCTCGGTTGGCATTGAGAATAGATCCCAATATTATAAAAGCGATGAAAATTATTCTAATCGACCAATCAATTTTACTGTGTTTGTCATTGACGTGGTTATGTGAAAAACGCTTCTTTTTTTCAACTTTCAACCACTTTCTCATAACTAATTCAAAAATATAAAAAAATAACAAAATAATTACTATCATGAAAATCAACCTAAGCCAGAATGTCGATTCAATACCATACACAATAACATTACCTCCTATTCAGGATACTTATAGATATTATTCTACGGTTAATAATCGCAATTGTTTCACCCTGTGACATTGATTCAACAAGAAAAAAGAGATGCATTTCGAACCCATCTTCTATAACTAAAGCACACCGTTAGTTTAAGTACAAACCTTCAAAATATTTATAAAGTAATAATATACCTGATGAGTTTGTTAATCCTTTTCCTTTTTGGACAGTATATATAGCCATACAAATACTACTGTAATGATTGAAGTGATTATAGAGTATCTAAAAATATGAAAGAAAAACTCTGGATAAGGCGTTACAACAAATGAAGTCATCCCCTCAAAATCAGTTGTGCTTTCTTCTCTTTTCATAAAGACTATTAATAAGAAGAAAGATAAAATCAATGAATATATCCCTGTTTTCACTAAGATTTTCTCCATATAAAATCCCCCTAAAATGTAACGTTCTTAGCTCAATAGAGGTAGCTGAACAAAAACATTTGAGTTATTGTTTATTTTAATTTTAATATTACCATATTCGTCCTAATATACCTTATTCAACTAAACTGCTTAGTTAAAAAAAGGCTTTACTCCTTCTTGAAGTAAAGCACCCGTTAGCCATCCATGTAGCGCAAAATCAGCGCTACACCACAGAGAATGAAAATGGGGAAACCTGGGTATAGGATACTACTGCTGGGAGAGGAAGGTCGATGAACTATGGTGCCATAGAGCCCATCCGTTAGTCTGACTCCAACGACCACTTTGCATCACAGACTGTCGCTCCATTACGGGAAGCACTCATGGGAGATTAATCCTACTCTGGTTATTGCACCAGCCTGCCTTTATTCTAAGAAGAATGGAGTTGGTACATTATTTATTAATTAACTATATATTGACATTCCGAAGGCTCAGCCCTTTTTAAAAAAGTTTTTTCTGAGTCTCTTTTGTTATGCAATTTTATAGATATTGAGTGTTTTTTAATTTTCATGGGAGTGGAAGAAGGGTTAGCCATTGCAGAAACCTCTACCCATAATACTAAACGAATATATTACTCGGGATTTAAAGGATTAAACTATTTCTTCCTCTGACGGATAGCAAATTTAGCACCTAAATAGGCAATTATTAAAAAAAACATATTCTTTATACCATAGTCACCTGTAATAACCCCTAGTATCAACCATGAAACAATTAAACCGAAAAGAAACAAAAAAATTGATTTCAATATATTTCCCCCGTTTGAGTGTACAATTTTACTTATTCATATTGAAGTAAAGCACGCGTTAGTTTAAGTACACTATTTCACAAGTGTTTTATGTAAAATATCTCAAATTATCTTTTAAATTTTATCACAATATAAATTATGCAAGAAATCAGTGCAGTTAATCCATAAAAGAAAAAATTATTAATATTAAATAAGTAAGATACCCCATTTTCAGCTTCAATTAAATTTAGAATATTGTTTAATACACATAGAAACAAGAGAATAGAAGATAAAATAAATACTAATAAAAGTATACTCTGAAAAAATTTCATAATGGACTCCTTTTAATTCTACATAATGTAGTAAACTACATAACTTTGCTGCTTTTCTACCTCCACAATAATACTCTTTGTTGAAGTAAAGCACCTCGTTACTTTAAGTATAATCCTTCACAGTTTAATGGCTCCCTTTCGGGATAGCCACTTTTTTATTTGATTTATTGTTTACTAATAAAACATATCCTAAAATACAAGGAAATAAATATATTACTAACATCGTTTCATCTAAGAATTTAAGCATTTCGTAATCTTGGAAATAAAAATTTCTTCTTATATATGCAATGAAGTTTGGAATAAATAAAACCCAGTAAATAACTGTCATTATTATTAATTGTATTTTTGTAGCGAATATCAAGGTTAATATGAGAACAAAAGTTGTTAGTGCTGCTAGTAAAATGAAGGACTTTAACTCTTCCATGCTATAAGTGACTGGTATAGAGGTAGTCAATAATAGTTTCCTCAAAAAACAAAAAATGAGTAAAACTAATGAAAAGTATACACTTATTGTAAAAGTTATAATTTGACTAAGTTTCATTTATATATTCCCCCTTCGATGAACTACAATCTTTTTTCATACCTGTTCCTTAAAATAAAAAAACACTCAATTACTCAATTTCTTCTTCAACTAAATGCTGCGTTAGTTTAAGTGTAACATTTCACAAACTATATAACCTCACGAATAATCAACCCTTACCTTTAACATAGCCTTTTTTTTTCGAGGGGAAAATATAAATTTTGTACATTGAATTCAGTGGTCCAGGGATTTTGAAAAGTAATACAATAATACTGCTGATTTCCGTTTCAAGCGGACGCTTTCCGCAGGCACGGCTTCAATCTCATCGTCACTGCGAAAACGTATGCTCCTGCGGGGCTTTCAGCTCGTGCACCTGTCGCTTCGCTATCGGTGCAGAAAACAATTGCTGTTCCCGCTGGAGTCGCCACCTTAAGATTTAATGGTCTGGGCGTCTTTTTACCCGGTTTTTCTTGTTCGGTCAAAAGTATGATGTCCAGATCCTACAGTGAATAGTCGATAAGTGATAATATGGAATTAGATGAATTACATACTTGGAGGAGTTTACATGCTATCAAATGAACTCTCGAACATTGAACTACTAAAAGAAATAGCAGAATTATTAAATGAAGAAACTGAAATGGAAAAAATGCTACAAGGTGCCTTGCATAAACTATTAGAAGGTACATTATTTGAAACGGGTTGGATATTTTTTATTGATGAAAAAGGTAAGCAACAACTAATTGCACATGAAAATTTGCCGAATGCATTAAAGCAAAATGACTGTAGACATTTACAGAAAGGTGGATGTTGGTGTGTTTCAAGATTTCAAAATGGGGAGCTAAAAAAGGCATCAAATATTATAGAGTGTAAAAGAATTGTCAACGCAAGAAAAATGAGTAATGAAGATAGTGGCGGTATTACGCATCATGCAACAGTTCCGTTACAATCAGGGCAAGAAAGCTTCGGGCTATTAAATGTAGCGACACCGAATACTATACGGTTCTCAGAGGGAGAACTTGCGTTACTAGAATCTGTAGCCTTTCAAATCGGGTCAGCTATAAAGCGAATCTTCCTTACTAAACAGGAGCAGCAGGTAGCTCTTGTACAGGAGCGTAATAGACTTGCACGAGATTTACATGACTCGGTTAACCAATTGTTATTCTCTGTAACTCTGACTGCTCGCGGAGGAGTAGAAATGACGGAACAGCAGGAAATAAAAGATACCTTTAAAGAAATACAGTATTTAACGCAGGAAGCACTTACAGAAATGCGTGCACTCATATGGCAACTACGTCCAAAAGGATTGGAATCAGGTATTATCGAAGGTCTTAAAGGATACGGAGATATTTTAGGACTTTCATTGACAGTGAAGGTAAAGGGAGTTATTAATCTCCCTGCAATTATTGAAGAAACACTATTTCGAATTGCTCAGGAAGCACTTAATAATGTTCGTAAGCATTCTGGTGTACTTCAAGCAGAACTATATTTAACGGTTACTCCTACGGATGTTTTATTAGTTGTAAAAGATGAAGGGTGTGGTTTCCATATGAAAGAGCCTAAAAAACTACATTCAATCGGTTTACAAAGCATGAAAGATAGAGCAAATTTTGTTGATGGAACGGTGGATTGGGTAACGGAGTGGGAAAAAGGAACAGAAATATTAGTGCGGTTACCTTATTAGGGGGGAATAGTTATGATACGTGTACTAATTGCAGATGACCATCACGTTGTAAGAAGAGGATTAATGTTTTTTCTAAAAACGCAGAAGGATATGGATATTGTAGGCGAGGCTACAAACGGGAAAGAAGCTGTGCAGCTAACAGCAAATTTGAAGCCCGATGTCATATTGATGGATCTAGTCATGCCAGTAATGGACGGAATAGAAGCAACGAAACGCATTAAGGCTACAGACCCAGAGATTCAAATACTAATGCTTACTAGTTTCTCAGATAGAGATCATGTGATACCTGCCTTAAAAGCTGGAGCAGCGGGATATCAGCTAAAGGATATAGAACCAGATGACCTTGCCGATGCAATTCGAAAGCTAATGCGAGGTGAAAATACATTACACCCGGAGGCAACAACGCAGTTAGAAAAGGAGTGGGAGCCAGTTGTACCTAATCCTCACGAGGAGCATCCGTTAACTCCTAGGGAGCAGGATGTATTATCTGAATTGACAAAAGGAAAAAGTAATAGAGAAATAGCATCCTCATTGTTTGTAACCGAAAAAACAGTTAAAACGCATATTTCCAATATATTCGCCAAACTGCATGTTCAGGATCGTACACAAGCCGCCCTTTATGCAGTAAAACATGGTTTAACAGAACCAAGCGGACAGTAAAAAACACGGAGAATCGCAATGAGCATGCGATCCACCGTGTTTTTTTGTTAGTTCGATTCGTTGCGCATACAAACAGAGATACGCACGGAAATAAAACTCACAAATCTTCTTAACCATCACCAAGCGTGTCCATATTTGGTTCAATATGCACTAGGATAACGGAAAATGGCTTTACCTTCATTATACGTTGTTCTATTTCCTCTGTAATACGATGGCTATTCACAACATTTAAATTTGGATCTACTGTTACAGTGAGATCGACAAACATCAAATTTCCATGCATTCTCGCTTTAAAATCCGTTAGTTCATCAACACCCTCGACGAGTCTTACTATTGTAGACAAAGATTCGGCTTCCTCTACATTAAAGCCATCAGATAATGTGTAGGCTGCGTCATGAAAAATGGTATAGGCCGTATAGATAATGATTACCCCGACTAGTAGGGCAGTTATTCCATCTAAAATTGGAAACCCTAAAATAGATCCGACTATACCAATGGTTGCACCGATACTAACTAATGCATCTGATCGATTGTCATAGGCTGCAGCTTTTAAAGCAGCACTGTTTATACGATTTCCTAGCTGTAAATTATATCTATAGACAACATACATAATAATAGCACTAACTAATCCAACAATAGCGGTTAGAAGTGAAGGAGTTTCTTCAATAGGGTTAGCAAGATGTTGAATTGCTTGAATAAGTACTTGGATTCCGATAAAAGCCATGATGAACGCAGCTACAAGCGAAGCAATAGTTTCAGCACGTAAATGTCCATATTGATGATGACTATCGGGTGGTTTTTGAGAAATACGCAGTCCGATTAATATAGCGACAGAGGCAATAATATCTGTAAAATTATTTAGGCCATCTGCTTTTAAGGCCTCTGAAGATCCGATGATACCAATGGTTAGCTTAAGTGTACTCAACAGTAGATAAATACTAATACTTATCCAGGCACCTTTTTCCCCTTCACGTAAGTTTGTATATAGCTCCACAAAGTTTCCTCTTTTCAACAATTATAGACATAGGAAAACGACCCTCAAATGAGAGTCGTTTTATTATGAGCTATAATGATTTTGTTATTCAACTATAGGTTCTAGTTCTTCAACTGGAGGAGCAGATTTAATAATCTCTAAGTATTGAATGTGGTGCCCGTCAACCTCTTTGATCATGAAATCATAGCCTTGTTCTTGAATTTTTTCACCTTTAATTGTTTCGTAGCTTTTCGTCATAAACCAACCACCGATAGTATCAATATCCTCTTCATCGATATCGATACCTAGTAGGTCATTAACATTTTCGATTAACATCTTGGCATCAACAATATAATGATTTTCTTCTAACTTTTGAACTTCTGGAAGTTCATCAGTATCAAATTCATCACGAATATCGCCAACGATTTCCTCGATAATATCTTCTATAGTCACAAGTCCAGAAGTACCACCATATTCATCCATTAAGATTGCCATATGAATTCGTTCACGTTGTATCTTAAGTAATAAATCAGCAATTGGCATATTCTCAATAACTCGGATAATTGGTTGCATATAATCGCTTACGGGTGTTGTTGCATTTGTAGGATCTTTTATATATGCCGTTAATAGATTTTTCATATTAACAAGTCCAATAATATGATCTTTGTCCCCATCAGTTATTGGATATCTTGTATATTGTTCTACACCGATTAGCTGAAATACCTCATCTAACGTAAAATCTTTATCAATAGAAGTTATTTCCGTGCGTGGAACCATAATTTCTTTTGCAATGCGATCATCAAATTCGAAAATTTTATTTACGTATTTGTATTCGGCTTGATTGATCTCTCCGCCTTTAAAGCTATCAGAAAGTATCATACGAAGCTCTTCTTCGGAATGAGCAACCTCAGATTCTGAAACAGCATCTAAACCAAATACTTTAGTTGCTAGAAAACGTGCGGAACCATTCATACCGTGAATAACTGGATACATAAGTTTATCAAAAATGATAAGCGGTTTTGCTACTGCTAATGTAATTTGTTCAGACCTTTGAATGGCAAAAGTCTTTGGTGTTAACTCTCCTACAACTACATGAATATACGTTACAAGAGAGAATGCAATAATAAATGAAAGTAAAGAGGCAACACTCTCTGGGAGCTCAAAATAATTAAATGCCGGATGTAGAATCCGTTCAATTGTCGGTTCTCCAAGCCACCCTAACCCTAAGGCTGTTATGGTGATTCCAAGCTGACAGGCAGATAGATATTCATCCAGATTGGAAACTACTTTTTTGGCATTTATCGCCTTAGTGTTCCCTTCAGCAATAAGCTGATCAATTCTTGTAGTTCTTACTTTTACAATTGCAAACTCACTCGCAACGAAAAATGCAGTGAATGCGATTAAGACAGCAAACGCTGTCAATCGTATGGCTATGTCCAAATAATTACTTTGTCCCTAACCCAAATGAGGGGTAAGACAAAGTGTACACCTCCTGTTTTCTAAAAAATAGTTTATACGTTTAATAATAAAATATAAAAAAAGAAATTACAAATCTTTCTACTTTATATTGAGATATTCTGTTAACAAAATTTACAAAAACTTAATATATATCATCTCATATATATTAGATAATAGAGATTAATATATTGAGGAGGTTCAGATGAAAAACAGATATTTAGAAATACTTAAGGCGTCAACAAAACTTGGTTTAACATCATTCGGAGGACCAGCTGCTCATATAGGATATTTTCGGGACGAGTACGTCGATAAAAGAAAATGGTTAGATGACAAATTGTATGCGGATATCGTTGCTTTGTGCCAGTTTTTACCGGGACCAGCCTCCTCTCAAGTAGGAATCTCTATTGGATTGATAAGAGGCGGATTACTGGGAGGCATTATTTCATGGATTGGATTTACTATGCCATCAGTAATACTATTAATGTTATTTGCTGCATTCATTTCAAGTTCAGGATCATTTGATAGTGGATGGATCCAAGGGTTAAAAATAGTGGCGGTTGCTGTTGTTGCACATGCCTTAATGGGTATGCAAAAATCATTAGCTCCAGATAATATAAGGATTACGATTGCAATAGGATGCGCAATACTCACGTTACTTTTTCCTACTGCAGTTGGACAAATAGCAATTATTCTTATTGCGGGCATTTTTGGTTATTTCTATTTCAAAAATGCTTCAATCGATTCCGCTCCTGAGATGAAGCTAAGCTTTGGGAAAAAGACTGGACTAATTAGTTGGATATTGTTTTTTGTATTGCTTACTTTACTGCCTTTATTAAAGCCATTTGTACAATCTGTATACTATACAATTTTTGATACTTATTACCGAGTTGGATCTATTGTATTTGGTGGTGGTCATGTTGTATTACCGATGCTACAAAGGGAAGTAGATGTGTCTGCGGATATGTTCCTTACTGGATATGGAGCAGCGCAAGCTGTACCTGGACCATTATTTACAATCGCTGGTTTTTTAGGACAAATAACTGCTGGTACAGGTGGAGCATTGATCGCAGTTTTTGCGATGTTCCTGCCATCATTTTTATTAGTCATTGGCACATTGCCATTTTGGTCAATTATTCGTTCTAAAAAAGGGATTCAAGCCGCTTTAAAGGGAGTTAATGCAGCTGTTGTAGGTATTCTTCTTGCAGCACTTTATGATCCGGTATTCACGAGCGCTGTGAATAGTCCTATTGATTTTGTTATTGTTTTAATTACTTTTACACTTTTAGTTGTGTTTAAATTAGCACCATACAAAGTGGTTCTCATAAGTGTTGTGTTAGGTGCAATTGTTCATTCATTATAAAAATTCGAAAAGTATTGACAATTAAATTTTCGGTATGCTACTGTTAATATACACAAAAAAATGGAAATGGAGGTATGACAAAATGATTCGTTTAAAAAATAGCGTTGTTGACTTAATAATTTTTTCATACCTACCATTAGACCGGAAATGATTTAATAGCAGACTTTTACGTATTGTATTGTCTATTATTAAGCGCATTACCTCTATATGGGTAATGCGCTTTTTTATGTCTTTTTACTTCCAATTTTTGGTGAAAAAATATGAAAAGGAGTGTTGAATATGAATATTCAACGGACAAAGCAAATTTTATTAAAGGAATCTCTTGAAGGTGGATAGCTATTAAGTAATGTGTAGAAAGAAGAAAAGAGGGGTTATACAATGTTTTCTGTTTTATTTAAATTGAAATGGTTTTTTAAAGATCATTGGAAGCGTTATACAGTAGCAGTTAGTTTGTTAATAATTGCTAGTGCATTTGAGGTTTTGCCACCTTGGTTAGTTGGTGAGGCGATCGATGCAATTACTATGGGAGAAATGACAAAAGAATCCTTAATGCAATATGTACTCTATTTTGTTGGAATAATTATTATAGGTTATGGACTTAACTTTGTTTGGCAATATCAATTATTTGGTGGTTCGATCACAATTGAGCGTATATTGCGTTCAAAGTTAAATTTAAAATTTTTGAATATGACTCCTACTTTTTATGAAAAAAATCGTACGGGTGATTTAATGGCCCGTGCAACAAATGATTTGAATGCAGTAGCAACCACTGCAGGATTTGGGATTATGACATTAATTGATTCGACCATGTATATGGCTGCACTTATTCTTGCAATGGGCTTTCTAATTTCATGGAAACTTACTATTTTTGCAATATTACCAATACCTATTTTAGCTTTTATAATGCAATACCTTGGTAAGATTATTCACGAAAAATATATGGTTGCACAGGATGCGTTTGGGGATTTAAATGACCGTGTATTAGAATCGGTTGCTGGGGTTCGAGTAATTCGTGCTTATGTCCAAGAAAGAGCCGATGAACAGAACTTTGCTAATATGAGTGAAGAAGTTTATGAGAAAAATATGATTGTAGAACGAATTGATGCACTCTTTGGACCAATTACTAAAGTGGGAACTGGTATTAGTTATGTAGTTGCCCTAGGATATGGTGCTTATCTAGTATCAAAAGGTGAAATGACTGTTGGGAATTTAATCACTTTTAACGTGTACTTAGGAATGGCAATTTGGCCGATGTTTGCAATTGGTGAGTTAATCAATGTAATGCAACGTGGAAATGCATCGCTGGATCGTGTGCAAGAAACATTAAACTACGATCAAGACGTAAAAGACCCTATTTCACCAGTTCAGTTAAATAGTGTGGAATCAATTGGGTTTACGGATGTTGGATTCCAATACCCGTTGTCCCAGGTAAAAAACCTTCAAAACATTCGAGTGAAGCTACAGAAAGGTCAAACACTCGGGATTGTAGGCAAAACTGGTTCCGGTAAAACTACTTTTATGAAGCAGTTATTAAAGGAATATCCAATTGGAGCGGGGCAGCTAACAATAGGAGAAACTGCTATTTCAGCGCAAACGAAAGATCAGGTTCTCGAATGGATAGGATATGTTCCACAGGATCATGTTTTGTTTTCTAGAACGATTCGTCAAAACATTCTTTTTGGTAAAGAGGATGCGACGGAAGATGAGTTAGAAGAAGCGATTCGTCTAGCACATTTCCAAAAGGATCTAATGAATTTACCGATGGGCTTAGAAACGTTAGTGGGAGAAAAAGGTGTATCCTTATCTGGTGGACAAAAACAACGTGTATCCATTGCTCGTGCCCTTATTAAAAATCCAGAAATTTTACTGTTAGATGATTCTCTATCAGCAGTAGATGCAAAGACGGAAGCTAAAATTATCGAAAATATACAAAATGAACGTAGTGGAAAGACAACAATTATTACGACGCATCGATTATCGGGAATCCAACATGCTGACCATATAATCGTTTTGGATGAAGGTCTTATTGTGGAAGAAGGATCTCATGAAGAACTTCTGACACAAAATGGTTGGTACAAAGAGCAATACGATCGTCAACAGCTAGAGGGGGTGTCGTCATGAGTACAGGAAAACGACTCTACCATTATGCGTTATTTTACAAAAAGCCAATTATTCTCGGTATACTCTTTTTAACTATTGCGGTGTTTGCTGATTTAACAGGTCCATTTATAGCTAAGAAAATTATCGATGATCATATTACTGAAGGAGCTATTAATCTTCAGCCTATATTAATGTTACTGGCAGTCTATTTTGGTTTAGCAATTGTAACAGCGGTTTTTAGATATTTTATGTTTATCAATTTACAGATTGGTGCAAATCGAGTTGTTCAGAAGCTCCGAAATGATGTTTTCGGGCATATTCAAACGTTGCCAATACAGTATTTTGACAACTTGCCTGCCGGAAAAGTTGTAGCACGTGTAACAAACGATACAGAAGCAATTCGTAATTTATATGTGCAAGTATTATCTCAATTTGCGACTAGTATTATTTCTATTGCAGGGGTTTATGTTGCTCTGTTCATCTTAAATGTACAAATGGCTTTAATGGCACTATTCGTAGTTCCAATTGTGTATATTTGGATGATCGCTTATCGAAAGTATGCATCTAAATATAATCATGTAGTTCGTACAAAGATTGCCGATTTAAATGCTATGTTGAATGAATCTATTCAAGGGATGTCTATTATCCAAGCATTTAAACGAGAGAAGCAAATGGAACGTGAATTTGAGGAGATGAATGAAGAACATTATAGATATCAGAAAAAGTTACTTACTTTAGACTCAGCAACTTCATTTAACTTAGTAAGTGTACTCCGTACGATTATGTTTGTTATGTTCATCTGGTATTTCGGAAGCTTATCTATGGAGCCGAATGCAATCATTTCAGCTGGTATGCTTTATGCATTCGTAGATTATACGACTCGATTATTTAATCCGATTACAGGGATTGTTAACCAATTAGCTCAGTTAGAAAGATCATTGGTTGCTGGAACACGTGTGTTCCAATTACTTGATGAAACAGGGGAAGAAGTAAAAGATGAACGTATGAAACGATATGAAGGAAATGTGGAGTTTCAAAATGTTTCTTTTGCATATAAAGCAGATGAATATGTCTTGAAAAATTTGAACTTTGTTGCGAATAAAGGGGAAACTGTAGCACTTGTTGGTCATACAGGATCAGGTAAAAGTTCTATTATGAACTTGTTGTTCCGCTTCTATGATCCTTCAAAAGGGAGAATTTTAATAGATGGTACAGATATAACAACATTACCAAGACAAACAATTCGAGATCATATGGGTATAGTTTTACAGGACCCTTATTTGTTTTCAGGAACGATAGAGTCAAATGTCAGCTTAAGTGATCCGCGTATTACTCGAGAGACGGTTGAGGCCGCTTTAGAGGCTGTCGGAGGAGAACGGGTTTTGAAAAATCTAGAAAAAGGCTTGGATGAACCCGTTATAGAAAAGGGGAGCACGTTATCTTCTGGTCAACGTCAGCTCGTTTCCTTCGCTAGAGCCCTTGCATTTGATCCGGCTATTTTAATTTTGGATGAAGCGACATCTAATATTGATACGGAAACGGAAGAAATTATTCAACATGCAATGGATGTATTGAAAAAAGGAAGAACTACTTTTATCATCGCTCATCGACTTTCTACTATTAAGAATGCTGATCGCATTTTAGTACTAGACCGTGGAGAAATTGTTGAAAGTGGATCTCACGACGAGTTAATACAGCTACAAGGTCGCTATGAACAAATGTATAAATTACAAGCAGGAATATCTCAGCATGTATAACACATGCGGGGATATTCCCTTTTTTGTTTAATTTGTTATCCACCAGAGAAACCAAGCCATGCGCCCAAGCGAACTGTTTATAAGTCCGGGCCAACAATTATATATTGAAATTTTCTAACGATAATCGTATATTTAGTGTATCGAAATAAAAAAGAAGAGGTACAATATGATGGATTGGTTTGCAGGTTGGAAAAAAAGCATCACATCATTCAATAGAAACATCAAAATGTTCATGCTTGCAAATTTACTCATTCAAGTAGGAATGGGTGTATTTTTAGTTATGTACAATTTATATATAAAGGAACTTGGGTTTCCCGAAACATTGAACGGTAAAATTATCTCTATGACATCTCTTGCTTCGGCAATAATGTTAATCCCTGCTGGATATCTAAGTGACCGGCTAGGTAGAAAAGGAATTATTATTACAGGTGCTATAGTTGCTGCTGGTACCTTATTTTACAGAAGTTTAGTTACGGGGGAACAATCACTAATTTATGCTGCATTTTTTACTGGTTTGTTTATGGCATTAGTGCAAGTGTCTGGTGTTCCTTTTCTCGCTGAAAACTCGAAAGCCAGTGAACGAATGCATCTTTTTAGTATTCATTTTTCATTAATGACCATAGCAAGTGTTGTTGGTAGTCTCGGTGGGGGAGTGTTAGCAGATGCACTTCATATAATTGGTAATATTTCTACTGTAGATTCTATTATGTACGTACTAATTATTGGAGCAATTATTTTTACGATTGGAATAGTTCCATTATTTCAGTTGAAACCAATACAAATAGAGATGGATTCGGATGAACATACAGAAGAATCCGGTGGAAATACTCCAAGTGGTTTTAGAAAAAATCTAAAGATTATTGTGTTATTTGGAGTTGCGAATCTATTAATTGGAACAGGTTCCGGTCTTGTTATCCCTTACTTGAACTTGTACTTTTCTAACCGATTCGATGCATCGAACACATATATTGGACTAATCTTGTCGTTAGGGTCTGCGATGGCTGCAGTTGCGATGCTACTTGGGCCAGCCCTTGTAAAGAAGGTTGGGAAAGTAAAGGCATTAGTGATTTTCCAGCTACTCTCGATACCATTTTTGTTTATCACGGGTTATACCAATTCTTTAATCATTGCTTCTATTGCCTTTTTAATGCGCCAGGCCCTCATGAATGCTGGTAATCCTATTCAAAGTGCAATTGCAATGGACTTAGTACAGGACAAATATAAGGGGCTTGCCAATTCAGTAAATCAAATGGTTTTTAATGTGGGATGGGCAAGTACTGGGGCTATATCAACGGGACTTGTCATGACATTTGGCTTTTACTGGGGATATGCTTATACATTTACGATTACAGGGATTCTTTATATTATTGCATCTACCTATTTTTATATTTTATTTGGGCGAAAAAGTACCCTAGGTAAGAAACAAACATGAAAAAAGAAACATTCACGTTTGTTCTGATAAACGTGAATGTTTCTTACACGAGGACACCTCAGTCATACACATGAAAAAGCATTAGTTCATGTATCATTTTTTTCACTGTTTCTTCATCTGCTGGTGTTTCACCGAGCCATTTAATCGTTCCATCCGGTTCATATTCTGCGGCGTATCTTTGTTGTTTATAAAAAAAAGATACAGACCAACCTGGAAGTTGTTTGTTTTCATAGAGTGGTTTAAAGCTAAAGTGTTGTAGCAAGGATATCAACCTTTCATGTGAGTGAATTTGTTCGCATACACTAATATAAATGATTAGTGAAGGAGCATCGAATTGTTTAATGAACAGTTAAGGCAGGCCATACTTAATGAATATCAAGATTATCATTTTTATCGTTCTATGTATAAATTGACTGATGATCCGTATTTTCAAGGTTTTATCGAACATATTTATGAGGATGAAAAAAGTCATTACGAAATGTTCCAACAACTCTATTATATGCTGACCGGTACATTTGTACAAAACTTTCCGGAACCTGTTTTATGTACAGATTTGAATGATTGCTTAAAAAATGCGATTAAAGATGAATTAGAAGCAGCGGAGCTTTATAAGGAGATGGTCTTGCAAATACCAATTCAACAAGCCTATGCACCCTTATTTGTTGCGATGCATGACGAGACCGAACATGCAATACGTCTGACTACCTTGCTGCATTTATTGTAAATTCTTTTAGTGTTTGCCTATCCTCTGCTATAATAATCTAGAAGCTAGAGGAAAAAGGTGAAATTGATGGATTTTTTATGGACAATCACATTCATGGCGATAGTTGGAGCAGCTATTGGATCAGTAACTAATCACTTTGCTATTAAGATGTTATTCAGACCGCATGAGGCAAAATATATAGGCTCGTGGCGCATCCCATTCACACCTGGTCTGATCCCTAAAAGACGTGATGAGCTTGCAAAACAACTGGGTAATACTGTTATCCAGCATTTATTAACGCCTGATATCTTTAAAAAAAAATATTTTAACGAAGAAATGAAAAATAAAGCAGCTCATTTCTTAACGGAGCAACTGAACGATAAAATCTTTCAATCGGACAAAACGATAAATGATTGGTTGAAACTTGCTGGACTAGAAAGCGTGCCTACTATTGTAAAGAGTAAAATAGAAGAACAGGTGGACGTGCAATTTAGTCAATTAAAAACTAGATTTGAAAAAGAAACAATACGTCAGCTTGCACCAATTGATTGGCAGCAAAAAGCGGATACTAAAGTTGGGGAAATCGTTTCGTACATTCTACTTAAAGGTGAAGGTTTCTTTGAATCGGATGAAGGTAAGCAAACAGTAAAAAATCTTATTGATGATTTTCTGTCTACAAAAGGGACATTAGGTAATATGATTCAAATGTTCATGGGTGAATCTTCATCACTTGCTGGAAAAGTTCAACCGGAAATATTAAAATTCCTAAGAGCGCCAGGAACGAAAAATATGCTAGAAAAAATAGTAAGAAGTGAATGGGAGAAATTAAAGGATCGCCCACTTAATGAAATGATGGAAGGCTTTGACTTTGAGCCTATTGTTAAAAATGTTAAAGTATATTTGACAGAGCAGTTGGCAATCGAAGAAAGATTGAATTATAGTTTCATTCATTACTTCCCAGGAGTAACTGGATGGACCGAGTCATATCTTATTCCGAAAGTGACGACATTTGCATTCCAGGAAGCAGAAACAAAGCTAGAAGAAGTCTTGCGTAAAATGAAATTAGAAGATATGGTAAAAGAGCAAGTAGATACTTTCCCAGTATCTCGACTAGAAGAAATTGTTCTTGGTATTTCAAAGAGAGAGTTCAAAATGATTACCATTTTAGGTGGTGTTCTTGGTGGACTTATCGGTATTATTCAAGGACTAATTGTATTCTTTACTACTTAAACTAAAGGAGCTTACTAACATGATTAACATTTATGATGACATTAACAAATTAGAAAAAACTCTACGCCAAACAGATGAATTTTCCAATGTACAGACTGCAGTAGAATCTGTAAAAGCGGATGAAGAGGCTCTAACTTTATTCCAAAGTTTCCGTAAGGTTCAATTGTCATTACAAGAGAAGCAAATGAATGGAGAAGAAATTTCCGGAGAAGAGATTGAGTATGCACAAAAAACAGCTCAGCTCGCGCAAGGAAACGAAAAAATATTCCACATGCTTCAAGCAGAAATGGCTCTAAGTCAACTAATTGAAGAAGTAAATCGTGTTTTGATCAAGCCTGTTCAAGAACTTTATGAAGGCATCTAAGAAATAAACGTAAAGAACTTTTCCTATTACAGGAGAGGTTCTTTTTTGTTTTTTAATAAAGTATATTCAAAAGTACGTGTACACTAAGTTGTTGATAATTAATGATACCGCTATTATTTTCACTTCAGTCGCCGACTTCCGCTACAATCAATCAATTAATATCCTGCCTTTGTGATGAACACCTGAATGCAAGATTAGCTAAAGATACTTTTCATTGCAGTCGACCTACTAATTAGAAAAAGACCTTTAGTAGCTCAATTCTACACATTTAGGCTTTGAATTAGTAAATTACTATGGTAATTTTATCCTTTCCTCAAGTAAATCGCTATCTAGCAGAAGTAACTGGGGAAGAAGCACAAGTTAACTACAGAGTAAAGCAAGTAAAAATAGTAGAAGAGCAAGTAACCGCCATGCCAACGCAAGTAAATAGTTTTTGCTTTTTCAGCAGGACTTAAAAGTTTAATGGCGAATTTAATAGAAGAATGAATGACTATTCACTTACAAAGGGGAATGTATATGTATAATACTTTATTGTTAGAAAAAGAAGGCCGTATTGCGACTTTAACAATGAATCGTCCAGAAGCAATGAATTCGATGAATGGAGTGATGATGAGAGAGTTGGCAGAAAGCCTAGAATCTCTTCAATCAGACACATCTGTTCAAGTACTAGTTATTAAAGGAGAGGGGCGCGCATTTTCTGCAGGTGGAGACATTAAAGCGATGCTAGATAAAGAGAATCCTTTTGATATTGATGAAGCGATGACTTACCTCACTCGGATTGCTAAAACTTTATATATGTTACCACAGATTACTATTGCATCTGTACACGGGGCAGCAGCGGGATTAGGATTTAGTATGGTATTAGGCTGCGATATTATCATTGCGGAAGAAAACAGCAAGCTTGCTATGAACTTTATCGGAATTGGGCTAGTTCCGGATGGGGGTGGTCATTTCTTTCTAAAAGAAAGAGTGGGTATCCCAAAAGCAAAACAGCTTATGTGGAGCGGAAAGCTTTTCACTGGAATAGAAGCACAAAAAATCGGACTTGTGGATGAAGTTGCTTCAGATGGTTTAGGATCTGCAACTGCAGCTTCCTATGCACAAAAGCTAATTCAGTCACCAATTGCTGCCATGATTGCATCAAAAGAAATTTTACACGCAACAAAATTAAAAGAACTACAATCCGTTCTAGAAAGAGAAGCTGTTGCACAATCAGCAATGCGAAAAACGGAAGATCATCAAGAAGGTATTCAGGCTTTTGTTGAAAAGCGAAAGCCAGAGTTTAAAGGTAAATAAGTAAACAAAAGTGAGAAGGTCATTAAATTGATCTTCTTTTTTTGTTAAATTTGAAATTTATCTGAACTTTGTGTCGTCTGAAGGTGTAGTTATAGGTTATGAAGGAAAAAGGATTGAATTGGAAGTCTGCTATACCCTCTACTCTAATTATTAAAAACTGAGTGTAAAAAACGTTTTTTAAATATTCTTAATATATAATTTACTATGTTATAATTTTCTTAGTAATACAAGGAGGTTTACGTCCAATGGTAAAAAAATAAGATGAGGAAATCTTAAATTATTTTATTAATTTTAGAATAAGCATGTAGATTTTCTCTTTCATAGAATTATATCTAGAATAGAGGAGAAAGAACATGTTAAATAAATTCAGTGATACTATTTATTATTTACCTAATAAAGATGATAATGAAAGACCAACATTAGGGCTTGTATGTGGTGACCAATATAGTTTAATAATAGATTCGGGTAATTCTACCCAACATGCTAAAGACTTTTTACGAGAAATCGAAAAGCTAAATGTACCACCAATTAAATATATGGTCATTACCCATGCACATTGGGATCATATCTTGGGCATGAATGAATTTGATGCAATTGTTATAACTAATAGCCTAACAAGCGAGAAGATAAAAGAATGGAATAGTTATTCTTATGACGATATTTCACTTCAAAACAATGTGAATAATAACCAAATTAGTACTATGTGTATGAAAATCATACAAACTGACATGCCGAACAGAGACAACTGTATGTTAAAATCTCCTGAGATAGTCTTTGAAAATACACTAACTATTGATTTGGGTAATAAAGTTTGTATAATTGAAAAAATCAACAGTACTCATACAGATGACTCCACCATTATTTATATTCCTAATGAAAAGTTTATCTTTTTAGGTGATTGTGCATATGGTACAACTACAAATTCTCTATTTCATTACAAGCAATCTATGTTATTAAGTATGATTAAAGACATTCAAAAATATGATGCTGAAATGTTCCTCCTTGGTCACGAATCTATTTGCGATTTAAAGGAAATGAACATCTACTGGGAAGAGTTATCAGCATCTAGTGAAGCTGTTAAATCGCCTTCTCTAGAAAATGCTTTAGAATTCTTTAGGGTAGAAAACAATAGGGAGCCAAATGAGAATGAATTGTTTTTCATAAAAGCATTTGTGAATGATCATGTGATTCAAAAATAATAATTCTATAGAACTTATAGAACCATAAAATGAAAACAAAAGCCACCTCATTTAAATCCAATGAGGTGGCTTTTTTTAGATGTTTGAAAATATGAATATGATGATCATTTTTATACATGAAATAATACTAGTTTTCCAGAGCTATTTACAAGGCGATGTGTTTTATTGGCAAATCCTTTTTCTTCAATAATTGCTTCCCCTTTTT
Source organism: Psychrobacillus sp. FSL K6-2365 (assembly GCF_038003165.1). NCBI lineage: Bacteria > Bacillati > Bacillota > Bacilli > Caryophanales > Bacillaceae > Psychrobacillus > Psychrobacillus sp. FSL K6-2365. The sequence continues at coordinate 3,277,473 of NZ_JBBOOO010000001.1, read as the reverse complement.
GTTTTGCTTCATCATCATTTTCGTACTCCCAAGTTTCTTCTATAATTAGTTCACCTGTTGGTTCAAACGCAGTAAATTTGTATGGTTTCATGACCAAAACACCCCTTTATTATTCTACTATATATTATACACAAAAGATTATGAAAATAAAATGTAAAGTAAGCTTGACAATATAAAATGGAGTAAAGTATACTTTACGTAAAGTTAACTTTACAGAGAAGGAGGATGAAATTGAAAAACTACGTTCGAGATAAACGGATGTCATTTGGAATGACACAGGATGAACTCTCAGAGAAACTTGATGTGTCTAGACAAACAATCATATCTTTAGAAAAAGGAAAATATAATCCTTCTATTAATTTGGCATTTAAGCTATCTAAACTTTTCAAATGTACGATCGAGGATATATTTATTTATGAGGAGGATGAAAAGGATGTATGAAGAATTTGATTTGTTTACATTTTTGATTGGTTTGCCACTAGGAATTATTATTACGGGTATTGTTTTTATGATCAATCGGAAAATTGGAAAGAAAAAGAGATGGTTTGATGAACGATACAATAGAATTCATGGAAGAGCGCGGTCCTATTCGTGGATAGCGACGACTATTGCAATCCTAGTTGTGTGGATGATTGTTATAGTAATGGAAGGTCCTGGATTGACCTTTTTCCTACTAACAGGCCTATGGGTAGTTCATATGGTTTCCTATTCAATTGGAGCAATTATTGCTAATCAAGAAAACTAAATAAGGAGGAATATAAAATGCAAAATACGAAAGTTGCACTAATTGTTTCATTATGCGCTTTAATTGTAATTCCAGGATTGTTTTTGATTGTTTCGTTGATTACAGGCCAATGGAAGTTTTTACTATTTAGTGTTCCTCCTGCTCTGTTTGCCGGATTAACTGGACTAAACTTAACTATACGGCAAATAAAAATAGAACGTAAAAGTGTATAATGATAAAGTAGGGGACTGTATACATTTAGTTGTATACAGTCTTTTCTTTATGATAAAATAGGAACAAATATTCTATTTTTGAATGGAGGGTACTTGATGGCAAGAATACGATTTCTACATGTGGCAGATTTACATTTGGATAGCCCTTTTAAAGGTATTTCCTCTATCGCTAAGAACAGATGGAAAGATATACGAGAAAGTACTTTCCAAGCATTTCAAAACATCATTAAATATGCGATTGAAAGTAAGCCAGATTTTGTTTTAATAGTCGGTGATATTTATGATGGAGAAAACCGTAGTCTTCGTGCGCAGCATTTATTTCAAAAAGGAATGGAAGCATTGGAAGCAGATAATATTCCAGTGTTTATCTGCTATGGAAACCATGATCATTTAAGTGGTAATTGGGCTCGTTTTCAATTGCCGTCAAATGTATATGTATTCGATGAGAAAGTTGAAACCAGAACTCTACAGTTAACTGATGGATTAGTACATATCACAGGGTTTAGCTATAAAGAGCGTCATATTCAGGAACCTATGCATAGCTTCTATCCTGTTGCAAAACCAGGTGAGATTCATATAGGGATGCTCCATGGTAGTGTAGAAGGTAATAATGAGCATGATGTATATGCGCCGTTTAGAAAAAATGATTTGCTAGAGAAAGGCTATCATTATTGGGCGCTAGGTCATATCCATAAGCGCCAACTTATCCATTCAGAACCACCAATTGTTTATCCTGGAAATACCCAAAGCAGGCATCGAAATGAAAAAGGAGTGAAAGGATTTTACGATGTGTCAATGCTAAACAATCAGGCAGATCTTCAATTTATTCCTTCATCTGCTTTCATTTATGAAGAGCTTTCTATTGATTGTAGCGACATGATCCACGCTAATGAATTGATCGAATTTATTCAAAATGAGTTGATAAGGTATAGTCAAATACATGGCTCTGCGATTATAGAGCTTACTTTAAATGGGATAACAGAGGATACGATTGAACTACTACAGTCAACTAATATTGCCGACTGGCTATCATTGATACAAGAGAGCCTAGAACTTGCTAACATCTTTTTAATAGTAAAGGATTTACACATAACTTCTCCAATTGAGCAGAGCACGGAATCAGCAATGCTGCTATCTGCTCTTAGTAATTGGGATACATCTGAATGGAAGCTAGCTTTAAAAGAACTTTATCAGCATACAAAAGGAAGCCGTTATCTACAGCCAATCGATCATAACTTTATCGAGGAAGTTCTAAAAGAAGCCGATTTAATAGTTTCCAAGGCTATTACAAGGGGGAATAACAATTGAAACTTGTAAAACTTCATATATATGGCTTTGGAAAACATGAGAATGTAGAAGTTGATCTGAACAATGGCATAAACGTGTTTTTTGGTGAGAATGAAGCAGGAAAGACTACCATCCAACAATTCATCTTGCATATATTTTTTGGATTTCCACAAAGGAATGCACAGTTACTTCGATATGAGCCGAAAAGTAATGCGTCCTATGGAGGTAAAATTCAAATCATAGATGATCACGGACAACCTGTAACTATTGAGAGAGTAAAGGGCAAAGCGAGTGGAGACGTTACTGTATATTATTCAGATGGTAGTCGGGGAGGAGAAAAGGAACTAGGTAGTATTCTGCACTCGTATTCCCGCACAGATTTTGAAGCTATATTCTCTTTTTCCTTACTCCAGCTACAAGGCTTTGAGAAGATGACAGAAGAAGAGTTAACGAGAACGTTGTTATCATCTGGAACGACAGGAATCGATACCTTAACTATCGTCGAGAATCAGTTTTTAAAAGATATGGGCGAGCTATTTAAGCCATCAGGTAGAAAGCCTCATATCAATCAGAAAATTGAAGAGCTTCGTGAATTAGAAACAACCTACAAGCATCAGTTAGAGGAAGTAGAAAAATATGAACCTTCTATTAAACGTCTTAACGAACTTGATACAATTATTGAGGAACTAAATCAACAAGAGTTAGAGATTTCTAAGCAGTTACAAAGATATTTGGAATGGAAACAACTGAAACCATTGAAAGAAAAAGAAACCAAATTAAACCGCGAGCTAGAATTAGTAAAGCATCAGTTTTTTCCCTCAGACGGCATCCGTAGATTTGAGTTAATAAAAGATAAATTGACTCAAAACCATATAGATATGGAGCAGTTGAAAAAAGAGTTGGATACTTTAACAATCCAGGAGGCTAACTTATCCACTCAGCAATTAGAGGAATTACTGTCCTTTCTAAATCGAGAAGCAGAATGGCATCAGCTTCGTTCCAAAAGAATACAAATAGAAGAAGAACAAAGTAAAACATTACAAAACCAAATGCAACAGCTAGCTTTGGTAGGAGTTGACTGGGAAAAAAGCTTATCACATATAGTACAAGCAGATGTTTCAATCCAACAAGAGGACAAACTAGTTACGATTCTTCAAACAGAAAAAAACTTGGAGCTCGAGCTACAGCAGGAAAAACGATTATTACAAATGAAGGAACAGGATCTTCTACAACAACAGCAAAGAGCAACAGAGTCAAAAAGAGTAAATAAAACTTCTTCGAACAAAACAGCTAATAGAATAATGTTAGGCATTATTGCTGCCATTTTCTTAATCGGGATAGTTATAGGGGTTACACAATCGAATTGGATGGTTGCTCTTACTGCAATTATTATTAGTGGAATTGTATATGTAGGCTTCAGCTTGATGATGAATTCGTTAAAACAACCAAATGATGTACAAACGTATGCCGAGTTATTAAAAAAGGAGCAGGAATCTTTACAGCAAGCCATTTCTACGTTAAAGCAAAAGGTTAATGAAATAGAACACAAGAAGCTGGATGTAACACAAAAAGTATCCGTTTTTTTAACTAGTTATCATATTAATGAACAATTATCACCAAGTCTATTGCCTGAACTTTTTAAGCGTCTACGGATGATTCAGGAGCAACAAATGCAACTAGACCAAATGGAAACAAAGCTCTATGAAGTACGTTTACAATTACAGGACCTGTACGAACAAGCACAGAGAAAAATCCATACTAAACTAGTTGAAGATATGCTATTTCACCAATTAAGAGAATCCTATTTAGAAGAAAAGAAAAAATCAGAAGACCAGGACTATAAAGAGAAAAAGATAACAGAACTCGAAAAGAGGCAGCAGGAGTTATTTTTCCAACAGCAATCATTTACCGAACAAATCCACACTTTGTATAATGAGGCTAATGCAGAAACCGAAAGCGATTATTATATGGCATATTCTATTTATGAACAAAAAGTAGAGCTAGAAAAGGAATTACATCATATTCACTTGCAGTTAGCTGGAAAACAAATAAATCTAGATGAATTTGAAAATGGATTTGAGGACGAGTGTAAGGGGAGATTACTTCATCTTCAGCAAAAAAGAAATGTCTACAATGATGAAAAAGCTACTTTATCCTATCAAACGAAGAAATTATTAGAAGATGAAGAGCAGAGTGAACAATTACAATTAATAGAACAGAAAAAAGCAGAACTACATGAACTTGTGAAAAAATGGGCTGCTCAAAAAGTAGTCGTTGAATCGATTAAACAAATGATGAGGCAGTTAAAAGAAGAGCGACTCCCAGAAGTATTAGAAAATGCACAGTATTATTTTCAACTGCTTACAAACAAATCGTATGAACAATTGATCCTATCACCAGAAGAAAGCTTTGAAGTCGTTAAAACTTCTGGACAGCGATTTAAAATTGCAGAGCTAAGCCAAGCGACAAAAGAGCAAGCGTATATATCCTTACGTGTTGCACTAGCAGTCTCTTTACAAAGTAAAGCACCCTTTCCAATAATAATGGATGATCCATTTGTACATTTCGATCGTGTCAGACTTCAACAAGTGGTACAATTAATGGCAGAGTTACAAAAAGAACACCAACTATTGTATTTTACATGTCATGACAATATGCAGTTTGTATGGGAAGATGCATTAGTCATACAAGTAGCGACATTATTACCCAGAAAGGTAGGGATTGTGAAATGAAAGGCATTACACAATTACGAGTAGGCGATCCAGTTGATCATTACTTACTTATCAAACAATCAACAAAAGGTGTAACAACCGTTGGGAAACCGTTTATGTCACTAATATTACAAGATAAGAGCGGAGATATTGAAGCAAAACTTTGGGATACGAACGACGAGCATGAAAAACTTTATGGTGCTAGTCAAATTGTTCGTGTTGGCGGGGAAATACAGGATTACCGTGGAAAGTTCCAATTGCGTGTAAAAAGTATTCGACCGGTAAAATCAGAAGAGCCCATTGCGATAAATGATTTAGTACCATCCTCTGAAAAACCAAAAGAAGAATTGATGGAGGAGCTTTTACAATACTTCTTTGAGATGAAAAATCCATTGATTCAACGTATTACAAGACATCTTATGAAAAAACATCAGACAGAGTTTATGACATTTCCAGCAGCGACAAAAAACCATCATGATTATGCTTCTGGACTAATCGATCATGTAGTATCTATGTTAAAGCTAGGTAAAGCATTGTGTGATCTATATCCAACGTTAAATAAAGACCTTCTATACGCTGGAATCATCTTACATGATATTGGTAAGGTCATAGAGCTCTCCGGCCCTGTAGCAACGACGTACACAATTGAAGGGAATTTACTTGGACATATTACGATTATGGTCAACGAAATTTCTAAAGCAGCAGAAGAGTTAGAAATAGAAGGAGAAGAAGTAATGTTGTTACAACATATGGTTCTCTCTCACCACGGTAAAGAAGAGTGGGGAAGTCCAAAACGTCCTGCACTTCGAGAAGCTGAAATGCTGCATTATATAGATAATATTGATGCAAAGATGAATATGCTTAATCGTGCATTAGATAAAACAAACCCTGGTGAATTCTCTGAGCGTTTATTTCCACTTGAAAACCGTTCCTTTTATAAGCCTACATTTGAATAAGAGTAAAAAGCGTAAAGGTATAACTGCCTTTGCGCTTTTCCTTTTTGTATGAAACTCAGGAAATAAAAAAAGTTGGTCATGACCGAAGTCACGACCAACTATTATGCTTGTCTTAATTATTTTTCATCTTCAGTTGCATCTGTTTTAGCTTCCGCATCTTTTGCAGGTGCTTCTGTGTCAGCTGCTGCTAAAAACTCATCTAATGCTGTTTTTAAATCTTTGTCTTTAATATCGATTTTAGCATCTTTCATCATTTTAGCTACTTTTGGCAACAGTGTAGTTTGGTCTGCTTTTTCTAGCTTTAATTCTTTTTCAATTTGTGCTTTTTTATCTTCATATGATTCTTCGATTGTACGTTTATCAGTTACTTCAATGATATGGTAACCAAAGCTGGATTTAATAGGTTCACTGATGACGTTTTTCTCTAAAGCAAATGCTCCCTTTAAGAAATCCTCATCCATTGGAGATGCTTTTGTAATCCAACCAAGATCTCCACCAGTCGTTTGAGCTGGCTCTTCAATGGAGTATTCCTTTGCAACTTCTGCAAAGTCTTTACCTGAGTCAATTTCAGCTTTAACTTTTTTAGCTGTTTCTTCGTCTTTCACTACAACGTGACGAACGTTAATTTCATCTTTGGTATTTTCATATTGAGCTTTAATTTCGTCTTCTTCTACTTTAACATCTTCTATTAAAGCTTTTTCTTGCAATAGGTTTAGTTCTAAGTATTTTTTGTATGAGTCTTCTGTATAGCCCTGTTGAGCGATCATCGCTTCAAAGTTTTCACCTAACTGTTTTTTATCAGCTTCTAATTGAGTGTTTACTTCATCTTTAGTAACTTCGTACTTATCTGCAAGTACTTTTTCAATCATTAGCAATTGGAACGCTTGATCACCGATAGATGATTTCATTTCCTCATACAAGTCATTCTGTGTAATATCTCCAACTTTTGATGTTGCAATTACTTCACTTTTGTCCGCTGAATCCTCGCTACAAGCTCCTAAAGCAAGAACAGATGCTGCAAGTGTTAATGTTAATACAGTTTTTTTCATGAAATTTTCTCTCCTAACTTCTTTGTGTTGCCAGTTGTTACTATAACATAAACGATATAAAAACAAAAATAGTTCCCGTTCATTTGCCTACCGATTATTAAAATTACCGCATAGGATACATGGAAAAGGAGGTGTTTTAAATGAGCGGACAATATAACGGTGGCGGATATAGCGGTGGATCTGGTTTTGCTTTGATCGTTGTTTTATTCATTTTATTGATCATTGTAGGTGCAGCGTTTATCTACTAATTTGACAAGTGAAACTAAGATCGCCTAAAAATCGATCTTGGTTTCGCTTAATTGGTAGTGTGAAAAAAAGAAATGACCCTAAATCATGCATATGATTTGGGTCCACTTTTTTTCTCTTAAACTGTATAAACTAGCTCAACATAAAAGGAAACAAGAAGAATCGTGATCAAAATATTGATCGTGCGAAAAATCTTCGGATGTTTCTCTTCCGGAATTTCTTTTGACATTACTAAAGCATATGTCATTCGGTTAATTTGTAGCAAATAAAATGCTGAGAATAGAACTAACGTGAATATAATCATGTCTAGACTCCCTTCATATACTAACTAAGCATAACAAACAATGAGGGGGATATACAAGTGTTACATATTGTTAATAGTTTGGTTCCGCTATTAAAATTTCGTACCCAGCATCTGTTTCTTCGATTAAAGCGCGCTTTGGTGATTTACTTAAATTTTTCGCATAAATTAGATCAATTAAGCAAATTCCACAATGATAAGCAAATAAAATAGTGAAATAGTGTGCAAAAATGGGAATTGTTAAAGCTCCGATAATAAGTAAGACATTAACAAATATAAATGGCGCCATTAAAATAAAAAGAAATCTACTCTTACAAATTGGTTCTATAATCCGTAAATGTAAAGTAGGGAAATATCTAAATTGTTTAATAACGATGAATTTTATTTTATCCCGATGACGAAACATTGGGATAAAGTGAAATAATTTATGAATTGGATAGAGTCCTAAAAATGCTATCACAAATATCCAAAAGTAATCATCTGATTTATGAGTGTTATTAATAATTCCTAATAAGGCATATGCAAATGAAAAAACTATTATAACTACTAAAGAGGATAGTATAAACAATCTCTCCAAACCATATTGTTTTCTCACATTAATTGTTTTCCAGCAGTGCAAGGTATGCAACTCCTATATATATAAATTTGATTTAGATACATAAGATAATCCTTTTTATACTAAAAAGCAACCTCTTTATTTGTAAATATTTATTAAACGCTTTCAAACCATAGATTATTCGCTTTTGGAACTGAATGTATCCTCGATATTTTTTAAAGATCTTTCGAAGATATCCATGAAATCATCCCCGTAAATATTGCGAATAACTGCAGTTACATCCATGAAATCAGGAAATTTCCCATATAGTTCTTTTATAGGCAGGGATCCTTCCAACACAGCATGCTGTGTCACATGGTAATTTTCGTACATCTCTTCTAAAAGTATTTTTCCTTTTTTTGTAACGTCTACATACGTATTACGTTTATCTGTATCTCTTTTAGAAAAAGAAAGTAGACCGCGTTCTTCCAATTTTTTTGAAAAGTTAAAAGCAGTCGAGACATGCATTACTCCAAACTTTGCTATATCTGAAATAGTTGCACCTTGTAGGTGATATGATATCCATAAAATATGATGCTCATTAATATTTAAGTCATAAGGTTTTATCCATGTTTGCCAATCTTTTTCTACTGCTTTCCAAAGTGCTTTAGATAGTTGAGCTATTCGCTGACTATACAGCATTGCTTCTTTCATCGTATAAAATTGATCTGCCATGTAAACCCTGCTTTCTGTATTTAATTCTTTCAAACATTATAGCAAGAAAGTATGTTAGTGAATACCAGTTTAAATAATATTATTATATTTATAATAAAAAGTACTATTAGTCACATTGAAAGTAGTTTAAAATTTCGCTATCAAGAAAAAAGAGGACATACCACTATTTGAAATTTTGAAGTATATCCTCTTTTATAAATTTCGCTTTCCATAAACCTAATGATCTATTTGTATTGGAGAATAGAATATATACAAAAAAAAGGGATGCTAGTTGGTTGTGACGGACGTCACAACCAACCAGCATCCCTAAAAATTTACTCGTTAATCGTATTAACAATAAGCCTGTCCAAAGCCCATAAAAAACGATAGAAACAGGTTTAGACCATCAGACCGCTTGCGAATTTCGTATTAAACAGTTGCTTCTTGTTTCTTTGGTAACTTTTTTTCTAGTTCTGCCATTGCTTCTTGAATAGATGAAATTTCTGCTTGAAGCTGCGTTTGTAAAGGTGCAGTTTCATTTTTCCATTGAGCAATACTAGATTTAAGGTCTTCAATTGTACTTGGAATTACTTCTTTTGAAGAATTCGTAAGGTTGTTTATCGAATTTTTCACACTTGCTAGTTGAAGCTTTATGTCTGAGAGCTTGTCCCGAAAATCGTTGGAGGAAGCCTTAAAGGAAGATCGAACTTCCATACCTGATTTTGGAGTGGTCATAAGTACAGTAGAAGCCCCAACTAGTAGACCAGTTGCAAGACCGTAAAATAATGGTGCTAGTTTCATAAAATTCACTCCTTTGCTTATATGTATTATTCCTTACCTTGTAATAATTAAAACATATTATTTTAGACAAAAAAAGCTTTCCTTCGAAAAGGAAAGCAGATAGTTTTTTATTTAAGCAGTAAGCGCAGTGTCAAAATTAGTCCGTTTAATCAAACTTCCAATAATCGGATAGATGATAAAGAATGCTATCGCATTGATAGCAATAGCCGGAAGTACTACAATAACGAATAATTCTTGGAAAATAGCACCTGCACCAAAAACAAAAATGGCAGTTGATAGGAAAACCGTACCAGATATTAGTGTTCCAATTCCTGTAAGGATTACTCCGACTGCTACCTTATTGGCTAATTTGTTTAATATTAATACAAGTCCTAGAAAAACAAATGCAGTTACAGCTTTATCTATGATATTTGGAACGAAACCTCCTGGAAAAGTAGAAAACAGTCCTGAAATAACTCCTGTTGTAATACCAAGCAAGAAAGTACTTTTTACATTAGGGAATAATAGTATCCCTATAAACATCATCGTAAGCATAAAATCTGGTTTCATCCCACCATTAATTCCTGGGATAATAATGTAAAGAACTGCTCCAACACCTACTAAAAGGGCCATTAAAACTAAATTCTTCGTATTCATTTTCTCATCTCTCCTCAGCTATTCTAAGCTCTGTTTTTTGTTTTCTTCTAACGTATCCTCATGATCGTTAGCAAGAAACTTATTTATGATTGTACGTTCTCTGGATCATAAAAGCAAGAACTACTTCTTCAATTTTTCATACAATTCTGCTGCTAAATTTTGAATGATCTCAGGGGTAAATGTTTTCTCTTTCGTAATCCAAGTTGGACGGAAGCCATCGGTTTGATCGTAGCGTGGGATAAAGTGTAAATGGAAATGGAATACGCTTTGCCCTGCAGGGGCACCGTTGTTGTTTAATAGGTTCATGCCTACTGGCCCGAAGCTTTCTTTAAGTACGCTCGCAATTTTTGGGACAACCTTGAATAAGTTGCTGGCTTCTTCTTCGGATAAATCATAGATATTTTCTTTGTGATTTTTAGGAATAATTAGCGTGTGACCCTTTGTTAGCGGCATTATATCCATAAAAGCATAAACATGGTCGTCTTCATAGATTTTTGCACTTGGGATAGAACCATCGATTATTTTACAAAAAATACATTCACTCATCATATACCCTCCAAATTCATCGTTATGAAAAGTTTAACATATAATAGGACAGGCTGTTGGATCATAGAAGATTTTTTGAAATTATTTTGGTAAACTTATAAATAAGAAGTGAGGTGCTAGAAATGACTGTATTAGAGGTCAAAGATGTAACAGGGGGCTATACTAGAAAGCCTGTTTTACATGATTTAAACTTTTCGATTGAAAAGGGAGAACTAGTAGGATTAATCGGGTTGAATGGTGCAGGTAAAAGTACGACCATCAAACATATTATCGGTACAATGAACGCGTTGAAGGGTGAGATACTTCTAAATGGTAAAACATTAAAAGAGGATCCAGCACAATACCGTACATCCTTTTCCTATATTCCCGAAACACCAGTCCTATATGATGAGTTGACCTTAAAGGAACATCTGGAACTAACAGCTATGGCATACAATTTAGATGAATCTGTTTTTGAAGCGAGAAAAGAGGCTCTTTTAAAAGAATTTCGTATGGAAAAAAGGTTGAATTGGTTTCCAGCTCACTTTTCTAAAGGAATGAGACAAAAGGTGATGATAATGTGTGCGTTCCTTGTGAATCCAGCGTTATTCATTATCGATGAACCATTTGTAGGGCTCGATCCTTTAGGTATCCAATCATTACTGGATCAAATGAAGTCAAGAAAAGATGAGGGAGCATCGGTATTAATGTCCACTCATATATTAACTACTGCGGAAAGATACTGCGATCGTATTCTTCTATTGCATAACGGGAAAATTCGTGCACAAGGGACAATGGATGATCTACGGGCGGCATTTCAAATGCCTGATGCGACACTGGATGATCTTTATATCGAAATGACGAAGGAACAGCAAAATGAACAATTTGCGTGAAGTATGGAGTAAACGTTTTTTATTTTATATAAATGAACTGCAAAAATACTTGAAGTATATTATTTCTGGGCATATTGCAATTGTTATTGTATTCGTAATAGGTGCTGCAGGGTATACGTATAGTGAATGGTTAAATACAGCTCCAAAGGATTTTCCCGCCTTTTTAGTTGTTTCCTTCATAGTCAGTATTTTAATAGCGTTAAGTACGCCAGTTACGTTGATGAAAAAAGCGGATAGTGTTTACTTTCTTCCATTAGAAATTAAACTAGGCGAATATTTGAAACATGCTCTAACTTGGACTTTCTTTTCTTCTATTGTTGTTCCGTTAGCAGCGTTAGTAGTTTCGATACCATTATTAACAAGAGTAGCGGGTTCCACATCAGGCGAAATTTTGTACTTCTTCGGTGCAATCCTTATATGGAAGTATTGGAGTATACAAACTGAGTTCCAATATCGGTGGGCATCCAATGGAAAAAATGTTTGGGTAGATTATTTCATGCGAATGTTTTTACTCTTTGCAGGATTGTATTTCTTGCTAAGCGGTAGTTATCTATTTTTACTTGCAGTCGTTATTATTCAAGTGCTGTATTTAATAGCTTGGAAGAGGAAAAAAGCAGAAGTGCCATTTCCTTTTGATCATTTCATTGAAGTGGAGCAGGCACGTATGATGCGTTTTTATCGTTTCGCAAATTATTTTACGGATGTTCCGCATATCCAAGGTATGACGAAACGAAGAAAATGGCTTGATATTCTATACAAACTTGCACCTTATGAACAAAAAAATACACAATTTTATTTGGTTTTGCGTACGTTTATCCGTACGAATGATTATTTTTATCTGTGGATTCGTCTTACAGCGCTAGCTATTGTTGGAGCAATTTTCATACCTTTTCCAATAGTTGCGATTATTTTTACTAGTGCACTTTCATTTGCTACAGTAATACAGCTACGTCAGTCTTTATCATCAGGGTACGAGTTCCGTATGGATCTGTTGTTCCCTATCAATGAAGGAGCTCGGACAAAAGCAATTAACCGCTTAATCCGAATTATCCAATTGATTCAGGCTATCCTTGTACTGGTCGTAATCTTAGTACAAGCTGGGGTTATAATGGATTTAATTCTTATTCCGATCATGATGATAATTGTTTCTGAATTGACTTTACGGGTTAGTAAAATATAAGCAATACGTGTTTTGGACTGACTTGCATACTGGAAGACAATAGAGAGGTGGATCGTGACTTTGAATCACGAACCGCCTCTTGTTCTGCTTCTATCAAAATAACCACTATTTTACTTTGAGAATAGTTGGCGAACTCACTGCTAGCTTGACGGATGAGGCAAATAGTAATATGGATCAAGTGAGTGATATTGTTGCCTTGCCGCATATAGATGATAGCGGAGTACAGAAGGGAGTCATTAGTTCTAAGAGAAAAAGTGATGATACTTTAACTCAACTTTTGACAAGTAAGCCAATTCAATATGAAGTGGTCAACAAAGTAGAAGAGGAATTCGATGATAGTGGTTTCCGCGAGCTCGATGGGTACTTTGAAGGTACAAACTTGCATTTGTTGATTATCTAAAACCGAATACAATTGTCAAAAAAGCAGTTATTTATGCTTGACTAAAATGAACCATGCTTTAACAGAGCTTTCTTTTACTGCGATTACTTCCAGTGTGAGCATGGCTAGTGCCGCAAAAAATTTAGAAGGATTTACTTATACCTTTGTCGAATGAAGGAAATTAGTGAGGAACAGGCAAGTAAGGTTATGTTCATGAAGAATGGAAGGATGATTGTATGAAAGTTATAAAATTGATAATGGTACTCGTGACTGTGATGTTGCTTACGGGATGCAGTAAGAAAGAAGACTTTACTGTCATTTCGCAATCTGATGTAGTTGGTAATAGTGATGTGTCTATTAAGGAAGTAAAATACGAAACTGATAAGATGTACACAAATTTTCCAGGTTTTAACGAAGCAGACTTAGAAAATGGCATGTATATGTTTAATACAAGTGATGGTGTCACGTATATATTATTTCATTCAGATGGGGTCCATTACTCTGATATATCGTTTAGTATCGAAGATAAGATTTTGCAAATAAAATACCAATCCGAAGTTGAAGAGGGCTTTGGTACGAATGTTATGTTTTTAGTAAAAAAGAAGGATGAAAATGCTTATGATACGATTGATTTACAAAACAATGGAGGGTCTGACCATTTTAATATGTCCTATTCATAATTGTTGGGTGCTAGGCACTCAAATCAGACACTCAAATAATTCATCTAGTTAAGACTACAACTAACAGTTCATAAAAAGTTTTATGGGAAGATAATATAAATTGTTTATTCGTGAATATTAAGATACTTATGAATAGGTTGGGTTCGATGTAGAACGCTATCATTTCTGAACACAGCTTACTTTGATAACGTGTTAAATAAAAAGGCTATGTTAAACGAAAGGGTTAATTTATCGTAAAATTCTATACCCTACATTTGGTTTAATGATTTTCACCTAAACTGGATATTTATGTTAAAATTAGGGTGGGTTTATGAAGAGATTAGCTGAAGGAGCGGTAAATCAGCATTCGTTAAAAAGGAGGGATTTTTTGAAAGATATAGAGTTGGAATATAAGGTAGTTGGTAGTGGGAAGTCTATTCTTATCCTAGAAACAGGGATAGGTGGTTCTTTTTATAATTGGTATCCTTTTATTCAAGAAATCCAAGAAGACTTTACGATTGTTATGTACCATAGGGCTGGATATGGAAATAGTCCAGTTTCAAAAGAACTTCGAACAACTAAAAATATTGCTGAAGAACTTTATGAACTTATAGATAGAATAGGTATCACTGAAAAATTTGTTCTAATTGGTCATTCTTTTGGAGGCTTATGTGTACAGCAGTTCTCAAAAATGTACTCTCACAAAATAAAGGGAGTGATCCTTATAGATTCTACATCATATAATTTTAACAAGTTATACAATCTTGATATACCTGTAATGAATTCCTTAATTTCAATAGATAAGATGGTAGAAAATAATATGGAGAACTCTAACAAATCAAAAGAGGAACTGAATATTAAATTCAAGAATATGATTGTTGAGTACGAAAATACTTTACCTTATAGCGAAGCAAAAGATTATGAGGAATTGATAACAAATCCCCTCTTCTTCAAGACAATTGCCAAAGAATTTGAAAACTGGGGAATTAGTAGCGAAAATATATTAGAACTGGGTGATTTTCCTAACATTCCACTAATAGTAATCACAAGAGATAAAGCAGTATCAGTAAAGGCTTTTGTTGAACATGACATACCTGTGGAAGAAGCAATTTTATATGAAGATACTTGGCGTGAGTTGCAGATAGAATTATCTCATTCGTCTAAGAAAGGCGAGTTAGTTATTGCTGAAGGAAGTGATCATGACATTCACATAGACAGACCTGATATTATAATTCAGTGTTTAAAAAGATTTTTATAACAATGAACTTCGTTCACTTTATTTTGTTGTTAACTTTTTAATAAAGCACTTCGTTAGTTAAATAAAGACCACAACAAAATTTTATTTTATATATTCAAATATTCTAATGTCTACCTCATCTATACATCCAACCTGTTCCTTTAAATTTTCACTCCAAGCAACCTTATCGTACCTAATAATGAGAATCTTCACAATTATAATTATAATGTTTCTATCAAAGTAATCTTCTCGCTAGGTTATGAAGAGAGAAGAAAAGTATTTTCCCTATGTTCCATAAAAAATCCTTATTCAATTAAACTGTTGCGTTAGTTCAATAAGAAAAAAAGGCTTTACTCCTTCTTGAAGTAAAGCACACCGTTAGTTTAAGAAGAAAAATTTTTGATTCGATTCAATAATCAATAGAAATTGCTATTTCAACTAAGTTTTCG
Source organism: Psychrobacillus sp. FSL K6-2365 (assembly GCF_038003165.1). Classification (NCBI taxonomy): domain Bacteria; kingdom Bacillati; phylum Bacillota; class Bacilli; order Caryophanales; family Bacillaceae; genus Psychrobacillus; species Psychrobacillus sp. FSL K6-2365. Next base: position 3,261,958 of record NZ_JBBOOO010000001.1, on the reverse strand, counting down.
GGAGTAACTTTATCTAAAACTTGCTTATTGATGCTTAGCATATACTGCCAATTTTCACTTTCAAAAACAAGCACGTTAAAGCCTGAAATAGTCATATAAGTGGCTTTATTCCCATTATTTAATTCAAAGGTTTTTAACACAGACTTCTCTCGTTTAGGAATACCGTACTTAATAGGTCGAACATCAATTTTATAATGATTTTCAGATGATAAATCACTGATAAATTCTACTTCAAATGAGTCATTGGTGTCGCCCTCTAAATCATTAAATCTCCCGAAATGATGAGTGAAGCTTATCGGGGGAACTCTAAGTGGCAGCTTTAGTCTTTGTTTAAAATGTTGTTCAAAATCCTTAGATGCTTCTTCCACAGTCTTATATCCGATTTCAGGATATATTACTTCATAAGGATTGGGCTTATTGTTTGCAGTTGCAAAGACGGTCAATAAAAATAACAAACAAAATGAAAGTAGGAATAGGGAAATAGTTCTGGTCATTTTTCTTCACCTCAATGTATCATTAGGTGTATTGTTTCCAGATTAATGAAAATTATTTAATTGACATTTCTTATTGAAGTAAAGGACCTGTTACCTATCACACAAACTGGGGCTGTGGGTAAAAATTACACTGACCATTTTTTAAGCATGGCATTTGGCTTCTTTGACAATGAACTATTTAATGATTATGCTGAAGCGGTCGCACTTGGTGTATCGTAAGATGATTATCTTGGAGATTTCTTTGACCATACAGATTTAGATTACCTCCATGGAGGTTGTATCTTTATTCCTGTTTTTGGCTTTAGGAAATTTCTTATCAAGTGATATTCCTTATGAATCACCGCTTTATATTTTTTGTACTATCATAGTTATTTTGCTTTCAATTTTAATCTCCACTCTATTTTATATAGCAGACTTATTAAAGGAAAAAAGTTATACTGTTACATAGAATTTTTTTATTGATGTACAGAGCAATTAGTGTAAAAGTCGAAAGTACCAGGTTCGTATTGAAATCCGAATTGTTTGGAAACCTGACATTTACACGCAAGAGAGGGAGCTTTAATTAGCTTCCTCTTCTTGTGTGGATTGATAAGTGGAGATATACGGTGCGCTTGTGAATAGATTTTGCTTATCCGCAACCATACTAAAGTCTAGGTTGACTGATTTTTCCCATACTTCGTAGCTGCTTGGTCCAGACCATTCCGACAAAATGATATATGTATCGGATTTGATAGGTTTAAGAACTCTAAGAGCGATAAACCCAGGGTCATTTTGAGCGGTTGGACTTAAATTTGTATATTTATATTCAAATATGGATTTCCCTTCGTCTGAAAGGGGTATATTGTGAAGGACGAAGTAACCTTTATGAGAGAACTGACCAGCAGACTCTAGAATTTCGTATTTTCTTGGCACTTGAAAAATGGTCTTGCTAGATGTTTCGTGGATAAGGACGGAGTTACCAGTCCCATGTAATAAGAAGAGCTCTTCTTTCTGGTATTTCTTTTTTATGGATTGCATAAACTCCGGTGTACCGGATGTCATATATAAATTCATTTGGATACCTCCCCTTTTCTTTTTACTATATCATTCCCATAATAGCTCTTTAAGAAACATATTACCTACCTAACTACACTGAAACAGGACAATTTTATGACAAATACACTATATGGCTATACTTTAGAAATAAGAACGTCTATAGTTGAAACGTATAGAAAATAGTACGTTTATATAATGAGAGGCAGGTTCCTTTAATGACTAAATTTAACGATACACTCCTTCGCGCAGCACGAGGAGAGCAAGTAGATCACACGCCAGTTTGGTTTATGAGGCAAGCTGGAAGATCACAACCTGAATATAGAAAAATAAAAGAAAAATACTCTTTAGAACAAATTACGCATGAACCTGAATTATGTGCTTATGTTACACGTTTACCAGTAGAAAATTATAACGTTGATGCAGCAATTCTGTATAAAGATATAGTAACACCGCTTGTTGGAATAGGCGTTGATGTAAAGATTAAAAATGGAGTTGGGCCAGTAATTTCAAATCCGATTCGTACAGTTCAAGATGTAGCAAATCTAGGTGATTTATCACCCGAAGATGATGTGCCATTTGTTTTGGATACGATAAAATTATTGACGACAGAGCAGCTGAATGTTCCATTAATCGGATTTGCAGGGGCACCATTCACTCTTGCTAGCTATATGATTGAGGGGGGACCTTCTAAAAGCTACAACAAAACGAAAGCATTCATGGTTTCTGAACCACAGGCTTGGTTTGCACTGATGGACAAGCTTGCTGATATGATTATCGTATACATCAAAGCGCAGGTTAAAGCTGGTGCGAAGGCTATTCAAATATTTGATTCGTGGGTTGGAGCGTTAAATGTAGCGGATTACCGTATTTTCATCAAACCAGTAATGACACGTATTTTCACGGAGCTTCGTGAAACAGGCGTTCCGCTTATTACATTCGGTGTTGGAGCTAGCCACTTAGCAATGGAATGGCATGATCTTCCTGTTGATGTGGTTGGGATTGACTGGCGTTTATCAATAGAAGAAGCTCGTGCAAAAGGATTAACGAAGCCGTTGATGGGGAACTTAGATCCATCCTATCTTATTGGTGATTGGGCAGAGATTGAGAAGCGTGCGAAAATTATCGTTGAGCAGGGTGTGGCACAGCCGGGGCATATCTTTAACCTTGGTCATGGTGTGTTCCCAGAGGTAGATCCCGATACACTAAAACGTTTAACTTCATTTGTACATGACTATAGTAAAGAACTAATAGCAGCAAAATCAAACTAAATTTTTATGAGGTGAATATGATGAAAAAAACAATGGGATTATTAGTTATGGCTTACGGAACCCCATATTCAGAAGCGGATATTGAACGATATTATACACATATCAGACATGGTCGTAAACCAAGTGATGAGCAGCTAGCCGATTTAACTGGTCGTTACGAAGCAATAGGTGGGATTTCACCGCTTGCTAAAATTACTGAAAGCCAAGCAAGAGGATTATGCGACCGTTTAAATGAATTACAAGATGAAATTGAATTCAAGTTATATATAGGTTTAAAGCATATCGAACCTTTCTTAGAAGATGCAGTTGCAGAAATGCATAAAGATGGTATTACAGAAGCGGTATCTATGGTATTAGCACCACACTTCTCTACTTTCTCTATTAAATCATATAATGGTCGTATTAAAGAAGAAGCAGAAAAGCTTGGTAACCTAAAAATAACTTCTATCGAAAGCTGGTACGATGAACCGAAATTCATTCAATACTGGAGTGATAAAGTAAGTGCAGCATTCGCAGAAATGACAGAGGAGCAACGCGAAAAAGCATGCTTAATCGTGTCTGCACACTCACTTCCAGAAAAGATTAAAGAGCTAGGTGATCCATATCCAGACCAATTGCAAGAAACAGCTGACTTAATTGCTGGGGCAGCAGGTGTGAAAAACTACGCAGTGGGCTGGCAAAGTGCTGGACAAACTCCAGAGCCTTGGATTGGTCCAGACGTACAAGATTTAACTCGTGAATTACACGAAGAAAAAGGATATACAACATTTGTTTATACTCCAGTAGGATTCGTAGCAGAGCATTTAGAGGTTCTTTACGATAATGACTATGAATGTAAAGTAGTATGTGATGATATCGGAGCGACATATGTACGTCCTGAAATGCCAAATGCGCAGGCACAATTCATCGACGCTATGGCTGATGTTGTTTTGAAACACTTAAAATAATATAATAAAGTCAATTTCATATTGAAGTAATTAGTAGTAAAATCCGAGCACAGTTGATTTCCGCTTCAGGCGGACGTTTCCGTGGATACGGCTTCAATCTCCTCGTCACTGCGTTCCTGCGGGGCTTTCAGCTCGTACTGCTCCCACTGGAGTCGCCGCCTTGCGCTTCAATCAACGAGATCCACCTTAAATAAACGGGTAATATTAAAAAAAATTGTACTTTATGATGAAATAAGTAATCATTAAATAAATTGACTCAATACTAGTTAGGTTAAATGTCTTAAACATCTTTCGGTGTTTAGGACATTTTTTTAATAATCTTGTGGCAAATGCTGTCAGTCGTACCCCTGGAACTGTAAGAAAAAGATTAAGAAGCTTTTTTTTCTGATAACTAGCGAAAAAACACTTTCATATTCGTAAAGAAAGTTTAGGAAGGACAATTTTGGGATCTCTAGCACTACTCTATAGAATAGATGTTATCTAATTTTATGTCTGATACTCTGTTACTAATTCTAACTATAGAGTACTACTCTTACAATGATTGAAGAGAAAGGTGGCGACTCCAGCGGGAAATGCGTTAGGTGAAGACCCGCAGCGAAGCGAGGAGGCTGAGGCAACGCCCGCGGAAAGCGTCCACCTGAAAACGGAAATCAGCACGCACTTACGTTTGTCTAGTGAAGCTATATTCGCTTTGTCAAACTCTAACTCAGTTTGGTGAAACTCAAAAAATTGAAATCTATTTCAAACTTTTTTCACATGTTCTAGTTATAATGGAAGAAATGGGGGTGGATAGGTGAAGAAGTTATATATACTTTTGTTACTTTGCATTATTGGAGGTTGTTCAGAGGCAAGCTTTCCAGCCATCCCCTCAGATACTGATTTTGTCGCTAGCTTGAATACTCTAGGTGGAAGCATTGATTTTATATCCAAAGAGGCTGAAATACTGGAAACTTGGGAGCTAGAGGAGGCTTATACTGGTTTTACATTAGTGACAGATGATTTACTTCTAGTTTATGGATATGGCGTTGAGAAAGCAGCGCTAATTGAATTGTCTACAGGTAAACAGATTGCTTCGATTACTGTAGGTGAGGGTACTACCTACGCGTATGTATATGAAGAAAAAATTTATATAGCAAATGGCCAGAGTAATACAGTTTCTCTCTACAATACCAAAGGAAAAAAACTACAGACTAGTTTCACTGGTAATTATCCAATGGCGATGATTTCTGATGGAAGTAATATTTTTGTTGTTAACTTTAAAGATGAGTTTCTATCTGTACTGACTATGGATTTGGAGCAAGTGGATGAATGGATGATTCCGACCTCTTCTCATGGCCTTTTTTTACAGGACAATGAGCTTTGGCTAGGTGGTCATGGTGCAGGAAGTAGTCCCAATCGCACCATTAAGAGGATTAACATAAAAACCGGTGAGCTTATTGGCGAAATTGAAGCTCCATTAATGCCTATCAATATGGCAAGAGCACCAAATAGGCACATTTTCAGTGTAAGTCATGGAAGTAGCATGGTATATGAAATATCAGAAACCGGTGAAGTTCTAAACTCCATGAAAGTTGGAGCAAACCCGTTTTGGATAAGTTCATTTGGAGATAATATGGTGCTTGCTGGCTATGATGATCATCAATTATATTTTATCCAATCTAATGAAATTATAAAGGAAATACAGGTCGGGAAAGGCCCATTCCAATTAATAGTAAGGGAGGTTAAATGATGCCGACAATATTAGTCGTAGATGATGAACGGGAAATGCGTAAGCTAGTTGAACTTCATCTACATGAAGCTGGTCATCATGTACTCCATGCAGATAATGGCGAAGTCGCAATAGAAATAGTGCAAACCTCTCAAGTGGATCTAATACTCCTAGATGTGATGATGCCGGGCATGAGTGGCTTTGAAGTTTGTAAGGAGATACGTATATTTTCCTCCGTACCGATTATCTTTCTAACAGCATTAGATGCTAAAACAGACTTAGTCAAAGGGTTGAAGCTTGGAGGGGATGATTATGTCATTAAACCTTTCACTGCTATCGAATTAATGGCTCGTATAAATGCTATATTTCGTAGGGCAGGTATTTATACTAAAACTGATCAATATAAAGCAGGTATTATTGAACATGATCTAATAGGTAGACAAATTTCAGTTAATCATGCAAAAATTCAACTAACATTAAAGGAATACGAACTCCTCTATATTTTTATGAAGCATGAAGGAAAAGTTTTTTCTAGGGAGCAGCTATTAGAACGAATTTGGGGACTAGATTATGAAGGCGGAACTCGTACTGTTGATACACATATTAAGACACTGCGGCTAAAGCTAGGAGAACAAGCAGCTAAATATATTGAGACTGTGTGGGGTATTGGATATCGCTTTGAGGTTTTGGAATGAAAAAGTTATCCGTAAAAATTTGGATGCTACTTCTTTTATTCATAGCAATCACGATAGTGTTCTTAGTAATATTCACTAATTTTCTATATGAGGAGCTTTATGTCGAGGATAAGGAAACTTCGATGGTGGAGATTGCAGAAAACTTGCAAAAAACGTATAAGGGTGGAGCGGTTACAAATGAGTTCATCAAACAGACAGAAGACTTCAATCGTTTTTCTGACGTAGAGGTTTTTACAGTTCGGAATCCTCGGGAACTTAGCGCTTGCTTGCCATTTGATGTAGACTATGAGACCTTAATTGGACATGAGGAACGTGCCCAGCTGATTGAAGGCGAGGCGGTTATTAAGCGAGGCTATGAGAAGAGGTTTAATAGAGAAGTTGTATCCGTTATTTATCCATTAGTTGATGAAAATAGGCTAGAAGGAATTATTTATGTATATGTACCATTAACGAAAATGACCGAAATGGCTTCGAAGGATGTAATTTTTTTATTGATAACAGTATCTTTTCTTCTACTTATAATGGCATGGGCCAGTTTGAAGACATTGCAAAAAGTGCTTGTTCCGTTAGATAAGCTTAAATTAGCAGCCAATGAAATGACAGCAGGAAAATACGAGACGCGAGTTGACATAAAATCCTCTGATGAAATTGGAGAACTCGCCAAAACCTTTAACCTAATGGCAACGTCTATTCAAGAAGAGGACGATAAAAAAAGAGATTTCTTATCTATTGTCTCTCATGAGCTACGGACTCCTATTAGTTATATAAAAGGGTATGGGGAAGCATTTGAACAGGAGCTCGTTCCAGAGGAAAAGAATAAAGAGATTTACACACTTATTGTGCAAGAGGCAAATCGAATGCAGAAACTGACAAATGATTTACTTACTTTAGCACGTTCTGAACAGCATCAAGAAATGGACATAACACCATTAGTATTATCAGAGGTTGTACGCGAGGTATTGCAACTCGTAAAAACATTGGCAGACAAGAAGCAAATCTCTTTTACTGTTACAATAGATGAGGAAACAATTCTAAGAGCAGATGAGCAAATGACTAAACAAATATTGATCAATATTTTAGAAAATGCTATTCATTATTCCCCTGTTTCATCCACCATCGAGATAGGAAATGAAATGACAATGAGCGAAACAACAATTTTTATAAAAGATCAAGGCTGTGGAATTGCACAAGAGCATTTGGCGCATATTACCGAAAGATTTTATCGTGTGAATAAGGCCAGAAGTCGTATAGATGGGGGAACTGGACTTGGCTTATCCATTGCCTCTCAACTTATCGAAATGCAAAAAGGAAAGCTAGTATTCACAAGTCAAGTAGAAAAAGGAACAACTGTTTATATAACATTACCAACTTGGGGGGATTCATTTTTATGAAGAAAACATTAGCAGTTCTTGTATTTGCAACTATGACACTGGTGGGTTGTGGAGATAAAGAAGCAACTGAAGGGGCATCATCAAGTCATAATGAAGGTACATTAGAAGAAGTAGTAGTAGACATTCAAACGGCTAAAACACTATCTGTAGAAGATGTTGTATTATCTGCAAAAGTAAGCCAATCGGATGAAGCAGTAGATGATGCTACTGTTGAATTTGAGGTATGGGAATCAGGTTTGCGTGAGGAAGGTCATATGGTAGAGGGAAATTTAACCGAGGATGGCGTGTATGAAGCGAATTACTCATTTGATCATGATGGAGTCTATTATATGTTTGCCCATACAAATGCAAGGGGACTTCATGTTATGCCGAAGCAGGAACTGATTGTTGGAGAACCGGATATGAGTAAAGTAATTCCGGATGAAAGTGATGATTCAATGAGTCATATGAATCATGAATAAAAGGCTTGCCAAAGAAATAAGATGAGTGTATTATAATGACTAGATGACCGAAATGGTTTTCTAGTCATTTTTTTTATAGGAGTTGAATAAGAATGGATCGTAGGCAGGAAATATTAGAGGCTGCGACAAAATCTTTTTCTCTTTTTGGCTATAAAGCTACTACGATGGAGCAAATAGCTAAAATAGCGAATGTTGGTAAAGGGACAATCTACACTTTTTTTGAAAATAAAGAAGTCCTTTTTCAAGAAATTGTCCTTCGTATTATTACAGAGATGAAACAAGAAGCGACAAAAGTGATTAAAGAAGATGCTTCTTTCCAAGAAAATGCGTATGCAGCCTTGATGAAAATGCTAGAATTCCGGGATACTCATCAATTGTTTGCTAAAATTATTGCGGAAGAACAGGAATGGAGAACGCCAGCGGTAAAGCAGGTGAAGGCGCAAATAGAGCAAGCCATTGTTTCTTTTATCAAACAGAAGATTGATAAGTATATGGATCTAGGAGAAGTTCGCCAGGTAAATAGTGAACTAGTTGCATATTTACTCTTAAAAGGGTATTTGGCGTTTGTTAACGACTGGAATTTAACTCACGAAAAACCTTTAACAGAACAGGAAATTACAGACTTTTTTCAAGACACTATTTTCCAGAGTCTCATTATTTGAGACTAATTTTTTGGAATGAAATGACTGATTGAACGAATTGGTCATACAGTATTAGGAGGAGTATTAATGATTAAATCAGAATGGAAAAGTATATTTACAAATAGGAAGCTACTCATTCCTATAATTGCAGTTTTGTTTATACCTGTAATGTATGCAGGAATGTTCCTATGGGCATTTTGGGATCCCTATGCAAATTTAAGTGATCTACCGGTAGCAGTAGTAAATGCCGATGAGGGTGCTGAGTATAACGATACTAGTTTAACTTTAGGGGATGACCTATCAGAGAAGTTAAAAGAAAGTGGACAGTTCAAGTTTGTTTCAGTTTCAAAGGAAGAAGCAGATAAAGGATTAGTAAATGAGGATTATTATTTATTAATTGAAATTCCAGAAAACTTTTCTCAACATGCAACAACATTATTAGACGAAGAACCTCAAAAAATGGTCATTACGTATAAAGCTAATGAAGGATATAACTTCTTATCCTCTCAAATAGGGGAAACCGCAATGGACCGAATTCGTGCGGAAGTAAATAAGCAAGTTTCAGCAACTTATGCGGAACAATTATTTGATTCTATTACGAAATTAGGTGACGGATTTGCTGAGGCATCGGATGGAGCAGGCGCATTAAAAGATGGAGCAGTAGAAATAAATACTGGCGCATCTGATTTAAAAGGCTACTTAGAACAGTTGGCAAGTAGTACAGTCGAACTTCGAGATGGCACTAGTACAGTTGTGGATGGTATTCAGAAAGCCGCAACTGGTTCAACCGATCTAAATAGTGGTTTATCCACACTTACAGATGGAACAAAACAATTAGCAGACGGTGTCAATCAAACTGCTACAGGTGCAGAACAATTGAACAGTGGGATTCAAACGTATACAAGTGGAGTAGCTAAACTTAATGAAAGCTATCAATTGCTAAGTGAAAAAGAAAAAGAATTAATAAACTCCTTAGCTACATTACAATCAAGTAGTGTAACTATAAATAATAGTGCAAATCAGTTATCCGAAGGTTCTACTCAGGTAACTGCTGGAATTCAAGCATTATCACAACAATTAAATCAATTATCAGCGTCATTACCAGCTGAACAGGCAGCACAACTAACAGAAACGATGAAACAGCTAGAAACTGGTAGTTCTTCAGTATCATCAGGTTTAGAAAAGCTGGCTAATGGTACAGCAGCCCTATCAAAAGGAACTACTCAAGTAAGTAGTGGAGCAGGACAGATTAGTGAGGGCTATAAACAAGCACAGCAGGGAATATCGCAATTGAATAATTCTTCAGGTGCATTAAAAGAAGGTTCAGCAAGCTTAGCAACAGGAACTAGTACTCTAGCTTCTAAGATGAACGAATTAGCAACAGGTGTGCAACAAGCATATGTAGGCTCCAACAATTTAGTAGCTGGTCTAAACGAATTAGCGGCTGGCTCAAGTCAGTTAAAAACAGGTACAGGAACATTAGCAGATAAATCTGGAGAGTTAGCAGATGGTTCATCTAAACTAACAGAAGGAACGGAACAATTAGCAGAAGGAACGGAAACTTTACAATCCAGCTTAATGGATGCTAGTGAGCAATCAAAAGAGGTTTCAGCAAATGATTCAACCTATGACATGGTAGCGTCACCAGTTGACGTGGAAGTTGAAGGAGTGAACGAAGTACCGAACTATGGTACAGGATTTACACCCTACTTCTTATCACTTGGATTATTTGTAGGTGCATTACTTATATCTATTGTATTTCCATTTGTCCAGTCGGCGATTAAGCCTACAGGCGGTGCATCTTGGTTTATGAGTAAGGTATCGGTATTAGGGATAGTTGGGATTATTCAATCTCTAGTAGTTGTAGCTATTGCTTTGTTTGCCTTGAAATTAGAGACACAAAGTGTAGGATTATTTATATTATCAACAATCATTACAAGTTTTACTTATCTAGCAATAGTCCAATTACTTGTAACGGTACTTGGTGATCCAGGTCGCTTTGTTGCAATTGTTATATTAATACTTCAATTGACAACTAGTGCTGGTACGTTCCCATTGGAACTAATACCACAGCCATTGCAAATCTTTAATAAGTTCTTACCGATGACTTATTCAGTGCAAAGCTTTAAAGCTTCCATTTCGACTGGAGACATAAGCAACTTCTGGTCAACTAACGGCGTGTTATTAGGATTTATGTTTGTGTGTCTTGCTCTAACTTTGGGGTATTTCATGCTAGTGTTCAAAAAACGTCACTCTAAAGAAACAGTTGAAGCATAATAATTTGAAGACGCTGGGACAGAACCCAAAAACAGCATTTTTCTCTGTGAGAAAAATGCTGTTTTTTTTGCTGTGCACAAAATTGATTTCCATTCCTGGGACGCTTTCCACGGGCGTGGCCTGAGCCTGTAGTCTCAGGCGTCACGCTATTCCCGTAGGAGTCGCCCTCCATTCCAGAATGGTGTGGAAACCCATTTTGATGGGATTGGGGCTTAGCAGATGTTCTGGGAATGATTGTTTAATATGCGGCATGTCCTAGCATAATGCGACCATTATTAGATGGTCTATTTTTATATCCAAAACATTAAGGTGATCTCAGATAAGAATTGTGAAATGTTACACTTACACGCTGCATTTTAGTTTAAGAAGGAAAAACTAATTATTTTCTAGAACAGCGGTAGTTTTGTTAAAGAAGCTTAATTTTATAGTATCAACTATTAATACCTAGTGATAAAATTAATTAATAGTCTTAATAATATTGATATGGGGGATTAAATGATGTTAGATACTCAAAAAATTAAGGAAATAATTAGGCATCGATATCCATTTCTATTAGTTGATAAGATTTTGGAATTAGAAGAAGGAAAAAGAGCGGTTGGTATAAAAAATGTGACAGCAAATGAGGAATTTTTTAACGGGCATTTTCCCAACTACCCTGTTATGCCAGGTGTATTAATTGTTGAGGCATTAGCTCAAGTAAGTGCAGTTGTGATGTTAACTAAAGAAGGAAACCAAGGTCGATTAGGGTTATTAGTAGGAATAGATAAATGTCGTTTTAAACAGCAAGTAAAACCAGGAGACCAACTTCGTCTTGAGATTGAAATCACTCGATTAAAAGGACCTATTGGAAAAGGCACAGGTATAGCTACGGTTGATGGGACATTAGTTTGCGAAACAGAAATAACATTTGCATTTGGTGATTAAAAACTCGTGCAATATATGGGTAAATTCGTTTTTCTTATTGAATTAACGGTGCAAGTTAGTTGAATAAGGATATTTCCTATTTTAAGCGAATAATAATTTCAAACATCTTAACACGAATACATGTATTGAAAATAACAGGAGCATGGGAGGTATCAGATATGAAAATCAATAGAATAGATCATGTGAGTATAAACGTAAATAATCTTGCAGAGGCTAAAGCTTTTTTTCTTGAGTTAGGACTTGAAGTGCATGCGGAATGGGAATTAGATGGTAAGCAGTTGGATAAAATTGTTGGGCTTAATGATGTTAAAACGGCATGTGTAGGAATGGGGATGCCAGATGGTCAAACATGGATAGAGCTAGTCAAATTTTGTACGCAATCAGACGAAAAAGACCTTGAGCTACCCTCTGCAAATACACTGGGTATCCGACATATTTGCTTTGCTGTTGAAGATATTGATGCTGTTGTTGCAAAATTGAAAAAGAGGGGTACGGAAATCTTTAGTGAGGTACAGCAATATAAAGAAACTTATAAGTTATGTTACGTTCGTGGTCCAGAGGGGATTATTTTAGAGTTGGCGGAGAAACTAGGGTAAATATTCAATGGACTTATAACAATTTATATTTCAAACTTAAAGATCTCTTATTAAATTATCGGATGCTTTACTTCAAGAAGGAGTAAAGCATTTTTCTCTTATTGAACTAATTGCGGCAGTTTAGCGGAAGATGAGTAATCCTACAAAACGGTGCACAGAATGTCGGATGAATACATACAATTCCTGCTATTCTATTGATGAAAGGAGGTCGTATAATGGATTCGCTTAAAAACATGAACGATGCAATGAAGTATATTGAGGAAAACCTAACTAATGAAATAGACTTCAAGATGGTGGCTATGCTGGCTCATTGTTCCGAATATCATTTCAAAAGAATGTTTTCTTTCCTTGCAGGAATTACATTGTCAGAATATATTCGCCGTAGACGACTAAGTTTAGCAGCATTTGAGCTAAATATCAGTAACATAAAAATTATAGATATTGCGATTAAATACGGATACAATTCACCGGACTCTTTTACTAGAGCTTTTCAACATTTACACGGTGTAACACCATCTGAAGCAAGAAACAATGGAAAGCAGTTAAAGGCCTATCCACTAATGACCTTTCAATTATCAATTAGAGGAGGAAGAGAAATGAATTATAGGATTGAGCAAAAAGAAGCATTCAACATAGTCGGTATCATGAAAAGAGTTCCTATTATCTTTGAAGGAGAAAACCAGGGAATTACAGAAATGTGGAAGTCTTTGACCATGGAAAAAATAGATCAACTAAAAAAACTCTCTAATGTTGAACCTTTAGGGATGATTCAAGCATCTACAAATTTTTCTGAAGGCCGCATGGAAGAAAAAGGGGAGCTTGATCAGTATATAGGAGTTGCAACTACACAAGAATTCCCCGAACAACTTTCAAAACTAGAAGTTCCTGCTTTAACATGGGTGATATTTGAATCAACAGGACCTTTTCCTAGTACGCTACAAGAAACTTGGGGAAGGATTTATTCCGAGTGGTTTCCGTCTTCCAGTTATCAAGTAACAGTAGGACCTGAGATATTGTCGATTAAAACTAAAGATCTAACTTCACCGTCTGTGAAGAGCGAAATTTGGATTCCAGTTTTGAAAAAATAAATTTAATTAAAGATAAATGAGCTGTTTTGGCAGCTCTTTTATTAATAGATGGGATGATTGTGAAAGTATACACTTAAACTAATGCGGAAGGTTAGTGTAACTCTAAAACAAGCGGTGCAGGTTAGTGAAGAAAATTATAATAACTAAAAAAGGAGATATTGAATGAAGAAAAAGATTAACATAGGTTCATTTATCTTATCAATAATTTGTATTTTATTATTTCTCCTTGTTTCATTTTCAGGTCTGATTGATTATTCCGTTATGGGTACACACCCTTTAACTCTGGTTTTATATATTACATTGCTAACTTTAATTTTAGGAGTATTAGGTTTTTCAGGTATTCATGATTGGAAGGGAATGGCGAGGAGTGTGACTACATTAATTATTACATCAGGGTTATCAGCGTTTTTGACTTTCGTTATTTTTTTTGGAAGTTTATAGATAACTAGGTGCTTTACTTCATGAAGGAGTAAGGCTTTTTTTATTGAACTAAACGGTAGGTTAGTTCAATAACAAATTATATGTTTATTGTATTGAGAATAAAGTACCTTTAACTTGACAATAAAATTACCTAAATTATAATGGATATTACAGACTCCTGAAGTCTTTAATTTTGAGAGAGGATGAAACATATTGCAATCAAATTGAGGAGGGATTTTTTTATGGAAAAGAATTTATTTAAACATCAAGTATGGAAGTATGCTTGGGATAATAATCCAAACAATTCTTTAAGAATTATGCAAAGACTAGGTCAAGGTAATTTTAAACAGAAGAGTTCAAAAAATGGGCGATATCATATGAAATAGATTAATAAATGTAAATAACATTTTTTTTACTTTAATTATAGATATAAAAGATCTTTTATGGTTGTTATAAAAATAGGGAGGTAATAAAATGAATGTATTTGATTGTATCGTTATTGGTGGAGGTCCATCTGGGTTAAGTGCTAGTTTAACTTTAGGTAGGGCTATGAGAAAAATTGCATTATTTGACGATGGAACGAATAGGAATAGAGTCACACATGAGTCACATGGATTTATTACTCGAGATAGGATAAAGCCGCAAGAGTTCAAAGAAATAGGCTTAAAAGAATTGGAAAGGTATCCATCCATATCATATTTTAAAGCAACAATTACTGAAATAATTAAGGATATAGATAATGATAGATTTATTGTCAAAACACATGATGGTCAGGAATGTGTTACAGAAAAGATTATGTTGGCTACAGGTATTCAAGAGGTATTTTCTTTTCAAAGTGTAAGAGATTATTATGGGAAAAGCCTTTTTAGTTGTCCTTATTGTGATGGTTGGGAGCTAAGGGATAAGCCATTAATTGTAATGGCAGAAAAAGAAGAGCATGCACTGCATATGGCTAAATTAATTTATAACTGGTCGCAGGATTTAGTTGTCTTAACAAATGGAGTTCAACTATCTAAAGATGGAGTTACAGAGTTACAAAAACGCAATATCAAAATTAAATCAGAGCCGATTAAAAACTTAATAGGTAATAATGGTTATCTACAAAAAATTGAATTTGTAACAGGAGAAACGATCTTTAGATCAGGTGGGTTTGTTGTTCCATCTTTTTATCGTCCGAATAAATTTGCTGAGATACTAGAGTGTGAAATTCAAGAAAATGGTACAGTTGTAACAGATGGTGTTGGTAGAACTACACAAAAGAACATTTATATTGCGGGAGAAACTGAAAAATCGGGACCATCCTCATTAATTATTTCTGCTGCCGACGGCAATAAAGCTGCCGTTTCCGTTAATACCGATTTAACTATGGAACGTTTTTGATAAAGTAATAATCTCCTCCCTTTAGTCAAACCGAGTGATTTTTAAAAAATGACATCAAAATACAATGAGTTGGAGATGCACTTTCCAGCTCATTTAAATGTGCATTTTGAATCAACCTTATCTTTAACGTAGACCTTTTATTATTAAAATTAGAGCAATAGAATCTTAAGTATTGCATATTTCATCAATTTATATTATATTAATTGATGTATCAATTATTGACGTGTCAATTAATATAATAAAAAGGAGTAACTACAATATGCTTAAATATCAAAAAACAAATGATTTCAATGAAATTGTATACGGTCGTCGTTCCATTAAGGTATATGACCCCTCGGTTAAAATCAGCCGTGAAGAAATGACCGAAATTATAGCTCAAGCTTCAAAAGCTCCATCTTCTATTAATTTTCAGCCTTGGAGATTTGTAGTCATTGACAGCGAAGAAGGAAAAGCAAAGCTTGCAACACTTGCTAAATTCAACAAGGATAAAGTATTAAGTTCATCTGCGGTGATCGCTGTCTTCGGTGACCGAAATAATTTTGATTATGCCGAAGAGATATTTAGCAAAGCGGTTCAACTTGGATATATGCCTCAAGAAGTTAAAGAAGCACAATTAAATTATTTTAAACCGTTTTATGAAAATATGTCCGATGAGCAAATGAAAGATATAGTTATGCTGGATGCAGGTCTTGTTTCCATGCAACTTATGCTAGTAGCTCGTTCATTCGGGTATGATACGAATCCTATCGGTGGATATGAGAAAGACAATATTGCTGAAGCATATGGTCTGGACAAAGAACGTTATATACCGATTATGTTAATTTCCATTGGTAAAGCCATTAATGAAGGTTATCAATCATATCGTCTGCCTGTCGATACAACTACGATCTGGAAATAAGATAGAACCTTTTGAATATAAATTGGTGGATAAGTTACCATTTCGAGTTGTACTTTAAAAAATTTTGTATTATATTTTATTGACAGGTCAATAATTGAGGATTCAATAAAGTAGTAGACACTCGTATATGTTGGCCACATAAAACTATTTAGGAGGTCAAATGATGCGTTGTTCACTATCTAATCATGAACAAATCTTACATCTGCTTAAAGGGCTTAATAATCAAATTAGCCCTAAATTTGAACGGTGCACAGGCATTAGCTCTTCACGCTATGAATTGCTACACCAGCTGTATGAAACAGATGAAATCAATCAGTCCACGTTGCAAAAAGCTGTTAATATAGATAGTGCTGCTATTACTCGCCATCTAAAACAACTTGAGGCAAACGGAATGGTCGCTAGACGAAGAAATCCTAACGATAATAGAGTGATATTTGTTCGTCTTACAGAGGAAGGGCGCAAACAAATTGTTGGTTACAAAAAAGAAAAGGTTAATTTCGTAAACCAAATGCTTCATGATTTTAACCAAGAAGAATTGGAAACCCTATCTGACATGCTTAATCGTATGCAAAATAACATAAGTGAATACTAGAATTTTTAACTTCAATTGAATAGGATCTTATCAATTGTAAGTCTTAAGTATAAATAATCTAACATAAAGGATGATAACTATGATTATAATTCATGCACATCTCCAGGTAAAAATGGATCAAGAACAAGCATTCTTGGAAGAAGCAAAAACACTTCTTGCAGCAACAAGAGCTGAAAAAGGTAATATTAGCTACGATTTGATGAAATCTACTGACCAAGATTATCATTATACAATGATTGAACTTTGGGAAGATGTAGAGGCTACTAAAGCTCATAATACGAGTGAACATTTCACAGCTTTCATTCAAAAAGCTCCGTCTTTTATGGCCGCACCGATGGTCCTAAAAGTATTTGACGGAGAACTTGTACAAGCCTAAATTTTATATTAAATACCAAACACCCCAAGGATTAAATCCTTGGGGTGTTTGTTTTTGTTCATATTTTATATGATAAAAAATCCCACTAGACAGGGGAGAATCTAGTGGGCAGTTCTTTCAATTATTAAAGTGTCGTGCATTTATCACAGTGGTTCCCGTAGCATTCATGTTGTTCTTCTATTGTTTCACCACATGTTGCACATTTCTTAGCGGGCAGGTTACGGAAAAATTCAATTACGTTTTCTAACATAGTTGTTCCACCTCCATCTGTTATATAACTGTTTTAATTGTTTTTATTGTAGTATAACACAGTTCGATTTGTCAACATATTAACTGAACTTTTGATAAAATAATTATAAAGGAGAGATGAACATGTATTTTATTGATAATAAAGGAATTACAGATCCACGTATTAACTTAGCAATTGAGGAGTACGCATTAAACACAATGGACGTTGAAAAGGATTCTTTTCTTCTGTTTTACATAAATCAGCCTTCTATTATTATTGGGAGAAACCAAAATACAATTGAAGAAATAAATACTGATTTTGTAGAGAAAAATGGCATTATCCCAGTACGTAGACTTTCTGGAGGGGGTGCTGTGTACCATGATTTAGGAAACCTGAATTATAGCTTTTTAACAAAGGATGACGGAGAGAGCTTTCGTAACTTTAAAAAGTTCACACAGCCTGTTATAGATGCACTTGCAAAAATGGGTGTAAATGCAGAGTTGTCTGGAAGAAACGATATTTTGGCTGAAGGGAAAAAAATCTCTGGGAATGCTCAATACTCTACTCGTGGACGTATGTTCAGCCATGGAACATTGATGTTCGATACAGAAATAGATGCTGTTGTATCTGCCTTAAAGGTAAGCAAAGAAAAAATTGAATCTAAAGGTATTAAATCAATTCGTAGTCGTGTTACGAATATAATCGAGCTACTAGAAAATCCAATGACAGTCGAAGAATTCCGTTTAGAACTTCTCGCTTCCATTTTTGAAGGGGAAGAAAATATACAATATTGGGAGCTAACAGAGCAGGACTGGGAGAATATCCATATGCTTTCAGAAGAGCGTTATCAACAATGGGATTGGAACTACGGTAAATCACCTAAATTCAATATGAAGCATTCGCACCGCTTCCCAGTTGGAGGCGTAGATGTTCGTTTAGATGTAAATAAAGGAATGATTGAAGAAGTGAAAATCTTCGGAGATTTCTTCGGTGTAGGTGATATGGCTGAAGTAGAACAGCTTCTAACTGGAAAACCGTACAGCAAAGAAGGAATCGAAGCTGCATTAACAAACATAGACGTCCCTAAATACTTCGGTGGTATTACAAAAGAAGAGCTTGTTCAATTAATTTATTAATAAATGGAAGAGAGTCTGACGTATGTTGGGCTCTTTTTTGATATGATAAAGTAAGAACTGTTTTTGTGGAGGAGGATTATTGTGACAACGCATCGTGTGTTAGTTGTAGAGGATGATCGAAAGATAGCATCTCTACTTGCAGATACTTTAAGGAAATATCATTACGAGGTGCATACTATAGAGGATTTTGAACAAATAGTGGAGGAGTTTACTGCGTTTGATCCTCATATTGTGTTGCTGGATGTAAATTTACCATCGTATGATGGATATTATTGGTGTCGCCAATTGCGCCAATTAACTACTTGCCCGATTATATTCGTTTCTGCTAGATCTGGTGAAATGGATCAAATATTTGCGCTAGAAAATGGTGGAGATGATTTTATCACGAAGCCTTTTCATTATGAAATCGTCCTAGCTAAAATAAGAAGTCATTTGAGAAGAACGTATGGTGAATATGCCGCGAAGCAGGAAGAAAGAGTTATCAAGGTTGGTAGGTTACAGCTTTATATGGAACGAATGGAGTTACATACCGTACATGGTGAAATTCCACTTCAAAAGAAAGAGTGTACGATATTAGAATTATTGCTAAAAAGCCATCCGAAGCTGGTGACTAGGGAGCAACTATTAGAGGAACTTTGGGATGACCAGTCATTCGTTGATGAGAATACATTAAATGTAAATATGACAAGAGTTCGAAAAAAGTTAAGTGACTATAATGTTTTGTCTACAATTGAAACTGTCAGAGGAGCAGGATACAGATTAATCCTGAGCTCGGAGGAGTCATAATATGATTCGATTGTTTATAAAGGAGCATTTAGTTTTTTTAGTTTTTCAGGTTTTATTAGTATTATTTGTAATGCTGCTATATTGGCTGGATGGTTTCCGAAATGTAGATACTGCGGTGTATTCCATTGTTATTACTAGTATATTGACCATGACCTTTTTAGGGACATTATTTGTAAAAAAGTATGCATTCTATAAGAAGATTCTATCTGTGCCTACTAAGATTGAGGTTGTATTGCAACGAGAGGCGCAGTCCCCGGAGATAAAACAAATCGAGAAGTATTTGCAGCATATTTATCGTTTGTATCAAAAGGAAGTACAACTTCTATATGCTAGGCAAAATAGACATTTACAATTTATGAATAGCTGGGTACATCAGATGAAAACACCTATTTCGGTTATAGAGCTGATGACTCAAGGGAATGATCAAGTAGATGCAGCTGGTGTTTCTGAAGAAATGGATCGACTGAAGCGTGGTCTGGATGCAGTTCTGATGAATGCTCGGTTAGATACATTTGAAGAAGATATGCAAATTGAACAAATTGATATAAAACAGCTTGTTATGGAAGTGGTATCTAGTAATAAGCGATTATTTATAGGAAGTCATGTATTTCCGGTTATATCTATTGAAAAAGATTGTACGGTTACTTCAGATTCGAAGTGGTTACGGTTTGTAATAGCTCAATTTTTAACAAATGCGATTAAATATACTTTTGAGGAAAACAAAAAGGTATACTTTGAAACTACCTTTGAACATAATCAGGTCATTTTATCCGTAAGAGATGAAGGAATTGGCATACCTGTCTCAGATATGAAAAGAGTGACAAGAGCTTTTTTCACTGGAGAAAATGGCAGGAAAACTGGTGAATCTACTGGAATGGGATTATATTTGGCACAGGAAATTTGTCATAGATTAGGGCATGAGATGAAAATAATATCAACAGTGGGAGAAGGAACGACAGTATCGATTGTATTTGAACAACAAGAAACTTCAGAACGAGGTGAGCTCGATGTCGATATTAACACTGGAAGAAATAACGAAGGTATATGAGGGGAAAGTCGCGCATTTAGCGATAAATCAACTAAGCTTCGAGGTAGAAAAGGGAGAATTCCTTGCAGTTATGGGTCCATCAGGTAGTGGGAAAACAACTCTACTCAATTTGATATCAACAGTCGATAGCCCAACTTCAGGAGATATGACGATTAATGGCTTAGATCCTATGAAATTGAAAAGCAATGATTTATCATTATTCCGGAGAAGACAGCTTGGCTTTGTTTTTCAGGACTTTAATCTACTTTCAGCATTAACTGTGGAAGAGAATATGGTATTGCCATTAACATTAGATGAACAGCCGATAAATGTGATGAAACAAAAAGTTAATAGTATAGCGGAACAGCTTGATATTACCTCTATTTTAGAAAAAAGACCATTTGAAATTTCCGGGGGACAAGCGCAAAGAACAGCAATTGGACGCGCTTTAATACATGAGCCTTCTATTATACTGGCAGATGAGCCAACCGGAAATCTGGATTCAAAAGCTGCAAAAGATGTGTTAGAACTGTTATCTAATGTCAATAAAAGAAGTAATACGACCATTATTATGGTGACACATGATCCGATTGCTGCAAGCTATTGTGATCGTGTTTTGTTTATAAAGGATGGCGAGTATTTTAATGAAATATATAAAGATGACCGAAGACAAACGTTCTTTCAACGTATTTTAAATGTCTTATCTTTACTGGGTGGAAATGTAAATGACCTTTCGACAATTCGCTTATAATAATGTCATTCGAAATGCACGTGTATATGCTGCATTCTTATTGGCGAGTATTTTTTCAGTTTTAGTGTTTTTTGTCTATTCAATGTTAATGTTTCATCCCAATATTGAAGATCAATTTTTACAGAATATCGCTTTTGGCGGAATGTTCATTGCACAGGTTATTTTAATAATATTCACTTTGTCTTTTTTATTTTATTCGATGAGTGCTTTTCTAGAGGCTCGTTCACAGGAATTTGGAGTCCTATTAAATTTAGGGATGGACAAGCGTCAGCTTAATCGGATGATTTTCTTAGAAACGATGATATTAGGGTTTATATCAACAACTGTAGGTATCTTTTTTGGATTTGCTTTTTCTAAGTTTTTCTTTATGGTTATTCGAGAGATGTTTTTACTTGATAATCTACCGTTATATTTGTCATGGAAGCCTTTTACATTGACTATTCTTGTATTTTTATCATTGTATATCATTATTTCCTTTGGTAGCTCAGTATTTATACGTAAAAAGAATATAATTCAGCTTCTAAAGGGATATGGTAAACAAAATGAACAAGAGGCTTATAGTAAGGGAAGGGCAGTATTAGGATTATTGCTGCTTTTCACTGCTTATAGTTTAGTTTTATTATCTCTTTTTCAAATTAAAGTATATATGAGCTTTATCATTATTTTCCTGGCATTGGTTGGCACTTATCTGTTCTATACAGATAGTGTTTTGTATTTGTTAGGAATTATTCGAAAGCGTAAGAATTTGTACTGGCATTCATTTCGATTGATAGCATTTGCAGAAGGTTCTATTAAAATAAGAGAAAATGCTCGAATGTTTTTCATAGTTACGGTTGTTTCGACAATAGCTTTTCTTTCAGTAGGTGTTGTAACTTCGTTTACTTCTTTTACAGCGCAATATAGGGAAATGAATCCGGTCAGTATTTTCTATTCAAGTAATTGGGATAATCCTTTTGAGGAAGAGCATGTGATGAAACTATCTCAGGAGCTTCAAAGGGAGGGGTTGTCTTATGACTTAGTTAAGCTCTCTGTAAAAAAACAAACTTCTTCTAATTTGCGTAGCCAAGTAAATCTTATAAAAGAATCGGAAGTAAATAGTTTAGCGGTTGCATTGAAAATTCCTTTGATCGACCTGCAAAATGGGGAAGCATTGATCATACCGAATAGACGTGAAGACTACGAAGGCTTAAGGATTGAAGACGAGCAAACGGTGCTAGAGGAAAGCAGTGTACCTATTCAGATTAAAGGAATCTATGATCGCTTGATATTCCCATCCATTGCCCTTAAAAATAGATCGTTAATCATTAGTGATGAGGATTACGAACTTATTACTGAGCCTTTATATGGATATGGCTTAAGGGAGTCAAACATAACATTTTATGCTTTTCATGTTTCCGAGTGGCTTCGCACGAAGGATGTCGGCACTGACTTAGACAGAATTATGACTCAAACCATGGGAACTTCAGATATAAATCCCAATGCTTACTATTTCTTTAATCCTGGCTTAAATTATTCTATCATCCGTGCTACATTCTCTTTATTGTTATTTACAGGTTTGCTTGTAGCAGCAGTATTACTGCTTGCAGCTGGGAGTTTTGTGTACTTTAAGCTTTATACAGATTTAGAGCGCGATAAAAAACAATATGATGTACTTCGTAGAATGGGCGTTACGGATCGAGAGTTAGTGAAAATAGTAAATCGCCAGTTAATTCCTCAGTTTTTCCTGCCTTGGGGATTGGCTATGGTGCATAGTACGTTTTCGTTTATGTTTTTACAAGCATTTTGGGTCGACTTAGCAGCAGTTTCCATAGCAATGGAAATGTTACTTGTATTAATAGCATTCACTATTATTCAAGTTTCTTATTTCTTTTTGATTCGTTGGAGATACATTTCCCATATACAATAGTGAAAAGAAGGTTACAGGAGTAGCCTTCTTTTTTGGGTATAAGAACTTTTTAATACGGCAAATGAACTAGTAGTAATTTTCTTCAGCAATTCTTAAAGTATGAAATTAAAGTATTTAGAAATAGAATATTAAATCTGATTAGCGCAAGTACTATAGCATATTCTAGTTTTTCTTGAATTGTCAAAACTTTTCTTATATAATGAATACGGGGATAATGAATGGTCATTCATTCAAAAAAAGATGGGAGACGAGAGTATGAGTTTAGTTTCACGTGTTCAACAGATTGCTAGTGAGCATCCGGAGAAGGTTGCCTATCATTTTATGGGAAAAGATACTACATACGCAGAATTCGATCAGTCAGTTGAGCTATTTGCAGGGGCATTAAAGTCAATTGGTGTGGATAAAGGCGATAATATTGGTTTTTTACTAGGGAACTCACCACATTTTTTAATTTCTTTATATGCTACTATGCGAATTGGTGCGACGGCAGTTCCGATTAATCCAATTTATTCGCCAGATGAAATCAGTTACATTGTAAAAAACAGTGATGCTAAGGTAATTATTGCTCTGGATGCATTATTGCCTTTAGTAGAGAAAGCCGCTGGAGTTTTCACTTCGGTTGAAAATTACATTATTTGTGAAACGCAGCCGGCTACTGTTCAAAAACTAGCTGATTTACCAGAAGAATTGAAGACAAAAGTGAAACCGTTTTCAATGATGATTTCTTCATCTATACTGGGTACTTCTGCAGCGGATACAGACCCAGATGATATTGCTGTAATCTTATATACTTCTGGAACTACTGGTCATCCAAAAGGTGCAATGTTAACATACAATAATATTTACTCTAATGCTCGTGATGTTGCAGAATACTTGAAGATTAATACAGAAGATCGTGTAATAACAACTTTACCTGTATTTCATGTGTTTGCACTAACAGTAGTTGTGAATGCGCCATTACTAATGGGGGCAACCCTTCTATTAATTCCAAGATTTACCCCACAAGAAGTGTTTAGTGTTGCAAAAGAGCATCAAGCAACAGTATTTGCAGGTGTTCCAACCATGTATAATTTCTTGTATCAATTCCCGGAAGCCAATGTAGAAGATTTTTCAAGAATTCGCTTAGCAATTTCGGGTGGATCTTCATTGCCAGTTGCACTGTTACATAACTTTGAAAACAAGTTCAATGTTCGTGTATCAGAAGGATATGGTTTGTCGGAGGCATCACCGGTAACATGCTTTAACCCAATAGACCGTGATCGTAAGCCAGGTTCAATCGGAACAAATATCGTAAATGTGGAAAATAAAATCGTCAATGAACTTGGAGAAGAAGTTCCAATAGGTGAGGTAGGAGAACTGATCGTTCGCGGACCTAACGTCATGAAGGGTTACTACAAGATGCCGGAAGAAACAGAAAGTGCAATCCGCGATGGCTGGTTATATACTGGAGATCTTGCAAGACAAGACGAGGAAGGCTATTTCTTTATCGTTGACCGAAAAAAGGATATGATTATCGTTGGTGGCTATAATGTATATCCACGTGAAGTAGAGGAAGTGCTATTTACACATCCTAGTATAGTTGAGGCAGCAGTTGTTGGAATTCCTGATCCAAACTTTGGAGAGGAAGTGCTTGCATTTGTTGTCAAAAAAGATCCTACGTTGACAGAACAACAGTTACAAGACTATTGTTCAGAAAAACTAGCAAAATATAAAGTGCCTAAGAAGATTGAATTCTTAGAGGAACTTCCTAAGAATACAACGGGTAAAATCCTACGACGCTCTTTAAAAGCACAAACAGTTTAAATGATAAATTTATCGCTCCTCATGTAATCTTGAGGAGCTTTTTTTATAGACTTTCATAGAAACTAGAAGGAAAAAGATTTCGAATGTCGAAATAAATAGAGAGAGTAGATTTAAATAGAGGGGGATTTTTAAATGATTAAAAGAAAACTAGAAGCAACCGATTTATTTGCAATACAATCGATAACAAATCCTGTGATTTCACCAAACGGAAAGGAGGCAGTTTTCATTCGAACGGAAATGCACAAAGAGGATAATAAATACTATGCTTATTTATATCACGTAGATATCGAAACGGATGAAATAACACAATGGACCCATTCGAAAGAAAAAGTGTCATCCCCTAAATGGTCAGCAGATGGGAAACAACTAGCATTTCTATCAAATCGTGATAAGAAAAATCAGATTTACATTATGTCAGCTAGAGGTGGAGAAGCAAAACGACTTACAAAATTTAAAGACGGTGTTTCTAGTTTTATTTGGTCTCCTTGTAGTAAAAAGATTTGGTTCTCTGCTTCCTTTAAAGACGGGGAAAGTTGGACGGACGATGCTGAAAAGGAAGATAAGAAACTACCGGAAGCTTATATTGTTGAAAAAATGAAATATCATAGTGATGGAGTAGGTTTGTTACCTAAAGATACAAACCGACAAATTGGATCTATCGTTATAGCATCTGGAGAAGTTAAAGCTTTTACAGATGGTACATTTAATCATAGTCTTCAGGCAATTTCTCACGATGGGAAAAAACTAGTAATCGGTGTGAATCGTGATGAAAATCAAGATTTTTCATTCCGTGAGCCTATATTATTAATCGACGTTGAAACGAAAAAAGAAACGGTAATTATTGAAGAAAGCGGATATTTTGGAGGAGCAACATTCTCAGCAGATGATCAATATATTGCCTTTGGAGGAATGCTTCACACATTTAAAAATGCAACACATGCAGAGGTGTATGTATATGAAGTGAGAACTGGCAAACTTCAAATACTTACTGAAGGTATTGATGCTCCAGTAGGGGATTATGCAGGAGCAGATATCCAACAAGGAGCAAGTGCACCTGATGTTGTTTGGACAGAGCAGAATCACCTCTATTTCCAACTATCCACAATGGGGGATGTACGTTTGTATTTCGCGTCTCTTGAAGGGGAGATTTACCCAGCAACACCGGAAAACGAGCATGTATATGGATACGATATTGCGGGTAATGGAACCTTTGCTCTTGCGACAATAAGTAATGCAATATTTCCCGGGGAATTATTTAAACTAAATTTGGCGACTGGTGAAAGAATTGCTCTCACTAAATTTAACGAAGAGTTGTTAAATGAAGTAGAGCTTGTCGAACCAGAAGCCATTGTGTATAAAGGCCTTAATGATTGGGATGTCCACGGTTGGTTAATGAAACCGACAGGCTACCAGGACGGAAATAAGTATCCACTTATTGTAGAAGTCCATGGTGGACCTCATACGATGTATGCGAATACATTTTTCCATGAGCTACAACTATTAGCGGCGCAAGGATATGGAGTTTTATATGTAAATCCACGTGGAAGTCATTCATATAGTCAACAATTTGTTGACGCTGTGCGCGGAGATTACGGTGGTGGTGACTATGAAGATATCATGGCTGGAGTAGATTATGTGTTGAAGGAAAATGATTGGATTGACAAAGACCGCTTAGGAGTAACAGGTGGGAGCTACGGTGGGTTTATGACAAACTGGATTGTAGGGCATACAAATCGCTTTAAAGCAGCGGTTACGCAACGTTCGATTTCAAATTGGATCAGTTTTTATGGAGTTTCTGATATTGGATACTACTTCACACCATGGCAGATTGGTACCGATATGACGGATATTGATAAACTATGGGATGCGTCTCCACTCAAATACGCAGCTAACGTAGAAACACCTTTATTGATATTGCATAGCGAAAATGACTATCGTTGTCCTATCGAACAAGGGCAACAGCTATATATTACGTTAAAAGTTATGGGGAAAGAGACAAGTTTCGTGCGTTTCCCGCAATCCGATCATAATTTATCTCGAGTAGGACTGCCTAATTTAAGACAAACACGACTTGATCAAATCACGAGCTGGTTTGCCAAATATATTGGTTAACAGAAAAAAGACCCCGTCATTTCGATAAGGAAATGACGGGGTTTTGTTGGATTGGATGATTCCGCCAAATAATTGGTCGAATCCAATATAAATTACTTTTTATGAAATCCTTTTTTATAATAGACAATCACTAATCCGATTATCCATATGGGACCTACTATTAGGGCGATACGTGTATCGGGGAAGTAAGCCATGAGACCAAGTACCAATACTAAAAAAGCTAGTGCTAAATAGGATCCTACTGGATAGAACAAAGCCTTATAGGAAAGCCTTGATACTTCTCCTTTTGTAAGTGTTTTACGGAATTTTAATTGAGATAATAATATAATTCCCCATGTCCAAACGGCTCCGAATGTCGAAATACTCGTTACCCAGATGAATACTTTTTCAGGAACTAAGTAATTTAATACAACCCCGACTAACAATAAAACCGCTGAAAATACAATAGCTTTTGAAGGTACTCCCGATCTGCTGATTTTAGAAAATGAATTAGGAGCTTGTTTCTGCTGAGCCAAATTAAATAACATACGCCCAGTGCTAAAAATACCACTATTACAACTAGATAGTGCAGCTGTAAGGACTACAAAGTTAATAATACCTGCTGCTGGACCGATACCAATTTTCTCGAACATTAAAACGAAAGGACTTCCGTTAGCTCCTATCTCGTTCCATGGATAAATAGACATTATTACAAACAGTGCCCCAACATAGAACAGTAAAATACGCCAAAACACCGTATCGATTGCTCGTGGTATCACTGTTTTAGGATTTTTTGCTTCTCCAGCAGTTACACCGATCATCTCCACACCTAAATACGCAAACATGACCATCTGTAGGGACATGAATATTCCAGTAACGCCATTTGGAGCAAATCCACCGTTCGACCATAAATTGCTTATGCCAACTGCTATTCCATCATTACCGAGACCAAAAAGAATTACCCCCAGCCCTACAAAAATCATTGCTAAGATGGCAATAATTTTAATAAGCGCAAACCAAAACTCAAACTCCCCATAAGCTTTAACGGCTATTAAGTTAATAAGTGTCATAATAACTAATGCGCCTAATGCCCATATCCATGGAGCTGTGTCTGGATACCACATTTGCATATAAACTCCTACAGCTGTAATCTCTGCCATACAGGTAACTACCCATAAAAACCAATAATTCCATCCTGTTATGTATCCAGCAAGAGGACCTAAATAATCCTTTGCATACCGACTAAATGAACCCGAAACAGGATTATGAACAGCCATTTCTCCAAGCGCTCGCATGATGATAAAAATAGCCATTCCCCCGACGATATAGGAAATCAGAATAGCAGGTCCTGCAAGTTGTATTGCCGTTGCTGAACCTAAAAATAGCCCAACTCCGATTGCTGCTCCTAATGACATCAAGGTGATATGTCGTTGTTCTAAACCTCGTTGTAATTGATTTCCACCCAAGCTATGTCACTCCTCGTTATTTAATACTGTAAGATAAAACTTTATCACAATAATGTGCATATTGGGAACAGTCTATCATACTGATATTGTGGTAAAATTATGTATACAAAGCATGATAGAATGGAGTTAAATGATGAAAGATGTAACGATTCGTCCTATTATCGAAGGAGAGCTTTTTAGACTATGGGAATTAAGTGCAAAGGAAGAAGCACCAGAGTGGAAAAAATGGGATGCACCTTATTATCCGCATATTCCTACAACATTAGAGAATTTCTTAGAAAAGAAAGATCAATTGATCCAGCAAGATGATATGTGGGGTATTTATGTAAATGGAGAATTAGTCGGTTCACTCTGTTACTACTGGGAGCACGAGGAATCCCTCTGGTTAGAAATGGGGATTGTCATTTATGAAGCCAATTTTTGGAGTGGTGGAATAGGCACAGAGGCACTTCGAATGTGGATTAATCATTTATTTAAAGAATTACCACTTGTTCGTGTTGGTTATACAACTTGGTCTGGTAATGAACGCATGATTAAAGTCGGTGAAAAGTTGGGTATGTCTATGGAAGCAAGACTACGAAAATGTCGTTTCTATAACGGAGTATATTATGACTCTATTCGAATGGGTTTATTAAGAGAAGAATGGGAAGAACGTGTATGACACCATTAGTTGAATTAAAGCAGCTGATGAAAAAGCATTGGGATGCTCAGAAAAAAAGTGAACTATTTTCTGATGTAACTACTACTATCGAACAACCAGAACGTATTGCCTTACTCGGTAAATCTGGGCAAGGTAAGAGTACGCTCCTACGCATTCTAGCAAAATTAGAATCTGTTGATAGTGGAACGATTTACTTCAACGGTCAATTAATGAGTGAAGTAGATAGTAGAATATGGCGTATGAACATATGCTATGTTGCCCAACAAGCTACAATGCTTCCAGGGACCATATTGGATAATTTAATGATCAGCAGTAAAATACATAATCGAACTTTTGAAGAAAGTTACGCAAGACAGTTGATAAAAGCAGTAGGGTTAGATCATTTAGACTGGGGGAAGCATGCAGGAGATTTATCTGGTGGGGAAAAACAGCGTATTGCTTTAGTTCGCTCGTTGCTATTACGACCGAAAATATTACTTCTTGATGAAATTACGGCTTCTCTTGACCAACAGAGTAAGGAATTAGTAGAACAGCTACTATTCAAACTCCATCAAAAAGAGAAGATAGGATTTATTTGGGTGACACATGATATGGAGCAAGCCAAAAATGTTAGTGAACGTATTTGGTATATGGAAGATGGGACACTTGCAAGTGATGTAAAGACGTCTGTGTTTTTAGACGACCAAGCGAGCTCTCCAACACAGGTGAAACTATGAGCCTGCTAGCATTAAGTTTTACTTTACTGTTTGTCATTATTACGATGCTAGTATCGGTTTGGCAAAAGCTTGACTTAGAGAAGGACATTGCAATCGGAACGGTTAGAGCGGCAATACAGTTACTTGCTGTTGGGTATGTTTTGCAGTTTGTATTCCAGTCAGAAAATATTCTATTCATTATCATAATCATTTGCGTCATGATTGTTGTCGCAGCATTTAATGCAGCAAAACGGGCAAAAGGAATGGAAGGAGTGATATGGAGAATTATTCTCTCTATTGCTACGATGGAAATCCTAATGATGGGACTATTACTAAGCTTGCAAATCATAGACGCAACACCACAGTACATCATCCCGCTAAGTGGAATGACTATTGGTAATGCAATGGTTGCGTGTGGATTGTTTCTAACACAACTAAAGCGAGAAACGGAAAGCTCTAAAGGGGAAATTGAAACCTTACTTTCACTCGGTGCAACTAGTCGCCAGGCTGTGCAAGATGTGTTAAAACGCTCCGTCAAATTCAGTATGATTCCGACAATTGATGCGATGAAAACAGTGGGACTTGTCCAATTGCCGGGAATGATGACAGGAATGATTATTGCTGGAGCAGACCCAGTCGAAGCAGTTCGTTATCAAATATTGATTATTTTTGTATTTACTAGTTCCTCAGCCATTACAAGTATGATGCTAAGTGTACTTTGTTATAAAAAATTATTTACAAAGGATCTACAATTGAAGGATTGGAGATAAAAAATAATGAAGCCAATACTAATTGAAGAAGCACCAACTAAAATAATTGTTAAATATGATTCTATCCCTTTTGAATTACCATTAAATATAAGAGAACAACATCAACAGTTTTGGAATGAGCAAGTAAAGATAAATCCTCATTTTCGTAATGGAGAAGTTTTTACTACTACCGAAATTTTTAAATCTCCTAAGGAATTACAGATCACGGTAGTAAAAACAGACTATAAACACTACTTATATACGATTCGTCACGAAAATACTGATTTTCCGTGTAAAGTAATTTTTACTTGTGCGGCTGTTATAACAAATGACCATTACATTGCATTCGGAAAAATGAACAAACAAACTTCAACACCAGGTCGCTTACAATTTACTGGCGGTGGTTTAGACGAGTCGGATTTAGATGGTTCGTTATTTAATTTGGAGAAAAGTATCGAAAAAGAATTGATTGAAGAAATGGGCATATCAATTAATGAGTCTTATACAAAATCTTTTAGACCAAAATTTATAAAGCGCGGAGGGAAAAATGATTTTGGGCTATCATATTTGAATTAAAGGTTGATTTAACTGCGGATGAATTACAAGTATTATTAGATAAACATAATAAGAGTATATTAGAAAAAGGTGACTTGCCAGAATTTAACGAGTTTCTGTTAGTTTCATTAGATAAAGAGAGTGTTCATTCCTTTTTACAAAATGATCATTCTTTAAAAGAGGAATACTTAGAGCCAATTTTGAAGAAATATATTAGTAATTAACTTTTATAAATTGGTGGTAAAGTGAGAGTAAGTAGATTGTATGTAAGAATGAGCAGGAATAGAAAGCGTTTCAAAAAAGCGAAACGAATTCTCGTTTTGCTTTTTGGTTGTTACACTGTTTTAATTTTTGTGAGCATTGAAATAGCTGTGCCAATAAGCGCACCTATTGTAATACAAATAAATACAAAGAAGAAACTCATTGATGCCCAACCGTCTAACTTAAAAAAGCTTACGACAGCGATTATAAATGATATTCCTATAAGAAGAACACTAGGTATCCAATAATTGTGGTAACTCTTTTTTCGAAGTATTGAAGATAATATGGTAACTATGATGATTTTAACTATAGTTATATAAACAAAGTTTTGCGAATTATATGAAAATCCATTCATTAATGCGGAGTGTTTAGCAATATATATACTAATTAAACTCTTTTTTGTGACTTGATACTTAAGAGGAAATATACCACAATCAAAAAAATCTAATGTAAAATAATCTACTACGACTAGGTGTGCTTTGAAGGTGGAGGGAAATAAATGAGTACTAACCAAAAGGCTCTTGAACTATTTGAACAAAATGAATATGAAAAGGCATTAAAACTTTTTCGACAAGCAGTAGAGGAATCAAGAAATATCCAATCATTAAATAATTTAGCTTGGATGTACAGTTACGAAGAAGAAGATGATCAAAAAGCACTTAAATTATTGAAAGAAGTAATAGAAATGAAGCCTGCTTCTTATTTTCCATACAATTTATTAGGGGAAATTAACCTTAGACAAAAACATTGGAAACTCGCATCGGATGCACTTTCAGAGGCAATTTCGATTCAACCATCCAATGAAGCTTATCAGAATTTAGCAGTTGCAAAATATTATTTAAAAGAATTAGAGGAAGCATCTGATTATTTCTTGCGTGTGGCAGGAAATTCGGATGTTGTTATGTTCAATCATATTAAATGTCTAATCGAGCTTGATAAGAAAACGGAAGCAAAAGAAAAACTAGATACTTTTAGTGAAGATGCAGATGACTTTATAGGAGAGGTGGAAGTTGCCGATTTGTATGTTGAGTTAGGCTGTTTTAAAGAAGCAATTCAGTGGTTTGAAAAGGGGTGGGAAGAATACTGGAAGACCCCTAATTGGGTAAGCCGGTTTGTCTACGCTCTATTTAAAACTAATAATAATCTCCGCATCAATGAGGTAATTCAAGAGTCTATTTTAAATAAAGCTGAAGAAATCCAATCTGCTCATGAAGAAGAGTGTGATGATAATTGGACAGAAAGCGATAAGGAAACACATATGAAAGAATTACTAGAAGAAAAGAATGAATATGAGAATATGGTTAACCGAATGTCATCTGGATATATTCCCTTAATAGAATTTGATCCTGCAACTACTGGGGCATGTTATTTGTTTGGATGCAAGAGACATAACCACCCTGATTATCAAGAATAGGTTAAATAAATCGTTATAGACACAAGTGATGCTTATCACTGCTGATAAAAAATACTTGTATTAAACTAAACACTATAAAAGTATGTCGGGTAAGGCCAGATTTTGCTCGACTAAGTAAGGGGTAGTGTTAAGATGAAAAAATCGGATTTACCAATTGTTTATTCATGTTCTGGGTGTTCCTCTGCAGCACAAACAGCTAACTTAATCGCTATAAGAATGGATCGCGAGAATATTGCAGAAATGTCTTGTATTGCAGGTGTTGGGGGAGATGTTAAGCCGTTAGTTCGGACTGCAAAATCAGGAAGAGAAATAATTGCTATAGATGGCTGTCCACTAGCCTGTTGCAAGCATTCTCTTGCAAGACATGATGTTCAACCGACTCATCATTTTTTACTAAACAACTTTGATGTTCCTAAAAAAATAGGTGCAGACCCAGACCCTAATCTATTTGAAAGTGCATACGCGAAAATATTAGAGTTTAGTCATTAATTTTCACTGTGCATCATAAGAAGACTAAGAAAAGAAGTAACTATTCAGGAAACAAAGGATAGATACTTCTTTTAATGTTGGGTAAGATCAGGAAGAAATGTATTAATATGAATATTCTATATATATTTAAGCCTATTTATAATATTATAATAAATGAGTCAATTTCATAATTAGTAGGTTTAATTAAGAACAAAAATTATTACTTTATTATTCGATTTAAAAGTTGAACCTACTGACTGATGCGGAAAGAGTAGCCTGTTTCTCTACGGTTTAGCTAGCATCGAGACACGAAAGTGCGTTGGAGATTCCAATGTTGTTCGGATTTCACTTTTTAATATTTTTTTCAAATTGACTTAAATAGAGATGGAAATGGGGAGTATAAATGGTTTGGAAAGCAGATATTGAGTTTGTTAGTAAAGATGGTTTTTATATAAGTACAGACAAAAAATACTTGGATATTGATATTATCTATAATTTTTTAAGTCAAGAATCCTATTGGCTAAAAGGAACTTCAAAAGAACTAGTAGAAGCATCAATTGACAACTCTATTCTATGCTATGGTGTTTATGATGGCGATCCAACTAAGGGTTCTCCAAAACAAATTGGTTTTGCTCGTGTTGTATCAGATCTTGTGCGATATTCTTGGTTAGGAGATGTCTTTATACTTCCTGAGTATAGGGGGAATGGTCTAAGCAAATGGTTAATGACTATTATTACGGAGAACCCGAAATTGAAAGGCACTAGTTTTCATTTGGCGACAAGAGATGCTCATACACTTTACGAACAATTTGGTTTCAAGTCTGTGGAGAAAAGTGAAGTAAGTATGTCAAGGCCACTTGATTGGGATTCTATTAATGCAATTTACA
This sequence comes from Psychrobacillus sp. FSL K6-2365, assembly GCF_038003165.1. Taxonomy (NCBI): domain Bacteria; kingdom Bacillati; phylum Bacillota; class Bacilli; order Caryophanales; family Bacillaceae; genus Psychrobacillus; species Psychrobacillus sp. FSL K6-2365. The sequence continues at coordinate 3,227,882 of NZ_JBBOOO010000001.1, read as the reverse complement.
ATAAGGAAATGGTTTAAATCTCTTATGTACAACATGCAAAATCCATTTCTTTCGCAATTGCTGTTTCATCGAGCATGGCATTTGCAACTCCTGTAACATCTCAACCAATGCGTTAGTAATGACCGCAGGAGGGTATAAATTCTTTGATTTTATCAAGGCGGGGATTCCCTTACAAATAGTTATATTCATCATCATGATGATTGCATTTCCAATTTTTCCCATTGTAATTCGAAAGGAGTTTCTCTTTAAGAGAGGCTCTTTTTGTTTGGAAATATTCTTCTCCAATCAAGTTGGAGTAATATCCATACCATGATTATTTCTAAACTGCTTTGGGGTTAAACCAGTATATTTTTTAAAAGTTTTTATAAAATAACTTTGATCGTTAAAATTTAGCCAAGTACTTATTTCTGAAATTGAATACTTCGTTAACTCTAATAGTCTTTTCGCTTCATCTATTCGTTGTCGTTGAATATATTCACTTACTGGTATACCAACTTCTTTCTTGAAAAGAGATGATAAATAATTAGGACTTAGACTACATATTTTGGCAAGTTGATCAAGTGTAATGTCCCCATACAGATGCTTATAAATATAGTCTTGGCATGTAGTTATTGTTGCAGAATACTTTTCTACATTCAATTGTCGTACTCGCTTTGTATAATCTATTATAGCTTCTTCCATTAAGTTCAATATCGTCTTTAGGCTTCTTAATTCCTCGATTTGTTGAATATAAAAATCACTTAAGGTAAATGCTGTTTCCTCATTTAAGCCGCCTTCAATAGCAGCCCTGCAGACAAGTGCAACTCCAGTTATCATTAAATTTTTTTCACTTCTCAAGCGATTTCGTTTCGATAATAAACCCAATTCTGCCTCACCAACAATAGAGTAATCAAAGGTATCTTTTAATTTATCTATACGTCCATTTCTAACATAATCAAGCAAAACTCGTTCATATGAAAGATTTGAATGAAAAATGAAATTTCTTCTCCCTTTGGAAAGCTCAAGTTCCAGTTCCTCGGATTCAATTATGATTACGTTTAAAGATTTATTATTTTGAAGAACAATCGTTTCATCTAACATTTTGCGGTAAGCTAAATAATAAACCAAGAGGCTAGCCGTTAGAAGTTTTTTCTTATCAATAATTGGTACGGCTTGATAGTAGTCAATGAGCTTCCCTTTGTTTGTATTTCCTTTGAAAATATCCAAAACTTTGCTGATTTCTTCATCTTCTATTTCTGATTCCAACGTAGGGCCAACAATAATTGACCCTAAAAAAAGATTATTTTCTTTAAGATTGATAAAGAAACAGTTCAGATTTGAATTCGAGAAGAAAATGGGGAAATCATGTGGATCCTCCTCATAACTATATAACCTAATCTGCTCTTTGAATTGCTCATAGTATGGATTGTTACGCAGTTCATTTTTTGAAAGTTCATATTCAAACTCACCAAATTGATTGACATAATAAACAGGGATTTGATGGATGTCATAAATGAGCTGACAAATATATTGTAAATCTTCTTTGAATATTTTCATCTATCTTATATTCTCCTCTCACTTTTTTTACCGTGTGTTTTAATAATATTAAAAAAGTACCATTATACGTAAAATACTACAATATATAATTCTTTACACGCAATAATATAGAGGATGTAAGATATTATAACTAAAGGGGAGCTAAACATGGAATTAACAAACAAGATTGCAGTAGTTACCGGTGCTGGAAGTGGAATTGGAAGAGCAAGCAGTTTGAAGCTTGCTCAAAACGGCGCAACTGTTGTATTAGTAGATTACAATAAGGAAACAGGGGAAGAAACATTAAAATTAATCAAAGAACAGGGCGGAGAGGGAATTTTCTTTCAAGCTGATGTATCTAAAAGTGAAGATGTGCAAAACTATGTAAATAAAGCGTTAGAAGTATATGGACAAATAGATATATTTTTCAATAATGCAGGTGTAATCCAAAGGTTCGCGCCTTTCACTACAGTGGAAGAATCTGAATTTGATCGTATTATGGATATCAATGTAAAAGGGGTCTTTCTAGGACTGAAATACGTGTTAAAAGTTATGGAAGAGCAAGGAAGTGGATCGATTATTAACACGGCTTCTACAGCTGGAATTCGCCCAGAGCATAGTGTAGCTGTATATTCTGCAAGCAAACATGCGGTTATAGGATTAACAAAGGGTGCTGCGTTAGAATATGCAAATAAAGGAATTCGGATTAATGCACTTTGTCCAGGTGGAGTTCAAACAGCTTTAACCGCTGGTGTTGCTGATCAGTTTGCAGAGGGTGGTTACATTCCAGAAGAGATTTCAACTATGAGAATCGGGCGATATGCTGAACCGAATGAACTGGCTGAAATGGTAGCTTTTTTAGCATCAGACAAAGCAAGTTATATGACTGGTTCGGTTGTTCTTGTAGATGGCGGTTTAACATTATAGTCTAGAATTTAAGTGTTTCTCTTTTAGCAATAAGAAATTAGAGACCTATTTCACCTATCAGGAAAAGGGTGAATTTTATTTAGTAAAGTTTCTGCTGGGTACAATATTCATCAAACTGACTACACATGCTGGAAGTTTGTTATTCAAATAATGTAAGGAGTTGCTGCGGCAATTCCTTTTTTTTATTCTTAAGAAAAACACATTTTGTATATAATATTCTTTCTTAATTAACATTTAATACTTTCTTAAGACTTTGTTTTCAGGGAGTTAAGTATTAAAGGATACAATATAATTACGTCGACGAATAATAAGTGTAAATTGATAACAGTAGAAATGCTGGATAATTTGGAGGAATTAAGATGAAAAAGCTATTAATATTACTTATTGCAAGTATAGGCCTACTTGGAGCCTGTCAATCAAAAACAAACGAGAATGAAAATGCTAAAAAAGAGGGAGAAACGCAAAGTAATGAAATTAAAACTGCAGAAGAGGAGAACAAGTCAGAAAATAAGGTAACAAATGGGCAAGAAATGGCTAGTATTCTTAGTGACACAAATTGGCAAGGAACAAAGGTTTATGATAAAAATAATAATGACTTAACAAAAGAAAACACAAACTTCATCGGTCTTGCTAAATATGATTTGAAAACAGGAAGATATGAATTTTTTGATGCTATGACAAGTGAAAGTCGTGGTGATAAAGGAACTTTCTTTATCACTAATGATGGGACGAAGAGAATATTAATATCAGAGTCGATGAATTACCAGGCTGTTGTTGATATAACAGAGTTAAATGAAGATGTTTTTACTTATAAAAGAATGGGCAAAGATGCTAACGGCAGTGACGTAGAGGTATTCGTTGAACATGTTCCTTATAAAGAGAAAGAACTTTCTTTTACTGATTCTGACAAGCAGTTGAACACTACTACTGGAGATATTGTTAAAGACGTTGATGGAGATAAAGTTTTAGGTAGTACACTTTGGAACGGAACAAAGGTATTAGATGAAGAGGGCAATGATGTAACAGAATATAATTTAATGTATATAAGTCTGGCAAAATTCGATGACAAAACAAATAAATATGAATTTTTTAACATTGAAACAGGAAAAAGTCGTGGTGATTATGGCTACTTCGATATTGTACACGAAAATAAAGTTAGAGCTCATGTTTCAGTTGGAGATAATAAGTATGGTGCCACTCTTGAAATTACCGAACTAAATAATAATAAGTTTACGTATAAAAGAATTGGTAAAGACAAAGATGGCAAGGATATAACCGTATTCGTTGAGCATGAATCTTATAAAGGTGACCTTAAACCAACATTTACTATATAGTTAAAGTGGAACGGTGATTTCCGTTCCCTTTTTAGGTTGGCACAGGAAGTTGCCACAAAACTTGGAGAATTTTTCCTATCAATACGACTATTTTTACTCTTAGGAGGGATTGCATGTCAATCCGTATGAGAATGTTATTATCCTATACAGCCATGTTAGTTGTAACAATGGGGCTTTTTATAATTAGTGGATTGTTGATGATTTTAGCGATTACAGGGGATATAGGTAGTGTAAAACATTTATTTGCAAATCATTACACGCATAAGCCGATAACAGCACAAGAAGAAAATGTGTTTTTGGACTTAAAATATTTAGCGAAAAAACAACCAAATCAATTATTAAATGAAGGTCCTTTAAAGTTATATGATGAGATGTTAAAAGATGTACCAGCTGGTCTTATTATCCGTAAAGGTGATGAAATGATTTATAAGACAGATACGCTAATCTCGATAACAAGTGCAAATGACCTTCCTTCCTTTGAGCCTTCCAATATAAATGTTAGAGATACGATCAGTTTTGGAAAATATTATTTTTCTTATGTTAAATTTGACTTTTATTATCAAGATAAAGAAGAAGGTAGCATATTTGTCATAAAAAAAGTTAGCCCATATGCAGCATTATCAAAGAATCTATTTCCTATATTAGCTGGTGTTTTACTCCTTTTATTAATTGTAACTAATGGAATACTTAATTACTTGGTTACTAGAAGTATCGCAAAACCTTTAGATTCATTGAAATTTGCGACAGAAGAAATAAGTGAAGGAAATTTAAACTTTAAAATGACTGCAATTACAAAGGATGAAATTGGACAGCTTAGTATGGCTTTTGAAGAAATGCGTCAAAAATTAAAAGAATCAGTAGACATACAGTTGAAATACGAAGAAAACCGTAAGGAACTTATTTCAAATATTTCTCATGATTTGAGAACTCCAATTACGGCCATAAAAGGATATGTAGAGGGAATTAAAGATGGGGTTGCTGATACTCCCGAAAAAATGGACAAATATCTTTCAACGATTTACAGAAGAGCGTCTGATATGGATTCCCTAATTGATGATTTATTTCTTTTTTCAAAGCTTGATCTTAGAAAGATCCAATTTAACTTTGAAGAAATTAATATTGTTCGTTATATCGAGCACTTCATTGAAGAACTAAGCTGGGATCTTGAAGAACAAGGTATCCAAGTACAATTAAATGTTCATTTGGATAATTTTCAAGAGTTGGTGATAGCTGATAGGGAAAAATTAAGGCGTGTTTTAGCCAATATTATTCAAAATTCCATAAAACATATGAAAAATGAAGAAAGGCTTTTACGAATTTCTGTAGCCCATAAAGGTGAAAATATGGAGATTATAATTAGTGATAACGGCAATGGGATTGAACCTACAGCTCTTCCGTATATTTTTGATCGATTTTATCGCGAGGATAGTGCGCGAAATGTTACAACAGGTGGAAGTGGTCTTGGTTTAGCCATTGCAAAACAAATTATTTGTGAGCACGGTGGAGAAATTTGGGCAACGAGTGAATTAGGTAAAGGAACGGACATTTACTTCACACTTAAATATGTCAAAAAAAGAGGTGAACGGATTGAAAAAAATTTTAATTATTGAGGATGACCCTAGCATTGGAGAATTACAAAGAGATTATCTTGTCATTAATGATTATGAGGTTAACCTAGTTGACTCAGGAAAGGTAGGTCTCGAACAAGCGCTTACGGTTGAATATGATTTGATAATTATTGATCTTATGTTACCCCATGTAGATGGTTTTGAAATTTGTAGACAAGTACGGGAAGTAAAGGATATACCGATTTTAATCGTTTCAGCTAAAAAAGAAGATATCGATAAAATTAGAGGTCTCGGTCTTGGGGCAGATGATTATGTGATTAAACCGTTCAGTCCAAGTGAGCTTGTTGCTAGAGTAAAGGCACACTTAGCGCGCTATGACCGTTTAAGTGGTAATAAGCAACAAGATAAACAAGAAATATGTATCAGAGGATTAAGAATTGATGAGACATCACGTAGAGTTTATGTAAATAATAGTGAAGTCAATTTAACCGGTAAAGAATTTGATCTACTAGCATTTCTTGCGAAACGTCCAAATCGTGTTTTTAGTAAGGAAGAACTTTTTGAGTTAATATGGGGACTTGAATTAACGGGAGATACTACGACTGTAACTGTCCATATCCGAAAAATACGAGGGAAAATTGAAATTGACCCTGCAAATCCTCAGTTTATTGAAACTGTATGGGGTGCAGGTTATCGATTTTCTGTGTAAATATGAAAAATACCTTATAGGAAGAGGAGAAAAAGGTGATTTTGAAAAAAGTATTACTTTTATTCATAATTCTATTCTTTTTAATAGGGTGTCAAAACACGAAAGAATCGAATGAAATTGACAATTCTCCAGAGGTAGATGGGGACAAAGTGAATGAACAATTTTTTCAAGCAGCAGAACATGGAAATGTCTCTAAGATTAAGAGTCTATTGGAGTCAGGGATAGATATAAATATTATAGACAATAAGGGTAGAACTGCAGTCATGACTGCAACTTATGCGGACGATCCAGAAACAGTAAAGGTCTTAATCGATTATGGTGCAGATCTAGACATTCAAGATGATATGGAAAACAATCCTTTTTTATATGCAGGAGCAGAGGGCTTCATAGAAATTTTAAGGATGACAATTGACGCGGGTGCTAATCCAAACCTTTTAAATAGATACGGTGGTACAGCACTTATTCCTGCTTCAGAACATGGCTATGTGGAAGTAGTAAGGGAACTTCTAGAGAACACCGATATCGATGTGAATCTTGTTAATAATTTAGGTTGGACTGCCATGATGGAAGCGATTGTTCTAAGCGAAGGTGGTAAGATACACCAGGAAACAATAGAGTTATTAATTGAACATGGTGCAGATGTGAACATATCCGACTCAAGAGGAGTCACTCCACTTCAACATGCGAAAGATAGAGGTTTTGAAGAAATTGAACAAATTCTCCTGCATGCTGGGGCGGAGTGATGAAGTTTTGGTAGCTATTTATATTAAATAGGTCTTTAACTGTTGTAAATATGGTTTTTGTAGACGCAGTCTGCTCTGGTGAAGTTGTTGTAATTTTGGGGTACTGTTATTACAAATACTTAATGGATAGGAGAAGAATATGGAAAACTATTGGATAAAAAACGTTCGACTAGAAAAAGGTTATAAATATGAAAATGGTGTAATTTCAAGCACTTTAACAGAGATCTGTCATATTCGAATGGAAGATGGCAAGATTAAGAATATTGTTCCTTTCGACACGAATATGAATGACGATCTAATAAAATATGATGCAAACCAAATGCTAATGCTACCAACTTTTAAGGAAATGCACATACATATCGATAAAACTTATTACGGCGGTCCATGGAAGGCAATACAACCAGCTACAAGTATTTTTGATAAATTCGATGAGGAAAAAGAACTACTGCCAAAACTTTTACCAACTGCCCAGTACAGAGCAGAAAAAATATTGGAGACTTTACTTGGTTTTGGTTCGACACATGTACGTACTCACTGTAACATAGACCCGGTTATTGGATTGTCAAATCTAGAAGCAACAATGCAAGCACTAGAGAATTTTTCAGGAAAGCTTTCCCATGAAATTGTGGCTTTTCCCCAACATGGACTTTTACGCTCTAATTCTGTTGCCCAAGTTAGACAAGCATTAAAGCAAGGAGCAACAATAGTTGGTGGTGTTGATCCAGGGAGTGTTGATGATAATATCGAAAAATCATTACAAACAATCATGGATATTGCAGTAGAAGCAAATGCAGGTATAGATATCCACCTCCATGACAGGGACACGTTAGGAATGTTAGCTATGAACCGTCTTGCAGATCTCACAGAAGAGGCGAAATGGCATGGAAAAGTAACCGTAAGTCATGCCTTTGGTTTTGCTGGAGAGTCGAGTGAAGGTTCTGCAGAACTTGCTGAACGATTTGCTAAGCTAGGTATATCAATTACCTCATCAGTACCTATAGGTAATCTTATTATGCCAATTCCAATGCTTCGAGAAAAAGGTGTGAAAGTTGAACTAGGAACAGATAGCCTCACAGATCACTGGTCTCCATTTGGCAATGGGGATAATTTAGAGAAGGCTGGACGTTTAGCTGAACTTTACCACCATGTTGACGAATTATCTCTATCTCAATCGTTAGGCTATATCACGGGAGGTATAACTCCTTTAGATAAGGAAGGAAATCAAGTTTGGCCACAAGTCGGCGATAAGGCAAGCGTTGTATTTGTTGATGCCAGCTGTTCAGCAGAAGCTGTCGCTAGAAGGTCGAAAAATCGAGTTGTTCTTTTCAATGGGAATATTGTTGCAGGATCATTTTAAAAAAACTCGTTAACCAAATTAGAACAAGTGGTTCATGTTAAAGAAATCTTCTCTATTGGTCTTATGTGCAATCCATAGATTTTTAATCACTTAACTCCCTCTGTGTGCTCATTGGAAATAACCCATCAAAATGACTCGCAGTTGGACAGGAACTCTTTGCTATAAATTGTATTCATCATCTAGATACGTGCAATTCCTAATTTTATCCCAGTGTAATAACAAAAGAGTTTCTCTATATATTAGAGAGGCTTTTTTTTATTTGACAATTTGCTGGAATATGATATAACTAATACTATTAAGCCTAATACAAAGTATGCAGGTAGGAATAATATGTTTCAAAAAGGGGTTCTAAAAATGGGAAGAGAATTTGTCAATATTTTTGATGGTTGGGCAGACTCTTACGATGCATCCGTTTCTGGTAAAGATCCTGAGTATCGAGATGTATTTAATGGCTATGAAACTATTTTAAATGAGGTAGCTCAACGTGTGTCTGGCACTATTATTGAATTTGGAACAGGTACTGGAAATTTAACTGCGAAGCTAATGGAAGCAGGCTTTTCGGTTATTGGTATCGAACCTAATATTAAAATGCTTGAAGTAACCGCTAAACGTTTTCCCTCTATTCAAGTAATTGATGGGGATTTACTTGAATTTAAAGTAGTAAATGAACATATAGATGCAATTGTAAGTACGTATGTGTTCCATCATTTAACAGATGAAGAAAAGGGTTTAGCTCTAAAAAAATATGCGAATCTGCTACCGAAAAATGGAAAGGTTGTTTTTGCAGATACTGTTTTTCTTACAGAGGCAGCTAAGCAAGCACAGATTTCTAAAGAAAGAAACCGTGGCTTTTTAGATGTAGTAGAAGACCTAGAAAGAGAATACTATACGACTATACCTATATTAGAAGAATTATTTACTGAAGCAGGGTTTCAAGTAGAATTTGTGAAAATGAATGATTATGTTTGGTTAATGGACGCAACAAAAAAATAAGGAGTGATACTCATGAAAAAAATGAATGTAGAAAGCTTTAACTTAGATCACACAAAAGTAGCAGCACCATTTGTACGCCTTGCAGGAACTAAAGTAGGAAACAATGGGGATGAAATCCTTAAATACGATATTCGTTTTAAACAACCAAATAAAGAGCATATGGAAATGCCAGGCCTCCACTCTTTAGAGCATTTAATGGCTGAGAATATCCGCAACCACACAGATCAAGTAGTGGATATTAGCCCTATGGGTTGCCAAACTGGTTTTTATTTGTCTGTCATCAATCATGACAATTTTGATGAAATCCTTGAAATTTTAGAAAAAACATTACAGGATGTTTTAAATGCAACAGAGGTTCCAGCTTGCAATGAAGTCCAATGTGGTTGGGCTGCAAGTCACAGCTTAGATGGTGCGAAAGAAATAGCTTCTGAAATGCTAGCTAAAAAAGATGAATGGCGTCAAATTTATATAGAGGAAGCATAATGAACATATTTAGTAGTGTGCAAGATTTAATAGGCAACACCCCCGTAGTGGAAATAAAACATATACCAATTCCTAATAATTGCCGAATTTTCGCCAAGTTAGAATATCTTAATCCTGGAGGCAGTGTAAAGGATCGATTAGGCTTGTCTTTGATTGAAGATGGAGAAAAGTCAGGAAAGCTTTTGCCAGGTGGAACAATAATTGAACCAACTGCAGGTAATACAGGGATAGGAGTTGCTTTGGCTGCTATTGGCAAAGGATATAAGGTTATTTTTGTTGTTCCACAGAAATTTAGTGTAGAAAAGCAAACACTGATGCGTGCATTGGGGGCTGAGATTGTAAATACAGATACAGCGTTAGGCATGCAGGGGGCTATAAAAAAAGCGGCTGAATTAGAAGCAGAAACACCAAATGCTTTCTCTCCTTCTCAATTCTCTAATCCTGCAAATCCAGCTACGTATACGAAGACATTAGGACCGGAATTATGGCGTGATTTAAATGGTGAAATTGACGTCTTTGTTGCTGGTGCTGGATCTGGTGGAACTTTTATGGGTACTTCAACATATCTAAAAAAGCAAAAAGAATCGATTAAAACTGTTATTGTTGAGCCGGTTGGATCTATATTAAATGGTGGAGAATCAGGGTCTCATGAGACAGAAGGAATAGGAATGGAGTTTCTACCGGAATTCATGGATACTTCGTATTTTAATGCAATCCATACCGTAAGCGACGAGGAAGCATTTCAACAATTAAGGGTACTATCAAAAAGTGAAGGTTTACTAGTCGGAAGCTCTTCTGGAGCTGCTTTTCATGCTGCAATGAAGGAAGCAGAGATAGCGAAAGAAGGAAGTCATATTGTGACGATTTTTCCAGATTCGAGCGAACGGTATTTAAGTCAGAAGGTTTATGAACTATTCAAGGAGGAATAATGATGCGCACTAAAACGAAATTAATACATGCAGGAATTGTAGGAGACGAAACAACTGGAGCAGTATCGACACCGATTTATCAAGTGAGTACGTATAAACAAGAGGCAGTAGGTAAATTCAAGGGCTATGAATATTCACGTACTGGAAATCCTACTCGTCATGCATTAGAAGTATTAATCAGCGAGCTAGAAGGAGGAGTTGCAGGGTTTGCTTTCGCATCGGGAATGGCGGCAACTAGCTCTGTTATGATGCTTTTTGGCAAAGGTGACCATGTGATATTAACAGATGATGTATATGGCGGGACTTTCCGTGTTATTTCTAAAGTATTGAATCGCTTTGGCATTGAAGCGACATTTGTGGATACTGGAGATATTTCGAATGTAGAAGCAGCGATTAAAGAAAATACAAAAGCGATATTCTTGGAAACACCTACAAACCCACTATTAAAAGTCACTGATATTGAGGAAATTGCGAAGCTTGGGAAAGAAAAAGGACTATTAACAATAGTAGACAATACTTTCATGACGCCATACTTCCAACAACCGATTGCACTCGGCGCTGACATTGTCGTACATAGTGCGACCAAATATTTGGGAGGTCATAGTGATGTTGTAGCTGGTCTTGTTGTTGTAAACTCTGACCAGTTAGCTACAGATTTGCATTTTGTGCAAAACTCTGTAGGAGCAGTACTTGGGCCACAGGATTCTTGGCTACTAATGCGTGGTATTAAAACACTGGGGATACGTATGGAAGAGCATAATGTAAATGCACAACGAATTGCAGAATTTTTGAATAATCATGAAGCTGTTTCTAATGTATTTTATCCGGGAATAGCGACTCATCCTGGACATGAGTTGATGAAAAACCAGACAACAGGATTCGGGGGAATGATTTCCTTTGACGTTGGAAGTGCTGAGAAAGCAGATGAGCTTTTAGCGAAGCTCCGATTCTTTACACTTGCAGAGAGCTTAGGTGCAGTGGAGAGTTTAATCTCAGTTCCTGCTCGAATGACCCATGCATCTATCCCAAGTGAGCGTCGTGCAGAGCTGGGCATAACAGATGGGCTTGTCCGAATTTCAGTGGGGATTGAAGATGTAGAAGATTTATTGGACGATTTAACGCAAGCACTAGCATAATTTAAAATGGGAGGCTGGGACAGAACCCCAAAACAGCATTTTTCTCTGTGAGAAAAATGCTGTTTTTTGCTGTGCACAAAATTGATTTCCATTCCAGGGACGCTTTCCACGGGCGTGGCCTGAGCCTGTAGTCTCAGGCGTCACGCTATTCCCGTAGGAGTCGCCCCTCCATTCCAATCAATTTTATTAAATATCCATTATTTAGTAAAGGTTTCTCCTTATCCAATAAAATTTCTACTTCTGTCCTAGCCTCTTTTTAAAAAATATGTATACAATGTCTTTCCAGTAGGGCTTTCAGCTCGTACTGTTCCCGCTGGAGTCGCCACATTACACTTCAATCAACTAAATGAGTAGTACTCAACAAGAAGATGGATCAGCATCTCCAAAACACCATATTTCTACTAACACTTGTAACTTCACTGAGGTGTAGGCGACCTTCTCTATCCACGATTCTTACCCTTTTTCTATGATATTTACAACAGAGCTACAGTTTGTGTTGGCAATGAGGGCTTACTAAAGACAGTTGTCTATATTTCTGTGACTAAAAAAAAATAGAAACATATGCTATAAGACGAAAAAGGAGAGGGTTCATGTCGGTCAAAGAAACGAGAAACATGCTGACTACATTTGCGGAAAGATGCGAAGATCAAGATGGGAGAGGCGTAGAGACATTACAACGAGAGATTATATGCGATCCAGTTATGAAGTTTTTTCCGGAGGTAAATTCTGAGGTCATCCAATATGAACTTTTAAAAAATGGTTTATTTGAACCAACTGAATGGAAATCTTTAAAGAAAATCTTGAGAGAATTAGATTCCAAAAGTATTTGGGATATCGTTAAACAAGAATATAAATATTTGCGAGAATTATGGGATGGTCCAAAGGTTTCTATTTATATTTTCCCGATTAGAAAAGAGGGTACTAAACGGCGCAAGGACTCCCCACGTAAAAACGGCATTGCCTATAAAAGAGTACTTTTTCTTTTCGTATCTTCTGATCTTACCAAAGAAGAGATTAAGGCATTAGTAGCACATGAGTATAATCATGTATGTAGATTACAATTTTTAGATTCTCTTCCTGCAGCCATTACCTTAGATGATTCAATAATTATTGAAGGACTTGGCGAGTTTGCGGTAAAGCAATTGTATGGTAAAAAGTGGATAGCGCCTTGGACGAATATGTATCGTTTAGAAGAGGTAAGTGAAATATGGCAAAGACATTTTGTTCCTGCCTTACAGATAAAAGGGGTTAAAAATCATCAACTCTACTTATTTGGAAACCCTAACACACCGTTTTCTAAATGGATTGGATATCATATTGGCTATCAAATTGTGTATTCATACAACAAAAATTGCGGCCCTTTTATTATGACAGAATTGCTCCGTAAATCCTCCGATGAAATCATAGCAGGCTCTGACTTTGCAATATGAGTTAAGTTATATATTTTCCCATATAAAAAAGCGTCATCTCTATATTTGGGTAGATGACGCTTCGTTTTTACTTTAGGCTTTACATATGTCATCCTGCCCATTATCTAAAATGATAATAGTTCAGAGGTTTCTCCTATGCTCAATTCAATAGTTTCGATAAATTTTTCGACTGTCGTTGTTAAGTAAGTATTCGACCGCCTAATAAATACGGTTTTAATTTCACTATATTTGGTCGGTAAAAAATGACATTGGATAAGTCCACGGGCTTCTAAGTGAGAAACTGCTGATTTAGGGATTAAGGTAATTCCCAAACCTGCGACGACACTGCTTAAAATTGTTTCTAACGTTCCGAACTCCATTACCTTACTAGGAACTATATTTTCATCTTTATACCAAGCTTCTAATCTTGCTCTATATCCACAACCTTTGTTAAAGCATAAAAATGGTTCGTTTTTCAGCAGTTCCAAGGAAGTTGTGTCTTTATTGGATATTAAAACTAGCTCCTCTTGAAAAACATCATGAGAGACAAGTTCTGGGTGAGGAATAGTTTCAGTGACAAATGCCCCGTCTAATCGATGATTTAATACTTCCTCTTGTAGCTTCTCTGTTACACCTGAGAAAAGAGACAGGTCTACTTCCTTATACTTTTTAGTAAAGGAAGATAAAATCATCGGTAGTTTAATAACAGTTTCGACTGTCCCAATTTCTAATTTACCAGACGGCTGTTCTTTATTTTGTACTACTTTTTTCATTTCCTTAGTTAGTGATAAGATTTGCTCGCAATATACTAATAACTTCTTTCCTTCAGGAGTTAAGCTCATGCCTCTATTATGTCGATTAAATAATGGTGTGTTTAGTTCTGCTTCAAGTTTTTTTATACGTGCCGTAATATTTGACTGAACATAACTAAGTTCTTTCGCAACCTCTGTGACGGTTCCTTTTTGAGCAACAAGTTGAAATATTTCTAAGTCTTTTAGCTCCATCTTGTAATCCCTCCTTTGTATATCTTATGGTATCACTAAAAGTGATATATAACATCAAAAATAATCATTTTACATGATAGACACTTTTGACGTTTAATAGGTAAGGGAATACGAGAAGGAGATTATTTATTTATGAAAAACAATATTTTTTTAGGAGCTTTTCTATGTTTTATCGCAAGTGTATCGTGGGGAGCAATGTTTCCAGTTGCACATCATGCTTTTACATATATTGATCCGTTTTACTTTACTATTTTCCGATATGGTGCAGTGGCTATTATTTTGGTCTTGTTTTTATTATGGAAGGAAGGACCAAAGGCATTTCGTATGGAGGGGAAAGGAATGCTATTATGGTTTTTCGGCACAATGGCATTTACCGTCTATAATTTACTTATTTTCTGGGGTGAAGATATACTTGGAGAACCAGGTGTAATGGTTGCATCTATTATGGAATCATTGATGCCTATGATCTCAATTATAATCGTTTGGTTATTTTATAGACGTCGTCCCTATTCATTTACATTATTATGTGTTGTTGTTTCTTTCGTTGGAGCGATACTTGTTATCACGAAAGGGAATATAGGAGCGTTTCTTTCTGCAACTAACAATATTATTCCATCCTTATTTATATTAATCGCAGTAGTAGGGTGGGTTGTGTATACGATGGGAGGAGACAAATTTAGAGGTTGGTCTGTCCTTCGTTACTCGACATTAAGCTGTTTGCTAGGTACGCTTTCAGCAGTAATCATTGTAGGAATAGCGACAATGATAGGTTACGTCTCTATACCGACAGTTGATACGGTTCAAGCAGTTACTCCTCATCTACTATTCATGATTATCTTTCCAGGAGTTATTGCCTTAGTAGGTTGGAATGTTGGAGTTAGTATTCTATCACCTTTAAATGCTTTGCTGTTTATTAATTTTGTTCCTGTAACGACGCTTGTTATTTCGAGTATTCAAGGAAACCACATATCTGCCTTTGAAATTATAGGAGTAGGATTTATCATACTGTCCCTTCTTGCTAATAATATTTTTGTACGGTTAATTCAAAAGAAAGAAACATTGCAAAGTGTAAAACAAAGTTTACAAGAAAGTATTTCCTAAATATAAAGCGTCTTTTTCTACAACAAAAATATTGTAGAAGAAGGCGCTTTTTTTTGAATTCTTGCGATATACTAGTTTTAGTGAAAAAAGGTTGGTGGAAATAATGTTTAAATACATCGGAGAAATATTGCTAGTTCTTACAGCGATAATTTGGGGTAGTGGGTTTGTAGCAAGTGCAGTGGCTTTGGAACACTATACTCCTTACCAGATTTTAGCTGGTAGGTTTTTAGTCGGAGCAGTTATATTAAGCCTTATATTCTTCAAGAAGCTGAATAAATTAAAGAAAAGTACGCTAATTAAAGGAGCATTATTAGGTATATTTTTATACATAGCTTTTGCTCTTCAAACAGTGGGTTTACAATTCACAACACCATCAAAAAATGCTTTTCTAACAGCTGTGAATGTGGTAATCGTACCCTTTATAGGATTTCTATTATATAAAAGAAAAATAGATATGTACGAACTTTCAGGTGCTCTTCTGGCTATTGTTGGTATTGCTATACTTTCTTTAAAATTGTCTTCTGACGTGAATGTAGGAGATTTATTGACTTTAGGCTGTGCGGTAGGTTTTGCTTTTCATATTTTTTACACAGCTAAATTTGTTAAGACAGAGGATCCTGTTGTGCTAACTATTGTACAAATGGTTACTGCCGCAGTAATTGGTTGCATCGTCGTGGTATTTAGAGGAGAGACAAGCTTTTCTATGGAATCTGAGGGTATGATGAATCTGTTATACTTAGGAATTTTCTCCACAACCATTGCTTTTCTAATGCAAACAGTGGCTCAAAAATACATAACAGAAACAAAGGCAGCAATTATTTTAGCTACTGAATCTTTTTGGGGCATGCTCTTTTCCGTTATCATCCTGAGCGAGATTATGACGAGCAGAATGATTATCGGCGCCTTGATTATTCTATTAGCTATTCTTATTTCAGAAACAAAAATGGAATTTATGAAAAAGGATAAAATAAAAACTGTCCCTTAACATTGTATTTTACAATATCTATAAGTACTGATGAGTCAATATTATAATTACGCGTTTCAATAAATGATAAATATCTGTGTGATATCACAATTTTTTATTCATTATAACCGAACTCGTTGCTTTCAGCAGTAATCAGGATTTTTCGGATTTTGATTTCTCTTCATGTATGAATCGTTACTTCTGGTAAAAGATAAGAGCGAATCTTAGTTGTTTACGATATGTTATCCCATATCGTCGCTATCATTCATACAACTAATGAAGGAGGAGTTAATCAGTGGGATTTATACATCGGCTTGCTTTAGCCCTCGTTATAATTGGTGCTATTAACTGGGGATTGATCGGCTTTTTTGAATTCGATTTAGTTGCATCTATTTTCGGTGGGCAGACTGCACTATTTTCTAAAGTGATCTATGCATTGGTTGGCATTAGCGGCTTAATCTGCATTCCACTTTTATTTAGAACGTCCGAAGAAGAAGAGTTTGGGACGAGCAGACAAAGTTCTCGAAATCTTCAATATGGAACTGAATTTGGGGAGGAACCTGAATTTAAGGACATAAATGAAGACACATCGAAAGAGAACGAGCTGAATAAGTAGCTAAAAAAGGATAGATAACTGCTGTAAATTTTTGCAGATTATCTGTCCTTTTTTATTTATAAGAAAATATGTAAAAATGTTCCGTGAACACTGGTGGTTCCTGTGAACACCGAGTTCAAGGCACTTTCAAGAATGAATAATCTTGATGATTTTCGTTTCAGGTGGACGCTTTCCGCGGGGTGAGCGATGAGCTATCATCGTCGCTTACGCGTCGATGTGAAATCTCATCTGTCTCACTAATCCCGCCGGAGTCGCCACCTTGCACTACAATCAATCAGTGTGTGGTACTTCACTAGAAGATTCAGCATAGCTTATCGCTTAGATGATAAGATTGGTCAAATTTTAGAGGGAGAAAGTAGATTGTCTTTTACACTAGTGGAAGTATTTGCCCCATTAGTCATGACCAGCTGCTCTAAAAAACATTGGGTAATCAGACTGGGCAACTTTTTTCCTGGTTTTTCTTAAGAGATAGGAAAGTATATAAAAATTTCCTGTGAACACCGAGTTCAAGGCACTTTCAAGAATGAATAATCTTGATGATTTTCGTTTCAGGTGGACGCTTTCCGCGGGGTGAGCGATGAGCTATCACCGTCGCTTACGCGTCGATGTGAAATCTCATCTGTCTCACTAATCCCGCCGGAGTCGCCACCTTGCACTACAATCAATCAGTGTGTAGTACTTCACTAGAAGATTCAGCATAGCTTATCGCTTAGATGATAAGATTGGTCAAATTTTAGGGAGGGATCAAATTATTTTGTAATCGCTTTTGCATTTGAAATGCGATAATCCAATGGACTGGCGACTTTTTGTCTGGTTTTTCTTCAGGAATTTTTATTGATATATCTGTTAATTCTGATATTAAGGAATATGTGTGTGGTATACTAGAGGAAATAGATTGATAAACTCATGGGTGGTTGGCACCTGCTTTGTTCTTTCTGTCAAAGAGTTATAGACAGAGAGGGGGTGCTGCTTTTGACTGTTTTCGAATCGCTTGTAATAATGATTAGTTTTTCTTCGCTACTTGTAGCTCTTATTACACTTAGCTTTTCAATGACACGAAAAAAGTAATCCACCTATGAGTTAGCGCTCGGTTGGATTACTTTTGTCTGTCGTGCCATCCCCCTTGCAGGGAATCATTCTATTTGGCCGCTAAGATGGTTGCACATCTTAGCGGTTTTTATATTGTATCTGTTTTATGCATTTAGTATACCAACTTTTACACAGAGTAGCAAAGAAATCAAAAAATCTAACCCTATCATTAGTACTTATAATGGATAAATTTATTTCCCTTTAAAAACAGGTTTTCTTTTTTCAACGAAGGCTTGAAGTGCTTCTATACGATCTTCTGTAGGAATAGTTATTTCATATGCTTTTCTTTCGATATTTAAACCAGTTTGTAGGTCCACATTCATCCCATGCTTTACAGCAAACTTAGCTTGTTGTAAGGCAATAGGTCCATTTGCAAGCATCAGTGCAGCAAATGCTTCGGTTTCTTCCTGCAGTGTTCCTCTCGTTGTTACCTTTGTTACCAACCCATAGGAGAGTGCTTCTTCTGATTTTAGCCTTTTAGCAGTTAAAATTAGTTCTAATGCTTTTGATTCTCCGATAAGTCTTGGTAGACGTTGTGTCCCACCAGCTCCTGGTATTATTGCCAAACTTGTTTCAGTTAAACCAAGCTGAATATCATCAGAGGCAATTCTAAAATCACAGGCAAGTGCTAATTCTGTTCCACCCCCAAATGCATAGCCGTTTAGCATAGCTATTGTTGGTTGTGGAAGGTTTTCAATTGCAGTAAATACTTCTCCAATTTTGTATATATTACGTTTTACTTGTTGATCAGTTAATGTTTTTCGTTCCTTTAAGTCTGCACCTACACTAAATGACTTTTCTCCTGCCCCTGTGAAAATAACTACACGGATGTCTGGATTAATGCGAATAGATTCTGCAATATCTCCAAGTTCACGAAGCATCTCATAGTTAAATGCATTTAATGAGTCTGGTCTGTTTAAAGTGACATATGCTAAATTACCCTGTTGATTATAACGGATGTATTCCATGAATATTTCTCCCCTTTCGACTTTCTCTCCCCATTATCAAACATATCATGTTCCAAGTTTTCTGTCATCCATAGGAAATAAATAGAAAATATATCGATTTTCATGGAAAGATTTGTTATAATAGAAATACTGAATATTTATGGATTTGAGGAGTTTGTATGGATATTTTTGTGGCGAGACAACCTATCTTTACAAAAAAAGAGCATATTTTTGCTTTTGAATTATTGTATCGTGATAGTAGTACGAATGCTTTTCCTGTTATAGATGGCGATTTAGCAACTTTAGAGGTATTAACCCATTCATTTTTAACGATAGGTATAAATAATCTTGCGGGAGAAAAGTTGTGTTTTATTAATTTTACGGAAAATTTATTAGATAATACATTATTTGATAAACTTCCACCTAAACGTATAGTTGTGGAAGTTTTAGAGGATATTCCAATTACCCCTTCTTTAATTCAAAAGCTTAAATACATAAAAAAGTTAGGTTTTTTACTTGCTTTAGATGACTTTATTTTACATAAAAATATAAACTTATATGATGAGTTATTTAGTTTAGTTAATTTTATCAAAGTTGATTTTATTTTGAGTAAGCCTTCTGAGAGAAAAGTTATTGAAGAAATTGTGAAGAAAAATTATCCTCATATTGTACTTTTAGCTGAAAAAGTAGAGACGCGTGAAGAATTTTATGATGCCAAAGAGGCAGGATACGGATTGTTCCAAGGCTACTTCTTTGCCAAACCTGAAATTATTAAAGGGACTGATATTCCTGCTAATATGGCACAGTATTTCCGCATTATTAGTTTGCTTCGTAACCAAGTTTCCTCTATTGAGCAAATAGCAGAGGAAATCGAGCGTGATGTGTCCATTTCCTTTAAAGTTTTAAAAATCATTAACTCACCAGCCGCTAGAAAAAAATCTAAAATTCGTTCCATTAAACAAGCGGTAGTGATGTTGGGATTGGAAGAATTGAATCATTGGATATATGTATTAATGTTAAGAGAGTCGAAAGCAAATTCTAATGGAGATGGAATGGCTCTTATTGAAGCATCCTTATTCCGGGCCAAGTTTTGTGAGTTACTGGCTAAAAGACAGTTTTTACAAAACTCCTCTGAATATTTCCTAGTAGGTATGTTTTCTTTAATCGACACATTACTACACCGGAAGATGAGTCATTTACTTCAAGAACTTCCGCTTACGGATGAGGTAGTAGAAACGCTTTCTGGGAAAGCTACCGATATGACTCCTTATCTAGAGCTTTCCGTAGCTTGTGATGAAGTAAGATGGGATGACATAATTGCAGGTGCAGAGGCTATCGATATTGATCACGCTACATTAAACAAATATTATTTAGAAGCCCGTAGTTGGGCTATGGATATAATAGGTTAAGAACAACTGCCATTTTATAGATGGCAGTTGTTCTTTTTTTAGTGATTGTATTTTGTAGTTAAGATGGAAGATTTCCTGAAAATAGCCTCATTCCTATCCACTATTATTATTTTTTTGTAATTGTTTCATTTATATACCAATGACTCAATTGTTGCTTTTTTCGATAAAAGTAGTAAAATAAAAAACAGAACACACGTTCCTAATGAGGAGGAGTAGTTATGCCATTAATACCGGAAGAGGCAATTCCATATTTTGAAAACATGATCTATCTTCCAATGGTCCTGACTATCTTAGAAAAAGATCGAACTATTTTTGAAAAGGCTCCATTTAAATTGAAGCGTCCATACATCATTTTAGTGGAAGAAGCAGGAAAGCAAGTGCAGAAAGAACTAAAACAGACGCATATGTATATGAAGCGTCACAGTATGAAAGTTCTTCGAGGAGAAGGAGATGATATGTTCACAGAGTATGTATTTTTTCATGGAGGTTATGAAGAACATCGTCGTTACCTAAACGTTCGTCTCCGCAACAGAGTCGAAGAACTACTATCTATATATTTGGCTGTAGTAGAAAAACTTCGTTAGTACTGTGAGTCTTTTTGAAATTGTGGAATTTTAGTAATATAACCAGTATTTATCAGATGGCTCATCCGTTTTAGCAAATGCATATTTAGTATATTAGCAAATCCAACCTGTCTACTTATTGTCTGTGGAGATGAAGGTACAGTTATTTTTTGGCCATTTGTTAAAACGACTATACAACCATCTTTAGAAGGATAAAATGATTCTATTGCTCTAAAAGAGAACCAAACATTTAAATCCGATTTAGGAGAGAGTATTGGTATGAATATACACGGATTTCCAAAGTCATGAGCTATGAGAATCGGTAGCTTTAAATAGTTTCCAATCGCATCTCTCGATAATTGAGCAGTGTGTTGGAACGAAGAACCGTAAAAAGAGCAAGAGTGGCGAACGATATCAAAAGGCTTTTTACCTATTATATTTGATTCACCTGAAAAATTAGTTACTTTTGTAAATATCGTATTATTCACTACAATAGGTTGAAGTACAGCGGTTTCAAATGAAATAAAAAAAGATTTTTCTTCTACTTTTTTCGACATAAAAATCCACCCCTTTGTATTATATACCTCAATTATAGTTAATTTTGGAAGTAAATCAAGCATATATAACGAATTTTTAAAATATTCCTTATTTACTATCTAGTTGTAATTTTCTCAAAATGATTGCAAGTAGTTCGTTGCTTTTATATAATAGAAAAAAGACATCGGGGTGATGGAGATGGACAAACAATATTCATATGCAGATTTCTTAAAAGCAATGGGTCAAACGGGGAATGAAAGCTCTGCCGAAAAATTGTTAAACGAAATATATCTTGATATGTTTTTGAACATTATCCACCGGGAACAAAGTAGTAATCGTCTCTTTGCATTAATAGACGAAGCGCTAGATCGAAAAGATATGGCCGCATTTTTAGAGTATACAACAGCACTTCATCAACTAAACAGTCCAAGATAACAAAGTATTGCGAAAAAAACCACTTTCATTAGGAAGTGGTTTTTTTATATCACAAAATTCTATTTCTTTTGACAAAAAACTACGATAAGCTAGAGAAGTAAAGGTTTTCCACTATATGAGATAACAAGGGAGGAACAATAAATGAAACGTTATACGCTACTAGCATTATTCTTACTATTGCTTCTACCAACTATTGTCCAAGCAGAAGATAAGTGGAATATTAAAACGCTCGATAGCTATCAAGTATTATCAGATACCTCCAATGAATCTTCTATATTATTAGAAGGAACAACAGCGGTAGTATACGAAACGACAGGCTTAGTGGCTGGGTATTATCAAATTGATTTTAATGGAGTTCCAGGATTTATCTATAGTAATCAAGCGAGTGTTTTATTTGAACAGGAACAAATGAGTTTTAAGGTAGTCGATGAGCAAATCCCATACTATGTTATGAAAAAAGGGAAGCTTGTGCAAAAGGGCATAATATTAAAAGACGCAGTTTTAACTCGTACAAAAACTTCCTCAGTCTATCATTTAGTAGAAGTAGGTAAAGATGTCTTTTATATTCCTCTGGAGGGTACAATTCCTACTTTGAGTCCTTCTAATGATACTATAAAAAAAGCGACATATCCGATGAAACTATATAATCGTGTGGAGGTACCTGTTTACAATACACAGTCTATCCAAATTGGGACACTAACAGCCAATCAATCTGTGGATTTAATAGGAGTAGAGAAGAGTAATGGAATTATATATTTTCTAGGACAAGAGGCAAGGATAAATATGAATGATTTTGTCCACATGGATTTATTGCAACCGAAAAAAGTACTGAAGTATGAAGAAATGACATATCTACTGAATGTAATTGCAGCGTTATATCCTGAATTTACGAAGCTAGAGCAAATAGGTAAATCAGTAGAAGGTACTCCTATGTATGCGATGAAAATTGGAAACGGGAAAAAGGAAGTACTGCTGGATGGTTCCTTACATGCTCGTGAGCATATGACGACAAATGTGGTAGCAGAAATGATTGATACATATAGTATTCATTACGAAAATAAATCTGTTTATGGTGGATATAATGTTCGTCAGACTTTAGATCAAACTGCTATTTGGTTTATCCCTATGATGAACCCTGATGGTGTAAAACTTGTTCAATCAGGACCAACATCTATGAAGAATGGCGCACTTGCTACAAAGATTAATGGAAACTCTAATTTTAATAGATGGAAATCGAATATACGCGGGGTAGATTTAAACGATAACTTTGCCTCTGGTTGGGATAAGATCAAAGGAGGACAAAAGCAACCAGCATATATGGCGTATAAAGGACCGAGTGCTTTTAGTGAACCGGAGTCAAAGGCGTTTCGAGATTTCGTCAAGAAACATAAGTTTAAAACGTATATTTCTTATCACTCTTCGGGACAAATAATGTACTGGTTTAACTATCAAAAGACAGCAGAATCTAAGCGCGATCAAGCGCTGGCAAAAACATTATCGAAACTTACCGGTTATAAAGTAATGCCGCCTCAATATTTGCCAGGCTCTGGAGCATCTGCTGATTGGTTTATCCAGGAAACAAAAATGCCTGGTATTACATTAGAAATCTCTCCATATATTGGAGAGCAACCTGTACCTCTATCGAAGTGGGATGCAATTTGGAGACAAAACCATAAGGTAGGATTATATTTAGCACAAGAAGCATCGAAAAGATAAAAATAATGAAGTCGAAAGTCACTGGTATCAGTGGCTTTTTATTATATTTAAAAAACATATGTTCGTTTTAGTGGGAATCAAAAAAAGAGTATGTTAAACTGAAATTATTCAAAAAAATGGGAGGCTTATGTATGGAACAAACTTTTGACTTGCAAGCTCCGTATGAGCCAGCGGGAGATCAAATAGAAGCAATTAAAGAACTAGTAGAAGGGGTTAATGAAGGAAAAAGATATCAAACCTTACTAGGTGCGACAGGCACAGGTAAAACATATACTATTTCAAATGTAATTCAACAGATAAACAAACCGACATTAGTGATGGCACATAACAAAACACTAGCGGGTCAATTATATAATGAGTTTAAAGAGTTTTTTCCGAACAATGCGGTCGAGTACTTCGTTAGTTACTATGATTATTTTCAACCAGAAGCATATGTTCCATCAACCGATACATTTATAGAAAAAGATTCTAGTATTAACGAGGAGATAGATAAGCTCCGACATTCTGCTACTTCTTCTTTATTTGAAAGAAAAGATGTCATTATTATCGCATCAGTATCCTGTATTTACGGTTTAGGTAATCCTGAGGAATATAAAGAGATGGTCTTATCATTAAGAACCGGAATGGAAATAGATCGTAATCAGCTATTACGTAAACTCGTCGATATTCAATATGAACGAAACGATTTGAACTTCGTACGCGGAAAATTCCGTGTTCGTGGAGATGTAGTAGAAATTTTTCCGGCTTCACGTGATGAAAAGTGTCTTCGTGTGGAGTTCTTTGGAGATGAGATTGATCGTATTCGTGAAGTTAATGCGCTTACTGGAGAAATTTTAGGAGAACGTGACCACGTAGCTATATTCCCTGCGTCCCACTTCGTTACCCGTGAAGAAAAGATGAAGCTGGCCATAGCAAATATTGAAAAAGAACTAGAAGAACAGCTTGCGTATTTGAGAAGCGAGGATAAGCTTTTAGAGGCTCAGCGATTGGAGCAACGAACTAGGTATGATTTAGAAATGATGGAGGAAATGGGCTTTTGTTCAGGCATAGAAAACTACTCTAGACATTTAACATTAAGAGAAGCTGGAGCGGTTCCTTACACATTACTTGATTATTTTCCAGAAGACTTTTTACTCGTAGTAGATGAAAGTCACGTTTCATTACCTCAGGTAAGAGGAATGTATAATGGTGACCAAGCGAGAAAATCTGTGCTAGTAAATTACGGATTCCGATTGCCATCTGCTCTAGATAATCGCCCCCTTACATTTACTGAATATGAAAAACATATTAACCAAGCTATATTTGTTTCAGCAACTCCTGGCCCTTATGAGCTAGAGCATACACCGGAAATGGTGGAACAAATTATCCGTCCTACAGGACTATTGGACCCAGTCATAACGGTGAAGCCTATTGAAGGGCAAATAGATGATTTAATCAATGAAATACATGAAAGATCGGCTAAAAATGAGCGTGTTTTAATTACGACGTTAACGAAAAAAATGTCGGAGGATTTAACGGACTACTTAAAGGAAATCGGTATAAAGGTACAGTATTTACATTCAGAAGTAAAAACACTAGAGCGTACTGAAATTATTCGGGAACTTCGTTTAGGTACCTACGATGTACTAATAGGGATTAACTTGTTGCGAGAAGGAATAGATATACCAGAGGTGTCTCTAGTAGCAATATTAGATGCCGATAAAGAAGGGTTTTTACGTTCTGAACGTTCATTAATCCAGACTATTGGTCGTGCTGCTCGTAATTCTAATGGAGAAGTTATTATGTATGCAGATAAAATGACAGACTCTATGCGAAAAGCAATTGATGAAACGAAACGTCGCCGAACAATTCAACTGGAATATAACGAAAAACATGGCATCACACCAAAAACAATTCAAAAGAAAATAGGCGATGTTATCCGTGCATCACAGGTTGCAGAAGAGGAAGAAACATATGCACAACGCTTAATAAGCGGAAAACCATTAACGAAAGAAGAAAAGGCAACACTTCTAGAAAATCTAGAAAAAGAAATGAAAGATGCAGCTAAAGCACTTAATTTTGAACGAGCTGCAGAATTACGCGATGCAATTTTGGAACTGAAGCTGGAAGGGTGATAGAAGTTGAAAAATCAAGAAATCGTGATTCAAGGTGCACGTGCAAATAATTTAAAAAATGTAAGCTTGAAAATACCAAGAGATAAGCTAGTAGTCATGACTGGACTTTCTGGCTCTGGTAAATCCTCCTTAGCTTTCGATACAATTTACGCGGAGGGACAACGTCGATATGTAGAGTCATTATCAGCCTATGCACGACAATTTTTGGGGCAAATGGAAAAGCCAGATGTCGACGTCATTGAGGGACTATCACCAGCTATTTCTATCGATCAAAAAACGACGAGTAAAAATCCACGCTCTACAGTAGCTACTGTGACCGAAATTTATGATTATATGCGACTATTGTATGCGCGAGTTGGAAAACCAATATGTCCAAATCATGGTATTGAAATTTCATCTCAAACGATTGAACAAATGGTTGATCGCTTAAGTGAATATCCAGAAAAAACCAAGATGCAAGTGCTGGCACCAATTGTTTCAGGACGTAAAGGGACTCATGTAAAGCTTTTGGAAGAGATGAAAAAAGAAGGTTTCGTTCGTGTACGTATTAATGGAGAGTTAATCGATTTAGACGATGATATCAACCTAGATAAAAATAAAAAACATAATATTGAAGTTGTCATCGACAGAATTATTATGAAAGAAGGAGTTGCTGCAAGGCTTAGTGATTCTCTAGAGTCAGCTCTAAGAATTGCAGATGGCAAAGTTTTAATAGATGTTATGGAACACGAAGAAATTCTATTTAGTGAGCATCACGCCTGTCCGATATGTGGATTTTCTATCGGAGAATTAGAGCCACGAATGTTTTCTTTTAATAGTCCATTTGGTGCTTGTACTGATTGTGATGGACTTGGTACAAGGTTAGAGGTGGATCCAGATTTAGTTGTTCCAGACAAAAGCGTCACTCTAGCAGACGGAGCCATTGTTGCATGGCAGCCAACGAGCTCTCAGTATTATCCGAAACTCTTAGAGGCAGTATGTAAGCATTACAAAATAAAAATGAATGTTCCAGTTGAAAAATTGCCGATTGATCAATGGAACAAAATTATGTATGGGTCAGACAATGATAAATTCCGTTTTCGATATGAAAATGAGTTTGGACAAGTTCGAGATAGCATGATTTCATTTGAAGGCGTTCTTGCGAATATAGAGCGGAGATATAAAGATACGTCGTCCGATTATATTCGTGAGCAAATGGAAAAATATATGGAGCAGCATGACTGTCCTACATGTAATGGCTATCGCCTAAAAGAAGAAACACTTGCAGTTAAGATAAATTCCCTACATATTGGGGAAATTACTAAATACTCCATTGAAGAAGCAAATAAGTTTTTCAATGAGCTGAGCTTATCTGAAAAAGATATGCAAATTGCTCGTCTTGTGCTGAGAGAGATTAACGAACGTTTAGGTTTTCTGGATAATGTTGGACTAGATTATTTAACATTAAACCGTGCGTCAGGAACGTTATCAGGTGGGGAAGCACAACGTATTCGTCTGGCAACTCAAATTGGCTCAAGACTGACAGGGGTATTATATATTTTGGATGAACCATCTATAGGGTTACATCAACGAGATAATGATCGATTGATCGAAACATTAAAAAATATGCGAGATATTGGGAACACCTTAATAGTTGTAGAGCATGATGAAGATACAATGATGGCGGCAGACTATTTAATAGACGTGGGACCAGGTGCAGGAGTGCATGGCGGAGAAATAATCGCTGCAGGAACTCCTGAACAAGTGATGAAAAATAAAAAGTCTTTAACCGGACAATATTTAAGTGGTCAAAAGTTTATTCCACTTCCAGTGGATAGAAGAAAACCAGATGGTCGCTTTATCAAAATAAAAGGCGCTTCAGAAAACAACTTGAAAAATGTGAGTGTAGATATTCCATTAGGTGTATTTACAGCTGTTACAGGAGTTTCAGGATCAGGGAAAAGTACATTAGTAAATGAAATATTATATAAGTCATTAGCCCAGAAGTTAAACCGCTCAAGAGTGAAACCCGGCGTCAATAAAGGTGTCGAAGGTATGGAAATGCTAGAAAAAGTTATTGAGATTGACCAGTCTCCAATCGGTCGTACCCCGAGATCTAACCCAGCTACCTATACAGGAGTTTTTGATGATATTCGTGACCTTTTTGCAACGACAAATGAAGCAAAAGTAAGAGGATACAAAAAAGGTAGATTCAGTTTCAATGTAAAAGGCGGACGTTGTGAGGCCTGTCGCGGAGATGGGATTCTCAAAATTGAAATGCACTTCCTACCTGATGTCTATGTACCATGTGAAGTCTGCCATGGAAAAAGATATAATCGTGAGACTTTGGAAGTGCAATACAAGGGCAAGAATATTGCGGATGTCCTAAAAATGACTGCAGAGGACGGCTATGCCTTTTTCGAAAACCATCCGAAAATCAGTCGGAAGATAAAAACAATTGTAGATGTGGGACTTGGATATATGGAATTAGGGCAACCAGCAACGACTCTTTCTGGTGGTGAGGCGCAACGAGTGAAGCTAGCATCTGAATTACACAAGCGTTCTAACGGCAAGTCTTTTTATATTTTGGATGAACCTACTACAGGTCTTCATGTAGACGATATCGCAAGATTGCTAATAGTACTTCAACGTTTAGTAGATAACGGAGATAGCGTATTAGTGATTGAGCATAATCTGGATGTCATTAAAACAGCAGATTACATGATTGATCTAGGACCAGAAGGTGGAGATAAAGGAGGAACAATCGTTGCAGTAGGTACACCAGAGAAAATTATTGCATCGAAAGATTCATATACAGGGAAGTACTTGAAAACCATTTTAGAAAGAGATAGACAACGGATGGATCAAGTAGTAACTAAAGCGACTAAAAAGAAAAAAAGTCCCGTATCGACTACATGATGAAACTTTTTGATTTTTCAATCGTATATAGTAATGTAAGTAAAATGATTTATAGTATAAATTCATGAGGAGGCCTTTCACTATGCAAGAAGAACGAAAACGTATTTTAGATATGGTTGAAAATGGCACGATTACTGCACAAGAAGCTTTGGCATTACTAGAAGAGCTAGGAAAACAAACTACACCTGCAACACCGTTTGTACCTGAGGAAAAAGAATATAAAAAGTCACAAAACAATAATACCGATTTCGTGGAAGATTTGAAGCGCGACTTTAGCGTAATGGGTGAGCGATTCATGCAGTTTATGCAAGGCACAGTCGACAAAATGAAAGATTTTGAAATGCCATTCGGAGATCCAGTTACTTTTGAAGAACAATTCGTCAAAGAGGATGTAAATTTTACAGATATCTCTATTAATATTGCGAATGGTAAAGTTGAAGTTCACTCTACGGAAGAAGAGCATGTACGTGCTTCTGTTAAAGTGAAAACTTTTAGAAATTCAACAGAAGAAGAAGCAAAGGCACGTTTCCATGAAGAATTTATCTTCTCAACAGAAGGAAACAAATTACGCGTATATAGTGATATGAAAACAACTTCTGTCCAAGTAACGTTATATGTTCCAAAGAAAGAGTATAATTATATTTCTGCACGATTATTTAATGGTGAGTTCATCGCTAAAAATTTAGAGGCAAACTCATTCAAAGTGAAAACAACAAATGGTAAAGTGGAATTAGATGAATTGAAGTTTGAAAGAGCTGATATCGAAACGGTTAATGGATCGGTTCAAGTTCAGCAGGTTGAAGGAGAAACGATTGAAGTAGAAACGATGAATGGTCGTATTTACGTAGATGGTAAGCTCAAAGAAATAGAAGGTTCATCGGTAAGTGGACATGTTATTTTAACAACAAAAGATAAAGCAGCCCGCAAAATAGAAGGAACAGCAGTAGCCGGAACGGTCGAACTGTATATTCCAAAAGATGTTTCGATAAAAGGAGAAGCTACTTCTCAAATTGGTAAAATAGATGTTCAATTGGCTGATGTCACTCATCTGAACCAATCAGAGCAACTGTTAAACAAAAAAGTAGGATTCACAAAAGTAGTGGATTCAGAAGCTGTGCCTTTACGAGTATACGGTGATGCAAAAACAGGATCTGTTGTTGTTCGATATACAGTAGAAGGCGAATAAATAAAGTATTACTTCCATCATTTAGGATTTCTTCATCCCAATGATGGATAGTTAAACCAATAAAAAGTGGAGTGGGATATTATTCCCCTCCACTTTTTTATTTTGAAAAATAAGCATAGATAAATAAACCGGCCTCCACGCTTCGCCTAACTCTTTTCCCGCAGGAGGCGCTGACTTTCACTTCATGTGCACATTTCGAGTGTAAATCAACAAATAACTTTGGAAAAATTATCCGTTTCGCAAGTAAAAGGTAGAGTACCGCAAGTAAATATAGACGTAGAGCAAGTAGAGCGTCGTCGACTGCAAGTAAGTAACAAGTGATAGCAAGTAAACAATAGATGAGAGCAAGTAAAGATAAAATAAGGTCATCTTATAGGGTCGTGTACATACAAAATCATTACACCAGGCTCTTTGAATAATATGGATTGCATATTAAATGTAAGAAGGCTATCCAAAACCAACAGAAAACGATAGGAACAGGTTTTGCATCAAAAACCGGATTCTGGTTTTATAATATGCTTTTTCAAGTTTTTCCCTTGATTAACGCTTTTGCTGGATCCAACATAGAATTGCAAAAGCGATGGCTTTCGCACAGCGCTTTCTA
Source organism: Psychrobacillus sp. FSL K6-2365 (assembly GCF_038003165.1). NCBI lineage: Bacteria > Bacillati > Bacillota > Bacilli > Caryophanales > Bacillaceae > Psychrobacillus > Psychrobacillus sp. FSL K6-2365. Next base: position 3,197,596 of record NZ_JBBOOO010000001.1, on the reverse strand, counting down.
TATTCTATAGATTGTAATAAAGTTGATTCATTTTTATTCGTCATGAATCCACATTCCACTAACACTGCAGGCATTCGAGTATCTCGAACAACTGCAAAATCTGCCTTTTTTACTCCTCGGTTTGATCTTCCTGTAATAGAGCATACAGAGGTTTGGATTAACGAAGCAAGAATAATTGATTGCTCGGAAGGCTTCGTATAGGTAAAGGTTTCTATTCCACTAACGCTATTCCATGTGGTGCCATACGCGTTGGCATGGATAGAGATAAACGCGTCAACTCCCATTTTGTTAGCTAAATTGGTTCTCTCTTTAAGTGGAACATCTCTCTCCCTGTTATGACTATTCATAACTATCAGTCCAAAAGCAGTGAGTTCATTTTTTACAAACTGAGCAACCACCTCATTAAATTCAAACTCTTTCATTTTCCCATCTGGTGTTTGTTTTCCGATTGTGTCAGGTCCATGGCCTGCATCTAACATAATTTTCATCGAAAAAACCTCCTTTCTTCTTTTAAATAGAGAAGGAAAAGTTAAATGGATACAATTTAAGTTGTTAATCATGATAAAATAGATATTAGGTTTAAATTGTAGGACGAAGGGAGTTTAGGGGTATGTCTCATGTGACGACAAAGGATATTAAAGAACATTTGAATCTCACACTGATAAGTGGGAAAGAAGGCATCGGGCGTCATATTTCCGTAAGCGATATTTCTAGACCGGGAATTGAAATTGCAGGATATTTTACACATTATCCTTCAAATCGTATACAGCTTTTAGGGAAGACAGAGATTTCTTTTTTTGCTTTACTACAGCCAAAAGAAAAAAGTGAACGTATGAGGAAACTTTGTGCTCAGGATACACCGGTAATTATTGTTTCTCACGGAATGGAAGTGCCTCAGGAGTTAATCGATGCATCCAATGAAAGTTCAGTTCCTGTATTAACGACTAGTTTGCCTACGACAAGATTTTCAAGTATGCTCACAAACTTTTTAGAAAGTAGGTTAGCACCTTCTACTGCTGTACATGGTGTACTTGTAGATATTTATGGGGTTGGTGTGCTAATCACTGGAAAAAGTGGAGTCGGAAAAAGCGAAACGGCATTAGAGTTAGTGAAAAGGGGGCACCGTTTAGTAGCGGATGATTGTGTGGAAATTAGACAAGAGGGAGAGGATACGTTAGTTGGGAGTGCCCCACAGCTAATTGAGCATCTCTTAGAAATTCGCGGATTAGGCATTATTGATATAATGACATTATTCGGGGCCAGTGCAATTCGAAGCTATAAACGTATTACGCTTGTCATCGAATTAGAAATTTGGGATGAGAAAAAGACATATGACCGTCTAGGTCTCGAAGAAGAGAAAATGGAAATTATTAATACTGCAATTACAAAGCTAACTGTTCCAGTTCGTCCGGGTAGAAATATAGCAGTAATTATTGAAGTAGCAGCAATGAATCATCGATTAAAAAAGATGGGGGTAAATGCTGCAGAAGATTTCGCCAAACGTTTAAATGATGTTATAGAACAAAATGCAGAAGTAGATTATTAATAAATGTCTGAAGGGAGTTACATATGAGTTTATTACAAATAATTGATCCGGTAGCTTTTTCTCTAGGGCCGTTAGAGGTACGTTGGTATGGAGTAATAATTGCACTGGGTATAGTATTAGCATTTTTCGTGGCACAAAAAGAAATGGTAAAGAGAGGTTTCCATCCAGATTATTTAACAGATTTACTCATTTGGGCAGTTCCAATCGCTATTATTAGTGCACGTATTTACTATGTTATTTTTAAATGGGATTTTTATAGTCAAAATCCAGGGAAGATTATTGAAATTTGGAATGGCGGAATTGCGATTCACGGTGCATTGATTGGATCATTTATAACGGCCTATATTTTCACCAAAAAACGTGGCTCATCTTTTTGGAAGGTTGCCGATATAGTAGCGCCAAGTATTTTAATCGGACAGACTATAGGACGTTGGGGAAATTTCATCAATCAAGAAGCTCATGGCGGAGAAGTAACGAGAACTTTTTTAGAAAATTTAATGCTTCCAAATTGGATTATCGAGCAAATGTATATAGATGGGAAGTATTATCATCCGACATTTTTATATGAATCCATCTGGAACTTTGTAGGTGTTGTTATTCTAATATTACTTCGTAAAGTGAATTTGCGTCGAGGAGAAATGGTGTTATTTTACGCAGCATGGTACTCTATCGGGCGATTTTTCATCGAAGGGATGCGTACTGACAGTCTCTATTTAATAGGAGAATTACGAACTGCACAAGTCGTTTCTATTGTGACTATTGTAGTTGCTATTATTGTCTTTGTATATAGAAGAGTGAAGGTAAAACCCGTTATTCATTATCAAGATAAGTAAGAAAGCTGGGATAAGATGGGGACGTTGAAAAATGGACTGTTTGCTGGTCTTAAAACGACATGGACATTAAGCAAAGTAATTTTCCCAATTACATTAATCGTTGTGATTTTGCAATATACTCCTGTTCTACCTTGGATTATTGATATCATCTCCCCATTTATGGGGCTATTAGGACTTCGGGGAGAGGCTGCAATTCCTTTAGTGCTAGGTAATGCATTAAATTTATATGCAGGGATAGCAGGGATACTATCTCTGGAATTGACAGTTAAGGAAGTTTTCATACTAGCGACGATGTTATCCTTTTCTCATAATATTTTCATTGAAACTGGAGTCGCCCTTCGAGTTGGAGTGAAATTATGGGTTGTATTGGTTGTTCGCTTTGGTTTGGCAATTCTGTCTGCAGTCATTATTAACCTCGTGTGGCAAGGTGGAGGAGAGGTAGCGAAATATGGTGCGCTACAAGTAAGTCAGCAAGTTCCTGATGGATGGGGAGAAATTATTTTGTTTGGCTTACAAAAGGCGACGTTCGGCGTTATACAATTAGCGGTAATTGTCATACCGTTGATGGTAATTATTCAGTTTTTAAAAGACCGGAATTATTTACAAAAGTTTTCAGAAAAACTAGCTCCTTTTACGAAAATTATTGGTGTAAAACCAAACGCTTCCCTAACGCTTGTAGCTGGGCTGGTGATTGGACTTGCATATGGAGCAGGTGTAATGATTCAAGCAGTGCAAGAGGATGGAGTAAGTAAAAAGGATGCGACATTAGCATTTATTTTCTTAGTGGCATGTCACGCCGTGGTCGAGGATACTTTAATCTTCGTTCCGTTGGGAATTCCAATCTGGCCATTATTATTAATACGATTGCTAACTGCTTTCATATTAACGATAGTAGTTGCTTATGTTTGGAGGAAAGCGGAGCAAAGTAAACATAAGGAAGTGGTAATCCCGTGAAAAACTATAAAGCCCTACTTTTTGATTTAGATGGAACATTATTAGATACGAACGAACTAATTATTGAATCTTTTTTACATGTTTTAGGCGAAACATTTCCGGGGAAATATAGTCGGGAGACTGTCCTACCGTTTTTAGGACCCCCATTATTTGAAACATTTGATGCGATAGACCCAACTTTAACGGAGACTTTAACTGCTTCCTATCGTAAATGGAATCTGGAACGCCATGACCAAATGGTAGCTCCATTTGATGGAGTCGTAGAAACATTACGACAACTAAAAAAGGATGGCTATAAACTGGCAATTGTTTCTACTAAAAGACGGGAAATGATCGATAGAGGTCTAAAAATAATGGAATGTGAAACATTATTTGATACAATTGTTGGCTTTGACGATGTTACATATACAAAGCCTAATCCTGAGCCTATTCAAATAGCATTACAAAGAATTGGAACTAATAAGGAAGATGCGCTTATGATTGGCGACAATTTTCATGATATCGTAGGTGGGCAAAGAGCTGGAGTTGATACAGCTGCTGTAGCTTGGTCCATCAAAGGAGAAGCATTCTTGTCTACTTATAATCCTACTTATATGCTACATCGAATGAGTGACTTACTTGAAATAGCAAAAGGGCAGCGTGTATGAGGAGAACAGAACGATATCCTGTAAAAGGGGCAAATTCGCTTTGGCATGTGTATGATACTGTTCCATTTTGGAAAGTTATGAAGAACTTTATCTTTATTCAAGCCGCTAGATATTCACCTTTTTTAAGCTGGAAAAATTTTTTCTATCGTGTTTTTCTGAAAATGGAAGTTGGCAAAGAAACGTCTTTTGCCTTAATGGTAATGGTAGATGTAATGTTCCCAGAGCGTATTAAAGTAGGTGACAATTCCATTATTGGGTACAATACGACGATTCTTGCACATGAATATTTGATCGATGAGTATCGTATTGGAGATGTCATTATCGGTAATCGAGTACTGATAGGGGCAAATACGACAATTTTGCCAGGTATTACGATTGGGAATGATGCCATTGTTTCTGCAGCAACACTCGTCAATGCAGACGTTCCAGAAGGATGCTTTGTTGGAGGAAATCCAATGCGTATTATTTATACGAAGGAACAAATGCTAGAACGAAATAAAAAATAATGAAAAGCTATTCTACTTAGTGTTGAACTAAGAAGTATAGCTTTTTTTGATGAATAAAATCGGCGACGAGAAAAGTAATTAATAGTGGGGGTGAACTTGCGATTCGGAGCGACTATCTTGCGATTCAGATAATCTCGATAGAGAACTTGCGATTATCATGATTCATATTGCGATTAGCAGAGTTGAACTTGCGATTTGAACCACTGACCTTGCGATTCGAGGCGACTATCTTGCGATTCAAAAAATCCCAGTAGAGACCTTGCGATTTGCACGGTTTATATTGCGACTAGCAGAGTTGAACTTGCGATTTGGAGAGACTATCTTGCGATTTAGAAAATCCTAGTAGAGACCTTGCGATTCGCGGCGACTATCTGGCGATTAGCAATGTTAACCTTGCGATTTGAGACATCGACCTTGCGATTCGGAACGACCATCTTGCGATTCAGAAAATCTCCAAGGTGGTAAAGGACATGTTGACGAAAAGGTAAAAATAGTATAAAATTCAATTAATTCATCTTATTAGTTCTCTAGTGTGTTAAAGTAATGTAAGGGGTGTTCAAATGAGCAAAATTCAAATGTTCGAGAAGCCACTTGGAATGAGAGATTCATTTCCTGAAGTAAACGAACAAAAAGAATCTATACGATCGATTGCAAGGGATTTTATACGTACAAAAGGGTATGACTTTATAAAAACGCCTTCCGTGGAGTATTTTGAAACAATCGGAAAGGCTTCTGCTATTGATGAGTCTTCTTTGTTTAAATTAGTAGACAATCAAGGCGAGATGCTTGTATTGCGTCCTGATATGACGACTCCGATTGCTAGAATAGCAGCTTCTAAGTTATTAAAGGAAAAAAATCCGTTACGATTAGCGTACTATGCAGATGTATTTCGTGCACAACAACGAGAAGGTGGGAGACCGGCAGAGTTTGAGCAGCTAGGACTTGAACTTGTTGGGGATTTTAGCCCATACGCAGATAGTGAAATAATATATACTGCGATAGAACTATTGAAGGCTTTAGGGGTAGAAAGCTTCCAAATTACAATTGGACATGCTGAAATCCTAACTGCTTTCTTAACAAACAACACAGATAATACGAAACAGGTAGAAATGCTAAGACAATTATTAGTAGAGAAAAATTTAGTAGGTTTCTCACAAAAGTTAGAAAGCATGAACTTATTAGAAGAACAAAAAGAACGTCTTATGAAAATAATTGATTACACAATAGAGTCCAATACATTTACGGATTTCCGACAGTTCCTTAATGACGACCAACAATACCTAATTGATCAGGTGGAAGAACTTCAAAATTTATTAGAATTCCAATTGAATGACTTTTCGATTGTATCGTTCGATTTTTCATTAGCGAGTCATATGAGCTATTACACTGGTATGCTGTTTGAAATTCACGCTGCAGGAAGTGGATTCTCCATTGGGAATGGTGGACGATACGATGAGCTATTTAAAAAATTCGATGAAAAAGTTGGTGCTACTGGATTTGGAATTAGAGTAGATAGATTATTGGAGGTATTACCGAAACAAATAATAAAGGAAAAACATACACTTCTTTTATTTGATAGAGGGTCCTTTTCTAAAGCGAATGTATTAGCGGAAGCTAGAAGGAATGTATCGGAATACGTGACATTGCAATACATAGAAAGTGTAAATGATCTAGAAGCGTTTAAACAAATATTCGATGAAGTGGTTATCGTGTCCGAAGGTGGTTCTTTACGTGAATGAGTTAACAATTGCAATGCCAAAAGGTCGTATTTTTGAAGAAGCATATAAATTATTTGTGCAAGCGGGATTTAACTTGCCAGCAGAGATTAGTGATTCGAGAAAGTTAATCGTTGAGGCTCCAGATGAACGCATTCAATTCATATTGGCAAAACCGATGGATGTTCCTGTATATGTTGAACATGGTGTAGCAGACATCGGCATTGCGGGAAAGGATGTTTTATTGGAGCAGCACCGCGATGTCCATGAGTTATTGGATCTACATATTAGTAATTGTTATATAGCAACTGCTGGCATACCGAACACGAAAATGAATGAGATTGCTCCGCGTGTTGCAACAAAGTATCCAAGAATTGCTACAAACTTCTACAAGGAAAAAGGAGAGCAAGTGGAAATCATTGAGTTGAATGGCTCAATTGAACTCGCACCAATGATTGGTCTTGCAGATCGTATTGTAGATATTGTTTCCACTGGACAGACACTTAAGGAAAATGGCTTAGTTGAATATGAAAAGATTGTTTCTATCTCATCTCGATTGATCGTCAATCCTGTAAGCTATCGAGTGAAAAGTGAACGAATCAATATTTTCGTTGCACAATTAAAAAATGAATTGAACAAAAGGTAGGGAATCCTATGAAAATAGAAAAGCTTACAGATACAATTTCATTACTGCGTTCCGTTGAACAACCAGATCCAGATTATTTAATTACTGTTCGTGAGGTAATTGCGGATGTACGCCAGAACGGAGATGAAGCCCTTCTTCGTTACACGGAAAAATGGGATGGTGCCAAACTGGAGTCACTTAAAGTATCCAAAGAAGAAGTGGATGAAGCATACGCTAAGTTTGATAAACAATTGATAGGAGATTTAGAAGAGGCTGCAGCTAATATTAGAGCATTTCATACAGAGCAGGCTCGCAGTCAAATAGACTTTCCATTAGCTAAAAACTCATATATTCAATATAAAATTTCACCACTAGATGCGGTAGGTTTATATGTGCCGGGTGGAACAGCGGCTTATCCTTCTTCAGTATTAATGAACGCTATTCCTGCAATTGTAGCTGGGGTAGAAAGAGTGGTCATAGTATCACCACCAAATATGGAAGGGAATCTACCTGATTCTGTATTAGTAGCAGCACGTATTGCTGGCATTACAGAAATATATAAGGTTGGTGGAGCACAAGCAATTGCGGCTCTTGCCTACGGTACTGAAACAATTAAAGCGGTAGATAAAATAACAGGACCAGGTAATAGTTTTGTAGCACTTGCCAAAAGAGAAGTATTTGGCAGGGTAGCAATCGATATGATAGCGGGTCCTAGTGAAATAGCGATTATTGCAGATGATACAGCCTATGCGGATGAACTAGCGGCTGACCTTCTTGCTCAAGCTGAGCATGATCGATTTGCAAGTTCCGTATTAATCACAACGAGTACATCCCTTGCAAAGCAAGTGTCAAAAGAAGTAGAAAAACAATTAAAGCTTCTTCCTAGAGAAGAAATTGCTCGCAGTTCTATCGAAAACTTTGGGTGTATTTATATCGCTGAATCCATGGAACAAGCGGTAGCAGCAGTGAATGAGCTAGCACCGGAACATTTGGAAATTATTACAGAGAAACCCGAAGAACTAAGTCAAAAGATTAAGCATGCAGGAGCTATTTTCATTGGGAGATTCAGTAGTGAACCAGTAGGAGATTACTTTGCTGGTACGAATCATGTACTACCGACAAATAGCACGGCAAGATTTTCAAGTGGGTTAAGTGTGGACGATTTCGTGAAGAAAACAAGCATCGTCTATTATTCAGAAGAAATGTGGAAAGAACAATATCCTAAAATTGCCCGCTTAGCTAGACTAGAGCAATTAGAAGGACATGCTAGGTCTGTAGAGTCGAGGAGCTGGAAAAAGGAGGATTCAAAATGACAAATAAAAGAGCAGCGAAAATAGAAAGAATGACGAATGAAACAAAAGTATGGGTTGAAATAGACTTAGATGGTGAAGGAAAAGCGGAAATAGATACAGGTGTCCCTTTTATGGATCATATGCTGGACTTATTTACTAAGCATGGTTTATTTGATGCTTCTATTAAAGCTAAGGGAGATACATATATCGATGATCACCATACGACTGAAGACATCGGTATTGTTCTAGGGCAAGCAGTGAAACAAGCATTAGGAGATAAAATAGGTATTAAACGCTACGGAAATGCTTTTGTACCAATGGATGATGCACTAGCGCAAGTAGTAATAGATATTTCAAATCGTCCGCATTTAGAGTTCCGTGCACAATTCCCAACTCAAAAAGTTGGTAGTTTTGATACTGAGCTTGTACATGAGTTCCTCTGGAAATTTGCATTGGAAGCACGTATGAATGTCCATGTCATCGTTCATTATGGAGCAAACACACATCATATGATCGAAGCGATCTTCAAAGCGTTAGCTCGAGCGATTGATGAAGCTATTACAAAAGACGATCGAGTGAAGGGCGTTCCTTCTACAAAAGGTCTACTTACATAAGAAGGAGAGAATAATATGACGTCCATTCAAGTTTACCCAGCAATCGATATGAAAGGTGGGAAATGCGTCCGCCTGTATCAAGGGGATTATGAGCAAGAAACCATTTATGGCGATTCTCCATTCGAGATGGCTAAAAAATTTGCGGATGAAGGGGCAACTTGGATACATCTAGTAGATTTAGACGGTGCAAAAGACGGTGAGAAAATCCATGCTGGTGAAGTTATTCGTATCGCCAAGGAGCTGCCAGTTAGTGTGCAAATTGGTGGAGGAATTCGTACGAAGGATGATGTTCAATTTTATTTGAATAACGATGTAAATCGTGTAATTATAGGAAGTCTTGCTATTTCACAACCAGAATTAGTAGTGGGGTTAATAGAAGAATTCGGCGGTGATAGAATTGTCATCGGACTTGATGCAAAGGATGGAATGGTGGCTACACATGGATGGCTAGAAACCTCCACACAATCTGCCGTCGAAGTAGGACAGTATTTTGCTTCTAAAGGTGCTAAGCACGTAATTTTCACGGACATTGCAACAGATGGAACGCTTCAAGGTCCAAACTTAGTGGCAAATAAAGAACTAGCAGAAGAAACTGGACTATCTGTTATTGTATCGGGTGGAATAAGTTCCTTAGAAGATATTACAGCAGTAGCTAAATTAGCACAAACGACGACTGTTGCTGGTGTTATTACGGGTAAAGCATTGTACAATGAACGATTTACTCTAACTGAAGCTCTACAAGAAGCGGCCAAATAAGTACACAAGCATTCGTATACTTCGAATGAAAGAGGAGTAGAACAATTATGACTAATTTAACTTATGATGAAAAAGGCTTAATACCTGTAATCGTACAGCATGCCATTACAAGAGAAGTGTTAACACTTGCTTACATGAACGGGGTAGCCTATGCAAAAACAGTCGAAACTGGGGAAACTTGGTTTTTTAGCCGTAGTAGACAACAACTTTGGCATAAAGGGGAAACCTCTGGGAATACTCAAAAGGTAGTTTCTATTAAGTCAGATTGCGATTCGGATGCATTAGTAGTAGAGGTACTACCAACAGGACCAGCATGTCATACTGGAGAAGATACATGTTTTCATAATACATTAGAAAAACTAGATGACACCGTAGGATATAATACAATAACAACTCTCATCAATACTATAGAAGAAAGACAGCAGTCTATGCCAGAAGGTGCATATACGACGTACCTGTTTGAGAAAGGTGTAGATAAAATTTGTAAGAAAGTTGGAGAAGAAGCATCCGAAGTTATAATCGCTTCCAAAAATAATGATGGGGAAGAGTTGAAATGGGAAGCAGCAGATCTTCTTTATCATCTGTTAGTTCTTCTACAAAACCAACAAGTAAGCTTCTATGATCTACTGCAAGTACTGCAAAAAAGACATGATGCCAAAGCAGATAAAAAGTAAATATATGTGGTATACTGAAGGATATACTAATAAGGGACGTTTTTTTAAACGTTCCTTATTATTTTTCGGAGGATTATATTGAATAAAAAAAGTAAAAAAGTTCTTAGAGAAAATATAATTTCGTTTTTACCTACGGGTGAATACTACTATAAAAAAGCTTTAGATGAACTACAAAAAGAACAATATGAAAAAGCACATAAATATTTAAAACGAGCAGCAGAACTAAGTCCAAATGATCCCATGATATTACTACAGTACGCGATATTACAAATGGAAATAGATAATTTTGAACTAGCGCATGAGCTTTTGAGAAGTGCCCATGCAATTGACCATAACGAATCAGAAATTGTATTCTTTTTGGCGGAGGTAAATGCCCATCTAGGAAATTTTGTTGAAGCGAACAAATTCGCCCAAATGTATTTGGAGATGGATATCCAAGGGGAATACACGGAAGAAGCAATGGAGATTGTAGACTTCACGGAGCAAGAGGATGTGGTATCACTTCAGGTAGATACGCCTTCTGGTGAAGCGCTGTTTTTACAAGAAAAATCGAGACGATTGATGGAGCAAGGTAAGTTTGCTGAGGCGGTAGAATTATTAGAATCCATCGTAGTGGACCATCCAGATTTTTGGGCAGCATTCAATAATTTGGCACTTGCTTATTTTTATATTGGCGAAGAAGAACAGGCAAAGGCTTTGCTACATGATGTACTCAATGAAAATAGAGGAAATATCCACGCACTATGCAATTTAGCTGTGATTCATTACTATGAAAAAAATGAAGAAGAGCTGGAAGAAATCGTAGGATTACTAACCAAGATAAACCCTTATTTTGTTGAACATCGCTATAAGTTAGGTGCGACATTTGCGTTAATAGGCAAATATGAACAAGCATTTAAGTGGCTTAGAAGTTTACAACGAAAAGGTTTTGAAGGTGATCCAGGATTTTATTTTTGGCTTTCCCATTCGGCTTATTTTTCTGGGCATGAAGAGATAGCTAAAAATGCTTGGAAAGCACTATTGAAGCTAGATCCGGAAAAAGCTGGATTTGAACCGTGGCTACCAGTAAAAAGTGAATCTGATGAAGCTGCTTCTAAAATTCAAAAGGAATATATTTTAGAAAAGATAGAGCATAAGCATGTGAGTGAACGTATTTATGGATTTTATTTATTAGGAAAGTCTAAGCATCGTCAAGAAATTATTTCCCATCCTAAATGGATTGTTGTAGATGATCTAACAACGATGGAGAAACTATTCCTTGCTAATTCTTTAGGACATGATTTTGATGAAAAGTCTCCTGCAGAGAAAGCTTTTTTACGTGTTATTGCAGCAACAGACCTATTGTATGATAAATATAAGCCTTTAGAGCATGAAGATACATTTCTATTTCAAATGTGGTTTGTTCTAGTAGAACGTGGCTTAGAGAAAGCCTATGGATTCAAAAATCCACGTGCATTAGCAGCAGCAACGGAGTATATGTTTGAATCATCGCGCTCTAAAAATGTAACGAAAAAATATTATGCAGAGCAATATGGCATCACAACAAATACACTGACTAAATATATTAACGAACTGATGCAATTTTTGCCCCTTTTCGACTCCTAAGCAAAATAGTTGAAGCGTATGAAAAAATCCTATAGATTGAAGATAGTAGCAATGTAGGAGGAATCTAAATGACTGAAGATAAAATTTATGATGTAATTATAATTGGGGCTGGACCTGCAGGAATGACAGCTGCAGTATATACATCTCGTGCAAACCTTTCCACATTAATGATCGAACGTGGGATCCCAGGTGGACAAATGGCGAACACAGAGGAAGTGGAAAACTATCCTGGATTTGAAATGATCTTAGGGCCAGAGCTTTCTACTAAAATGTTCGAACATGCGAAAAAGTTCGGTGCTGAATACGCATACGGAGATGTTTCGGAAATTGTTAACGGTGAGGATTACAAAACAGTTAAAGTTAGTGGAAAAGAATATAAAGCGTTAGCAGTTATTATTTCCTCTGGTGCAGAATATAAAAAAATGGGTATTCCAGGAGAAACAGAGTTAGGTGGACGTGGAGTTAGTTACTGTGCAGTCTGCGATGGGGCATTCTTCAAACAGAAAAACCTTGTAGTTGTAGGTGGAGGAGACTCTGCTGTTGAAGAAGGTGCATTCCTAACTAAATTTGCGAACAAAGTAACCATCGTGCATCGTCGTGACGAGCTACGTGCGCAAAAAATTCTTCAAGACCGTGCGTTTGCAAATGAGAAAATTGATTTTATCTGGAATACTACATTAAAAGAGATTCATGGAAAAGATGGAAAAGTAGCAAGTGTTACTTTAGTGTCTACTGTGGACGGTACTGAAAGAGAATTTGAAACAGACGGCGTATTCGTATATGTAGGGATGCTTCCATTAACGAAACCTTTCGCGAATTTAGGTATTTTAAATGACGGTGGATATATTGTAACAAACGAGAAAATGGAAACAACTGTACCTGGGATATTCGGCGCAGGGGATGTTCGTGAGAAAATGCTTCGTCAAATTGTCACTGCTACAGGAGATGGAAGTATTGCTGCACAAGCTGCGCAACACTATATTGAAAATTTGAAAGACAAAACAATTACAAACGCTTAATTTAATTTTATCTTAACCGGATTGTAATAGTCTTGAAATAAATAAAGTGTATAGTAAAGAATATAAATTGACCCCCTTTTTATATAAGAAACATTTGGACAGGCTGTTTCGCGATTTTAATCGTGAAGCAGCCTCTTTTTATGAAATTTAATGTATAATATAATTTATGAAGATGAAAGATGCGGAGTGATGATTTGTGCAAAGAATAGCAAACCTACTCGTATGTAAAGATGATAAAGTTTTATTATTAAAAAAACCAAGAAGAAATTGGTATGTAGCACCAGGTGGTAAAATGGAGATGGGTGAATCTATTTTAGTTTCCGCGGTACGTGAATTTACAGAAGAAACGAATACAGTGCCTGTACAACCTCATTTAAAAGGAATATATACAATGGTCATAGAGGAAGATGGAAAGCGTATAGATGAATGGATGTTATTTACTTTTGTCGCTAAAGACATAAAAGGAATACCTTTCGAAGTAACAACAGAAGGTGTATTAGAATGGCATTCTGTCGAAGACTTACACCATCTTCCAATGGCTGAAGGCGATAGAACAAATCTATTATTTGCAGCTCAAGAAAAAGGTACACAATATGGAACATTTGTATATACACCTGATTTTTCTTTGATAAAGGAAACGATTCAGCAATCAACGGAGGGAGAATGAGCAATGGATAGTCTTCAAAAGCACGAAACGGAAGTTGTAATAATTACTGGAATGTCGGGTGCTGGAAAGACAGTGGCTATCCAAAGTTTTGAAGATCTTGGCTATTACTGCATTGATAATTTACCACCGGAATTATTGAGTACGTTCATCAAACTAATGATAGATTCGAATAAACAACCTCGAAATATTGCAGTTGTGATGGACTTGCGTGGTGGGGAAATGTTCCATTCTTTAGCAGACTCTGTTAATGAGCTACAGGAGACAACAACTGTTACGCCTAAATTATTGTTTTTGGATTCCGGTGATGAAGTATTGGTAAGAAGGTATAAGGAAACACGTCGTTCTCATCCGCTTGCAAACTCTGGATTACCTTTAGAAGGTATTAAAAAAGAAAGACAAATGCTCTCTGATTTAAAGGGGAGAGCACAATACATTTACAACACTTCCAAGATGAAACCTCGAGAACTGAGAGAAAAAATACAAGAAGAATTTTCTTCTAAAAGCAGTCAAGTATTTACTGTAAACGTTATGTCCTTTGGATTTAAGCATGGTATTCCAATAGATGCGGATTTAGTATTTGATGTACGTTTTCTTCCTAATCCATATTATATAGAAGAGCTACGCTTGAAATCAGGACTTAACGAAGAGGTATCCAGCTACGTATTAAAATGGGTTGACACTAAAACATTAATCGAGAAGCTAACGGATTTGTTCAATTTCATGATTCCTCAATACAAAAGAGAAGGAAAAACCCAACTAGTAATTGCATTTGGATGTACCGGAGGGCAGCATCGCTCTGTTACATTAGCAGAATACTTTGGAAAGTCATTGCGAGCAGAAGACAAAACCATTATTACGCATCGTGATGTCGTCATAAGAAAGGAATGAAGGAATGGAACCTACAAAACGCCGTAAAAAACTAGTTATACTCGGTGGAGGTACGGGTCTGTCTACGTTACTTCGTGGCTTGAAAAAATTTCCACTGGATATTACGGCAATCGTAACAGTTGCAGATGACGGAGGAAGCTCTGGGCGACTTCGCGATGAATATGATATACCACCTCCTGGAGATGTTCGAAATGTATTAGCGGCTCTTTCAGATGTCGAGCCATTAGTGGAGGAAATGTTCCAGTATAGATTTTCTCATTCAGCCGAATTGGAAGGGCATTCACTGGGGAATTTGATGCTAGCTGCATTAACATCCATAACAGGTGATTTTGCCCATGCCGTAACTGAAATGAGTCGAGTACTAAATATTCGTGGGAAAGTGCTACCGGCGGCCAATCAAATAGTAACTTTAAATGCTATATTTGAAGATCAAACGACCGTAAAGGGAGAATCTAAAATCCCGTGCTATGGCAAGAAAATTGAAAGAGTATTTATTACTCCTCCAGATGTGAAACCGTTACCAGAAACTATTAATGTCATTCGACAAGCTGATGTTATTGTTATTGGTCCAGGAAGTTTATATACAAGTATTTTGCCGAATTTATTAGTGCAAGATATACAAAAAGCGATTAGAAAATCTAAAGCGAAGAAAGTTTATATTTGTAATTTAATGACACAGGCTGGTGAGACTGGTAATTATTCGGCTTATGATCATGTAAGTGCATTGATCGAACATGTCGGTGAGAACTTCTTGGATGCTGTGTTAATAAGTAAGGAAGAAATTCCTGAAAATGTGAGATATTTATATAAACAAGAACAGGCATCTCCTGTTAGAATAGATATTGACCAACTAGAAAAGTTGAATATTGATATAGTAAAAAAAGACATTTCAGTCGTTCATGACGGTGCTGTTCGGCACGATGCAACGGAAGTAGCGAAATGGCTTGTAGAATACGCAGACGGGTTAAAAGTTTAACCGTCGAGGAGAAAGGGGGAAACGGAATATGTCGTTTGCTTCTGAAACTAAAAAAGAGATGACTCAGGAAGAGTCAGAACCTTGTTGTGCACGAGCAGAGCTTTCTGCACTCATACGCATGAATGGTTCACTTTCATTTAGCAACAAAATGTTAAGCTTAGACGTTCAAACAGAAAATGCAGCTATTGCTAGAAGACTATATACATTAATAAAATCGTTATACCCATATCAAGTTGAATTACTTGTTCGAAAGAAAATGAGATTGAAAAAGAACAATATATATATTTGTCGTATTCGCGAAGGGGCAAAAAACCTGTTAGAGGATCTTCAAATTTTAATGGATGGTTTTCAATTTGAATACTCCATTTCCAAAGAGCTTGTGCAAAAGAGTTGCTGTAAACGAGCTTATTTAAGAGGAGCCTTTTTAGCAGGAGGGTCGGTTAATAATCCGGAAACCTCATCTTATCACTTAGAAATTTATTCTTCATATAAAACACATAGTGATGCACTGGTAGATTTAATGAATGAATATGAACTGAATGCGAAAACAATAGAACGAAAAAAAGGGTTTGTCGCATATTTAAAGGAAGCAGAAAAGATTTCTGACTTCTTAAGTATTGTGGGAGCCCATAGAGCTTTACTGAAATTTGAGGATGTCCGTATCATTCGAGATATGCGAAATAGTGTAAACCGTCTTGTTAATTGCGAAACGGCGAATCTGAATAAAACAATCAGTGCAGCCATTCGCCAGGTAGACAATATTCGGTTTATCGAGAATTCTATCGGCTTAGATCAATTACCAGAAAAACTTCGTGAAATAGCTAGGTTACGAGTAGAGTATCAAGATGTTACACTAAAAGAACTAGGTGAAATGGTTTCTACTGGCAATGTGAGTAAATCAGGTGTAAATCACCGATTGCGAAAAATAGATGAAATAGCAGATGCGCTTCGCAATGGAGAGACAATTTAAAGAAATGGGGAGTAGACAATGGCAGAACAGCAGGTAGAAGTAAAATTATCTTCAGGACTTCAAGCAAGACAGGCTGCACTTTTTGTACAAGAAGCAAATCGTTATATCGCAGACGTCTATTTAGAAAAAGATACTAAAAAAGTAAATGCGAAGAGTATTATGGGAATTATGAGCTTGGCAATCAGCAAAGGAACAAAGGTAAGTTTAAGTGCTGATGGTTCCGATGCAAAGGAAGCAGTAGAAGCTCTAGCTAATTTCATCTCGAGTGAATCTTAAAAATGAACGGCCTCACTAGTCAATTTAGACGAAAGGGCGGTTTTTTTTATTTGAGAAAAAATGTGTCTTGAAGAGTAAAGACTATATAATATTCTGCTTATTTTCGTTTCAGGTGGCCGTTTTCCGCGGGCGAGGTTGAGCCTCCTCGGGCGGCGCTACGCTTCTTCCCTGCGGGGTCTCAACTTTCTCGCTTATCCCGCTGGAGTCGCCACCTTTCACTACAATCAATTAAGTGAGTAGTATCCAAATTGAAGATTTAGTATTGCTTTGTCTTGAACTCTTAACTAAGCTGAATTATCCAATATAAAGGAATTAGAAAGTATTTGCAGAATAACTATTTACATTGGGTGAAATAAACTGCTTACCATTCATTGAAGAGCAAAATAAGGTGGTGGTTGTATGAAAAATACTAAAAAAATATTCATTCTTGTGGTAATAACTCTCTTAATCTCAATTGTGTTAGTAAGAATTCAATTATCGAATAATATACAAATAGAAAACGTATTGACTGAGGAGTTTTTCAGAAGCGAAACTAGTTTAAGCATAGAGAAAATAAATAATTTAACTTTTACAGAAATTAATATATCTGAAAAAAATCAAACGGAAATTAAGGAACTATTTAAAGAACTGAAGCTAAAAAGAACGGATGATTCTTATTCTCCACTTGATGCAAAATACAGGATAGTATCAACATCGAATCCGGATGACCAAATGTATATATTTGTTGGTGAAAATAGAATTGTATTTCCCCATAAAATTAGTGCAGGGTATAGCATAAATAATAATGATGAGCTTATAGAGGAAATAGAAAAGTTATTGAATTAAGTATTTTCATAAAAAGGGTGTATCAAAATTTAGGTGAACCTTTTATGTAGAAATGGAAATATACCTTGTTTGTAAAGGAGATATGGATTGGAAAATATTAATAAACCAAATATCGCACTAATTTTAAAGTGCGCAAAGAGCACTTTTTCGTGCTATAACTAAAAATACAAAAGTTATTTACGCAAAAATTGAAAATAATAATCTTATTTGGAAAGTATATTTTGATGAAATTCCTACAGAGGAAGAAAAAGAAATGCTTAGTATAGCTGCGACAGAAATTATATGTGATTTTCCAGAGCTGATGAACAATATATTCACCATCCAGAACCAATAAACTTTAAAGATATTAAATATTATAATTGGCCATATACACGGTATTGATTGAGGATTAGATGCTTATAGTTAGTACCTAAATAAAAAATCAAGTACTATAAAAAACTCCCAAAGGAATATACCTTTGGGAGTTTAAATCAATTTATTATGATTTTTTCATTTCGCTACGATCGATAATGTGATCGATTAAGCCGTATTCTTTTGCGCGTTCAGCTGTCATGAAGTTATCACGATCTGTATCACGTGAAACGACTTCAATTGGTTGACCAGTGCGCTCAGCCATGATGTTATTTAATTTATCGCGTAAGAATAAGATACGTTTTGCAGCAATTTCGATTTCTGTTGCTTGCCCTTGTGCTCCACCAAGTGGTTGGTGAATCATTACTTCAGCATTTGGAAGCGCATAGCGTTTACCTTTTGTACCAGCTGTAAGTAGGAAAGCACCCATAGAAGCTGCCATACCGATACAAATTGTTTGTACATCAGGTTTGATGAACTGCATTGTATCGTAAATTGCCATACCAGCTGTGATACTTCCGCCTGGGCTATTAATATAAATAGAGATGTCTTTTTCTGGATCTTCTGCTTCTAGGAATAATAATTGAGCAACGATTGAGTTAGATACGTTATCATCAATACCACTTCCAAGCATAATAATGCGATCTTTTAATAATCGAGAGTAGATGTCATATGCACGCTCTCCACGATTAGTTTGTTCAATAACAGTAGGAATTAAATTCATCCTGATTGCCTCCTTCAAAGGTGGTTTAAATTAGTTAGTTACTGAGAAAGGTTCCCTCAGTTGTAACTTTATCATACACATTATGGTCAAGGAAGGTCAAATATTAAGCTTGAAAAAGTTCGCTTGAATTATATTCCTTCTATTTGTATAATAGATAAGTCGCTTGCCCTTGTAGTGTAATGGATAACACACAAGCCTCCGAAGCTTGGAATGTGAGTTCGATCCTCGCCGAGGGCATAAAGTAAAACTACCAACAGTGGGGATTTTTCATCCCCCACCTACTTTTCTCATAAAAGTGACGGTAGGTATAACAAGTTATGTAAAGCACCCTATATGCTTAGGGTGTTTTTTTGTTTTCTTTATTTCTTCTATCGTACGATACTGCATAAGACTCATGTCTAAAATGGAGAATTGGATCATCGGGTAATTCAATGCCTTTTCCAACGATAGTAGGGTCGAACAATAGGTTTTCTGTAGGAAATATTTTTTTATTAATTGTTAATTGACCGATTAAAATCTTTTGTCTGTCTGTTGGCCAAGTATCGGTAGGATCATCTGTTGCGTCTGTATCCTCTGCTAATCGAATAAATAACTCGAACGATACAGTTCCTTTATCGAGTCGTTTCTCTAAATCCTCACTTAAATAATTTGTGGACAAATTAATGCTGCTAAGGAAGGAAGATGATTTTTTCTCCTTTAAGGGACGCCACTCGTATTTTATGGCTTGCCGCTTACCTTCAGCATTCACAAGATAGAAAGCATGTATAGGATAATAATGCAGAGCAGCGTAACTAATAGGGGGTTGCTTTAGCTGTTCTTTTAGTGCGAGTAATGTTTTTTTATGTTCTGGGAAGGTAGTGAGAAGTTGTACAATTCCTAGACCTAGATCAATTGAATGAACCCCCGTTTTATGAGAGCCTAAAATTTTCAGCATTTCAATAAAAGTTTTTGGATCTTTTGTTATGAACATCGGAATGGTGGTACATACTTGATGACTAGTAGAACCATCTGGTTGATGAAAATGAATAGACATTCCTTTTGCCGGAGATAGGAAATCTGCTGCAGTAGGATCTGGTGGGCTATTAGAAAAACGGACTGTAGCGGGCACTGGTTCTGATTGAAGATGGGGTGCTGTTGTATAAGGAATTGCTTTCCCGTTTGGAGTAAAAACTGCTTCATAAAATTCGCCTTTTGCATGTGCACGACGATTGCCAGGGAATTTCCCTTGAAGCTGTTCCAACGTATTAATAGCATCTTGTGGTAGTGTATTGCTCATCAAAATCACCTCATTTTTTAGAATGCAAAGAAAGATATCATTTAATAATCATTACCACTGAATAAATTAACTAAACAATGAAGTACTGAAAAGTAGTCATTTGCAGCAAAAAGAATGCTCATCTTTGGAAAATCCAAACCTTTTTTATCTCCAATAATGTATTTACTTGCGATAGATGTTGGCTTACTTGCTCTTAAGTAAGAGTTACTTGCACTCTTTATCGGATACTTGCGTTCTGCTGAAGTTTACTTGCTTTAAGGAGGAGTTTACTTGCTAAACGGAAATTTCATCCAATTAGCATTCTCTCTTAACGATGATCACTCGGATACATGCTCTTCTTTTTATTAAGGAATAAAACAATGGATCCAATATTTAAAAGTAGTAATACATCAATTGAACATCATTACGGTAATTGAAACTTAAATTTCCTTATTCCGTAAATAATATTAGGTTTTGTATTTTCGAATTAAAGGTACAATAATACTATATTTACTGAAGAGGTGAGAGAGATGAAAAAGTTACTAGTGCCAATTATTATTGTCATTGTAATTATTGCTATTATTGCGGGCGTATTTATGGCAAGCTATAACGGATTTGTTGACAAAGAAGAAAATGTTAATAATGCGTATGCACAAGTGGAAAATCAGCTACAACGAAGAATGGATCTAATCCCAAACTTAGTTAATACTGTTAAAGGTTTTGCAGCACATGAAGAGGAAGTTCTTGGGAATATCGCAGATGCACGAACTAAGTTGGCAGGGGCTGGAACACCAGAAGAACAAGCTGAGGCGAATGATGAATTATCAGGAGCTTTGAGCAGATTATTAGTAGTTGTGGAGAATTATCCAGATCTTAAGGCGGACGCCAACTTTAAGCAATTGATGGATGAGCTTGCTGGTACAGAAAATAGACTATCTGTAGCTAGACAAGATTATAATACAGTTGTTTCGGATTACAATAAAAAAGTAAAGCGTATGCCAGGGAGTATAGTAGCTTCTATGTTTGGCTTTGATGAGAAAGAATACTTCCAATCAGCCGAGGGAGCGGAGGAAGCACCAGTAGTCGATTTTGAAGGAGATGGAGAGTGATGAAGAAAAGTGCTCGTGTCCTATCATTTGCACTTCTCCTCACTTCATTATTCCCATTATTAGCACTTGCTGAATCTAATTATCCAGCTGCTATACCTGGGGAACTATATGTCCAGGATTTCTATGATGTTCTCTCAGAAGAGCAGGAGCAGGAGATTGAAGCGCTTGGACAAAACTTAGAAAATGCTACTGGTTCTCAAATTGTTGTAATGACAGTCGAGTCTTTAGATGGACAGGATGTTGCGACCTATGCAGTAGATGTAATGCGTGGATATGGTATTGGTGATGAGGAAAAAGATAATGGGGTCCTATTAATCCTGGAAATGGATCCAAATAAAAGCGGTAATCGTGATGTTTATATTGGCGTTGGCTACGGTTTAGAGGGTGCCTTACCTGATGGAAAAGTTGGAAGGATATTAGATGAGTACACTTACCCTTTTCTAGAGCAAGGAAATGCACCGGGAGCTATCCTATCTACATATCAACTTTTATATAACCAGGTAGCTACTGAGTATGGTTGGGACGGCGAGTTGGCGAGTCCGGAGGAACCTTCCCCACTTGCAGGTTCTTCTGGTGGTGGATTCTCATTTCCTATGATTATCGTCGGCATAGTTGTTATTTATTTGATTATGCAGATGATGTCTGGAGGCGGTGGTGGTACCGGTTCAGGTAGAAGACGGGTATTCGGTCCAGGAGGCTTCGGTGGAGGTTTTGGCGGAGGCGGAAGAAGTTCTGGTGGTGGCTTTGGAGGTTTCGGCGGTGGTAGCTCTGGAGGTGGAGGAGCGGGTCGTAAGTGGTGAATGAAAAAAGCAATATCATTTTTGTAATTTCAGATTTAAAAACTAGCGTTAAAATTAGTTGATTCATGTTAAAAGTCTTTAAACAATAGGGCACTTCTTTCGTTTAGAATTTGGTAGTAGGATACTTAAATTTAAACAGAAGGTGTCCTTTTTTGATACTTGAAATTATGCAGGGATTTTCTTGATATAGAAGGGATAATAGTTGTCTGGAGTGAAGGCGGCTACTCCTAGGGGGCAAGCGCGTGGGAGAGACTACAAGCTCGACTCGTGCCCCCAGGAAAGCGTCCACCGTAACTGAAAACAATGGCTAAGAAGTATAAATAAAAATAAAGCAATTCAAATTTTGTGGGTTTTGTACCAACCTCTTTTCTTATTTTGGATCTCCGATTTATGTGATTACTTAAACTATTGTGATAAAGTAATATAATAGTAAAAAGTAATGTGTGGGGGATGTAGGATGAAACTAGTAGAGATCAACAAGGATAATTGGCTAAAAACGGTTCTTTTGACGACTAATGAAGATGGGAAGGCTACTGTAGTAGAAAAATTTGTAGCTTCCAATGCGCTGTCTATTGTGCAATCGATTTATGAAACTGGTTGGAATGTTAGAGGTATTCAGTTAGATGGTAAGATTATTGGCTTCACCATGTATGGATTAGATGAAGATACTAAGAATTACTGGATATGTCGATTAATGATTGATTACACCCAGCAGGGGAAAGGCTATGGTGGAAAAGTTATTCAATTGATCTTAGACGAAATGAAACAACTACATGATTGTAGATCAATTTATCTATCAACAGAGCCAGACAATGAAGTAGCCATAAAACTATACGAAAGCTTTGGATTCCAAAAAACCGGCAAGATGAATGAAGGAGAGGCCGAGTTTGTATTGAATTTATGAGTAGGATACATATCGATAAGAAAAACAAAAAACCAACAAATAAATGTTGGTTTTTTATTTGAAACCGAAATCCGATGCCGATTAACAGCACTACTCAGCCATTGGAGTAGGCGTCGATTAATCGCGTATTACTTCCCATTATCTCCAACAAATGCATTAAAGTTCTCTATTTTCACTCGAAGTTCTAAGCCCCCACCATCTTTAATTCCATTATAGCTCCCTATTTTTCCAGGCTCTGATGTAGATAATATAAATTCTTCTCTTAATGTATGAAAAATTTTCTCTCCTTGGCTATTTGTTAGGGAGACCTCTATCGTGGGGCGATAGATATTGGGATGTTCTTTCTCCTGTGCCATTTTGATGTTTTCTAGGTGCATTTCTATATCATTATCTATCAGATAATGATTATATTTGAACACCATAACTGAATTAACTGCTTTTGTGAGCATATCTTCAGTGAAGTACTCTCCAAAAGTGGTTGGATAATAATTCATTAAATCTTTATATTCCTTTGATTCTAGAAGTTGATCGTACTCTTCTTGGCTATCTGTTTTAGTTGTACTTTGAAGATTCCACCAATCGTCCATTAAGCGAGAAATCTCCATATTTGGACCATTGTATTCTCTTTCTAGCACTGCTGTAATAACTTCTTCATTGGATAGAGGCTGAGCTGTTTGTTCTGTCTCGGAGGGATTAGTATAAGTTATGAATAGAAAGGAGGCAATGGCTACAATTGCCAATGAAATAAAAGCTGGAATAATATTGCGTTTTTTCTTTGTTTCAATTCTACCCTTTAAGGCTATCCATGTATTATGCTTTGCTTCCTTTGAGCGCTCTACATCTTTCATTTCCTTAAAAAGCTTATCGAATTCTTTTAATGGTTCCATCTTCACGTCCTCCTTCCTGATGAAATTCCTTCTTAAGTGCCTCAAGTGCTCGTGTCATTTTCATCTTTACTTTTGCCTCTGTCCAGCCCAAAATATAGGATGTTTCTTGAATCGAACATTCTTGTATCTTGCGTAGCAGCAGCACTTTCTCCATGCCGGACAAGAAAGTAAATATAGCTATAAACTCTATCGCTATGCTCTTTGTATAGCTGTTCCATTTTCATCTTCTGACCTCCCCTTATTGCTATAGGCGAACGGATGACTGAAAAGTATCGCTATTACTGTATGTTAAAAACTAATTTGTATTAGAGTAATCATAACAAACGAATTTCTTTGTCAAAAAGACTATAATAAGATGTATAAAATGTTTTTTGGGGAGGGATAGTAAAATGATTGTCCATTTTTACACAAGACCAGGCTGTCATTTATGTGATGATGCAAGACTAATGTTGAAGCTTGTAAGGGAAGATGTTGTATTTGATATAAATGAAGTAAATATTGAAGAAGATGATGCACTGCATGAAAAATATATGCTGATGATTCCTGTCATCGTATTGGAAGACAAAGTTATACAATATGGACAAGTAGATTACGCGACTATTCTGGAAGCATTACTTTGACGGTAGTTAACAAGCTCAATCGCAAGATCTATTTTTCAAATCGCAATAAAGGAACTTATAATCGCAATATCCAAGGTGGAAACCGCAATATACGATAGGAGTATCGCAACAAAAGCCATTCATATAGATATACTAAAAGAATTTTTGGGAAAATTGAGCATTTTTAAGTTTCAAAATCTTGCTATTGGGAATATAATACTGTATTCTTAATTTAGAAATTAATTTTTTTTAAGTACATGGGACAAAAAATGTAGTGGTGGGACAAAAACGTCACAGGTAGTTGGGATGTGAAAAATGGATTCGTTATTACAGGCTCAGTTAAAGTTAATGCCTGAGATGAGTATCTTGTTACAGAAAAGATATCGAATACTTCAAATGATTCAATTATCTGCTGGGTCCGGCCGTCGAGTAATCGGTGAACTTTTAGGATTGTCGGAAAGAGAAACTAGAAAAGAATTAGACTTTTTGCGCAATCAAGGATTCATTGAAATATCGAGAGATGGAGCTAGTATAACTTCTTCTGGAAATGATTTATTGATAGAGCTTAAAGAAGTTGTACGAGAATGGTCTGGTAGATTGCAGCTCGAACAATCACTTGCAAGTTATTTAAATATAAAAGAAGTGATAATTGTTCCGGGAAATGTAGATACTAATACGAATACTGCGTTGCTCCAGTCAAAAGAAGCAGCAAAATATTTGGAAAGTATATTATCAGATGAGTCCATCATTGCTGTTACTGGTGGAACAACGATTGCTTCCATATCGAATTATGTTCATCAAACTGACAAGTGGAAGCAACTATTATTTATAGCTGCAAGAGGCGGGGTTGGTAAGGATGTTCGGCTTCAAGCTAACACAATAGCCTCGCTATTTGCGAACAAAATGAATGGTTCTTATCGAACATTATATATGCCAGATAGCTTAAGTGAAGAAGCTTATTCTACGATGAAAAATGAACCATTTATAAAAGAAATGATGGATTTATACGAACGAACTAATATCATCATTCATGGTATTGGGGACGCACTTGAGATGGCTCACCGAAGAAATTCTAGTGTAGAAGAAATGCAACGCTTGAAAGAAATTGGTGCAGTTAGTGAAGCTTTTGGGTATTACTTTAATAACCAAGGGGAAGCTGTACACAGAATTCGCACGATTGGTGTACAACTCAAGCAATTAGAAAATATGGAGCATCTTCTGGCAGTAGCTGGAGGCACAAAAAAAGCAAATGCTCTACTTTCATATTTTAAACAAGCACCAGCCCAAACGGTTTTAGTAACCGATGAAGGTGCCGCACAAGAAATGATGCAAATAATTGAACAAAACAACTAGGAGGAATTTAAAATGACAGTAAAATTAGCGATTAATGGTTTTGGACGTATTGGACGTAAAGTATTCAGAGAAGCTTTAGAGCAAACAGAGATTGAAGTAGTAGCGATCAATGACTTAACGGATGCTGCAATGCTTGCTCATTTACTGAAATATGATTCAGTTCACGGAATCTTCAATGCAGAAGTTTCTTCAGAAGGAGATTACCTTGTAGTAAATGGCAAAAACATTCGCGTATTCGCTGAAAAAGATCCTGCAGCATTACCGTGGAAAGAACAACAAGTAGATATCGTTATTGAGTGTACAGGAATTTTCAGTACAACTGATAAAGCTAGCAAGCATATTGAAGCTGGTGCTAAAAAAGTAATTTTATCACAACCTGCTAAAGACGATATGCCGACATTCGTAATGGGTGTAAATGCTGATCAATACAACCCAGCAACTGATCATGTAATTTCAAACGCTTCTTGTACGACTAACTGTTTATCACCAATTGCAAAAGTTTTACAAGATCAATTTGGTATCAAACGTGGAATGATGACAACAATCCATTCATACACAAATGACCAACGTATTTTAGACTTACCGCATAGCGATTACCGTCGTGCTCGTGCAGCAGCAGAATCTATGATTCCTACAACAACAGGAGCAGCTGCAGCAGTAGCTAAAGTACTTCCTGAGTTGAAAGGAAAATTAGATGGTATGGCAGTTCGTGTACCAACTCCAAACGTATCAATCGTAGACTTTGTTGCTGAATTAGATAAAAACGTTACAGTAGAAGAATTGAATGCAGCTTTAAAACAAGCTTCTGACAATGAGTTAAAAGGAATCTTGGATTATAATGAACTTCCATTAGTTTCTAGAGACTATAACGGAAATACAGCTTCATCTACAGTTGATGGACTTTCTACTATGGTACTTGAAGATAATTTAGTAAAAGTATTAGCATGGTATGACAATGAATCAGGATATTCTGCACGTTGTATCGACCTAGCACTACTTATGGCTAATAAAGGACTATAAGATTTTCGTATTTGACTAGGAAAGACACATAAGATGAATGTGGTTTTACGTGGCGAATCGATAGAATTACCTCTATAATAAAAGAGGGTAAAGGAGCCAGGGATTACCCCTAGCTCCTTTTTTTAACAGAATATCTGTCTGGCTACAGCGCCTAGCCCACAAGATGTGGGGCAGTAAGTGTTGCGACACGATGTCACGAACATAAATTGACGTCTAAAACCTAGGCGCTTGCGCTTTTCAGAAATATAAGGAGGCTTATCTCATGAAGGTAAAACAAACAATGAGCGATGTAGCTTTACAAGGAAAACGTGTATTTTGTCGTGTAGACTTCAATGTACCAATGGAAGATGGAGCAATCACAGATGATACGAGAATTCGTGCAGCATTACCAACGATTAATAATTTAATCGAACAGGGTGCTAAAGTAATTCTTGCTAGTCATATGGGACGTCCTAAAGGTGAAGTAAAGGAAGATTTACGTTTGACTAAAGTTGGAGAGCATTTAGCAAAACTTTTGGATAAGCCAGTAAAAAAACTAGATGAATCTATTGGAGGAACTGTAGAGAATGCAGTTTCAGCTATGAATGATGGAGACATCGTATTATTAGAAAATGTTCGTTTTCATGCAGGTGAAGAGAAGAATGATGCGGAGCTAGCAAAGTCCTTTGCAAAGCTTGCTGATGTTTATGTTAATGATGCATTTGGTGCAGCACATCGAGCACATGCTACGACAGAAGGTATCGCAAAATTACTTCCTGCGGTTTCAGGGCTATTGATGCAAAAAGAGTTAGATGTATTAGGCAAAGCTTTAGCAGATCCTGAGCGTCCATTTACTGCCATTATTGGTGGTGCAAAAGTAAAAGATAAAATCGGTGTAATTGATCATCTA
Organism: Psychrobacillus sp. FSL K6-2365; assembly: GCF_038003165.1. NCBI lineage: Bacteria > Bacillati > Bacillota > Bacilli > Caryophanales > Bacillaceae > Psychrobacillus > Psychrobacillus sp. FSL K6-2365. The sequence goes on along the minus strand of NZ_JBBOOO010000001.1, from coordinate 3,170,317 downwards.
TTGGACAAGGTTGATAATATTTTAATAGGTGGCGGCCTTTCTTATACATTTACAAAGGCACAAGGGCATGAGATTGGTACATCTCTTTTAGAAGAAGATAAATTGGACCTTGCAAGAGGCTTCCTTGAAAAAGCAAAAGAAAAAGGCGTTTCTTTCTATTTGCCGGTAGATGTAGTAGTTGCAGATGAATTTTCAAAGGATGCTAACACAAAAGTAGTAGATATCGATCAAATTCCTTCTGATTGGATGGGATTAGATATTGGTCCAAAAACGAGAGAGCTATACGCGGACGTTATTAAAAATAGTAAGCTTATTATTTGGAATGGGCCTATGGGAGTATTCGAAATAGAAGCATTTGCTGAAGGCACAAAAGCTGTAGCAAATGCAATGGCTGAAACAGCAGGTTATACGATTATCGGAGGCGGCGATTCTGCGGCAGCTGTAGAAAAGTTCGAAGTCGGCGAGAAAATGGATCATATTTCGACTGGTGGAGGAGCTTCCTTAGAGTTTATGGAAGGTAAGGATTTACCAGGAGTTACTGCTTTAAACGATAAGTAATGGAGGAGATGTCATATGCGTAAACCAGTAATAGCAGGGAATTGGAAGATGTATAAAACACTTGGTGAGGCAAAGGAATTCGCGCTTCAGTTAAAAGAACTACAAGTGGATAGCACAAAAGTTGATGCAGTAATCTGTGCTCCAGCGCTATTTTTAGATCAGCTTGTTCAAGCGACAAAAGGTTCATTCATTTCTATCGGTGCTCAAACGATGCACGAGGAAAAAGAGGGAGCCTTCACTGGCGAAGTTAGTGGTCATCAGCTGAAAGATTTAGGAGTAGACTATGTAGTGATTGGTCACTCTGAACGTCGCCAGTATTTCAATGAAACAGATGAATCGGTCAATAAAAAAGTAAAATCTGCATTTGAAAATAGCTTAACACCAATCATTTGTGTAGGTGAAACATTAGAGCAACGTGAACAAAATGAAACAGAAACTATTGTTTCCAACCAAGTAATGGCAGCAATTGAAGGATTAACAGAAGAGCAACTGATCCAGTCCATTATTGCTTATGAACCTATTTGGGCGATTGGAACTGGGAAAACGGCTACTGCAGACGATGCAAATGACGTATGCCAAGCAATTCGTGAAACTATTTTAGATGGTTTTGGAGAAGAAGTGGCAAGTAAAGTTCGCATCCAATATGGTGGTAGTGTGAAACCTGAAAATATTGAAGAACTTCTTTCAAAGGAGCATATTGACGGTGCGTTAGTAGGAGGAGCAAGCCTGCAAGCAGATTCTTTTGTAAAACTATTGGAGGCTGGTGCAAATGCCTAAAAGTCCAGTAGCATTAATCATTCTTGATGGCTTCGGATTGCGTCATGAAACCTTTGGAAATGCGGTTGCTCAAGCAAACAAACCCAATTTCGATCGATATTGGAAAAGCTTTCCGAATGCAACACTTACAGCTTCTGGTGAAGCAGTTGGCTTACCAGAAGGTCAAATGGGTAACTCAGAGGTTGGTCATTTAAATATTGGTGCAGGTAGAGTAGTATACCAAAACCTAACACGAATTCATAAATCAATTCGTGAAGGAGAATTTTTCTTAGAACCTAAGCTTTTAGCAGCAATTGAGCATGTGAAGCAAACTGGTGGGAAATTACACTTGATGGGCTTACTTTCAGATGGTGGCGTTCATAGTCACTATACGCATTTATTTGCTTTATTGAAGCTTGCAAAAGAACAAGGACTAGAGGACGTATTTGTCCATGGCTTTTTGGATGGCCGCGATGTAGGACCTCGAACTGCGGTTGGTTATGTAGCAGAAACAGAGAAACAAATGAAGGATATCGGTATCGGAAGGTTTGCTTCCATTAGTGGTAGATACTATGCAATGGATCGGGATCGACGTTGGGAAAGAGTTTTAATAGCATATAAAGCAATTGTAGACGGGTTAGGTAGAACAGCAGAATCAGCAACAGCTGGTATATTAGCTTCTTATGAAGAGGATATTGTGGATGAATTTGTTGTTCCTTTCGTTATTGAAGAAGATGCGAAGCCTGCTGTAACGATTGATACAAATGATGCCGTTATTTTCTTTAATTTCCGTCCTGACCGCGCTATTCAATTATCGATGGCATTGAACACGCCTTCATTTGATAGTCTGCCTTTAAGTGATAAGCATCCAACGAATTTAAAATTTGTTACATTTACACATTATAGTGATGATGTTGTGGCAGATGTGGTATTCGAGAAAGCGGATCTCTACAACACAGTAGGAGAAGTTCTTTCAAAGCATGACAAAACACAATTACGTATTGCTGAAACAGAGAAGTATCCACATGTAACATTCTTTATGAGTGGTGGTAGAGAAGCAACCTTCCCAGGAGAAGAGCGTATACTGATCAACTCTCCAAAGGTCGCAACATATGATTTACAGCCTGAAATGAGCGCATATGAAGTAACAGATGCGCTGTTAGATGCAATTGCCAATGATCGCTTTGATGCAATTATCTTAAATTTTGCTAACCCCGATATGGTAGGACATAGTGGAATGCTAGAACCGACGATTAAAGCTATTGAAGCAGTAGACGATTGTTTAGGTAAAGTTGTCGATGCCATTTTAGCTAAGGGCGGACATGCAATTATTACAGCAGATCATGGTAATTCTGATGAAGTAACAACGATGGAAGGGCAACCAATGACAGCCCATACGACAAATCCTGTTCCTGTAGTTGTTACAGTTAAAAATGAAACACTAAGAAGTGACGGAATTTTAGCCGATTTGGCTCCAACCATGTTACACTTATTAGGGATAGAAACACCGCCTGAAATGACAGGTAAAACACTAATCGAAACGGAGAGTTAAAAATGCCAATTATTACACAAATTCAAGCACGTGAAGTATTAGATTCACGCGGTAACCCAACAGTAGAAGTGGAAGTATTTACAGAAAGCGGTGGATTTGGACGCGCAATCGTTCCGTCTGGTGCATCTACTGGTGAATATGAAGCAGTAGAACTTCGTGATGGTGACAAGTCAAGATATCTAGGCAAAGGTGTTTTAAAAGCAGTTGAAAATGTGAATAACATTATTGCAGCTGAATTAGAAGAGAATTACTCCGTATTGGATCAGGTAGAAATTGACCATGCAATGATCGAACTAGACGGAACTGAAAATAAAGGGAATTTAGGTGCAAACGCTATTCTTGGTGTATCTATCGCTGTTGCACATGCAGCTGCAGATTACTTAGATATTCCACTTTATCAATACTTAGGTGGATTCAACTCGAAACAATTACCAGTTCCAATGATGAATATCGTAAACGGTGGAGAACATGCGGATAACAACGTAGATATCCAAGAATTTATGGTAATGCCAGTAGGCGCAGAATCTTTCCGTCATGCACTACGCATGGGCGCTGAAATTTTCCATAGCTTAAAATCGGTATTAAAAGAAGCAGGATTAAACACAGCAGTTGGAGATGAGGGCGGATTTGCACCGAACTTAAAATCTAACGAAGAAGCTCTTTCTACTATTGTGACTGCGATTGAAAAAGCAGGATATAAACCAGGAGAAGAAGTACTTCTTGCAATGGACGTTGCGGCTTCTGAGTTATTCAACAAAGAAGATGGCAAATACCACTTATCTGGTGAAGGTGTTGTAAAAACTTCAGAAGAAATGGTTGCATGGTATGAAGAGCTTTGCGAAAAATACCCAATCATTTCAATCGAAGACGGTTTAGACGAAAACGACTGGGATGGTCATAAACTATTAACAGAGCGTTTAGGTAACAAAGTACAATTGGTTGGAGATGATTTATTCGTAACAAATACGAAAAAATTAGCTCAAGGAATTGAACAAGGTGTAGCTAACTCAATTCTTGTAAAAGTTAACCAAATTGGTACACTTACAGAAACATTTGATGCAATTGAAATGGCAAAACGTGCTGGTTATACAGCAGTTATCTCTCACCGTTCTGGTGAATCAGAAGATGTAACAATTGCAGATATCGCAGTTGCTACAAACGCTGGCCAAATCAAAACTGGTGCACCATCTCGTTCAGACCGTGTAGCAAAATACAACCAATTACTACGTATTGAAGATCAGTTATACGAAACTGCTCAGTACCTAGGCAAAGAAACATTCTATAACCTAAAAAAATAATAAAACGAAGCAGTTAGCGAAAGTTGCTAGCTGCTTTTTTTAATGCTAAAGAAAGTATAAAATTTCCTGAATTCAATGCTACTGCTGATTTCCGTTTCAGGTGGAAGCTTTCCACGGGCGTTGCCTCAGCCTCCTCGCTGCGCTGCGGGGTCTTCGCCTAACGCTTTTCCCGTTGGAGTCCCCACCTTTCACTTCAATCTATGTAGTGAGTATTTCTTAACGATAAGATTTAGCACAGGCTATCGTTAAGGTGAATGGATTATATTAAGTCTATGTAGGAAAATACAAACTTGTAATCGTTATTGTCTTCTATACTTGTTGAAGGAGTGAAAGAATAAAAATAGTGGAAAGATTTCCCGTTTCGCAAGTAAAGTATACTTGAGAGCAAGTATTTAAACTGTGAGCGCAAGTAAGTTATGGATGAAGGCAAGTAAACTTCTTGTGAACGCAAGTAACAGCCATACTGGAGCAAGTAAATAAACTACTAGGAACAATATAGAGGAGTCAGATTTTTTTAACTAAATATTTTGGCGATAGGTTGTCAATGTTCCTGTTTTTTGGTAAAATTATTTATGTTGTGAACGTTCTTATCAGGAGGTGGAATAAATGCACGCATTATTAATGACTTTACTTGTCATCGTTGCGATCGCATTAATCGTTGTTGTATTGTTACAATCAGGGAAAAGTGCTGGTCTCTCAGGAGCCATCTCTGGTGGGGCTGAACAACTTTTTGGAAAACAAAAAGCTCGAGGTATGGACTTAGTCTTACATAGAGTAACGATTGTACTTGCAGTTCTATTTTTTATATTGACTATTGCCGTAACTAAATTTTAATCCTAATCTTTTGATAGGATAATTTTTCTGGCGAGTGTATTATAGACCAAAGCCTTTTTGAATATAAAACAGATGCGAACCGCCTGACCGACTTCTGATTGGTTAGGCGTTTTCTTTTAAGTAAAATTATTTAAACATATCAATTTAATTTTAAAACAAGCATTCCGTTGATTTCTGCTTTAGGCGGACGCTTTCCGCGGGCACGGCTTCAATCTCCTCGTCACTACGAAAACCTATGCTCCAGCGGCGCTTTCAGCTCGCGCTATTCCCGCTGGAGTCGCCGCCTTACGCTTCAACCAACGAGAGCCGCTTAATAACGGAAGATTACATAAATATTTGTGTTTTATTTTTAAAATAAGTATTAATTACATTACATATGAAATATAAGACATTATTCGGGCATATTAAACTAATTAATGAAATAATTAGTATGGTGAATAATGCGAAAAGCTTATTATTGATGGAGGTTTTACATATGCGAATTTCAACTCCTAAGCCATTTTTCTTTGAAGCTGGAAAACGTGCCGTATTGCTGTTACACGGTTTTACTGGAAATTCCTCAGATGTTCGTATGCTTGGACGTTTTTTAGAAAAAAATGGATACACATCATTGGCTCCACACTACAAAGGACATGGCGTGCCACCGGAAGAGCTGTTGGAAACAGGACCACAAGACTGGTGGAAGGATGTTATGCGAGGATATGACCGACTAAAAGCAGCAGGCTATGAGGAAATTGCTGTTGCTGGATTATCACTTGGAGGAGTATTTTCACTGAAGTTAGGGTATACAGTACCTGTAAAAGGTATTGTCACCATGTGCTCCCCGATGACGATGAAGACGACGGATATTATGTTTGAAGGTGTACTAAAATACGCAAAAGAATATAAGAAATATGAAGGAAAATCCGAACAGCAAATAGAAGAAGAAGTAGAGGCTATTAGAAAAACACCGATGGAAACATTGGCTGAGCTAAGAGAATTTGTTTACAACGTCCGTGATCATGTAGATCATGTGTACGCACCGCTTTTAGTAACACAAGGGAATAAAGATAAGGTCATCGATATTACTTCTGCCAATTATATCTTTGAACAGGCAGAGTCCTTTGAGAAAAAACTAAATTGGTATGAGAACTCCGGGCATGTAATCACACTTGGCCCAGAAAAAGAACAATTACACGAAGATATATTAAACTTTTTAGAGTCGCTCGATTGGAATGTGTAAAACAGTTCAAATGTGCACACGCTGAAAAAGGAGGGATGTTAGATGGAAAACATGAAAGAACAATTACTCGAATTACTAAACACAGAAGAATATAAACCTTTAACAACAAAAGAGTTAGAACAGCATTTTAATCTGGTAGATGCAGATGATTTTAAAGAACTAGTGAAAACGCTTGTTCAAATGGAGGAGCACGGTTTAGTCGTCCGCTCTAGATCCAACAGATATGGGATTCCTTCCCGTATGAATCTAATAGTCGGGAAATTCATAGGACATGCAAAAGGATTCGGTTTCGTTACCCCTGAAGAGAGTGGAATGGATGATATATTCATACCGCCAACGGAAGTTAACGGTGCAGTCAACGGAGACAAAGTACTTGTACGAGTTTCTAAGGATTCATCGGGAGACCGCAGAGAAGGTTCTATTATTAAAATTACCCAACGTGGCATGACGCAAGTTGTTGGAACATTCCAAGACAATAAAGGCTTTGGATTTGTTATACCAGACGATAAGAAGGTCCCTATGGATGTATTTATCGCTAAAGGAGATACATTAGGCGCAATTGAAGGGCATAAGGTAGTCGTAGAAATTACCGAGTGGCCGAATGAAAGAAAATCCGCTACTGGGATGGTAACGCAAATCCTTGGTCACAAAAATGATCCAGGAGTCGATATACTTTCTATTATTTATAAGCATGGAATTACAATCGATTTCCCAGAAGAAGTGATTAACCAAGCAGAAGCTGTTCCAGATCAAATCGATGAGAAAGACTTAAACGATCGTAGAGATCTTCGAAATGAAGTAATCGTAACAATCGACGGAGCAGATGCTAAAGACTTGGATGACGCAGTAACTGTTACAAAAAATTCTGATGGTACATATAAACTTGGCGTCCACATTGCTGACGTAAGTCATTATGTAACGGAAGGATCTCCATTGGACCGTGAAGCATATGACCGTGGAACAAGTGTATATTTAGCGGACCGAGTTATTCCAATGATTCCTCATCGTCTGTCCAACGGAATTTGTTCATTAAATCCGCAAGTAGATCGTTTAACATTATCCTGTGAAATGATTATTGATGGTTCAGGTATGGTTACCTCTCATGAAATTTTCCAAAGTGTTATCCGAACGACAGAAAGAATGACCTATTCGGATGTATATAAGATTGTAGAGGAAAAGGACGCAGCGTTAATAGAACGTTATAAAGACTTAGTGCCAATGTTCGAATTAATGGCTGAGCTTGCAGAAGTTCTTCGTACGAAACGTGAGAGACGTGGAGCAATAGACTTCGATTTCCCAGAAGCAAAAATTATTGTCGATGAAGATGGCTGGCCAACAGATATTGCAACAAGAGAACGTACAGTTGCAGAACGTCTGATTGAAGAGTTTATGCTTGCTGCCAATGAAACAGTCGCTGAGCATTTTAAATGGATGGATGTACCTTTCATCTACCGTATTCATGAAGATCCAAAGCCTGAAAAACTAGAACGATTCTTTAATTTCTTAACGAACTTTGGAATAGTTGTTAAAGGTACCGGAAATGAAGTTCATCCAAAAGCGTTACAGGAAATTATCGAAAACATTGAAGGAATGCCAGAAGAACCGGTTATTTCTACAATGCTTTTACGTTCATTACAGCAAGCGAAATACTATGCTGAATGTCTAGGACATTTTGGTTTATCAACCGAATTTTATACACACTTCACGTCACCAATTCGTCGTTATCCGGATTTAATCGTCCATCGTTTAATACGTACTTACTTGGTAAATGAAGACGTGTCACAGCCTACCATTAATCATTGGGGAGCTATAATGGACGATATTGCAGAGCATACGTCTAAACGTGAACGTCGCGCAGTAGATGCAGAGCGTGATACTGATGCACTTAAAAAAGCGCAGTATATGGCTGACAAGATCGGTGAAGAGTTTGAAGGTATTGTTAGTTCCGTAACGAACTTTGGTCTGTTTATCGAGCTTCCTAATACAATTGAAGGTCTCGTACATGTTACGAATATGACCGATGATTATTATCGTTTTGACGATCGTCAAATGATGATGATTGGGGAACGTGCTGGTAAGCAGTTCCGTATTGGTGATGAGGTAACGGTTCGAGTATCTGCCGTAAAACCAGAAGAAGCCTCGATTGATTTTGAAATCGTAGGCATGAAAAAAGCGTTCCAACGTACTAGAAAAGAAACACCAAAAGTTATACACGCATCCAAAAAGGGCAGCGGTGGTTCTGGAAAAAGAGAACAATCTCAACCAGGCCCGAAAAAAGGACCAAAACAGAAACAAAAGTTTTACGAATCCGTTGCGAAAAAATCACAACGTCGTAAACGTCCAAAGAAAAAATAAAAGAGCGATGACCAAGTCGCTCTTTCTCAGTTTTTGAGGGGTGAATGAAATGGCTAAAAAGCATGACGACAAGGTACTTGCACAGAACAAAAAAGCAAACCATGATTATTATATTGAAGAAACAATCGAAGCAGGGATAGTTCTTCAAGGTACAGAGATTAAATCTATTCGTAATGGGAAGGTGCAATTAAAGGATGCTTTCATACGTATTCGTAATAACGAAGCATGGATCTCCAATATGCATATCAGTCCGTACGAGCAAGGAAATCGATTTAACCACGACCCGTTAAGAGCAAGAAAACTATTGTTACACAAAAAACAAATTAGTACGTTAATCGGCGAAACAAAAAGAGATGGCTATACCATCGTGCCGTTGAAAATGTACTTGAAAAGTGGCTATGCAAAAGTGTTAATCGGTGTGGGTAAAGGGAAGAAAGATTACGATAAACGGGATGTCTTGAAGAAAAAAGAGGCTAAACGTGATATTGAAAGAGCGTTTAAAGAACGTAATCAGTAAGTCTGTAACCATAACTGGTAGAATGTCTCACTTGAATTTTGACCATATTTGATGTATAGTAAGCTATGTAACTAAGCTTACATTTCATAAACGGGGACGTTATGGATTCGACAGGGATAGTCTGAGCTTGAGTTGCGCGTCGGAGGCTCGGCTCCGTAAAAACGGAACTTATAACAACAGGCAAAACAAACAACAACTTAGCATTCGCAGCGTAAGCTCGGATCTGCTTTATCTATCCATCGCCCATGTGGCTAGGTAGAGCTCAACTTTAGTGGGATACGGTAGCCAGTGCAACTTGAGCTGTCTGCAAGAGATTTCCAAGTTAGCGTACAGGACGCCCGCTTATCGGCATAATGCTACGCGAAACTTTAAATAGGTAAGATACACGCGTAGAAGCTTAAGTGTTAGAGTTTCTGGACGCGGGTTCAAATCCCGCCGTCTCCATATATTGAAATCATATGATTTCATACAGTGTCAAAACCCTTGGTATTCAAGGGTTTTTTCTTTTTGTCTATGTCATCTAGTTTCAATCAGTATCAATCGAACGTAGTCAAAAACGTAGTCACTAATTACATTTCAATATAGCTAGAGAACTTTAAAATTGCTTCATCTTTTGCTTTCTGTGTCACGTGTGTGTATACATCCATTGTTGTTTTTACATCACTATGACCTAAACGATCTTGTACTTCCTTCAAACTAGCACCCGCTTCGAATAATAATGAACAATGGGTATGACGTAAACCATGTGTTGTGATTTTACTTAGTTTGTATTTTTTTTGTATTTGGTCTATCCACTTAATAGTTTTTTGAGGCTTCACAAAATCATTTTTTTCATTACTAAATACAAGTTGTTTTGGTTGCATTGTATTAATTCCTAGAATGAAATAATCTTGCTTCTGCTTTTTCTTCCATTCTTTTAAGATTGCCATTGTCTTATCATCCATTTTAATTGTACGGGAATCACCTGTTTTTGTAGACTTTATATATAGTCTATTAAATTTACCTTCAGAAATGACCTTGTTGATACGCAGTTCGTTTGAAGTGAAGTTTAAGTCATTCCATGTAAGAGCCAGCGCTTCACCTTTACGCATTCCACTGAAAGCTAGTAAGCGGAATAGAACATAAGCTTTATGATTATTTTCCCGTTCTAAGCATGATAGGAACTCTTTAAGCTGCTCACGTGAGTAGAAGTTCTCTACTTTATCTTCATCTGCTCCTATAACCTTTTTAGAGTATTTAGTGGGCAAATCTATAAGGGCAAATGGATTTGTTTGTATATAACCACGCTTAATTGCAAAATCCAGCACCTTAGCAGCATAAGCTTTTACCATTCGGTACTTCTTTAACTTAGAGGCCCATTCATCCACATGCTTTTGACATACATCAACATGTATCTTTTCAATTTTATAAGTACCCATCTTAGGTAAAATATGATTTTTAAAGAGGCCTGTAGTTTTTACATATGTGCTTTCTTCCACAGTCTTCTCATATTGCTTCACCCATAGGTCGTAAACTTCTTGGTATGTTTCAGCACGTTGTTGTTGGTACGTACCATTTGCAACATCTAGCTTAATACGAGCTAATGCTAATTCCGCTTCCTTACGTGTTTTAAAGCCACGCTTCAATGTTCGCTTCTGTTTACCGGTTAGTGGATCAACACCTAAATAAGCTGGAAACTCGTATCGGGTCTCACCACTTTTCAGTTTATAGCTTTTGATTGGTGATACTTTTTTCTTTGCCATGATAATTCCTCCTGAATCAGTTGCGGGGGCAAATGATTAAAGAGAGGATTTACCTCTAGTGATATTATAATCTATCCTAAAGGTAAATCCTCATAAATTTATATTAAAAGCTATGATCTTCTAAAAAACGATCGATTTCTTTACGTGTCACACGTTTTATACCTTCTATTTCACACACTTGTAAACCCATTACACGGAACTTAATAAACGTGTTGTAGGAGACACCAGCGTACTTGGCTCCTTCTTTTAGTGATAGCCACTCACTATCCATAAACTGATGCTGTGTGGCTAGTAATGCCTTCTGAACAGCCTTCATTACTACTTCTTCTATATTTGTATTTATTAACTCTGCATTCATTTGTTATTGCTCCTCTTCATTTTAATCCCCGCAATGTTTTAATTGCTTACGAAGATTTATACGAGGATGGTGGAGGAGAGTTAAGTGGAAATAAAAATTCATATAAAAATGAGCTAGGAAATAAATTGAACTGCCCCCTGTCAAGTAGACAGTGGAAATAAATAAAAGACATTAGGCGGCTTTAACCCTGTATTCTAAGGGACTAAGGCCGCTTAATCTTTTTTGGTAATCTTTCAGTATTATAAAAATGAATATACTCATCAATATCTTCCTTCAACTCTTCAAACGTACTGTACTTGTTTAAGTAATACTTCTCACATTTCAATGTTCCCCAAAATCCCTCCATTGGTCCATTATCAATGCACCTTCCCACTCTTGACATACTCTGTACTATTTCTGCTTTCTCTATTTTCCTTTTAAATGTAGAGGAAGTGTATTGATATCCTCGGTCACTGTGAAGCAGTGGAGTTGCTCCTGTGTTAACTTCCAAAGCTAAATCGAGGGTTTTAAAAACCAATGAATTATTATTGGAAGTACCTATTACATAACTCACAATTGATCCATCATATAAATCCAAAATCGCACTCAAATAAGCTTTCTGTGAGACTCCGTATTTCATTTCGGTCACATCAGTTAGCCATTTTTCATTTGGCTTGTCGGAGTTGAATTTCCTGTTCAACACGTTTTCAGCCACATGCCGTGGTGTACTTGATTTATACTTCTTGCGCTTACATCGAATAACCGCCTGGATTCCAGCAATCTTCATCAGTCGGTAAACACGCTTATGGTTAATAGACTTCGATAAGGCACGTCTCAGATTCATCGTTATACGGCGATAACCATATATACCATCCACCTTATTGTGTAGGAGTAATATCTCCTCAAGAATTTCCTCATTCAACTTCTCATTTTCTGAAGGGGCACGATTAAGCCACTTGTAGTAGCCAGAGCGTTGAATTCTTGCAATCCCGCATATTAACACAATGGAAAATTTCTCTTTCTCATGAAGTTCCTGGATGGCTATATATTTATCGATTAATCGAGCTTGGCTTAAAGACGTCTCTTTCAACGCCTCCTTTCTAGTTCCTCCAACTTTTTTAAGAATGCAACTTCTGCACGAAGACACTCATTTTCCCGCTCTAACTTCTTCATATCACGCTGGTACTTCTCATCGGGAGTTAACTCTAGCTCTGCCTTAGTCCGGCCACGCTTGTCTTTAAGACCGTCTTCTCCTTCTTTCTCAAACTTCTTTACCCATTGATACACCTGTTGATAGGAAACATTAAACTGTTCCGATGCCTGATGATAATTTTTTCCATTCTGAAAGTAGTACATAACTATTTCCAAACGTTCTTCAAGTGCAGTGGACCGACCTTTAATCATAGAGTTATTCATCCTTTTCATCTCTTTTAAATCTCTATGATCATTATAAATCTTTATCCACCTTCGTAACACTGATCCACTGGAAATTTCGTACTTGCGTACAATCTCGGCTTGAGAATAGCCATTGGAAAGGTAGTCAAGGACCGCTGCCATTTTTACATCTTTAGAATACCTTTTCCATCCATCGGGATTATTAAGCCCATCCATTCCATATGTTTGAAATTGGTAAATCCATTCTTTAATTGTTTCGTCAGAAACATTGTATTGACGACAGAAGTCACTAATTGAAGTTTTTCTGTCCTCATAAGATACAATTACCTCATACTTTTGTTGTGCAGTAAAAGCACTTTTACCCATAGAAAAAAACCCCCAATAAAGGAAACAGATTTTTTATTATTTCATCTGTCTACCTTATTGGGAGCATATCAAATCTCCTAGCTTATTTTTTCTATTGTAAGTTTTTTACTTAAGAATCCGTTGCTTTAATAACTTCCTTATTATTCTACGTCTTTTGTTCATACTGTGCTTCAAATAACTTTGATTTGGAAACTATTAGTGATTTGTCTAATTCTCCATGTATTTAAACTCAGATATAACGTTAAAGTTCTTAACACAAATCCAAGAAAATAAAGTCTGTTTCCAAGGTTTTACCAAGAAAATGATTCTTAATGACGGTTCATATTCTGTTTAAGGAAGGGCTAAAGCTTGCTTTAGAGCCTTTAACCCGCTTTGAATCTAATCTAATTACCAACTTCAAAGGTTTAAAAAAGATGATAGAAAAAATCCAATCGCCTTCGTTAATAGGAATGATTGATGCAGTGGCAATGCAGTTAGCTGATGAAACGCCGGATGATTATTTTTCGATGTTGCCCGAGTTGAGTCACTTTCATTTAATAGATGGGGATGGCCAAAGTGATGCCCATTTATCTTTGGACGATGGTGTCCAAGACTGGCGAGAGCATTTAAAAAGCCTTCATAGCCATGGATATGAAGGAATTTGTACCTTGGAAATAATGGGTTCGGCTTATTATCAAGATCCTCAAACCGCACTTATGAACTCCCTTATAAAATTAAAAGAATTTAGAATCTAACCATTTGGAGGAACTCGTATGAACAATGGCGTACTAACTAGAAAGCTTGGTTTTTGGGCAGCTTTAGCAATTGCGGTCGGAACGACAATAGGATCGGGTATTTTTGTATCATCAGGAGATGTTGCCCGTGCTGCTGGAAGCCCTTCACTTTCAATTCTTGCTTGGGTAATAGGCGGGCTGATCGCCATTCCACAAGTTATGGTATTGGCCGAATTATCAACTGCCTATCCGCAAAATGGAAGCGGTTACGTTTACTTGAACAAAGCCGGGTGGCGGCCTTTAGGCTTCCTGTATGGCTGGGCAACATTTTGGGCTTTAGATCCTCCTTCTATTGCAATTATGGCGTTAGCGCTTGTTTCGTATATATCGACGTTTCTGCCATTTTTCGATGGTCTGCCTGGAAAGTTGCTTGGCATCGCCATTATTTTAGCTATTACTGCTATTCATTACCGCAGTGTCAAAGAAGGAGGGTTGTTCCAGGTTATTATTACAGTGGTTAAAATCGTTCCCTTTTTGATTGTTATCGGTTTAGGGTTAATGTATATGAATCCTGGGAATTTTTCATATACACCTCCTTCTGGATCGGGGCCAACAAGTTTAATCGGCGGTGTATCTGCAACTACTTGGGCTTACACAGGAATGGCCGCAATCTGCTTTATGGCAGGGGAATTCAAAAACCCGGGCAAGGTTCTCCCGCGTGCCCTAATCTCCTCCATCTTAATAGTTATGTCTTTATATACCTTGCTTGCGATTTGTGTTATCGGATTAATGCCTTTCGAGAGTCTTCTTGCTTCCAATGCGGCGTTGTCAGACGCTGTAAAGTTTATACCGGGACTGTCTGATATTGCTTCGTCATTTGTGGCGGTTACCGCCATTATTGTAATCTTGGGATCTTTGAGCTCATGCATCATGTTCCAGCCGCGCTTGGAATATGCGATGGCAAAAGACGGTTTATTCTTTCAACGTTTTGCGAAAGTCCATCCAAAATACGAAACGCCTAGCTTTTCGATTATTGTTCAAGTGACTTATGCATGTATTCTAGTTATGTTCAGCAACCTGACTGCTTTGTTAGGATATTTCACACTTATACAACTACTTATTAATATTATGGATTTTGCTGCGGTTTACAAATGCCGTAAAAGAGGAGATTATAAACCGGTTTATCGCATGCCAATGTGGAGAGCGACTACGATGCTGGCAATTCTGGGTGCCGCTTGGCTTGCATGGGGTACATTCACTTGGGCTCCAATTGAAGGCATGATTGCTGCCTTAATCGTTGTTGCAACAGGTCTACCCGTCTATTACTACTGGGAAAAGAAATACGGCGGCAGAACAAGCGAGAATACAGTAGCTTGGCAAGTTGAAGCAGAAAAAGTCAGTCCAGCTGAATAAGAAAGAAGAAATAAAAATAATTGTATAATTTGTTATACTAGACTATAATACAAGACATAACAAATTAGATATGAGGAGGAAAATAGTAATGCTAAAATATGATGAAGAATTATTTTTGAGGCTTGTCGAAGAAGAAGGCCTTGCTTACAGAGAACAAATTGAAAATTTTGTAGATGAGATTTGCAAGAAAGGATATAGCAATATTTTTTTGATCGGTGCTGGTGGAACGATTGCTATGATGTATCCTTACGAATATATTTTGAAATCTAATTCAACAATTGAAGTGCAGGTGGAAATAGCAGCAGAATTTATGGTGATGAACAATAAACGCTTTAGCAAAGACTCTGTTTGTATTTTCACATCCGTGTCTGGAACAACTGAAGAAACAGTCGCAGCGGCTAAACTTTGCAAGGAAAGAGGCGCTACTACGATTGCATTAGTAGCAGAGCCAAACACACCGCTAACTCAAGTTGTCGACTATTGCATCACGACTGGATCTGAAACACATTCGTTTGATACCTTCTTCATGCTTCTTTATATGGTAGTTTTCCGGTTCATGTATAATAACAATGAATTTCCGCAATATGAGCAATTTACAAACGAAGTTGCGTTGCTGCCAAAAGCGATTTTAAATTCCGTGAAGGCGTTTGATGCGAAAGCTGAAGAGTTTGCCAGTAGGCATAAAGATACCGATTATCATATGATGGTTGGTTCCGGTAACTTGTGGGGCAATACGTATTCCTACGCAATGTGCATCCTGGAAGAAATGCAATGGATTCATGCAAAATCGATTCATGCAGCCGAGTTCTTCCACGGAACACTCGAATTGGTTGTTGAAGACACGAGTGTCATTTTGCTGAAAGGCGAGGATGAGACTAGACCACTGATGGATCGTGTAGAGAGATTTGCTGAAAAAATTACAAAACAGCTTACTGTTATCGACACAAAAGATTTTGAAATGGAAGGAATCAGTGAAGAATTCAGAAAGCACTTTTCTGTCAGCATCAACTGGGCTTTATTAAGCCGGATCAGTGTTCATCTGGAGCGTGAAAGAAATCATCCATTAACCCTTAGAAGATATTACCGACAAATGGCATATTAAGAAACTGATGGGCGCTACTTTGTAGTGCTCATTCCTTAATAAGAGAGAAAGTAGGGGACTGATGAAAATTGTGACGGTCGGGGACAATTGCATGGATGTATATCAGCCAAATGATAGAGCATACCCCGGAGGAAATCCAGTAAATGTGGCAGTATATTTAAAGGGATTAGGCGCTGACTCCGCTTATATCGGCTGGGTAGGCTCTGATAAATACGGAGCCTTGATGAGGGAGAAAATCCAAGAAAAGGGTGTAAATATTACTCATCTTTCAAAGAAAGAAGGGAAAACGGCAGTCACACAGGTTGAGTTAAATGGAAATGACCGTTGTTTTGGAGACTATGATGAAGGTGTCATGGCTAGCTTCTTCTTAACGAGTGAAGAAGTAGATTTCGTTGGAACACACCAACTTGTACACGCAGGAATTTGGGGACATGTCGATAAAAAATATCCCCTTTTCAAAGAGATGGGTTTGCTTACTTCCTTTGACTTTTCCGATCAACTCGACCATGACTTGGTAAAAAGCTTATCGCCATTTGTAAACTATTCTTTTTTCTCATATACAAAGGACGATGACTATATCCGCCAATTATTAAAGAGTGTAAAAAATCAAGGATCTAAGATCGCAATAGCAACTTTAGGTGAGAACGGTGCCCTTGCCTATGATGGGAAACGATTCTATCGAAGCGAGATAGTGGAAACGGAGGTAGTAGATACAATGGGAGCGGGAGACTCTTTTATAGCAGGTTTCCTTTGTGGGATATTAAAAGGGTTTTCTATTGATGAATGCATGGAATTGGGATCTAAAACGGCAGCCAAAACAATTTGCTATTTCGGTGCTTGGTGACGGCCTTTGGAAATCTATGTATAATAGAGAATATATAATCTATTATGGATAAGGATGAGTAAGTATGAATTTAAATCCTTCAACTCCCCAGCCGTTATATATGCAAATAAGGCAAATGTTGAAGAATGATGTCCAACAGGGAAAATACAAACCAGATGAACAAATTCCAACTGAAGCTGAACTTTGTGAGATCTATAATGTAAGCCGTATCACAATCCGAAAAGCTATTGAGGAATTGGTGAAGGAAGGGACTTTGACGCGGGTTCCACGCAGAGGTACCTTTGTTACAACTAATAAATTCCACAATGAATTATTGTCTGTAAGCGGATTCTCAGAGTTTAGCCATCAATTAGGCATGATTCCGAACTCCCGTATTTTAAGAAGCGAAGTTATACCGGCATCGGAAGAAGTTGCAGGCCACCTTTTAATTGATGAAGGAAGTCCTGTTTTGGAGCTGGAGCGTCTCATGTATGTAAATGATCATCCGCTTTTTTATGATATCGCTCATTTTCCTTTAATTCGTTTTCCCGATTTAGAAAAGAAGATTGCAATGGATGAATCAACTTACAAAACCCTTTCCAAAGAGTATCAAACAGAAATTATTAGTAACGATAAAATCATTGATGTAATTGGTGCCACAACAGAATATGCAAAATTATTGGAATGTGACGTTGGTGCAAACTTGTTTAGAATTTTAAAGATTGCTTTTGATGCAGATGACGAACCTGTTCATCTTTCTACTTTTATGTGCGAAACAAACAAGGTGAATCTAACTATCCATCGGGCAAAATAAAAAAATGAAGCAAGTTTTGAGGTTTTTGATGGAAAGGGCATTATTCAGGCAGTTTAATAAAAGCAACCTGTCTTACACAATTAATATTGAAGCACAATTATTAAATGCTGGTATTTTGATATATATACCATTTCAGATACTTTAGATTTTAATGATTATACTTGTTTAAAAATGATTCATCATTATTAAGATTGCTTATTAATGTAGTCGTACCAAAGGTTTTCACGACAGGGAGTTTAAACGGGTGTTGCAAGAAAGATTAAAAAGCGAATTGCTCCTGATATATTTACGGTTTAAAAGTGTTCCTCTGTAATGAACAGTTCAGACTATTTTCTGCAAGAGAAATTTTAAAAATATGAGATATAAAAGATAGTAGAATTCTAACCTGTAAAAGTCGTTCTGAGTTACTCAGAACGGCTTTTCTATTCAGTCAACTTGTAATTTGGTCCATCACAAAATAACTTTAATATTATAATCTTCATGTTTTCGAGCGGAGTTGTACTCAATCCTCTTGCTCTTGAAAGAATTCAAATAACTTTTGTTTGCATAATTCTTCATAAACACCAACAAAGTAACCAGCGAGATTATAGACTTTCTTCTTTTTCGTATCATGTAAAGCAATTGTCAGTGCTTGATAACCAACACCTTCGTAAAACATTTGTTCCTGCGGGAGTAGCTGAATGATACGGTAAGTGAGACTTCGATAAACTTCGTATAAACTGCTGACTAATTGCTGATCAGCTCCCAGCATGGCGAAAACAGTAGACTTGAGGTGCTGGTAGAATGTAGGTTTTTTACTTGAGTTATCCACAGGACCTAGTGAACAGACGTTTTCTGTAGAATACGTATTATGTAATAATTCTTTTTTAGAGATTAAAGAGATATCGGTTTCTTTTCCCGAAATGATAGCCGAAACCCTTTGTGTGACTAGGTTCTCCTGCTCCCCCCGAACTGTCAAACTCGACTGGTCATTGAAAGGTAAAATGAATATAATATTAGCGCCATAGCCCTTAGAAACTCTTCGAATGGTCGGAATCTTTTTGATGATCAATAGCTTTACTAATTTACGTAGGGTTCTTCTAATCGCCGCCTCTGATTTATCCGACGCAACGCAAATCGTTGACACCTTCAAATGAGCAGCACCAGGAAACTTACAAGCATATTGCGCTACCAGAGACCAGTATATGTTTTTCTACATGCATATCCATTTCTGCAACTGTTTTAAAAGTTTGATAACCCATAAGATAACTAGTCATCTATTCCTTCCTCCCATTTCACGAATGATAAGTCGCTGTCATTAGTTAAATAGAAGTGTTTTGGAAGAAAGGATACATGAATGAGAGAGAAATTTCATTCATTATTATAATTATTTACTAATGTACTGCTAGTAATCACATTCTTTTAAAAGCCGAGAGGTTCATGTCCGGTTCTGAGAGGGGCTATTTTGGAGGCTCCGGTCTACTTGCCTTGTTTGTTGTTTCCAATATAAGAGCAAAGCTCAGTGGTCGGGAATTTCAGGAGAAGTCTTAACGATTCCGTTTAATTATTAATTAGTCAAATTCCATAATCGGGCGCAATTCTTTAAAAGAAATTGTGACTTTTTCAATCACTGGTTTTATTTTTAGATCCGAATAATATAATGCAATGGACTCTACTAATCTTTATTGAAATTTAACACTACATAATTCCACCCTAGTATTTAAAGTAATAAAACTAATATTGTAATATACTATTATAGATAGGTTAACATGTTAATTTATGTTTTATTCCAAGATCCATAGAATGATCAGTAAAAAATACAAGGAGTCCTAAAATGAAAAAGAAAATAAATTATTTAATCTTACTTTTAACAGCCATCTTTATAGTTGGTTGTACTAACGTAGAAGATGCATCAGTTATAGATAAAGAAACAGTTTCTCAAGAAGTAACAACAAATAATAGTGATACAGAAAAAACGGTAACTGAAGAATCAGTATCAGAAAAAACATCAACTCAGCCAAAAGAGGAACTGTTCAAAGGATATAAACTGATTGAAGTTGATGGTGGTGATTTGTCGGGACATCGCGAACCCAACGTCGTCGTGGACATTGGTTTTGAGGACCGAAAGAACTATTCTTTCACCAACGAATATGGCCAAGTAATCCGTGTCATAGCTGACGAAATCGTTCTACAAGATGACCGTACCGAACCTGTAACATCGTCGGGCAGATACTACTCCGATGAAGCAAAAGTTCCTGGTGTCGAGAGAGCGAATTTAGATGAAGGACATATTATTGCAGATTCTCTTGGTGGGGTATCAAACGCTTATAATATTACGCCACAAGATAGTACGCTTAATCGACATGGTGATCAAGCATATATGGAAGACGCTATTCGTAAAGCCGGTGGAGCTACTAATTTCGAAGCAATTATTACATATTCAAATACGGAAACGCAGATTCCTTCAAGTTATCAATATACCTATACTTTAAAGGGCAACGTAATCGTGGATACATTTGACAATGTGAACCCTGATGAAGTAAATGCATCCCTCGGTTTAACAGGAAGTGAACCTTCTGATTCGACTAGCTCAAACACAAGCGGTGATGTTTCTAGTGTTGATACAAACGGTAATGGACAGGTGACGATTAAAGAGGCAAAAGCAGCCGGTTTTAGTATGCCAATAATGAGTGATCATTGGTTGTATCCACACATGCAAGACAATGATAAGGACGGTATGGTAGGAGAGTAAGACCTTAGAGAGCAATTCTGAAAAATAATAAGTTAAATGGAATTAAAAATGTAATAAGCAAAAAAGGAGCAGGGATCAAATTCCCTTCTCCTTTATTTTTATTATATTTACTATTTTCTATACCCAATATACTCAGATGACTTGAAATTGTAAATTGGCTTTAGAATTTGTTTTACTTCAATAGTTTCCTTAGTGTTTTCAATAATTTCATTCATTGTCTTGTAAGCAAATGGAGATTCATCGATCGTGTCAATATCAACAGAAGTGGTGAATACATCTTTCATGGTTTCCTTAAAGTCTTCCATATTGAGAGTAGCCTTAGCCTTAGTTCGACTAAATATCCGCCCCGCTCCGTGAGGGCCCGAGTAATTCCAGTCTTCGTTTCCTTTCCCTTCGGCCAATAAAGAACCATCTCGCATATTGATGGGAATCAATACAAGTTCACCTTTTTGAGCTGATATTGCGCCTTTTCTTAATATCATATTATCTAGGTCAACATAGTTATGAACTGTATCTATTCTACCGACTTCTATAAAATTCATATTTTCTAAGATAACCTGTGCCATTGCTGCGCGATTCCACTTAGCATAATCCTGTGCTATTTTTAAATCGTGAAAGTATTCTTCCATTTGTAACCCTTCCAGATAAGATAGTTCTGCCGGAACAGTAACTTCTTTTGTTTTAAAAGATTGAATGGCTTTTTGTATTTCTTTTTGTTTTCCTTCTTTTTTCAAGTTCGCTATTATTTCTTTTAATTCTTCTTTATTGAATCTTAAAGTATCTATTGCACGTTTTTGGTGAAATCTTGCTACTTTAGCTCCTAAATGTCTAGAACCAGAGTGGATAACTAAAAAAAGTCTTCCATCTTCTGTTTGATTTACTTCGATAAAGTGGTTGCCACCACCAAGTGTACCTAGCGAAAGGGTAGCAGTATCAAGGGAGAAGGGAGCAATTACCTTAGAAAGTTCAATATTGGATGTAAATGAGTGAGGGTTCTGTCTAATACCTTGACCTGCTGGTACAAAGAGACGAATTACTTGATCAAGTTTTTCAAAATCTATATCTCTTTTCTGGACCTCCATACATAACATGCCGCAACCAATATCGACTCCTACTAGATTAGGAACGATTTTGTCTTTTATTTTCATGGTAGTACCAATAACTGCCCCTTTTCCTGCATGGCAGTCTGGCATAATACGTACATTACCACCCTTCACAAACTGCTGATCTAAGAATGTTCTAATTTGTTCAATTGTCACGTCATCAATATTTTCTGTAAATACTTTTGCATTATCAAATTTACCTTTAATTATTTTCATCGCTTCAAAACTCCTCCTTTTCAACTCCTATGTAACCATTCGGGTTCGGAATAGGAATCCCTTTTTCTTTTTTGCTACTTTAAAAAATAATAAAAAGCGTAGGGGGAAAAATACTTGCCTCCGCAATGTAAATTTATCAAACGTACACAATTTTATGTTAGCTAAAAACCTTCTAATCCAAAGCGAGAATTAGAAGGTTTTTAGAAGTATAATAGTAAATGGTATGCTCTACAAGAATAACTATTCCGATGTAACATTTCACTATAGTATATAGGATACTACAACAGATTAATGGAAATAAAAAAATAAAGAACATACGTGTGGTGTAATGAGAAGATAATAGCAGGTGACTCAAAAGGTGGTTGGCTCACTCCCATTTCGTGTTAGAGAAGGGCGGATTAAGTGCGCCACATCCTGTGGCAACATCCGCATGACCCGCATCGTGCGGGCCTGTGGTGCCGGTGACAGTATTTGAAGCATTAATGTTCGCAGGAACATTCGCAGCATTGATTGTATCAATTCTTTCATTTAACCATAAAAAATAACCCATCCTTGAGTTGAGTGCACTGATGGGTTATTACCTAATCAATAGTCAATCCCCTTGAAGGGAACCTGCTCCTGCGATTACTCGTCGCAAAAAGAATTTTGCTATTTTACTTGGCCGATTGATGCGCAAACATCAATTGGTCTTTTTTATTGTACTCTGATGTTAATGTTAATATACGTTTTTATACCTTTTTCAAGCATGATGGGTGCTAGGTACTCAAACAAGACTTTTACAACTTTACTTTATAAAGGTACTTTACAAGTTTCTGTTCTAGACTCAGTTTTGTCTTTTCGGGGATGGGCGAAGAAAGTACTTAATGAATTCATTTAAATTGTTTCAATTTAACCACTATTTTCCTTGGAAAGTAGTGTAAGAGTCACAGGTGATTTTATTATATTAATCCGTAAGGTTTATCTTTTCAAATATTGTAACTTTTCCCTTTACCTTCCTGATTAAAAATGGAATATTATAACTATTGGTAGTTTACTAGAGGAGGAGAAGAATGTTCACCTGTGGGGTAATAATGTATAATAAAGAATATTGTGAATTGATTATTTGTACATGCTCGATGAGGCAAATCCTATGAAAATATTGGATGTAGATTTATTTCAAGATGGGATACAGCGCAATATTACTATGTTAGATAGGCTAATTAGTGAAATGGAAGCAATTCATCATGCGGTGAATGGTCTAGTTCAGATGGAGGATCAACTTAAGGGAGCGGGAGGTAATGCCATCCGCTCTTTTTACCAGGAATGCCATTTACCGTTTCTTCACTTTTTCCAGTTGTTTTCTGAACAGTTTAAACAAGTGCTTAACCAGATGGAGGCAGCGCTTCATTCACTGGAACCTGATTCCTCCGGTTACATACTCGAAACATTCCTTGATGGAGAGCTAGAACAGGGACTTACGCTTATTGGTGAACTCACTGCTAGCTTAACAGATGAGGCAAATAGTATCATGAATCAAGTGAGTGATATTGTTGCCCTGCCGCATCTAGATGATAGCGGAGTGCAGGAGGGAGTCATTAGTTCTAAGAGAAAACGTGATGATACCTTAATGCAACTTTATGAATTTGATGCTCTCCAGACATTTGCACTAAATCCAATTGAACATGGTTTGCAGACGATGGACACGTGGCTGACGGATTTAGAAGGACTGTTTACGGACGGAGTCACAGACATAGATTTTCGATCGAACCAATGGGCTGCGATATCAATGAATAGTGGATTGAAGACGGCTATTGAACAACAGACCTCTCGGGTTAATGGAGGCCTAGAGTCCAGCAATCAGGAAAATCTGATAGGTACGGAAATCACGCCAGGAACGTTTCGGGCACTCGAGGGTAAAAAGACCAAGACAATCCATAGAGGTGCTTATGGAAGCTTTAACCTGTTAAAATTCCACCTGTACGAAAATGGTCTGATCATCAAAGAATACCAGCTTGGGACAAGCAAGCCAATTCAATATGTAGTGGTCAACGAAGTAGAAGAGGAATTCGAAGACGGTGGTGTCCGAGAGCTCGATGGGTACTTTGAAGGTACAAAACTTGCATTTGTTGATTATCTAAGACCGCATGCGATTGTCAAAAAAGGCTTCAAGCTCGCTTTTATCTCCGGAGCCAAGATATCTAAATATAAAGGGGATCTTTCTGTAAAGAAGACTCCTACGGTTGAAAACAAGTCTAAGGGTAGTGTGAATGGTAGTAAAGAGGCGGGAAATCCTAATAAGGTTACTGGTAAATATCAAGTTGGAGCATATAAAGATATTAAAGGAGTAGAAGGACTTGATGCTCATCATGCAGGACAGAAGGCAGCAATGAAGAAATTGGTAGATGATTATGATTTAAATACTGCACCCGCAATTAATGTTCCAAAGGTGGGGCACACCATTAAAGGACCTAATGGCATAGTTTCAAGAAGTACAAAAGGAATAGATAATCCTAGACAGTTATTGGCAAGAGATATTAGGGAACTTAGAAGAGTCTATGATGACATACCGAATTCAGATTTAAAAGAACTAATTGAATTAAATAAAAAAATGTATCCAGAAATGAGGAAATAAAATGAATGATATTTTTGTTAAATCACTTTATGAGTCTATCGTGAAAGATAACCTTCAACTATACAAAGACTTGTATGAAACAACGAATGTTACTTCTAAAACAGATGATTATTGGAAAAAGGCTATTGGTTTTTACGATAGTTTAACTGAGGAAAATAAAGATACATTAATAAAGATAATTGAACAAACTATGATTGATACTATTTCAACCATGCTAGGAGTAATTGATGGAAGTTCAACTTTAAAAGATTGTTCCTTAGAACCTAAATTACTGCTTGATTCTATTGATACGGAAGGAGAACTGCAAGATTCGTTTTTAGAATTCATAGAGGAAAGGGATAGTAACAGCTAATTCGATTTTTTATTACAAAGGTCTTTATAAAGAGCACAGTTAAAATATATATTAGTTTAAATGAATTCAATTACCTTGATTGGCTAAATGCCTTTCAAGGTTTCTTTTTTGTGGGGCTACCCAGTGCTGAACAAACCACTTTTTATTCAGATATTAGAAGAGGTATCACTTGTAACCCCTATATGGTGTTAGATCAAATCGTGATGGGTTTCAGGTACTCAAACAATAGAGACGTACAGTCCAGCCATCAGGAAAATCTGATAGGTACGGAAATCACCCCAGGAACGTTTCGGGCACTCGAGGATAAAAAGACCAAGACAATCCATAGAGATGCTTATGGAATCTTTAACCTGTTAAAATTCCACTTGTACGAAAATGGTCTGATCATCAAAGAATACCAGCTTGGGACAAGTAATCCAATTCAATATGAAGTGATCAACGAAGTAGAAGAGGAATCCGCTGATGGTGGCTTCCGAGAGCTCGCTGGGTACTTCGAAGGTACAAAACTTGCATTTGTTGATTAACTAAGACCGCATGCGATTGTCAAAAAAGGCTTCAAGCTCGCTTTCATCTCCGGAGCCAAGCCATTTAAATATAAAGGGAATCTTTCTGTAAAGAAGACTTCTACGGTTGAAAACAAGTCTAAGGGTAATGTGGATGGTAGTAAAGAGTCGGGAAACCCTAATAAGGGTATAGGAAATGGTTATCACTACTGGAATAAAACCACCCAATTTAAAAACGTGAAAGTTTACCAAAGAGATGATATTATAAATTCAAATATGAAAGACGCACGAGGTAGAACTAACCTTGAAAGGATGCATAAGGGATTAGCCCCACTTGGTCCAGATGGAAAGTCTATAAACCTTCATCACATGACACAAAGAAATGAAAGTTCGATAGCAGAGGTTACACAGACGTTTCATAAAGATAACAGTTCTGTAATTCACATCAATCCTAATACTATACCTTCAGGTATAAATAGGTCTGAGTTTAATAAATGGCGAACTGATTACTGGAAAAATAGAGCCAATGACTTTTAATGTTAAAGGGGAATGGAAATGAGTGTAGAAAATTATCAAAAAGCAAAGGAAATTATTGTGAGTGAAGAAGAGATTGCAGACTTTGTGGGTGGTCATACAGATGAATTAATTAGTTTGGCTGAAGAAAAATTAGGGTTAAAGTTTACTGGTTTATATCTTGATTATTTAAAGACATTTGGAGCAGGTAATTTCGGAGCACAAGAAATATACGGAATTATTAATGCTGATTTTGAAAATTCATCAGTTCCAGACGCTATATGGTACACTTTAACAGAACGAAGAGAAATTAATCTACCTAATAATCTACTGGTTATATATGATACAGGGAGTGACGAAATTTTTTGTTTAGACTATAATCAACTTGATGATAATGGTGAACCAAAAGTAGTATCTTTTGTACCTGGAGTTGACTTAGAGAGTCAAACATATGAAATAATAGCTAATGACTTTGGTGATTTTTTATTAGACTTAGTTAAGCTAGAAGTATAGATTTGAAAAACCTTGATTGGCTATATGCCTTTCAAGGTTTCTTTTTTATTGGGGGGCTATCCAGTGACGAATAGTTCACTTTTTATTCAGAGAATATGAGTAACTCTTGTAAGCCCTAAAGTATGTTCTTACAAATTATAAAGTACGTACAACACCTATAAAACGTATAACCTATTTAATGTATCCTAGCTATTAGAAGTAATCACAAAACCATCAGTTACCACCATCTATATTCTCCAATACTATACCTTTGCTTTCCCCCTGCCTTTTAAATTTTTCGCAACTTTTACGTACAAAAGAACGATTACTATGGCGAGAGGCTACTCCACCTCGATTAACTCCTGAATGTCGATGTCTAACACTTTGCATACTCTTTCTAATGTTGAGAGGTAAACTCTGTCCACATTGTCTGAACAAAGATGGCTTATTGTATTAGGGCGTAGCCCTGTCATTCGTGCCAATTCACGCTGTGAAAGGTCTCGTTCTTTAAGGATTTCCTTTAGCTTGATTGTAATAGGCATGGTACTTCCCTTCCTCTTATTCATGTTACCTTTTACGATACATCACAAACTTGTATCGGTAAAGGGGTTGATTGTATCGCTAAAGCCGCATACAATGAATTTATATTAATTATAGCGGCTAAGCGTTACGTTAATTGAGATTAGCGTAACGGAGGGGGAAAATACCATGAAAGTTATCGGATATATTCGAGTATCTACACAAGGACAAGCAAGAGATGGATACAGTCTTGCTTACCAAGAAGATGAAATCAAGACTTACTGTCAGACTCATGGATACACGCTTTTACGCTTGTTTAAGGACGAAGGTATCAGTGGGGCTAAGGTGGACGAAGAAGCGTTAGAAGTTGACAGATTAGGCTTTCAGGAGATGGTAAAGAGTGAAAATGACGAAATTCTTTATTACGAAGGTGGTATACCGACTAACTCTGCTTATATTTCAGAAATGAAAAAAGATTGGTCGAATGTTCCAGAATCAATTATGGAGTTCTACGAAAAGTTACATAATGGGTTTTATTATCTACCAAGTAGAGCTATGGGACTTGTACAAGTGGAACGCATTACTCATTTTGAGGGTCATGAATGGGGAATACTTGAAGAATTAGATGAACCATTAGGAATTAATATGTCTACAACATATGGATTTTTTGAAAATGGCATGGGGGGATATGTTGCTATAGATTTAAACAACTGTATTGGTGATGTAGCGACATTATGGTTTACCAATGATAAGCCTGAATATAATTTGAATTTCTGGGATATTGTCGATGAATGGATTGTAATAGGGCTTCAAGATAATTAAAAAATAATTTGGAAATGGCAATATTTTTTAGTCTACTACTCACAAAGTAATCTAACTCAGGTTATTCAAAATCAATAACTCATGAAGATTGTACCAAAGAATACTTTGTTTATGAAATGAAAAATAAGTATGATAACTGGGCGATACGACATTTTAAACTTACGAAATATTGTTACAGGGAACAAGCCAAAAACTTACGAAATTAAAAAGGCTCATGGGTTTACAGATAGAAATAGTAATGAGTTGCTTTGTATAGCTAACCATAAAGCACTTGGTTGATAGAGGTGAAGATGTAAGATATCTATCAATTCCAATTTATGAGGCAATACTTTAATGCCAAAAGTGTTACATTAAAAGCAAGGGGAACAAATGGCTTTTCTTTAGATGTAACAATATTAAATAAAAAGTAGGAGTGTATATATTTGAAAGAATTAATTAAAATTCTTCCTCCCCCAGAATTCCCACAAAAAACTGGAGATAAAGAACAATGGCGAAATTTTTTTGATACACTTGGTACGGAATTGCCTTCAGATTATGTGGAATTTATCGAAACTTATGGTACTGGTGGTATTGACCGATTTTTGTGGATATTAACTCCATTTGTAAATGATGATAATGTAAATTATCTTGGTAGGCAGAAGGAAATGACGGATGCTTATATTCAATCTAAAAAAAGTTATCCTCAATATTATAAACATGATGTTTACCCTTCAAACGGTGGCTTACTTCCTTGGGGATACACAGATAACGGTGATGAATTATACTGGTTAACCAATGGAGAGCCTGACGAGTGGGAAATTGTGGTGTATGAATCAAGATCACCTGAGAACTATACTTATTCAATTACAATGGTAGAGTTTTTATATCAAATACTAACGAAAGAATTAGTATGCAATGCTTTTCCAGATGACTTTCCAAGTGATGAAACTGCTTTTATTTCAGTAAAAGTTGAATAGTTTACTTTAACCTTGATTGGCTTATGCCTTTCGAGGTTTTTTTACTTATGAACTCTATGATTAAAAATCAATATCATTTTTGAGTCAAAAACTCATGATGGTTAGCAAACTTACGAGTTTGTTGCAGTGACATTTAAATAAAACAACCACACTTACTACTCGATTTAAATTTACACGATTATCTAAGACCGCATGCGATTGTCAAAAAAAGCATCAAGCTCGCTTTTATTTCCGGAGCCAAGATATCTAAATATAAAGGGGATCTTTCTGTAAATAAGACTCCTACAGTTGAAAATAAGTCTAAGGGTAGTGTGATTGGTAGTAAAGAGGAGGGAAACCCTAATAAAGGTACGGGTAAAGCAGCTACCAAGCAAACTATTAAGCAAAACGAAGTTACTACTTATAAGGATTTTGTTGATAGGTCTGTTGTTGGGGATAATTTAGAAGGGCATGAAGTTTGGCAACATGCAAATCTGAAGGCGAACGGTCTTGCTACTAATAGACTTTCTACTGAAGCATCGAAGAACAATCCAGTAATAGCGTTAGAGCGTGAACAACACAAGCTTATAAATAAAGTACAAAGAGGTATTGACGCAACCAATCAATTACCATTAGATAATATTACAAGTAATTCTAAAATTTTGCGAGATGCTGGTATTTCAGAAGATATTGTAAACGATATTACAAATAAAGCGTTAAATCATATGAAAAATACTCTAGAATAAGGAATGATAAGATGCAAAATGAATTAAAACAATTAATGATGAAGTTAGAAAAATCAATTATGAATGAGGATTTTATTGATGTTACATATGATGTTGTTGAAGAAATAGAAGAAAGGGAGGATGCTTTTGAAGCTATTCTGCCCATTTTTAAGTTGATGGAAAAATATCCAAATATAAATTTCGGTAGACCTGGGCCTCTTGTGCATTTTGTTGAAAAATTTTATAAAAATGGATATGAAGAAAAGCTTGTTGAATCACTCAAAAGGGAACCTACACAACATACTGTTTGGATGTTAAATAGAGTTATCAATGGTTCTCAAGGGGACAGAAAAGCATATTTTATAAATGTATTGGATAATATTATTGCGTTTCCTAATCTTGATGAAGAAATTGTATCACTTGCTAGCCATTTTAAGTCTTTACATGAATAAGTATTAAGTTAAAACTTTAATTTTCTTGGCACTGACTATCCATTTGCAGAGCGGAATAAAATACCCTATTATGCAGCCAATTGACGGTATTAAACCGGCGATTGGCTTATTAATTTCATTTGTATCATGAATCAAGTGAGTGATATTGTTGCCCTGCCGCATCTAGATGATAGCGGAGTGCAGGAGGGAGTCATTAGTTCTAAGAGAAAACGTGATGATACCTTAATGCAACTTTATGAATTTGATGCTCTCCAGACATTTGCACTAAATCCAATTGAACATGGTTTGCAGACGATGGACACGTGGCTGACGGATTTAGAAGGACTGTTTACGGACGGAGTCACAGACATAGATTTTCGATCGAACCAATGGGCTGCGATATCAATGAATAGTGAATTGAAGACGGCTATTGAACAACAAACCTCTCGGGTTAATGGAGGCCTAGAGTCCAGCAATCAGGAAAATCTGATAGGTACGGAAATCACGCCAGGAACGTTTCGGGCACTCGAGGGTAAAAAGACCAAGACAATCCATAGAGGTGCTTATGGAAGCTTTAACCTGTTAAAATTCCACCTGTACGAAAATGGTCTGATCATCAAAGAATACCAGCTTGGGACAAGCAAGCCAATTCAATATGTAGTGGTCCACGAAGTAGAAGAGGAATTCGAAGACGGTGGTGTCCGAGAGCTCGATGGGTACTTTGAAGGTACAAAACTTGCATTTGTTGATTATCTAAGACCGCATGCGATTGTCAAAAAAGGCTTCAAGCTCGCTTTCATTTCCGGAGCCAAGATATCTAAATATAAAGGGGATCTTTCTGTAAGGAAGACTCCTACGGTTGAAAACAAGTCTAAGGGTAGTGTGAATGGTAGTAAAGAGGCGGGAAACCCTAATAAGGTTACGGTAAAACATTCAAAGGATAAGATTATTTACCCTAGTAAACCACATACAAATAAAACTCCAGGACACTGGGAAGCAATGGTAGATAAAGCTAAAGAATTGGCTAATAATGATAATATAAGTAAAGTCTATTTAAATAAAGGTCTTTCAAATGAAATACCTGGAATTAAACCGAACCGAAGACCAGACATAATGGTTGTTCGAAGAGATGGGAAAATTGATCAATATGAGGTTCCAAGTAAAACTGATAATATAGAAGACTTGATTGAAAGAATGCAAGATAATCAAATGCTCTTGAAAGATAGGGCTGGAGATATATTTATTTTACCCCCAAAAAAATAATGAAAGATGAGGTTATATAATGGTAGAGAGGTTAACAACGTCCGTAGTATTATATGGCGAAATTGATTCCGTAGATTCTAAAAAGTGGTTAGATTTTTATAACTATGTATCGAATTTTATTAAGTCAATAAATTTGGTTCCAAATTATATGGCCCTTTCCAGTAAATCAATTAAAAGTAGCAAAATTTCTTCTGTTAAAAGATTAGAAAAGAACTTATTTAAAGCAGTAGAAAGTAAAGAAGAAATTTCGTCGTTATCTATATATAGCCTTCCAGATAATTTTGAAACAGCTGCTTTTGACTATAATGCATATATATGTAGGACTACTAGATTAAAATATTCACATATAATAGTTACAATACCTATTGAGATATTTGAAAAAATAGATCATAAAGAATTTATAATGGGATTAAAAAATTTTATAGACTTTAAAGATGGTGAAATATTTAATATGTCAATTTTGGAGAGTCCTCAATTATACGCTTCTAAAGCAAATGCTCCATCAACATTTAAAACTTTAGAAGTGACTGCAAATATATAAAAACTATTGTGCCTTGATTGGATTACCTTTCAAGGTTTCTTTTTTGAGGGGCTAATGGGATATGGGACCGATCCACCATGCGGTGAATGGTCTAGTTCAGATGGAGGATCAACTTAAGGGAGCGGGAGGTAATGCCATCCGCTCTTTTTACCAGGAATGCCATTTACCGTTTCTTCACTTTTTCCAGTTGTTTTCTGAACAGTTTAAACAAATGCTTAACCAGATGGAGGCAGCGCTTCATTCACTGGAACCTGATTCCTCCGGTTACATACTCGAAACATCCCTTGATGGAGAGCTAGAACAGGGACTTACGCTTATTGGTGAACTCACTGCTAGCTTAACTGATGAGGCAAATAGTATCATGAATCATGAGTGATATTGTTGCCCTGCCGCATCTAGATGATAGCGGAGTGCAGGAGGGAGTCATTAGTTCTAAGAGAAAACGTGATGATACGTTAAACCAACTCTATGAATTTGATTCTACCCAGACATACGCACTGAATCCTATAGAACAAGGTTTGCAGACGATGGACACGTGGCTGACAGATATAGAAGGACTGTTTACGGACGGAGTCACGGACATAGATTTTCGATCGAACCAATGGGCTGCGATATCAATGAATAGTGGATTGAAGACGGCTATTGAACAACAGACCTCTCGGGTTAATGGAGGCCTAGAGTCCAGCAATCAGGAAAATCTGATAGGTACGGAAATCACGCCAGGAACGTTTCGGGCACTCGAGGGTAAAAAGACCAAGACAATCCATAGAGGTGCTTATGGAAGCTTTAACCTGTTAAAATTCCACCTGTACGAAAATGGTCTGATCATCAAAGAATACCAGCTTGGGACAAGCAAGCCAATTCAATATGAAGTGGTCCACGAAGTAGAAGAGGAATTCGAAGACGGTGGTGTCCGAGAGCTCGATGGGTACTTTGAAGGTACAAAACTTGCATGCGATTGTCAAAAAAGGCTTCAAGCTCGCTTTCATCTCCGGAGCCAAGATATCTAAATATAAAGGGGATCTTTCTGTAAGAAAGACTCCTACGGTTGAAAACAAGTCTAAGGGTAGTGTGATTGGTAGTAAAGAGGCTGGAAACCCTAATAAGGGTATAGATAAAGCTAGACCATCATGGAGACAATCTGAAATTGATGTGGAGAAGGATTTCCCAGAGTATAATGCTCAAAAGTCTTTTAAAGATGGTAAAGAAGTACCTTATGGAGAAAAAGGTAGTTCTAGACCAGATTTGTATCAGACTGGGCATAGCATAGAGGTGAAAAATTATAAGATTACTACTTCAAGCGGACGGAGTAGATTGGTTAATAACGTGTCAAAACAGGTAGAAAAAAGATTAAGCGAATTACCTAACAGTACAAAACAGTCTGTTATAATTGATATTAGAGGACAGAATGTATCAGATGAAATACTAGATGAATTGTATGAAAAGATTATGAATAAAACAAATGGTAAAGTAGATATAAGATTTAAAACGAATTGATTGAGGTGAGAGAAATGGCTGTGGGATTTAAGGTGAAATATTATTGGTATCAAGTTGGGCATGGTGATTTCGTACATTCTTTTTTCTCTACAATAAGCTATCATTTAGAGCAAAATGGATGGGGAAATGAATTTCCCTATTTATTAAATGACCTCTATAACGGAAAACTTGAAAATAAGAATATTGATAGTGCAATAAATGAATTAGAAGAAATAAAAAAGAAATTACAGAATTATAGTCCATCACAAGTAATATGGGATATTGAAGACCTATCTAAAAGACCACCTTGGGGTGATAATATTAGTAAGGATATCACAAACTTATCTAATTACTTTGTCACAAGTGAGGGAGAAGACTTAATAGGTATGTTAATGAAAGCATTAGAGAAAGGACTAAAAACTAATTCAGATGTTTATATAGAAAGTTTATAAGTAATATCCTTCGATTAATGACCTTGATAAACGTATGAACTATATCAAGGTCATTTTTTATTTGAAAGTGATACGGAGTGTCGTATAAACGGTTTTATTTATAAAATAATGTTATACCTTTTGTAAGCCCTATAATGTTTTGCTGAATAATAAAGTGCGTACAAATACTTTAAAATGTATGCCTTATTTACTCCTTATTATGTTAAGCAAATACCATAATATTATCAGTTACCACCATTTCTATTCTTCAAAGCCATACCTTCGCTTTCTCCCTGCCTTTTAAATTTTTCGCAACTTTTACGTACATAGAACGATGATAAGGTACCTGAAGATGATATATTAAAAGCTGAACAAAGAATGGACATCAGTTTTTCAAATGATTTAAAACAGCTATATTTAGAAGTTGGATATGGTTTTATTAAAGGTCAAAGTGCTAATTCAATAAATAGAATATTGGGACCAGGGGCTGTAGCAGATATTAGATTAAGAGAAGGTATTTTTTAATTTGACCCAGATTTAGATGAACTTTTTGATGATGAAGATAAACTAATTTTTTTGGAAGTAAACGAGGGTGTTTATATTTCAATAGATTTACAATTAGTTAATAATCCAATACTTTATTTCGATATTCAAATAGCTGAATCGTTAGAGGATTTTTTAAAAAAATTTCTCAATAATAATGAATATTATATAGATTTAATTGAGGATTAGGCTTAATTGGTAGAAGAAGTAAAAAATAATTGACCTTGATTGGCTATGAAATGCCTTTCAAGGTTTTTTACTTTATTTGAATCATCTACTGTTAAGTAGACAAAGACAAAGACAAAGACAAAGAGAAAATGATTAAATTGAAAATCGAAAGATCATGATGGTTGTACCAACCTTTTAGAACGTGCTATATGTCGCAGCTTCTAGAGGGGAATTAGCAATTGTTAAAAAACTAATAGAACTTGGTATAAATGTGAATGTCCTTGGAAAAGTTTATGGTAAAATTCCCAAATGAGCATCAAGCTGGTATTCATGGAGCAGGTTCACCAGCAAGTACACTATTTAAAGGAGGTAAAAAATAATGAGCTATGAATTTATTAAGGCAAACCAAGCAAATAGTTTTTATCCAGTGACTGAAAACGAAATAAAAGAGGTTGAGAAGGAACTTGATTTAAAATTTCCTAAGGAGTTAGTTAAATTTTATATAGAGGTTGGCTACGGATTTATTAAAGGTTCAGAGTTTAATATTAATCGTATTATGGACCCATATTCAGTAAGGGATTTTCGATTAAAAGTTAATGATTTTGAGTTTTATCCCGACATAGAAATCTATCATGAATTTGAGAATAACAAACTAATATTTTTTGAGGGCAGTGAATCAGCTTTAATGTCAATAGAATTGAATGAAAATAATAGAAATGCAGTTTACTATTATGATATTCAAATTGCGACTTCTCTTGAAGAATTTTTAAGAAAGATAGAAGAAAATGATAAATATTACTTGGAGTTACTAGCTGATTAAAGAACGATAATAAAACATACCTTGAATGGTTTTCGACTTTCAAGGTTTTTTTCTTTCATTTATATTAAAATAATTGGTATTTGAGTGAGACAAAAAGAAAATAATTTGTTTGAGAATCGAGAGCTCATGATGGTAGTACCATCAAGGCATTATGTTTTAATACTTGGTTTGTGAAAATAATACGATAATTAGGCGAGATGACATTTTATATGCAGGAATTATTGCCTCATCAAGGTAGACATCCGAACGCATATCATGAATATGTGTTAGACAGGATAAATGAATATGATGCTATTGCACGTGGGAATCAAGAAATTTTTTTAGAGCTATTTGAAGGTTTAAAGAAAGAAGTCAGGGAAAATCCCGATATGCTTTACAAGAGTATTGGTTAAGTAAAAAATAGGTAGGGGATACAGATGAAATTTTATAAGTTAAGCATAGAAGTTTCGGGTGAAAATGATATAGTTTGTCATTATAAGGATGATTTAGGTATTCAACAATATGAATTTAAAACTGGGCAGCCGTTTAATAGATGGGATGGTAGTTTTAAATTTTACTATGATAAAAGTGAAGGAGAAATGCCTACAGACTATCTTGCAAATGATATGGGATGGTTTGTGGTATCTAGTAGATTGAAAACTATTATGGAAACTTTGAATACAAGAATTGAGTACTTTCCAGTTGACATTGTTGAGTTGAAAAGTGGAGATAGTTTAGAAGGATATTATATTGCTAATATTCTTAAAGTCGTTAATGCACTATGTCTAGAAGAATCAGACTACCGTGAAATACAGACTAAAAGTGTTGGGACGGTATATAATGTACGAAAATATGCAATTTATGAGAGTAAAGTAGAAAATAGTGATATTTTTAAATTGGGAAATAGACAGGAAATACCTATTTTTGTTTCAGAAATATTTAAAAAAGAAATTGAAAATAATGAATTAACAGGTATGGAATTTTACGAAATTAAAGCTATCTAAATTTTAGAATAGGAATTTTTCACTAGAATATATCTGAATTAATTAAGATGTTCGAAAATAATGACTCCATGAAGGTAATACCATCATGGAGTTTATTTCTATAGGATTGGTAAGAGAAAGTACGAGAAATGTTCGATTTGGCATTTTACATGTTATCGGTACTTACTGCAAAAACAATAAAATAACGAGATTGTAAAAGCTCTTAGTGCTAAAGGTGATAAAGATACGGATAAATAAAGATGGTGAATAGAAAGAAAGTGAGAATTTTATGTGTGAGACAATAAGAGAATGATTTTTGAAAATCAAGAGCTCATGAAGGTAGTACTATCCTGGAGTATCGTATTAATACTTGGACAGTAAGAAAAGTACGATAGTTAGACGAGATGGATATTTTCATAGAAGAAGTAGTTATGACATGGCATAATTAACAAACTAACGAGATTGACAACGCTCGTGGCGATAAACAAGAGATCCTAGCCAATATAATAAGGTTTCGCCTAAGGAGAGAATTTTAAAAAATGTATCCAGAAATGAGGAAATTAAATGAATGATATATTTGTTAAATCACTTTATGAGTCTATCGTGAAAGAGAACTTTCAACTTTACAAAGACTTGTATGAAACAACGTATGTTACTTCTAAAACAGATGATTATTGGAAAAAGACTATTGGTTTTTACGATAGTTTAACTGACGGAAATAAAGATACATTAATGAAGATAATTGAACAAACTATGATTGATACTATTTCAAACATGCTAGGAGTAATTGATGGAAGTTCAACTTTAAAAGATTGTTCCTTAGAACCTAAATTACTGCTTGATTCTATTGATACGGAAGGAAAACTGCAAGATTCGTTTTTAGAATTCATAGAAGAAAGGGATTGTAACAGCTAATTGGATTTTTTATACAAAGGTCTTTATAAAGAGCACAGTTAAAATTAAATAGTTTAAATGAATTCAATTACCTTGATTGGCTAAATGCCTTTCAAGGTTTCTTTTTTGTGGGGCTACCCCCAGTGCTGAACAAACCACTTTTTATTCAGATATTAGAAGAGGTATCCCTTGTAACCCCTATATGGTGTTAGATCAAATCGTGATGGGTTTCAGTTACTCAAACAATAGAGGCGTAGAGTCCAGCAATCAGGAAAATCTGATAGGTACGGAAATCACGCCAGGAACGTTTCAGGCACTCGAGGGGAAAAAGACCAAGACAATCAATAGAGAAGCTTATGAAAGCTTTAACCTGTTAAAATTCCACCTGTACGAAAATGGTCTGATCATCAAAGAATACCAGCTTGGGATAAACAATCCAATTCAATATGAAGTGGTCAACGAAGTAGAAGAGGAATTCGAAGACGGTGGTGTCCGAGAGCTCGATGGGTACTTTGAAGGTACAAAACTTGCATTTGTTGATTATCTAAGACCGCATGCGATTGTCAAAAAAGGCTTAAAGAGCGCTTTTGTCACCATAACCAAGCCATTTAAGTATAAAGGGAATCTTTCTGGTAAGAAGACTACTACGGTTGAAAACAAGTCTAAGGGTAGTGTGAATGGTAGTAAAGAGGCGGGAAGCCCTAATGAGGGTACGGGTAAAGAAACTTATCAACATCTAAAGGACTATAAGAATAATAAATATTTTCCTCGGAGTGTAGAGTATAATGCAGGTAAAGATGGCACAGGTTTTAATTACAAAGTATATTAAAGAGGAGATATTAATTGGGATATGGTCCGAACAAAAGTTGCTAAAAAAGGTCGCGGGTTAACAAATGCTGAAGCATCTGGGAAATATGGACTTGCTCCTATTCTTGATGATGCAGATAGTGTTGCAACATTGCATCATTCACAACAAAAGGGTGTTGGACCATTATATGAAGCTTCAACTAGGTACCATAATATCAGTATTGCTAAAAGAGCTCCACTACATCCTTGTAAAGGAAAGTTAAACCCATTTTATCCAATGGATGAGACAACTAGAGGGGCATTTCAAAAAGTAGATTCTATTAATTATTGGAAAATACGAGGAGAAGAAGCTTTAGGAGGAAAATAATATGAGTATTTTGCCTGAGAGACTAGATGAAGTTCTGGAAGAAGAAATATATAAACGTGAAGATAGCAAACTAGTACAGGATGCTTTAATAAGGCTAGGTGTAAACGCATCAGATACTTTCCAAGAATTTTATATCCAATATGCAGGACCCTTTTGGGAAGAACATGTACCCTTGAATTACTAGATATAGCAAATGAAGAAAATAATATTGAATCATACACACTCATTTCTAGAAAAGAACATGGTTTTCCGAAGCAATATCTTGTATTAAGTGAAATGTCAGCAAATGCTGTATTAGTGCTGGATACTGTAACAGATAAAGTTTATATAGTTAATTTTGAGGGTGGAGATGAACTGCTTTTAAAAGGAGAGTTAAAAGAAACTTGGTCATCGTTTTTTGATTTCTTGAAGGCATATTTTAATTGTTAATTAATGTTCAATAAAAGATAATTCATAGACACTTAAAACCTTGATTGGTAATATGCCTTTCAAGGTTTTTTAACTTATGAACTCTATGATTAAAAATCAATATCATTTTTGAATCAAAAACCAATATCATTTTTGAATCAAAAACACTCATGATGGTTAGCAAACTTACGAGATTGGTTGCAGTGACATTTAAATAAAACAACCACACTTACTACTCGATTTAAATTTACACGATTATCTAAGACCGCATGCGATTGTCAAAAAAGGCTTCAAGCTGGCTTTTATTTCCGGAGCCAAGAGTTTTACAATATATAAAAAGGGGATCAGGTACAGCCTGATCCTTTTTTTTTGTATTTGTTAATTGTTTCTGACACAGGGACCGAATTTTATTGACTTTGTACATACATATTTTATACAATTGTAACTCGACTGAAATTTTAGAAAGTTTAGGGGGGAGTATCATAATGAGCAATATATATGAAGAGGAATTAAAGAGATTGCAGGAAGTTTTATCTACACTGGATGATCGAATACACAAGCTAGAAAGTATTCCAGTTTATCACGGGGATAACTATACTGAGCAAGTACTTGAAAGTATGAGGGAGTTAAATCGGCAAAACTTACGAATTGGTGTACAAGAGCCATACTTTGGTCGGTTAGATTTTAGGGAGGATGGCCATTTAGAGCCAAATCCATTATATATTGGGAAAGTCGGTGTTTCGGATGAGGAAGCGAAGAAGCCAATAGTTATTGATTGGCGAGCACCAGTTGCGAGTATGTTTTACTCCTTCAATGGCGGAGAGGAGCTGGCTTATTATCAATCGCCTGATGGATTGGTAGAGGGAGAAGTGTATTTAAAAAGAAACATAGCCATTCGTAAACGAGAGCTAGAGCGTGTTGTTGATACGTATGTAAAGGGGAGTGAAGATGTATCCCTGACAGACGAATTTCTCTTATACCGATTAGGTGAAAATAAAGATAATAAATTAAAAGATATCGTTTCAACGATACAATCTGAGCAAAATGAAATTATCCGAGCTGAGAAAAATATACCGTTATTGATCCAAGGGGTTGCAGGGAGTGGGAAAACAACTGTCGCTTTACATCGCCTTGCTTTTTTGATATATGAATATCGTGAACAGCTACAAGCAGATAGAATGATCATTTTCGCTCCAAACAGTTTGTTTTTAGACTATATTTCTGATGTACTTCCTGAACTGGGAGTAGGAAATATTAAACAAACAACTTTTCCAGAGTGGGCGTTAAGTCTTTTAGATAATACGGTGAAATTAAAACATCCAGAAGAAAAGTTAAATGAAGCTTTTTCCATGAATCGAGACAATCATAAAGTTATGCAGGGTAAATTAAAGGGGTCAATCAAGTTTAAGTCATTTATTGAAAGAAGTCTCATTCAATTTGAAGAAAATCTAGTACCAACAACTAATCTCGAACTATGGGATCAAGCTGTGATAACAGTAGATGAAATTAAGAAGTGGTTATTGGTTGAATATAAGCATTATCCATTAACAAAGCGCAGGGAACGATTAGTTGCACGAATCAAGCGTTGGATAGAGATAGAACTTAAAAAGGTCGAAGGAACCGATGAGAAGAAGCTATTGAAAAAAGAAGCGAACAATAGATTGAATGTATATATGAAGTTTTGGCCAAAAATGAGTGCATTATCATTTTATACATCTTTGATGAATCAAAAAGAAATAATAGAATTATTACCTGAAGCACTTGTCCAAGAAACAGCGAAGAATTGCCAAAAGAAAGAAGTAAATGTAGAAGATTTAGCACCACTCGTCTATATTTATCATCAGCTAACAGGAATAGAAGGCAAACAAAAATTTCATCATGTTGTGATTGATGAAGCACAAGACTTTTCGCCGTTTCAAATTTCTATACTGAAAGAGATTACACAAGGTAATTCTTTTACTATTTTAGGTGATTTATCTCAGGCAATCTATAATTATCAGGGAATAGAGGACTGGAATGACTTTAAAGAAGTGTTTCAAGAAACGGGTTATTATGAACTGACGAGAAGCTACCGTTCTACAAAGGAAATTATCGAATTTGCCAATGAGGTCATTAAGCATGCCGAAGTTCCCGTGGGACTTGCAACACCAGTTTTTCGTAGCGGTGAAAAAGTGAAAGTGATTGCTACAGATGATCAAATTACTGAAATCATTAAGGTACTTCATGATTTACAAAAAGAAAATCTTAAGACGATTGCGATTATTGGTAGAACAGAAGCTGAATGCCGTTCCATACATATGCAGTTACAAATAGCAGGGATTGACGTGAACGTCATTGAAGCAAATCAAAAGAAATACGAAGGTGGTATTTCTGTAGTTCCTGTGTATTTAGCTAAGGGATTGGAATTTGATGCAGTGTTACTTATAGATGTGGACGCAAGTCACTATAAAGATTCAAAGTATGATGCCAAATTATTATACGTAGGCTGCACGAGATCACTCCACGATTTACGTATTTTCTATTCAGGTGAAGCTTCTCCATTAATTCAAGGAATACCAAAAGAATTTTACGAAAGTAATTAATAGATCTTTGAAGAAGATTACTCAGTTATATGTTAGAGGACCATCTTTTTTGCATTAATTTAGCGAGAGTAGTTGGTCTTCTTGGAGAAACTGTAACTTTTTAAAACCATGTCCTTGTGTCAGAAACATTCATGTTAATTCAAACAAACGTCAATCTTGTGATTTATATATATCATTACTAAAAGTTCAAGAACATTAGAGTTTCGCAGAATCGTTCATCAACATCCGCATGAGCCGTATTGTGTGGGCCTAAGGTGCCGGTGACAGTATATCGAAGATTATTGTTCGCGGTAACTTTCGCAGCGTTGATTGTATCAATTCCTTCATTTAACCATAAAAAAAACCCATCCTTGAGTTCACTCCGATGGGATAAGACCTATTCAATAGCCAATCCAATTGAAGGGAACCTGCCTCCTGCGATTACTCGTCGTAAAAAGGATTTGACTATTATATTGGACCGTTCTATGCGCAAACATCGAATGGTCTTTTTTATTGTACTCTGAGATTAGTTTTAATATCCGTGTTTATTTGGTGCTAAATACTAAAATAATTCAGAATTCAATAACAACCTGGTACTTTTTGCCAAGTTTCTGTCAATAACCTATGTTTCAATCCAGTTTCCTCATGTGTATCCATCATATGGTTATACTGGGTTACTTTTGTGATTTCAATTATTTTTTATATAGATTACGATAAACACCTAGGTTGTTAAGACCTAGCAAACAATTAACCTTAGGGGGAACTTAGTAAGATGAATAAAAAGACGGTAATTAATGTACTTAGCGCAACAGTTATTGCAGCATCAGCATTGACAGCAGCGGCACCAGCTCAAGGTGCTTCTAATTTAGATGCCTTAGTGCAAAAGGCAGTTAACGCGGGTACAGTTTTAAAATGGGCGATTTCTTTAGAAGGTTCTGCAGATGGTACTACTCGTCCATATCCTGAATATAATGCAGCTAAAAAAGCTCGTGATGCTGCTGTTGTAGCTGTAAGTAAGTCACCAGCTGCACAAAAGAAAGTATATATGGATAAAATTGGAAAGGATGTAAATATTCATATCACCCGTACAATGCAGTACATAGATGCTATTACAGCCGGTGAAAAAATGCAAGATAAACAAACTGTTCTAGAAGCACAAATTGAAAAAGGTCTAATTGTTGATGAAACGGAGAAAGCGTATCATGAATTATCAAATGAAATTCGTAAACAAGCGATTCTTTTAGATCGTGTATACGGTAAATCAACACGTGATGCGATCCGTGACCAATACAAAGAGGCTGCTCAAGATGTACGCGACAGTGTTATGCATGCCGTAACTGTTAAAATGAAACTCGATTTAGCAAATGCAGCTCTTGAAGCTAACAATATGGATGAAGTTGAAAAATATTTAGCTCAAGCGAATGAAAACATTGGTCAAGTTCAAAATGCTAAAATGAAAGCTACATTAATTGCCTCAATTGAAGCAGTAGAAGCTGGGTTAACTCCAGTAGTTAAATCAGTTCGTGGTGCGAATGCTAAAGAACTAGTTGTTGTTTTCAATAAAGCTGTTAACAAAACAGAAGCTGAAAAAATAGCTAATTATTCTTTAGAAGGCGAAAAATTTACTAAAGCTGTTCTTTCAGAAGATGAAAATACAGTTACATTAACAACAAAAGATGAATTAAATGTAAACAATGCAAAATTATCAATTGCTGCTATCCCTACTAAGGCTGACGATAAGGTTAAAACAGAAGCACATAATACATTATTCACTTTTGCTGACAAAACTGCACCAGTTGTAGCTTCTGTTGAAGCAAAAGGAACTACAGCGAAAATCACTTTTGCTGAACCAGTTCAATCCGAAGGTACAGTTAGCTTAAACGGTGCTGTAACAAGCAACTATACTGTGTCTGAAGACAACAAAACAGTAACAATAACAGGTGTAGAAGCTGAAAAATCTTACAAAGTTGCAATTGTCGGTGCAAAAGACTATGCGAACAATGTGGCAAATCCAATATCTTTAGACTTTACAGTTGAAAAGCCAGTCGTGGATGAAGTAAAACCAAGTGCAACTGTATCAGTTTTAAATAATGAAATAATAATTGATTTTACAGAAGAAGTAACAGTTGGCACGGTAAAAATCAATGGTACAGACTATGCAAATAAATTAGTTCAAGATGCGGATGATAAAACAAAATATGTTTTAGATGCACAAACAGCTGGAGCTCTAACTGGAGTTAACTTCTTAAATAATGCGCAAATTATTGTTGAAGGATTTAAGGATAAAGCTAATAATGTTGGTGAGAAAGTTTCTGTTACTGGAACTCTAACAGCAGATAAAAATGCACCTTCATTTGTTTCTGCAAATGTTAACGGTGATAGTAATAAAATCTTATTAACATTTGATGATGCTGTATCTAAAGGGAATCTTGAAGCAGCGAACGAGCTAGTTCTTAAAGTAAAAGATGGAGTACACCAAACAAACAGTGTAGTTGATTTAACAGCAACTGGCACTGCAAATATTGCCTATGGATACGATTTAGATGGAAAAGATGGAGTTAAAGGCAATGAAAAGAATATCGTTGCGATTGACTACACTCTTGTAAAAGATTCAACGTATTCATTCGAACTAGCAGGTAAGGTTGTTGAAGATCGTTATGGAAATCAAGTGGCTGACACTCTAACGTTTACAGTTACTGGAATTGAACATGTACAAGCACCTGCTCAACCTGAAGCTACAGTAGTACTTT
This sequence comes from Psychrobacillus sp. FSL K6-2365, assembly GCF_038003165.1. Taxonomy (NCBI): domain Bacteria; kingdom Bacillati; phylum Bacillota; class Bacilli; order Caryophanales; family Bacillaceae; genus Psychrobacillus; species Psychrobacillus sp. FSL K6-2365. The sequence continues at coordinate 3,126,576 of NZ_JBBOOO010000001.1, read as the reverse complement.
CAGATGTAAATGTATCAGGTAAAGTACTGACTGTTAAGTATAATGAAGATATGAGTGATTCTGCATTAGTAGCATCAAATTATAAATTAGGTGGAAAAGCTCTAACTGGCGATGCACAGCTTAAATTTGTAAATGATAGAAAAACAGTTGAAATTACTTTACCAGAGGGTTCAATTACAGCTAACGGAACTTATGTATTTGAAGTTACTAGTGTAACAGCTAAAAATGGCAATACTTTATTAAATAACAAAGCTACTTCAAATGAAGCACTGACTGAAAATATTGCTCCAGTAGCTTCTAACATAACTGTTCTTAATAGCAAAACTTTTACAGTTAGTTTCTCAGAAGCTATTAATAATGCTGTTGCTAATACAGTGACAGGCGTGAATGTTGAAATCGATGGCAAGAAAGTAACACCTGCATCAGTTTCTGCTGCAAATGGACAATTAACTGTAACAACAACAGCAGACTTTGCTTTAAATGCAGCTATTTCTGTTGAATTCAACTCAACAACGAACCTTGTTGACGCTAACGGAAACGCAGTAAAACAAGGCATTGTTTCTAAATAAGGATTAATGGAACAGGTACCTTGTGCGGTTGATAATAGATAACAAGATATTTACACATTTTAAAAAGCCTCTAATTCAAATGAATTAGAGGCTATTTTCTATTTGAGCTTATACTAACCTGGTTTAGGATAAAGTTTTAAAACTATCTCTTGCATACTAATCTTTTATTTAATTAGTCGAACTAGGGCATCTTTTATCTTAATTTTTGCTTTCTCATCCACTGTGTTGCAACCCATTTTTCACCAGTTATAACTGGTGCTCCACCATGTAAAGTTAAATCGTTTAGGTTTTGCTCGTTATAGAAATACTCGAAATAAACGGCCATACCTTTTTTGGGTGTTACTGAAAAGTTCAGTTTAGGAAAAAAAGTTTCCCCGCCTTGTTCTACGTCGTTTAAGTACATAACGAGTGTACTAATTCTATTATTGCTTGCTACTTTACTTGTTGATGAAAAGAAATCATGATGAGCTTTATATTCCTGACCAGGGGTATACCGAAGAATTTGAAGACCTTCTCCATGTTCAATTGGGATATTCATAATAGATGAGACCCTTTTTTCGACTCTGGCTATAATTTCATTTTCACTTTCTTCCAAAAACATACTACTACTTGTTCTCAGTTCATTTTCTTCTCGTGTCGTTCCAATTTTTGAACGTTTCATTTTGTCCTTAGACAATCTGACTAGTTCATCGCATTCCTCGTTACTTAAAACATTGCCTAAAATCACTATCAGTGGCTCCTCTAATCTAGTGACTATGTCAATCTCTCTATCTGTCATTATTTTGTTCCCAGCGTGATCAAATATAGTTTGCTCTTTATTCTTCGTTATCAACTTGAAACCACCCTAAACTATTAAATTTTCAAAACTAGTACGTTTACTTTTCGTAATATTTTATGTGAAAATGATTTTTCTTTTACTTCAATTAATTGAATAAAAAGGCAAATTGTTATGGTTTATTTTGGAATTAATTTCAATTTATTTTATCATACTATTTTTATAAATCTAAAATATGAGAATATTGTAACAATATATTTTACAGCAATAGTTGTTGGTTGAGGATGAAAATAGCTATAAATAAATTCGCTTCATTGGTTCTAATAAAATACTTCATGTATGCTTAAGATAGAGAATTAACAAACCTTGTCTGGTATCGTACCTTATAGAAGAATGGTCACAAATAAGAGAAAGATGTGCCAAATATAACCTCCCTTTTATTTAATGCCATACTACAGAAATCTGTTTAATGAGGAGGATGCTCATGAAATGCGGAGCGAAATGCTTTATAGTTGAGGCTGAAATTAACGGTAAAGTGCAAACAATACCCGTGACAGCGAGAACTTCAATACAAGCTAGAAAAGTTGTATCCCTCGAGTATAGTGATCAATTAAAGATTATTGGCGTGAAGGTTAACAAAGATACACTGTGACCTATATCCAGTATATAAATCAGGAGGTGTTAGGGATGAGCGAAAACGTAGAAGATAATATGGTGAAGGAAATAATTTTAGATAATACATTAATCAAAGTGAATCACTATGAAGAAGAAAAAGTAAATGGTTTACACCAAATTTCAGTCGTATTTGATGTAACAAGTGAAGATTATCATGATATTGCTACTTTACTGTATAGAGGTACTTTTGAAGTTACTGTTCCGGACGCTGTTTTATTTTTCCGAGGAACGATTATTAATTACTCTACATCCATTACTAACCTATATGAGGAAGGGCAAGTTGGAGAATATAAGCTGAGTTTGCTGGAGACGGAGATATAAGAAGGGGGAATGGACAGTTGAAGTTAAGTATTCTAGATCAATCACCGATCTCTTCAAATCAAACAGCCAAAGAGGCTCTGGATGAATCGTTGAAGTTAGCACAGGCCGGAGAGGCCCTAGGTTATACTCGCTATTGGGTTACGGAACATCATGACTTACCTGGGTTAGCAAGCTCAGTTCCTGAGGTGATTTTAAGTTATATCGGGGCAAATACAAAAACAATTCGCATTGGTTCGGGAGCTGTTTTATTGCCTCATTATAAACCGTTTAAAGTTGCAGAAATTTATAATACACTCGCTACTTTATTTCCTAATCGTATTGATGTGGGTATAGGACGTGCTTCAGGAGGATCAGCTGAAGTAACGAATGCTTTATCGGATAACTTTTTACAGAACGTCTATAAAATGCCTAGCTTAGTGAAAGATTTACTCCATTTTCTAGATGATGATTTTCCAGCTGAACAGGAGTACTCTAAAATTTCTGCTACACCAATTCCAGAGGTGTCACCGCTACCCTGGCTGCTTGGGACTAGTAAAAAAAGTGCTTTACTTGCTGCGGAAAATGGGATTGCTTATGCATTCGGTCAATTTATGAGTAACAATGATGGGATTTCTATTATTCAGGATTACCTAGATGCTTTTACTCCTAGAAAACAAGGACAAACAGCTCAAGTTATCATAACCGTTTCAGTCATTTGTGCAGAAACAACTGAAAAAGCAAATGAAATATCATTAAGTGCACTCATCTGGGAACTGCAAAAAGCTAAAGGTGAAGGTGGTAGGGGAATTCCTTCTATAAAAGAAGCAATGCAATATAAGTTGGACGATCGAGAGAAAGATACATTCGATAAAATGAAAAAGAACATAATCATCGGTAATCCGCAGGTAGTAAAACAGAAATTAATCGAGTTGCAAGCTACATTCAAAGCAGATGAAATCATGCTAAGTACCATTACATATTCTGCTGAGGATCGAAGAAATTCATATAAGCTAATAGCAAATGAATTGCTTATGGAAGATTAATCAGGTTAGTGCAGTTACCCAGTATGTATTAAGTGAACTACAATCAAGGTAAGCGCCAAAAATGCCCGTGAAGTTAATACTTCACGAGCATTTTATTTATGTTCAATGAAGGTACAGGGGTTTCTTATTACTTTCCGCTTTGTGTAAGAATCATCTGATTTTTGGCAATGTCCTTTAAGCGGACAGCTTCGGCAACGTGAATTGGTAGGTTTTCGTCAATATTGATAGTGAAAGCTTGGTCGAGAATTTGTTTTTTTAGCTGTGCTACTGTTTCACATGTTGTGTGGAAGGTATTATATACGACCCCATATTGCATATAGTGATGGGTGTCGCTACCTGCGACTACCGGTTTATTTATTTGTTTGCTGAGCGCTTCTAAATCGGCGCAATTTTGTTTGATGCCACGGCTATATAAATCCTTGCCATTTAAATCGATAGCGTCGAGCTGACCAAGAAGTGCAGGGTCTAGATCTATTAAAGGTGTGCTTTCTCTAAACGGATGTGCTCCAATTACCAGCATGTCAGGATAAATCGCAGTTAACTGCAAAAGTGCAGCAAAGGGAATGAATTGTCGCTTGGTCTCATGACTATTCAGTGCCTCACGTAGTGCACGAATTTGTCCAAGCTCTCCTATGCACAATATATGACCGACCTCTCCGATATCAACCTCCATACCTGGAAATACCTTTAATCCCTCCATTTCATAATAGTGACCATTATAATGATAGTGCTCATCTAATGTACGATAAACGTCTGCAAAGTTTTTCGTATTAAAATGCTCTGTAATAGCAATCGCGTCCAATCCGCGCTGTACGGCAACCTTCACCATTTCCTGAAAATATGCTAAAGAAAAATCAACCTTTTTAGATAACTTTGCATGCGTATGAAGATCTATATTCATTGTTTTCTCTCCTTAAAGTATAAGTTGTAGGCAGTGTACTATCACTACATAGCACACTGTTAATAGTAGGAACAGCCAGTCCATTTGTGATGTTTGTAAGTAATTTGTTTTCATCCTTAATACACGCTTATCCTTTGCAGCATAGCTAAAGCCTTTAATTTCTAACGCTTCCACTGTTGTGCGGGAGCGTTTAGCGCTGTTTAAAATGAGCGGATAAAACGATTTAATAAGCATCGTGATATAATAATAAATTTTCCGAAAGTAGAGCACACCATTCTTACTTGGTGCTAATCCACGTAGGCGATATGAAAGTATAATCTGCTGAAATTCCTCTAGTAATGTAGGTAAAATTCGATAGGCATACGCTACACTAAATGAAAACTGAGCTGGCGCACCCAGACGGAGGAGTGCATCGCTAAATTTCTCCGGATTAATGCTTGAAAATACAGTCACGCTTGCTAAAGATATAACAGCAAGTTTAATGGAGAGCCAAAACATTGGTGCAACAATACTCAAATCTCCACCAAATAGGAGCGCAATAAAGCCGAGGAGTAGTATTTCACCAGCTAGACCAACTGCAAGAACAGTCAAGATTAAAGGACTTACCCGAGCGATAACCGTTAAAATGACCATGAATAGCAAGTAACCAACTAGTGTAACATGCTCATAAATAAACCAAGGCACAATCGCAAAGTAGCCATACCATGCCAATAAAATGCGTGGGTCGAGCTGTGTGAAGAAACTTTTTTCGGTACTAAAAGCCGTACGCAGCAATTCCTGTTTGATATATTCTAGTGAAATCTTATCCTCTAGTTTTTTAACCCATTCCAACGTGCACACCTCGCTCTAATTGCTGTAAATAGCCGGCTATAAATTGGCTAACCGATGAACAATAAGGTAGACTAAGCGCCGTTGTAAGCTGTACAACTTGAGGGGCTCTAATATGACCAGCAGCCATAATGCCGTGGTTTTGGAAAATGCGCTCGCTCGTATCATCAGCTAGTATACAGCCATTCGATAGTACAACGACACGGCTAGACCATTCTGCTACTAGCTCCATATCATGTGTTGCAATGACAATTGTCTGAACATATTTCTTCAGCTCCAGTAGCATGGTAAGAACGTGCTGCTTCGTAGCGATATCGAGATTTGCAGTAGGCTCATCCAACAATAAAATTTTAGGGCGCATTGCAGCACCTATAGCTAACGAAACACGACGCTGCTGTCCACCGCTCAAAAGCCGAGCATCTTGATCCTGTAAATCAACTAGCTCAAATGTTTCCAATAATTCATCCACATAGGTTTCATAATCATTAACTTTGCGTGATTTTAAATAGAAGCTAATTTCCTTCCGCACACTATCCTCAATAAACATTTCTTCTGGGTTTTGAAAAATAAAACCCACATCTTGAGCTAGTCTTTCAGGCATTGCGCGTGCAATTAATTGCTCCTGAATGTACATTTCTCCACTTGTCGGTCGAACAATACCTGCAATGACCTTCAACAAAGTGGATTTCCCTGCGCCGTTATTGCCGACGAGTGCGATATGCTCATGCGTAGAAAGCTCTAAAGAGATATTTTGTAACACGAGTTTATTGTTCTCAAGCCTTTGGTTATAGGCTAACTCAATATTGTTGAGCTGTACCATTGGCTTTGTATGCTGGGCTATATGATGCACAGTAGCCTGCTGCTTCCACGGACTAGCTTCAAATTTTTGGATTGACTGCTTTAAGGTAACAGGGTATGGCTGCTTTAGCTGTAGGGAATGAGCGATTTGCGTAACCTGTGGTGGGAAAATATTCCGTTCCAATAATTCCTCTACGCAATTGAGAGCAGCAACTGTTTCTTTCTTCCATAGAACCTGACCCTTATCAAGTAGCATCACATGACTACAATACTCCGCAATAAAATCAGTATGATGCTCGATTACAACAATTGTCATACCGTAGTCTGTATGAAGTTTTTTTAATACTTCATAAATTTGCTCTGCATGATGTGGGTCGAGCTGTGCAATCGGTTCGTCAATAACTAATAGTTTTGGTCGCATTGCAATTGCACCGGCAAGTGCTAATAAGTGCTGCTGACCGCCACTTAGGCGCCAAATGAATTCGTTCTTTACATCGAGAAGGCCAGTAACTTCGAGAGCCCATAAACCACGCTCTTTATAATCGTCCAGTCCATAGTTCAAGGGCATAAAGCAAGCATCTTCTAAAGCGGTAGGGCGTAGCAATTGGTTTTGAAAATCCTGATACACATAGCCAATTGACTGGGAAAGGGTGACGACATCAGTTGTAGTAGTACAAACTCCGTCTAAAGTCACTTGTCCCGTATAATCTCCAACGTAAAAGTGTGGGATTAGCCCATTGAATGCCTTACATAATGTCGATTTTCCAGATCCATTGCCACCGATAATTGCTAGAAATTCCCCTTCATTAATTGTGCATGTGAGATCCTTTAATATAAATTTTTCTTCCCCAGGATATCGAAAGGCCAAGTCTTGGCAATCTATTAGTGGTTTAAGAGAGGTCATGTGAATCTTCCCGTCCTTTTTTCATCATTAACCAAAGCGTTATACAAACACATATAACAGCGACACAAATAACTCCCCAAATAACCCCAATGCCGTAAGTATCTACAAACTCAGGCTCCCAACTCCCTAAGTTGAAGTCCATTTCAGATAACAAAGCAATCCCAAATGCTAACAGGGAAAGAAGGGTACTCACGATTAAAAATTTTGGTGTAATTACATTACTCACTCGGAAATTGGTAGCAGTTCGTGGCTTTAATCCGAGCAATGGCTCTACTTTACCGTAAAGGCGTGGCACTAAGTAAAGTGCAGGTAAAACTGTAAATAAAGTACCTGTTAATAAAAGATCCGTTAAAAACTCGACACCCTCCACAATGAAAATACTTTCTGCAAGACCAGGTACAGCCTCGAATTCTTCTACTCCAATGACAACTTTTAAAATATCTACAATTGTACTTAGAACAAGGAATAGTCCATAGCCTAAAATCGCCCCTACAGCGACCTGTGCTTTGCTTTTCGGATTTCGAACAAGCAAGCCGCCTACAATCATCCCAACTGAGAATAAAATGAATTTCTCGATTTCACCAATGCCACCAAACTGTCCAAGCATAAGTTCACCAAAAATAATTTCTCCAGTTGCAGCCCCGATTGCTGCGTAGAAAGGGTGGAACAACATACAAAGTGCTAATGGAATAAATGCAAAACAATCAATTTGGAGTTCAATCGGACCGAGCTGAACAGATGGTATCAATTCTGTAAACATGTTACTTAATCCATAAAGCGACATAGACAAAATAAAGATCATCATTTTTTGAGACTGTGTAAAAGTTGCTTGTTCTTTTAACATATAAATCCTCCTCTAATATTTTGAATTTATAGTCAGTATGAAGGTGCAATGTAAATGATTGATTACTAGAGTATTTTTGATTTGTAAATTTTCAAAATAATCATAAATGAAAAATATTTTTCATTTATACTATATAAAGAGGTGATGGATATGAATAATCAACATAACTTTTCTGATTTTACAAAAAGTGAGCGAAAAATAGCCGACTTCATTGAAAAAAATAAGAATGCTGTCATGTATTTAAACGAAACGGAGCTAGCGTCCACTCTAGGGAGCAGCAATGCCACACTCTCCCGATTTTGGCGTAAAATTGGATACCGAAATTTTAAGGAGTTCAAGAAACGATATTTAGAGCAGCAGGTGATCACTCCGAAAACAAAATTTGAACGTATTTTGGCAAAGGTAGAGGACAATGGAAAGTCGCTTCAACAATCGATATTCGATTTTGTACAATACCAGCTAACAGATACACTTGAACATATCGACGAAACGCAAAGTCAAATTTGTGTTAAGCGTATAGCTACATGTCGCAAGCTCTTTATATATGCACCAACCTCATCAACGGGGTTAGGCTTTTTACTGAAACATCGGCTAATGCGTTTCGGAATTGATGTAGTAATATTAGCGAGCTATGATCAGGAGCTTTTTGAGCAAATTCTACATTTACAAGAAAATGATTGTGTATTCGTATTTGGCTTTGTGAAGCTGACGAGGGAAGCGGCGATTTTACTGGATCATGCGAAAGAAATCCAGAGCCATAGCATAGTTCTTACCGATAACCTCGTGCATGAATTTCAAACACGTTGTACGCAAACTTTCTATGTGAACCGCGGCGATTTAGAGGAATTCCACTCTATGGTAGCAGCTACCTTTTTTATCGAACATTTAATCGTCTCATTAGGTCAAATGAAAAGTGAGAAAGCATTGGGCAATCTAGAGTATTTGAATAATTTACGTGAAAAATATAAAAATGGGAGGTAAGGGGAAGAATACGCTTGTCTTAATGTTCTAAGTGAACAACACCCATGATTAAATTAAATGTAAGCCACATATGAAAATGCTCAGGAAGTTATTAACTTCACGGGCATTTTTTCGTTCGTTAATTAGTTTCATAATTACTTAATCCAATTAATACTTTTTAGTCTTTTTTAGAGAGGTCGATCCAGTTGAGTGGAGTGGGAGGAGGCGGCTCCAGCCTCCAGCGGAAACACTGTAATTAAAATATTGTTTTAAATTAAATAATAGTGTATTATACACAGTATAATATAGTGTACGACGCATAGTATAAAGTAGTGAGGTGAAATATGGAAAAATTGCTAGGTTCATTAATAACTGAGTTACGCAGAGGAACATTGACACTTGCTGTATTGAGTCAGCTCCGAACACCGCAATATGGATATTCATTAGTGCAATTACTAGAAGAATCGAGTGTTACCATCGAGCAAAGTACCTTATATCCTTTGCTTCGCCGATTAGAAAAACAAGAATTAGTTGAGAGCAGCTGGGATACAACGGAGAGCAGACCAAGAAAATATTACGTATTAAGCGAATATGGTGTTGAGATTTTGGAGCAGCTAAAAGCCGAGTGGGAAAAATCAACGAAGGAACTTCAAAACTTATTAAAAGGAGATGTGGGGAATGCAACTGATTGATATTTATATACAGGAAGTGACGCGAAGACTTCCGGAAAAAAGTCGTGGTGACATCGCTCTTGAATTAAGGTCAACTATTGAAGATATACTCCCAGAAAATTACTCGGAGAAAGAAGTGAAAGAGGTTCTCAAAAATCTAGGAAATCCAGCATCACTTGCTAGTGAATACTCGGAACGACCGATGCATTTAATAGGTCCAAGATATTTTGATATGTATACGACTCTTTTGAAAATAGTTACACCAATCGTGGCGATACTAACATTTTTTGTTTTTATTGTGGAAAATATCATAACTTATGGTGGAGAAGAAGACATTGTTAGCGGTAGTATTAACGTAATCATACTGATTCTAGGGCATGGTACTTGGAGTATAATCAGTGCAGTGATTCAGACTTTCTTTTGGATTACGCTCGTTTTTGCTATTTTGGAGCGCACGGATACTTCGAAGGAAAAATCACCGCTTACACCGGGTTGGACAGAATGGACACCTGATGATTTAAAAAGTCTTCCACTTATTTCAAAAGAGAAAAAAATATCCACGTTAGATATTTTTGGCAGCCTGTTGTGGATTGCCATTTTTATCGGAGTCTATTTTAATGCTAGTCATTTAATAGGTATTTATGAAAAAGTACAAGGCAAAATACAGCTAATTATCCCTACATTCAATCAGGAAGTATTACAATCCTTTTGGCTAATTATAATAGTTGCTTTAATAATAGAAATTGCTTTTGTATTTTATAAACTAATCGCTCGTCAATGGACATCTAAATTGGCAATTATGAATACGGTTAGAAATATAGTCTCTACCATTGTATTTATCGTTATTAGTAGTACTGATCAGCTTATAAATGATGAGTTTTATATGTATATAGAGGATTTGTTGAATTTATCATTTGAACTAAAAAACTCTGTCATCATCATTAGTATTGTGCTGTGGTTATTCATTGGCATTCTCGATATTGTGCAAGGATTTAGAAAAGGTAAGACGAAATTGTAATCTCCCCTGTGTAAGAAACATTCATGTTAATTCAAACAAACGTGAATGTTGTAATTTTCACGTTTGTTTCTTACACAGGGAACCGGAGGTCTATTCATGTATTTCCTTAGAAGCATATTTAAAAAGGTGAGCTTCAAGCAGAAAATCTTTTTTACTGTACTCCTATGTTGTTTTATAGGTTCAGTTATTTTTGTTTTTAATAACCACTCTTTCTATGAACGCCCACTAGTTAAAGTAGTAAAAACCACTATAGAAGATGTGGCGAAAGTAAATAGTGTAAATGGTATTGAAGATAAATTATATACACAGCATATTATTGCTGAATTAAGAAATGGTGAGAATAAAGGCAAGGAGATTCACTTGATAAATGAATACTCCCTATCTAAAGCCTATGACCATGAGTTTCAAATTGGAAATGAATTATTTATAAAAATTGATGAGCAAATGGAAAAAGATACGGAATTAACTGGGACCATTCTGGAAGTTAAGCGTGATAAATATTTGTTGCTAGTTGGATGGTTATTTATTTTTATATTGTTGATAGTAGGTAAAAGGCAGGGGCTATTTTCATTCATTAGTTTAGCTTTTAATGCTGTAATATTATCATTTGCATTGGATATCTACATCCAAACCTCCAATCAAAGTCTATTATGGATTTGCGGGATTAGTGTAATTATATTTACGGTTGTTTCTCTTTTACTAGCTAACGGCTTAAACGATAAAACCTATGCAGCGATTATAGCAACTTTGCTAGGAACTTTTATTTCATTGTTGATTACATACCTGGTTCTATTAATAACAGGAGAAAAGGGGCTTCGATATGAGGAAATGCAGTTTATCACCCGCCCATATCGGCTAGTTTTTATGGCAGGGCTGTTCCTCGGTTCTTTAGGGGCTGTGATGGATGTAGCTATTACCATGTCTTCTTCAATTTTCGGATTGTATGAGAAAAATAATGACATCACAGTAAAAGCACTTATAACTTCAGGAATGGAAATTGGAAAAGATATTATGGGAACGATGACTAATATTTTGTTTTTTGCCTATGTAAGTGGTTCGATTCCCACTCTTGTTTTGTATTTTAAGAACGCCGCTCCGTTTGGTTATACGCTTTCCCTAACTCTTTCGTTGGAATTGGCTCGTGCGTTAGCTGGAGGAATCGGAATTGTGTTAACCATTCCTATTGGTCTCTATACGACATTATTTTTCGTGAATAGAAAGAGGGCAAGACAATGAATGTATTAGTGCTACTTGCAGGGATACTACTCTTCTTGATGACACTTATTGGAGGGAGAAAAGGAGTACGATCTTTTTTCGCTATATTTTTCAACTTTGGTGTCATCATGATCACGGTCGTTTTGATGAACGATCCGACTATTGATCCAGTGATATTAACAATAATTGCTTGTGTAGTAATTAGCTGTATCAATCTTTTCTATATTAATGGAGTGAACAGCAAAACAAAAACAGCTTTTCTCTCAACGATTATCTGTACCGTTATCTTACTTTTGTTTATAATCTTTATCACTAACAAGGCAATGATCCAAGGATTCGGGGAAGAAGAAATAGGGGAACTTGGAATGTTCTCTTTATTAGTAGAAGTGGATTTTGTGAAAATTACTGTATCTGTAATTATTATGAGTACGATTGGTGCTATAACCGATACAGCCATAGCCGTTTCATCTCCTATGCGAGAAATCCATTTTCATCATCCGAACATTACACGAAAAGAATTGTTTCTTTCGGGATTAAGTATTGGTAGAGATATATTAGGAACAAGTGCAAATACACTGTTTTTTGCCTTCTTTGGAGGTTATTTAGCATTACTTATATGGTTTAAAGATTTATCTTATTCTATAGGGGAAGTTGTAAATTCCAAGATCTTTAGTTCTGAAATGATTACCATCCTTTGTGCTGGAATTGGAGTAACACTGGTTATCCCAATTACCACGTGGATTACGGCTTACTTTTTTGTGAGAAACAAAGAAAATAGCTAAGGATATTAGATGAAAGTACCCTTATGATGGGTATGCATTAAAATACAACATATTTAACCTCCAAACTATTTAGTTTGGAGGTTTTCTTTGTAGTCTACCCTGTGTAAGAAACATTCATGTTAATTCAAACAAACGTGAATGTTTTAATTTTCACGTTTGTTTCTTACACAGGGAACATTAAGTTTAAATTTCTCTTAAAGAATATATTGACATGTTACCCAAAAAACATTAAATTTAAATGAGAATGATAATCAATATTATTTCATTGTATATGAGTATATTTAAGCATTAATAGAAATTATACATTTTAATATAGTTGATAATTTTATAGAAGAGGAAGGGTTACATATGCAAAACAAAAAATCTTTTATACTAATGCTTGCAATGGCTATTTTCGCTATTTTAGTACTAGTAGGATGTTCAGATGAGTCATCAACTAAAGAGGTAGATAGCAAAGAGAAAGATACTTCAACTGAAACTGAAAAAGCAACTGAAACAGAATCACAATATCCGATCACTATTAAACACGCATTAGGTGAAGCAGTGCTTGAAAGTAAACCAGAGCGTGTTGTAACGATACAATGGGCAAACCACGATATCGCTTTAGCACTTGGTGTTGTTCCTGTTGGTTTTTCAGCAGCAAACTTCGGTGTTCAAGATGATAGTGGTTTATTACCATGGACGAAAGAAAAGTTAGATGAACTTAAAGTTACAGAACCAAACGTTTTTCAAGATACGGATGGTCTAGATTTTGAAGCCATTTCAGATGCAAATCCAGACGTAATTCTTGCTGCATACTCAGGTATTACTCCAGAAGATTATGAAACATTAACACAAATTGCACCAGTTGTAGCTTATCCAACTTCACCATGGACAACTACTTGGCGTGAACAGGTTGAATTTAATGCAGCAGGAATGGGAATGAAAGAAGAAGGCGAACAATTAATTAAAGACACAGAAAACTTAGTTGCTGAAAAATTAAAAGCTTATCCACAAATCGAAGGCAAAAAAGTAGTATGGGTTAACTTCTCAGCGCAAGATTTATCACAATTACACATTTATACACCAGTTGATTCACGTGTAGCGTTTTTAGAGGAATTAGGGCTAACAATTCCTGAAAGCATTTCATCATTAATTACGGATCCAAAAAGCTACTCATTAAATTTAAGTACAGAAAATGTGGAAGCTTTGTTTGATGCAGATATCATCGTTGGATATGGTGATGAGGAATTATACAATACAATTAAAGCGGATCCTTTACTTGGGAAAATTCCTGCAGTTGAAAGAGGTTCTGTAGCGTTTATTACAAGTGATACTCCATTGGTAGCAGCTGGAACTCCAAATCCACTTTCTATCGCATATACAATTGACGAGTACCTAGAACTAATCGGAGGAGCTATAGACAAAATCAATGAATAGCACCACTGATTCCAAGAAGAAGCGATTAGATTTACATTTTCCAAAGCATTTTACGATAATTTTGGTAATTGCGATTATATTGCTAGTTGTTAGTATCATTACCTCGCTAATGTTAGGGGCACGGGTTGTAAGTTACCAAGAGTTAATGGATGGCTTATTTTATACAAACCAAGATTCATATGGCGCAAACGTAGTGCGCAAACGAATTTCCCGTACTATTTTTAGTTTATGTTGCGGTGTTGCCTTAGGAATTGCAGGAGTGCTGATGCAAGCAGTTACGCGCAACCCATTAGCAGACCCTAGTATTCTAGGAGTAAATACAGGGGCAACCTTATTCGTAGTATGTGGTATAACATTTTTCAATATCACAACAGCGGGGGAATATATTTGGTTAGCTTTAATCGGAGCGAGCATTACAGCAGTTTTCGTTTTTGGAATAGGTTCAATAGGGCGTGGTGGTGCTACGCCTATAAAGTTACTATTAGCAGGGGCTGCAACAAGTGCAGCTCTTTCTTCACTTGTAACCGCAATTATCATTCCAAGCGCCTATGCCCAAGATCAGTTTAGATTTTGGCAAGTGGGAAGTGTTGGGTCAGGAAACTGGGATTCCATCAAGATTTTTATCCCGTTTTTAATCGTTGGACTCTTCATCGCGTTTCTTTCAGCACCTGCTTTGAATGCTTTAGCCTTAGGGGACGATGTGGCAACTAGTTTAGGTATACGACCTGGTGTACTTCGTTTTTTTGCGATTGTTGCTGGTGTTGTTTTATGTGGGACTGCTACTGCATTAGCAGGTCCAATCGGATTTATAGGTCTCTTGGCAACTCATGCTATGCGTTTTGTCATCGGGCCGGATTTACGCTTCTTAATACCTATGTCAGCACTAGCAGGAGCAATTATTTTAACGTTCTCTGATGTTGTTGGTCGACTTATAGCTAGTCCCGGAGAGCTCGAAGTTGGTATTCTTACAGCGTTTATTGGTGCACCAATACTCATCATTTTAGCTAAGAAATCGAAAGTGCGGTCATTATGAAAAATCAATCTGTTGAAGTTAATTTTATTATGGAAGGTATGCGTCGGAGAAAACGACGATGGCTTTTTGTTACGACGCTCCTCGTCATTTTAGCAGGAGTGCTTTGCTGTGCAATGCTGTTGCTTGGCAATACAATTTATCCAATACATATTGTTGTCCGCTCCCTATTAGGAGAAGAGATTTCGGGAGCCAATTTTGCGGTAAATACTATTCGGCTTCCTAGAATGTTAGCAGGGGTATTTGCTGGGTTTGCTTTCGGTGTTGCAGGATATGTTTTTCAAACGATGCTGCGAAATCCTTTGGCAAATCCAAATATTTTAGGGATTACTTCTGGTTCTAGTGTAGCAGCGGTATTTTGTATTACTGTTCTTCATTCGAGTAATTCAGTGATATCTATTGCAGCAGTTATAGGCGGTTTACTTACTGTTATTGCTATGTATTTATTAGCCCGTGGTGGAGCATTTTCTATTGGTCGTATAATCATTATTGGGATTGGTATTCAAGCGATGTTAGATGCCGTCATTTCTTTTTTATTGCTTAAGAGTGCTCAACAAGATATTGCAGGAGCTATTAGATGGCTCGGTGGTAGTTTGAATGGCTCTAAAATGAGCGAGTTACCTCCATTAATATTAGTTGTCTTACTTTTCACACCTGTAATTATTATATTTGGGAAGCAATTAAGTATTCTAGAGCTCGGTGAGCAAATGGCTTCTTCTCTTGGAGTTTCAACCGATAGAATGCGTATTATTTTAATAGTAAGTTCAGTTTTTATGATTGCTATTGCAACAGCAACAACGGGACCAATTGCCTTTGTATCATTTTTAGCGGGACCAATCGCAAATCGACTAGTTGGTGTTAGCTCATCTAATACTCTTCCAGCAGGGTTAGTAGGGGTCAATCTTGTCTTATTTGCGGATCTTATTGGGCAATTTGCATTTGAATATAGATTTCCTGTAGGTGTTATAACTGGATTGCTAGGGGCTCCGTATTTAATATATTTACTAATCCGTATGAACCGAAAAGGGGAATTGTAATGGGGAACACACACAGTTTTCGAGCCGATAAATTGTTTTCTGGCTATGACAATAAAACAATTATTCAAGGAATTGACCTTGAAATACCTAAAAATAAAATTAGTGTAATTATTGGTGCAAATGGTTGTGGAAAATCTACTCTTCTTAAAACGGTGGCTAAGCTAATTAAGCCTTCAGAAGGTGATGTTACGCTCGATGGTAAAGCTATAAACAAATATCCACCTAAGCAATTAGCACGTATTTTAGGTATACTTCCACAATCACCTGTTGTTCCAGAAGGGATTACTGTAGCCGATTTAGTTGGAAGAGGACGGTTTCCACACCAATCCTTGTTTAGTGGGTGGTCGAAGAAGGATTATAAGGCAGTAGAGGAAGCAATGGAGTTTATGAATATTACTGAGTTTGCTAATCATGACATCGATGAGCTATCCGGTGGTCAAAGGCAGCGCGTTTGGATTGCCATGGCGCTTGCACAGCAAACGGATATTTTACTCCTTGATGAACCAACCACGTTTCTAGATATCACATATCAAGTAGAAATTTTAGATTTACTTACTAGTCTTAATCGGAAGTATGGTACTACCATAGTTATGGTACTTCATGATATCAATCTATCTGCTCGTTATGCAGATTATATATTTGCACTTCATAAAGGTGAGCTTGTTGCAGAGGGAAAACCATCAGATGTCATAACAACTGACTTGGTAAAATCGATTTTTGACTTGAATTGTGTTGTGATACAAGATCCAATCTCAGATACACCTCTAGTTATACCAAAAGGTCGCTATCATGTGAAAAGTTAATAAAAGTAAGAAGACCAGTTGAACTAACTACTGGTCTTTTTTATATGCGGGAATGAACTAGTGTAAAAAACAGTTATTTAGTAAGTAAGTCAATTTCATAATTACTTGTTTCATTTAAAAGTACGAATGTTTACTTAATATCGCAAATATATTATTCGTTTTTTTAGCGATCCCGTTGATTGGAGTGGCACGCGACGAGTAACCGCAGGAGCATATGTTTTCCTAGTGACGAGGAGATTGAAGCCGTGGCAGCTGAAAGAGTCCGCCTAGAGCGGAAATCAGCGTTGTTCCGATTTAACTATATAATATTCTTTATGAAAGTGATTCAAGTAAAACTAAATTGAATTGACGCTTTTAATGGTTGTCATATACAATAGTAAATGAAAGTGATAATCATTATCATTTGTTTGTTTGCAAACAGAGAAAACCAAAAACGAGGGAGGAACCTCTAGTGAATGAAAATTTTATAATACTAGAAATGTTTAAACAAGAAGTATTCTGTTGCTGTCCGGGACAGAAACACCAACATATCATTGAGTTCCATCAAGGTGATGTTTGGACAATAACAAATGAGCAGAAGTACGATGATGTTCTAGGATGGTATCTTCTAGTGGCCGTTAATAGAGAGTTTCAATTTCTAATTCAAGTGGATGATATCGAGAAACTGTTTAGCGAAGGTAGAATTTGCTCCATCTTGGACTTGGAACTAAAAATTATTCATTTGAATCATCAAGTGAATAAAGCCCTCGATGAACATGATAAGGAGTCATTTAATTTATATGCAAATGAACTCAGCAACGCTAAGAAAGTCATCGATAATAGATATATCTCTGTAGGTATACAAGCATTTTAAATAAAAGAATTAATGAATACTCGTCTAAATATTATGAGTAAAATATAAAAAAATATGTACTTTTAAACAACTGGATCCGAACGTCTCCAACAATTGCTAATAATAATTATCTCCATTATGGCAATCATAATTCTTGGAGGTGAAGGAAAATGGCAAATAACAATAACAACAAGCTTCCAAATGAAGCTCAAACAAATGCACAAGAAGTTAGAAAACAAAACGCACAATCTGCTCAAAAAGCTCAACAAAACGGACAAGGTGCATCGCAAAACATGTTTAATGAATTTGGTTCGGAATTTGGCGTATCAATTGAACGTCAAACAAATGTCCAAGAAGTTAAACAACAAAATGCTCAAGCAAATCAAAAAGCACAACAAAATGGACAAGGTGCATCTCAAAACTTGTCTAGTGAATTTGGTTCAGAATTTGGCGTATCAATTGAACGTCAAACAAATGCTCAAGAAGTGAAACAACAAAATGCTCAAGCTAATCGTAAAGCACAACAAAACGCTAACAACTTTAAGAAATAACAATTAGAGTTTAAAAACGCTGGGAGTTAAAATCCCCAGTGTTTTTTTATTTGGACTGGTAATAAGAATGCTAAATTATTTCTAACAAAAAATAACAATGCAAAATTCTAAAAATTTGTGCTAAAATAAAATATCAGTTTAATTAAAGTTAAAATAAGTATATATTATTTGACTGGGAGAAATTGATATTTTCATTTTTAATCAAAAATTTGGGGGAAAGTATCATGAAAAACTTATTAGTTAAATGGAATCAAGTAAGCCTTGTAAAAAGGATTGTTGTCGGTATTATTATCGGTGCGATCCTAGCTTTAACTGTTCCAAGTGGAGCAAGTTGGATTTCCATTTTGGGGTCTTTGTTTGTAGGTGCATTAAAGGCAGTTGCGCCAGTATTAGTATTATTTATAGTAATGCATGCGATTGCTGTACATAAAAGTGGTAAGAAGACGAATATGAAATCTATTCTTGGGCTGTATGCTCTTGGGACATTCCTTGCTGGAGCTGTCGCTGTAGTTGCAAGTTTTCTGTTTCCAATTACGCTAACACTGACAACCGGTGTAGATGATCTAACTCCACCTGAAGGTATTGCTGAAGTAATTGAAACCCTGCTATTTAATCTAGTTGCGAATCCAATTGATGCAATAGTTAATGCTAATTATCTAGGTATATTAATATGGGCAGTCGTTCTTGGACTTGCGTTAAAAAATGCAAATCAACAGACAAAAGACATGTTGGGTAATTTTTCAGATGCAATCACAAAAGTGGTACAATGGGTGATTAATTTAGCGCCGCTGGGTATTATGGGGCTTGTATTCGATGCTATTGTAACTAGCGGTCTCTCTGCTTTGCTTGATTATGGTAGGTTAATATTAATATTAGTAGGGTGTATGCTGTTTATCGCACTTGTAGTGAATCCATTAATCGTATTCTTCTATACACGAAAAAATCCTTATCCAATTGTATTTATGGTTTTAAGAGAAAGTGGTATTACGGCATTCTTTACACGTAGTTCCGCTGCAAACATTCCAGTAAATATGAAAATATGTGAAAAACTTGGCTTAGATGAGGATACTTATGGAGTTTCAATTCCTCTTGGTGCTACTATTAATATGGCTGGTGCAGCAGTTACTATTGCAGTGCTGACTCTTGCAACAGTAAACACGCTAGGTATTGAAGTTGACTTCTTTACTTCACTGATTCTTGTAGTTGTTGCAGCTGTCTCAGCAGCAGGTGCATCGGGTGTTGCAGGTGGATCACTTTTACTTATCCCACTAGCATGTAATTTATTTGGTGTTCCAAATGATATTGCGATGCAGGTAGTTGGTGTTGGTTTTATCATTGGTGTAATTCAAGATTCTTGTGAAACTGCATTGAATTCATCTTCTGACGTATTGTTCACGGCTACCGCGGAGTATGCTAAAGAGCGTAAAGAAGGTAAAGTAGTTACGATGAATTCTTAGGATCTACAAAACTAGTAGGAAAACGATAAAATCTAATTATTTGTCCTAATGTCCATAAAACTATTAATTTGATTGATTGTGATACATTAAATTTTAAAGCCACGATTACCGAAGATGATTCGGTGATCGTGGCTTTTTTGGTGTAATAATATATCCGTCTGGTTGATGACGTTGTTTAGATAATGAAATATATTCTTATATTGACATTTCCTCCTAAAATAACTAGTATTAGAAAGTGATATTGATAATCATTATCAATTATTTTTTGATCTTTTTTTCCTATTTCCTGATACATATTATTTTTATTTAACAGGATATATACGAATAGAAATTATTGAGTAGAGGATAGTAAGTTCCAGATATAACTAAAAATTAGTTGAGAAAGTCAGAGAAAGGAAGATCTATATATGACAGTGTTGAATATAGACCATGTAGCTATTGGTTATTCAAACTCACTTATTGTTGAGGATTTAAGTGTAACTATTCCTAAAGGAAAAATAACAACTATTATTGGACCAAATGGATGTGGCAAATCCACATTATTAAAAGCTATTTCCAGGTTGTTAAAAACTCAAGGCGGTAATGTATACCTTGATGGGCGAGCGATTCACCAGCTTCCAACGAAGGAGGTGGCAAAACGAATGGCGATTTTGCCACAATCCGCTAATGCACCAGGTGGTTTAACAGTATTTGAATTGGTTTCATACGGTAGGTTCCCACATCAAAACGGCCTTGGCAATTTTAAAAAAGAAGACTATGAGCATATTCATTGGGCAATAGGTGTAACGGGGTTGAATGAGTTTAAGGATCGTCCTGTTGAAGCATTATCAGGTGGACAAAGGCAGCGAGTTTGGATTGCGATGGCCCTTGCACAGGGGACTGAAATACTCATTCTTGATGAGCCGACAACCTATTTGGACTTAGCGCATCAGCTAGATGTTTTGTTGCTTTTACAAAAACTAAATGAAGAGGAGGGCCGAACAATTGTAATGGTCCTTCATGACTTAAATCACGCTTCACGTTTCTCAGACTATATGATTGCAATGAAGAAAGGCTCATTAATAGAGGAGGGAAGTCCTGAAGAAGTCATGACTCGCCTAAATTTACAGCGTGTGTTTAATATCGATGCAAGCATGGCGACATGTCCTTTTAGTAATAATCCTATATGTCTATCCTACCAACTCTATCAGAAGAGTGAATGAATGCTTATTCCGTTAAGAGGAATAGAAGAAGGTATCATGTCATAAAACAAAAAGTTATTTTTTAGGATAAAGGAGGGAAAGTATGACTACCTTAACAGAAGGATCTGCAGATATAGAAAAATTAGAAGAAATTAAAAAACATTCACATCCCCTAATAGCAATTTTTATTTTATTTGGAGGTATGGCTGCTTTAATAATTGCAATTGCCCTATCTATATCTTTTGGTGCAGCTGATATTAAATTAGTTACTGTCTGGACGGCCGTGTTTAATTTCAATCCAGAAATTACGGCACATCAAATTATAAGAGATATACGTATGCCACGTGTTCTAGGTGCTGCGATGGTTGGATCGTCCTTTGCGGTAGCAGGTGCTTTAATGCAAGGAATGACGAGAAATCCACTAGCTGACTCGGGTCTTTTAGGTTTAAATGCAGGGGCTTCATTTATGCTTGCTTTGTGTTTTGCATTTCTTCCGGGTCTTCCTTATATGTATTTAATCATGTATTCCTTTTTAGGTGCTGGTCTCGGTGTTCTCATTGTTTACGGTGTAGGTTCCTTGTCACGTGGAGGTTTAACACCTATGCGTCTGGTACTTGCTGGAGCAGCTGTTAGCGCATTGTTAGGTGCTCTTAGTGAAGGTATTGCTCTGCATTTTAAAATAGGTCAAGATCTAGCATTTTGGTATGCAGGAGGGGTATCAGGAACTAAGTGGATTAATCTTCAAATTATGTCCCCATGGATTATTGTTGCGATGCTAGGTGCTGTGATGTTATCTCGATCTATTACTTTGTTAAGTCTTGGCGAAGAGGTGGCTATAGGTCTTGGTCAGCGAATAAAAACTATTAAGGTGCTTGGTATGATTATAGTTTTAGTTTTGGCTGGAGCTGCTGTATCAGTAGTAGGTGCAGTAGGTTTTGTAGGATTAATAGTACCTCACCTTACCCGATCTTTAATAGGTCATGATTACCGCTGGATTATTCCTTGCTCGATTGTCCTTGGAGGTCTTTTAGTTGTATTAGCAGATTTAGCAGCAAGAATGATTAATCCTCCTTATGAGACACCGATTGGTGCATTGATAGCATTAATCGGAGTTCCATTCTTCCTTTATCTTGCTAGAAGAGGAGGTAAAGAACTTTGAAAGAACGGACATATATGACAGATAGCCAGCGGAAAACAATGAAGAAAAACCTTTTTATAATCAGTCTTCTTTTTATCCTTATAGTTATAGCTTTTATAATTAGTATGAATACAGGGTTTATAAGATTATCCCCTATTGAAGTCATTCAAACTTTGTTTGGATATGGAAATGAGAAACAGCATCTTATTCTTTTTGAATTTCGACTGCCAAGAATAATAATCTCTGTACTGGTTGGTATGGGACTAGCTGTATCTGGATGTGTTTTACAAGGAATCTCTCGTAATTCCTTGGCTGATCCTGGAATATTGGGGATTAATGCAGGGGCTGGCCTAACTGTTATACTCTTTATCTCTTTTTTTCCATCAACTACTGCTGCACCAGTATTTTTACTTCCAGTCTTGGCATTCTTAGGTGCAGGAATAACAGCAACCATTATTTATACACTAGCATATAAACGTAATGAAGGAATTTCACCTATGAGGCTAATACTCACCGGAGTAGCGGTTGCCGCAGGGATAAGTTCTGCAATGATAGTTTTAACACTTCGTCTAAGCCCAGAGAATTATCATTTTGTAGCAACTTGGTTAGCAGGCAGTATCTGGGGATCGAATTGGATGTATGTCCTTTCTTTGCTGCCATGGATTATAGTTTTAATCCCATTTGTATTTTCAAAGGCAAGAGTACTAAATGTATTGAATTTAGGAGATTTAGCTGCTACTGGGCTAGGAGCATCCATTGAAAAAGAGCGACGTATATTGTTAGCTTCAGCAGTTGGATTAGCAGGAGCAAGTGTATCCATCAGTGGGGGAATAGGTTTCGTCGGTTTAATAGGACCGCATCTAGCCCGTCAATTAGTTGGATCTAGACATCAATATTTAATACCAGCTTCAGCGTTGACTGGAGGTCTTTTGGTTCTTATTGCTGATACTATAGGGCGTTGGATATTGCAACCTTCAGAGATTCCAGCAGGAATTATAGTTGCAGTTATAGGGGCACCTTATTTCCTTTATTTACTCTCCAAATTAAAAGATTAAAGAACAGAATAGAATAACTTAGTTTTATTTTTTGTTATAAACAGATTGGAATTATTTGTATTGACTTCCGCTATCACAGTTGATAATATTGAAAATGAAAATCATTATCAATTAGAAAGGGGATATATAAATAAAATATAGTAATTGTTGAATGCTCGTGATACTATCTGCCATTTTATTATTGAGCGAAAAACCTGTCGGTGCTACGAAGGTCGACCTCTAGAATATACATAATTATTAATTTAAAACTTAAATTAGAGGCTGACTCTGCGTCTACATAGATGTCAGAAATAGTCTCTTTTTTTGTAGACTGACTTATCAAAATATCAATTTCAAAATAAATATCATAGAGGAATGTGATAGACATTGTTAAAACGTTTTTTTTCTTACTATCAACCATATAAAAGTCTATTCATTCTAGACTTTTCCTGTGCAATCATCGCTGCTGTTTTGGAGCTTGCTTTTCCGCTTGCTGTTAACCGCGTAGTGGATGATCTATTGCCAAGTTCAAATTGGAATTGGATTCTGTGGGGATGTATTTCGTTATTTGGGATATATATTATTAGTGCGGTACTTCATTATGTTGTCACTTATTGGGGACACAAACTGGGGATTAATATTGAGACTGATATGCGTAAAGAGCTATTTACACATGTCCAGAGATTGTCGTTCGGTTTTTTTGATAACAATAAAACAGGTCATTTAGTTTCTAGAATGACGAATGATTTAATGGATATCGGTGAAATTGCGCACCATGGACCTGAAGATTTATTTATCGCAATTATGACACTTACAGGTGCATTTGCTTTAATGTTCTCCATAAACTCGCAATTAGCCGTCCTTACATTCGTTATTGTTCCACTAATTATTTGTTTATCCTTATATTTCAGTAAAAAGATGACTGTAGCATTCAAACGCTTTTTTGCTGATATAGCTAATTTTAATGCACGTGTAGAAAATAATGTTAGTGGAATGCGAGTTGTTCAAGCCTTTGCTAATGAAGAGCATGAAATTGCTCAGTTTAATGAAAGCAATAGTCGTTTTCGTAAGTCTAAATTAGTAGCCTATAGAATTATGGCATGGAATTCATCCGTTAGTTATATTCTTATGAAAGTTGTCACTTTGTTCGTTTTACTTTGTGGGACTTGGTTCGTTATTAATAAGCAAATGACATACGGAGAGTTTATTGCATTTGTTCTCTTATCAAATGTATTTTTAGGACCTATTCAACAAATTAATGCTGTAATTGAAATGTATCCAAAAGGAATTGCTGGATTTAAGCGTTATGTTGAAATGCTTGAAACAGAACCAGATGTAGCGGATGCCCCTGATGCAAGTGATGTTAAGCATTTAAAAGGAAATATAAAGTACAGAGATGTGTCGTTTAGCTATGAAGGGAAAGAGAATGTCTTAGATAACATCAACTTAACGATTCGTGCAGGTGAAACAATAGCTCTTGTTGGACCGTCTGGTGCAGGAAAAACTACTATTTGTAGCCTGTTACCCCGCTTTTATGATATTAACAGCGGTTCGTTAACAATTGATGGTATTGAAATTAAACAAATGACACTTAAATCTCTTCGGTCTCAAATTGGAATTGTGCAACAGGATGTTTATCTCTTTGATGGAACCATTCGAGAAAATATTGCTTATGGTAATTTGGATGCTTCTGAAGATGAGATATGGGAAGCAGCAAAAAGAGCCCAGTTAGAAGACATTATTCTTTCTCAAACAGAGGGGATGAATACATTGATCGGAGAGCGCGGAGTTAAACTGTCTGGAGGACAAAAACAACGCCTTTCAATTGCTCGTATGTTTCTTAAAAATCCATCTATTCTTATTTTAGATGAAGCGACATCTGCACTTGATACTGAAACAGAGGTAGCGATTCAACATGGCTTATCTGAATTATCTCAAGGGCGTACAACACTTGTTATAGCACATCGTTTAGCAACGATTAAAAATGCAGATCGCATAGTTGTTGTAACTGAGAATGGGATTGTGGAACAAGGGAATCATGATGAGTTATTAGCAGTGAAAGGAGCTTATAAAAGACTTCACCTAGCTCAGTTTGGGGTTTAATAGGAAAAAGAAAATAGATAGTAAGGGAAAGATACAATGGAAGAGTATGACGTAATGTTTGTTGGACTCTTTAAAGTGGCTTGTGAGAGATATAAGGCACAGGAACGATACATTATTAACTCTCTATAGTAATAATCCAAATTAAAAAAATAGGTCACTATCCATATGTTAGTGGTAGTGACCTATTTTAAATTCCTAATAATCTATTACAAAGCTGAGAGGAGTATAACCTTGATCAATAACACATTAGAAAAAATACAATTACTACCCCATACATTTTATATACCTATAAGTTTAAACAGTATAAATGAATTCATGGATAGCAATTTGGAAGAAAACGATCCACACCCTAAAATTCTAATCGTATTTGGTGGGAGCGGAATAGTTAGTCTAAATGAAAAAGAACATGCAGTATCACGTGGTAGTATATTACTTTGTGATTCCTTCTCGGTACTAGAGTATCAACAAAAGTCCTGTACTACATCTCCTCTTCAGGCTATTCTAATAGGTTATCGTTGCATAACTACAGATGGTTCCCAGCCTCAGACAATAGAGAGTTATCAGCCAATTAAACAGACAGCCAAAATCATTAGGCTGGCAAAAGAATTTGAAAACGCCTGGAGGTACCGAAGTAGTAGAGGACCATTCTATATACAACAGATGTTCATTGAACTCTTAACCGAAATACATGGAGAGTTAATAGAAAATAAACAGTCCATTAGTACATGGATGGATCAAGTAATAAGTTACATTGATACTCACTATGAAGAGGATTTGAGTCGAGAGAAGATGGCTACCCTTGTACAGGTAAGCCCAGAGCATTTATCCCGTGCTTTTCGTAAGAGCACAGGTCGAACGTTTAGTGAATATCTATCCTTAATAAGAATTCGGGAATCTCAAAAAAGACTATTATATGAGATGCCTAAATTAGATGATTTAGCACAGGAGGTCGGCTACAAAGAAGGGACCTATTTAAGTAGAAAATTCAAGCAAGTGGTCGGTCTTTCTCCGACTTCTTATCACAATAAGCGCAAGAGAGTGGTAACGCTTAATACCAATCATACTGCAAGTTTATTAGCGTTAGGTATTACTCCTGAACTTGGTGTGTACTCCACCTGGATGGAGAGAGTTAATCCAGTGAAAACAGAGCAAAAGCTAAATATATGGAAAAATAGTGAAGCATTAATATATGAGAAAATCGCTGCTGTTAATCCTGATTTAATTCTCGATTATAAAACAACAAAAGAAAACAAATCTTTGTTATCATTGGCTCCGATGGTTACCCTTCCTTTTATGGAAATGAGCTGGCGAGAACAATTTCGGCTTATAGCTGATATTGTGGAAAGACAGCAGCAAGCGGAGGAATGGCTTAAGGATTACGATAGAATGGTATGGAGTTTCAATCAGAAACTAGATTGTAAGCTTGGAGAACGAGGGACAGCTGTTGTATGGGAAATTGGTACAAACTCGGCTTTCTGTATTAATAGTAGCCATGGTAGAGGTAGTCAAATCATATATGAAGATTTCGGATTTAGTTTACCGATTACACTACTAAATCACGGTATAGGAAATCGGGGCTACATTGAGGTGGAAATCGAAGCAATTAAAGATTATCCTGCTGATTTCGTCTTTATCACAGGAATGCCTTTAAATAAAGAGGGAATAGAGCGTATGAACCGCCTATTTCAGTCATACTCATGGATGAGCATGGAAGCATTCAAACAAAATCATGTTTATTTGATAGATAAATCAGATATATTCTTCGGCTATGACCCGTTATCATCCCATGCACAGATACATGAATTAATGAGATTATTGACATCATAAAAATGTATGGCAAGAGATTACTTTAGTGCATAGACACTATTGTAAAGACAACTTACAATAGTGAATGAGAATGGTTATCAATAATGGATGTGGAGGTTTTGAAGTTGAGTTTAAATAAAGACGTTTATAAAAAGAAAAAGATAGGGTTAATTTCTATTTTTCTACTTTTAGTATTACTTCTTTCCGCTTGCGGAAAGACGACAACAGCTGTAGATATTAATAAAGAAGAAACTACCGAAAATACAGGGACTACCAAGGATGACAAAATGAAAAAGATTTCCACAGTAAATGGAGAGATTGAAATTCCTGTTAACCCCCAACGTATAGTAGCAGAAGAATACTTAGGTAGTCTAATTGCATTAGATGTTATTCCGGTGGGTGCACCTGAACTTACGATCAACAATTATTATTTCAAAGATGATCTTACAGGTGTTTCGGATACTGGGGTGTATGGAAAACCATCCGTTGAAAATATCCTTGCCCTTAGTCCAGACCTTATTATTACAGCAAATGGTGACAACTACGAAATGCTAAGTAAAATAGCACCTACTATAGTTATACCGTATGGTGATTTAAAAGGAGTTCATGAAGAGCTAACTTATTTCGGAAACTTATTCGACAAACAAGAGGAAGCGGAAGCATGGCTACTAGATTACGATGACCAAATAGCGGATGCCAAGGCAAAAGTCGATGCTGCAATACCAGTAGATGCAAGCTTTTCTATTATGGAGGATGGCGGTAAGACAACATGGGTATATGGTGATAACTTCGGACGGGGTGGACAGCCAGTATATCAGGCTCTAGGACGTAAGCCACCTGCTAAGGTTGCGGATGAAATAATGGAGAAACAGTGGGCTGAAATTTCGGAGGAAATTATACCAGATTACTCTGGCGATTATATTATTATGACTTCTAACAATCGTACAGTTGAAGACTTTAAGGCAGATCCTGTCTGGGGAAGTCTTCCAGCAATTAAAAATAATCATTTCTATGTTTGGCCAGAAGAACGTTCATGGTATTATGATCCAATTGCGGTCCTTGCTCAGTTGGAAGAACTAACTACTTGGCTTACAAATCTTGAGAAATAGAGATGTAACTCTTGCATAGTATCAAAAGCTTTTTACTATTCCTGCTACTGATAGTAAATCTGTGTGTGCGAGTAAGATATAATGAAATCGAATTCATATAAAAAAAGCATTATCTCCAAAGAGATAATGCTTTTTTTCTAAAGAATTCTTTGTTCCTAAAGAACTCTTGCGGGTTTGGCACCCATTGATGTCGACTAATATAGTAATCAATAGTATGGATGTCAAATCGTATTTGTTGTTAGTAATCTAGTATAGCACAGATATTTACTAAAAACAATATTTCTTTGTAAAGATTGTACAAGGATACTCCAAGTGGTGGTATAATAACACATTAAGGTGGATTTAAAATTCATAAATCTAATTGAACGGAAGTCTCTTAATGTTTCTTCCAGTACTTAAATAATTACACCATCGGAGGTGTCGAGTTGAATAAAAAATGGACGATAGATCAAATACGAGACTATGTTAGTAAAAATTCAGAATGTACTTTACTTTCAAAAGAATATGTAGGGTATTCACAAAAGCTACTATTCAAATGTTCATGTGGAACTAACTTTGAAAAAACATTAACGAAGTTTAAAGGCAGCAATCAGAAAAAATGTTCTAATTGTTTAGAACCTAGACCATCCCGTTAAATTTTGTGAGGGATAATAAAGTCGCTCCACATTTTGAGAAATCAGAGGTGGGGCGACTTTATATTTTCTGCGCTTTTAGGTAATTTCTAAAACTGGTTATCGGGATGTAAGTTATTTTGCATAAGTTCCTGTACTTTGCCAACCTGTTCTTTAGAGGCAAGTTCGGTCTTGTACCATCCTTTATTTTCCATTATCTCAAAAAGTAGATAATGGTTTGAGCTCGCATTATCAAAAACTTGCTTATAAATTTCCCTTAGCTGCGGATGTTTAGTCTCTAATAAGGTGTTGCTGATGCTTCGGCAGCGTCCCTTCTCTAACTCCAAACAGAGCTGGAGCATTTCTCGGTCTGTTAAACCGCGTTCTGCGATATTATTTGGCATACTATATCCACCTTTTGCAATTATTGAATGTTGTTTGTTCGGTTAAAGTATTGGGATAGGTCCGCTATTTTTAACTGGTGTTTTTCTGCTATTTCTTCGAGTGTTGTTCTTAACTCCTGGTCTGAACATTGTGCTGCACACCAGTTCATCGTTTTTGCGGTTATCACCTCTGAACGGATTTCATCCTCCATAAATGCCAATTCTTTCATCGTTAGAACGGTCATCTTATTTCACCTCCAACCAACATAATGTATAGTCAGTATTATTTGTATTGAGTTATTTTAACCTTTTATTATTCTGTTATTAGGAGAAAATAGAGAGATTAAGTTAGTCCATCCCTACATTGAAACTCATCATACTTCTTCATCTCAGCAATCGTTCCTTCCATTTCATCTAAATAATCAGCAAATAGCTGATCCTTATCCACTTCAATGAAACTTTGTTTATCAATAGAGTTAAGTAAAGCAATAATTGCTTTAAATTTTAGGTCATCTAAAGATGGTATTTCTGGTTTTCCTTGAATTTGACCGCTGACGACTAGCTCTTTATTGTCATTTTCCAAACTAAATCTAAATGTTTCTATAGGGTTCATCTCCAACTCAAATCCCTCCTTATATTATTAATATTTCCAAAATAGCTTTTTTTACTCAAATAATGTTCTATTACTACTAGAGGTGGCACAGCTATTCAATCAAAAGGAGGTAGTTAAGATAGGTGCACAACTAGCATAGGAAAATAGTTTTTCACAAGAGTATAAAAACAGTGGACTTGGTTGTACATCTTCAAATTAAAAAATGCTTCAAGCACAGTGTCGAGTAGTTGGGGAAATAGGTTAACAATAATTGGTCTTATGGAATACAACATTACATATAGTTAAATAATATAGAAACCGGTTTATAAGAATTTTCTAAAAATTCATTGATTTTATTTTTAAAACGATTATAATGATAATTGAAAGCGCTTCATATTTTGGAAAACCTGGTTTATTACTTATTTTTTTTACTTTTATGGAAACCGGTTTCTATAAAAATATGAAGCAATACGACACCGAAGATGCAGATACTTGATGGACTAAATTAAAGATTGGAGGGCGTTTGGAGATAGGGTGGTTTTACTGGTATAAAAACTATTAAACTATTAAATTTCAGGGGGAAATCATAATGAAATTAAAAAAACTGCTAATCGCTTCACTATCCATTTTGTTCATATTTATCGTTGCAGCGTGTTCTTCCGATAATTCATCTGATGATTCAGATGAAGCGGGTGGAGATGGAGAAAAAATCACTTTAGATTTTTGGCTGTTTGGTGCTACCGGGTATGAGGAGCTTGTCAAAGAGTATGAGAAACAAAATGAAAATATAAAAATTAAAATAAAAACTTCAGAAACAGCAGATCACCATAACAATTTATTTACAGCACTTTCTGCTGGTAGTGGTGCGCCGGATATAGCTGCACTTGAGCTTGACCAACTCGATCGCTTCCGCGATGCACAAGACCGCTTTGTGAATCTATATGATATGGGCGCGGATGATGTGAAAGGTGAATATTTGGACTGGAAATGGGAAATTGCAGAGAATGATGATGGCAAGTTCCTAATGGGCCTTCCAACTGATATTGGTCCTAAGGGTCTTTACTACAGACTAGATGTATTTGAAGAAGCAGGTTTACCAACAACTCCCGAAGAGGTTTCTGCTTTAATCGCAACTCCTGAAGATTTTAAGGAAGCTGCTATTCAAATAAAAGAAAAAACTGGTAAACCTATGGTTGCTAGTATGGAAATGATGTACCGAGCACAGTTAGATGCGTTAGAGGAAAGTTATTTTGATAAGGAAGGTAACCTATTGATAGAAGAAAGTGGTAATGGAGTTAAAGAAGCGTATGACTTAGCTATCGAAATGAACGAACTTGGTTTGGTCGGAAATTATGCAATGTGGTCCGCTGAATGGGCAAGTGGAGTTGACAATGGAGACTTTGCAGTGGAATTAGGAGCTGCTTGGTTCAAAGGGTGGATGGAATCGAATGCTCCTGAAGCTACTGGAGAATTTAATATAGCTACTTTACCGACTGAGTACAGTGGAAACTGGGGTGGTTCTTACATTTCTATCCCTAAAGAAACAAAACATGCAGAAGAAGCATATGAGTTTGTAAAATGGTTGGTTTCACCTGAAAACCAATTAGAATCTTTTAAGAGTAATGGTCTTTTCCCTTCTGCACCTGCTGTATATGATATGGCTGAATTTAAAGAAGCAAGCGATGATTATTTTGGTGGGCAGTCGACACAAACAGTGTTTGCCGAGTCTGCACAAAAGATTGGAAAGGTATACAAAGGGAAGGATTATACAAGCGTACACGATGAAATTCTTGCTGCTTTAGTTAACTCACAGGACGGAGCAGATGCAGAGAAAGAATGGACTGAAGCTATCAAGCGTATTAAAACTAAACTAGATCGCTAAAGTTGAGAAAGTGAATGACATATTCGGCGGTTTTACCCGCCGAATATACTCTGTATGTAGGTAGGAGGACGAGTGTATGGTTTCTTTAGATGAAAAACATCAAAAAAGACGAAGGAAAGGTTTTTCATCGCAAGAGATGAAGGAGATGCTTTCGGGGTATTTATATATATCACCTTTTTTTATCATATTTGCGATTATTGGTCTCTATCCGGCAATATTTAGTTTAATCCTAGCATTTCAAAAATGGAATGGCATGGGAGAAATGGAGTTTGTCGGGTTAAGTAATTTTCAGGTAATACTAAGTGATCCGTTATTTTGGAAATCTGTTTACAATACAATTATTCTTGGGTTAATGGGGACTGCTCCTCAACTTGTCATTGGGCTAATCTTGGCTTTTTTATTGAATCTGTCTTACTTACGTTTCAAAGCTTTTTTTAGAGTAACTATTTTTATGCCATATATTACTTCAATGGTAGCGGTTGCTTTAGTATTTAGTGTATTTTTTAGTAACAATGAAACGGCTTTAGTGAACTATATTATTGGTCTATTTGGATTTGACCCGGTCAGCTGGAAGACCTCTGAATGGGGAGCTAAAATAGCGATTTCGACAATGGTTTTTTGGCGCTGGCTTG
Organism: Psychrobacillus sp. FSL K6-2365; assembly: GCF_038003165.1. Lineage (NCBI taxonomy): Bacteria > Bacillati > Bacillota > Bacilli > Caryophanales > Bacillaceae > Psychrobacillus > Psychrobacillus sp. FSL K6-2365. The sequence goes on along the minus strand of NZ_JBBOOO010000001.1, from coordinate 3,094,693 downwards.
GTTACAACACGATCATTTATTTAGCGGGTATGCAAAGTATTCCGAACGAACTATACGAAGCATCTAGAATTGATGGAGCTAGTATTTTCCAACAGCTTCGATATATTACGATTCCGTTACTGAAACCATTTATTATACTGACGGTATTCTTTTCGACAGTTGGAGCGATGCAATTATTTACGGAGCCAACTGTGTTTCTAGGTAATACTGCTTTTGCAAGAGATGAAGCAATGACAGTTGTTATGTATTTATATCGCGATGCGTTTAGGTTATCTTCCTTCGGGACGGCATCTGCAGCTGCTATTGTTCTGCTGTTATTCATCGTAGTTGCCTCTGCTTTTAATATGATGCTCACTAAAAGACTCGGTAAGGATGGGGGGAAACATGTGTGAAAAGTGATGTAGGAAGTAAAAAGTGGGGCATTGGACGTATTGGAATGTACTTGTTTTTAACGGTAATATCGCTCTTTTCGTTATTCCCTTTTTACTGGATGTTCGTTATGTCCACGAGTCATAGCTCTGCATACAATTCAATTCCCCCGGCGATGGTTCCAGGTGATCAGTTGAAAGAGAACTTCCAAAAAGTATTGGATATGATTCCGTTTTTTCAGTCCATGTTTAATACATTGATCGTCTGTCTTACTGTAACTATTGTTGTATTATTTATAAGTTCGTTAGCTGGATTTGCATTTTCTAAATTAAAGTTTCCAGGGAAGAATATTCTTTTCTTCGCTATATTATTCACTATTATAATTCCGCCTCAACTAGGATTAATACCGCAGTATTTATTAGTTGCAAAAGCGGGATTATTGGATCATTTATTTGCAGCGATGGTCTTGTTTTTCTTAAATCCTTTAGGAATATTTTTAATGAGACAATATGTAAGTGAATCTGTGCCTGAAGAATTGATAGAAGCAGCAAGACTTGATGGTTGTTCTATATTCAGGATATATCGCAGTATTGTACTGCCTATCATTTTACCTGCTTTTGCAACGCTTGGAATTATTGTGTTTACCTCTGTTTGGGGAGAGTTCTTATGGCAATTTACGGTGCTGCGAGATCCTGAATCCTACACAATACAAGTTGCATTAGCATCATTGAATAATACATTTAAAGTAGATTTTGGTATGCTGCTGTCCGGTGTGTTCTGGGCTACGATACCATTGCTTATAGTGTTCTTACTGTTCAACAAACTGTTTATATCGAGTATTGCCGAGGGATCGGTTAAATAATAGTAATCAGCACATGGAATATGAGGGATGTAAAATGACTTTAACTATACGTGATATTGCTCAAATGGCGGGTGTCTCAAGAGGCACTGTCTCTAAGGTAATCAACAACTATGATGGTGTAAGTGAACAAACAAAGCGTAAAGTACTAGAAGTTATCGACAAAACTAATTATCAACCTACTTTTTCCGCAAAGTCCCTAGCGACGAAGAAATCTAGTCTAATTGGGCTGATATACGCGGGGAAGATAAACGTAGAGTTTAACCATCCCTTTTTCAATGAGGTTATATCATCTTTTCAAAAAACACTTGGTGCAATGGGTTATGATATTATCATTTTCTCCAATGAGATGTTTGATAAAGAAAATGTCGATTACTTAGCGAGAACAAGACATTTTCGTTTAGATGGCTGTCTAATAATCGCGGGTGAAGAAGTAGAGGATGCAGTGTCGAAGTTGGATGAAAGTGATGTCCCTTGTATGGGGATTGACCTTGAACTGACCGGGCAAAATTCTAGCTACGTTATGACAGATAACTATAAGGTGTCTCAGCTTGCAGTAGAATACTTGTACTTAAACTCCGTTAGAGATGTTGGTTATATTGCTGGGAAAGAAAGTTCTGAAATATCAAATCAACGATTAGAGGGATTTCTACAGACGATGAATCAATTCGGTATGCCGGCTAACCCTATATGGATTAAGCATGGGAACTTTTTTGAATCGAGTGGATACGAAGCAATGGAAGAAATTCTGCAGGGTGAATCTTTACCAAAAGCAATTATAGCTGCTTCTGATATGATGGCGCTAGGTGCAATGAGAGCGATAAAGGACTATGGACTTCGAATTCCACAAGATATTCAAGTGATAGGATGTGATGATGTTGAGGCTTGTCGATATATGGAGCCTGCTCTAACAACTATTAAACAAGATAAACAGAAAATTGGTAGATTGGCAGCCATTAAGTTAAACGATTTGATAAATGGAGTAACTGGCTTAAGGCCGTCACTCGTTGATCCGGAGTTGGTATTGAGAAATTCTTCCGGTGTTATAGGCGAAGCGTCGAAAGAACGATAAATGAAGGGTGGATTATAAATGGCGAATATAAAGTTTCCAAAGGATTTTAAATGGGGGGCGGCAACAGCATCTTATCAGATTGAAGGTGCAGCAAACGAAGATGGCAGAGGTGTCTCGATATGGGATACTTTTTCTAAAACACCGGGGAAGGTACATAATGGAGACACTGGTGATATTGCCTGTGATAGCTACCACCGATATGAAGAGGATGTAGATTTAATACATGATCTAGGGGCTGATGTGTACCGCTTTTCAGTTGCTTGGCCAAGGATCTTTCCAACTGGTACAGGAGAAGTGAATCGAAAAGGAGTCGACTATTATCACAAATTAGTAGACTCGATGTTAGCTAAAGGCATTGAACCGATGTGTACGTTGTATCATTGGGATTTGCCACAGGTGTTACAGGATAAAGGTGGTTGGGATAATCGGGAAACAATCGAGGCATTTGTCCAATATGCGGACTTTATGTTTAAGGAATTTAATGGGAAGATAAAAAAGTGGATAACTATTAACGAGCCTTGGTGCTCATCTTTCCTATCCAATTATATTGGAGAACATGCTCCTGGTAATCAGGATCTACAGCTAGCTACCGATGTTGGCCATCACTTATTAGTTGCACACGGTCTTGCAGTGAAACGTTTTAGAGAAAGTAATGTAGAGGGTGAAATTGGATACGCTCCAAATGTTACTTGGTTTGAGCCTTACAGTACGAAAGAGCAAGACGTAGATGCGTGTAATCGAGGAAACGCTTGGAATTTAGAGTGGTTCTTTGATCCAGTGTTTAAAGGGAGCTATCCTCAATTCATGTTAGATTGGTTTAAAGAAAAAGGTGCTGTTCCAACTATTTTAAATGGGGATCTAGAAATAATATCGCAACCAATTGATTTTTTAGGGGTAAATTATTACACCGGCAATGTAGGGCGCTACAAGGAAAATGAAGGGTTATTCGATTTAGAAAGTATAGATATGGGATATGATAAAACAGATATTGACTGGTTTATCTATCCAGAAGGTTTCTATAAAGTTCTAGTTAAAATTAAAGATCTTTATGGTAGTGTGCCAATCTATATTACAGAGAATGGTGCTTGCTATAATGATGAACCAGAGAATGGTAAAGTCGACGATCATAAAAGAATTGACTATATAAAGACACACCTGACAGCTTTAAAACGAAGTATGGATTCTGGTGTTAATATAAAAGGGTTCTTATACTGGTCCCTATTGGATAACTTTGAATGGGCATTAGGGTATAGTATGCGTTTCGGTATTGTACATGTGAATTACGAAACATTAGAAAGAACAAAAAAGGATAGCTATCATTGGTATAATGAAACGATTAAAAAAGGTGAATTTGAATTATAATCTTATAATGAAGAGGCAAACACTAGGCAGACTATGTGTTTGCCTTTTTTGGTGAGAGCAAGTAAAAGAGTGACCGCAAGTAAAAGAAGCGACCGCAAGTAAATATGGAGCTAGAGCAAGTAAAAAAAACGACCGCAAGTAAATATGGACCTAGAGCAAGTGAATCCATTGCGTCCGCAAGTAAATCCCGGATGGAAGCAAGTAAACGATAGGTGAGAGCAAGTAAAAAAAACGACCGCAAGTAAATATGTGGCTAGAGCAAGTAAATCCTTTGCTTCCGCAAGTAAATCCCGGATGGAAGCAAGTAAACGATAGGTGAGAGCAAGTAAAAGAAGTGGTCGCAAGTAAAAATGGACCAAGAGCAAGTAAATCCTTTTCGTCCGCAAGTAAATCCCGGTTAGAAGCAAGTAAACGAGGGGTGAGAGCAAGTAAAAAAAGCGACCGCAAGTAAATATGTGGCTAGAGCAAGTAAATCCATTTCGTCCGCAAGTAAATCCCGGTTAGAAGCAAGTAAACGATAGGCGAGAGCAAGTAAAAGAAGCGACCGCAAGTAAATATGGACCTAGAGCAAGTAAATCCTTTTCGTCCGCAAGGAAATCTCAGTTGGGAGCAAGTAAACGAGGGGTGAGAGCAAGTAAAAGAAGCGACCGCAAGTAAAGTTGGACCAAGAGCAAGTAATCCATTGCGTTCGCAAGTAAATCCCGGATGGAAGCAAGTAAACGATAGGCGAGAGCAAGTAAAAGAAGCGACCGCAAGTAAATATGGACCTAGAGCAAGTAAATATGGACCAAGAGCAAGTAAATCCTTTACGTCCGCAAGTAAACTCCGGTTAGAGGCAAGTAAACGATGAACGAGAGCAAGTAAAAAAAATGCAAGTCTGTGTCCGAAGGAACTTCACACATGATAATCATAGGTTTGACTTCAAAGAGGCTTCCTGCGCCTTCCATATGAGAATTGTATTTAATAAAGTTTCCAGTGTATGATAGCAATTACCATTGAAGGATTTTAGGAAGTTTTATAGAATGTTATCGGAATAGGAATTTAAGGAGGTTTTGCAAAATGGATTTCATCGCTACATTATTTAATTCGCATTATGACTTATATATTCGTTTAGGTGTAGCAACTTTTATAGGGTTTTTTATTGGTCTAGAGCGAGCGATAAAAAATAAACCAGCTGGTATTAGAACGCATATTTTAGTATGTTTAGGATCGACCTTAGCTATGGCATTGTCGTCACTAAATCAAGGGGCGTATATGGATCCGATGCGTTTAGCTGCACAAGTAATCAGCGGTATTGGTTTTCTTGGAGCAGGTGTAATATGGTTAGATAAGGATAATGTAAAACGAGGACTTACAACGGCAGCGAACCTTTGGATTACTGCTTGTGTAGGATTAACCATTGGGTATGGTGCGTACGATTTAGCACTCATAACGGTTGTATTAATGTTCATTGCGATGAACTTACCAAAAGTAGCGGTTAAAATGGGCATTCTTCCTGTTCGAGGAACAGAAGAAGAGGATAGCGATGGGGAATGAAATTAGATAAATACATGATAGAAAAACTGTCATCACGCTGAAGAGCTGTGTAGGCAGTTTTTTTATGTGTAAATATAATTTTTGTAAGAAAAGTGCTTTAAATAAGGGGAAGTGAAGACTACTAAACTAAAAATAAAATATATTCAGAAAATTGTGTTGACAAATTTTCAGATTTGAATAGAATAAATAATATAAACGATGTTACTTTTTCTAACATAGAAAGATAGAAAATGTAACATCTCACAAAAAGGAGAGATGACAATGGAGGATGTAATGTATTTAATGAACAGCTTGTGGACAATGATAGCTGCAATTTTAGTTATATTTATGATTGGTGGATTTATATTACTGGAAGCTGGTTCGACTAGAATGAAAAATGCTGGTCATGTTGCCGGTAAAACCATATTCACATTTGGTTTAGCATCAATGGTGTTCTGGGCAGTAGGTTATGGATTTATCTTCGGGGGAGATGCGAACTTCTTCGTAGGTATGACAGATTTTTTCTATAGTGGAGAAATTATTGAGGGAGCAGGTCTTGCAACAACCGTTTTCTTTGTTTTCCAACTAGCATTTGCTGGTATTGCTGTAACTATCGCATTAGGTGGATTTGCTGAACGTGCAAAATTATCGGCATACGTAATTTTCACAATACTTTTTGGAATAATTGTTTACCCTGTAATTGCCCACTGGATTTGGGGTGGAGGTTGGTTAGCTGAACATGGCAAACAGGATTTTGCAGGATCAACGGTAGTTCATTTAACTGGTGCGATGGCTGCACTTGCTGCAACAATAATTCTTAAACCAAGAATTGGGAAGTTCAATAAAGACGGTTCATCAAACAATCTTGCTGGACATAACCAAGTTTATACAGCTTTAGGAGTACTCATCCTTTGGGTAGGTTGGTTTGGGTTTAATGCTGGAAGTACGGTATCTGTAGATGCTGCTTTTTTTGGATTTGTAGCATTAAATACAACACTTGCCGCTGGAGCAGGAGCTGTTGCAGCCACCCTTATTTCATGGGTTGTATTAGGTAAATCAGATATCCCAACGATTTTAAATGGAGCTTTAGCTGGATTAGTTGCCATTACTGCTTCCTGTGCATTCGTAGACGTTTGGGCATCTGTTGTCATTGGTTTAATCGCTGGAGTATTAGTTTTCTATAGCGCTAGATTTTTTGAAAAGAGAAAAGTCGATGATCCAATTTATGCGTTATCTGTTCATGGAGCTGCTGGAGTATGGGGAACATTATCTACTGGTTTCTTTGCTACACCAGAGCTTGCATCCGTTGGTAAAGCAGGATTATTTTATGGAGGCGGACTAGATCAATTAGGTGTTCAGCTAATGGGTGTTGTGTCTTGTGGTTTATTTGCTTTCGTAGTTTCCTATGCTATCCTTTTTACAATGAAAAAAGCTATGGGTGGTATTCGTGTAACGGAAGAAGAGGAACTAATGGGTCTAGATATGAGTGAACACGGCAACTATGGTTATCCCGAACAAATGGTTTTAGAGGAATCAAAATCACTTAATTAAATAAAAAAAGCCTCTGAAATTGGGAGGCTTTTTACATAAAAGGGCGTGTACTTGTGGAAACGTATGAATCTATTCGGAACTGGAAGGAACTAAATATTACAAACTTCCTAGATGACATCGTTTCTCTCAATGATTTTCATGATCAGGTGATGATTAAAGTTTTGGAAGAAGCGATTAAGAAAATAGGTTCACCTCCATGTGACTTTTCTTGGTTTATAACAGGCAGTGGGGGGCGATTAGAACAAGGATTAATAAGTGATCAAGATCATGGAATTGCCTATGAAATAGCTAATGATGAAAATGATGTGTATTTTCAGGTGTTTGGAACAGAAATTTCTAATGGTCTTTATGAAGTGGGCTATCCTTATTGCGAAGGTAAAGTTATGAGTTCTAATCCAGAGTGGTGTAAATCCTATGAAGGTTGGAACAAACAACTTCATGATTGGATGGTTGACGAAAGCTGGGAGTCCATGCGTTTTCTTCAAATCTTTTATGATGCCAGAGTGCTTCATGGAAAGGTAGGAATTATCCATCAGTTGAAAACATCCATATATGATTACCAATTACAACATCAAATTTTACTAAGTCGATTTACTGCTAATGTAGAACATATAAAAAATGTAATTGGTCCAGTTGGTCAGTTATTGTTGGAAAGACATGGTTTATACCAAGGTTGCGTAAACTTAAAATACTCTGGATTCCTACCATATGTAAATGCTGTTCGACTCCTTTCAATAAGAGAGGGAATAGTAGAAACTTCAACTCTAGTTCGGATGAGTTATCTGATTCAAATGAAAGAGTATACATGCTTACTAAAAAATAGTGAAAGAAATTTTTCGGATCTATTAAAATATCGTTTGTCATTAACTCAAGTGAAAAGCTATTCAGATACTCATTATTTACAGTTTGATAAACTGAGCAAAATCGAACAGAAAGATATTAAACGTATTATTAAAGGCGGAATTAACTTACATCGTGAAGTGATTGCTTTGATGAAAAAAGGTGTTCGCCATGGCATTTGAACCGTTCATGCAAATACTCAGAGGCATTCAAGGAAAACGTACGAATGTTGGCATAGGTGATATTCAAAGTGCCCAGCAAATGGCTTTTTTAAGAAACCTGCAAAAAGAATTGAAAAAAGAGGATTCACTAGAAATCCCTTTAGATGAGCTTAAAATTGTCGTGTTCGATATTGAGACAACTGGCTTTAATCCAGAGCAAGGAGATGATATTATCTCCATTGGTGCCATTAAAATGCATGGCTCTTCTATACGAGAGGATGATACTTTCTACTCGCTTATATACTCAGAGAAAGAAATTCCTTTGGATATTGTAGAACTGACAGGCATTACAAATGAACAATTGGAGGATGCTAGTCTAGTTGGGGATGTACTAATTGAATTTCTTCAATATACAAAAGACTGTACACTTGTAGCACATCACGCTAATCACGAAAGAAATTTTATGCAATTCACTAGCAACAAAGTATTCCGCACACCTTTTAGAAATCGGATAGTTGATACATCTTTTCTTTATAAAATTGCTGAGCCCAAAATACAACTAAGTTCGTTAGAAGACTTGTGTGAACATAACAGCATTCCAATAGTAGGCCGACATAATGCATTAGAGGACGCAAGAATGGCGGCTAAGCTTTGGAGTATTTATATAGAAAAAGTTAAAATGCTTGGCTGTGAAACATTGCAGGATGTATACGAAAAGTTTGCAAGAATTTAAAAAGCACTACAGGTTAAATTTTCCTGTTGTGTTTTTTTGTTTGTGGAGAATTTTTTCTGTAGTTAATATACTAGCGCACAATCTTCATGAATAATATGCTCTACCCCATAAACTGTAAAAAACAGTTAGAATAACTTGTCCTAAGTACATAGAATTTAGTTCTTTTTTAAGGGGTATACTGAATATACTTTTTAGTACCTTGCTTTCTACAATATTATTAAAAGGAGAACAGCCCCTGGAGAGTATAGATCATACATTAACTCAATTACATGACACGCCTTTTTTTTATCGACGTTTTGCCAAACGAGCTTTAGACGTATTAGCTAGTTCCTTATTACTTTTTTTATTGTTTCCAGCTCTTATTTGTTTGTCCATAATTTTATTCATCTTTACAGGTGGTCCCGTTTTCTACAAGCAAAACAGGGCAGGGTTATATGATCGACCTTTTATCATCTGGAAGTTTCGAACAATGCAGACAGAGGGTATGGAGTCAAGCTCACACCAGTACGAATGGAAAGACGAAGTCCCGCAAGATTTTTCCTTTACAACACCGCCAACATTAACGATCACTAAGCTTGGGAAAATATATCGAAAATATAGTATAGATGAGATCCCACAGCTTTGGAATGTCTTAAAAGGTGAAATGAGTTTTGTAGGTCCAAGGCCAGAAATGATTGAAATTACTAATCATTATTCTCCTATCCAAAAGAAGCGTTTATTAGTAAAGCCTGGCATCACGGGGTATGCCCAGGTCCATGGTCGATCAGCAATCACCCATGGGGAAAAAGTTAACTATGATTTATATTATGTTAAGCATTGCTCTCTGTTTCTTGACCTGAAGATAGTGATACGAACGATATTTATAGTGATTATGGGAAAAGGGGCTTGGTGAGAGCTGGAGAGCCATGTCATTTTGACTTCTAAAAAAGGAACCCATATATATAAATTCCACCAGCACAATAAAGATTAAAATTGTGACATTTACACTCTGCTATTAAAAATTCCTTGTCTCTAACTTCTTAGAAATCTTATTCTACAAGCATTTGCATTATTAAAACGTATCAGTAGGGGCTAAGTCTTGCTAATATGTGGATTTAGGAAGGGGTGTAAATGATTGATTGTTAATGAAAGGCTTCGGGAAATTGATATTGTGAGAGGGATCACTATATTCTTGGTAGTTCTAGGGCATACTGGGGCTGCCGAGGTTTCGGAAGGATTAGTATCAGAAATACTAAGAGGTTTTAGAATGCCGTTATTTTTTATGGTTTCTGGCTATCTATTTAGTTCTTCAAAATATCTTGGAAATACTAAAAAACTAGTAATCGACAAAACCCGAACCTTGATTATACCTTATATCTCCTTCTGTTTCTTGTCAGCAGGAATATGGATTTTGTTACTAATTTTAAATAAACAAGAAATAGCATGGGGGCAACCCTTAATAGGGATGCTTTATGGAAATGGTAATTGGATAGTTGAAAATACTCCAATCTGGTTTTTGGTTTGTTTGTTTAGTGCTTTTATCATTTTTAATATTATTTTAAAGATTTCCATAAGATTATCTTTATTAAGTAAGACAGTTCTATTTATTGTTCTAGGTGTAATCGGTTATGGAGTGAGTAGAATAATCTGGATGCCCTGGAGCTTTGATATTGCTTTGGTAGCACTGTTATTTATGTATATTGGAAATATCCTAAAGGAGAAGCGCATTTTATATAATCATAAAATGATGTTAACACTTACTAGTATTTCTTTATGTATGTTTATTGCTGTGTTAATTTTTAATGTGCCTGCGGATATGAATAATAGAGTATATGGAAACGTCTTCTTGTTTTATATAGGAGGTATTTCTGGTAGTTTATTAATTTTGTTTATTTCCAAATATCTACTAACCAAAGTAAAACTAATTTACTCCGTACTCTCGTATTTGGGAAGACAATCTATACTAATTTTGGGTTTGCATTTCAGTGTAGGTTTTTATTTTGCTGATTGGCTAGCATATTTAACGAGGTTAAATAGTTCTTTGTTTATAGCGTCTATTGCGATTTCAATTTCTCTTTTGATGGGATTGGCAATAGATAGGATACCAATTTTCTCATTTTTATTTAAAGGAACGACTATATCAGTTGTAAAAATCTCTCCAATTTCTCAACAAAGTATGTTAAAACAGGTAAAATGATTTAATAAAGGAATATTAAATAATTATAATGAGAAGAAAGTCTTGAAAAAGGCGTTCTTTTTTTTTGCGTCAGGTATGGCGACTATCTAGGTGGTGATAGTCCAAAGTGGGGGTACACTTATGTTTATTATCTACTGCAGCTTACAAATTAATATAAATTTCAAATTTCCCATTATTCTTCATGAATTGCCGTCTGGATCAGTTAAACAGATTTGTTTTATATTATCCTCTTTAAGTTTTTCCTTTATCGTATTTAATTGAATTCGTTCTATTGGGTTCCGTGATCTGGGGTAACTTTACGAATTAAACCCTAAGCTCAATGTTTCGTTTAGCCTCAGTTTCGATAGTGCGGGACGAACGAATTCTATTCATTTAACAATAAATGTAAAAATGCTTCTTATAGATTTTTTGATCAGCCTTATTTCCAGAATATACTACAAATCCTAGTTCTTCTAAATCTAGACTATCAATATATGGATCAATTACTCTCACAGGATTCTCTTCATTTACAAAGTCATCCAAGTGTTGGGTTGAAGGTTTATTCGATAACGATATTCACCTCCACTAAATGCCATCTAATCAGCTCCCTTAAATTTATAAAAATTGTTAGACAGACTCACGTACGTTTGTATGAGAGGGGCGGAAAGTTATTAACTTTCCCTTCTACTCGATTGATATTTGTACTTAATCATATCAAGGATCGAAACTAAAACGAAGGAACTTATAGTGTAGCGCTTATTTTTGAAACGATTAACTTGTCCCAAAACAAAATTATTAGTTCTTTTTTAGTATAGTCCGTGAATATACTCTTTTAGTAGCTTTAATTAAAGGAGTCTGCTATGTGGAAAGTGTAAAGGAATTTGAGTTGCATCAATATAATCATTACCTAAATCACCGTGTTGGTAAGTGAATTCGGGATATATTATAGAAATATATTATGGAGACCCCGACCTGAAATAATAGAAATTAAGAATCATAATTCAATTAAACAAAAGAGACGTTTACTTGTAGGACCTGGAATCAGGAGTATGCTCAGATTTATGGGAGGGATTAGGCATGGAGAAAAAATCGTACATGATTTGTACTACTTACAACACTACTTTTTTTAATTAGATTTAAAAACTGTAATTCGAACCACTTTACTAGTTCTACTAGGAAAAGGAATCTATTAAATATATAAATAATGTAGGAAGAAGAGATGATGATTATGGGGGGAGAAGGAGTGAATGATTGTTGATATTCATAATCATGTCTTACCAGGACTAGATGATGGCCCAGAGTCTTTGGAAGAGGCAATTCTACTTGCTGCTAACGCGGTTGCTAATGGTGTAACACATATTATAGCCACTCCTCATCATAGAAATGGTAAATTTACTAATTCATCAAACGTAATAAAAGAGAATGTTGTTAATTTATACAGAGAGCTTTCCCAAAAAAATATTCGTGTAAAAATACTTCCAGGACAAGAAATATATTTATATAAGAACATTCTCGATGATATAGACGTAGACCTTATAACTTTAGCTAACAGTAGAAAATATCTATTAATAGAGCTACCAAGAAATTACCTCCCTACAGATACATTTGAGGTTCTTTATAAAATACAGCTTAGAGGATATATTCCAATCATTGCGCACCCAGAAAAAAACTCCGTACTTAGAAAGGACAATCAAAAGCTTTACGAATTGGTAAGTAAAGGTGCTCTTATTCAAATAACAGCAGCAAGTTTGGTTGGTGTCCATGGAAGATGTTTAAAAAGGTACACCAAGATTTTAATAAAACACAATTTGGTACACTTCATCTCTTCGGATGCGCACCATTATAAAAAGCGTCCATTTTTATTAAAAGATGCTTATCAATATGTCGGGAAAAAGTATTCGGAAAATCTTGTTGCTTATTTTATTGAAAATGCAAAACATGTAGTTTTCGGTACAGATATTCAAGCGTTGCAACCAATAAGTTTTAATAAAGATTATAAGTTAATAAGCTATAGTTAATACTTTTTGGTATGTCTGAACAGAAAGGATCATGACTCTTATGGAGGAAACATTTAGTCTACAAGAACTATTAAAAATAATGAAGAAACGTCTTGTACTCATAATAAGTATCTTCGTTCTAGCAGTATCGATTACAGGAGTGATTAGTTACTTCTTTTGGACACCAATTTACGAAGCATCAACACAAATTCTTATTAATCAGAAAGAGCTCGATCAAAATCTATATAGCAGCCAAGACATAGAAACGAATCTTCAATTAATAAACACATATAATGTCATTATTAAAAGCCCAGTTATTCTTTCAAAAGTGATCGATAATTTGGATCTAAGTATTACTCCAGAATTACTAAATAAGAAAATAACCGTGAGTAATGAGCAAAATTCACAAGTTATTAACGTTAGTGTAGAAGATCCAGAATTACAAAAAGCAATAGATATCGCCAATATGACTGCCGAAGTCTTTCAAGAGGATATTAGGACATTAATGAACGTAGATAATGTCAATATTCTTTCCATGGCAGCAAAATCAAAAAATGGTCTTCCTGTTAAACCGATTCCACTACTTAACATGGCAATAGCTGCAGGAATTGGATTAATACTTGGTATTGGAATAACCTTTCTAATAGAGTATTTGGATACTACTGTAAAAACAGAGCAGGATATTGATGATTTATTAGAGTTACCTATTCTCGGACTCATAAGTCCAATCTCCTACAAACAATTAAAAAGAAAAGAAAAAATTATTAATCTCAATAGAAAGAGGGAGATCTAAGTTTGTTTAAAAAGAAAAAAAAAATGAAACAAATAGCAACAAGAAAGCTAGTTACATCTGTTGCTCCGACCTCAATTATTTCCGAGCAATTCCGAAAAGTTCGTACGAACATCAATTTCTCGATGGTAGAAAATGAGCTTCAGACGCTTCTTTTTACTTCTACATCCATTGGAGAAGGAAAGTCTACAATAGCAGCAAATGTTGGAATTGTTTTTGCACAAGAAGGAAAAAAAGTGCTTCTCGTCGATGCAGATTTGAGAAAACCGACAATGCATTATACTTTCCATAAGCCAAACTCACCAGGTTTAACTAACTTATTGTCAAGTCATTGCAGTCTTGATCAAGTAGTTAAAGAATCAGGGATTGATGGATTATATCTAATTACCTGTGGTCCGATACCTTTCAATCCTGCAGAACTTCTGAGCTCGACTTCTATGGATATTTTTATAAAGGAAGTAAGAGCAAAGTACGACATAATAATTTTCGATGCCCCACCAACCCTTTCAGTTTCAGATGCGCAGATTCTTTCAAATAAATGTGATGGCACTATTCTAGTTATTAGCTCAGGGGAAGCGGAAAAAATTGATGTTTTAAAAGCTAAAGAAGCTTTGCTAAGTTCAAAAGCAAATATAATCGGGACAATCTTAAATAACTATAAAATTGACAAGAATCATTACTATTATCAATATTACGGTTAGTGGAGAGTATTCTATCAAAGAAAGGGAATATTTATTTTGAATATTAATAGTAAAAAAGTGAAGCAAATTTCATTTCAACTACTATTTATTACTATCTATGTACTTTTTCTTTTTATTCAAGATAAAACTTTTTTCTTTTTGCCGATAAGTATAATCTTCTTCATGACTGTATATAAAATATATCGTTCTAGATTTAATACAATAAGTGAAATTTTCGTTGTATTGCTAATATATTCTATTCCAATATCATTTTTTAATATCTTTGGTATGTCATATGGTTCGTTTCCCTTATCTTGGTTTAATCTCTTTTTTCTTCTATTTCTATTTTCATTCATTGTAAATAAGTCTATATCAAGCATTATGTTGAATAGACTTTCATTAGTTTCTATTATGTATAGTTTATATTTATGCTTATTGATTTTAATATCTTTCGACAAAATAGATGCGATCCACCAATTAATAAATTTAATAATGTTTATAGTAACAATTACTTTAGTAAACAATAAAAATATTTCTATAAATAGTAGAGATTTCTTAACAATTTTTAGTGATGTAACCTTTTTTGTATCTGTGGCAGTGATTTTCCAATATGGATATTTTTTATTTTCTGGAAACATTATTGGAAACATAATGTTCTTTTCGTCAAGGCTTGCTATTGGTTATTTATTTAGTGATTTCAGCTTTTTGTCTATATATTTAGCATCTGGTTTATTAATAATTATTTTAACGAACAAGAGATACTATTTACATTATTATTTTCCAGTTATATTTATAGCTTGTATTATTACATCCGCAAGAACAGGAATCGTAGCCCTTGCAATCATTTATGTTGTGATTCTTATTATTAAATCTTTAAAACATTTAACTAGTAATCCTTTAAAATACTTTTTCTCATTATTAATAACACCCGCTATTTTATTATTTCTATTATTTATCATCAAGCAATTTAGACCTAATGATTTTAATCTTTCCTCTGGCAGATTTGAAAGCTATATTTCTAGTTTTCACCTATTAAAGGAGAACTGGGCTTTAGGATTGGGACTAGGAGTCGGTTCCTACTCGATAAATACAGGACAAGTTATTCCACATAATATTTTTATTCAATTTTTAGTTCAAACAGGTGTTTTAGGTGTTACTTTCCTAATTATCATTCTTTCATTGATAACTATTAATATTTATCAAAGCAATAGAAAATATCTTTGGATTTGGTTTTTAATTTTATTAGGCGCTCAATTTATTCCAGATATATTTCATTCAAGATTTATTATTGTTGTTGCAATTATTTTATTGTCAAACAATACTTCTACCAAAAAGGGAAAGGATGACTAGTTGGAATTGGTGACCGTTATTATAACTGTTTTTAATAAAGAGAAGGATTTAAGTAGTTCAATAAAAAGTGTTTTGAATCAAAGTTATCAAAACTTAGAGATAGTAATTATCAATGATGGTTCAACTGATCGTAGTGAGGAGATAATCCTAAACTTTCAAGTAAAAGATTCTAGAATCAAATATATCAAACAAAAAAATCAAGGTGTATCCGCTGCAAGAAATACCGGAATTGAGCTTGCGCAAGGAAAGTATCTTAGTTTTCTAGATGCGGATGATTATTTTGATCCATTCTTTATAGAAAAAATGGTTGGGAAAATAGGGAAATGCACCGCTTGTTATTGTGGTCATTATTTTGTCTATCCAGATAATAGAAAAAAAAAGAGTTGGCAAAATTTTTTGAAAGGGGATGTTTTAGAAGAATATCTACTAAATAAATGTAGTCCTCATACAAATTCTTGGCTAATTAGCAGGGATTTTTTAATGTTAAATAACCTCTTTTTTGAGGTGGTTCTGGACTGGGGAGAAGACATGCTGTTCTTCGCCAAGCTAATGGCATTAAATACAGAACTACAATGTGTAGAAGAATACTTGACGTTTTATCGACTAGGCGTTAGTGATTCCTTAAGTACTACTGATATTAACAAGATTAATAAAGATATATTATGGCTAAATATGTATATGAAGTTTTTAAATGAGACAGATATAGATATATCTAGAAAGCAGAGGGTTTTAGAGTCAATTAATAATTATAGACTACCAGCTTTAGTAGTTTATCAATTATGGTCAAATAGAAACTTACTTAATAAAGATGATTTCTCACTTGTTCACAATGAAATGGAGCGGTACATTCATAATATTAAATTAAACAATGGGCTAAGAAGTATTAAATTATACATCTACAGCTTATTTTTGAAGTTTCATATAATTAAGTTGAAAGGACGTTTGATGTGAGAATTCTTCATATAATTCCTCATCTTGATAGCGGGGGAGCAGAGAAAATGCTAGTTGATATTGTAGAAGAAATGAAAAAACTAGATTTATCAATTGAAGTCCTTGTTCTTTCTGATAAAGATGATATTTATAGTGAAAAAATAAGGAGTTTGGATATTCCTGTTCATTTTAGTCCTGTTAATATAGTCTATCATCCTCTGCAATTCTTTATAGTAAGAAAGTTTTTAAAGAAAAACTTCGACATTGTGCACACTCACCTGTATGCACCACAGCTTTATGCAGCACTTGTTCAAAGATTTATAAATGTTAATACGAGTTTCATAACAACTGAGCATAATACTCATAATAGGAGAAGGGAAGCAAAGATATTCAAGTTATTGGATAACTGGATGTATAAAAAATACACCAAAATAATAGCAATTTCTGAAGGAACAAAAATAGAATTAAACAATTATCTTTCAAATACGTATGATAAAACACTCATTGTTTCAAATGGAATTCGTTTAGAACATTATATAAATGCGGTACCTTTAAAACGTGAAAGTCTTATTACAAATTATCTTGAAAATGATAAATGGATTATTATGGTTGCTGCAATGAGGGACCAAAAAGATCATGAAACATTAATTAGGGCATCAAAGCTTCTACCCCCAAATTATCATATCCTTTTAGTTGGCGAGGGAGAAAGATTTAGCAAAGTTAAAGAATATGCAAAGAAATATGAAGATAATAAAATTCATTTTCTAGGTAGGCGTTTAGACGTTCCTTCAATATTAAAGACTTGTGATATTTTTGTCTTAAGTTCCAAATGGGAAGGATTCGGATTAGTCGCAGTAGAAGCAATGGCTGCTGGCTTACCACTAATTGTAACAAATGTTCCCGGTCTTAGAGAAGTAGTAGACGGAGTAGGAAGATTTTTTGAAGTAGGTGATGAAGAGGAACTCGCGAAACAAATTTTAAATACAGCAAACGAAACGATTGATGAGAGTAAAATTAGCAACATAAGGAAAGAAAAGTTTCATTTATATAGTATAGAAAATACGGTTTCTAATTACTTAGATGTTTACTTAGAAGCAACAGGTAATGAAGGGTAAAATAAAATCTGCGTTTAAATCTCTATTTAATTACTTCAAAAGAAGTTTACTAATATAGCTCTATAAATATAAAGAAAAGAAGGACAAACCATTGAAACCATGAAAAAGACAGCCGTTCTTTTGATGATTATCGCTGTTTTATCAAAAGTATCCGGATTTCTGCGCGATATAACACTATCCTTTTTTTACGGTGCTACTTCTACTAGTGATGCTTATATCATTTCAATTACAATTACATCCGTATTATTCAATCTTATCATTTCAGGGATATCAACTGCATATATCCCAATGTTTAAACAAATTGAGCATGAAAAAGGTCATCAATCGGCATCCATTTTTACAAATAATCTAATTAATATTGTGTTGTTAGTTACAACAGCTGTCATTGTAATGGGATTTCTTTTTTCAAATATATTAGTAAAATTATTCGCTTTAGGTTTTGACGGGGAGACACTAAAAACTACAGTACTCTTCACTCGTATTGGATTAGTAGGTATATATTTTACAAGTCTAACCCAATTCTTCACAAGTTATCTACAACTGCATGGAAAATTCACCATACCCGCTATGATTGGTTTTCCTTTCAATATCATTATTATCCTTTCAATTGTTATAAGTTCTTCTCAATCGAATATTATGATTTTGGCGATTGGGAGTGTTTTAGCAGCTGTGATTCAAATGTTTTTTTTAGTTCCTTCATTAAGCAAAACAAACTATCGATATACTCCAATTTTACAGTTTACAGATAAGAATATAAAGAAAATGGCTGGGATCGTTTTTCCCATTATGATCGGTATATCCATCGACCAAATAAACTTGATGGTTGATAAAACACTTGCATCCAAGTTAGTGGAAGGGGGAATTTCCGCTTTGACGTATGCCAGTAGACTGAATGATTTTGTTCAAGGTATTTTTGTACTTTCATTCGTAACGGTAATGTTTCCTCTTATTTCGAACATGGCAGCTAAAAAAAATACAGAAGACTTTAAGGCATCTATTAGTGAAGTTATTTCTAGTGTGATCCTCATTGTTGTACCTGCAAGCATTGGAATAATGATTTTAGCAGAACCTATTATTAGAATGCTTTTTGGACATGGACATTTTGACGACCGAGCAATTGATATGACCTCTCATGCGCTGTTTTTTTATTCTATCGGGATGATTGGTTATGGTTTTCGTGAAATTTTAAATCGAACATTTTATTCCCTTCAAGATACGAAAACACCTATGTATAATGCATCTTTGTCAGTAGTCTTAAATATTGTTTTAAATTTCATATTATCTTCTTATATGGGAATCAGTGGACTTGCACTTGCAACGAGCATTTCTGCACTTTTTTGTTCTACTCTTTTAGTTATCAAGCTTCGAAAAAAAATTGGATCGTTCGGTTTAAAAGGGAACTTTATCACTTTTATGAAAGTAATTTTTGCTGCAACTGTAATGGGGATTATTGTATATGTAATGAATGAATATGTATTAACCGGTTGGAATGCTTTATTTAAGATGACGGTAGTCATCTTTACTGGAAGTGTTATCTACTTCATTCTAATTATTCTACTAAAAGTGAAGGAGTCAAAATTATTTCTAAACTATTTGCGGAAGATAATTCATTTATAAAAAGAAAATAAATTATTTATTGGAATGGGGAGAGCTTCTGAAAACATGGAATTAATAACGATATCATCGCTAGAACAACTGAATCAATTTCGGGAAGATTGGTCCTTTATTTTGGAGGAGAACCAAAATACAAATCCATTTATCGAATTTGACTGGGTATATGAATGGTGGAGACATTTAGGAAGAGAGAGTAATGTGGAGATTATTACCGTTTTGGATAATGAAGAAATAATTGCTTTTTTCCCATTTATGTATGATAAAAAGGGATGGTTATACAAATATAGTTTTATCGGGTTTGGTCAGGCAAATTATATGAATTTTATCGGATACGATCATTCATTGGGGCTTGCAATCGAATTTGTTATAGATGGCATTATTAGTAAAAGAAAGCACGTTCTATTTAATATGCATGGGTTATTAAATAGTTGCGCGACACCTGGAACTCTTGAAGCATATTTACGCAAGAAAAGTATATCCTTTTCAACCCATTGCGTTATTACACCATTTATAAATTTAGATAAAATACAAATGGATGAATATTTAAAGAAAAGACAAAAGTTGCATCGCCTTAATAGAGGGGAAAAAAAGTTGCTGGAAAACGCGGATATGGAAGTGTTGAAAATCGGAGCTGAAAAAATGGATGCAATTTTTCAACTCCATGAAAAGAGATGGAAGAAAAAACACGACACTAGTGGTTTTACCAATCAGAAGGAGAAGAACTTCTTTAGAAGTTTAACACAACTTCAAGGTGGACCAGTCAATATAGAATTAGATGGACTATATATTGATGATAGAATGATTGCGTTTAACTACGGTTTCAGATGTCGAGAAAGATATGTGAGTTATGTATTAGGATTTGATGATGACTTTGAAATTTTTAGCCCTGGTAAAATTCTTGAAAAGGAAAAAATTCTTCAATGTAGTAAGAAAAAAAATAGTATCTTTGATTTGAGTATCGGATATGAGGCATATAAGTTTGAATTGAATACAGATGTCGATTTCACAATCAAAATGATATTTTCGTCTAGAACTCTTTTAGCTAGGACAGCTCGTACTGTGATCTCAATGAAAGAAAGGGTAATTCATCGTATAAAACAGAACCAAAAAATAGTTTTGTATAAACGAAATAAAATAGGGAAAATGTTATTTGTTCTGAAAAACATTTTGAAAGCAGAAAAGTCCAAAGAGGCATGGAATGAAATATCTTATTTCCTATTAAAAATTAAAAAGTTTTTATTTGAATGGGAGCGATATAGAATTTATGAGATGCCAAGAAAGAATGGTCCCGAAATAGAAAATGATAGTTTTGTAGCATTATCTTTAAAGAATGCTATTCAAAACGATGAAATAGGAAAATATCATATGAAAAAGATATGTACGAAAATATACGGTGCCTACAAAGGATATTATAAGTCAAATAATTTACCTTTTGAGTCGGTGTTCTGGATAAATGAAAGAGTCATTCGAATAAATGAAATCTCCTTTTTAAAAAACTTTAAAAAAAAGTCAGTGTTTATAGAAAATTGGAAACCTGAAAATCTTAGGGAGATTTGTTCTTTTGTAAAAAAGCAAAATAAAGCCAATACAATGTTTGTATGCGTGAAGGAAAACTCTAAAAAAAAGATAATTGCGGTTGAAAGTTTAGGATTCACTATAGATGAAAGGGTTTTCAAAAGGACGATTTTGGGTTTTAGCAAGACAATTATCTACTAGGTTTGAACTTTTGTAGTTTCTCTAATATAGAAAATGAGGGATAGTGGATGAGAATTGTTCAACTAATCACACATATGAATGAATTAGGTGGAGCTCAAGTGCATGTCCGTGATTTGGCTAGACAACTTGCAAAGGATGGTCATACGGTGACTATTGTTTCTGGTGGGGAAAAGAAAGTTCCGAAGGATTTAGTTGTACCTTCCATCACTTATGTGCATAGTAAGTTTTTAATACGTAATATTCATCCGATAAAAGACTTTATAGCATTATTAGATATAAGGAAAAAAATAAAAAAATTGCGTCCAGAAATTGTAGCCATCCATTCTTCAAAAGCCGGAATACTAGGAAGGATTGCTTGTTGGTCGCTGCGTATTCCTTTTGTATTTACTGCGCACGGTTGGTCATTTACAGAGGGTGTGGAAAAAAAGCAGCAACGCTTTTATAGGAAAGTTGAAAGGTGTATCGGAAAAATAAGCTCAACCGTAATTACTGTTTGTGATCATGATAGAAATTTAGCATTAAAACATCAAGTGCTTCCATTTGCAAAGATAAAAACAATTCATAATGGTGTAATTGATACGAAAAATGCAGGGCTAGAAAAAGGGAACAGGGAATTTGTGAATATTTTGATGGTTGCTCGTTTTGAAAAACCTAAAAAACAACAAGAACTGTTAGAGGCGCTTATATCACTAAAGGACTTGAATTGGCATATGATTTTTGCTGGTGATGGGAGCTTGAAACAGAAAACTGCTCAATTTGTACTGGAAAATAATCTAGGTCATAAAGTAACTTTTCTAGGTAATCATTCAAACGTTTCGGAGTTATTAAACGAGGCGGATATTTTTGTTCTAAACTCTTCTTGGGAAGGCCTTCCTTTAAGTATTTTAGAAGCTATGGCACAGGGAGTTCCCATTATTGCGTCCAATGTCGGTGGAGTGAAAGAGGCTGTTAGAAATGGGGAAAATGGATTTTTAATACATGAAAACTTACAAGAGCAACTATCCCTATTAATAGAAGGGGAGTTACTTCGCAAAAAAATGGGAGAGAAAAGCCGAGAAATCTATGAGGGTATTTTCACGTTTGAAAAAATGTATCAAAAAACACTAAATACTTACTACAACATAACTGTAATGGGGGAGAAAAATTGAAAGTATTAGTAACTGGAGCAGCTGGATTTATCGGTTCCTACGTAGTACAGGCATTATTAGAACAACGATTTACTGTCGTTGCTGTAGATAATTTGTCAACGGGTAAGCAAAGTAATCTTTCATATGATACACAGTTTTATGAAATAGATATAACAAATAATGACATAGAGCGTATATTTGAATATGAGCGACCAGATTATGTCATTCATTTAGCTGCCCAATCCTCCGTATTTGAATCAATGATAAAACCAATGGAAGATTGCCAATCAAACTTAGTTGGTACACTTAATATTCTGCGTTTCTCCAAACAGTATAATGTGAAAAAGTGCATATTTGCATCGACAGCTGCAGTATACGGAAATCCCACTACTTTACCTATTAAGGAAGATTCAAAACTCGCTCCTTTATCTTTTTATGCTTTGTCCAAGCTCTCTGCAGAAAAATATGTTCAATTATATGAAAAGTTATTTGGTCTAAAAAGTTGTATATTACGATTTTCAAATGTATATGGTCCGCTGCAAGCAGGCGGGGTAATTACAAAATTTCTTGACTGTATAATTAATAGAAAGAATCCAGTCATATTCGGTGGCAATCAAACAAGAGATTTTATATATGTAAAAGACGTTGCAGCCGCTTGCGTTCAATCATTAATAGCAGATCAAACAGGTGTATTTAATATTAGTTCCTCCACCGAAATATCTATTCAACAAGTTTACGAGCAATTATCAGAACTTACTGATGTGAAATCAAAGCCAAGCTATGATTCTTTAGGAGAAGGAGAGATTGTAAGAAGTATTCTCTCAAATAAGAAGGCTATTTTCACCTTTGAGTGGGAGCCATCGTATAGTTTTGTAGCAGGCTTAGAAGAAACTATTCATCACTATACTCAGTTAAAACAAATCTAGTCGAAAGGGGATTGTGTGGAGCATATTCTGATTAACACCTACAAGCATTTTAGTTTACACGAAAAAGAATGGTCAGCTATTTTGGAAGCGAATGAAAATACAAACCCGTTTTTAGAATATGAATATGTTTATAATTGGTGGACTTCTTTAGAAGTAGGTAGAAAGGTAGAAATACATGCAGTTAAAGATAATAACAGAGTCATTGCGTTTTTCCCGTTCGAAGTGAAGAAAACAGGGGGTGTGCATGTTTTTTTCTTTTTGACACTTTTTGAAAATCAAGTAATGGATTTGATTGTTAAAAAAAGTGATGCCAGTCGAACTATAATGTTCTTATTTGATTCCATTATAAATGAACGTAAGCAAATTGTATTTCAGTTAAATGAATTAAAAGAAAGAGGAAAAACATTTTTAAAACTCTCTGAGTATTTAGTAGCGAGGAATATCAAAGCTAAAGATGTTAACAAAAAATTAAAGATGATATATGATGAGTTACCTAATTTAGAAACACCTGGAGACAATCAAAGTTATAGTTATAAGCATGATGGTATATCATTAATTTTTTCAACGAATACGGTCCGTTCTCTTCTATATAGAAATTTTTTATGGGTAAAAGAAGTGTATTTTTCAAGAAAGAGTTAAAAGAATGAAATTCTAATCATATAATTTACGATATGCGATGTCTTACACGGTGATTTTAATTGTAGGTTAGTTTGTCCATCGTTAAGGTCAATTAAAATGAAGGAAGGGTGAGGTACTGGGAGCTCTAATTGTTTCTTTAGATATGGAGCTAAACTGGGGAGTACATGATGTGTTTACACTTGAAGAGTATGGAGGAAATATACTTGGGGCTCGTCTAGCCATCCCAGGGATTCTGCAGCTGTTTCTCAAGTATGATATTCACGCTACTTGGGCAATTGTTGGAATGCTTTATTGCGAAAGTAAGAGAGAACTTTTGACCAAACTAGAGGATTTAGATTTTCCATATGAAAAGGATGCATTTTCTCCAAAGTCTAACTTATGGCAAGTTGGAGAAGATGAATTACAGGATCCTTATCATTATGGGCTCTCACTTATTGAAGCGATTAAAGCAGTACCCAATCAGGAAATTGGAACACATACGTTTTCTCATTATTATTGCTTAGAAGATGGGCAACAAATAGGGAATTTTGAAAAGGATTTAAAAACGGTTGTTCAACTAAAGGAAAAGATTTCATCTTTAGTTTTCCCACGAAATCAAACGAATATCGATTATTTAAACGTATGCAAGAAGTATGGAATCACTGCTTATCGCGGCAATGAAGAAAGTTGGATTTATGGAGCATACACAAGTAAAACAAACACAATGACCAAAAGAATTCTGAGATTAATAGATGCATATGTGAATATATCAGGGGAACATACTTATAGCTTGAAGAATATCGAGACAGATCCAATTGTCAATATTCCTTCTAGTCGCTTTTTAAGACCTTATAGTAGCAAATTTTCTTTTTTAGAGAAACTTCGTCTTCGCCGAATTAAAAAGGGATTGACTAAGGCTGCAAAGAAAAATGAACTCTATCACTTATGGTGGCATCCACATAATTTTGGGAGAAATACAAAGGAAAATCTACAGTTTTTAGAGGAAATCTTAAAGCATGTAGATTACCTGAAGCATAAGTATAACTTTCAAAGTATGCATATGAGGGATGTTACAGAAGTTTTAAAAATTATTGCGTCAAAAGTAGTTGAAAAAAGCTACTACTTCCCGTTTATTGTTGTTTTTTAATATCTATAGTTTTAGCTTTAAAACTAATAAAATTTAGGGGAATTATTCATTAGAGTCGATAATTTTATATCAAGATGAATAGAGGATCATGTGTGCAACGTGATCCTCTCTAAGATTTCCTATGATATATCTAAACAAAACAAGTTACTTCACGCCATATTTCCGTTCAAGTTGAAAAAGATCGGCATCTTCGTTTCGATTACCTGTTATTAAATCTTTTAAAATATGTGAACCTAGCATGCTATATACAGTACCATTTCCGCCATATCCAAGTAAGTAAAACTGATTTTTTTTAGTCGGGTGCTCACCAATGAATGGAATATTATCAATAGATTCGCCAAAGCTTGCGGCATATGCATAATCTATCTGAATATCATAGTCAGGGAAAAGCTCTTTCGCTTGCTGTAATAAATTTTCGGTTCGTTGCTGAATTAGTTCATCTGATTGAGGTGCTTCAGGCTTATCCTCATCCAAACCCCCAACAATTAGTCTTCCGTCAACTGCTGTGCGAATATATAAATAAGGACGCTTTGTCTCCCATATTAACGCTTGTTCGTACCAATCACTAAATTCTGCGATTCGATTGCTGACAAATGCATAAGAGCGGTTAATATCAGCTCCGACCCGCTCACCCACGGGAGTAGTTTCATAACCAGTTGTGTATATGATATTGCTAGCATACAAAGGGTGTCTGTTAGTACGGATATCTAAAGAATCGTTATCCTCAAATACATCTATTACCTCCGTGTATGGAAATAAATGTACACCTAACTCCTCTAATTTAGAAAGTATCCCGTGGACAAACTTGAGTGGATTAATCTCCGCATCACCATAAGTTACTAAGGCGCCATGTTTGGTAAAAGGCATTTTTTCTGCCATTTCATTTCTTCCCCAATAATCACATGGAAACCCATAATTTATTAATGTATCATATTCAGCTTTTATTTTTTCTACATCGTTTTCGTCGCTCGCATAACATATACTTGGTCTTCGTATGAAGTCTACTTCAATTGGTAATTTCCTTGCAATTCGTTCAAGATCATCCATTGCTTCATAACAGAGCTGATAAAAGCGAACAGCATCTGTTTCTCCGATTTGGCCGATGAGTTCGTGCAGCATAATATCATTGGAGTATTGTAGAAGGCCAGTATTCGCACTTGAACTTCCTGTTGCCAACTCACGCTTATCAACTATAGCAACCTTAAGTCCACTTTCTGCTAATGCAAGTGCAGTAAGCGTTCCAGATATTCCCGAACCAACTATTACAACATCGTATATATCTAGTTTTTCAGAAGTAGTTTTAGGGGTGAAGGGTATTGTAGTAGTTGGCCAATAAAGAGAACCATTATGTATATTCATCTATTCATACTCCATTCTATTAGTTTCCAATTTATATACCCCCTATTTAATAGATTGAATCTACTCATGTTATAATAAGTTAACTTTAAAAAAAGGGTGTTTAAAATGACTCAGGAAAAACCACATGTATTAGTAATAGATGGAATGGCATTATTATTTAGATCGTTTTTTGCAACAGCAATGTCTGGCAATTTTTTTAAAAATGACAAAGGAATTCCAACAAATGCCGTGCAAGGGTTTGCTCGCCATGTATTGGCAGCACAAACTTTAATGCAACCGACCCATATGGCAGTTTGCTGGGATAAAGGGATGCTTACATTTAGAAATGAGCTATATGATGGCTATAAAGCAAACCGTCCCAAGCCAGCCGAAGAGCTTATTCCTCAATTTGATATGGCGCAGGAATTATCAGAGCATTTGGGATGGATGAACTTTGGGATAGCTGGAATGGAAGCGGATGATACGATTGCATCCATTACGCATAAATGGAAGGAAGACGCGAGGTTTACAATAGTTAGTGGAGATAAGGATCTTCTGCAATTACTAGAGCCTTCTACGGAAATTGCATTCACTAAAAAAGGGTTCACCATATATGATGTATACAATGAAGCTCGTTTTCTTGAAGAATACGGCATTTCTCCATTACTTTTCCCAGATGTGAAGGCATTTATGGGAGATTCTAGTGATGGCTATGCAGGTGTGAAAGGAATAGGTCCGAAAACCGCACTACAGCTTGTCCAAACTTATGGAACAGTCGATAAAGTATTGGAGGCACTGCCACTTTTGAAAGCAGGTCAGCGAACGAAAATCGAGACCGATTTGGAGATGTTAAAACTCTCCAAAGAGCTAGCTACGATTCGAAGAGATGTACCGATTGGAGCAGAGCTAGAACATTTATTAATTAAAGATATACCATCGGCGAAGCATGATTTTTTATATGAACATGGTTACACTATCTTAGCAAGAC
This sequence comes from Psychrobacillus sp. FSL K6-2365, assembly GCF_038003165.1. Classification (NCBI taxonomy): domain Bacteria; kingdom Bacillati; phylum Bacillota; class Bacilli; order Caryophanales; family Bacillaceae; genus Psychrobacillus; species Psychrobacillus sp. FSL K6-2365. The sequence goes on along the minus strand of NZ_JBBOOO010000001.1, from coordinate 3,067,740 downwards.
AGCTTCAAAAATAGTTATTCTCCGATCGGAGTAATTTGAATAAACGTAAGGATCGAAGCATTTTCTGAATAGTGAACTCTTCTAATTTGACTGGGACGGTTTCTACCTCCATTGTCATGGAGGATTAGGACCAGTTCACTATTTACGATTTCATAGCCAATAAGCGGGACCCAGTGGTAGGAGAAAGTGAAACTTTTATTCCACTGTAGCGAAAAGTATTTGTCAAACTTTAATGCGACGGGTCTTCCATTTTTCAACTCGTTTAATGCTACTTGGAGTGTGCATTTATTTACTTTCCAATTTGGTCCGAGCAATTTACGCATGTTACGAATAAAACGGTAGGTAAATAACCCAATGCGTGTTCCTCCCAATTTTTTATATAATTCATTAGGCTGATAAGGATTTGCATTAGTGAACAAAAAATTTAACAAAACATAAGCAGTAACTGGGCCACAAGCAGAAGCACGATAATTTGCTTGAATCGACGTGTCATATTGAGAGTAACCTTGAACTGGCAGTTGTGTTTTCATATCAGACCTCCGGGTACAAAGAGTTTTTCCTATTTAAATATGGGAAAAACTTTTTTGTTTTTTTGGAAATAATTTGTATTTGTATTTTCAAAATTGTTTACCTAATCTATAATACAATTTATCACAATCGATAAAAAAAGGGGGAATCGTATGATTCGTTTACTTCAAATAGAAGACTTGACACAGGCGGCAGATATAGCAGCACTTGCATATCCCGGGATGCTAATACAGTCAGATGAAAAGAAAAAAGAATTCATAGAGCGATTAGCAACTGAACAAAAAAAAGATAATGGTATAGAGTTTTTCGGCTGTTTTGATGAACAGGGTGAGCTTCTAGGGATATTTCGTGTAAATGATTTTGAATGTAATATAAATGGAAAGTTTCAACGCATATTTGGTATTGGAATGGTTGCTGTCCACTTATTACATAAAAAAGAAAAAGTGGCGTTTCAACTCTTATCTTATTTTCATAACTACGCTAGACAAGAAAATGTGGCGCTTGTCTCACTCTATCCCTTTAATCCTAGTTTCTATCGGAAAATGGGCTATGGCTATGGACCATTAAGATATGAATTTAAGTTTAAACCAGGCGAAATGATTGCGGACGGCAATAAAAGTAAGGTGAAATTTTTAACACCATCGGATGAAGATGCCATCGTTTCTTTATACAATGAATACGCTCAAAATAATCATGGAATGTTAAAAAGGACTTGGAAGGAAAAGGAGTATATTAAAACAAGAAAAACATATTATGTTGGTGTAGAAGAAGAAAACTGTTTAGTTGGGGCACTAGCTTTCACTTTGGATCCAGTAAAGGACAGTCATTTTCTACATCAACATATGATTATCCACGAATGGATTTGGAGTAATCCAAGTGCCTATAAGCAACTTGCTTCTTGGGTAAGTTCACAACAGGATCAAGTAGATCGAGTTATTTTCCGTACGAATGATCAATCATTTGTATACAGTCTTTTTAATCCATTAAATGATTCAAATCATGTAATTCCGAGCGTTTATCATGAAGTGGCTACTACCGGTTCAGGGATTATGTATCGAATAACAAATATACAATCATTTGTTAATGGAACTAATTTTAATGGACTAGGAAGACCGCAGGAAAATACACAGATTTTGTTGGAAATAGAGGATTCATTTATTACTGAGCAGCACGGGGTATATAAATTATCATACAGTAGAGAACGATGGGAAATTCAAAAAGTTGAAAAAACGCATGAACAAGCGGGTATTACAATTGGAATACATGATTTAAGTTCTTGGTGGATGGGTTCTGTAACCTTAGAGTCACTATATAACTATGGGGAAGCAAAAGTGCATCAATTGGAACCTAAAATGTTAGATGAGTGGTTTAAACCGAGGAATGGACCTATTTGTTTTACAGCTTTTTGAGCTATTCATAATGGTTAAGGGATAACGGAGAGTCGCTATAGTATATGCGGCTCTCCGTTATATTTATTTAATACCGATGAACTGATTTGATTCAACTAAAATTTTGTTTAATGCCTCACGGAAGCTTTTATATGTCTCAATATCCACTTGAATACTAGCATGAACAATTTCACGGATAAAACGCGGATTAAAACCAACATAAATTGGTCGAATTCCCATTAATCGAAGTGAGCTGTTCAAATTTGTAATAGACATGGCAAGTTCATTGTAATCGAAAGCTTCTACATCTTCTACATTAACCCCAGTAAAATCAAATACTGCTTGTTCAATTTCTTTATGATCTCCTATGTACTGGAGAGTTTTCGTCTGAATATTTTCAAAGCGCTCCCTAAACATATAGCCTGCAATAGGAATTAAGATGGTTTTAGGAACGATAGATGGAATAATAGGAGTAGAAATTGTCTTAATAATTCGCTCATAATAAGCGAGTTTTTCTTTTAATGCAATCATTTCTTGTTCGTGTGACATATAAAGAAGCACCTCTGTTTTTTTCTTATTATAACGATTACAAATACTTGGCCCCAATTAAAAAAGAAAAGGCTGCTTCCGAAAGAAACAGCCATTCTATACTATTAGTTTTGTGCATCTAAAAATTCAGTAACAGTGCTCCTGCGCACAGCTCGTCGCAGTATAACATTTAGATGCTTTGACTTATAGATACTATTTTACTTAGTTTTGTGCATCTAAAAATTCTGTTACTTGCTCAGGAGATTTTGCATTTGCACTATGAAGGTGAGCTTTTTTCTCGCCGTTTTGGTAAATAAGAAGACTTGGAATTCCCATTACCTCATATTTTTCCGCAACTTCCGGAAGTTCATCACGGTTTACTTCGTACCAAGTATATTGGTTATATTTTTCGACTATTGGATCAATGAACATTTCCATACGACGACAATCAGGGCACCAACCAGCTTCAAATTTTACTAATACTTCTTTGTCCCCAGAAATAATCTCGTTGAATTGTTCAGTAGTTGTAATTTTTTGCATGTTTTTATACCTCCTATGACTTTGTTTACAGTTTACACTGTTTCTTATGTTGGAGAAAGAAAAAAGAATTATTTATTCATTTTATTATTGCGAAAATTTAAATATTGTTCTAAACTAATAGACATAGAGATTGCTTCTATTTTTTTTGTTATCAAAATGAATGAGTATTCATTCAAGACGAAGGGGAGGCTGTGCACGTGACATATCAAATTAAAAAGGCAGCTGTTTTAGGTTCCGGAGTAATGGGCTCAGGAATTGCTGCTCACTTAGCGAATATTGGTATACCTACATTATTATTAGATATCGTACCTAAAGAAGTTAGTAAAGATGAAGAAGCAAAGGGAATAACTTTAGAGCATCCAGCAGTAAGAAATAAATTTGCAGAGACAGCTATTCAAAAATTGTTGAAGCAAAAACCGGCACCACTTACTGCTAAGAAAAACCTACAGTTAATAACTGTTGGAAACTTAGAGGACGATCTTGAAAAATTAAAAGACGTGGACTGGATTATCGAAGTTGTTGTTGAAAACTTAGAAGTTAAAAAAAGCTTATATGAAAAAATAGATGCAGTTCGTAAGCCTGGAACAATCATTAGCTCTAATACATCGGGAATTAGTATTAATGCAATGGTGGAAGGGCTCTCAGAGGACTTTGGAAAGCATTTCTTAGGAACACATTTCTTCAATCCTCCACGTTATTTGAAGCTATTAGAAGTAATTCCTGCAACAACTACTGCTCCTGAAGTTGTAGAGTTCATGAAGCAATTTGGGGAAGATGTGTTAGGAAAAGGTGTTGTAATTGCAAAGGATACTCCGAACTTCATAGCAAACCGTATAGGGACATATGGTTTACTTGTAACATTGCGTGAAATGCAAGCTAGAGGTTATTCCGTTGGAGAAGTAGATTCTGTTACAGGGCCACTAATCGGTCGACCGAAGTCAGCCACGTTCCGTACATTAGATGTCGTTGGTTTAGACACATTTGCACATGTTGCGAAAAACGTATATGACCAAACATCTGGTGAGGAACAAAAAGTATTTGAAGTGCCTGCATTTATGCAAAAAATGCTTGAAAACAAATGGCTAGGAGCTAAATCTGGGCAAGGTTTCTTCTTAAAAGAAGGTAAAGAAATCAAAGAACTAAATCCTGAAACACTTGAATATGAGGCAATGAAGAAGTTGAAAACGCCTTCAATGGAAATGGCGAAGCAACAAAAAGGTCTTGCAGCAAAAGTGAAAACATTAACTTATGCAAAAGATAGAACTGGTGAATTACTTTGGAGTATTTTAAGTCCTACATTAATCTATTCAGCTCAGCTTCATGGGGAAATTGCAGATGATATAGTTGCGATTGACCAAGCGATGAAATGGGGATTCGGTTGGCAACAAGGTCCATTTGAAATATGGGATGCAATCGGTGTAAATGAATCAGTTGAAAAAATGACAGCAGAGGACTTGGAAGTTCCTGCATTCGTCCAATCATTATTGGATAAAGGATTTACATCTTTCTATAAAGAAGAAAATGGTGATCAATACTATTTCGATGGATCTGATTATTCATTAGTTTCCGTAAACGAAAAGGTAATTGACTTAAAAAGGTATAAGAAGAAACATGGTGTTATTAAATCTAATTCTGGTGCAAGCTTAATAGATTTAGGTGATGGAGTTGCATTGCTTGAATTCCATTCGAAATCGAACTCTATTGGTTTAGATATCCTTCAAATGATTAGCTTTGCCGTAGATGAAGTAGAAAAGAACTTCAAGGGCCTTGTCATAGGTAACCAAGGTAAAAACTTCAGTGTTGGGGCAAACCTAGGAATGATTTTAATGGAAGCACAGGACGATAATATTTTCGAATTAGATTTTGTTGTTCGTCAATTCCAAAATGCAATGTTGAAGATTAAATACTCTGCTAAACCAGTAGTAGTTGCTCCATTTGGAATGACATTAGGTGGTGGAGCAGAAACTTGCTTACCTGCTGCTCATATCCAAGCATCTTCTGAGACATATATGGGATTAGTAGAAGCTGGGGTTGGTCTTATCCCTGGTGGAGGAGGTAACAAAGAGCTTTATATTAAGCACTTGAAGGGACTTCCAAACGGTGTTGAGATAGATTATCTTACAGTTGCAAGCAAAGTATTTGAAACAATTGCAATGGCAAAAGTTTCAACCTCGGGTGAAGAAGCGCGTGAAAATAACTTCTTGAATTTTGTAGATGGAATTAGTGTAAATCCTGATCATTTAATATACGATGCGAAACAAGTGGTATTAGCTCTTGCAGAAGGCGGATATAAAGCACCGATTCGTGAAAAAGTACCAGTTTCTGGATCTCCAGGATATGCAGCACTTATTTTAGGAGCAGAAGGTATGCTTTTATCTGGATATATTAGTGAGCATGATTTGAAAATTGCTAAAAAGCTTGCTTATGTTATTGCAGGTGGAGAAGTTCCATACGGTACTTTAGTCGACGAGCAATATTTACTGAACTTGGAGCGAGAAGCTTTCTTAAGCTTAGTTGCTGATCCAAAATCTCAAGCAAGAATGCAACACATGCTAGTGAAAGGCAAACCATTACGCAACTAATCTTGCATAAAGGTAAAGGAGGAAAACTCATGCGTGAAGCAGTCATAGTAGCAGGGGCAAGAACGCCAGTAGGTAAAGCGAAAAAAGGATCTCTAGCAACAGTGCGTCCAGATGATTTTGGGGCACTGGTTGTAAAAGAAACATTACTAAGAGCGGGCGGTTATGATGGTCCGATTGATGATTTTATATTAGGATGTGCAATGCCAGAAGCAGAGCAAGGGATGAACGTTGCTCGTAATATTGGTGCATTAGCAGGTCTACCAGATACAACACCAGCGATTACAGTAAACCGTTTCTGTTCATCTGGTCTACAATCAATTGCATACGGAGCAGAGCGTATTATGTTAGGTCATGCCGAAGCGATAATCGCTGGTGGGGTGGAGTCTATGAGTATGGTTCCAATGATGGGTAATACGATTCGTCCGAACGCACATCTAGCACAAACAGCCCCTCAATACTACATGGGAATGGGCCACACAGCTGAACAAGTGGCAACTAAGTATAGTATTAGTCGTGAAGATCAGGATGCATTTGCAGTAAGATCACATGAACGAGCAGCAGCCGCAATTGCAGCAGGAAAGTTCAATGATGATATTGTCCCAGTAGAAGTTATAAAGCATTTTGTAGACGAAAACAATAAAGCACAGCAGAAAAAATTCATGTTTGAAATGGATGAAGGTGTACGTGTAGGAACTACAGTAGAAACACTTGCTAAATTACGTCCTGCATTCAATGTTCGCGGATCAGTAACAGCAGGTAATGCTTCACAAACTTCAGATGGAGCAGGTGCTGTATTAATCATGGATCGTGAAGTTGCAGAAGCACAAGGATTAAAGCCGCTTGCGAAATTCCGTTCATTTGCAGTTGGGGGAGTACCACCAGAGGTAATGGGAATCGGACCAATTGTAGCGGTACCAAAAGCATTAAAACTTGCAGGATTATCAATCGAAGACATTGATCTTTGGGAAATCAATGAAGCATTTGCTTCTCAATCTATTCAAGTTGTTCGTCACTTAGGTATAGATATGGAAAAGGTGAATGTAAACGGTGGAGCAATTGCATTAGGCCACCCACTTGGAGCTACGGGAACTATCTTATCATTGAAAATGATGAGTGAATTGAGACGTCAAGGAAAGCAATTTGGAGTTGTTACAATGTGTATCGGTGGTGGAATGGGAGCTGCTGGAGTGTTCGAATTACTTTAAAAAAAATATAAACTAGGGGGAATATACATGAACGAATTAAAAGATGCAATTAAAGGCGGAGCATTTTTAGTTGAAGACTTAGACGCAAGTCGCATATTTACACCAGAGGATTTTAATGATGAGCAAAAGATGATTGCGAAAACGACGGAAGAGTATGTAAAAAATTCGGTACTTCCAGTAGTAGAAAACTTGGAACATCATGAATTTGACCACTCTGTACGTTTATTAAAAGAAGCGGGAGACCTTGGCTTACTTGCAGCTGATATTCCTGAAGAGTACGGCGGAATTGGCTTAGACAAAGTTTCCTCTGCACTTATTGCAGAAAAAATGTCTGTAGCTGGTGGTTTTTCTATAACACACGGTGCTCATGTAGGAATTGGTACATTACCAATCGTTCTTTTTGGTAATGAAGAGCAGAAACAAAAATATCTTCCAAACTCAGCATCAGGTGAAAAAATTTCTGCCTATGCATTAACTGAGCCAGGTTCAGGGTCAGATGCATTAGGAGCAAAAACTACTGCGAAATTAAATGCAGAAGGTACACACTATGTATTAAACGGTGAAAAACAATGGATTACAAATGCTGGATTTGCAGATGTATTTGTTGTTTACGCTAAAGTAGATGGAGACAAATTCACTGCATTTATCGTAGAAAAAACATTCCCTGGAGTTTCTGTTGGGGCAGAAGAGAAGAAAATGGGGATTAAGTCTTCTTCTACTCGTACACTAATCCTAGAGGACGCTCAAGTTCCTGTAGAAAACCTATTAGGGGAAATCGGTCGCGGTCATATTATCGCATTCAATATCTTAAATATTGGTCGTTATAAATTAGGGGTAGGTACAATTGGTGGATCTAAACGCGCATTAGAATTAGCAATTTCTTATACAAATCAGCGTCAACAATTTAAGACACCAATCTCTTCCTTTAATTTAACGAAAAACAAACTGGCTACTATGGCATCTAAATTGTATGCAACTGAAAGTTTAATATACCGTACTGTTGGTTATTTTGAAGAGCGTATGAGTCAATTGAGTGCAGAAGAGCAAAAAGACGGCAAAGCAATTGCTGCTTCAATCGCTGAATATGCAATTGAATGTTCTATCAACAAAGTAGTAGGATCTGAGGTTCTAGATTATATCGTTGATGAAGCTGTTCAATTACATGGTGGTTATGGATTTATGCAAGAGTATGAAGTAGAGCGTATTTACCGTGATTCGCGTATTAACCGTATTTTCGAAGGAACAAATGAAATTAACCGCCTAATCGTTCCAGGAACATTCCTGAAAAAAGCGATGAAAGGTGAATTACCACTTCTTCAAAAGGCTCAAGGCTTACAAGAAGAGCTATTAATGATGATGCCAGAAGAGGTTGGTACGGAAGCTCTTGCACAAGAAAAAGTATTAGTAGCTAATGCGAAGAAAATTGGCATTCTAGTTGCTGGTCTTGCTGCACAACCTTTTGGTACAAAGTTAGAAGCAGAACAAGAAGTACTTGTGAACATCGCTAACATAGCAAATAACTTATTTGCAATGGAATCAGCAGTTCTACGTACAGAAAAAGCAATTGGACGTGATGGAGAAGAAAAAGCAGCACAAAAACTTCTTTATACACAAATCTTCACACAAGAAGCTTTTATTGAAATCGAACAGGCAGCAAAAGAGACACTTATTGCATCTGTAGATGGAGATAATCAACGTATGATGATTTCCGCTTTACGTAAATTAACACGCTACACACCATACAATGTTATTGAGAAAAAACGAGAAGCATCCGTTAAACTAATCGAAGCAGAAAAATACGTTCTTTAATCAAATAAACGAAAAAGCCGATTCTAGTAGATCGGCTTTTTTATTTATCCCTAATTAATAATAATACAGTTGATTTTCGTTGCAAGCGGACGCTTTCCGCAGGCGAGGCCGAGCCTCCTCGGGACAATGGGATTCCGTTCACAAATTAACGACACACGATGTATTAAATCTTTCGTATTTATGAATCCTCCCTGTGGGTCTCGACTTTCTCGCTTATCCTGCTGGAGTCGCCGCTTTCCACTACAATCAATTAAGTGTGTAGTCATTATTCATCAATTAAAATCAAGCCTTTATGAAAAACACGTTAAATATGCAGGGGCATCTAAAGACACTATCAATTGCAGTCGACAAATTGAGTGGAAAGCAACTATTAGTCATTCAATTCTACAGATTTTGGCTGTGAATGAGTAATGAAATTTAGTAAAATTATCCACTCCGCGTGTAAAAGGTAAAAGTCCGCAAGTAAATATAGGCCTAGAGCAAGTAAATCGTTTACGACCGCAAGTAAGCCACAGAAATGAGCGAGTAAACAATAGGTGAGAGCAAGTAAAGATAAATTAAGACCAAATCATTCATTAGATATAAGGATATTTATGCATCTTGAGTATATAAAATCAGTCTTCCTGTTGATATAGAATACAGAGGATTGCATGCAATGTAGAGGCTCTGGATTTGTTATCAAAAATTTTTAATTAGGGCATTTCTTATGGATTTCTTCAACTAATAAAAAAGTATACGACATAAAAATAGACGGTATCTATCGTATAGAGTAGCGTTAGAGCCCCCGAAATTGTATCTTCGGGGGCCTGCTCCATGAATAGGAAAGTAGCTTTTCTCTAGTTATCCAAAAATGCACTAACGTGTTTCTAGAAGTTGTAGAAGAGCGACGGACAGATAAGCGCCATAAAATTACCGAAAAAAATGATGCTGGTTGGTTGTGACGGACGTCACAACCAACCAGCATCACTAAAAATTCAATCGGCAATAATATAGCAACAAGTTAGTCCAGAGCATTTCGGAAACGTTGGAAACAGGTTTTGAACTTAAAGGGTGGGCATTTTTTTTGAGTCTTAATTTCTTAATTCGAGGTTGAATCCTTAGTCACCGTTCAAAATGATTGCTCATCTCTTACACTATTATGTATGATAAAAAGAAAAAGGTGGTACAACATGACTATTCAATATTATGGCTATCCTAAATGTACAACGTGTAGAAAAGCGAGCAAATGGTTAAAGGACAATGATATAGAATACATAGACAACCATATAGCTGAAAATCCTCCAACTAAAGATTTGCTTCAAAAAATGTTCGAAGTAAGTGGCTTAGAACTCAAAAAATTCTTTAATACTTCTGGTATGAAATATCGAGAACTTGGTCTAAAAGACAAGCTTCCAACGATGTCAGAAGATGAGCAATTAGCCTTGCTTGCTTCTGATGGAATGCTTATTAAACGTCCAGTTGTTTTTGATGGTGAAAAATTAACGCTAGGCTTCAAGGAACAACAGTTTGAGGATGTTTGGAAGACTTCTTAAAGTCACTTGTTTTTACTATAAAAATATGTGAATATAGTAGATGAATGTATTATTAATGGAGAGGGGTATATATATGAACGCACCTAAAGATTTAAAATACTCAGCAGAGCACGAATGGGTAAAGACTGAAGGCGGAAATATCCGTATCGGTATTACTGAATTTGCACAATCAGAGCTTGGAGATATCGTGTTTGTCGAGCTTCCACAAGTCGGAGATGATATTAAAGCAGGAGATCCATTTGGTAGTGTAGAGTCTGTAAAAACTGTATCTGAACTGTATGCACCAATAAGCGGTAAAGTAGTAGATGTAAATACAGAATTAGAAGATAACCCTGAATATGTAAACGAATCCCCTTATGAAAATGCATGGATGATTGTTGTAGAGCCAGCTGATGTAACGGAAGTCGATGGTTTACTTTCTCCAGAAAAATACGAAGAATTAATTTCAGAATAATTATGAAAACGCCGCTTAATGTCGGCGTTTTTTTCATATAATATTGGAAAGGGCATAGTTGGGAGAGATGCTGAATGGCTATTGTCTTTAGTGAAAAAATAATTATAGTTGAGGGAAGATCAGATAAATTAAAGCTTTTAAAATTACTTGATGAATCAACAGAAATTATTTGTACAAACGGAACGATATCCAATGTAAAGCTAGAAGAGATTTTAAGTCCTTACGACGGTATTCCTATTTATGCGTTTTTAGATGCGGATAGATCAGGCGAGCAAATTCGCTCCATCGTCAGGAAAGAATACCCTGAAGCTATTCATCTATATACCAATCCAATGTATTGTGAAGTGGCGACTACACCGTTCAAAGTTTTGGCATCTATATTAAAAAGTGTTAATATAAAAGTGAAGAGACAATATTTACTTTAGGATGATGTAATGTGAATGAATGGACACTTGAACAGTGGAACGACCATAAGAACAGTGGACAGCTTACAATGTTCTATATTTATACACCCTTATGTGGAACATGCCAAGTTGCAAGTAAGATGATGCAAGTTGTACAAGAGATGATGCCTTTTTCAATTGGCCAAGCAAATATTAACTATCTAGAGAATTTTGCAATGGATTATCATATTGAAAGCGTACCATGCCTGATAATCGCTAAAGGTGGAACTGTATATAAAAAGATATATGCATTTCAATCAGTTCCATTTATATTAGAGACAATAAAAAGTATTGACGAGCAAGTAGTCGTGTGATAACATTCGATATACCAACAAATTAAATAGTGTTACTCTTATTAAGAGTGGTGGAGGGAAGTGCCCTATGAAGCCCGGCAACCGTCATGTAAATGAAATGGTGCCAAATCACGCAAAGCTGTTGCTTTGGGAAATGAGAGAATGGATGAACGTTATTAAAATAAATAACTTAAAACCCTTCTGCTCTTTTGCAGGAGGGTTTTTTTAGATAGAAATGGGAAGTATATGTATTTACATAGTAACTGTTGACTCATTGAGTAGTTTTAAAATGCAGGATTAAAAATTCATACAATATTTCTTGAAGATAGATAGGCAATTGAGCATTTCGTAGAAAGGTGGCAAGTTTCCCATGATTAGTTTAAATAATGTTTCGAAAAAATTTAGCACGAAACAAGGTACAATCGTTGCAGTTGAAGAGGTGAATCTTGACATAAAGAAAGGTGAAATTTTCGGCATCATTGGATACAGTGGTGCAGGAAAGAGTACACTTATTCGATTATTGAATGGATTAGAAAAGCCAACTTCGGGTCAAATTATCGTCAACAATCAAGATATTACTAAGATAAATGAAGTGAAGCTTCGTCAAGTAAGACAAAAGGTAAGTATGATTTTCCAACACTTTAATCTGTTATGGTCAAGAACGGTTGCGGAAAATATTGCTTTTCCATTAGAAATTGCTGGTGTTCCACAAGCACAACGTTCTTCAAGAGTAGAGGAACTAATTGATTTAGTTGGTTTAGAAGGTCGCGGACATTATTATCCTTCACAGTTATCAGGAGGACAAAAACAACGTGTCGGAATTGCGCGGGCATTAGCCAATCGTCCAGAAGTGCTTCTCTGTGATGAAGCAACCTCTGCGTTAGACCCAGAAACTACAGACTCAATTTTAGACTTATTAGTTAGTATCAATGAAAAATTAGGGCTGACAATTGTTTTGATTACCCACGAGATGCAGGTTATTCAAAAGATTTGCGGTCGTGTTGCAGTAATGGAAAAAGGTCATGTAGTAGAAGAAGGAAAAGTACTAGATGTATTCCAAAACCCGCAACAACCTATTACAAAACGTTTTGTCTCGCAAGTAAGTGATTCCAATAAAGCAATACAAACAATACAGCATTTAAAAGAGCTATATCCAAATGGCAAGCTGATAAAGCTAGTATTTGTTGGAGAGCAAACAGAACAACCAATATTGTCGAGACTTATTAAGCAATTTGATTTAGAAGTCAATATTGTCCAAGGTAATATTTCGCATACACAAAATGGCGCATTTGGTACCTTAATCCTTCAACTAGAAGGAGATGCATTATTGGTGGATGAGGCAATCCGCTATATACATGAACAAAAAGTAAATACAGAGGTGATCAACAATGATTAATGATTTATTTCCTAATGTTGATTGGCCAAAAATGTGGGAAGCAACCGTTGAAACATTATATATGACTGCAGTATCTACTATACTGACAGCAATTATTGGGCTAGTGCTCGGTCTTTTACTTTTCTTAACTAGTCCTCATCAAGCATGGGCGAACAAGTTAGCGAACTGGTTAACAGGAGCTTTCGTTAATATATTCCGTTCCATTCCATTTATTATTTTGATTATTTTATTAATCCCATTAACGAAGTTTTTAGTTGGAACAATGCGTGGGCCAAATGCTGCATTCCCAGCTTTAGTTATTGGAGCTGCTCCATTTTACGCTCGTATGGTGTTGATAGCTCTACGAGAAATTGATAAAGGAGTACTAGAAGCAGCTAAATCGATGGGCGCTAAAACTTCTACTGTTATTTGGAAGGTTCTATTGCCAGAATCTATGCCCGCATTAGTATCAGGTATTACGGTTACGGGGATTTCACTAGTTGGTTATACAGCTATGGCCGGTATTATCGGTGCTGGGGGACTAGGAACGCTAGCATTCTTAGATGGATTCCAAAGAGGTAGAACAGATGTAACACTTGTTGCCACAATACTAATATTAATCATGGTATTTATAATTCAGTGGATAGGCGATTTAATTACTACAAAAATAGATAAACGATAATAGGTGTAAACGAGAGTACTCGATCACATAGAAAACATAGGTAAAAAGGGAGAGATTTGAAAATGAAGAAGTTATTAGCTGGAGCTTTATTATCAGTGAGTGCATTAACACTTGCAGCGTGCGGAGAAGAAGAGGGTAGTAAACTTGTAATAGGTGCATCGAACGTACCTCATGCAGTTATATTAGAAGAAGTTAAACCAATTCTTGAAGAACAAGGAATTGAACTTGTTGTAGAATCGTATCAAGATTATGTATTACCAAACAAAGATTTAGATTCAGGTGACTTGGATGCGAATTATTTCCAACATATCCCTTACTTTGAGTCACAAAAAGCTGATTTTGGATATGATTTTGCTAACGCTGGTGAAATACATATTGAACCAATCGGTTTATATTCTAAAAAATACGGTTCTATTGAAGAGCTTCCAGAAGGTGCAACAATTCTAATGAGTAACTCTGTTGCAGATCACGGTCGTATTCTTGCTATGTTAGAAGCAAAAGGACTAATTAAATTAGCAGATGGTGTTGACAAAACAAAAGCTGAAGTGAAAGACATCGTTGATAATCCTAAAAATCTTGAATTTGACGCTAACTATGAATCAGCACTGATGGTTCAGTTATATGAAAACGAAGAAGGCGATGCAGTATTGATCAACTCTAACTACGCAATAGACGCTGGTATCAATCCATTAGAAGATTCTATTGCAATTGAAGAATCTAATGAATCTCCATATGTGAATATCATTGCTGTAAACTCAGGTGATGAAGACAATAAAGAGATTAAAGCTTTAGTAGAAGCATTGAAATCTGAAGAAATTCAAGACTTCATCCTAAGCGAGTGGGGCGGATCGGTAGTACCAGTAAAATAATAATATTATTTGAGGAAACAGACATCTTCGGGTGTCTGTTTTTTTTTGTGCAGGCGAATGGCGAAAGCCCAAAAGGAAGTCGCAACCGCCCGCTCGAGTATTTTAAGCGCCCGAACCAACCTGCTATCCGCCCGGGGGTAGGACGAACGCCTGAGAGGAAGTCGCAACCGCCCGTTCGAGTATTCTAAGCGCCCAGGCCAACCTGCTATCCGCCCGGGGGTAGGACGAACGCCCGAGAGGAATTCGCAACCGCCCGATCGAGTATTCTAAGTGCCCAGGCTAACCTGTTATCCGCCCGGGGTAGGACGAACGCCCGAGAAGAAGTCGCAAGCGCCCGATCGAGTAGTCAAAGTGCTCGAGCCAGTCTGGTATCCGTCCAGCAGAAACTGAGCACTAAAAAGAGTCAATACCGCTTTTCAAGCATTCTTTATTCACCAATCTGCACAATAAAAAAATTTAGTCTAGAAAAGACTAACTATTCGTGATATTGTGTTGAAGAGGTGATGATAATTTGATAATTAAACCGTATTTCCCTTCAAAATATGTAGCAAGAATGTCTGATTTAATAGAAAGACTTTCTCCGCAACATCCACAATATACAAGAATTTCTAAAGAGATAGGTGCTATTAAAGCAGGAGATTATGGTGAAGAGGTTATTTACAAAGTGCTAGAGCAAATGAAAATTCCATATAGATGTTATATTTTTCACAAGGTGTTTCTCTTTGCGGAATTTGCATTTGAATTAGACTTCCTGATAATAACCCCATATGGAGTAGTAATTCTTGAAGTAAAAAACATCATTGGGGAATTAGAGTTTTCGACTAATCCATCACAACTTATCCAACGAAAAGAGGATGGAAGAATAACTAAATATCCTTGCCCCGCAAATCAGTTGAATGAATATAAATATCAACTTTCTCAGTTCTTCCTCCAGTATAATATTTCAGTCCCAATTCATGGTGTAGTAATCTTTGCGTCTCGTAATAGTTTTGTTAAACATTCAGTCAGCGGCGTTAAAATAATGTATAGGAATGAAATGCGTTCCTACCTACGACATTTCCCCGAAAATAGTTCAACCCTAAGTCAAAAAGAAATGGAGAAAATAAAAGAAGTAATTCTAAGAAGTACCTATTCGCCTCCATCCATTCCTCTTATCGAACATTTCTCAATTTCACTTAAAGATTTAAAGCTCGGAGTAAAATGTGAAAGCTGCGGATTTATTGGAATGCAGAAAATAGCCCGAACTTGGTATTGTCCTACTTGTAAAGAAAACAATTCATATGCACACAAAAAAGCAGTTTCCACTTATTTTTCGCTCTGTAAAGAAACTATTACTAATAAAGAATGTAGAGAGTTTCTACTTTTAAACAACAGGTATGAAGCAAAAAGAATTCTATCAAGCTCTGACTTAGTAAAATACGGAAAAGGCTCTAATACTTACTACACGAACTACAGTTCAAAAAAATGTTAATAGAATATTATGTATACTACTAATCCTATTCACT
Source organism: Psychrobacillus sp. FSL K6-2365 (assembly GCF_038003165.1). Classification (NCBI taxonomy): domain Bacteria; kingdom Bacillati; phylum Bacillota; class Bacilli; order Caryophanales; family Bacillaceae; genus Psychrobacillus; species Psychrobacillus sp. FSL K6-2365. The sequence continues at coordinate 3,052,007 of NZ_JBBOOO010000001.1, read as the reverse complement.
TTAATAAGTGACTGTGCTAAAGTGTATAAATGTTATTAATAATACATTTGTGCATATGAGGAGGACATCTTATGAAGAAGTTTGGGTTATTGCCGCGAATAGTGATAGCGATAGTATTTGGTGTTTTATTGGGACTAGTTGTCCCTAAAATAGTGGTAGAGATAATGGCTACTTTTAATAGTATTTTTAGTGCCTTTTTAGGGTTTATTGTTCCTTTCATTATTATTGGGTTTATTGTTCCAGGGATAGCTAAGCTTGGAAAGGGTTCTGGTAGATTACTTGGTATTTCTACGGGAATTGCCTATTTATCTACCATTGTAGCAGGCTTGATAGCATTTTTTGTCGCATCAAATTTACTGCCTAAGCTTATAGGTGGTAAAGAGAGTGTTAAGTTAGAGAATCCGGAAGAATTTTTAATTGGGGGCTTATTTGAAATGCCGATACCTCCGATGATGGATATAATGACAGCATTAGTTTTCTCATTCATTATGGGGATTGGGATTTCCAAACTAAAAGGAAACATGTTACAAAATGCATTTGAAGAGTTTAGCGAGATTATTGAGAAGGTAATCTCTTATGTTATTATCCCATTATTACCGATACATATTTTTGGAATCTTTATGAATATGGCGTACGGTGGACAAGTGGCTAAGGTTTTATCGGTTTTTGGAGTCGTGTTTGTCATGATTATTGCGCTGCATCTTGTCATGCTTTTATTACAATATACAGCAGCTGGTACGGTAACTGGGAAAAACCCTTTGAAACTCTTAAAAACAATGTCCCCAGCTTATTTTACAGCTTTAGGTACACAGTCATCAGCTGCAACAATTCCGGTGACGCTAAAGCAGGTACAACAAACTGGTGCATCTGCTAAAGTGACAAACTTTACGATTCCTCTATTTGCAACAATTCACTTGTCAGGTAGCACGATTACACTTGTCTCTTGTTCAATCGGTGTATTGCTTATAAATGGACAGGATATTATGCTATCTTCATTTGCACCTTTTATATTTATGCTTGGTGTAACGATGATTGCAGCTCCTGGAGTTCCAGGTGGAGCAGTTATGGCGGCACTGGGATTATTGGAAACAATGCTTGGATTCAACGGGGCAATGATTGGATTAATGATTGCACTATACATTGCACAGGACAGCTTTGGAACGGCGACAAATGTAACTGGTGATGGAGCACTTGCGATTATCGTAGACAAATTTTCAAAAACTGCATAAGTTATTAAAGAAATATGTTTAAGACCCAAATAGTTGGGTATATAAATGATGAACTTAAAAACAGAGAGGGATGATTCATTATCAGTTCGGAAGACTTACCTTATACAGAACAGATGGACCACGCATTTAGAGGAGTACATGGTTTTGGATATGATGAATTGAGACAAAGTCAAGAACTAAGATTGCAAGTTGAAAACAAACGGCAAGAGGATCATGAAAAATGTATGCAATTAGCGGCTAAACTTGATGCCCAAGCATTTAGGGGATAATATACAAGAATCCACGGAGAATTTCTTCGTGGATTCTTTTTGTTTTCACTAGCTTCATAGTGAAATCGATTCTCATTTAGACTATTCTTAATGAAAATAAAGAAAGATTACTATTTACCTAATAATTTCGTTGTAAAGTCAAGAGAAAACAGGAAATCTGTATATTCTACAATATTAAATAGAATATGCTCCAAAAGATTTGCAAGGTACTTCAGTTTGGGTTAAGATTAGAATGATAATAAATTAGAATGGTTATACATTCATATTTACTTAATGGAGGTTATTAAATGTCGACTTTAGTTATTAAAGATTTACACGTTGAAATAGACGGTAAAGAGATTTTAAAAGGTGTTAATTTAACAATTAATACGAACGAAATTCACGCAGTAATGGGTCCTAATGGTACAGGTAAATCTACTTTAGCTTCTGCTATTATGGGTCATCCAAAATATGAAGTTACATCTGGTTCAATTGAATTGGACGGAGAAGATGTTTTAGCAATGGAAGTAGACGAACGTGCTCAAGCTGGTCTATTCCTGGCGATGCAATATCCAAGTGAAATTACTGGAGTTACAAATGCTGATTTCCTACGTTCAGCGATTAATTCACGTCGCGAAGAAGGCGATGAAATCTCTTTAATGAAATTCATTCGCGAGCTTGATAGCAAAATGGAATTTTTAGAAATGGATTTAGATATGGCACAACGTTATTTAAATGAAGGATTCTCAGGCGGGGAGAAAAAACGTAATGAGATTCTTCAATTAATGATGTTGCAACCTAAATTTGCTATTTTAGATGAAATTGACTCTGGTCTTGATATTGATGCATTAAAAGTTGTTTCTAAAGGTATCAACGAAATGCGTGGAGAAGGATTCGGAAGCTTAGTAATCACTCACTATCAACGTCTTCTTAACTACATCACGCCAGATCATGTACATGTAATGATGCAAGGTCGTGTAGTTAAATCCGGTGGTCCTGAACTTGCTCAAAGATTAGAAGCAGAAGGATACGAATGGGTAAAAGAAGAGTTAGGAATTGAAGACGAAACAGTTGGACAAGAAGCATAAGAAAGGGGACGAATCAGCATGACGGTTGAAACAAAATTGGCATTAACCGAGCAAGATATTCGCTCCTTTTCAGAAGGTAAGCAAGAACCAAGCTGGATGACAGAACTTCGTCTGAAAGCATTTGGTGAACTTGAAACACTTCCGATGCCAACACCAGACAAAACAAAAATTACTAATTGGAATTTCACAGAGTTTCCAGTTCATACTGTAGATAGCAGTAAATTTACTTCTTTAAACGAACTACCTGATGAAGTGAAAGCAGTTGTAAATGCGGATGAACAAAAAAATATTTACATCCAGCATAACAATACACCTGCATTTCTTTCATTATCAGAAGATCTAAAAGCTAAAGGTGTTATCTTAACTGATATATACACTGCAATTCGTGAGCATTCTGATCTTGTTCAACAATACTTTATGACCGACGGTGTCAAAGTAACAGAACATAAATTAACTGCACTTCATGCTGCATTATTAAACGGTGGTGTATTCTTATACGTGCCTAAGAATGTTGTAGTAGAAGAACCAATTCAAGTTATTTATTTACATGACGATAAAGCAGCTTCACTTTTCAATCATACTTTACTAGTAGCGGATGAAAATAGTTCTGTAACTTATGTAGAGAACTATTTGTCTACTGTTGAACATGCAGAAGGTTTAGCTAATATCGTGACGGAAGTTATTGCTAAAGACAATTCAAAAGTTACATTTGGAACTGTTGATGTTCTAGCAGAAGGATTTACAACATACGTTAATCGTCGCGGTGTAACAAGTCGTGATGCGGTTCTTGAATGGGCACTTGGTATGATGAATGACAGTGATACTATTTCTGAAAATACAACACATTTAGTTGGAGATAACTCAGAAGGTCATGTGAAAATGGTTGTTGTAGGTCGCGGTAAACAAAAACAAAACTTTACAACAAAAGTAATTCATTGGGGCAAACATACAGAAGGTCAAATCCTTAAGCACGGAGTTATGAAAGAAGAAGCATCATCTATATTCAATGGTATTGGTAAAATTGAATACGGTGCGACTAAGTCTAATGCTGAGCAAACATCTCGTGTATTAATGCTTAGCGAAAAAGCACGTGGAGATGCAAACCCAATTCTTTTAATCGATGAAGATGATGTAACAGCAGGTCACGCAGCATCAGTTGGCCGAGTAGATCCACTTCAGTTGTACTATTTAATGAGCCGTGGTATTTCTCAACATGAAGCAGAGCGTCTAGTAATTCATGGATTCCTTGCTCCTGTAGTTAACGAATTACCTATTGAAGGCGTGAAGAAACAGCTGACGGAGGTTATTGAAAGGAAAGTTCGCTAATGCTCAATACTAAAGAGATTCGAAGCTATTTTCCGATTTTAGATCAAGAGATCAATGGTCATCCATTAGTCTATTTAGATAATGGTGCTACTTCTCAAAAACCTATTCAAGTGATAGAGGCTATTAAAAAGTATTATGAATTTGAAAACTCGAACGTGCATCGTGGAGTTCATACGCTTGGTAACAGAGCAACGGACAGTTACGAAGGAGCACGTGAAAAGGTACGTAAATTCATAAATGCGAAGTCTACTAAAGAAGTTATTTTTACACGTGGTACAACAACCGCTATTAATACGGTGGCGCAGAGCTATGGCCTTGCTAACCTAAAAGAGGGCGACGAAATTGTTATTACACATATGGAGCACCATTCCAACATTATCCCTTGGCAACAATTAGCTAAGAAAACTGGTGCTGTATTAAAATATATTGATTTAGAAGCAGATGGTACACTTTCTTTAGAAAAGGTTAGAGAAACAATTACTAATCAAACAAAAATAGTGTCTATCGTTTATGTATCGAACGTATTAGGGACAATGAATCCAATAAAAGAAATTACGCAGATTGCACATGAGCATGGAGCAGTAATGGTAGTTGATGGAGCGCAAGCTGCACCTCATCTAAAATTAGATGTTCAAGCTCTTGATTGTGATTTCCTTGCATTCTCTGGACACAAAATGTGTGGACCTACCGGTATAGGGGTACTATACGGGAAAGAAGCATTACTGGATAAAATGGAGCCAATCGAATTTGGTGGGGAAATGATTGACTTCGTAGGATTGTATGATTCTACATGGAAAGAGCTTCCTTGGAAATTCGAAGGCGGTACTCCAATAATTGCTGGTGCCATTGGTCTTGGAGCTGCAATTGATTTCTTAGAAGAAATTGGCCTAGATGAAATTGAAAAGCATGAACATGAGTTAGCTGCTTACGCTATGGAAAAAATGTCTACTATTGATGGTTTATCCATCTATGGACCCGTTGATGCTGCTAAGCGCGCTGGAATTGTTACATTCAATTTAGATGATGTGCATCCACATGATGTTGCAACAGTATTAGATATGAGTGGAATTGCAGTTCGTGCAGGACATCATTGTGCGCAACCGTTGATGAAATGGTTGCAATGCGTGGCAACTGCTCGTGCTAGTTTCTATATATACAATTCAGAAGAGGATATAGATCGTCTAGTTACTGGATTGCTTTCAGCAAAGGAGTATTTTAACGATGTCTTCTAATTTAGATCAACTTTATCGCCGTGTCATTATGGATCACTATAAAAATCCTCGTAACAAAGGAAGTATTGAGGATGGAGCTTTGACAATTGATATGAATAACCCTACTTGTGGGGACCGCATTCATTTAACACTTCAAGTGGAAGATGGCAAAATTCAGAATGCGAAATTTGATGGAGAAGGATGTTCCATCTCGATGGCATCTGCATCTATGATGACACAAGCAGTTAAAGGAAAGACTGTAGAGGAAGCTTTACAGCTTTCTACAACTTTTTCAGAAATGATGCTTGGGAAAGATTACGATGATTCTATTGAACTTGAAGATATAGAAGCATTAAGTGGTGTTTCTCAGTTTCCAGCGCGTATCAAGTGTGCAACACTAGCGTGGAAAGCAATGGAAAAAGGCGTCTCAGAAGAAACAGAATAACAGACGAACGGAGGAAATACGATGGCTAAAAAAATGCCTGAAATTGGTGATTATAAATATGGTTTCCACGATAAAGACGTATCCATTTTCCGTTCTAAACGTGGATTAACGAAAGAAATCGTGGAAGAAATATCACGTATGAAATCAGAACCACAATGGATGCTAGATTATCGCTTAAAAGCTTTAGAAATTTTTTACTCAAAACCTATGCCTCAATGGGGTGGAGATTTAGGGTCATTAAACTTTGATGAAATTACTTATTATGTTAAGCCTTCAGAACAAACAGAAACTTCATGGGATGAAGTGCCAGATGAAATCAAAGCTACATTTGATAAATTAGGTATTCCAGAAGCGGAACAAAAATATCTTGCAGGTGTTTCTGCACAGTATGAATCAGAAGTTGTATACCACAATATGAAGCAAGAGCTTCAAGATTTAGGGATTGTATTTAAAGATACTGATTCTGCACTTCGTGAAAATGAAGATATTTTCAAAAAGCATTGGGGTACAGTAATTCCTTCATCAGACAACAAGTTTTCTGCACTTAACTCAGCAGTATGGTCGGGTGGATCATTTATCTATGTACCACCAGGCGTTAAAGTGGAAACACCACTACAAGCATACTTCCGAATTAACTCTGAAAATATGGGTCAATTCGAACGTACGTTAATTATTGTAGACGAAGGCGCTTCTGTACATTATGTTGAAGGATGTACTGCTCCTGTTTACACAACAAACTCACTTCATAGTGCGGTTGTTGAAATTATCATTAAAAAAGATGCTTATTGCCGTTATACAACAATCCAAAACTGGGCAAACAACGTTTATAACTTAGTTACTAAACGTGCAGTTTGTGATGCAAATGCAACGATGGAATGGATTGATGGAAATATCGGATCAAAATTAACGATGAAATATCCAGCAGTTATCCTAAAAGGTGAAGGCGCTCGTGGTATGACTCTTTCTATCGCTATTGCTGGTAAAGGTCAACATCAAGATGCTGGTGCGAAAATGATGCACTTAGCTCCGAATACTTCATCCACTATTGTTTCTAAATCTATTTCGAAACAAGGCGGTAAGGTAACATACCGTGGTATCGTTCATTTTGGACGTAAAGCTACTGGTGCTCGAGCAAACATCGAATGTGATACATTGATCATGGATAATCAGTCTACTTCTGATACAATTCCTTACAACGAAATCTTGAACGATAATATTTCTTTAGAGCATGAAGCGAAAGTTTCTAAAGTATCTGAAGAACAATTATTCTACTTGATGAGTCGTGGTCTTAGCGAAGAAGAAGCAACAGAAATGATCGTAATGGGCTTCATCGAACCATTTACAAAAGAACTTCCAATGGAATATGCTGTAGAAATGAACCGTCTTATCAAGTTCGAGATGGAAGGCTCTATCGGTTAATCCATTTATATAAATACAGCAAGGTGTACAATTCACCTTGCTGTATTTTTTTATTTGTTTGTTTTAACTGAGATAGGATAGGACTAGGTAAAAAATGTCCATACTTAGTAAAATTAGTTTGAAATAGTTTTATAAGTGGTACTTTAAAAATAAGACAACTTGTATAGTTCTATACAGAAAGGAAAATTGAAAATGATTATATTCGAACGAGAAAAGAGCTATATTATGGTTGCTCAAAATGATCATGCAAAAGTTTCAAAGGATATTGCTCAAAATTGTAAAGAGGATTACTTTTTTTCTCCAAATCGAAAAAAAGAAGTGATACTTGCAGTTGGAGAACATGACAGAGGTTGGATTGAGCCAGATACTTCTCCGATTTGGAATGATAAAAAGGAAATACCTTACTCTTTTATTGATTATCCTACCGATCTCAAAATTTCTTTTTATAAAAAAGGACTGGATGAGGTAGAGGAAATGAGTAATTACGCTGGTCTATTATGCAGTTTACATTATTCCTCCTTCATTCAGGATGCTGATGAATCAGTAGTGAAAGAATTTTGGGAAGAAGAAAAGCAAAGACAGAATCGAATTTCAGATGAATTGGGTATAATAGAAGACGAAGATATGAAGGAAACGATGATGTATCATTTAGATTTATTGAAGTTTTCGGATTTCATTTCCCTTTATATTTGTTTGCATGAACCTGGAGACAACAAGAACAAACATCCCTTTTTCCAAAACGGCTTTCCACAGCTATTCCTTTTTGCCACAGATAAACCCATCATTGCTCATTGGGAAAGTAAAGAAGCTGTGTCGCTTTCGTTTTCCCCTCTAAATGGTGAAACAGAAGTGGAGCTGCCTTATAAGGAAGTAATGAAAGAGCAAATAGATAAAGATGGTATCCTACAGGCATATAAAGACACCCTTTTTTCTACAAGAAAAGTGATGTTTAAATAAGATGAATAACACAAAAAAACCAGTCATTTGACTGGTTTAACAATATAAATTAAATCATGACAACAAATTGAGAAGCAAAAGATTGTTCTTTTTCAATTTGGATTGCTTGAATTTTGGCCACTTCTTTTTTTCTTGTCGTTGCACAATCAGCTAAATTGAGCTGATCAATTGTATTATTATCAATTAAATTTGCTAGAAAATCGGCGTCCTTTAATGCACTATTTAATCCAAAAGCTCCTGTTGGTGTCATTGTATGAACTGCATCACCGATTAATGCGAGGCCTTTTTTACCCCAATTTTCACTAGTGCTACTATACACATCTAATACAACGAAATCCTTCCAGGATTGAATATTTTCACGAACGGTTTGTTCAAGTTCTGGAAACGCAAGTATCAGTTGTTCGATAAATGGCGTAAAGGGCTGTTTTCTTAGAGAAACAAAGGAGCCTTCTTCAATATTCCAACCGATCTGAATGTATCCATTTACTTGTGTAAATAATGATATTTGTTTATCTTCAATCAGCGCCATTTTAATAGTCGGTTCCCAATTTTTTGGTGCAGGAATTCTTGCCCAAAGCAAATCGAAGCCATGTTTACGGATAGTTACAGCTAGATCTGCTTGTTTTCGAACGGTCGAATTACGACCATCTGCACCAATAACAAGTTCACTTTCAATGATTATTATTTCTTCATTGCGTGAAGCTTTGACGCCGGTGTATGTTCCTTCTTCATCTTGTAGTAGTTTATCTACTTTCGTGCTCAGCATTAAATGGAAGGTTGGGTATTGCTCCGCTGCTGTTATTAGTACTTGTAACAAATGTGCTTGTGGTACATGAATGCCGAGATGTCCTATAGCTGAATCTGCTAAAATTGTTTTATATAACTCACCATTCTGCCAATACTCAAGTTTCTCCATTCTCAAAAGCCCTAGCTTCTCGACTTCGTCAAATAAATTATATTTTTTTAAAATCGCTTCGCCTTCTTCATTTAAATGCTCTCCACGAAACGTCTTACCAATTTGATTTGTTCGCTCTATTAATACAACGGAAACATTCTTTCTAGCCAACAAATAAGCAAGAAGTGCTCCCCCTGGACCTGCACCTACGATACATACATCAACTTTCACGATATTAATTCCTCTCTTTGTTTCTAATTAAATAAGCAAAATGGGTCATTCATATTATCATATGTATATTTTAGCGAAACAAAAGCTTATAATCCATCTTTTCAAGGCTAAATACAATGTTCGTCAGCGAATATCCGACTAAAATAAGAAAATAAGGGTATTTATATATCTGAAGTAAACTGAATGGTATGATATTATTGAATAAATAGCGAGGTGATGAAATGATTCAAATCGGTCTAACTGGTTGGGGAGATCATCCGGACTTGTACGTGTCATCTGGTAAGGAAAGATTACAAGATTATAGTTCACACTTTCCCATTGTGGAATTGGATGCGGCATTTTACGCAATTCAACCAATAAAAAATAGCTTAAAGTGGATTAAAGAAACACCTGATAATTTTCAATTTGTGGTGAAGTGTTATCAGGGAATAACTGGTCATTTGCGTGGAGATTTTCCTTTTAGTTCGCTCGAGGAAATGTTTGAATTGTATCGACAGTCGATTTTGCCATTTAAAGAAGCAGGGAAATTATCGATGATACTTGCTCAATTTCCACCTTGGTTCCAATGCAATAAGGAAAGCGTACAATATATACGGAAAGTTAGAGAAGAGTTAAAGGATTTCGATGTGGTTGTTGAGTTTCGACATCAATCCTGGTATGCTCCTGAATTCAGAGCTTCCACACTTCAGTTTTTGAGGGAGAATCATCTTCATCATAGTGTTTGCGATGAACCACAGGCTGGTGAGGGGAGTATACCTTTAGTTCCTATTGCAACAACAAACAAGGTACTCGTAAGACTGCATGGCAGAAATACATATGGATGGGTGAATCCAGGCAATAACGTTAAGTGGAGAGAAGTAAGGTACTTATATGATTATAATAATGAAGAACTTTCTTCTATTAAAAATGTTTGTGAGGATTTAGAGAAACAAGCAACTGAGGTTATTGTCTTATTTAATAATAACTCTGGTGGCCATGCGGCAAGCAATGCAAAAACATTCCAGCACATGCTAGGAATAGATTTTGAAGGGCTTGCTCCAAAACAATTAGATTTATTTGAAGGAGATTTTTAAATGGAATGGCTTATACTTGCAGTTAGTGGTCTTTTCTCAGGAATTGTCGGTGCTTTGGTTGGTCTTGGTGGAGGGGTTATTCTAGTACCTGCTACACTGTTTTTTGGAGCGACTCTTGGCTTGATACCAAATATTACACCTCAGAGTGTTGTGGGCTTATCTGTTATTATGATGATATTCACAGGATTGTCCTCTACACTATCTTATATGAAGAACAAAACGGTCGACTTTAGAAGTGGGTTTATTTTCTTTATTGGTAGTATTCCTGGGACAATATTAGGGGCGTTTGTGAATAAGGGCTTGGATTTACCTTCTTTTAACTTATATTTTGGTATTTTACTTGTTATCTTATCCACTTTGTTATTAGTTCGAGATCGTTTAAAGCCAGTTCGATGGTTTGTGGAAAATGGGAAAAAGAAAACCTTTAATGATGGAAATAATTCATATGTTTACGGATATCCAATTTGGTTTGCATTATTATTAACTTTTGGCGTTGGATTTGCATCAGGTCTATTTGGTATAGGCGGAGGTTCTATTATCGTACCAGCAATGATTTTATTATTCCTATTCCCCCCACATGTAGCAGTTGGTACATCTATGTTTATGGTATTCTTATCAGCAATGGTAAACTCTGTTACGCATATATCATTAGGCAATGTACCTTGGTTGTATACTATTCCAGTAATTCCTGCTGCATATATTGGAGCAAAAATAGGAGCAAAGCTAAACAAAAAGCTGAATTCTGATACACTTGTTTTGGCTTTACGTATTGTACTTCTATTATTAGGTATACGTTCTATTTTAGATGGACTACTTTAACTTTATTCATCTCTATAAGTAGTGAGATGTATGCAAAGTATATACAAGTGACAGTGATGGTTCACAAACTAATGGTCTTTGGCGGATGTAACTATTTTTAAAGAAATTATCGAGCGAGCTCAATAAAAATCTGGACGCAAATATGCCAATTCTTATTTGATTAAGGTGGGTGAAGAATGAGAGAGACGATTTATATATACCATACAAATGACTTACATAGTCATCTAGAAAATTGGCCAATTATTCATCAATTTCTCAATGATAGACGGAAAAACCATAGTTCAGAAGCTTCCTATTTAACGTTAGATATTGGGGATCATTTGGATCGGTCTAATATATTTACAGAAGGTACTCTTGGTAAGGGAAATGTACAACTGTTAAATGACGCTCAATATGATTATGTAACGATTGGAAACAACGAGGGAATCACCTTAAGTCATAATGACTTGGAAGCGTTATACATAGATGCTAATTTTGAAGTGATCGTATCCAATTTTACTGATTTGGAAGGGAATATTCCTACATGGGTATTACCGTATAAAATACATGTGACACCAACAGGCATTAAAATAGGAATTGTTGCGGCAACTGCAGATTATGGCATTTATTATGAAAAGTTAGGTTGGCATATTCAAGATCCGATTCCACGTCTGAAAGAGGTATGTACTATACTTCGTCCACAAGTGGATGTACTTATTTGTATGTCTCACTTAGGAATGTCACAGGATGAAATAATTTCTTTGGAAATTCCACAAGTAGACTTGGTTTTGGGGTCACATACACATCACGCCTTTGAAGAAGGTAAGGTTATAGGGGATTCGTTGCAAGCAGCGACAGGTAAATTTGGTATGAATGTTGGACTTGTAACGTTGGAGTTTGATCATGTGAAAAGGGTTATCCAATCTAAGAAAGCGGTATTAATTCGAACAGAAACATTGCCAGTTCCCTCTAACGCAAGTGATACGCAGTTAGCTTGGGAAAATGAAGGAATAGCTGAAATGTCTAGTATTGCTTTCTACAATCCTTTCAGATTAAAGAAGGAATGGTTTATGGAATCCGATTTATCTCATTTTTTTGGAAAAGCATTACTTTCCTTTACTAATGCAAACTGTGCTATGTTTCCGGCGGGTATCTTCTTAAAGGATCTTCATCAGGGGCCAATTACTGCAAGGGACTTACACCAATGTTTGCCTCACCCGATTAATCCATGTGTTATTACATTAACTGGAGCAGAGCTACTCGAGGTTATTCGTACGGGAAAAAATGAAAAATGGCCAAAGCTTGAAGTAAAGGGGCTAGGGTTCAGAGGGAACTATCTTGGAGCAATCCTATATGAACAGCTTAAAGAGCTGGAAGATGGAACTGTGTTAGTCAATGAAATACCACTTGAAATCGAGAAAATCTATACATTGGCAACTTTAGATATGTTTACTTTCGGTTACTTTTTTCCTTCATTAAAGTTCGCTCCAAAACAATACTTTATGCCTGAAATGATTCGTGATATCGTGAAATGGTATGGACAGCAAGAAAAAAATGAATATAAGTCATGAAAGTCCTCCTCCTTACATATGTAGTAATTAGGAGGATTGTTTTTGTTCTATAGAAAGAAAAAAAAACGATTTGCTTTCTTTACTAATCAGCGTAAAATAGCTATTTTTTTAACTGCTTTCTTGTTATCAGTTGGAGGTCTCATCTATTATATTAATGAGCAGTTGACTACTACCTATCTACAATATGCAGAAGTTCAAACGAATAAAATAGCATCTATGGTAATCAATAAAGCGATTAACTCAAGAATTTCCAATACGCTCGATGTAAATGACATAATCGAAGAGGTTCCTTCAGATAGTACCACAATGGTAACTACACGATTTAATACAGAAATAATTAATCGTGTATTGGCTGATACAAATCAATTAGTTCAGGCCCATTTGGAGCAGGCTGAGCAGGGGGACTTTTCAAGCCTACCTTACTTAGATGACATCGAGTACGATAAACAAACGATGGAGGATCAAGGTGGAGTCGTATTTTTCGTGCCAATGGGGCAAGCGACGAATATTCCCCTTATCGGTAATTTAGGCCCGAAAATTCCAATACGCTTTCACGTCATCGGTAATGTACAATCGAATGTAGTACCTTCGATTACAAAATTTGGTATTAATAATGCGTATGTAGAAGTCAATATTCACATTAAAGTAAATGTACAAATAATCGTTCCTCTAGCAAGTAAAATGAGTACAGTTGAACAGAGTATACCTGTTGCAATGGGGATTGTACAAGGCCAGGTTCCTTATATATACACAGGTGGCGATGGTGATGCAGCTCCATCAATAGAAGTTCCACTACCATTACCAGAAAAATAAAAAACCTTAAAATTATAGTATTTACTGCTATACTAGTGGAAATGAATAAGAATAGGTAGAGGCCGCATGACTTAAGAGTAGTTTACAGGAGAATGACAACTGTGATTGTAAACGGAAGGAAGTTATGCCGAAATTAGATGCTGATCGTCGAGACAAATCTAGTTGGGGTTATTTTGAACAAAAATAACACTGTCATTTATACACTTGTATAAATGGAGAGCTACAGAGTATAAAATTTATGCTTAAAATTTTAACTAAAAGCCAACCTATATATACATTAGGTTGGCTTTTTATATTTAGGAGGATTTGTTTTGGAAAATACGATATTTTCGATTTTACCGCCACTGCTAGCGATTGTAATGGTGCTTGTTACGAAGAGAGTTTTATTATCATTAGGGGTCGGAATCGTTTCGGCAGCTTTATTAGTAGAAAGTTTTTCGCCAATTGACTCATTAAACATTCTTTGGGATTCCTTTATCACATCGTTTTGGGAAAATGGATTGAATGTGTACAATATCTTTATATTATCTTTCATATTAATGCTAGGCGTAATTACCGCCATTGTCAGCTTATCAGGTGGAAGTACCGCCTTTGCAGCATGGGCTGTTAAACGTATTAAAACAAATCGTGGATCTAAGCTATTAACAGTCTTTTTAGGAATTATTATTTTTGTAGATGATTATTTTAATGCACTTGCTGTTGGACAGATTGCACGTCCAATTACAGATTCACATCGAGTATCACGTGCAAAGTTAGCTTATTTTATAGACTCTACATCAGCACCAATTTGTGTAGTTTCTCCAGTTTCTAGCTGGGGAGCATTTCTAATAAGTCAGTTAGGTGTTATTTTTGCTACTTATGCAGTAACAGACTATACACCACTTCAGGCATTTCTGATAATGGCCCCGATGAATTTCTATGTTATTGCTGCTCTTGCAATGGTATTTTTTATAGCATGGACAGACAATGACTTAGGTGAGATGAAAAAACATGAAAAACGTGCAAAAGAAACAGGAGTGCTTTTTGATCCAAATAAATCTAATCCAGGTGATTTACAAGGTAATTTCCCGGAAAATAATTATGGAAAAGTGAATGATTTAATTTTACCGATTTTATCATTAATAGCTGTTACACTAGCTTCAATGTTTTGGACAGGGTACCAGGCTTCAGGTAAAGTGATGAACTTATTTGTTATTTTTGAGAACACAGATGTACCACTTTCATTATTTATAGGTGGAATCGTATCGAGTATATTAGCAATACTATTATACACTCGTCAATTCAAACAAAATCCAGAAGCGAATGTTGGGTTGTTAGGGAAAGCAGTTATTTCTGGTATTAATTCAATGTTACCGGCTATTTGTATTTTAATATTTGCTTGGTCACTTTCATTTTTAATCAATGCACTGGGGACTGGTGAGTTTTTAGCTAAAATCGTTACAGAAAATAATATTCCAGTAGGGATAATCCCATTCCTACTATTTGTTTTAACAGCATTTATGGCTTTCGCAACTGGTTCATCATGGGGGTCGTTTGGGATTTTACTGCCAATAGGTGCAAGCATCATTATGGTAGTAGAGCCAGAATTACTACTACCTGTTTTAGCAGCAGTTTTAGCAGGTGCAGTATTTGGAGACCATTGTTCGCCTATTTCTGATACAACCATTATGTCTGCAACTGGTGCAGGCGTTAACGTAATTGACCATGTAATGACCCAGTTACCTTATGCAATTGTTAGTGCAGTCATTGCTGCAATTGGATATTTAGTATTAGGTCTTACTGGTTCCGTTATCTTTGGATTTATAACGGTAGTCATCATCCTTATCTTATTATTCTCTATATGGAGTCTTAAAAGTAAAAGAGTAGTTTAGCAATTTTAATATTGGATGTCTCTGGTAATTGTATGGTTGTTTGCAATTAAATAATATGTTACATTGACAACAGTGTAGTTAGTTTATTTAGAATGGGGTCGAGATGAAATGACATCGTGTAAACCAACGAAAACAGAGTACCAAAGAAAACCAGAGTGGCTAAAAATTAAGTTAAATACGAATGATGAATACAAAGGTCTTAAAAAGTTAATGCGTGAAAATAATCTAAATACAGTATGTGAGGAAGCAAAATGTCCAAATATACATGAGTGTTGGGGTTCACGTAGAACAGCTACATTTATGATTTTAGGAGCTATTTGTACACGTGCATGCCGTTTTTGTGCAGTGAAAACTGGACTACCTAATGAGTTGGATTTGGCTGAACCAGAAAGAGTTGCTGATTCGGTTGTTATTATGAATCTAAAACATGTTGTAGTAACAGCAGTTGCTCGAGATGATTTAAAAGATGGTGGATCTGAAGTTTTTGCTGAAACTATCCGTGCGATTCGACGAAAAAATCCTTTCACTTCAATAGAAGTTTTACCTTCTGATATGGGTGGGATTGAGCAGAATATCCGTAATATTATGGATGCAAAACCTGATATTCTTAACCATAATATTGAAACCGTTCGTAGACTTACTCCAAGAGTTCGTGCAAGAGCAAAATACGATCGATCCCTTGAATTACTGCGTCGAGCAAAAGAAATGCAACCAAGTATTCCGACAAAATCTTCGTTAATGTTAGGTTTAGGGGAAACACATGAAGAGATAATAGAAGTGATGGATGACCTTCGTGCTAACAACGTAGATATAATGACGATCGGTCAATACTTACAACCTAGCAAAAAGCATTTACCAGTTCTTAAATACTATACCCCAGCCGAATTTGGAGAATTGCGCAAAATTGCCATGAGCAAAGGATTCTCACATTGTGAAGCTGGTCCACTTGTTAGAAGTAGTTATCACGCAGATGAACAGGTTAACGCTGCGGCTAAGCAAAGACAATTGCAAGGTGAGGAACTTCTAGCTACTCCAAATAGCTAATGGATGGTGATTAAATGATAGTTGCAGAAGGCTTTACTTATGAGATTATAGAAGATTTTCGTGAGGCATTTAAAGAAGAAGCCTTTTTAGATCGTTACAGTGAAATCTTAACTAAATACGATTATATTATGGGCGATTGGGGTTATGGTCAGCTTCGTCTTAAAGGTTTTTTTGAGGATCGTAGTCACAAAGCTACATTTGATACGAAAATAGGGACGATGAAAGATTATTTATATGAATACTGTAACTTTGGCTGTGCCTATTTTGTCGTGAAGAAAATAGGAGTAGCCCCGAAAGTAGTTCCTGTAGAAACTATAAAAGAAGTAAACGAAAACCTTGAGCAAGATCAATTATGATCTGCTTAAGGTTTTTTTGTTGTTGGAAGATGTTTGATGTATGGGCGCTTCTCTCACATTTATGGGCTATAGCACGAGGCTTAAGGGCCAATATAGTAAGTTTATGGGCTATCAGCTGATAATTACAAGCTAAGACATAGTTTAAGGGCTATTTTGGAGTTTTTTAGGGCTATCTGCAAGTCCGAAGTGTAAGGAAACACAACTAGCCTCCTCATATTAACTTAATAACTCGCGTAAATAATCTCTTAATTCCAGCGCTTCTTCTTCTGATCTATTAAATACATGCTCCAGATAGCCTGGTTCGTCCACATCATCGGGACCGATTATAGCTGCCCGTCCATATTGTATATCCATCACGAGTACTTTTCCAAAAAAACGAGAGCTTTGGGAAATAGCTAAATCATATCTTTGGGATTCCCCTGTAAAACCTACAAATCGTGTTTTGGTATCCTCTACATCATCGTACAAATAAAATCGTTCCACTAGTGACACTCCTTCCTACCATAGAATTATGGTACTATAGAATAGGAGTATATATCAACTGAGCAACTATTAGGAGGCTTTTCAATGTATTTTGTAGATAGAAAAAAAATTGCTTTAACATTGGCACATATGAACCAGTTGTTAAACATTATAGAGACAAAAAAAGATTGGCAAGCAGATGAAGTATCCAAATTAGCGTTCGAGCGAATTGGTCAAAATATTATTGAATCTGTTATCGATGTAGGGAATTCGATGATCGACGGATTTATTATGCGTGATCCAGGTGGGTACGATGATATTATCGATATTTTAACAGATGAAAAAGTTATCACCGTTGAAATGGACGGCCCTTTAAAAGAAGTTATAAATTTTAGAAAAGTACTTGTTCGTCAATTTTATGCGGTAGATCACAAGCAATTAGAAGGAATTCTCGTCAAGAATTTACAATACTTAAAGGAATTTCCTAAAGCTGTAGAAACATATCTAATAGACGAATTAGGACCAGTTTCAGCTTTTTTACCTGAGGATTCTAATGTTAAATTATAAAGCATATTTTATTGATTTAGATGGAACTGTCTATAGAGGTAAAACGCCAATTCATGAAGCTGTGGAATTTATACATTATTTACAAAGCAATGAGATCCAGCCTTTTTTTGTTACAAATAACTCTTCTATGACGCAAAAGCAGCTGCAAGAAAAACTAGCTATTATGGATATTCATGTAGATACTGAACATATTATTTCATCTTCTATTGCTGCAGCAAATTATATTAGCGAGTATATACCGCACAAAGAAGTTTTTATGATTGGTGAACTTGGATTAGAAGATGCTCTTAAATCGAGAGGTATTTCGATTACTAAAGGTATGGCAGATGTTGTCGTTCTTGGAATTGATCGTGACATTAATTATGAAAAGCTGGCTACTGCCTGTCTTTCAGTTAGAGCTGGAGCAGCGTTTCTATCAACAAATAGTGATCATGCTTTCCCTACAGAAATAGGGTTTTTGCCAGGTAATGGGGCTTTTACAAAGTTAGTCGAGTATTCTACTGGAGTCGAGCCTTTGTATATGGGAAAACCTCAGTCATTTATGTTAGAGTTCATACAAAAACAGTATGGCTTCAACAAAGAAGAGATGGTTATGATCGGAGATAATTATCAAACAGATATTTTAACTGGAATTCATATGGGGATTGATACAGTGCACGTGAATAGTGGGGTAAATAGTACAGCAGAAGTAAAGCTTCAAGCGGAGCAACCTACCTATTATTTGGAATCATTAAGTGAATGGACAAAATAAAAAGACTGAAGCACAAAGCCTCAGTCTTTTAAAATAGAGGATTGTCCTCTATATATTGATAAATCTTTGCAACAAGTTCGCTTGGGGTATTTGCTTCTACAACCTCTCCATTTACAATGGCAAATAAAGTTTCAGAACAGAGGGAGCAATAACTCAAGCAACCATACTCTAACACATCTAAATTAGAGTCCTGTTCTAATATATCAAAAGCTTCTTGGGACCCGTTTGCAAGGTTGCTTATACAAAATTCAACCATAGGATTCACAGCTGTTCACCTCACTACATGGTCATGCTACTCTTTTTTAAAGAGAACGTCAATTAAGATGTTCTATTGTGAAATGTATCACAATCTATTATAATTTGAGATGACATTAAATTTAAGGGAGAATATTATGCGAAAATTAGTATTGTTAGGTGGGGGATATGGAAATATGCGAATATTACTTCGCTTATTACCAAATAATATTCCTGATGATGTAGAAATTACTTTAATAGACAGAACACCATTTCATAGTTTAAAGACTGAATTTTATGCTCTAGCTGCTGGAACATCTCCGGATAGTGGTATTCGAGTAGCCTTCCCAGAAAACGAAAAATTAAAAGTTACCTACGGAGAAATTATAGAAATTGATGTAGAAAGCAAACAAGTCTTACTAGCTGATGGTCAAGCGATTTCTTATGATGATTTAGTAATTGGACTTGGATGTGAGGACAAATATCATAACGTACCTGGAGCAGATGAGTTTACTTATAGTATTCAAACGATAGGGCGTTCAAGAGATACTTACAATAAAATTGGGGGACTAGCTTCTGGTTCTGTTGTAGGTATTGTGGGAGCGGGACTTAGCGGAATAGAACTTGCAAGTGAACTTCGTGAAAGCCGTCCAGACTTGTCAATCAAGTTATTTGACCGCAGTCCGCGTGTTTTAAGAGACTTCCCAGAAAGATTAAGTAATTATGTACAAAAATGGTTTGATAATAACAATGTAGACGTAGTTAGTAATTCTAACATTACAAAAGTAGAGCCGAACAAATTATACAATCACGAAGAAGTAATTCCTGTAGATGTAGTTGTTTGGACTGCAGGTATTCAACCAGCAGCGCCTGTAAGAGCACTACCAGGTGAAAAAGATAAAACAGGTCGTGTTATTTTAACACAATATCATGATTTACCAAGCTATCCGAATGTATATGTCGTTGGAGATGCTGCATCTCTACCATTAGCGCCAAGTGCACAATTAGCGGAAGAACAAGCTGAGCAAATCGTCAAAGTACTTCAAGCACGCTGGAAAGATGCACCGCTTCCAGAAAAGATGCCCGAAATCAAACTAAAAGGGTTCATGGGCTCTCTAGGGAAAAAACAAGGATTTGCATACTTGGCAGACATCTCAGTTACTGGAAGGATCGCACGTTTGATGAAATCTGGCTTACTTTGGATGTATAAGCGTCACAACGGGTAAAATATAATGTAATTATGTAGGTATCATTATACCTATAGTTTAGGGACCTTCTCTTAATTGAGAGGGTCTTTTTTTATTTGGATAAATTTGCTTCTTGATAAAATAAGACTGAAATTCTGTATCTATTAAAAATAGTGCGTGATTCGAGCAGTTTCCCCTTTGCGGATTGTTGCATATGCTGATATGAAATAGTTTTTAAGTAAAGGAGGTATATATATGAGTAATTTACCTGAGAAACCAGAGAAAATTTCTAATAAAGTCGTTGATTTGCTAGTAAACAATGCTTTCCGAAAAAATGGTGTCGATATCGAGAGTGTAAAGGGAAATTTGTTAGATGAACAAAAACAAGAAATTAAAGAGTTGTTAGAAGAGTTGACCCAGCAAGTGGAAGCATTTGTTAAACAAAAACCAAACAAGTAATAGAGTTGAAATGAATATTCTTTTATTCTAAGACGCCTAAGATTAGGCGTCTTTCTATTTGAAAAAATTAACTTTGCCGTTCCTCATAGATTAGGAAATGCATATCTTGCAATATAGAAAAGAAAAGGGGGTGTAGATATGTCAAGTTATAATTGTGGAAATCCAGATTGTAGGAAATGTAAGCAAAGAAATAACCAAGAGTCTGCAGAAGATATGAGATATAGAAATGAAGAAAATGTTCAAGATACTTCCGAAAATAATGATGCGGTAACTAGGGAAAGTCTAGATGCAACAGTTGGGCAAGGGGCCGATCAAATTTCAATCTTAGATCAAGAATCTGATGAATTAATATGGATTAAAGATTCATGCAACGTCGTAGTACAAACGACAGATACTCAAGCAGCAGTTTCATTACAAGTAGGCTTGCAGTTAGCTATTGCATTAGTAATCAGTATTACAATCGGTGATAGTGACCGTGGACAAACGATAACACAAGAGTTATTTCAACAATTCAATTCAGAACAAACAAATAGACAGAGAATCTATATTGATAATTCAAAAGATGTAAATATCACAACTACTGATATCGACTTAGCTGTAAATATTGAGGCTATGCTTCAGATATTACTTGCATTAGTTGTCAAATTAGATGTTCTTTAATCGATGTTCTTAACTTTAAAACGAATAGAGGTGAATGATATGGAGAATAGAGAAAGATGGAGAGCACTGGATTATTGTGATAATAATAACAATGCGGTCGATCCGCAAGAGAGTGTTCAAGATGCTGAAATTGAGCAAAATTCATTTGAAGTAATTATCATTAGGGATTCAGAGGGTGTTAATGTAAACACGACAGATACACAAGTGGCTGTTTCTTTACAAATAGCGATTCAAGCAGCTATAGTGGCAGTTATCATTGCAACTATCGGAGATTCTGAACAAAGTAGAGCTGTGGTTCAAGACATTAAGCAATTTACAAAGAGTAGACAACGAAACACTCAAAGAACTATTGTTGAAGGATCCAGAAATGTGACAGTTACTACGACTGACATTGATGTGGCGGTTAACATTCAAGCTTCACTTCAAATCCTTGTAGCAATAATTGCAAAATTAGATATTTTATAATGGAATAGACAGAAACAATGATAATGGATATATATTTTTTGTGAGAAATAACTATACAATCCTCGGAGAAGTTATGCGTAAAGATAATAAACATTACTTTAAGAAGTAGGGAAATACTTTGAAAAAGTTCGAAATGCTCTAGATCGAGCGTTTCGAACTTTTTTGTGCATTAGGAAACAATAAAATCAGTAGCATGTGGATGGATTTCTATTCAAAAGTGATTCAATTCTAGGTCCAATCATGCCTAATGGAAAAAGCTGCTAGAACGTTTGATATTGAATCATTCTGTATAGCCATATTTCTCAAGTGCAGCATAGACTGGTTTTAATTGAATATAGCCTTCTCCAATCATTTCATCATTAACCATCACAAGTGGATAAAAGAACTCATCCTCGGCAATTCGATTGGCAATAAGTTGTTGTCGCTCATTCTCAATTGGCTTTTCGATATCGATATAGCTGAAAGTAACTTGGTGATTTGGAAATTTACGGTCGATGGCTGCTTGTAGCCATTCATATGTATCCTTAGAAGATGGTGCATTTACGCAACTTGCGCATACGACATCTGCTCCATAAACTTCTATATTTAAAGATTGAAACGACATAATGGTGACCTCCTTAGAATTCTTTATTGGATTTTTTCCTTCCTTCACATTATAATGATTATAGCGAAAGGAGTCGATAGAAATGACTGATACAATGAATGAACAAGTTCAAGAAGTTTTAGATAAATTGCGTCCATTTTTACTTAGAGATGGTGGAGACTGCGAGCTTGTCGATATTGAAGATGGTATTGTAAAACTACGCCTTCTAGGGGCTTGTGGCAGTTGCCCAAGTTCAACAATTACACTTAAAGCCGGTATTGAGCGTGCACTTTTGGAAGAGGTTCCAGGAGTAGTGGAAGTAGAACAAGTATTTTAAATTATAAAAAAGAAGCCTTTTATAGGGCTTCTTTTTCTTTTTGAGCACGAATCTCTTGCCAACGGTCTTTTGCCATTTCAATAATGGTTGGTTCTATGGACGTATTTTGTTTCTCAATTACTTTAGAGAAGTAACGAGTAGCATATTCAATATCACCGATTTTCCTTGATAACTCCGCTATTAAATAGAGCATTCGAGTTTCGGACATTTGTGTGCCATTGTAGTCATCATTTGAATAGGAATCAGCATAACGATCCCGAGCGATTTCCATGAATCGAATTTCTTCTTCGTGCTTACCCTGTATGCGGTATAACCAGGCTATACGGATTGCAAAACCTGCCATAGTTACAAATTTTTCTTTTTTCAGTGTTCCAGAAAGAATTCCTAGTTTATATCCCATAATTCCCTCTTCAATCGTTCGTTCATTGCCAAGCGATCGAGTTGTCCATTTATTGGAAATTTGTTCTTGGATTATTTCCTTTGCCCCAGGCGCAAAATATTTTGTGAAGTCATCTGTAAATGAAAATCCACAATGCTCACAAACAAAAATGTTGTATAACAAAGGGTTTACTTCTTTGTTTTCATATATAGGCTGAAAATCCGAATTGTGAGATACAACTTTTATGAATTTTGAACGAACCTTTGTTGTTTTGAACTTTTGTTTGCAATGTAAGCATTCAATGTCTTTTTGATAATAGGGAGTCAGTTCCATCTTTAGTCCTCTTTTCACTCAACCACGTTATAGTTCTATTATACTTGATAAATGTCTTGAAAGCTAAGTAAATATTCAAGCGGTTTTCCTTGTCTAGATAGTAAAAACATTGATATGATATAAATAAGAAAGGAAAGGTGATTCAGATGACCGAAGTAGTTATTTTATCTGAAGCGGCAGCTTACCGTGTAAAAGAAATGATGACGCATAACGGAGAAGAAGGCTCTGCCCTTCGTGTTTCAGTAAATGGTGGTGGATGCAGCGGTCTTTCTTATGGAATGGGATTTGAAAAAGAAAAACAGCAAGAAGATATAGAGCTTCATCAGCACGGAATAGATATCGTAGTTTCAACCGAAGATGCCTCGATACTCAATGGAACCACAATCGATTATAAGGAGTCATTAATGGGGGGCGGGTTTACAATAGAAAACCCAAATGCTATTGCTTCTTGTGGTTGTGGAACATCATTCAGAACAGCTAAAAAAGAGGGTACGCCTGAAAGTTGTTAATATATGAAAGAACATTTTCTGTTATAGGAAATGTTCTTTTTTAACGAAATTATATGAAATTCCTGCTGCTATATCAGTGATTATAGTAATTTAAGAAGTAAAAAATATCGCTTATTTTGGTTTTTCTTTTATTTTTTGTAAGAATTTGATCAGTTGAATTATAGGTCTATTGAGGCTCAATCACAGTATTTTCAGACCTTTACAATAAAATAACATTGTATTGAAATCATATGAGAAAAGGTCTAATATAGGAAGTAAGAGTTTTTGTCGAACACTAGACAAAGATGAAGAGTTTAATGATGTATATTATGTGTCATAACTTTTCTCAAAAAATATAAAAAGGTGGTTGCGATCTTCGTGAAAAGACCAACAATTCTAGTATTAGGTGCAGGATATGGTGGATTATCTACAGTAGTAAACCTTCAAAAATTAGTAGGTGCAAATGAAGCCGATATTACATTAATCAATAAAAATGATTATCATTACGAATCTACTTGGTTACATGAAGCTTCAGCTGGTACATTACGTCCAGATCAAGTTCGTTATGATGTGAAAAGTGTAATCAATTCTAGTAAAGTAAACTTTGTGAAAGCTACAGTCGATGCTATTGACGTGAATACTAAAAAAGTTACAACGAGTGCTGGTGAGTATACATATGACTACTTAGTTATTGGTTTAGGCTTTGAAGGTGAAACATTCGGTATCCCTGGCTTAGATAAATATGCACTTTCAATTGCTAATGTAAATGCTGCACGTCAAATTCGTGATCATATTGAATATCAATTTGCAACATGGTCAACAGAAGAAGTACAAGATGATACTCGTCTAACAATCGTAGTAGGTGGAGCTGGATTCTCAGGTATTGAATTCTTAGGTGAATTAGGTAATCGTGTTCCCGAACTTTGTAAAGAATACGATGTGCCAAAAGATAAAGTTCGTGTAGTTTGTGTAGAGGCAGCTCCAATGGTATTACCAGGATTTGATCCGGAGTTAGTTGAATATGCAGTTAGACAATTAGAAGCTAAAGGAATTGAATTCTCTATTGGAACTCCAGTAGTTGAGGCAACTCCAGAAGGCGTTAAAATTAAAAAAGGCGAAGAAGAATTCGAATTCATTAAAGCTGGTACTGTAGTATGGGCTGCTGGGGTTCGTGGTAATCGCTTAATCGAATCATCAGGTATTGAGAATATGCGTGCACGTGTTAAAGTAGAAAAAGATATGAGAGCTCCTGGATTCCCAGATGTCTTCATCGTTGGGGATTGTGCTCTAATGATCAATGAAGCTGTTAACCGTCCATACCCACCAACAGCTCAAATTGCAATGCAACAAGCAGTGACTGTCGCAAAAAATATTGTAGCGCTTATGAATGATACTCCGACAGAAGAATTTATACCAAGTTTAAAAGGAACTGTTTGTTCTCTTGGAGAACATGATGCAATTGGAGATGTAATGGGAAGAAAACTTACAGGTACAAAAGCATCAATCATGAAAAAAGTAATAGATAATCGTGCACTTTACATGATCGGCGGAATTCCTCTAGTAGTGAAAAAAGGTAAATTCAGTTTATAATTAGAAGAAACTATTGTAGCCCTCACTTTTTTAAAAGTGAGGGCTTTTCTATGAAATGAAAATATAAAATTTTTCATTCTATAAATTTAGTATTTACAAAATAAAGAAGCATTCTCACAGTTGAACTTAAATTATCGTATATTTGTGTTAAGCATATTAACTCTTTACAAATTATTTTGTATGTGATATATTATCTGAATATTACAAAAAGGTGTAAAAGGAGACGATTAATATGACAAGAATGAAAACTGAGACAAAAAGTGCACATTGCCCATATTGCAAAGGGGAGGGCTACTTTCAACTTCGATTAGGTGGATCTGAAACATGTAATTGCTGTAATGGATCAGGAAGAAAGTGAACAAGATATGACAAAAAAGTGAAAACAAATATGTTGATTGAATACTAACCTCCGTTAAGGTAAACTATTTACAGATGTTACGGAGGTTATATAATATGGAGTTTATGTTAGTTCAAATGATACTTTCAGTTGTTATATTTTTTGTCATGTTTTTTGGAATCGCCTTCCTACTGAATATGTTACTACGTATGACATGGTTTATGGCAATTCTTTATCCGATTGTTGTGGTGCTAATCATAGATGAAGTTGGATTTTTTGATTATTTTACAAAGCCAGGGTCTGCTTTTTCTGCTTTAGGGGAAAAAATTGTTTCTCTTCATGCTGCTGATATTATTATTTTAGCTGGCGGGCTTGTTGGTTCAATTGCTGCAGGATTTGTCATAAAATATTTAAGAAAAAATGGATATCAAATGTTTTAATAGAAAAGGATGGCTCAATTGAGCCATCCTTTTCTTATTGTATAAAGTTATAAATTACAATGGAAATTAGTATACCAGTTATGGCACCCATGAAAACTTCAATAGGTTTATGACCAAGTAAGGTCTTAAGTTCTTCCATCTTTTCTTCATTTTTCTTATGTGACCAATCTTTTGTTTGCTCTACAAATAATTGGAAGTCTAGTCGCATTTGATTGATCATAATTGCTTGCTGACCTGCCTGAAAACGAACACCTGTTGCATCGAACATAACAATTACTGCAAAAACTGTAGCTACTGCAAACAAGGGGGAACCAAGCCCGGTTTCAAAAGCAATAGCGGTACACAGAGATGTAACAGCAGCAGAGTGAGAACTAGGCATTCCACCAGTTGAAGTGAATAAAGACCAATCCAATTTTCTCGTCACTAAAAAGTGAATAGGAATTTTGACGAATTGTGCAAATATAATAGAAAAAAGAGCAGCCATAAGTGGAGTATTTTGGAGGATTGCCAAAGTAGACACCGCCTTTCATTTGTACTTATATTATAGATAGTATAACATACTCCTACTAGTCGAAAAATAAGTAAGGTTCCTATATAATAAAATTATATCGAAAATAGTAGGGGGAAAAATGATGATTATCCATACAAATGAAGTATTATTTGAAGAAGTACAATCTGAAACACTTGTAGTTGGGGTTTCTAAGCATGTAGAAAATACACCAAAATGGGATACTTTTTTAAATAGCTTTGGAGAGCATATTGGGGACTGGGTAAAAAGTGGGGATATATCTACAGAGTTAAAGAAAATCGTCAAAATTCCAGTTTCAAACCATGAGTCAGTAAAAAGAGTTTTATTTGTTGGGATCGGTGATCGAAAACAATTAACACAAGAGAAAGTACGAGAAGCATTTGGTCTTGTGGGGAAAGAATTACTAACTAGTAAACCAGAGTCACTAGCAATATGGCTACCTTCATTTACTTCTGAAGCTATAGTTGTAGCAGATGTAGCTTATTTAGCAGCTGAAGGAATTGGGATGGGTTCATTTACATATGAAGGATATAAAACTACTTCGAATGTTCCGGACTATTATTTACCTTCTATCGAGCTCTTAATGGATGAAGAAGATGATGAAGTCGTTTCATATTTTGAAGTAGGTACTATATATGCAGATGCTGTAAATGAGGCAAGAATTCTTGTTAACACACCTGGTAATGTATTAACTTCGACACAATTAGGTGAATATGCAAGAGAGCTTGGTGAAACATACGGATTTGAAACCGAAATCCTTGGGAAGAAAGAGATTGAAGAGCTTGGTATGGGCGCACTTCTTGCTGTAAATCAAGGCTCTGTTGAGGAACCAAGACTTATTGCTTTAAAATATCAAGCAACAGATGATTGGACTGATGTTGTAGGGTTAGTAGGGAAAGGTATCACATTTGACACAGGTGGTTACTCTATTAAAACTAAAACTGGAATAGTTGGAATGAAAGGCGATATGGGGGGAGCAGCAGCTGTTTTAGGTGCAATGCAAATTATTGGAGAGCTTCGTCCAAATAAAAATGTCATTGCTATTATTGCTTCTACAGACAATATGATCTCAGGCAATGCTTTTAAACCAGATGATGTTATTACATCAATGAGTGGGAAAACTATTGAAATTTTAAATACAGATGCAGAAGGACGCTTAGTTTTAGCAGATGCTGTAACATATGCTAAGCAACAAGGAGCTAACTATATTGTGGATGTTGCAACGTTAACAGGCGGTGTTATTACAGCATTAGGATACGATAAAACAGGTGCTTTAACGAATAATGAAGAATTTTTCGAAACCTTCATGGAATCATCACTAGAAACAGGAGAGTTCGTTTGGAGACTGCCACTAACTGAAAACGATAAAAAACGTATTCGCAAAAGTGATGTAGCAGATTTAAACAATTCACCTGGTGGAGATGGTCATATGATTTTCGGTGGTGGATTTGTAGGGGAATTTGTAGAGGAAACTCCTTGGATTCACCTGGACATTGCAGGTACATCCGATACAAAAGCAGCTCATGACTTTGGTCCAAAAGGCGGTACGGGAGTTATGGTACGTACGCTTGCTACTTTAGTAGAAAGAATGGCTGACGAAGAATAGGCGAAACACTTATAGGTTGCTTCCCTAAACGCATACACTGTGTTGAAAGGGGGAGCAACATGCCAAGAAGATATAATAGAGGTAATTATTGGGGAGGTCCTTTTATAGGTTCGTTTGGGGGACCATTGTTAGGTAGTTTTGTGGGAGGTCTTTTAGGTTCTTCTCTTGGAAATTATGGAGGGTATAGACAGCCGTTTCCATTTTACCCGAATCCATATCCAAACTATTATCCATATACGCCATTTCCTTACCAACCATTTTACGGTGGTTTTTACTAGGAAAAGTGTATCTAAAAAAGCTGTTGTGTCCACGGTTATTTCGTGGATACAGCAGCTTTTTAAAAGAATAAAAGTGTACATAGAAATGCTCCGTGAGCACTGGGTTCAGAGAACATTAAATTATGAATTACAGCTGATTTCCGTTACAACGCATTTTCATGCTTCGCAGTTTCTCTTTTATACTGTGAACACTTACTACTTCTTTTTATTTCTACTCCTTTTTCAAAAGTTGCAGGAGTGGGATGGATAGACAAACGCCATAAGATTACCGAAAAAGGATGCTGATTAGTTTTGTCGGACGTCACAACCAACTGGCATCCCTGAAAGTTCAATGGATACTTATATAGCAACAAGTCGGTATTAAGCATACTAAAACGCTAGAAACAGCTTTTGACCTTAAAGGACAGGGTGCCCTTTTCCGGTCTTTTCTTTTTTATTATGGTTGGTCAAATAGTAGAAACCAGTACAAGCTCTGATTTTTAGTCACTTTCTATTAGTCAATCAAGTTCAGAAACAGTTACAAATGTATAACCTTCACTAGTCAAATATGCAAGCACACTTTCTAAACCTTGGGCAGTTGATAAATGAATATCGTGCATTAAAACGGTGCTTCCATCATGGACACTACTCTTCACAGATGTTAATAGATGATTGGCATCACGGTACTTCCAATCTAGTGTATCGACATCCCATAGCACAACGGGTAGGCTCAAAATGTTCATTAAGTCATCATTAAAAGCACCGTAGGGAGGACGGAAAACAGTAGGTTCTTGTCCAGTGGCCTGTTCGATAATGTTATTAGTTCTAGAGACTTCTTCCGTGATTAGGTTCGTCGTCATATTGGTCAAATTTGCGTGAGTCCAAGTGTGGTTGCCTAGCTCATGACCAGCTTCCAATACATCTACAGCTATTTCTGGATAGAATTCAACTCTACTGCCAAGCATGAAGAAGGTTGCTTTAGCATCATACTTTGCTAAAGTTGCAAGAATCTTAGGTGTAACTTTAGGATCTGGGCCATCATCAAAAGTCAAAGCTACTTGTTTCGTCTTTGCATTTCCAATTTGTACGTCAACTTGAGTAGAAGTCTCATCATTACTGTTTTGTTCTACTTCAACTTCTTCAGAATCTTCTTCAACAGAAGGTTTCGGCAATACATCTTTTGTGTCAATTGGTTTAAAAGGTGCTACTAGTTGTTCAGACAGCTCGGCAATAGGAACGGCAATAATAGGTGCGCCTGCAGAGCCATTTGCTATCTCGTACTCTTCAAAATACATAACAAGTGTATCCTCTATTAACGCAAATTCCTTAAAGTTACTCCATTTTGGTTCGGTAGCCAGCATCATTTCTTCTTCCAGTATTTTATCTTTAAGGCTAGGGTCTTTCTTAATATTGTCTCGTACAAGTGATGATAGTTTGATAAGTTTAGATTCATCATGACCAAATAAATCATCAATCTCTATAACTTCCCCGGAAGCTGTACGGAGATGCGTGGTGTGAAAACTTGTGTATCCATTCGCTCCCCCTATATATGTACCTGTAACCATTACAAATGAATAAGAACCTGATGTGTGTGGGAATATTTCAAATGCGATGTTCAACTCTCCTGGAGCTTTACTACCAATTCGTTTATTTTCTTGCATGGCGATTAAATAAGTATCTAGTTGTTCATCTATGTAATTTTTTATCTGTGTATTAAATGATTCTACCTTACTATGTGGATATTGTATTGAATAAGGGGAATATTCATCATTGGACACCTCCGTTTTAATAAGTATTCCTGGAAAAGCCGATTCTATAGTCGATTCCTCTTTTGTTATTTCTGGAGATTTTTTGTTGTCGGTTGTAGATTGTTTTGCATTACTCTTTGTTGAGTAACTGAGGAAGATGAGGCTTATGCTTAGAAGTGCAATCATACTAATAAAAGCAGCATCAATCCATGGTTTTCGATGTTTGTAACGTGATTTTTTCATAATTAGATCTCCTTTCATTAATTAGACGTGTAGCTTGATATAAAAGTTTGCTAAAACAATCAAATAAAAGCATGTTTTGAAAAAAAATTCAAAACATGCTCTTTAGATTTGTTTTTTATCGTTACCTATTTAAGTTTTTCTCTTTTCTTTTTAATCACTTCGGCTAAATCGTCTCGTACTGTTTTATCGGATAATTTTACACCAGACAGGTAAGCTGCACGACCCATCATATGACCTCCAACAGGTCCCGTTATGAATATAAAAACAATCCCTAGTAAAATACGGGAATTGAAATGGCCTTCAATTAACCAAAAATGAAGAAATACCCCTAGTAATATACTCATAACCCCTAAAGTTGCGCTTTTTGAAGCAGCATGGGCTCGAGAGAATGCATCTGGTAGGCGTATTAAACCAATAGCAGTAACTAAGATGAATATGGTCCCAAAAGTAATGGTAGCAATAATAAGTGTATTAGCTATTACGGTCACGTTGAATGATTTCTCCCTTCTCCGTGAATTTAGAAAAAGCTACAGTTCCAATAAAGGATAGAACTGCTAGTAACAAGATAACCTCTAAGAAAAAGACTGTATCAAACAGAATGGATATTAGCCCAATCAGCGTTATAAGTCCTACTCCTATAGCATCCAGTGCAATAACACGGTCTGGAGTAGAGGGACCTTTCACTAAGCGATAAACAAAGGCTAAGATAGATAAACTAATTAACACTACTATTATCCATAGAAAGGTTATCATGATCTACTCACCTCCAAAATGGCTTTTTCAAATGTATTACGAATGGAATCTACTGCTTCATCGATATCTTCAAAATCTAATGAGTGGATATAGAGTGTTTTATTGTCATCTGAAATATCAATAACTACTGTACCGGGTGTTAAAGTGATCAAACTAGATAAAAGGGTAATTTCCCAATCTTGTTCGAGTACAGTCGGCATAGCAAAGATTGCTGGACGAATAGGCATTGTTGGTTGCACGATTAACTTCAAAACAGAGAGGTTGGACAACAAAAGTTCCTTTAGAAAAAGGCTAGCTAACTTTATGACAGCCCATATCCGATCCATATAAAATCTAGAGCTAAAGGATTTACGAAGCATGAAGAGCATTAGTAAACCAAGTAAATAACCGACAATAAATGTCGTAGGCTTAAAAGAAACTGATAAGAACATCCAAGTAAGCCCGATTAATACATTCAATAAAATTTGGAAAGCCATATTATTTCACCCCTTCGAATACAGCATCAATATATATAGAGGGATCGAGGAGTACATTTGTCGCATCAGTCATAAAAGGCACTAAATACTCTGCACCAACACCATACAGGACAGTAAGAATTGCTAATGTGATGGCTGGAGCTAATAAATGACGGTACTTTTCCTTACTAATAAGATGTTGTCCTTTTTCTTCACCCCAGAATGCGTAAATGAAAATACGAATTGCTGAGAGGAGAACTAGAAGACTGGAAGCTAGAATGAAGATGCTTTGCCACAAAAGATCTCCTTCAAATCCACCTTGTACGATTAATAGTTTCCCTATGAAACCACTTAGGGGAGGAATACCGGCCAGTCCAAATGCAACAATTAAGTAGACCCAAGCGAGCAAGGGATAACGCTTCATAAGACCGCCCATTTTACGTAAATCCGAGGTTCCTGTTATCTTAATAATAATTCCTATTAGCAGGAACAGTGCGCCTTTAATAAGAATATCATGGATTAAATAAAAGACAGACCCCATCATTCCACTTTCATTCATCACAGAGGCTCCAAACAATATAACACCTACAGCTATGACGATGTTGTATATAATAATTTGCTTAACATTAAAATAGGCTAAAGCTCCAATACAACCTACTACGATAGTTAAAATGGATAGTATCATTAACAAGTTATGCGTATACCCAACATCAGTTGTGAAAAACAGTGTATAAGTCCGCATAATTGCATACACACCTACTTTAGTAAGCAATGCACCAAATAATGCAAGCACTGGGATAGGCGGTGCTCCATACGATCCTGGCAACCAGAAAAATAAAGGAAATATACCACCTTTAATCCCAAATACGATGAGAAAAAGTACCGCTATAACTGTTACAATTCCAGATGGTCCTATCTCTGCTAGCTTCACAGAAATGTCTGCCATATTTAGCGTTCCAACTACTGAATATAAATAACCAACTGTTATAACAAACAACGAGGAAGATACAATATTAACGATTATGTATTTAATTGATTCTTTTAACTGAATCTTTTCTCCTCCTAAAACGATTAAAACGTAAGAGGACATTAATAACACTTCAAAGAATACAAACATATTGAAAATATCGCCGGTAGTAAATGCACCATTTACACCTGTAAGCATGAATAATATAGCAGGATAATAGAATGCTTTTTCACGTTCCTCTTCTATAGAAGTGAAGCTATACCACACAACAAATAGTGCGATGAGTAGGGAAGAAGTAACCAATAGTGCAGAAAACATATCAGAAACCATTGTAATTCCAAATGGAGGTGCCCAGCTACCTAATGTAAGTGCTTGTACACCATTTACTTTTACTTTATAAAGTAAGGCAATAGAAGAAGCTAAAGCAAAGGCCAAACCTATCATCGTTACAACTCGCTGAGCTTTCACTTTTTTAGGGAAAAGTAGTAGAACAGCAGCAAACAGAAAAGGAATTAGGACAGGGAGTAATAATAAGTTAATCATTGTCTTCATTTCCTTTCATCAAATCCATATTGTCAGTACCAACAACTTTGTATGCACGATAAGCTAACACAAGCGAAAATGCAGTTACTCCAAAGCTAATTACAATTGCGGTTAAAATAAGAGCCTGTGGTAATGGATCTGCATAATCGGTAATTCCTTCTGCTAAGACTGGAGCAGATTCCCCGCCTAATCCACCCATTGTCAGTAACAGTAAATGTGTACCATGACTTAGCAAACCAGTGCCAATAATTATACGTAACAAGCTTCTAGAAAGTATTAAATAGACGGCAGCCATAAATAGAAAGCCGATTAAAATGGACATGAGGATCTCCATTATTCATCTCCTCCTATCATTTGGATGATGTTCATCGTAACTCCTACCACTACTAGGTATACGCCTGTATCAAAAAACATAGCAGTGTGGATGGAGGTTTCCCCAAGTAATGGTAAGTTAAAGTAATCATATACATGAGTGAAGAATGGAACATTGAAGAAAATAGAACCTGCTGCAGTCAACAATGAAATTATTAATCCGATAGCAGTAATTACTGTGTAATTGACCGGTAACATGTCCTGTACCGTTTTCAAATCAAAAGCTAGCATTAGCAAAACAATCGCGCTAGACATGACTAATCCGCCTACAAATCCTCCGCCAGGTGTATAGTGACCTGCAAAAAAGATATGGATGGAGAATAGAAAGATGATGAAAAACACTACTTTTGTAGTCGTTTGAATAATTAGATCATTTGTCTTCAACTTTTCTATCTCCTTTCTTTTTTGCTAGTTGCACCGTAATCATCCCGATAATCCCAAGTGACGCGATAGTAAGTACACCAATTTCAAATAATGTATCAAAGCCACGGTAATCTACTAGAATTACATTTACGATATTTCCACCACCAGCTTCTGAATATACAGTTTCCTTGTAGTATCCAGATATGGACTCGACTAACTTTTGTGAATGAGAAGCGATTGCTATTAACGTAACCATGATCCCTACACCTAAAGCAATTAGGAAATTATTCAATCGGAAACGGCGATCTTCTTTCCCTTTTTCATACTTGTTCATCTTAGGAAGATGATAAAAAGCACCTAAAAATAGTGCAACTGATACAGTTTCAATGACTAACTGAGTTAATGCTAAATCTGGTGCCTTAAATATGATATAAAATAAAGCGACTGTATATCCAACTGCTCCAAGAGCAATTATTGCTGTTAATCTTGACTTGGTTACCAAAATAGTAACAGTGCTAATTATCAATATAAGAGAAATTAACACTTCAAAAAATTTAATTGGCGCCAAATTAGTTAAATCCATTACGAATGCATTTTTTATCCACATTGTAAGTGCTAATAAAATGATTAACGCTGCGAACATATAGATTAAATACGACCGAATAGATCCAGTCATATAACTGGAAGATAGTCGGTTTGCGCCTTTGTCTGAAAGATTCATCAGGCCATTGTAAAATCTATTAAGTGATATTTTAGCAGGTATTCTTTCATATACTGGAGCCCATTTGTCAATCGTTTTATATAAGATGAAACCGATTAAAAAGACGCCTAATGTCATATACAATGCCGGTGAGTCAAAACCATGCCATGCTTTAATCTTAAATCCAATATCTGCTGGAACTTGATATGCAAGTGGCTGAATGGCAGCTACAGCTGGCTTGATAAACAAACTACTGAAGTAGTTAGGAACAAAGAATATTACTATCACAAGTATTGCTAATATACTTGGAGACACAAGCATCCCCCAAGGGGCTTCGTGTGCTTTTTTAGGTAAAAGCTCAGGCTTATGCTTTCCTCGGAATGTATGGAATACGAAGTACAAGCTATACACAAAAGTGAAAACGCTAGCAATCCAAGCAACAATAGGAAACAGAATCCACCAAGATTCCAAAGAATGAACGTTAAAATGCTGCAAGGAAAGAGTAGCATCTAAAAACATTTCTTTACTTAAGAAACCATTAAATAGTGGAATTCCAGCCATAGAAAAGCTGCCAATCATAGCTATAGTAAAGCTAATAGGCATCAAGCTCATCAATCCGCCGAGTTTACGAATATCTCGTGTACCCGTTTCATGATCAACAATACCTGCAATCATAAACAAGCTACCTTTAAACGTTGCATGGTTCATTAAGTGGAATATTGCTGCAAAAGTAGCGATCGTAAAGGTAGTGACTAGAGTTCCGGTAACGTGATAGGAGATAGAACCAATACCAAGCAAGGACATGATTAACCCAAGCTGACTTACTGTTGAGAAAGCTAGTATGGCCTTTAAATCTGTTTGTTTTACAGCAAAGACAGAACCCCAAAATAATGTAAGTAATCCTACTCCAGTTACGAGCCAAACCCAAACTTCTGATAAAGCAAATATTGGTGTGAATCTTGCAACTAAGTATAAGCCTGCTTTAACCATTGTTGCAGAATGCAAATATGCACTAACCGGAGTTGGTGCTTCCATTGCATCCGGTAACCAAATGTAAAAAGGAAACTGAGCTGACTTTGTAAATGCTCCAATTAATACGAGAACAAGTGCCCAAACAAAGAACTCATGGCCAACAAGAATTGGAGCCTGATCGATTAATTCACGAATTGAGAACGTTTCTCCCATAATTCCAAGTAATACGAATCCACCCAACATCATTAAACCACCGAATACAGTGATCATCATCGATTTTAAAGCTCCAAATCGAGAACGATCCTTTGTATACCAATATCCGATAAGTAGGAAGGATGAAATAGAAGTTAATTCCCAGAAGAAATATAAACTTATGAGATGATCTGATTGAACAACTCCTAGCATTGCACTCATAAACAATAATAGGTAAACGTAGAAGTTACCTAGTTTCTCCTTCTCTTTATCCAAATAAAAGATAGAGTAAAGAACAACTAGTGCACCTATTCCAGTAATGAGCAATGAAAAAAGCAAACTTAGCCCATCTATGTATGAAACTAATGAAATATCCAATGATGGAACCCAAGATAACTCTTCTATGTATGTGTTACCATCCATAACAGTTGGTATATAGGTGCCGTAAAAGAATACTAAAACAAGTGGAACAAGTAGTACAAACCAACCTGTATGAATATTAGAAACTTTCTTGAACAAAAAAGGAATCACTAGCGCTATTATTATGGGCAAAAAAATTGCGAAAATTAGGGACAAGGAAATCCTCCTCTCGATTAAATAAGGTTTAATGTACCCTAAAATTATAACCCAAATAAGCAATGATTGCATGGAAAGTAATACAGGCTATTGCATATAGTCTCTTTCTTTCGTTATGATATTTAGGATTAGTTAAATAAGTAGAACATCGTATTTTTAATTGTCATAAAGAATTCACTTGCTTCAACAATTGTCGAACAAAAAAGAAAATATAACAGTAAGCAAATTAAAGGAGCATTTATGAAAAACCCTTATGTTTTTGGCTTTTTACCACTAATAACAATAGTATTATTTAGTTTATCTTTCGCTACATTTACGATGAATAAAGTTATAGATCTTTTTAAGGTAATTGGTGTTTACGGGGGAATGAGAGAATTTCTGTCTGATCTGGAACTAAAACTGTTTTTGCTGATCATACTGGTATTAATTTATTTTATGGTTTTTTCTGCATTGAAACTAATTGCAGAGACAATTCATGAAATTGGTATGTTATTTTTCTCCAAGGATTATGAAGGGAAAACTATGTCGCAGGCTCGGGGAGGCTTTGTAATCTTTTTTGTTGGAGCTGTTATCTCTCTAGTTGGATTTCAATCAATACAACTATTACTAATTGTATTTTTGTTAACTACTTTTATCTACTTTGTTTATGTAGTTTATAAATTAAGCAGTTCGATGAGTCTTGTCGGTACTCTTGGTATAGTCATGTTTGAAATCATTATTTGGAGTCTCTTCATCGCGCTTGTTATTTATATAATTATCAAGTTATATAATGGGATAGTTGCGAGTCTACCATTTCTTTAAGTTTTTTGAAAATTCGCCATAGGGAGAAGAGTCATCAACGCATAGCGGTTGTGAGGTCTCATCTATATCACTCATCCTGCGAGCGTCACCATGCTTAATGTGAATTGTATTAAAAACTCCACCTCAAGACTTAAGTGTGGTGTCTACCTTGATTTATGTAAATGCGATAGTAACTACCTTTTATCATAGCTTTATATCTATTTTAGTATTGGAGGGTAATCTTGAAGTTTAGAATGGGGGAGGGGTCTAGTGAACAGATTAGCAATTATAACTGTAGGAAAAACGCATAGTGGCAAAACGACATTTGCGAAAGCGCTAGAAAAAGAGCTTCTCAACTCAGTTGTGATTGATCAAGATAATCATGCGGAATTCCTGCATACATATTACCAATCATTATTGCCCCAGCAAGGGAGTAATACGATTAAATATGCACTTACACAGACGATTGTTCATCATGCGGTTTATGAGACTAATTGCCATCTAATTCTTTGCAATTCCAATAGAAATCGTAAAGGCCGTATAAGCCTAATTGATTATTATCAAAGCAAAGGTTTTACTTGTATTCTTGTGAATTTTGAAATACCAGATCATATTTTGGAAGAGAGAATCTCTGAAAGTATGCGTAGTACAAGTATATTAAGGACCGCCTCTACTTTTGACGAAGTACTTTCTAGGCAGCAGGCAGAGACCAATACAGGTGATATAATAGCACCAAGTGAACATGAAGCAGACCATTTATTTGTTATTAAAATGCCTGATGAAGTTCGGTTTGTTATTCGAGAAATTGTAGGATTTGCTTAAGATTAAAATTAGTGGGTGTCAGAAATAGTTAGCATTCATTAAATAAGCAGTGAAAACATACTAACATTAGTAGCACAAACCAAGGCCATGGTTTGTGCTACTATTTCTTTATAGTAGAAGTGAAGAAAAGCCGACCAAGGAGAAACCTTTATTAAATAATGGATATATAATAAAATTGATTGGAATGGAGGGGCGACTCCTACGGGAATAGCGTGACGCCTGAGACTACAGGCTCAGGCCACGCCCGTGGAAAGCGTCCCTGGAATGGAAATCAATTTTGTTCACAGCAAAAAAACAGCATTTTGTTCACAGCAAAAAAACAGCATTTTTCTCACAGAGAAAAATGCTGTTTTGGGGTTCTGTCCCAGCCTCTTTCTTTTCATTAAGAGTGGCTTTTTTTCTTTTCACTAATTTCACAAAAGACACTAATCTTTTTCCTAAAGTTGTAGGCTGGCGAAGATAAAATTACCGAGAAATGAAAGTCAGTCACGACCAACTTGCAAAAAACAAGTTGGTAAGAAGATAGCAACAAGTCTATCCTAAGCCCTTCGAAAACGATAGAAACAGGTTTTTCTTAATTCATTATTTGGTTAAATATTTTATGGTGAATCTTTTTAGATTCTATTGGCTTCATATTTTTCGGCATATCATAGCCAATCCATACTGCTGCTGTATAAGTATCGGTAAGACCTGTAATCCAGTAGTCATAAAAGTCATTTGTTGTACCTGTTTTAGCCCCAACATAAGATGACCTAACGTTAATCCCTTTGCCAGTTCCGTTAACTACAACATCTGAAAGTAAATCTCTCATTATATTTACAGTTTTAGGGGACCATACTTCTATCTTTTCTTCTTTCCATTCATATAAAGTATCGCCATTCTTATTCGTAACTTTGCGAATAGCATGAGCGGGTTTATACATTCCGTCAATAAAACTTGTGTAAGCATCCGCCATCTCAAGTGTGGTTACTCCATTTGTTAAACCACCTAGAGCTGCAGGGTAAGTATGGTCACCCTCTATTAAATGGTTGAACTGGAATTGGTCTAGCTTCGCAAATGCTTCCTCAATTCCAACAGTTTGTAATAGGCGCACTGCTGGGGTGTTATGACTAAAACGAAAAGCTTGTTTTAAGGAGACATTTCCATATACGGACCCCCCATAATTTTGCGGACAATAACTCGCAATACATAATTTACCGCCACTTATTTCATTGTTTGGAGTTAAAGATGTCATTTCAAAAACAGGACCATAAACTAGTAATGGTTTTAAAGCAGAACCAGGTTGTCGTACAGCTTGATTAGCCCGGTTAAAATCAAACTTTCGATAATCTCTACCACCAAACATGCTAACAATTTCTCTTGTTTCATTATTAATAACAACAGAGGCAGCCTGTAAGTCTTTAGTGTTTTTTAAAAGGTTATCAATATATGAGACATCCTCTTTTTGTTTGTTAGGGTCTAATGCGGTATGAACGACTAGCCCTTGAGAAATTACTTCATTCACGCGAGTTTGTAATTCATTTTTATGAAACACTGCTTGCTGCTCATTGGAAGCCGATTCGATTTTCTCTTGAAATCCCTCGCTAATACTGATCAAGGACTTTAGTTCGTCTAATACGTACGTACTATAGACAGGGTACAATTGTGTCTTTGTTTTTGTTTGAAGAACAATAGGCTCATTTTTTAACATATTCCCATGCTCTGTAGAAATTTTATCGTTTTTCACTAAAATATCAATCAACAATTCTTGCCGCTTTTTAGTTGCTTCAAAATTTTTCAATGGGTTATATACACTGGGGTTATTTGGAATAGCGCTTATAAATACTTGCTGCGCTTCAGTTAATGCATTTAACGGTTTTCCAAAATAATAGGTTGCGGCTGCGCCAATTCCATAAACCTTGTTGCTAAAGTATATTTCGTTTAAATAATTTTCTAGTATTTCCTCTTTGTTAGATTGTTTTTCCATCTCGTAGGCGTAGACTAGTTCAGTGACTTTACGTTCATATGTTTTTTCTGTTGACAAGTAACGTAACCTTACTAATTGCTGAGTGATTGTACTCGCACCCTGGTCGCTTGAATTCGCTGCTGCATTTGCAAAAACAGCACGAAAAATCGCACTAAAATCAAAGCCAATATGATTATAAAATTCTACATCTTCACTTTGAATCAGTACCTCTTGAACGAAGAGGGGGATGGATTCTAATGGCAAGGGATCTCGCCACTCGACATAATCCTCCGAAAAAATTACCTTATCTTTATCTAAAAGAACGATAGGCGAAGTAATTGCTGGTGGATTAAGGGGAATAGCCCCTTTCAAATCTTCTTTAAACTCAGAGGCAGTTAAAATCTCACTATGGATAAACGAATATAAAATCCAAATGAGAGGAAAGCAAAGAAGAACGATAATATATCCGATTGCTTGTCGCATAAACTTGCACTCCAATTCCAATAATCTTATAAGAAAAGCGCAAGCACCTAGGTTTGTCCTGGATTAAGGGACACCACAAGTTGGAAGCCATCCGATGGTCTAGGGGCTGGGGCTGGACAGTAGTAAAAAGAATATTATTCTTTTCTAATAAAAAGAATAGCACACTTTCGGTATTGAAAGTGTGCTATCTTCACGATAATTTTGCATGCATTTCTTCTTCTATCAATACATCCTCAAAATCTTTTCGAGGTTTCTTTCTAGCAAAGTAGATGATTGTAAATGCGATTAAGAACAATGCACCGGTAACAAAAAAGACTGATGAAATACCGATATACCCACTTATAAAGCCTCCAAACATTGGCCCGATTATATTACCTAAAAAGCGGAAACTTGTATTATAGCCCATTAGTTCACCTTGAACCTCAATCGGGGCTTCTCTTCGTATTAAAGCCGTAGTAATCGGTATTAATCCACCTGAGGCAATGCCGAATAAGAACCGTAGAATTATTAGTTGCCATAGTTCTGACACGAATGCCTGAGGAATGATAAACACAAAGGCAAGAATTAGAAGGAAGGATAATATCTTCTCATATCCAATCGAATCACCGAGCTTCCCCCAAGTTCTAGCAAACAATAGACTTCCGACTCCGGTCGCACTAAAGGTTACACCAGCGAGAAGTGCAACTTCCTTAGAGTCAGTTAATTGAGAAACATATAAGGATAAGAGAGGTTGAATACTAAACAGTCCAATTTGTATCAACGAAGAAATCATTAGAACATTTAGGACGAGACGGTGATGAAATATACTTGAAATAACAGTCTTTCTAGAATATTCGTGGTCACCAGCTTTTTTCTCTTTTCGAATCTCATGTATACCCAAAAGTACGATTAACGCCGCAATAGAAACAGCTGTTGCTGTAATAATGAATGTGTATTGGAAACCGAATGTATCTGCTAGAAATCCACCAATAATAGGACCGAAAAGAGTACCAGAAACACTTCCCATCTGTAATGTACCCATCGTTTTTCCAGCGATATTCTTTGGAGTTTGGGAGCTTATAAAGGCCAAGGAGGTTGGGATAAATCCAGTAACGATTCCCATAAATAAACGGAGGACAAAGAAGGCTTCAACAGAATTAACAAACCCCATTAGCAAGACACTTAGAGCAATCCCAAATCCATTAATGATAAGAATTGGTTTATACCCGTATTTATCTGCGATTCTTCCCCAGATAGGTGACATTAAAAATGCAGACACAAATGTAGCTCCGAACACTAGTCCAGACCACTTTTGCACATAAGCCTCGGAGAAATCTCCCATCGTATTTATATATAATGATAAAAATGGCATTATCATCGTCATAGTGGCAGAAACTAGAAAGATAGAAAACCACATGATCGTAAAATTTCGTTTTTGTACGCTCATTGAAATCCCTTCTTTCTATGGTAGCGTAACTGTTCTATTTCTATTATAGAACATTTAGTGGGTCGAAGAAAGTTAGATACTTTGTCACTGAATTATGGTGTATTGTTATGGTAAACTAATTTGGGGTGAATAATTCATGAAAAAAATATTATTACTAATAGGTATAGCAACAACTATTTGCTTTTTAAGTGCGTGTGGAACAGATGATTCTAACGCACAGAAGGAAGAGGTAGAAAAAGAGGATTCTACTGTAAATTCTGATACCCAACAAGAAGGAGAGAAAATAATGTATCCACAACTTTCAAAAGAGATTGCTTCAAACGAAGCTTTAGTAACAATGAATACATCAATGGGACCAATTAAGATAAAATTATTCCCTGAACTAGCACCAAAAACAGTGGAGAATTTCTTAACACATGCAGAAAACGGTTATTATGATGGAATGATATTTCACCGAATTATTCAAGATTTCATGATTCAAGGTGGAGATCCAACTGGTACTGGTATGGGTGGAGAAAGTATTTACGGAGCAGAATTTGAGGATGAGTTTTCCATGAATCTTTTTAATTTAAGAGGGGCTCTTTCAATGGCAAACGCAGGACCAAATACAAATGGTAGTCAATTCTTTATCGTTCAAGCTTCTGAACCACCTGCAACAGCACAGCAAATGATCGATGGTGGATGGCCAAAGGAAATTGCTGAAGCATACGAAAAAATGGGTGGTACGCCTCATCTTGATCAAAAACATACAGTATTTGGACAA
This sequence comes from Psychrobacillus sp. FSL K6-2365, assembly GCF_038003165.1. Taxonomy (NCBI): domain Bacteria; kingdom Bacillati; phylum Bacillota; class Bacilli; order Caryophanales; family Bacillaceae; genus Psychrobacillus; species Psychrobacillus sp. FSL K6-2365. Next base: position 3,009,665 of record NZ_JBBOOO010000001.1, on the reverse strand, counting down.
GTAATTGAAGGTTTAGATATAGTAGACCAGATGGCAGCAGTTGAGACTGATGCAAATGATAAGCCAGTTGTTGATATTACTATAGATTCAATCGAAGTTGTTCAGAAATAATTAGAGGAGTGTAAATATGTTCTCGTTTTTACATCTAGCTTTTTTATATTTTCCAGAAGATAAATCGGAATATATACCTGTAGTAATAGAATTAGTTGTTTTAATGATTATATGCGTGCTCGTTTTTAGATGGCTGCTAAAAAAATCTAAAAAAGATGCAGAAAAAGCAAAAGTTTTAGAAGAAAGAATTATGCAAGCAAAACAAGATAAACCTAAATGAAAGTTTCCATTATGATAATAGAAATACTAAAAGACCTTTCGTGATGGAGGGTCTTTTAGTGTGTCAATTTTAATAGATAAGCTTCACAAGATCACCGAAAAAAGAGAGGTTGATCGTGATATTCATCACGATCAACCTCCTGATATCCCGCGTAGCACTTCGAAGACAGTAAAAAATAGGTTTAATTCTCTTAAAGAGTGCATACGCTTTTCTTAAAGTAGATATTGTTATTCATATTATGTCTATTGCAATGATTTTACGAAACGGGCAACTCCATCTTCTACAGTAGAGAGGGGACAAGCCACATTCATCCGTAAAAATCCATCTCCAGCTTTTCCATACTTAGAACCAGGCTCTAAAGCGAGTTTTCCAACTGATAAAAGGCGATCCATCATTTCTTTTTCTGAAAGGCCAGTCCCACGATAATCGATCCAAAGTAAATATGTACCCTCTGGTTTGGAAACCTTTATGCCATCTAATCTCGAGAGGTTTTCTACCACGTAATCCATGTTTACTGTCAATACTTCTAACAGTTCCTCTAGCCAAGGATTCCCCTGTTCGTATGCTGTTTGGAGTGCTGTAAGAGAAAATATATTTAATCCCATATATCCACGGTTCATCTCAAGATTTTCTAAAACCTTCCGTTTTTTCTCATCGGGAACAACCATAGTAGCAGCTTGAATTCCTGCTAGGTTAAATGTTTTTGTAGGTGCTAAAAAAGTTATGATGTTATTTGGATCTGCCGCCACTTTAAGCATTGGTATATGCTTATTTGGTTCGAAAATAAGATCGGAGTGAATTTCATCTGACAAAATTAAAACATTATATTGTTGACAAAGTTTAGCTATCTTTGTTAAGTCTTTTTCGCTCCATACCTTTCCACCAGGATTATGTGGATTACATAAGATAAAAGCTTTCACATCATTTTTTAAACAGTCTTCAAATGATTCCCAGTCCATCTCGTAGGAATTATTCTTTTCTAATAACTGACTAGTGACTACTTTTCTACCTAAATTTGTAGGTACACTCATGAATGGAGGATATACCGGCGTATGGATAAGAACTTTATCCCCAACTTCAGTGAATGCTTCAATAGCTTCTGCTATTCCAGGAATGACCCCATGAAGAAACAGAATCCATTCATTTTTTATAGTAAGTTGATGCTTTTCAGCTACCCAATTAGTAAGAGATGATTTTGTTTCTTCAGGCGCCATGGAATAACCAAATACTGGATGTTCCATTCGTTTATGTAGCGCATCAATGATAACGGATGGGATGGCAAAATCCATATCCGCTACCCACATAGGTAGTACCTCCGAAGCATCGTTGATAGAATATACTTGCTCTAACATATCCCATTTGGCTGAATATGTATTTCGGCGATTAAAAACAGTAGAAAAAATAGACAAAGTAATTTCCCCTTTCAATTTGTATTTATTATGTTATTATAACCCTATCTAATAAAACTAGTAAGGTGAAAATAAATGGACACAATTGAGATGAATAGAAGAGCAGTTTGGACATTACAACAATGGGACCCATTTCACATTGGAGAAAATGCCTATGAAACAGAAACTGCAGACGTAGTCGCATATTTGCAAAATATTGATCACCCATCTGAATTGGCAAAACGAATTCAGGAAATTTATGAACATTCTTTTGAAGAATGGATTCCTTTAGAAAAATGTGTGGATATATCTTATAAACTAATAGCGTTAAAGTATGAAATGAAATGTATTATATAAAACGAAAAAGCTTTCGGTTTTTAAACCGAAAGCTTTTTTTATAAATTAAACTTCTTGAAGACCGTCTAATAAGTTAGAAGCTGGAACTTCAAGTGCATTCGACAATTTCAATATTGTTTGTACTGATGGAGTTTCTGCGCCTGATTCATAGGCTTCTAACTTTCCAGTACCAATTCTTGTTTTTAATGCAAGAGTTTCTAGCGTAATGTTACGCTCTTCTCTTAATTGACGTAATTGCTCATGTAAATCTTTCTTCATGATTCCATCCACTCCTGTCTTAATTATTATTATATTATAACACAATTCTTCGTAGAACTTTTGATATTATTGTCAGAAAAAGTACAATTTTTACATTAATAACTTCAAAGCACCTTGAATAAAAACGATGATTATTGCAAGCGGAGCGACAAAACGTACAATAATATACCAAGAATTTAATAAAAAATTATTCATTCTAAGCTCATGGATTAGCATGGACTTAGAAAAATGGAAACCAGCAAATAATGAAATAAATAATGCTCCTAACGGTAATCCGATACTACTTGTAAGGAAGTCAGCGAAGTCAAAGATGGACATACCTAGGATATCGACGTCTGATAGTACACCAAAAGATAAGGCACTTGGAATTCCAACTAAGAAGATGAGGAATCCGTATACCCAGGCTGCTCGTTTCCTTCTATCATATTTTGATTTGATCCCAATTGATACAATTATTTCTAACATGCTGATAGAAGAAGTTAGTGTAGCAAACAAAAGTAATATGAAAAATAAAATTAAGAAAAATTGACCAAAAATAATCTGCTCGAATACTGCTGGAATTATTATAAATGCTAAGCCAGGTCCTGCGTCGGGGGAAAAGCCTAATGCAAACACTGCCGGAAAAATAACGAGCCCTGCCATAATAGATATTCCGATATTCAAGACAGATACACTCATTGCCGACGATCCCAGTTTAGTTTCTTTCGGTAAGTAAGATGCATAAGTAATCATTCCAGAAACACCAACACTTAAAGAGAAGAAAGCCTGACCTAAAGCAAGTAAAGCAGTTTCCCATGTGAAGTATGACCAATCTGGTACGAATAAAAACTTAATCCCTTCGATAGCGCCATCTAAAGTAAGAGACCGAATTGCTAAAATAACAAAGAAAATGAGCAGGATTGGCATCATCCATTTACTGGCTTTCTCAATTCCACCCTTGATCCCACCCGCTACAATCCAAATAGTGAGTAGAATGAAAGTGGCCTGAGCAATTACAACCTCCCATGGATTTGAGATAACTGTATTAAACAAGTCATTAAAGAATGTTTCATTATTCCCATTTAAACTAAATGTAACAGCGCGGAACAAATAAGATAAGATCCAACCACCAACAACACTATAGAATGATAATATGATAAAAGAAAATGCAAAACCTGCCCAACCGATTAAAAACCAAGGTTTTCCAGGTGCCAGTTTTTTAAAGCCACTAACAGCATCTGCTTGGCCTTTTCTTCCAATTACAAATTCAGCAAGCAAGATAGGTAGACCAATAAGAAAAGTACATAGAATAAACAAAATTACGAATACACTACCTCCATTTGTACCCGCCATATATGGAAATTTCCAAATCGCACCTAGTCCAATTGCACTTCCGGCTGCCGCTAATATAAATCCAATTTTAGATCCAAAATGATCTCGGTTTGTCACGAGAATTCCTCCTTTAATAGGACTGTCTTATTGTACACGAGGACTTATAGAAAATGTAAACTGATTTGTGAAACAATCTAGAACAATCTTTCGTATCATCAGTAGAGTAAAGAGAAAGAGGGAGGATTATGTTAGAGCTTGAGTTAATAGAACGAGCACAACAGGGGGACAAAGCAGCATATACAGAACTTATACATATACATCACAGGACCGTTGAAAAGTTTGCATTTCAGTGTGGCGTTCTGGTTCATGACATTCCGGATGTAACTCAAGAAGTTTTCGTGAAGCTATACCGATTTTTACATCAATTTCAGCGTGATCGGTTTACCACGTGGTTATACAAAATCACATTAAACACCGCTAGAGATTATTACAGAAAAGAAACAAAGGAAAAAGAAAAGAGTCATAAGCTAAATACAGGAATAAAAGAAACTTATATGTCTAAATCCGCAGAAGATCGAGTTTTAGTATTTGAAGAAGACCGCGAACTCCATAAAGCCATTCAATCACTCGATGAAAAATATCGTCATCCTATCATTATGTTTTACTTTCATGAATTATCCTATGAACAAATTGCAGAAGTATTAAATGTACCCCTATCGACGATAAAAATACGTCAATTGAGAGCTAAGGCATTATTAAAATCAGCGTTACAGTTGAATGGAGGAGTTAGACATGGACGATAAACAATTAGAAGAACGCCTAAACCTTTTAAAGTCATCCTATGATCGCTTGCCTTCATCTGTAGATACTGAAGAGATTCTACAGAAAATAGAAAATGAAAATAATATAGCTCCAGTTGAAAATAAAAGTAAAGGATCCAAATGGCAACGAATTACTGTGTGGGCAGTGAGTATTGCAAGTGTGTTTGTCATTGGGATATTGGGAACGACTTACCTAAATGACTCAGATGATTCAATTACTAGGAATGAAAATTATAGTGATAAAGAGATTGAGAAACTTAAAAAACGATATAATGACGAACGATTAAAACGTCAAAAAATTCTACATATGAATGAGGTAGAATTTAATACTTTAGGATTTGTGCAGTACGCTGATAATATTTTCACGTCACAAATAGACCCAGGTACTTTAGAAGGGGAAAATGATAATATATCTATTAGTGAAGCTTATGATTTAGCTATTGAGGGATTAAATCTACCTTCAGAAATGATAGAGATAGCTAAAAAATCAGGTAAAGTTAATAGTAAAGAAAGCTCCTATTTTGTGGATGATTTTGTCACTAAAACGGAGCATTTGATCTTCTACTATGAAGAAATCATTCGAAACAATGAAGAAGTACTTCATACTATTGCAAAACATGATGGAAGACTAAGTGAGCATATTATGATTGCCAATCGTTATAATCTCCCAAAAGAAATACAAAGCATGATTGAAGTATTACCTAAGGAAGGATTAAAATTAGCAGTTAATGTAGATGGAACAAAATTTCAAATTTTACCTGACTGGGTATTATTTACAAGAGATCTTTTCGCAGTTTTAGATGAGAATGAAGCAAGGTATTTAGCGCTTTACAACTCAATTCCTGCCTCTGATGGATTATCCAAGCTAATGGAGGAAAAGGAGTTATCTCTACTAGGATATTATTTAGCAGATATTGAATTTACTTTACTAAATACAAGTGAAAATACGGCTATGCATTCGCTCTTTGAAAATTATTACTTTGAACTTGCTCAAATGATTGTATTCCCATCGGATGAAGGTGATATCTTAAATGAAAACAGTAAAATTAATATGGATATCCGGAAGGCCTGGGAGTCGTTAGTAAATATTCCTGGTGCATCACCATTAGCTGCTTTGATGGAGCCAGTCGTCGCTTCAATGAAATCAAATGATTGGACATATAATGAGATTTATAAACAGTTAGACATAGAGCAACTGCGAGATTTTTACCTCTTAGCTTTAGATAATAAATTAGAAACCAACAAATTAGACTGGATTGCTATATTACCTGACGAAGTAGAGAAAAGCTTAGTTACTCCCTATTCAAGGTATGGAATACATGAGTTATATAAAAAATTTAATGAGAACCTGAATCCGTTAATCTTACACGGAGTAGGACCAGTAGATATCATACTCCTATATCACTATGCTGATGAGCAAGATAACCATGAAATGATGTGGGAGTTGATGACTAGTGCTTTTAAAAATCAGTATGATAAAGAAGAATTTTTAGAAAATCCAGTGCTTCAAAATATTATTCGTGAAAGCTCTAAAAATCTCTACTTTAATAAAGACTATTTAATCCAAGATGATGAATATATAAAGACTTATATTGGACAGGAAAAAGAAAATCAAATCAGCTACGATTTACTTCTCCGCCTTGAAAGTGATGATATTTGGAGGATTCAAGGGATAGAGGATTATTTTGTAACAAACGCAACTGTAGTGGACGATGAATTTGTTCAGCGAGTGCATGCATTATATAAGTCGTTTGCAGGAACACATGATCAAACAGCATTAAAGGAGGCCACACCTGAGGAAATTGTGGGATTGTATTACTACTCAATTCAGCTAAAGGATTACGAAACGCAATACGAGTTGTATATAAAAGATGATACACAAATACAAATTCCAAAAGATGAATATCTAAATGGAAAGCATCAGGTTATTGATAATATTAAACTTGAATTTAAAGAGCTGGAGTTTATACAAAATGCTGCGGACTATGGAGTAGTAATCTTAACGAAACAATCCGATAGACGGAGTTCTGATGAGAATGAGGTAATTGGATTTCAACTCATCAAAACGGAAAATGGATGGCGACCGCCCTTTATGCCTATACAGTGATTTTTGCCGTTATACTTCCTACTATGTTATAATTTAACATGACTATAACGTATATAAGAAAGTAGGAACGAAATTATGACTCAAAATTATAAGGTAGGAGATGTTGTCACGGGTAAAGTTACAGGGATTCAGCCATACGGAGCCTTTGTTAGTTTAGATGAGCAAACACAAGGCCTAGTGCATATTTCAGAAATAACATACGGGTATGTAAAAGAAGTGGAAGAATTTTTAACTGTAGGGCAAGAGGTAGAGGTGAAAATTCTAGAAATTGACGATGAAGCAGGGAAAATTAGCTTATCAATGCGAGTACTTCAAGAAAAGCCAACACTACCAAAACGTGATGATAGACCTCGGAAATCACTTCAAGATCGCGTAGATGAACATGATGAGGAAGGATTTAATACATTGAAAGAAAAATTAGCCGACTGGATTAAAAAATCGGCACTATAAAAGGATTTATACAGTGATGAAAACCACTGTATAAATCTTTTTTGCTTTTAGATAATTGGGGAATTTATCCGTTTAGCAAGTATATGCTACTCATGAGCAAGTATTAGAAGTTAGAGAGCAAGTATTTTAACCATTAGTGCAAGTAAACCAGAATGGAGAGCAAGTAAATAACAAGTGGAAGCAAGTAAACGTAGATTTGGGTTAGCGGTAAGAGCAAATCACGACCAACCCTGAAAAAGTCCAAGCCTTACTTCTTCATCTTACGTATCCTGTATTGCAAATTTTGTCTGCTCATTCCGAGGGCTTCGGCAGCTTTGGTAATATTCCCATCGAATTTATCTAAAGCTTTTTGCAGATAATACATTTCTGCAGAACGTAAATACTCATCAAGTGGAACTAATTCCTTATCAGAAGTAATAACAAAATCCTCTGCTTTTCCTAGAGTCTCGTTAAAATCCTGAACCTTCATCTTAAAGTGTAGAGGCAACATATCAAACTTTAAAATTTGCTCAGTAGTTACCATTGAGCTTATTTCATCCAAAAGTAATTCCAATTCTTTTAGATTTCCTGGCCATTCATACATTAAAAAAGCTTGGATAACATCGTCATCAATTTCATTAATAGTGGAGCCATAGCGATTTAAATATCGATTAAAGTAATCATACGTAAAGGGTAAAATATCCTCAGTTCGTTTACGTAAAGGAGGAATGCTTATTGTTACCTGGGCGAAATAATAATATAATTCCTTGCTTAACTTATTAGTGGATATAAGATCTACCGGATCATCGCCAATACTTGCAATGTATAAATTTTGTCGTGCTTCGTTTGAAGTAAGAATTTGCAACAGTTCATTTTGTAAATCGAGGGATAATAAATCAATTCTTTCACAAAATATTGTACAGTGCGAGATATCAGAAAGCTCTTTTTGAAATTTGTTTATTAAAAAACTATCTGAGCTATGGCAAAAAAGAGAGATAAACTGTTTATTTACAGGCGAAAGCTGATTGTGAATACCTTCAGCTATTAAATCCTTGCCAGTACCAGCTTCTCCAACTAAGAGAACTGGCATTCTTACATGTGCTGCTTTAACCGAGCGTTCTAATACTTCCTGCATATCCGTCGAAACAGCAGTAATGCTAGAAAGGGTGATTGCCTCATTGTATCGTTTTAAAGGCTGATAAATTAGTCTTTCTAAAGCAGTTATATCACGAGAAAATTCAACTGCCCCTATAAGTTTTTCATCTTGCCATATAGGGTATGTATCATTAATAGTGGTTATTTCCTGACCATTTCGATTCCAGTAGGTCTGTTTAGCACGTAAAACTGGTTCCCCACTATGTAAAACTTTTAATAATGTACTCTCTTGTTGTTCAAATTGGAATAGTTCAAATATGGAACGGTCGACAACATCTGTTAAATTTAGCCCTTCAATTTCTTTCATTTTTTCGTTGTAAATAATCGTTTTGCCGGATAAGTCGACAGCGTGAATGCCTACTGCTACTTGCTCAGTTGCAAATTTATAAAACGGCAGAAAATCTTTTATTTGTTCGTCCAAATGGCTCACCTCAAAAAAATATTTCACATTTTAGAATTTTTTACTTGAAAAACGCAACAATCTTTTGCATTATTATATATGTAAACTAAAAGAAACTGCAAATTTTTTTTGCGCCCAAATTAAAGGAGGATATACATTTGATACCTTACAAACATGAAGCATTCACAGATTTTTCAAAAGAAGAAAATAAAAAAGCAATTCAAGAAGGCTACAAAGTAGTTGATGCATACCTAGGAAATGATTTTCCATTAATCGTTGGTGGGGAACGTATTACTACAGAAGCTAAAATAAAATCTTATAATCCAGCAAAAAAAGAAGAACTAGTTGGTGCTGTTTCAAAAGCATCAAAAGAAATTGCTTCTAAAGCTATGGATATTGCAGATGAAACATTCAAAACTTGGAAAAAAGTAAAACCTGAAATACGTGCAGATGTTCTTTTCAAAGCTGCAGCAATCATTCGTCGCCGCAAATTTGAATTCAGCGCATTATTGTCAAGAGAAGCAGGGAAAACTTGGGTCGAGGCTGACGTAGAAGTTGCTGAAGGAATTGACTTCTTAGAATATTATGGTCGCGAGATGTTACGTATAAAAAATGGTGCACCAGTTGAAAGTCGTCCAGGCGAATATAACCAATATAACTATATTCCACTAGGTGTTGCTGTTGTTATTTCACCTTGGAACTTCCCATTTGCAATCATGGCTGGTACTACTGTTGCTGCTATGGTAGCAGGTAACACTGTACTATTAAAGCCGGCTTCTACAACTCCAGTTGTTTCCTATAAATTTGTAGAGGTATTAGAAGAAGCGGGTATGCTTCCAGGAGTAGTTAACTTCATCCCAGGTTCTGGTGCTGAAATTGGTGATTTCATGGTAGAACACCCACGTACGCGTTTAATCAGTTTCACTGGTTCACGTGATGTAGGTCTTGGAATCGTTGAAAAATCTTCTAAATTAGCTCCAGGGCAAATTTGGATTAAGCGTTCTATTCTTGAAATGGGTGGTAAAGATACAATTATAGTGGATAAAGAAGCTGATTTAGAATTAGCAGCCCAATCTATCGTGAAATCCGCGTTTGGATTCAGTGGTCAAAAATGTTCTGCATGTTCACGTGCAGTAATCGTAGAAGATGTTTACGATACTGTATTAAACCGTGTAGAAGAATTAACAAACGCTTTAACAGTTGGTATTCCTGATAAGGATGAGCATTTCGTTGGTCCAGTTATTGATGGTGCTTCATTCAAAAAAATTATGAGTTATATCGAAATTGGTAAAGAAGAAGGTCGTCTGATTACTGGTGGTACTGGTGATGATTCTAAAGGATTCTTTATCCAACCAACTGTAATTGCTGATCTATCTCCAACAGCACGTATTATGCAAGAAGAAATATTCGGACCAGTTGTCGGTATTTCTAAAGCAAAAGATTTCGATGAGGCGCTTGAAATTGCTAATAATACTGAATATGGTTTGACAGGAGCTGTTATTACAAACAACCGTTTAAACCAAGAAAAAGCGCGTGAAGACTTCCATGTTGGTAACTTATACTTTAACCGTGGATGTACTGGTGCTATTGTTGGGTACCAACCATTCGGTGGATTCAATATGTCTGGTACAGATTCAAAAGCTGGCGGACCAGATTATGTACAACTTCATATGCAAGCAAAAACAACATCTGAAATGCTTTAAGATTTTCAAGGCAGACTTGATTTAAAGTCTGCCTTCATTATAAATAAAAGGGGTAATGAGTGAATGACTATTTCATCACAAGTGATTGAGCAAACGAACAAATTTGGTGCAAACAACTATAACCCACTTCCAATCGTAGTATCAGAAGCTGAAGGGGTTTGGGTAAAAGATCCTGAAGGCAACAAATACATGGATATGCTATCAGCATATTCGGCAGTAAACCAAGGGCATCGCCATCCAAAAATTATTCAAGCGTTAAAAGACCAAGCTGATCGTGTAACTTTAACTTCTCGTGCCTTCCACAATGATCAATTAGGTCCTTGGTATGAAAAAGTTAGTGAGTTAACAGGAAAAGATATGGTATTACCAATGAATACTGGTGCAGAAGCAGTTGAAACTGCATTTAAAGCAGCTCGTAGATGGGCATATGATGTTAAAGGCGTTGAAGCTGACCAAGCAGAAGTAATTGCTTGTAATGGAAACTTCCACGGCCGTACTATGGGAGCAGTTTCACTTTCGTCTGACCCTGAGTACAAACGAGGATTCGGACCATTGCTTCCTGGTATTAAATTAATTCCGTACGGTGATTTAGAAGCATTAAAAGCTGCAATTACACCAAATACAGCTGCTTTCTTAATCGAACCGATTCAAGGGGAAGCTGGAATTATTATTCCTCCTGCTGGTTTCATGAAAGCTGCACGTGAATTATGTCGTGAGAATAATGTGTTATTTATCGCAGACGAAATCCAAGCTGGTTTATGCCGTACTGGTAAAATGTTTGCATGTGAGTGGGAAGAAGTAGACCCAGACATGTATATTTTAGGAAAAGCATTAGGTGGTGGAGTATTCCCAATCTCATGTATCGTTGCAAATAAAGAAATTTTAAGTGTATTTAACCCTGGCTCTCATGGATCTACATTTGGTGGTAACCCTATGGCATGCGCTGTTTCTTTAGCAGCTTTAGATGTCCTAGTGGATGAAAAATTAGCTGATCGTTCTCTTGAATTAGGTAATTATTTTATGGATGCATTGAGAGATATTAAACATCCTTCTATTAAAGACGTTCGTGGTCGCGGTTTATTTATCGGAATGGAATTAACAGTTGAAGCACGTTCATTCTGTGAGGAGTTAAAAGAACTAGGATTATTATGTAAAGAAACTCATGATACAGTAATTCGTTTTGCTCCACCTCTAATCATTTCAAAAGAAGAGTTAGATTGGGCTATCGAAAGAATTCAAAAAGTATTCAATAAATAATAATTCTTAGACAAATTTCAACAATTCTATGTTACAATTATTCCGAAGAAATAATATTAAATTAAAGAGGCGAAAAATTAAAATGGCTGAAAATTTAAACCTGTTCACATCAACCCAGGCTGTCATTAAAGAGGCTCTGAACAAACTTGGTTATGACGAAGCAATGTATGACTTATTAAAAGAACCACTACGTATGTTAGAAGTTCGAATTCCTGTACGTATGGATGACAACACAGTGAAAGTATTTACTGGATACCGTTCACAACATAATGATGCTGTTGGACCTACAAAAGGAGGAGTTCGTTTTCATCCGGGTGTAACACCAGATGAAATGAAAGCCCTATCTATGTGGATGACTTTAAAAGCTGGTATTGTTGATCTTCCTTATGGTGGAGGTAAAGGTGGAGTTGTTTGTGATCCACGTGAGATGTCAATGGGAGAAATCGAACGTCTAAGCCGTGGATATGTACGTGCAGTTGGACAAATCGTTGGACCGACAAAAGATATCCCTGCTCCAGACGTATTTACAAATGCTCAAATCATGGCATGGATGATGGATGAATATAGCCGTATGGACCAATTCAATTCACCTGGCTTCATCACTGGGAAACCACTTGTACTTGGTGGTTCGCAAGGTCGTGACCGTGCAACTGCTCAGGGTGTTACTATTGTTATCAATGAAGCAGCGAAAAGACGCAACATTGACATGCAAGGTGCACGTGTTGTAATCCAAGGTTTTGGTAATGCAGGTAGCTTCCTAGCTAAGTTTTTGAGTGATCAAGGTGCAAAGGTAATTGCTATTTCTGATGCATACGGAGCTTTACATGATCCAAATGGTTTAGACATTGACTATCTATTAGATCGTCGTGATAGCTTTGGAACCGTAACAACTCTGTTTGAAAATACGATTTCTAACCAAGAGTTATTAGAATTAGATTGTGATATTTTAGTTCCTGCTGCTATTGAAAACCAAATTACTGCAGAGAACGCTCATAATATTAAAGCTAATATCGTAGTAGAGGCAGCAAATGGGCCAACTACAACTGAAGGTACTAAAATTCTTTATGATAGAGGAATTCTATTAGTCCCTGACGTTTTAGCTAGTGCTGGTGGAGTAACTGTTTCTTACTTTGAGTGGGTTCAGAATAACCAAGGTTACTACTGGACTGAAGATGAAGTAGACGAAAAACTAGTAAAGAAAATGGTTGAAGCATTCCAAAACATTTACGAAGTTGCAACGACTCGTAATATTGATATGCGTTTAGCTGCTTATATGGTTGGAGTACGTAAAACTGCAGAAGCATCCCGTTTCCGTGGTTGGGTTTAAACATAATAGTAAGGTGATCCGCTTGTATTTTACAAGCGGTTTTTTTATTATTAAGAAAGTATGGAAAAAGGAGGATGTTAGATGAACGCTTTTTCATTTTATAACCCTGTGAAATTGATTTTTGGTAAAAATCAAATAAGCAAGCTTAAAGTGGAGTTATCTCCCTACGGAAAGAAAGTTCTTGTTGTTTACGGTGGAGGTAGTATAAAGAAAAATGGATTATACGACCAGGTAATGGTCGAATTAAAAGAAGCAGGTATGGAAATATTTGAATTAGCGGGTGTGGAACCAAATCCTAGATTGGCAACTGCAAAACGGGGTGCTGATATTTGTAAAAAGGAAGGTATTGATGTAATACTCGCAGTTGGTGGGGGCTCAGTGATAGATTGTACTAAGCTTATTGCTGCTGCGGCTAAATATGACGGAGATCCTTGGGATTTTGTTACACGCAAAGCGATTCCACAAGAAGCACTGCCTTTTGGTACAATATTAACTCTTGCAGCAACTGGTTCAGAGATGAATTCTGGGTCTGTTATTACTAATGAAGATACATTAGAAAAGTATGGCTGGGGAAGCCCTTTAGTTTATCCTAAATTTTCTATTTTAGATCCTGTAAACACGTTCACAGTTCCTCTTGATCAAACAGTTTACGGAATAGTAGATATGATGTCCCATATGTTTGAGCAATACTACAACAACGCAACAAATACTCCTGTTCAAGACGAAATGATAGAAGGAACTCTACGTTCAGTTATAGAAGTAGGGCCAAAACTTATCAATGACCTTACAAACTATGAGTATAGGGAAACTATATTGTTTGCAGGCACAATAGGTTTAAATGGCTTCTTGCAAATGGGTTATAACGGTGACTGGGCAAGTCATAATCTAGAACATGCAATCTCAGCTGTTTATGATATTCCACATGGCGGTGGATTGGCTATCGTTTTTCCTAGATGGATGCGTCATAACGTAAAAGTAAATCCACAACGTTTTGCTAAGCTTGCAACAAATGTTTTTAAAGTGAATCCTGAAGGTAAATCTGTAGAAGAAGTAGCATTTGAAGGAATCGATCGCTTAGAGGAATTTTGGAATTCTTTAAACGCGCCATCTACATTAGCTGATTATAATATAGATGATAGCAAAATTGACCTTATGGTTGAAAAAGCAATGGTTTATGGTGAGTATGGTAATTTCCAAAAGCTTAATGCAGAAGACACTAAAACAATTTTAACAGCTTGTCTTTAAAAGTATGAATCCAAAAACCACATGACAACTCGTCATGTGGTTTTTTGTTACTATTTGTAAATGCTCTCCAAACTTTAATCACGTGTTTTTAAAACAGTACGTTCATCCTTATGTTGAGTCCATGTTCTGATTCCATCGTCCTCATCAAATGAGATTGTAATATCCGTTACTCCTTGTTGAGTTAATATCAATTCTTTTATAGTGTCGCTAATATCGTCTACCTCTGCAAATGTATATTTAGGATCTATCTCTATAATTATTTCAACATGGAGATATTCACCTTCTTTAATAACCTCAAGCTTTTGTATATCTTTTACATGTTCATTTTCAGATACTATATGAGCAATATGAACAAGCATTTGCTCATCGGTTTCCCCTAGTGCACCTCTAGCGTTATCTAGGAATACTTTTCCTACTACATAGAACATCATTATACCGATCATAATAGATGCAATACCTTCTGCTTGTAAGAATCCAGTGAAGTGGGAAATTAGCACAGCCACAAATGCTAAGATACCTCCTGATGTTGCAACTAAATCCTCCATAAAAACAAGCTTTGTTGCAGGTTTAGCTCTGCTTAAGTTAGCAAAACTTGTTGTTAGTGGCGAAAGGAGTGTACCTTTTACACCTACTTCGTGCAATATTTCTTTCCCTGCTTTGTAAAGAACTACAAACTCTAACACAATGGCAATTGCAAGTACGCTGAGGGTTATTGCTACACCTGTAGATTCGGTTGGATGTTGAATATGATGCCAACCCTCAATAATAGTCTCATAAGATAATATTCCAACAATAATTACAGCGCCTAAACAAACTAGGTTTACTAAACGTCCAAAACCATTTGGAAATCTTGGCGTGGGTGCTTTTTTAGACAATGATGAACCGATGTAAACAAAGAATTGGTTTGCTGCATCTCCAATGGAGTGCATCATTTCCGCAAACATTGCTACATTTCCAGTAAAGAAAAATGCCCCACCTTTTAATAAAGCAATAATAGTATTTACAATTGCTGCTAATAAAGAAGGCTTGTTCCCATCTTTTAATAACTTGAATAATTCTCCCATATGATAGCTCCTTTTAAATCGATTCTACGTCTACCGTTTCAATAAATTTTTGTTTTTTTATTGTTGCGTAGAATTCAGCCGTATTTTTATTAGTAATTATGGACAATCGCATATCCATTTCATGTTTAACAGTATTATTGTCTAAAGTAACGTCTTTAATGCGGATGCTTTCTATATAAACACCGCTTCCTTGCAAAAAGTCATATACTTTAGGAATACTTTCTGGATTTCCTACTAAAACTGTTAGTGATAACTCCTTCGATCTTAATCGTTTTGGACCAATTTTAGTAAGAAGGGGTGGTATCAATTCAATACCCACTATTACAATAATTACACTAATAGCCGATTCAACATAAAATCCTGCACCAACAGCTATTCCAATTCCCCCGGCTCCCCATATCATTGCGGCAGTAGTTAAGCCAGTTATACTATCATTGCCTTTGCGCAATATAACCCCTGCTCCGAGAAAACCTATACCACTTACTATTTGTGCTGCTAAACGCAAAGGATCCATCGTAATATTTATTGTGTCATTGGGAATGGCTTTATAAGCTGCTTCAATGGATATGTAGGTTAGAAGACAGCTAAATGTAGCGATTACTATACTCGTCTTTAAACCAATCGGTTTCTTTTTTAGTTCCCTCTCTATACCAATGATTAAACTTAATAATGCAGCAAAAATTAATTTAAATATAATTTCATTATAATTACTAAGGTGGTTTAGCCATTCCATCAATAATTCCCCCCTTGATTTCATTATAGAGTTTGAGGATTTTTATGTACTTTCTACTATTAACTGCTATTATTTTGGAAAGGATATATTGGTAGATTTCTTGTTTCTTTATTATAAGTATAGAATGAGTTAAAATAAAGCGCTGTAGTTCTTCGGTATATGATTCAGCCCTCAATTCATTTTATTGATTCAGGAGTTTTCTATTACTCAAACTAATATTTATTAAAGTATAGAATATATTCATATTTTAGTTAGACAAGTTATAGAAGAGCTATAAGTAGGGAAAAACCCGTAATTAATTACAATGAGTAATCTAGTTTTGATATATGTAGAGGGGCAGGAGTGCAATAGTTTATAAGTTATTTAAGGTTTTTTTATAAAAAGGGTTGCTTTTTATTTCTATACGATGTATATTAATACTTGTCCTTCGGAACGAGATACAAACAACTTGAAAAACTCCAAAAAAATGTTTGACATCAAATCTGAAATAAGTTATACTAATAAAGTCGCTAAAACGACTTGAACAATATGAACATTGAAAACTGAACATGCAAAACGTTAAGACATACAGCTTATCAACTAACTTAGTTAGTATGATAGCAAAACAATTTTGACATCATTTAATGATGATGCCAGCAAAACAAAATGAGCTTTTGAACTAGTTCTATTTGTTGGGTTTCGAGATGCAAGTAGTTCAAGGAAACAAGTGAGTGAAAGAGGGAGCGTACTAACGTACGTGACCGACTGAACGAACGAAGTTGACGAAGAAATGCGCCGCATATCGAAAGCCAACTATTATGGAGAGTTTGATCCTGGCTCAGGACGAACGCTGGCGGCATGCCTAATACATGCAAGTCGAGCGAATGATGAAGAAGCTTGCTTCTTCTGATTTAGCGGCGGACGGGTGAGTAACACGTGGGCAACCTGCCCTGTAGATTGGGATAACTCCGGGAAACCGGGGCTAATACCGAATAATCCATTTCCTCACATGGGGAGATGTTAAAAGACGGCATCTCGCTGTCACTACAGGATGGGCCCGCGGCGCATTAGCTAGTTGGTGAGGTAACGGCTCACCAAGGCGACGATGCGTAGCCGACCTGAGAGGGTGATCGGCCACACTGGGACTGAGACACGGCCCAGACTCCTACGGGAGGCAGCAGTAGGGAATCTTCCACAATGGACGAAAGTCTGATGGAGCAATGCCGCGTGAGTGAAGAAGGTTTTCGGATCGTAAAACTCTGTTGTGAGGGAAGAACAAGTACGAGAGTAACTGCTCGTACCTTGACGGTACCTCATTAGAAAGCCACGGCTAACTACGTGCCAGCAGCCGCGGTAATACGTAGGTGGCAAGCGTTGTCCGGAATTATTGGGCGTAAAGCGCGCGCAGGCGGTCCTTTAAGTCTGATGTGAAATCCCACGGCTCAACCGTGGAAGGTCATTGGAAACTGGGGGACTTGAGTACAGAAGAGGAAAGCGGAATTCCAAGTGTAGCGGTGAAATGCGTAGAGATTTGGAGGAACACCAGTGGCGAAGGCGGCTTTCTGGTCTGTAACTGACGCTGAGGCGCGAAAGCGTGGGGAGCAAACAGGATTAGATACCCTGGTAGTCCACGCCGTAAACGATGAGTGCTAAGTGTTAGGGGGTTTCCGCCCCTTAGTGCTGCAGCTAACGCATTAAGCACTCCGCCTGGGGAGTACGGTCGCAAGACTGAAACTCAAAGGAATTGACGGGGGCCCGCACAAGCGGTGGAGCATGTGGTTTAATTCGAAGCAACGCGAAGAACCTTACCAGGTCTTGACATCCCGCTGACCGGCCTAGAGATAGGCTTTTCCCTTCGGGGACAGCGGTGACAGGTGGTGCATGGTTGTCGTCAGCTCGTGTCGTGAGATGTTGGGTTAAGTCCCGCAACGAGCGCAACCCTTGATCTTAGTTGCCAGCATTCAGTTGGGCACTCTAAGGTGACTGCCGGTGATAAACCGGAGGAAGGTGGGGATGACGTCAAATCATCATGCCCCTTATGACCTGGGCTACACACGTGCTACAATGGACGGTACAGAGGGTCGCAACCCCGCGAGGGTGAGCAAATCCCATAAAACCGTTCTCAGTTCGGATTGTAGGCTGCAACTCGCCTACATGAAGCCGGAATCGCTAGTAATCGTGGATCAGCATGCCACGGTGAATACGTTCCCGGGCCTTGTACACACCGCCCGTCACACCACGAGAGTTTGTAACACCCGAAGTCGGTGGGGTAACCCTTACGGGAGCCAGCCGCCGAAGGTGGGACAGATGATTGGGGTGAAGTCGTAACAAGGTAGCCGTATCGGAAGGTGCGGCTGGATCACCTCCTTTCTAAGGATAATATCGGAATACGAATCTTTATTCGTATCTTAACGTTTTGCAGTTCAGTTTTGAATGTTCATTTTTATATGAAGATTCAACTCTTGCTCCTGCGATTACTCGTCGCAAAGTGAGCAAACCTTTGTTCTTTGAAAACTGGATAAAACGACATTGAAACAATAAACAACAAGAAATTCTGTTGTGATTATTTACGTAATCACAACGTGTAAGACTTTTTAACTTTTAGGTTAAGTTAATAAGGGCGCACGGTGAATGCCTTGGCACTAGGAGTCGACGAAGGACGGCACTAACACCGATATGCTTCGGGGAGCTGTAAGTGAGCTTTGATCCGGAGATTTCCGAATGGGGAAACCCACTGTTCGTAATGGAGCAGTACATTTGCGTGAATACATAGCGCATCTGAGACACACCCAGGGAACTGAAACATCTAAGTACCTGGAGGAAGAGAAAGAAAAATCGATTCCCTGAGTAGCGGCGAGCGAAACGGGAATAGCCCAAACCAAGAGGCTTGCCTCTTGGGGTTGTAGGACACTCTACATAGAGTTACAAAGGAATGAGTTAGACGAAGCGATCTGGAAAGGTCCGCAGGATAGGGTAAAAGCCCCGTAGTCCAAAATTCATTCTCTCTTGAGTGTATCCTGAGTACGGCGGAACACGTGAAATTCCGTCGGAATCCGGGAGGACCATCTCCCAAGGCTAAATACTACCTAGTGACCGATAGTGAACCAGTACCGTGAGGGAAAGGTGAAAAGCACCCCGGAAGGGGAGTGAAATAGATCCTGAAACCGTGTGCCTACAAGTAGTTAGAGCCCGTTAATGGGTGATAGCGTGCCTTTTGTAGAATGAACCGGCGAGTTACGATTACATGCAAGGTTAAGTTGAGAAGACGGAGCCGCAGCGAAAGCGAGTCTGAATAGGGCGAATGAGTATGTGGTCGTAGACCCGAAACCAGGTGATCTACCCATGTCCAGGATGAAGGTAAGGTAACACTTACTGGAGGTCCGAACCCACGCACGTTGAAAAGTGCGGGGATGAGGTGTGGGTAGCGGAGAAATTCCAATCGAACCTGGAGATAGCTGGTTCTCTCCGAAATAGCTTTAGGGCTAGCCTCAAACGTTAGAATCTTGGAGGTAGAGCACTGTTTGGACTAGGGGCCCATCCCGGGTTACCGAATTCAGACAAACTCCGAATGCCAATGATTTATGTTTGGGAGTCAGACTGCGAGTGATAAGATCCGTAGTCAAGAGGGAAACAGCCCAGACCACCAGCTAAGGTCCCAAAGTATTTGTTAAGTGGAAAAGGATGTGGCGTTGCTTAGACAACCAGGATGTTGGCTTAGAAGCAGCCATCATTTAAAGAGTGCGTAATAGCTCACTGGTCGAGTGACGCTGCGCCGAAAATGTATCGGGGCTAAACAAATCACCGAAGCTGTGGATTGATACCTTTGGTATCAGTGGTAGGAGAGCGTTCTAAGGGCGTTGAAGTCAGACCGGAAGGACTGGTGGAGCGCTTAGAAGTGAGAATGCCGGTATGAGTAGCGAAAGACGGGTGAGAATCCCGTCCACCGTATGACTAAGGTTTCCTGAGGAAGGCTCGTCCGCTCAGGGTTAGTCGGGACCTAAGCCGAGGCCGATAGGCGTAGGCGATGGATAACAGGTTGATATTCCTGTACCACCAAACCACCGTTTGAGTAATGGGGGGACGCAGAAGGATAGGGTAAGCATGCTGTTGGTTATGCATGTCCAAGCAGTAAGGTGTGAATGTAGGCAAATCCGCATTCTATAACATTGAGCTGTGATGGCGAGGACGTATGTCCGGAGTTCCTGATTTCACACTGCCAAGAAAAGCCTCTAGCGAGGTGATAGGTGCCCGTACCGCAAACCGACACAGGTAGTCGAGGAGAGAATCCTAAGGTGAGCGAGAGAACTCTCGTTAAGGAACTCGGCAAAATGACCCCGTAACTTCGGGAGAAGGGGTGCTCTTTTGGGTGCATAGCCTAGAAGAGCCGCAGTGAATAGGCCCAGGCGACTGTTTAGCAAAAACACAGGTCTCTGCAAAACCGTAAGGTGAAGTATAGGGGCTGACGCCTGCCCGGTGCTGGAAGGTTAAGAGGAGTGCTTAGCGCAAGCGAAGGTGCGAATTGAAGCCCCAGTAAACGGCGGCCGTAACTATAACGGTCCTAAGGTAGCGAAATTCCTTGTCGGGTAAGTTCCGACCCGCACGAAAGGCGTAACGATCTGGGCACTGTCTCAACGAGAGACTCGGTGAAATTATAGTACCTGTGAAGATGCAGGTTACCCGCGACAGGACGGAAAGACCCCGTGGAGCTTTACTATAGCTTGATATTGAATTTTGGTGCAACTTGTACAGGATAGGCAGGAGCCTTAGAGCCCGGAGCGCCAGCTTCGGAGGAGGCGTCGGTGGGATACTGCCCTGGTTGTATTGAAATTCTAACCCATACCCGTAACCCGGGTAGGAGACAGTGTCAGGCGGGTAGTTTGACTGGGGCGGTCGCCTCCTAAAGTGTAACGGAGGCGCCCAAAGGTTCCCTCAGAATGGTTGGAAATCATTCGAAGAGTGTAAAGGCAGAAGGGAGCTTGACTGCGAGACCTACAAGTCGAGCAGGGTCGAAAGACGGGCTTAGTGATCCGGTGGTTCCGCATGGAAGGGCCATCGCTCAACGGATAAAAGCTACCCCGGGGATAACAGGCTTATCTCCCCCAAGAGTCCACATCGACGGGGAGGTTTGGCACCTCGATGTCGGCTCATCGCATCCTGGGGCTGTAGTCGGTCCCAAGGGTTGGGCTGTTCGCCCATTAAAGCGGTACGCGAGCTGGGTTCAGAACGTCGTGAGACAGTTCGGTCCCTATCCGTCGTGGGCGTAGGAAATTTGAGAGGAGCTGTCCTTAGTACGAGAGGACCGGGATGGACACACCGCTGGTGTACCAGTTGTTCTGCCAAGAGCATCGCTGGGTAGCTATGTGTGGACGGGATAAGTGCTGAAAGCATCTAAGCACGAAGCCCCCCTCAAGATGAGATTTCCCATTACGCAAGTAAGTAAGATCCCTCAAAGACGATGAGGTAGATAGGTTCGGGGTGGAAGCGTGGCGACACGTGCAGCTGACGAATACTAATCGATCGAGGACTTAACCAAATTTTGTTTAACGTAACAATGTCGTTTATCCAGTTTTGAAAGAATAAATTTTTTATTAAATAACCCTTGAAAAATTCTACAGAGTTGTTATAATAAAGCATGTCTTTCAAAAGTATTCAAGTCTAGTGATGATGGCGAAGAGGTCACACCCGTTCCCATACCGAACACGGAAGTTAAGCTCTTCAGCGCCGATGGTAGTTGGGGGTCTCCCCCTGTGAGAGTAGGACGTCGCTGGGCTTGCAATAAATACATAATTTACCCAGGAGGATTAGCTCAGCTGGGAGAGCATCTGCCTTACAAGCAGAGGGTCGGCGGTTCGAGCCCGTCATCCTCCACCATATATTTACTCCTGCCGGAGTAGCTCAACTGGTAGAGCAACTGACTTGTAATCAGTAGGTTGAGGGTTCAAGTCCTTTCTCCGGCACCATTTTTAGAGCCATTAGCTCAGTTGGTAGAGCATCTGACTTTTAATCAGAGGGTCGTAGGTTCGAATCCTACATGGCTCATCACTTTATAGTGAATAATGTATGCGGGTGTGGCGGAACTGGCAGACGCACTAGACTTAGGATCTAGCGCCGCAAGGCGTGGGGGTTCGACTCCCTTCACCCGCACCATTTAATTTAATAACCGAGCGGAAGTAGTTCAGTGGTAGAACACCACCTTGCCAAGGTGGGGGTCGCGAGTTCGAACCTCGTCTTCCGCTCCAAAGATTCACTAAAGTGCCGGGGTGGCGGAACTGGCAGACGCACAGGACTTAAAATCCTGCGGTAGGTGACTACCGTACCGGTTCGATTCCGGTCCTCGGCACCACTTTTATGAAAAACATATGCGCTCGTAGCTCAATTGGATAGAGCACTTGACTACGAATCAAGAGGTTGCAGGTTCGAGTCCTGCCGAGCGCACCATATTTGACGGGAAGTAGCTCAGCTTGGTAGAGCACTTGGTTTGGGACCAAGGGGTCGCAGGTTCGAATCCTGTCTTCCCGACCAGTTATTATTTTCGGGGCCTTAGCTCAGCTGGGAGAGCGCCTGCCTTGCACGCAGGAGGTCAGCGGTTCGATCCCGCTAGGCTCCACCATTTTAAAAAAAGTTGAAATCTTGGCGGTGTAGCTCAGTTGGCTAGAGCACTCGGTTCATACCCGAAAGGTCGTGGGTTCGACTCCCTCTGCCGCCATCTTAAGGACCTTTAGCTCAGTTGGTTAGAGCAGACGGCTCATAACCGTCCGGTCGCAGGTTCGAGTCCTGCAAGGTCCACCATCAATATCTTGGAGGAATACCCAAGTCTGGCTGAAGGGATCGGTCTTGAAAACCGACAGGCGGGTCATACCGCGCGGGGGTTCGAATCCCTCTTCCTCCTCCATTTTAATCTAATTGATGCAGGTGTAAGCCGAAGAATGTGTCTCACTATTTTTAAGCAATGTACCATCGATTTTGTAAATATATAACGTCGCGGGGTGGAGCAGTGGTAGCTCGTCGGGCTCATAACCCGAAGGTCGCAGGTTCAAATCCTGTCCCCGCAACCAAATGGTCCCGTGGTGTAGCGGTTAACATGCCTGCCTGTCACGCAGGAGATCGCCGGTTCGATCCCGGTCGGGACCGCCATTTATATATGAATGTTAATACATATCAATTGGAAATTTGGCTTGAATAATTAGCTTAATTTAAAATTGAAGAGGCTCAGTAGCTCAGTCGGTAGAGCAAAGGACTGAAAATCCTTGTGTCGGCGGTTCGATTCCGTCCTGAGCCACCATTTAATGCGGGTGTAGTTTAGTGGTAAAACCTCAGCCTTCCAAGCTGATGATGAGAGTTCGATTCTCTTCACCCGCTCCAAAATAATGGGCCTATAGCTCAGCTGGTTAGAGCGCACGCCTGATAAGCGTGAGGTCGATGGTTCGAGTCCATTTAGGCCCACCATTATTCCGAAGTAGCTCAGTGGTAGAGCAATCGACTGTTAATCGATCGGTCGTAGGTTCGAGTCCTACCTTCGGAGCCATATATGGGGAAGTACTCAAGTGGCTGAAGAGGCGCCCCTGCTAAGGGTGTAGGTCGGGCAACCGGCGCGAGGGTTCAAATCCCTCCTTCTCCGCCATATATTGGCCCCTTGGTCAAGCGGTTAAGACACCGCCCTTTCACGGCGGTAACACGGGTTCGAATCCCGTAGGGGTCATACTCAAAAAAAGGTAACCAATCATTGGTTACCTTTTTTTATTTTTAACTTTTATTTTATTCCTTTCTCTTTTTCTATGTCGATGTATGGAACGGTCATTCAATAGAATGCATACAACATAATGACCAGTGATAACGCATAAATAATGAACCCTAGGTTATATATAGAGTGAATTTAAAATATGATATCATTTCTATTGAAGGGAGAGGTTATAGTTGTTTCAAAAATTTAGTAAAGTTATGCTCATACTTGTACTAGCGTTAGGCTTCACAAGCTTAGGTCACATGCAAGCAGACGCAGCTACAAACAAAGTTATGTGGGGAAAAACAGAGTTAAAACAAGGGCAAATAGGTAAAGTAACAATTCTTGCAGACACGAATTTAGTTAAAGTTGGCTCCAATGGATCACTTAATAAAGTACGCACACTAAAAAAAGGTGATGAATATAGAGTCTATACGTATAAGGGAACAAATGGTGGCTTATATGGAGTAGGGGCAAGTAGTTTCATACAAAAAGGTTCTAAAGTGAAATATGAAACTCCATCTAAAAGTAAGCTAGCTTTGCTTAATAAAGAAGTAATAGGTGGGCTAACACCAAAAGCAGGGATGAAGCTTGTTTATTCTCCTAGCTTTACTGAAAATACACAAAATGAATTTACTGTTAGTGATTCCTATAATTCTGAATACGATATGACGGAAGCTTTTTTAAAGAAGAAAGGTGATATCCTAAATAATTTTACTTATATTGAACGTAAAGATCGTTTAATATTTGGGGTAAGTCATACAGATTGGGCCATACTTGATCTCGCTTTTCCATTGATTGAAGGAAAAACAACGAGAGAATATTATCTAACAGAGGACAACAATCAAGCTTTTTATAATGTATTTGTGGAAAGTACTACTAGTACGGTTAAAGTAAAAGCCGGAACATTCCAAAACGTGGTAGTTGTTCGTAC
The DNA here is from genome assembly GCF_038003165.1 of Psychrobacillus sp. FSL K6-2365. Lineage (NCBI taxonomy): Bacteria > Bacillati > Bacillota > Bacilli > Caryophanales > Bacillaceae > Psychrobacillus > Psychrobacillus sp. FSL K6-2365. Next base: position 2,985,146 of record NZ_JBBOOO010000001.1, on the reverse strand, counting down.
AAACTATGGCTACACGTTCTATATCGCACCCGGAATCGGAATTATCAAGCTTGTCGATAAAAAAGGTGTACTTAAAGCAGAGTTATTATCATATAAATAAGAAAAAAACCAGAGTGCTAGCTTTTTAATAGCATTCTGGTTTTTTAAAATATTATACATAATAGCCAATCAATAGACCTAAGCCTAAAAGGAATACAAAAATCGTATTCGTAAGTGCGGTGTCTTTCATAGCAGGCGCAACCTGAACTGGATTTTCTGTTTGTTTAAATAGTTTTATCGCATGTATAGGTTTTTTCATACTTAACAAAACCAATAAACTCCATGGAGTGATTATTTGCAAAACAACTAAAGCAATAATCCAAAGATAAGACAAAATAAAATAAGAAGCTAAAATAGTAATGGCGTTCTTCCTACCAACTAATATAGCCATCGTTTTTCGTCCACCTATGGTGTCTTCGACTAAATCGCGAATATTATTAGAAAGCATTATTGCAGCAACTAACAGGGCACTTGGTACAGATAACCAAACAGCAAATAGTGGTACTGAACCAACTTGAATATATACTGCAATTAAAACAATGAGCATTCCCATGAACAATCCACTGAATAACTCTCCAAATGGAGTACTAGAAATAGGGTAAGGTCCACCAGTATAGAAGTATCCAACGGCCATAGAAATTGCACCAACTACTAATAATAGCCAAGAGCTTTCATAACAAATATAAATTCCTAAAATAGCTGCTATTAAATATAGTAATAGAGCTAGTTGCATAACGGTTTTGGGTTTTACACCATTACGTACTATTGCTCCTCCTATACCAACCGATTCCTCACTATCAAGTCCTCGTACAAAATCATAATACTCGTTAAACATATTTGTAGCAGCTTGTATTAGAAGACAAGCTAATAACATAGCAATAAATAATAGCCAGTCAATATTTGCCTCGTATAGGGCAATCATTGTACCTAAAAAAACAGGTGCAAATGAAGCAGTAAGAGTATGTGGCCTTGTTAATTTCCACCAAACACGCCAACCTTTGTCTGCTTGAAATTCATGTGACATAATTTTTCTCTCCTTTAAAAGAATCCAATCTCAATTTTAGCATAAATTTATGGCTAAATGTGTGCTGAAATGTGTAGAAAGATGTATGATTAAGGGTAGAGTAATTTAATTAACCTAGATAAAAGAGTAGTTATTAAACGGAGGTCATATTTATGCCGAAAACCACCGGTACCATTGATACAAAATACCGTTTTTATACGGAAACAATAGAAGTCTCAAGATTGTCTGCCCAGGCATTCTTTGAAGCAGGGGATGAATTATATAGAGGGAAACGTTATTTTTGGCAAAACAAAGAGAAGACGTTAACTTTAGTAGGATTGGGACATGCTCATATTATTGCAAATAATTTAGAAGATAATAGATACAAGGATATTGATGCGAAGTGGAAGAAACTATGTCAGTCTTCATTAAAGGAAAAGGCAGATGTATCTCCAATTCTATTTGGTGGATTTTCATTTGATCCTAAAAACAAGGTTTCATCGGAATGGGATACGTTCCCTTCTGCCTTCTTTGTCGTATCTAAATTTCAGTTAGTTATTCAGCATGACCAAGCATTCGTTAATATTCATTATATAACGGATGAAGTGAAAAGCATGGAACCTTTTGAACAACTACGTATAGAAAGAGATGCGTTAATACACACTGCTCAGGTAAAAGAGTTAAAGGTACATGCTAAACCAACACTAATCAAACGAGAAGATCGCTTGAAAGATGAATATTTGCACGCTGTAGAGGATGTAACGAAGAGAATCCGAGAAGATGAGATACAAAAAGTAGTAATTGCCCGATCTCTAAAACTAACATTTAACGATACTTTTTCTCCTGCAACGGCAATATATAATGCATCGATGGAGCAACCAGAAAGTTATTTATTTGGTTTAGAGAATGATGAAAAAATCTTCTTTGGCGCAACTCCTGAGCGACTTGTAAAAGTGGAGAATAATAAAGCTCAATCTGCAGGGCTTGCGGGTTCCATTAGAAGAGGGAAGAATTCTCTCGAGGACAAAGAGTTAGGAGATTCATTATTAACAGATCCCAAAAACTTAGGTGAGCATAAATATGTTGTAGAAATGATTAAGAAGGTATTTATGCAATATTGTGAGGATATTAAAGTACCAACTAGACCAAAGCTTATGAAGATTAGAGATATCCAACATCTATATTCTCCAATTGAAGGAGACCTTAAAAAGGAGTCTTCATTATTTGAATTAGTACAAGCTTTACACCCAACACCAGCATTAGGAGGAGAGCCTCGTCAGGATGCGATTAAAATTATTCGTGAATCCGAACAGATGAATCGTGGATATTATGCTGCTCCAATCGGTTGGATAAATGCTGAAGGAGACGGGGAGTTCGCAGTTGGGATACGTTCTGCTTTAGTGGAAAATGAACATGCCTACTTATATGCAGGTGGCGGAATTGTTGCTGAATCATCCTCTTTAGAAGAATTTGAAGAAACACGAGTGAAGTTCCGTCCGATGCTTCGAACTCTTGGAGGAAACATGAATGACTAACATCGAGTATTTAACTTCTTATGTAAATCACTTAGTAGAAACGATTAAACAGGCAGGAGTTCAGGATATAGTAATGTGTCCTGGCTCAAGGTCTACTCCACTTGCGTATGCATTTGCTAAACATGAAGGATTTCAATTTTATCGACAAATAGATGAGCGCTCGGCTGGTTACTTTGCGCTTGGTATTGCGAAAGCTAAAAAAAATCCTGTTGTTCTTTTATGTACTTCAGGAACAGCAGCAGCAAATTTTTTCCCAGCGATAGTGGAAGCATATTACGCACGTGTACCTTTGTTGGTCATTACAGCTGATCGGCCTCATGAACTCAGAGAGGTAGGAGCTCCACAAGCAATCGATCAACTTCATTTGTACGGAAAGCATGTGAAGTGGAGTGTAGATTTCCCACTACCCGAACAAAATGAAGAGAGCCTTGCTTTTGTAGAGCGTCATATTCAGCGCGCAGTGTCTACATCTAGAGTTTTTCCGATGGGACCAGTCCATATAAATGTACCATTCCGTGAACCGTTATTACTTGATATGGAACAAACAACATCAAATGTGAACATGCAAGTTTCGGAAATAGGAAAGTTAGTGCCAAGTGCAGAGTTTCTAGAATGGTATAAAGATATACTACAAAATGAGGAGAGAGGATTATTTATAGTAGGAGATTCACTTCAAACTACTGATGGTTTTTGGGAATTTGCAAAACAAGTACGGTGGCCAGTTCTAGTGGACCCTTTATCTAATTTACGGGCATCCATACCTGACGAATGTATGGATTTATGTATAGATCAATATGATGCAATTCTAAAAAATGATGCTTTTAAAAAAGTGGCTGTTCCTAATGTAGTCGTTCGTTTTGGGGCACAGCCTGTTTCCAAGCCATTAATGCTGTTTTTAAAGTCTTGTAAGCCTTCAGTATTTATCGTTGTAGATGAAAGTCCTATTTTTCGTGATTCACTTCATATCGCTACACATCATGTTCAGGTTGAGGCAGGGGCGTTATGGATAAAAACACTTGAAAAAGCTTCCTCTAAATATGCCGATTCCTGGTCTCAAGCAAATGAAATTGCTACTAATCATGTGAACAGCTATATTCAAAATGAAACAGATGAAGGTGCATTGGCAGGCATGTTGTTTGAAACACTACAAGATAATTCCTATTTATTTGCTAGTAGCAGTATGCCAATACGAGACCTTGATACTTTTTTCAATAAAACGTCCAAAGATATTCAGCTCTATGCAAACAGAGGAACTAATGGAATCGACGGAGTAGTTTCTACAGCAATCGGAGCTCAAGCAGCTTTAAATCGTCCAGGGTATTTGCTAATAGGGGACTTAGCGTTCTTACATGATTTGAATGGTTTGATTGTGACTCGATTCCACCGTACCGATATGACAATTATCGTTATGAATAATGATGGCGGTGGTATTTTCTCTTATTTACCTCAGTCTACAGAAACCAATTATTTTGAGCATTTATTTGGTACTCCGACAGGATTAGAGTTTTCACATATAGCAGCTATGTATAATGCACAATACTCTGCCGTTCATTCGAAGGAAGATTTTAAAGCAGCCCTTACTGGGGAGAAGTTAAAGGATATTCGTATTATTGAGGTATTTACGAATAGACAAGTTAATACAGAAACACATCGCAAATTATGGGATGAAATTTCGAAGGAGCTGGACTCGGTTTGGAAAGTACAACTGTAAATGTCCGTGGGATTGATATCCATTTCAACAGATATAATAATGGGGCTAAGGAAAGAATAGTGTTATTGCATGGTTTTACAGGTTCTACAAATACATGGAATGAAGTAATTTCTTTTCTACCCAATACATTTGATATTTTAACCATTGATCTTATCGGTCACGGAGTAACTTCGAAGCCTATGAATTCAACCCGTTACGCTGTAGAGGAGCAGATAGCAGACTTACATGCATTGTTTCATCAGCTTAAGTGGAGTAACTTTACGCTAGTTGGTTATTCAATGGGTGGTCGATTAGCTCTATCCTATGCAAGCCGATATCCTGTTGATAGGTTAATCCTTGAAAGTAGTTCCCCTGGTATTACTGAGATAGAACAACGTTTAAATAGAAAACAATCAGATGAGCTCCTTGCTGATCGAATATTGAATAAAGGGCTCACATCCTTTGTGCATTTTTGGGAAGGGATTCCTTTATTTCATACTCAACGCCAATTGTCTTTGGAGACACAGCAGCAGATACGAGAGGAACGACTTGCGGGTTCTGAAATTGGCCTAGCTAATAGCTTACGTGGATTTGGTACAGGGGTGCAACCTTCCTATTGGCACAAGCTCGAAGAAATTAACACACCGACATTTTTGTTAACAGGAGAGCTAGATGAAAAATTTAGCAAGCTTGCGAAAAAGATGAAAAAATACCTTCCAGATGTTGCACATATAGAAATAAGAGATGTAGGACATGCAATTCATGTGGAAAATCCTGAATTGTTTGCTACAATAGTAAAGGATATTATTTTAAAGGAGGATGTAAAATGACTCGCGAATGGACAACATTACATACATATGAAGACATTAAGTATGAGTTCTACAACGGGATTGCTAAGGTAACAATTAACCGTCCGGAGGTGCGTAACGCATTTCGCCCTAAAACAGTAATGGAAATGATAGATGCATTTTCTCGTGCTCGTGACGATCAAAATGTAGGTGTCATTATTTTAACTGGTGAAGGTGAGCATGCATTCTGTTCAGGTGGAGACCAAAAAGTACGTGGCCATGGTGGATATGTAGGAGAAGATGAAATTCCACGTTTAAACGTACTAGATTTACAACGTCTTATACGTGTAATCCCTAAACCAGTAGTAGCAATGGTAGCTGGTTATGCAATTGGAGGCGGACATGTTTTACATGTAGTATGTGATTTAACAATTGCTGCTGATAATGCGAGATTTGGACAAACTGGACCTAAGGTTGGATCGTTTGATGCCGGCTACGGTTCTGGTTATTTAGCACGTATTATCGGACATAAAAAAGCGCGTGAAATTTGGTACTTATGCCGTCAATATGATGCACAGCAAGCACTTGATATGGGATTAGTCAATACGGTAGTTCCATACGCGCAATTAGAGGATGAAACTGTTCAATGGTGTGAGGAAATGCTAGAAATGAGTCCAACAGCACTACGTTTCTTAAAAGCTGCGATGAATGCAGATACGGATGGTTTAGCAGGTCTTCAACAATTAGCAGGTGACGCAACTCTGCTTTACTATACAACGGATGAGGCAAAAGAAGGCCGCGATTCTTTTAAAGAAAAACGCAAACCAGATTTTGGTCAATTCCCACGTTTTCCGTGATGCATAGCATCCTGCAAGTAAAAAGCTGTCCTTTATAGGATGGCTTTTTTACATAGGAAATCGACATATGTAAATTATAATAAAAGGAGTACAAAATGTTTCCTAATTTACTATTAAAACGTGCCCATTTAACACCAGATCGCATTGCGTTACGCTTTATGGGAGAGGTGTGGACATTCGGGCAACTTTATAACGAAGCAAATGAATTTGCAGAGAGACTTCATGCTAAAGGAATTCAACCTGGCATGAGAATAGCTATTTTATCAAGCTCTAATGCAGAACTAGTAATTGCCATACATGGTTGCCTTCAACTTAGCTGTGAATTAGTTATGCTAAATGAACGTTTAAGTGAAGTAGAATTAAATTATCAGCTCCATGATAGTAAACCAGATATTTTACTTTTAGATAATCATGAAAGAATAATTAGCTATAGTCAAAGGTTTTCATTTAATGATATTTATAGTCATAAAAGAAAAGCTTATCCTATAGACAGGGATTGGCCTAAAGAACGAACTATTTCCATTATGTATACATCAGGTACTACAGGAAGACCAAAAGGAGTACGCCAATCGCTAGAAAATCATGTGATGAATGCAACTGGTTCAGCACTCCATTTAGGTATTCATCCAGACGATTGCTGGCTATGTATAGTACCATTGTTTCATATAAGTGGATTTTCTATTCTTATGCGATCTGTGTTATATGGAATGAAGGTAAGTCTACATACTAAATTTGATCCAGAAAAAGTAGTAGATGAAATATTAGATGGAGCAGCTACTAGAATGTCTTTAGTTTCGGTTATGCTTCAACGCATTGTATCCGTTCTAGAAAATAGAAATCAGCATTTTCCTGATTCATTTCAATCGATGTTAGTTGGTGGGGGTCCCGTTCCTTTATCTTATTTAGAACGAGCGATTGAACGAAATATTCCAGTACTGCAAACGTATGGAATGACCGAAACCTCCTCACAAACGACGACCTTATCGAGTGAGGATGCTATTCGTAAACTAGGATCAGCCGGAAAGCCACTTTTCTTTGCAGATGTTCGCATAGATGGGGAAGAAAAAATGGGAGAAATTTGTATTAAGGGACCCCATGTGACAACAGGATATATTGGAGCAGCTGAGTCCAAAAAACCACTAATAGACAGCTGGCTTCATACCGGAGATATTGGTTATTTGGATGAGGAAGGATATTTGTTCGTTGTTGATCGACGCTCAGATTTAATCATATCTGGTGGTGAAAATATTTATCCGGCAGAATTGGAGCAAGCTCTAGTAAAACATCCATCAGTTGTTGAAGCAGGGGTTACAGGTCGACAGGATGACAAATGGGGACATGTTCCAATAGCATTTGTTGTAGTAACCGAGCAAGTTACAATAGATGAGTTAAAGAATTTTATGGAGACTCAGATTGCATCATACAAGCTTCCAAAGGAATATCACTTTATAGATGCGCTGCCTCGCAATGGGGCAAATAAATTAGTGAGAAGAGAATTATTAAAGTTAATATGATAGTAAATATATACCATGAATACTGGGTTCATTGGACTTGAAAGATTGACTAATACTACTGATTTCCTTTTCAGGTAGATGCTTTTCATGGGGTGAGAGATGAGCTATCACCGTCGCTAGCGTGGTCTCACTCATCCCACTGGAGTCGCGACCTGTAACGAAGATCAATATATCCAACTATAAGATTCTGAATTAGAGAAGCTATAATTTAATGATAATTGTGTAATGTAGATGATTTATATATAAGTGGAATTTTAAAGAAATAGTAAGTATATACTCAATAAAGTAGCAAGATAGCGAACGAAATTGCATCTTCGTGAGCTTCTTCTATGTATAGGGAAGTAGCTTTTCACTAGTTATCCAAAAACGTATTTGCCTGTTTCTAGAAGTTGTAGAAGGGCGATGGACAGGCAAACGCGAAAAAATTACCGAAAAAAAGGGATGCTTGTTGGTTGTGAAGGAAGTCACATCCAACAAGCATCCTTAAAAAATTCACCCGGTAATCAATAAAGCATTACGTCTGTCCAAAGCACTTCGAAAACGATAGTAACAAGTATTGCTCAAAAGGAACGGTTATTGATTTATATGCTTTTTACACTATTAGTTCAAAACGGTTTTCAATGTCTCTAAGTTTTTGTTCATCAATGTAAAATAATTTTCTTTGTTATTGATATCTTCTTTTGATAATACTCCTAAGTTGTGTAGAACCAAGCTTTCTGCGCCAATTTCCTTTTGAATCACTTCTGTTAGTTTGGATGAAACATTTTGCTCAAATAAAATATAGTTTATATTTTTTTCTTCTGCCAAATCGATTAACTTAGTCAGTTCTTTTTGGGATGGTTCATCTTGTGAATTCAGTCCAGCCACTGCTAATTGTTCTAAACCGTATGTGTTCGCTATATAACCAAATGCAGCGTGAGATACAAAGAAGGTTTTATTTGCTGCTGTATGAGCCATTTCTTCAAAATCTGCATCTAGTTTCTGAAGTTCATTAACAAGTTCCTCATAGTTTTTTTCAAAAGTCTCTTGATGTTCAGGTGAAATTTCCACTAAAGAGTCCTTAATAGAAAGTGCAAGGCTTTGACTAATTTTAGGTGAGATCCAAACATGTGGATCTATATCCCCATGATCATGTCCTTCATGGCTGCCATGCTCTTCAGCCGCTACATCCTCATCATCGTGATCATGTGCTTCCTCAGTAGTAGCTTCCTCGTGCTCGTGATCATGTGCTTCCTCAGTAGTAGCTTCCTCGTGCTCGTGATCGTGTGCTTCCTCAGTAGTAGCTTCCTCGTGCTCGTGATCATGTGCTTCCTCAGTAGTAGCTTCTTCGTGCTCGTGATCGTGTGCTTCCTCAGTAGTAGCTTCCTCGTGCTCGTGATCATGTGCTTCTTCAGTAGTAGCTTCTTCATGAACGTGATGTGATTCTTCAAGTTGTTCATCTGATACTGCATCCACAGTAGCTACCATTTTCACATGTTCCTCTGCTAAAGTCTTCTTAGCATTATCGACAAAACCTTCTAAGCCAAGTCCTATGTAAAAAAACAAGTCAGCATCTGCAAGTGCCATCATATCCTTTTGGGTTGGTTCAAATGTATGTTCATTTGCTCCTGCTGGGTAAATAGATGAGACGTTTACAGATTCTCCTCCAATACGTTCAGCAAAGTATTGTAGTGGATACACCGTTGTATATATTTGTACTTGCTGATCTTTAGTTGCAACATTCTCTTCATTGTTTCCACAAGCTGCAAGTAACAATAAAAGAAAAAGAATACTTCCTAAACAAATTCGTTTCAATTTATTCACTCTCCTAAATAGTAATGATTACGTTTTGAAAAAAGATAACTTCATTAGATTACAGCACTTTCGAAAAAAATGCAAGAAAAAATAGCCTTTGTATTATTATTTTTTCAAAGGCCATTCATCAGGAACGGGATCAATGCCACCTTCATGAAAGGGATGGCATTTAGATATTCTTTTTACAGTTAAAATACTTCCTTTAATTGCCCCGTGTTTTTGAACTGCTTCTACTCCGTAATGGGAGCATGTTGGATAGAAACGGCAACTAGGTGGGGAAAGTGGTGAGATAAACTTTTGATAAAAGCGAAAAATAGATATAATTATATGCTTCATGGATTATTCAGCATCCTTAGGTTTTGGATCAATTTTCGAAGGCTTGTCATTCATAGCTAGCTTGTACAAAAAAGAAAAGCCAAAAATACTTAGTATTATTGCTGCACCCAATATCCAAAATACCATTATTGCTCACTCCAATTAACTTATCGTTATGTTTATTGTATGAAAATTAGAGGTATATTGAAAGAGAAAGCAACTAAAATTAAAGGGAGAGTGACAAATTTATGTCAGCAGCACTTAATAAAGAATTAAATAAACAAGTAGCAACATGGTCGGTTATGTACACTAAATTACATAATTTCCATTGGTATGTAAAGGGACCGTCATTTTTTACTTTACATGCCAAATTCGAAGAGTTATATAACGAAGCTACACTTAATATGGATGAAATTGCAGAGCGTTTATTAACACTAGGTGGCAAACCAGCGGCAACATTAACAGAACACTTGGAGTTATCAGTAGTAAAAGAAGCATCCAGCAAAGAAACAGCTGACCAGATGGTACAATCTGTTGTAGATGACTTTGATAAAATTATGAAATCTCTTAAAAAAGGGATGGAAGAAGCTGCAAAAGATGAAGATGATATGACGGAAGATGTACTAAACGCAATTTACCAAAAAACAGAAAAACATCAATGGATGTTAAATGCATTTTTAGGAGATACCAATTCGACCAAAAAATAATATTCGCTTCATAATAATCTAGGTTAACCGATATAAAGAATGTTATGAAGGAGGAATCTCTGTGGACATAAACTCCATTATGTCATCTAATTTACTTCAGTTGCAACAAACTGTTCAAATGAGTGTTTTGCAAAATGCTATGAACATGGAAACTGTTGCTGCGGTAAAATTGTTAGAAGACATGCCTCAAACAGCTGCTCCACATCCTTATAAAGGGTCGGCTGTAGATATTCAAGGGTAATAAGAACAGCGGTAGCGCCTAGCGTTAGCCCTAAAAGTATTAAAAGAGTGACAGTAGGGGTTTCATTGTCTTGGTCTGTCCATTCTAAAACGACTCGAGGGGCTAGGCGTTAGAGCTTAGACAGAAGCTGATTAAAAGGTATATTATTTATAACCCAAATACATGCGCTATTTGTGCATGTTTTTTTATTTTTTGCTCAAACTCTTATAAAAGGATGTGTGAAAATGACCTTGTACAAAGTGTATATCTCCGTAAAAAGTCAGCAAGTATATGCTTATCCCGATGAATCTCAGTGGGAATTTGAAGTAACTGCAACTAGGAATGAAATAAAAGTATTTGAAAGACTTTTTTATCAATTGAAAAATGTGCAAAGCAGAAATTTTCTACGAGCACATGAACCAATGTCTGTAAAGCCGTATCATGTGGACGGAGAAAATGATCAATATGATAGAAGGCTAAAAAAAGTGTATGCATGGATTCATGAATTCACTTCGGAAGAGAGTAAACGATTTATAGAACAGCTACCTTATTTTCAAAGAAGAATGGAGGTTCAACTATGAGCAAGAATTTAAATAGAAAAGGTAATGAAAACCCTGTAACTTATCGAAATGTTAGCTCACTTCTCAATCAGTCTCCACAAGATAAATCAAAGCAGAATATTGCACAAAATAGAGAAGAAGGTAATGAAGATTACAAAATGGGACCTCCCAAAGAATAGTTATGATTGGTTCTTCGTGAGCTTTCTTTATGAATAGGAGATTAGCATTTGTCTGGTTATCCAAAAACGCAATAACCTGTTTCAAAAAGTTGTGGTAGGGCTACGGACGTACAAACACCATGAGATTACCGCTTTTTGGTTGTAGAGTCCGTCACAACCAACCAGCATCTCTAAAAATTCACAAGGTAATAAATATTCCAACAAGACCTGCTCAAAACGATAGGAACAGGTTTTGAATGTAAGGAACCAGGTGTCTAGTTGCCTGGTTTTTCTTATGTATATGGTAATATTTAAAGAAAACAAGGGGGAATCAGAAAATGTTTTCTTTCGAAGATTTAAATGGATTTCAAGTACAGCTATCCTTTCAGCAAGGAAGCTTTTCTATTGAATCTAAGCATGTATTAGTTTTAGCAAAGCATAATGGAAAATGGTTGTTAACGAAGCATCCAAAAAGAGGATTGGAGTTTCCGGGTGGTAAATTAGAGAAAGGAGAAACTTTAGTTGAAGCAGCGATTAGAGAAACAAAAGAAGAAACAAATGTACATATAGTAAATCTAGAATGGCTAGCTGAATATATGGTATTAGATAATATCCCTTTTTGTAAAACTGTTTATATAGCAAAAGTTGGGTATATTAATATGGAGCAGACAAGCTTTGAGACAGAAGGAGCTTTCTGGTTATCCTCAGAAGAACTTACTCGTAGTGAATATTTAAGCTTCCATATGAAAGATGATGGAATGAAAGCCATTTTAAAGAAGGTGAAAGAAATTGAAAATAAATGGAACGATTGAAAAGGTTCTCACTTATCCATCTCCAAACCCTAATATCATAATGAGCGAAATTACATATTGGTCCTGTGGTCTTCGAGTAAAAGGAATGTTAGCAGTACCAAAAAAGCCAGGAAACTATGATGGAATTTTATATTGTCGAGGTGGCATGCAAAGTATCGGTATGGTTCGACCTGCACGAATTGCACAAATCGCCTCTGAGGGATTTGTAATATTTGCGCCATATTATCGAGGTAATCGTGGTGGTGAAGGAAGGGATGAATTTGCTGGAGAGGATCGCTGGGATGCTGTTTACGGAGTAGAAGTATTAAAGCGATATTGCATTCCAGGGCGGATTCACTTATTTGCATTTTCTCGGGGTGGTATCATGGGCTTATGGATTGCTATTCTACGCAATGATATTACATCCTTAGTTACATGGGCTGGTGTTTCTGATATTTATTTAACATATGAAGAAAGACTAGATATGAGAAAAATGATGAAACGTGTAATCGGAGGTACTCCTACTAAATTCCCATTAGGATATGAGCAGCGAGATGTATTACCTCGTATAGAGGAGACGAACGTGCCCACTCTTATAATACATGGTGAACGAGATAATAATGTATCTTTTGAGCATGCAAAGGTTTTAGAGCAAGCATTAATAGGGAATAGTATACCAGTTGAAACCTGGTATTATCCAGAATTCACACATTTTTTTCCAAGCAAAATAAATAGACGTGTAGTAAAAGATGCATGTCAATGGATGAAAAATCAGAGAGGGGTTTAAAAATGGGCAATGTTGTAGTAACAACTGAGGCAATGAGTGTAGAAGGGAAATCTTCGTTTCCTGTAGATACTAGTTTTTGGGAGGATTTGTGGGATCAATACACAAATGAATTCGAAGAAGTGGTGATCCATTGTTGGATGGAGGAACTAGACATTTTAGAAGAATTAAACTCTCGAGCAGTTTCCGTTCAAACGGAAGGACTAATGAAAGTGTTTACTATTAATCTCACGGATGAAAATAGGCTCTATTTTAGAAATTATTCGGTTGATCCAAAAGGTGGTTTAAAGTGGTTTACGATGTTCTTCCAACAGGATGGAGTTGAACAAATGGAAGTAGGTCACTATGGTTCAGAAATTATTCTATATAAGGTCAATGAAGAGGAAGCAGAGAAGTTTGTAGAAATATTTCCGAAAATAGCTGATAGTGAATATCATGCGACTAATGGTGACTAATGCTAATTATAGGTTACAATTATCTATCTAGAACAATTCCGGTTGAGAGTCAATTCCCCGGTAGTTAACGTAAGTTTATATGTAAGTGGAAAACAGAAACTTTATTGTTTCTGATTTTTTTGTTATAAGTGAGTCAATTTCATAATTAGTTGTTTTATTTAAAAATACAAATACTTAATATCGTAATATTTATTCGTTTTTTTAAAGCGATCCCGTTGATTGGAGTGGCAGGCGACGACTCCAGTGGGAACAGCGCGAGCTGAAAGCCCCGCAGGAAAGAAAATGGTCGAACTTTGTTTGACCAATGTCTTTGCGACGAGTAACCGCAGGCATATGTTTTCGTAGTGACGCTGAGATTGAAGCCATGCCCGCGGAAAGCGTCCGCCTAAAGAGTAAATCAGCTTTGTTCGGATTTAACTATATAATTTTCTTTATTAAATTGATTCAAGTAACAATTAATTTTATAAGGTGAAAATAATGAAGTCGATGAATATCTATGATAAGAAGAGATGCTTTTAAAAAGTGGACTAGATCAGTTCAAAAAATGAATCTTTTTAGTTTGGAAATCCGTATTAGAATTAATTAATCAGAAAAATCTTAAAGTTCTAATAGGGGGTAAGTTTAATGAATAAAGTTTATATTATTGCAGTTACAGTAGCTATTGAAACACTTTCACTTTGGTTAGTTTCACTTTTCTTTGGATGGAGTTTCATAGATACGATATTTTTAGGGGGACTTGCTATATTTGGGTGTGTTTGGTTATTTCAATTAAATAACAATCAAACAAATAACGAATATAATGCTTTTGCAAAAGGACAGAATGGTCTAGACACCGGGGTTATAACGCCATTTCGATTTAAGATGACCCCTATTACCTTGGGGCTTCTGGCTTTTATAGCGGGTAGTTTTTTGGTGACGGTTGTTAAATATTATCCTTATTTTTTAAATTAACAAATTTTAGTAAATGTAAAATACTCAAAATAAAGAGCCCAAAATTTTCATTTTGGGCTCTTTTATATTTTAAATTTATTAAGCTAATGGTCCGCCTTTAACGGAAATATCTTCAGATACTGTACCAAACTTTTTAAAGTTTTCACGGAATGACTGAGCTAGCTCAGCTGCTTTTTGATCATATGCAGCTTTATCTGCCCAAGCATTACGAGGTATAAGTACCTCGGAAGGAACACCTTCCACTTGCATAGGAATAGCTAAGCCGAATACTGTATCTGTTTCTGTATCAGCATTGTTTAGCTTGCCATCAATTGCAGCACGAACCATAGTACGAGTGTATGAAAGCTTCATGCGGTTACCTACACCGTATTCTCCACCAGTCCAACCAGTGTTTACTAAGAATACTTGTGCACCGTGCTCGTCAATTTTCTTACCAAGCATTTCTGCATATACCGTTGCATGTAATGGTAAGAATGGTGAACCGAAGCAAGTAGAGAATACTGGTTGTGGCGATGTAACTCCACGTTCAGTTCCAGCAAGTTTAGAAGTAAATCCACTTAAGAAGTGGTACATTGCTTGTTCTTTTGTAAGTTTACTGATTGGAGGCAATACGCCAAATGCATCAGCGGTTAAGAAAATAATTGTATTTGGGTGACCAGCAACAGAAGGCTCTACAATATTTTCGATATATTGAATTGGATAAGCAGCACGAGTATTTTCTGTTAATGAATTATCAGCATAGTTAGCAACGCGTGTTTCCGCATCTACCACTACGTTTTCTAATACAGTTCCAAATGAAATGGCATCCCAAATTTGAGGTTCATTTTCACGAGTTAGGTCGATACATTTTGCATAACAACCACCCTCAATATTAAATACGCCATTATCAGACCAGCCGTGCTCGTCATCACCGATTAATTTACGGCCAGCATCTGCAGAAAGGGTAGTTTTACCTGTACCTGATAAACCAAAGAATAATGCAACGTCTCCGTCATCTCCAACATTTGCAGAGCAGTGCATTGGTAAGATGTCTTGTTCTGGGAGCAAATAGTTCATAATAGAGAATATTGATTTTTTCATCTCACCAGCATATTCAGTACCACCGATTAACACAGTGCGTTTTTCCATGGATACAATGATAAACGTTTCTGTACGGGTACCATCTACAGCAGGATCCGCTTTGAAATTAGGAGCAGAAAGAATAGTGAAGTCTGTTGTATGTGTAGTAAGATCTTCCTGTGTTGGACGGATAAATAACTGATGAGCGAAAAGATTATGCCAAGCGTATTCGTTAATTACTTGAATACCTAGACGTGATTCTTTATCTGCCCCTGCATATCCTTTAAACTCGAAGATTTCGTCTTGTTTGTTTAAGAAGTTAATCATTTTTTTATATAGAGCATCAAAAACGTCAGAAGAAATTGGTTGGTTTACTGAGCCCCAATCGATTTTGTCTTTTGAAATAGCTTCATCTACTATATACTTATCTTGTGGGGAGCGGCCAGTATATTTCCCTGTTTCGGCTTTTACTGCACCAGTAGAAGTTAAAACAGCTTCTCCTCTTGTTGTAGCTTTTTCCACAAGTTGTGGCACTGACAATTGGCTGCTAACGTTATTTCCTGCTAACAATTCTTTCAGTTCACTCACAGTATCGATTGAATTCATCTTGAATATACCATCCTTTTTTTATATTTCCTCTAAAAAAGAGGAAGTTTTTCTAGATATGTGAAATAGTATAACACATTAAAGTAATTAGTCTATACTAATGAAGCTAATATTTTTCTTTTGTGAATAAAATGCAAACAAAAAAATAGTTGACTTCTGCTACTTATTTACGTATGATGATGAATTGAACGGATACTCTTATCCCGAGCTG
Organism: Psychrobacillus sp. FSL K6-2365; assembly: GCF_038003165.1. Taxonomy (NCBI): domain Bacteria; kingdom Bacillati; phylum Bacillota; class Bacilli; order Caryophanales; family Bacillaceae; genus Psychrobacillus; species Psychrobacillus sp. FSL K6-2365. The sequence continues at coordinate 2,969,109 of NZ_JBBOOO010000001.1, read as the reverse complement.
GTGGAGGGGTCAGGCCCTATGAAACCCGGCAACCTGTAATTGTTTTATTATTACAAAGGTGCCAAACCTGAGACAAGGTGAAATTCCTTGATTTGATAAGAGTGAAAGGTGCTTATGATATTAATACCTTTCCTCATGTGTATTTACGTGAGTGAGAGGTTTTTTTATTTAACATCGCCCTTTATCCTTGTGTGCCAAGTCCGAAACGGCTTCAAGTTAACTTCAATTCACAGCAATTACATTTACTCTTATGTGATGAAAATGCATGAAACATTTTGAATGGCTTGACATGGGAATGAGTACCGTATCAATTCTTGAGAGAAATCTCGCGGGATATAGGAGGAATAATCTATGACGCAACGTCGATTATTTACATCAGAATCAGTAACAGAGGGCCATCCAGATAAAATCTGTGATCAAATCTCTGATGCAATTCTAGATGCAATTTTAGCAGAAGACCCAAATGCTCGTGTAGCTTGCGAAACGAGTGTGACGACAGGACTAGTATTAGTTGCTGGAGAAATTACTACATCTACATACGTAGATATCCCTAAAGTAGTTCGTTCTACTATTAAAGAAATTGGCTATACACGTGCTAAGTATGGCTTTGATGCAGAAACTTCTGCTGTGCTTACTTCAATTGACGAACAATCAGCTGATATCGCGCAAGGTGTGGACCAAGCTTTAGAAGCAAGAGAAGGCTCTATGAGTGATTCTGACATTGATGCAATTGGAGCAGGAGACCAAGGTTTAATGTTCGGCTATGCTTGTAATGAAACACCAGAGCTTATGCCGCTACCTATTAGTTTAGCGCATAAACTATCTCACCGATTAGCATCAGTTCGTAAAGACGAAACTTTAGACTATCTTCGTCCAGACGGAAAAACTCAAGTAACAGTAGAATATGACGAAAACAATAATCCTGTTCATATCGATACTATTGTTATTTCAACACAACATCATCCAGAAATAACTTTAGAACAAATTCAAAAAGATATTAAAGAAGTAGTAATTAATCCAATTGTTCCTACAAATTTAATAGATGAAAATACAAAATACTTTATCAATCCGACTGGACGCTTTGTAATTGGTGGACCACAGGGTGATGCTGGCTTAACAGGACGTAAAATTATTGTAGATACTTACGGTGGTTATGCTCGTCATGGTGGGGGAGCATTCTCTGGTAAAGATCCAACAAAAGTTGACCGTTCTGCTGCTTACGCTGCACGTTATGTTGCTAAAAACATTGTTGCTGCTGGCCTTGCAGATCGTTGTGAAGTACAACTTGCTTATGCAATTGGTGTAGCTAAACCAGTTTCAATTGCTGTAGAAACTTTTGGTACTGGAAAGGTAGAGGAAGTTGAATTAGTTTCATATATTCGTGAACTATTTGATCTTCGTCCAGCAGGAATTATTAAAATGCTAGATCTTCGCCGTCCAATATACAAACAAACAGCTGCATATGGTCACTTTGGTCGTACAGACATTGATGTTCCATGGGAGAAAACAGATAAAGCTGCAGCGTTAAAAGAAAAGGCTGGATTATAAGTAGTATGAACAAAAAAGGCTTTCCTATAATGGAAAGCCTTTTTTCATACAAATAATAACTTTCCAATAATACAGCTGATTTTCGTTTCAGGAGGAATTGAACAGCATATATAGTTTTCTTTTACCAGAAAGATCATTAACAAATTTTATTTTTGAAGGGATTTATAGTATTGACCTTTTTCTACATATTCCCGGATAATTCTTTGTACATCAGCTTTATCGTCTTCATTTAGCTCACGCACCACTTTTGCTGGGCTGCCTAATGCTAATGAATTTGGAGGTATTTTTTTGCCAGGCGGTACGAGACTTCCAGCTCCGATAAATGCACCATCTCCAATTTCAGCACCATCTAAAATAATCGATCCCATTCCTATTAAAGCTCCTTTACGTATAGTACAACTATGTAAAGTCACCTGGTGTCCGATAGTTACTTCATCTTCAATAATAAGTGGCTTATTTGGACTCTGATGTAAACAGCTTAAATCTTGTATACTTACTTTACTTCCAATAATAGTAGGAGCAACATCCCCTCTAATTACCGTATTAAACCAAATTGTAGTCTCTGGACCGATTGTCACATCACCTGTTATTGTGACATAATCAGCTATAAAAGCAGAGTCGTCAATAGTCGGTGTTTTACCTTTATATGGATAAATCATTTCGCATACACTCCTTTTGAAATTAGATTATAATTAATCGTATCAGACATAAAGATTGAAAGAAACCTAATACCATGAAATTGCAAGGAAAGAAAAGAGGTTTGTTTATATGTGGAAATGGGAAACAGAAGGAAAGCCTAAAGCAGTAATAGTTATTGTTCATAGTGCTTATGAGCATCACAGAAGATATGCTTGGTTAATTGAAAAGTTAAGAAGTTCTAACTATCATATTGTAATGGGTGACCTGCCAGGTCATGGAGAATTAAAGAAATCAAAAACTATTCATGATGAATCCTTTGAACAGTATAAGAACTACATTAAACAAGCGTTGCAAGTTGCAGTTACGTATGATCTTCCAATATTTTTAATGGGACATGGCTTTGGAGCCACTTTACTTATAAAAGTTTTGCGTAAACTAGATATTGAATACGCTGGCGTAATACTAACATCTCCATGGTTACAGCTTCAAAAGCTCCCTTCGAAATGGACCAACACACTAGCAAAGTTATCAGTACCACAGAAAATCAATCATGATATTCACTTAAATGAATTAACGAGAAATTATGAAGTGTTCCAACAATTCGCATCAGATCCCACCTATAGAACCTTCATTTCGACAGAATGGTACAAGGAACTCCAAGCACTAATAAAATCTGTGAATCAATTGAACATCTCCATACCAAATAAACCGATTCTTGTTATGACTGGAGAGCGGGATAAGATTACAGATACAAATGCTGCAGCTAGTTGGTTAAGAAAACAAGAACTTTCTGAATATCAATTCAAAGAATGGAAAAATTGCTTCCATGATCTCTACCAAGAACCGGAGCGTGAAGAAATCTTTACATATTCTCAGTCATTTATCAATAATGTACTCACAGACATTGGCTATATTGTTTGAAATTAAAACCCTATCTACTAACTATAGATGGGGTTTTTGTTTTTTGGAGCTTAACAAAAGAATGAGTATATACTAAAAGTTGACATAACACCTTTTGGTTATATATAATATAACACCTAAGGGTTACATAACGAAGTTGAAAAAGGAGTTTTTTTCATGAAAGAAAATTTACCTGATATTAAGCAAACAGTTTTAGTAGAGGCACCAATACAAAAAGTATGGAATTATGTTTCAACTGCGGAAGGAATCTCTGCTTGGTTTATGCCAAATGATTTTCAAGCTATGGAAGGATACGAGTTTACTATACAGTCGCCATTTGGACCATCACCATGTAAGGTGCTTGAGATTGACGAACCACATAAACTATCATTTCAATGGGACACAGATGGTTGGTTTGTTACATTTCTATTGAAAGAGATTGGTACTCAAACTGAATTCACATTGATTCATGGTGGTTGGAAAGATGGAGAAGCTCTAGTTCCAAAAGCTAAAATGTCCGGTGCAGCTGTCCGTGGCACGATGGAACAAGGTTGGGTTGGAATTGTACAAAACAAATTTAAGCAAGTTGTTGAAGTTTAATGGAAGAAGTTGTTAAAAAGGTGGATGTTTTTCAAGCGATTGCTGATCCGACAAGAAGAGATGTCCTTAGACTCTTAGCAAACAAAGAGAGGTCTATTGCCGAAATTTCTTCCCATTACGATATGAGCAGAACAGCGATTGTTAAACATCTTAATGTATTAGCTGATGCAGGTTTAGTGAATGGTCAAAAGTCAGGTAGAGAAAAAGTGTATCATTTACAACCGGAGCCATTGACGGAAGTAAAGCAGTGGCTAGACTACTATGAACAATTCTGGAATAACAAGCTTTATAGATTAAAGTTCCTAGTAGAAAATGAAGAGTAGAAATTTAATAGTTAAAATAACCCCGTCAGCGCTACTGATGGGGTTATTTTAACTTGGTCAGAGAAGTTCCTTAACTTCTAAAAGAGCAGTGGTAATTTTCAGTATGTTTAGTTCAGGGGAGCCAGAGTCCTATTTAATTCTATTTCGGGCTCTAATAGGTGCCATAAATTTTTGATATCCCCCCCAAAAAAAGTACATTGGTATTTAAATTAGTTGTAAATAAAAGAGCTTTATTATATAATATTAGTGTAATATATAACTAGTACACGAATACACTATGCTGATGGAGATAACAAAAAAAGGAGATGAAAAATTGAAAGGGTTGTTGTTGAGGGAATGGACTCTTTATAAGTCATGGCTTTTCGGTTCAGCAGTATTTAGTATTGGAGTTATTTTAATTCTTCCAATACTATTGCAAAGGTATTTAATAACAGAGGCAGCCATTCAAGAGATAAGGATGGTTTTAATGTTTTTAATGCTTAGTTTTAGTGTTGTTAATCACTTTGCTCAGTTTAATAAATCATTAAATACCGACAATGGAAAAAAAGATATGTGGCTACATAATCCTCATTCTATGCATACATTGATTGGTGCCAAATTATTATTTAGCTTAGGTATTTATTTTGTTAGTAATATATTCATCACTACAGCAGGGATATATTTCATGTCAGATGTAATTTTAGGTAGCTTCGCGCAATTTCTTATTCTACAGCTTCTAATATTAGTTGTTATGCTATTTGTCGGTATCTCCGTAAGTATTATATGGTTATTCTTCTGGACAATTTATTTGGAAGGCAAATATTGGATCGGAAAATTATCACTTATTGCTACAGTAGTAATATTCTTTTTAATAGCTAGTTTATTACCGAAACTATTTAGTTTTCTTTCACTTAATAAGGTACTGAACCAAGGTGAAATATCTTTAAAATTCATAGAAGGTTATTTACCTACTATTGCATTAAGCAATTTTATCTTTGATATGGGTTCTATTTATATTGTAGAGGAATTATTTAGCTGGATAATCTTTGTTTTGTTATTTTGGAGTGTTTGTAAGTGGTTGGAGAGGGTGGTTACGAGATGACGCAGGATTTCACTCGTGATAAGCCTATTTATAGTCAACTAGTTGACCTAATTTGTGGAGATATCTTAAAAGGAAACTTACAACCAGGAGGCAAAATGCAATCAGTTCGAGAATATTCATTGGAGGTTGGTGTTAATGTCAACACTGTACAACGTGTATATAGGGAGCTTGAATCGATGGGGCTGACAGATACAAAGCGTGGTCAAGGAACATTCATCACAACAGACAAAGCACGTATTTCGCAGTTACGTGAGGATATGAAAATCGAATTGATCAATCAGTTTCTTCAATCTATTTCAGCATTTGGATTTTCAAAGGAAGAGATTGTACAAAGTTTGCTGAGAAAGGATGGGACTAAATGATTCACTTACAAAATGTCTCATTTAATTATCAGAGGCAGGAGGTTATCCAGGATTTAACACTGACGTTTCCTATTGGACAGATAATAGGTATAGCTGGAGAAAATGGGAGTGGTAAGTCAACGCTGTTGAAAATGATAGCGGGTATACAAAGACCTCGAAAAGGAACTATTACAATTCATAAAGCGTCATTGTCTAGATTAAATGCAGTGGACGTTGCGTATTTACCTGATATGGATTTGTTTTATAGCTTTTATACAGCGAAGGAACTTTTCGCATTCTACGCATCTCAATTCCCTGATTTCTCTGTAGAAAAGTCAATGGAAGTAGCGGAATATTTAGAGGTTAATGTAAATGTGAAGTTGAAAAAGCTTTCAAAAGGCAATCGTGGTCGAGCGAAGATGGCAGCCACCCTTGGTAGAAATACTCCTTACTATGTGATGGATGAACCTTTTTCTGGTTTAGATCCAATTGTACGTGAGTCGTTAATAAAGGGGCTCATTCGGTATACGAATGTAGAGACGCAATCGATTATTTTATCGACCCACGAATTACATGAAGTCGAACCAATACTTGATCAGCTAATAGTTTTAAAAGATGGGAAAGTAATTGCCCAGGATGAATTAGAAGCAATCCGCTTTAACACAAATCAGGATGCAGTGAGCTGGATGAAAAATGTAACGAAAGAGAAGGTGACAGTAAATGAGTAAGCCAATTGTTCAATTAAAGAATATTACCAAAATTATCAGAGGAAAAACACTTATCGATAATATGTCCCTAGAGTTATTTCCTGGTCAAATAACTGGATTTTTAGGGCCAAATGGTGCCGGTAAAACTACTACTATCCGTTTAATGACAGGTCTAATGCATCTTACAAGTGGGACTATTACTATTGAAGGTGCATCTATTGCAGATGATTATGAAAAGGCAATTGCTAATGTAGGGGTTATCGTTGAAAATCCGGAAATGTATAAGTATATGTCTGGCTATAAGAACTTGCTTCATTTTTCCAGAATGCATAATGGTGTAACAAAGGCAAGGATAGATGAGGTGATTAACCAGGTAGGGTTAACTAAGCGAATCCATGAAAAGGTGTCGACATATTCCTTGGGTATGCGTCAACGATTGGGATTAGCTCAAGCATTGCTACATGATCCGAAGTTTTTAATATTAGATGAACCAACGAATGGTTTGGATCCAGCTGGAATTCGTGAGTTCCGGACGTATCTTCGCAAAATAGCACAGGAGAATAATGTTTCTATTTTTGTCTCTAGTCATCTTCTATCAGAAATAGAGTTAATGTGTGACCGTGTTGTTGTTATTCAAAATGGTAAGCTGATTGATGAACGGATGATTCAAAGTGATGAAAAGACACGTATGCAACTTAAGGCAGAGCCATCTGGAGTAGTAGAAAACTATCTGAGTTCAAATGGCTATGTATTTACATTGCACGAAGGAGTATTTTTACTTGATTTGAAAGAAGAGAAGGTACCAGTACTGATCAACGAACTTGTTGCCCAACAGGTTCAAATTTTCGCTATTTCAGCAGTGCATGAAACGCTTGAAGAACAGTTCCTTCAAATGACAGGAGGCGGTCAAATTGTTTAGTTTGATACAAAATGAATGGATGAAGTTATGGCATAAAAAAGGTACATGGGCCATTTTAGGTATTCTGCTATTAGTAATTATTGGTGTTGGTGTGTTGGATAAGGTGACTATGGAGGAAGTAGATACTTCCAATTGGAAACAGGAACAACAAGTTCAAATTGATGATGCTAATGCGCAGCTTAAAACTCCTGACTTAGATGAATGGTCTATTCAGATGTATGAGGAGCAGAAGGCGATGGCACAGTATCGCTTAGATAATAATGCAGCACCTCAAGTGAATCAAAGTATGGAAGGAAATATGGCATTTGGTGCTTCAATCATGGTGCTAATTACATTGTTAACTGTTATTCCGGGAGCATCCATTGTCTCGCAGGAATTTACAGATGGTACTATTAAGATGCTTTTAACACGACCGGTTTCCCGTTTCAAAATATTAACCTCTAAACTAATAACGATTTTCCTATTCGGTCTCTCATTAATAGTATTAACGATTATTCTCACTACAGCAATTGGATTTATCTTATTTGGAACTGCTACTGGAATTGATTTGACTATTGTTGATGGTGTTGTACAGCAAACAAACACGATATCGGATGTATTCTTAACGTATGTGTACTCCCTAGGGGATTTCACTATGTCTATACTTTTTGCATTCTTTATTGGAACGGTATTTAGTTCACCTTCCATTGCTATAGCTTTATCCATGCTATTTTTAATGATGGGACCAATGATTATACTACTCTTACAAAAGTATATACCTGTGGAATATATCTGGTTAACACATTCAGACTTAACACAGCATCTTACAAAAGAATTTTTTGTTGAAGAAACTACTCTCTCCATGTCTCTAACAGTTCTTGTGATTTATGCCATAGTATTTTTGGCATTAAGCTTTATGACTTTTATAAAAAGAGATGTGAAAGCATAAGTAGGCATTTTATGTTATAATTTGTTGGTTGAAATAGAGAATAGAGTTAGGAGATTTGACATGCAAAACCAACATATAATTCGTAACATCATCGTAGAAACACCTTCAAAACCTGGTAATTTTGCTAAAGTTGCAACTGCAATTGGTATGGCAGAAGGCGACATTGGCGACATTACCACACTTAAAAGTGGAGCGTTAACAACTATTCGAGACATTACAATCACTTGTAAATCGAAAAATCAATTGGATCAAGTGATTTCCAATATTGAGGCGATTGATAATGGTGTGAAAATTCATGCCGTTACTGATGATGTATTAAAGGCGCATGAAGGCGGTAAAATTGCTATGAAGAGCAGACTAGATGTTCGCTCATTACGCGATCTTCAACGTATTTATACACCAGGTGTTGCATCTGTTTGTATGGATATTTTACATAATCCTGAAAAAGCTAACTATTTTACTTCCATTGGTACATCTGTAGCTATCGTAACTGATGGAACGGCTATTTTAGGTCTTGGTAACATTGGACCTGTTGCAGGGATGCCTGTAATGGAAGGAAAAGCAGTGTTGTTAGATCAATTTGTAGGATTAAGTGGAATTCCAATTTTATTAAATACAAGTGATCCTGATGAAATTGTTGAGACAGTCAAGCATATTCATAAAGGATTCGGAGCGATATTACTAGAGGATATCGGATCTCCTCATTGCTTCGAAATTGAAGAAAGACTGAAAGCAGAATTACCAATTCCGGTTATGCATGATGACCAGCACGGTACAGCAGTTGTAGCATTAGCTGCTATATTATCCGCTTGTAAAGCTACAAATGTGGATATTAAAAAAGCAAAAATTGGTCAAATCGGATTGGGTGCAGCAGGTCTAGCTATTTGTCGTATGTTAATGGCATATGGCGTGGAAGAAGTTTATGGTTTAGATCGTCAAGAGGCTGCTCAAGAGCGTTTGCATAATTATGGCGGTCAAACTTTAGAATCATTGGAAGCAGTAATGGAAAAATGTGATATTATTGTTGCTACAACGGGAGTTTCTGGTCTTATTAAAGCTGAAATGGTTCGTAAAGGACAAATAATATTAGCATTGTCTAACCCAAACCCAGAGATTCTACCATCTGAGGCAATCGCAGCAGGTGCAGCTTTTGCAGCTGATGGACGTTCCGTAAACAATGTTATCGGGTTCCCAGGTATCTTCAAGGGTGCTTTAGATGCAGGAGCAAAAGAGATTACATATCCTATGTTAATCGCTGCGTCTTTAGCAATTGTTAATCACACTAAACCGGGCGAACTCATCCCTAATCCATTGGATCCAACATTGCATCACATAGTAGCTAGAGCAGTAGAAGAATCTGCCAATCAAGGAATTCAGTAGTTAAGAAAAGAACAAGCGCCCTTTAAGGTCAAAACCTGTTTTTATCTTTTTCGAAGGGCTTAAACAGGCTTGGTGCTTACTATTACCGGGTTATTTTTTGAGAGATGCTGGTCGTGACTGAGGTCACGACTAGCATCTCTTTTTTCGGTAATTTACTTGATTTACAGCAGTATTATATACTTCGTAAATAAAAAGAAGATTTCGGTCAAGATGCCGAAATCTTCTTTTTGAATTTGTCTTCATAATTAGTAGCTTCTATTAATGCTTTTTCTTCCGTAGGAATTCGAACGGAAAGCATTGCAAGATTTAAAAGGGTAAAGGCAATACCTGTAAAATATGCTTGAAACATAAATGGTAATAATAATATCTCTAAACAAACAACTACATAGTTTGGATGCCTCATTAAGGTATAAGGGCCGCTTTTAACGACATTTGCATCAGGTAAAATGATGATTTTAGTATTCCAAAATGAACCTAAAGACGCTAAACACCAAACACGCAATAATTGAACAAATATAAAGAGTAAGAGAAAGAGAGGGAATAAAGGTGAAATCGCGCGATCAAAAATAAATACTTCTACAATAAGACTTATAAAAAAACAAACATGCATCGTTACCATATAGGGATAGTGAGATGCACCAACTTCATAAGCGCCTTGCGCAAGCATCCTTTTTTCATTGTGTTTAGCGATAGCTACCTCGATAAGTCTCTGAATAATCACTAGTGAGATAAGAACGAAGAACAACAAACTAATCCCTCCAATTTAATAAAATAGCTTCTCCACAAAATCCAGGACCTAATGCTACTAGTAATCCTAATTCTTCGTTTTTATGTTGTACCTTCATAAACTCCTCCAATACAAAAAGTACAGTAGGGGAGGACATATTCCCATGATTTTTTAGTACATCTCGTGAAATATGTGTATGTTCTTCCGTTAATTCCAAAGTTTCTTCATAGGCTTTTAATACTTTTTTTCCTCCTGGATGAGCAACAAAGTTTGCTAATTGCTTTTTGTCCACATGCTGTTCACCTAAGAATTCATCTACAAACGGTCCTAACCAAGTAGAAATAATAGAAGGAATACTCTTGGAAAATACAACATGCAATCCATTGTTTTTGATATCCCACCCCATCACATCTTCTGAATCTGGCATCCACTTAGAAGCTGTTGAGATTATGTGGGGAACAGATTTTGTTGTTGCTAGGTTTACATCATCTCCACAAACTAATGCACATGCAGCCCCATCAGCAAATAACGATGCACCGATTAAATTACTCTTCGAAAAGTCATTTGGTTGAAAGGTCAAACTACAGAGTTCTACACAAACTACTAATACTTTTGAGGTTGGATGTGCCTTGCAATAATCGTAGGCTCTACTAATCCCAGATGCACCTCCGGCACAGCCTAACCCCCATAATGGAATACGTTTTGTCCGATCAGAAAAAGGTAAATGATTCATCACCCTCGCATCTATACTTGGAGTGGAAATTCCGGTACTACTAACAAATATTATTGCATCAATCTCACTAGGATGCAGGGGAGATTCTAAAAAAAAATGGCTATTTAAACATTGTTGGATTACTTCGACACTATATTGTGTAGCCAACTCAATATATAAATTATTACGTTCTTCAAAGCTATGTTCACTTTGGTGCCATTCTAAAGGGATACAAAAATGGCGAGTTTGTATATCTCCATTTTCAAACACTTTTAATAATCTATTTAATTGAGGGATTTTATCTTGAAATAGCTCTTTTGTTAGTTTTTCAATGTTTGATTGTTCTAAAGAATATGGAGGGGTATATGTACTTATGGAAGCGATTTTCGGCATAGTGTCACTCCTTTTTAAAAAGAAAGTATATAAAATGTCCTGTGAAGAATGGATTAACGGGCTAAAGAACGGATAATCCTATGATTTCCGTTACATGTGGACGCTTTCCACGGGCGAGGTCGAGCCTTCTCATATGTTACCTGAAGGGGCTCGACTTTTCTCGCTTATCCCGCTGGAGTCGCTACATTCCACTGCAATTAACTAGTGTGTTGTCTTCTATTTTAAGATTTGGTAAAACTTATCTCATAGATGATAGGATTGGTCCAATTTTATTTTGCGAACACACTATTTGTGATTGCTTTTGAATTAGAAATGCTGTTATTCAAGTGATGGATGCAGGCAGTAAAAACTCTTTGTACTAGAGTTCAGTTCAACATTACCTTAATGATGAAATAGTAAGTACTATTGACTTTATTTATCCGTTTACTTCAAGTTGATATGAGTGTTTTTTTCCAGTTTTTCTTATACTTATATTTCCCTTATTCATACTAAATATACAGTTATTTTTGCTCTTTCATCTTTTCGATAGCGATGATGAAGGGCGGGTCATTTTGTTGGTTAAGAAACTGATAGCTTAATACGTGGACAAAGGATTGTGATAAATTCTGCACATAATGGAGAATTGAATCCTTTTCTTCTTTACCACCTTGATGTCCATGGTAAACTACTAAAACTATTATTCCACCAACTTTAAGTAATTGAAGTAATGATTCAATTGCCCGCTGAGTGGAATCTCCTCTAGTAATAATTTCATGATCACTTCCAGGCAAGTAACCCAAGTTAAATATCGCAGCTGAAACTTCCTGCTGGATATAAAAATGTAAATTCTCATGCCCATCTAGAATTATAGTTGCTTTGTCTAACTTGTTTGCCTCTTCTAATCTTTTGGTAGTTGCTACGATAGCTTCCTCTTGAACGTCAAATGCATACACATGGCCGTGCTCTCCAACAAGCTCTGTTAAAAACAACGTATCATGTCCATTTCCTGCTGTTGCATCTACAACTATATCTCCTGGTTCAACTGTGGACATTATCAATTGTTTTGCGAAAGGTAAGATTCGTTTTAGTTTCATCTTGAAACACCACTGTTTTCATAATATTTTCCTTGGTAACTCTCTCTTGAAGCAAGCTCTGCATCTATTCCATTTAATACATCCCATTTGTTGACGCTCCACATTGGTCCTATCATTAACTCTATTGGACCATCTCCCGTTATTCGCTGCACGACCATCTCAGGGGGTAAAACTTCTAGTTGATCTGCTACAAGCTGGATATAAGAATCACGGTCCATGAACTCAAGCATTCCTTTTTCATACTGTTTAACCATAGGTGTTCCTTTTAATAAATGAAGTAAATGTATTTTTATCCCCTGGACATCAAGCTTGGCCACTTCTCTTGCGGTTTCCATCATCATTTCCCGGTTTTCTAAAGGTAGACCATTTATAATATGCGTACATATAGGGATTCCATGCTTTCTTAATTTGGTTACCCCTTCTATATAGGAAGGAAAATCGTGAGCACGGTTCACCAAATTGGCAGTTCGCTCGTGAATAGTTTGAAGTCCAAGCTCTATCCATAAAAATGTTCGTTTGTTAAGCTCCGCCAAATATTCAACCACATCATCAGGTAAACAATCGGGTCTTGTCGCAATAGAAAGTCCTATAACTCCTTCTAAAGCCAGTGCTGCTTCAAATTTCTCTTTCAAAACAGGAAGGGGGGCATGCGTATTCGTATAAGCTTGGAAATATGCTATGTATTTTCCGTTTTTCCATTTTTCATGCATATTTGTTTTGATTTTTTCGAACTGGACTGGAATGGGGTCTACTTTATCGCCAGCAAAGTCTCCGCTTCCGGCTACACTACAAAAAGTACAACCGCCAAATGCTACTGTCCCATCTCTGTTAGGACAATCAAAACCAGCATCTAAAGCTACTTTAAAAATTTTCATACCGAATATATCTCGTAAATAACGATTCCATGTAAAATATCGTTTCCCATCAGAAGGGAATGGAAATTTATTATCGTTCATATAATTCACTCCTTAACAGGATTATTTTAACACGACTTTGTAAAGTTTTGTCTAATCTTCTTGAAGTGCCATTTGAAAAGGAATACAATATTCTGAGTGCAATAGAAATGAGGTGTTTAAATTGCCAAAAGCAGTGTGGTTTTTAATAATCGGAATGTTTATCAATACAATGGGAAATTCTTTTTTATGGCCGTTACATACAATATATATGCATGAGCATCTAGGTCAAACGCTCACAATGGCGGGATTCGTGCTTATGATTAATGCGGGAACAGGAGTTATTGGTAATTTACTTGGAGGTTATTTGTTTGACAGAATTGGTGGATATAAATCCATTATGTTCGGAATTATATTATCAATGGCATCACTATTGATGTTAACTTTTTGGCATGGATGGCCAGAATACATATGGTTCGTAGCTATTCTAGGTTTTAGTGGTGGAATAATATTCCCAAGCATGTATGCTTTAGTAGGAAGCGTCTGGCCAGAAGGCGGAAGAAAAGCTTTTAATGCAATTTATCTGGCTCAAAACCTAGGGGTGGCTATTGGTCCTGCCGTTGCAGGCTTAGTTGCTGATCATAATATCAATAATATCTTTCTAGCAAATCTATTAACCTATGTACTATTTCTAATTGTTGCAGGAGTTTATTACCGTAAAATGTCAGTGGCTCCAAATGTAAATGCTTCTGTATTGAAAAATACTAAAAAAATTAAACAAAAAGCACCATTTTATGCAATGATGATTGTATCAATTGGTTACATGCTTACGTGGATAGCTTATGTACAATGGACTTCCACCATTTCTACACATGTGTTGGATTTAGGTATTACTTTAAAAGAATATAGCTTGCTGTGGACGATAAATGGTGCTCTGATACTAGTAACTCAGCCACTTATTAAGCCAATTATTAACAGGCTAGAGCATCGAATAAAAACACAGATGATCATTGGTATAGTAATATTCATGGCTTCCTTTGTTGTTGTCTCTTACGCTGAAGATTACACAATGTTTATCGTTGCAATGGTTGTCCTAACACTTGGAGAGGTATTCATCTGGCCAGCTGTACCGACGTTAGCTGGGCAGTTAGCACCGAAAGGAAGAGAAGGATTTTATCAGGGTATTGTGAACAGTATGGCTACGATAGGAAGAATGATTGGTCCATTTGCTGGAGGTATTTTAGTTGATGTTTATGGAATCCAGGCCATGTTCTTTGTATTTACTTTACTTATAGCATTAGCGATAGTTCCTACCCTTCTATATGATCGACCGCTTAAGAAAGTAGAGCTTGAGAAGGATGTGATTTGATTTTGGACAATTTTCAAAAAAACTTACCAACTTCTGTTCTTGCTGAAATTTTAGAAAATGCTTTTCAATGGTTTGTTGTGGTAGATGCAGATTCGAAAATTCTATATATTAATGAAGATTATTGTCGTTTTCTTGAAGTAAAGAGAGAGGAAGCTATAGGTAAACCTGTAGCTGACATTATTGAAAACACGAAAATGCATGAGGTGATTAAATCAGGGATTCCTGATAATGCCTCCCCGCATTATATAAAAGGAACATATATGCTTGCCAATCGTGTACCTCTTTTTGTTGATGGTAAGATTGTAGGAGCTTTCGGTAGTGTCATCTTTCGAGATATGTCCGATTGGAAAAAGCTAAGTTCTCATGTTCAGACTACAATGGAAAGAATTCAGTTGAATCTAGAGGATAATAGTTATAGTGAGTATAGGTTAGGAGACATAAAAGGAAGTTCTCCAGCCATACGGAAGACAAAGGAAACAATTGAAATAATAGCTCCTAGTGATCTTCCGGTATTAATCGAGGGGGAAAGTGGAACAGGGAAGGATATGTTTGCACACAGTATTCATCAGCTATCCGAACGTTCAGACTTTCCATTTGTAAAAGTAAATTGTGCAGCAATTCCTGCAGATTTATTGGAGAAAGAGTTGTTTGGTGTATATAATCCGCTTACTGGTTTAGTGCAAAATGGACGAGTTAAACAAGCCGATAATGGAACTCTATATATAGATGAAATTAGTACACTCCCTCTTACACTCCAAGCAAAACTGTTAAGGGCTATGCAGGATGAAGAAATTTTGCCACTGAATTCGGAGAACAGTGAAAAAGTAAATGTTCGTATAGTTGCTTCATCCAATATATCCCTCTCTCAATTAATAGAGGAAAAGAAATTCCGTGAAGATTTGTTTTATCGTTTACAAGCAATTACCTTAAGAATTCCCCCTCTAAGAGAAAGAATGGAAGACTTCGTAGATTTACTCAACTATTTTCTGCAAAAGTTTATGCTCAAGGCTGGGCGAAGACATGTCACGTTAGCAACAAAAACGAGAGAGATACTCCAATCCTATCACTGGCCAGGGAATGTAAGAGAATTACAAAACATACTGCAGGCTGCAGTTTATTTGGCTGAAAACGATATTATTTTACCATCAGCACTTCCTGCTCAGGTGAAGCTTAGGAATGTACCATCTTTCCAAACTACTGGAACACTCGAAGACATTTTAGCAGCAGTAGAAAAGAAAGTTCTTCAATCATACCTAGAAGAAGAATCCGATAAAATACAAATTGCAAAACAACTTGGTCTAAGCAGATCCACATTATATGAAAAAATCAAAAAACACAACTTATGAACTAAATCCGATTTTTTGGACATCAATCCAAAAAATCGGATTTTCTATTTTTTGAATTAAACCGTTGTTTATTAGTTTTAATATTATAATAATCCGAAATGTCGGATTATTATCTTTTGAAATGCAAAGGGTACCGTCACAAACTCTATTGATTGAAAATTTCGATTATGATTTAATTACCTATGAAAGCGCTTTTATTTAAGAATTGAAGTTTGATAGATTATTCAATAAAGCCGATTCAACTGCAGAGAAACGGCGGAAGATTTAACTATAAAAATTAAGGGGGATTTGTTTATGGATGGTAGTATTCTAATGAGTATGATTGGTTTAATAGGGGGACTTGCGTTATTAATCGGTCTAACTTTGAAAGGTGTAAATATTATTATAGTTGGTCCAGTATCTGCATTATTCGTGGCATTAATGAGCGGTATGCCACTATTTCCACAATTAGTGGAAGATGGTGTACCAAACTTTGTGACAAATTATATGCAAGGATTTACAGGATTTATCATGTCATGGTATTTAATGTTTTTATTAGGTGCTGTATTTGGAAAGGTTATGGAGGATAGCGGTGCTGCAGATGCAGTTGCAAAAATGATAGTGGACAAATTAGGGATGAAATTTGCTGTTTTAGCTATTGTTATTGCATGTGCTATCTTGACATACGGGGGAGTAAGTTTGTTTGTTGTAGCTTTTGCTGTGTATCCAATGGCTATATCTTTGTTTAAACAAGCTGATTTGCCACGTCGCTTTATACCTGCAACACTTGCTTTAGGTTCCGTAACATTTACCATGACTTCCGCTGGATCTCCGGAAATTCAAAACTGGATTCCGATGGATTATCTAGAGACAACACCTTATGCAGGTGCAGAAGTAAGTATTATCGTAGCAGCCTTTATGGCGGTATTTGGTTACTGGTGGCTGAAGAAAATTATTTCGAAAGCCGTAAAGAATGGTGAACGCTTTGAAGATAGAAAAACAGATCCTACTTTTGATACATCTCGTGCATTACCAAATCCGTTTCTAGCATTTATCCCACTAATAGTAGTATTAGTTATTTCTTATATTTTCCACGATGAACTAAAGCAATCGGCACTAATCTTGGCGTTACTTGGTGGAATTATTGCAACATTTATTGTGAGTTGGAAATACTTTAAAAGTCCATGGGAAGCAGTTTCTGCTGGAACCATAGGGGCTATAATAGCAATTGGAAATACAGCTGCTGTAGTCGGTTTCGGAGGTGTAGCAAAAGCTGTTCCTGCTTTTGGTGTAGCAGTGGATGCTATGGCTAGTATACCGGGATCTCCATTGATAGGTGCTGGTGTCGCGGTATCGGTGATCGCAGGTATGACCGGATCTGCTTCTGGTGGTCAAACTATTGCATTGCCATTATTAGCTCCGGGTTACATTGAAGCAGGGGTCAATCAAGAAGCTTTGCATCGAGTTGTAGCAATATCATCAGGGGCACTTGATTCCCTACCACATAATGGTTATGTGGTAACGACAATTCAATCGATCTGTGGTGAAAAACATAGTGCAGCCTATTGGGCTGTAGCTGCAACAACAGTTGTAACACCATTAATAGGATTAGCAATTGCGATAATTCTTTTTTCTATTGGATTAGGTATTTGATTATATTAAGCGAATCTTATGGTAAGTTGGGGGTAATATAAGTGGTTAAAGATAGAGTTCTTCTTATTACTGGAGCAGCACAGGGCATAGGCTTTGAGATTGCTCAGGAATTTTATAAAGCTGGTGCGAAAGTTGTTTTAACTGATATAAATGAAGAGAAGGTAAAGGATGCTGCCATAGATTTAGGAAATGAAGTACTTGGTATTAAATGTGACGTGACAAAAGAGGAAGACATAGTCAATTCTATAAATGCTACTATTAAAGAATTTGGAAGGATTGATATCCTTATAAATAACGCAGGTATGCAGCATGTTTCAATGCTAGAAGATTTTCCGACAGAACGTTTTGAGCTATTGATAAAAATAATGCTAACCGCTCCGTTTATTGCAACTAAACACGTTCTTCCGCATATGCGGGAGAACGGATTCGGGAGAATTATTAATATGGCCTCTATAAATGGTTTAGTTGGTTTTGCTGGTAAAGCAGCTTATAACTCAGCCAAACACGGCGTAATTGGTCTTACAAAAGTTGCAGCTCTTGAGACAGCGGCAGATGGAATCACAGTGAATGCCGTATGCCCAGGATATGTGGACACACCGCTTGTACGGAACCAATTTAAGGATTTAGCGAAAGTACGAAATGTTCCAGTTGAAGCCGTTTTAGAGGAAGTATTATATCCTTTAGTTCCACAAAAACGATTGTTAGACGTAAAAGAGATAGCTGATTTAACTATGTTTTTAGCAAGTGAAGCTGCAAAAGGTATGACTGGGCAAGCAGTTGTTTTAGACGGTGGTTACACGAGTCAATAATTATAATTATTGACTTTAAGCGATTGTTTTTTAAATGTCCGATTTAATAATCGCTGTGTTTTATTAAATATCACTAGATAGGGAGAAAGAATTCATCTATTCAAATATTCAGGAATATAGTTTGCTAAGTTATCGGATATTTGAGAAAATAATAATGTGTCAAGCTTACTTGAAAGGGGATTGGAAGCATGAAACCTATTTACAATTCAGCTAAAGAGGCTGTTGCAGGGGTGCAAGATGGAATGACTCTAATGGTTGGAGGATTTGGACTTGTCGGAATTCCGGAACAGCTAATATTAGCGTTAGTTGAAAAAGGTGTGAAGGACTTAACGGTTATCTCCAACAATTGTGGTGTGGATGAGTGGGGTCTAGGGCTGCTACTTAAAAATAAACAGATAAAGAAAATGATAGGTTCATATGTTGGGGAAAATAAAGAGTTTGAAAGACAGGTAATATCTGGTGAGATTGAGGTGGAATTGACACCACAAGGAACGTTGGCAGAAAAAATTCGCGCTGGTGGTGCTGGAATTCCTGCTTTTTATACTCCTGCAGGTGTAGGAACCATTGTAGCGGAAGGAAAGGAAGTACGTGTATACGACGGTAAGGAATATGTATTAGAAGAAGCACTTCGAGCTGATTATGCTTTCATACGGGCAGCTAAGGCAGATAAATTTGGGAATCTTATTTATAATATGACAGCGCAAAACTTCAATCCAATGATGGCAGCAGCAGGTAAAATTACCATAGCAGAAGTGGAAGAGATTGTGGAAACAGGCGACCTAAATCCTGCCCAAATACATACACCGAGTATTTATGTTCAAGGTCTGTTCCAAGCAAAACAGGAAAAAAGAATCGAGCGTTTAACGACACGTTCTTAAGGAGGAGTTTCGATTGAATACACGTGAAAAAATTGCAAGAAGAGCAGAAAAGGAAATCGAAAATGGAAACTACGTTAATCTAGGAATTGGGATTCCGACTTTAGTAGCGAATTTCATCTCTCCAGATAAAACTGTCGTTTTACAATCTGAAAATGGTTTGCTTGGCATAGGTCCATATCCAACTGAGCAAGAAGTAGACCCAGATCTTATAAATGCCGGTAAGGAAACAGTGACTACTATTCCAGGTTCTGCTTTTTTTAATAGTGCAGAGTCATTTGCGATGATACGTGGAGGACATGTCGATGTAGCCATTTTAGGAGCGATGGAGGTTTCTGAAAAAGGAGATCTTGCAAACTGGATGATTCCAGGGAAGATGATAAAAGGCATGGGCGGAGCAATGGACTTAGTGCATGGTGCTAAGAAAATTATTGTCATTATGGACCATTGTGCAAAAGACGGTTCTGCTAAAATTAAAAAACAATGTGAATTACCTTTAACAGGTAAAGCAGTTGTGAATAAAATAATAACAGAACGGGCAATGATAGAGGTAACCGAGGACGGACTTGAATTGAAGGAAGTTTTCGAGGGTTATTCTGTTCAAGATATTATCGACGCTACAGAAGCGGAGCTTATTATTAAAGATGTTAGAGAAAATGTAGCGATTTAAATTAAAACAGCGAAAGTATTGCTGATTTAAGTCAACCCTCTGGACGCCAATTATCACAAAGAGTAATTGATTAAAGTGTAGCTTGTATTTTAATACAGAATCCATTATCATAAAAACTAATAGAAGTTGACTGAGATAAGGAATAGTAGATAAATATCGTTTCTTTAGAGAGCTAGCGATTGGTGTAAGTTAGCGTTACGAATTATTGAACTCGCCTTTGAGTCAGAATAAGTGAACGATTAGTAGCTTATTCCGTTTTCCGCGTTAAGGAATCAAGTTGAGTGAAGTTTTCACTAATTTGGGTGGTACCGCGTGAGTATATCTCTCGTCCCTTAGTTTTTTAAGGGGCGAGTTTTTTTATGTCTAGCTTTAGCGCCTAGCCCCTCAAGTTGCTTCAGGGTTTCAAGAAAAGGCAGAGGATGCCTGTCCGTGAAACCTTTCCAGCACTTGTCGAGACTTGCATAGGCGCTAACGCTTTTCTAAATTTAAGGAGGAGTTACGATGAGCTTTAATCATGAAGCGATTGAAAAAAAGTGGCAAAAGTATTGGCAAGAAAATAAAACCTATAAAATGACAGATGATCCATCCAAACCAAAATTTTATGCATTGGATATGTTCCCTTATCCTTCAGGAGTTGGCCTACATGTAGGGCATCCACTTGGGTATATTGCAACGGATATATTAAGTGCGTTTAAACGTAAGCAAGGC
The DNA here is from genome assembly GCF_038003165.1 of Psychrobacillus sp. FSL K6-2365. NCBI lineage: Bacteria > Bacillati > Bacillota > Bacilli > Caryophanales > Bacillaceae > Psychrobacillus > Psychrobacillus sp. FSL K6-2365. The sequence goes on along the minus strand of NZ_JBBOOO010000001.1, from coordinate 2,948,536 downwards.
TATAACGTTCTTCACCCAATGGGTTGGGACGCTTTTGGTCTTCCAGCAGAGCAATATGCAATTGATACTGGGAATGATCCCGCAGAATTTACTGCGAAGAATATTGCTACATTTAAACGTCAAATGACCGATTTAGGATTTTCATTTGACTGGGATAGAGAAGTCAATACGACGGATCCTTCTTATTATAAATGGACACAATGGATTTTCATTCAACTGTACAAAAAAGGCCTAGCATATGTAGATGAAGTGCCAGTAAACTGGTGCCCAGCATTAGGTACTGTTTTGGCTAATGAAGAAGTAATCGATGGTGTATCCGAGCGTGGGGGACATCCAGTAGAACGCCGTCCGATGCGTCAATGGGTGCTTCGTATAACTGCTTATGCAGACAGACTTTTAGAGGATTTAGATGATCTTGACTGGCCGGATAGCTTGAAAGAAATGCAACGTAATTGGATTGGGCGTTCAGAAGGTGCAGAGCTTACATTTGAGGTAGCTGAAACTAACGAATCATTCCGAGCATTTACAACTAGACCAGACACTATTTTTGGTGCAACGTATGCAGTATTAGCACCTGAGCATAAGCTTGTGGATGTCATCACAACTGCTGACCAATCAGAAGCAGTGCAAGCTTATAAAGATCAAGTGAAACTAAAAAGTGACTTAGAACGTACAGATTTAGCAAAACATAAAACAGGTGTATTTACAGGTGCTTATGCGGTTAACCCTGTAAGTGGGGAGAAAATGCCGATTTGGATTGCAGATTATGTGTTAGCTACCTATGGAACAGGTGCAATTATGGCAGTTCCTGCACATGATGAGCGCGACTATGAGTTTGCGAAACAATTTGACTTGCCAATAGTGGAAGTAGTTTCTGGTGGAGACATCGAAAAAGAAGCTTACACAGCAGATGGTACACTTGTTAACTCAGAGTTCTTGAATGGCTTAAATAAACAAGAAGCAATAGCAAAAGCAATTCAATGGTTTGAAGCGAATGGTAAAGGTGAGAAGAAAATTACGTATCGTCTACGTGATTGGTTATTCAGCCGTCAACGATATTGGGGCGAGCCAATTCCAATTATCCATTGGGAGGATGGTACTTCGACACCTGTAGATGAGTCTGAATTACCATTAATGCTTCCGGTAACAACAGATATTAAACCGAGTGGAACAGGTGAATCACCATTAGCTAATATTACCGAATGGGTAAATGTTGTAGATCCAGTAACAGGTAAAAAAGGTCGTCGTGAGACTAATACTATGCCACAGTGGGCGGGTAGCTGTTGGTATTACCTTCGTTATATTGATCCAAATAATAACGAGGCACTTGTCGATCCAGAACTAGCGAAACGTTGGCTTCCAGTTGACATTTATGTAGGTGGCGCAGAGCATGCAGTACTTCATTTATTGTACGCACGTTTCTGGCATAAGTTTCTTTATGATATTGGTGTTGTTACTACGAAAGAGCCATTCCAAAAACTATTTAATCAAGGAATGATTCTTGGTGAAGGTAATGAGAAAATGTCTAAATCAAAAGGGAATGTAGTAAACCCTGATGATATTGTAAAAAGTCATGGTGCCGATTCACTTCGTCTATACGAAATGTTCATGGGTCCACTGGACTCTTCGAAGCCATGGTCAACAAACGGTTTAGATGGATCAAGAAGATTCCTTGATCGTATATGGCGTTTACTTGTCGATGAAGAAGGTAAGTTGAGTTCTAAAGTTACGGACATTTCTTCTGATAATATGGAAAAAGCGTATCACCAAACTGTTAAAAAAGTAACTGAAGACTTTGAAGCAATGCATTATAATACTGCCATTTCGCAAATGATGGTATTTATCAATGAAGGCTATAAAGCAGAGCAAATTTCTAAAGAGTATGTAGAAGGATTTGTGAAGCTTATTTCTCCAATCGTTCCACATATTGCGGAAGAGCTTTGGAGCATTCTTGGACATGATGATACAATCGTTTATGAATCTTGGCCAACTTTCGACGAATCTAAGTTGGTAGACAATGAAGTAGAAATTCCTGTTCAAATTAAAGGAAAAGTCCGTGCGAAATTACATGTTGCTAAAGATGCGACAAAAGAAGAGCTGGAAGCATTAGCTCTTGCTTCTGAACAAGTGCAACAATGGTTGGAAGGTCAAGAAGTGAAGAAAATAATTGCGATCCCAGGTAAAATGGTCAATATCGTAATCTAATGTAGATTTTAAAAGAAGTTATAATAAGAATAACTAAAACATCTCACCTCTATAAGTTTCTTAGAGGTGAGATGTTTTTTCGATTATCCAAATTACACTGTGAATTTTTTGGGAAAAATATCCGTTTAGCAAGTAAAAAGCGTTAGAGCGCAAGTAAATATAGACAAAGAGCAAGTAAACCCTTTACGATCACAAGTAAGCTACAGGTAGAAGCAAGTAAACAAAAGGTGAAAGCAAGTAAACATATAAAAGGATCAAAACGATCGAAAAGACAAGAAAGCATATGTAACTTGAGTGCACAAAGTCAGTCTTTCTGGTACTTTGAATGCTCAAGAACCAATTTGATCAGTTCTTGTAAATTTGAAGTCATTATACTTTTGCTTCCATATAATTTAAACTAATCTAAAACCTGTTCTATTTTTGGGAACTCTGGATTCTCCAAGAGGTCTTTGCCCACATGCATGAGATACAAATAAAGGTTTCCGTCAGGAACGATCGTTCCTTTTAATAGCTGACCAGTCTCCTTTGAATAGAAATAGCGATCGTTATTGTCTTCACTAGAAGAAGTAATAAATTTATATCCATCATAATCATCAAATAATTTGTCAAAGTAAATTTTATCTACTTTCATCAATAGTATGCTATCTAATTTGTCTTGATAAAAATAGAATCTCACAATACCATCATAATCCAATATGAAGTCTGCACCACTACCATCCTCATGATCATCTATTGTATAATTTTCACCTAAGGCTTTAATTACTTTTGATTGTGAGTCACCTAGCGTTACCCCATGAAGATAGAGTAAATCTTGATTTTCGGAGAATGTAGGTTTAGTTATATCTAGCATTCCGTTTGCTGATTGTTGTTCATTTTTCATAAATATTTCGGAGAAGACAAAGAGCATTACACTTACTGCTAAAAAAGTGGATAGAACAACATATAGCCATTTACGTTTTGGATTTCTCTGGTTATTTTCTATCTCGTTTATTACGTTTTGTATAACTCGTTGTTTACTCGCAGTTAAATCTTTCACTTTAGAAGGTATATAGTTATTCATTTAAAAGCACCTCCCATTCTATTCCTTTCAGTTTTCCCCTTAATAAATCTTTGCTACGCCTTAATCTGGTTTTTACAGTACCTTCTGGAACAGATAAAATATGTGAAACCTCAGCAATAGTCATTTCGTTGAAATAAAAATAAATCAGAACTTCTCGCTGCTTTAGGGGCAATTCTAGTATTGCTTCTCCAATTATTGCTCGCTCGTCTTTTTTTACTAATTCGTCTTTATTCCTTGTGTTGGCTGATGGAAATATTTTGTTTTGTAGTTGTACTTTTTTATATGTCCAACTCTTTAAATAATCTTTGCTTTTATTGACAGTCATTGTTGTTAAAAATGCCTTTAACTCTCCACGTTCTTCATACCCGTTCTCATTATGGTAAAATTTTATGAATACTTCTTGTACGATATCCTCCGCTGCTTGGAGATCTTTCACATAGTAATAAGCCAAACGTATTAAGGGTTCTGTATAATGAAGCATTAATTCTTTTAGATTATTAATATTAAACAAAACAACCACTCCTCCGTTATACATTAAACGATTCCCAGACCTTCAAAGTTTGGATTTATCTAAAATTTTTACAGTTTTAAGGAACTATATCCTTTCATGTATTTAATCATGTCTTGAAAGACCTCAAAAATGATATGATAGAAATAGATATGGAATTGTAATTTACTATAAGCCTTATAATAATAAGAGGGGAGTTTAAGAAATGAATAACTTTATTAAAAGAGTGGGGACTACATACATTCCTGTTGTAGATCCAGAGAAATCATCGAAGTGGTATCAGGAAATGCTAGGCGCAGTTGAGAACTTTAGAAATGATGATAAAGCAATCTTAGAATTTGCTGATCAAAGCTTTTTTCTTGTTAAGGCTCAAGTAGGGGAACGATCTAGTTTTTTTGATAGTTATCAACAGGAACATTTTACAATGACTTTTGAAGTGGATGGTATAGAGCAATTATCAGAATTTCATGAATTTCTTAAGAAAAAGGAAGTAAATGTCGGGGAAATTGAGGATCGGGGCCATCCAGGTAACAATTTTGTTTTCCGCGATCTAGATGGAAATGTGTTCGATGTATGGAGTGAATTGAGTCCTACTTTCAAAGTGAAATATGATTAGAAAGATATAGTGGTGTTTGAGCGATTATGGAAATTTTTTATAGAAGGAAGTGCTAAACGATGAATTTGGAAATGGTAATGCAGGAGCTTGAAGCACTTGGTAAGGATAGAACTAAAAAAATGTATATATCTAATGGTGCGCATGAACCGCTATTTGGTGTTGCTACAGGCGCTATGAAGCCAATCGTAAAGAAAATAAAAATAAATCAACATTTAGCTGAAGAGTTATATGCTACCGGGAACTATGATGCAATGTACTTTGCTGGAATTATTGCAGACCCTAAAGCTATGACTGAGTCGGATTATAATCGTTGGATGGATTCGGCATATTTTTATATGCTATCCGATTATGTAGTCGCTGTAACTTTATCAGAGTCAGATATTGCCCAAGAAGTTGCAGATAAATGGATTCAAAGTGGAGAAGAACTGAGAATGTCTGCGGGTTGGAGTTGTTACTGTTGGCTTCTAGGAAACCGTAAAGACGTGGAATTCTCAGAAAGCAAGATCTTAGATATGCTTGGCATGGTAAAAAGTAGCATTCAGGAATCACCTGAACGAGCGAAATCTTCTATGAATAATTTTTTGTACACAGTGGGGACTTCTTATTTGCCTCTACACGAAAAAGCTCTTGAGACCGCAAAGGAGATAGGTATAGTAGAACTCAAGAAAGAAGATAAAAAAAGTAGTTTCCTAAATGCTTATGAAAACATACAAAAAGAAGTCGATAGAGGAAGAATTGGCTTTAAGCGCAGGCATGTAAGATGTTAAAAAAGTGATTTAGAAAGTATAAAAAGCATTCTACAATGGATGCTTTCAGCTTGGACCACCACGAAGACTCCTGTGGGAACAACTTGAGCAGAAGCCCCCGCAGGAAAGACATTGGTCGAACTTTGTTTGACCAATGTCTTTGCGAAGAGTAATGGCAGGAGCATATGTTTTCGCAGTGACGAGGAGGCTGAAGCCAAGCCCACGGAAAGCGAAGTGGTGGTCCTTGCCGATTTTAGTATATAACTCTATGCTCCAAAAATTACAGTTTGTCTACAGTCTGAAAGCATTCCACAATGAATGCTTTTTATTTTTATCAATTTTTGGTGTTGTACAAGAATTCAGAAGTATTTGTATTGATCTGTGCACTAGAATCGGTACAAAATTTGTCGGCAAATATGTCTCAGTTCCTTATACAAAAACTTTTCTTTATTATTTTTGTTGCAAATACAACGATATTAAGTTAAATTTAATTTATGTTTTTTGTTGCAGTTGCAACAAAGTGGATAGGAGGCTTATAGTATGAAGGATATTTTACGAGAAATTGGAATGATTGCTAGAGCGCTAGATTCTATAAGCAATATAGAATTTAAAGAATATCATCTTACAAAAGGACAGTATTTATACCTTGTGAGAATATGTGAAAATCCAGGGATAATTCAAGAAAAGTTAGCTGAAATGATAAAAGTAGACCGAACCACAGCTTCTCGTGCTATAGGAAAACTTGAAATCAATGGCTTTATTGAAAAGAGAGATGATCAACATAACCAAAAAATAAAAAAACTATATCCCACAGAGAAAGGTGAAAATATTTATCCTTTCATAATAAAGGAAAATGATTATTCAAATATGAAAGCATTAGTTGGATTTTCCGAAAGCGAAACAGAAATCATTAGTACTCTTCTCAAGAGAGTTAGAAAAAATATAGAAATAGATTGGGAATATGTAAAAAAGGGAAACAAGAGAAATTATTAATAATTTTAAGGAGTGACAAATTTAAAGTGATAAAAACAAAACAGTGTAGCCTTGGAGATCTACATATACTTCAAAAAATTAGTTGTGAAACATTTAACGATACATTTGAGCATCAGAATTCGCCGGAAAATATGAATGCCTATATGGGAAGAGCATTTAACTTAAAACAACTTGAGAAAGAATTAACCAATATATCTTCTAAATTCTTTTTTGTTTATTTTGAGAACGAAGTTGCTGGATATTTAAAAGTCAATATCAATGATGCTCAATCTGAAGAAATGGGTGATGAATCACTAGAGATAGAGAGGATTTATATAAAGAAAAAATATCAGAAACATGGACTTGGAAAATATCTTCTAAACAAATCACTGGATATTGCTCTTGAGTGTCATAAAAAGAAAGTCTGGTTAGGTGTTTGGGAAAAAAATGGAAATGCTATTGATTTTTATATAAAAATGGGATTTGTTCAAACTGTAGCCCACTCTTTTTATATGGGTGATGAAGAGCAAATAGACTTTATAATGGTCAAAACACTTATATAATTATTTTCGAAAGGGTGATTATTATGTATACTCCGAAATACTTTAAGGTCACAAATGTTGAGGGAATTTGGAATTTTGTTCAAGAGAATTCTTTTGGAACGCTTATCACCACAGTGCAAGAGAAACCGATTGCCACTCATTTGCCAATGCAGATAATTAAAGAAGGAGATGATTATTATATAACTGGGCATATGGCTTATGGTAACCCTCAATGGAGAACGTTAGAAATCTGTGAAAATATATTGGTTATGTTCCAAGGACCACACGCTTATATTTCTTCTTCTTGGTATGAAAAAGAAAATGTCCCAACATGGAATTATCAAGCTGTTCATGTATATGGTAAAGCGAGCATCTTAAGCGAAGAAGAGTTAAAGCAGGATCTAACAAAGTTGCTTCAAAAATACGAAAAGCACCGTAAAAATCCAGTGTTGTGGGAAGGGCTATCACCACAGTTATTAAACAAAGAACTAAAAGGTATTGTTGGATTTAAGATCAAAGTACAAGAAATTCAAGCAGCATATAAACTTAGTCAAAATCGTAATGAAGAAGACTATCATAATATCATTAATAAACTTTATGAAGAAAAGGATTTGAATTCTCATAAAATGGCAGAAGTGATGAATAGGAAGTTAAGAAATGAAAAATAAGGATTATGTTCCTTTTAAAAGAAGTATCTTTTCATTTGGTATCCAAATACGCACTTTCCTGGTTATAGCAGGATGACGGACAGACAAACCCTATTAGATTACTGATAAAAAAAGAGGCTGATCAGACGTTAGTCACGATCAACCTCTCTAAAAATTATTCTATAAAAAATAGGACAACAAACTGCCAGAGCCTAATGAAGACGATAGAAACAGGTTTCGAACTTAAAGGGGAGGCCTTCCTTTTATCCGGTTTTTCTTAAGGTTTTTATTTCCTAGATTAAATTTCCCAAGAAGTCCAAATGGTCCTATTTTCCATAAGTGAGGATGAACCCTACACTTATGGAACTTAAGCGTTATTTATCTCATTTTTCGTTGCTTATTTCAAGACTTCGATAAATGACTGCATCATTCGACTACCTTGCTTTGTTCCAATGGATTCTGGATGAAATTGAAGTCCATAAAGAGGGTAAATGACATGTTTGATAGCCATTATTTCATTGTCATCTTCTGCTCGAGCAATTACTTCCAATTGGTTTGTTAAAGACTTTTCTTCAATTACAAGAGAATGATATCGCATGACCGAAATTGGTTCATTAAAAGACTCGAACAAAGCATGATTTTTATACGAAAGGGTGGATATTTTTCCGTGCATAATTGTTTTTGCTTGCACTATTTTTGCTCCGAAAGCTGCCCCAATCGACTGATGCCCAAGACAAATACCTAAAATGGGGTACTGTTTGTATAGCTTCCGAATTATTTCGATAGAAATACCTGCTTCAGCAGGAGTACCTGGACCGGGAGAGATAATAATTGCCATCGGATTCAGTTCAACTATCTCACTTATAGTAATGGCATCATTGCGAATGACTTTAACCTCTTTGCCAAGCATACTAATTTGCTGGTATAAATTATAGGTGAAGGAATCGTAGTTATCGATTAATAAAATCATCGTTGAACCTCCAAAAGAGCCTTTGCTTTATTAATCGTTTCCTCGTATTCACTTTTTGGAATAGAATCATAGACAATACCTGCTCCAGCTTGGACATGGGCGTGATGGTCCTTAACTACCATAGTTCGAATGGCGAGCGCTAAATCCATGTTACCAGTAACCGAAATATAGCCAACCGCTCCCGCGTAAACACCACGTTTCATAGGCTCTAAATAATTGATAATTTGCATAGCTCTAATTTTCGGTGCTCCAGATACAGTACCTGCTGGTAGACAAGTTGTTAATACATCTAGAACATGAGAATCTTTTTTTAATCTGCCTGTCACTTCGGATACAATATGCATGACATATTTATAGTACTCAACTTTCATATATTTCTCGACTTGAACTGTTCCGACTTCAGCAATCCGACCGATATCATTGCGACCTAGATCAACGAGCATCCGATGCTCTGCAACTTCTTTTTCATCTGTTAATAACTCATTTGTTATGAGAGCATCTTCCTCAACGGTTTTTCCGCGGTGTTTCGTCCCAGCAATAGGGTTCGTTGTCACTAATCCATCTTTCACTTTTACTAAGCTCTCAGGAGATGTTCCTAAAATGATATAAGTTTCAAAATCCATATAAAACATATAAGGAGATGGATTGGAAGTGCGAAGCTGTCGATACAATGAGAAAGGGTCTCCATTAAGAGGAGTAGTAAAGCGCTGAGATAATACTACTTGAAAAATGTCACCCTTAATAATGTGATTTTTCGCTTTTTCCACCATCTCCGTAAATTCCTTTTCTTGCATCTGCGGCTTAAAAGAGAGCTTTGGCTCCATACTTTCAGGAATTAGTGGTCCCTGCTGAAGCTCAGAGAAAATCTTTTCAATGGCATTAGTCATTGCATTTTCAGATCGTCCATTTTTGAATAGATCAATGGCCGCAATAGTAACAGTTTGTTTCAAATGATCGAAAATAATAAAGGTATCATAAAACATGACATGTACATCTGGCATTTCTAGATCGTCGTTTAATAGAACTCCAATTTTCTCAGAGTAGAATGCAGTTTCATAGCTAAAATACCCAATAGCTCCCCCAAAGAAAGTAAATGGATAAGAATCTCGATGTATTGGCAATATCTTTTTAAGCTTTTCTATTACAGATTTTTGTTCTTCTTCTATTTTTCCATTTTCATAGGACAATGAATATCCATGCTGGTTACCTGTTAATTCCCTGATGGGATCCACTGCGATAAAGGAATATCTTCCACTTTCCTCATGCTTTGCGGAGGATTCAAATAACATTTTTTTCTTTCCAAGCAATGAATGATAAATGGAAATAGGAGTCATCATGTCCCCTTGAATTTCTTTCATTTGGTAGCGTCTCGTCTCAACTGTCATAACTTTTCTCTCCTTTTCTCAACTAATCTCAGCTCAACTAAACACAAAAAGGCCCTCCATCAAAGGACGGAGAGCCGTGGTGCCACCTTTATTGATCACTATTGTAATCCACTTATTGCAACCAAACAGTTGCTAGTCCTATAACGTAGACGAACGCCAAAACCTACTGAAACTAATTGTTCAGCCTTGGAGCTAAGAAGCCCATTCACTTTATAGCTTGCACTGACTTGCACCACCGTCAGCTCTCTGAAGCAATTCATAAAGCTACTATTCTTCCTCATCGCTTGTTATAGTCTATTGTATTATAAGTTATTTTAAAATTCAATCGATTTTGCGGCACTCATCCCGGCAATTTTTCCGGTAACAAGTGCAGAGGTGATATTGTAGCCACCTGTGTAGCCATGGATATCCAATATTTCACCACAAAAATATAGTCCTGCTTTTTTCTTTGAAGCCATAGTTTTAGGTTCTATTTCTTTAATGGAGACACCTCCACCAGTAACAAAAGCTTTTTCTAAAGGTTGTGTACCGTACACAAAGACAATAAATTGTTTTAACTCATGAGCAAGTGCACGAATCTTTTCGTGTGCAAGATTTTGGCCATCTTCACTCTCTTGAATAGCGGTGCGCTGTAGTAAAAATAAAAGCCATCGTTCAGGTACAATACCTTTCCAAACATTTTTCACTGCTTTTTTTGGATCTTCTTTAATAGCGGACAGCAACATTTGGAAAGTTTCTTCCTCATTTTGTTCCGGAAGACTGTCAATTCGAACTGCAACAGGCTGTCCGCCATTTTTCTTTTGTTCCTTTACAACGAATTGACTGCATCTTAAGACTGCAGGGCCACTTAAGCCAAAATGGGTAAATAACATATCCATTTCGTGTGTGATAATTGCTTTTCCTTTTTTATTTAACACTGAAACACCCGCACCACGAAGCGCTAGACCTTGAAGTTCTTTTGACTTGATAAAAGCCTCATTGGACAATAAAGGTACCTCTGTTGGATATAAGTCCGTCACAGTATGTCCAGCTTTTTCGGCCCATGGATAACCGTCCCCGGTTGATCCGGTTTGAGGAACTGCTTTACCCCCGACCGCTACTACGATTGCATTAGAAGTAATTTCTTCACCTGAAGCAAGTCTTACGCCAATTACTTTTTCATCATTCATCAATAACTTAGAAACTACTGAATTTAATTTAATTTCTACCTGTAATCTTTTTAATTCATCTAAAAGAGCATTTACAACATCCATAGCTTTATTGGACACTGGGAACATTCTACCGTGATCTTCTTCTTTTAAGGGCACTCCAAGATTTTCAAAAAAATCAATGATATCTTCATTATTAAAAACAGAAAACGGGCTGAATAAGAATCGACCATTTCCAGGGATATTTTTTACGATTTCTTCCTGAGGTAGCCTATTAGTAACATTACAACGACCGCCACCAGATATAGCAAGCTTTTTCCCAAGCTTATTTCCTTTTTCAATAAGAAGCACTTTCCTTTTTTCTGCACCAGCTGCCGCAGCAGCCATTAATCCTGAGGGACCCCCGCCAATTACAATAACGTCATACATAATAAATTCACACTTTCGGTTTTTTCTTTATTATACATGATTGTGGTTTTGTTTAGACAGTTGTAAACTGTAAGATAGACATTTTAACTTCATTAAGCTAATGTTTTTTGCGACGAGTTAGCTCAGGAGCGGAAGTATCCCACTTCTATAAGAGGTGCGGTGAATATAAATATGTATTCAACTAAGTGGTGTCTACAAAGCCCTGCTTAATAAGGTTAAGGCCTCTGGCGGATGCTGCAGATTCTCAAGCAAGGTCGAGATAAATCTGGGAGCACTGTTTTCTGCGACGAGCTTGTGCAGGAGTATATTCGTCGAGGCGAATATGATAAGATTGGACGGGTTCGATGGCATCAAATTTATTGAAAGGGACAATGATCCTAACGGTCGGTCTCTTATTATCAAGAATACTAGGTGTTCTTTATGTAATACCTTTTTATCAAATAGTAGGAGAAGAGTATATAGCGCTTTATCAATATGCCTATACACCATACTCTATCATGCTGGCAATTGCAGTTTCTGGAGTTCCAGTTGCAGTTTCAAAATTTGTATCTAAATATAACGCTCTAGGAGACTACGCTACTGGTAGAAAGCTAGTAAAATCGAGCATGCTACTTATGGCAGTAACAGGATTCTTAGGCTTTTTAATTCTTTTTTTCCTTGCTGATCCTATAGCTCATCTAATTATTAAAGATGATGAGGCAGTGTTTTCAGTAGGTGATGTAGCTTCTGTGATTAAATTTGTGAGTTTTGCTGTAATTGTAGTTCCACTAATGAGCTTAGTAAGAGGTTTTTTCCAAGGCTATCAACATATGACACCTACTGCAGTTTCTCAATTGTGGGAACAAATTGTTCGAATACTTTTTGTACTAGTCGGTGGCTTTTTTGTTGTTTACATATTTAAGGGTACTGAGAAAACGGCGGTTTCGTTTGCAGTATTTGCAGCATTTTTAGGGGCAATTGCAAGCTTGGTCGTGTTATTTTGGTATTGGAAAAAACTTAAGCCAGAATTTAATAATCTGCTCACGGGCTCGGGTAAACCAAGTTCAGATATTTCTTTATCGAATATTTATAAAGAAATGCTGATTTATACAGTACCTTTTGCACTTGTGGGAGTAATAAATCCTTTATTTCAATTTATCGATATGATTACATTTAATAACGCAATGTCTACGATTGGAATAGGTGGTGATGTATCTAATACTTTGTTAGGTATGTTGAATTTTAGTACTCACAAGCTTGTAATGATTCCAGTTATGCTAGCAACAGGTTTTAGTATGACGTTGATTCCCTTGATTACTAGCTATTACGCCAAACAAGACTTTGTGCAGGTTCGTAAATCATTGGACCAGTCTTTTCAAATTTTATTGTTTTTGACGGTTCCTGCAGCAATGGGGATTTCCGTATTAGCAGATGAATTTTACTTTGTGTTTTATGAGGAGAGTGAAAGAGGGGCCGCAGTGCTTGCGCATTATGCACCAGTTGCTATTTTGTTTGCATTATATCCAGTAACAACTTCTATACTTCAAGGAATTGATCGACAAAAGCTAATTATTTTAAATTTACTACTTGGAATTCTAACAAAGCTAGTGCTCAATACGCCACTTATTAAAGTGTTTGAAACAGATGGAGCTATTATGGCAACTGCATGTGGATATATGGTCGCGATTGGGTTAAATCTATTTGCTATACACAAAACTTTACATTACAGATCGACTATGGTCATTCGTAGGGTAATGCTAATCTTAATAGTGAACCTAGCCATGTTGACTCTTGTGTTTTTATCAAAATGGACACTAGGACAGCTAATGACGATTGATACTAAGCTAGAAGGGCTGTTATCAATTATTGTTTGTGCAGGTATAGGAGCTGCTTTTTATGCGTTTGTTACTTTACGATTGGGACTTGCTCAAAAACTATTTGGTGATAGACTCACCCGTTTTACGAAAAAAATTGGTTTCTAGGAGAATTAAATGCGATTAGATAAATTTCTATCTCATATGGGATATGGTACGAGAAAAGAAGTAAAAATATTGGTCAAATCGAAAGCTATTCAAGTAAATGAAGCTGTTGTTAAAGACAGCTCCATGCATGTAAATGAATTTAAGGATAAAGTAACAGTTTACGGAGAAGTAGTTGAATATAGGGAGTTCATCTATTTAATGATGAATAAACCACCTGGAGTAGTCTCTGCGACAGAAGATTCTAGGGATCAAACAGTTATTGATCTTTTAGATGATGATGTTCGTCATTTTGAACCATATCCGGTGGGAAGATTAGATAAGGATACAGTTGGACTTCTTTTATTGACAAATGACGGAGCTTTAACACATCGACTTCTATCCCCAAATAAGGATGTACCAAAAGTGTATTATGCCAAAGTGGAAGGTGTAGTAGACGAATCGGATATTATGGCCTTTTCCAATGGTGTAATATTGGATGATGGCTATCATACAAAGCCAGGCATATTAAATATCTTAAAGAGTGGTCCTACTTCGGAAATAGAATTATCTATTACGGAAGGGAAATTCCATCAAGTGAAAAGAATGTTTGAATCGGTGGGAAAAAAAGTAGTTTATTTAAAAAGGTTATCAATGGGGATGTTACTATTAGATAGCTCTCTTGAAGAAGGAACGTATAGAGAATTGACTGAAGAAGAATTAGAACAAATACAGCAAAAGAATGACCTCGCTTAACTATTGAGCTTGGTCATTCTTTTCATATTGTTACTATCTAAGATGTCAATTTAACTCGTTTGTTCGTCGTGGTCCATTTGCCTCTTGTCGGACTAATGACTAAGTCATTAAAAGCAAGCACATTCAAATCTCGTTGAATCGTGCGAGGAGTGATGCCAAATTCATCGACTAAGTCTTGTGTTGTAACTGTTCCGTTATCTCGGATGAACATATACATGTCTTTAATTCGAATTAACATCCGATCAGTAGTTGGTTTCAAAAGTAACCACTCCTTCATCATGATATCTCTTGGCTAGACTAGCGGACGACTTGGGTGAAAAGCAACTGAGTAATTGCAATTTACAGCCCCTTTACTAAATTGTAGTCAAAATATTTACTTTCTGACAATTCCATTATAGTAGATTTCTATTGAAATTTCTATAGAAATTATGATATTTACAAATAATTCACATTTCTTTTTAGTTTTGGAACAGGCTATTAAAACATTAAAATCAGCGTTATCTAAGTATTTTAAGAGCACCAAATACTGTCTAGGAATAAAAAGGATGATATTTTCCTTTCGCAAATAAAACCCTTTTGGAAGTAAGTAAAAAATATTGAGAGCAATTAGACTAGCGTGTAAAGAAACAAAATTCCAAATTAAAGTAAATAATTGATAAGCCAAAGTAATAAATCCTCTTCAGGACGTTGATCAAAGTTTAAAACAGGCCATTAATTACCTTCTTTTTTTGTGTCTTAAGCTATAAAAAGTGTAAAATGGAATATAAGTATTATTTAGGAGGAAGCAAATATGAACTGGTTAGAACTAGCAGAATCGAAAAAAGCAGATATCATAGCAGAATTGCAAAGATTAATACAAATTCCAAGTGTGATGGATGAAAAAGCTGGTAATGATGAAATGCCTTTTGGTCCTAAACCATTAGAAGCTCTTTTACACATGTTGAACGAGGGTGATCAAGAAGGATTTGTAACTAAGAATGTTGATAACGTAGCTGGACATATTGAAATGGGTATTGGAGAGGATATTTTAGGAATCCTTTGTCATGTAGATGTTGTCCCAGAGGGTAAAAACTGGACATATCCAGCATTTGAAGGTGTAGTGGCTAATGGTAAAGTGTATGGTCGCGGTGCTATAGACGATAAAGGGCCAACGATAGCTGCCTGGATGGCGATGAAACTAGTGAAAGAAGCTGGGATTGAACTTTCAAAAAAAGTACGTCTCATTATTGGAACAGACGAAGAAAGTGGATTCCGATGTATGGATAGATATTTTGAAAAAGAGGCAATGCCCGAAATGGGGTTCGCTCCAGATGCAGATTTCCCGATTATTAATGCAGAAAAAGGAATCGCAAGTTTAATTTTTACTCAAACTGGCTCAGCTGAGACAGAAACGATTCAATTTTTCCAAGCAGGAAAACGTACAAATATGGTACCAGATGAAGCATTTGCAGTATTGTTTGGTGGCCTACATATGATAAAAGAAAAATTCCAAGAGTTTGCAGCTGAACATAATGTAGAAGGAGAAGTCACACAAGAAGGTCCTATGGTTAAAGTACTTGTCTATGGTAAATCAGCTCACGCAATGGAACCGGACGATGGCGTTAATGCGGGGGTTGTATTAGCGAAATTCTTGCAAAATATTAATTTGACTCCTCATTCTAAAGCATTCGTTAACTTTTTAGTGAATTCATTTGGGGAAGATAGTAGAGGACATTCACTGGCACTCAATTTTACAGATGAAATTTCAGGGGAAACGACTTTAAATCCAGGGGTCATTCACTATGCGCCTGCACAGGGATCTTGTACACAAGTGAGTATGCGTTATTCTGTCAGCTATCCCTTCGATGAACAATTAAGTGCGTGTAGAGATGCACTTGATGGTACAGGTATTACATTGGATCTGGGTACTAATTCTAAGCCGCATTATGTCGATAAAGAAGATATACTTATTAAATCATTACAGAAAGTATACGAAAGACATACTGGAGAAAAAGCAGAGCTATTATCTATCGGTGGTGGCACATATGCGAGGGTACTAGAAAAAGGGGTAGCGTTTGGTATGGTTTTCCCTGGTAGAAAAGATGTAGCGCATCAAGTGGATGAATATGTAGATATCGAGGATTTAGTTAAAGCAACTGCTATTTATGCAGATGCTATAGTTGAGCTTGCAGGAATTTCAAATTCGGAGGGGAAATGAGTATGGTAAAAATATTATGGAATGATCAATTTGTAAATGAAGAAGATGTGAAAATTGGATTCGAAGATCGTGGATATCAATTTGGAGATGGAATTTATGAAGTGATTAAAATATATAACGGAGATATGTTCACTGCTACAGAACATATTGATCGCTTATATGCGAGTGCTGATAAAATTCAACTAGTAATTCCATATACAAAAGATGTCATGCACAAAATGTTATATGATTTAATCGAAATGAATGAGCTTAAAGATGGGCAGATTTATCTTCAAGTTACACGCGGTACTAGCATGCGTCAACATAATTTCCCTGTACCGGCGGTTGAATCTGTATTAACAGCGTATACAAAGGAGACTGTACGTCCTCTTTCGCAATTAGAAAATGGAGTGAAAGCTTGTTTTGTGGAAGATGTTCGCTGGCTTCGCTGTGATATTAAATCGTTAAATTTATTAGGAAATGTTCTTGCGAAACAGGAAGCGATTAGTAAAGATTGCTATGAGGCGGTATTACATCGTGGAGAAACGATTACAGAAGGTTCATCGTCTAATATGTACGGCATTAAAGATGGAGTTTTATACACCCATCCGGTTAGCAATTTAATACTTAATGGTATTACTCGCCAAGTTATTTTAAGTTGCTGTGAAGAAATAGGGTTATCGGTAGTTGAAGAGGCATTCACAAAATCACTAGCACTAGAAATGGATGAAATGATTATGTCTTCTACGAATGCGGAAGTAATGCCAGTAATTTCAATTGACGGTCAATTAATTGGCAACGGCAAACGTGGCGAATGGACTGAAAAAATTCAAGTGGCTTTTGAAAAAAGAATTCCTTCGTCCGTTAAAATATGAACAAACATTATTTTATCGCTATAAAGATTCCTGAGCCGGTTGCAACTGCAATTATTCGGGAACGTGATAAAACAAATTTACTACAGACACATAAAGTACTACCCGTAGTTGAGGATCTTCATATAACGCTCTATTATTTAGGTGAAGTTGAGGAAAATACATTAGAACAAATAATTGATTCTCTTCGCCTGTTAGAGTGGGATTCATTTGAACTGAAAACACGTGGTGTGGCACATTTTGGAAACAAATCCACTCCACGCGTTGTGTATACTGCGATAGAAAAAAGTAATCCTTTGCAATTCTTACAGCAACAAATTGTACAACTTTTAGCGGATTTTATTGAAGTACAGAAAAAAAACGAATTTACTGCCCATATTACAATTGCAAAAAAATGGGGTTCTAAAGAATCGCTAAATTTATCAGAATTTGCACTACCTGATTTAGCCTTTGAAGTTCAAAGTTTCTCTATTTTTACGATTAATACGAATCGTTCTCCGCGTTATGAAGAAATAAGTATAGTTAAGTGGAGGAGGGGTGGAAATGGCACAACTAGTTAAACTGCAAGATTATATCTCGCGTTATGAAATTGATTTAAAAAGGTACCCAACTCAATTTGTGCGATTAAAGAAACAACAGTGGGATCGAACAAAGGAAGAGTGGGAACGAGGATCTTTTAATTCTGATTGGATCGAAAAAGAACAGGAAGTTGTTGTAGAATACGAGAAAAAGTCACTTTTCTCTATTCTTTTTCCAAAGCATAAAAAAGAAATAGTAGAAGATATAGAATGGCAAAATGATGAATTGACTCAAGGGATACCAATACCAGAAGAATCTACTACGTTACTTTTTGAACCAAAGCTAGTATATAAACCTCAAACAAAAGAAGAGTTAAAGCGGATGTATTTGGATCAGTTATTTCATTTTCAATTAAAATGGGCAAGCTCCACTTTACGTGAAAAGTCTTATGTTGATCCAAAGTATATGCGTGATTCCATGTTGAGGGATTTAACTCAGAAACTACCAGATAATTATTTTTTATTTTATTATCCTATTTTAAAGCTTAAGAAAGCACCAATTGAGTTAGATATTATACTTATACTTCCTACTGAAGTTGTATGCATTGTAGTTCTTGAGGACAAAACTTCCGATGCGTTTATAGGAAGTGGGGATCGGTTCTGGCTAAAGAAAAGTGGAAAAGAAGAGAAAAAAATATTAAATCCAACGATTAATCTAAATCGAATGGAATCTATATTAGGGCAGATCTTCCAAAAGCAAGAAGTAGAGTTACCGATAAAAAAAGTAATTCTTTCAAGAAATGGCTATATTGATTATCCTGGAAACTCGTATCAAACCGAATTTATCGATACTAGAAAATTTCCAGAATGGTTTTTATCATTGAAATCTTCCCATTCTCCGATGAAGCATATGCAATTTAAAGCAGCACAAGCAATATTGGACCTAGTACAAACCACTTCGTATTCAAGATCTAGCTCTGATTTAGGTAGTGCGGAACAAAATGAGTAATATAGTTTTTATCGTAAATGAGCATGCAGGGAATGGGTTAGGTAAAAAGGTGTGGAGAAAATGGAAAAAGGCTATCGATTTTCCCCACACCGTATTTATAACAGAAAGAAAAGGTCACGCAACTGAAATTGCAAAGAATTGTGCAGAATCTATGAATGATTTGCTAATTGTTGGTGTTGGCGGTGATGGAACTATCCATGAAATTATCGTTGGCGTATTGAGTTTTGAACATGTTCGAATTGGTATAATTGCTGCAGGTAGTGGGAATGACTTTAGCCGAACTTTCTCCGTTTTTCATACTCCAAAGGACATTCAGGAGTTTGTATTTAGAAAGCTTCCTACAAAAATGGATATTGGTACCGTACAAACTTCTGATACAACCTACCAATTTGTTAACAATGCAGGTTTTGGATTTGATGCAAAAGTGGCTTATCTTGCTAATTATTCTGTGTGGAAAAGCAGGCTAAACCTATTGCGACTCGGTAAACTTGCATACATAATATATCTCATTAAAGAATTATTTACATTTAAAAAATTTTCTTTTACCTTACATAATAAAGATGAAGTTCTCCGATTTGATGATGTGTGGTTTTTTGTTGTTTGCAATCAGCCGTATTTTGGAGGTGGAATGAAAATTTCACCAACGTCTATACCCAATGATCAATTACTTGAAATGACGGTTGTAAACAAATTATCAAGATGGAAATTATTATTTATTTTTGGTACAGTATTCTTTGGAAAACATACTAAATTTAATGAAGTTACACAGTTTCAAGCATCAGATTTTAATATGGAGATCCATGATGAGGTGTTTGGTCATGTAGATGGTGAGTTTACTTGTGTAACCGATAAAGATACAGTTTATACATGTTCAGTACTAGCTAACGCGTGGAATATAGCAAACCGTTAAAGAAAAAGGAGTTTTAAAAATGAGGTTAAGAAATAAACCATGGGCAGAGGATTTTATCAATGCTCATCCAGAAATAGTCATACCAAACCCAGAAGAAATCAAAGGGAAATGGAATGTAGAGTTTAAGAATGATTATCCATTACACATCGAAGTAGGTTCAGGAAAAGGACAATTTATAACAGGAATGGCTAAGCAAAATCCAGAAATCAATTACATTGGTATCGAGCTATATGATAGTGTAATTGTGTCTGCATTGGAAAATGCCATTGCTGCACAGCCATTACCGAATTTACGATTATTGAAAGTTAACGGTTCAGATCTTGCGAAGTATTTTGAAAAAAATGACGTAGACCGTGTCTATCTTAATTTCTCAGATCCATGGCCAAAAACTAGACATGCTAAACGGCGCTTAACGCATGCAGAGTTTTTAGAGTTATACAAATCTATTTTGGTTGACCATGCTGAAATTCATTTCAAAACTGATAACCGAGGTCTATTTGAATATTCCTTAACTAGTATGTCAGCCTTTGGAATGCTTATCAAAGATGTTTCACTAGATTTACATGTTAATATGCCTGAGGATAATATTATGACAGAATATGAAGAAAAGTTTTCCGCAAAAGGACAACCGATATACCGTGTGGAAGCAAAATACGTATAACTTCATTCAGCAAATGAATGATTCAACTCAGTTGGGGTCCAAAATCCCTGCTGAATAAAGTTAAAGCCTCCGGTAGATGCCACAGAGAAATTTATCGAGCTCGATAAAATCTGTGCGCACTGTTTTCTGCGATGAGCTTGCGTTGGAGCATTTCCTGCGGAGCTGCCGAGGCATATTTGATTAGGGGGTCAGAGGATGGACACGTTTAAATTTCATGAAATGTCATTCACATGGTTAAAGGGAGGAACAACTTTTATGGACGGGGGTGCCATGTTTGGAGTTGTTCCAAAACCATTATGGGAAAAGAAATATCCTGTCAATGAGAAAAATCAAATTGAACTACCTTCAGATCCACTACTAGTCCAATATAAAGGGCAGAATATTTTACTGGAATCAGGTCTTGGTTACCGAAAAATGACTGAGAAACAATTACGAAACTATGGTGTTACGGATCAATCTCAAGTGGAAGATAATCTTGTAGAATTAGGATTATTACCTGAAGACATCCATCTTATCATGATGACTCATCTCCATTTTGATCACGCTTGTGGCCTGACAAAATGGGGAGGAGACCAAATAGTATCTACATTTCCAAATGCCAAAATATATGTTTCTGATGTTGAATGGAATGAGATGAAAAATCCCAATATTCGTTCTAAAAATACGTACTGGAAAGAAAACTGGGAGGCAATTGAGAGTCAAGTTATACCATTCACTAATTCTTTCGAGGTAATAGAAGGTATCGAAATGATTCATACTGGAGGTCATAGTGACGGACATAGTATTGTTGTATTTAAGCAAGCAGAAGATACTATCATACATATGGCAGATCTAATGCCCACACATGCACACCAAAACCCACTATGGGTGCTTGCATACGATGATTATCCAATGACATCTATATATGCAAAAGAAAAATGGGTCAAACAAGCACTTCAACATAATTACTGGTTCAGCTTCTACCATGATGCTTTCTATCGAATGATCAAATGGTCTGAAGATGGAAAAGAAATAATGGATATAGTGGAGAGAAGTCGGTAAATAAAAAACGAGCAGTGACATTTAGTCATAGCTCGTTTTTTATTTTTGTGAATAATTAGCCAATCAAAAGTTCGAATGGATTAGAAAAAGAAGTGGATAAATTTACCTTTTTGCAAGTAAATCACCTTGGAGTGCAAGTAAACACACGATGACCACAAGTAACTTATAAAGGAAAGCAAGGAAATTTCTCGTTAGAGCAAGTATTTGGCGGTTTTACGCAAGTAAATAGCCTTAGAGATATAGATTTAATCAGAGAGAGTTTTTCTAATTAGCTAAATTGCAAGGATGTTTTAACTGCAATTTTCAAACGACACAAAAAATGGTTTATCATGATGAACCACTCTTTTCCAAAGCTTAGATTTTCACTAAGTCCACAACGGATCCTGTTTTTGCATCTGCAGCAAACTCAAATTGCTCAAGTTCACCGTTTTTTACACGAGAAATTCCACCTTTATAAACTTCCATCCTAATAGCTGCTTTTTGAAATTTCTCAGGCGTCATATATATCCATGATCCATCAATTGGACCCTCTTGTTTAAAAGAATTTTTAATTTCGTTTAATACTAACTCTGCTGAACGATTGAAATCCATCTTATTTGTAGCTTTGCTGGCAATAACACCAATAACAATTCCAGTTCCAAGGCCCATCATATAATCCTTTAATTTCATTAGTATTCCTCCCTAACCTATTTTTTTTAGTGTATCATACATCTTCGTTACGATTAAATTTTTCGGTTTACGAAGTTTTATTGTAGTAAACCAAACAATATTTTATTACAATAGAAGGTGAAGATAATTATCTATATAGCTTTAGGAGGCTTTTTTATATGAATGAAGAAACGCGCTCACTATTTAAAACGTTGACAGAACTACCAGGAGCTCCTGGAAACGAATATGCTGTTCGTGCATTTATGCGCAACGAACTAACTAAATATTCAGATGAAATTGTACAAGATAATTTAGGGGGGATATTCGGGCTAAAAAAAGGGGATGAAAATGGTCCGAAAATTTTAGTTGCAGGTCATATGGATGAAGTCGGATTCATGGTATCTGGTATCACTGATAATGGAATGATTCGTTTTCAACCATTAGGTGGTTGGTGGAGCCAGGTTTTACTTGCACAACGGGTAGAAGTTGTCACTAAAAATCAAACGATTCCTGGTGTAATTGGTTCTATTCCTCCACACTTGTTAAGTGATGAGCTTCGAAACAAACCGATGGATATAAAAAATATGCTGATTGATGTTGGAGCAGATGATAAAGAGGATGCTCTACGAATGGGTATTAAACCGGGGGACCAAATCTTGCCTGTTTGTCCTTTTACACCAATGGCAAATGATAAAAAAATTATGGCAAAGGCTTGGGACAATCGTTATGGCTGTGGATTAGCAATTGAACTTTTAAAAGAAGTACAAAACGAGCAATTACCGAATATGCTTTATTCTGGTGCAAATGTTATGGAAGAAGTTGGTCTTAGAGGTGCACAAGCATCAGCAAATATGATAAACCCAGACTTATTCTTTGCCCTAGATGCAAGTCCTGCTAATGATGCTTCTGGTAACAAGAATGAATTTGGACAGCTAGGAAAAGGAACACTTCTTCGAATTTTCGACCGTACAATGGTGACTCACCGTGGTATGCGTGAATTCGTCTTAGATACTGCAGAAACAAATAAAATTCCATATCAGTATTTCATCTCACAGGGTGGTACAGATGCTGGACGTGTTCATACATCAAATGAAGGTATTCCAAGTGCTGTAATTGGTATTTGCTCTCGCTATATTCATACTTCGGCATCTATTATTCATACAGATGATTACGCTGCAGCAAAAGAACTTATTGTTAAACTAGTTAAAACATGCGATCGTACAACTTTAGAGACAATTAAAGCGAACGTATAAAAAAGGATGCCTCTTGAGGCATCTTTTTCTCTAGAAAGAAGGGTTAATGTATGAAAATATTAATAGGTACAAATAATAGAGCTAAAACAAAAGCTGTTAAATCGATTTCTAGTATTTATTATCCAAATGCTATATTTGAGAATATAGAAGTTCCATCTCTAGTTTCCGATCAACCGATGAGTCAAGAAGAGACTAGGCAAGGTGCTATTAACCGAGCTAAGCATCTGATGGTAGGTTCTGATGCATTGTTTGGGATCGGTTTAGAAGGTGGTGTTCAAGAAATAGATGGCCAGCTGTACATTTGTAATTGGGGGGCACTGGTGACGCAAAACGGAGATGTTTTTACGGCAACTGGAGCCGGTATTCCATTGCCTAACGAAATAGCGGAACAATTACTGGCTGGTGCGGAACTTGGACCTGTAATGGACGTCTTTACTAATAAGAACGAGATACGGCATGATGAGGGAGCAGTTGGTGTATTTTCAAATGGACTTGTTAATAGAAGTGCTATGTTTGAGCATATAATGTTATTATTGATTGGGCAATTTGAATTTTCCTATAAGCCCTTGTAGTTGAAATCGTACGTGATCACCGTTAAAATATATAGCAGTTATGCACTGAATGGAGGAAAGAGAATGACTCGAAAATGGATGCGATTATTTATCGCGTCAATAGCTGTCATTTTATTAGCTGGATGTTCTTCTTTAGAGGAACAAACTGCAGATGGACTTGAAAATGCAAAAGTAGCATTTCAGGGTGATGCAGAAAAACCAAATGAAAAAGTGAACGAAATGAATATATTTATACCTAGTGGTTTTTCAATAGAGGAAGAATCGGATGAGACGAATATAATTCTTTCGAAAGGAAAAGATTCATTTATTCTCTTCATTAATCCGAATGAATTACCGAGCAGTAAACTATACTATGATTTGATGTCGTCAGATAATAATCTAAAGGTTTTAGAAGAAAAAACATTTGAGCAAAACGGACGTTTTGGATTTGCTGCGGTTATTGAAAACAGTGAAGAAAAGTATGAGCTTATAACTAGTATTGGTGGTATTAAGCTAACAACTATTTCAGAGCAACAAGATATTGCAAATAATTTAGAGAAAATGATGTTAATTGTTCGCTCAATTCCAACAAACTAGAGGAGTGGTACATATGCAAAATCTAGCTTCAGTAAATCAATTCAGAGAACTAAAGCAACAAGGAAAAGTCGTATTTAAATTTACAGCTGACTGGTGTCCAGATTGTCATTTCATCGATCCTTTCATGGGAGAGATTGAGGAGAAATTTGGGGATATTACTTTTATTTCTGTAGACCGTGATCAGTTCATCGATTTATGTATCGAGCTTGATATATTTGGTATTCCTAGTTTCCTAGCATATGAAAATGGCGAAGAAAAAGGTCGATTTGTTAGTAAAGACCGTAAAACTAGAGAGGAAATTGAATCATTTCTTCAATCGATTTAATCCATCAAACGGTTCACCTAGTGGACCGTTTTGTTTATGAAAGGAAAAGATAATAGATGAAAGCACTTGAACTTGTAAGACTATTAAAAACTCAGCTTTCCGAAGATATATACACTTATGATTATAATAGAGAAACAAATAAGCTTAGATTGACTCATAAAGCAACAGGGAAAGGAATTGAAATTTCAATCCCTCCAATTTTAGCCAAATATGAAACGAAAAAAGAAGTGGCGATTAATGAAGTCGTATATACGATAAACGAGACTTTTCAAGCAATGGAAAAAGAAATGGCGGGAGAAATAGATCCATCATTATCTGTATATCCAGTTATTCGATCAACTTCTTTCCCACTTAAGTCTAATGAAGGTAATCGTTTTATCATAAAAGATCATACAGCAGAAACACGTATTTACTATGCAGTCGATCTAGGAAGCACTTACCGGTTACTAGATGAAAAAATGTTAGCAGATTGGAAAGTAAGGGAGACGGAAGTCCGTGAACGAGCACTCTTCCAAGTTAGGAATTTAGAGAACCGCTTTAAAACCGACGAGGTTGCAGGTAATATTTTTTATTTCTTTAATAACAACGATGGATATGATGCAAGCCGTATACTGAACGAATCGCTATTAAAGGACATGAAAAAGAAAATAACTGGTGATATGACTATTTCTTTACCCCATCAAGATGTTATGATAATTGGTGATATTAGAAATGAAACAGGTTACGATGTTCTGGCGCAGATGACGATGCATTTCTTCACCGTAGGAACTGTGCCTATTACTTCATTATCTTTCATCTACGAAAATGGAGATTTAGAACCAATATTTATCATGGCGAAAAATCGAGTATCAAAGGAGAACGAAAACGAATGAATATTTTTTACAACAAACCTGGAGTTGGGGATGTCTTATTAATCCAATTAACACCTGAAAAAACAGAAAAAGTTATTACGGAAACCAAAGGTGATGTTACACAAGTAATAGATGTGAAAACTAACGAAGTATTGGCTATAAATATATTTGAATTTAGTAAATACAAAGTATTGGATCTACAAGGTAACGTTCCTTTAACCACAGAAATAGTAGAAACTATCCAACAAATATTAGAGAAAAACGATGTTTCTTTTACACTAGAAGTAGACCTATCTCCAAAGTTTGTAGTCGGTCACGTGGACTCATTAGAACAGCATCCAAATGCCGATAAGTTAAAAGTATGCCAAGTAAATGTTGGGGAATCGACTTTACAAATCGTATGCGGCGCTCCTAATGTAGAAGCGGGACAAAAAGTAGTAGTAGCTAAAGTGGGTGCAGTAATGCCATCAGGAATGGTTATTAAAGACGCTGAACTTAGAGGCATTGCATCAAGTGGAATGTTATGTTCCGCACGAGAATTGGCAATTCCAGATGCACCAGAAGTAAAAGGAATTCTTATCCTAGACGAGCAAAAAGAAGTTGGAAGTGAATTTTTAGTTTAATGAATGAAAAGCATGCCTCATCGGTGTGCTTTTTTTGTTTATGAATAGAACAATATATAATGTGCAGGAAAAACTGAGTTCTTGAATAATAAACAAATTATAATACCATTACAATTTTCGCGGTCGTTCGTCAACGTCCTCGCTTCTCTGATGGGTTTTCACTTAAAGCTAATCCCTCTACGTCGCTTTGCGTTCCAATCATCAATTCTATGAATATGCAGGGGCATCTAAAGACACTATTCTTTGCAGTTGCTCTATTCGATTCTACATATTTAATCTGTGAATAAGTAAAGTAATTTGGTTGAATTACCCAATGCGCAAGTAAAAGGTAATAGTCCGCCAGTAAATAAAGATTTTGGACAAGTAAATCCTCCACGAACGCAAGTATTCAGCAGACGGGAGCAAGTAATCAATTGGTGAGAGCAAGTAAAGAAAAATCTAGATCAAATCATTCATTAAATATAAAGATATTAATGCTTCTTGAGTATATAAAATCAGTGTTTCTGGTATTTATCGTATAAATTAGCGTTAGAGCGATCGAAATTGCATCTTTGTGCCGCCTGTTCTATAAACTGGAAGATCTTTTAGCCAGTTTTTCTCTCGGAAAAGTACATGTCGGTTACAAATGTTCGTATGTAATTAACTTGTGGAACGGTATATTTATCCATATATATTGAATTCCCAATACATAAGTGGCATTTTTCAATTGGTTAAATACCTAAAACACATGATTTTTTTCCCATTCTATCTTATAAATACAGACGAAACCTATTATTATTGGTAGAATAAGAGGTATCTTTTAGAAAGAGTGATGAATTTGAATTGGTTAAAAAAATTATTTGCATCAGATGAAATAGAAGTTGAAGAGGAATATGAACAGCAGCAACAATACCAACAACACAATGTACATTCTACAACGAAGAAAGCTCCTTTTCGTTTTCCGTTAATTTCAGATGAAGAAAAAAATGGAGCATTATCTGGTTATCCAAAGGAAGAAAAAATAGTTGAAACATATAAAGAGGAACCTTACTTCAAGGAACCCGAATATAAACCATTACATGAACAAAACTTATGGCAGCAACGTGCACAGCCTACTGTCATACATCGTGCAGAGAAGAAAAAAGTGGAAGAAGTTCCAGCTATAAATCGAAAGAAAAGAGCATTCACACCTACCGAAGTTCCTTCACCGATTTATGGGTTCTCTAAAGCAGTAATAGAAAATAAAGAAAAAGAACAAGAGATTATAGAAGAAACAGAACCAAAAAACGAAGCAGTAATTTCGGAAATACTAAATAAACCAGAACCTATAAGTCCAGAACCAGAAGTGATTGCTGCAGAAGAATTAGTATATGTAACTGAACTAGAAGAAAATATCCAGGTTGATGTAGTAGAAGAGGATGTACCAGTCACCGAGTTAGTAGAAGGTGTACAAGCTGAAGTAGCTGTAACGGAAGCATTAGAAAAAAATGAAACTGTTCCTAATACGGAGTATTTAGAAACTGAAAAACCTTTAAAAGAAAACATTAGACCTTTTAATGTTCTAATGTTGAAATCAGATAAAAGTAAAATGAATAGAATAGATACTATGAACAAAATATCCCCTGTAGCTAATAAAGCGGTTACTACAACAGCGTCAACAATTCCGCGAGAACAAAAACAAGTAATGAATCAGGAATTAAAGTCAATAATAGTAGAAGAGCAAGAAGAGGTCCAAACTAATTATGTAAGACCTTCTTTTAGTCATTTACTTCCTCCTGAAATGAATGTGGAGGATAGAGAATGGATGGAGGAGCAGGCATTTACATTAGTTGATGCGCTATCTCATTTTCAAGTTGCGGGTGAAATTGTTCAAATGGTACAGGGACCAGCAGTCACACAGTTTGAAATCACGGTTGGTCAGGGAACAAAAGTAAGTAAAATACGTAACTTAGCAGACGATCTCAAACTTGCATTAGCAGCAAAAGATATTCGTATTCAAGCTCCAATTCCAGGGAAGAGCTCTATTGGAATTGAAATACCAAACAGGAATTCTCGTGCAGTTCGTTTATCTGAAGTTATAAATACAGATATATTTTTACATTCAGAGTCCCCGTTAGAAGCAGCCTTGGGATTGGATTTAACAGGTAAACCAGTCACTCTGGATTTACGTAAAATGCCTCATGGACTTATTGCAGGAGCAACAGGGTCTGGGAAATCTGTATTTATTAACTCATTATTAGTAAGTCTGTTGTATAAAGCAACGCCAGATGAAGTAAAATTATTACTAATCGATCCTAAAATGGTGGAGCTCGCACCGTTCAATCACATTCCACATCTTGTCAGTCCAGTGATTACGGATGTAAAAGCCGCAACTGCTGCGTTAAAATGGGCAGTGGAAGAAATGGAACGACGCTATCAATTGTTTGCACATATTGGGGTACGAGATATTACTAGATATAATACACTTGCGACAGAAAAGCGACAGTTTGCACAAAAGCTCCCATATATCGTCATTGTTATAGATGAGCTTGCAGATTTAATGATGATGGCACCAACGGAAGTAGAAGATGCTATTTGCCGAATTGCACAAAAAGCAAGAGCATGTGGGATACATTTAGTATTAGCTACACAACGTCCTTCTGTAGACGTTATTACTGGGTTGATCAAAGCTAATATACCTACTCGAATTGCATTCTCTGTATCATCACAAATCGATTCGCGTACAATTTTAGACCAGCAAGGTGCGGAACGTTTACTTGGAAAAGGAGATATGCTTTATCAAGGGAATGGCATGTCTAGCCCAGTACGTATCCAGGGAACCTATGTCTCTGATGATGAAATTGAGAGTGTTATTGAATATGCTAGAAGTCAAGGCAATCCTGACTATATGTTTGAACAAGAGGAACTTCTACAAAAAGAAATCACTTCAGAGCAAGATGATTTATTCGAAGAGGCTTGTCGTTTTATCGTAGAACAAGGTACTGCTTCCACTTCGTTATTACAACGTAAGTTTCACCTTGGATATAACCGAGCAGCACGCTTGATAGATGCTATGTATGAGAATGGATATATTACAGAGCAAAAAGGAAGTAAAGCAAGAGATGTATTGTTAACGAGTGATACTTTAGATGAAATTTTTAGTTAATAATGTTATCTCGAATAAGATTTCCACTTCAAGGTATGTCAATTTACAAAGTGAAAGTAAGAGTCCAACTGACTATAAAAGTCCGATATAGAGCATAAACAAAATGCACCACACCGTGCGGTTTCTTCAATGTTTATTGCATACAGCGTATAACGGGTCAACAGAATGTTGGTCACTTAGGGTATTGACAGGACGCGGCGTTTTTTGCTTAATTTCAATCAGTGGGGTTAAAGAACACCCCACTAACAGAAGTTTCACTTTTTTAAAGGTTTATACGAATAAGTGGTATAATAATGAATACGTCTAAATAGGCGCATGTAGTATTTAATGTATATAAGTGGGGCTAATCCCAGGAGGTTTCTACGTATGACAAAGTACCATTTTACAGGCATTAAGGGGTCTGGAATGAGTCCATTAGCGCAAATCTTACACGATACAGGCTATGAAGTTCAAGGTTCTGATATTGAAAAGTATTTTTTTACTGAAAAACCATTACATGATCGAAATATAGAAATATTATTATTCGATGAATCGAATATTAAAGAGGGTATGACTATTATTGCTGGAAATGCGTTTCCCGATAGCCATCCCGAACTAGTCAAAGCTAGAGAGCTTGGCTTAGAGATAATTCGCTATCATGACTTCTTAGGGAATTATATGAGTCAGTTTACCTCTGTAGCAGTTACAGGAGCTCATGGAAAAACATCTACTACTGGTTTGTTATCTCATGTATTGAGTGGATACGAACCTACATCCTTTTTAATCGGGGATGGAACCGGAAAAGGTATGTTAAATGCCTCTAACTTTGTGTTCGAGGCTTGTGAATATCGCCGTCATTTTTTAGCGTACAATCCGGACTATGCAATAATGACCAATGTTGATTTTGATCATCCAGATTATTTCCATGATATTGATGACGTATTCCAGGCATTTCAGTCAATGGCGATGCAGGTGAAAAAAGGAATTTTTGCTTGTGGGGACGACAAATACTTACAACAGATAAAATCGGAAGTTCCTGTCGTTTATTATGGTTTTGGAGAACATAATGATTTTGCTGCACGCAATATCGAAATTACACCAAAAGGTACATCTTTTGATGTATTTGTACGCAACGAATTTTATGATCGCTTCTCCATTCCGTTGTTCGGTGACCACACTATATTAAATGCTCTAGCAGTTATCTCTCTTTGCCATTATGAAGGAGTTCCTGCAGATACTATCCAAAAAGGTTTAGAAACCTTTGAAGGGGTCAAAAGAAGGTTTACGGAGACGATAGTTGGTAATGATATTATCATTGATGATTATGCTCATCATCCTACAGAAATAAAAGCAACTATTCAATCTGCTAGACAAAAGTATCCAACTCATCAAATAATTGCGATTTTCCAACCACATACTTTTACAAGAACTCAAAAGTTTTTACAAGAATTCAGTGAGGCATTGAGTTTGGCGGATCGGGTCTATTTATGTGATATTTTTGGATCTGCGAGAGAGAATGTAGGGAATTTAACAATTTCAACCCTAGGAGATATTATCGAAGGAAGCCATATTCTAACAGAAGAAAATGTTGAGGATTTGCAGACAAAGGAGCATTCAGTTTTCTTATTTATGGGAGCTGGAGACGTTCAAAAATATCAACATGCTTTTGAAGCAAAGTTAAATAAATAATAAAAAAGCTTAATCTATTTGGATTAAGCTTTTTTTTGAAGGATATTTAAAAGAAAAGTAGTATAGTATAGGTAGGAAGTTTAATTTGATTTGATTAGGGTAAAATTGTATTAAGACATATAAGTTTTTAGGAGGATGTACAATGGAAAATCTTTTATACATAGCCGCTATTATAGCAGCGGTTGCATTTCTAATACTTTGTATTAGTTTAGCAATGACATTATTTTCAGTTAAGAAAACACTTAATAATGTAGCGGGCACATTAGATGGTTTAGAAACAAATCTACAAAATATGACAAAGGAAACAGCTGAACTTCTTCAAAAAACAAATGATTTAGCAGAAGATATACAAGCTAAATCGGAGAAGTTAAATACAGTAGTCGATGCAGTTAAAAATGTAGGAACTTCTGTAAATGGATTTAATCATTCTATTCAACGTTTAACAACTTCCGTAACCTCTGAAGTTGAGAAAAATGAAGAAAAAATTGCCCAGGTTGTCCAATGGAGTAACGTTCTATTAGGTGTTCGCGACAAATGGAGAGAACGTAAAGCGTTAGAACGTGCTGGATATTATACTTATGAAAACGACAACCATAAACCACTATAATCGGAGGGATTTACATGACAAATCAAAAACAAACTAAACCTAATTACAATGAAGCAACTTATAATCATGAATATTATGCAAACCAATCATCTTATAATCAGCAAGGTCAATCGCATTATCCACCGGTACCATATTACAACAGTGATTCACGAGAGGATATTTACCGTGAAGAAGAAGTAAATGGTAAAGATTTTATCATCGGTGTGTTAATAGGTGGTATTATTGGTGCAACCACTGCATTATTACTAGCACCAAAAACAGGAACAGAGCTTCGTGGAAACCTTTCTACACAGGCTAGTCAGCTTAAAGAAAAGACGATGGACTTTTCAACAACTGCAAAAGAAAAAACAACTCAACTTTCTAAGCAAATTCAAGAGCAATCTGGACAATTAGTTGATAAAGTAAAAGCCATTAAACCAACTGCCTCTTCACCACTAGATGACGGTACCGCTTCGTCTGAAGGAGAAGAACCAATGGAATTTATGGAAACAATATCTCATACAACAGAGGAATTAACGGAACAAGAAGAAAATGCAACAGCAATTGCAGAGGCTATCAAAGAAGCGGTTGCTGAAGAAAAAAAGTAATTCAATAGAAAATAAAAAGGCATTGCGTAAGCAGTGCTTTTTTGTTTTCTAAAAATTAAAGAGGTAATTTCCTTCATAATATAGAATTTATGTATGAGACAATCATCATTATAGGGGGGAAGTTATGGGATATATTGAGGATTTACGAAAAAGTGTCGGCAATCATCCTTTAATCTTAGTGGGAGTTGCAGTTGCAGTAATGAATGAAAGAGGAGAATTGCTGTTACAAAAGCGTAGTGATGGTATATGGGGTGTTCCCGGAGGATTTATGGAATTAGGAGAATCTACAGAAGAGACTGGTAGAAGAGAGGTTTTGGAAGAAACTGGAATAGAGATTGGTAAACTTGAATTGGTGGGTGTTTTTTCTGGGAAACAGTATTTTGTTAAATTACCAAATGGAGATGAATTCTACCCCATTACAATCGCTTACGTTACTAAAGAAATTAGTGGTGGTGTTCTTAAGGCTGATGGTCAAGAGACAATAGAGGCTAAGTTTTTTACCATAAATGAGTTACCAGAGGGACTTAATCCTCTTATTAAAAATCTTCTCAGGAAATACCTTTCTTTATAAAGTAGTCAGGCAGAAGGCAACGGCACAAGTAAAATACTTTCACGAAAAAATGCTTTTTGCATAAAATAGAGTGAAAATGATATTAATTTACTGGGGGGTTATTGAATTGAACAAAAACATTTTTAATTTTGAACAAGATAATTCGGACCTCCAATCAGACAGTCAAGCAGCTAAAATCGCTGTCATTGCAGGAGCGATAAGTACGTTTGGCGATGCACTTGCCACTTTGTTTGCGATTCTTGCTATAGAAGAAGAACGACAAGAAAAAAATGGTTCTAGTGATAATAGAAATTTACAGAAACAGATTGATAATCTAACTTATGAAATCCAAAAAATAAAAAACCAGATAAGTAATCAGAATCGATACTATCTATAGTAGTAATCCAATTTGTTTTAACCTTTTGGTAGTACGCTGATTGGATATTATACAGTACTAGGGAATTTCACAGCGCTTACATACTTCAATTATTGCATGTATAAGTATGTAAGCACAAAATGTATTCTTACAAAGTAGACCAATCATCTGATTTTACATAGTATTCAAATAATAAAAGAAAGTTTATTGAAAGTATAGTAAAATTTGTTTATAAGGTTCAATCGAAATCACGAATTCTTTTACTAAGATAGGAGACTAATTATGAGAGCCATTATATTTGATTTTGATGGGACATTGGCTAATACTTTGCCCATTTGTTTTTGTGCTTTTAAAAATGTGTTTACAGAATATGATAATAAGGATCTTAGCTCTGAAGAAATAAAGGATATGTTTGGTCCATCCGAAACAGGTATTATTAGAAACAATTTATCGAATCCTAAAAAGGAAATGGCAATCGAATATTATTATGAAAAGTATTCTGAACATCATAAAAGTTTAGTAGAGGTTGATCCTGAAATTTTAGAGTTGTTAAGGTACTTGAAAGAGATGGATATAAAAATAGGGATTTTTACTGGCAAGGCAAAAAGAAGCTTAGATATCTCTTTAAAAGCATTAGAAATGGATGGTATGTTTGACGTTATAATAACAGGTGATGATGTTACAAATCCGAAGCCTGATTCAGAGGGATTACTAAAGGCTTTATCTCTATTAGAAGTTAATAATTCGGATGCAATATATATTGGAGATAGTGATGCAGATGTGATTGCGGGAGTACAAGCTAATGTATTTACAATTGGTGTGCAATGGTTACCAGAGTACCAAACAGCTACATTTAAGGAAACACCAAATTTACTTATAAAAAGTGTAAAGGAATTTAAAAGTTTCTTCAAGGTAGTGACCAATGAGTAAAAAGTGGTTAGAGTGGGCAAAAAGAATACAAGCATTATCCCAGTCTGGATTAGCCTTTTCTAAAGATGTTTACGATTTAGAACGGTATGAAGAATTACGTAATATTAGTATAGAGATAATGGCAGAACATACGGCACTAGAAATGGATAAAATTAGAGATATATTTGCTAATGAAACTGGTTATCAAACTCCAAAAGTCGATGTTCGTGGCGTGGTTTTTAAAAGTAATGAGATTTTAATGGTCAAAGAAAATATAGATGATAAATGGGCTTTGCCAGGTGGCTTTTGTGACATAGGACTGTCCCCCTCTGAGAATGTTGTAAAGGAAATAAAAGAGGAATCTGGCTTTGATGTTGTACCTATCAGGTTAATTGCTCTATTGGATAAAAATAAACATCCACATCCACCAGAAGCTTATCACTATTATAAGATATTTATATTGTGTGAAATTATTGGAGGAAAACCTACTATAGGTATTGAAACGAATAATATTAAGTTTTTTTCCGAAGATAATTTACCGCAGCTTTCTACAAATAGGAATACGGAGTCTCAAATAAAAAAACTCTTTGAATTTTTGAGGAACCCTGAAAAAGAAACGATATTCGATTAAAGTAAGGAGCGAGTATATATGAAAGTGAGGTTGATTTAATGAAAAGATATTTAGGCTTGATTTCGTTGTTGTTGATCATTTCTTTTATCTTTTTAGGTTTTATTGTCCCTCAAGTATTGCATCCCTTACCTGAGTCATTGGATATTTGGCTGTTGTTACTATTATTATTTGGGTCATTTTTCGCTGCACTTTTTAGTGTGAAAGGGCGTTTAAAAACAATCACATTACTTATTTCTTCACTTGGTATGTTAGGTTTATTGGTCTTAACTATTTTCGCAATTGGTATGATATTGTTTGGTAATTTTGGTACATAGACAACAGAGTAAAAGGGGGAAATATGGATATAATATTTCATGAAATAGCTAATTGGATTACAACAAAGGACAAAAGAGTCACGATTGGAATCTCTGGTCATGGTGCATCTGGAAAGTCAACGTTTTCTAATAATCTTATAAAGATTTTGGGGCAGGACTGTGTGAATTATATCAATACAGATCCTTATATTATCAGTTCTAATCTTAGAAAGTACGCTTTTATCGATTATGAATATAAGAGCCAACATTATCATGATAAAATTACAGCTTGTCATCCTGCCGCTCATAATATATTGGCTTTGGAGAGAGATATTCATATGATGAGGGATGGTTTAGACGTTTATACAATAGGTACGAGTTACTCAAAGAGCACATTACTTTCTTCGCAAAACAAGATTAATATTGTAGAAGGCATGAGCGTCGCATTTACTAATCCTGATCTGTATGATTTAAAAGTGTACTTATATACGGATGGGGAAACCGAATTAATGAGAAGGAGTATACGTGATGTTTCTGAAAGAGGAACAGATATAAATTATTTAAGAAAATCTCATGAGATGCGGAGAATTCAATATGAATTATTCATGCATCCTTATCATAATAACTTTGATATAGTTTTAAAAAATTCCAATGAAGAGTATATCCTTGAAAAAGATTGTTTCAATTTATTTGAGAAGTAAGCTGTATTGGCGTGTTGGAAGTGGGGTACCAGTCAGGGAAAGCATATTTAATACGAGGAGAGAAATCATTGCAAAATACATTTCATCATTTAGCTAGGGGAATCTGTATAAAAGATAATAAAGTTCTACTTGCACAAGCGACTGGATATACAAATACATTCTTACCTGGTGGACACATTGAATTCGGTGAAAGTGCAAAGGATGCTTTAAGTAGAGAGATAGAGGAAGAATTAGGTATAACATCTAGAATAGGTAGACTGCTTGGATTAGTAGAACATAAATGGGAGAAAAAAGGTATATTAAATTGTGAAATAAATCAAGTATTTGAGGTCGAAAGCGATGAAATTGTAGCAAATATCAACCCGAAGTCAATTGAATCTCATCTTAATTTCTTTTGGTGTAATGCCGATGAGTTGAGTATTAAAAACTTACAACCTTATCCGCTTAGTAATCTAATAAAAAAATATATGAACGGAAATAAGGAAATCTGGTGGGAAAGTACATTAAACGCAGAAATTGATGAATCAAATAGGAGCTAATATTTCCTTTTTCGTTAAATGTAATAAAAATCAATAAAAGGGTCCAACTCATGAATTAGGGGCTGTTTTGTGTGATTAATTTATAAATGGTATTTTATTGAATTTATTTTCTAATTACTTGATGCATTAAAAAATGAATGTCTACGTGATATCACGTAGACATTCATTTTTTTAAAAGGTCGATTTTGTTGATTGGAGCGGAAGGCGGCGACTCTAGCGGGAATAGCATGCGTTGAAAGCCCCGTAGGAAAGACATTGGTCGAACTTTATTTGACCAATGTCTTTGCGACGAGTAACCGCAGGAGCATATGTTTTCGCAGTGACGAGGAGATTGAAGCCATGCCCGCGGAAAGCGTCCGCCTGGAGCAGAAATCAACGTTTTTAAGATTTCACTAATGAATATGCTTTTATGAAAATAATTCTATTACTCTTTATATTAATTCATCCAAACACAATCTCCAATTGATCTCCGCCGAATATTTCTTCATCGAATCGTGAAGGCTGTCCGTTTTTTAATATTTGGAATGAACCAGCTTGTGTAGGCATATTCCATTCTGTAAAACGAAAAACATCTTGAAAAATCCAAGGTGTACTATTTACTTCTTGCCATTTAATGTTTGATTCATTAGGAATAATATCATTGGAAGTCAATTGTACGTTGTCCTTATGGACAATTGCACATTCTTTCGAAAGTTCCACCGGATTGTTTTGGAACACAACATTTATTTGATCAACTAATTTCCTATCAAGCTGATTTGTAAGTTGTTCTAACGTTGGAGAACCAGAGGTTTCCAGTTGTATAATATCATTCTCTTGAACAGGATAGGATAGTTTTGCCGGACTCCCATTTAGGAATAATCTTGCTGAAAGTGTCGGGATAAAATGGTTTTTATTATTTATCGTAACTGTATAAGGTTGAAGCTGAGTCAAGAAATTTTCTTTATGAATAGCATACATAACTTGTTCTATTGTTTGCGGAGTCTCTACGGTAATTTTGTCATTCTCTTGCAACACAGTGTCTAAAGATACCTTTTGACCATTTAGTTTAACTGTCGGTTCTACTATATACATAACCCCTTGGAATGTAATAGATTTAATAGTCGCATCGTCCAATAGATCTCGCACTGTGGCAAATCCTTCTTTACCATCAATTCCCTCTAACAATTCAACTTTATCATTATTTTGAATTAATGATTTTGTATTAGCTTCAATACCATTTAGTTGGATAACAGCTGGTTTTCCATGCTCTCCTGGAATATGAATGATTTGACCATTCACTTCAACGGTTAAAGCTGCTCCAGGTTTTCCGTAGAGTTTACGAGCAGAAATATTAGCTGCTAGAAATGCATCGGCAATAGTCATTTCTTTTAGTTCAAATAAACGAACAATTTGATTGTTTACTTGCACGGACATGTATTGAATAGGTGCCCGTTTTGCAGCAATAGCAATACCGATAGGGGTTACCAACTCAGGAGTAATTGGGATATGCTCAGCCTTTGTTAAGTTTTGAATCGCATCTATACCACGGACCGCTACCCGATTGGCAGGTAAATTTAGCTTCTCAGCTAAAATACTTGGAAGGTTTGGTGTCAAGCTTCCTCCACCGACTAGCATAACTGCCTTCGTAGGTTTGCTATTATTCAGCCGAAGAATTTCACTAGAGATAGAACTAGCTAAAATATCTACTGCAGGCTTAAGCGCCTCAATAACTTCTACTTTCGGGATATCCTGCTGGAAGCCTAAGATATCTTGAATTTGGATAGTATCCTCCGTATTAATCCTTCTTTTTGCTTCTTCGGCTAATGGGAAGTCTAATAAGTAATGATCACTCAAAGCTTCAGTAATTTCATCACCAGCTGTTGCTACCATTCCGTAGGCGACTACAGTTCCTAAATCTGTGATAGCAATATCGGAAGTTCCAGCTCCAATATCCACTAATGCTACGTTTAATCTTCGCATTGAAGGGGGAATCAACACATTAATCGCAGCAATTGGTTCAAGTGTTAATGCTTCCATCTCTAAGTTAGCACGTTTTAATGCCGAAAGAAGAGATTCTACTACAACACGTGGTAGAAAAGTAGCAATAACTTCTATAGAAGCTTCGTTTCCTTGTTGATCAACTAAACTACCTATTTCTTCCCCATCTAATCTATAATAGACAACACTGTATCCAACACAATAATAATGATTAGTATGCTTGTCTGTATCATTTTGAATTAAATTGCTTTGTGCTTTTTGCACTGCTGATAGCTCAAGCCGATTCATATCATCTTCTGAAAAAATAGGTCTATTTTTAATATCCATTATTACTTCTGCCTGCTCTGTTTTCAGTGCTCTTCCAGCAGCAGCCACACTAACTTTTTCAAGTTTTCCATGCTTTTGTTCTAGCTTTTCTTTAACGGATTGAATTATCTCAGCCACTTTTAGTACATTATGTATTTGACCGTCGACCATAGCGCGTTCTTTATGTTCTTCTACTAAAATATCAACTACATGAAAAGAATCCCCATGTTCTTCTAAAATGATGCCTACTACAGATCTTGTACCAATATCTAATGCAAATAATTTAGATGTCAATTTACCACGTCCTTTTTTAGACAAACACTTTAGCGAGTTGAATCGCTAAAATAAAATGCGTGACATTTTCTCATGCATTGATTATAATATGTCTTATATCTAAAAATGTATCATAATTTTCTGTCGTTATAAAGTACCGATGGAAAGAAGAGAGGAGAATTATCTATGAGTCATGTAGATTTAGACGCTTTACGCGCACGTGTTGATGAGATTAACGTAGAAATTTTACAGTTAATCAACGAAAGAACTGGTGTTATTCAAGAGATTGGTAAAGTAAAAGAAAAACAAGGTGTTAATAGATATGATCCTCTTCGCGAAAGACATATGTTAGACCACTTGAAAGAAAATAACGCTGGACCACTTCCACAATCAACGGTTGAGCATATTTTTAAAGAAATTTTCAAAACTGCTTTGGAATTACAAGTGGATGACCAAAAGAAAGCCCTTCTTGTTTCTCGTAAAAGAAAACCAGAAGACACAATAGTTAATATTAATGGGGAACAAATTGGTACAGGAACACCTTCATTTGTATTTGGTCCTTGTTCAGTTGAATCCTATACTCAAGTAGCAGAGGTAGCAGCAGCTATCCAGTCTAAAGGGTTAAAACTAATTCGAGGTGGAGCATATAAGCCACGTACCTCTCCTTATGATTTCCAAGGACTAGGATTAGAAGGTCTAAAAATATTGAAGAAAATTTCAAAAGAATTTGGTTTGTCTACAGTTTCTGAGATTGTAACGCCAAGTCACTTAGATGAAGCACTAGATTATATTGATGTAGTACAAATAGGTGCTCGGAACATGCAAAACTTTGAATTACTAAAAGCAGTTGGATCTATCAATAAACCAGTCCTTTTAAAACGAGGAATGGCTGCTACATTAGATGAATTCATCCATGCAGCAGAGTACATTATGTCGCAGGGGAACGACCAAATTATCCTATGTGAACGTGGTATTCGTACGTATGAACGAGCAACTCGAAACACATTAGATATTTCAGCTGTCCCAATTCTAAAACAAGAAACACATTTACCGGTATTTGTAGATGTAACGCATTCAACTGGACGCCGTGATATTCTACTGCCCGCTGCAAAAGCTGCAATTGCAATTGGAGCAGATGGAGTGATGGCAGAAGTACATCCAGATCCAGCTGTAGCGCTATCGGATGCTGCACAACAAATGAACTTGCAGCAATTTGATGAATTTTATGATTCTGTACAAAAATTCTTGAAAAATCACGAGATTCATGCCTAGTTAGTGAAAAAATTCACAAAACCGACTCTTATTTTAGGGTCGGTTTTACTATTTGATTGAAAGTTAGAAGGGTTATCAAGTATTATTGATATATATGTATTTTTAGTATGTAAAAAAGTGAAGGAGGGATATATGTTGACTATTACAATTTACGATGTTGCCAGAGAGGCAAACGTATCAATGGCAACTGTTTCACGTGTTGTGAATGGAAATCAGAATGTGAAGCCGGCTACACGTCAAAAAGTATTGGCGGTAATTGAACGATTGGATTATCGACCGAATGCTGTTGCACGGGGGTTAGCAAGTAAAAAAACAAAAACGGTCGGCGTTATCATTCCAGATATTTCGAATGTATTTTATGCAGAGCTTGTTCGTGGTATAGAAGATATTGCAACAATGTATCGTTACAACATCATATTAACCAATTCAGATCAACAAGAAGATAAAGAAGTCCAATTATTATCAACACTACTTAGTAAGCAAGTAGATGGGGTAGTTATGATGAGTGATGAAATATCCCCTGAAATGTTACATGAAATGAAAAGAGCAAGCGTTCCTATTGTATTAGCTGGAACAGTGGAAACATCTAATTCGTTTCCTTCTGTAAATATTGAATATCATGACGCAGCAGTGGATGCAGTTAATCGTTTGATTAAAAATGGTCATACTCGAATTGCATTTGTATCTGGATCCATTGATAGCACGATAACTAGGCTATACAACTTATCAGGTTATGAAAAAGCGTTAAATGATGCTGGTATCGAAGTTGACGCAGATCTAATTGTTGGAGTCAATAATACATACGACGATGGACTTGTTGCTTGGGAGCAGTTACGTGAGTTAAAGGATCCTCCGACAGCCTTTTTTGCTGGTAATGATGAAATTGCTATTGGCTTGATACATGGAGCTCAAGATAATGGTTTACGTGTACCAGAAGATATCGAAGTTATAAGCTTTGAAAACTCAAAATTAACAAGAATGGTTAGACCTCAACTAACGAGTGTCGTACTACCTTTATATGATATTGGAGCAGTTTCTATGAGATTGTTGACTAAACATATGAATAAAGAGAACATTGAAGAAGACACAGTAATTCTTCCATATTGGATTGAAGAAAGAAAATCAGTTAAGTAATCAAACGTATGAAGCTATATATAATATAGGGTCGTGACAATAGTCACGACCCTATATTTTTTGAAAAAATAAAAAAATGTCCTGTGAATACTGAGTTCACATAACTTAAGAGAACGAATAGACCTATGATTTTCGTTTCATGAGTAAAATCGAAGAAGGGCGACTGACAGGAAACTGTCATAGAATTACCGAAAAAAATTGAGTATTGGTTATGACAATTGTCACAAACAATACTCACAAAAAATTCATTCGGTAATCCTCTAGCAGAATGTCTCTCGAAAGTCTTTGGAAAGCGATAGAAACAGGTAGACCTTATAACATATGTGCTTTTTTATTTGGCTTAATGGTGTTTTGTAAATGATTGCTGATTCCGCAACTGGTAAAGTGCTTTATCAAGCATCTGTTTATTCTTTTCTGTAATTTCTACTTTACGGGGAATAGGTTCGTAAAGTGGCTCCGGGTCTAACCAAGTAGGGATGAGTGGGATAGGTGACTCTATAGACCATTTATCTAACCAGTTCTTTGGTAACTCACCTACTGGAAGTTGAATGTCATTCATCACCATCCATACATAGGACCATGCACGCGGTACTACTCTCCATATATCATAACCCCCACCACCAACTGCAATCCACTTACCATCGCAAAATTCATGGGCAAGCTCATGAGCTAGTTTCGGAATCTCTTGATAGATTTTCATCGTACCATATAGATGGGTAAGTGGATCAAAATAATGGGCATCAGCACCATTTTGGCTTAGAATAACATCAGGTTTAAAGGCTTCCACAATTTCTCGAAAGCTTGTCCGATAAATTTCTAAGAAGGAATCATCTTCCGTAAAAGCATCTATTGGAAAATTAAAGGAGGTACCATAACCTTCTCCAGATCCTCTTTCGGTTATATTCCCAGTACCTGGGAATAAATATCTTCCTGTTTCATGAATAGAAATGGTACACACATTAGGATCATCGTAAAAACTCCATTGAACTCCATCGCCGTGGTGGGCATCTGTATCTATGTAAAGTACACGTGCATTATACTTTTCTTGCATATACTTAATAGCAACAGAGCTATCATTATATACACAAAAACCAGATGCACGTCCTCTGAAACCGTGATGAAGACCGCCACCTAAATTCACTGCATGAGAAGATTTCCCTTCCATCACATAGTCAACTGCGGTCAAAGTGCCTCCGACTAGAGTTGCACTTGCTTCATGCATATCTGGAAAGATAGGGGTATCCTCCGTGCCAATACCATAACTTTCATATTTAGTGCTATCTGCGTTTTCCTTGCTCGCTTCTTTTACTATCTTAATATAGTTTGCATCATGTACGAGAAGTAGTTCCTCGTCTGTAGCCATCCTAGGAGGGACTATTTCAGATAAAGATAAAGCATTAATTTCTTTTAGTAGATCAACAGTTAATGTTAATCTTTTTTGATTGAATGGATGAGTATCCGAAAACTTGTAGCCTAGCTGGTCCTCGGAAAAGACAAATACAGCATTTTTCATAGCCCTAGTCCCGGATGATTTGGCCATAGAACCTCGTATCCCTCGTCTCGAATAGCTTCAATAAGTACAAGAGGGTTTATAGTCTTTACACGGAGCACTAAGATTTTATAATCACTTTTATCTTTATCAGGATAAACTAACACACTTAACACATTAACTTTTTGATCGTGAAAAACTTTTGAAACGCCGAATAGAACTCCAGGCTTGTTAGGAACACGAATTTCAATTTGAGATCCTGGCTGATGAACACCTGTTAGTTCGATAAATTTGTAGAGCAAATCGGATTCGGTGATCATTCCTACAAGTTTTCCATGTGATACTATTGGTAAACAACCAATTCGATTATCATAAAATATACTGGCTGTTTCCTCTACAAAATCTAGAGGATGACCCGTTATCGGATTTTTGGTCATAATTTCTTCTAATTTTCTATTATATATTTCTGGATCTGATACATTTTGTAGTGTAGAAGGAGTTGCTTCTTTTAAATCTCGATCTGTCACGACTCCAAGTACTTGTCGTTTGTCATTAATAATTGGTAAATGACGTATTTTTTTCTCTTTGAGTAATTGTAATGCATCATTTATCGTGTGTCCTGGTGTTAAACTGGGGACGGATGTATTCATAATTTGTTCAACTAGCATGTTAAATTAACTCCTTTTGTTAGAAAGTTAGTCATTGATTAATACATAAAGCGATTCATAAAACGTAATTGGTCAAATTGCTGGATGGATTCAGTGTCTACTCTGCTACCAATCTTGGCCATTAAACAATTGGCAGGGTGGGAGCTAATCTCAGGATCGTCTGTTGCAAAATACTCAAGTCCACCTGCTTGCATCATCTTTTCCATGACTTTTCTGTATTCCCAAACGTTTAAACCGGTGCCTTTTAAATCCCAGTGCCAGTAATACTCTGTCGTAATCGTAATATAATCTTCCATTGCATTATCCATCATCGATACACGGAGGAGTGTTTTTCCAACTCCAGTGCCCCTGAATTTTGGTATTACCTCTATTGCGCCTAACTCTATCAAATTTTCCATATTCCCTTGCGACCATCTCTCTAAAGGGTCTGGGTGCAAGTATGTACAATACCCTACAATTGTCTCTTGATCTCGCACAATAATTATTCTGCCTTCAGGCAACTTAGCAATTTCAATAATTGCTTTATGCTGCTGTGAGGGTGCACGAAAAGCAACTAAATCCTCGTGGAATTGTAACCTGGCAATTTCCTCGGAAGGAATAGGACCTTCAATAACGACAGTGCCATGTATTGTTTCTTTTTGCACTGCATTATACGTCTTAGAATGAATCACGGATGCACCACCTTATAACATAATTGTAATTGTATTTATTATACATGATTTTAATTAGAGAAAGCGATTAGCTCTATTATTTTAGTTAAACATTCTAAAGAGTAAAAATATTAGCAAAAATGCGAAAAAGTATTGTAGAATGAAATAGTATAGTTATAGAAAGGGTGAATAGGATGAAGATTGAAACATTACAAGTTGTTCAAGGGGATTTCCAGTTAAGTAATTATGATGAAACTGCAAAAAACTTTAAATGGGAAGATGCAGAAAAAGAATTCTCGTGGTATAAAACTGGAAAAGTGAATATGGCGTATGAAGCAATTGATCGTCATGCAGAAACTGATAAGAAGGATAAAGTAGCACTTCATTATCAAGATGCAGAGCGTAAAGAATCTTATACATTCGGTGAAATGAAAAAATGGACGGATAAAGCTGCTAACGTATATGTAAACCATTCGAATTTGTCAAAAGGGGATCGTCTCTTTATTTTCATGCCAAGATCGCCTGAGCTATATTTTGCTCTGCTTGGTGCTACAAAATTAGGCTTAATAGTGGGTCCCCTTTT
The DNA here is from genome assembly GCF_038003165.1 of Psychrobacillus sp. FSL K6-2365. Taxonomy (NCBI): domain Bacteria; kingdom Bacillati; phylum Bacillota; class Bacilli; order Caryophanales; family Bacillaceae; genus Psychrobacillus; species Psychrobacillus sp. FSL K6-2365. The sequence goes on along the minus strand of NZ_JBBOOO010000001.1, from coordinate 2,904,243 downwards.
TGAAGCGTTCATGGAAGGTGCTGTTTACGATCGTTTATTGGATAGTGAAGCAAAAGCAATTGTCACAACACCAGAATTATTAAATAGAATTCCGTTGGATAAATTACCTAATCTAGAGACAGTCTTTATAGTAGGAGAAAATGTAGAGGAATCCGATAAGTTTATCGATTTCAAAACAGCATTACATAATGCCTCAGAATCCTTTGAAATTAGGTGGGTTGATAAAGAGGATGGTCTAATCTTACATTATACATCTGGTTCTACAGGTAAACCGAAAGGTATTTTACATGCTCACTATGCAATGGTGCAGCATTACCAATCGATGAAATGGGTTATGGATATTAGAGAAGACGATATCTATTGGTGTACAGCAGATCCAGGCTGGGTGACTGGAACATCTTATGGAATATTTGGTCCTTGGCTAACAGGGACTACATCACTTATTCTAGGGGGTAGATTCTCACCAGATGCTTGGTATAATGCCATAGAGGAATACGGAGTTACTGTTTGGTACAGTGCCCCAACGGCATTCCGTATGCTGATGGGCGCAGGAGATGCCATTGTCCAACAACATAATCTATCGTCACTTCGTCATGTGTTATCGGTTGGGGAACCCTTAAACCCAGAGGTGATCAAATGGGGAATGCAAGTGTTTAATAAACGTATCCATGATACATGGTGGATGACCGAAACTGGTGCACAGATGATTTGTAACTATGGCTGCTTACCTATTAAACCAGGGTCCATGGGTAAACCATTACCTGGAATTGAAGCAGCTATAATAGATAATCAAGGTGCTGTGGTACCGCCTTATACAATGGGAAATCTAGCACTTAAAAAGGGTTGGCCATCTATGATGCGCCAGGTGTGGAACAACAAAGAGAAATTCGAGTCTTATTTTATAAATGATGAATGGTACTTCTCAGGAGATTCAGCATACATGGATGAGGAAGGTTATTTTTGGTTCCAAGGTCGAGTGGATGACGTAATTATGACTTCAGGCGAACGTGTTGGACCATTTGAAGTGGAAAGCAAATTACTGGAACATCCAGCTATTCTAGAAGCAGGAGTTATAGGAAAACCAGATCCTGTTCGAGGTGAAATCATTAAAGCATTTGTTGCATTAAACGAAGGATATGAACCATCTGACGAACTTATAACAGATATTCAGCAATTTGTAAAAAAAGGCCTTGCAGCACATGCAGCACCTAGAGAAATCGAATTCAAAGATAAACTTCCAAAAACAAGAAGTGGTAAAATCATGCGCCGCGTATTAAAAGCTTGGGAGTTAAAGCTGCCAACAGGCGATTTATCTACCATGGAAGATTAATGGTCTAGGTGAATTAAAGAATTACGAAATATAAAAGTACAAAAGCATTGCGTTTAGCAATGCTTTTTGTACTTGATATAGGTAAGGAGGATAAGTTGGTGTATGGATTAGACAGAATGTTTTGGTTTGATTTATTTATCTTGCTAGTTATTGTCATATTACTTTTAACTTTATTTAATATTGTTATGAGAAAATGGCTAAAGGTAGAGAAAAAAGATTTTTTTCATATAACCATATGAATGCAAAACATAAAAAAATTGATTCTACGATAAGAATTGTATTTTTAGTTAGCATGATTCTTGGGTTATTTATTAATGTTAAGAGAGATCCGTTGGAAGGGTTTTGGTTTTTGGAAACCTGGTTCTTAATGATTATTTTTATAGTTGTGTCTGAAACATTTAGGGCCTGATGGAATGGATGCTTGCAGTAAACAAAAAAAATTATATATTTACCATCAGTCAGTTAGTATTTGGTGTTATTTTGTTACTAACAGTTGTTAAGACTAATTTTCTTGGATTGATGTAAAAAAGATAGGAGAGAAATCCAAGTAACATAAAAAACCATCTATCAGACTTATGATAGACGGTCATTAAAGAACTACAATTATAAAAATTATTGTATTTCGGATGGAAAATCGTCACGAATTGACTCCATGTATTATTTAATCCTGGTTAAACCACAGCTCATCTTTGTTATCAATCTCACCATTGTAATTAATGAGAATTTCATCTCCTGCTTTAATATTTGTGTAAGCATAGAAGTCAAATGTGTGATTTTCAAAATTAATCTCATACATTGCATTCGGTTCATAGGAATGGTTAAACAACATTCCATAGCCAAGAAGGATAGCAGAATGATTTATTCCATATTCAAAAGCGTAATCTCCAAGTATAGTTTGCTCAATGTATTGATGCTGGTCGTTTGGATATGCAATGACAGGTGCTTCATGGAAAAGCTCTCCTTTTTTTATATCACATGTAGCAAATACCCCTCTATTGAATTCTCCATCACTTAATGGAGATGTTTTTACCTCAATCATGTTTATTCGCCTACTCACTTTTAAAATATTCTTTCTAACTGTAACATTAATTTGAACATTATGCTCCTTTTATTTTGGTGTAACATCATTGCGTAATAATAGTTGGCCATTTAATGGAACAAGAAAGACCTGGCAAAAAGACGCCAGTTCCTCATAGAACAGAAAACTAGATATGCCGTTGGTTTACACTACGAGCGGATGCTTTCCGTGGGCATGGCTTCAGCCGCTTCACTCAGTCCAGGGTCTTCAGCTCGTGCTGTTCCCATTGAAGTTGCCGCCCTACGATCCTATCAACAATGGTCATTTTAAAAAACAGATAATTGAAAACAGTATCTGCTTATTAAACAAGGATTACATTATAAAAACGTCAGGATGAAGTTAATGCAATTATTTAGGAAATCTTATCATCTAAGCTATTTGCTTTGCCCAATCACCTAGTGGTGTAATACTCATTAAATTGATTGTAGTGGAATGTGGCGACTCCAGCGGGATATCCAAGAAAGTCGTGACCCCCAAGAGCGTAGCGAACGAGGAGGCTCGGTTTCGCTGGCGGAAAGCGTCCACATGAAACGGCAATCAGTAGGATTATTCATCTTTTATTGTTCCATCAACCCAGTATTCCTGGAAATTTTTTATACTTTCTTATTCCTCAAAAAGAGCCCAATTCTAAATCGAATTAGGGCTCTTCTATGTTTCATTTATACTATTATTACACGCCCTCATCAGGAGAAGTCGGTTCTTCCTCTACGGGAGGGGTAACAGGTTCTTCTTCAATAGGTGGTGTAACTGGATCTACAACAGGAGGTGTAACTGGATCCTCCTCATTCTCTTCAGGTGTTGTAGGAGGTATTACTTGTTCAGGTGGTTCTGCAGCTTCTATGGAAACTATATTAGATGCTCCAGATTCTAATCCAGTAATATCGACAGCAACAGCAATAAATTGACCAGCTCGATTAACAGAAAAACTATTTTCTGCTGCCTCTTTGGTAGAAGAAAGTAGTACTCTTTGTCCATTTACGACTTCATACACTCGATATCCCACAACATCCCCAGAAGTAGACTTAGACCATGTCATAGTACCACTAGTCATTGTAGCAGTGACAGCAGCTGGTGGGCTTCCGTCAGCATTAAATACTTCCTCCGAAACAACATTCCCTCCAAAGGCCGATTTTGTAGGGAATAACTTAGAAGCGTTGCCTCCAAATTTACCAAGCATACGCTTGATAAAGTCTTCGTTTACTCCGTAGCCACCACTTACAACAAATTCGCTTGGTGTGTTATCAAGCGCACGATATCTGTTTCCGTTAATCTCAACGTAAGATGAAGAGATTAAACTATCATCTTTTGCAGTTGGTAATAAGACAGCCGCGTTAAATAAATCAGACTTTACTAAACCTGCTTGAGAACATGCATCTGAGACCGCTAATCCCGAAATTCCACAGAATGATCTAGTAACGACTCCCTCAGGTGCCGTAAAGTTAGCAGAGGCATCTACTAATTCAGGATTCACATCATACATGGCATTCATCATATTAGACCAGAACATATTGATACGCACACTAGGGTGATTGTAGCGATTATTCATATAATATAATGTTTGTGTATCATCTCCATAACCTAACCAAACTCCTAAAGAAATATTTGGGTTATAGCCTACTAGCCATGAATCATTATGATTTTGTGTTGTACCCGTTTTTGCTCCGAAATCAGATTGAAATTTCAATCTAGAGTTTGCTAATTTTGCAGTCCCCTCGGACAATACATCTCTTAACATATCGGTAATAATATATGAAGTAGCGCTACTAAACACGGGTACAGCTTCCACTTCATGCTGATAAATTACATTGCCGTCTACATCTTCTATTTTTTCAATCATATATGCATCGATAAATTGACCATTGTTTCCAAACGTACCAAAGGCATTTGTATTTTCCTCGAGTGTTGCACCATTTGTCATTCCACCAATAGAAAGGGCGTGATTGGCATACTCTGTTTCTTCAATACTCTCAAAGCCCATTTTTGTTAAAAATTCAGTAGGTTTACGATCCATTATTAAATCGTATAAACGAATAGTTGATAAGTTTTGGGATGTTGTCAGAGCATCCCTAGCAGAAATAATACCTAGCTCCTGTGTAGTTGTATAGTTAGATGGTGATTTTGCCCAAGTGGTACTACTTAAATTGTCCAACTTCACGTCTACTAAAGGACTACCTGCACCTATTATCCCATATTCTATTGCTGGAGCATATACTAATAAGGGTTTAATCGTAGAACCAATTGGTCTGATACCTTGTGTAGAGTAGTTTACTTTATCAAGTTTATGATCTCTTCCTCCTAAGAAAGAAAGAATCTTCCCTGTTCCATTTTCTATTAACATCCCGCCAACTTGAACAGGGAAGTCTTTTACAATGGTCTCACCGGAATCTGGATCTTTCACTTCTTTTTGGAAAGTATGTCCATAAAACTCGAATTCATCTCTCACTTTTAACATAGCCTCATACATGTCTTTATTAATAGTGGTGTGAATGCGATAACCATCTGTGCTAATAGAACGTTGTGCTAAAATATCGTATTTTTCATATAGTTTTTTCTCTTTATCTAATCTAGCAGGATCAATTGAGTCTGCCTCAGCAAATTTATCTCTTAATATATCTTTAACCCTATTTTCAATTTCGTAAGTCAACCAAGGGTATTTATCCTCTGCAACAATTTCTGGCTGTCTAAAATCTTTTGTAATATCATAGCTTACCGCATTATTGTATTCTTCATCTGTAATATAACCAGTTTCATTCATACGGAATAACACAGTTTTCATCCGTTCAATACCAAGTTGTAGGGCTTCTCCTTCTTTAAGTTCACCGCCTTGTCGAAATGGTGTATATGCAAATGGAGCTTGTGGAATACCCGCTATGTATGCCGCTTGGGGTAAAGTAAGATCTTTTGCTTTTAAATTGAATATTCCATTTGCCGCTGTTTCTATCCCTGCAATGTTTCTCCCATTAGAGTTCCGTCCATAAGGGATAATATTTAAATATGATTCTAGTATTTCATCTTTGTTCATAAAGTGTTCTAAACGCATAGCTAATAGGATCTCTTTAGCTTTACGTTCGTAAGAAACTTCGTTTGTTAAAATTTGATTTTTGATCAATTGTTGGGTTAGTGTTGATCCACCAGTTTGTGTATCTGAGTTAGATACATCTTGAAGTAATCCGCGGAATATTGCTTTTGGTACAATGCCATTATGTACTTCAAAATACTCATCCTCAGTAGCAAGTACTGCATCAATTACATGAGGAGATACCTCTGATAACTTTGTTTCTGTTCGTTCCAAATCAGTACGTAATTTACCTAAATATACATCCCCGTCAAAATAGACTTCTGAAGTCTCATCATAATTGAATACAGCACTTCGCATTTCTTCCTTATCACGAAGAGGTTCTTCTTTTACTAATGAGGCAAAATATCCAGCGCCGACAGATACGCCGAATACTCCCATTGTCAGGATTCCGACCATGAGAAGTAAACATAGATTCCATAAAACACCGGAAGATATTCTTAATCCCTTAGCCCATTTCGTGGACTCCCATACATCAAATTTATCTTTATAATTCTGTATTTTTTCTAGCCATTTCTTCATTCAGTTCTCGCCCCCTAAATCTTGAATTATTATACCATACGCACATATTGTTAGACATAGTTATTGACATCCAATGTAAATTAGGTAAAATAGGTATATATTTTAACGAAGAAAAGTCCGAAGTAGTATTTATGCATACTGTGAAGAGAGCTAGCGGTTGGTGAGAGCTAGTCAGTGTATAACAACGAATTACAGGCTTGGAGTTAAACGTACTCACAACGATACGGTGATTGAGGCGGAGGGAGTAATTCCTTCAAGCTGGGTGGTACCGCGCTATCGATTAAGCGTCCCTGCATGATTATATATCATGTAGGGACTTTTTTATTTTAAGGAGGAGATTAAATGGTGAACTTATTAGATGATTTAGCTTGGAGAGGTCTTTTATATCAGCAAACAGATGCGGAAGGTATGGAACAGCTTCTAAATAAGGAAAAAATCTCATTGTACTGTGGGGTGGATCCGACTGCTGACAGTATGCATATTGGCCATATCGTACCATTGTTAACATTAAGACGGTTCCAAATGCATGGACATAAACCAATTCTTTTAGTTGGTGGAGCAACAGGGATGATTGGAGATCCTTCAGGTCGTTCAGAAGAGCGTCAATTACAAACGACAGAGCAGATTGATTTGAATGTCCAGGGGATAAAAAAACAAATGGAGCAAATTTTTGATTTTCAATCCGAAAACGGCGCACAAATGGTAAATAACCGTGATTGGATTGGCTCCATGAATGTAATTGAATTTCTAAGAGACTTTGGAAAATTAATTAACATCAACTATATGCTTGGAAAAGATTCTATTGCTTCTCGCTTAGATACAGGACTGTCTTTTACGGAATTTGCATATACGCTTATTCAAGGGATTGATTTTAATCATTTATATGACCATTTTGGATGTCGAGTTCAAGTGGGTGGATCCGACCAATGGGGAAATATTACTACTGGTTTAGAGGTCATTCGTAAAACACATGATGATAATACGAAGGCCTATGGTATTACTATTCCTTTAGTAACAAAAGCTGATGGAACAAAGTTTGGTAAATCTGCATCAGGTTCGATCTGGTTGGATGCCAAAAAGACATCTCCATACGAATTTTATCAGTTCTGGATTAATACAGCAGACTCAGATGTTATTAAATATTTGAAAATCTTTACTTTCTTAGAGCGTGTAGAAATTGAGTCCTTAGAAGTAACGGTAGAAAATGAGCCGCACTTAAGAAAAGCACAAATTACGCTAGCTGAAGAAATGACTCGCTTAATCCATGGACAAGATGCATTGGACCAAGCCATTCGAATTTCCCAGGCATTATTTAGCGGTGATTTGAAGGCTTTGACTGCAAAGGAAATGAAAGATGCTTTTAAAGATGTACCTTCAGTTGAGATGTCTAAAGAGGAAAAAACTATTGTAGACTTCATAGTTGAGGCTGCAGTCTCCCCATCTAAACGTCAGGCACGAGAAGATGTAACCAATGGTGCTATTTCTATTAATGGAGAAAAAATCACAGATGTTGCATACGTAGTAGATGGAGCAGATCGATTAGAAGATGAGTTTATGATTATGCGCAGAGGTAAGAAAAACTATAAAATGATTAAGTTTGTATAAGATAAAAGCTACTTCCCAATACTCTAAAGGGGAGTAGCTTTTTAAAATGATTAAAAGCCGCCACGCTCATCTATGTGATGATTATTCTGGCCATCTTTTACTTGAAGTTGTTTCTTTTCATGCTCATTTAATTTTTGATATTCCAGATAATTTTCGCCTGTAACATTATCTTTTTTCTTCTTATTGGGTGAACTAAACGATTTAACTTTTTTCATACAAAGACCCTCCTATTTCTTAAAAGTTCCTCGTTAGTATTGACCAGTTTTGTTTAAATAGTCACAAATTTAATAAGAAGATGAAAAAAGAAATCATTACTAGTTAAAAAAGAACTTAAAATAGTATAAAATAATAATAAGGACAAATATGTTTGCTTATAAAACATAATTTTTTATTATTGGATTGAGGGGACGTTCGCAGTGAGTGCAAAGAGGTATATATTACATCATTTTGATGATTTTTTTGTTGTTCTATTTGAAAAGGACAATAAAGCAAATAAACTAGTCATCCTAAAAGATAAATTTACGGTAGATGCTAAAGAGGGAGATTTATTAGAGGTAGAAGTCAACCAAGATAAATCAGGTTACAATTTTAAGATGCTAGAAGAAGAAGCAGATAATACAAAACAAAGATTATTAGACTTAATAGAGAATATGAAAAAAAGTTAAGAATTAAAATAAATTCAGTTTTGGAAGCGCAAATATTTGGGGTAATAGGAAGTCGACCATAACAGCCTTAAGTTGTAAAGAGAGAATAACCTCTAAAACAATTTAAAGCTGTTTTTCTATTGTTATAAACAAACTAACGATATTGTGGAGAATGAGATCTTGGATTTGAAAATATTAGTTAAGGTAAAAGCATGTAATTGGAAAACTGGTAAATAATTTTAATAAAATGACAGATAATACTAAAGGGCTATTGATAAAATTGCTATACAATTTAGGTGATTAAAAGGCAATAGGCAAAACAGGTTCATTAATTTCGACATGGCGAGATGAAGATATTCAGATTTATTAGGGGCTTAATGAAGTTTTATATTGACCATCTTGAATATCATCCTGTAAATACGAAATTAGTTATTTCTGTGGAGGTTTAAAGGTCTCGAGTTAAACAAAAAAGCCCCGAAAACTTGTGTTACCAAGTTTTCGAAGGCTTTTAATAAAGCAATAATATTAACGAGAGTAGAACTCAGTAATATTAAAAACCTTTGTTATATCAGGGGTTTAAGCGTGTTTACGAGCGACTAGCCCCAAATTTAGCCCCATTAGCTTCTAAGCTTTTACTAAACAATGCAACAGATTCTGTTTCTAATTCCTTCAATACATGTCCATATATTTCAAAAATCATTTGAGGTGTATTTCCCAGACGTTCTGCTATCACCTTCACATTAACTCCACGATTTAATAAAATTGTACAATGTGTATGTCTTAATCCGTGTGTAGTTATTTGAGGAAGAGAAGTATTTTTTAATATTCTTCTTACAGCGTATAAAATACTGTTATCTGTGATAGGTTGACCAGTTTGAAATGATGTAAACACAAAAGCATCTTCTCTTATTTTATATCCAAACGAAAGCATAGCTTCTTTACACCATTTTTTGTATGCCTTCAATTGAATTACTAGGACGTCATCGATTAATATAGTTCTATAACTATTCTTTGTTTTGGGGGTCCGTATACCTTTATTATCACGGGTTCTCTCTATTGTTATGGTTTTATTGTCAAAATTTATGTTTTTCCATTGCAAGCCCAATGCTTCTCCTCTACGAATACCTGTATACGAGATGGTTAAGAGACATGAATAGTTCGTGATATTTTCTAGATGCTTAGCAGCATCTAGAAAAAGAACCAATTCTGAAGGTGAAAGGAAATTTTCGTTTTCTACTTGAATATCACTGGTAGAGGAAAGCGTGATTTTTGTAAACCTATTTCGTAACAAAATTTCATCCTCAACAGCTGCATTGATAGCGATTTTGAATAAGCTATGAAATAATTCAACGGTACTAGGTTTATATTTCTTTTCCAATACATTTAGGTATTCCCTAGTGTATGTGGACCTGTCTAATTTTTGTAATTTATGGTGGCCAAGTAGTGGTTTCATTTGTAGGCGTATAGCCATTTCTCTTTGTTTACAAGAGGTGACTTTCCATCTATTTTTATTCATTTCATACCAAATGTCTAACCATTCTCCAACGGTTAATTGATCATGCTCCACTTGCCTGATTTCACCACGTAATGTTGCAGCCTTTACCTCCATAAGTGATTTAAGGGCTTCTCTTTCCGTTTTAAATCCACTTTTCTTTTTCTCTTTTCGTTTACCAGTATTGTCATAATATTTATGGCGATACATCCACACTTTTTCTTCGTTCACATTGAAATAATAATAGATCTCAGGTTCTTTACTGGATTTGTGTAACTTCAACTTTTACCATTCCTTCCATAGCTTGGCGGCGTAATGTACAGGAATAGGTAAGTTATGACTGTTATTGCTTATTATTTGTAATATCCACTTTCATTTCATCGTTTCTATAAGAAATTTGTTCATTGACTCTTACAATTTCATTGATTTTTTGAGTTATTTTTTCTTTGTCTACTTTATTAAGCTTTATTCCATTGTAATTAACAAGATCACTAAGTGAAAGTAAGTTTTCTATAGAGTAAAAATTTTCAAGAGCTTTATTTTCAGGTATTTTTTGTAATAAACCTTTTTCGTTTTTAGTTTTCACTTTTTCCACCGCAGAAATTTCAAATACTACAGTATATTTTAAATCGAATTCATTTTTTTTATCTGAAAAATTTGAATCCAAAACATTATATTCAATGGTACTTAAATCCCTCCTTGCCATTTTTTTAATAAAATCATTTGTAATATTTCTATTATTTTGTTCTATTAGAATTACTTCTTTAACTTGTTTATTTAATGATTCGATTAATTGGGGATCTAATTTATTATTTGCTGCTAAATTCATATTAGTAAATAGTTGGTCCGCCAGTTGTTCGCTTAATTGGGAATTTTCCTCAATTGAATTAATGAGTTCGTTATATATTCCTATAGCCGGTGTTCTGTCAATATAACCTGCTTTTTCAAGCAATTGCTCATAATCCACATTCAGAGTTTCCGAAACTTTTTTTAATACTTCGGGAGTAGGGTGACGAGGTTTTTGGCTTCTTGGATCATAACCTTTTTCAAGGGTGCTTAAATATGTGTGGCTTAAGCCTGTAATTCTTTCCATTTCTCTCAAAGAACGTTTTCCTCGGAGCTGTTTTAAATACTCTCCAAACTCATTCATAGAATGTCACACCTTTATAATATAATAAATATTTTCTTTTATTGTAAACCATGCATTGCATTTTAGCTAGTTTTAGCTTATATTTAATAAAAAGGAGGTGGTATTCATGATTAGCAACTCGCTAAAAGAGGCTAGATTAAAGCGGGGTATATCAATTTCAGAACTTGCTAGAAGAACTAAGCTAAGCAGGATGACTATTGCAAATATAGAAAACAAAAGAGTAGTTCCAAATTTAGAATCTGCAATTTTTATCTCACGAGAGCTAGACGAACACCTTGATGATATTTTTTTTGAAATCAATGTAAACCATGCATTGCAGTGAGGGAGGAGCCCTAAAATGATCCCAGCAAGTGTCCAAGTTCAAATTGACGAAAAAGCATTCAAGGAGTATATCGAGAATCAACTAAATCTGCAAGTTCACGAGAGTATTTTTATGATAGACATTGAAAAATTAACAGTGATTACTTCAATGTCTAAACGTTTCTTAGAAGATGAAATTCTATCGGACCCACGTATGCGAAATATTGAGAGAAGAAAATCACGAAAAAGATGGTGGTTCTATAAAGAGTCATTGGAAGTAATAAAAGAAATTGTAGATGAATGGTAAAACAAATAATGCTTGGCGGCATGATGCACAGGAGAAATAGTCTGAATCGTTTAAACTTTGAAATACCGTTAAAGATTACCTTACTACGTTTTCGAGTACGGAAAGTCTTATTCATTAGCTTAATGTCAAAGGGTTTAGGTGAGTATCAATGGATACAACCACTTAAAATCATGCTAACGCTTAAACGCAAAATACTTTTTATAAAAGTATGCGTCAAGTTCTGTCGTGCTAGGTGCGACCAAGTCCTACTTAGGTAGGTGGTGTAATGAATGATTTTAGGAAGATGTAATTATCCGTTTATGTCGTCATTTACACTTTATAAATATGAAATGGCTAATAAGGTTAATGGTGGTAATGTAGTAAAAAAGTCTGCTACTTGTGACTACTTCGCTTCTTATGAAGAAACAAACCGAAAGGATTTGAAAAAATGAGTAAAACAAATTTATCTGAAAATATGAAAGTGGACAATCCCGTTCTGCGTGCTGCAACAGCTTATGCGGAACTACTATCATGGTCAGTGTTTCCGGTTCATTCGGTAGTAAACGGAGAATGTACTTGCGGTAAACAATGTTCAGCGCCTGGCAAGCATCCAAGAACGTGGGATGGTCTGAAATCGGCTACTACAGACCTAAGCATCATAAATAAGTGGTTTACCCTCCATCCAGATAGCAATATCGGGGTTGTGACAGGTCGAGTTAGTGGTTTTTTTGCAGTCGATGTGGATGGTAAGGAAGGCGACGAGTCACTGGAACGATTGACTAGCCATTTTGGGGTATTGCCGGATACGGTCCAGGCCATAACAGGAAGCGGTGGCTCACACTATTTATTTAACTATCAGGAGGGCATTGGGAGTAAAACGAAATTATTTCCCTCGATTGATATTCGGGGCGATGGTGGATATATCGTAGTTAGTCCATCAAACCATCTCAGTGGAAATCAATATCAATGGGAACTTTCAAGCAGACCGATTGAAACCGAAATAGCAGAATCACCGCAATGGTTATTGGATGCGGTTATAACGCCACAAGGCACGCCACAAGTTAAAGTGGATTCAAATTATTGGCAGAACCTTATTAGTGGGGTGAATGATGGAGGACGGAATGACGCAACTACACAATTAGCAGGGCATCTGTTCCGCAGATATGTAGATCCTTTCATCATCATGGAAATAATGGCTTTATGGAACAGTGAACGCAACAATCCTCCACTAGATCAATCGGAGTTAGATACAATTGTTAACTCAATAGCGGGTAAGGAATACAAACGAAGGGAGGGAAAGGATAAATGGATAACATTGAAAGATTAATTAATCAACAAAGCGAACAAAAAAAAGAGGCCGTTCCGCAATGGGAACAGCCTATACCATTCGATAGTGGAACGCTTCCAGTGTTTGATACCAGCGTCTTTCCTGAATGGCTTAGTGAATATATATTAGCAGTTGCAGAAACCACTCAAACTCCAGTAGATGCATCATGCTTTGCAGCTATATCGATTATATCAACTATATCACAAACTAAGGCAATTTTGCAGATTAATAGTGATTGGAAGGAATCTTTAAATACTTATACTTTATTGGCCTTGCCACCAGGCTCAAGAAAAAGTGGAGTCTTTAAAGCATTTCAAGAACCAATTACACTTTTTGAAAGAGATGAAAATGAAAGATTAAAATTCGAGATAAGCACCCAAGCAGCTGGTAAAAAAGCGAAGGAAGCTAGATTGAGGAAACTTGAAAAAGACTATGCGAGTGACAATAAAGAGGAAACTCTTAAAAGTATTGAGCTACTTCAATATGAAATAGAATCAACTGAAATAATCCAGCCGCCCAGATTAAGCACAAATGACGTAACAGTTGAGAAGTTAGGTCTATTAATGAGCGAGAATAAAGAAGCTATGTCCATTCTATCAGCAGAGGGTGCTGGTGCTTTGAATAGCATAGCTGGTAGATATGATGGGAACTCGGTGGATGCTTCAATGAACTTATATCTGGAAGCGTATTCTGGGGATTCGGTAACAATAGATAGGATGGCTCGGGACTCGATATATTTGGACAATCCTAAATTAACAATAGGGTTATTCGTTCAGCCCGAATCTATGAGGGATCTTCCAAAGAAATTTCAAGACAGAGGACTACTTCAAAGATTTTTCTTCTCTTTCCCACAGTCCTGGGTAGGTTATAGAGATATTGAAACAGAAACCATTCCAGAAGAGCACAGAACTAAATATAGAAGCAATTTAAAACAGTTGCTAGAGTTTGATCCACCAAAAGCAATTGTATTGACGCTTTCAGAAACAGCCAAAAGGTTAGAGGTGGAGAATCGTACAGAAATCGAAGTCATGCTTCGTGATGATGGCGAGTTAGGTGGAATCATGACTGAATGGGGTTCTAAGTTGGGCGGTGGAATCAATCGGATTGCTGGTCTATTACACATAGCGAAGCACATAGACCATATATCCACCGCAACAACAGTAGTCAGTGAGGAAACATATCTCGCAGCTAAAAGTCTAAGGGATTACTTTATAGCGCATACAAAAGAAGCGTATGGAGTGATGAAGTCTACAGACGGCGAAAAGAATGCCATGTATATATTGAAACGGATCTCGGACAAGTTTGAGGGTATTGAATTATTTAGTTATCGGGAATTACAACAATCAGTAAGAAGAAAGTTTCAAGTGAAAGAATTGAACGAAGTATTGAATCAACTTGAAGAAATGAATTACTTAAAAGTGGGATTTGATAAAAAGAAGAAAGTAATCATAATAAACCCATCATTTCTAAACACCGAGAAAAGCGTACACACCGTACTCAATGCACCCGAAAGTCGTAAGGGTAAAGGTTTTGAGAAGAGTTCGGGTGAAAACTCAAGTGTACTCAATGCACTTGACACAGACTCAACAAGTACGGAATCTAAAAAGGATGAGTGCAACATGAGTACGGTGGGGACAAGTGAGAACGATGAGGAGCACACTACAAACATAGATGGAAGTGAGGACGAGGGTTTCATGAGTACAGTGAGTACACTTTCCCGAGTTATAACAATCAATGAAGATGGTTCGGGTCTTCTATGATTGAACTGCTTTTAAAATGTGAGCGTGAAGGTAATTCTTTATCACTTGAGGGCGATGGAATACGAGTTGAAAACATGGCAAAGCTTCCTGCTAACTTGAAGAATGAAATAATTGCCAACAAAGACGAACTAATCAAAGGGTTGAATAGGGATCTTCTTGCAATAGAGAACGGCATACTAATTGGTATATCTGGAATGCTGTATACCTTTACGGTTAGCCCCTTTACCTTCGCTTATATCGAATACCTTGACGGTGAATGGATTGCTACCAGAGAAACGTACAAGCGAGGTGTGAAAACTGCAACAAGTCATAAAGTCATCGCAAAGGGAAATACATTCGAGTATGTTTTTAATGAGTTTGTCGGTTATAAAAACTTTATTACAAGAAACAAGAAGTGAACAGGGGAAAGTATCTAGAAAGAGTCTACTAGCTCTGATCGGCTTTAAGGTTCCAACAACATGAAACCATTTTTCATTTATCACCAATTGTGAGTAATCATCTATAAAGGTAATTCTGTTAAGGTAAAGGAAGCATATTAAGAAGGAGCGATGACACATGGGGAAAAAATCACTAACTGTCTCGCAGGATGTTTTAAAAACCGGGGAGAATAAGGTTGGTCGCAAACCTCTTTACACTGAATGGTTAAGTGAAGAAGGTTTGGCACAAATAACAAAATGGGCAGAAGAGGGATTAATTAACAAACAGCTTGCAAGCAAAATAGGGATAAACGTGGCGACATTGTATGAATGGCAGGATCGTTTTCCCGACTTTGCCGATGCCATTAAGAAGGGAAAGAAAGTAATTGATGACCAAGTAGAGAATTCTTTATTGAAGAGAGCGCTAGGGTACCGATATGAAGAGGAAACATGGGGGAAGAACCATTTAGGTGAAATGGTATTAATAAAACGTGTTGTTAAGTTGCAAGCGCCAGACGTCACATCACAAATCTTTTGGCTGAAGAATCGTCAACCGGAAAGATGGAGAGAAAGAGTGGAAATTAAAAATGAGCATGAGGGCATTAAAGTGGAAATGGGAGCTCTAGAAAAGTGGAGTAATTAATAACACTCCCCAGTTATTTGATAGACTGTTCTATTCAGTAATACATGAGATCCATTAATAGATAAAAATGTGTTTATTATGTTAACTTGGTACTCTAGTTGAATAAGAACACAATAAAAGGACCTCTGTTCCCGGTCCTTTTTATTATTTTAGTGGACTACATCCTACAACTATTAAACTAATAATACTTTTGTATACTACTAGTAGTTCTACGTGTAGATCGTGTTTTCTTGAGATAGAGGCTTTTTATTTTTTTATGTAAGAAATCGTCGTTGGCTGGAGTACTTTTTATTATGTTAGATACCTCTTTCTGTTCAATGAGATGTCCTTGATTGGACAATGTAGCTGTTGTTTTAGCAATACTACCGTGTATTGCATAAATTTTAATAACCTCTTGTGTAAAATTTTTTGGTTGGTATTCTTCAATGAGTCTGACATAGTATTGCAGCTCGAGTAAGTCTTTTTTTGCTTGTTCTAATGTCTTAAACGTTTTCACAACAATAGCTCCTTTCATTCTCTAATTCAATATAAAATAATGGTAATTAAATGTCAATATAATAACAGAAAATTCATACTATTTAAATTTTCCCGTTACTTAATAAACGTACGTTTTTATGATAAGGAGAATGGGGAATTAACTAATAGGAAAATTAATATTAATTAGGTAGTTTAGTGTGGAAAAAAGTTGGTCTATACGTTGTCCCAATTTTTTGATATATTTGCGTATGGGGTGATGAAGATTGGAAGAAACTAGAGCTTTTCATAGACTGTCACATATTACAGATGAATTAGATCAAGCAGCAAGAACAATTCGTTTATCCAAAGACGATAAAATTAATAATGTAAAAAAGTGGTGGATTCTGTGGTTTATCCTTCCCTTTTTGTCAATGGGGAATTTAAAGGGATTAACAAAACTAAAGACATTGAATCTTTCCCCAGGGCTACCTATGTATATTGGTGGCACGCTATATTTTATTTTGTTGAAAGCTACAAGTTTAGGCTATCTTGAATTAGCAATTTGGATATTCGGATTCGCATATACGATTTCTTTCTTTTTTTTGGCTCCAAGGGCGATGTGTGACTTCAAAAGTGGATATTTTCGTTTTGATGCTTATGTATTATTTCGTAGTCAGGAATACGAGCTGTTAAAATCCGCAATCGCACAGGATGAGGAATTTTATTTCGCTTCAATACCGAATGAACTACATAAAATTATACAAGAAAACCAGCATTATAAGCATATTTATGAAAGAATTGATGCATTTGTTAACCAAGAAAAACGAGACCTTGAAATAAGGCTAGAACAAGCAATTGCGGTTTCTAAGGCTGAAAAAAAGGAATACAAGCATGCTTTACTTGAATTTGATAATGAAGTAGGTTCGTTAGTTAATGAGACTTATGAACTTCATTTAACGCTCAAGTACCTTATTGAGTTTATGAAAAACACGAATACAGCATTATATCGTATGCACAATAACTGTTTTTCTATTGCTGATTTGGTTAATATGGTTGGAACCGGAATTACGATTTATGAACTTGTCGAGCAGGACGAGAGCGAAAAGTTTCTTCAAAAAATTTACGATGAAGGAACAACAGGGATTAGCCCTAAATCAATTAAAATGGACCAATCATACGCTGCTGTTGAAGTTGTACGAAAAGGGAAATACGAAGAGCATATCATTGATGAACCGAGCGAAGGAAGGTTTGTAGTTTCACGATTATTCAAAATGGGGTATAATAAATTATGGGTTATAAACTTTCATCCAGATTCCTCACAGGAAAAAGCTTTGTTGCTGACCATTCCAAACGAAGAATTAAATACTCGTGAGATTATGAGAGTCATTCACTCAATGTGTTTATTAATGCAGGAAAATGACCATAAAAAGAAGGGAGATTCTTAATATGCTCAACAAAACGTTTAGATCTAAATTAATTGAAAATGCACGTGCTCAAGCACATTCATCTAATAGTGAAAAGGGATCATCATCAATAGAAGCTTCCATTACAGTTAGATTGTTGGAAGAGAAACAAGAGCAAATTGAACAAGATGTTGAGAAATTGCGTAGAAAACATGCAAAAGTTCTTAGTCTAAGTCATTAAAAAGCCCCTTGATTAAATTCAAGGAGCTTTTATTTTTTTTCATCTAATTTGGTATTATATCTCTCCGGGATCCATTTTTTTCTCAGCTCATTTTGTCTTTGCCTATACTTCTCATGTTTCTCTTCAACAAGCTGATCCATTGACTTCAAAGAAGCTTCTTTACTGCGGGCAATCAGTTTTTTTACATCCATCCTTTTACTTCCTTCAATTATGATATTTTAACCTAAGGCTACAAGAGTTCCTATTCATTTTACAGTATGGACAACAAACCTGTATTTTCTATCATATGATATGAAACCAATCTCAATGAGGTCATAAACATGTCTTTTCGGTGAAATATACACTGATTTCAGAAAGCAAATGTATAAAAGTGTTAAGAAATAGACCATTAATAATTCATTCGAAATGTATTCCATATCCCAACGAATATTTGTCTAAAAGTTTGTATATAAATATTAGTACATAACATTGATAACAATTAGACAGGGGAGTGGAATTGTGGGTGAAAAAGTTGGATATGGTCGTGTTTCTAGTGAAGGTCAAGAGTTAACAACGCAAATTGAAACTTTAAAAGAAGCGGGATGTGTAAAGTTATTCGTTGAGAAAGTAACTGGTACAAGCACAAAGAATCGTATCAAGTTAAAAGAATTACTTGAATACGTTCGTGAAGGGGATACAGTGCTAGTCACGAAAATTGATCGATTGGCTCGAAGCATTATCGACTTAAATAATATTGTTACAGAATTAAACGAGAAAGGTGTTAGTGTTGTTTTCCTTCGAGACAACATAACGTTTGGAGCAGGTAAAGACAACACAAGCCTAAACAAATTGATGTTCAACATCTTGGGGAGCTTTGCACAATTTGAGCGTGATATTATTGTTGAAAGAACGAGTGAAGGTAGAAAACGTGCAAAGGCAGCAGGGAAACATATGGGCCGTATTGGACAACCGGAAAAGAAAGTACAACAGGCATTAAATTTGATGGCTACAAGGGAAGCAAACGGTATGTCTGTTGCTGACATTGTGAAGCTTACAGGAGTACCGAAGCCAACGATCTATTTGAAGATGAAAGAACAAATGGAGAAGTGATTTTGATCAAAAATCGGGGTAGCGAGACAAATTTTGTAAAAGGCACTTATATGTTAAAGAAAACAAGAGTTTTTTCGAAATCCTAATATTATAACCGGGTAAAACATGATAAAACCAAACATTTTGAAGCTATCCAATAAATACTTTCCATACATCACAATGAACAGATTATGAGCTCTGAAGCCCAGATAAAGTGGCAGCCATTGTAAAGTATGAATAGTTTAGTTTACAGGAAAGGAAGGGACGTTATTTGAAAGTCTTTTCCCGAAGCTTTAAACTTTAACAATAAAAATTCGAAAATTGTTTTGGTTCTAGTCATCATTTTAGAATTTAACCGATATTAATAAGGTTGAATCTAAAAGATGAAGTAGGGGGCATAATATTCTAATGAAACGAGAATATAAATATGAAACATTGTATAGACGAGCGCTAGAAAGAGAAGAAGGAATAAATATTATTGGTTGCCCAGATGAAGACATCCGCTTGATTAAGAAAATGCTTATAAAGAATTTTCCCAACGAAGCCGTAGACATTATTGAACAGCTAAATTCTAAAGGTAAATTACCACCTTATCAGGTTAAATATCCTATGTAGGAACAATATGAAGCAGGGCGTTTTTTTAAAGCCGATACTGTTGGTTTTATAAAAGGCTTTTTTATTGGGAAAGTATCTTATAGAAAATCCAGTAAAGAATATTTCTTCAATGAATATACTAAACTAGAAGAACTTTACAATAATATACAAAACAATCCTTATGGAGATCGCCGTGTGTACACCTATTTTCGTCTATATAGTGTTGTAAAGCTCGATAACGGTAAGACGTCTGGTGAAAAACAAGTCGATGTATTTGATCCCCTTGAAATGACCATGCAGCGATTATTTGGTCATTTAACTTAATCAATCATCTTTCAGACATTGTCAAGTCAAAAACCATCTTTAACTTTTACAGCTCCTGGATCTAAATTTTAGAAAGGAAAAGGATGATTTATAGTGAAGTGATATGACAACACCTGCTTTGCTATGCAAACTCAACTAACGAGTGTTTTAGTGAAAGTTATTGGAGCTGCTTAGGTAGCTCTTTTTTTGAAAGGGTAAGTGTTAATAGACTTAAAATGCTCAATTCTTATAAAAACATTAGACGACCAACCATTAATTTATAGGTAGTCTAGGTAGTCGTTTTTGTTTATAGAGAGTTTAATAGTCCTTTGTAATTATTCTTCGGTGAATTCACATCACTAGAAACAGCATAAGCATCCATAAAGGTTGCATCGTAAGGAACTAACAATCGTTTCAACGTTTCTTTTGTTTGTAGTTCTGGATTTAACCAAACCTTTTCGTCTTCATGTCTTAAAATTACGGGCATACGGTCATGTATGTCAGATACTAAGGAATTAGCTTCTGTCGTAAGAATCGTACAAGAGTGAATGTTTTCCCCATTTGGTGCTACCCATTTTTCCCATAACCCTGCAACTCCAAACACTTCATCTGATTTCATCTTTATTCGCATAGGTACTTTACCTGTAGGTGTGACTTTCCATTCATAAAATGAATCCATAGCGATTACACAGCGTCGTCGAGCAAATGCTTGCCGAAAACTAGGTTTTTCATCTACTGTCTCCGAGCGTGCGTTGATCATTTTGTATCTTATTTTTTCATCTTTTGCCCAACCGGGTATTAAATTATCAACACTAAATATTAAATAATATTTAAACAAGTGCATATTAATCCTTATATATATGACTATATCGATACATATGTTGATTAGGAAGGAATAATGGAGCTTTAAAATAAAGTCTGTTCACTTATAAAAAAGTTCGATAATGCAAAAGGATTCATCAAAGTTTGATTATTATTTGCTCAACTCTATCCCGAGTTAGAGTTGAGGTAATTAATTTAATGGATATTTATGTTATTATTTCTATACAGATTGTGAAATGTTACACTTAAACTAACGCGGCAGTTTAGTTTAATAAGACATATGGGTTATCATGGTAATAAGAGGTTGTAAAGGGGTGTCTAAATGAAGTTAGTTCTTCAAGCAATTATTGGTTCAATTGTAATTCATGTAGTCTATTCTATGGGTATGATGTTAGTCGGTTATATAAAAACAAGAAATTATAAACCAGATTTTGCAAGTGCATGGGATAATGTAGAGACACTTCAAAGTGAAGTAGTTTTTAGTAAGGTTAGTTCTCCTTTTCTTTACTTATTCACATTTTTAGGAGTAGCTGTAATTTGCGGAATTATAATATTTTCATATAAAAAACTGTTCAACTAACGGGTGCTTTAGTTAAACAGGACCATCAAAAAATGATGGTCTATTTTTATGTACATGTGAAATGTTACACTTAAACTAACGAAGCAGTTTAGTTGAATAAGAGACAGTAGATTTTTGAATAGAAACAATATAAAAAACCACCATATTTCTACGATGGTTTAGTATGTTTATTTGTAAGGATTATCATATAGATGATAATGATTTCCACCAAGAAGCACCTTTTTGGTTTCGGCATCTATTACTACAAATTTGTGCCATTCTTCTTTTTCATTTTGGTGAAAAGATGCCATAAAATATACTTGTCGATTGGGATGAATATGAAGCCAGTTTGTAGGATTCATTTTTTCTCCACCGAGTTGGGTTTTTAATTTAAATGTTAGTTCGGCATCTGGTACTTCATTAAAGGAGATTTTTTTTCTCATACTAAATGCAGCATTTTTATACTCTTCGTAAATATTTTTATCTAATTCGTTATAAAATTTATCTTCTTCAATAAAAGATTTACTTTGATTATCTGGGTACTCTAACTTAGGAGAAGAGGTTTCAGAAGCTGCCGTTCTTTGGGATGAAGTCTCGGATGGTGCCAATGACAGGAAAAGAAAATTAGATAAGAAGACTACTGTCAGTAGTATTATTTTCAATGTGATTACCTCCGATTTAATAAGATAATCATATAATTCCCTAGTTTTTGATATTTATGATAATAAATTTTGCTATGCTATGTATCGTGATGGGAAGATGAAGGGCTTGATTCCTTCTTCAACTAACGGGTGCTTTAGTTAAAAGTTGCTGCCTATAAGGGTAGCTTTTTCTTATTGAACTAATGCCACAGTTTAGTTAAACAACACAAGAGAAAAAGAAACGAAAGGAAGTGTTTTAAAGTGGAATGTTTCGGCTGTAATTTAGCAAATAAACAGGAACCAGTTAATGTAGTGTGGGAGGATGACTATGTTATTTGCTTCTTGGACCATGAACCATATAACGAAGGGCATATCTTAATATTACCTAAAAAACATGTAAGGTATTTTGATGAACTTGATGAAAACACTTCCAATTCAATAATGAAAGCTGCAAAGCTTCTTTCAAAGGTAATTAAGGAATTGTTTAATCCTGATGGTATTACTATTTGTCAAAATGGAGGTAGTTTTGATGAGTTAACTCACTTTCATATGCACGTTGTTCCGAGATATGAAGGACAAAATTTTGCGAACTTTTATTCCGAGGAATTTGAACAAGTTGTAGTAGATGAAGTGGGGTTATCTAAAACCAAAAGGAAAATAATCAATGCGATAAACAGTATTTAGAGAATTAATTGCTTATTCCACTAACGGGTGCTTTACTTCAAGAAGGAGTAAAGCCTTTTTTTCTTATTGAACTAAAGCAGCAGTTTAGTTGAATAAGAAAATTAGGGTTAAATAATCTTAAGTGCAAAATTCTCTATAAATTGGAACCTCTATTAGTGTCAACCGTATTAAAGTAAATAAGCAGGTAGTTGAAAAGCAATAACAATAATAAAATTATTTCAAGCATAATTAAGTAAATTAATAATGGGGGTTAACATGAGGCATTTAAACGAAAAGTTCAACCAGATAACTGATTATATCAATGAAATTTTAAATGACCATCAGGGAGTTGGGTTGAGCGTCACAATTGTAAAAGACTCAGACATTATTTACTCTAGAGGTTTTGGATACTCACAGATTCAGCCTTTAAGCCAACCAATTGATGGAGATACATTAATGAGCATTCAAAGTATTTCAAAGAATTTTATGGCACTTTCAATAATGCAACTTGTTGAAAAGAACCTGATTTCATTGGATGATACAGTTGTTAAATATTTGCCATACTTCAGAACCAAAAATAAACAACAAAGTGATACAATCACGATACGGCATCTCTTATCTCATACGGCTGGTTTTCCGTCTAATTTAGGGATTGCAAATATGATAGCTCCGAATGTAAGAGAAATTTTTTCTGAAACACCTACTGAGTTTCAAGAAGCATTAGACTATTACAATCTAACAGATGATGAGATTAGAAGTGTACAAAGCAGAGAAGATGTAACGAAATGGTTCCAAAAAGTTGAATTGGAGTATCCAGTGGGAGAGGGATGGAATTATTGTACAGATTCGTATGTGATATTGGCAGATTTGTTCGAAAAAGTGACAGGTTCCAATTGGGAAAACTATCTTAGAAATGAAACCCTTACTCCCTTAAATATGGAACGGACAACTAGCGATTCAGATGCAGTTGAAGGAGATTTAAATAGTGCAAGATATTACTTGGGCGAAAATAAAATAGAAACACCTTTTCCAAAAAATTCAATTTCAGCTCCAATTGGTTATTTGTATTCATCGGCAAATGATTTAGGAAAATATTTAGCATTTCACTTAAATAAAGAGCCGAATATTTTACGTACAGATTTAATCGAGGAAATGCAGAATCCTATTCATCCTGTCAGTGAGGAATGGCGGTTCGGAAGTGAAGTCAGAAGCTACGGACTTGCATGGTTTACTGACGTGTATAGAGGGTTCAAAGTTGTAGAACATGGAGGCGGTCAAATGGCTGTAAGGTCTCTGATGACAATGGTTCCTGAACTTAACTTGGGGGTGGTTGTCTTACTCAATTTTGACGGGACCGCTCATCATGATATTTGTGACAAGGTTATAGACGTATTCATTGATTCCTAACATAAGAATGTAAAAATTTATACTCGACTGAATACAAATAATGACCGTTTTCTTTCGATTAAACCAGCTAAGAAAAGCTGATTCTTATTCCACTAACGGGTGCTTTACTTCAAGAAGGAGTAAAGCATTTTTTCTTATTGAACTAACGCCGCAGTTTAGTTGAATAAGAAGGTTTTTTATTGATTGTGTTGAATAAGTTAATATATGTAAATTATTGCACAAAAGCGGGGGTTTAATGAAAAAAACACATTTTATTAAAGTGTTAATAATTAGTGTAGGAACAATTGTATTTACACTTTGGATTAGTGGATTGCTGAACCTTTGGATAAACGGAATTAGTGTTATTGCAGACGATGTTGAAGGTTATCAACTTCATTCATATCCCGTAGACGGAGAGTATTCTCTAAAGCTTGATTTGAGTGATTTTGAAAGTAATGAGGGGAAAGTGCTTTATGATGATGGGGAGAACCAAATTTACGTAGAAAAAGTATTAGTCAATGGTAATTCAGATTACGAAGTTAGCTTTAGGTCTAGTGGGACTTATAGTTTAAGAGGTGCAACATTAGTATCTGGTAATGAACATGAAAGAGTTGAAAATGGTTTTACATATGATAATCAGGTTGACGCAACAGCAACATATCAAGGGAGTACTTTTAAAATTTATTCTTCTGGTTCATCTGGTTTAAATTATAAGGATGGAGATTCATTTGCATTTTATTTGTTTCCACATGATAAAGAGGTAGAAGTTGATATTGAAAAGGATTCCATTATAGAAGTTAAACTTTCAAATTTATATATGCATAATTGGGAGAGGTAATAAATGCTTACTTTTATAACTTTATTCAACTAACGGGTGCTTGTGCGGCCGAGCCTAGGTCGTATCATATAGCGGGTGGGATTCCCGTCGAGAAAGAACTAGCCATTCACTCGTAGCGAGTCTTGGAGGGCTAATGGTAACATTCGCCTTTAAGCGTAGACAGTTAGGTGGCGGGCCGAAAGCCAAATGGTTGAAGGGATTGAGCTCCATAATGTTAGTAAATCGAGAGGGCTGATGCTTTAAGCACGGCAGAAAGCTATATTTTATCCATCGTTAAAGGCAAGAAGGATAAAACCTCTCTGGAGTCAGAGACCTTGGCACGTCACACATGGATATGATACGGCAACTCGGGAGGCCCTACCGGTCTTTTCTTATTACAGAAGAGTATGGTGTACAAGCGATAATAAGCGAGGAAACCAAATGCCGTTGTAGGGAGTCGGATAGCAGCGTAGTACCAATGAAGTTGGGTAATGCCGATGGAGGAAAGGCTGCTACCAAATGATCACTCTCACTAGGGACACATTTACTACACACAGCGGTAGAAATAATAAATGTAAACTAAACTATTGAGGATAGCAGAATCACCATTTTGTGAAGGATGATTTGGAGGAGCCGTGTGCGTAAATAGCGCAAGCACGGTTCTGTGAGGGGGGTGGAACACAATCTACCGTAAGGTAGAGAGGTTCCCTTCTACTCGACTACTTCAAGAAGGAGAAATAGAGATAGAAAACTGGGGGGAGAAAAATTGGAAGAAAACGATAGAGGCACTTTATATTTTAATATGTCCATTGGTACTCTAGGACTTCTCATTATTGTAGTAGGATTATATAAATATGTTGAAACCGTCGGTGGGGATTCTTCATATGCATTGTTAGGTTTTCCTTTAACAATGATTTACTTAAATTATCTTGAAGGGAAAGCTGGTATAAGTAAAAAAGTATTATGGATTAAATCTATCATAGCGATTTCCTTACTGTTTATAATTTACATCTTCTTATTCAACTAACGGGTGCTTGTGCGGCCGAGCCTAGGTCGTATCATATAGCGGGTGGGATTCCCGTCGAGAAAGAACTAGCCATTCACTCGTAGCGAGTCTTGGAGGGCTAATGGTAACATTCGCCTTTAAGCGTAGACAGTTAGGTGGCGGGCCGAAAGCCAAATGGTTGAAGGGATTGAGCTCCATAATGTTAGTAAATCGAGAGGGCTGATGCTTTAAGCACGGCAGAAAGCTATATTTTATCCATCGTTAAAGGCAAGAAGGATAAAACCTCTCTGGAGTCAGAGACCTTGGCACGTCACACATGGATATGATACGGCAACTCGGGAGGCCCTACCGGTCTTTTCTTATTACAGAAGAGTATGGTGTACAAGCGATAATAAGCGAGGAAACCAAATGCCGTTGTAGGGAGTCGGATAGCAGCGTAGTACCAATGAAGTTGGGTAATGCCGATGGAGGAAAGGCTGCTACCAAATGATCACTCTCACTAGGGACACATTTACTACACACAGCGGTAGAAATAATAAATGTAAACTAAACTATTGAGGATAGCAGAATCACCATTTTGTGAAGGATGATTTGGAGGAGCCGTGTGCGTAAATAGCGCAAGCACGGTTCTGTGAGGGGGGGTGGAACACAATCTACCGTTAGGTAGAGAGGTTCCCTTCTACTCGACTAGTTCAACAAGTAGTTCAGTTAAATGCGATAAATTATCATTAGGTATGGGAGGAATATTAATGGATTCATTTTTCTATTTCAATATGTTTAGAAATATAATTTCTAAATTTTTTTTAGATGGTATCTGGGTAGTCGGATTTTTTTACTTGTTAACCAAGACATATGAAAGTGATAGACTTAAACAGATTTCCAAATATGTGATGGGAACTGCTTTGGCATTATTATTTATTTATTCAGTAATGGGAAGTATATAAGATTTTTTTCCTTATTCAACTAACGGGTGCTTGTGCGGCCGAGCCTAGGTCGTATCATATAGCGGGTGGGATTCCCGTCGAGAAAGAACTAGCCATTCACTCGTAGCGAGTCTTGGAGGGCTAATGGTAACATTCGCCTTTAAGCGTAGACAGTTAGGTGGCGGGCCGAAAGCCAAATGGTTGAAGGGATTGAGCTCCATAATGTTAGTAAATCGAGAGGGCTGATGCTTTAAGCACGGCAGAAAGCTATATTTTATCCATCGTTAAAGGCAAGAAGGATAAAACCTCTCTGGAGTCAGAGACCTTGGCACGTCACACATGGATATGATACGGCAACTCGGGAGGCCCTACCGGTCTTTTCTTATTACAGAAGAGTATGGTGTACAAGCGATAATAAGCGAGGAAACCAAATGCCGTTGTAGGGAGTCGGATAGCAGCGTAGTACCAATGAAGTTGGGTAATGCCGATGGAGGAAAGGCTGCTACCAAATGATCACTCTCACTAGGGACACATTTACTACACACAGCGGTAGAAATAATAAATGTAAACTAAACTATTGAGGATAGCAGAATCACCATTTTGTGAAGGATGATTTGGAGGAGCCGTGTGCGTAAATAGCGCAAGCACGGTTCTGTGAGGGGGGTGGAACACAATCTACCGTTAGGTAGAGAGGTTCCCTTCTACTCGACTACTTCAAGAAGGAGTAAAGCCTTTTTTCTTTTTGAACTAACGAAGCAGTCTAGTTGAAGTGAAGAACTAAAAGGAGTTGTTAAAATGGGAGAGAAATATAGAAATATATTAACTAACTTATTAGGTTATATAGGGGTTATTTTAATCTTAGTAGTTATTTACAAACTATTTTTTGACTATAATAATCAGTTTTATTCTGGAATTTTATTTATTGGAGTATTACTTCTGATTTATAACGTTCAGTTATTAAAAAAGAAATAGCTGTATTTATTAGTGTTAAATTATGTGTAACCTATTCAACTCCCATGAAAATTAAAAGTGCTTAAAATCTATAAAATTGCATAACAAAAGAGACTCAGAAAAAGCTTTTTTAAAAAAAGGCTGAGCCTTCAGAACGTTTATATGGAGTTAAAGGGTAAATCAGGAACCAACTCCATTCATCTTAGAATAAGGGCAGGCTGGTGCAATAACCAGAGTAGGATTAATCTCCCATGAGTGCTACTCGTATAGAGTGCGACAGTCTGTGATGCACCGTGGTCGTTGGAGTCAGACTAACGGAAGGGCTCTAAGGCACCTTAGTTCATCGACCTTCTTCGCCAGCCATACTAATCTATACCCGTTCTGATCCAATTTTCATCCTCTGTGGTGCAGCGTTTTTTGCTGCATGGGTGGCTAACGGGTGCGTTTACTTCAAGAAGGAGTAAAGCCATTTTCTTATTGAACTAAAGTACGCAGGTTAGTTTAAGAAGGAATCGATTCTAAAGTTTTTGTATTCAGGCTTATTTTAGTGGAAGTCGTTAATCGGTTATTTCCCCATTTATATACTCATATCCTTAATAAAGGAGATGTTGTGTGAAAAAAGGAAAGCTTAGTGCAGTTGTCTTTGGTTCTCTCTTATTGATAATAGCTATTTTTATTTATACTCAGGAGAAAGAAAAAGAAGATAATGTCCATATTTCGCAATTATCCGAAGAAGAACAAATAGAATTAGAGTACTTTATCGAATCGCTTCAAAAAGAGGGAGGCTTCTTTGACCAAGTCGGAGAAGAATTGAGAAAAGTGGGATATAGCTATCAAACGGTAGGAATGATTAATTCCAAAAATGATATTAGGCTTATTATTGTAATTCCAGATAACGAAGTGGTTACGGAACAAAAAAAAGTTGGAGTAAAGAAGATTTATCAAGATATGATAATAAAATTAAATATGAACCTGAAGGCATTTAAAATTCAGGTCGGTCATATTGACGATTTATCTTGGTGAAAGCGATACTTATACAATGTAAGGATTGTTCAACTAAAACGGGTGCTTTACTTAAAGATTCGGGATCCGAATTAAACAAAGTTATTAGCCGGTTTTGAAGTGAAAACTTTTAGGGATCCTTACTTCATAATAGAATGTAGTAAGGATCTTATTTGAAGAAAATTAAATGACTTAATGTCTATACAATTTTGTAGATTAAATTTCCTCATAAACATCTATTAAAAATTTTTGAAGTCTTTTTTTCAATATAGCATTTTCTTTTTCGGTTTTCTCAATACGTTTTCTTAACGATTCAATAAGCACATCTTTAGATGAATCAGTCATGTTTCTTTTTACTTTTTTTGCGGTGGATAGTCCAACCTGTTGGTCTCGTAGAGATTCGATTCTAAGGCGTAAATTTTGATTTCTATATAAAAATGCTTTGGATACATTAGCTTCATTAGAAACCGTATTAAAATTAATCAACATTTGATTTTTTATCATGACTTTTAAAGCAACATCTACTTTTTTTACTGTTCTTTCAGTTTTCAGTTTAGAGTGTTTTATAAGGGGCTGCGTATTGGGTTCTTTATTAGCCATATGTTCACTTACTTTCATTTTTGTTATATTCACGAATCTCTTTTGACGTACCAAATATACCACCATTTTGTTCAATACCTTTTAGTATTTTTTTATAATGGTCTCGCTTATTTACAGCAAATTGAAGGGAACGTTCTTTACCCGTTCTATTATAGATTTCTATATCATTTTCTAACTTCTCTATTTGGACCTTATAGTAATCACTAAAAGTTCGGTCAACATGGAAACTTCTACAATTATTTGCTATACACGGTGGCTCTAAAGTCTGTTCTAGAAAGTCACAATTTACTTTTGGACTCTTTACACATATTCCATGATCCATTCTTATAGAATCAAAGTTATGGCGTATCCATTCAAGCTCTAAACCATTTTCTTCTGCCTGTAATACAAAATCTGCTTTGATAATTTTCCCTTGTGTATCTAACCTAACAGCTCCGAGATTCTTAGCTTTAAAGTATTGATCTCGTAATGTATTATCATGAATTTGAGCATAAACTAACGTCATTTCTGGAGAAGCGTGGGCCATTAGTTTTTGGACATGAACCAAATTCATTCCATTATTTATTAGATTTACTCCATACCTATGTCTTAGGCTATGCGCTTTAAATCTATGAATTTTACCATCTTTTTCTGTAATGCTATACTTCTTCATGAATTTGTTTATAACATTCTGAACAGCTTGGGAAGGTACTGGTTTCCCTTTACGTATGCCAGAAATTCTAACAAATAAGAAGTTATCCGGATTATTTTGTGAGTTTGATTTTTCTTTTGTTATGGCTATTTGTATATTAATTATCCTAGCTATATCATCAGAAATGGGAACCTTATGATCTTTATATTTTACTTTTCTTTGATCTCCGATTAGCCACCATTTTTGATCATTATCCTTAAATAAACAATCTATCTTTAATCCAAGGACATCACTTATTCTAAATCCAGAGGCTTCAAGTATCAATAATATAAAAGAATATTCTTTATCTAATCCATCGATATTCTCCATTATTTGCTCCCATATATTATCCGGAACATATTTGATATCCTGAGGTAAACTCTTTTTGTTCTTTGGTTTGTCCTCTAAGAAGATTAGCCGATTTACATTCCTCTCAGGGGCTTCGTCCCATTCATATAATTGAATGTCCTCCAAGAATCTTGATAGAGTAGTAATTGTATGAATTTTAGTTTTATTACTTATAATTTTACCAGAATAGTTTTTTTCTTTTAAAGTACTTAAATGTTTTAAAAACTTTTCAATATCCTTTCTATTCAATTCTTTTAAGTCTTTCCAATGTGGGTATTCTCGTAAAATAAAGTCAAAAAACACGTTGAGAAAACGAACGAGATAGGCTACAGCCCATGAAAAGCTTAAGCTCTGTTGATTTACCACCCTAAGCCATATATATCGCTTCACTAGGGGTCTATAGACAATAGGAATACATGTAAAGTCTAGTTTAGTCGAAGAATTAGTTTTCACATAGTCAATATTTAATCTTTCAGCTCTCCAAATATCTCTTTCAAATTCATCTCTATCATCGTAATAGTCTAAGTAAAAATCATATAAATTATTATATACAGTAAATAGATAACTATTTCTTATATAGTATTTTCCATTTGAGTCATTTTTACTGGGATAATAAACTTTTAAGTTGGTCGAATTGATAAGATATGTTCGGTAGTTTAAAATAAAACTTTCTTTAGGGATATCAATAAATGATTTTAACGTTGGGTATTTTTCTTGAATAAATTTTGATAATCTACTAACTGAATGTCTAATACCCGAAAAAACACTAGATGTGGCAAATGATTTGTTTATCACACGGTTTGCAAGGTAAAATTTGATTTCATTTTTTAAAGAGGTTTCTAAAAAAACCTCAAAGTTAATCGTTCTATTTTTCTCATTAATTCTATCTATTCCCTCTGGCAAATTGTCACTTCTCCATACATCTTGACTCCAATAATGATCATTAATATTAAAGAATTCATTTATTGCTTTTATTTTGATGTTACTTGGTTGTATTTGTAGTTTATTAGAATTTAGAGTCATCTTCCTTCTCCTTTGATTTCCGATTCAGTTGTGCCTTCTCATACTCTTTTCTGATAGTTTTCTCAGTAGGATGTAAGTAAGTTTGAATTGTCGTTTGAACATGAGCATGTCCTAATAACTTTTGAATTACAGCTATATCAACACCGCTTTCATGTAGCTCTGTTGCAAAGGAGTGTCTAAACATATGGGGAGTAAATTTTATATTTAGCTTTCTTATCATTCGTTCGATAAAAGCCTTAGTTGCACTATAATCAAGTGGAAGTCCTTTATTTTTACCGCTTAATTTTACAAATACATAATTAGTATCAAATCCATTAGCGTCGTGAATATAGAAAAGATAATCTTGAAACAAATTCATTGTTTCAGAAGTGACAAATACAATTCTTCCTTCACCTGTACTGGTTTTTGATTTACGAACAGTTATAGAGTTTTTAGATATATTAAAGTCTTCTATCCACAGTGTTAGTGCTTCTTCAATTCTTAAACCAGCATCGTATAAAATACTTAGTAGTAGCTTGTCTCTTAAATTTGTTGTTGTATCAATAATTAGATTTATTTGTTCAATACTCAGTGTTTTTATCTTTCTTTTAGGAACAGTTAATTTAAGGACGTTTTTTTTAATAGGCATATCAGAAGATATATGTTCAAGAAAAGGTTTGAAACTTTTAAATCTACCTGGAATTCGTCTGAATATATTTTCTGTTATATTCCCATCTAATTTCTCAAGTCGAACCTGATAATCATAGAAAGTAAATACGGTATTTAAAATGGCATTAATTGTTGCTGGGTTACGATTTTTCTTATCCGGTTCTTTATATAAGACTATTTTTCGAGATTGAATAGGCTGCCGTAGCCATCCAATAAATTTACTTAATAAGTCAATTGTAACTTCTTGATAGTTCTTGTTATATTGCTCAAGAAATTCAAAATAGTGTTTCAAGTGGTAACAATATGTTTTTATTGTTTTTTCAGCCCTCCCAATATTATCAAGATATTTTAGATATTTGATTACAGGTATAACCAGGTCCCCATTATCATCAATCAAAATATATCTTTTCTTTTCTATATCATCTTGAACCATTATAACTAGTTGCTGAACTTCCATAGTCTTCTCCTTATCTATGATTAGATTTTATCGTTGAATACTATAAATACTTTAAAAATTACATATTGTTATACTTTATTTATCGTAAATAAAAGAGATAGTATTATATCGTCATAAACGTTATATACTATCTCTTATTATAGTGTATTTATATTAACCCCCACCTTAATTTTCCTAACCGATTCTTTTTCCCGTCATTAATAATAGATACTACTTTTTGTGAAGGGGCGATATTATAGCTCGGCATGAATAGGTCCTCTTCCATAGAATATTCAATATCAAATCGGTCTATCAGTGATTCAAAATCTGTAAAAAGCGTATATCTTCCACTCACAACTATCACCTACTTTGTTCTTTTTCAATAGTATAAATTAGTGACTCCAATTGTGGTAATGATACGTTTAAATATTTTATATATACTGCTGTGTTAGTTGTGATGATTGTTATCGGAATTCATATGGTTTGTCTTAGCAGAAAGATAAACAAATATAATATTGACTCAAATTTACCCATCTACCTAAGGTAATAGGTTGTAAGTGTTTTAATATTGCTATAGATTTATTAGTTCCTAAATTGTACCATAAAAGTAGTTTCAAAAAGACACCTTAAATATGCCAGGAAGGATTAAACGCTTACTTATAGAATTAGTTGATGTGGGGGTTAATCAATTTTAGATAAAAGTAAAATAAATTGGAGTTGGACTGAAAAGTGAAGAGTAAAAATGAGCTTAAGAATATTACATCTGATGTAATTACGACTGGGATACCTACTGATATAACAAGTTTAATCGAAGTCTTACCGACAGATTTACAAACAGTGCTTTCACTTGCTCTTCCAGCGTTGGCATGTGTATATAACTCATTTAACAGAGTTGAAAATGAGAAGATTACAAAAAAAGATATAGAAAAAATAGAAGTATTCGTTGGTGATTTGAAAAGTGCAATGGAACAACGTCAAATTCAAGAACTACAACACTTTACAAATTTGGACTTTCCGATTGAGATGTATTCAGTTGTAGAGGAAATCATTAAAGAGGCGGTAAATGCAAAAGGAAAATGGTTAAGAAAACTTGCTGCACATTTTGTAGTGATAATTGGAAGTGTAGATCATCCAAGTTATCAAGCAGGCAAGCAATTTTGTCTTGATATAATAAAGGAATTGAACGAAAACGATTTAAAGTTGTTATTATTATATGAATTAACCAGAGAAGGATCTTTTAATTGTGGAGTCGATTTTGAAAAAAGGCAGCGTGATATAGAGAAAGTAAAGACAGAACTAGTAAATGATACGAATGTTTTTGCTCATACGATTTTAGTATCTTCTAAAAAGCTAAGTAGATTAGGTTTAGTGATGTCGGAAACATCTATGACTCCTTACGATGATGATAAAAATGGCAATAAAGATGGTATGATTGATAATTTCATTAGTCTCAACAGAATTGATGAAACAGCTTATTATTCTCAATTTAAAAAGTATGTAAATGGTTTTATTCCTTAACAGTTTGAAATAGCCATTGCAATGGTATAGGAAGATTTTATATGCTGGAAGTGGAATTAAAAAGTGTTTGACAAAAGAGCACTAGAAAATAAATAAAATGTACCAATAGGACTTTGGAGAGAAGGTAAATCGTGGCGGGAATATTTTATTGGTAAAATTGTTAAGAATTGAACGAAAAGGTGTAAGTGTAGGTTTTTCTGCGGGGACAATATTACGTTTGGAGCAGGTAAGGTTAGCACAAGCCTGAATCAGTTGATCTTCAACATTCTAGGAAGCTATGCGCAATTTGAGCGTGATTACTGTCGGGAAGGTTTGCAGACTTAATACCACGTATTAATTAGTGAATAACGATAACTAGTCGTATTAACAATAATATCCAACAAGGAATTAGCTGATGATAATCTATTATTTTCTACGAAGATGTAGTGAAAGAACTTTTAATATCAACAATAGATGGGGGATTACCTTTGGAAACCTTTGAGCCAGTAGTAATAGACGAAAAAATTAACAAAGTTCTTATAAAGGCATTTAAGAAAGTAACCCATACCTGATGGTGAAGTCTACCACGAATTGACAAATACTGAATTAGTATCTCTTCAGTATGATATTGAAATTTGCAAAACTATATTATCTAAGAATAAATCAGAGTACAAGAAATCCGATTGGGAATTCATAAGAAAGTGCCTATTTCATAGAAGCCTTAGGATTTCTCTTTGGGAACAAGGAATTGGTGACATTGACGGTATGATAGTATTGAAAAACGTGACCGAGCACAACGATTGATTTGAGATGATTTCATAAAAGCTCCCCCTTGTGGTCCTTTTTGTCCAAAATGATTATTCAATAATATTGAATCCACCCACTAATTAGGTAGGTGGATTTTAATGTTACTATGGACTTATTATTTACCAAATTGTACTATAAATATAAAGGTTAAGGTCCTTTATGAAATGGGAGGGGAAGTTAAGTGGTTAATTTCGGAAAAAAATTAGGCTCAGTAGCAATTAAGAAAAAAGTAAATCCTTTGGAAATCTATGATTCTTTGGACAGAGCATCTGACAAGGGTCCTCTCCGTCCAGTACAAAGAGAAATTTTAGAAAAATGGTATAATGACCGTTTTGATGAAAAAGATTTAATTTTAAAACTACATACAGGTCAGGGAAAGACGTTAACTGGCTTATTAATGTTACAGTCTCGACTTAATAAAGGCACTGGACCTGCCATTTATTTATGTCCAAATAATTATTTAGTAGAACAAACCTGTATACAAGCAGAGAGTTTCGGTTTCAATTATTCGAAATACAATGGTGAAATTCCTGATGATTTTATTGATGAAAAGGCAATTCTAATTACAAGTGTCCAAGCCATGTTTAATGGTCTATCAAAATTTGGAATAGGCAGAAAATATACAGAAGTTTCTACCTTTCTAATGGATGATGCACACGCATGTATTGACGCGATAAAGGAAGCTTGCAAAATTGAATTAAAACAAGGTAGTGCTCCTTACCAGGAAATCCTTGAACTTTTCGGTCCAGAAATCGAAAAGCAAGGAGTTGGTACATATGCTGATATTTTAAGACAAGAATATGATGCATTCTTAACTGTTCCTTATTGGGATTGGCAGGAAAAGCATAATGATGTAGCAAAAATATTATCTAAATATACTTCATTAAATGAAGTGAAATTTGCTTGGCAAATAATTAAAGATATTCTTAGAGACTGTGATTGCTATATCTCTGGGAATAAGCTTGAAATAATACCTTATTCAATTCCATTAAATCTGTTTGGCTCTTACGTATACTCAGATCAACGAATATTTATGTCAGCAACTGTGAGTGATGATTCATTTTTAATTAAAGGATTGGGACTAAATGCTGAAACAATTCAGAACCCACTTTGTATTGATGAAGAGAAGTGGTCGGGAGAGAAAATGATGCTCATACCAAGCTTAATAGATCCTTCTCTAAATCGAAGCGAAGTGGTTGCTATGATGGCTGTCCCTATGAAGAAAAGAAAATACGGAGTAGTTGCTCTTACACCCGGCTTCAAATGGACTAAAGACTGGGGAAAATATCACTCAATAATAGCTGATAAAAAAAACATATTTAAAGAAGTAGAGAAACTTAAAAATAAGGAATATGAAAATACACTTGTAATTGCAAATAGGTACGATGGTATAGATTTACCCGATCACACTTGTAGAGTATTAATTCTTGACTCAGCACCACACTTTGACTCGCTTTATGATAAATACATCGAGAATTGTAGAAGTAATAGTGATATTACTTTGATAAACAAAGCACAAAAAATCGAACAGGGACTCGGAAGAAGCGTAAGGGGAGAAAAGGACTACTCTGCGATTGTTTTAATCGGAACTGAATTAATCAAACTTATACGTTCAAAGAAGACAAGGGAATATTTTTCAGCTCAAACAAGGATGCAAATTGAACTAGGATTAGAAATAGTAGAATATGCAAAGGAAGATATTAAAAATGGTGCTAATCCTGTTACTTCTTTTAATGGATTAATTAATCAATCAATTGATCGAGACCAAGATTGGAAAGAATTCTACACTCAAAAAATGAATACAATTAGTACAAATGATTCAAAGATAGATATTCTTCATATTTTTTCAATGGAAAAAGAGGCAATTAAAGAATATATGTTAGGAAACTATAAAAAATCAACCTTAATAATTCAGGAATTAATTGATAAGTATATTAAAGATTCTGAAGAAAAAGGATGGTACTTACAAGAAATGGCGAAATTTATGTACCCATTTTCTAAAACTGAATCAAATAAATTACAAGTTATTGCGCATAAAAATAACAGATATCTTTTAAAGCCGAAAAATGGAATGGAGTTTTCTAAGATATCAAAGATAAGTTGGAAGAGAATAGAAAGTATTAAACAAAAATTAGAAAACTATAATGATTATGAAGAACTTCAAATTGATTTAAATAGTACATTAGATAAATTAAGATTGAGCGTAAAAGCTGATGACTTTGAATATGCGTTTAATGATTTGGGGAAGTACTTAGGATTTCTAACTGAACGTCCTGACAAGGAATGGAAGGAAGGTCCGGATAACTTATGGTTACTTGGAAGTAATGAATATTTTTTAGTTGAATGTAAAAACCAAGTCGATATATCTAGAAAAGAAATAAATAAAGAAGAAACAGGTCAAATGAATAATGCTTCAGCATGGTTTAAAAAGAATTACGGTGATGTGAAAGTAAATAGGGTTTTAATTATACCTACAAAAACAGTTAGTAGAGCTGCAGGATTTACAGAAGAAGTAAAAATAATGAGGGAGCCTAATTTAAGGAAGTTAGTTAATAAAGTAAGAGATTTTTACTCAGAATTCAAAACCTCTGATTTTAATAGTCTTTCTGAAGAACAGATACAAACACATCTTAATACACATCAATTGTCTGTTGAAGATTTGATCAATAATTATTTGGAGGAACCAAGAATTTATAGATAAACATAAAAATGTTACTTATGTGTGTTAAAATAACATCTTTATTGTGATTAGTAGACCTCTACCAGGTAGTCAGTTAGGCCATTTGTGGACCTCGCAAAGTCAAGTCCAGTTGGCCATCTTCTTTAAATTCACCGCAGTGAAAGTATGTATCACCTAATATAGAAAAATTTTTCAAATACCCTTAACGTTGCCCAAAGCATGCGATACTTTTCCATTGCATCTGCGAATACATTGGATAACCCTTGTAGTGCCGTTGTGAATAACCTAAATTCTGTGGGGTATGGGGGTATCTACTAATGGTCTGTCACACGAGGGATGAGTACGGTGTGAGGCGTTAATAAACATGAAGTGTTCAATACTTATAAAAATATAATCGACCACCCTAAATGTGGTGGTCGTTAATATTTATAGAGAGTTCAATATTCCCTTGTGATTATTCTTCGGTGAATTCACATCACTAGAAACAGCATAAGCCTCCATAAGCCCACCTACTGACCTTCTTTAGGGCCCTCTATTTTGGGGATTCTGCTCAATTTATCGTCATTTTAATTCTTCATTCTTTTTATCCTTAAAGTATTTTTTCAAAGCTTCTCGATACGTAAAGGATCTCTCACGCTTCGGAATCGAGTTGATTTGTTCTATTAACTCGCGATCAAACTCCGGATTTAGCTTGGCAGAAATATGAGTAGTGGTGTCTTTTTCAGTTTCCATACTATTTCCCTCCATTTAGTTTCGTTGAAAAGCTATACAAATAAATGCAATGTGAACAAAAACAACTTTAATGATGTTCAAAATCCTAATATTTTTTGTTAAATTTTATGAGATACTTGTTTTTACTTAAACTGCTTCTCCGACTTCACGAAGAATGTTTAGAAATAACGGCGATAACTGAATTAAAACATATCCTAAGCCTGCATTCATGATAGTTTGCCACGCCTTTTCGGAGTTACCTATCATGAAGAAGAAACAGCCGCCAATCATAATGACACTTGCTATTGGAAAACTAATTGCTACCATTATTTGAACTAATGGATCTAGTACGTTTGCTAACATTTCAAGTGAAGTATCGGCGATAAATCCAGTAGGAATCATATCAGGTTTGGATGTTAAGTTAACGGGAAAAGTTGAGGATTGGGCGAGTAAATTGACTGGTTCAATAATTGGTGTAGTTACTGGTGAATTTACGGGGATAGATGTGGAAGTATAAGTTTCTTGGGTGTTTAGAGAGTATATTGAAAGTCCGATGGCTGCCGTTGTTGGAACTAATGAAGCACATATAACCGCTTTATTTGTTGCATAAGCATCGCCAGGAACACGGTGACTAAAATCTGTATACTCAGATTCCGGAACTACCTCAGTTTTAGTCTTCTTATTAAACACGTTTTTTTCCTCCTCTTATTTAATGTCGTCAATAGTATAGACTTTCACCTTTAAACTCTCACAAGCCTTTTCTAATTGCTTCCTACGGTGTTCTGTCGTAGTTATCCATACAAGTGTTGGATGATATCCATATTGTTTCACAAGGCTTCCTAAAAGATCTTTGTAACGGATTATTTTAGTGCGATTCTCTTTCATCGTTTGCAAATTGTCGACTTCTAAAAAGTGATAAAATCCATTTCTAGTGAAAACTGCATCAGCGACAACTGAAGCTTTTCCATTCGAAATTTTGATCTCGTTTTTCCAATCTCTCGGACATTTATAAAACAACCAAAACTGATTCCTCATAATAGTATGCTGCACATGATTTCCTTTTTTTCGTATCTTGTCACAATCCACACAGTCACGACCAATTTTAGATAAATAATAAATAGTTTGATATCCTTTACGAATGCTCATAAGGTGCTCCGATAAGTTTCGTAAAACATAATTAGTGTTACGAACCGTGCCTAATTTAAAGTATTGATTGAGTTGATCACGTGTCATGAAGTCAAATTTCTTCAAAAGTAACAGTATCTGTTCCTCTCGTTGACTCAACTGTTTCACTATCACGATTTACCTCCTTCTTCTGAATGTGTGGAAGGATAGTAGAGTGAATGATTTCGGGTGTAATTAATGGAGTTTGTAGAACTTCACGTTTATCTGCTGTCTGATAGATAGCTCTACCTCTAATCTGTGGAAGGCTTTCGGCCCCTATTTCATCTAATACAACTCTTGAAGCTGTTGCCGATTGTACTCTAAAGGATAGCTTTGCATCGGAATTCTGTTTAACTTGTCGCGGTATAACGTCACCAGTCGGGTATTGAGTTGCTACAATTAATCTAAACCCTAATCCAGCACCTAAACGGGCAATTTGTGACATGTAAGTTTGGCATTGTCGCTTCAATTTCTTTTCTTCTAAAGTAACTGCTTCAAGCGGATTTAATTCCCCAACTTCATCCACAATTACAAAGTAACGTTCCTTAATATTTGCTTCTTGCACGTTTTTCTTACCTAAAAACCTTACTTTCCTTTGTATTTCTCTCATTTGGTGATAAGCATTTTCTAAAGTCTTTAACGCTTCTTCTGGCTCGTATGCAAAAGAAATAGTTTGTTTTATTTTTTCATAATCACAAAGCTCAATTCCGCCCTTTAAGTCAATATGAAAGAAATGGACGTTCTCAGGTTCACTTAATAGCAAGCTGTTAATTATAACGTTTATTGCGTTGCTTTTACCGTACCTTGTAGCGCCACCTAAAACTAAATGAGGGATTTTTTCAAAGTCATGATATTTAAATTCATTCTGCTTACGAGTAATACCAACAGGAAACTTCCAACCTTCACCGATAATAAAAGGTACTTCAGTAGGCAGTGGATTGTCATATACACGAATAATTAACAAGCCATCGTAATCAAGTTCAATTTCTTTCGTTTCTGTTAGCTTTTTCTTCCACAGTTCTTGCAGTTGCAGAATGATATTTTTGTCAAAATATAGCTTCTTTAAATCAGCAAATTTAATTCGTTTTCTTCTATTATTTATCCCATCTTGTAAAACATCTATTATGTTTAAATATTCATTGAAGCTACGTCCAAGAGGAATGCGATATTTGTATTCCCAGCCCCAATCATGCTGTTTCTTTCGAATTAATTGAGTTGTAAGCGTATCTTTACCATCCTTTACATTTAATCCGCTCAGCGAGATAATTCGCTGTAATTTTCCGCTTTCATTAGTCGAGAATCCTTGCTTTTTAACGAAGGCTTTTAAAGCAATTCCACCCATAAAAGTTGTAGTCAGAATTTCAAATATCATTTTACATCTCCTCCTTGAATTGAAATCGCCACGGGGTTCTCTTACGTAGTAAGAGTTGCACTAATCGGGAAAATAAAAATTGTTACCAAATGTTAGATATTAAAGGGATTTGCTATTTCCAAGTAGAATGAATGGGGTAGAGATTAAAAATGAATTCAATCAGGAAAGCTATCTAGTTGCATCATATTACAATAGTTGTAAAAATATATCTTGTCCTTCAAAATATTTTTACATTCATTGTAACGACGGAGGGTATGTATGTGGTTCGTGAAATAGAAATTAAATTACAACGATTGTTATTAGATCACAAAATGACTTATCAAGAACTATCTAAATTAACTGGGCTATCCACACGAGCTATCTCTGATATGGTAAACAACAAACAGGAGAGAATATCAAAGGAAGCGATTTGCAAAATTGCGGATGTTTTTGAGGTAAAGGATATACGTGAGATAATTGATTTTAAAATTGAAAGTAAATAATGCATGGCCATTTGTTAGAGAAAGTAAAAAGCTCAACCACATAAATTGTGGAAAGGCTATGATTTTTACATATTAGATCATTTGTCAAAAAAACATGGAATTGAGGGTTTTTGAAGGAATTTTAATAAAAAGAGAGAATTATTATTGAGAACAGGAGAAATTACCGTAATAGCTATATTTAGCGATTTACTAAAGCTTGAACCGTCCTTAAGGTTCTATAAATGGCAACAAACATGGATATAGAGGTGTATTATGTCAGGACAAACTTCAAGATATGGGTTTCGGTTTCAGGATTTGTATTTATTAGACCAGGTTTTTATTGATATTGCCAATCAAAAAAATGGTGAAATTGCTGAGAAGACACAAAATGAAAAAAAATTTGGTGTCGAAGCTCGTACACCAGTTACAGGGACAACTGACTGGGACATACTTGTTATTGATGATGAGGAGCATAATGTTTTAGAAGTGAAAAGTGGGGCTGTTGCTCAAAAAGATAGAGTAAGTTTTTGGCTACGAATTCGAGAAGAAATTTTTCAAGCAGATAAAACACGAAGTTCTATCTCTCCGGGATTAGTTATAAACTCAGATAATTTACCAGTTGCTCTACGGGCTTGGCTAGATCTAAGTGAAAGAACCAATTTTGTTGATAATACTAAATGGGATGTCCCCACTATGCCTCCAAAACGTGTTTCAACAGAAACGCACTTGATTAAAGAGGCTCTCTATTGGATTTGTTCAGCCACAAGTTCAGGAACAAGAGTTTTGGCAAGTAAAGTTTCCAAAGAAATAGCGTTATCTGTACTGCTTCGTTTTAAACTTTATCAAGTATCCGGTAAGGATTTGGAACGGAAGATAGAATCGATGATCGAAAGGCTGACATTTATTTCAGAACCTTCTGTTCTACGGCAACAGCTAGAAGGTTGGGTATCAAACTGCGCTACCAGTGAGGCCGACAAAATTCATCTATTTACGGTTCCTCAAATGATCCGTGAAATAAAATTATTAGAAAAATTTTTAGAGCAAGATCCTGAGGTCCTCCGTCTTGCCAAATTACTAAAGAATGAATATAACCTTAGTTGTTTAAGTAGCTGGGAAAGCAAATTTTCGGAAAAAAAGGGCCTACAGTTAAAATCATTAAAAGAAGTACAGTATAGTTTTTTTAAGATTGATTGGCATAAACAACAACAGTCGATCGCCCTTTTATCGGATGCTGGGTATGGGAAATCACGAACTTTATATGAGCTTTATAAACAATTAAACCAACCACACTCTATTAAGTTTGACATAGTCTCGTTAATTACCGAAGATCTTTCTGATTATCTAGTTGGGGAGAAAAAATCTGTGCTTTTGAGTGCAATTCTTTTATTAGTTGATCTGGCGGTCTTAAGTGACAAGCGGCTGCTACTTCTTGTCGACGGATTAGACCAAATTCCAAAACCACAACGTACTGTTCTATCATCCCTATTGCAAATAGTTAGCCAACGTCAAGGTTTTTTGGGTGTGGTCGCTAGTCGTAAGGTAGATTGGAACGAACAAGGTAAGCTAAAAGACAATTTGCGTACATGGCAGAAGCAATTTTTGGCTGAATGGCCCGAAACCGTTGTTAAATCAGTACTAAATCAACATGGTATTAAACGGAATCTTAGCAAAGGGATTATAACACTACTTGGTATTCCCATTTATCTTGATATTTTTATCCGAGTATTTAAAAACCCAGCCACTAAGGATGAGGAATATTTGCAAACAAGGCACGGACTATTAAGGGCTTATTGGGAACATGTTATCCTTAATGAACAACGGGTACAGAGATGGAGAGTTATAAAAGAGGCTTGCGAGCAAATTTCGAAAAAAAATTATTGGATTCCATCTGGGCAAATTGATGTTGGAATTCTAGAGTTATTAGTATCATCTGGGTTAATCATCCGGGTGAACGCCCGGGCACGTTATGATTTTCGCCACTCTCTGTTAAGAGATTTTTCCATTTCCCAATGGATACTTGAAGAAAGTGAGGAAAACCCAAAGAAAATTATTTCAAGCTTAGATGCTATTCAATCCTCAGCAATTATTCGGTTTGGAGCTGAAAGGGCCCTATTAGAAGCTATTTCCGACGTAGAAAAATTCTCTCCTACTAGTTGCACAGTTGAAGAATACGTTTTCCAAGCAAATGATCTTAAAAAAGAGTCAATTGCACGGATTCTAGGAGGACTGAATCCTAATCCGTCAATGAATATTGATACATGGATTAAAAAACCCGAACCTATCTTCGTTGATTCACTAATTCGTTCAGCCCAATACCATTTGAACAGTAACTGGGCTACTATATTTTCATCTTGGCCATCATCAAAAAATTGGGTTGAACAACAAACTTGGATTGGTGATTGTACACTAGCAAGGCTTTCTGATTATCTTGAAGTAATAGATAATAGTCAACATATTCATTCACAAAAAGTTACCGAACAATACCGATTAATTGGAAATGTCATTTTGGAGTGGGCAAGGGCAGCTAAATTTCAATCTGAATTGAGGAAAAATGATTCCTGGCTGATAATGCACATAATACCCACTGTCTGTAAATGGGCAAGTCTTGAAGGAGCGATTGACTGGCTGTGTGAAGAAATACTTAAGAGCACACGGCGGACAAGGCACACGTCACTTGAATCCTTAGTGTTACTTGCTCATAGAATTCAAACCGAAAATCAAGACTATGACAAGGTTTTGGGAGAAATGTATTGCAAGTTAATAGGTTTATCCCGCGATGGAGATTTACCTTGTTTGGACGAAACGATAGCTTCTGATAATATGCTTCAGTATTATGTAGTTGATTGGTCTTTAATTGGTACCCATAGTGTGAAATTTCTTCCATTGGTCGAACAAATGCCAAACATTTTTTTCCCAATTATCTTAGATCTACTTTTAGCCATGCAATTAAATGAGAATTATATTGCTTCATATCGTAAAGGCTCAGAGGTGGAGACAGATCTAGGTAAAAAGCTACTGGATGACAAATTTTACGCTTATTATTGGAATGGTGCTTATGAGGATGATATGGAAATCAAACTGATCAAAGGGGTTCATCAGCGTTTAAAAAATTGGTTGACGACAATACCCGAGATGTTAATGGTCCAGATTATGAAATACTTGTTAGATTCACCATTGGCTAGTATTCGAATCTTATTATTACAGCTTTTTTTGGAGGAGAAAAATGGTGATAAACTTTTCTCTGTTATAAAAGAAATTACCCTAGATGAACGAGTTTACCATGTTTGGGGAAGCCATTATTGGTTGGGACGTACATTACGAACCATGTGGAGTTTCCTTAATGAAGAAGAGCGAGAACAGATTTATAACATTTTGCTTAAGGTGTCTCAATCGTCTTACGTAAATGGTGTGTATGTAGCAGGCGTTCTTTTGTCCTCTATATCTTCTTCTAATGATCGTGAAGAGTTAAAAACTATTCTTAAAACCTTTCACGAAGAGGGTTATTACACAATGGATAAAGATCCTAGATTAGAAATGGATGAAGTTAGCTGGAAGGATGTAGATGTAACTAACAATAAACGCTACGTCTTAAGGGCAGTTGGAGAGTGGGAAAGTCCAATTGATAAAGAGTTAATGGTTAAATTTTATGAGGTGATGAATGAGCTTGATCATTCAGATAAATTGCCTGCAGTTTCCACTGTCAATTGTGCTATCATCCTCCTTGAAAAAGTGTTACCTGCTATTTCTGCATCCCTGAGTCAGTTAATAAATAATTCCTGGCCAATTAGGCAGATGCAAATGTTGTTAAAAACCTATGAAGAGATACGCGAACTTGAAGAGAATCGGGCAGAATTGCTACCTATCCAAAGTGAAATGATCTATACTATGGCAGAAATTGCTACGGAATTACTGCAGTATAGTACACTGCCAGAGACGCCA
The DNA here is from genome assembly GCF_038003165.1 of Psychrobacillus sp. FSL K6-2365. Lineage (NCBI taxonomy): Bacteria > Bacillati > Bacillota > Bacilli > Caryophanales > Bacillaceae > Psychrobacillus > Psychrobacillus sp. FSL K6-2365. The sequence continues at coordinate 2,859,423 of NZ_JBBOOO010000001.1, read as the reverse complement.
GAAAACTTTTCAAAAGGACAAAGTATTATGATTCCCGGGGATTCTTGGACACAAAGCTTGCGTTTACTTGATCAGGTGATGACTGAGGACTCACTCCGAAATAGGGATGATCTATTCAATATTGCCTATGCTGAAATACAAAAAGTATTTAGCAAGGCTCTCCCGTATCCACAATGCCTATGCATAATCGAGTTTCGAGCGTGGCATTGGTTTCGAAAAGACAAGCAAAGAGTGGAGTTATTAGAGGAAATTATTCTTGGTGACAATACGACAGGACATGCCCTCAGTTGGAGTATTAGCATTTTAAAGTATTTTCCTGACTACCAATTCGATCGAATAATGAGAGTATTACTAAGTAAAAAGTCGATAACTTATATTGATAAGTTCTTAAATATGCTTGGTAAATTTATTGGCTATCGGGCAATGTCCACTAATCATAAAAATGCATGCTTATTAGCAGGGAATTTAATTGATGACATTACATCCAAACTTTCTGAATTTCCGTTACTAGATGACAAAAAGAATCGAGTCGATTTCATGAATGGATTGGCTTTCGGGTTAAAAGAAGTAGCTAGTATTTCTGCTAGTAACAATAATCTTGCATACGAATATGGGAATTGGCTGCTTAATTGTTGGGAAATAATCAAAGATGAGGATTATTATTGGGATAAAAATTTTATACTGTTTGCCATGCATTGGATTGTAAACCCTAAAAAAGAAATAAAAATAAGCAACCTCTCAGTATGGTGGCAGTCGATATATCCGATGTTAAAAAGAGTAGTGTCCGATGGTGCACGACGAGAAGTAAATACGATAATCTTTAATATTAGTAGAAACAAGATTGAAATGGTTAAAGCAGCAGAAGGTATTAAGCTCATTAGTTTGTTTATACAAAGAATTCTTACTCACCCAAACGAATTGGATGATACAAATCCCCAAAAAAATGATTGGAATTCATGGAGAAAAATTGCTGATTATGCAGCCGAAGTTATTCAATCTATTTCAACCAGGGTAGAATTGAGTATATCTGAAAAAGAGCAATGCTTTGTTCTTCTAACCAAGCTAGCCAACCAGCCGATTATGTCAACGGAAGCTGCAAGAATAATCATTCTTTTGCAAGCGGACATAGAATAAGGGAAGTCACAAAATAGGGCCCTCGGTCTTTTAGAACAGGGCTCTATTTGTGTTCCTAAAAAAGATGGAATGAAAACTCGCGAAACTCAATAACATCATCACGATTTTTTGATGAATGAGTTCTCTAGATGCTATTTCAACCAATTAATTTTAACCCTATAAAAACACCCCATGAATACCCCCATGAATACCCTAATTTTAAATATATAAAATGAAATCACATGATCAAAAAAATCTAAAATTACCTTTAAATATAGGTTTTCATGGACTGTATGATATTAAAAAACAGGTAGGTATATCATCCGTACAACTGTTCATCTGTGGGAACCAAACCATAGCTATAATAGAAAAACTGTGACCACTATTTTTTGTTTTTATATATATAGATATGAACAGTATCAATATGAAAGCCTAATTAAACGGGGGAATAGAAGATATATTTGTCCCCATTTTTAACGTTGAGTGATGGGCGTCATGATGTAATAACATCATCGAACGGGAGCGGAGATGGTTCATCGCTATGGTCCGTTATCTCCTCAAAAAATGATTTGGAAGAAAATGAGCATACAATTTGGAAGTAGTTAAAAAATAGAATGGTATAAAGCCACCTACTCTGTATAGAAGATGGCTTTCTTTTATTTCACTTTTAAAGAAGACTGTTGTTTTTCTTGTTCAACTTTCGAGGTTTATATTTTTTCTGAAATAGAAAACATCTGAAGAAAAAAATAATTTTTCTAGAAAAAACGTTGATTATATTTATTGCTCTGGTATGATGATATTAATTCAAAAAACATTAATAGCCAGGAGGTAGCCTTATGAACAATGAAATAGGTCAAATTATTAGGGCACAAAGAGAGTCAAGAGGATGGAGTTTAGATTATTTATCGGAGCAAATAGGTACGAATGTCTCTGGATTATCAAAGATGGAGAATGGTTATCAAAAAATTGATAGTGAAATGCTTATTCGAATTTCAGATGTTCTCAATACAGGGTTGGATGATTTACTAAATCGCAGAAACAGAAACAGAAATAAAATAGAACATCATGTCTTTAAAATGGGTAAAGCCGAGAGAATAGCAGAAAATTTGCTACAAGTATTGATTCAATATAATACAGCAAAACAGGAAGCATTCGGTAATCATACATTAAGTAACCATGTCAGAAAAATATTGAAGAGTGATGTGTATGATGAAGCGGGGTTAGATCCAAAAGCGTATCATGTAGTTGGCTCTGTCGGGCAGGGACAATGGGCGGAAATACCATGGTTATCGATATTTATGCGAGATATTACGATCTCAGCAACGAAAGGTTATTATATCGTTTATTTATTTAATGCAGATGGAAGTGGTGTATATGTCAGCTTAAATCAAGGATGGACTTATTTTAAGGATAAGTATGGAACGAAGAATGGCGTTGATATGATTAAGCGGACTGCAGGTATTATGCGGAATAAATTGCACACGATTCCTAGCGATATGCAATTATTATCAATTGATCTAAAAGGACGTGGTCCATTAGCAAAGGGCTATGAATCAGGACATATATGTGGGAAGTATTACGATGTTAATGATTTTCCAAGTTCGGATAAGATAGTGACAGATCTCTTGAGCTTGATCAACGTATACATTGAAATTAATCAGATAAAGGGTGTTCGTGAAGTAGGTGAGTTGAATGACTATTTATTACTAGAAGAAGATGGTTTATTTATCGAAAACTCTGAGAGTGAGGAGAGTTTTCAAAAAGAAGTACAGTCGCAGGCAAGTGAAGATGGATTGAAAAATGAACTAGAAGATCGAAAACTTCCACGACGATTACCTGTTCGAAGTAGAGAAGGAAGAGAATCGTATTCTAGACGTTCTTTTGTCTCGGCTGAAGCAATAAAGGAAGCAGGATTTAGCTGTATTATAAACGGGACTCATAAAACATTTACTTCAAAAGCAACACTTCACCAATATGTGGAGTCTCATCATATCGTCCCTATGTCAAAGCAAGATCAGTTCGAATATGAATTAGACCAAACTGCTAATATTGCGGCATTATGCCCTAATTGCCATCGTCTTATTCATTTAGGAACAGACATGGAACGTGAAGATATCTTAAGACAGTTATACCTACAAAGAAGAGACCGATTAGAAAATATAGGTATTGAAATTACGTTTTCTCAGTTAAAGCTTATGTATGGGTTTTACCCATGATTATTAGGTCCAAATAAGCTAATTAATGAAGAACATACCATGCTGAATTGTGTTTTACACTACAATAAAAACATAGGGAGAGAAATAATGTGACGATACCAGCTGGTTATTTAGTATATCACCCAAAAAGAGAGTGCCAAAATTTTAATAATACAGTTGTTCATTTTGATAAACCCAAACATAATCAAGATCCTTATATTTGGAACAAACAATTTTTACACTCAACATGTCATATAACCCAAATGAGGACAGGGGTAGGGCAAATAATATTTTGGGTTAGTGGGGATACATTCCCTCACTTTACCAATTTATATTGTGATCTGGTTTTTGTTGTTAAAGATAAATTTTTTTGGGAAGACAAAAATAAAATTGAATTGAATGATAAACTCGTTGATAGTGAGAATGCTTATAAAGATCATTATTACCACGTACCTATCGATCATCCTTATAAGAGAAGAAGACGATATACTCTAAAGGCTGACGAGTTAACCAGCTTTCAACCTCAAAGTAGGAAAAGTGGAGAATTAGTTGATTTATTACCGATCCTAATTGGTCAAGGATATTCATTAAATCATCTTCATTCGTCATTTAAAGCAGGAAGAGGATCTAAACCTATCCCATTAGAAGATAAATCCATAGTTTTAGAGATATATAACACTATTGAAAAACAGTCGAATAATAAACTGTTTGGAAAGCATTTAGAACAGATTCGAATTCAAAATCCTCAATTGCAGAGTCCTTTGTAACCTTTAATAAATTTCTTATGTGAAATTTGACGAGGACTTTAAATGTAGTTAAACATGTTACAAAGCGGAGGACTTATGAGCGCCATGGTGCAATGACAAAAAGAAATAATTTCATCATGATTATTTCAATAGCACCTCTTCAAGAGGTGCTATTTTGCCCTTATTAAACTTACCTATTCCTGTACATACGCCGCCATTTTAATTTTTAATAGCCCCAATGTTAGCCCCAAACTAGCCCCAATAACCTGCTTTTAAATGCTTTATTCTGCATTGTAGAAAAAAAGAAAAAAGCCCCGAAACCCCGTGTTATCAAGGTTTCGAAGGCTTTTAATATTACTCTTTGCAGAGCAATAATATTAACGAGAGTAGAACTCAACGATTAGAGCTTCATTGATTTCAGCAGATAGTTCTCCACGTTCTGGATTACGAACGAAAGTACCTACTTTGTTGTCTGCGTTAAAAGATAAGTATTCTGGTACGAAGTTATTAACTTCGATAGATTCGTTTACAACGTCTAGGTTTTGAGATTTTTCACGAAGAGAAATTTCTTGACCTGCTTTTAGACGGTATGAAGGAATATCAACGCGTTTACCATCAACCATAACGTGACCGTGGTTTACTAATTGACGTGCTCCACGACGTGTACGAGCAAGACCTAAACGGTATACAATGTTATCAAGGCGAGTTTCAAGAAGGATCATGAAGTTTTCACCATGTTTACCTTGCATTTTACCAGCTTTATCAAATAATGTACGGAATTGACGTTCGTTTACACCATAAGTGTGACGAAGTTTTTGTTTTTCTTGTAATTGAAGACCGTACTCAGTTAATTTTTTACGTTGGTTAGGACCGTGTTGTCCTGGTGCGTAAGGGCGTTTTTCTAATTCTTTACCAGTACCGCTTAGTGAAATACCAAGACGACGTGATAATTTCCATGATGGACCTGTATAACGAGACATGTATGTCTCCTCCTCTATGTTGGTTTTATTTTTGTTGTAAAATAAGACCAGATGTATTCAGACTAGCAGACATTTTGTTTTCATGTATCATCGCCCTAGCAGCCGAGGGTTACGGGATACACCATCTATAGAATAGAGGAACAAAATGAGCAATCTAGGCCATACAACTGCTGCATTTATTTTACACAAAGTCCATTGTATCTCTATATATAGTAAAAGTCAAACGATAATCTAAACCTAAATAGCAGCAAAAATATAATAGACATAGAATGGATAAATAAGATAAAATATAGTTATATTGAATTATTCGGAACTGTGAAAAAAGTATCATAGTTGCTCTTGGAAAGCTGAGAGGTGAAGTAATGGAAAGCAAAGATAAGATTATCCATCTAAAAAGTGGTATTCTAGATGTTTGGAATGAAAGTGTTTTTACACACCAATCTAGCATTAAATGGTTCGAAGATTTACAAGAAATTTTATTTGATTTTTTTGGTATACAAAAAGCAAAATACTTTATATATGACGCCGAGACGTTTTTGGAACTTTCATGGAATCATTCATTTTCGAAAAAGCTCAATGCTATAAAATGGGCAGAGATTGAAACGTTTTTCTATGATAAAGATTATATCGATGTGCACACACTTCAAATAAAACATTCCTCCGATAATGACGTAGCATTATTATTAAGAGATGTTGAGCGACAACAACCATTAGGATTAATCATAATGGAAACCACGGAAAAATGGAAAGAATTTTCACAAACACCTCAATTAGATGAATTCATAGAAACGATTACTAAATTAGTTAAAACGATTAAAAAGTCAGTATTCTTAACACAACAGGAGAACCAGTATCGAAATTTGTTTAATGTAACGAAAATGTTTAATTCAACATTAGATATCGGTCAAATTTTAGAAGGAACATTACACTCCATTCAATTAGCTTTTCCTAAATTCGAGTCAATACTTATCCTATCAAATGATCAGGAGCGTAAAACGTCTGTTCCTTATAAGTTATTCGATTATACAACAGAAAGAAATACTACAGTTGAAGCATATGTATCAGGTGAAATAACGACAGAATTAGCACAGGACTTAGGTGTTCGATTACTAAATATTCCTATTGTAGGAAAACAAGGAATCTATGGTATTTTACAAATTTCTGCCCCGTTAGATTACTTATTTTCAATCAGACAAAAAGATTTTGCCATTTTGCTTGCTGAAGCAGCAGGTAATGCCTTGGAAAACGCTAAGTTATATATCCAATCCCATCGATTGGTTTCCGATTTACAATTAATAAATGAAACGTCGCATAAGTTAAATATGAATTTATCCTTGGAAGAGATGCTTGTTTTTTTACGAGACCAGTTAATTAAATTTTTCCAACCCGAGCACGTTGGCTTTGTATTTATAGAAAATGATGAATATAAGATTTCATCAGTAAGTACTGATTTATTTCATACGATTGATGGGCAGTTATATATTCAATATGTCACTAATCATTTTAAAACACAGAAGGATTCTATATTTATTGCAGATTTCAATCGTTTAACAGATTTAAAATATGAATACCGTTCTTTAGTGGCCATACCATTAAAAGAACAAAGCAATATTACTGGATTTAGTATTATTATGCATCAGGAACCGTATTATTTTTCCTTTGACAATTACAAGTTAATGCAGTCCTTGATACAACATTCGTCTTTGGCTATTAGTAATTCGACTCTACGAAATAAGTTACAAAAAATGGTGGATCGTGATCACTTAACGAATTTATTCGCTCGTAATTATTTGGATAGATATGTAGAAAAGGCGATGGATACTGATGACCAAGGTGTCTTTGTGCTTATTGATATTGATAATTTTAAAAGGGTAAACGATACTCATGGTCATCAAATTGGTGATGAAATTTTAAAGCAAATAGCAAGAGTTATTCAAGGAATGATAAAAAATAAAGGAATAAGTGCAAGGTGGGGTGGGGAAGAGCTAGCCCTATACTTCTCTCATATGTCACTAGAACAAGGCATAGAAATGTGTGAACAGTTGTTAGTGACCATCCCACAACAGACTAGCCCTTCTGTTACAGTTTCTATTGGTATTTCAAACTGGCACCGAAGCGATGGTTTGAGTTTCAATAATCTTTTCCACAATGCAGATACTGTATTGTATAAGGCAAAAAACAATGGTAAAAATCAATTACGTGTTTATAAGGCATCTCACTCTTCTTGAGGAGGTGCCTTTTCTTTTTTTTATATTCCATGTACACTATATGTAAGCGTTTACAAAAGGGGGTATTTATATGAGTAATTCAAGTTATTCTAAAGAGACATTGTATATTCATAAAGGATATAAAACTGGAAAGCATCAAGATAGCCTTTCAGTTCCACTTTACCAAACATCAACATTTGCATTTGACACAGCAGAGCAGGGAGAGAGAAGGTTTGCTGGAGAAGAGACTGGTGGGATATATTCCCGATTAGGAAACCCTACCGTACAAGTTTTGGAGGAACGGATTGCCACAATGGAGTTAGGGGGAGGAGCACTAGCTTTTGGTTCTGGAATGGCTGCTGTGAGTACAATATTAGTTCACCTTACTAAATCAGGTGATCATGTTCTATGTACTAGAGGAATTTATGGTTGTACGTTCGGACTACTAAAAATTTTAAATGAAAAATACGATATTACGCATGACTTAAAAGCATTAATGACAGAAGAAGAGGTAGAAAATGCAATTAAACCAAATACTACTTGTATATATATAGAAACACCGATTAATCCGACGATGGAGATTGTAGATATAGAACTAATCACAAAAATTGCTAAGAAACATGGAATTCCGGTAGTAGTTGACAATACATTCTCCTCTCCATATTTACAAAACCCGATTGAGTTAGGGGCAGATTTCGTTCTTCACAGTGCTACAAAATATATTAATGGACACGGAGACGTTATCGCAGGGATTTTAGTAGGAAGAGATAAGGAGGAAATGGAGACAATCCGAGGTACTGTTCAAAAAGACTTTGGCGGTATCATTTCCCCATTCGATGCATGGCTATTAATACGAGGTTTAAAAACGTTGCATATCCGTATGGACAGACATTCGGAAAATGCCAGTACAGTATTCGACTTTTTAAAGGCACATCCATCTGTAGAAAATATTTATTATCCTTTCGATAAGGATAATCCTCAATACGATGTAGCGAAGAAACAGATGAAAGCTGGTGGTGGTCTCATTTCCTTTACTATAAAAGGGGGAGTGAAACAAGCACAAAAGCTGATGAATGAACTTAAATTAATAAAAATTGCCGTGAGTTTAGGAGACGCTGAAACACTGATACAGCATCCTTACACGATGACTCATTCGGTTGTACCTGTAAAAGAAAGATTAGAGATGGGTATAACAGAAGGTTTATTAAGACTTTCTGTTGGGCTGGAGAACTCTAGTGATATCGTAGAAGATTTACAGCAGGCTTTATCTAATATGTAATAAATGGAAGGAGAAATCTCCTTCTGTTTTTTTGTGTACGCCTACGTGAGCATAACGTAATTTGTTGGATATAATTCAATCTGAAGGTAGAAGGTGGGGGTGCTTAGGATAGTAATTCTTTGTTTTTATGAAATGAATAAGTTCCCCATGTTAATCTTGTTGTTCCAGAAGTAGATGATTTTGTGTTAGACATTTCCGCGAATAACTACTTTTTGGATATAAAATGCAGAGTTTTAACAGCTAAATTGAAATCGATTTATTAAGTAAGTGGAATGAAAGGAGAAATATAATTGAAGATTGATTATCTTATCTTTGACTCGTTACCTAATAGACTTTTATTAGATAGAATCGTTGAATTGCATACAGATATTTTTGGTGCTTCTGATGATTTAACGAACAAAATGGCAAATAAACCTGGATTATTAGTAATTGCTGCTATGAGTGGTGCAAAAGTTATAGGGTACAAGATTGGATATGCATTAGATGATACTAAATTTTATAGTTGGTTAGGCGGGGTGGCTACTAATTTTCGAGAATTTGGGATTGGTTCTACCATAATGGAAAAACAACACAACTATTTAAGGGGAAAAGGTTATAGTCTTGTACAAACAAAAACAATGAACAGATGGCGCAGTATGTTAGTTTTGAATATAAAAAATGGATTTGATGTCATTGAGACATATACCGATGAAAAAGGATTGCATAAAATTATTCTTGAAAAAAGTTTATAATATAAGCATTAACATTAAAAATAAGAACAGCTTATGGAACATTTTTATTGAAGCAACTTAACTACATTAAAAATAATTTGAAAGAAAGAATTGGAACTTTTTATGCTACATAGAGTCATATTAAGAAAATGACCTTGGAGGTGTATTATGGTTCCATTCAGCATGCGGTCAATTGCCTTTATTGTATTGGGGAGTTTATTTTTTGTATTCACATGGATAATAGAGAGCTATTTTGAACCCCTCCTACTTATAGGTGCAATATGTTTATTAATGGGAGGTATATTTAGTTTTATAGCTATCTTTAAAGAAGAAAAAGGAAGTATGAAATACATATCCGTTATTTCATTTTTTATTATTCTCTTTTTATATACTTGGTTTAAACCATTCGAGATTATTCGAATAATGACCTGGCTTAAAATTATTATTTAATATAGATAGAAACGTTAATTCGAGAAGGATTAACGTTTTTTTTATAGAACTTAGTGTACTAAACAAGGAAATTAGTCTAGTCTGAGTTAATTTTTTGATGAATTAAAGAAAAATATTGAAAGGGGAGTGTATCTTAGAAGCGTTTCTGATGTTTGGAATAATATCTTCACTAATAGCAGGATATTTTTTTAGAAAATAGTACTTAGCGATTCTCTTTTTTCACCCTATCAATTTAACCACTATTTTCCTTAGGTGGTAGTGTAAGTGTCATAGAATAACTTTTAAAAATTAATTCTTAAGATTTGTTTTGGCGGAAATTATAGCTTCTCTCTTTACCTTTTTATTAGAAAATGGAATATTATAACTATTGATAGATTATTAGAGGGGGTTAGAAGATTGTTCCCATTGTTTAAATAGCAACCAATCATTCTTACAAAAATGGAATAAAAAATCGTGGAAGCCTGTAGTTCTTAGAAAAATAATTTAAGGGGAGATATAAAAAATGACAAATTATACACCCAAGAAAAAATATTATATTCCAACCAATATCGAGGACAAACTTTCAAAGGATTTCCTTCAGGGGATAACACGTAATTTTGAAATGTTAGATGAAATAGAAGGTGGAACGGCTAAGACTATAAAGGCAGACACAACTGGGCGGACTAAAATACAGGATTTAATACAGTTAGCTCTTAATCATGCAAATGATGGTGATACCCTGATTTTACCTCCAGGAAATTATTGGCTAGAGAAGAATACAAAGCTAAATGATTTTCCAAACAATGATCAGCCTTGTCTGCTGCTGAGAGGTAAGAAGCGAATTCACTTAATAGGTTATGGTGCTGTTTTATTCACAAGAACTCATGCACAGGGAATATTAGAGCTTCAGCTATGTGAGGATTGTATTATTGAAGGTATCAAGTTTGAGGGATATGGTGAGTTCCCTGAAATAGATCCTGTAACTGGTTATGGGGAAAAAGGTACTTCTGCTGGGGGCTATCCAACATCTGGATTTTGGAATTATAGAAAAAATAATAGCTTCGATACGAGTGCACGTGCTAGAAATGATGGTCAACCATTCGGATTATTTGGCGGAGGATTTATAGGGAATGTAGGAAGTGGAGTTTTAGTACATCGTGGTTGTAATAATATTATCTTCAGAGCTTGTGAAAGTAGTGGATTTAATTACTCAGGATTTTCGGTAGGACATTTAGGGGACTATCTACCAACCGATTTAGAATACGGAGATAATGCAAACATAACTTTTATAGAATGTAATGCTCATGATAATTATTCTAGCAATTATGTATTCTCGGCAGTAGAAAGACCGCGGGTAATTAATAGTATAAGCGATAGGGCAGGGCATCCACATGCCTCCAAACATCATACTTATGTAGATCCTGGCTATGGGATCAATTCACTGGGTACGTTGTTTTCTAAAGCCAACGATCTTTTAATAAGTGGGTGTACGCTTAGGGGAAATAAACGTAAAGCTATAGATGGCCATGCTGGCGGTGGTTTAATAGCAACAGATAATCTTATATCTGATTCCATGGTTGGAGGGGTCTATTATAAGTGGACTAATGTAGAGCAATATGCAAAGGACTGTATTATAGCTAACAATAAAATCGAAAATTGTGGTTATGCTAAAAATCCATTAGGAGCTATCTATATTGGAGGAGTACAAAGGCAAACGAAAGTCAATCAAGAGACGAATGCAATAGTGACCAATAATCATGTTGAAAATTGCTTTGGTACAGACGGAGTTATTTTTGTAGGTTCTTTTGATCGATTGATTGTTGATGGGAATATCATTCACGGAGTTCCAGATGAGCTGGATATTGCAAATACCATTTTTGAGCCATATGTGATTTATGCTGGATATTCCATTCCTACTCAACCAAACTTTGGTGGAAATGTGACCAATAATATAGTAGATGTAGATCATCCAAGAATAGCAGGAGGAATATTAGTCCGAAATTTACAGGATGGATCGGTCCAAGGCAACACGATTAAAACACCTAATCCTTTAACTCAATACGGGTTAAGAATATGGAATTGTAAGGATGTAGGGGTAGTTGGAAATACGATTAAGATGGGGGATGAAGGAGTACCACTCACTGCAGAAACAACTGGGTCAGTTGGACATAATACACTAGTAGGCGGTAATGCAGTATTCCAGCCTCTTCAGAGTCAGCCAATTGTATTTAGCCTGGCAGCAAATAATGGAAATGGGAGCATTCAATTTAAGAGCGGGCAACCTTATGTTTCTTTAGTTGAGAGCAATCCTAAGGGGTTAGTGGTCAAGCTTCAACATGTCTCTCCCGGCATTGTACCATTGGTAAAATTCTCTCAAACAGGAGAGAATGGACTAACATCAGATAGTCATTCAATAGATTATATTTACAGTCATCATGTTTCGAATTCAACTGTTACGATAGGTATAAAACAAACAAAAGAATCAGATCATGTTCCTTTTGAGAATATGACTCACGGTGGTTTGGAAATAGAAATTATCATATAAAGAATGTAAAATTTTGGGATGAAGTAGCTACTGTAATTCTATTAAAGTTGAAATAGGTTATCCAAGTGAACAATAATAGTTTGTTATTTGACGAACAGTTGTTTTAATCAAAGAGGAAGAGCACCTAACGTATAGTTAAGTGCTCTTTATTTTATATAATTCCTTTTAATCACCTTGTGGAGGTCATTGCTGATAGTAAAGACCCGTAATTGAGTGAGAATGCAACTACATCACCTGATTTTAAAAAAGTTATAGCTTCCATTCATCCTTTAGCTTAGGTTTTCAAATATCTTGGCTTTCTACTTTATAGCGAGTAGCATAGTCCATCTTTATCTTCTAGAAGGTATTCTGAAAGTGGATTAACAATATTTAGGCCAGTCTTGCATTGAAAAAAGTAGGACCTTCTAAACGGTCCTACTTCTCCTCTAATGTCAATATATTGGCACAGCCATTGTTTATATATGCTTAACCAATATTTTAATAAATTGTTCCAAGCCTTCTGCATCCTGCTCGGTGAATCGATCTTTAATAGGACTATCGATATCTAGGACCCCTACCAGTTCACCATTTTTAACTATAGGAACTACAATTTCAGATTGTGATGCTGCATCACATGCAATATGGCCTGGATAAGCGTGTACATCTGGGACAATAACTGTTTCTTGTTTGGAAGCTGCTGCTCCACAAACACCTCTACTAAGTGGAATTCTAACACATGCAGGTAACCCTTGGAATGGTCCCAGTACAAGTTCTCCATCTTCCATTAAATAAAACCCAACCCAATTAATCTGATCAAAAAATTGATTTAATAGTGCAGAAGCATTGCTTAAATTTGCAATTGCATTTGTTTCTCCAGTTAAAAGAGCATCTAATTGTTTGGAAAGCATAGTGTAATTAGCTGTTAAATCTTCAGAGTAGATTGATTTTGTGAACATATTTACATTCTCCATTCTATAGTAAGTTACTTATTTCATTATAAAACTGATGTAAATCTTTTGCTTGGTGTGCATCAGATCCATATACAAGAGGAATCTCGAGTTCCTTCGCTAGTTTTATATAAGGCAGAGGTGGATATATCTCTAAACAATGGGGCTTAGCTAAACCAGCAGTATTTACATCAAGTTCTAGTCGCTGTTGTTTGATTTCATTCAAAATAGCTACTATATTTTCATGGTCCTGCACTCTTTCGGTAAGGGTATGTTGGAATTTGTGGACTAACGTGATATGTCCTATCCTCTTCGGTTTAAAATGACCTAGATTACTCGTTATTGAATCCATTAGTGTTTTATAATACAATTTATACACAGACATTGGGGTACCAAGTCGGTCAACGAATTTTAAAAATGTAGATTTAGAGAAATCAATGCAAGTATAGTCACCTTCATATTTTAGGAAATGAACTGATAAAATAGAGTCATCTAAGTATTTCCCATATGTATTTAAGAAAGATGTAGTATTTTGCTCAAATCCAGCTATAAAATCGATTTCTAAACCTGTAGAAATAACAATATCCTGGTTATATTCTTTTTTCAACTTTTGTAACTCGGAAATATAAAATTCCAATTGGTTCAAGCTCATCCCGCTGTCCTTATTAGGTGTTGGGTCTATAAAACCTAAAGGTAAGGGAGCATGTTCAGTAAAGGTAATTGCCTCAAAGCCACTTTGAATTGCTTGTTCAATATACAAATGAAAGGAATCTTCTGTCCCATGTGGACAATAAGGTGTGTGGATATGTCCATTCCTTTTCAACAGAAATCAGCCTCCAAATTATAGAAATATAAGTTTTTTTAAGAATTAATTGCTTTTCTCTTCTTTTATGAAACAATAACATAAAAAGCATGGTAAGATATAGAGTAACATTGGAAATAGAACTTTTTGAATTTGGAACAGGGGGCTTACGATGAAGTATATCATCCCAGCAGTCATTATACTTTTAGTAATTGCAATTTTTGCATTTATCATAAGACGAAAACATAACGCAGAAATAGAGAGATTAGAACATGAGAAACATCAAATTCAAAACAAACCGATTTTAGAAGAAATGACAAAAGTAAAACAACTGAATATGAATGGTCAAACAGAGGAAATGTTTGAAAGGTGGAGAAATGCATGGACAGAGGTAATGGATGTGCATATGCCCAAAATCGATGTTCTATTATTTGACGCTGAAGAAAGTATAGATAGGTTTATATTCCCAAAGGCGACTAAAATTGAAAAAGAAATTCAAACGTTAATATCTCTTTGTGATAAAAAAATGTCTGAAATTTTAACCGAACTCGAGGAACTAATCGGTAGTGAAGAAAAAAACCGTATCGAGATGGAACAATTGAAGGAACAGCATCGTGCAGCTAGAAAAACACTTCTTGCACATCAGTATTCCTTTGGAGAAGCAGTGAAGGCTTTGGAACAAAAGTTAGAATCCTTCATTCCGCAGTTTGAGGAATTTGATAGACTAACGGATACAGGAAATTATTTGAGTGCACGAGAACTTGTTATAACTGTTCAAGATGATGGCCAAAAGTTCTTCCCAAAATTACATGATATTCCTACAGTTCTATCCGAAATTCAACATAAAATTCCAGCCATTATTCATGAATTACGTAATGGGCAAAAAGAAATGGAAGAAGGTTCTTATTACTTACAGCATCTTGAAATGAATAAAAAATTGGATTCTATAGAAGCAGAACTTGTAGAGTTAAAACAAGCAATCATTGAACTGAACGTCGGTAAAACAATAAGTAGAGTAGAAGAGTTAAAAGACGAATTAGACACTTTCTATGATTTATTGGAAAAAGAAGTACTTGCGAAAAAATATGTTGATCAATATAAAGAACAAACTGGCACACGTTTACGTGAAGTTACATCTGTTACTCGTGTTGTTAGTGAAGAGGCTGCATATGTACAACAGAGCTATCGTCTACCAGAAAAAGAAGCGGAAATTCCACAAAGCTGTTTAAAAGAGCTGGAGGAATTAGAGAAGAAGTATGAATTGCTTTCTAGCCGGGTAGAAGAAGAACAATCTGCATACTCAAGCCTACAAGAAGAGCTAAATGAAATTGCTGAAGAAATTGATCGGCTATATGAAGAACAGGACCGATTTGCAAATCGCTTGAAAAACCTTCGCATCGATGAAAATAGTGCGCGTGAAAAACTAGATGAACTTAAAGATATGTTACATGATACCGACCGCATGTTACAAAAAGCCAATATTCCTGGAATTCCAGAGGATATGGACGTTCGTTTAGAAGAAGCGGAAGAGCATATTTATGTAGCAATGCAAAGTCTCCAGGAAGTGCCTCTAAATATGTCTTTAGTGGATAATTATTTAGAAAAAGCAGAGGCATGTATGGAGGAAGTACATAACAGAGCGAAAGAAATGTTAGAAAATGTGTTACTGACAGAGAAAATTATTCAATACGGTAACCGCTATCGTGCAAGTCATCCGGAAATTCATGCGCGACTACTAGAAGCAGAGGAAGCGTTTAGACAATTACGTTATTCTAAGGCTTTAGAAGATGCAGCAACAGCAGTCGAAGAGGTAGAACCGGGAGCTTTAAAGAAAATTGATGCATTAGTGAAAGAAGACGCTTGGCGTACATAATCATACGATTTAAAAACAGTATGAACTTGTAGATGTTTGAAAATCACATTTTGTATACAAACGTGAACCACCTCACTATGTGACGGTGGTTTTTTTCCGAAAAGGAGAGATATTGAAAATGATTTATTTTGATAATAGTGCAACGACTAAAGTACATCCAGAGGTATTAAATACATTCGTGACTGTCAACGAAAAATTTTGGGCAAATCCAGCATCCATTCATACGTTTGGACATCAGACAAATGAATTGTTACAATCTGCTAGAGAACAAATTGCAGCGATACTAAAAACCTCGAGTGAAAAAGTGTATTTTACATCTGGTGGTACAGAGTCTAATAACCTTGCGATATTTGGTTTAGCTCAAAAATATAAGCAACGAGGTAAGCATGTACTAATTTCTGAAATTGAGCATCCTTCTATTATAGAAGCAGCTAAAAAATTGAATGAACTAGGATTTGAAGTTGAGTGGATTCCCGTAGACTCGGAAGGAATCATTTTGTTGGAGTCAGTTAAAAAAAGTATACGACATGACACCGTATTGGTGAGTGTTATGCATGTGAATAATGAAACAGGGGCAATACAACCAATAGAAGAACTTTCTAATATTGTAAGGAAAAAAAGCAGAGCCCTTATTCACATGGATGCAGTTCAAAGTTTCGGGAAAATTCCAGTTAATTTTATCGATCTAGATGTAGATTCTATAACCATCTCTTCTCATAAAATACACGGATTAAAAGGCTCGGGATTACTTGCATTAAAAAAATTCATTGAAATAGAACCGATATTGTACGGTGGTGGACAGGAATCAGGTATTCGCAGTGGTACAACTTCTGTACCTTTGGCGGTCTCTACAGCAAAAGCAATGAGGCTTGCTATGGAGAATCTGGGGAGTAAAGCAGTGAAATTACAATCCCTGTCGGATGATTTAATAGAATTTTTACAGTCTTTTTCTTTTATAAAAGTAATATCTCCAACTAAGAAAGCCCCTCATATCATTTCATTTTCGGTGAAAAAAATGAAGGGAGAAGTACTAATTAATGCGTTACAGCAACAAGATGTTATTGTTTCCACTAGTAGTGCATGCTCATCTAGACAAACGAAAACAAGTCATGTATTAAAAGCTATGCACATTTCAGACGATTATATTAAAGGTGTATTAAGAATAAGTCTTAGCACCATTAGTACCCAGCAAGAAGTAGACCAATTTAAAAATGTATTCAAGCATGTAATGAATGTAATTAAAGGAGATTAAAAAGCATGAAGTGGGAAAAAATATTAGTACGATATGGTGAATTATCTACCAAAGGTAAAAATAGGAAGCAATTTATATCACATTTACGCAATAATATAAGGTTTTCATTTGTAGATTTGCCTAATATTAAGATTCAAGCTGAAAGAGATCGCATGTTTTTAACATCATCAGATGATTCCGAAATTCATGCCTTAATCGAACGTTTGCCTAAAATATTTGGAATTCAATCATTTAGTCCAGTAGCTTCTTGTTCAAAAGACTTAGATGATATTCAAGCAACTGCACTCAAAATAATGGATAGCTTAGAAAGCCAAGATAAAACGTTTCGGGTTACTGTAAAACGCACTGATAAGTTTTTTCCATTAGACACTTATGAGCTGCAAAGCGTGGTAGCGAGTAATGTATTAAGACAAAACCCTACTTTAAAAGTTCAAATGAAAAAGCCAGAAATAGATTTACGAATTGAAGTGTTAAATGATGCTGTCTATATGATGGCACAGGTAATTCCTGGTGCGGGTGGAATGCCTCTAGGTTCGAACGGTCGTTCCTTATTAATGTTATCAGGTGGAATAGACAGCCCCGTTGCTGGATATATGCTTTTAAAACGTGGGGTTCGTCTCGATGCAATACATTTTCATAGTCCACCATTCACAAGTGAACGGTCGAAAGAGAAAGTAATGGACTTGGCCAATCAGTTAAGTCACTTTGGGGCAACTGTGAGACTTCATGTCATACCTTTTACAGATATCCAACAAAGTATACAAGCTCAAATCCCTGAAAATGTATCAATGACTACAACTAGACGTCTGATGATGAAAATTGCCGATCTAGTCCGTGCAGAAATAGGAGCATTAGGAATTGTTACTGGCGAGAGCTTAGGCCAGGTTGCAAGCCAGACATTAGAAAGCTTAACTGCCATTAATGCTGTAACATCTACACCAATTTTCAGACCACTTATTTCTATGGATAAGCTAGATATTATTGATATTGCCCGGGAAATAGGGACGTATGAAACTTCCATCTTGCCTTATGAAGACTGTTGTACTATTTTTACACCATCCTGTCCCAAAACAAAGCCAAAGCTTGAGAAGGTTGAGTATTACGAAAGCTTTAAGGATTTTGACGAATTAATAACAGAAGCAGTGCAAAATAGAGAAGTTCTTTCATTCCCAATGAGAAAGTCGAATGAATTTTCAAGTCTTCTTTAACAATTAGTAAAAAATACCTTTTCCTCCCTGTGTATGAATTAGACGAAAATGAACAATCTAATTTCACAAGGAGGTGAGGAACATGCCAAACAATAATAACTCAAATCAACTTCTAGTACCTGGTGTACAACAAGCATTAGATCAAATGAAATATGAGATCGCTCAAGAGTTTGGAGTACAACTTGGTGGTGAAGCATCATCGCGTGCCAACGGATCCGTAGGCGGAGAAATTACGAAGCGATTGGTTGCCCAAGCCCAACAACAAATGAATGGATTTCAAAAATAATTAAACAAAAAACCGGTAGCTTCTGCTACCGGTTTTTCATTTAGATTGTACTCAGATTGGAAAGCTATTTAGTGTAAACAGTAAATTTGCTAAACAGTCTTTAAGGTTGTGAAAATCCGCATTTGCACATTTAAGTTACATTCTAAAAAGTGAATGTCTAATTTAGATTTGCACAAAATATCTGAAAATTTTATCTTTTGTTTACCAAAAGTGCTGATCTTCCTCTATAATTAACTAGTAAAAGGAGGAGATTTAATGAACAAACAAGATTTAATTGCCCCTACACATTATAACCTCGTGACAGAATTTGAAAAGTACGCAGTAGATGAAGAAAAGTTAGCGTTAATATGGGAATCTGAAGATGGACAGCAGAAAAAAAGTACATACAAAAATTTAATAAAGAAAGCCAATAAAATTGCCAATTTGTTCACCCATAAAGGTCTTCAAAAAGGGGACGTGGTATTAATAATGGTACCACGTTTAATCGAAGCATATGAAATATATATAGCTGCATTGAAAGCTGGTCTTGTTGTTATCCCAAGTTCTGAAATGCTTCGTGCAAAGGATATTGAATACCGTTTGACACATAGTGAAGCAAAGGCAATTATTGCCTATGAGCCATTCCTTGATCAATTTAAGGAAGTTCGT
Organism: Psychrobacillus sp. FSL K6-2365; assembly: GCF_038003165.1. Classification (NCBI taxonomy): domain Bacteria; kingdom Bacillati; phylum Bacillota; class Bacilli; order Caryophanales; family Bacillaceae; genus Psychrobacillus; species Psychrobacillus sp. FSL K6-2365. The sequence goes on along the minus strand of NZ_JBBOOO010000001.1, from coordinate 2,840,224 downwards.
AATTTAGATAAGCGACTATTATTTGCAATCGGTAATAAGAAAGACAAGTGGATTTCGTTGACGGAAGATATACAATCTGAATCAGATGAATTTCAAACTATTGATACGTTAAAGGATGACATGGCATTCCTTTCTTATACAAGTGGTACGACTGGAAATCCAAAAGGTGTTGTGCATACACATGGATGGGCTTTTGCGCATTTACGTACTTCAGGACCAAACTGGTTAGCGATTCAAGAAGGTGATGTGGTATGGGCAACAGCAAGCCCAGGTTGGCAAAAGTGGATTTGGAGTCCCTTCTTAGCGACACTAGGTAGTGGTGCAGTCGGCTATGTATATAACGGCAAGTTTGAACCCAATACCTACTTGAGGATTATTGAAAAGAAGGAAGTGAATGTTCTTTGTTGTACACCTACTGAGTACCGAATCATGGCGAAAGTTGATACATTAAACAATTATAATCTGTCTTCTCTCCATAGTGCTGTTTCTGCTGGGGAACCATTAAATAGAGAGGTAATAGAAACTTTCGAAAAAGTATTTGGTTTAGAAGTGCGAGATGGCTATGGGCAAACTGAAAATACGTTACTTGTTGGAACGATGAAAGGCATGGAGGCAAGACCTGGATCAATGGGTAAACCAACACCAGGAAATACAGTTGAAATTATCGATGACCTAGGTCAAATTTGTCCGCCTGGAGAAGTTGGAGATATAGCTGTTCATCTAGAAACACCAGCATTATTTAAGGAATACCTAAAAGATCCTGAAAGAACCTCTATGCAGTTCAGAGGGGACTACTATATTACAGGCGATCGGGCGAAAAAAGATAAGGAAGGTTTCTTCTGGTTTGAAGGTCGTGGAGACGATATTATTATTAGCTCAGGCTACACGATTGGTCCATTTGAAGTAGAAGATGCATTGACGAAACATCCAGCAGTACAAGAGTGCGCTGTAGTCGGTAAACCACATCCTGAAAGAGGAAGCATTGTTAAAGCGTTTGTTGTATTACGTGATACATCTAAAGTGGGTTCTGAAGATTTAATACAAGAACTACAAAATCATGTGAAACAAATAACTGCTCCATATAAATATCCAAGGGAAATTGAGTTTATCGAAGAATTACCGAAAACAACTTCTGGGAAAATTAGGAGATTGGAATTACGACAGAAAGAACAGAGTAAACAGTAAGTAATATGAAAACACGGAGAGAAATTATCTCTCCGTGTTTTCTTATTTACTTTAGTAATTTAAAGCAATATAATGGTTTAATATTTCGAGTTACAAAGTAAAGAGGTGTCATAAATGGGTACAGAAGAAAAACAAGGAATTGTATTTGTAGTATTGGCATATGTTTTATGGGGGTTCATGCCAATCTACTGGAAGCTATTAGAGCATGTTTCAAGTGATGAAATACTTTCAGGTAGGGTGATTTGGTCATTTATATTTACACTAATGTTAGTAATGGTAGGTAGAAATTTTAAACAGTTGAAAATAGATCTAAAAGACTTATGGGCAAACCAAAAATCTTTCTGGGGGCTATTTGTAGCTTCCTATCTAGTAACAGGAAATTGGTTTACATACATATATGCAGTGAATGCTGGTTTTATCGTTCAGACAAGTTTAGGATATTATATAAATCCACTACTTTCCATTTTACTGGGGATAATATTTTTAAAAGAGAGATTATCAAGAGCTCAACAGTTTTCCGTACTGCTTGCTGCTATTGGTGTAATTATTTTAACTGTTTCTTATGGCGAAGTTCCATGGATAGCATTTACGCTTGCCATAACATTTGCCTTATACGGTCTGATAAAGAAAAGTATTAAAATTGATCCACTACGAGGATTAACGATTGAAACTTTTTTTGTTTTACCTGTTGCGTTAATCTATTTTGTCTATCTTGTGATTTCAGATAAAGCAGTATTTTTTACATCAAATGCAAGTACTGTCATTCTACTCATATTCACTGGTGTTGCAACTGCTGTGCCATTAATATTATTTGCTAAGGGAACGAAAACAATGCCACTATATATGTCAGGATTTTTTCAATACATAGCACCGACAATAATGTTGCTAGTTGGGATATTATTATACGATGAAGCATTTAGCAAAATAGAATTTTTATCATTTTCTTGTATTTGGCTTGCACTAATATTGTTTACAATATCTAAGATAATGCAAGTAAGAAAAACAGATAGTTCCGTTGTATAACGGAACTATCTGTTTTTACACATCGGATTCAAATTATAGAAACGATCTTTTCACTTTTTCCCAATAACTATTATTCTTCAGTCTAACAGTTTTGATAACTTTATCACTCAAACAAATTGTGACACTTTCTACATGCTGAATACTAAGTGCCTCGTTGTCAGTGCTCATCGAAGGGTAATCATTCCAGTCCTTATGCAAGCGAAGCTCTAGTGTTCTTTCCCCACTTAATATAAAGGATGAGCCTAGAGTTCTATATTCGTTACTATTAACAGAAGCAATTTCTGCAACTTGAATACATGGAAGAAGCGGGTCAACTACAGCACCATTCAATGATTTATTATAACCTGAGCTACCTGTTGGAGTAGATATTACTATGCCATCGCCTCTAAAGGATTCAAAATGCTTCTGGTCAATAATTAAATCTAATACAAATGCTTTAATAATGTTTGAGCGAATCGTAAATTCATTTAGACATAAAAATTTCGGGTGATTATTTACCGAAACTTCTAGCAATGGATATTTCCGAACTTGAATATTCTTAGTAAGAACTGCTTCAGCCATAGCATCTATATCATCTGCTAAAAAATCACAGTACATACTGAGTGTATCCGTTGTGGAAATACCAGCATACAAACAATCCTGTCTAAATCCAGTTTTACGAACTGCTTGTAGAAAGGAGCCATCCGTACCAATGCTGACGATTATAGAAGCAAGCCCGGAGTCTTCAACAACCTTAAAACCATGACTATGTATTGCTTCGGCGATTCTGTCTTTTCTTTGTAAAGATTTTGTGTCATTCTTAGTATATAAATATATTGCGTTTTTGGAGGCCATAAACATTCTCCTTTACTATTGTATATATTTATTTTACCATTTCGTGAAACATTTAGATATTCTTTACGTATGTAAAGAGAAGTATTAAAGGAGGAATTGTACATATGAATATGAAACGCTGGTTTGCTATTTTGGGAGCATCATTATTATTACTTATTTCGATATTCGTCAATACCGTTTCAACAGCATTTTCAACAGATTGGACATCGTATTTAGATGAATTTGCATCTGCTTCTAGCTCAGAATTCTTTGAAACCGTTGTAGAAGAAGGTAGTATGAACGAACGAATTGCATTACTAACAGTAGATGGGACAATACAAGATACAGGGAGTGCAAGTTCACTTTTTGCAGCAGAAGGGTATAATCATCAATTTTTCTTACAACAGTTAGAGCAAGCAAAAGTTGATGAAACGGTAAAAGCAATTGTATTACAAGTAAATTCACCTGGTGGTGGAGTTGTCGAATCGGCACAAATTTATAAAGAAATTATTGAAATTCAAGAAGAAACTGAAAAACCAATATATGTTTCAATGGGTAGTATGGCTGCCTCGGGAGGTTATTACATTTCGGCTCCTGCAGATAAAATATTTGTAAATAAAGAAACGATGACAGGGTCAATTGGTGTAATCATGCAAAGTGTTAACTATGGTAAGTTAGCAGAAAAATATGGTGTGGAATTTGTAACTATTAAATCAGGACCATACAAAGATATTATGAGTCCTACTAGAGAAATGACAGAAGAAGAAAGAACGATGTTACAAGAAATGTTAAACGACTCGTATGAGGACTTCGTTGATATTATCGAAAAAGGTAGAAACATGACGGAAGCGGATGTTAAGAAAGTTGCTGACGGAAGAATTTTAAATGGCCGTCAAGCAATCGAATCTGGATTAGCTGATGATTATGGTTTTTTAGAGGACGTTGTTCAAGCTATAAAAACGGACCATAACTTAGAGAAAGCAGAAGTATTTGAATATGGATACTCACAAAATTTCGCTTCGTTGTTTGCAGTGAAAGCACAATCTTTCTTAGGTTTAGACATGGAATCTAAGCTCATTGCACAGTTAATCACAGAAAATAGCTCCCCAAAAATGATGTATTTATACGGGAATGAATAAGGAGGGTTTTAGATGAGTGAATTTGTACAAACAGAAGAGCAGCATGTGCAAGCGAACACCTCTGCAACCCAGCAAGTAATTGTACATCGAACTGCACAATATGAACAGAAGGCTGCTGGCTTTTGGATTCGTTTTTGGGCATATACTGTAGATATTCTCGTTTTAGCTTCAATAGGAATGTTATTGATCAAACCTATTTTTCGTTTGTTCTCATTAGAGTTAAATAATTCTGAGTGGTATGCACCCTTTACGGTCATCACAGCAGTTATCTTCTACGCGTATTTTGTGTTGATGACGAAGCTCTGTAGTCAGACTGTTGGAAAAATGGTATTTGGCATTCGTGTTATATCTAAAGATGGTGGAAAACTAAAATGGGGTACTGTATTATTTAGGGAGTGGGTTGGTCGTTTAATTTCTATAATCCCGTTGAATATCCCTTATTTAGTTGTAGCTTTCACACCTAAAAAACAAGGTGTACATGATTTTATCGCGGATACATTAGTTGTACATGAATCTGTATATGATTTAAAAGAGAAAGTAACATATGAAAATGCTGTTGCAAAAGAGTTGCATGAGCCGAATGTATTCTAGTAAGATGAAGGTATGAAAAAGGAGGCTACATATTATGGCAGAAGTAACATTCAAAAATAATCCTGTAACATTAGTTGGTAAAGAAGTGGTAGTTGGAGAAAAGGCACCTAACTTTTCAGTGCTAGCAAATGATTTATCACCCGTGACTTTACAAGATTCAACTGGTAAAATTCGTTTAATCAGTGTAGTACCTTCCCTTGATACTGGAGTTTGTTCTACACAAACTAACAAATTTAACTCAGAGGCTGCTAGTTTAGGTGACGATGTTGTAATTTTAACTGTTTCAATGGACTTACCTTTCGCTCAAAAACGTTGGTGTGGTACTAATGCTGCTGAAGCAATCCAAACTTTATCTGACCACCGTGATGCATCATTTGGAGAAGCATACGGAGTACTAATGCAAGAATTACGCTTATTAGCACGTTCTGTGTTTGTAGTAGATAAAAACGATGTAGTAACTTATGCTGAATATGTTGGAGAAGGAACAGATCATCCAAACTATGAAAAAGCATTAGAAGCAGTAAAAGCCTTAACGAATTAATTAACTAAAATAATGCAAGCCCACTCTGAAGTAAGGAGTGGGTTTTACTATGAGGGATAATACTATGCACACACATGTTGAACAAATTTTTACTTATATTGATCAAGAGAGTAGTTACATCGAGAACGAAGCTTCTGCAACGTATTTAGAAGGTGTCGTATATGCACTCGAACTTTGGTTATCTGATAAAAAAAGGCCATCTATAATAGACGCAGGCAAAGAAGAAATTCGAAAAGCTATACAATTAGCTATATTAAAAGGCATGAAGAAGTCTGCTCAGGTTAATCATCAGATGACACCGGATGCAATTGGATTATTAGTAAGTTATTTTGTAAAAGAGATGACGAAAGATAGAAAGGAATTGTCAATTCTAGACCCTGCATTAGGAACTGGCAATTTGCTTTATACTATTATGAATGCATTGCCGACAGAAAACCATGCATTTGGTGTAGAAATTGATGAATTATTAATTCAATTAGCAGCGCAGACAGGTGAACTCCTTACGCATGACATACGATTATTTAGGCAAGATGCTTTAAAGCCTCTTTTAATTGACCCTGTGGATATTGTCGTAAGCGATCTACCTGTTGGATATTATCCAGATACAGAAACTTCACAGGACTACTTCCTCCACAGTACAGAAGAAATGTCGTATGCTCATCATTTATTTATGGAGCAGTCGATGAAGCATGTAAAACCGGGTGGCTATCTATTCTTTTTAGTGCCAGATACTATATTTGAATCTAAACAAGCACCGAAACTTCATGAATTCATCAAGGAAAATGGTTGGATTCAAGCTGTTATTCAATTCCCAAATTCCATTTTCAAAACAAAGGGACAAGAGAAAAGTCTTTTGATAATACAAAAGAAGAGCAATGATTTGAAAGCTCCGAGAGAGGTACTATTAGCGAAGGTTCCGAATATGATGAACAAAGAAGCTATGGAATTATTTTTGAAAAAGATCGAAATTTGGCAAGAACAGAATACCAAGTGAGTTGCTAGCTCCTTCTTTGAACGGTACAATTAAAGTACTAGTTCAACGAAGGAGCGTTTTTTATGCCAATAATTTTAGCAATAAATGCAGGAAGCTCTTCATTAAAGTTCCAAGTTTTTGAAATGTTAGACGAACAGGTAATTGCTAAAGGACTAATAGAAAGAATTGGTCTAGGAAATCCTATTTTTACAATGTCGACAAATGATGAACGTATTAATATTATTGAACAGGTGGACAATCATGAACAAGCGGTAAAATTATTGATGAATATGCTGATAGAAAAGAATGTGATTCATTCGTTAAATGATATTCAAGGAATTGGGCATCGAGTAGTACATGGTGGTGAGGTTTATAGTGATTCTGTTTTAATAACTGCAGAGGTACTAGATACGCTAGAAGAATTATCGGAATTAGCACCACTTCATAATCCAGCGAATATTACTGGAATAAGAGTATTTAAAAAGGAGCTTCCAAATGTTCCAGCAGTAGCAGTTTTTGATACTGCTTTTCATCAAACGATGCCAGAAAGCTCTTATCTGTACTCAATTCCTTATGACTATTACGAAAAATACGGTATAAGAAAATATGGTTTCCACGGGACTTCACATAAGTACGTATCGCAAAGAGCTGCAGTCCTCTTAAATAGACCGTTGGAAACAACTAGATTTATATCCTGTCACCTTGGAAATGGGGCAAGTATTGCAGCTATTCAACATGGTAAATCAATCGATACATCCATGGGTTTTACGCCGCTTGCGGGTGTAACAATGGGAACAAGATCTGGTAATATTGATCCTGCTTTAATCCCTTATTTGATGGAGAAAACAGGCAAAGATGCAGAGGGTATCCTAGATATTCTTAATAAAAAATCTGGAATGCTAGGTGTTTCAGGATTCTCTAGTGATTTACGAGATATTGTTGGAGAAGCTTCTAAAGGAAATGATCGTGCGCAGCTGGCACTTGACGTTTTTGCCGATCGAATTCATAAATACATGGGATCCTATGCTGCACGTATGAATGGCGTAGATGCCATTATTTTTACAGCTGGTATCGGAGAGAATAGTGAAGTAATAAGGGAAAAAGTATTAAAGGGACTCCAGTTTATGGGTGTTTATATGGATCCAGATTTAAATAAAATAAACGGGAAAGAAACTTTCATCAATTATCCACACTCTCCCGTGAAAGTAATTGTAATTCCAACAAATGAAGAAATTATGATAGCTAGAGATACGGTGAGGATTGCAAAGCTGTAAGAGGTATCAGGTGACATAAAGAAGTTCTATGGACCACTGGCTAAACGAAAACTATTGAGAATAATATGCAATTCTTGTTCCCATTAGATGTAAAAAAAAAATATGTAAAATGTACTATTAAGTAGGACGTAGAGAATACTCTATGTCCTTTTTTGTTAATAAGAAAGGCAGGAGATATGGAAGATTTTATAGAATACCAGAAGAGAGGATGGGAGTAGAAGAAGTATAACACCCACACCCACACCCTACAGATACTTAAATAGCATTAAGTATGCTCTATTTGGTAATGGAAATCTTTATCTTTTCAAATATCAAAAAGAATAATATTACTTAAATAGATTAACAAAAGGAGGGAACAACTTAAACTTTCTGTCGTTCCACTTGAAAAGGAAGAACTGAGATTTTTGAATTTTTATAGGGGGGATAAAATGCGACCATTTGTCATTTCGATAGCTGCCGTGTCTGGTGGTGGGAAAACAACTATAGTAAGACAGCTAAGCGAAAAATTACATAATTCTAAATCACTCTTCTTTGATAACTATGATTTTGAAGGGCCGGACGACATTATAAATTGGGTAGATAGCGGTGCTATTTATGACGATTGGAATTTATCTCCTCTCTTAAAGGACTTAGAAATACTACTTTCAGAACAACTGAACTTTATAATATTAGATTATCCATTTGCATATAAGCATTCCATGATACGTGGATTCATAGATTTTACTGTATTTATTGATACCCCTTTAGATGTTGCTCTTGCGCGTAGGTTAACTCGCGATTTTCAAAATGATACCAATCGAATTATTTTGCAGGATCTGGATAACTATGTTTCGCGTGGAAGAAGGGGCTATCTTGAGATGTTAAAGACGATTAAACCCGATTCTGACATAAGTGTAGATGGGACTTTGCCAGTTTTGGAGATTGTGAATATTATATGTGATAGGATTAAAAGATGTAAGTAAGAGAAGAGTATATCAATAGGTGTAGGTAATCATAATAACACTTGAATAGAATATGAGAAGCTAGGCAATTCTATCTTAAACAAAAAAATGGTTAGTTGTGAAAAGTTTCACGACCAACCATTTTTATTGTTTTATATACTACGCTTCTAGTGGTTCATCAGTACGAACTACTAGTACATCGCAAGTAGCAGAACGTACGATATATTCGGATACGCTACCAATTAAAAATCTTTCCATTGCATTTAGACCAGTTGCACCACAGATAATTAAATCTGCTTCTACTTTTTTAGCAATATCCTTAGAGATCATTGTTTTTGGCGAGCCGTAATCAACTACGACATTCACATTTTGTACTCCAGCGGCAAGCGCTTCTTTTTTATATCCACCTAGTAAATCCTCTGCAAACGTTTGAGCTCTTTCAGCGATAGAACGGTCATAAGCCTCAATCGCTGCAAATGAACGAGTATCAATAATATTGATAAGATTTAATGTTGCATTGTTACGTGCAGCAATAGAAACAGATTTTTTAAATGCATATTCTGCTTCTTTGGATCCATCGACAGCAACTAAAATTTGATTATATTTTAATGTCATTTTAAAAACCTCCTTGTTGGTTATATATATATTATTCGAGATTGTTAGACATATTCCTCCTTATTATTCATTTTTATTAAGTCGTATTTGTGAATACTTGTAACAGAAAATTAAATTGTTGCGGTATTTTAAATATATAAATGATAGAATGGATTTGTATGAAATGATGCAAGAAAATAATGTGTCATTTTCACAACAACATGGTTTACATAGGAGGATGCGAAATATGCGTATTGGGATTCCAAAGGAAACAAAAAACAATGAAAATCGCGTTGCAATGACACCGGCTGGTGTAGTAAGTTTAACGCATTTTAAACATGAAGTTTTTATTGAAACTGGTGCTGGTCTTGGGTCAAGCTTTACCGATGAAGACTATATAGCTGCAGGAGCAAAAATTGTATCAACGGCTAAAGAAGCATGGAATCAAGAAATGGTTATGAAAGTAAAAGAACCTACTCGTGCTGAATTTGACTTAATACGTGAAGAGTCGATTCTTTTCACATATTTACATTTAGCACCTGAAGCAGATTTAACAAAAGTATTATTAGACAAAAAAGTTACTGCAATTGCATATGAAACAGTTCAACTTCCTAATAATACATTACCTTTATTGTCTCCGATGAGTGAGGTTGCAGGTCGTATGGCAACCCAAATTGGCGCACAGTATCTAGAGCAAATTAACGGAGGAAAAGGGATATTACTTGGAGGAGTTCCTGGAGTCCCACGTGCAAAAGTAGCAATAATAGGGGGAGGAATCGCTGGTGCAAATGCCGCTCGCGTTGCAATTGGAATGGGAGCACAGGTTACCATCATCGATCTAAACCCGGATCGTCTTCGCCAATTAGAGGATATCTTTGGATCAACCATTCAAACATTAATTTCTAGCCCGTATAATATTGCAGAAGCAGTTAAAGAAGCGGATTTAGTTATTGGTTGTGTATTAATACCTGGTGCAAAAGCTCCGAAACTGGTAACGGAAGAAATGATTAAAACGATGTCTCCAGGTTCTGTTGTTATTGATATTGCAATCGACCAAGGTGGGATCTTTGAAACTTCTGATCGCATTACAACACATGATAACCCAACATATGAAAAGCATGGTGTTGTACATTACGCTGTTGCTAATATGCCAGGTGCAGTACCAAGAACTTCTACTATGGCGCTTATAAATGCGACAATACCGTATGCTTTACAAATTGCCAATAAAGGCTATAAACAAGCTTGTTTAGATAACCTTTCTTTACAAAAAGGGCTTAATACATTAGATGGTCATGTTACTTTTAAAGCAGTTGCAGAGGCGCAAGGCCTACCATATGTAGACGTAGCAACACTTTTAAACTAATATTTTAAAATTAGTCACTCAAGGCAATAATGCTTTGAGTGATTTCTAGTTAATGAGGTGATCTTTTATGGTGTATATGTACATAGGAATAGCAGGTGCTTTAGGCGCAATTACAAGGTATTTGGTTAATATTTTTATGGTATATGACTCAGGATTTCCATTCTCTACTTTACTAGTTAACCTGATTGGATGTTATGCATTGGCATATATAACGTCCAGAGCATTACCGATTTCTAGTAAACTAAAGGTTGCTATTGGGACAGGTTTCCTTGGATCTTTTACTACCTTTTCTACATTTAGTGTGGAAACGATAACGATGATAGAGGATGGACAAGTTTATCTAGCAGTACTTTATATAATACTTAGTATTCTAGGTGGAATTTTAATGAGTAATTTTGGTTGGAAAAACGAGGTGAGTAAATGAGTTTCATCTTAGTGGGTATTGCAGGATTTATAGGAGCAAATATTCGATTTATCATTTCTGAAAAGCTGAATAAAAACACAAGTGGTGCTTTTCCATTTGGAACCCTTTCAGTTAATCTTGTTGGCGGTCTTTTACTTGGTTTATTGGTAGGTGCACAAGCAGGAGAAATTTATCTGCTACTAATTGGTATAGGATTACTAGGCTCCCTGACCACTTTCTCTACATTAAATAAAGAACTATATTCCTTGCAAAAGCATCCTAAATTATGGCTGATATATTTCCTTTCTACTTATACGGGAGGATTTGCTGTTGCCTATGTTGGATACTTGGTATTCTAGAGTTAGAAACAATTTTGAAAAAGGCATCTTGAGTGCGTATTATTTGATTTAAGTGAGAAGGAGCTAAGAAATTTTGAAAGACTATCAAAAACCTAATAAAACGAATTGGGATGCTGGCCACAGATTATGGCCACTACCTAACTTGCCATGGGTAATGAAGCAAACGTGGAATGATTTACTTTTTGCTCATTTTCCGGTTAAATATGAAGTTTTACGTAAACTAGTACCTGAAGTACTACCTTTAGATACATATGATGGTAAGTGTTGGGTTGGAGTAGTACCATTTCATATGACTGATATTCGATTGCGTGGTTTACCTCCTGTACCAGGAACTGATAAATTTCCCGAGCTGAATGTTCGGACATACGTAATTATTGATGGAAAACCAGGAGTATACTTTTTTAGTCTAGATGCAACGAATCTTCTTGCTGTAAAAGTTGCTAGAACGTTCTATCACTTACCATATGTGCATGCACATATAAAAGTACAAAAGCATGCAGATCTGATTAAATATGAGAGTAAAAGAGTGAAGGGGGATGCACGGTTCGTAGCAGATTATCGTCCAGTTTCAAAGCCTTATTTTGCGGAGAAAGGCTCTTTTGAAGAGTGGTTAGTGGAACGTTATTGTCTGTATACTTTAAATTCAAAAGGTGTTCCATTACGATGTGATATATTACATCATCCTTGGCTGTTACAACAGGCAGAATCCGAAATAAAAGAAAACACAATGCTTAGTAGTCAAGGAATTGTGGTAGAGAATGACAGTGCAATTTTTCATTATTCCAAAATAATCGAGGTAAGAATGTGGCCGCTTGTAAAAGCGTTTGAAGACTAAAAACACCCCGAAAGTTAGATTAATAACTCTAACATTTGGGGTGCAGTTCCAGACCATCCACAGTGCTTTATAAAATCTATTATAAAACTTGTAATTCTTTTGGGAACTTCGTTAACACTTCTACACCATTATCTGTCACCACTACATCATCCTCAATACGAACGCCTGTAATTTCAGGGTGATAGATACCTGGTTCAATTGTAAATACCATTCCTGTTTCAAGTTTCATATCGTTAACACCAGTAATTGATGGGAATTCGTGAACTGATATTCCTAGTCCATGGCCTAAACGATGTGTAAAATAATCTCCGTAACCAGCGGCTGTAATAATATCTCTTGCAATTTTATCAAGAGCCATAGCAGTAATACCTGGTTTCACTGCTTCAACTGCTGCTTCTTCAGCTTTACGAACAGTTTCATAAATTTCACGTTTGTCTGGAGAAGGTTCTCCGAATGCAACTGTACGAGTGATGTCTGAGCAATAGCCGTTATAAACTACCCCTAAGTCGAATAGGACGAAGTCTCCTTTTTGAATTTTACGATCTCCAGGAGTTCCGTGAGGAGAAGCAGTTTTAGGTCCGCTAAGTACCATTGTGTCAAATGACATCTGTGCAGCTCCTTTTTCTTTTACAGCCAGTTCAATAGCATTTAAAATCTCAAGCTCCGTTTTACCTTCTGCAATTTCCTTGCAACCTACTTCAATTGCATAGTCTGCAAGCTCAGCTGCCTTGCGCATATTCACTAGTTCTGCTTCCGATTTAATAACACGAAGGTCATTGATTTTTTCATCGATTCTAGATACTTGAAGGTCAGTTATTCTTTCATCGAGAGCTTCTAATCTTTCCACCGTCATATGTGATTTCTCAACGGCAAGGCTTTGGATATTACCAGCTGTACTTTGGATTTTTTGTGCGAGGATGTCCCATGCATTATCGGTATCCTCATGTCCGATTATTTCTCCATCCCATCCTGCTGCTTTAGCATCTGGAATTTCCATTTTAGGACAAATTATAAATGGTGCTGAGTCTTTGAAAATTGCTACACCTAGCAGACGCTCATGTGGATTACTTCTGAATCCAGTAAAGTAAAAAACGTTATCTGGAGTTGTGATAAATGCAGCATCAATTTGATGTTCTTGTAGATATGATTGTATTTTTTCTGTTTGTTTCATAAGGGCACCTCTTTTTAAATTTAATACTTTAAGCATACCAGAATAGAGGATTTCTGACATCTACGTTGAATGAATTATAATAAGTAATACTTTTAAAATAACTTTCAAAAAGGAGAGAATACATCATGCAAATCAGCTATCACGGTCATTCAGTTGTGAAAATACAAACAAACGCGCACACGATCTTAATTGATCCTTTTATTACAGGAAATGGACAAACTGATTTAGTTGCATCCGAAGAAAAAGTAGATATTATTTTATTGACGCATGGTCATAATGATCACTTAGGGGATACAGTAGACCTTGCAAAAAGAAATAGCGCCACGGTGATCGCAACTTTCGAACTTGCCAATTATATCGAATCATTTGGCATTAATGTGCATGCAATGGGTATAGGGGGAGCGTATGATTTTGAGTTTGGAAGAGTGAAGTTCACACAAGCATTCCATAGCAATTCCTATACAACAGAGAGTGGAGAAATTATTTGCGGTGGAATGCCAGCGGGAGTACTGCTAACATTACAAGACAAAACAATCTATCACGCGGGGGATACAGCCTTATTTGGAGATATGAAACTAATAGGGGACCGAAATGATATTGATGTTGCATTTCTCCCAATCGGAGATAATTTCACAATGGGACCGGAGGATGCAGCTTATGCTGTACAGCTATTAAAACCGCAAATTGTAGTGCCTGTACATTACAATACATTTCCTCCGATAAAACAGGATCCTCAAATATTTAAGAATCTTGTTGACACTGCAGAAGTTCAAGTGTTGAAAGCCGGAGACTCTGTTCAGTGGAATCGTGACTAGGAAATGATGCTTATGTGGTACAATAAACGTATAATAATCGTTTGGATGTGACTACATGACAACAAAACATGAACAGATTTTAGCTTACATTGAAAAACTTCCAGTTGGCGATAAAATATCTGTTAGACAAATTGCCAAGGATTTGACTGTCAGTGAGGGGACAGCCTATCGTGCGATTAAAGAAGCAGAAACAAGAAGATTAGTTAGTACAATTGAACGGGTAGGAACTATTCGGATCGAGTTAAAGAAAAAAGAGCATTTCGAGCGTTTAACCTATGCAGAAGTAGTAAATATAGTGGATGGACAAGTTTTAGGTGGTAAAACTGGATTGCATAAAACTTTAAATAAATTTGTAATTGGTGCAATGCAACTAGAAGACATGATGCGATATGTAGAACCGAGCAATCTTTTAATAGCAGGAAATCGATTGAAAGTTCATGAAACTGCTTTACAAGCCGGTGCAGCAGTATTAGTTACTGGGGGGTTTGATGTTACAGAGAGTACAAAAAGGCTAGCGGATGAACTAGAACTTCCTGTTATATCCACTAGTTATGATACATTCACTGTAGCAACGATGATTAATCGTGCGATTGACGACCAACTCATAAAAAAAGATGTATTGTTAATCGAAGATATTTATGTTCCGCTCCAAGAGACGTCGTATCTGTATGCTACAGATCAGGTCAAACAGTATCGTGTACTAAATGACATTACGACGCATGGTGTTTTCCCAGTAGTAGATGCATCGAAGAAATTAGTAGGAATTATAACTGCAAGAGATGTTATCGGCAAATCCAACAATGAACCGATTGAAAAAGTTATGACGAAAAATCCTATTTCTGTCACGATGAAAACAAGTGTATCTTCTGCTAGTCATCGAATGATTTGGGAAGGTGTAGACCTGTTGCCAGTGGTTCGGGATACGAATTATTTAGAGGGTGTCATTAGTAGACAGGATGTATTAAAAGCTTTGCAAGCAGCTGCTAGACAACCTCAAAACGGTGAAACGATTGATGATATTGTAAAGCAGCAAATAAAAATCATTTCAACTGAAGACTATATTTTTGAATTTGTAGTTACACCACAAATGACAGATCATTATGGCGCTATGTCCAACGGAGCTTTTACGATATTAGTTACGGAAACAGGGGCACAAACCTTGAAAATTCGAAAGCGTGGAGAAAGTGTAGTAGAGAATATGACCATTTACTATACGAAACCGATTCAGCTAGAAAGTATTCTACGCATTCAAGCTAGAGTACTAGAACTGAGCAGAAAAGTAGCTAAGATGGATATTGAAATCTTTAATGACAAACTTTTAGTTGGAAAAGCTATGGTAACGTATCAGCTATTGGAGAGATAAAAATAGCGGAGGATTGCCGAACTTGCTCGGAAAGCGTCCGACTATTTCTGCATCGCTACGCTAGCTTCGAAACATGAAAGTACGATGCAACGGAATTTCACAGTGTTATTTATGTAATCTAAAGAAAAAAATGATGCAGCTAGTTTAGCTGCATCATTGATTTATAGATAATTCTTCTTCTACAAATTGACCGTAATGCTTGGCTACTTTTACATTGTGATACGTAAAATAACCTCCCAATAAGATAAACAGACCTGCAACAACATACGTTATAAAAGATTGATAAATGATTAAAAAGTTTATACCGAAAAATAACAAAAAAGAACCAAGACATACAGATGCTTTTGCACCGAACCATTTTTTGCGAATTGGTAATGGTGTGCGGAATTGTTTCGTTTTAAAATAAAAATACCAAACAAATGTAATCACTATTGCAGCTACTAATATAATATTAATCATAATGAACCTCCAGTAAAAAGTTAACCTTCTATCTAT
Source organism: Psychrobacillus sp. FSL K6-2365 (assembly GCF_038003165.1). Classification (NCBI taxonomy): domain Bacteria; kingdom Bacillati; phylum Bacillota; class Bacilli; order Caryophanales; family Bacillaceae; genus Psychrobacillus; species Psychrobacillus sp. FSL K6-2365. The sequence goes on along the minus strand of NZ_JBBOOO010000001.1, from coordinate 2,824,346 downwards.
TGTAAAGGGAAATTTTAAAAAATGCGAATAGTAAAACCAGACAAGTGAGGTAATTCCAGATGAAAAGACAAATCATAGACACAATCGAAAAGTATGACAAGATTATTTTGCATCGCCACGTTAGACCTGATCCAGATGCATATGGTTCGCAAATAGGGCTAAAAGAGCTCATTGTACTAAATTACCCATCAAAAAAAGTTTTAGCTACTGGGACTCATGATGATACATTAAATTTCCTTGCACATCCAGATAAGGTTTCCGATGAAGACTTTAAAGATGCTTTAATCATTGTTACAGATACAGCTAATACGGAAAGAATTGATGATGAACGTTATAAGTTAGGAAGTTTCCTTGTAAAAATAGATCATCATCCAAATGATGATGCATACGGCGATTTACTATGGGTAAATACAGAAGCAAGTTCGGTAAGTGAAATGATCTGTGAACTATTCGAAGAAGCAAAAAAATATAAACAATGGAAAATGGATGCATCCATCGCTCGGTTATTATTTGCAGGAATTGTAGGAGATACCGGTAGATTTATGTTCCAAAGTACAACTAAGCAGACAATGGATTTTGCAGGTGAGTTGCTTACATATGGTTTTGATAGTACAACTTTGTTTAATGGAATGTATGAAGTCGAACGAAATCTTCTTCAACTAAAAGGGTATATATATGCAAACTTTGAAATGGATGAAACTGGTATAGGGCATGTTAAACTAACGAAAGAAATTCTCCAAGAATATCAAGTTGATCAATCAGAAGCTTCTCTGCTAGTAAGTGCCTTAGCTGATGTAAAAGGTATGAAGTGTTGGGTGTTTTTTATAGAAGATTCCTCAGAAATTCGAGTCCGTCTACGTTCCAAAGGTCCAGTTATCAATGGAATAGCTAAAAAATATGGTGGTGGGGGACATCCACTTGCTTCGGGAGCTGCTGTAAAGTCATGGGAAGAAGCCGCTTTGGTGATAAAAGATTTAAAAATGCTGTAAATTGAGGTGTTTACATGAAAACAGTATATCCACAAATTGTGACATCGGCGGATATGCTGAAAAGCACAATACAATTGGAACAACTTACTCAAAAGTTAAAACAAAATAATGCACAGGCAGCTGCCATTACAAATAGTAAATTGTATGGATTACTGCCTTTTTGGCATGCATTACATGCACAACAGATTAAACCTGTACTCGGACTCACTGTCAATGTCCAACTAGAGTCAGATATTGTAGGATTAGTGCTATATGCAAAAGATCATAATGGATATGAAAATTTGTTGAAAATATCTAGTAGTATAGAAACAAGAGAAATTACAGTTCTACCTAAAAGATGGTTAGAAGCATATAACAAAGGATTGATCGCCGTATATAAAGGAGAGTCTTCCACTTCACTTATGCAGCTGACCGAATTACAAAAGATATTTGGAGAACTTAATTTCTACTTAGCAATTGAGCGACCGAATGGTGAAAAGTTAGAACATGAAGAATTAATCATCGATTTCAGTAAACAACTATCTATACCAGTTACTGTCTTCCATATGAGTCGATACATAGAAAAAGAAGATGCTTTTGCGTATGAAGTATTAAATGCGATGGATCAATCGCTAAAAATGAATGATCATGCCCGCTTAAAACCCTCTATCAACTCTCTTCACTTACTTTCTAGTGAAGAATGGGGTGAATGGTTTTCAGATGTTCCATCCTGGATAGAAAACACAGAGTTTATGCTAAATAGCTGTAACGTATCTATCGAAAAATCAGCTTCTATTATGCCAAAGTATCCATTACCAGCAGCTAAGAATTCTAGGGATTTCTTAAGAGAACTTTGTGAAGATGGATTGAGTAAACGGATAAAGGAAGTTACTCAGCCTTATATAGAGCGTCTAAATTATGAATTGTCCATTATTAGCCAAATGAACTACGAGGACTATTTTTTAATCGTTCAGGATTTTATGAAATTTGCTAAACAGCAAGATATACTAACTGGTCCGGGTCGTGGATCTTCCGCAAGTTCGCTTGTAGCATTTTCTTTGAATATCACTGACGTTGATCCTCTTCGATTTGGTTTACTATTTGAGCGATTTTTAAATCCAGAACGAATTACAATGCCGGATATTGATATCGATTTTGCTGATTCGAGAAGAATGGAAGTTATTCAATATGTCGTAGATAAGTATGGAAAAAACTATGCTTCCCAAATAATTACTTTTGGTACATTGTCCGCAAAAGCAGCAGCAAGAGAAGTTGCTAGAGTTTTTGGGTTTGAATCGACTACTTTGGAAGCTATTTCATCTTTTATACCTTCAAAGCCAGGTATTACGTTAAAAGAAGCATATTCAATGTCCGAAAAATTACGAGAGTTTATCCAAACCGAAGAAATTCGAAAAAAATGGTTTCAGGTAGCACTTGCTTTAGAGGGTTTACCTAGGAATGCTTCCACACACGCAGCAGGTGTAGTATTATCACCAGTTTCTTTAGTAGATGTTATACCTATTCAAAGTGGACATGACGATATTTATCTAACACAATGGCCGATGAAGGAAGTAGAACAAGTAGGATTACTTAAAATGGACTTTTTAGGGTTACGAAATTTGACGATTATTGAAAGAATTTTGAAGATCATTAATTATAAACAATCCAACCCATTTAAGTTAACAGAAATTCCGCTTCACGATGAACAGACCTTTCAGTTATTACAGCAAGGGGATACCACAGGGGTATTTCAGTTGGAATCGGCAGGAATGCGACAAGCTCTCAAACAAATCAATCCAACAAAATTTGAAGATGTAGTTGCAGTAAATGCCTTATTCCGCCCAGGTCCAATGGAAAGCATACCTCTTTATGCTCAGCGAAAAGCTGGCCAAGCACCGGTAACCTATGAACATCCAATACTAGAGCCAATATTGAAAGAAACATACGGTATAATTGTATACCAGGAGCAGATTATGCAAATTGCCTCAAAAATGGCAGGTTTTACATTCGGGGAAGCAGATTTGTTACGTAGAGCTGTGAGCAAAAAAAATCGCGAAGTTTTACAAAGTGAACGTGTACATTTTGTTCAAAAAGCTATTCAAAAGGGACACTCTGAACAGTCTGCTTCAGCTGTTTATGATTTAATCGTCCGATTTGCTGACTATGGTTTTCCTAAAAGCCATGCTGTAGCATATAGTGTTATTTCTTTTCAAATGGCATATTTAAAAGCGCATTTCCCAGTTGCTTTTTATAGTGCATTATTGAGCATAGCTACAGGAAACCAAGCGAAGATAAATGAGCTAATGATGGAAATGAAGCAAAAAGATATGGCGATTCTCGCTCCATCTATTTTTCGTAGTCAACGATTCTTCACAGTTGAAAACGGAAGAGTGCGATTTGGTTTACAAGCTATAAAAGGAGTCTCCCATAATTTTATACAAAAATTAATACAGAAACGTATGGAACGAGAAACCAAGTGGGAAGATGTATTTGATCTGGCATCTGATTTGTCAGCTGTTCATTTTACAAGAAAAAATGTAGAGCCATTGATAAAGGCAGGTGCTCTAGATGAATTTGGTTTCGAAAGGTCGAGTCTGTTAGCTACTCTAGATGCAGCTATTAAATATGCTGAATTAATAAGCCCTACAGAGGAATCAGACTTGTTTGGTGGAGATGCTTCTCACTTTGGGAAGTCAAAGTATATACTATCAGATCCACTTCCGATTATGGTAAAGCTTCAATTTGAAAAAGAAGTCTTGGGACAATATTTTTCAGAGCATCCTACAGTATCCAAAAAGAAAACGTTAGAGGATAAATTCATTAATATCTGGGATATTTTGCAGTCAACAAGAGATATGCCTGTGAAGATAGTAGGGCTAATACAGGATATAAAACGAATTCGTACAAAAAAAGGTGAAGCAATGGCTTTTCTAACTGTACAGGATGATACAGGTAGCTTGTCCGTAACACTTTTTCCGGAGGAATACGCAAAGTACAATTTGTTATTAAAAGAACAGGAAATGCTTGTTATTACTGGAAAGTCAGAGCGTAGAAATGGTCGCTCTCAAATCATTACAAAATATATGGAAAAATAAACTGCATATTTAAGATGCAGTTTTTTCTTTACGTTTGAACAAATCTTTTGTAGACTAATAATTATTAGTGGTCAGACCACTTTGTAATTTATGGAAGAGTGAGGCGTAATGGAGCAAACGAATAATCCTAAAAAAATGTTTCTAGAAATTGTAAAGCAGTTGAGACAAATCATTACCGATGAAAATGTTACTGTTGGTGGAAAATTGCCATCTGAAAGGGAGCTAGCAGAGCGACTTCAAGTAGGTAGATCAACTGTTAGGGAAGCACTAAGGAGTTTAGAGTTACTCGGTTTAATAGAAACACGTCGAGGAGAAGGTACTTTTCTATCGGATTATCGAAAGCATCGGCTAGTCGAGCTGCTGTCTACATTTATCCTTCAAGAGTCTAAGTCGAAGGAAGATGTACATATAACGAGAGCAGCATTGGAGAGAGATGCAATTTATACGATTTGTATGTCAAAGAGACTTTATACACTACATATTTGGGATGCATTTAAAGAAAAACTAATTGTAGAAGATATGTTACGAGAAGATATAATTCGTGAAATTATTATCATTTCCAATAATCGATTGGGTTTAAAAATATGGTTTTTGTTAAAGCAGTTTGCAGGAGAGCCTTACAAAGAAAATATGAAACTGGAAGAGAAGTCCCTTTGGATTCAGCTTCTTATTGCTATGCAAAATGGAGAAGAACAACAAGCGTTATCTCTATATAATGAATGGCTTTTGTTAATTAATAGAGGAGATGTATAAATGAGCATTCGAGATATATTTAGAAAAAATCAAAAGAAAAAATATGCTACAATACCGACGGAAAAAGCAAAAAATGATGTACCAGAAGGCATTATGATGAAATGTCCAGAGTGTAAAAAAAATGTATTTACAAAAGACTTGATGAAGAATTTTAAAGTATGTCCTACATGTGATCACCATATGAAAATGACAGCCTGGGAGCGTGTAGAAATTTTTCTAGATGAAAATACATTTGAGTCTATGGATGATCATTTAGAAACAGTAAATCCTTTGAATTTCCCAAGTTATACGGAAAAAATAAAGGCTGACGCACAAAAGACGGGGTTGAACGAAGCCGTACTTACTGGAATTGGAAAGCTGGAAGGGCAACAAGTCGTAGTAGCAATTATGGATTCACATTTTAGAATGGGGTCTATGGGTTCAGTAGTAGGCGAGAAAATTACGCGAGCTATTGAGAAAGCTACGGAACTTGGCATTCCTTTTATTATTTATACTGCAAGTGGAGGGGCAAGAATGCAAGAAGGTGTTCTTTCCTTAATGCAAATGGCTAAAACGTCTGTTGCTTTAAGAAGACATAGTGACCATGGTCTATTGTATATTTCTATTCTTACTCATCCCACGACGGGTGGAGTTTCTGCGAGCTTTGCATCCGTAGGAGATATTAATATTGCAGAGCCTAAAGCTTTAATCGGCTTTGCTGGTAGAAGAGTCATTGAACAGACTGTGCGAGAAAAACTTCCAGAAGATTTTCAAACTGCTGAGTTTCTATTGAATCATGGCCAGTTAGATGCCATTATTCATCGCAAAGAAATGCGGGAAAAAGTAGCTTCCATCGTTCATCTTCATACGACTAAGGAGGGTGCAAAATGGTAAAAGTACTACCTTTTGAAGAACCAATTGTACAATTAAAAACAAAAATAGAAGAATTAAAAGCGTATACAGAAAGTGCTGACGTAGATATGTCAGTAGAAATCGTCAATTTAGAAGCAAGACTAGAAAAATTAGAGCAAGAGATATATGAAAATATGGAACCTTGGGACCGTGTTCAGGTTGCTCGTCATCCTAGTCGTCCCACAACAAGGGATTATATAGAGTTTTTATGTACAGAATTTATTGAACTCCATGGTGATAGATTTTATGGAGACGATGCAGCAATTATAAGTGGGATAGCTTTGTTTGAAGGGAAACCAATAACAATTATTGGCCATCAAAGAGGGTTAAATACAAAAGAGAATATTAAACGTAATTTTGGTAGTCCTCATCCAGAGGGGTACCGAAAAGCATTGCGATTAATGAAACAAGCAGAAAAGTTTAATCGTCCTATTATTTGTATGATTGATACAAAAGGTGCTTATCCAGGAAAAGCTGCGGAGGAACGTGGCCAAAGTGAGGCCATTGCCAGAAACTTAGTTGAAATGGCTGGATTGAAAGTGCCAGTAATAAGTGTTGTTATTGGAGAAGGTGGAAGTGGAGGAGCATTAGCAATAGGTGTAGCTAATCATATTCATATGTTAGAAAACTCTACGTATTCGGTTATTTCACCGGAAGGAGCGGCATCTATTCTTTGGAAGGATGCATCCTTGGCAAAACAAGCTGCCGAAGCAATGAAAATTACTGCACCTGATTTAAAGAAAATGGGTATAATTGATACTGTCATCAAAGAAGTTTACGGAGGAGCTCATAAAAATATAGAGGCACAGGCTAATTATATGAGGGAGACACTCATTACTTCATTGAAAGAATTAGTGAATTTAACACCAGAAGAGCTAATTGAAAACCGATATTCAAAATTTAAAAATATAGGGGAATTCAATGAATAAAATGCGTCAATAATGGCGCATTTTTTTTTAGTTCATTTCATGATAAGCTTACATTATGAAATTCATTGTATGGAGGAGAAATAGATGAAGAGAATTGGTGTATTAACAAGTGGGGGAGATGCTCCAGGCATGAACGCAGCTATTCGTGCTGTTGTAAGAAAGGCCATTTTTGAGGGACTTGAGGTAGTTGGTATTTTCCATGGCTATCAAGGGTTAATTGATGGTAAAATGGAAGTTTTAGACTTAGGCTCTGTAGGGGACATTATTCAAAGAGGTGGAACAAAACTATTTTCTGCAAGATGCCCAGAGTTCCGAACTGAAGAAGGGCAACAAAAAGCAATAGCACAATTAAAGGCGCATGGTATTGACGGATTGGTAATTATCGGTGGGGATGGTTCTTATCGAGGTTCTATGAAACTAACTGAAAATGGTTTCCCTTGTGTAGGAATACCAGGAACAATCGATAATGATATTCCTGGTACAGATTACACACTTGGATTTGATACAGCCTTAAATACAGTTATTGAGAGTATTGATAAAATCAGAGATACTGCCACATCGCATGAACGTACTTTTATCGTAGAAGTAATGGGAAGAGATGCCGGAGACTTGGCTTTGTGGGCTGGTCTAGCAGGTGGGGCTGAAACGATCATTATTCCTGAAGTAGAGATAAATATGGACGAGATTGTCGAGCGTCTAAAAAGCGGTTCCGAACGGGGGAAAAAGCATAGTATTATTATTGTTGCTGAAGGTGTGATGAGTGGAGCAGAATTTGCTAACAAGCTAAAGGACTTAGCGGATATTGAAACAAGGGTTTCGGTACTTGGACATATTCAACGTGGAGGTTCTCCGACGGGTCGTGATCGTGTGCTAGCAAGTTTGTTTGGAGCAAAAGCTGTGGAGGTTTTGCTTACTGGAAATGGTGGACGTGCTATTGGCATCCAGAATCATCAAGTGGTAGACTATGATATGAATAAAGCATTTGAAAATCATGAAGAATTTGATATGTCTATGTATCAATTATCTAAAGAATTATCCATTTAATGAGGTAATATCTTCCCATTATAGAAAGGAATGTACTATGAGAAAAACTAAAATAGTTTGTACAATTGGACCCGCAAGTGAATCGGAAGAAATGTTAGAGAAATTAATTAATGCTGGTATGAATGTTGCCAGATTGAATTTCTCACATGGAAATCACGAAGAACATGCTGCAAGAATTCAAACAATCCGTAAAGTTTCTAAAAAAATAGGTAAAGTTGTTGGGATTTTATTGGATACAAAAGGCCCGGAAATTCGCACACATAAAATGGAAAATGGTGCTATTGAGCTTCAATCTGGTCAGACAATTGAAATTTCGATGACAGAAGTGTTAGGTACATTAGAACGCTTCTCTATTTCCTATGACAAACTAATTGAAGATGTTCACGAAGGTTCTGTTATTTTATTGGATGATGGACTAATTGAGTTAATCGTTAAAAAAATTGATAAAGAAAATGAAATTATTTCCACTTATATTCAAAATGCAGGAACGTTAAAGAACAATAAAGGTGTAAATGTACCAGGAGTATCAGTGCAATTACCTGGCATGACAGAAAAAGATGCTCAGGATATCCTTTTTGGTATTAAGCAGGACATAGATTTTGTTGCTGCATCTTTCGTTCGCCGAGCTTCAGATGTGTTAGAAATCCGTAAACTATTAGAAGAAAATAATGGTGAACATATTCAAATTATTCCTAAAATCGAAAACCAAGAAGGCGTAGATAATATTGATGAAATTATTCAAGTATCTGACGGTCTAATGGTTGCTCGGGGTGATTTAGGCGTAGAAATTCCAGCAGAAGAGGTACCTTTAGTTCAAAAGAAACTAATTACTAAATGCAACGAAGCTGGAAAACCTGTTATTACAGCTACTCAAATGCTCGATTCTATGCAACGTAATCCTAGACCTACTCGCGCAGAAGCAAGTGACGTCGCAAATGCTATATTTGATGGTACAGATGCCATTATGCTTTCTGGAGAAACAGCTGCAGGACTTTATCCGTTAGAGGCTGTTCAAACGATGGATAAAATTGCTCGTCGTACAGAAAATGCAGTCGATTATCGTGAAAATGTAACGAAGATTAGTAAAGCACGTGATGTGAACTTAACTGATGCTATTGGTCAAGCTGTTGCTCATACAGCGATTAACTTAAAGGTAAAAGCAGTTATTGCACCTACTGAAAGTGGATATACTGCAAAAATGATTGCTAAATTTAGACCTGGTGTTCCGATTATTGCTGTGACTTCATCTGCTACCCCATCTAGAAAACTAACATTAGTTTGGGGAGTATATCCAATTGTTGGCAAAAAAGCTCACTCAACAGATGAAATTTTGGAAGTAGCTGTGGAGGAAAGTATTCTTCACCACTACGTAACTCATGGTGATTTAGTTGTGATTACAGCTGGTGTACCTGTTGGAGAAGCGGGCACAACAAACTTGATGAAGGTTCATATTATTGGAGACTTAGTTGCAAGAGGACAAGGTATTGGTAAGAATACTGCATTCGGAAAAGCAATAGTTGTAAATAATGCGGAAGAATTAGCCGGACAAGATACAACGGATAGCATTATTGTAACTTTAGGGTCTGACCGAGATATGGTCCCGAGTATTGAAAAATGCAGAGGTTTAATCACCGAAGAGGGTGGTTTAACTAGCCATGCTGCAGTAGTTGGACTTAGCTTAGGAGTGCCGGTTATTGTAGGTGTTAAAGATGCAACAACACTTATAAAAAATGGTCAAGAACTAACGATAGATGCCGAAAGTGGTTTTATCTATCATGGACACGCTAGTATTATTTAATAGAATGCCTCACCTTAAAAGGTGGGGCTTTTATTGAATGAAAATCAGGTATAAGTGTATTAAGATCTATCCAAAAATACTACTGATTTCCGTTTCAGGCGGACGCTTTCCGCTGGCGAGGCCGAGCCTCCTCGTTCGCTACGCTACCTGCGGGGTCTCGACTTTCTCGCTTATCCCGCTGGAGTCGCCGCCTTTCACTACAATCAATTAAGAGAGTAGTATCTAACAATAAGATTTTGCATAGCCTATCGCATGGATGATAATAATAGTCAAAGTTAATATAGTGATAAAACTGTATGTTAACTAAGTGATACTATTCCGTAATGAAGGATGAAGAAAATAGATTTTTTTTTATACTAGTGGAAAAAAAGAAAAATAGTAAGTGTTTCTCCAATAAGAAGCGAAATAGCGAACGAAATTGTATCTTCGTGCGCTTCCTCTATGAATCGGAAAGCATCTTTTCTCTAGTTATCCAAAAACGCACTTACCTGTTTCTAAGAGTTGTAGGAGGGTGATGGACAGACAGAAGAAATAAGATTACCGAAAAAAGTGATGCTGGTTGTGACGGACGTCACAACCAGCATCACTAAAAATTCGCTCGGTAATAATATAGCAACACGTCTGTCCAATGCGCTTCGAAAACGATAGAAACAGGTTTTGAACTTAAAAGATGCCCTGCGCATTTATTATAGGAAGGTGAAATGATGAAATGGATTATTGGTTTGTTTATTTTAATCCCAGCGGTTGAATTATATATTCTTATGCTATCGGGTAAAACTATTGGAGTAGGAAATACATTTTTATTGATCATCGCAAGTGGTATAATTGGTGGCTATTTGGCAAAAAGACAGGGCCTTAAAGCGTTTAGAGAAGTATCAGAGAGCGTCAAAAACTATCAAGCGCCAGGCGAAGCTGCGATTAATGGTATTAGTATATTTATGGGAGCTATCCTAGTAGTTCTCCCAGGATTTATCTCAGATATTTTTGGCTTCATGCTTTTATTTGCCCCAACTAGAAACTTATTTAAACCACTTGTTTATAGATGGATACGCAAAAAAATGAAAAACGGCCAAGTTATTGTGATGAAGTCTTCGTGAAACTTTCCCATTTATGGGCAAATAGATAAATAAATGGACTAAACAAAATTCCTATAAATCCAAAGATTAAAATGGCTGCCGCGCTCAAATAAAAGACGTGGACAGCCTTTATTTGTGTCGTAGAAGACCAGAGTACAGATTCGACGATATGTCTTGTCAATTGAACGAAAAGGTATAAAAGTAAGACAATTGTACCTACCATCTGCATTTCCATTAAAAAAAAGTAAATGCACAAAGGTATCAATATTAAGCCAGTACCTAAAAAAGGAACACTATCGACTAAAGAAATTAGAAACGCATATTTAATAGGATTATGTAAACCTAATATTGAGAAACCAATAGAAATTAATATAAACGTTAAAATAAATAACTTAAATTCTACATGAATAAACTGATTTATAATTGTTGAGGATTTAAGTAATGCTCTATGGCAAAGGTTTCGCATTTTTTTCGGGAAATAAACTAGAAACCATTCCCGATCCTTTATAGATTCGATTAATGAAAAAAATAATCCAATACTAAATAAGAATATCTCAAAAAAGTAAGAGGGTAAATGAGTTACATTTAGTAATAAATCATTCAATAGCTTATTTAGTAATGTTTGAAATTTACCTTCAAACATCGTAAAAATGGGGTGATTTTGTATTTCCATTACAGGTAGTAAAACGACATGTTCATGGATGAAAGGAATTAAATCAATTAATGTTTGAATAAGAAAAAATAATATCATTAAAAAACTCGATAAAATTAAAATTACAGTTAGTAAGACACTTATAAATACTGGAATTTTAAATTTTTTATGTAAAAAATTAGTGACAGGAAATAGAAAATAACCTCCAATTATTGCTAAAGTAAGGGGGTAAGCAACAAATGATATTAGTATAATTATTCCAAATGGTACCCATTGTGATAAAAAATCTTTTTTATTTAATTGTAGAGTAATCAAATTCATCCAATCTTTTCAATTAATTAGGAGATTTAAAGATATTTTTCAATAAACTTAAGCGTTTTCATTCACAAAAACGCCAAAATTGATTATACTGTATAAGTAAGCAATGCTAAAAACATTAATATATACATATAATTCTTCTGATTTAGTGTAGATTTAGTCAGAAGTCTTATGTTGTGAAGGGGAGACTTTGATATGACAACAACTAAAGGTTTAGAAGGAATTGTAGCGGCAGAAACGTCCATCAGTTCAATCATCGATGATACACTTACATACGTTGGATATGATATTGATGATTTAGCTAACAATGCGAGCTTTGAAGAAGTAGTTTACTTGCTTTGGCATAAACGTCTTCCAAACGCAGCTGAGCTAGCTGAATTGAAACAACAATTAGCTGACAACATGGCTGTACCACAAGAAGTTTTGAATCATTTCAAAACATTCCCAATCAATGATGTACATCCAATGACTGCCCTTAGAACAACAGTTTCTATGCTTGCATTATATGATGATGCTGCAGAAGATATGTCCGATGAGGCAAATTACTTAAAAGCAATTAAATTACAAGCAAAAATCCCGACATTAGTAACAGCTTTCTCACGTGTCCGTAAAGGACTAGAGCCTGTAGCACCTAAAACAGACCTAGGTTATGCTGCTAACTTCTTGTACATGCTACATGGAAAATTACCACAAGACATAGAAATAGAAGCGTTTGACAAAGCACTTGTTTTACACGCAGATCATGAATTGAATGCTTCGACATTCACTGCTCGCGTATGTGTAGCAACTCTTTCAGACATCTATTCTGGTGTGGTCGCAGCTATTGGAGCTTTAAAAGGACCTCTTCATGGTGGAGCAAACGAGCAAGTTATGAAAATGTTAACAGAAATTGATACACTTGATAATGTTGACGCTTATATTAACGAAAAATTAGAAAACAAAGTAAAAATTATGGGATTTGGTCACCGTGTCTATAGAAAAGGAGACCCGCGTGCAAAGCATTTACGTGAAATGTCTAAAAAATTGACTACACTTAATGGTGAATCCAAATTATATGATATGTCTATTCGTATCGATGAAATAGTTACGGGACAAAAGAATCTACCTCCAAATGTAGATTTCTATTCTGCGTCTGTATACCATTCTTTAAAAATCGATCATGATTTATTTACACCAATCTTTGCAGTATCACGTGTATCTGGTTGGAGCGCACATATTCTTGAGCAATATGCAAATAATCGTTTAATCCGTCCACGTGCAGAATATGTAGGACCTGGAATGCAAAAATATATTCCAATTGAAGAAAGATAGTATTAGTATTATCTTATAAGATAGGGCTTAAACACATTTGTGTTTACTGCCCTATGATTATGATAGTAGGAGGAATAACAAATGACAACAGGCAAAATTACAGTAGAAAACGGCGTACTTAACGTACCAAACACAGCGGTAATTCCTTTCATTGAGGGAGACGGAACGGGTCCAGATATTTGGGCTGCAGCATCACGTGTATTAGAAGCTTCGGTAGAAAAAGCTTATAATGGTGAAAAGAAAATTGAATGGAAAGAAGTTCTTGCTGGTCAAAAAGCATTCGATAAAACTGGCGAGTGGTTACCTCAAGAAACTTTAGATGTTATTAATGAGTATCTAATTGCTATTAAAGGACCTTTAACTACACCAATCGGTGGAGGAATTCGTTCGTTAAACGTAGCATTACGTCAAGAGCTTGATCTATATACTTGCCTACGTCCAGTTCGTTATTTCACTGGTGTTCCATCTCCAGTTAAACGTCCAGAAGATACTGACATGGTTATTTTCCGTGAAAACACTGAAGATATATACGCTGGTATTGAGTATGCAAAAGGTACAGATAATGCAAAAAAACTAATCGATTTCTTACAAACTGAATTCGGAGTGACAAATATTCGTTTCCCAGAAACTTCAGGTATCGGTATTAAACCAATTTCTGAGGAAGGTACTAAACGTTTAGTACGTGCTGCTATTAACTATATTATCAAAGAAGGTCGTACTTCTTTAACATTAGTTCATAAAGGGAATATCATGAAATTCACAGAAGGTGCTTTCAAAACTTGGGGCTACGAAGTAGCAGAACAAGAATTTGGGGATAAAGTATTCACTTGGAATCAATATGATAAAATTAAAGAAGAGCAAGGAACAGAAGCTGCTGACAAAGCACAAGCTGATGCACTTGCAGCTGGTAAAATCCTTGTAAAAGATTCAATTGCTGATATCTTCTTACAACAAATTTTAACTCGTCCAAAAGAGTTTGATGTAGTTGCTACAATGAACCTTAATGGAGATTACATTTCTGATGCACTTGCTGCACAAGTTGGTGGTATTGGTATTGCTCCAGGAGCTAATATTAACTATGTAACTGGACATGCTATTTTCGAAGCTACTCATGGTACAGCTCCTAAATATGCTGGTCTTGACAAAGTTAACCCATCTTCTGTTATCCTTTCAGGAGTTTTAATGCTAGAGCATTTAGGTTGGAACGAGGCTGCGAAACTTATCATGGATTCAATGGAGAAATCTATTGCTTCTAAAGTGGTAACTTATGATTTTGCTCGTTTAATGGATGGTGCGACTGAAGTTAAATGTTCTGAGTTCGCTGATGAACTTATTAAAAACATGTAATATTAAAATGAGATTTGGTTTTTAAGGAAGGGAATTTTCCCTTCCTTTTCTTTAATAGACAAGAATATATAAAAATGTACCGTGAACACGGGATTCGAATAATGTTACTGATTTCCGTTCCAGGTGTGCGCTTAATAGAACAGGCCTTTTTAGCCCGGTTCTACTAATAAACATAAAAGGAGAGTTTTCTAATGACATTGAAAAGAAGTAAAATTTCAGTAATCGGTGGCGGATTTACAGGTGCTACAACAGCTTTTCTACTTGCTCAAAAAGAACTTGGTGATGTTGTATTAGTAGACATTCCACAGGCAGAAAATGCTACAAAAGGCAAGGCTTTGGATATGTCGCAAGCCGGACCAGTTCAAGGTTTTGACGCTAATATCATTGGTACTTCTAATTATGAAGATACGAAAGACTCGGATTTAGTAATTATCACTGCTGGTATTGCACGTAAACCTGGCATGAGCCGTGACGATTTAGTTCAAACGAACCAAAAAGTTATGAAATCTGTTACATCTGAAATCGTTAAGTATTCTCCGAATACAACAATATTAGTATTAACAAACCCTGTTGATGCGATGACTTATACAGTTTATAAAGAATCTGGCTTACCAAAAGAACGCGTAATCGGCCAATCTGGTGTACTAGATACTGCACGTTTCCGTACGTTTGTTGCAAAAGAATTAAACCTATCTGTTAAAGATGTAACTGGTTTTGTTCTGGGAGGACATGGTGACGATATGGTTCCATTAGTAAGATATTCTTATGCCGGTGGAATTCCATTAGAAAATCTGATTGACACTGCTCGTTTAGATGAAATTGTAGATCGTACACGTAAAGGTGGAGCGGAAATCGTTAACCTTTTAGGTAATGGTTCTGCTTACTATGCTCCAGCTGCTTCTTTAGTGGAAATGGCTGAAGCAATTCTGAAAGACCAAAAACGTGTATTACCATCTATCGCATATTTAGAGGGCGAATATGGTATGGATGGAATTTACCTTGGTGTTCCAACAGTGCTTGGTGCTGGTGGTATCGAAAAGATTATCGAACTTGAATTAACAGAAGATGAAAAAGCATTATTAAACAAATCTGCAGATGCAGTCAAAGCTGTTATGAAAGTTTTAGCTTAACTATAATACTGGTATCAATCGAGTGGGGAAACCTACTCGATTTTTTTAATAAGAAAATACTTAAAAGCTTACAATTCACTTGGATAAACAGGATGTTACCAAACCATGTGGTGCACATAAATTTTGCCCCTTTTTGTGACTATAGCTTATAGTTAGGTTAGGATAATAGAATTAGTTTTAGTTAATATAGTAAGAAAATTAATAACACTAAAAACTCACCTTTCTATCATAGAGGGAATGCTTGTCCAAAGCCCTTAGAGAACAACGGAAACTGGTGATGAGCTTAAATTTCTGTGTATGTCTTTTGCTAGTGTTATTATTATGAAAAAAAGGGCTACCTAAGGTTGGTAAAAGATAGCCCAACAGGAACAGGTCCTATCATCACCTTGCACTTTGTGTAGGTTTATTGTTAATATAGAATTAGCTATTTGTAAGGGGGAGCAGCTATTGTTATTAGGGAAAACTCGAAAAATAGGGAGACATATACGGGATATAGAGATAGGTGAAAAATTAACACTTACAGAAAAAATAGAGGACAAAGACTTGCTTCTATATCTTGGACTAACCAATGATAACAATCCTTTATATATTCAACATGATTTTGCGGCTAAGACTCAATATGAAAAACCTATCGTACCGTCGATTATGTTAACGGGTATTATAACATCTGCTATCTCAAAATACTTGCCGGGCCCGGGATCACATATAACAAAACAATATATTAGTTTTCCAACACCTACTTACCATTACTCAATACTAGAATTTACATTTGAAATAAAGGAAATAATAGAACAATCAAATAATATAGTAATTTCAGTAATAGCTCGAAATGACCAAAATGAAATTATTGTGGATGGCGAATTTCATGTAACGCCTCCTATTCTAGAGAAACAATAAGATTATAGCTTAATGGATTTGGAATGGGGGTTTCAAATCAACCTTGGAGGCAAAAAAATGAGAAAAGTATTAGTTGTGGATGATGAAAGCTCGATTGTAACTTTATTAAAATATAATCTTGAGGAAGCTGGTTTTGAAGTTATCACAGCAAGTGATGGTTTAGAAGGGCTTAATAAAGCATTAGAAGAAAAGCCAGAGGTTATTGTACTGGATTGGATGCTACCGCATATGGATGGCATGGAAGTCTGTAAAGAACTTCGTTTAAAGAAAGTACAAATACCTATTATAATGTTAACTGCAAAAGATGAAGAATTCGATAAAGTATTAGGACTTGAACTAGGTGCAGATGATTATATGACCAAGCCTTTTAGCCCGAGAGAGGTAACTGCAAGGGTAAAAGCAATGATTCGTCGTTCAAGTCTATCTACAGAGCATAAGCAAGAAAAAACCATAGAAGAGATGTATACTTTTGGGCCGTTACAGGTGTTTCCAGAACGTTTTGAAGTACTTTTAAACAATGAAGTCATTGAGTTTACTCCAAAAGAATTTGAATTACTTGTGTATTTAATAGAAAACAAAAATAGAGTGTTAACACGCGATCAGCTTTTAAGTGCTGTATGGAACTATGATTTTGCGGGAGATACTCGTATAGTAGATGTCCACATTAGTCATTTACGTGATAAAATTGAAGAGAATAGTAGAAAGCCTAATTTCATCAAAACAATTAGAGGATTAGGATACAAGTTTGAGGAGCCTAAGAGCTAATGAAATCATTTCATTCCAAACTTTTTAGAACTTATTCTATTATGATAGGGTTAATATTAGCTTGTCTAGGACTAATACTTGGACAGCTTTTTCCTATTTACGCCAAAAATTCTTCTGAAAAAGTCATAAACACACAGATAGAGGAAGTATCTAAAGATTTAGCCGCAACAGGACTAACAGTAGATGAACAGAGGGATATTAGGGACAAGCTAGCTTCTTCTTTTTCACGAGCGGATTTGATTGATTCTCATTCCTTATGGTTATTCTTATTCATCATTTTAGGAATAACATTTCTGGTTGCACTTTTTTTAGGGACAAGTATTTTCAAAAAGTTTGCTCAGCCAATCGAACATTTAACAGAAACCGCTATGGAATTAGCAAGAGGTAATTATCGGATTCGTGCGTTTGAAGATGAATTTTCTGGAATGTCCAAGCTGAGTAACTCTATTAATATACTTGCACGAAATTTGCATGATATATCCGTCATGAGAGAAACTGAAAAAGAACGTTTGAAAACGTTAATCGAGAATATGGGCAGTGCACTTATTATGATTGATCGTAACGGGTATATCACCATTGTGAATCGTGCTTTTCTTAAACAGCTTGATATTTCGTTCAAAGACGTTGATGGAAAGTTGTTTAATAAAATTGGTCTTCCAAAGAAGATTGAAATGTTCATTGATCAATTATTTTTAACAGAGGCATCTAATCGGGAACAAATATCTGTAAAGAAAAACATACATACTTATTACATGGATGCTTACGGTGCGCCAGTTATCGGTGAACATGGAAAATGGCTTGGTATAGTGGTTGTCATGCATGAGATTACGGAGCTTGTGAAATTGGAGCAGGTCAGAAAAGATTTTGTAGCAAATGTATCTCATGAATTGAAAACACCTGTTACAAGTATTAAAGGATTTTCAGAAACATTATTATATGGCGCATATAAAAACGAAGAAACTTTACTTTCTTTCCTTGAAATAATTCACAAAGAAAGTAATAGACTTCAAATGCTGATCAATGATTTATTAGATCTTTCAAAAGTGGAGCAGGTTGGGTATGAAGTGGACTTACAAAAGGTCAACTTATTAGATGTTGTTGAGCGAAGTAAAGAAATGACTAGTCATATAGTAGAGGAAAAGAATATGCGTCTCGAGACGATATACAATGAACCGGTCTTTGTATTAGGGGATTTAAATCGTTTAATCCAAATAACGATGAATTTATTGATGAATGCACTAACTTACTCCACTGAAAATAAAACCGTGACTATATCTATCAGTCAAAACGAAAAATGTGGAATATTCCGTATCCAAGATGAAGGGATAGGAATAGCAAAAGAAGAGCTTAACCGAGTATTTGAGCGTTTTTACCGAGTGGACAGAGCTAGAAGTAGAAACTCTGGAGGAACCGGTCTAGGTCTAGCAATTGTTAAACATCTAGTGGAAGCGCATCACGGCTTGTTAGAAGTAGAAAGTGAAGTAGGAAAAGGTACTGTCTTTACTGTATCGATTCCACTTGTTAAAAGTTAACGGAGGTCTTTATGAATAACCAACCCTTTATCCCTATAATTATTGGGACAGATATGAATGCTTATAATATGGCGATTTCTTTTCATGAGGAATACAACATTAAGCCGATATTAGTAGGTAAAGAAGAAATGTCCTTTACCAAATGGAGTAGCGTGATTGAACATATAGAAATTCAACCAAATTTATGGGATAAATCTTCTTTTGTTCAAGTTCTTTCTGAAGTAGCACAAAAATATAAAACGCAAGACAAACAATTGCTTCTAATAGGAACAAATGACTTTTATGTACGATTAATAATTGAAAATGCAGTTGCACTAAAGAAAATGTATGTTTTTAACTATATGTCAGAAGAACTAATGAACAATCTACTTGTGAAATCAAATTTCTATAAGCTATGTGAAGAGCATGGAATAGATGCACCTAAGACGTATTATTATTCATGTGCAAAAAAAGCAGCATTTACCGAAGATGTACTTTTCCCTCTAATTATAAAACCAAGCAATGGTGTTATGTATTACAAAAACAAGTTTCCAGGTCAGCAAAAAGTTTATCGTGTAGAGTCTAAAGCTGAACTTGATGATATTATTAACAAAGTAAATGCTAGTGGATATACAGAAGACTTAATCATTCAGGATTATATTCCAGGGGATGATACGTATATGTGGGATTCAGTATTTTATATGAATTCAAAGGGACAAGCACAACTTAGTACACTTGCACAAGTGGTTCTTCAAGAGCATACTGTCACTGCAATTGGTAACTATACTGCGTTAATTACTCGATATAATGAGGAGTTAATGAAAAAACTTCAACACTTTTTAGAAGCAGTAGGTTATGTCGGATTTGCAAACTTCGACCTAAAGTTTGATGAGCGAGATGGGAAGTTTAAAGTATTTGAGGTAAACATTAGACAAGGAAGATCTAGTTACTATACAACTGCACTTGGACATAATATGGCTAGATATTTTGTAGATGATGTTATTTATCAAAAGGAAATACCACTTACTCTATTGAATGAGCATTATTTGTTTACCGTAGTGCCTAAAATAGTGCTAAGGAACTTTGTTGAAAATGATGAGATTCGAGAAGAAGTAACTGGACTTTTGAAATCCGGTAAATGGGGAAATCCACTCTTTTACAAAAAGGACAAGCATTTTACTCGTAAATTATTTTTGATTGCTCGGCAGTTTAATTATTATAAAAAATACAAAAACAATAATTGGTAAGGAAATATTTACAAAGTATTAACGGGAGATTTACAATTGTTTGTTATATTTAATTAGACCCCTTTTCCAAACGATTTACCTAAAAAAGCTAGCATTTGCTAGCTTTTTTTATTTATTATAGAGAGAATGCAAAATGAATACTGGGTTTACAGGACTTTTAAGAACGAATAATACTACTGGTTTCCGTTTCAGGTGGATGCATTCCGCGGGCTTGATGAAATTACTCTTTACATAAAAAAACGGGGTAAAAGATACCCGATCCTCTAAAAACAAAATGTAGATATACCGTTGATTTTCGCTACGAGCGGACGCTTTCCGTGGGCACGGCTTCAGCCGCTTCCCTCGTGATGCTCAGTCCAGGGTCTTCAGCTCGCGCTGTTCCCACTGGAGTCGCCGCTGTGCTCCAATCAACTAGTTTCACTTTATATAAACGAACAATTGTATATAAAACCTTCTAAATATACGTGTTTTATCTTCAAATGAAATGAACTCAGATAAAAGAATATCCACTTTCTTCTTTTATTATAAAATAGTATACCTAATCGGTAAGACGTTTTTATCACTAGGCTAAGCGATACACCTTGGCAAATCATAGAGTTTAGTACTACACATTATGTTGATTGTAGTGGAAGGTGGCGACTCTGGCGGGATAGCTTGTGCTGAAGAACCCGCAGGAAATACATTGGTCGAACTTTGTTTGACCAATGTATTTGCGACGAGTAACCGCGGGAGCATATGTTTTCGCAGCGACTAGGAGGCTAAAGCCAACATTACTGTTTCAAGCAAAAACAAGGATGTATAAGTATCTACTTTTCCAACAAAATCCTAAAAGTTTACTTAACATGATATTCATAGAAAATATGTATGAGATAACCAATTCTATTATTTTTGAAACCAACTACTAAGTTAAACCGTAAAAGGAAGTATACATAAAAAGGAGGAAATAATATGAGTACGAAAAGGTTACTAACTATTATCGCCATGAGTGTAATTGGCATTATATTAATATCTGCTGTTTTTACATCTTGGTATACAGTAGATGAATCGGAACAAGCAATCGTCATCACATTTGGTGAAGCAAGTGAACCAATAGTGGATTCGGGTTTAAAATTTAAGATGCCTTGGCCAATTCAATCAGTAGAAAAACTCTCCAAAGAAACATTTAGTCTGAAATTCGGTTATAGCCAATCTGCAGATGGAGAAATCGAATCATTTGATAAGGATACTAAAATGATTACAGGGGACGACAATATTGTGTTAACTGATTTAGTCGTTCAATGGAAAATAACAGACCCTAAATCTTATTTATTTAATGCTGAAAACCCACAAGAGTTACTTCATGATGCAACTTCTGCTTCTATTCGTTCCGTTATTGGGAATTCCAAAATAGATGATGCCCTTACTTCAGGAAAAGCACAAATTGAGAGTGACACAAATGATCTATTACGCTCTTTAATAGAGAAGTATGATATAGGGATCACTGTATTAACAGTAAAGCTGCAAGATGTAGAGCTTCCAAATGCAGAAGTTAGATCTGCGTTTACTGCAGTAACGGATGCCGAGGAGACTAAGAATACAAAAGTAAATCAGGCAGAAAAATACAAAAATCAGAAGTTAAGTGAAGCAATTGGTGAAAAGGATGCAATCATTTCAAATGCAAATGGGTATAAAACTGCTCGTATAGAACAGGCAAAAGGAGACGTAGCACTTTTTGATAAGCTATATGCAGAATACCAAAATAATAAAGAGATTACTAAACAGCGTTTAGTAATGGAAACATTAGATGCCGTACTACCAAATGCTAATTTATATATTATGAATGATGATGGTGGAACGATGAAGTATCTTCCTCTACAATCTTTAGAAGCAAGTAAACAACCGACTCCACCAGCAACTACGACTACTGAAACAGAGGCAGAAAAAGAAGAAGGGAGCGGAAAATAATGGCTGAAAACAAAAATCCATTCTCCAATTTAGAAGCGAAATTTAAAACAGTTGAAAACAAGGCAAGTAACGCCCCTAAAGAAAAAAAACCTGTAGATTACAAAAAATATACAAAGCCATTTATCGCAATTTTCCTAGTTTTTGTCTTGTTCATTATCGCTCTTGCGAATATCTTTGTGGTCAAAGAGGGAGAGTTTAAAGTAATTCGTCAGTTCGGAGAAATCAAAGATGTTAAAGATACTCCTGGGATTCATATGAAAATACCATTTGTTCAGACTGTAACTACAGTACCTAAATATCAAATGAATTATAAATTATCTGAGGCAGAAATAAATACAAAAGATAAACGTCGAATTATTATTGATAATTATGCAGTGTGGAGAGTAGTAAATGTTAAGGAAATGATTTCTAGTGCAGGTACATTAGTTGGTGCAGGCTCTCGTATGGAAGAATTTATCTATTCGGTCGTTCGTTCTGAGCTTGGTCAATTAAATTATAATGAGATTATTAACGATGAAAATTCCTCAAGAGGAAGCTTAAATGATCAAATAACTAGTCATGTAAATGAATTATTGAAAAAAGATAATTACGGTATTGAAGTACTAGACGTTCGTATTAAACGGACAGATCTTCCTCAAGAAAATGAGCAATCTGTGTACAATGAGATGATTTCTGAAAGACAAAGTATTGCTCAAAAATTCCTTTCTACCGGTGATGCAGATAAACGAAGAATTGAAGCTGAAACAGACCGTGAAGTTCGTGAAATGTTGGCAACTGCCAATAAAGATGCATCTATTATAGCGGCTGAAGGGGATGCAGAGGCAGCAAAAATTTATAACCAAAGTTTTTCTAAGGATCCAGAGTTCTATTCACTTTACAGAACTTTAGAATCGTATAAGAAAACAATTGGAGATGAAACGATGATAATCATCCCGTCAGATTCTCCGTATGC
This sequence comes from Psychrobacillus sp. FSL K6-2365, assembly GCF_038003165.1. Lineage (NCBI taxonomy): Bacteria > Bacillati > Bacillota > Bacilli > Caryophanales > Bacillaceae > Psychrobacillus > Psychrobacillus sp. FSL K6-2365. The sequence goes on along the minus strand of NZ_JBBOOO010000001.1, from coordinate 2,801,718 downwards.
GAATATTCTATCAGGTTACTTAGAATAGTATATGAATCGTCATTCCCCTTACTGTCATGGTAAGATATAGGGAATGACGGTTTTTATTATTAAGGAGTGAATGTATTTGGCGACCGAAAAAATCCTATTATTAGATGGCAACAGTTTGGCTTACCGAGCTTTTTTTGCCCTACCCCTATTAACGAATGAACATGGTGTACATACAAATGCAGCGTATGGCTTTACAATGATGCTACAAAAAATTATGGAAGAAGAAAATCCAACTCATATGTTAGTGGCTTTTGACGCCGGAAAAACAACTTTCCGTCATTCTACATTTGGCGAATATAAAGGTGGAAGACAAAAAACTCCGCCAGAGCTTTCAGAACAATTTCCATATATACGTAAGTTGATCGATGCATATGGTATTAAGCGTTATGAACTGGAAATGTACGAGGCGGACGACATTATTGGTACTTTAAGTAAGCAAGCAGATGAAAAAGGTCAACAAGTCGTAATTGTTTCTGGAGATAAAGATTTAACACAATTAGCTACTGATAATACAACAGTATATATTACGAGAAAAGGAATTACCGATATTGAAAAATACACACCTGAGCATATTCAAGAAAAGTATGGTTTAAGTCCTTTACAGATTATTGATATGAAAGGCTTAATGGGGGATGCTTCCGATAATATACCCGGAGTTCCTGGTGTCGGAGAAAAGACAGCTATTAAGCTTTTAAAAGAACATGGTTCGGTAGAGGATTTATATAAGGCACTTGATAAAGTGAGTGGTGTTAAGCTAAAGGAAAAACTTGTTGCTAATGAAGAACAGGCAATTATGAGTAAGGCGCTAGCTACGATAGAAATAGCAGCACCAATCCAAGTTTCAATTGAGGATATTTCTTATAATGGTCCAAATATGGAAGACGTAATTGAAGTTTGGAAGGAACTATCCTTTAAAACACTTTTGGAGAAATCTGAATATGTTTCTGAAGAGCCAGAAACGACAGAGGTGGAATTCCAAATTGTTGAAAAAATAGACTCTACTGTATTAGATAAAGTGATGGCAGTCCATTTAGAAATGTATGATGTTCAATACCATACAAGCGAATTATTAGGCATTGCATTATCGGATGGAGAAAAAGGTTACTTTGCTCCCGCAGAGGTTGCTTTTCAATCTAAGGATTTTTGTTCGTGGTTAGAGAATGATACAAATAAAAAGTATTTAGCAGATTCCAAAGCAACACAAGCAGTGAGCAGAAAACACAATGTTAATGTTCAAGGGGTTGAATTTGACCTGCTCCTAGCAGCGTATATAGTAAATCCAGCTATTTCGTCAGAGGATGTTGCAGCTATTGCGAAAGAATTTGGTTACTTTAACTTGTTGACAAACGATACTGTTTACGGAAAAGGTGCCAAAAAAACTCCTCCTGAAATCGAGAAAATTGCAGAACATGCAGTTAGAAAAGCAAAGGCAATATGGGACTTAAAAGAAAAGTTAGAAGTGAAGCTTGAAGAAAATGAACAGTACGAGTTGTATAAAGAAATAGAGCTACCTCTTGCATCTATCCTAGGCACGATGGAGTCCGATGGTGTTTTAGTCGATAAACAAATACTTGTAGAAATGGGTCATGAACTCAATATTAAATTACAGGTGATTGAACAAGACATTTATACACTAGCGGGAGAAACATTCAATATTAATTCTCCTAAACAATTAGGCGTAATATTATTTGAAAAAATTGGACTTACACCTATTAAAAAGACTAAAACAGGTTATTCAACCGCAGCGGATGTTCTTGAAAAACTAGCAAATGAACATGAAATAATTGAACAAATTCTACTATATCGTCAATTAGGTAAGCTCAATTCGACATATATTGAAGGATTGTTAAAAGAGATTCACAAAGATGATGGGAAAATTCATACTCGTTATCAACAAGCGCTAACTTCAACAGGACGTTTGAGTTCTATAAATCCAAACCTGCAGAATATACCAGTACGTTTGGAGGAAGGTAGAAAAATACGAAAAGCCTTTGTTCCTTCTCAACCTGGATGGGTAATGTTCGCTGCGGATTACTCTCAGATTGAATTACGTGTTCTTGCGCATATGTCTAAGGATGAAAACTTAGTAGATGCTTTTAATAATGATTTAGATATCCATACTAAAACGGCTATGGATGTCTTCCATGTGGATCAGGAAGATGTGACATCCGATATGCGTCGTGCTGCCAAGGCGGTTAACTTTGGTATTGTGTATGGTATTAGTGATTATGGTTTATCGCAAAATCTAGATATTACTAGAAAAGAAGCAGCGAAATTTATCGAGAATTATTTAAATAGCTTCCCTGGAGTAAAGGAATATATGGACGATATTGTTCATGATGCAAAACAATCAGGATATGTTACTACAATCCTTAATAGAAGAAGGTATTTACCGGAAATAACGAGTTCAAATTTTAATCTAAGAAGCTTTGCAGAACGAACGGCGATGAATACACCAATTCAAGGGAGTGCTGCAGATATTATTAAAAAAGCAATGATTGATATGGCTGCTCGATTAAAAGTTGAAAATATGCAAACTAAAATGTTATTACAAGTACATGATGAGTTAATTTTCGAGGCACCTCCTGAGGAGATTGCATTATTAGAAAAAATAGTACCAGAAGTAATGGAAAATGCTATTAAGCTGATTGTACCTCTAAAAGTGGATTATGCCTTTGGTTCATCGTGGTATGACACGAAGTAGGGGGTTACATGTATGCCAGAATTACCAGAAGTAGAGGGCGTATTACGCGCCCTTCAACCAATTGTAAGTGGAAAGACTATTAAGTCAGTTGATGTTTCGGAAACCATTTATAATTCAAAAGCAAATGGTAAAGAAGCTATTATTAAAGGGTTAGATGTAGAACAGTTTTGTTTAGCTTTACCTGGCACAAAGATTGACCATCTAGAAAGAAGGTCCAAATATATTTATTTTCATCTTCTAAAGGATGGCCTCCCTTATATGCTAGTATCGCATTTGGGTATGTCAGGAGCATGGTTTTCTGTGAAAAATTTGCATGAGATTACAGAAGAAAAATTTAGAAAGCATGCGCATGTTACTCTTTACTTTGAAGAGGGTGACATGCTGGTCTATGCGGATATCCGAAGATTTGGCGAATTGCGATTCATAGAAACAGAAGCGGACTACCCTCCTTTATTATTAATGGCACCTGAGCCTTTTGATCAACATGCATTAGATCATTTTCTGCATATGAGCGCATTACCCAAATATGAGAATAAAGCAATAAAAGAGTTTATCATGGATGGTCATGTCGTGTCTGGCTGCGGAAATATTTATGCGACTGAAGCGTTATTTCGTATGAAAATACATCCGGCACGGACAGTAAAACGAATTAGTAGAGAGCGAAAAATTCAATTATTTCAAGAAATAGTAATTGTTTTGCTTGATAGTATTGAAAACGGAGGTAGTACGATTTCAGATTATCGCACTATTAACGGTGGAGCAGGAAATATGCAAAATAGACTTCAAATGTATGGCAAAAAGGAATGTGGGGTCTGTGGTACGAAAACGAAACAGAAAACAATCGGTGGTCGTACCTCTACCTACTGTCCAACATGTCAAAAATAAGGGAGCAACTAGATGATAATTGGATTAACAGGAAGTATCGCTAGTGGGAAAAGCACCGTAGCAAATATGTTAAAGGAAATGGGCTTTCCCATTATAGATGCAGACCTTGTCGCGCGTATAGTAGTTGAAAAAGGAACTGCTACGCTTGAAAAGATTAAAGAAACTTTTGGTTCGGGGGTTATCCAAGAGGATGGATCCTTAAATCGGGAAGAACTTGGTGAAATTATTTTCACAAACCCTTCTAAACGTAAGTTATTAAATGATATTATACATCCTGCTATCCGTGCAGAAATGTTAGCCCAAAAGGGGCATCTTGTGCAACAAGGACATCCAGTCATTATTATGGATATACCGTTACTTTTTGAAAGTAGATTGCAATCCTTTGTGGATAAAATTCTTGTTGTGACAGTAACTGAACAAACCCAATTGGAAAGATTGATATCCCGGAATGGGTTTACGCAGGAGGAAGCTAAATTACGTATTCAATCCCAATTACCTTTATCAGTAAAAGAAAAAGGGGCAGATGCGGTTATTTATAACAATGGAACAATAGAAGAAACTAAACAACAATTGATAAAAATATTAGCTATTTGGGAATAATAAAACTGAAAACTAAACGCAAATAGTTAGTATTTAATATATAAAGTATAAGAGAAGCGCCAGAAGGTAAATATTCTGGTGCTTTTTTGAAAAGATTAAAAGTATATAAAGATGTCCTGTGAACACTTGATTCATGGGACTTAAAAGAAATGTTAACCCACTGATTTCCGTTTCAGGTGGGGTTCAAATCTAAGAGCGCCACATCGTGTGGCAACGCCTTCGTGACCAACATCCTGTTAGCCTCCGTGGGGTGATCGATGTGATATCTCATCTGTATCACTCATCCCACTGTGCCGTCCCCTTACACTTCAATCAATATAGAGTGTAGTTTTCCACTCCGGAGATAGAGCAAGCATATCGCTGAGATAATTAGAGTTATCAAAATTTATTATAGGGAAAAAATCGTCTGCCGATTAGGTGCATACTATTTTATGATGAAAGAAGCAAGTAGGCTTTCTTTTATCTGAGTCCATTTCATCCCTACTTATTTTAAGATAAAATACGTATATTTATATGGTTTTATATCCAATTATTCGATTATATAAAGCGGAAATCAACGGCATATCTATGTCTTAATTAAGTGAATAACTGTATGTCCAAAGGCTTCCTAAAATCGGTAGTAACAGGTTTTGTCTTTGTTCCTTAGCTCTACTGAACCAATGAAAAGTTATTTGAAAATATCGACTTTATTATTCTGTATATTTGGGGCTACACAATACATAAAATGTGTTATACTAATTCAAGGTTAAAAAACAATAAGTATCACATAGTTACAGGAGGACTTTTCTTATGGCAGTTTCAATTGCGATTAATGGTTTTGGACGTATTGGACGTATGGTTTTTCGTCAAGCAATAGCACAAGAGGATTTGAATGTGGTAGCAATAAACGCGAGATATCCGTTAGAGACATTGGCACATCTTATTAAATATGATTCAACACATGGTACTTTCACTGGAGATATTTCACTAGAAGAAAACGCTCTAATTGTAAATGGCCAACGTGTTCAAATTGTGGATGATCGTGATCCAGCAAAATTACCTTGGAAAGAGCTAAACGTGGATATCGTAATTGAATCCACTGGTAAATTTAATGATGGTGAAAAAGCTAAAGCACATATTGAAGCTGGTGCAAAGAAAGTGATAATAACTGCTCCTGCAAAAAATGAAGATGCAACTATAGTTATGGGAGTAAACGATGATAAGTTAGATTTATCGATTCACCATATAATTTCGAATGCAAGCTGTACAACAAACTGCTTAGCACCTGTAGTGAAGGTATTGAATGACACATTTGGTATTGAAAATGGGTTAATGACAACTGTTCATGCATATACAAACGATCAAAATAATCTAGATAATCCACATAAGGATTTACGTCGTGCACGTGCCTGTGGTCAATCAATCATTCCTACCTCAACAGGAGCTGCAAAAGCACTTACACTTGTATTGCCAGAGCTTCAAGGGAAGATTCATGGTATGGCATTACGTGTACCAACTCCAAATGTCTCCTTAGTAGACTTAGTGGTGGATTTGCAAAAAGATGTTACTTCAGAAGAAGTTAATGAGGCTTTCCTTAAAGCATCTGAAGGTACAATGCAAGGTATATTAGGTATTACGATGGAACCTCTAGTATCCATCGACTTTAACACTACAACTCTATCTACAACGGTGGATGGTTTAACTACTATGGTTATTGGTGACCGTAAAGTAAAAGTTCTTGCTTGGTATGATAATGAGTGGGGTTACTCTGCTAGAGTGGTTGACCTTACTAAAAAAGTAGCTTTATCTCTATAATTATCCAAACCTCTTTCTAGCGATTAGAAAGAGGTTAATTATTTCTTGCATATTTCAATAAAACAACATATAATGAGAATCGTGTTACTTTACTTGTACACCGACTACTTAAAGGGTTAGGACCTCTTTGGACTAACTTTCCCCCGTGGTAGTCAACTTTGAGGTTAAAAATAAAACTTATCAAAGGGGGAAACGGACATTGGAAACAATGGGACGTCACATTATTGCAGAACTATGGGAGTGCGATTTCGACAAACTTAACGATATGCAATTTATCGAGCAAACATTTGTTGATGCTGCACTAAAATCTGGTGCAGAAGTCAGAGAAGTTGCATTTCACAAATTTGCGCCACAAGGTGTAAGTGGAGTCGTTATTATTTCCGAATCGCATTTAACGATTCACAGCTTTCCAGAGCACGGTTATGCAAGCATTGATGTGTATACATGTGGTGATTTAGATCCATCAATCGCAGCTAACTATATAGCAGATGCTCTTAATGCTGGAACACGCGAAACGTTAGAAATGCCACGTGGTATGGGACCAGTTAAAAAGCCTGCGTCACGATTGACAGTTCAAGCGTAATAGATTTATACCTGACTGAGTGAGCAGAGGAAGAGATTCCTCTGCTTTTTCGATTTTACCCGAAAATATTGTTATAATAGATACATAAAACTACTGTGAAGAATTAGGAGAGATCTATATGAGATGCCCAACTTGTCAATACAATGGCACAAAAGTTGTCGATTCTCGTCCTGTGGATGACAATAAGGCAATCAGGAGAAGAAGAGAATGCGAAGATTGTGGATTTCGTTTTACTACGTTTGAAAAAGTAGAAGAGACACCATTAATCGTTGTAAAAAAAGATGGTTCTAGAGAAGAGTTTAGTCGTGAAAAAGTGTTACGAGGGCTAATTCGTGCATGTGAAAAAAGACCAGTTGCATTAGAACAACTAGAAAATATTGTTTTCTCTATTGAAAAAGAATTACGAAGAATGGGTAATGCAGAAGTGAAATCAGAAGACGTCGGTGAAATTGTAATGGACAAACTTGCAGAAGTAGATGAGGTAGCTTATGTCCGCTTTGCTTCCGTCTACCGCCAATTTAAAGATATAAATGTATTTATCGATGAGTTAAAGGAAATTTTAAAGAAAAATCCTTCATTATAAATTGAAGTATTATTTTGTGAAACAGCGTTCTATATTTTAATATATTCTAAAGGGGAGTAGATACAATTGTCGATGTTATATAAAGAGCTACAGCCAGCAGATTTGTATATGATTCGCTTACCATATTCTTTATCTGATTATGATCGGCAATTGCTAACTTTGTTTTATCAGCCGTTAGTTGGAGCAGAAAGTATTAGTTTGTATTTAACACTTTGGGCAGAAGGAGAACAAAAAAGCAGTGAGCGATGGTCACATTACCAATTGATGAATGTTCTCGGGATGCCTATAGGTAAAGTTTTTCAAGCTCGTCTTGCTCTAGAGGCAATTGGTCTTCTACGTACATGGAAAAAAACGATGGATGAAGGGAATATATTCCATTATGATCTTTCGGCACCGTTAGATGCAGAGTCATTTTTAAAAGATCCATTACTTTCCATGTTTTTGCTAAATAAAGTTGGTGAAAATGCTTTCAAACATTTACGTAATCGTTTTATCCAAAACTCCAATTGGAATGATGGCTTTAATGACGTTTCTAGAACATTTATGGATGTATTTAAACCATCCTCCAAAATGGATAATTCTCTATCTTACGATGACACTTTCGTATCGAAGGAAAGGAAATCAGCTGTTCCATTTTATTATGATCAATTTGATTTTTCATTACTTCAAGAGGGACTTTCTGAGCAATTAGTACCTAAATCAGCGATGACAATAGAAGCGAGAGAAGTAATTGCAAAACTCGCCTTTTTATATAAATTAAGTCCAGTGGAAATGCAAAAAGTAGTTATTCTTGCGTTAGATGATGAATTACATCTTTCAGAAGCAAGATTAAAAAAAGCATGTTCGGATTATTACAAACTTACTGTTTCCAAAGTTGCGCCTGTAATTGAGAAGATTGAAAAACAAGTGGTATCTTTGGAATCCGCTCAACCCCTAACGAAGGAAGGTGAGTTAATCCATTATTTAGAAACAACGCCACCGGTGTCAGTATTAAAGGATATCGCAAACGGAAAAGAGCCAATTCTCGCGGATGTTCAGTTAGCTAATCATTTTGTAACTCATTTCAAAATGCCGATCGGAGTTGTTAATGTTTTGTTACAATATGTATTATTGCGTACAGACATGAAACTCACGAAAAATTATGCGGAGAAAATTGCTTCTCATTGGATGCGGAAAGATGTCAAAACAGCCAAAGAAGCGATGGAGCTTGCTAGGAACGAACACGAACAGTATGTAAAATGGAAAAATGAAGGCTCTCCACAAAAAACATATACAAAAAAGCCGACACGCGAGGAAAAAGTGCCTGATTGGTTTTATAAAAAAGATGGAGAAACGAAGAAATCATCAGGTAAAACTACTAATGGTATTCAAAATATCGATGAAGAACGTCAAAAACTATTAGCAGAGTTAGGCATGTTGAAAAGGTAGGTGACAAGAATGGAACGTATTAATGAAACCCTCAAGAGAGTTGTATCGCCTGAATTTACTACTCGACTAAACGATATGAAAAAGGAAGTCTTAGAAGACCCTAGAGTGCAGAAGTTTCTTGAGGAAAACGCCTCAGACATCAATAAGGAGATAGTCGATCGTAGTTTGAGTAAGCTATATGAATTTATATCTCAATCACATGATTGCGACTCTTGTCCAACGTTAGATCAATGTCACAATTACATGAAAGGGTATGAGCCTAAACTAGTCCTTGATCGAAACTTGATAGATAATGATTTTATTCGCTGCAAACGGGGTATTATTGAAGACGAGCGTAAGAAAGTTATTTCTATGATTGACAGTATTCATATGCCTAAAGAAGTTATGGAAGCTAGTCTTGCAGGAGTAGATTTAGAGGATGGCAGTAGAGTTGTTGCAGTACGTGCAGCTAAAGACTTTCTTAACGAATGGGAACGTACAAAAGTACTTCCAGTAAAAGGCTTATATATCCATGGCAAGTTTGGAGTAGGGAAGTCGTACTTGCTAGGTGCTCTTGCAAATGAGTTAGCGGCAAGACATATTCATTCTGTAGTTGTATATGTACCTGAATTTTTAAGGGAAATGAAACAAGCAATTCAAGATCAGTCATTAGCAGAGAAGATTGAATTCGTTAAACGTGCTCCGGTTTTGATGCTAGACGATATTGGGGCAGAAATTATGTCTAGCTGGACCAGGGACGAAATTTTAGGGACAATTTTGCATTATAGAATGTCAGAGCAGCTACCGACTTTCATGTCCTCTAACTTCAACTATGATGAGTTGCAGCATCATTTATCCTTTACGCAGCGCGGTGAAAAGGAAGTTGTAAAAGCTGGACGAATCATGGAACGAATTCGAGCTCTTACGACACCAATTGCGCTACAAGGGAAAAACTGGAGGGAAAGTTAAAGGATAAGAGAGAACTTTCACGAAAAAAATGAATTTCAACTTGCAAATGGATTTTCAGTGACGTATAATCATTTCCATAAGAATAAGTAAATGCAATGAAGAGGACAACAATCAGTTTGTACGACTTTGAAGAGAGAGAAGCCATGGCTGTAAGCTTCTTAAGTATCGGCAATCGATTTACCACCTCCGAGCAGTAATTGTGAATTAATATAGCAATTACCGGTCACCGGCCCGTTAGTCGATGCAAAGCTTCGTCTATTTCATTTCTATTGGATAGACAGAAGAAGGGTGGAACCACGACTTGAACCTCGTCCCTTTTTAGGGATGGGGTTTTTTTATTGTTTTTTAAATGTCTAGCTCCAGCGCCCGGTCCCTCGAGGTCGCTTCAGTCCCTTGGTTGAAAGCGAAAAGAATGCTTTCAATTTGGCTTTCAGCGCTTGTAGGGGCTAAAATAGGCGCTTGTGCTTTTCTAAAAGAATAAGAAAGTATATAAAAATGTACCGTGAACACTGGGTTCTTGAGATTTTTAGAATGAATAATCCTGTGATTTCCGTTACATGTGGACGCTTTCCGCGGGCGTTGCCTCAGCCTCCTCGCTGTGCTGCGGGGTCTTCGCCTAACGCTATTCCCGCTGGAGTCGCCACATTTCACTACAATCAACTAGTGTGTAGTACTCCATTATAAGATTTGGCAAAGCCTATCGCTTAGATGATAAGATTGGTCCAATTTTATTTAGTGAAAACATCATCTGTGATCGCTGTTGAATTAGAAATGCTGTTATTCAATGATAGATGTAGACAGTAAAATTTCTTTGTACTAGAGTTCATTTCAACATTACTTATTTCCAAATAAACTATGAAATAGTAAGTACTATTGACTTCAATTATTCTTTTACTTCAAGTGGACATGGTTGATTGGAGAGCAGGGCGGCGACTCCAGTGGGTATAGCGCGAGCTGAAAGCCCCGCAGGAACGGAGTGACGAGGAGATTGAAGCCGTGCCCACGGAAAGCGTCCGCCCGGAGCGGAAATCAACGGCATATATATGTTTCGGTTCTTAAAGGACCGGGAGTCTTTTTGCCCGGTTTTTCTTATTATAAAAGGAGTGTTCAAAATGGCAGAAATTATTAAATTGAAATTTCCAGATGGAGCAGTAAAGGAATTCCCTGTATCTACAACTACAGAAGAAATTGCCCAATCGATAAGTCCTGGCTTACGTAAAAAAGCACTTGCTGGAAAACTAAGTGGAGTATTAATTGACCTTAAAACACCAATCACTGAGGATGGAGATATCGCAATTATTACTCCGGAATCTGACGAGGCTCTAGAAATCTTGCGCCATAGTTCGGCACATTTACTTGCGCAAGCAGTTAAACGCCTTTTCAAAGATGTTAAATTGGGTATTGGACCAGTTATTGAAAATGGTTTTTATTATGATATTGACTCACCAGTGCCGATTACTGCGGAAGACTTACCATTAATCGAAAAAGAAATGAAAAAAATAATTAATGAAAATATAGAAATCATTCGCCACGATGTTTCTCGTCAAGTTGCTTTTGATAAATTTAAAGAAGATGAATACAAAGTAGAATTATTAGAAGCAATCCCTGAAGGTGAACAAGTTTCTATTTATGAGCAAGGAGATTTCTTTGACCTTTGTCGTGGAGTTCATGTTCCATCTACTGGGAAACTTAAAGAGTTCAAGCTATTAAGCATTGCTGGTGCATACTGGCGTGGAAATAGTGATAACAAGATGCTTCAACGTATTTACGGTACTGCATTCTTTAAAAAAGAAGAGCTTACTCATCATTTAAATATGTTAGAAGAAGCAAGAGAACGTGATCACCGTAAAATTGGGAAAGAGCTAGATTTATTTACAACTTCTCAAAAAGTTGGTCAAGGTTTACCGCTTTGGTTACCAAATGGAGCGACAATCCGTCGTGTTATTGAGCGTTATATTGTAGATAAAGAGCTTAAATTAGGTTACAAACATGTATATACACCAGTATTAGGTTCGAAAGAGCTTTATGAAACTTCTGGTCACTGGGATCACTATCAAGATTCTATGTTCCCGCCAATGGAAATGGACAACGAAACATTGGTACTACGCCCAATGAACTGTCCACATCATATGATGGTGTTCAAAAATGGTATGCATTCTTATAGAAACCTTCCGTTACGTATTGCAGAGTTAGGGACAATGCATCGTTATGAAATGTCAGGTGCAGTATCAGGATTACAACGTGTTCGCGGAATGACTTTAAATGATGCGCATTTATTTGTACGTCCAGACCAAATCAAATCCGAGTTCCAAAAAGTTGTAGAATTAATCATTTCGGTTTATAAAGACTTTAACTTAGAAGACTATTCTTTCCGTCTTTCTTATCGTGATCCTCAAAACAAAGAAAAATATTTTGATAACGATGAAATGTGGGAAAAGGCACAAAGCATGTTAAAAGAAGCGATGGACGAGCTTGGTTTAGATTACTTTGAAGCGGAAGATGAAGCGGCATTTTACGGACCAAAATTGGATGTTCAAGTGAAAACAGCGATTGGCAAAGAAGAAACTTTATCGACTGTTCAGCTAGACTTCTTGTTACCTGAACGCTTTGACTTAAATTATGTTGGTGAAGATGGCAAGCAGCATCGTCCTGTTGTTATCCATCGCGGGGTTGTTTCAACGATGGAGCGCTTTGTAGCATTCTTAATCGAAGAATATAAAGGTGCATTCCCAACTTGGTTAGCACCTGTTCAAGTTGAAATAATTCCAGTTTCCAATGAAGTGCATTTTGAATTTGCTAAACAAATAGAAGAGCAATTAGTAGCGGCAGGTTTCCGTGTTGAAATGGATGATCGTGAAGAAAAACTAGGTTATAAGATTCGTGAAGCACAAATGCAAAAAGTTCCATACATGCTTGTACTAGGAGATAAAGAGCTAGAAGCAGGTAATGTCAACGTTCGTAAATACGGAGAACAAAAATCAGAAAGCATTCCTTTTGGAGAGTTCTTAGAACGTTTGAAAGAAGAAGTAGCACACCAATAGATTTAGTGTTGACATAACTATTTCATCATGATATAGTTAATAAGGTTATTGAATACAAGTTTGCGGTATAAGAAGAGGCTGCCCGCTTCTCACCTGTTTGACACCTACAAGTGTTGTTGACTGGTAAGCACAAGATCGACTGTAACATGTAGTTACTACATGTACTCATATCGGCGGGCAGACATATATTATATGTCTGTCCGCTTTTTTTATGGATCTAAAACGGCGTAACTTATTCGTTTCTACGGAATTTATGCCCAAACCATGTATTCGCGACACTATTTGGAGGTGGATCATTATTAGCAAAGACATGTATGTAAACGATGGCATTCGAGCTCGCGAACTACGAGTTATTGATCAGAATGGTGATCAATTAGGATTAAAAACACGTAACGAAGCACTTGAAATAGCAGGTCGTGTAAATTTGGATCTTGTCCTTGTGGCTCCTCAAGCCAAGCCACCAGTCGCTCGTATCATGGACTATGGTAAATTCAAATTTGAGCAGCAAAAGAAAGATCGTGAAGTTCGTAAAAATCAAAAAATCATCGTGATGAAAGAGGTTCGTTTGAGCCCAACAATCGATGAGCATGATTTCCAAACGAAATTGAAAAACGCGATCAAGTTCCTTGAAAAAGGAGATAAAGTGAAAGCATCTATTCGCTTTAAAGGTCGTGCCATCACTCATAAAGAGATCGGACAACGAGTTTTAGATAGATTTGCAGAAGCTTGTACGGAAGTATCCACTATCGAGTCAAAACCGAAAATGGATGGCCGTAGTATGTTCTTAGTGCTTGCACCAAAGAACGAAAAACAGTAATAGAGTACAATTGTTTAGGAGGAATTCGACATGCCGAAAATGAAAACTCACCGTGGAGCTGCAAAGCGTTTCAAAAAAACCGGGACTGGAAAATTAAAACATGACCGTGCTTTTGGAAGCCACTTATTCGCTAACAAATCTACTAAAGCAAAACGTAAACTACGTAAAACTAAAGTAGCATCTTCAGGCGATTACAAACGTATCAAAACTTTATTAACTTACATGAAATAATAACAGAAATTCAATCATTCGAAAGAATAGCAGGAGGTAATGAATCATGCCACGCGTAAAAAGCACACCAGTAACTAAACGTCGTCGTAAAAAAGTATTAAAATTAGCTAAAGGTTATTACGGTTCTAAACATACATTATACAAAGTTGCTAACCAACAAGTAATGAAATCATTCATGTATGCATACCGTGACCGTCGCAACAAAAAACGTGATTTCCGTAGACTATGGATTACACGTATCAATGCGGCAGCACGTATGAACGGACTTTCTTATAGCCGTTTAATGCACGGATTAAAATTAGCTGAAATCGAAGTTAACCGTAAAATGTTAGCGGATCTTGCAGTAACAGATTCTCAAGCATTTACACAACTTGCAGATGCAGCAAAAAAAGCAATCGCAAAATAATTTAAGATAAAAAAGCTGATAGAGGTTCTATCAGCTTTTTTTGTACAAGGAGCCTAATATGTATGACAAACGTTATTCTTATTTTCATATTAATCATGTCGATTATCGCTTTTTTTGTAATGGGATACGACAAATCACAAGCAAGAAAACAGGGGCAACGGATTTCGGAAAGAACACTTTGGACATTCGCGCTATTAGGTGGAGGAATTGGGGCATATATTGGTATGCAAATGTTTCGCCATAAAACAAAGCATACGAACTTTCGTGTTGGATTTTTAATGTTAATGATCTTATATGCTTTCTTAATATTCTACATATTAACAACAGACAGCTCTATCATTGCATAGGGGTGTCTTTTTGTGTATGCTCAGATTTCTAGGGGAAGTGCCTGTGCTTTGTGAAAATTGGCACAAGATACTAGTAGTGATGCCTCGTTGAAGACAAAGAGTGTGCTTTGAGTAATGACATGATTTCGGTTAACGCGGTCGCTTTCCAAGGTCGAGGATTCTAAAACCAGAAATAATCCCATAGAGTGTTGCAAAGGAACGAAGGCTTCGAACAACTTCAGCATGTTTTGGCATTGCCTTCGTGACCAACATTCTGTTGTTCTCCGCTGGATTTGCTGTGTTTCACTGTAATCACTAATTTCTGAGTCCCTTTTGTACATTTTATAGATTTGTTGCATTTTTAAATTTTCATGGGAGTTTAATAATATTGTTTTTGATTAATATCGTTTTTTTGAATTTGGAAATTTACTATTATAAATTTTGTTCCATATTTTTAAGACACTTGGATAACAAATATTAAACGAAGGTACTCTACTCCTCGAAAACATTTTGATTCAAGACCTCATGTATCACTACTTCTTTTACAATTTGGTAGTAGTTCATAATATCCCTCTTTCAAAATGCATTTTTAGTGATGTATGCTACCCGCTTATTTGGCTAACCTGCTTCTTTAGTTCAATAACAAACCCGTTATGGTAATAGTGAAAAGAAATAAAGAGACAATAATGAATAAATATCCTTCAAATCTTTTCCGGTCTTTTTGAAGTTCGTATAATCCTGACGCTAACATAAATGCCCCTAAGCACATCATTACAATCGGCATTAAATCAAAATCTCTACTTATCAGACTATAACAAGATAAAGAAAAAGCAATTATTGCAAATACAATTCTAGTTTTTTTCATCAATTTATCCCCCCAAAAAAATTTTTTATCTTAGCTTTAATTTTGTGGATTAAATAGAACCCTTATTACACTAAACTGCTCCGTTATTTTAAGTGAAACATAGCCTATAACAATAGCCAAAATAATAAACAAAATGATACTAATCCATACTTGTACTGGCTTGCCTAGGTCATCCGATTATATCTACCTGTATCTACAAGAGTCGCTATTGACTAGTATAATTAAGAGAGAGAAATTACATATACAAAACCATTTACTTGCTCTTGAATTTTACTTACTTTTCATCCTTCAGAGATTACTTGTGCAGATTGTTAGTTTACTTGCTTAAGAAGCTTATTTACTTGCGGAACGGAAAATATATCCATCAATACTTTCAATTATCCGATGGATGATCTGTAAAAAGAAAATTCTACATCACAGTGGTCCCTTGGATGTGCGCATTACGAGCCGCAAGAGCGAAAGAATGAGACTCCAAAAGGGCTGAAATGAGGATAGATAGCGATCGAGATCCATCCTTGAAGGTTACAAGCGTAGCAAGCGGAAAGTTCAACATTCGTGTAGAGTGTTTCCTATAATTAAATATTTGATATTTTTTTAAAATGTAGATTCCATTAATCACTATCCATTATCGATCAATCACAAAAAGGTTAGCCGAAAACTCTCGGCTAACCGTGTTATATTTTCACTGGTCATCCCGCATTAATTGCTCAATAGGGCTTTTCCAGTTTATTTTGGCATTTGGGTAATTCATTTTAATTTCATTTTGTAAGAAACGTAAGTCTTCTTTTGTAAAGCCCTGTAATTTAGCTGGATCTTTTGTCCAAATAAAGATAGAAACGACTTCGAAGGCTTGGTCGGTAGTACCTAAATATTTTTCTCCCTCAAATAGGATCCCTTTATACGTGATAAAGAAGTTTTTACGAACATTTTTTACCTCATCATAATAATAATACTGTTCTTTTTCATATGCCTCATCCAGTTTACGCTTAGGATCAAATAAGTAGCGAAGAATTTTATAAAAAACATATATGATAAGTATCAAAATAAGCAGTCTTAGTAAATGGAACATCTCAAATGTCCTCCTTGTAAAATACATTGTACTTGCTATACGATAGAAGAGGTAGTTTGGTTTCAAAATAAATTAAAATATTTGGAGGAAATGATGAATTTACACAAACTTTTTACAATGCAGCGCGCTTTAGACCAATATATACAATCCAACAAGCAAGTTACGGAGGATGTTTTTGTAAAAAAAGGGTTGGCACTAATAGTTGAACTTGCGGAACTTGCAAACGAAACGAGATGCTTTAAATTCTGGAGTGAAAAGGGTCCTTCAGAACGAAGTGTTATCTTAGAGGAGTATGTTGATTCCATTCACTTTATATTATCGTTAGGTATAGAAAAAGGATTTGAAGATTTAGAGGAATGGCCTCATAAAAGTATTAATGGAGATTTAACTGCACTTTTCATAGGCACAAATGAATCCGTTTTGACATTTTTAAATGAACCGACTCAGAATCACTACGAAAAACTGTGGATAATGTATGGGGCAATTGCGGACAAACTAGGGTTTAGCAGTGAGGACGTCTTACAGGCATATATCGAAAAAAATCAAACAAATTATGACCGTCAAAAAAGTGGTTATTGATTTGAGTGAAACTTTTTCGTAGACTAGCCGTAAAAAAATAATACATATTAAAACGGTGGTGTAATCTATGAAAAAGTTTCTTGTATCTATAATATTAGTTGTACTGTCACTCTCCTTTGGAATAGTAGCAGAAGCAAAGTCCTATTCCATTGATAAAATACATATAAAATCTTGGATTCAACCAAATGGGGACCTGTTAGTAAATGAAGTATTTACTTATAATTTTGAGGGGGCTTTCTCTAAATTGCATAGGTCTTTTCCAAATGAACATGGTAAAGACGTAGAACAATTTTATGCTTATGAGTTAGCCGACTTGAACTTGGAACCAGGGTTTATTGATCAAGCTATGATGACACCCTTACAAGTGACAAAAGATAATAATACATTTTTTTCGGATATAGGAGTACGTGATCGGCAAGTATCATTTTTGTATGCTTATACGCTCAAAAATAGTGTCACTGCATATGATAATTATAACGAGCTAGATGTTGTTTATTTTGAAGAAGGGGACAACCATGATCAGGATTATTCTAATCTAACGATAGATTATATTCTTCCCGAAACAGCTGAAACAACTACGTTTGAAGGCGTTTTGTACAATAAAGCAAAGGTGAAAACGGAGAAAAATACTTTTGGTATTCGATTTACAAGTCCTGTTTCCAAAGCATTTACTGAAACGAAGACTAGTTTAATATTCCCTGCAGACCTAATTGCATTATCTGGAAAAACTATAGCAGCAATACCCTATAAAGATGCTTTAGCTAATGAAATAGAAGAACAGAAAAAATGGAATAAAAGACTGTCTTATATCGATACACTTATCTCATTCATACCGAAAGTCTCATATACAATACTAATTATTATCTTATGCTTACTGCTTTTCTTACCGCAAAGACATTTTTGGAGAAAGGGGTATAGTGAGGAAGTTCTAAATACGGATGTATTGTATTTGTTTTTTGTTGATAAATGCGGAAACCCCAATACTAAAGACTTCCTTGCAGGTCTCTTTTCATTAGTAGAAAGAGGGGCTGTTAAGGTAAAACATGCAAAGTCTGCACTTCGTTTTAAACACGATCCAAAAGCGCCGGAAGAAACATTGGATTTCCGGCTTACTAATGGCGAACTCGCGACTTCAGTTTTTGAGAAGCAAATGACTAGTTGGCTATTTACAACTAGAAGTGGCTCTAGAAAATGGGCTTTTCATTTACATGATGCTGCAGGTGCTGCGAAAGATAATAAAAATTCCACATTCTTTCATAGCAAAGTAAAAGTCTTTAAAAAGAAAAAAACGGAGTGGCATCAGTTAGTAGAAAAAGAGTTAGAAGAGGCGGGAGCTATGAATAGAAAAATTCCCCTACTAATCATTACAGCTTCTATCCTAATGCTTTCGCTGATTACTATGTTCGCTTATTATGCAAATGTACAGAGCTATCCGGCTATAGCTATTATAGCCATATTTACGATTATTTTTTTAGTTATCCTATGGATAAAAAAACGTTCGACATTATTTTTAAGTATATACGCTATTCTATTATTTTTCTTTACTACTTCTATTGCAAATGAAGAGGTTGTAAATTTAATAATTGGATTATTATTTTTGGTTATCATTTTATATTTTGTTGCACCAAGAAATATTCTTTCGATGAATGCAGTCCGTGCAAAGGATGCAGTACGTTCCTATCGAAAAGAATTAAAAAATGGGATGCCAAATACATTAAATAATAATGAGCAAGAAAAATGGGTAGTAAGAGCTTATTTACTAGGTAAAAAAAATGTAGATATACCAACGAAGGAGTTTTCTGTTCCATTTGCTGCCGTATTACTTGCAAGCACAGACCCCATAGATTATGTTACTAAGTCTTGGTCATGGACTAAGATTTCCACGTCATCAGATGGAGGAAGTTCTCACTCGGGAGGTTCATCAGATGGTGGTGGAGACGGCGGTGGAGGTGCGGGAGCTGATTGAAATATCGTGGGCTCAAATTTTGAAAATGTCATTAATTTAGAATATAATTAAATCGTACATATATTTAGGAGGTCGAAATAATGCCAAAGCTAGATGAAACATTGACGATGTTAAAGGAATTGACGGATGCTAAAGGGATTCCTGGTAACGAGCGTGAACCAAGAGAAGTGATGGAAAAGTACATTGCACCTTTTGCAGATAAAATCGAATACGATAATCTTGGTAGCTTGATCGCAGAAAAAGTGGGAGATGCGAACGGTCCTAAAATCATGGTAGCTGGACATTTAGATGAAGTCGGATTTATGATTTCAAAAATCGATGACAAAGGATTTTTGAGCTTCCAAACAGTCGGTGGTTGGTGGTCTCAAGTAATGCTTGCACAGCGGGTAACAATTGTCACTCGTAAAGGAGATAATATAACTGGTATTATCGGTTCTAAACCTCCTCATATACTGTCTGCAGAAGCACGTAAAAAAGCAGCGGATATAAAGGATATGTTCATTGATATAGGTGCATCATCTAAAGAAGAAGCAATGGAATGGGGCGTATTACCAGGAGATATGGTAGTTCCTTATTTTGAGTTTTCTGTAATGAATAACGAAAAACTTCTATTAGCAAAAGCGTGGGATAACCGTATAGGTTGTGCAATCGCAGTGGATGTATTAAAAGCATTAAAGGATGAAAAACATCCAAACGTCGTTTATGGAGTAGGTAATGTTCAAGAAGAGGTAGGCCTTCGAGGTGCTAAAACAACTACTAATAAGATAAAACCAGATATCGGCTTTGCTGTAGATGTGGGGGTAGCTGGTGACACTCCAGGTATTACTGCAAAAGAATCGACAAGTAAAATGGGTGAGGGACCACAAATCGTATTATTTGATGCTTCCATGGTTTCCCATAAAGGTTTACGTGATTTTGTAACAGATACTGCAGACGAGCATAATATTCCTTACCAATTTGAAATGATACCAGGTGGAGGAACTGATGCAGGTTCTATGCATATTTCTGTTAATGGTGTTCCTTCGCTGTCTATTGGTGTAGCGACGCGATATATACATTCTCATGCAGGAATTTTGCATAGAGATGACTACGAAAACACGGTGAAATTAATTGTAGAAGTGATAAAGAAATTAGATCGTGATGCAGTAAATAAAATTACTTTTAATTAGGTCATAACATAGAAGAAATGAGTGAGGAATGATTTACTAATACCCTCATTTCCCGTATTAAATTATCATTTTAACTGAGGCTGGGACTAAACCCCAAAACAGCATTTTTCTCTGTGAGAAAAATGCTGTTTTTTTTTGCTGTGCAAAAAATTGATTTCCATTCCAGGGACGCTTTCCACGGGCGTGGCCTGAGCCTGTAGTCTCAGGTGTCACGCTATTCCCGTAGGAGTCGTCCCTCCATTCCAATCAATTTTATTAAATATCCATTATTTAGTAAAGGTTTCTCTTTATCCAATAAAATTTCTACTTCTGTCCCAGCCCATTTCCTTTATATAGATTTATTGTGTTTCGTTAAATTGAAATATCTAATTTATTCTACAAAGTAGATATATATATATAAAGCTGTTTTAAGTAATGTAAGAGTCCATATACCTAAATTTTATAGATAATAATAGTAAATAATGAAAATATCCACAATTATAGTGAAAAAGTACTTTTAATTTATGAATTAACGTGTGAAAATGTATTCAATTTTTTATTTCTAAACTGAATTTTCCTGTTATAATGAGTTGTCTGAACTTTTAATTACTAGATATGTAAAATTCAATTTAGAAGGATGATTTAACATGAGAAATTCAGTAAAATGGAAGATAATTATTACCGTAATGGTCCTGATAATTATTAGTATGTCAGCTTTAAGTGTAATCAGTACATTAATGGTTAGTGACAAAACGGAAGAAAGTTTAATCGAACAAAGTCAAGTAGTAGTTAATGGTATGTCTTCCACAATTGACACTTACCTGGGTTCTTATGAAAGTGCTGTGGAACAAATGTCTAAATCCTCCGAGATTGTACAATTTTATAATGAATATATAAATGCAGGGGAAGATGCAAAGGCTCCGCTTCAACAAGAATTATCTAACAAGTTTAAAGAATTCTCGTCTGTATATGATGCAACTTCAGCTATTTACTATGCGTTACCTAGTAAACATTTAGAAATTTATCCAGCGGCAGATTTACCAGCAGACTTTGATCCTACATCAAGAGAGTGGTATCAAAATGGACTTGCGAGCAAGGAAGAGTTTGTTTGGTCAAAACCATATATGGATGAAATAACTAAAACGTATACGATTACTGGTTCTAAAGCGGTTGTGGTAAATGGAGAGGTGATGGGAGTTATCGGTATTGATATCCTACTATCACAACTGACAAACACTATATCTGAAAGTGAGCTAGGATTTGATGGGTATCCTATTATTATGGAGGAAGATGGAACGGCCATTGCACATCCTACGTTAGCAGGTGAAAACTTATCTAACTATGCATTTATAAATAAAATGCTAGCGAGTACCGAGGAGGAAGGGGTAATTCGCGATTCTACTGACGGGATGTCAACAATATCCGTATTCACAACTCTCCCAGGGTTAGATTGGAAAGTAGGAGCAGTTTATGAACAGGATAATATAAATCAGATTGCTGATAGCATTCGTAATGTAATTATAATGATTGCAGTAGCTATTATGATATTCATGTTTATTTCTCTTTACTTTGTAACAAAACGTCTAATACAGCCTATTGAGCAATTGAAAAAACTAATGGATCAGGTAGCCGAAGGGGATCTAACAGTTCATGCGAAAGTTGATACTACCGATGAAATAGGTCAATTAGCAAATAACTTCAACAAGATGACGGATAGTATGCATAACATAATTGGAGTAGTAAAAGACTCAGCTAATCATGTACAATCCAACTCAGAAAGTTTAAGTGCAGTAGCAGAGGAAACTACCGCTTCAGCAGAACAGGTATCTGTTGCTATTGAAGAAATAGCGGAAGGTGCTTTAAAATCAGCAGAGGATGCAGAAGAAGTTACAAATAACTCAGTTCATTTAAGTGATCAGATCAATCTGATCAGTGAGAAATCGCATAAGATGACGACTATTGCTAAGAAAGCCAGTGAAATTAATATCAATGGCCAAAATCAGATGAGTGAATTGAAAAACTCATTTAATAGTTGGGAAACAAACTTGACTTCTATGGGCAGCGTTGTTAATACGCTAGAACGTAAAGTAAAGGCAATAGGTGGAGTAATGGAAACAATCATGGAAATCTCCGCACAAACAAACTTACTTGCTTTAAATGCTAGTATTGAAGCAGCAAGAGCGGGTGAACATGGTAAAGGTTTTGCGGTAGTTGCAGATGAAGTTAGGAAATTAGCGGAACAGTCAGCTAAAGCAACAGTAGATGTTAAAAAGACCATTCTTGAATTACAACAGGAATCAGCTTTAGTAAGCGAACAAATGAATGAAACGAGAGAAACCTTCCAAAGTCAGGGGACGGTAGTGGTTGATACAGAAATGACCTTTAAGGAAATATCGGAGCTTATGTCCTCTATGCAAACTTCTATCGACGAAGTATCTAATGAAATAGAACAAGTATCTAATTACAAGGAACAAGTGGTAGATACAATCCAAATGATGGCAGCTACATCACAACAAACGGCTGCTGCATGTGAAGAAGTGAGTGCTTCTTCCGATGAACAACTTCGTGCTATTCAATCGGTAGCAAGTGCCTCTGAAACATTGACTGAACTAAGCGACAAATTAACAGAGGCCGTAAATCGCTTTCAAGTATAAAAAATAGAAGTTCATATAAATTAAGTTGAATATTCCTCATGCGTATCCATAATTAGTACATGAAAATGTACTAATTATGGATACGCATGAGGTTTTTTTGCTTTAAATAAGGTATGTATCAATGGTGACGACCAAACCATTACCAAAAAGTGTATACAATAAACGTCTGTATGCATATATATGTAAATGGATATACAATTTAATTCTACATTTTATATAAATTTACAAAGAAAATTTAATGAAAGTATTTTTTTATTCAGTTATTTCAACTGTATTTTAATAAAATTGAATTTTTATAATTTGTATAATAATTCACTTGACTTAATATTTATCCAATAATATAATATGTATTACATAAATATACGGAAAAGGAGATTTTTTAGATGAAGTTACTCGAATGGGTGAATTTAAAGGTAGTGGATAGCTTAAAAGGGAAAGACTTACTAACGCTTTTAGATTACTCAAAGGAGGAAGTTAACGATTTAATCCAGTTGGCAGTTGAGTTGAAGGCTTTGACGAAAGCTGGAAAATGTCCTCCATTACTAGAAGGTAAAACGTTAGGCATGATTTTTGAAAAACATTCAACCCGTACAAGAATCTCCTTTGAAGTAGGTATGAAGCAATTAGGTGGTAACGGTATGTTCATGAACGCGCGTGATTTACAGATCGGTCGAGGTGAATCTGTATATGACACAGGTCATGTTTTGTCTGGTTACTTAGATGGAATCATGATTCGTGCAAATTCCCATGAAATGGTTAAAGAGCTTGCTGAACATGCCAGTATTCCTGTCATTAATGGTTTAACAGATATTTTCCATCCATGCCAAGCACTTGCTGACATTTTAACGATTCATGAAGTAAAAGGATACACTTCTGGACTCAAACTTGCATATATCGGTGATGGAAACAATGTTGCGCATTCACTAGTAATAGCTGCAGCTCATATGGGGATGCATATTTCCGTGGCAACTCCAGTTGGCTATGAAGCTGACATGCAAATACTAGAAAAGGCTAATGCTCTTGCTCTAAAAAATGGTGGCTCGCTGTTCGTTTCTAATGATCCTGTAGAAGCGGTCGTAAATGCAGATGTTGTATATACGGATGTATGGACATCGATGGGGCAAGAAGAGGAAACAACTAAGAGACTTGCTGATTTTAAAAACTATCAAATCAATGATGAATTAGTTGCTAATGCAAAAAAAGATTTTATGTTTTTACATTGCTTGCCGGCCCATCGTGAAGAAGAGGTTGCCAGCTCTGTGATTGATGGTCCGAACTCGTATATTTTCCAACAAGCTGAAAATCGCTTGCATGCACAAAAAGCAATACTTGCATCAGTAATGGCTTAAATTTGTATCACAAATGAATGTAGACAGGGTCTGTCTCTTTGTTTGGAATTATTTATAGTGATGTCGTGTATCAAGATGGATAACTTCATCACTACATAGGAAGAGTGATTCGGGAGACGCTGAATCACTCTTTATTATTTTTAAAAAGTAATTCTAGGTATGTGAAGTTTAAATTACACTATTTCTATATCCTACTTACATTTAGATACATAGATTAGAATTACAATATGTATTGCCAAAATCTCCTCATTTGAACATAAAAAAGAAGTAGAGCGACGAGAACTCTACTCCAAATAAACAAGTTTATTCAACTTGGGCTTTAGTTGTGCTATCAATAGAAACAACGACGTTTTCTTTCACATCCTCTTTCACTGGACGCTTAGACCAGTACGTTGCTAATATCGGTCCAGAAATATTATGCCATACAGCACCTAAAGCACTTGGAAGTGCTGCAAGTGGCCCTAAGTGTGTACCTGCTAAAGCAACACCCAAACCAGAGTTTTGCATACCTACTTCAATAGATATAGCACGACGATCCAGCTCAGATAATCCCAGAAGTTTTGCGGTATAATAGCCAAGTAATAAACCTGCTCCATTATGCAAAAATACTCCTAAAAATACTAACAAACCAGCTGAAGCGATATTATTTACATTTCCTGCAACAACAGCTGAAACAATAGTTATTATTGCCAACACGGATATTAAAGGGACAATATTTGTACTTTTCTCAACGGCAACTGGAAACAATTTTTTCACGATTAATCCAAGTACGATTGGGAAAATTATGACTTGAACAATTGATATAAACATTTCAACTGCATTTACAGGCATCCACTGTCCAGCAAATAAAAGTAATAATGCAGGTGTTAACAATGGAGCAAGCAGTGTTGAAAAAGATGTCATTGTAATCGAAAGTGGCACGTTTCCTTTTGCTAAATAAACCATTACATTAGAAGCAGTTCCTCCTGGGACTGAACCGAGTAGTACTAGCCCCGCAGCTAACTCACTAGGTAAATTTAATATATAAGCAATTGTAAAAGCAATAAGTGGCATTATGACAAATTGCGCTATAACACCGATGATAACAGGTTTAGGGTGTGTTGCGATTAATTTAAAATCAACTGCCTTTAAGGTGAGACCCATACCAAACATAACAACACCTAGTAAAATTGTAATATAACCCTTGATTGGTAAAAACGTTTCTGGAACTAAAAATGCAATTACTCCTACGACAATTACAAGTAGTGCAAAATATTTGCCTGCCAAATTACTGATAGATTCCAATACTTTCATCTTATTCACCAGTACTTTCTATTTTTACGATTTTTTGTGGATTTAAAATATTGTTAGGATCAAGAGCTATTTTAATCTTTTCCATTACCTGTAAAGCAGCGCCGTGCTCTAATGCTTGGTATTTTTGTTTACCAATACCAACGCCATGCTCTCCTGTACAAGTGCCGTTACGATCGATTGCATAATGCACTATTTTTTCATTAAAACTGTCTGCCCTAGCAACTTCTTCAGCATCATTCATATCAATCATTATTATTGCATGGAAATTACCATCTCCCACATGACCAGTAAGACCTCCAATAAGATCAAGGGAATTTAATTCCTTACGTGCAAAAACCACAGCATCGGCTAGTTCAGAGATTGGTACACACACATCAGTAACCATCATTTTTTTACCGACATTCCCATGGATATACGCATACGCTAAGTTATGTCTTGCGTCCCATAGCTTAGTACGTGCTGTATTATCTGTTTCAAATTGGATTTCTTCGCAGCTGTGATCTTCCATTATTTCTTTTGTAAACTCTACATCTTGTTTTAAACCTGCTTCATTGCCGTCAAATTCTAAAAATAAGGTTGGTCTCTCTGCATAATTCGTTTCACTAAAACGATTAACTTGTCGAATAGATTCTTCGTCGACCAGTTCCACGCGAGCGATTGGAATTCCTGCCTGTAAAATAGAAGTGACAGCTTCTACCGCGTGTTGAACTGTCGGAAAGACAGCTCGAGCTGCTGTTGTGAATTCAGGTATCCCGTATACTCTTAAGGTTAATTCTGTAAAACAGCCTAGTGTCCCTTCAGAACCTACAAATAAACCATTCAAATGATACCCAGAAGCTGATTTTGCTGCAAGGCTTCCAGTATGTATAACAGTGCCATCCGCTAGGACAACTTCTAAATCACGTACCTGATCACGCATCACACCGTATTTAACCGTCGTTGTGCCACTAGCATTTGTTGCTGCCATACCACCAAGTGTCGCATCTGCTCCAGGATCTACAGAGAAGAATAATCCGTATTTTTTTAGCTCCTTGTTTAATTGTGTTCGAGTTACACCAGGTTGCACCTTGACTAGCAGGTCATTTTCACGGATTTCCAATATTTTATCCATTAATGAAAAATCGATTGTAATTCCATTATCATAGGGAATTACATGACCTTCTAGGCTTGAACCGCGCCCAAATGGAACGACAGGTATATGTAGATTATTTGCAGTCTTCAAAATTTGACTAACCTCATCCGTTTCTTTGGGAAACACTACTATGTCAGGAAGACTTACTTCATGATAAGACTCATCTTTACTATGTAATTCTCTTACAGTCAGATTGACTGAAATCTGCTCTTCGTTTAAAAATTTCTTTAATTCACTTAAAGTAATTTCAATGGATGTATTCATTTTATTCGCCTCTTTAATATATTGATAATTTATTAGAATATTTCCAATGATTCCAATAAAACAATTATAAGCAGTAATTATAAAAAGGCAAACTTTTATTGTTGTAATTTTTGGATATAAACACAATTTAATATATTGTATAGTTGGGGAGAAGGCCATATGACAATATTGTAAGCGGTTTAGTAATTCTTGAAAAAATTTAATAAAAATTGAAAAACCCCGTGAAGAATTCCATTTCTTCACGGGATTATCTCATTTTGCGAATGCAGTTGCTAATTCACTTAATACGGATTGTTTGTTCGATTCATCTGTCATATTCCACCATTTTTCAAAGAAAACACCTAATCCAGGTAGTAAGTGTTCCTCGCCTCTTTGGATAGCATCTTCTACTACACCTCGAATATCTGTTGCGGTATGACCTTTCATATTAGCTGTAATAGCTTCTCTTATTTGAAAATCCATTTAATCACTCCTTGTAATTA
The DNA here is from genome assembly GCF_038003165.1 of Psychrobacillus sp. FSL K6-2365. Taxonomy (NCBI): domain Bacteria; kingdom Bacillati; phylum Bacillota; class Bacilli; order Caryophanales; family Bacillaceae; genus Psychrobacillus; species Psychrobacillus sp. FSL K6-2365. The sequence continues at coordinate 2,774,541 of NZ_JBBOOO010000001.1, read as the reverse complement.
TCTTCCCCAAACTCTCGCAAGCTATACATGATTTTGTTACACTAAAATAAAAAAGGCGGTTACATATACATGAAACGAATTGAATCTCCGCAAAATTCTTTAGTAAAGCATTGGAAAAAATTATTAAGTGTTAGAAAAGAACGCGACAAAACAGGCGAATTCATTATAGAAGGATATCATTTAGTAGAAGAAGCAATTAAGCAAAAAGAAAATGTACTTACCATTATGATAAGTGATACAGCGGAAGTTCCTGAAAATTGGGATATAAAAAATATGGAAGTTGTAGAAATAAATGATTTGATAAAAAAAGAGTTAGCCGAAACAGAACATACACAAGGTATATTTGCACATTGCAAGCAACAAACTGTGAATGAAGAGGAGTATGTTAACTGGAATCGCATATTATTAATAGATGCTGTACAGGATCCAGGGAATATTGGCACAATGATTCGGACAGCAGATGCGTCTGGTCTTGATGCTGTTATTCTTGGGAAAGGATCAGCAGATGCCTATAATTCGAAAACGCTGCGTTCTGCACAGGGATCTCATTTCCATTTGCCAATTATCAAAGGTAATCTCTCTGAATGGGTAGAAAAATTGAAAGAACGAAAAGTAACCGTATTTGGTACAGCGTTTGAAAATTCTACACCATATAATGAAGTTAAAAAAGAACAAACATTTGCGCTAATCGTAGGAAATGAAGGAAGTGGTATTAATAAGGAACTTCTCGGGCAGACCGATCAAAATATAATCGTTCCTTTATTGGGACAAGCAGAATCATTAAACGTTGCAGTTGCTACGGGTATTTTGTTGTATGGTCTTACTTTAAAATAATTATAAAATCATTATGCTGTAATTAATTCAGTATACGTATAAAAATAAATCAGACTTGAAGAAAAATTAAAAAGTCCGTATAATAGATGTAATCTAATATATAAAAGCTGTCATCGGGAAAAGTATATATGCTAATTTGAAAACAGGAATTTTACACCTTGACTGAAAGTGTAAATAGAGAATGCATATAGAAGTTCACCCCGCTAGCTGCCACCGGGACCAGCAATTGCTGTAAAGGTGAGCCGGTGTAGAGCCGTTAGTCGAATTGAGTGATTGCACTTATCTTTGTGCAATAATCAGGGTGGTACCGCGAAATTAGTCCTCGTCCCTTTTATAGGGGCGGGGATTTTTTATTTTGTCTCATATTTTGTAAAAGAATATTTAATAGCAAGATAAGGTGCAAAATATGTTGTCCATTTAGATAAGGTGAATTTGATTAAGGAGAGATCAGGAAAATGGAAGCACAACTTCAACAATTAAAAGAAGAAGTACTACAAAAAATTGAAGCTTCAGCGAGCGTTAAAGAACTTAATGACGTGCGTGTTGCCTACTTAGGAAAGAAAGGACCCATTACGGATTTACTAAAAGGAATGGGTAAACTTCCTGCGGAGGAACGTCCGAAAATGGGAGCGTTAGTAAATGTTGTTCGTGAAGAGGTAACGACTGTATTAGAGGCACGTATGACATTGCTTCAAGAACAAGCAATTAATGAACAACTAGAAAAAGAATCAATTGATGTAACACTACCAGGTCGTCCAGTAAAAATGGGGAATCATCATCCACTAACTCGAGTAGTAGAGGAGATTGAAGATTTATTTATAGGCATGGGTTATGAGATTGCAGAAGGTCCAGAAGTAGAAAAAGACTATTATAATTTCGAAGCGCTGAATTTACCAAAAGGTCATCCAGCTCGTGATATGCAAGACTCTTTCTATATTTCAGAGGATAATCTATTGCGTACTCATACGTCTCCAGTTCAAGCACGTACGATGGAAGCAAAAGAAGGCCAACCAATTAAAATTATTTGCCCAGGTAAAGTATATCGCCGGGATAATGATGACGCGACGCATTCACATCAATTTACACAAATTGAAGGACTTGTAATCGGTGAAAATATTCGCATGAGTGACCTTAAAGGTACACTTTCTGTATTTGCGAAGAAAATGTTCGGGGATGACCGTGAAATTCGTCTACGTCCAAGCTTCTTCCCATTCACAGAGCCTTCAGTGGAAATGGATATTTCTTGCTTTAAATGTGGTGGCGATGGCTGTAACGTTTGTAAGAAAACAGGTTGGATTGAGATTTTAGGTGCTGGAATGGTTCATCCGAACGTTTTAGAGATGGCTGGCTATGATTCTAAAAAGCTATCTGGATTTGCATTTGGTATGGGACCAGAACGTATTGCAATGTTGAAATATGGAGTGGAAGATATTCGTCATTTCTATACGAATGATGTGCGTTTCTTATCGCAATTCCACCGAACAGAAGTGTAAGGAGGAATTTGACATGTTAGTATCGACGAAATGGTTATCAGAGTATGTAAACACACAAGGATTAGATCCGAAAGATTTAGGGGAGAAAATCACACGTGCAGGTATTGAAGTAGATGCAGTGCTTGATCGTTCTCATGGAATGAAAAATGTTGTTGTAGGATATGTGAAAGAAAAAGTGAAGCATCCAGAAGCAGATAAATTGAATATTTGTCAGGTAGATGTTGGTGAAGAAACTACACAAATTATTTGTGGAGCACCAAATGTAGAAGCAGGGCAAAAAGTAATCGTTGCTCGTCCAGGAGCAGTACTTCCTGGTGGTATGAAGATTAAAAAAGCGAAGCTTCGTGGGGAAGAATCGAACGGAATGATTTGTTCCCTTCAAGAACTGGGAATTGAAGGTCGCCTTGTTCCTAAAGCATATGCTGATGGTATTTATGTTCTTCCGGAAACAGCTGTTCCTGGGGAGAGTGTTCTTCCACTTTTAGGTTTAGATGATATTGTTTTGGAACTTGGACTAACACCAAATCGTTCGGATGCATTGAGCATGCTTGGTGTTGCATATGAAGTTGGAGCAATTTTATCTGAGGATATGAAATATCCAGAAGCAGCATTTACAGCAAGTAATGTAAAAGCAACGGATTTCTTAAAACTAACAGTAGAAGCAATTGAAGAAAATCCAATGTATATTGCTAAAGTAGTGAAAAATGTACAAGTGAAAGAGTCGCCACTTTGGTTACAGCATCGCTTAATGGCAGCCGGTGTTCGTCCACATAATAATGTAGTAGATATTACGAACTATGTATTAATGGAATATGGTCAACCTCTTCATGCATTTGACTATGATCGTCTGGAAACAAAAGAGATTGTAGTGCGACTTGCAGGTGACGGGGAAAAAATTGTTACTCTTGACGACCAGGAACGTACATTGAAATCGAATAACCTAGTTATAACAAATGGCAATGAACCTGTTGCAATTGCCGGAGTGATGGGTGGAGCAAATTCTGAAGTTCATGATGGCACAACAACTGTTGTCATTGAGTCAGCTTACTTTGTAAGTGGTTCTGTTCGTCAAACATCGAAAGACCACAACTTACGCAGTGATGCGAGTGCACGTTTTGAAAAGGGGGTCGATCCAAACCGAGTAATTCTTGCAGCAGAGCGTGCGGCAAGCCTTCTTGCAGAACTTGCAGGAGGAGAAGTGCTAGCTGGTTCTGTGATCGTCGATGAGCTAGACAAAACTCCTGCTGAAGTAGTTGTATCTCCGGACTTCATCAACAACCGTTTAGGTATGAAGATTTCCTTAGAGGATATGACATCTATTTTAACTCGATTAAAATTTGATTACCAAGCAGCAAATGGTCTCTTGTACATTAAAGCACCAACTCGACGCCAGGATATTAAAATTGAAGAAGATATAATAGAAGAAATTGCTCGTATGTACGGCTATGATGAAATTCCAATGACATTACCAGTTGAGGAATCCAAACCAGGTGGACTAACGTCTTATCAAGCAAAACGTCGTCAAGTACGTGCATACTTAGAAGGTGCTGGTTTATATCAAGCAATTACGTATTCATTAACTTCTAAAGAAATGTCTCAAAAATTTGCGTTAGAAACAGCCACGGTAACAGAGTTGTTAATGCCGATGAGTGAAGAACGAAGCATACTTCGCCAAAGTTTAATCCCGCATTTACTAGAAGCTGTTACGTATAATACAGCCCGTCAAGCAGATACGGTAGCACTGTATGAAGTAGGCTCTGTTTTCTTAGGTGAAACTGATTCTGGATTACCTCATGAACAGGAACATCTAGCAGCGGTAATCTCTGGTAAATGGTTAGACCATAGCTGGCAAGGTGAGAAAAAAGTAGTTGATTTCTTTGTACTAAAAGGAATTGTAGAAGGATTAATGGAGCTTCTCGGACATACAAGTGAGCTTACATTTGAACGTGCAGTAGTAGATGGATTGCATCCTGGACGCACAGCTTCTATCAAATTGTCTGGAGAAAAAATCGGATTAATCGCTCAATTACACCCATCTGAGCAAAAAGATCGTGATTTAAAAGAAACGTATGTGTTGGAAATGGATTTAGCAAAAGTTCTAAATAAAGAAGTAGAAGCATTGTATTATGCACCAGTATCTAAATTCCCTTCTATTACACGTGATATTGCCTTAGTTGTAGATAGTGAAAAAGCAACTGGGGAACTTCAAGCGATTATCCAATTATCTGGTGGTAGATTATTAAAAGGTGTAAATCTATTCGATTTATACGAAGGAGAAAAAATGGAGCCAGGCAAAAAGTCGGTTGCATTCTCCCTAACATACTTTGATCCAGAACGTACCCTTACGGACGAAGAAGTAGTAAACGCTCATAACAAAGTATTAAAAGCACTTGCAGAGCAAGCGGGAGCGGAGTTAAGAGGATAATAAGTAAAAGTTGAGCAGCGCCGATTTTAGGTGTTGCTCTTTTTTTATAGAATTTTTAAAATATATTCAGAATAGTGTTTGAATTGTGTGACACACAGGGAAGAGAGAAATAAGGAGGGGTTTGATGGGTATAAGCTTTTGGACATGGACATTGACTATCGTATTATCCTTATTTTTTATAGGAATGTCGTTTTTCTTTAAAAAGAAGGCAGATGCTAGTTTCGCTCACTATGCAATAGCGGGTGGGTCGCTACCTTTTTTCTTATTACTATTCACGGATATAGCTACGATTATGGGTGTTGGGAATTTTGTTGGTCACTCTTCAAAGGGTTATGAGATTGGAATAGCTAATATTCCTTTTGTAGTTGGAGAACAGGGGGCAAAGATACTATTTGCTATAGTATTTGCGGGGTTTGCAGCAAAATTTACATATAAAACGTTGGCAGAAATGATAAATGATTTAATCGTGCGAGATCGCATTACTCGCAGTCTAGTTGCTATTTTGACTTCATCCATAATGATAGCATGGGTCAGTGGACAGGCAATGGGGATGGGGGCTTTGTTTTCAACCTTTACTGGTGCTGACCCTGTTCTAATGATTTTAGTGTTTTCTGCAGTATTTATTATTTATACAGCAGTAGGGGGGATGTATTCAGTAGTATGGACTGACCTCGTACAAGGAGGGATTCTCATTGCTATAGCAGTGTGGTTCTATTTTCAAGTATTTGATCGTATTGACTTTAGTTATACGAATTTGAAGACTAGGTTAGCTGAGGTCGGTTCAAGTGAACTCGTTCAGATGAATCTATCTGTAATGGAGGTTGTAACACTTTTTGTGACAGGAACTTTAGGAATATTAGCTGCTCAAGTTTATTGGCAACGTTGCTTTGCATCCAAAAGTTCAAAGTCAGCAAGTCGTGCTATGCTGATAAGTGGTATTGTAGCAATTATCTTTACGACTCTAGCAACTGTTAGTGGATTGGTAGTTAAGCTTCAAAATCCAACTCTCGATGCGGATAATGCTATTTCGTGGTTGATACTAGAAGAGATGACACAATTAGCTGCTCTAGCTTTCTTTATCATGATTTTCATGGCTGCTATATCAAGCGCGTCATCATTACTTCATTCAGCTGCTGTTGTAATCATCAATGATTTAGTTATACCGAATATAAAAGAAAAGACGGATTTATTTTACCTCAAGTTAACAAGAGTTAGTGTAGTTGTATTTGGCATACTCACTATTGTAACTGCTATTTGGGCGGATTCTATAATTGATTTATTTTCTCTAGCTTACTCAATGGCCGGGGGAGGAGTGGTTCCTGTATTAATTGTAGGATTAATCTGGAAAAGTAAGAGAAACTCTACTTTTGAAATGGGTATGAAGAATAGTCAAGTTTCTGTTTGGGGTGCTCGAATCGGTATAATCTCTGGTGCAATTGTCTCTCTAATACTAGGTGTTTTATGGGGGGTACTTGCATCTGTTATATTGACAATATTATTTTCTAAAATATTACCTTCAGAAGATATTATGATTGGTTCGAGAGAAATGAGTTGATATAGCAAAATGAAAAACCCTGCATTTTACGCAGGGTTATCATTTTGGAGAAATTTGTTTCTGATTAATCCACCAATCAATATGATCCAAATTAAAGACAATCATATTTGCCATTGGTCTTAAGTGAGGAATCTCTTTGTTAATGATTAAAACATTTATTTCCTCTTCAGTTAGTGGGTATCCAACTGTATCTAAATAAGAAGATAGCTTGATTACCCCATAGGCTCTTCTCAAATTAATCACCCCCCACCAAAATCTCTTTGGGTAAAATAAAGGAAGTTTAGTAAAAGGTACTAATTTTAAGTCTATGTATTTTTAATACCCATTTTTGAAGGGAATAATCATCATCCAACAGAAGGAGCAATATTTTATATTTTTCGTTTCCGAACAGTCAACAGTATACCAAATACGACTCCGATGAAGGACAAAGCTGAAATGATGAAGTAAAATGTCTGTCCTCCAAACTCCTTATAGAGAAATCCTCCTGCATATGAAGCAATAATGCTAGATAATCCAAAGAATAATAATGCAAGAACAGTTTGGCCTGTAGCACGCCATTCCTTTGGCATAATGTTATACAAGTACTGAATAGCAGCAGTATAGAAAATTGGAAACGTCAACATCTGCAATAACTGCAACAATGTAAGAGCAACCGGACTAGTTATAAAACCTGATACAAAAAAACGTAAGAAGTAAAAGAATGTAGCTATTGTAATAATTTCTAATTCCTTACCCTTTCTAAGCCACCAGAAACTTAGTGCAAAGATAATAATCTCACTAGTAGCTGCTAAGAAAAAGGCAATTCCCACCAAGGATGTATCTCCTCCCAGAGCTTTAATATGAATTCCTAAAAAAGTGTCGTTCATACGAGCAGGTACCGAGCTTACAAAGATTAATGTTAAAAATAATAGCATTTCTTTGTTGCGTAATACTGTTTTTAACCCCTCAATAGTCACTGGCTTTGCTGAGGCTTGTACATCAGGCATGAACCAAACAATTCCAAACGATAGAAGTCCCAATAAAACAAATAAGATCGATAGACTGCTAACCCCAAAATAATCCATTGCAAATCCAGCCAATAAAGACAAAACTGCATATCCTAGTGCTCCATATGTCCGTATGGACCCATAACTAATACGAGCCATTTCCGAAACAGTGAAATTTAAACTCTCAGTTAATGGATCAAGAGGCATTAGGAAAAAATACACTAATAGCGCAAATATAATTAGTAACACAAAACTATCGAAGTTAAATAAAAAGTAACCGGAAACTGCAGTCAAACAAACAAGTATTAGCATCACTTTACGGATTGTTTTTGTTTTATCACTGATAAACCCCCACAAGGGTTGAGCAAATAATGTCACAAATCCACCAGTTCCGATGATTATTCCTATTTCACTCGTAGATAATCCTTGTTCTCCTAAATAAACAGGCAAAAAAGGAATAAATAGGGCAAGTAAGCCGAAAAACAAAAAATTATACCCTTTTAATAAAACTTGTACCTTCAAATAAATTCTCCTTAAGTAAAACTAAAATAATTTATTTCATTGTAACTGATTTTATCAGCGAATTATACAGATGGCAGAGGAATAATACTAGTTTCGGATATTATATTAGAAATAAAAGAGGGAAAATACAGTTTTAAGCGAATGTAAAAAGTAAAGAAGTATGGAGGAGAATAGATGGATGGAATTGATAAAAGAAATCGTTTAGAAGAAAACCCTTTTAGTTATAAGATATCTAAGGATAATACGGTTTTCATAGAATTTCATGGAAAGCGCGTGAAAATATTAAAAGGGAAAGAGGTAGAGAAGTTTTTAAAAAGAATAGAATTGGCAGGAAATGATAAAGAAGTGCAATTAATTTTAGCAAAAATAACAGGGAACTTTAAACGTGGAAATGAGCGGAAAAAATAGAGGATGTGTGTTTAGATGTTTAGAAGATATGGAGATCGCTCAGATTGGAAACGAATTATTCAAAGAGAGTATACAAAATCTTACGTAGATAAAAAAGAATTTACAGGACATATCACATTAATAAATATGATAAAGGTTACCGATCCACTATGGGTACAGTACGGAGAAAAAAGAATTTGTATTGTAGATGATCATTATATGTGGCTACAGCATTTTCCTATGGGGAAAAATTATTCCGTCACTACAATGTTCGATGCTAATGGGGAAATCGTGCAATGGTATATTGATATATGTTACGAAATCGGAATCGAAAATAATGTTCCTTGGGTGGATGATTTAATTTTAGATATTGTTGTCTTGCCAACAGGAGAAATTATTCAATTGGACGAGGATGAATTGGAAGAAGCCTTAGAAAGTGGAAGTATCAATCAGCAAAAGTATGATTTAGCACGAGATGAAGCAAATAGAATTACTAAATGTATTAAGGAAGAACAATTTACACTGCTTAGATATTCTAATGCTCATAAAGAACTGTTAGAAGTACATTTGCAAAAGATGGAAAATGAACATGCGTAGAGTAGTAGTAGAAGAGTATGTAGAAGATTGGAAGAAAAAGTTTGAAGATGAAGTAATACTGCTTCAAAAGATTTTTGGCTTAGAAATTCAAATAATTCATCATATTGGAAGCACTTCTGTAGATGGTTTGAGTGCAAAACCAATTATTGATATGATACCGGTTGTTCGAGATATAACAAAAATTGATGCTTTTAACGATACAATGATTGCCAATGGCTATGAGCCAAAAGGAGGAAATGGCCTTCCAGGACGTAGATACTTCCAAAAAGGTGGAGACAATCGAACACACCATGTTCATATGTATGAAATGGGTAATCCTGAAATTGAAAGACATCTTGAATTTCGAAATTTTTTAAGAAAACACCCTGTTATTGCAAAGAAATATGGTGATTTTAAAAAAGTGTTGGCAAAACAATTTCCTTACGACATGGCAGCTTATATTAATGGGAAAGAAGAATTAGCCAAGGAGATTGAACAGCAAGCGATCGATTGGTTTAATAGTATAGAAGCAAGGGAATTTCATTGAGCATATGGGGTGTATGGTGTTTGTATCCAAGATGAAAGGCTACTCGTTATTAACAAAAATGGAGGTCCATACATCAATCGTTTGGATTTACCAGGTGGTAGTTTAGAAGAAAAAGAAAGCTTGACTAATGCTATGAAAAAGAGAGTTTCTTGAAGAAACGGGTCTAGAAATTGAAATTATTAAAATTATTGGAATTGCTGACTTTATAATTTCATCGGACTGGAAAGGTTGGACGGATGTTCAACATATTGCAGTGTTTTATTTAGTAAAGCAAATAGGTGGTAATCTAGTAGCGCCCGAAAAGTTTGAAGGGCAGGACTCACTTGGTGCCGAATGGGTTACAGAAGAAGAGATTTCTGTTGAAAATGCTTCGCCATTAGTGTTGAAAGCATTTGAATGGCAAAAAACAAATGATTTGGGATTGGACGCTAATTACTTTGATGATTGGAAAGTAAAAAAGAAATAAAGTACTTAATTCTGACAAGGTTAATCATAAGTATTGGGGTGTAATATATGTTTGAAAATGAGATTACAAGACTTTTAAGTATAGATTATCCGATTATTCAAGCTCCCATGGCAGGTGGAATTACTACGTCGAAACTCGTTGCTGCTGTTTCCAACAATGGAGCACTTGGAATGATCGGAGCAGGCTATATGAGTCCTATTCAATTACGGGAACAGATTAGAGAGATAAAGCAACTTACTTCAAATAATTTTGGAGTAAATCTCTTTGTTCCAAGCAAATTTAAAATCTTGGAAAACGAAGTAAAAATGGTGAATAGTTTATTAAACACATATCGTGAGGAACTAAATATATTTGAAGAGAATATCACTCTTCCGAACATAGATAATGCTTTTCTTTCGTATATGCAGCAAATAAACGTAGTTATAGAAGAAGGAGTACCAATCTGCTCCTTTACATTTGGTGTTCCAACTGCAGATGTGATGGAAAAATTTAAACAACATAATATAACTACAATTGGAACAGCTACAACTGTGGCAGAGGGAATCTCTATTGAGAAGCTTGGAATGGATGCAGTGATTGTGCAAGGTAGTGAAGCGGGAGGGCATAGGGGAAACTTTATATGTAGTCATGAAGATAGCTTAATTGGCTTGATGTCTTTAATTCCACAGGTTTCAGACACAGTAAAAATTCCTGTAATTGGAGCTGGAGGCATAATGGACGGTAAAGGACTGGTAGCGGCATTAAGTATAGGAGCAAAAGCTGTCCAAATGGGTACAGCTTTTTTGACTTGTACAGAAAGTGGTGCACATCCCATACATAAAGAAGCAATTCTGTGCTCAAAGGATGGGGATACAATTTTGACTCGTGCTTTTTCTGGAAAATGGGCAAGGGGGATTAAAAATAAATATATAATGGAGATGGAACAATATAAAGACATTATTCCAAACTTTCCAATACAAAATGTACTAACCCAATCGATTCGAAAGGCATCTGCGAATCAAAATAACCAAGAATATATGTCACTATGGGCTGGCCAAAATGCGAAACTTGCTAGAGTCGAGACTGTGGCACAACTTGTTCAAAGGGTTATGGGTGAAGCGAGGATAGAAACAGATAATCTGGTGTGAGTATAAAAGAATATGAGGCTGGGACAGAACCAAATAGCATTTTTCTCTGTGAGAAAAATGCTGTTTTTTTGCTGTGCACAAAATTGATTTCCATTCCAGGGACGCTTTCCACGGGCGTGGCCTGAGCCTGTAGTCTCAGGCGTCACGCTATTCCCATAGGAGTCGCCCCTCCATTCCAATCAATTTATTAAATATCCAATATTTAGTGAAGGTTTCTCCTTATCCAATAAAATTTCTACTTCTGTCCCAGCCTCATTAATTTATATAATGCTTTTCGATAATTTCTAACACCAAACAATAATTTCGTAGGGTGTTGTTTGAGCAGGGATACTTCTTGTGGTAGGACCATAAATTACAATTAGATTTCGGTTTGCGGGATTTCTTGTATAAGCTTGCCCATTTGTCAATAATATTGGAGTATATGGTGATATATTTAATTTTAATTGACCATCACTACTTTCAAACTGGCTGTTGAAGTAGTCTACTTTCACATTTTGATTTGGATTTTCTTTTGCTATAATAAGTGCTCGGTATTGTGGTGGATAAATAAGAGGAACAGGTGCATTTGCATCATAGTATCCCGTCGCCCTATCTCCAACTAATATCATTACATGGTCTACAAAATAAGTAGTGGGGGACACCACGAAATTTACTGAAGTTCCATTGCCGTTATCTACGGACATTAATGTATAACAACCTTCTCCTTCACCATTAGACCCAGTCATAAAATCACTAATCATGGTAACAGTACCATGAAAAGCTTGAAAATTTACCATACTCTAACCTCCATCGCTATTTAAACATGTACAGATACATGTTATGCATTTCTATGGTTTTGTGTTATCTGTACTAATTTGCAATGATAGGAGCTTTAGGAGTAAAAGAAGCTGGTTTCACAAACAACGTCCATCGGGTTGTACTTTTATGTTAAAATTTTCATATTATTCCACTTTTTATGAGGTCGATTGAGTCATTAGGTTGTTGTGATTATTTCAGTAAATACTCATAATAAGGCTCTTCTTGCTCAGTATCTTCAAACCACTTCATTCCCTTATAAGTAAAACCAATTTTTTCTAAAATCTTTAATGAACTTTGATTTAGGGGATTTGCTGATGCAGTGATGATTTTAGTATTTCCTTTATTTTTAGCTAGCTTTAGACAAGCAACCGCAGCTTCTGTTGCAAAACCTTTTCCCCATTTGTTTTTGCTAAAATGATAAATTAACTCTACTACTTCCATAGAATCAATTGGATTAAAACCAACAGCTCCTATTACTTCATCCGATTCTTTTTCTATTACTGCATAAACGGATAAAACTCTATCTTCTTGCAATTTACGATATCCTTCTATCATTTTGGGAAGCAACTCATGTGCAGAAGGTCCATCACATAATGACATTACTTCTTCATCACCCCAAAATTGTTTTGCTGCCTCTATATGTGATTGATCAAATACGCATAAATACAACCGTTCTGTTTCATAAATAATTCCCAATTATGTTCGACTCCTATGCTAAAATCGTCGCTTGTTTCCAATTTTTATCGCTTTTCCAGTATTAGCAAAATGCCATTTGGTGATGGACTTTAAAAATTCCTCTCCGTGCTTCAAATAAATCTTAGCTGCTATTTCATCGACTTTTGCGCTTGCTCCTTTCGGTATCGTGGTATTTGCTATTTCAGTCAAACGATCCATTTCCTTTAAAAATGCATATCTTGCAATAATGGATGCCGCTGCAACTGCAACATGAAGCTGCTCAGCTTTTGTAGAAAATAAAACATTTTCTTGGATGATTTCTTTCTCCATTTTAAGATGATTATAGTAAATGCTACGCTCTGCAAATTGATCGATTAATATATATGCGGGTTTTTCTTTTTCCATTTTTTTTAACACATGCTTTAGTGCTTGGTTGTGCATGAGTGCTTTTATTTTCCCTTGTGACCACCCACGAGATTGTATATCATTGTATTTTTCATTTTTCAACACCAAGACACTATGAGTTAGTGTTGCCATTAAGTCAGGTGCCATTTTACGCATCACATCGTCCGTAAGCATCTTGGAATCCTTAACACCTAATTCTTTCACTAGCTCTACTTGGTCTGCATGAACATAACAAGCAGCAACTGTAATAGGACCAAAATAGTCACCAGTTCCTGTTTCATCAGAACCTAGTACGGACAATGAGGAAAAATTAGCAGGTAACATGTCTCCTTTAGCTACACTTGTTGATAAAGATTTAGTAGAACTTGTTCCCCAAAGAGATGCCTCCCGAGTAGCACCGTTTCCTTGAAACATTACCTTACCCGATTTATAGATGGTAATAGCTGTATCTACTAGTTTTGCGGCAAAAACAACACCAGGGGCAGAGCGTTCTACCTTGAACTTCATATAATGGGATTTTACTTTTTCTATTTCATTTGGCTTCATTAATAAGACTTCGTTTGACATTCGTTCGTTCCTTTCTTCACATCGTAATCTATTTCGTGTTATTATTAGTATTAGGATTTTCTGAGGAGGGTATGGCTTTGTCAGAACAGGAAAAAACACGGATTTCGGTTGATATATATGGACAGAATTATAAAATGGTAGGTTCTGAATCTTCAGGCCATATGAGACTAGTAGCTTCAATAGTGGATGATAAAATGAGAGAAATACATTCACATAACGGTCAGCTAGATATTGCAAAGCTTGCAGTGCTCACAGCTGTAAATACTGTACATGATTACATAAAAGTAAAAGAACAATTAGAGCTACTTGAAGAAGAATTGAAAAGGTTAAAGGACTGAAAATATGTTAGATATAATTATATTGATATTACTTGTTGGCGGTTTAATAACTGGCGCAAAGCGCGGATTGATTGTTCAACTTATCCATATGACTGGATTTATTGTAGCACTAATAGTGGCATACTCTTATTATAAACCACTTGCAGATAAATTTGTTTTATGGATTCCATTTCCTGCTGTAACTGCCGGTTCTAAATTGACAATTGCAGTAGAGAGTTTAGATTTGGCTCAAACATTTTATAGAATTATTGCTTTTGCGCTTATTTTTATTGCTGTAAAATTTGCTTTACAGATGATTGCTTCAATGTTTGACTTTTTAAAGTATTTACCTATTTTAGGTTTTGTAAGCAATATTGTAGGAGCAATTTTAGGACTTATTGAATTTTATTTTATTATATTTGTACTACTGTATGTATTTGCCCTTTTACCAATCGATATTATCCAAAACTTAATATCAGGTTCAGTTTTAACCGGATGGATGTTAGACCATACGCCAATCCTATCAGAGATGGTTAAAAATTGGTGGTATATTTATATTGAAAAGTAACTTCTCTCGGTAGAGGGAAGTTTTTTTGAAGGAATAAGAAAGTATATAAAAATCATCCGGGAACACAGGGGCCACGGGACTTTAAAGAATGATAAAGAGAAGTAGTAAGTGTTTACTATATAAAGAAGCCAAATAGCGAACGGAATTGTATCTTCGAGAGCTTCCTTTATGAATAAGATAGTATCTTTTCTCTCGTTATCCAAAAACGCACTAACCTGTTTCTAAGAGTTATAGGAGGGCGACGGATAGACAAAAGCCATAAGATTATCGAAAAAAGGAGTGCTGGTTGGTTGTGACGAACGTCACAAACAACCATTCACAAGGTAATCATATAGTAAAACGTCTATCCAAAGGGCTTCGAAAACGAGAGAAACAGGATTTGCCAATAAAGGACCAAGCATGTCTTTTACCAGATTTATCTTAAGTTAGGTTAGCTACATTGCTAATTGAAATGATAGGAGTGTTATCGTTGGATAAGAAAACGATTATTAAAACATTAGAAAAAATTGCGTTATATATGGAATTACAAGGTGAAAATCCTTTTAAAGTATCTGCTTTTCGGAAGGCTGCACAGGTTCTAGAATTAGATGACAGAAGCTTGTCTGAAATGGATAATATCTTATCTTTAAAAGGAATTGGAGCTGCAACTGGGGCTGTAATAGAGGAATTAACCACCGTCGGTGAATCTTCTTTACTCATGGAGCTACAAGAAACAGTTCCTAGTGGCCTACTCCCAATGCTTAAGATTCCAGGACTTGGCGGTAAAAAAATCGCCAAGCTTTATAAGGAATTACATATTGATTCAATAGATTCGCTGAAGCTTGCGTGTGAAGAAGGAAAAGTCCAAAGTCTTCCTGGATTTGCTAAGAAGACAGAAGAAAAGATACTATTAGAAATAGTAAACCTTCAAGCTAAACCGGAACGAACAGCTGTTTGGCAAATTGAACCAATCGTAGAGCTAATTGAATACAAACTTTCTTCTATTTCTTTGATCGATAAATTTTCCGTTGCTGGTTCGTTCAGAAGAGTAAAAGAGGCTAGTAAGGATATCGACTTTATAATCGCTACAAGTTCTCCTCAAGAAGTAAGAGAAGAATTATTAAAAGTACTTCCTGTAAAAAAGATAATTGCTGCTGGAGATACGAAAGTTTCTGTAACTTTAGATGTGGAAGTAGAGATTGATGTCGATTTCCGACTTGTGGAAATAAGCCAGTATGCTTCTGCACTAAATCATTTTACTGGTTCGAAAGACCATAATATTAAAATGCGTCAAATTGCAAAAGAACAAGGGAAGAAAATCAGTGAATATGGGGTTGAGTTACCTGATGGTAGTGTGGAGCATTTTAATTCTGAAGAAGATTTTTATGCTTTCTTTGACTTACCTTTTATACCGCCAACTGTGCGGGAGGACGGATCGGAATTTTCTAAGTTAGATCAGCTACCTCTACTAGTAAATCATAAGGATATACATGGCGATTTTCATATGCATAGTACTTGGTCGGACGGTGCTCATTCTATAGAAGAAATGGTAGAAGCCTGCCGTTCAAAAGGTTATTCTCATATGGTGATTACGGATCATTCAAACTATTTAAAAGTAGCAAACGGACTTTCTAAAGAACGATTATTAAACCAAATGGAAATCATACGTGAGCTTAATGTGAAATATACAGATATTGAAATACTTGCTGGTACCGAAATGGATATACTACCAGATGGATCACTCGATTTTGAAGATGATGTATTGGCGCAACTAGATTTTGTTATAGCTTCTATCCATTCAAGTTTTAGTCAACCACAAGAAAAGATTATGGACAGACTTTTAAATGCGTTGAAGAATCCATATGTACATATGATAGCGCATCCAACGGGAAGAATAATCGAACAAAGAGATGGTTATAATCCAGATGTTCCAACACTAATAGAATGGGCAAAGGAATATGGCAAGATTTTGGAGTTAAATGCAAATCCTTATCGTCTCGATTTGAACACAGAATATTTAAAGTTAGCCCAAGAAAAAGGTGTTCCAATAGCCATTAATACGGATGCTCATCATATCGATCAGCTGAAATATATGGATATTGGTGTTCAATATGCTCAAAAAGCCTGGTTGCATAAAGACAATATTGTGAACACTTGGTCTTTTGAGAAGTTTAAGGAATATATCCAGAAATAATTAGGAGGTGCCTCGGTTGATAGCTGAAAGAGCACTGAGAACTTTAGAGTATTATAAAATTCGAGAAGAGGTTTCAAATTACTGTACTTCTTCTATTGGAAAAAGCCATATAGATAACCTCATTCCTTCTGTTGATTTTATAGAAGTGACGAAGTTATTAGAGGAAATGGACGAAGGTATGTCAATTCTTCGGTTACGTGGCAATGTTCCAATGGGGGGGATGACAGACATCCGCCCCCACGCTAAACGTGCCCAAATTGGCGGTATGCTTAGTCCTACGGAATTAATGGAAATTGCAAGTACCATACGTGCAAGCAAAATATTACGCCAGTTTTTAGAAAATGTAGCGGAATCGGAAGATGTTAAGATTCCACACTTCCTTCAAAAAAAGGAAGATATTCCGATTTTAACAGCTCTTGAACATGAAATTAATGATTGTGTAGATGAAAACGGTTCAGTATTAGATAGTGCTAGTAGTACATTGCGCACTATACGCCAACAATTACGCATTCAAGTTAGTCGTGTGCGAGAGAAACTAGAAAGCTATACAAGAGGAGCTAATGCTGCGAAAATGCTTTCAGATTCAATTATTACAATCCGAAATGATCGATATGTAATTCCTGTTAAGTCGGAATATCGCAGTCATTACGGTGGAATAATTCATGACCAATCCTCTTCAGGGCAAACATTATTTATCGAACCTTCAGCAGTAGTCCAAATAAACAATGATATTCGAAGCTTAAAAGTGAAGGAACAGGAAGAGATTAATCGTATCCTTATTAGATTGACAGCTGAGGTAGAAATAGTTGGACATGACATCTTTCTATTAGTAAATGTACTGGGAGAGGTTGATGTTATTCTAGCTAAAGCTAAATATGGACAAGCACAAAAATGTACAATGCCAGTCATTAATAACGAAGGTTATATCCGTTTAGTGAAAGCAAGACATCCACTTATTCCAATAGAGACAGCTGTGCCAAATACAATCGAATTTGGAAAAGACATTACAACAATTGTAATTACTGGGCCGAATACAGGTGGTAAAACGGTCACACTGAAAACAGTTGGTCTTTGTACATTAATGGCTCAAAGTGGACTTCCTATTCCTGCATTGGATGGCTCTGAAGTTGCTTTGTTTGAATCAGTATTTGCAGATATCGGAGATGAGCAATCTATTGAGCAAAGTTTAAGTACTTTTTCTTCTCATATGGTTAATATTGTCGATATATTAAAAAAATATGACGATAAATCATTGATCATATTTGATGAGCTTGGTGCAGGTACCGATCCACAAGAGGGTGCGGCACTCGCAATTTCTATTTTGGATGCAGTACATGGCACAGGTGCACGTGTAATGGCAACTACACATTATCCTGAACTTAAGGCGTATGGATATAATAGACCTGGCGTTGCTAATGCTAGTGTTGAATTTGACATAGAAACTTTAAGTCCGACTTATAAACTGTTAATAGGGGTTCCCGGAAGAAGTAATGCCTTTGAGATATCCGAGCGACTTGGTTTACCAGAATATATCATCAGCCAAGCTCAAACGTTTACAGGAACAGATCGCGGAGAAGTGAACTCTATGATTGCTTCTCTTGAGGACAGTCGTCGACAAGCAGAAAAAGATGCGGAAGAAACAGAAGTACACTTAGAGGAAGCTCGTAAAGTAAAAGAAGGTTTAGAATTACGATTAGCTGAACTGGAACAAAATAAAGAAAAACTAGAACAAAAAGCAAAAGACAAGGCAAAGAAAATTGTTGATGAAGCTCGTCGAGAAGCGGATGACATTATAAGTGAACTGCGAAAAATGCAAGCTAATACACATAAGTTTGTAAAAGAACATGAATTGATCGATGCGAAAAAACGTCTAGATGCTGCTTTGCCAGATAATCCCGTATTGAAGAAACAAAAAAAGTTAAATGAAACATTAAAAGAGTTGAAATCCGGCGATGAAGTGAAGGTAGTAAGCTTCGGTCAAAAAGGGACTCTGTTAGAGAAGCTGTCTAACTCGGAATGGTCTGTTCAAATTGGTATGTTAAAGATGAAACTGGACGAATCTGATCTAGAATTTGTTAAACCAGAGAAACAAAAACAGACGGTTTCTGTGAATTCCATTCGCGGAAGAGACTCCCATGTGAAATTAGAATTAGATCTTCGTGGTGAACGTTATGAGGATGCCATAATGCGTACAGAAAAGTATTTAGATGATGCAATTCTCGCGAATTATCCGAGAATCTCAATTATTCATGGAAAAGGTACTGGCGTATTAAGACAAGCTATACAACAGTTTCTGAAAAATCATTCTCGTGTGAAAAGCTATCGTTTCGGAGAAGCTGGTGAGGGTGGTCATGGTGTAACAGTTGTAGAATTAAAATAATATATAATTTATGAAACTTTTTATCGGGCTCTCCGTATAGAAGGAAAAGTGTAAAAGGGGTTTTTAAGTATGGTTCTATCCAGTTTCTGGTCAAACCCACTCGTAGAGTCTGCAGGTTATTTTAGTGTTGTTATTCTATGCTTGCTCGTTTCGATGGTTATTTTTGAAATCGTCACGAAATATAAGAATTGGCAAGAAATAAAAAAAGGTAATGTAGCAGTTGCACTTGCTACTGGTGGGAAAATTTTTGGTGTGTGTAACATTTTTAGGTATTCCATAGAACAACACAATACATTCTTTGAAATGGTTGGTTGGGGTTTATTTGGGTTTACATTACTGATCATTGCGTACCTGTTATTTGAGTTTTTAACGCCGAGCTTTAATGTTGATGAGGAAATCGAAAAAGATAATCGTTCAATTGGGTTTATTTCACTAGTTATTTCTGTCGGGTTATCATTTGTTATTGGTGCAAGTATTTCTTAGGAGCGTTTACAATGGAAAAATTGTCAAAAATATTATTGGGTGTTGGCCTACTATTTGTCTTAGTAGGTATAATATATATCGTTGCAAATTAATATAATAAATTAATAGCGTATTTAAAGACTGCAATGTAGCACTTTTAATCTTAATGATGATGGAGTGGTCGTTACAGTCTTTTTATTTTATTCTATTGTTGAATAGCAAATCGTCAAATAACTCTTTTTAATTAAAGAATTGAATTGTCATTCATTTTTCTCTATAATTAAAAATAGGAATATTCACGCTATTAAAAACAAAGGGGGCATTAATATGACAGAAAAGCCGTGGTTAGCACAATATCCACCAGAAATTCCGCACACGCTCGATTATGAACATATTCCAGTTCAAGAATACTTAACAAGAGCGTATAGGAAATTTCCTACCAAGGTAGCTATACATTTCATGGGGAGAGATGTATCGTACAAAGAGCTTTACGAGTCATCATTGAAATTTGCTAACTACTTACAGTCGATTGGTATCCAAAAAGGAGACAGAGTAGCGATTATGCTACCAAATTGTCCACAAGGGGTAATTGGTTACTATGGTGTATTATATGCGGGAGCAATTGTTGTTCAGACAAATCCTCTTTATACAGAAAGAGAAATAGCATATCAAATGAAGGACTCTGGGGCAAAAGTTATTTTAACTATGGATATATTATTTCCACGTGTAACAAAAGTTTTAAAAGAAACAGACTTAGAGAATATTATTGTTACTGGTATTAAGGATTATTTACCATTCCCCAAAAATCTTGTCTATCCTTTTATCCAAAAGAAACAATACGGGTTTAGTGTTAAAGTAGAACATAGAGGGATAAATCACTTATTTCCAGAGATTATGAAAGTCGGAAAAGCTGAAGCGATTAAAATGGATTTTGATTTTGAAGAGGATATTGCACTATTACAATATACAGGCGGTACAACTGGATTTCCAAAAGGAGTTATGCTTACCCATAAAAACTTAGTAACGAATACTACTATGTGTACAGTATGGAACTATAAATGCAAAGAAGGCGAAGAAACTATTTTAGGAGTGCTCCCATTCTTTCATGTTTATGGAATGACTACTGTTTTAATCTTTTCTGTTATGCTAGGTAATAGAATGGTATTGTTACCAAAGTTTGATGTGGAAACTGCATTAAAAACGATAGATAAGCAGAAACCAACTATTTTCCCCGGAGCTCCAACGATTTATATTGGATTATTAAATCACCCCGATATCCAAAAATATGACTTATCTTCAATTGGTGCTTGTTTAAGTGGGTCTGCTCCATTACCATTAGAAGTACAAGAAAAGTTTGAAAAGATTACTGGCGGTAGATTAGTAGAAGGCTATGGCTTAACCGAAACTTCCCCGGTAACCCATGCGAATTTGATTTATACGGAGGATCGGATAAAAGGATCAGTCGGTATTCCTTGGCCGGATACAGAAGCAGCAATTTTTGCGGTTGATTCAACGACTCCATTACCATTTGGAGAAATCGGAGAAATTGCAGTTAAAGGACCACAAGTAATGAAAGGGTATTGGAATCGACCAGAGGATACAGAAATGACTATGCGCGATGGTTGGTTTTTAACTGGAGATTTAGGATACATGGATGAAAGCGGTTACTTTTATGTAGTCGATCGTAAAAAAGATTTAATCATTGCTGGAGGCTATAATATTTATCCGAGGGATGTAGAAGAGGTATTATATGAACAT
The DNA here is from genome assembly GCF_038003165.1 of Psychrobacillus sp. FSL K6-2365. Lineage (NCBI taxonomy): Bacteria > Bacillati > Bacillota > Bacilli > Caryophanales > Bacillaceae > Psychrobacillus > Psychrobacillus sp. FSL K6-2365. Next base: position 2,753,520 of record NZ_JBBOOO010000001.1, on the reverse strand, counting down.
CCTGCAATTCAGGAATGCGTTGTTGCTGGAGTTCCAGATCCTTACAGAGGAGAAACTGTAAAAGCATTTATAGTAGTTAAAGAGGGAGCAACTGTGACAGAAGAGGAGTTAAACACTTTTTGTCGTGAGAACTTAGCTGCGTTTAAAGTGCCAAGAATTTATGAGTTCAGAGCAGAACTTCCGAAAACAGCTGTAGGTAAGATTTTAAGAAGAACATTAATAGATGAAGAAAAAGAGAAGCAAAAACAAACAATCCCAAGTTAATTGATTATTGACAATCGACAAAATTAAATATAATATAAAAATATGAATGAATCATCATTCATATTTTTATTTTTTTCAGCAAGAGTTATAACGAATGCTGAATTAAATGAAAGCCTCTGGCGGATGTCACAGATTATGAATTTAGCTTGCTCAATACATAATCCTGACACAATTACGCCATAGCGTAATTGATTAATTGGTGGTGAATTCATAATGAAGAAGGACAAACCAAAATATAAGCAAATCATTGACGCGGCAATTATTGTTATCGCTGAAAATGGATACCATCAGTCACAGGTTTCTAAAATTGCCAAACAGGCGGGAGTAGCTGATGGGACAATTTATTTATATTTTAAAAACAAAGAAGAAATTTTAGTCTCCGTGTTTGAAGAAAAAATGGAGATATTTGCAGACAATCTAAAAGAAATTATTCAACAAGAAATTAGTTCATCAGAAAAGTTGTATAAAATGATTGAGAATCATTTTATGGTGTTATCAAGCGATCATCATTTAGCAACGGTTACTCAATTGGAATTAAGACAAGCCAATTTAGCATTGCGATTACGCATCAATGCGGTTTTAAGAAATTATTTAGTATTACTAGATACAATTTTAAAAGAGGGAATTGAACAAGGAGAATTTGATCATTCGATTGATATTCGCTTAGCAAGACAAATGGTTTTTGGTACAATTGATGAGACGACTACTACTTGGGTAATGAACGAGCATAAATATGATTTAGTTGATCTAACAAGTAAAGTACATCGTCTATTGTTAAATGGTGTAAAAGTTTAACGAAGGGGGAGTGGGGAAATGGAATTTCTGTCATGGAATATTGAAGATGGTGTAGCTACAGTAACACTAAATCGTCCACCAGCAAACGCTTTGGCAAGAGGGGTTATATTAGAAGTCAATGAGTTATTGGATGCTGTAGAACATGATGATGCAGTTCGAGTAATCTTGCTAAAAGGGGAAGGAAGATTTTTCTCCGCCGGAGCAGATATAAAAGAATTTACCTCGATTACATCTGGAGCGGCATTCTCTGAGCTTGCTGCAAGTGGGCAAACAATTTTCGAAAGAGTGGAAACTTTCTCGAAACCCGTTATTGCTGCAATTCATGGTGCTGCACTTGGCGGAGGTCTTGAACTTGCGATGAGTTGTCATATCCGACTTGTTTCAGAAAATGCAAAGCTTGGGCTACCTGAATTACAACTAGGACTAATACCGGGGTTTGCTGGCACACAACGTTTACCCCGTTATGTAGGGTTTGCAAAAGCAGCAGAAATGTTGTTAACAAGTGATCCTATTAGTGGGAAAGAGGCAGCTCAGTTAGGACTTGCTAATCATGCTTATGCGGAAGAAGAATTATTTGATCATGCCAAAAAGCTTGCAGTCAAGATTGCTAAGAAAAGTCCAATTGCAGTTAAAAATGCATTAGAAATGCTTCAGTATGCTAAACCAGCTTCCTATCATGAAGGTGTTAAAGCAGAAGCAAATGCTTTTGGAACTGTATTTGTATCAGAGGATGCAAAAGAAGGTATTTCTGCATTTATTGAAAAAAGAGAACCAATATTTAAAGGTAAATAATATTTTACATTGGGAGGATATCTAAATGAACATTTATGTATTAGTAAAACGTACATTTGATACAGAAGAGAAAATCGTAGTAAGCGGGGGTAAAATTCAAGAAGATGGTGCAGAATTCATCATTAATCCATACGATGAGTATGCAATAGAAGAGGCAATACAAGTTCGTGACGCACAAGGTGGAGAAGTAACAGTTCTCACGATGGGTGGCGAAGATGCTGAGAAGCAACTTCGTACTGCACTAGCAATGGGTGCAGATAAAGCGGTACTTATTAATATAGAAGATGATGTAGAAGAGTTAGATCAATTTACAGCTGCACATATTATCTCTGAGTACTTAAAAGATAAAAATCCGGATTTAATATTAGCAGGTAACGTAGCGATTGATGGTGGATCCGGACAAGTTGGGCCACGAGTTGCTGAGAGCTTAGGCATTAACTATGTAACTACTATTACAAACTTAGAGATTGATGGAACTACAGTAACAATTAAACGTGATGTTGAAGGAGATACGGAAGTATTAGAAACTTCATTGCCATTATTGGTTACTGCTCAGCAAGGTCTAAATGAACCACGCTATCCATCTCTTCCAGGGATTATGAAGGCAAAGAAAAAGCCTTTAGAAGAAGTTGAATTAGATGATTTAGATATAGATGAAGATGATGTAGAAGCAAAAACAGAAACAATCGAAATTTATTTACCTCCTAAAAAGGAAGCTGGAAAAGTATTAGAAGGCGATTTAGCTGATCAAGTAAAAGAGTTAGTTCATTTACTTCACTCGGAAGCAAAAGTCGTTTAACTTCATACAGCAAATATTGTACTGCGAAGAGTTCGCACAGGAGAAAATGTGCCAATGCATATTTGATTCGTAATAATTTTAATATTAGGAGGAAAAAAGCATGTCTAAAAAAGTATTAGTATTAGGAGAAGCACGTGAAGGTGCTCTTCGTAACGTATCATATGAAGCGATCGCTGCTGCTAAACAAATTTCTAGCGGCGGAGAAGTTGTTAGTGTTCTATTAGGAGATTCCGTGGGAGAACTGGCTAATGAGCTTGGAAAATATGGCGCTGATCGTGTAATAACTGTGGAGCATCCACATTTAAAACAATATACATCAGACGGTTATGGTCAAGCATTGCTGGCTGTGATTGAACAGGAAAATCCAGAGGCAATCGTATTTGGTCATACAGCACTTGGGAAAGATTTATCTCCTAAAATTGCAAGTAAACTACAAATTGGTTTAGTATCAGACGTAACTTCTATCGAAGGTGAAGGAGATGCGGCCGTATTTATCCGTCCAATATACTCTGGTAAAGCTTTTGAGAAAGTTAAAGTAAAAGATGGTATTGAATTTATCACTATTCGTCCAAACAATATTGCGCCTCTTGCAAAAGATGATAGTAAGTCAGCGGAAGTATCTTCTATGTCAGTAGATATAACTAATCTTCGTACTATTATTAAAGAAGTAGTTCGTAAATCTACAGAAGGTGTAGATTTATCGGAAGCGAAAGTTGTTATCGCTGGTGGTCGCGGAGTTAAGAGTGAAGAAGGATTTGCACCTTTAAAAGAACTTGCAGACGTACTAGGTGGAGCAGTTGGAGCTTCTCGTGGAGCTTGTGACGCTGATTATTGTGATTATTCATTACAAATCGGTCAAACAGGTAAAGTGGTAACTCCGGATCTTTATATTGCAGCAGGTATTTCTGGAGCGATTCAGCATTTAGCAGGGATGTCTAACTCGAAAATTATTGTAGCTATCAACAAAGATCCAGAAGCAAATATTTTCAAAGTTGCAGACTATGGTATCGTTGGAGATTTGTTCGAAGTAATTCCAATGCTTATAGAAGAGTTCAAAAAACTTAAAGTAAACGCTTAATAATAATGGAGACTGTACAAAACTACAATTTTGGGCAGTCTTCTTTTTTGTAGAATAAAGTATATGAAAATGTACCGTGTACACTGTCTTCATAAGATTTTAAAGAATGAATAATCCTGTGATTTTCGTTACATGTGGACGCTTTCCGCGGGCATTGCCTCAGCCTCCTCGCTGCGCTGCGGGGTCTTCGCCTAACGCTTTTCCCGCTGGAGTCGCCACATTTCACTACAATCAATTATAGCTTAGTACTATAATATAAATTTTGACAAAGCAATGTTAAGATTGATCCAATTTTAGAAAGCGTTAATACTGTTGTCGAATATGAATTAGAAGAAATGCTATTGTTTAAAGATAGTTGATGACAGTGAATTTTCTTTGTATAATGGTCCATTTCAACACATCGGATCTAAATATACTACGAATAATTAAGTGAGATTGCATTCAACTATCTTTTTACTAAAAGTGTACACGGTTGATTGGAGCGTAGGGGCGGCGACTCCAGTGGGAACAGTGAGACAGATGAAACAACCCATCGAACGCGTAGCGGAGGGGATAGTTCATCGCTCAACCCACGGAAAGCGTCTGCCCGGAGCGGAAATCGTCAACGGTATATCTATGTTTATGTTCTTACAGGATCGGGCGTATTGCACGGTTTTGTTATCGGTTGTTTTGTTTCAAGCTAATATGTAGATGTTGATATTTCTGTCTGTTATAATCATTACATAGTAGACAAAGGAGGAATTTTTAATATGGCAATAGTTCACGGAACAGATCAAACTTTTAATACAGAAATAGAAGAAGGTTTAGTATTAGTAGATTTTTGGGCAACATGGTGCGGACCTTGTAAAATGATAGCTCCAGTATTAGAAGAAATGGATGCTGAAATGAGCGATAAAGTTAAAATCGTAAAAGTAGATGTTGATGAAAACCAAGCGACTGCAAGTCAATTCGGTATTATGTCTATCCCAACACTAGTATTATTTAAAGATGGCCAACCTGTAGACAAGGCTGTTGGGTTCCAACCAAAAGAAGCATTAGTACAATTAGTAGAAAAAAACGCATAATTCAAAACCGGGTGCTACATAGTACCCGGTTTTTTTAAACAGGTGATAATATGAATAATGATTTGATCGAACAAAAGTGTTCCATCCTACCAGATGAGCCAGGATGTTACTTAATGAAAGACCGACAAGGAACTATTATCTATGTAGGAAAAGCAAAAATATTAAAAAATCGCGTACGCTCATATTTCAAAGGAGCTCACGACGGGAAAACGCTTCGATTAGTACAAGAAATTGTTGACTTTGAATATATCGTCACTTCATCTGAGGTGGAAGCTTTAATACTCGAGCTCCATCTTATTAAAAAACATGATCCTAAATACAATATTATGTTAAAAGATGATAAAACGTATCCATATATTAAAATTACTGCTGAAAAAGATCCGAGACTGATCATTACAAGACAAGTTAAAAAAGATAAAGGGAAATACTTTGGACCTTATCCGAATTCTCATGCGGCACATGAAACGAAAAAACTGCTGGATCGTTTATATCCACTTCGCAAATGTCAAAAAATGCCGAATAGAGTATGTCTTTACTATCATATGGGTCAGTGTCTAGCTCCATGTGTGAAAAAAATTGAAGCAAGTGCTTATGATAAAATCATTCATGAAATTACTAGTTTCCTGAATGGCGGGCATACGCAAGTGAAAAAAGAATTGGTTACGAAGATGAATTCAGCTGCAGAAGCGCTTGAATTTGAGAGAGCAAAAGAGTACCGTGATCAGATTTCACATATTGAACAAGTTATGGAAAAACAAAAAATGACGATGAATGATTTCACAAGCAGAGATATTTTTGGTTTCCATGTGGATAAAGGGTGGATGTGTGTTCAAGTATTCTTTATCAGACAAGGGAAGCTTATTGAAAGAGATGTTTCTTTATTTCCAATCTTCCGAGATCCAGAGGAGGAGTTTATAACATTTTTAGGTCAATTTTATGCGAAATCAGAACATATTAAACCAAAAGAAATTTATGTTCCTTTGAGTACGGATATTGACTTGGCTTCAAAACTGTTAGAAATGAAGATTTTCGTACCACAAAGAGGGACGAAGAAAAATCTGGTCGAATTGGCGGAAAAAAATGCTAAAATTGCACTGACGGAGAAATTTCATTTAATCGAAAGACAAGAAGAACGGACGATAGGCGCGATAGAACAGCTTGGTGATTCGATGAATATTGCACCTCCAATGCGAATTGAAGCTTTTGATAACTCTCATATTCATGGGACTGATGCGGTATCTGCAATGGTTGTTTTTATTGATGGTAGAGCCAGCAAAAAAGATTATCGTAAGTATAAAACTAAAACCGCAGCTAAGCATGATGATTACGGAGCAATGCGCGAAGTTGTACGTAGAAGATATACTCGTGTACTTAAGGAAAACTTGCCACTGCCTGATTTAATCATTATTGATGGAGGAAAAGGACAAATTGAAGCTGCACGAGAAATTATAGAGGATGAATTGGGGTTAGATATTCCAATTGCAGGTCTTGCAAAGGATGGCAAGCATCAAACTTCTCAGCTTATCTATGGAGACCCTTTGGAACTAATACCGATGAAGCGGACGAGTGAAGGTTTTTATTTGCTACAACGTATTCAAGATGAAGTCCATCGTTTTGCTATAACATTCCATAGGCAACAAAGAGGGAAGCATACTATTGCATCATCTCTCGATGGTATAGAAGGAATCGGACCTCAACGGAAAAAGTTATTATTAAAGCATTTTGGTTCCTTAAAGAAAATACAAGCTGCTAGTAAAGAAGAGTTTATGGAAGCGGGTCTTCCTAGTAAGCAAGCAGAGATCATGGTTAATCATTTTCAGAAAAATATATTGTCTTCTGAATAATCATGTGTTATGGTTGAAACAATTTAACTTGACTCAGTACAAAACGTCGCAAATACGTGGTTAAAAATTGCTGATTCAAGTTAAGCCTCTGGCGGATGTCATAGATTTTGAAGGAGTTAATGCGTAAGCACAATTCAAAGTCTGGAGGCATTTACACCGAGGCGTAATTGAATATTTCACTGTATTTTAAGTGAAGATAGAGGTGCGATTAGACATCAGTACGCAGCAGGAGGAAGGAAAGTTCCTAGAATGGCTGTGGAAAGGGTTTTTCGCCGAAACATAGATTAGCTTTTCCTATTCTATTGTTGGTTCTGCATTTAATAGATGTAGAATTGTCAGAATTTATATTCTGGAGGGCTATCTCACATGGGCAGATTTTTTGGACCGTGTATGAGACAATGCTTTTCACAATATGTGGAAAGCATTTTTTAATCCTTACAGATTAATTAGGGAGCGGATGTTCATGACTAAAATTGTAATGAAATTTGGCGGTACTTCAGTTGAATCAACTGGAAAAATTGAAAATGTTGCTACTCGAGTGAAACGTGAGAAAGATAAAGGACATGATATTGTTGTTGTAGTATCTGCAATGGGTAAAACAACGGATGAATTATCAAACCTTGCTTTTGAATTAGCAGAATCACCATCAAAACGTGAAATGGACATGCTCTTATCCAATGGGGAGCAAGTTACGATGGCTTTACTTTCTATTAGGTTAAATGCAATTGGGATAGATGCCATTTCTCTGACCGGTGCTCAAGTCGGTCTCATAACAGATGATATACATAGAAATGCAAAAATACTGAAACTGGATCCCGCTAAAATTGATAGTTTACTTGATTCAAATAAAGTGGTTATTGTAGCAGGTTTTCAGGGGATATCAGAAGAAGGAGAGATTACAACCCTTGGCAGAGGGGGATCTGATACAACTGCTGTAGCTATTGCTGCTTCTATCAAAGCAGAAATTTGCGATATTTATACGGATGTTGATGGTATTTATACATCAGATCCGCGCTATATCGAGAATGCTCGAAGGTTGGAACAACTTGAATATGACGAAATGCTAGAACTAGCTAATTTAGGTGCAGGGGTATTGCATCCACGTGCGGTTGAATTCGCTAAAAACTATAAGGTTCCATTAAGAGTTCGCCCAAGTTATAAAGATGGAGAAGGAACGATTTTGAAGGAGGAAGTAGATGTGGAAAATAATTTAGTAGTTCGTGGGGTAGCTTTTGAATCCGATATCGTTCGATTAACTATAGAATACGAGGTGCCATTTAACGGTTCTTTAGCTTCTATTTTTACTACTTTAGCTGCAAATCATATTAACGTGGATATAATTGTCCAGTCGATAGTTGATGGAGTGAAACCCGCAGTTTCTTTTTCAATTAAAAAGGAATCCTTGGCTGAAACAATTACAGTTTTAGAAACACATAAACAGGAGCTTGGTTTTACTTTCGCAGATTTTGAAGTAGGTCTTTCTAAGGTTTCTATTGTTGGTTCAGGGATGGTTTCAAACCCAGGGGTGGCTGCTCAAATGTTTGACCGATTAAGAAAAGAGAATATTCCTGTGAAAATGGTAAGTACATCTGAGATAAAAGTGTCAGTTGTCGTACCTCAGCAGCATATGATAGAAGCTGCTAATGCATTACATGACGAATTCGATCTTGCATTAACGCATCAATCAGTACAATAATTTATAGTTTAAAGTACTGTTGAAATTAAACTATCTCAAATAAAATCAAAAAAAACAGTCAAAAAGATGCTTGGTTCTTAAAGTTTAAAACCTGTTTCTACCGTTTTCAGCAGACTTTGGACAGACTTATTGCTATATTACTACCGTTTGATTTTTATCACAACGACGCGTTAGCGAGGGAGATAGCTCATCACTCCCCCGTGGAAAGCGTCCGCCTGTTTCTGCATCGCATCGCTACGCTAGCTTTGAAACATGAAAGTGCGTTGAAACGGAAATCAGTAGTATTATTCAATCTTTCAATCCATATAAACCCTGTGTTTACGGGACACTTTTATATACGCTTATTTATTGAAAAGGGTAACAGGAAAAGTCATTAGCTGACTATCCTGTTACCCTTTAGTTTTAGAATCCCATTTTATTTGTAAAGTAACTAAGCCGTTCTTTTTAACTTCTTCATCGTAGCATTCAGTTAAATAACCAGTAAGCTTCTGTTGTTGTTCAGCTAAAAAACCCGCTTCTAACCGATGACTTCTACTCTGTCCACTTCTAGGTAGATTATATGTACTTAACGTATAGAAAACTGAATCTTTTGTTGTTTTTTCTAAATGCAAAGTGCCCCATCCAGCTTCGTTGAAAAACGTGACGGCTTCTTCCATTGAATAAAGGGGGAATTTGCGAGCTAAATCCTTCCCAGCCCAATATAATATATCTTTTTCATGTTTTCCGAGAATAGAAGTAAGCACATGGTCTCTTATTAACTCATATCCAAAGGAAGTTACATGTGAATGTTCCTTTTCATTCAAGTAGCAACCCTTCTTTCCAAAATCATTATTGCCTATTTATTTTATCATAAAAAAATAGGAATGGGGACCGAATAGATTGTGATTATATAAACAAATTATTATCCAAAAAAGGTAGAGGAATCCATATGGAAATTCGGAAAGATACCTTGACGCTCTAAAATGATGAGAGTACAATGGATATGTCATAAATACGTAACATGATGATGTGAAAGTTTTGAACACAATTGTTTTTTTGCGATAGTTTTCATTCCTTTCGGTCGGAAATTTGAGGGGGTAATTGTTTTGTCGAATGAGCGCGAATTTTATTGGCGTCGACTGCATTCCTTACTAGGTATTATTCCAGTAGGTCTGTTTTTAGCGCAGCATTTAGTAGTAAACCATTTTGCTACAAGAGGCGAAGAAGCATTTAATAGTGCATCTCACTTCATGGAGAGTCTACCATTTCGATTAATGTTAGAAATCTTCGTAATTTATCTTCCATTAATGTTCCATGCATTTTACGGAATTTATATTGCATTCACTGCAAAAAATAATCCGAAAAACTTTGGTACATTAAGAAACTATTTATTTATTTTACAACGTTTTACTGGAATTTTCCTTGTAGTATTTATCGCATGGCATGTTTTTGAAACACGTTTCCAAGCTGCTATTGGAGCAAAAGAAGTTAACTTTAACATGATGGAAGAGATCTTATCTAATCCGTGGATGTTAGGTTTCTATATCGTAGGTGTAATCTCTGCTACATTCCATTTAGCTAACGGTATTTGGTCATTCCTAGTTAGCTGGGGTATTACACAATCTGCAAGATCCCAACAAATTGCAACATATGTAACATTAATTATCTTCTTAGCGTTATCTGTAGTTGGCGTACAAGCTCTTCTAGCATTCGTTTAAGAAACTGTAAAGACGTTCAACTACTATTAAATCGAGGAGTGAGAATAGCATGGCAAAAAGTAAACTGATTGTTGTCGGCGGTGGATTAGCTGGCCTAATGGCAACAATGAAAGCTGCCGAGGATGGCACGCATGTAGATCTATTTTCAATAGTACCTGTTAAACGTTCGCACTCTGTTTGTGCACAAGGCGGTATTAACGGAGCTGTAAATACAAAAGGTGAAGGAGATTCTCCAACAGTACATTTAGATGATACTATTTATGGAGGAGACTTCCTTGCAAACCAAAAACCAGTTAAGGCAATGACAGATGCTGCACCTGGAATTATTAGCTTGTTTGACCGAATGGGTGTTATGTTCAACCGTACACCTGAAGGATTATTAGATTTCCGTCGTTTTGGTGGTACAATGATGCACCGTACAGCATTTGCAGGTGCAACAACTGGCCAACAATTACTATATGCATTGGACGAGCAAGTTCGTCGTTTTGAAGTAGATGGATTAGTAACTAAATTCGAAGGATGGGAATTCCTTGGAATAATTAAAGATAACGAAGGCGTATGTCGTGGTATTAAAGCACAAAACCTTCTAACGATGGAAATTCGTGCATTCCGCGGAGATGCGGTTATTATGGCTACTGGTGGTCCTGGAATTATTTTCGGTAAAACTACTAACTCTATCATTAACACTGGTTCTGCTGCATCTATCGTGTATCAACAAGGTGCTTATTATGCAAATGGAGAATTTATTCAAATTCATCCGACAGCGATCCCTGGTGACGATAAATTACGATTAATGTCTGAATCAGCACGTGGTGAGGGTGGACGTATTTGGACATACAAAGACGGTAAACCTTGGTATTTCCTTGAAGAAAAATATCCGGCATACGGAAACTTAGTTCCACGTGATATTGCAACACGTGAAATATTCGATGTATGTGTTAACCAAAAACTTGGTATCAATGGAGAAAACATGGTTTATCTAGATCTTTCTCATAAAGATCCGCATGAACTAGACGTTAAACTTGGTGGTATTATTGAAATTTACGAGAAATTCACTGGTGATGACCCTCGTAAAGTTCCTATGAAAATTTTCCCAGCAGTTCATTATTCAATGGGTGGGCTATGGGTAGACGATGATCAAATGACGAATATTCCTGGATTATTTGCAGCTGGGGAATGTGATTTTTCACAGCATGGAGCTAACCGTTTAGGAGCAAACTCATTACTTTCTGCTGTTTTCGGCGGAAGTGTTGCAGGACCAAATGCAGTTAAGTACATGAGTCATCTTAAAACTCATGCTGTTGATATGGACGATTCTATATTTGAAGCTGAACTAAAACTGGAACAAGAGAAATGGGACAAAGTGATGTCTATGAAAGGTACGGAAAATGCGTACTTAATTCATAAAGAACTTGGTGAATGGATGACTGATAACGTAACTGTTGTTCGTTATAATGACAAACTAGAAGCAACTGATAAGAAAATCCAAGAGCTTTTAGAGCGTTATGAAAATATTAACATGGATGACACACAACAATGGTCTAACCAAGGCGCATCATTTACACGTCAGTTAAAAAATATGTTATATTTAGCACGCGTTATAACTTTAGGTGCGCTTAATCGTAATGAAAGCCGTGGAGCGCATTATAAACCAGACTTCCCAGAACGTAATGATGAAGAGTTCTTGAAAACTACTATGGCGAAGTTTGATCCAGCTACAGGGGCTCCAGTATTACATTATGAAGAAGTAGATATTTCTATTATTCCACCTCGTAAACGCGATTATTCTGCGAAAGGGGACAATTAATAATGGTAACAGCAACTGAAACAAAAAAAGTACAGTTTGAAATACTACGTCAAAATACACCTGAATCAGAACCATTTTGGGAAAAATTCGAAGTAAATTATCGACCAAATATGAACGTTATTTCTGCTTTGATGGAAATACGTCAAAACCCGGTAAATGTGGATGGCCAAGCTACAACTCCTGTAACTTGGGATATGAACTGTTTAGAGGAAGTATGTGGAGCTTGTTCAATGGTTATCAATGGTCGTCCGCGTCAATCTTGTTCGGCTTTGATCGATCAATTGACACAGCCAATCAGATTGGCACCAATGAAAACATTCCCGGTTGTACGTGATCTTCAAGTAGACCGTACACGTATGTTTGATTCTTTGAAAAAAGTAAAAGCATGGGTTCCTATCGATGGATCATATGATCTTGGTGAAGGTCCTCGTATGCCAGAACGTAAACGTCAATGGGCATATGAACTTTCTAAGTGTATGACTTGTGGTGTATGTCTTGAAGCATGTCCAAATGTAAACAGTGGTTCTAACTTTATGGGACCAGCACCACTTTCACAAGTACGTTTATTTAATGCACATCCAACAGGTTCTATGAATAAGGATGAGCGTTTAAATACAATTATGGGAGACGGTGGCCTTGCAAACTGTGGTAACGCACAAAACTGTGTTGTTGCTTGTCCAAAAGGAATTCCACTTACAACTTCTATCGCTGCATTGAATCGTGACACTACTGTTCAAATGTTCAAAGACTTCTTTGGAAGCGACCGTATGGTTGATTAATAGAAATGCGTAAGCATATTGGTATGTTGCAACAAGCTTTGAGCTGAAGCCTGACAATAAATGCTATAAGAAAATCTGTGTAGAATATTATTATTCTATGCAGATTTTTTCTTTCTCTGTTACAATAAATGAATATTCATTCATTTTAGGGGGAGTTTTAATTATGAAGGCTAAATACATAGAAGATATTGCGATATGGGAACAGGATTTCCAGTTTTATTCAGAGGTTAGTGTGCGATTTTCAGAAACGGATATGTATGGACATTTGAATAATACGGTTACATTTGCTTATTTTGAGTATGCACGAATTGAATACTTCAAGCATATTCAACTCATGAATGACTGGTTAAATCCAAAAGGAGAAAAAATTCCAGTAGTCGCTGATTTGCAATGTGATTATGTAAAACAAGTATTCTTTGATGAGAAGCTTCGCATATATGTAAAAGCAAATTCTGTTGGTTCATCCTCTGTGGATATTCATTACATGGCAAAGAACGAAAAAAGTGAAATTGTCTTTATTGGCCGTGGATCTATTGTTCAAATTAATAAGAAAACTGGTCGTGCTGCAAAATGGTCTGACGAGGAAAAAGAAGTTTTTCAAAAGAGTATTAACTAGCCGTCACCTACCATCCCTGTGCTACATACGTTAGTAGGAGAGTGGATAGGGGGCTATGGCATTGTACGACAATAATCAGCATCGTTCGATTTTGACAAATAGAGAGCGTCAAATCTTTCAGTTACTAGTAGAAGATAATTCTACGAAGGAAATTTCAGCATTGTTATCGATAAGTGAGAAAACAGTTAGGAACCATATTTCAAATACAATACAAAAATTAGGAGTTTCGGGTAGGTCACAAGCGATTGTAGAATTATTACGATTAGGTGAACTATCGCTGAATTGATATGAATCCTTGCCATTTTCCTCATAACACGTCACAATAATAGAAAGTAGGTTATTGTTTTGAGGAGTGAAGGAATAGATGGCAGAAGATATAAATAAGACAATATTAGATCAGGATCAAGTCGCTTTTTTAGAAAAAGAGCTTCGACATATATCTGGAATCATTAAACAAAAAGGGCGACAAATTTTAAGTACCTACACTATTACACCTCCACAGTTTGTAGCACTTCAATGGCTACTAGAACTTGGTGATATGACTATCGGAGATTTATCCAATAAAATGTATTTAGCTTTTAGTACAACGACGGATTTAATTGATCGTATGGAAAAAAGTGACCTTGTAAAGCGTATAAGGGATGAACAAGACCGTCGTGTTGTTCGTATACATTTGTTAGAAGAGGGCGCACGAATTATAGAAGAGGTTATCGACAAACGACAGCAATATTTAGAGGATGTACTTCAACATTTCGATCAAGTTGAAGTTGCTAATTTATCTATATTATTAGAAAAACTACATCAAGAGATGAAGAACTGAGGAATTAGACGTGAATGCCCCAATTGGTGTTATAGACTCTGGAGTAGGTGGGTTAACAGTTGCGAAAGAAATTATGCAATTACTACCGAATGAAAAAATAATTTACATTGGCGACACAGCCAGATGCCCGTACGGTCCTAGAACTAGCGAAGAGGTACGGAAATTTACCTGGCAATTGGCTAATGCTTTGGCGAAAATGAATATCAAAATGCTTGTAATTGCGTGTAATACAGCAACAGCAGTGGCACTTAACTCTTTAAGTAATAAGATGCCTTTTCCGGTTATAGGAGTAATTTTCCCGGGTGCCCGAGCGGCGATTAAAGCAACAAAAAGTAATGAAATAGTAGTGCTAGGTACAAGCGGTACTATTAAAAGTGGTGCGTATGAGAAAGCTATTGCTTCTTTAAATACGTCTAGTAAAGTAATTCCATTGGCATGCCCCACGTTCGTACCACTTGTAGAAAGCAATGAATACGAAGGCGAATTTGCTCGAAATATGGTGATGGAAAAATTAGCGCCACTTAAGAGAGAGCAATTTGATACCGTCATTTTAGGCTGTACGCATTATCCACTTTTGCAAAAGCATATTGAAGAGGCAGTTGGGAATCATGTAAAAGTACTTTCTTCCGCTGAAGAAACTGCTCATGATGTAAAAGAATATTTAAACTACCATGAACTAAATAATCCGATTAAACATAAAGAAACACCAATATTTTTTACGACCGGCTCTGTACCTATATTTAAAACAATCGTAGAGAAATGGTTGGAAATACAAAGTGCAGATGTTCGAACAATTTCATTTAAATGACCCTGTTAGCTTGAGAATCCTCGAATAGCGGGGTCTTCTTTTGCTTGCAGGGGAACATTAAAAGGAGCTACTTACCAGTTTGGTTAGCTGGCTTTTAAAAATAAAAGAAAAAGGACGAGATATAAAATGAAACAGATCATTATTGCTACTAAAAATATAGGAAAAGCCAAAGACTTTGAAGCTTTGTTTAACCCTTTAGGATATGAAGTGAAAACACTCCATGATGTCGCAGAAGAAATGGATATTGAAGAAACAGGCTCAAGCTTTGAAGAAAATGCAATACTAAAAGCTACTTCCCTAGCAAATCACTTACAAACAATGGTTATTGCAGATGATAGTGGTTTGGAGATTGATGCACTTGGTGGACGCCCAGGCATCTTTTCTGCCCGTTATGCAGGTGAAGAGAAAAATGATGATGACAATATAGATAAGGTATTAAAAGAGCTTGAAGGTATCAAAGAATCGGAAAAAACGGCAAGGTTCGTATGTGCAATTGCCGTGGCATCCCCAAACAAAGAACCTTTCACTGTTAGAGGAACGTGTGAAGGAGTAATTGGGACTGAAAGAAAAGGAACGAATGGTTTTGGATACGACCCAATATTTTATGTTCCATCTGAACAAAAAATGATGGCAGAACTAACAGCTGAGCAAAAGGGAGCTATATCCCATCGTGGCAACGCTATAAAAAAACTTTCATTGGGCCTAAAAGAAATAATTTCTGAAGGATAGGTGAGGTAATGAAGTTACTAATAATGAGTGATACGCATAGTGCAACTAATTTAATGGAACAAGTTATTGAACAACATCAACAGGAAGTGGACGCGATTATCCATTGTGGAGATAGTGAGTTAAATGCTAGTTACTTCTATAATACCCCTATCCGTGTTGTTCGTGGGAATTGCGATATGGATGATCGGTTTCCTCTAGAGGAATTGTTTACTGTCCAAGATTTAAAAGTACTTGTAGTTCATGGTCATAAATATAATGTAAAATCAACATTAATGCCCCTTTTTTATCGAGCGCAGGAAGTACAAGCCTCAGTAGTATGCTTTGGTCATTCGCATTTATTAGGAGCAGAAATGCAAGGAGGTATTTTATTTATCAATCCTGGTAGCCTACAGCAACCTCGTGGACGTAAAGAAAAAAGCTACGCAATAGCTGAAAATAAAGGTAATTCCTGGGCAGTTTCTTTTTATTCTGCTGAACATATAATGCTTGAAAAAGTAACTTTATAAATTTTTAGAAATAGTGTTGACTTAACTTCATTATCATTATATAATAAATCTTGTCTTTCCTATCAGTTTAGGTGGGGGAGTACTTGTCTCAGTAGCTCAGCTGGATAGAGCAACGCCCTTCTAAGGCGTCGGTCGGGGGTTCGAATCCCTCCTGGGACATACTAAATAAATACATACATAAACTGTTTGTGAGAAAAGGGATTCGGTTGGGGCTTCGGTCATCAATGCAGAATCCCTTTTTTATTACCCTTGAAGTTAAGTGAATATAGTACCGATATTATCTTCCAAATCAATCGAATGGAGGATTTTTGTTTACTACAGTAAAATAAGGTATATTATATTTGTTGGATAGATTCTCTTTAAGGAAAGAAAAGTAGGTGAACAAAGTGGGGAAATATCAATTGGATACCAAAGGTAAGCAAGCTGTGGCAAAGTATCATGAAAAACATAAGCCTGCCAAATTTGATAAAAAGCAGCAACTTGAAAAAATACGTGTCGAGTACTTGAAAAAGAAGCAAGAACAAACAGATAAATAATATGAAAGAAAATATACAAGTCGTTCATCTGCTAAAAGTGAGCAAAACAATTGTGAACGGAAAATCTTTTTGAACGTAGTTGATTCAGCAAATTCTAGGAGTCCTTTGTCTAAGGGCTCCTTTCTATTTTATTAAGTATGATTTTTGTATTACTAAAAGAATATTTAAAGTGAGCCTCAAAAGAGAAAAAGAGTTAAGCTTTTGAATTCCTATGATTTCTCTCTTTCGTGGAAGAGATAATCCTTGACGGTAACCTTTATAGTTTTTGAAGGAGTAAACAAACAAATTTTCCATAAAAACTTTCTTAGTGTTTTTTGCGTTTATTATATGTTTCCAAAGTCTAAAGTATCGACTTGTTCTACATTTTTTCTAGACCTCATATACTTTTTTAAAAAGACGGAATATTAAGATATATCTAAAAATTATATTTAATTTATGAATAGCTTATTTTATAATAAATATAACTAAGGGGGAGGAGAAGAATATGAAAACTATTTTTATAAATGGACAGATATACACGATGAATCCGAAGGAACCAGTTGTTCAATCCATCTATATGAATAATGAACGAATCGTAGATATGGGGTCAAATGAAGAGATTCAACTACAATGGGGGAGAGATGGAGCTAAAATTATCGATTTGGAAGGTAGGACTGTTGTGCCCGGCTTAATAGATAGTCATTTGCATATTTCGAGTGTTGGTATCAATTCTCAAGAACTGGATCTTACTAATGTAAAAACTACAGATGAATTATTGGATTCTATCAAGAAATGGGCAGTTAATATGAAACCGGGTGAATGGATTTTAGGTAGGGGTTGGGATGAAAATGTTTTTCCAAATAGAAGAATTCCGTCTATTGAAGAGTTAGATAAAGTTTCGTTGAATACGCCACTTTATTTACCTCGAATTTGTGGACATGCTTTTTTGGTCAATAGCAGGGCTTTGAAAATATGTGGCTACCACTCAGATATGAACATTCCCTATGGTGGAACAATCGTACTAGATCCTATTACGAAAAAACCTAATGGCTTATTGTTAGAAACTGCATCAACAATCATTTCAAAGCATATTCCAGAAAAAAGCTATGAGCAATTAAAAAGTGCCTTGCAAGCGGGCTTGAAACAAGCTACTAGTTTAGGTTTAACAAGTATTCACACTAATGATCCGAATTATCTTGGAGGTGCGTTACAGACATATAGGTTATTTGATGAACTTATCAATCATGATCGAGTTGGACCTCGTAGTAATCTGTTAATAGATTATGATTATTTAGAGGAAATGAAGAACACCGAAATGAGCACAGGATATGGAAATGATAACGTTAGAATAGGAGCTATAAAATTATTTGCGGATGGAGCGCTAGGTGGGAGAACAGCTCATTTATCGGAGCCGTATCAGGATGATCCGAATAATGTTGGAAATGCGATGTACGATAAAGAGGTCTTATTCCAACTAATACGTAACATTAGACTGCAAGATATGCCAGTAGCAATACATACAATTGGAGACCAAGCACTTATTGAGGTTCTTGATATTCTAGATCAATTTAAACCTACCAAATATCGTGATAGGCTCATTCATGTTTCAATATTAAATGAACATTTAATCCAAAGACTAAAAAGTCCTCATCGAATAGTTGATCTGCAGCCTAAATTTGTTTCTAGTGATTATCCTTGGATTGAGGATAGACTCGGAAAACAAAGAGCAGGTTTTGCGTATCCTTTTAAAAGTCTCCTAGATAAAGGGGTAATAAGTGCAGGAAGCTCTGATGCTCCTATTGAATCGCTAAATCCTTTATTAGGTATTCATGCAGCTGTAACAAGAAAGAAGGCTGGAGAAACCCATGCTGGATATAATGCGCAGGAAAAATTATCTATGTATGAAGCTTTTCACTTATTCACAGTGGGGGGGGCCTATGCAACCAATGAGGAAAACTTAAAGGGAACATTAGAACGAGGTAAGTTAGGAGATATGACCGTTTTATCTCATGACCCTTTTCGCATGGAAAATCCCGACGAATTATTGACAACCGAAACGGAAATGACCGTAATTGGAGGAGAAATAAGGTACCAAAGGTAAAGAATCAAGAATCAGAAAACGGAGAGGAGTTAATTTTTTGGATACAATACTGGAAACGATTGTTGGTTGGTTATGGGGATTACCACTAATATTTACTGTCCTTTTTGTAGGAATATATTTTACAATTGGAAGTAAACTTTTTCAGTTTAGTTATTTACCGCATATTTTTAAAGAAACATTTGGGAAAATGTTTGGTAAAAAAGATAAATCAGAGGCTACAAAAGGTATATTAACACCATTTCAAGCTGTGGCTACTGCCATTGGTGGAAGCGTAGGGGTAGGAAATATAGGTGGTGTTGCAACGGCCATAGCAATTGGGGGACCTGGAGCAGTATTTTGGATGTGGATCACCGCTCTACTTGGTATGATCACGAAAACAGTGGAAGTAACCTTATCCGTGTATTACCGAAATACAGATGAAAAGGGTAACCCATATGGCGGACCAACTTATTATATGGAAAAAGGGCTTGGAGAGGAAAAGAATTTCAAGTATTGGAAGGTACCAGCAATATTATTCGGCTTAGGTATTTTCACTACATTTTTCATCACACTTCAAAACTATACAATTTCAGAAGCAGTTAGCTCTACGTTTGATATTGGAATGATTCCTGCCTCATTTATTTATTTGACTATTATTTATATTATTATTTATGGTGGTATCAAACGGATAGGTGAGATTGCTTCTTTGTTAGTTCCTTTTATGTGTTTGTTCTATGTGATTGCAGGCCTATTTATCATTTTTAAAAATTATTCTGAAATCATTCCTGTCTTTTCTTTAATTTTTGATAGTGCTTTTTCGGGAATGGCAGCAGTTGGGGGATTCACAGGAGCGGCAATTGCTCAGGTGATTCGTATGGGAGTTGCTCGTGCAGTATATAGTAATGAGGCTGGTTGGGGAACTTCTCCAATGATACATTCTACTGCAAAGACTGCCCACCCTGTGAAACAAGGAATGTGGGGAGCGATGGAGGTATTCGCAGATACGATTATCGTATGTTCTATCACTGCATTTACTATTATCATAACAGGCGCATGGTCTTCAGGTTTGGATGGTGCGGCTCTAACATTGTCTGCATTTGAAATCGGAATTGGTGAGTTTGGTAGAAATATTATTACGATTTCGATATTCTTATTCGGACTAACCACTTCTACAGGCTGGTACACGTATTATGAAATATTGTTAAGACATGTATTTAATAATGAAAAAAAACTTGCATTAAAGTATAAAATATTAACGCTGTTCAAATGGCTATATCCAATTCCGGGTTCATTAATGGTAATCTACGCGGTAATGAATGATATGCCAGGAAAAGCAGTTTGGTATTTTGCAGATATAACGACAGCAATCCCCACATTTGTTAACCTATTAGTTATTTTGTTCTTAAGCAAAAAATTCTTCGAACTTCTTCGAGACTACAAAGCCAGATACTTAAATATAGGAATTGTTGATCCTAATTTTAGTGTGTTTTACGAGGATAAAGTGAAGAAAGAAAGTAGTAAATAGTTATATAAAAAACAAAGACAAATCGTTGAATATGCGGTTTGTCTTTTTCTTGGCTCAGTTAATGTTATTGTTGAGTATTCGTTTAATATTGTGAAAATGGGTTGCCTCTATAATTTCGCACTAGGTATTTATGTTAGAATAAATATGAGACTGTGTAATCATTAACTTAAACAAGAGGCTATGAAGGCTTATAGGAGGATATTATGGCTTTAAAATATAAATGTTTAATCTTAGATCACGATGATACTGCCGTAAAAAGTACACCTGGAATACATTATCCATCATTTGTTGAAGCTCTTACAAATGTACGACCAAATGAGAAGGCTATTACACTTGATGAGTTCGTTAGGTACTGTTTCAATCCAGGTTTTTCTTCTTTATGTAAAGACATTATTAAATTCACTGAGGAAGAGCAAGAGCATCAGCAAGTGGTATGGAAAAAATATACCCAATCAACTGTGCCAGATTTTTATGAACTTTTTGCGGAGACAATTCAAGAATTTAAAAAACAAGGTGGTATTGTGACGGTTGTTTCTCATTCTGAGAGAAATAGAATTGAAAGAGATTATTCTATTCATTGTGGATTTGTGCCAGATGCAACCTTTGGATGGGAACTTCCTGAACATCAAAGAAAACCACATCCTTACCCCATAAAGGAAATTTTGAAACGCTTTAATCTTCAAGAAACTGAGGCATTAATGTTAGATGACCTTAAACCTGGGATGGAGATGGCAAGAAGTTGTAATGTAGATTTTGCGGCAGCTGGGTGGTCTCACATAATTCCTGAAATCAAGGACCAAATGAAAAAGGAGTCTAAATATTACTTCGATACAGTAGAACAATTCAATCAATTATTATTCTGTAAATAAATGTGTGACACCCTTTCAAAAGGGGCTATAGTAAAAAGGGTTTGGATGATTCTCCAAGCTCTTTTTTTAGTAAAATTAATTTTTATGTTTATTTCGTTTACAACCGGGAAACTAGATAGTGAGCCTATGAAGCTCAAAAAAATTAAAGGAGGAATTATTAGAATGCCAAACAACCAGGACAATCGCAACAGAAACAACAATCCAAATCAGTCAGTCAATGAAGCGGGACGTAACGGCGGGGAAGCAACCTCCAATAATCGTGAAAATGAGTTTTATGAAGAAATAGGTCGTAAGGGCGGAGAAGCTCGGAACAAACAAAATGACTTTGACAAAAAGAATCAGGAAGAAACTGATGGACAAGACAAAAAGAGAAACGAAGACGATTATAACTCGATCAATAGTTAAAACCTAAAATGCAAAAAAACTAAATAGCAAATAAAAAGATGCACAAAGTCAAGGTGGCTTTGTGCATCTTTTTATTTTCCTGAAACTTTTCAATTGAAATCATATTCCTATTATCCTATAGTGTATCTTGTTGAAGAAGTAAAACCTAAGATAGTAAGGAGCAGTCAAAAAACTAAATGTTGAGTATATACACTAATGACTATATTGAAGAGATTATCAAATCTGTTATGGATACAGTTAAGATAAATTTGGAATTAAGACAAGACCATTCTGGCGTAAACATGAGTTACAACTTTATTGGCAACTATATAGGGGTGGATTTTGAACGCTTACTAAGTTCATGGGAGGAAACTCATACATCTATTTCGTTAGAATCATTTATAAAAGTGTTAACAATTCACGAACTAGGACACGCTGCGGATCGACTTGCATTACTTGAATCCTTGGAACGCACGATTGAAATTTTTCAGACGAAAAAAAGATATATTTTAAGTGAAATCTATAATGATAGGTCCTTGCTAGCTATGCTTATAGAGGAACATGAAATGAATATTACATTTGAACAAACAGCTTGGGTTAATGCAGAACAAGTTAACCAGAAATATAATCTGGTTCATCAATCTACTTTTAGATTAGTAAAAAAACTAAGCTTAGAATCATATCAAAAACTGTATTTAGAGGATTTAAAATTATACGAGAATCAGCTAGAAAACCTAAACGAAAAAACTGCGTAATTCAAACGTGGCTGGGACAGAACCCCAAAACAGCATTTTTCTTTGTGAGAAAAATGCTGTTTTTTTGCTGTGCACAAAATTGATTTCCATTCCAGGGACGCTTTCCACGGGCGTGGCCAGAGCCTGTAGTTCAGGCGTCACGCTATTCCCGTAAGAGTCGCCCCTCCATTCCAATCAATTTTATTAAATATTCATTATTTAGTAAAGGTTTCTCCTTATCCAATAAAATTTCTACTTCTGTGCAAGCCTCGTTTTCTTATAAAAGATAGTTTAAATTGTTTATAACCGTAAAGATAGGGAACCTTATTACTATCACAAAATATAATTTCGAAAAGAGGAGAGATTAATATGTCTTACCAAAATGAAAAGCGATACTCTGAAGATCCTAACACTACACAAGAGCAACCAAGTAAAATCGAAGAAATAGAGAAAAGAAAAGAAAACGATAAAGAACGACGAGGAGATGGGAATTATAAAGAAGATACGATTAGTACAGAAGAAGACGGTGGCTTGCGTCAATAATTATTTATATAAGATGTAAAGAGATGCCCCTAATTTATTGCCGATTAGGCGTATCTCTTTTGTTGTATTAAAATTTCCCAACACAGATTGTATCTGTGTACACAGAAAAAATGCTATAGTATATATAATAAAGTACATAGATAAGCTAGTGAAGGTGGCGAGTTATATTGAAAAAAAAGGGTCATCCAATTTTAAAGGATGAAAACGTCATTTTATTTCCAGGAATGGTCGAAAATTATATAGAAAATGGGCTAAAATTCGCTGAAGAGAATAATTTTGTACAAGCAGTCGCTTGTTTAGATGAGGCAAATAAATATAAAGAACTTAGTGATATGGTACAAAGTGTTTACATACTTTCTTTATTAGAAACAGGTAGGGCTAAAGATGCGAAGAAAATTTGTGAAACTCTTTATGAAAAAAAATCCCCTTTTTTTGAGCAAGTAATAGAATTATATTTGACGATATTACTTGATTTAAAGGAATACAAACAATTAAACGAAGTGTTAAATGGATTAATGAAAGATTCGACATATACTTTTCAACAAAAGAAAAATTTTAAACAGTTAAAAGAACTGAGCATCAAGTTGTTAACAGATACTACATATTCTACTGATGAAGACATGCAAACTAACTTTGACACTGATCTATTTGAGCTTAGTAATTTCAAAACACTACCATATGGCAGGCAAGAACAGTTATTACAAGAGGCATTTCAAACAGATATTAAGGATATAACTAGGGAAATCATCACTATAATAGAAAGCTCAGATATAATCCCTACTATTAAATCACTTGCGCTTTTACTACTTGGCGCCGCTGGAGTGAACAATGAAGTAACCGTTGAAAAATTTGGTTTTAAAGAAACAGTTATTCCAACAGCACCACCAGAACGTACTGCAGTTGATCGAGTAGAACCTATAAAACGATTTATCGAGAACGCGTTAGAAAAAGATCCAACTAAGCTTCAAATGACGTTGGAAATGGTTCATCGACATGCTTATACCTTGTTTCCGTTTGACTGGGTAGGATATACTAATGAAATAGTAGCTAACAGATATATTGAATATGTGGATGTGTTATTTGGTAATAGTGAATTGCAGTCGGATGAGTTCTTTAAATTGCTTATAGTACTAGAAGAATCATTAGAAGTTTTGAGTTGTGAATAATGTTGAAACTCTAGTCATCTATGCTATAATATACAAGTTGTCAATATAATTAGTGAAAAACTGCGCTGTATCAGTGTATGCAGGCTGCTAAATTATTGTAAATTATTATTTGGAGGTAGAATATATGTCAATGGATCAGACTGTGAAATGGGAAAAACAAGAAGGTAATACTGGTTTACTTACTGTAGAAGTTACTGCAGAAGAAGTAGCAAAAGGGTTAGATCAAGCTTTTAAAAAAGTAGTTAAACAAATTAACGTACCAGGTTTCCGTAAAGGGAAAATGCCTCGTCAAATGTTCGAAAAAATGTATGGAGTAGAATCATTATTCCAAGATGCATTAGATATCATTCTTCCTCATGCTTATGGTCATGCTGTTGAAGACGCTGGAATTGACCCAGTAGATCAACCAGAAATCGATGTAGTAACAATGGAAAAAGGACAGCCTTTAGTTTTCACTGCTAAAGTTGTTGTAAAACCAGAAGTAACTCTAGGTAACTATAAAGGTCTTGAAGTAACAAAATTAGAAGAATCAGTAACTGACGAAGAAATCGATGAGCAACTACAAAGCCAACAAAATCGTTTAGCTGAATTAGTTGTAAAAGAAGATGCAATCGTTGAAGGTGATACTGCTGTAATCGACTTCGAAGGATTCGTTGATGAAGTTGCATTTGAAGGTGGAGCAGGAACAGATTATCCATTGGAAATTGGTTCTAATTCATTTATCCCAGGATTTGAAGAACAATTAGTTGGTTCAAAAACTGGAGATGCTAAAGATGTGGAAGTAACATTCCCAGAAGAGTATCATGCTGCTGAATTAGCTGGTAAAGCTGCAACTTTTAAAGTAACTGTTAAAGAAGTTAAAGGTAAAGAACTTCCTGAACTTAATGATGACTTTGCTAAAGAAGTAGATGCTGAAGTAGAAGGTATCGACGCATTACGTGCTAAACTTAAAGAAGTAACTGCTGAAGAGAAAAAACAATTAGCTGCTCAAACACTTCGTGATACATTAGTTGAAGCTGCTGCTGAAAATGCAACAATTGATATTCCTGAAGCAATGATCGCATCTGAAACTGACCGCATGCTACAAGAATTTGGTCAACGTTTAGAGCAACAAGGTATGAACTTAGATCTTTACTATCAATTCTCTGGTCAAGATGAAGAAGCATTACGCTCTCAAATGACAGAAGATGCTAATAATCGCGTAAAAGTTTCATTAACTCTTGAAGCAATTGCTAAACAAGAAAACATCGAAGCTTCTGAAGAAGATATCAATGCAGAGCTAGAAAAAATGAGCGCACAATTCAATATGACGATTGAAGATATTAAGCGTGCACTAGGTAGTACTGACGTACTTGCAAACGATCTACGCTTTGCAAAAACAGTTGAATTCTTAGTAGATAACGCTAAAATTTCTTAATTTCAAATCAATTCGGTTTTAATACAAATAGAACAAGGTACAGCACTTAAAACTGTGCCTTGTTCTATCATATACATAGCATTTTATTTTTAAAAAACATACTTAAACGTATTATTTGATTACTTGATGAGAATCTTGTAACATAATTGCTTGAATAGGGGTGAATATTTTGTTCAAATTCAATGATGAAAAAGGGAATTTAAAATGTTCTTTTTGTGGTAAGCCACAAGAACAAGTTCGTAAGTTAGTGGCAGGACCAGGCGTATATATTTGTGACGAATGTATCGACCTTTGTTCTGAGATTGTAGAAGAAGAGCTAGGAATTGAAGAAGAAGTAGAATTTAAAGAAGTTCCAAAACCAAAAGAAATTTTAGCTATTTTAGATGAATATGTAATTGGTCAAGAACGAGCAAAAAAATCACTTGCAGTTGCTGTTTATAACCATTACAAACGCATCAATTCCAACAGTGTAATTGATGAAGTAGAATTAGCTAAATCTAATATAGTATTAATAGGCCCAACTGGTAGTGGTAAAACATTACTAGCACAAACACTTGCAAGAATTCTAAACGTGCCATTTGCAATTGCAGATGCAACATCGTTAACAGAAGCAGGATATGTAGGGGAAGATGTTGAGAACATCCTTTTAAAACTAATTCAATCGGCTGACTATGATATCGAACGTGCTGAAAAAGGAATTATTTATATTGACGAAATAGATAAAGTTGCTCGGAAATCTGAAAATCCATCTATTACACGTGATGTTTCTGGTGAAGGTGTACAACAAGCACTTCTAAAAATATTAGAAGGTACTGTTGCAAGCGTTCCTCCACAAGGTGGTCGTAAGCATCCTCATCAAGAGTTTTTACAAATCGATACAACGAATATTTTATTCGTTGTAGGTGGAGCTTTTGATGGTATCGAACAAATCATTAAACGTCGTTTAGGCGAAAAAGTAATTGGTTTCGGAGCGGATCCTAACAAAGTGGAAGTTGCAGAAGGTTCGGTACTTTCTCAACTAATTCCTGAGGATTTATTGAAGTTTGGTTTGATACCAGAATTCATCGGACGTTTACCAGTACTAGCTAGCTTAGAGCAATTAGACGTGAATGCGCTAGTTCAAATTCTGACAGAGCCGAAAAATGCTCTTGCTAAGCAATATCAAAAAATGATTGAGTTGGATAATGTGAAGTTAACATTTGAAGATAGTGCTTTAGAAGCTATTGCTAAAGAAGCGATAGAACGTAAAACTGGTGCTCGTGGTCTTCGTTCTATCATCGAAAATATCATGCTTGATGTAATGTTTGAATTACCTTCAAGAGAAGATATTGTAGAATGTGTAATAACTAAAGAATCTATTACAGATAAAGCCAAACCTAAACTGTTATTAGCGGATGGCACAGAATTAGAAAAAGATAATGAAAAAACATCGGCTTAACTAGCCATTGACAAAGCTGGCTTCCAATCTGCGCGTGCTTAGCGCATGCAAGGATGTCAGCTTTTTCAACATAATAGGAACTTTTTTTGTAAGAAGCATTATTAATGAATTATTCGGACAGAATAAGCTGGAGGTGACTACCCAAATGGCTAAAGAAAAAGAAATATATTATCCAGTACTACCTCTAAGAGGTTTACTAGTTTATCCTACAATGATTTTACATGTGGATGTGGGGCGTGAACGCTCTATCGATGCACTTAATGAAGCAATGATTCGGGAGGAAAAGTTATTCCTTTCTGTTCAGAGAGATATGACCTTGGAAAAACCTGAGATGTCAGATCTTTATGATGTTGGTATAATTGCAAAAGTAAAACAAATGGTAAAATTGCCAAATGGTACAATGCGAGTTTTAGTAGAAGGATTGCAACGTGCTATTTGGGATGATTTTAATCGTCTTGATACTTTTGACGAAGTTTCTGTAACTGCATTTATTGAACCAGAAAAAGCAGATCAGGAAGACGAAGCACTCATGCGTACGCTGGTACATAATTTTGAAAAATATTCAAAATCATCTAAGAGTGTATCCGAAGAAACGTTCAATTCAGTTACTGATATTGAAGAACCAGGTCGTTTAGCAGATATGGTTGCTTCTCATTTACCTTTAAAAATTTCTGGTAAACAGGAAATTTTAGAAATAATGGATGTCAAAGAACGATTAGAATGGCTAATCGCTCGTTTATACAATGAACAAGAAATATTAGACCTAGAAAAGAAAATAAATACAAGGGTTAAGCATGCGATGGAAAGAACACAAAAAGAGTTCTATCTACGTGAGCAGATGAAAGCGATTCAGACGGAGCTTGGAGATAAAGAAGGTAAGACCGGTGAAGTTGCTGAACTAAAAAAACGTATTGACGAAGCTGGTCTACCTGAAGTGACGAAAAAAAATGTGTTAAAGGAATTAGACCGCTATGAAAAGCTTCCTTCACAGGCACCAGAAAGTGGCGTAATACGCAATTACATCGATTGGATTGTCTCTATTCCATGGACTAAAGCGACAGAAGATCAATTAGATATAAAACGTTCTGAAAAAATACTGGATAGAGATCATGATGGATTGGAGTCTGTTAAAGAGCGTGTGCTAGAATATTTGGCTGTAAGACAGTTGACGAAATCCTTAAGAGGTCCAATTCTATGTTTAGCAGGTCCTCCTGGTGTTGGTAAAACTTCCTTAGCTAAATCAATTGCGGAGTCTTTAGGACGTAATTTTGTACGAATCTCACTCGGGGGAGTACGGGATGAATCGGAAATTAGAGGTCATCGTAGAACATATGTAGGCTCTATGCCTGGACGTATAATTCAAGGGATGAAAAAAGCGGGAACGATTAACCCATTGTTTTTACTAGATGAAATCGATAAAATGTCGAACGACTTTAGAGGGGATCCCTCTGCAGCAATGCTAGAAGTTTTAGATCCTGAGCAAAATAATACATTTAGTGATCATTATATCGAAGAGACGTATGATTTATCAAATGTCCTTTTCATCGCTACAGCAAATGATTTAAGTACTATCCCTGGTCCACTTCGTGACCGCATGGAGATTATTTCGATTGCTGGATACACGGAAATTGAAAAGCTATCTATTGCCAAAAATCATTTATTACCAAAACAGTTGAAAGAGCATGGTTTGACGAAAAGTCAGCTACAGCTTAAAGATGATGCATTACTGGATGTAATTCGCCACTATACAAGAGAAGCTGGGGTTCGCAGTTTGGAACGGGTACTAGCAAATCTTTGTCGTAAAGCTGCACTTCAAATTGTATCAGGTGATAAAAAAAGAGTTTCGATTACAACAAAAAATCTAGAAGACGTTATTGGTAAACGAAAATTCCGGTACGGACAAGCTGAAACAGAAAATCAAATTGGAGTTGCTACGGGTCTCGCTTATACATCAGTAGGAGGAGATACTCTACAAATTGAGGTTTCGTTATCAGCTGGAACTGGAAAACTTCAATTAACAGGTAAGCTCGGAGATGTGATGAAGGAATCTGCACAAACAGCATTGTCCTATGTGCGTTCAAAAGCGGAGGATTTTGGAATTGATCCAAAGTTCTATGAAAGTAATGATATCCATATTCACGTACCAGAGGGTGCTGTTCCAAAGGATGGTCCTTCCGCAGGTGTTACAATTGTTACTGCTCTTGTCTCCGCGCTATCTAAGCGTCCTATAAAACGTGAAGTTGGTATGACAGGAGAAGTTACATTAAGAGGTCGAGTATTACCTATCGGTGGTTTAAAAGAAAAGACACTAAGTGCACATCGTGCAGGTTTGACGACAATTATTTGTCCGTCAGATAACGAGCGCGATATTGAAGATATACCAGAAAGTGTTCGCGAAGTATTAACATTCCATTTTGTTTCCGATGCTGAAGAGGTGCTTCAACTGGCTCTAGAGGAGGCATAATAATGAAAATCCATAATGTAGAATTACTAATTAGTGCTGTAAGACCAGCGCAATATCCAGAAGGGGACTTACCTGAAATAGCTTTGGCTGGACGGTCAAATGTAGGGAAATCATCCTTTATCAATAAAATGATTGGTCGAAAAAGCATGGCTAGGATTTCTTCAAAACCAGGTAAGACGCAAACGTTGAACTTTTATCAATTGGAGGAAGCATTGATATTTGTGGATGTTCCTGGTTACGGATACGCAAAAGTATCTAAAACAGAACGTGCTGCATGGGGTAAAATGATCGAAACTTATTTTACTTCACGTAATATATTGAAAGCTGTAGTGTTGATCGTTGATCTAAGACATCCACCAACAGCTGATGATTGCATGATGTATGATTTTTTAAAGCATTATAATATCCCATGTATTGTGATCGCAACAAAAGCAGACAAAATTCCTAAAGGTAAATGGGATAAGCATAAGAAGATAGTAAAAGAAGAACTTCAAATGGATAAAGAAGATCCGCTAATCGTTTTTTCTTCAGAAACAGGATTGGGCTTTGATGCAGCATGGGCTGAAATCGAAAGTAGAATTCTTTAATATTATTTGTATTTCAAGCGAGTTCCCAGAGCGACCTGTCGTTTAGGAGCTCGCTTTTTATTGTTAAATAACATTATAATTTTCAGTTCCATAAAGCGGTGATACTGCGGCTTTTAATACTACATATAATATAAGGTTAAAAACTCCTCAATAAGGGAATAACAACCTTATATTCGACTTTATTTTTTGAATTATTCCACTTTTTTTATTTGAATCAGAACGTTTGAATTGTGTGAATGTGTTTGGTATTATTAATTTATAATAATTCTAATTAAGATTTCATATGTTGTTCACAAATATACAAGGAACTAGCGGAAAGCTATGATATAATTGGACTTATGAAATGAACGTGAAGGGGAGACATATTCCATGCATACAATCGTGGTTGGTGTCAATTACCGTACTGCTCCTGTCGAAATTCGAGAAAAACTGTCGTTTGTCGAAGCGGAGTTACCGAATGCGATGCAAGCATTACAAGACCAAAAAAGTATATTAGAAAATGTCATCGTATCTACCTGTAATCGTACGGAGATCTACGCAACAGTTGATCAACTACACACTGGTAAATACTATGTGAAACAATTTTTAGCAAACTGGTTTGATATTCCATTAGAAAATTTATCTACCTATTTATTTGTTCACGAGGATGACCAAGCGAATAATCATTTGTTCCGTGTTACAGCGGGCATCGATTCAATGGTACTTGGTGAGACACAAATATTAGGGCAAGTGAAGAAAAGCTTTCTAAATGGACAAGAAAACGGAACTACAGGTACTATTTTCAATCAATTATTTAAGCAGGCAGTAACTTTTGCGAAACGTGCACATGCAGAGACTGCGATTGGAGAGAATGCTGTTTCCGTTTCTTACGCTGCGGTTGAGTTAGGGAAGAAAATATTTGGCTCATTAAACCACAAGCATGTTGTTATTTTAGGCGCTGGTAAAATGGGCGAGCTTGCAATTCAAAATCTACATGGTAGTGGAGCAGAAAAAGTAACGGTCATTAATCGTACTTTTGAAAAAGCGAAGGAGCTTGCTTCTAAATTCGATGGCAATGCAAAACCGATGGACGAGCTTCAATGTGCATTATTAGAGGCAGATATCCTTATTAGTTCAACGGGTTCAACTGAATTTGTGATTGACCTTGAACTAATGCAGTTTGTAGAGCGTCTTCGTAAAGGCAAACCATTATTCATGGTAGATATAGCTGTACCGCGCGATTTAGATCCGCGTATTGGTGATCTTCCGAATGTATTTTTATATGATATTGATGATTTACAAGGAATTGTGGAAGCTAACTTAGCTGAAAGAGAACGTGCAGCTCAGCAAATCAATCAAATGATCGATACAGAAATAGAACAATTCAATGACTGGGTAACTACGCTTGGAGTTGTTCCAATTATTGCAGCACTTCGTCAAAAAGCGAATACTATTCAAGCAGAAACAATGGCTTCTATTGAAAATAAAATGCCAAATTTAACGGATCGTGAACGCAAAATTTTAAGTAAGCATACAAAATCGATCGTAAACCAGCTTTTAAAAGAACCAATTTTACAAGCGAAAGAACTGTCTGTAGCTAAAGATCCATCAGCTCAGCTTCAACTATTCCAACAAATTTTTGGGATAGAAGAGGATGTGCAAAAGGAAGTAGCTATGCAAGCTGAAAAAGCGAAAATCAATTTAAAACAACAATTAATTGAGTCGAAAAATTTAAAAGGAAATCTATTATATAACTAAGTAAAGGAGGCGTTTTTATATCTGTATGGAGACAAATAGATATAATAAACGCCTTTTTACTATGTAAAAGGAGAATGTTATGACTGATCTGACGATGACAAGGCTTCATGAGATTATGGTCATTCTTCAAGC
The DNA here is from genome assembly GCF_038003165.1 of Psychrobacillus sp. FSL K6-2365. Classification (NCBI taxonomy): domain Bacteria; kingdom Bacillati; phylum Bacillota; class Bacilli; order Caryophanales; family Bacillaceae; genus Psychrobacillus; species Psychrobacillus sp. FSL K6-2365. Next base: position 2,721,835 of record NZ_JBBOOO010000001.1, on the reverse strand, counting down.
TATAAGCCTTGTCTTTTATTTTATTGATTATTTACATAAGGATCTAAGGGCACATCGACTAGCTGTGTGGTTACTTTTTGCGGTTGGTACTTTACAAACAATCTTCTTAATCATGTATATGATGGAGATGAAACGTTTTCCAATACTTTCGTTGTTTGAAGGAATCTATTTTTATGCTTGGTTGATTATCATGCTTTCTCTTGTTTTACAACTGGTATTTAAATTGGATCTACCTGCATTCTTTTTGAACTTGATTGGTTTTATTTTTATGACAATTCATACGTTTGCTCCAAATCCAATGGCACAGTCGTTGGTCGGGGATAACCTAAAATCAGAGTTATTATTCATTCATATAATGTTTGCGTTATTAGCGTATGCAGCTTTTGCTTTAGCATTTGTTTTTTCGACATTATATTTAATACTATATAAAGTGTTAAAGAAGAAAAAATGGACGAACCAATTTACTCGTTTACCTTCTCTTCAACAAGCTGAAAATGGTATGAGTCTGTCAATTTTAACGGGAATCCCATTATTGTTTGTAAGTTTAGTTCTTGGGTTAGAATGGGCATATATATCTTTAGATGCTTTTCCACTCTACGATATTAAGATTGTCAATTCTTTTATAGTATTAGTAATTTATATTCTTGTTTTATTAATAAGAAAATCTGCAAAGATTAAAGGGACGAATTATGCGTGGATACATATTTATGCTTTTTTGTTTGTTTTGATAAATTTCTTATTAGGTAGTCAATTATCACAATTCCATATTTGGTATTAAAGAAAGGACGCGTTAAGTTATGCGTAAAATTATTGTAGGATCTAGAAGAAGTAAGTTAGCTTTAACTCAAACTAATTGGTTTATTCAACAAATGAAAGATATGGGAGCTCCTTTTGAGTTTGAAGTGAAAGAGATTGTAACAAAGGGCGACCAGATTTTAGATGTTACACTTTCTAAAGTTGGTGGGAAAGGCCTTTTTGTTAAAGAAATAGAACAGGCACTTTACGACAAAGAAATCGACTTTGCTGTGCATAGTATGAAGGATATGCCATCTGTGTTACCAGAAGGTTTAGTCATGGGATGTACACCAAAACGTGTGGATGAACGTGATGCTTTTATATCAACAGGCCATGTGAAATTTGCTGATCTTCCAAAAGGAGCAGTAATTGGGACAAGTAGTTTAAGAAGAAGTGCCCAGCTATTATTATTGCGCCCAGACATTGAGATTAAATGGATTCGTGGTAATGTAGATACTCGTCTGCAAAAATTACAAGATGGCGAATATGATGCGATTATATTAGCAGCAGCGGGGTTGAAGCGTCTAGGCTGGAGTGATGAAGTAGTAACAGAATATTTGTCTGTGGAGGATTGCATACCAGCAGTTGGACAAGGAGCTCTTGCAATTGAGTGCCGAGCGGATGATAAAGAGTTAATCGACGAGCTATCAAAGCTATCTGATCATGATACATGGGTTGCAGTGGAAGCCGAGCGTGCATTTTTAGCTGCAATGGATGGTGGATGCCAGGTGCCAATAGCTGGACATGCAACAATCAGTGACGATAAAATTACGATGACGGGATTAATAGCAGCACCGGATGCATCTATCGTATATAAAGAAATATTAACTGGTACAAATGCAGATGCACTTGGGAAGGAACTAGCACGTATCGTGACTGAACAAGGAGCATACGATTTAATCCAACAAGTGAAGGCAGATTTGAATGTTTAATAATACTCCTTTGTTAGGAGAGAATGTCATCTTTACGGGCATTCAAAGATCATCGGAAGCATCAGATCTTGTGAAAAGATATGGTGGGAGTGCAGTAATCGCTCCAATGATTGCTACAAAGGAGATAGTTAGTCCTCGTGACTTAGACTTATTACAGAGTTTTAACTCATATGACTGGCTTATTTTTACTAGTCAAAGTAGTGTAGAGGCATTTCATTCGAAAATGGTAAAATATCAGTTAGATGCAAGTTTTTTTACGGCTAAAATTGCAGTAGTTGGTACTAAAACAGCGAATGCCATTGAAAATTTGGGATTATCCGTTGATTTTACCCCATCTACATTTAGTGCGGATATTTTTGTTCGGGAATTTCCAACAGTAGCATCCTTAACGGACCGCTGTTTATTTGTTAAAGGTAATCTTGCGAAAGATACAATAACAGCAGGGCTGCAAAATGATGTAGATGAATTGACTATCTATGAAACAGTAGAGTTAGAGGAAAATAAGGAATTAATAAAAACGCTATTAATGAGTGAGGAAAGTTGTTCTATTATCTTCACGAGTCCTTCGACTGCCGAGTTTTTTCATCGAAGTATAGGCGCCTCCTTTGGGTATGAAAATATCACAGTGTGTGCAATCGGACATATTACAAAAAAATTTTTAGAATCTAAAAAGGTTTCTGTGCAGGTTATGCCAGATACTTACACTTTAAGTGATGTCATCGTTAAATTAGCGGAATGGAAAGGAAGAGTGCAATGACTGAATTAGTTTTTCAACGTCACCGTCGTTTAAGACAATCAGCTGGAATTCGAGCAATGGTAAAGGAAACATATCTACATAAGGAAGATTTAATCTATCCTATTTTTGTGATGGAAGGCGACAATATCAAAAACGAAGTACCTTCCATGCCAGGTGTATTTCAATTCTCCCTTGATCGTTTAGATGAAGAAGTAGATGAAGTAGTGAATTTAGGAATTCCATCTGTTATTTTATTCGGACTTCCGGCTGAAAAAGATGCAGTTGGTACTGGTGCTTATCATGACCACGGAATTGTACAAAAAGCAATTCGTCAAATTAAAGCACGTCATCCACAGCTAGTAGTTATAGCAGATACATGCCTTTGTGAATTTACAGACCACGGTCATTGTGGTGTAGTGGATGAAAATGAACGTATTTTAAATGATCCTTCCCTTGATTTGTTAGCGAAAACGGCAATTAGCCAGGCGGAAGCTGGCGCCGATATTATAGCTCCTTCTAATATGATGGACGGCTTTGTTGCTGCAATTCGTCTTGGTTTAGATGAAGCTGGGTATAAGGATGTGCCAATCATGTCTTATGCAGTAAAATATGCATCCGCATATTACGGACCTTTCCGTGAAGCAGCGGATGGAGCACCAAAATTCGGTGACCGCAAAACATACCAAATGGATTATTCGAATCGAATGGAAGCTATACGTGAAGCTTCATCTGATGTACAAGAGGGAGCAGACTTCCTTATTGTCAAACCGGCATTATCATATTTAGATATTATTCGAGATGTAAAAAATACATTTGCTACTCCGATTGTTGCATACAATGTATCCGGAGAATATGCAATGGTAAAAGCAGCAGCTATTAATGGCTGGATCAACGAAAAAGAAACAGTGCTTGAAACACTAACAGGAATGAAACGTGCAGGAGCAGATATGATATTAACTTATCATGCTAAAGATGTTGCCCGTTGGTTGGAGGGGAAATAATGACAAAATCTTATGAGCAGTCTAAACAAGCATTTACAGAAGCGAAAGAGTTAATGCCAGGTGGTGTAAACAGCCCTGTACGTGCATTTAAATCAGTTGATATGGATCCTATTTTTATGGAAAGTGGAAAAGGTGCTATTTTAACAGACATCGATGGTAACGAATACATTGACTACGTTCTTTCTTGGGGTCCTCTAATTTTAGGGCATACGGAACCAAATGTAGTGAAGGCTATCCAACAAGTTGCTGAAACAGGTACAAGCTTTGGAGCATCTACTTTAATTGAAACTAAATTAGCTAAATTAGTGATGGAGCGTGTTCCATCTATTGAGATGGTTCGTATGGTTTCTTCTGGTACGGAAGCAACCATGAGTGCTCTTCGCTTAGCTCGTGGTTATACAGGACGCAACAAAATTTTGAAGTTTGAAGGTAGTTATCACGGTCACGGCGACAGCTTACTCATTAAAGCTGGATCAGGTGTTGCAACACTTGGATTACCAGATAGCCCAGGTGTACCTGAGTCTATTGCTAAAAACACAATAGCTGTACCGTATAATGATTTAGAAAGCGTACGCCATGTATTTGAAAACTTTGGTAATGATTTAGCAGCGGTAATCGTTGAGCCGGTTGCGGGTAATATGGGTGTTGTTCCTCCAGTTGAAGGGTTCTTAGAAGGACTCCGCGAACTAACTGAAAAAAATGGAACATTGTTAATTTTTGATGAGGTAATGACTGGTTTCCGTGTAGGCTACAATTGTGCACAAGGATATTATGGTATTACACCTGATTTAACTTGTTTAGGCAAGGTAATTGGTGGAGGACTTCCAGTAGGGGCTTTTGGTGGTAAACGTGAGATTATGGAAATGATCGCACCTGCTGGTCCTGTATATCAAGCTGGAACACTTTCAGGTAATCCATTAGCGATGACTGCCGGATATGAAACTTTAACCCGTTTAAACGAACAATCGTATGATTATTTTATTGAGCTAGGCGATATACTGGAAAAAGGTTTCCGAGAAGCAGCATCAAAATATAATATTCCACATACAGTGAACCGTGCTGGTTCAATGATTGGTTTCTTCTTAACAAATGAAGATGTGATTAACTTCGATACAGCAAAAACGTCTGATTTAGAATTATTCGCTAAGTATTTCCGACTTATGGCAGAGGAAGGGATTTATTTACCACCCTCTCAGTTTGAAGGATTATTCCTTTCAAGTGCCCATACCGTTGAACATATAGAGAAAACAATTCAAGCGTTCCATACAGTTTTCGAAAAATTATCTAACAACTAAATCAATTTCATAAAGAATATTATATAGTTAAATCCGAACAACGCTGATTTCCGCTCTAGGCGGACGCTTTCCGCGGGCACGGCTTCAATATCCTCGTCACTACGAAAACATATGCTCCTGCGGTTACTCGTCGCAAAGACATTGGTCAAACAAAGTTCGACCAATGTCTTTCCTGCGGGGCTTTCAGCTCGCGCTGTTCCCGCTGGAGTCGCCGCCTGCCACTCCAATCAACGGGATCGCTTTTAAAAAACGAATAACATATTGCGATATTAAGTAAACATTCGTATTTTTAAATGAAACAAGTAATTATGAAATTGACTCAACTAAATAGAAATCGGAGCCTTGCATTAGTTGCAGGGCTCTTTTAGTCTAAGATAATTGACATAAAAAGATTACTAAAATATAATTACTTACGAAAAGTAATCTAATCAGAATAATATAGAGATACTATTATGTTTTAGAGAAATGAGGATTTAGAATGCAAAATGTGAAAGAAATATCAAATGATGTAGTGAATGTATTGAAAGATAAAATCCAAGTAATTAAAACCGACGAAAGTTCAATTTATCTAGTCGGACCAATACGTCTTCCAGTAAATTTAAATGGAAATACAGTTATATTTCAATGGTATAGCTGGTTAAATAGTGATGAATACACAGAAGACATCAAACAAATTATAAATAATTTATCTTCCTCTAACTTAGCTGAATACCAACAGTCCAGTGTGTTAGTATACGGAGATTTTAAAGAGGCGGAGCAGTCACTAATCCGTATGCACTCTATTTGTCACACGGGTGATATTTTTGGCAGTAAGCGTTGTGATTGTGGCTTCCAACTAAAACAGTCTATGCAAATGATTGTGAATAACGGAGCTGGCGCATTATTCTATTTAGCAAACCACGAAGGTAGAGGAATTGGTCTATTTAGTAAAGCAATGGCCTATATTCTACAAGAAAATGGTTCAGATACTGTAGAGGCAAATGAAAAACTTGGTTTTGTAGATGATTCTAGAAATTATAGCGATGCTATCGAGGTGTTAAAAGTATTGCGCACGAAACCAGTTACATTAATAACGAATAATCCAAAGAAAGTTAATGCTTTAAAGGATGCAGGCTTAGCAATAGAGGGGCGTACACCATTATGGGGAGACGTTTCGGAATACAACGAGAAATATTTACACACGAAAATAAATCGCTCTGGTCATATGGAGGAAGAAGGGACTTTTCAAAATGACTAGTCATGCATTTTATATGGATATTGCACTGCAAAATGCTAGAGCTATGAAAGGACAAACTGATCCTAATCCATTAGTAGGAGCAGTTATCGTCAATAACAACCGCATTGTTGGTATTGGTGCACATATGAAACCAGGAGAGCCACATGCGGAAATTCATGCAATCAGGATGGCAGGGGAGCATGCGAAGGGTGCTACTATTTATGTCACACTTGAACCCTGCTCGCATCACGGAAGAACAGGTCCATGTGCAGAAGCGATTGTAGATGCTGGAATAGAAAAGGTTGTCATTGCCACACTAGATCCGAATCCACTAGTATCTGGTCGAGGAGTGAAAATTTTAGAAGATGCTGGAATTAAAGTAATCTCAGGTATTCAGGAAGAAACTTCTAAAAGAATGAATGAAGTATTCAATAAATTTATCGTAACTGAAAAGCCTTTTGTCACTTTAAAATCGGGGATTACTTTAGATGGTAAAATTGCTTCTCATACTGCACATAGTAAATGGATTACGTCTGCAGATGCACGAGAGGATGTTCATCATCTTCGAAACGAGCATTTAGCTATTTTAGTTGGTGTTAATACAGTAATTGAGGATAACCCCGAACTAACTACTCGTATTGAAAATGGTCGCAATCCTATTCGAATAGTTCTTGATTCATCGTTGAAAATTCCATTAGATGCAAAGCTAGTTACCGATCAGTTAGCTGAAACATGGATTTTCACAAGTGCTAATTATGATAATGATAAAAAAGAAAAGCTTGCCAATCAGGGAGTTCAAATTTTCCATACTACTGGACTTAATCATGTCAATGTACAAGAGGTCGTTCAATTATTAGGCGAAAAATCTATATCCTCTTTATTAATCGAAGGTGGTGGGACGATAAATGCAGCATTTTTAGAAAATAAATTAATAGATAAAGCTGTTATTTATATTGCACCTAAGCTAATTGGTGGTAAAAATGCTCCAACATTTATGGAGGGTACTGGCTTTGACCTGATGAGTGATGCGGTAGAGCTTGTTGATACGGATATTCAAAAAATAGGGAAAGACTTTAAGTTTGTTGGTTATCCAACTTATGAATAAGGTGTAATGAATGAGGGATATTATATGAAATTTGGATTTGATATAGATGATACATTGATCAATTTAAGAGAACATGCTTTTCATATTTACAACGAAAAGTTAGGACAACAGGTGCAGTTAGATAAATTTCATGCGCTAAACAGAGTAGAAATACATGAGTTATTTGGAATGTCCGATGAAGCAGGTTCGAAAATGTGGAATGAAACATTGGAACAAATATATTACACGAATTGTCCTACTTATCCTGATGCTGTAGAAACTCTAGTAGCACTACAAGAACAAGGACATGAGGTTTATTATATAACAGCTAGACCGGCAGAACATCGGGAAAGAACGATGAAATGGCTAGCTGAACAGGGTTTTCCTGTCGTTGAGGAACGCTTTTATTGTGGCATGAAGGATCAAGCTAAAGTGAATATTATTCGAGACTTACAGTTGGATTATTATTTCGATGATAAGCCAGACGTATTAAATACTTTGACAGATGATACATTAAAAGTTTATGTTAAAACACAATCGTATAACCAACATCTTACTATTCCTAGGCTTACAAATTGGCTTGAACTAAAGCGAATTGTTGAAGAAAACAACGACAAAAAGCAATTCTAGAGTGAAATATGTTCTAACCCTTTTGTTCCTTTCATAAGTTGTCCTATAGAAGGAGGATGACTTATGGCAACAAGAACATGGGATGTAAAAGAGCAATTTCGATTTCCCCAAAGCTTTGGGGTTCCAAAGGAAATTAAAAATGTGGCAGTAACTCCTCAGTGTGAAATCGCAGAGAAGGAAGATTTTATCCAAGTAGTTGGTATATATCACATCACTTGCCACGTTAAGTTCGAGGAAGGTGAAGAGGAGCATCATGCTACTAGTGAATTCACAGAAATTGAGGATCTTGATTTGCAAGGTGAGGTTGGCTATTTTGAATATGCTGTACCAATGAGTATTGAAATTGGTAAAGACAAGTTAAAAGAAGGTTCCAAGCCAACAGTTCATGTGAACCATATTAACTCGAAACCTACTCAACAGATGGCTATTGAAGTTGGGTGGACAGTACATTGTGAATATGAGGAAGCTCCGGAACCAGAACCTACACCAGTTACACCTCTTGTAGAAGCAGAAAGTCCAAATCCTGCTGAGCCAATGGAAGTAAAAAATCCTCAAGGCGATGAATTTGAACTTCAATTTATATTAGATTTAGATGATGGATATTCTAAGCTCTCATTCCCATCAAATAATATTTTTGTAAAACAAAAAGCAGACGAATAGTAATAGGACCAGTAATATGATATCCCAAGTGGTGGGAACAATTAGCACTCGTATTAATTGAAATCCACAAATAGGGATACTAATATGCTTACAGTAGAAACGTGTTTTACGTAACCAATCAGGCAACAAATACGGATTATAACCTTTTCTCAATGTATTTCTCCTTTCACCATACTAGACTTGACGACATATAATAAAATCCTTTACAATAGGAACAACGTAAATAGTGATGCAATGAATGGGAAGAGTAAAATGATTTGGTTTTCAAAAGAAAGGAAACAATTTGCTGAAATGTTTCTGTCAACCACCATTTGAAGGTAGCCCACGAGCAGTATTTGTGAACCTAGAGTAGCAAATGCCGGTTTGAAGCCGTTATCGAATTGAGAGCGTGATGCGTTTTATTAGCATTCGCGAATAAAGGTGGTACCGCGAACAAACTCCTTCGTCCTTTAATGACGATAGGAGTTTTTTTATATTCTTTTTTAGGAGGAACAGACAATGACAAACGAGACAACGATGTCCACAAAGTATGATCCGCAGTCGATTGAAAAAGGTCGCTATGATTGGTGGCTTGAAGGGAAATACTTCGAAGCTCATCCAGAAAGCGATAAAGAACCTTATACGATCGTAATCCCACCACCAAATGTAACGGGTAAATTACATTTAGGTCATGCGTGGGATACTACATTACAAGATATTATTGTTCGCATGAAACGTATGCAAGGGTATGATGCACTATGGTTACCAGGTATGGACCATGCAGGTATCGCAACACAAGCAAAAGTGGAAGAAAAGCTGCGTTCTGAAAATATTACAAGATATGATTTAGGTCGTGAAAAATTTGTAGAAGAAACATGGAAGTGGAAAGAAGAATATGCTGGTCATATCCGTACACAATGGGCAAAACTAGGACTTGGCTTGGATTATTCACGTGAACGCTTCACATTAGACGAAGGATTATCAAATGCAGTAAAAGAAGTATTCGTAAAGCTGTATAACAAAGGATTAATCTACCGTGGCGAATATATTATCAACTGGGACCCAGCTACAAAAACAGCGCTATCTGATATCGAAGTAATTCACAAGGATGTACAGGGTGCATTCTATCATATGCATTACCCACTTACAGATGGTACTGGATCCATAGATGTTGCGACTACAAGACCAGAAACAATGTTAGGTGATACGGCAGTTGCAGTTCATCCAGAGGATGATCGTTACAAGCATTTAATCGGAAAAACAGTAAAACTTCCGATTATCGGTCGCGAGATCCCGATTGTAGGAGATGATTATGTAGATATGGAGTTTGGTAGTGGAGCAGTTAAAATTACACCTGCACATGACCCGAATGACTTTGAAATAGGAAACCGTCATAACTTACAACGTATTTTAGTGATGAATGAAGATGGAACGATGAATAAAAACGCTGCATCTTATGATGGTATGGATCGTTTTGAATGCCGTAAACAAATCGTAAAAGATTTACAAGATGCAGGTATCCTATTCAAAATTGAAGAGCATGCACATTCAGTAGGACATTCTGAGCGTAGTGGAGCAGTAGTTGAGCCTTATCTATCTACACAATGGTTCGTAAAAATGCAACCACTTGCTAAAGAAGCTATTAAACTTCAAGAAGCAGAAGGAAAAGTGAATTTTGTTCCGGACCGTTTTGAAAAAACTTACCTACGTTGGATGGAAAATATTCATGACTGGTGTATTTCACGCCAACTATGGTGGGGACATCGTATTCCTGCTTGGTATCACAAAGAAACTGGAGAAGTATATGTTGGTCATGAAGCTCCTGCAGATGCGGAAAACTGGAATCAAGACAACGATGTATTAGATACTTGGTTCTCCTCTGCATTATGGCCACTTTCTACATTAGGCTGGCCAGATGCTGAAAACGAAGAGTTCAAAAAGTATTATCCTACGAATGCACTTGTAACTGGTTATGATATTATATTCTTCTGGGTTTCTCGTATGATTTTCCAAGGTATAGAATTTACCGGTACTCGTCCATTTGATGATGTATTAATCCATGGTCTAGTTCGTGCAGAAGATGGAAGTAAAATGTCGAAATCTCTTGGGAACGGCATCGATCCAATGGATGTTATTGATCAATATGGTGCTGATTCACTTCGTTACTTCCTAAGTACTGGATCATCTCCTGGGCAGGATTTACGTTACTCTACAGAAAAAGTAGAGGCAGTATGGAACTTTGCTAACAAAATTTGGAATGCATCTCGTTTTGCATTAATGAATATGGATGGCTTGAAATTCGAAGAAATCAATTTAGATGGTAAAAAATCGGTTGCGGATGCATGGATTCTTACACGTTTAAATGAAACGATTGAGCAAGTAACAAGACTTTCGGAGCGCTACGAATTCGGTGAAGTTGGTCGTGCACTTTATAACTTCATTTGGGATGATTTCTGCGACTGGTATATCGAAATGGCAAAACTTCCCCTAAACGGTGAAGATGAAGCAGCAAAAAATATGACGCGCTCTGTGCTAGCTTATGTTTTAGACAATACTATGCGTTTGTTACACCCATTTATGCCATTCATCACAGAGGAAATCTGGCAAAACCTTCCGCATGAAGGGGAATCGATTACAGTTGCTGCTTGGCCGACTGTAAATGAGGCACTTTCCAATAAAGAAGAAGCGGATAATATGAAATTACTTTCTGAAATTATACGCTCCGTTCGTAATATTCGTTCGGAAGTACAAACACCAATGAGCAAGAAAGTACCATTATATGTATCAGCGAAGGATGCAAATACATTAGCAGTGTTAGAAGCAAATGCTAAGTATTTAGAACGCTTCTGTAATCCAGAACCACTTGTAATTGGATTAGATTTAGAAGCTCCAAATCAGTCCATGTCTGCTGTAGTTACAGGAGCGGTTTTATACCTACCATTACAGGGATTAATTGATATAGATGCTGAGAAAGCTCGCTTAACAAAAGAGTTAGAGAAATGGGCAAAAGAAGTAAAGTTAGTACAAGGAAAACTTTCTAATGAGCGCTTCGTTTCAAAAGCACCTGAAGCAGTAGTTGCAGAGGAACGTGCAAAAGAAGCGGACTATCTAGAAAAACACGCTGCTGTGTTGAAGCGTATGGAAGAATTGAATAGTCTATAAGAATGGAGCGCACACTCGTTAATCTGAGTGTGCGCTTATTTATATGGTGAAAAGTTTCTTCAGATTCTAGTGATTCTTCATTTCATTCTAGCGATTCTCATTTGTATTCTAGTGATTTTTCTCTACATTCGAGTGATTCTCGGAAACATTCTAGTGATTCTTATCATATGCCAAAAAAGAGAGGACGATTTAAATCTCGTCTCTCTCATTTTTTGTAAGTTTATTATTGATATATTCCATAATAGGTTCTGCAATATTTTGCTTAGTAGTTTCAAAATAGGACCTTGCACCAACGGGATCTTCTATTTCATTGAAAAGCCAACTCTCATCAGGTAAGAGTAAAAAATCGATACCAATATAATCACTTTTTAAAGCTTTAGCAATTTTCTCTACCTCTGTGCGTTGTTGTGAGTTAAGTGTATATTTTTCAACCGTTCCACCTAATGTGAAATTAGATTTAAAGCTATCTTTTGGACCGGTTCTTTTTACTGCACCCACTACTTCTTCACCAAGCATGAATATTCGAACATCGGTAGCATTTGTTTCTATATAATGTTGTGCGATAATCGTATTCTCGGAAAATGTATTAAAAAAAGTAGATGCCTCTTTTTCTGTGTGTACTAATTCGACTTGTTTTCCACCGTGACCATTTATCGTTTTTAGTACTACAGGATATTCTTTTATTTCAGAAACAGTTGTTATCTTTTTAGTTGGAACAGTTGCGATTCCTAGAAGTTGAACGAGCTGTATTGCTTTTAATTTGTCATTAGCAATAACATTCACTTCTGCACGATTGAACATTGGTATATTTCGTTGTTCTAATTTCTTTGATAATTGTGGATTTCTTGTACGGAAAAATATAAAATCTGCTTGTGGAATGGGCTCCTTGTCATCTACTACTGTTAAGGTATGCGAAAAAGTACTTGCAGCCTTTATTAATCGGTCGATAAAGCTACGATTTCGTTCTATTTCTGCCCTCTCGTATATGAGTAACCCTTTCATACAACAGCAGCTCCAATTTTTGATTGAATATAATCGATCATAGCATCTCCAACATTTATTCCTGTTACATTATAGATATTTCTAATATGGGCAACCCCATTTACTTCACAAACTAGAGGTTCTTCATTTTCCCCAAACAACAAATCGACTCCCGCGAACTCTGCGCCTAAAGCTTCCGCAGCTTGAATCGCCACATCTTTTTGTCTCTGTGTGAGAATAATAGGAGAGGCAGAGCCGCCATTTGTTATATTGGCACGGAAATCTGTTTGTGATTCACGGAGCATACATGCAACGACTTGCCCGCCCACTACATTTACACGGATATCTCTACCTTTACTATTTTCGATAAATTGTTGGAAGACATATTCAATACCTGCTAACTCCTCTACTTTTGCAAAGAACTGTTCCCTAGTTTCAATTAAATATACTTTCATACCAAATGAGCCGTGTGCCTCTTTAATAATCATAGGTAAAGGAAGTATTTGGAGTACCTGCTCGTAATAGCCCGATTCTTTAATAGAAAACCCTGGATACACTTTAGGTGCAACAATTGTTGTTGGCATTGGCACTTGAACATTTGCTAACATCATGTATTGCCTTGCTTTATTATCACAAATTTCAATTACGTTTGGATCATTAAATACTGGTATACCTTCGTTTTTCAAATACTGGGCAAGCAAAATATCTTTGTCAAGAAACACGACAAAATCTGGTTTGGCATGTAACTTTTGCTGGACATTCATTAGCAATTCATAATTTTTCACTAGAATGGCATGAATATCATGTCTGTCCGCAGCTTCTTTCAATAGAAGTGCTTGATCGATAAATTTATCATGTGTAAGACTACCGTTATAAACGATCCAACATGTTTGCATAATGAATGACCTCCACTAGTACGTGTTATAATGTGTTCACAAGAAGTTTAGCACGAAATTTAATCAGACGGAATAGGGTGAACTACGTGGAAATAAAAAATTTTAATAAATACAAAATAAAATGGAATATAGAAAGTGAAACGGTTATAAAACCAGGTCTTGAAACGATACAAGCTGCACTACAAAAACTTGGAAATCCCCAGGACAAGCATAAAGTGATTCATGTAGCTGGAACAAATGGTAAAGGATCTACTATTGCTTTTTTATCGGCGCTAGCAAAGGAACATAGCTTGTCCTACGCCTCGTTTACTAGCCCGAGTATCTTTGATGTCCATGATCAAATTCAGATAAATAGTATACCTGTTACAGAAAAACAAATGGATAAAGCATTTTTACATATGCAAAAACGTGGAATTAGTGGAATGTTAACAGATTTTGAATTACTAACCGTTACAGCCTTTGTTGTCTTTGAAGCGCTAGAATTAGATATTGTATTCATAGAGGCAGGTATGGGTGGAAGATTAGATAGTACAAATGTTATGAAAAAATCAGTGGCTGTTATACCTAGCATCTCCATAGATCATACAAATTTCTTAGGAGATACAATTGAAAAAATTAGTTGGCATAAAGCAGGAATCTTAAAGAATAATAGCCAATTAGTTATAGGGTCCTTTTTAGATTCAGCAAAAACTGTCGTGTATAAAGAAGTGGAAGATAAAAAAGCTGATGTCATTGAGTACAGTGAAAATTTTCATATAAAAAATCATCAATATACTTATAAAGAATATTCATTTTCTAATTTAAGTCCTCAAATGATAGGAATGCACCAACAATCAAATATGGCTATAGCCATTACAGCATTATTAATAAGTGGTTTTAAACTAGTAGAACCTAATGTGCAAGCAGCTGTGAAAAAAGCAAGATTGCCAGGTAGAATGGAGAAAATAAGGGATAACCTTTATTTGGACGGTGCTCATAATCTAGCGAGTATTGATGCATTGGTGAAAACTATTAATGAAAATTTCTTTAACAAAAATATACATTTTATAGTAGGGATTTTAAAAGATAAGGATTATGTCTATATGTTAAGGAAGTTAGAGGAAATTGCTAGTTCTTTTGAATTTGTAAACTTCCAACACGAAAGAGCTTTAAATGCTAATATTTTGTATAAACACTGTACGCATAGTGTAAAGAGTATAACTTTAGATGCATATGAAGTTGATTTGCTTAAGGATTTTGAAAATGATGTTACAATAGTCACTGGCTCTTTTTATTTCATCGCTGAATTGAAGGAAAAAACAGGAATTTAGTATTTGAAACTTTCAGAGAACTTAGTGATATAATAATTTAAGTAAAAATATGTATATAGTAGTAGTTATTTAGATAGAAAGGAGATTAATAGTCAGATGAATTTTACAAAAAAAGCACAAAGAATTATGTTTGCTTTGTGGCTATTATTTGTTCCGCCTGGAACTCTCTTAATGTATTTATATTCTCCCACTAGACCTGGTGAATGGGAAGGTTACGGAGCTTTTTTACTGTTAGCGTTACTTTCAAGTATTTTTCCATTTTTTATAGCTGGAACTACTTTTGTTTTGGTCATATGGGTTCAAATTGCAATCTTTTTAAAGTATGGAATTTTAGCGGAGCTTATCTCTATGCAAATTTGTATGATACCGCTTTCATATCATTTGAAAATTTCCAGAGACTCCTTATATAAATATTTTTTTAATTCGTTTATGTTTTTTTCCCTTTCTGTCATATGCGGTACTTTAATAGTCTTATTAGGCTATGAAATAGGTAGTGTAAGAATAAGGGATGTAATTATGTATGGTTCTATTTTTGCGATATCTTATTTAATAATCAATCATCTGTTCCTTTATATGAGGGAATATTTATGTAATATGAAAGTTATATTTTTCTCGAAAGATTTCTACTGGGAATTTGCATGTCTGTTTATAACATTACCGTTTGGTTTAGGTTTATATCTATTTGAACACTCCACGGGTAATACTGCCTTGTGGTTATTAGGACTACCCTTAATATCGATCACATTGTTAATACGTATGTATAGTGATTCCGAAAAAGTAAATGCCGATTTAAATGAGGCAAGTGAATTTGGACATCAGCTTGCGGAGCGCATGACTTCGACAGAAATATTGGATATGTTCTTGAAAAGATTATCTGATATGTTCCCATTCAATGCGGGGTACATTGTAGATAATGTTGAAAATAATTTTTTTGTTTTACGAGCAAGGGAAGACGGAGAAAATAAAGAACTAGAATATGTACATGATGATATAAAATATAGCCTTGCTGGTAAAGGATATGAAAAAGGAGAACCAATTCTTTACAATAAGCAGACAGAATGGACACATATGAAACCGCCTTTTTTAGCAGATGATATGCAAAGTGTCATGTGTGTGCCTATCTATAGAAATCAAAGAATTGAAGGTGTTCTTGTTTTGGCTGCAAGAGAGAAGTTTGCATTTGAATCGTATCAACTAAAAATTGTCCATCTTCTTTGCTCCTATTTTGCTGTTTCATTAGAAAAAGCTAGGTATGTAAAAGAAGCAGTAGAGAAAAGTGAAATTTGCGATCTAACGAAGATTTATAATTATAGGTATTTAGACAAGCAATTGAAGTTAGATATCTCAAGATTGAATAATGGAGCTTTTAGAACAGTTTCCCTAATCATGATGGATATCGATAAATTTAAAGCTGTCAATGATACGTATGGCCACCATAGTGGAAATATTATCTTACAGGAATTTGCAAATATTATTAAAGAGGAAATTGGTTCCAGTGGGACGGTTGGAAGATACGGCGGAGAAGAATTCGTTATTATCTTACCTAATTATTCAAAATTGCAGGCGATGAATGTAGCAGAGCAACTTCGAAGAAAAATTGAGCAAACTCCATTTATGGTACCTCTCGATTTAGGAGAAATATCACGAGAAGAAATAATATTCATTACCGCAAGTATTGGTGTTTCTACGGCACCAGAAGACAGTGACGAAGGACTGTCTTTACTTCGAAATGCAGACCGTGCCTTGTATATTGGAGCGAAGCAAGCGGGTAGGAATCGAGTTGCGGAGTATGTGAGATAGATGTTATAGTGATAGTGAATTAGGACCAATTAGATTAAGCTAATTGGTTTTTTTTTATTAGAAATAACAAACTGATAGGCAAAGGGAATGAAAAAAATGATAAATAAAGTAAGTAAACATTTCAATAATAAAGGCTTAACACTAGTCGAAGTTCTAGTATCCATCATTCTAATCTCGTTAGTTTTGTTTACATTTTTTTCATTTTTAATTCAATCTGCAAAAACTGGGAAAACTTCAGAAGAAGTAGTGGATGGAACATACTTAGCGCAACTAGAAATGGAAAAATTATATGAGGTAAGTAGAAAAGGAGATTTCAACTCTGGTATCGATGAAATAGTAGATAGTTTAAAATATAAACAAATTACTTCAACTACACAGGATGAATATGTATTTGAAAAGAGTATTGATGGTAAATACATTAAGTTGAAATTAAAAGAACATTCATATCCAGGAATGTCGTATTTAGTTATAGAAGTTTTTGACCAGGAAAATGGAACAAGGCCTAGAGCTAAAATGGAAACTATTTTAGAATGGGGGTCATAATTGATGTGGAAACAATGGAATAACGAGAAGGGTATCACGCTCGTTGAACTTCTTGCAGCTGTTGTACTTGCTAGTATAGTAATGTTATTAGTTTTCAGTGTGCTGATGTCGGGTACCAAACAATACAAAGGTCAACTTGAAAAAAACAACCAACTAACGGATATTTCTTATGCATTAAAAATGATTACAAAAGATATTAGAAAGACAAAGGAACCTCAAATAATAAGTGTTAGTGAAATAGAGCTGAACGGCATTAATTATTCAAAAGTTGGCAATACGATTACTAGAAATGGTGATGTTATTGCTCGCAACATTGAAATATTTAAAGTTAAGGATAATTATGGCACAGAACATTATGATGAAAAAAATATTAAATGGTTTATTGAAGTAAAGAGTTTAGACCAGAAAGAAACCAAAAAGACTGAAATTTATCTAAGGAAAGGAGATGAATAAGTTTGAAGTCCAATAACGAGGGAAATCTCAGACTATTAAATGCTAGAGGTTTTACGCTCTTAAGTGTATTAATGTTAGTAGTTCTAATTACTGTTCTAGGAGTAAGTATACTAGCAGTAACGAGTAATAGCTTGAAATTATCTGCAAATGAACGGACTGATCAATCTACGTTTTATATAGCCGAAGCTGGTATTGTTGTTGCTAGAAAAGATACGGAGAATAAATTGCAACAAGCCTATAGTAATGCTTATAATGAGACGCTTAAGGATTATAAGAAAGCAGAAGAAGATTACTTTCGGAAACCTATTAAAGAGCAAACAGGGTTTATATTTCATTTTGCAGGTGTATTAGAAAAGTATTACGCAGAATATGTGGGAAAAGTTCTACCTGAATCATGGAGTATACATTCTGATAGTGAAAGTTACAAAAGCAGATTTAAATTTGAATCTAATTATAGTGAGGGTAATTCAAAAATTACTCCGATTGCAAGAGTACTAGTCACTAGAGAGAGTGAAAGTGATGAGGAAGTAGAATATAATCTGACTTCAATTGGTACGATTGGCAACAAGGAGCGTACCGTATCCCAGAAACTAATCGTCAATCTAAAAGTAGGAAACTTGGGGGAACCAGGAACACCAGGAACTCCGGGAACTCCAGGGACACCTGGTCATGGCGGAGGGCCAGTAGAAGGTTTGCCAGAAGATACAGCTATAATTGTGAAGAATGGAATAAAAATAAAAAGTTCAACGGTTATAGGGAATATTGGTACTTTGAAATCAGGTACTGGAAGTATAGTTATAGATTGGGGGGTACCAACTGTAAATGGGGAGTTTTATGTACCAAGTGGCTCGGAAACGACAGCATTAACAAAACCAGGACAAATGGGGTTTACCACTAAAGTAAATGGAGGAGCGGCAGGAACTATTCCAGAACTACCTTCATTCCCTTCTCCACCAATCTATACTTCTTTAGGTAACTATACACCTCTTGACTATGGATCTTCTTCCTTAAGAGTGCAAAATAATGCATCAATAGGAAATTTGAAAGTTTCTGGGAGTCATACTTTAACAATAGATATAGGAGACGAGGATAAAGAACTTGTTCTAGACAACTTAGAAATAAGTGGTGATGCACAAGTAATTATTAAAGGAACTGGGAAGTTAACACTACATGTAAAAAATAAACTTTATATTACAGGCAGCGGGAAGTTTAATGTACAATCCTCTAACAAAAATGCAGAAATCTTTTATTCAGGAAATGAAGTTCTTGGTAAGAACTTTGGTGGAGGGGCAGAAATACATGCTTCTATATATGCCATGAGAGCAAATGTAGATATCTCCTCAAGTACGAAAGTATATGGGAATATTCTTTCTGGTGGTAGTTCATTTATTGTACGTGGGGAGGGAAAGGTAGGTCCTTCCTTATACTTTGCTCCTAATGCACATTTTGAAGTTAGAAATAGTGGGAAAGTAACCGGAACAATTATTGGTAATTCTATTAGTATGGAGGGAGAGGGATTAGTTCGTTATGGAGAACCTCAATTTACTACTTGGGTTCCTGGAATTCCTAGTACACCAGGTACGCCTGGGACACCTCCAACAGAATCCAAAAATCCTGAATTAACAAAAACAGAACCATTAATTGAAATCTAGTATCCCTGCCTAGGTCGGAATCATCACCATAAATAATTCTAAAGACTTATCTTTATTTTCGATTAATAAAACTAAAGTTTTAGTTTTATTTTGGTGATTTGTTAATTTTAAATGAACTTATGAAAAAAGTCATATACAATAGGTGGCGCTATATTGTATTATGATTACAATAAATATTAAACTTAAACTAAATAGAGTAAGTATTAATCGGAGGAATGATTATGAAAATACTCACAAAAAACTTCATCTTTATATGTTTCATTACATTGTTTATCTATGTATTGTTACCAAATAATAATCTAACATTCTTATCCGTAGACGCTGAATCAATAAGTTCAACTATAGGTGGGGTAGAAATAGGAGATTTAGAGGGAGAAGAAATAACTAATCACCTGAAAAAAGCTATAGAAAATTGGAAGAGAGATAGCGAGATTTTGATAGAAGGTGTGGGTGTACATTTACCTATAGATTCTACTTTTTTTGTTTTTGATGTGGAAGCTTCTGTAAATGAATATATAAATATTACTGAAAAGCCATGGTATGCTTTTTGGAAATCAGATTCAATCGTACATATACCTCTCCAACTTACATTAGAGCCTGAACTGATAACTACTATAGAAGAGAATTCACAATTGGATACGGAAAAGACAATAAATAACATCAAGCAGCAAGTAAGCATGTTATCAGAGGAACCTATCGAAGCTGTTTTAATGGACTTGTCAGCTCTGGAATCTGAGCGTATTGCTTTTTCAATTGAAGAAGTTTCTGTAAATCTAGCAGGTTTATCAGAGGTTACAGAAGCGTTGAATGACCAGGTCATTTCTACTGGAGAAGTTTTTTCTTTTTTAAATCAAACTAGTGAAATAAGCAATTCTTTTAGTGATGAGACTGCAGATTTTATTGGTTCAATGTTATACAGCCTCATTCTACAAACAGATTTTGATATTGTGGAAAGGCATTCCCAAGGAGTAATTCCACCTTACTTAGAACCGGGAATAGAAGCAGATATTGACCTCTCGCTTAACAAAGATATAAAGTTTGTAAATAATAATAGTCCTGCACTATTAAAAGTAAGTTTAAAAGATTCGAGCTTGTTAATCGAACTATATTCACTTTCTAATAAAACAATTAGTAAGTATGAGGTTCGTGATAGCCAAGTTGTTAAACCAAGAACAATTTATCGCTACTCTCCAGATTTAAAACCGGATGAGGAAAGCCTCATACAAGAAGGTTCTACTGGATTGAGGGTGACCATTTATCGTGTTGTTTCAGATAAAAAAGGACCGTTTAATAAAGAAGAGAATATCGGTGAGGACTACTATCCACCGACACATCGAATTATATTAAAATCATCTATCGCTTCTGAAGCTGTTACGAAGGACCCTGACTTGGAAATAGATTTGAATGGGGACGGATTAGCAGATATGAATGCAAATGAATCTACTAACTTTACGAAACCTGAAAAAGATTCTGAGAATCCAACCATAGAAGAGGATTCGGATACGTTGCCAGAGGGTAGTTATTATGATAAGGCAGGAAATATTATTTCAACAAAGTAGTAATAATGAATTATAGAGTTAAGGGTGGGAGTGTATTGAAAAAAAACACACGTAAACTACTTGGAGATTTATTAGTAGAATCAAGCGTAATAGGATATGAACAACTTGAATATGCCTTAACTCATAAAAACAAAAATGAGAAATTAGGTGATTATTTAATAAGTGAAAATTTAATCACTGAACAACAACTCATAGAAGTATTAGAATTCCAATTAGGTATTCCGCATGTAAATCTAAATCAATACTCAATTGATCCTGAACTTATCCAATTAGTACCTAAGGAATTAGCGAAAAGAACAAATATAATGCCTCTGAAAAAAACTAAAAATAGGTTGTTAATAGCTATGGCTGATCCTATGGATTATTTCGCTATCGAAGAAGTACGCATGGCGACAGGATGTCAAATTGAGACAAGTATTGCTGCGAAAGATGATTTATATCGAACAATAACTAAGTACTATGATTTACAAGAATCAATGGATCAAGCTTTAATAGACATGACACCGACAGAAATAGAAAAAGACAACCAAATTCTGGATGAAGATTCCCCCATTGTTCGGTTAGTGAATCAGATTATCGTAAATGGAGTGGCGCAACGTTCTAGTGATATACATTTTGATCCACAAGAGACAGAGCTTAGAGTTAGATATCGTATTGATGGAATGTTAAAAACAGAGCGGGCACTTCCTAAATATATGCAAAATGTTATTTTGGCTCGCATTAAAATTATGGGTAACCTCAATATTACAGAGAACAGAGTACCACAAGATGGACGTATTAAAATGACGGTTAATATGAGGGCAATAGATATTCGACTTTCTACATTACCAACCATCTATGGTGAAAAAGTTGTTATGCGAATTCTAGACATGGGTAATGCGTTAAATGACTTAAACAAATTAGGCTTCAATGATAAAAACTTAACGGCATTTACTAAAATGATTGAACATCCGAATGGAATTGTTCTACTTACGGGACCAACTGGATCAGGAAAATCCTCCACGTTGTATGCGGCTTTAAATAAACTCAATGATGAAAATGTAAATATCATCACTGTGGAAGATCCGGTTGAGTATCAATTAGAAGGTATCAACCAAATACAAGTACGAGATGAGGTTGATCTTACTTTTGCGGTCGGACTTCGGTCCATATTACGCCAAGATCCAGATATTGTAATGGTCGGAGAAATAAGAGACTTAGAAACCGCTCAAATTGCTGTTAGAGCCTCTTTAACAGGACATTTGGTATTAAGTACACTTCATACAAATAGTGCAGTTGAGTCCGTTTCAAGATTAAGAGACATGGGTATTGAGCCGTTTTTACTGTCATCATCATTGGTAGGTATAGTGGCGCAACGTCTAGTAAGAAAAGTTTGTAGAGATTGTGGAGTATATATTGAACCAAACGGAAGGGAAATAGAAATTTTCTCAGAACATGGAATGACGGTGGAAAAAGTCCGTCGAGGAAAAGGGTGTCCGGCTTGTAATCAGACGGGATATCGAGGAAGACTTGCAATCCACGAAGTATTAATAGTAGATTCTCTTGTAAAAGATATAATCCTAACAGGAAAAAGCCCAGCTCATTTGAGAAATCATATGAAGAATACTGGATATTTAAGTTTACTAGAAGATGGATTGTTGAAAGTAAAAGAAGGTCTTACAACAACAGAAGAAGTTCTTCGTGTAGCTATAGTTAACTGAGGTGAGTTAAATGGAATTCGATATCATTCAATTATTAGAAAAAACCTTTCAAGATAAAGCTTCAGATTTACATTTAACAGTAGGAGTAACTCCAGTTTTTCGTGTGAATGGAAAACTAAAATCTTATGGAGATTATTTATTAAAAAAATTGGATACGAAAAGAATGTTAGAAGAGTTGTTATCTCCAGACAAGATGATAGAGTTCGAATTAAAGGGAGAAATAGATTTCAGTTATGCTTTACCTGAACAATGTCGCTTTCGTATTAATGCATACCGCCAACAAAACCATATAGCTATTGCCATAAGAATGATTGAATCTCAGATTCCCTCAATAGAATCTTTAGGTATGCCCAATATACTTTATACACTTGCCGATAAACCTCAAGGGCTTATTTTAGTGACAGGTCCTACTGGTTCTGGTAAATCTACTACTTTAGCTTCAATGATAGACTATATAAATTCTACTACATCTAAGCATATAATCACTCTAGAAGATCCAATTGAATATGTGCATAAACACAAAAAATCTATTATCAATCAGAGAGAAATAGGGTCTGATACTCAAAGTTTTTCGAATGGATTAAGAGCTGCTTTACGACAAGACCCAGACGTGATTCTTGTAGGAGAAATGCGAGATTTAGAAACGATATCTACTGCAATAACAGCTGCAGAGACAGGGCATTTAGTCATGGCGACTCTTCATACTAGCAGTGCACCAACAACCATTGATCGAATTATTGATGTATTTCCCCCTCATCAACAAGGTCAAATTAGAATACAACTAGCAAACGTACTGCAAGGAATTGTTTCGCAGAGATTATTTATTAGTAAAAATGAAACTAGCCGTGTAGCTGCTACTGAAATTCTCATGCAAACACCATCCGTTGCGAATCTAATACGTAATGAAAAAGTGCATCAAATACAAAATGTTATGCAAACAAGTCGCGCTCTCGGTATGCACACACTAGAAACATCTATACAGCAATTAATCACAGCTGGCAAGATTTCTATAGATGTTGCACGACCCTATTTGAACGTTGGTGATTTCTAATGGTAGTTTATAAGTATATTGGTAGGACTTCCAGGGGGACCGTAAAAAAAGGTGTTGTGGATGCTTCTAATAAGCAGATGGCTATGACAAAATTACGGACTCAAGGAATAAATCCTCGGGAAATAGAGGAATCAAAAAGTATTTTTCATAAGGAACTGTCTTTAGGTGGTAAAGTGCGCAATCAGGACTTTGTAGTATACAGTCGACAATTTGCCACTCTCATTAGAGCTGGGGTATCCATTTTAGAATCTACTAAAATTTTAGCAGAACAAACTTCAAGTAAGCCATTGAAAAAAGGTTTACAGGCTGTGGAAGAGGATGTACGTTCAGGTGTGTCTTTTTCGGACGCAGCGGCTAAAAATTCAAAAGTGTTCCCTGCTTTGTTTGTAAATATGATTCGAGCAGGTGAAGCTACTGGAAATCTAGATGAATCCCTGGAACGGTTGGCATTTTCTTATGAAAAACAGTTTAATTTGAAAAAAAAGGTTCAATCTACGTTGGCATATCCTGTGGTTTTATTATTTCTCACGCTAGTTGTTTCGGTATTTTTAATGCTTACAATAGTTCCGCAGTTTGTATCAATGTTTGAAGATATGGGAGCAGAATTACCTATGATAACAAGATTGGTTATGGGGGTAAGTGAATCCCTTCAATCTTTCTGGTATATATTCTTGATATTTTTCTTAATTATAGCTATTATTTTTAACTTTTTATTTAAGAAAAATGAACAATTCAATTATTCAGTTCATTTACTATTACTGAAAGTACCTATATTTGGTAAGTTACTTCAAAAGTCTGCGATTGCTCGTATGACCAGAACACTATCTTCACTTTTCAGCAGTTCAGTGCCTATCTTGCAAGCATTAACAATTGTTGAAAAAGTAATGGGAAATCCAGTCGTTGGTAAGGTTGTAAGAGAATCGAGGACAAGCCTTGAACAAGGGAGTACATTATCAGCCCCTCTAGCAAAGAGTTGGATATTTCCACCGTTAGTTACTCAAATGACATCGATAGGGGAATCCACAGGGTCTCTTGACTATATGCTTGAAAAAATAGCAGACTTTTACGAGGATGATGTCGACCGTACTGTAGATACGCTGAAGGCACTAATAGAACCGCTAATGATTGTGTTTTTAGCTGCCATTATAGGGACAATCGTCATGGCCATTATGATACCAATGTTCAGTATGTATGAACAAATTTAATATATTGCTATTTGAAGGAGGTGAAAAATGCATGATGAACGAAATGAATGAACTAAATGAATCAAATGAAATAACAAATAAAGGAGCTAATCATATGAAAAAAATGAAGCAATTATTAAAAAATCAAAAAGGTATGACACTTATCGAGCTTTTAGCCGTAATCGTTATCCTTGCTATTGTAGCTGCAATTGCAGTGCCGGCTATTGGGAATATTATTGAGAATAGCAGATATAATGCTGTTAAAGCAGATGCCACTAATGTACTAAGTTCGGCTCAATTATATTTTACGGATAATTCATCTGAAACTGAAGTAAATATAGAAGAATTAATAGATCAAAATTTCTTAGAATCTGAAGGTAAAATACCAACTGATGCTGTAGTAAAAAAAGCTAGCCCTAATACTTTAACAACTAATGCTATTGATTATTCAGGTAGTAAAAAAGTAACATTTAATAATGCTACTTTAAAACAAATAAATGATGATGATAATAAAGGAAGCGAAGAAGGACCATTTACAATTGGTACAGCTACTACAACACCTTAATTAATTCGCTACAGCAGCCCACCGCTGCTGTAGTCCCTTAGTTTTATCTTTGAGCAAATGAATACTTCATTTCCTGAACCATAAAACTAATTACAGCTATGTATAGGGGAGAAGAAAATGTTTAAAAAGAAAACAAAGCGCTATGTGGCTTTAGATTTGAATGAATATATAGTAAGAGCCATAGTGATGGCTGGTTCTGATATCGAGCAAGCAGCCGTTTATGAGTACCCTTTAAATAAAGATATTTTTGAAAACGATATATTAGTAGATGAAATGGCACTATATGAGACTCTGAAGACAATTATAGAATTATGGGGTATCAAGCGTTATAATGTACGATTCTTTGTCCCGGACAGTACAGTTATGATGAAAACGTTTGAGCATCCTTCCGATGTGACATCCGCAAAATTAAAAGGCTATGTGGAGATGGAGCTAGGGCAAACTATACATTTGCCTTTCTCTCAACCACTTATAGATGTATATGATTTCAAACCGGATGACGGAGAGGCGGTCTTGTTTGCAGCGCCTTCTGAAGAAGTAAATAAAATTGCAGGCTTATTAGACGATTTGCATCTAAACCCGACAACTGCAGATGTTAGGTCATTAGCAACAATTCGTTTTTTAGAGAAGACAATCGGTTTGGAAGAAAGATTGAGTTATTTAATCGCAGAATGGTCTATCTCTGGTGTTTCTATTAGTATTTACACTGGAGGAAAAGTAGAATTCCTACGCTATCAAACAATCGATACATTTAAAGAGAAGTGGCAAAGTAAAGAAGAAAATAATGAAACTAGTTTTAGTTATGAGGGACAAATGGAAGAATACCAGTCTCAATTGATCGATCAAATTGCTGAGATAGATCGAATTCTTAACTTTTATCGATTCTCTCTATATAAAGGAGAGAAAGCAGTAGACGAGATAATTATTTTAGGTGATTCACCTGAAATGGATTATATTGCGTCAGAAATGATTGCAAATTTTGTTACACCAGTAAAACACATAGATGATTCTCAAGTACAGGTCTATCATCCAAATTTGAAATCTAAGCATATTCCACTTATTGGACTTGTGTATAGGGAGGCATGATGATGGTTCCAGAAATAAATTTATTGCCTAAAATGGAACGACAAAAGTCCAATTCTATTTTAATTACTGCTATTGGTTTAATTTTATTTATAACGGTAATTCTTTTGTTTTTTGTCCAATATTTTTCTATTAAAGGAGATATAGATACTCTTACAGCTGAAGAAACATACTCAGTAGCTGAAAGAGAAGATTTGACACAATTGCTGAACGATATAAATATGTCCGGGCAAGGGAATATACAGACTTCTGTTTCTTTTGCTGAAAGTGTTTCAAAACCTGTGAGCCCTTTACTAATAGAAATGAATTCTTTATTGGAAGAACATACATATCTTCGGGAATATGAATTTACGAACCAGAGTATAAATATAACAATAGATGTAGAAACGATGATGACTTTGTCTAAATTCGTAGACAAGTTATTAGTAAGTGAATATTTTTCGGATGTGAAGGTAGAGAGTGTCACTCACTTTGAACTCTCTAATTCTACAGAAAGTATAGGAGAAAGGTTTGAGATTATTCCGCGCTACTCAGCAATAATAAATTTAGATGTAAATCAATCTTATTTGGAAAATGGAGGTGTCACTCCATGAACGAATTAGTTAGTGACAAAAAAACTGCATATATATTAATATCTGCTCTTGTAGTAGTTTTGTTGGGGGCAGTTTACTATTTTGTTCTACATCCTCTCAAAAATGAAAAGGAGTCCAAGGAAGTAAGTATAGAAGTTTTACAAGGAGAAGTTGCTGCTTTGAAGGAAGAATATTCTTCTTCTCGATTACAGGACGATTCTACAGAGAATGCATTCTATTTAAAAACGCAAGTTCCATTGACTCGTGAGTTGAATGAACTTATTCGTTCAATAGAAGAAGTTGAATTACTTAGTGAATCTAAAATTCTTTCTGTCGAGTTTAATAATTATGATGGTACGATAGAGGATGCGCAGTTATTACCTGAGACGAGTGAGGAAAATACAGAAACTGAAACGCAAAGTGAGGATGTGTTAACTGATGAACTATCAGAAGAACCACCAGTTTCACCTGTTGCTGAAGCGAGTCTTCCGGAAAAATTAAAATTAATCACTTTCAATATTTCTATTTTAACAAAAAACTACGACTCACTAGTTCTGTTTGTGGAAGAAATTGAGCATTTAAAACGAATATATCGTGTCGATCAAATTACTTTGTCAGCTCCAGGCGAGGAGCAACTTTTGGACGAGGAAGTAGTAAATGACATTGCTGCTAAGATACAACTGACTACATTCTATCATGACGAATAGAAGTAATGGAGAGTTAAAATGACTATTATCTATATGTTCTTATTTTTTTTATACGGTTTAATTTTCGGTTCCTTCTTCAATGTAGTTGGCTTGCGTATTCCGAAAAAGGAATCGATCGTTTGTCCGCCTTCACATTGTACGGTTTGTGATCGTCGCTTAACGATTAAAGACTTAGTGCCTGTCTTTTCCTACGTATTTTTAAAGGGGAAATGTCGAGGGTGTGGGACGAAGATACATTGGGTTTATCCAGTGATGGAATTAGTCACAGGTCTTCTATTTGCGTTTGCTTACTATCAATTAGGTTTCACTTTGGAACTAGCAGTGGCACTATTGTTTATATCACTCTTAGTCATTATTACGGTGTCGGATATTGCATATATGCTAATTCCTGATAAAATCCTAATATTCTTTTTGACTCCTTTAATAGTATTAAGAGTATTTATACCACTTAGCCCTTGGTGGGATAGTATTATCGGGGCGTTTGTTGGTTTTGGTGTTTTATTCCTGATTGCCGTTGTGTCTAAGGGTGGCATGGGTGGAGGGGATATTAAATTATTCTTTGTTATCGGTTTGGTTTTGGGCTGGATTCCGACTTTGTTGACTCTATTTTTAGCTTCTATTATTGGTACGGTTGTCGGTATTATTTCTTTAAGAAGAACTAAACAAGGCAGAAAAACGCCTATTCCTTTTGGACCATCGATTGCTATAGCGGCTATTATTTCTTATTTTTACGGTGAGATGCTTGTCGATTGGTATGTGAATTTGTTTTTTTAACTCGATAACTTTTTTGGACGAGCCGACATAGGTCTCGTCTTTTTTTATAATCTTCGTGATAAGGTTATGAAAAAGAGGTGATTCTATGCCAATTGGTAGACGCAATAATACGAGAAAAAAAGTAATATTAGCTGGTATACAAGGATTGATCATTGGAGTTGTCGGAGTGCTATTGTTCGGATTATTATTAAATTTAGCTAATGATAAAAAGGCTGAAAGTGAAGAGACTGAAATAACAAAACCAAAAGATGAAGACAAAAAGGTAGAGGTCACAGGGGAAGTTGAGGAAAAATCTCTACCTTTTCAAGCAAAACAATACGGCATGTTCACTTCCAAAGAAAGTGCGATGGCTTTTATTGGATCACAGCCTTCCCTTGCAAAAGCGAGCATTTTCCAAGTGGAAAACCAGTTTTTTGTTTGGAGTGATCTATATGTTACAACTATTCCTACACAAGAAGCAGAAGTACTACCTACCTTTATAAAGAGTTTGTATGTTTCGACGGACAGTTGTGATGATCCTAAAGTAATAAAAGTTATGGAGTTAATACAACAAGAGAATTTAAGTAAAAAATTTTTCGAGTCTATCGAAAAAAAGGAAGATTATCCGGATGATTTAATGGAAATAGTTCAAGCTATATCAGCATTTTCGGAAGTTCCTTCTGTCATGAGATCACATATTTTTTCGCATTATGTTGCGACGAACAATTGTCTAAAATTGAATTTTTAACGCTTATTTGTGGTGAAAATTCAATTGTTGTTTTTTATACACAATTCCCTTATTTTCAATTGTTTTGTATGCTATTGAAAAGGAGGAATAGAAATTGAAACTAACAACTAATCATCGCTTTATCTTAGCTAGTGAGTCGCCTAGAAGAAAGGAACTCTTTAGTAAACTCGGTATCCCATTTGAAGTGAAAGCTTCAGGAGCTGCAGAAATAGTGGAAGAAAATCTTAGTGTAGAAAAAGTAGCGATGAACATCGCTATTGGCAAAACAACCTCTATAATAAATGAAAATCCTTCAGCAATTGTCATTGCCGCAGATACAATTGTGAGTTTTGGGGATGAATTATTGATGAAACCGATAGATAATGCTGAAGCGAAGAAGTATCTACAAAAACTTTCTGGAAATACACACCAAGTGACTACTGGTGTTGCTATTTATGGCGAGGGCTGTTCGATTAGTTTTGCGGAAACTACTTCGGTAAAGTTTTTTGATCTCCCTGAAGATCAAATTGATGCTTATGTAGCAACAGGAGATTCTTTAGATAAAGCTGGCGCTTATGGAATTCAAACGATGGGTGGGTTATTCGTCGAGAGTATTCAGGGAGATTATAATAATGTCATTGGACTTCCAATCAGTCGTTTGTTTAAAGCATTATTGTCACTGCGTTTGATAGAAATTGAGCGAGTGGTGAATTCATGAATTCTAAGTTACCGGACTCCCTTATGATTCGCGATGTTCATGTGTCTGATCGACCTAGAGAACGACTACTCAGACAAGGTGCCTCAAGTTTATCAAATCAAGAACTGATTGCAATCCTGCTTCGTACTGGTACGAAGCAGGAGTCTGTTCTCCATCTCGCAAACAGTGTCCTCAATTACTTTGAACAAATTCAAGAACTAAAAAATGCTTCAATCGAAGAAATAACAGCAGTTAAAGGAATTGGACAAGCGAAAGCCGTTCAATTGCTTGCAGCAGTTGAGTTAGGGAAAAGACTTTCTCAGCAAAAGACAGATGACAAATTTACGATTCGTTCTCCGAAAGATGCCGCTACATACTTAATGCATGATATGACCTCACTGAAACAAGAACATTTTGTTGTCCTTTTTTTGAATGTCAAAAACCAAATACTTCATAAGCAAATAATTTTTATTGGATCTCTTAATGCTTCTATAGTTCATCCAAGAGAAATTTTCCGCGAAGCTGTAAAGCGTTCAGCTGCCTCGATAATTTGTGCTCATAATCATCCCTCCGGCAATCCGACACCATCAACAGAAGATATTGATGTGACTAAAAGACTATATGAAGCAGGTATACTCATGGGCATAGAATTGCTCGATCACGTTATTATTGGTGATCATCAGTTTATTAGCCTAAAAGAAAAAGGGTATATGTGACACTGTGCATTTTCCGTTCTATCAGTTATAATGAGAGTTATGACTTTATGACAACGAAGTAAAACTTGTTTGAGATAGAAAGGGAGTAAATAATTGTGTTTGGATTTGGATCAAGAGATTTGGGTATAGACTTAGGGACAGCGAATACGCTAGTTTTCATTAAAGGAAAAGGGATTGTACTTAGAGAGCCGTCAGTTGTAGCAAAAAATGTACAAAACGGTGCTATTGTTGCTGTAGGGAACGATGCGAAAAATATGATCGGCCGTACGCCAGGTTCAATAGTTGCGATTCGCCCTATGAAGGATGGAGTTATCGCAGATTTTGATACAACTTCTGCAATGATTGAATATTATTTAAAAAATGCGATGAAGGCATCTGGAATGTCATGGAGCAAACCAAATGTGATGATTTGTGTGCCATTTGGTATTACTTCTGTGGAGCAACGAGCAGTAATTGACGCTGCTAAGCAAGCAGGCGCACGTGATGCCCTAACTATAGAGGAGCCTTTTGCGGCTGCAATTGGTGCAAATTTACCTGTGTGGGAACCTACTGGAAGTATGGTCGTTGATATAGGTGGAGGTACTACAGAAGTTGCGGTAATATCATTAGGCGGTATTGTTACAAGTGAATCAGTTCGTGTTGCAGGGGATTCAATGGACCATGCAATTACTGCATATATACGAAAAACGTATAACTTAACGATTGGTGAACGAACAGCTGAAGCGATTAAAATTGAAATTGGTTCTGCGAGAGTAACCGATCAAATCGATAAAATGGATATTCGCGGACGTGATTTAGTTACTGGATTGCCGAAAACAATTGAAATTACCTCAAAAGAAATTTCAAATGCGTTACGTGAGTCAATTTCTTCCATTATTGATGGAGTGAAAAAGACATTAGAGCAAACTCCCCCTGAACTATCTGCGGATGTAATGGAGAGAGGTATCATGTTAACCGGCGGTGGTGCTTTACTGAAAAACCTAGATAAAGTTATCAGTGAACAAACGAATATGCCTGTATTTATTGCGGAAGATCCTCTAGATTGTGTCGCAATTGGTACTGGGAAAGCGTTAGATCATATGAATATATTGAAACGTCAACAAACGAAACACTAAGGAGAAGTGTGATATGCCACAATTTTTTTCGAATAAGCGATTAATATTGCTGCTTGTAGGGATGATTTTTCTTGTGGCGCTCATCAGCTTTTCTTTGCGAGATCGAAATCATGCATCCCTGCCTGAACAGCTGATAAAAGATGTGGTCGGTTTTGGACAATCTATGTTTTCCAAACCGACCCAATATATAACGGGTGTTTTTGATAATGTAGAATCTTTACTTAATACATATGATGAAAATAAACGATTAAAAGTAAGATTAGAAGATTATGTAACACTACAAGCCTCCGTAAATGATCTACGTCTTGAAAATGATGAGCTTCGCAAAATTGTCGATAAGGAAGAGAATCTTCGTGCTTATAATCCTATCCAATCGACTGTAATCGCTAGAAACCCCGATCAATGGGAAGAAAAAATTATAGTTGATAAAGGCGAGATTCATGGAGTAATGGAAAATATGGCAGTAATGACTGCTCAAGGGTTAATTGGGAAAGTAATATTAACCACACCTTATACTTCTACTGTGGAACTTTTATCTACACAAAATCCAAACTATCGGGTTTCTGCTGTAATTGCTGAAGGTGAAGAAGTTTTTGGACTTATTGAAGGATATGATGAAAAGCGTAAAGAATTAATACTAAAAAGAATCGATTCCGAATATGAAGTGAAAGTAGGTCAAAAAGTAACTACTTCTGGCCTAGGTGGTATCTTCCCGAAAGGTATTCTGATTGGGGAGGTAACAGAAATCACAACGGATGATTATGGCTTAACTAAATTAGCATATGTCAAACCTGCTGCTAGCTTTTCTATTTTAGATCATGTGATTATTTCTAAACGTACAATTACTAATGTGGATGGTACAGATGGAGGAAATACAGGTGCTGATTTATTAGAAGGTGAAGGGGACGGCTCATGATTCGTTTTCTAGTTATTGCAATTTCGGTTCTATTGTTTTATTTAGAACCGATTTTTGGTCTTTTTTCTCCCGTTGAATTGAATAGTGATTTTTATGTATTAGTTCCACGTTTTCTTATCATTTATCTGATCTTTGTAGCCATCTATTATGACCGAAAACGCGCAATGCTCTATGGATTGTTTTTTGGGCTCTTGTATGATGTCTTTTTCATTGATATTATTGGATTATATTCTTTTATTTATCCTCTAATGTGTTTGGTTGCTAGTTATACTGTTAAATACATTCACCAACATCTATTGGTTTCTACTATTCTAACCTTGCTTCTAGTAGCAGGGGTAGAGTTATTATTGTTCTTATTTTATACTTTCATCGGTATTAAAACGATGACCTTTACTTATTTTTATCAACATAATCTCATTCCTACAATGATTGCAAATGCAGTATTTTTATTGATGTTCGGATGGGCTTTTAAATATATTCTTCTAAATAGGTTTAATCAAAAAGCCTTATTGCTTCAAAAATAGCTTGTTGATTTAACAGTAAATCTGAGGTGACTTGATTGACAAAAAAGCAGTTAATATTTATTAAAGGAACGAAAGAGGGCCTTGTATTACGCCTAGACGATCAGTGTTCATATGCAGAGCTTTTAGATGAATTAACAAAAAAGGTTTCTGATGAAGGTTTTGAAGGTCAAGCGGAAGTACTTTTACATTTAGGTTATCGTTATTGTAACGATGAACAGACGAAAGAAATTATATCTTGCGTCCAACAAACTGAACATCTACGGGTGACTAAAATCCAAAGTGAAGTTATGACAGTAGAAGATTGTAATAGAAGATTACTAGAAAATCAGTCAGAAACTTATGTAGGGATTGTTCGGTCAGGACAAGTCATTACTGCTTTGGGGGATTTGGTTGTTGTCGGTGATGTGAATCCAAATGGAAGAGTCGTTGCTGGAGGGAATATTTTCGTCCTTGGTCGTCTGAAAGGAATAGCCCATGCAGGATCATCTGGTAACAAAGATGCAGTTATAGCTGCTTCTTGGCTAGAAGCCACGCATTTAATCATCGATAGTGTGGTTGAAACAATGACGGATGAGCTGACTGTTCTATCGGAACAACCCGAAATGGAATGTGCTTATTTACATACTAATGGTTCAATCGCAATTGATCGATTACAGGATCTTCGTCTGTTAAGACCAAATTTATCAACATTTAAAGGAGGAAGCTAATGTGGGAGAAGCAATCGTTATAACTTCAGGTAAAGGTGGGGTCGGTAAAACGACAACAACAGCTAACCTTGGAACTGCATTGGCCCTGCAAGGGAAAAAAGTTTGTTTAATGGATACGGATATTGGATTACGTAACTTGGATGTTGTTCTTGGTCTTGAAAATAGAATTATCTATGATCTAGTAGACGTTATAGAAGGCAGATGTAAGATTCATCAAGCGCTAGTGAAAGATAAGCGCTTTGAGGATAGACTTTATCTTCTTCCTGCAGCTCAAACTGTGGACAAAAACGCCGTAAATCCAGAACAAATGAAAGAACTTGTTTTAGAGTTAAAACGTGAATATGATTATGTCTTAATTGATTGTCCAGCTGGAATTGAACAAGGCTATAAAAATGCGATTGCAGGTGCGGATAAAGCAATTGTAGTTACTACACCGGAAATTTCGGCAGTACGTGATGCAGATCGTATTATTGGGTTACTTGAGCAAGAAGAAACAATCGATCCACCAAAGCTAATCATCAATCGAATTCGTCAGCATTTGATGAATAAAGGAGATGCACTGGATATAAATGAGATTACTACTCACTTATCCATTGATTTATTAGGAATTATAGCGGACGATGAAAGTGTTATTACTTCATCTAACAAAGGTGAACCAATCGTTATGAATCCGGCAAATAGAGCTGCTCTTGGGTACCGTAATATCGCTCGTCGTATTTTAGGTGAATCGGTGCCATTAATGTCCATGGACCTTCCTAAAACAGGTGTTCTTACTAAAATTAAATCTATTTTTTCTAAATAATATAGAAGACCGACTGCAGAACTTTGATGCAGTCGGTTTGTTTTTAGTATACAAATATGTATCGTGAAAACTGGGTTATTGATTATTAAAAAATGATTACCCCCGCTGGAGTCGCCGTCTTGCGCTCTAATCAATTATGTGGGTAGCTACTATCCATTCATTAAAATCACGCTATTATGGAAAACACGGTGAATATGCAGGGTCATATAAAGTCACTAACCATTGCTCTCGACTCAGTGAGTAGAAAGCAACTTTTAGTAATTCGATTCTATATATTTAGGCTGTGCATTAGTAGTGTAATTTAGTAAAATTACCCATTACGCAAGTAAAAGGTAATTGTTCGCAAGTAAATATAGGCATAGAGCGAATAAAACGTTTAAGACCGCAAGTAAGCAGCGAGTAGGAGCAAGTAAAGATAAACTAAGAATAAATCATCATTAAATATATGTATATGCTTCTTGAGTATTTAAAACAGTATTTCCGGTATTTTGAATGATATAGAATAAAAGGATTGCATGCAAAGTAGAGGTTCTGGATTTGTTATCAAGCATCTTAAAAGGCATTTCTTATCTATTTCTCACCTAGTAAAACAGTATATGACTTAAAGTATCTATAGAGTAACGTTAGAGCTCCCGAAATTGTATCTTCGGGAGGCTATCTCTATGAATAGGAAAGTATCTTTTCTCTAGTTATACAAAATCGCTCTTACCTGTTTCTAATCGTTGTAGAAGGGCGACGTACAGATAAACACCATAAGCTTACCGAAAAAAGGATGCTGGTTGGTTGTAACGAACGCTACAACCAACCAGCATCACTAAAAATTCACTCGGTAATCATATAGAAAAAACGTCTGTCCAAAGCGCTTCGGAAACGCTAGAAACTGGTTTTGACCTTAAAGAGCGAACTGTACTTTTTTTATAAAGAAAATATCAACTATTTCCTCAGAAACTCTTAATTAAAGGATGTATTCATTAAATAACCTCGTCCTTCATATATTCTTCTTAGGGGGAATGTTATGCTTACGAAAAGAAAATGGGTACTTTCATTTGTATTTGTATTATCATTTATTTTATTAGCAAAGTTAGAGGGAAATAGTACCTTATCAACCAATTATGCAAGCCTATTATTAGAACCACAAAAACCAACAGAAATATATAAACAAGCAGTTGCTTGGATTACACGCTCAGATGAATTAATCAGTGTTAGTGCACCTGTATCTAATCCTCCATTAATCGAATATAAATCGATTCAGCCTTTAGAAGACGGTGCAGTTCTATCGATTGATAAATCGCAAGATCTGTATGCGTCTGAGGATGGACTAATTGTCTTTACTGGTTATAGAAAGAAGACTGGTAAAACGTTGTCTATTTTATATGATACAGGAGAAACTGCCACATACGGTTTTGTAGATGAGTTTAGTCAATTGCCATATACGACTGTAAATGCGGGAGACATCTTTGGGACTATTGAAAATGAAATTCTATATGTTCAGGTGGAGAAAGAAGGAGAGATGTTGGAAACGGATGAGCTTATTGAGTGGCTTGCCGTAACCTATGAATAAACAACTATTTCGTGTCCACCCTATAATGATTCCTTTTTTTCTTTTCTTTTATCTATCCGGTGAAATAGCTATGTATGCACTCGTGTTTAGCTCGTTGTTGGTTCATGAGCTTGGGCATCTATTCGTTGCAGTATGTATGGGTGCAAAAGTTCAATCTTGCACTATCTTACCATATGGCGGCGAAATAAAGATGGAGCAATTCTCTAAGCACTCGAAAACAATGCAGGTTTGTGTAATCTTGGGTGGACCATTTTTTACGCTTCTTTTGCTCTTGTTTGGTATGCTTGTAGATTTTCCGCAGGCTAATATATTTATCATGACTCAAATTCTTATTTTAGGCTTAAATCTCTTGCCAATCTTTCCTTTAGATGGAGGGCGAATCATACATTCTATTTTTCCTGATAGGTATGAGGGGCTGATTGGCTTTTCAGGATGTATTTGTGTTGTCATTTTTACGATAAGTTGTTTTTATTTTCCGAAAGGTTTGGTTTTTACGCTTATATTTTTGTTTCTTGCCTTTCAAAACTTATCTTATTGGAGATTTCGTAAGTACAAGCTTGCATTTGATTGGATAACGAAAAGTGCTTGACTAAGAATTTTATGTGTGATAATATTTTAATGTTATTGTTTGTAGCAGCACCCGTTGCTACAACCGCTCTGAAAAGGTTCAAGTATTCGAGTTTCGAATCACCTTTTGGAAGGCGAGTCTTAGTCTAAGAGGAGGTGCAAGTATGTACGCAATTATTGAAACTGGTGGTAAACAAATCAAAGTTGAACAAGGGCAAGAAATCTACATTGAAAAATTAGATGCTAATGCTGATGAAGTTGTAACTTTTGAAAAAGTTTTATTCGTAGGTGGAGAAGATGTTAAAGTTGGCGCTCCATTCGTGGAAGGTGCTAAAGTTACAGCGAAAGTTGTAAAAAATGGCAAAGCTAAAAAAATTACAGTCTTCAAATACAAAGCGAAAAAGAACTATCACAAAAAACAAGGTCACAGACAGCCATACACTAAATTAGTAGTAGAATCTATTAGTTTATAAGATGATTAAAGTGACTATAACAAAAGACCAATCGGGTCATATTCATTCTTTCGAGATGAAAGGCCATGCTGATTTTGCGGAACACGGAAAAGATTTAGTATGTGCAGGAGCTTCTGCTGTATCCTTTGGTGCAGTTAATGCTGTAATCGCACTTACGGAAATCACGCCCATTATTAAGCAAAAAGGGGACGGAGGCTATTTATATGTCGAGGTTCCAAGCATATCAAATTTAGAAAAGGCTGCTCAAATACAGCTAATTCTAGAAGCGATGATTGTTTCTTTACAAACGATTGAGCAAGATTATGCCAAGTATATAAAAATAACCTTCAAAAAGTAGGAGGTGGAACATATGTTAAAATTAAATCTTCAGTTTTTCGCATCCAAAAAAGGAGTAGGTTCGACTCGTAACGGTCGTGACTCTCAATCGAAACGTCTAGGCGCTAAACGTGCTGACGGACAATTCGTATCAGGTGGATCAATTTTATACCGTCAACGCGGGACTAAAATTCATCCAGGTGAAAACGTTGGACGTGGTGGAGATGACACACTTTTTGCGAAAGTTGACGGTGTAGTGCGCTTTGAGCGTTTCGGCCGCGACAAGAAAAAAGTAAGTGTATATCCTGTAGCTCAAGAAGCTTAATGAATAATAAAAGGACTGCATTTATGCAGTCCTTTTTGATTTCTTAGGAAATTTTAATTTATGGCATATAGATAACTTTTCACATGTGATTCTCTGTCTAGACTCCAGTGCTTTTGTTATTTCAAAAATTTCATATAAGTAAGATATACTCTAAAAGCAAAATAGAACTATTCCTGTTATACTAGTAAAGATAGTAAATGTTGGGATGTGTCTAATATGGATCATAACGAAATTACTTTAAATGAAGTACTTCGGCATACAATGCATGATTTTTTAAATAATATGCATATATTACAGATGAACATAGATATGGGAAAGCCAGAGGAAGCTAGGGCTTTAATACAAAAGTATTCCCAAAAATGCAATCAATTTTTTGATATAAATAATATTGGCTTATATAAAACCAATGAATGGTTACAAACGTTTGGTATTAAATATAATCAATTAACTTTAGATGTTCAAACATCTCTTCTAAATAGAAAAGCAGAAAAATACGATGATGCTTTAAAAGATTATCTAAATAGATTTGTACAAGCTATTTACCCACATTTTAGAGGATATCAAGAGCAGTTACTGAAAGTTCATATCATTTCAGATGAATTTTTGGAAATACTAATAGATATTCGGGGAGATTGGTCTAATAATAAGTGGCAGGATGAATTAACAGGAGAGTTATTTCAACTGCAAGTATTAGAAACTACCGACAATTCGATAAAAGTAAAACTAATTGCAAGTGGAAGATTGGAGTGAGGTAAATGTTTGTTGATCACGTGAAAGTATATGTCAAAGGTGGCGACGGCGGAGATGGTATGGTTGGATTCCGACGTGAAAAGTATGTTCCTTTAGGAGGCCCAGCAGGTGGGGACGGAGGAAATGGTGGCGACGTTATCTTCGAGGTAGAAGAAGGTCTTCGTACATTAATGGATTTCCGCTATAAGAGAATTTTTAAAGCTGATAGAGGAGTACATGGCGGTAGTAAGAATATGCATGGTGCCAATGCGGATGATTTAATCATTAAAGTACCACCTGGAACAGTAGTTAAAAATGAAGAAACTGGAGAAGTAATTGCAGATTTAGTTGAGCATGGCCAAAAAGCTGTAATTGCAAGAGGTGGACGTGGTGGTAGAGGGAACTCTCGTTTCGCAACACCCGCTAATCCGGCTCCAGAGCTATCTGAAAAAGGAGAGCCAGGTTTCGAGTTAAATGTGGAGTTAGAGCTAAAAGTATTAGCGGACGTCGGTTTAGTTGGATTCCCAAGTGTCGGAAAATCAACGTTATTATCCGTTGTATCAGCAGCTAAACCTAAAATTGCTCCATACCATTTTACTACAATTGTACCGAACCTTGGAATGGTAGAAACTGAAGATCATCGTAGTTTTGCGATGGCGGATCTACCAGGATTAATCGAAGGTGCACATGAAGGAGTAGGGCTTGGTCACCAATTCTTACGCCATATTGAGCGTACGCGTGTAATTGTACATGTCATCGATATGTCTGGTATGGAAGGTCGTGATCCTTACGAGGATTATTTGACTATTAACGAGGAGTTAAAACAATATAATCTACGTTTAACGGAAAGACCTCAAATTATTGTAGCCAATAAAATGGACATGCCAGATTCTGAAGAAAATTTAAAAGCTTTTAAAGAAAAAGTCGGATCTGATATGAAAGTATTCCCGATTTCAGCAATTTCTCGTCAAGGTTTACAAGAGTTATTATTTGCTGTAGCCGATATGTTAGAGGTTGCGCCTGAATTCCCACTAGAGGAATTGATGGAAGAAGAAACAGAAACATCTGTAATGTACAAGTATCAAGCTAAACAAGAAGATTTCACAATTTCAAGAGATGATGATGGAGCCTTCGTACTTGCTGGAGGATCAGTTGAAAGATTATTTAAAATGACTGACTTTAGCAGAGAGGATTCTATCCGTAGATTCTCTAGACAGCTACGTGGAATGGGAATTGATGATGCCCTTCGTCAGCGTGGAGCTAAAGATGGGGATACAGTACGATTATTGAAATTTGAATTTGAATTTATCGAATAGTAGAAAGTAGGGAACCGCATGAAAGATGTGACAAGCCAGAGATTTTTTTTAGTCCGGGAGGATGTGCTAACAGAGGCGATGCAAAAAACCTTGGAAGCAAAACACCTCTTGCAATCTGGGAAGGCATCTTCGATATGGGATGCAGTAAAAGAAGTAGACCTATCTAGAAGTGCTTTTTATAAATATCGTGATGCGGTTTTTCCTTTTCATTCGATTGTTCAAGAACGGATTTTAACTGTATTTTTACAATTAGAGGATAGAGAAGGGACACTTGCTAGACTATTGCAATTAGTTGCTGAATCTACTTGTAATGTATTGACGATCCATCAAACGATACCAATTCAAGGTAGAGCTAGTGTTACTTTGTCACTCGATGTAACAGCGATGAACAAGGAATTAGAAGAATTTATAAATGAAATGAAGCGACTGGACTTTGTGGAATCTGCAGAAGTAATTAGCTCTGGTGCTTTATAAGAAAAGTTCCAGCGCCTGCGAGGGAGAATTTGCTGGAGCTAGACAATGGGGAGGTATTTCTAATGAAAACCAAACAGGTTGCTTTTCTAGGGCCAGAAGCTTCTTTTACACATTTAGCAACTAAGTCATTATTTCAACAAGAAGTGTTAGTGCCAATTCGTACTATACCTGAATGCATTGAAGCTGTTGCAAATGGTGAAGTAGATATAGCGGTAGTTCCTTTGGAAAATGCTTTAGAGGGCACAGTTCCGTTAACGATAGATTATTTATTCCACGAGGCAGAGCTGTACGTTATTGCAGAGCTATTATCTCCAATCGAACAGCATTTGATGGTCCATCCAAATAATGCGGGTCGATGGGAAAACATGACAACCGTTTACTCCCATCCGCATGCTTTGGCACAATGCCACAAATATTTGTTTTACCGATTTGGTAAAGTACCGTTAGAGCAATCATCTTCTACCGCTGCAGCAGCAAAATATGTTTCTGAAAACGAAGACTTATGTATAGCTGCGATTGGAAATACTTCTGCTGCATCAGAATATGGTTTGAAAATTGTGGAACAAAACATACATGATTTTCAATTTAATCACACACGATTTTTTGTGATTTCTAAAAAGAATTATTGTATCGAGCAAGAAGGTCATACAGATCAAGTGAAAACAACTGTCATGATCACCTTACCTAAAGATGATCGTTCCGGAGCCTTACATCAGGTGCTTTCCGTTTTTGCATGGAGACAGCTCAATTTAAGTAAAATTGAGTCACGACCATTAAAAACAGGTCTAGGGCATTATTTCTTTATCATGGATGTTCTAGAGAACGAAAAGATGCCAATGATGGTTGGTGCAATGGAAGAGTTAAAGGCACTGGGCTGTGGTGTGAAATCATTAGGCTCGTATTATACATACGAAACAAAAAAAGAAGCAATCCGTTCATAAATGGATTCGCTTCGTTTTTTGTTTGAAAAAAGTATATAAAAAGTTCCCGTGAATACTGTTTCATGTGACTTTAAATAATAGTAGTGATTTCGGGTTCAGGTGCACCTTCCGCAGGGTGCGATGAGCTATCGCCGTTGCTAATGCATCGTTGTGTTAGGATCAAATTATTTGTAACCTCTTTTGAATTATATATGCTATTATCCATTAATAGATGAAGACAGCAGACCTCCATTTCCACTCGTGGAAATAAAGAGAGACAGAAAGTGTTTTTACCATAATGAAGCCTTATTGCGAACGAAAATAGTATCTTCGAGATCTTGCTCATTATATAGAATAGTGTATTTTCCCTAGTTATCCAAAAACGCAATGACCTGTTTCTTAGTGTTATAGAAAGGGGAAGGAAAGACAAACGCCATAAGATTACCGAAAAAAGTGATAAAGGTTGTGATTGACGTCACAACCTTTATCACTAAAAATTTACTTGGTAATAATATAGCACACACGTCTATCCAAAGCCCTTCGAAAACAATAGAAACAGGTTTATTTTCTTAAAGGATTTTTTATCTTTTCTTTTTACGATAGTACATGAAGAAATTATCCTTCCATCAAATAACCCTTTTCCCTAATTGCACTAATACCCCTATTTAAAATTTCTTCAGTTGGCGCGGACAATAAATGCAAATGAATTCCAGCAGTAAGTTCCAATAAAAATGGAGCATCCGTATCTCGGACCTTCTTTAAAAACATTTCAACGTCGTGTCGATTGGCAACCATGATAGAGGACGTGATTTCTCCATAAACAGGGTGTTCAATGGTAACGTTTTCTACAGTGACTCCAGCATCAACTAAGGTTAGAAGCTCGTCCTCAGAGTGAATGGATTGATGATTGCAAGCGACTCGTCTTTGAATATATGAAGTACCTTCTTTATCAGACAGTACAATATAGCCTTGACTGGTGGACATAATTGAGGCATTCATTGCTTTTAATAATGTTATATCATTAACAATAACCTGCCTGCTAACATTAGTAAGTTTTGCTAACTCAGTGCCAGTCACAGGTGCCTGTTGCTGCTTTAAATAGGAAAAAATCCAATCCCTACGATCCCCGCCTTTTAACTTTTTCAAGATTAACCCCTCCGAACTTGCATAATGACTTGGTTCCTATTCATAAGTTTAACATGAAGGGGTGGTTGTTTGTTTAAAATCTGTGACCATTTTAAGATACTACACATAATTTAAAGGAGAAGGAAGGAGGAAGACCGTGCAAACTCATATTGTTGTTAAAGGGGACACTTTGTGGAAAATTTCCAGGAATTATGGTGTTTCTTTTGAGGAATTAAAGAAAGTAAATGCGCATCTAGCTAATCCGGAATATATTGTGCCAGGTATGAAAATCTTTATTCCGAATTCGAAAAAAATGGAGTCGACAACACATCCATACAGTGACAATAGACCAGTGAAGAAAGAGATGGTCAAAAATGAAATGGTGAAAAAGGAGGAAGTAAAAATCCCGCAACCAATCGACAAAACGAAAACAAAACCAGCGCCACCAGTAATGCCAACACCACCACCACCAGCACCACCTACGTATCAGCAGCCAAAACAACCTGTGCAACCATCACCATCCTATA
The DNA here is from genome assembly GCF_038003165.1 of Psychrobacillus sp. FSL K6-2365. Lineage (NCBI taxonomy): Bacteria > Bacillati > Bacillota > Bacilli > Caryophanales > Bacillaceae > Psychrobacillus > Psychrobacillus sp. FSL K6-2365. The sequence goes on along the minus strand of NZ_JBBOOO010000001.1, from coordinate 2,679,000 downwards.
CATTCCCATTTCATATGATGCCTGTCCCTGATATTGATACGACCCCATCACCACAAGGTTGGAGATTAATGGAGTCCACTTCTATTCACATTCATAACCATATCGAGAATTATGATATAAATGTGGATAAAACACCAGTTGCACAACCAACACCACCACCCGTACAACCACAACCAATTCAGCCAACACCGCAGCTAACTAGTCCGATAACTGAGGATGCTTCACCTACATTCCCGACAATGTATCCGTGTCCACCACCAGTTCACCAGTTTCCATACATGCAGCACCAAGCAGATTTCGGAGGATGTCCTTGTATACAGATATGTTATGTTCCTGTATATCCATGTCCTCCATATCCCTATCCACATTATTAAAACGTGAGTACGTATATACGACAAATTAAGAAAAATGTATGGAAATGGAAAAATGAAAACGGCATATTCTCTGTAAAAAAGTATCCAACCGTTGAACAGGCGGAAAAAATTCGCCTAATTCATAAAGAATTAGAATACATCGATAAACCTTTTATACTTCCAATTATTGAATCGACACAAGAAGATTTTATTATTCAACCGTGGTATAAGGGGACTCACACAGTTTCCTATCGTTTTAAAGAAGATAGAAAAGCAGTCTACTCTCTTCTAAGTCAGATTCATGAGACCAATAATATAGTTGACTGGGAAGATAGTAATTTATTTTATTCTTTTAATCTTATTTCTAAATGGCAGAATCGGAAATGGAAGATGAATGAAATTTCTTTTTTCATCGAGTCGCATATAGGATGTAATCAGACAAAATTATTATTACTTTGTGGTGATGTTGCATTACGTAATATGAAACCATTTAATATGGAGAAACGTACCCTGCTGCATGGAGATGTTGTTCACCATAACTTTTTATCGGATAGTTCTGATTATAAAATAATTGATTTTGATTTGGCTGTGATCGGTCCAAGAGAAATGGAAAATATTCTATGGATGCACCGAGTACTTCCGGAAATTGATTATGATATTTTGTTGCTTATCTCAGAATTTCCACATCTTGAAAAAGTAGTTCGGCGATACAAAGAAGCGATGATGTATCCAAATGAGCTATACCGAGAGTGGCTGTACGCGTACTCATTACCAAAAGAGCGTAAACAAAAATTTATCGATCAGTTAATACCCTATACGAATAAAGCACTAACAGAATGGCCCAATTTATGCTATACTTTAAGTAAATTATAATCGTACTTTTAAGGAGTTGGTCGCTCGTGCTTTGAGCGGCCATCTTTGTTTGTTATGCTATAATAATAGTATGAATTGCGAGGGATTTAAAGGATGTATGATTACATAAAAGGACAAGTAACTCGAGTAACACCAGAATACGTAGTAGTAGAACAGCAGGGGATTGGTTATCAACTATTTACACCAAATCCATTTGCCTTCAGAAAAAGTGAGGAAATGGTCCAAGTATATACGCATTTTCATGTACGTGAGGATGCACAACAGCTAATGGGATTTCCAACGCTTTCACAGAGGGAGTTATTTCGAAAGCTCATTTTAGTTTCCGGAATCGGTCCCAAAGGTGCTTTGGCTATATTAGCAAGTGGTGAGCCGACTCATGTTATTCAAGCAATTGAGAGAGAAGACGAAACATTTTTAGTGAAATTTCCTGGGGTAGGAAAGAAAACTGCTCGTCAAATGATATTAGATTTAAAAGGAAAACTAAATGATTTAATAGATTTTGAAGAACTGGAATTCGAAGACGATGGACCTAACTTATTTGACAATGGGGAATCCGATCATGAACTAGAAGAGGCAATGCTAGCATTAACAGCTTTAGGCTATTCAGAAAGAGAATTAGCTAAAATTCGTCCATTACTTAAAGCAGATGCTGGACTTCAAACAACCGATCAATTTATGAAAAAAGCCTTACAGTTATTATTTTTAGGTAAATAAACATAAGAAAGGAGGTTCTAGCTATGGATGAACGTGTCATTTCAAGCGGAATTTCCAATTTTGACGAACCTTTCGAACAATCTCTTCGTCCTCAGTTTTTACAGCAATATATTGGGCAAGATAAAATTAAACATAATTTAGAGATATTCATCGAAGCAGCTAAAATGAGAAGTGAAAGTTTAGATCACTGTCTTTTGTACGGACCTCCTGGACTTGGAAAAACAACACTTGCTGCTGTAATTGCAAATGAAATGGACGTACAAATTCGAATGACAAGTGGCCCTGCTATCGAGCGTCCAGGTGACCTAGCTGCAATTGTTAGTTCTTTGGAGCCTGGAGATGTATTGTTTATAGACGAAATTCATCGGTTGAATCGATCCATCGAGGAAGTACTTTATCCTGCTATGGAAGACTTTTGCTTGGATATCGTAGTAGGAAAAGGTCCTGCTGCCAGAAGTGTGCGTCTTGACCTCCCACCGTTTACCTTAATAGGTGCGACTACTAGGGCAGGTGCATTATCTGCACCTTTACGTGATCGCTTTGGAGTATTACTGCGACTAGATTATTATGATGAAGATGCATTAACCTCCATTGTGGCACGTAGTTCAGAGTTATTTAATGCATCCATTGACCACGAATCTGCTGGAGAAATCGCTAGAAGATCTAGAGGTACTCCACGTATTGCTAACCGTTTGTTAAAAAGAGTACGTGATTATGCACAGGTTCGTGGAAATGGGCATATCTCTCTTGATATTGCTAATGAAGCATTGGAGTTGCTTCAAGTAGATCCACGTGGATTAGATCATATAGACCATAAACTAATTTTGTCCATGATTGAACGATTTAGAGGTGGCCCTGTTGGATTAGATACCATTGCAGCTAGTATTGGAGAAGAATCTACTACAATTGAAGATGTGTATGAACCGTACCTGCTGCAAATTGGATTTATCCAACGTTCGCCTAGAGGAAGAATTGTTACCCCACTTGCTTATGAACATTTCGGTATTCCATTGCCAGTGGAAAGAAAAGAATTATAAAGGATGTCCTATATATGAGAGTAGAAGATTTTGATTTTGAATTACCAGAAGAACTAATTGCACAAACTCCGCTGTTAGACAGAACGAGTAGCAAACTATTGATAGCAGATTTTGAAAAACAGTCGTATACACATACTCACTTTAAGGAAATACTAAATGAATTAAATGAAGGAGATTGCCTTGTATTGAACGATACGAAGGTAATGCCTGCTCGCTTAATGGGTATTAAAGAGGAAACAGGAGCTAATGTAGAAGTTCTTTTATTGACACAAATAGAAGGGGATCATTGGGAAACACTTGTGAAACCTGCAAAACGGGTCAAAATAGGCACTGAAATTACATTTGGTGAAGGTTTGTTGAAAGCTGTCTGTACAGGCATCAAAGACCATGGTGGACGAATTTTCCGTTTTGAATATACGGGAGTGTTTTTTGAAGTATTAGACCAATTAGGAGAAATGCCACTTCCCCCATACATTCACGAGAAGTTGGAAAACAAGGATCGCTATCAAACGGTCTATGCAAAAGAGCAGGGTTCTGCTGCAGCTCCAACAGCAGGCCTACATTTTACAGATGCATTATTAGATGAAATTCGCTTAAAAGGTGTTAAAATAGCATTTGTAACATTACATGTAGGACTTGGAACTTTTCGTCCGGTTAGTGTAGATTCTATCGATGACCATGAAATGCATTCTGAATTTTATCGGATTACACAAGAAACAGCAGATGTAATTAACAAAGTGAAAGCCATTGGAGGAAAAGTTGTAGCAGTTGGGACCACTTCTACTAGAACATTGGAAACAGTGGCAACTAAATTTGATGGACAACTTCAAGCAGATAGTGGATGGACTTCGATATTTATCTATCCAGGTTATGAATTTAAATGTATAGATGGAATGATTACGAATTTCCACTTACCTAAATCTACTTTAGTAATGCTTGTTAGTGCACTTACTTCAAGAGATTTTATTTTGAGTGCCTATAAAGAAGCAGTTGACTTAAAGTATCGCTTTTTCAGTTTTGGCGATGCAATGTTTATAAAAGGAAGGAATTATTAAATGACAGCAATTACGTATGAACTTATAAAAAAAGATAAACAAACAGGTGCTAGGTTGGGTATTGTACACACTCCTCACGGTTCCTTTGAAACACCAGCATTTATGCCAGTAGGTACACAAGCTACTGTAAAAACAATGGCTCCAGAAGAAATAAAAGAGATGAATGCTGGTATTATTCTTAGCAACACGTATCACTTGTGGCTTCGTCCTGGAAATGAAATTATTCGTGAAGCAGGCGGACTTCATAAGTTTATGAACTGGGATCGTGCAATTCTTACAGATTCTGGCGGATTCCAAGTTTTTAGTTTAAGTGATATGCGTAAAATTGAAGAGGAGGGTGTTCATTTTCGCAATCATCTCAATGGGGATAAACTATTCCTAAGTCCTGAAAAATCAATGGAGATTCAAAACGATTTAGGTTCTGATATTATGATGGCCTTTGATGAATGCCCACCTTATCCTGCATCTTTTGAGTATATGAAAGCGTCTGTAGAACGTACATCACGTTGGGCAGAACGTTGTTTAAATGCTCATACGAATACAGATAAGCAAGGGCTATTTGGAATCATCCAAGGTGGAGAGTATGAGGAATTACGTCGTCAATCTGCACAAGATTTAGTTTCTTTAGATTTCCCTGGATATGCAATTGGAGGGTTATCGGTTGGTGAGCCAAAAGATGTAATGAACCGTGTACTTGATTTTACTACTCCAATGATGCCTGACAACAAGCCGCGTTATTTGATGGGTGTTGGATCGCCTGATTCATTAATAGATGGTTCTATTAGAGGCGTAGATATGTTTGACTGTGTATTACCAACACGTATTGCGCGTAATGGTACATTCTTTACTCATCAAGGTCGCCTAGTTATTAAAGGAGCAAAATATGCTCGCGATTTTGGTCCTATCGATGAAAAATGCGATTGTTACACATGTAAAAATTATTCACGTGCTTATATTCGCCATTTATTCAGAGCTGATGAAACGTTTGGCTTACGCCTAGCATCCTATCATAACCTACATTTCCTAATGAAATTAATGGAAAATGTACGACAAGCTATACGTGAAGATCGTCTGCTTGATTTTAAAGAAGAATTTTTTGAAGAATATGGGTATAACAAACCAAATGCAAAAAACTTCTGATTCTTGTATACTAGATAAAGAGGTAAAGGAGGGGAAATAAAAATATGGGTAATTTAGCAGGTTTGTTGCCAATTGTTGCTATGTTCGCTGTAATGTGGTTCTTCATCATTCGACCAGCACAAAAGCGTCAAAAAACAACTTCACAAATGCAAAGCAATCTTAAGCGTGGAGACGATATCATAACTGTTGGTGGTTTACACGCCAAGGTAGATGCAGTAGATGATCAAACAATCTTTGTTACTGTTGCAGACGGAACTCGCTTACAATTCGAGCGCGTAGCAGTAGGACGAGTAGTTTCAGAGTCAAAGTTATAATAAAAAGTGAATGGGTCTATGATAGTCATGTTAGGCACTGGAAGGATTTTGAGTAAAAGTGTAACTTGTTTACTCAAAATCCTGAAGCACTAAATAAGTGCTTCAAATGCCTGGACAAAACACATAAATTCGCAGTATTCTAGGTTTAGATACATAATATTTTATCTTTACTAAAATACATAAAAAAGAACTTGCTCAATATATGAGTAAGTTCTTTTTCTTTGGGCATGGTAATTATGAGGTGATTATGTGCAGGACATACTCATAATAATAATTCGGACATTTATTTTGTACTGGTTTATTTTACTGATTTTTCGTTTGATGGGAAAACGAGAAGTGGGTGAGTTAAGTATTTTTGACTTGGTTGTTTTTCTTTTAATAGCCGAGGTTGCAGGCTTTTCATTGGATGATCCTCAAAGTAGTTTTATCAATGCAATTGTCCCAGTTCTTATGCTATTTTTCATCCAGATGGGCGTTTCCTACTTTTCATTAAAAAGCAAAAAGTTTCGGGATGTCATGGAAGGTGAACCTTCTATACTAATAAGAGATGGAATAATCGTTGAAAAAGAGATGAGAAAACAACGTTATAATTTAGATGACTTGCTTCAACAATTACGTGAACAACAGATTGGTTCTATTCAATCAGTCTCTTATGCTTTTTTGGAGTCATCAGGTAACTTATCTGTTTTTAAAAAAGAAGAAGAACAATATGTATTTCCTCTCATTATCGATGGCGAAATACAACATAGACATTTAGAGCATATTGGTAAAAATGAAAAATGGTTGATACAAGAACTAGAGCAAAAGCAAATTTTGAACTATAAAAAAATATTTTACTGTAGTTATGAGAATGAGAATCTCTATATTCAACTAAAGACATCATTTTAGTTCTTACATTAAAACCTATTTTTTGATGATTTGGCAATCTTGAAAATGACACTAATCTCTTTGCGTTTAATCTGTCTAAAAAGTACCAGAGCGACTGTTAAATATACCAAGGTGAGTAGACAATCGATTAGTAATGGTTGACTTCCAATAGAAATAACCAATGGTCTTGAGATAATTGTTATTAAGAATACTGCATAGGGAATTACAAAAAAAGAGAAGCCAATTTGTGCTTCTTTTTTTTCTTTCAAAGAAGCGATATGTAAAAAAGAAGTAATCAATACTCCAAATCCAATCGCAACGACAGCACCTTTTTCTTGAATAGTAGCTTGGGAAGCAAGAAAAAATAGTAACAATAGTTTTCCTACGCCACCATATAAGGAATTGAGAAATGCAGCCTTTGAATTATTTAATGCCTGCAAAATAGAAAATAAAGGGCTTTGAATATAATAAAAGAAAAAAATCGGTGACAGAATTTTCATATAAACCGTTGCGTTTTCAACATGAAATAGTGACTCAACTAGTTCCCCACCGTGTAAATAAAATAACGTTGCTGCATAACAGCCCGTTAAGGTAGAAAACTTTAGAGATAGGTGAATTCTTTCTTTTAATAGCGTTAAATTTTTTCGTGCAAATGCATCACTAACTGCAGGTATTAGGACGATAGAAAGTGCGTACGGTATGAATGAAGGAAACAATAACAAAGGAACTAACACACCTGAAATAACTCCATAAAGAGTAGTAGCTGCAACTGCAGTAATTCCAGTAATAGCTAAAGCTTTGATAAAAATGATTGGCTCCAAAAACCATGTAAATGATCCGAATAACCGACTTCCTGAAGATGGTAGAGCAATTGCGAAGAGAGGTGATAATGGATATGCTTTAGATTTTTTATTATAGGTTTGCTTAGTTTTCCATCTGTCATATTTCCATTTTAAGTAAAGCAAAGCGATAAGTTCAGCGACAAGAGCTAAAATCATTGCATAAGCAGCGGCTTCTTGTGGAGAAGCAGATGTAAGAAAAAATGGAAGTAAAAAGGTAATTAATAAAATACGCACAATTTGTTCCATTAATTGGGCTACTGCGGTTTCTTCTAATCTTGCTATACCTTGAAAAAATCCTTTTAATATTCCTCCAGCTGCAGCAATTGGAACGATTGCGATGGAAACATACAAAGTCATAGTGATTGCATCATTTTTTAATAGACTACCCGAGATATAAGGAGTTACGAAGATAAATAATGGTGTGAATATTAAAATCGAAATAACTGTAACAATAACAGAGGTTCGCATAACAGAAAAATAATCCGATGTGGCACTTCTTGCGCGTAACTCTGCAATAATTTTAGCCATTGCAATTGGAATACCAAGTTGTACCAAAGAAAGGAAAAAGATGAAAGCTGGATAAGCAGTCATATAAATCCCAACTGTTTCTTCACCTGTTAAACGAACAAACTGCATACGATAAATAAATCCTAAAAACTTAGACAAAAAAATAGAAATCATTAACACAATGGACCCTTTTAAAAATGTTGACAACTAAACACTTCCTTCTCAAATACAGGAACTTCGTATACAATAACAATATGCATATTGCTTAGTACATTATTCTTTAAAAGAGGTGCGATATTATGGAAAATAATTATGAAGATATTTTTACGCACGTACTACCAGCTATAGAAAGTAAGAGAAATGAGTTTGTCGTTTATCAATACAATACAGTTACAGAAATGGATATTTGGAAATTTTGTGTGACAAAAAAATGGAGAAAAAAAGAAATATCTTCGTTGCCTCTTTATCAAATCATAAATGATATTTTAACTATTTCTCCCGCTGAATTTATGACATTTGAGCAAATTGAAAATCAAAGAACATCTAATTGGTTTTCTGAGATTAATCAAGACGAATTGCAATTGTTATTAAATCCCATTTCTGAAGAACATTAAATGCATCGTTATTTGACAGTGAGCGCAACGTGTTTCATAATAAACTTGTTGCTTTTTTTTGAGGAGGAAATCTACATATGAAAACTAGAGGACGCATAGTTGCGTTTTTATTGTTACTCGTTATTTTTGCAGGAACAATCAGTCCCACTGCTACAGGCGTACTGAACAATATTAAACTCGGTCTAGATCTTCAAGGTGGTTTTGAGGTTCTTTATCAAGTAAATGAATTAAAGGATGGACAGAAAATAACGGAAGACGTTGTAGCAGATACCGCTTCAGCACTTACGAGCCGTATTGACGTATTGGGTGTAAGTGAGCCTAGTATTCAAATTGAAGATGGCAACCGTATTCGAGTACAGCTTGCTGGTGTGGATGATCAGAATTCTGCCAGAGAGTTACTTTCAACACAAGCGAATTTAACATTCAGAGATTCCGATGATAATATAATGCTAGACGGGATGGACTTGAAAGAAGGCGGTGCTAAGGGAGCTTTTGATCAACAAGGACAACCTATCGTAACATTAGAATTAAAAGATGCGAATAAATTTGCAGAAATTACTTCAGAGATTGCTGCTAAACCAGCGCCAGACAATGTGCTAGTTATTTGGTTAGACTTTGAAGAAGGTGTGGATTCATACAAAGAGGAAGTTTTGAAGCCTGAAAAAGAGCAAAAATTCACTTCAGCTCCACGAGTTTCTCAGCGTATTAACTCAGATAGCGTTGAAATTTCCGGTGCATTTACAGTAGATGAAACAAAAAATCTATCGGGAATTTTAAATGCTGGTGCTCTTCCAGTTGAGTTAGAAGAAATCTACTCCACCTCAGTAGGTGCACAATTCGGAGAAGAAGCATTAAACAGTACAATTTTGGCTAGTATTATAGGTGTTGCGGCAATTTTCATATTTATGATTGCATATTATAGATTGCCTGGTATTATTGCAGTTATTTCATTGGTTGTGTATATTTTCTTGATCTTAGTAATTTTTGATTGGATTAATGGTGTACTAACACTTCCAGGAATTGCAGCAATTGTTCTTGGGGTAGGGATGGCAGTAGATGCAAACATCCTAACTTATGAGCGAGTACGAGAAGAGTTACGTGTAGGTAAGTCGGTGAAGAAAGCATTTGATGCTGGAGCGAAAGAATCCTTTACTGCTATTTTCGATGCAAATATTACTACTTTATTAGCAGCTGCGGTATTATTCTTCTTCGGCACAAGTTCTGTAAAAGGATTTGCTACACTGTTAATCATTAGTATTTTAGTTATATTCATTACAGCAGTATGGGCTTCGCGTATTTTACTTGGACTACTTGTTCATAGTGGCTACTTTGATAACAAACCAGGTTGGTTTGGTATTCCGAAGAAAAGAATGCATGCTCCAGAAGAAGAAACGGATACGTTAGATTTAACAACAAAATTTGATCGATTTGATTTTGTTCGTAGTCGTAAAGTTTTCTACATCGCATCTATAACACTAACGATTGCAGGAATTATAATTTTAAGTGTGTTCAAGTTAAATCTTGGTATTGATTTTTCTTCTGGGACACGTGTTCAAATTAATTCCACTCAGCCATTAACAAATGCACTTGTTACGGAGAAAATAGAAAGTATCGGCTTGCCTTCAGATGATATTGTAATTTCTGGTGATAACGGAGATAGTGCAGTCGTACGCTATAAAGACGACTTTACACAAGAAGAAATTAAAACATTAAAAACAGAAATGAATGAGCAGTTTGGGAAGGAACCATCTGTGAGTACGGTTTCACCAACTGTAGGACAAGAACTTGTCAAAAATGCATTAAAAGCATTGGCGTTTGCTGCTCTTGGAATAATCATTTATGTCGCATTCCGATTTGAGTGGAGAATGGGGCTAGCATCGATCGTTTCGCTACTTCATGATGCATTCTTAATGGTTACTATATTCAGTATACTGCGGTTAGAAGTAGATATTACATTTATCGCAGCAGTCTTAACGATAGTCGGTTATTCTATAAACGATACGATTGTAACATTTGACCGTATTCGAGAAAACCTACATCGTAGTGCTAAAATTACATCCGAAGATGAGCTTGCAACGATTGTAAATAAATCATTACGACAAACGCTAGGTCGTTCTGTAAATACGGTTCTTACAGTAATTTTAGTTGTTGTAGCACTATTGATATTCGGTGCAGAAGGTATACGTAACTTCTCTATTGCTTTATTAATTGGGTTAATAGCCGGAACGTATTCTTCCATTTACATTGGAGCACAAATTTGGTTTGACTTGAAAGTGAAAGAAATGCGTAAAAATGGCGGTATTGATGTGAAAAAAGAAGAGAAAAAATGGGGTTCTGATGAGCCAGTCGTATAATGTTTAAGTATAATATGGAGCAGGGTATAACTTTTATATACTCTGTTCCATATTTTTCTATACTACAAAGTAAAGGAGTGCCACTATGAAATTTCAATGGTCATTATTATTTGGATTGCTTTTTGCTATTATTATTGCTTTATTTGCCATTTACAATGTAGACACGGTTCCGGTCAATTATGTATTTGGAACTGCACAATGGCCACTTATCCTCGTTATCTTGGGCTCAGCTTTATTAGGAGCGCTCCTAAGTGGGTCTGTTGCAATTTATCGATCATTTATATTATCAAGGAAAGTTAAGCACTTAGAGAAAGACCTTGAAAAGAAAGAGGCTACCATTAATGTTCTACAAAACGAGGTAGTAGCCCACAAAGAAAAACCAGTAGATTTTTTTGAAGAACCAGTTACTGTAAAAGATGAAAATTCAACTATTTAAAGAGAAAACCTTCTGACGAAAGTCAGAAGGTTTTTTTAAAATAATATATAAAAATGTATCGTGTACACTCGATTCAAGATACTTTTTAGCATGAGATATACTGCTGATTGATTTTAAAGTTTTGATCTTAAGAGACCGAGCATTTTTTTTCACAGTTTTTCTTATTGAGAGGGTATTCGTACATAGATGTACTGCTTTTTCACAACGTTACAACTACAGATAAGGTATAATAGATTACAAGGAAGTGAATAAAATGATTAAATCTCAAAAAAAATGGCAAGTTTCAAGGCCTAATATAAATGTAGTAGAAATGTTAGAAAAGGAGCTTTCAATTCCGAGAGTTTGTGCAAAGGTATTAGCTTCTAGGGGATTTGAGCGCGTTGAGGATGCAAAATCATTTTTACATGTAACAGCAGACCAATTACATAATCCGTTTTTATTTCCAGGTATGGAGGCGTTGGTTGCTCGTGTGCATCAAGCAATAGATGCAGAAGAACGTATTATGGTTTATGGAGATTATGATGCGGATGGCATTACAAGCACAACTATCATGGTGAAGACGTTAGAGTCACTAGGTGCTGATGTCATCTATAAGATTCCAAATAGATTTATAGATGGCTATGGTCCGAGTGAGCGCTTGTTTCAAGAAGCTTTTGATGAAGGGGTTAAACTAATAATAACTGTTGATAACGGTATTTCTGGTTTAAAGCCTATTGAGTTTGCGAAAGGGTTAGGGATGGACGTTATTGTAACAGATCATCATGAGCCTGGTGAAAATCTCCCAATGGCGGATATTATTATTCATCCGAATTTAAGGGATTCTACCTATCCTTTTCCGCACCTAGCAGGAGTAGGTGTTGCTTTTAAAGTAGCTCATGCATTATTAGAGGAAATTCCAAAGGAGTTCTTTTATCTAGTTGCAATCGGTACAATCGCGGATCTTGTTTCTTTAACAGGGGAGAATCGTTATTTAGTTCAACAAGGTTTAAAACAAATGCAGCAGACAGATTCTGTAGCGATAGAAGCACTAGCAAACATAAGTGGAGTAGAGCTAAGTTCTATTGATGAAGAGACAGTTGGATTTATGTTTGGTCCACGCATTAATGCGGTAGGAAGACTAGGAGAAGCTGCGCCTGGTGTAGATTTGTTCTTAACGGAAAACCCTAACCACGCACTAGCATTGGCTAATATGCTAAATGAAAAAAATAAAGAACGACAAGCAATCGTTAAGCAAATTACAGATGAAGCAATGGAACAACTAGAGCAATTTTCTCCAACGGAAGGACCAAGTGTCATAGTAGTAGGGAAGGTCGGTTGGAATCCAGGAGTGCTTGGTATTGTTGCATCTAAGCTGGTAGAAAAATACTATAGACCAGCTATTGTTTTAGGATTTGATGAAGAAAAAAATATTGCAAAAGGTTCCGCTCGTAGTATTGAAGGATTCCATATGTATAAAGAGCTTGCCAAGAATCAGGATATTGTCCCGCATTTTGGTGGGCATCCTATGGCTGCTGGTATGACATTACCTTTAGAAAATGTGGATGAGTTGCGGGCAAGACTAAATGATCAAGCCAAAACAAGTTTAACAGAGGAACAGCTAATACCGATTGTATCTATAGACGTTCCATTAGAGATGGATGAAATATCTACAGAATCTATTGAATCCCTAAAAAAACTAGCTCCGTTTGGTATGGACTTTGCAAAACCTGTTTACTGCATAGAAAACGTAGAGGTTTCATCCATTCGAAAAATTGGCTCTGCACAAAATCACTTGAAAATGGAATTAAAACAAGATGCCGTCTTATTAGATGCAATTGGATTTGGAAAAGGACAACTAGCAGATGAAATTGCACCAACGACCAAATTGTCATTTATTGGAGATTTGCAAATAAATGAATGGAATGGACGAAAAAAAGCCCAATTGATGATACAGGATGTAAAAACTGATGAATGGCAGCTTTTTGATATTAGAGGAATCCGCCAAGTGAATCGCTGGAAACCACTAATTCCTGTAGAGGATACAGTATATATTGCTTTTAATGAACAAACGATTAAGCATTTTAGTTCTACCATCGACAGCAAGCTCTATTTGGTAAATGAATTACTAGAACAGCCGATTCAAGCTCAATTTGCCGTACTATTGGATTTACCAGAAGATGAGCAAACTTTGGTTAAACTAATGCAATATCTTTCTTTTAAACGAATATACGCACACTTTTATACAAATGAATCTTCTTATTTTGAGGGATTACCTACAAGAGAACAGTTTAAATGGTATTTCTCTCTACTAACAAAAAGAAAATCATTTGCATTGAAACAGCATGTACACGAATTATCCAAACATACAGGTTGGAGCCAAAATACATTTAATTTTATGTCGAAGGTGTTTTTTGAACTAAATTTTGTTAGAATAGACAATGGGATGTTAGTGCTTAATGAAAATCTAGCTAAAAAAGATTTATCCGAGGCACCATCATATAAGAATAGAGAGAAACAGATGGAACTTGAACAGAAGTTATTATATGCCCCGTATATAGAGCTGAAACAATGGTTTGAAGAGCGTAGAGCAGTACAAACCGTTCCTGAGGAGGAGCAAATATGGATTTAAAGCAGTATGTAACAACAGTAGAAGATTGGCCAAAACCAGGTATTAGTTTTAAAGATATTACAACAATTATGGATAATGGAGAAGCATATAAATATGCAACTGACCAAATTGTAGAATATGCAAAAAAAGTGGATGCTGAGCTAATTGTAGGACCAGAAGCACGTGGATTTATCACTGGATGTCCAGTTGCATATGCGCTAGGTATTGGTTTTGCTCCAGTTCGTAAAGAAGGTAAACTACCTCGTGAAGTAGTTCGTGCTGAATACGGCTTAGAATATGGAAAAGATGTTTTAACGATGCACAAAGATGCTGTTAAACCAGGTCAACGTGTATTAATCGTCGATGATCTATTAGCGACAGGTGGTACTATTGATGCTACAATTCGATTAGTAGAAGAAATGGGCGGAGTAGTTGTAGGTTGTGCATTTTTAATAGAACTTACTTATCTAGAAGGACGTAACAAACTAGATAACTATGATATTTGTACATTGATGCAGTATTGATCATTCTGTGGACAATTGTTCTCAGGTAAGAAAGCTTATTTAGGGTGGACTTTACAAGTCCCTCTTTTTTTTTATACAATATAGCTTATATACTATTTTAGAAATATAAAACGAAATCAGGTGGGTTAGCATGGCTAAAGATCAAGTGAAGACGGCAGAAGATGTGTTTGAAACACTCTTTACTTATATGAATGAAGAACATGTGAACTTTGTGAAAAAAGCCTATGAGCTAGCAGAGCACGCGCATAGAGAACAATTCCGTAATTCGGGTGAACCATATATTCTACATCCTATTCAAGTAGCTGGTATTCTTGCTGACCTTCAAATGGATCCAGAAACCGTTGCTGCTGGTTTTTTACATGATGTCGTAGAAGATACAGAATATACCCGTGAAGATATAGTAGAGCAATTTAACGAAGAAGTGGCTTTATTAGTAGAGGGAGTTACTAAACTAGGTAAGATTAAGTACATGTCAAAAGAAGAACAACAAGCAGAAAATCATCGGAAAATGTTTATAGCAATGGCGCAGGACATACGAATTATACTCATTAAACTAGCAGATCGCCTACATAATATGCGCACATTGAAACATCTTCCAGAAGAAAAGCAACGTAGAATCTCCAATGAAACCTTAGAAATATTCGCACCACTTGCTCATCGACTTGGTATTTCTGCAGTGAAATGGGAGCTAGAAGATACTGCATTACGATACCTGAATCCTCAACAATATTATCGAATTGTTAATTTTATGAAGAAAAAACGTACAGAACGTGAATCCTATTTAAATAATGTTATGGAAGATATTCGCAAACAGTTAGTTGAAATGGAAGTTGACGCCGATATATCAGGTCGTCCAAAGCATATTTATAGTATTTATCGTAAAATGGTCGTACAGAATAAACAATTCAACGAAATTTATGATTTACTTGCGATGCGAATTATCGTGGATAGCATAAAAGATTGTTATGCCGTTCTAGGAGTTATTCATACGCTTTGGAAACCAATGCCTGGTCGTTTCAAAGATTATATAGCTATGCCTAAACAAAATTTATATCAATCATTGCATACTACTGTTATAGGTCCAAATGGTGAGCCTTTAGAAGTCCAAATCCGTACTGAAGAAATGCATAATATTGCAGAATTCGGTGTAGCTGCTCACTGGGCTTATAAAGAAGGTAAAAAAGTAGAAGCCGATAAAAAAACGGTTGACTCTCAGTTGAATTGGTTTAGAGAAATCTTAGAATATCAGCATGAATCTTCGAATGCGGAAGAGTTCATGGAGTCGTTAAAGTTTGATTTGTTTTCCGATATGGTATATGTTTTCACACCTAAAGGGGATGTTGTAGAACTTCCTGCTAGCTCAGTTCCAATAGACTTTGCTTACCGAGTGCATTCGGAGGTCGGTAACAAAACAATTGGTGCGAAAGTCAACGGTAAAATGGTTCCACTTGACACAAAACTAAAAACCGGTGATATTATCGAAGTATTGACTTCCAAACAATCATTTGGCCCTAGTAGAGATTGGATTAAAATAGCTCAATCATCCCAAGCGAAAAATAAGATCAAGCAATTCTTTAAGAAACAGTTGCGTGATGAGAATGTTATCAAAGGAAAAGAACAAGTAGAGAAAGAAATTAGATCCCAAGAGTTTGATCTAAAAGAAGTACTTACTCCAGAAAATATAAAACGCGTATGTGATAAATATGCTTTTGCAGGTGAGGAAGACTTATACGCAGCTGTAGGATTTAATGGTATTACCGCACAGCAAGTGGTTAATCGACTAGCTGAAAAAATGCGGAAAATCCGTGATCAGGAAGAAGCATTAGAGAAAATAACAACCGAAATGCAAACTCCTACGGTTAACAAAACAACAGAATCAGGAGTTATCGTTAAGGGAATTGAGAATATGCTCATCCGTTTATCGCGTTGCTGTAGCCCGGTTCCAGGAGATGATATAGTTGGATTTATAACAAAAGGTCGAGGAGTTTCAGTCCATCGTGCTGATTGTCCGAATGTACACAACGATGATACGAATTCCCGGATTATAGAAGTAGAATGGGTAAAACATGATTCTCCAACGAAAAAAGAGTATCAGGTTGACATTGAGGTTTCAGCATATGATCGATCAGGCTTATTGAATGAAGTTTTACAAGTGGTAAATGAATCTAAAACCAATATCGCTGCAGTGAGTGGAAAATCAGAAAATGATATTGCTATCATTCATTTAACTATTCTAATTTCAAATACAGCACACTTAAACAGGATAGCAGATCGAATAAAGCAATTGCCTGATATATATTCTGTTCAACGGATTATCAATTAATAAGTTTTTCTATGTTTTCAGTTAAAAGGAGTTAATTTTATATGAAGGTTTTGTTGCAACGATGCAAAAATGCTAGTGTGACCGTGGATGGACAAGTCACTGGAAAGATAGACAAAGGCTATTTATTATTAGTTGGTATTACTACAACTGATACCGAGAATGAACTAAATTACCTAGTAGAGAAAGTTGCAGGGTTACGCTTATTTGAGGACGCTGAAGGCAAAATGAATCACTCTATCGAAGAAGTTGGTGGGAGTATTTTATCGGTTTCTCAGTTTACTCTGTATGCTGATACGAGAAGAGGTAGAAGACCAAGCTTTACCGATGCAGCCAGACCAGAAATTGCAAAGCCTTTATGGGAACTTTTCAATGAAAAACTACAAGCAAAAGGTCTGCTAGTAGAAACAGGTGTATTTGGTTCTATGATGGACGTTACCTTTACGAACGATGGTCCAGTAACGATTATGTTAGAAGCTTAAAAAAGTTGTATAAATTACTCAAATTTGGAGTAATTTGTACAACTTTTTTTTATATGGAATAATCCTGTAAGTTTCTGCTATATATAGACGTTTTCCATAGGCTTTGAATAAAGTATTTTGGAAAAAGTATCCATTTCACAAGTAAAAGCCATCCGACCGCAAGTAAATATAAAGTTAGAGCAAGTAAACTTTTCATGGCCGCAAGTAAGCCGGGGATAGAAGCAAGTAAACAATAGGCGAGAGCAAGTAAAGATAAAATACAATCCAATGTTAGTAGAAGAAAGTAGATTTTCTTTTACACTAGTGGAAATAAAGAGAAATAGTGAGTATTGGCACTATAAAGAAGTGAATAGCGGACGATATTGCACCTTCGGGGGCTAACTCTAGGAATGAAAAGTAGCTTTTCTCTAGTAATCAAACAGTGTAATAACTTTTTTCAAAAGTTGTAGAAGGGAGACGGACAGACAAATTCAATAAGATTACAGAGAAAAAGAGCAGCTGGTCGTGATTTTAGTCACGACCAACTGCTCTAAAAAACATTTGGTGATTATATAGCGCCAAGTCTGTCCAGAGCAATTCGAAAACATTAATGGTTTTGAACTATAAAGACTGGGCGATTTTTGTACAGTCTTTCATATTATGTTAGAAGATTAGGAACATGGATTTTTAGTTAATTTAATCTAATTGAGCATTAAAGTAATTAATAATACCATTATAAATACCGTGTGTAGCTTGTTCTCGGTAGTTTTGAGTAGTCACATTCCTTTCTTCGGAAGGATTACTTAAATAACCTAATTCTATTAAAATAGCTTTCTGTTTATTTTCTCGGAGTACTAAATAATCCCCTGGTTGAGTTCCTCTATCCTTTAAAGAAATCATATTTCCAAGCCCATTATGGACATACTTAGCCAATTCTTTTTGGTAACCATGCATGTAGTAGGTCGTGAAACCTCTAACTGAACTATTATCAATTGCATCATAATGTAGGCTAATGAACGCATCAGCATCAACCTGGTGCCCAATTGATACTCGTTTGCGAAGATCTACATACTCGTCTGATTCTCTTGTCATAATTACATTGGCACCAGCGGCTTGCAATTTGGATGATAGTAATTCTGAAGTAATTAATGTGATATCTTTTTCATCTGTTCCAAGAGCACCAGTTGTCCCACGGTCATTCCCACCATGCCCAGCATCGATGACAATAGTTAGTCCTTTTAAAGTGCCTTTTTTACGAGCGACATCCTTCTTATCCTGTTTTTCCACCTTAGTTTTATCGCCTGATTGCTCAGTTTCATTTGAAGTGGTGGACGAAGCAGAAACTACCCAACTAGCAACATATGCAGCTTGTCCATCATCTAATATGATTTTATACCAATCTTCTACTTTTTCAGCTATTGGAAATGTAGTGCCAGCATCAGCTCTTGAAACTACATCGCTACTCGTTGTGCTATTAGAACGAAGGTTTGTTCCATTATAGAGAATGGTGATGGTTTCATTTGTTTGGGTAGATGTTATTGATGAAGAACTAGTAGTAAATGTTCCATAGAAGCTGTACAACCATCCCTTTTCTCCGTTTTCTAGTTCTACTTGCACCCAATTATGATCGGAGTCAATAATTGAAAATTGATCACCCTTATTTACTAGTCCAATTTTTTTAGAAGTTAAATCAGCTTTTGAACGAACATTTAGTGCATCGACGGATACTTCAAATATATTTTCAGTAGTATTTGTATTTTTACTTACTGTTTGCTCAGTCAAAGTGATATACGATTCATTGATCCATCCTTTTCGACCTTGGAAATCTATTTCAATCCAATCTCCTTGAGATTTGTAAGCATCTGCAGAATCACCCTCTTGTAATTGGCCAATAACTGCTGAAGAAGTTGTAGGTTCGGTTCGAACGTTTAATTGATTTACTTTTGAAACAATCTGTTTGTTTGTTAACTCAAGAGATTCTGTTGTTGTGTACCAACTAGCTACCCAACCAGTAGAATTCCCAAAATTAACTTGTAGCCAATCTTTTTCTTTGCTAATTACGTCTAGTTTGTCATTTTTTGTAACAGCACCGATAATGTTGTATGTAAGACCGGGACCTGATCGGACTTTTAATGAATTAACATTTACAGTAACTTCATTCCCCTGTGCATCTACCTGCAAGTATGGTATTAGTAAACATACAGACAAAAAAATAATGGTTATTTTATGTATAATTTTAGCGTTCATTGAATCACTCCTATCTCTATTGTAAATAGTCTGATAAAAAAATTCTACCTTTTATTCAAAAGGGTTGACTTATTTGTCTTGCGTCATTAAGATAAAGTATAATCAAAAACTAAAACAAACCGATGACCGAAAAAGTAGCTGTTTAAAACGGATGACAAGAGAAGGAAAGACGTGGCTGAAATCTTTCCTACATACGCACTCAGTGAACAACATTCGAGAGGATTTTTGTCGAAAGGGATTTTTCTCTAGTAGGCAGAAACGGAACTGGTCGTTATCCAGAATTGAGAGGGTCAATATTTTTGACCAACTAGGGTGGAACCGCGGAAGCTTATATAAGCTCTCGTCCCTTGCTATTTATAGCAGGGGATGAGGGCTTTTTTATATGCAATGGAAAGGGGCAATTGCCATGGATATTAAAGTACCTAGAGGAACACAAGACATTTTGCCAACGGAAACTGGTAAATGGCAAGCTGTAGAAGAACTAATAAGAGAACAATGTCGTATGTATCAATACAAAGAGATTAGAACTCCTGTTTTTGAGCATACTGAATTATTTACTAGAAGTGTTGGAGACACTACAGATATAGTTCAAAAAGAAATGTATACATTCCAAGACAGAGGAAATCGTTCTCTCACGTTGCGACCAGAAGGCACTGCATCAGCGGTAAGAGCATTTGTAGAGCATAAAATGTTTGGTTACCCTGATCAACCTGTGAAGCTTTACTATATGGGACCAATGTTCCGATATGAACGTCAACAGGCAGGTCGATACCGTCAATTCGTTCAATTTGGTATTGAAGCAATAGGTAGTGCTGACCCAGCAATCGATGCGGAAGTTATCTCATTAGCAATGTCAGTCTATCAAAATGCAGGACTGAAAAAGCTTAAGCTTGTTATAAATTCGCTTGGAGATAAGGAAAGTCGAGTTTCTCATAAAACAGCTTTAGTTAGTCACTTTGAACCGCATATTGAAGAGTTTTGCTCGGATTGTCAAAATAGATTACAAAAAAATCCACTTCGTATTTTAGATTGCAAGGTAGATCGTAACCATCCGTTAATGGAAACAGCACCTTCCTTAGCAGATTTTTTAAATGAAGAATCAGCTGCTTACTTCGAAAAAGTAAAAGAATATTTAACAATATTAAATATTCCATTTGAGGTAGATCATAATCTAGTCCGTGGATTAGATTATTATAACCACACTGCTTTTGAAATTATGAGTGCTGCAGAAGGCTTTGGAGCAATCACAACGCTAGCAGGTGGAGGGAGATACAACGGGCTGGTAGAAGAGCTTGGTGGGCCAGATGCTCCTGGAATTGGATTTGCAATGAGTATTGAAAGACTATTGTTAGCTATTGAAGCAGAAAACAATGTCTGGTCTGATAAGTCGACATTAGATGTCTATGTAATTGGACTTGGTGAAGCAGCTAAGAAAAAAGCAGTTGAACTTACCTATCAACTTAGACAGGAAAAAATTACAGCAGAGATGGATTATTTAGATCGTAAAATGAAAACTCAAATGAAATCAGCCGATCGCCTAAAAGCAAAATTTGTATTAGTAATTGGCGATGACGAATTAGAAAAAGAAAGTGCTATGTTAAAGGAGTTAGCAACAGGTACTCAAAACTTAGTTCCATTTAGTTCATTAATAGATCAAATAAAGACGAGTTCAACACAGTTGGAGGCAGAGGAAAATGAGTAGAACACACACAAGTGGACAATTAAATGAACAGCAAATCGGTGAATCAATCCAATTAATCGGCTGGGTACAAAAACGTAGAGATTTAGGAGGATTAATATTTGTTGATGTACGTGATCGCACAGGGCTAGTTCAAGTAGTTTTCAACCCTGAAATTTCGGAATCAGCTATTCAAATAGCAGATAAATTACGAAATGAATACATCATAGAGGTAAAAGGTACAGTAGTTGCACGTGCAGCGAACCAAGTGAACAAAAATATATCATCTGGCGCGATTGAAGTACATGCTAGTGAAGCTCGTATTATTAACGAAGCTAAAAACCCGCCTTTTGCGATTGAAAACCAAACGGATGTAGGGGAAGATATTCGTTTAAAATATCGCTACCTAGATTTAAGAAGACCGGTAATGTATGATACATTCAAAATGCGTTCAGATATTACTAAAACAGTAAGACGTTTCTTAGATGATGAAGGATTTTTAGAAGTAGAAACTCCGATATTAACTAAATCTACACCTGAAGGAGCACGCGACTATTTAGTGCCAAGTCGTGTCCATGACGGAGAATTCTATGCACTTCCTCAATCTCCACAGTTGTTCAAGCAACTTTTAATGGTTGGTGGATTTGAAAAATATTATCAAATAGCTCGATGCTTCCGTGATGAAGATTTACGTGCAGACCGTCAACCAGAATTTACTCAAATTGATATGGAAATGAGCTTCCTATCGATGGATGAAATTTTGGAAATGAATGAACGTATGATGAAAAAGGTTATGAAGGACGTTAAAGGCGTAGATGTCAACATTCCTTTCAACCGTATGAATTACGATGAGGCTATGAACCGCTTTGGGTCAGATAAGCCGGATGTTCGTTTCGGATTAGAACTTGTTGATCTTTCGGAAATTGTAAAAGACAGTTCATTTAAAGTTTTTGCTTCGGCTGTAGAATCTGGAGGACAAGTAAAAGCAATTAATGTTAAAGGAGCAGCAGCTAATTATTCTCGTAAGGATATTGATGCACTGGGGGAATTCGCTGGAGTTTATGGTGCTAAAGGACTTGCATGGTTGAAAGTAGATGAAGAAGGTTTAAAAGGACCGATAGCTAAGTTCTTCGAAGGCGAAGCAGCTACAAGCCTTATACAAACATTAGATGCATCAGATGGTGATTTATTATTATTTGTTGCTGACAAATCTTCTGTAGTGGCTGATACTTTAGGTGCATTACGCTTAAAACTTGGTAAAGAACTTGAGTTAATAGATGAATCACGCTTTGAATTCTTATGGGTAGTTAACTGGCCATTATTCGAATACGATGAAAAAGAAGGGCGTTATTACGCTGCTCATCATCCTTTCACAAGACCTTTTGATGAAGACCTTGCGTTAATGGATTCTGATCCAAGTAAAGTACGTGCGCAAGCATATGATTTAGTATTGAATGGTTATGAATTGGGTGGAGGATCTCTACGTATTTATTCTAGAGAAGTTCAAGAAAAAATGTTCGCTATACTTGGCTTTACTGATGAAGAAGCCAAAGCACAATTTGGTTTCCTTATGGAAGCATTTGAATATGGAACGCCTCCACATGGTGGTGTTGCATTCGGATTAGATAGATTAGTAATGCTTCTTTCTGGTAGTACGAATCTTCGTGATACGATTGCATTCCCAAAAACTGCAAGTGCTAGTGATTTATTAACTTCTGCACCTAGCCCAGTAGCAGAAGCTCAGTTAGATGAGTTGAGTTTGAGCTTGAAATTGAAAACGAAAACGAAGTAAATTTAGGAGGATTTGTCATGACAGTTGTCGTGATGAATCCTCTTTTAAAGAAAGTATATAAAATGTCCCGTAAAACTTGGTTCACGGGAATTGAAAGAATGAATAATACTACTGATTTCCGTTTCTGCTGGAGTCGCTACCTTCCATTTCAATCAATATAGAGTGTTGTTCTATACACCGAGATAGGGTAAAGCATATCCCTAAGATAATAAGAGTAATCAAAGTTAATCTAGTGATAAAACCGTCTGCACGATTAGTATTTTTTCTTTACTTATTTTAAGATAAAACATGTATATCTAGGTGGTTTTATATTCAATTATCCCATTATTTAAAGTGGACCTAGTTGATTGGAGCACAGAGTCCTGGACTGAGCGTAAGCAAAAGAAGCGGCTGAAGCTGTGCCCACGGAAAGCGTCCGCTCTTCGCTACAATCAATGTCGTATCCACGTTCTTGTTTTTAGAGGACTGGGAGTCTTTTTGCAAGGTTTTTTAAACTATCCAAATAATACTTAAGACGTTTACATATAATCTCAATAGTACATATTCTTTTATTAAAGAAAGGTAGAAGATACTGATTATTGAGAAGGCGTTATTATTTATTATCATACTAAGATTACTCTCAGGTAGTATCGAGTTATCTGCAGCAATGCTCATGATTAAATTTAATGATTTAGAAAAAGCTTTTTATATTAACTCTTTACTAGCTTTAGTAGGTCCTGTTGTTTTAATAGTCACAACTGGCATAGGTTTAACGGGTTTATCGGAAAAGATATCCTTAACAAGAATGGTTTGTTTATTCTCTGGAATATTACTCATTCTTTATAGTTTAAAATCAAATTGAATAATACAAAATGGACTGGTTAGCATTTAGCTTTCCAGTCCATTTTATTTACACCTTCTGATTTTGTCCCTCAATTTCCTCGACTTTAATAAGTTTCATCGCAAGGAAAAAGAGGACAATTCCAATTACTCCAGCAACGATATAACTAATATTAAGATAATTTTTCATGACTAGCGACATGATTGGTGGACCAGCCGCAACACCGATGAATCTGGCGGAACTATAAAAAGAAGAGATAGTTCCTCGCTCTTCTTTTTTTATATTTTCCGTAATAAGTGCATCTAGTACTGGTAACAAGGCACCAATTGCTATTCCCATCACACTTGTGATAGTTAACAAAAGAATTAGTTTTTCTTTTGTAAAGCCTATAAATACAACACTAATTGACATAGCAATTAAACAAATCATCGTCATTTTTTTCATAGCAGAAACGTTTCCTTTTATATTTCGGCCAGTTATATAAGAGGCAATACAGAGCATAAGTAGTGGAATAGCTAGAACAAAACCTTTTTTAATTCCTTTTATATCATGTGTTTTTTCCAACATTTCAGATAGGAAAAACAAAACACCGAATAATATGAGCATAACAAAAGCACCATTTATAAAAACAGTTAAAAGCCATTTTCCTTCTTTTTTAAATGTCTTTTTTGTATTACTCAAAAAGTCTTTCAATTTTGGAGGTTCATCTTTCTCCTTAGGTACTTTAACAAAGAAGAATATCATCACGATGGAAATTAAACTAAAAATCGAAATTGAAAAGAACGGTAAAAACCATAATACTGCAGCTAAAACAGATCCGAGAATCGGACTTAAAACTTTGCCGAAGGTGTTTGAGGTTTCAATAATGCCAAGACAAGAACTAGTTTTCTCATCATCATCCTTATATAAATCGCCGACAAGTGGCAATACTATTGGCATGGCACCAGCCGCACCTATTCCTTGAAGAATTCTTCCTATAATAATCCAAAAAAAGGGGTCGTCTATTTTCCAAGAAGCAAAACCAGCAATAATACCTCCGATGAGTGCCAGTATCAAACTTGGTAAAATGACAATTTTTCTTCCGAAACGATCAGAAAGGTAACCAGCTACTGGTATTAGAAAAATGGCTGCGATTGAATAACTGGTAATAATCATACTTGACTGGAACGAACTGATTCCTACCTTTTTTTCTAAAATAGGTAAAATTGGAATCAGCATGGAGTTACCAAGTGTCATGACCAGTGGGATAGAGGCCATACTAATAACGCACCATATACTTACATTGTCATTCTGATTATTATTTTTCATAATCTGCACACCTCAACTAATGTCTTTAAGGTATGTTCTCCCTGGTACCTTACAATATACGTTTCAATAAATTACTAAAAAAGTGCATTAAAAGCTTGGATGCCAAAATAGATACCAAAACCAATCATACATAAGGAAGAAATAAAAGAAATAGCTTTTAAAAGAGGGGTGGACAGTAAATTTCTTGAACTACTCGATAAGAAGGCCATTATAAAATCTACAAGCCCAATACCAACTAATATTGCTAGACTAATGATTATGGTTTCAATACCAGATATTTCACTACCACCACTTACCAAAATAGAACCATAAATACCTAACCAAAATAGAATTGTTAAAGGATTCAAAAAAGCCATTAACGAGCCAGCTAACATTGAGTGCCGAAATCGAACAATTTTTCGGAATTTAGGATCAATAGAAATATTATTTAAAGTCAATAAATTTTCAATCCCTGTATACATGAGCACAAAAAATCCGAAGCACCATAAAAATATTCGCATATATGGAGAATCGATAAATTGACCCACTCCAAAGTAAACCATCAGCATATATATTATGTCTGTTACTATAGCCCCGAGCCCGAAAAACCACGCATGGAAAAACCCATTTTTTATACCGGTATTTAGAAGTGTTGCTTTAACAGGTCCAATTGGCGCTGCTAAGGAAATACCTAACAAGAAATATGTACTTAAAGAATTCATTCATGTCCCCCATTTTTGTTATATGATGCATCATATTCATGAAGGACTAACCATACAACTTAAGAGGCTAAATATTATAAAGGAATGGTTAAACTGGAATAATTCTATGTACCTATTATTCAGAATAGTTAGTAAAGTTGGTATTAAAATGATTGAAGTTTCATGATTCATATGCTATTATACAAATAACACGAATCCTGATGTGTTCGCAATTTGCCAATCAGTTTTGACCGAACAATTATATCGTTGGGAGTCTAACTTTTATTATAAATGACATGCCTTTAATCGGGACGCCAGGATTAATAAAGAGGACACCCACCTGCTTCTTGCGGGTTCAAAACGATACGCTTTATTTGTCGGCACGATTGGGATTCGTATCATTTGTTAAATATCCTCTGGCGAATTTGCTAGAGGTTTTTTCTTGGGATTTTATCAACTAATCTGATTTAAATGGAGTGTTTTTATGTTACATCAATTTTCTAGAAATGAACTTGCAATAGGTGAAGAAGGAATAGAACTATTGAAAGGTACTACTGTTGCTATATTGGGTGTAGGTGGAGTCGGATCTTTCGCAGCTGAAGCTTGTGCAAGAAGTGGTGTTGGTCGAATTATTTTAGTAGATAAAGATAATGTAGACATTACTAATATAAACCGTCAGTTAGTAGCTTATATATCAACGATTGGACGTTCAAAATCAGAAGTGATGAAAGAACGAATTGCCGACATTAATCCTGAATGTGAAGTAATAGATATGCATATGTTTTATACGGAAGAAACATATGAGCAATTTTTTGCGATGAATATAGATTATGTTATCGATGCATCTGATACAATCATTTATAAAATTCATTTAATGAAAGAATGCTTAAAACGTAATATAAAAATTATTTCAAGTATGGGTGCTGCAAATAAAACAGATCCAACTCGTTTTAAGATTGTTGATATATCTAAAACACATACGGATCCGATTGCAAAAGTTATACGTACAAAGCTACGCAAGGAAGACCGCATTACCAAAGGAATTCCAGTTGTATTTTCAGACGAGAGCCCAATTGTAGTTAGAGAGGACGTAGTTGGAACGGTTGGTAAACCAGAAGCAGCTATTAGAAAAGCTAAAATGCCACCTTCTTCAAACGCATTTGTTCCCTCAACAGTTGGTTTAATATGTGCTAGCTGGGTTATAAACGACATCTCGAAGGATATTCATATTAATCGAGTACAGTAATTACTTGAAGTTTTTTCCTGATGATTTATACTAAATTTATAAGCGAGGAGGGGATTACAATGACTGAAACAAATAACCAAGAAGCACCTAAAAAGAAAATGACACTTCAAGAAGCTGTTAAGCAAAAGCTTGAAGAGAAAAAGAATCAATCTGCAGGTGGTAAAACTTCCCTTAACGGTTCTACTGGAAATCAGAAAATGAAAAGCCAACAGACTAAAAAAGTGAGTAACACAAGACGTAAGATGGGTGTTTAAACCATAAAAAATCCAGTCCCTTTTCAAGGGTGCTGGATTTTTTTAATAGACAGAAAGTATATTAAAATGTACCGTGAACACGTGGTTCATGGGACTTTTAAGAATGAATAATAGTACTTATTTCCGTTACATGTGGAAGGCTTTCCGCGGGCGAGACCGAGCCTCCTCAGTCAGGCGCTACTCTTCTTTCCTACGGGGTCTCGACTTTCTCGCTAATCCGGCTGGAGTCGCCACATTTCACTACAATCAATTAAGTGAGTAGTACTGCATGATAAAATTTAGAATAGCCTCTCGCCTAGATGATAAGAGTAGTCCCAGTTAGTGTAGGGATAGAATCGTCTTTTTATTTAGAGATATTATTCTGGATGGAAGGAAGAAAAAAGTAGATTTTCTATGATCTGATTCCTTATCAGCGTTACCTATTTTAGAATAAAACACTTATACTTAGGCGGTTTTAAATTAAATTATCCGCTATATAAAGTGGATCTAATTGATTGGAGCGCAGAGCGGCGACTCCGGTGGGAACAGCGCGAGCTGAAGACCCTGGACTGAGCGTAGCGAAAATCTTTTTTGCGACGAGCTTGCGCAGGAGCAAGGGAAGCGGCTGAAGCCGTGCCCACGGAAAGCGTCCACTCGGAGCGGAAATCAACGGCATATCTACAATTTTTTTAGAGGACCGGGCTTTTTTTTACCTGGTTTTTCTTATTACTTTTCTTTTTTAAAATTCTCTAATCGCGTGTAGATAGCTGCCAATCTTTTTTCTTCGCCAGCTTCAATCGGTTTATAGAAAATAGAACCCACAAGATTATCTGGCAAGTAGGTTTGATTGACCCAGCCACCAAATGTGCCGATTTTATAGTCATGTGGATATATATAACCACCATGACCTAAATCAGCTGCTCCTGCATAATGCGTGTCCTTTAAATGACTTGGAATATCACCAGTTTTCCCCTGGTGTATACTTGCAATTGCAGCATCTAAAGCGGAGTATGCAGAATTGGACTTCTCCGATAAACACATAAGGACTACAGCGTTGGCTAAAGGTATTCGTGCTTCCGGTAATCCTAATCGTTCTGCGGATTGAATAGCTGCTAGTACTTGTGGACCAACAGATGGGTTAGCTAACCCTATATCCTCATAACTCATTACCAGTAACCTTCTAGAAACAGCTACCAAGTCGCCGTTTTCCAAAAGGTGCGCCAAATAATATAGTGCCGCATCTGTATCACTGCCACGGACTGATTTCTGTAATGCTGAAAGTAAGTTGTAAAAGTGAGATCCTTTTTTATCCCCAAAAACCCCGACCCTATCAACGAGACTTTTTAAGATTGAATCCTCTACAATAGTGATCCCGTTTTCTTCAAAACTTGCAAAAATAGTAGACTCTAATAGGGTTAGAGCTTTTCGTGCATCCCCATTAGCTGCATCTGCTATTAATTTTCTTTGATCCTCGCTAATTTGAATTTTCATCTGACCAAGACCTTTTATTTCATCTTCTAACGCTCTTATTAAAAGTAAATCTATGTCATCAGTCGTTAGTCTTTTAAGTTGTTTGATTTCACCACAACGTGATCTTATTGCTGGGTTTACATCATGATAGGGATTTTCAGTTGTTGCTCCGATTAATATAATCGATCCATTTTCTACATGGGGGAGCAATGTATCCTGCTGTAACTTGTTGAAACGATGAATCTCATCTAGAAATAGAATGACTTTCCCGCTGATACGTGCATCGGCTACTACATCTTCCACATCTTTCTTCCCAGCTTTAGTGGCATTCAATGCAACAAAGGGTAGCTTTGTGGTACCCGCTATGGCAAATGCAAGAGAGGTTTTGCCAACTCCTGGATCGCCATATAATAGCATTGATGGTACATGTCCGTTTTTTATCATTTTATACAATGCGGTGTTTTCTCCGATAACATGCTGTTGTCCAGCTAGTTCATCTATAGTTTGAGGTCTCATCCGATATGCTAAAGGTTCATTTTGCAAAATGATCACTCCTTATTTCGTACATCTGTTCTTTTATTATATAGAAGATTGCCTGAAAAGTCATTTTGAAGTCGATATAGTATGTAATTATGCTATACTAGGGAAAGAATTTTTTTAATCTTATGAGGTGAATTATTTTGAAATTTTCAACAAAAGGAAGATACGGTTTAACGATAATAGTGGCTTTAGGGAAGCAATATGGGGAAGGACCGATTGCCCTCCGTCAAATTGCTGCGGAATATAATTTGTCTGAAGCTTATCTAGAGCAGATTGTTTCTCCTCTAAGAAATGCAGGGCTTGTAAAGAGTGTAAGAGGTGCTTACGGTGGTTATATGCTATCAAAAACACCAGACGAAATTACTGCAGGTGATGTTATTCGAGTTTTAGAGGGTCCTATTCAAATCGTTGAAGGGATTGAAGACGAAGCACCGTCGCAGCGTGAACTTTGGATGCGTATTAGAGATGCTGTCAAAAATGTATTAGACACCACTACGATAGAAGACCTTGCAAAATATACAGAAGAAGATCCAGAGAACACTGGGTATATGTTTTATATATAAGGAGTTTAAAATGACTAGAATATATTTGGATCATGCAGCCACAACACCTATGTCCGAAGAAGTAATCCAAGTCTATACAGCTGAAATGAAAGAAGAGTTCGGAAACCCATCTAGCATCCATCAGACAGGAAGAAAAGCAAGAAAGAAAGTGGATGATGCAAGAACAATTTTAGCTAAAAGTATTGGGGCACATGAAACGGAAATTACTATTACTAGCGGAGGTACGGAAGCAGATAATTATGCTATTTTTGGAACTGCTTATGCTAGGAAGAATGAAGGTAAGCATGTAATTACAACTCAGATTGAACATCATGCTGTACTACATGCTTGTGAGCAACTTGAAAAAGATGGTTTTGAAGTAACTTATCTTCCGGTAGATAAAAATGGATTGATCAGTATCAATGACTTGAAAAATTCACTAAGAGAAGATACTATTTTAGTTTCTATTATGTATGCTAACAATGAGGTTGGGGTTATTCAACCCATCGTTGAAATTGGAGAATTTTTGAAAGATCACCCAGCCTATTTCCACACGGATGCTGTTCAAGCATTTGGTAGCTTATCAATAGACGTCACAACAGCTTATATCGATTTACTAAGTGTTTCAAGCCATAAGATAAACGGCCCTAAAGGGATTGGTTTTTTATATCAACGTAAAGGTGTTAACCTTAAGCCGATTTTTTACGGAGGACAGCAGGAGCGAAAAAAACGTGCAGGTACTGAAAACGTGCCTGCTATTGTTGCTTTTGCAAAGGCGGTTCAATTGAAACAAACAGTTATTACTGAGGGCATTCTAACTTATAATCAGTTAAAGCAAGTTTTCTTAACCGAATTAGAGAGACTTCGTGTTCCTTTTAAAGTTAATGGTTCGCATGAATCTGTTCTTCCACATGTTATAAATATAAGTATCCCTAATACAGATGTGGAAACTTTTTTAGTGCAATTAGATTTAGCAGGAATTGATGCATCTAGTGGATCTGCGTGCACTGCTGGTTCAATTGATCCGTCTCATGTACTCGTAGCAATGTATGGAGAAAACACACCAGAGTTACGAAATTCGGTTCGATTTAGCTTTGGATTAAACAATACAAAAGAGCAAGTGATTGAAGCGGCTTATAAAATAAGCAAAATAGTATTATAGTTCAAACTCGCTAAAGGTTTAACTTCATTGGCCAGAGTTTGAAATCATTACGGTGAAGTTAAAGATCTAAGTGAAAAGAGTGATAAGGATGAAAAAAATAGAAGATACAAGAGTAGTTGTTGGCATGTCCGGAGGGGTAGACTCCTCTGTTGCAGCTTATTTACTAAAAGAACAAGGTTATGATGTGATAGGCATTTTCATGAAAAACTGGGATGACACTGACGAATTTGGTTTGTGTACTGCCACAGAAGATTATGAGGACGTTATAAAAGTTTGCAATCAAATAGGAATTCCATATTACGCTGTAAACTTCGAAAAACAATATTGGGATAAGGTTTTCACATATTTTTTAGATGAGTATAAAGCTGGACGAACTCCTAATCCAGATGTTATGTGTAATAAGGAAATTAAATTTAAAGCATTTTTAGAGCATGCTTTAGCATTAGGAGCAGATTACTTGGCAACTGGTCACTATGCACAGGTAGAAGTTCGTGATGGACAAACTCGTATGCTGCGTGGAAGAGACAATAATAAAGATCAAACTTATTTCTTGAATCAATTAAATCAAGAACAATTAGAAAAAGTAATGTTTCCAATTGGGCATTTAGAAAAGAAAAAAGTTCGTGAAATTGCATTAGAGCAAGGACTTGCTACTGCGACGAAAAAAGATTCTACCGGTATTTGTTTCATTGGTGAAAGAAACTTTAAAGAATTTTTGAGTCAGTACCTTCCTGCGCAACAAGGTGCTATGGAAACAATGGATGGAATAGTTATGGGACAGCATGATGGACTGATGTACTATACAATTGGTCAACGACATGGTCTTGGAATTGGAGGTTCAGGTGATCCTTGGTTCGTTATCGGGAAGGACTTGGACAGAAATGTACTTCTAGTTGGGCAAAATATAAACAATGATGCATTGTTTTCGACTAGCCTAACTGCAACCGATTTATCTTTTACAACAACAATAGAAAAACCACAAACTTTCCAAGCAACAGCAAAGTTTCGTTATCGCCAAGAGGACGTTGGTGTACTTGTGGAGTTAATAGATACAAATCGAGTTAGAGTAATATTTGACGAGCCAGTGCGTGCTATTACACCAGGACAAGCAGTTGTATTCTACCAAGGTGATGAATGTTTAGGTGGAGCTACAATTGATGAAGTTTTCAAAGATGGGCTTAAACTGGATTATGTTGGATAACTGGAGGTAATAACATGAACTACAATGAATTAGGAATTCAAGCTATACAAGAAGAAGATTACGAAAAAGCAGTAGAGCTTTTTACGAAAGCAATTGAAGAAAATCCGGATGAGGCAATCGGTTATATTAATTTTGGAAATCTTTTGTCGTCAATGAATGAAGATGAGCGGGCAGAGAAGTTTTTCCAAAAAGCAATTACATTAGACGAGGGTGCAGCAACAGCTTATTATAGTCTTGCAAATTTATACTATAATGCTGAGAGATTTGAGGAAGCTGCAAAGTTATATGAAAAAGCAATCGCTAGTGGTATTGAAGGTCCAGACGCATTTTATATGCTTGGGAAGAGTCTTGAAAAAGAAAATTTAACAAAGCTTTCACTTCCATATTTTCAAAGAGCTTATGAACTGGCTCCTGAGGATAACCAGGTAAAATTGTCCTATGGAATTGCCCTCGCAAGCTTAGAAATGTTCGAACAAGCAGAACCAGTATTCAAAGAAATAGTAGATGCAGATGCAGAAAATGCAGATGCACACTACAATCTAGGTGTTTTATATGCTGTTTCTACATCTAATACAGAGGCTGCATTATCTCATTTAAAAGAAGCCTTTACGCTTCAACCTAATTATGATCAGGCACGCTATGTGTACGACATGATTTCTCTACGCAATTAATGAAACTTTGGAGGCGGTAGTATGACCAACGATATAAATAATGAAAAACAATTTATTACAGGTCGTCCTATCGTTTCCATTTTTCATAATCCTCAAAACTTATTTTCTATCATAAAATTAAAAATCAAATCCACAAACACTACATACATAGACAAAGAAATAATTGTATCTGGTTACTTCCCTCCTTTAGTACTAGAAGAGGCGTATAAATTTATTGGGTATATTAAAAACCATCCGAAATATGGTGTTCAATTTCAAGTGGAAACGTTCCAAAAAGAAGTGCCAGCGACGGAGCAAGGAATTATTCATTATCTTTCGAGCGATATGTTTACAGGTATTGGTCGCAAAACTGCAGAACAAATTGTAAAAAAACTTGGACCAAATGCTATTAACAAAATTTTGGATGATCCCGAAGCGTTAGATGTAGTTCCACGTCTTGCTGAAGAAAAAAAACAAACATTACGAGCGGTTTTAGAACAAAATTTAGGCTTAGAAAAAGTGATGATTCAACTTAATGAGTGGGGATTTGGACCTCAAATCGCTATGAAAATCTATCAAGCTTATAGAGAAGAAACACTCAACGTACTTACTAAAAACCCATTCCGTCTTATTGAAGAAGTAGAGGGGGTAGGTTTTGTTCGAGCTGATGAGCTTGGCTATAAATTAGGTATTCAAGGAAACCACCCCGATCGTATCAAGGCAGCGATATATCACCTCCTTCAAACTGCTTCGTTAGGAGAAGGTCATGTATTTTTATATGCAGAGCAATTATTAGAATCAGTTAAAAAGCTATTAGAAACTGCTCAGCGTGAGGAAATTCCGTATGAGGCAATTAGTAAATGCTGCATTGAACTTGCAGAAGAAAGTCGGATAGTCGGGGAAGTGAATCGTTTTTATATTCCTTCTCTATATTATTCCGAAGTTGGAATTGGCTCTAAAATAGAAACTCTCCTAGCTGAAAATGATACACATCATCAATTTCCATTAGCTGAGATGAAAAAGCATCTTGGAAGTATTGAAGAACGCTTAGGAGTGCAATATGCCCCGACACAAATTAATGCAATTGAGACAGCGTTAAATGCAAGCGTTACATTACTTACTGGCGGTCCTGGTACGGGTAAAACAACCGTAGTACGAGGGATTGTCGAACTATATGCAGAACTACATGGACTTTCGTTAGATCCGAAGGAATGGATAAAGGACAAGAAACCATTCCCTGTAGTATTAGCCGCACCTACTGGTAGAGCTGCTAAACGCCTAAGTGAATCGACAGAATTACCTGCTATGACTATTCATAGATTATTAGGATTTACTGGTCAAGAAGATGCAGACGTTGAAGGTAAAGAAATCGAAGGCAAACTAATTATAATTGATGAAACATCTATGTTAGATACATGGTTAGGACACCAACTATTAAAAGCTATTCCGAAAGATGCGCAAGTGATCTTTGTTGGAGATCAAGATCAACTTCCGCCAGTAGGACCTGGGCAAGTATTAAAGGACTTACTCGCCTCTAAACGAATTCCAACTGTTGAACTAAAGGATATTTATCGCCAAGCAGAGGGATCCTCGATTATAGAACTTGCCCATGAGATGAAGCAAGGGACGGTTCCGGCATCTCTATTAGACAAGACAAAGGATCGTTCATTCATTAAGGCTTCTACCGAACAAATTCCGAAAGTAGTAGAACAAGTATTAAAAAGTGCTTTATCCAAAGGACTATCCATTCGTGATATGCAAGTTTTAGCACCTATGTATAGAGGCCCGGCCGGTATTGATGCGCTTAACAAAATGATTCAAGAAATGGTTAATCCGAATACAGATGGAAAGCGAAAAGAAATGGTATTTGGTGAAACTATTTATCGTATTGGGGATAAAGTTCTTCAACTAGTCAATCAACCAGAGAGCCACGTGTTTAATGGAGATATGGGGGAAGTCATTAGTATTTTCAGAGCTGCTGAAACAGTCGAGAAAAAAGAAATGTTAATAGTTTCTTTTGATGGAAATGAAGTAACATACGAAAAAAATGATTTGAATCAGCTTACTTTAGCTTATTGCTGTTCAGTTCATAAATCACAAGGTAGTGAATTTCAAACGGTTATTATGCCTATAACAAGAAGTTATATGAAGATGTTAAGAAGAAATTTACTTTATACAGGAATAACACGAGCTAAAAACTTTCTAATATTATGTGGGGATCCAGAAGTATTTAAGTTTGGAGTAGAAAGAACTGATGATCTTCAAAGATTGACTACTTTAAAAGAACGTTTATCCAATGTAGAAGAATCAGGGCAACAAGAGGGAAAAGAAATAGTTAAAGAATCGGAAGTGACTCAAAAGGACGTCACCTATCTAACTGCTGAAAATTATCATATGATAGATCCTTTAGTAGGTATGAATGGTGTCAATCCGTATCAATTTATGGATACAGACAATTGACACAAAGCAATTTGTTTTTTATAATCAATTGCATATAGTAAAATGTTGACGGAGAAAGTACTAATTGTTAGCTGACTAGAGATGGATTCCTTGGCTGAAAGAATTCACTGATCTAACATATAGGAAAGCTACTCTTGAATGCAGTTAAAACCTGTCGTCTGGCCGCGTTAAGGCTTCTTGAGAGACATAGTAGAATTCTACTGTGTAACTAGGGTGGTACCGCGAAACAACAGCTTTCGTCCCTTTTTTAGGGATGAGGGCTTTTTTTATTTGTTTTGGCTTTAGTGAAGTAAAGTAATGCTGTTGATTTCCGTTACAACGCACTTCTATGTTTAGAAGCTAGCGTAGCGTCCGGCTGCTCATATTCGTATAGAAATTTCTATCTAGGCTCCCTTTAACGGAACAAAATCTTTATTACCGAAAGCCGATCCGAATATTAAAATTATCAACGTCTACCAATCACAAATACAAATCATTAGGAGGAACTAAACATGAAACAATTAACAGGTGCTCAAATTAGACAAATGTATTTAGACTTTTTTATGGAAAAAGGACATTCACAGGAACCTTCAGCTCCACTTGTACCAATCAACGACCCATCATTACTTTGGATCAACAGTGGTGTAGCAACATTAAAAAAATATTTTGACGGACGTGTTGTTCCTGAAAATCCTCGTATTACGAATGCACAAAAATCTATTCGCACAAACGATATTGAAAATGTTGGAAAAACAGCTAGACATCATACTTTCTTTGAAATGCTAGGGAACTTTTCTATTGGCGACTACTTTAAAAAAGAAGCGATCCATTATGCTTGGGAGTTTTTAACAGATTCTAAATGGATTGCTTTTGAACCAGAAAAATTATCTATTACAATTCATCCAGAGGACGAAGAAGCATATAATATTTGGAAGGATGAAATCGGAATTCCAGAAGAGAGACTTATTCGTTTAGAAGGTAATTTCTGGGATATTGGAGAAGGTCCAAGTGGTCCGAACTCGGAGATTTTTTATGATCGTGGAGAAAGCTACGGAAATGATATGAACGACCCTGAGTTATATCCAGGTGGAGAGAATGAACGATATTTAGAAATTTGGAATTTAGTGTTCTCAGAATTTAATCATAATCCAGATAATACGTACACACCGTTACCAAAACAAAATATTGATACTGGCATGGGTCTGGAGCGTATGGCTAGTGTGGTACAAGATGTTCCAACAAATTTTGATACTGATTTATTCATACCAATTATTCGCCAAACAGAACAGATTTCTGGAAAGTCGTATCGTGCAAATGAAGTCGATGATACTGCATTTAAAGTAATTGCTGACCACGTTCGTACAGTTGCATTTGCAATTGGAGATGGTGCATTACCGTCAAACGAAGGAAGAGGGTATGTCCTTAGAAGATTACTTCGTAGAGCAGTTCGTTTTGCAAAACAATTAGGAATTGAAAAGCCATTTTTACATGAACTTGTTCCAGTTGTAGGGAAAATTATGCAAGACTTCTATCCAGAAGTAACAGAAAAACAGGATTTCATCATGCGTGTTATTAAAACTGAAGAAGAACGATTCCATGAAACATTACATGATGGTTTAGCTATATTAGAAAAGGTTATTGAAGAACAACAAGCTAAAGGTGAATCTTACATCCCCGGAACTACAACATTCACACTATATGATACGTATGGTTTCCCAATTGAATTAACGGAAGAATATGCAGAAGAAGCAAACATGACTGTTGACCATGATGGCTTTAAGTCGGAAATGGAAGCACAACGTTCGCGCGCTCGTGCCGCAAGACAAAATATAGATTCTATGCAGGTGCAATCCGAAGTATTTGGAAATCTACATGATGAAAGTGAATTTATCGGATATGACACGATGAGTATATCTACTAAAGTTACGTCAATAGTTCGTGATCAAGTATTAGTTAAATCAGCTCATGAAGGAGAAGAAGTGAAAGTAGTATTAACTAAAACACCTTTCTACGCTGAAAGTGGTGGGCAAATTGCCGATCATGGTGTAATTGAAAATGATACATTTAAAGGATATGTAAAAGATGTCCAAAAAGCTCCAAATGGACAAAATCTGCACACAGTAGTTATTGAGTCAGGTGAGATTATTACAGATGCTGAAGTAGTGGCAACTGTCGACAATTCACTTCGCGGACATACGATTAAAAATCACTCAGCTACACATATTTTGCATCAAGCCTTGAAAGATGTATTAGGGACACATGTAAACCAAGCTGGTTCTTATGTTGGCCCTGATCGTTTACGTTTTGACTTTTCTCATTTTGGACAAGTTACAACAGAAGAACTTGAACAAATAGAGCGTATAGTTAATGAAAAAGTGTGGGATAATATCCCGGTAGTTACTGGTTTTCATAATATTGACGAAGCAAAACAAATGGGAGCAATGGCATTATTCGGCGAAAAATATGGTGATATTGTAAGGGTAGTAAAAATGGGAGATTTCTCATTAGAGCTATGCGGCGGTATTCACGTTCAGAACACTTCAGAAATTGGATTCTTTAAAATCCTTTCAGAAAGTGGAATCGGGGCAGGTACTAGACGTATTGAAGCTGTAACTGGTAAAGGCGCTTATGAAATAGTCAAAGAAGAAGAACATATATTAAGCGAAGCAGCAAACTTATTGAAGGCACAGCCAAAAGATTTAGTGAATAAGGTCTCTCAAACATTACAAGAGCTAAAAAATGTTCTAAAAGACAATGAGTCACTTTCTGCAAAAATAGCAAATAGCCAAGCTTCTTCTGTCCTATCATCAGCACAAAAAGTAAATGATGTAACTGTGTTATCTGTAAAAGTAGATGCGAAAGATAATAACCAATTACGTCAAATGATGGACGATTTAAAACAAAAGCTTGAAAAAGCAGTCATTGTTTTAGGTGCAGTTGATGGGGATAAAGTAATGATTTCTGCAGGAGTAACAAAGGATATAGTTGGTGGGAACTATCATGCTGGAAATATCGTCAAACTAGTAGCAGAGCAATGCGGAGGTAAAGGTGGAGGACGACCGGACTTTGCCATGGCTGGTGCTAAAGATGCAAGTAAACTAGAAAATGCATTAAGTTCTGTGTTGGAATATATTAAATCTGTTTAAATTATTTCCAAAATAGGGTATACTAATACAATAGATACATTAGTTTATTCATTAAAAATGGAAAGCGAGGTGCTGATCATGAGCTCTTTTGATAAAACGATGAAATTTAATTTCCCTGAAGAATCGATGGAACAAGAAGTAAAACATGTTATGATCCAAGTTCACTCTGCACTAGAAGAAAAAGGGTATAATTCTATCAATCAAATTGTAGGCTATCTATTGTCAGGTGATCCAGCTTATATTCCTCGCCATCAAGATGCACGAAATATGATTCGAAAGCTTGAACGAGATGAAATATTAGAAGAACTAGTGAAGTTTTATATTAAAAAAAATAATGAGGCTTAACGATGCGAATTATGGGTTTAGATGTTGGTTCTCGTACCGTTGGAGTGGCAATTAGTGATGCACTAGGTTGGACTGCTCAAGGTATTGAAACAATAAAGATACATGAAGAAAGTTTTGAGTTTGGTCTAGAACGAATTGATGAACTCGTGAAAGAGCATAATGTAACAGAGTTTGTTGTTGGATTTCCGAAAAACATGAATAATTCTATTGGTCCACGTGCTGAAGCTTCTGAACAATATGCTAAGCTATTAACCGAGAAATATCATTTCCCAGTCACATTATGGGATGAACGATTGACAACGATGGCTGCAGAACGTATGTTAATAGATGCTGATGTAAGTCGTAAGAAACGTAAGTTAGTGATCGACAAGATGGCTGCTGTAATGATTTTACAAGGCTATCTTGATAGAAAAAATAGATGAGGTGACTGCAAATGGACCACGGTCAAGAAAATATTACAATTGTAGATGAGAATGGAAATGAACAACTTTGTAACGTGCTATTCACATTTGAATCAGACGAATATGGAAAATCCTATGTACTTTATTATCCAATAGGAGCAGAAGAAGATGAAAATGAAGAAATCGAAATTCATGCATCATCTTTCACTCCTAATGAAGATGGAGAAGACGGAGAATTACTTCCTGTTGAATCTGATGCTGAATGGGATATGATCGAAGAAATGTTAAGTACATTTTTAGATGAGCAAGAAGACGAAGACGAAGAATAAGATTATCTATTCAAGGTGGATGAGGGAAGCCTCATTCACCTTTTTCTTTGCTTAGTTCTTTTTTACATAGTTCCAATTATCAAGGTATATTGATGACCAAAGAAGCGACTTACCGATAGAAAAGTATTAGTTATCCAAAAGCGTACTTTCCTGTTTCTAAGAATTGCAGGAGAGTAATCAGCATCATCGGTAATAATATCGCAAAAAGTCTGTCCAAGACTCATCGAAAACAATAGAAATTGGTTTCTGTTTAGAGAGTACTTGGGCTTTTGTTCTTTTATATGTTTTCTTGTATAATGAGATGGAGATAAGGGGGAGAACCCGTGGGAAATGAAACAAAAAAAGATATTATGTTTAATAAAATGAAAAATAAGAAAAAAGAAGTGAAACTTGTTAGAAAAATTGTTTTAATTATTACTTTTCTTATAATTGTCGTTGGGGGAATAGGTGGTTTAATTGTCTATAACTATGTAGAATCAGCTCTACTCCCATTAGATCCTAACTCTGAAGAGACCATAACTGTGGACATCCCAATTGGATCAGGATTAGATTCTATATCCAGTGAGTTGGAAAAAAGCGGAATTATTAAAAACGCTAAAATCTTCAAGTATTATGCAAAGTTCAACAATGAATCTCAATTTCAGGCTGGAGAGTATAGTTTGACAAAGGCAATGACTTTAGACGAAATTATTGAAAGCTTAAAATCTGGTAAAGTATACAGAGAACCAGTTTTCTCGTTGACTATTCCTGAAGGATTAACGATCGAGCAAATTGGACAAGTAGTTGAAAAAAACACAAAGCATTCTGCAGATGATTTCTTTAAGCTCGTAACGAGCGAGGAATTTGTTGATAGAATGATGATTAAATATCCAAATGTTTTAGGAGCAGAGATTAAAGGAGAAAATGTGCGCTATGCATTAGAAGGATATCTTTTCCCTGCCACCTATCCATTTTTTGAGGAAAATCCTTCTATAGAGTCAATCGTTGATACAATGCTTGCTAATACTGATAAAGTTGTAACGTCGTACGTAGACCTTTTGCAAGCAGAAGAGAAATCAGTTCATTGGTTACTAACTTTTGCATCTTTGTTAGAGGAAGAAGCAACAGCCCAAACAGATCGAGCAACCATAGCAAGTGTCTTTTACAATCGTATAGAAGAAGGTATGCCTTTACAAACAGATCCAACTGTCCTTTATGCAAAAGGTACGCATAAAGATCGTGTTTTGTTTGAAGATTTAGAGTTTGATAATCCGTACAATACGTATCAAAATACAGGGTTACCACCTGGACCTATTGCAAATGCAGGTAAATCATCTATTGAGGCAGCACTTGATCCAAGTGATACAGATTATTTTTATTTCTTAGCAGATAAAGAGGGTACTAATCACTTTTCTGTAACATATGATGAACATCTTCAAAAAATAGACGAATTTTTAAAATAATTAGGCTGCAGGAGAGGGAGTGATGTCGCATTCCTTCTCCTGCTATGTTATTATAAGAGTTGTTTTTTTACATAATAGGGAGTACTATTTTAATGACCTAAAGGGGTTAGTTTAGATGAATATAAGCGATAATTTTTTGAAGGATCTGATTAAGCCTAGATCCGCTATTTTTTTGGAAATGGAACAATATGCAAAAGATAATCATGTACCTATTATGCAACTAATGGGGATGGAATCGTTATTGCAACTTCTTTCCTTACAAAAGCCCAAGTCTGTTTTAGAACTAGGAACTGCTATTGGTTACTCTTCCATACGCATGGCAACTAAACTAGGGCAAACATCCATTGTGACCATCGAGCGGGATGAAACAAAGGCTGAGCTTGCTAAAACATATATAGAACGTGCGAATTTGCAACATCGAATTCGAGTAATTGTTGGAGACGCTTTAGAAATTTCAGCAAAAGACCTTGGAGAACTCCAATTTGATGCTATTTTTATTGATGCAGCTAAAGGTCAATACAAAAATTTCTTCGAAAAATATGCCCCATTTTTGAATGATGGTGGCGTTATTTATTGTGATAATTTATTGTTAAATGGATTGTCCGAGTTACCGATGAGTGAAGTGCCAAGAAGAAAAAGAACAATGGTCCGAAACCAACATCAATTTATGGAGTGGTTGATGAATCATCCGGATTATGACACGGCATTCTTACCAGTTGGAGATGGAATGTTAGTAAGTATTAAGAGGTGAAAGATATGAACAAAACTGAGCTATTAGTAACGCCTACAAGTATTAGTCACTTAGAAGATTTAATCGTGGCTGGTGCTGATGCCTTTTTAGTCGGTGAACAATTTTTTGGTCTAAGACTTCCTGGAGAATTTACGTTAGAAGAAATTACAATAGCAAGAAACATCACTTCCAAACAAAACAAAAAGTTATATATTGCGATGAATGCACTTTTCCATAACGATAAAATGGAAGCACTTGCACCTTATATGAAAAAGCTTCAAGAAATCGGTGTTGATGGAATTGTTTTCGGTGATCCAGCTGTCATTATAGCTAGACGTGAAGCTGAAGTAACTATTCCCTTACACTGGAATACGGAACAAACAGCAACCAATTATTTCACAGCGAATTATTGGGGGAAACGTGGTTCAACTAGAGCTGTTTTAGCAAGAGAACTTAGCCTAGACGAAGTAGTGGAAATAAAAGAAAATGCTGAAGTTCAAATTGAAGTGCAAGTCCACGGAATGACATGTATTTTTCAGTCGAAGCGTTCACTTTTAGGTAATTACTTCTTGTTTCAAGACAAAGCAATGGAAGTAGAGAATCGTTCTAAAAATAAAAATATGTTTTTACATGACAAAGAGCGTTCCAATAAATATCCGATTTATGAAGATGGTAACGGAACACATATTTTTAGTCCAAATGATATGTGTATGATAGATGAACTTGATGAGTTATTAGATGCTGAAATTGATAGTTTGAAAATAGATGGAATCCTTCAAGATCCATCTTATATTACTGCTATAACGAGCTACTACCGTAAAGCTATCGATGCTTATTTTGAATCGAAAGAAGCTTATAAAGCTTGTAAAAAAGATCTCTTTAACAAAATTGAAGAAATCCAACCAGCATTAAGACCATTAGATACTGGCTTTTTCTTTAAGGAAACTGTGTATTAAAGGAATATATGAGTCAATTTCATAATTACTGTTTCAATAAAAGAATGTATACGGCAGATCACTCTTTTTTTAAAAGTTTGTTGCGTTAATTGGTGTGGAAGGCGTCGGCCTGGAACGGAAATCAACTTTGTTGGAATTCACTATTTAGTATGCTTTTTATGAAATTAATAACATATAACTGAAAGTTTAAATGGTATTAATCAGTTAGGAAAGGGTAGGTTTATTTGCTTAATACTAAAATAGATAAAATAAGTGAGCTAATTGATGGTAAACGAGTTATTACGAAAAAACCTGAGTTATTAGCGCCTGCTGGAAGTTTAGAAAAGTTAAAAATTGCTGTGCATTATGGAGCAGATGCCGTTTTTATAGGTGGAAGAGAATTTGGCCTTCGATCAAATGCGGGAAACTTTTCAATAGATGAAATGCGGGAAGGAGTAGAATTTGCAAAACGATACGGAGCTAAAGTGTATGTGACTACTAATATATTCGCCCATAATGAAAATATGGATGGATTAGAAGAGTACCTACAAGCAGTTGAAGCAGCTGGTGTAACTGGTATTATTGTTGCAGATCCATTAATAATTGAGACATGTCGAACTGTAGCACCCAAACTAGAGCTTCACTTGAGCACACAACAATCCTTATCCAATTGGAAAGCGGTTCAATATTGGAAAGAAGAAGGGCTTGATCGTGTTGTACTTGCTCGAGAAACTAGTGGTGACGAGATTCAACTGATGAAAGAGAAAGTTGATATTGAAATTGAAACATTTATCCATGGGGCAATGTGTATAGCTTACAGTGGAAGATGTACACTATCCAATCATATGACTGCTCGTGACTCGAATAGAGGAGGATGCTGTCAGTCTTGTCGCTGGGATTATGATTTGTATGAGCAAAATGATGGGCTAGAACAGGCATTATTCACAGATAATGATGTTCCATTTGCCATGAGTCCAAAAGATTTAAAATTATTGGAATCAATACCGCGTTTGATAGAACTAGGAATCGACTCTTTAAAAGTGGAAGGACGTATGAAGTCAATACACTATATAGCTACAGTTGTAAGTGTTTACCGTAAAGTGATTGATGCATATTGTGCAGATCCTGAAAACTTTCAAATGCAGCTTAGCTGGATAGAAGAACTGGAAAAATGTGCAAATCGTGAAGCGGACACAGCATTTTTTGAGGATGAACCGAGCTTTGAACAACAAATGTACGGAGTCCATGATAAAAAATTAGGGTACGATTTTGTGGGACTTGTGTTAGAGTATAACGAAGAAACACAGATAGTTACACTACAACAACGAAATTATTTTAAGCCAGGAGACATAGTAGAGTTTTTTGGCCCAGAAATAGAAAACGTTGAAGTAGTTATAAAAGAAATTTTAGACGAAAAAGG
The DNA here is from genome assembly GCF_038003165.1 of Psychrobacillus sp. FSL K6-2365. Taxonomy (NCBI): domain Bacteria; kingdom Bacillati; phylum Bacillota; class Bacilli; order Caryophanales; family Bacillaceae; genus Psychrobacillus; species Psychrobacillus sp. FSL K6-2365. The sequence goes on along the minus strand of NZ_JBBOOO010000001.1, from coordinate 2,635,246 downwards.
ACAAGTGTTGGATGCGGCGAGACATCCATTACAAGTTGTCCAATTTAAATGTCAGGAAAAATTATATCCAAATAATATGATGAGAAAAGGGATGAAATAATGACGAAGAAAACTCCTCTTATCATTGGGATCACAGGTGGATCAGGATCAGGTAAAACGAGTGTAACGAACGCAATAAGTGAAGTATTTAAGGATCATTCAGTAGTAGTAATACAACAAGATTTTTATTATAAAGATCAAAGTCATTTGAAGTTTGAGGAAAGACTTAATACAAATTATGATCATCCACTAGCTTTTGATAATGACTTATTACTTGAACATATTCACAATTTGTTAGACAATAAGGCAATTGAAAAGCCTGTATACGATTATGCAAAACATACTCGCTCTTCAGAAACGATTAAGATAGAGCCTAAAGATGTAATTATTTTAGAGGGTATTCTAGTATTAGAAGATGAGCGTCTTCGAAATATGATGAATATCAAATTATTCGTGGACACAGATGCAGATTTACGTATTATTCGTCGTATATTACGTGATATTAACGAAAGAGGACGTACAGTAGACTCAGTTGTGGATCAATACCTTAATGTAGTTCGTCCAATGCACAATCAGTTCATTGAGCCAACTAAAAGATATGCAGATGTAATCATTCCAGAAGGTGGCCAAAATGAAGTAGCTATCGATTTAATGGTAACAAAAATAAAAACTATTCTTGAAACGGATGTTATTGTATAATATGATGATTGAGATTGACAATAATTTCATGATATTCATAACATTGTGATTAGATGCATATGAATAATCCATGATAGAGTTTTAAGTGTGTATTTAAAGGAGTGTATGGGAGTGTCAACAGAGAAACAATATCCAATGACCGTTGCTGGTAAACAAAAGTTACAAGATGAATTAACGCATTTAATAACGGTAAAACGTAAAGAGGTAGTAGAGCGTATTAAAATTGCAAGAAGTTTTGGTGATTTATCAGAAAACTCTGAGTATGATTCAGCTAAAGAAGACCAAGCGTTTGTAGAAGGTAGAATCTCAACCTTAGAGTCAATGATTCGCAATGCAGTAATCATCGAAGGAGAAGGAAATAACGACACTGTTACACTTGGTAAAACTGTAACATTTGTAGAGATTCCAGATGGTGATGAAGAAACTTACACAATCGTAGGTTCTGCAGAAGCAGATCCAATAGAAGGTCTTATCTCGAATGATTCTCCAATTGCAAAAGGATTGATTGGCAAATCTACAGGAGATCGAGTGAAAATCCTAACTCCAGGTGGAGAGATGGACGTAGAAATAAAAACTATATCTTAAAGCGAAGAGGTAAACGAAACCGTTTACCTCTTTTTTTGAAAAGAAATATATAATATTGTACCGTATACAGTGTGTTTAAGGTAAAAGAACGAATAAATAACATTAAAGATTTCCGTTTCAGGTGGACGCTTTCCACAGAAAGCGTCCGCTCGGAGTGGAAATAACGGCATGTTCATGTTCCTTAATAGAAAAGAATGAATAGAATCATATACCTAAAATACTGGTCAAGCATTTGTGTAAAAATGGTCTACCGAGATTTGATGATGACTATCAATCGAACTATTTTTGAGATTGTTGAAACAAAACCCTATCATTGTCGTCTATTTGTAGTATATTCTCTTATATTGAAGGAGGAATTTACATGCCAGAAAAGAATACGAAATTTGACACGCGTTTGGATCAACGAAATCATAAGAGAAAAAAGAATAACATTTTAAATATACTTATAGGAATAGTAATTCTCCTTATCATCATAGTGACTGTAAATCTTGTTACAGGTGATGACGAGAAAGAAAGTGCTACAACTAACATAAAAAATGAACAAGAAGAAAATACTGAGAATGAATCGAAAGAGCAAGAGAAAGACAAAGAATCTGAAGAAGTAGTGGGGAATAGTACTGGCTCCACTGATTCTACTTCGTCAAGTGAAGAAACAACATCAGAAACAGAAGAGAATGAAAGCACTGAAACGGAAGAAACTGAGGGTGGTACTGTAACTACAGAACCATCAGACGAAACCAATGTCGATTCTGTTGTAATAGATTCAGGATGGCAGCCTGTAGGGACTGAGCAATCAGGAAATCATGTTTCTAGTTACGACAATTCATCTGTTGACTGGGATGAAAAAGTTAAGGCATTAGCGTATGCTGCTAATTTAGATACGTCCAATATGTATGTAAAGTTTATCGGTAATGGTGGAAGCCCGCAAAAATCCATTGGAACTGTCACTTCAAAGGATGGAAGTGAAATTTATCGTATCTCCCTAGAATGGATCGATGGTGAAGGCTGGAAACCAACTAAAAAAGAAATACTTAAAACATTAGAATAGAGCTCTGAATATATGTAAAAAAAAAGCTTCTTGACTTAAGAAGCTTTTTTCCTTATTTTTAAAGAAGTGCATTTTAGAGAGGGGCAATAAACAATGAAAATAGCAGTCATTGGTGCAATGGAAGAAGAAGTAGAGCTTCTGAGAAAAGAAATAGAAAATCCTGAAACAAAGACAATCGCAAACAGTGAATTTACAAGTGGGACATACAAGAATCATGAAATTGTTTTATTGAAAAGTGGAATTGGGAAAGTGAATGCAGCAATGACCACTTCCATATTATTAAGTGAATACAAACCAGATTATGTCATTAACACTGGTTCAGCAGGTGGCTATGATCCAAATCTAGAAGTTGGGGCCATCGTAATTTCACATGAAGTAAGATACCATGATGTGGATGTAACCGCTTTTGGCTATGAAATTGGTCAAGTACCACAGCTCCCAGCATCATTTAAAGCAGACGAGCAATTAATGAAATTAGCAGAGGATGCTGTACTTGAAATTGGCGAACACCAAGCTGCAACTGGTTTAATCGCTACGGGTGATATCTTTATGCATGATCCTGCAAAAGTAGAACAGGTACGTATTCATTTTCCACAAATGAAAGCTTGTGAAATGGAAGCAGCTGCAGTAGCACAAGTCTGCCATCAATTTGAGGTTCCTTTTGTTGTAATCCGAGCACTTTCTGATATTGCTGGTAAAGAGTCTTCTATCAGTTTCGATGAGTTTTTGCCAATTGCTGCAAAACATTCAACACAAGTAGTCTTAAATGTAATTGAAAAACTATAGGTTTGTCATTAAATTGCCATACTGAGTAGTTTGACACATATTAATAATTCTCCTATTATGTGCTATGATAATGTCATCAAGCGCTTTCAATGTTAGAGGGGGAGATCCAATGTTATTTTTAATGGCGATGTCAGTTTTAGTTACAGCGGTTTTAGCATTTATCATGATCGCAGAGACAAGTGAAGATTGATCCTACCTAAGCTCTTTTGGTGTTTGATACATCAAAAGAGTTTTTTTCATGTATATAGGATTGATACAGTTTTACTAATGCGCGTTTTTCAATCCGAGAAACGTAACTTCTAGATATTTTTAGTTGCTTAGAAATATCTTTTTGAGTCATTGGTTCATGACCAAGTAATCCATATCTTCGGATGATAATTTCGAGTTCTCTGCTTTCAAGTTGTGACAAATGTCTATATAAGTTATTTGTATCCTCTTCCTCTACTAGCTGTTCATCTGTGCTTTTATCGATACCTGGAAGCAGGTCTGTAATCTCTAAAGAGTGACCATCCTTATCCATACCAATTGGCTCATGTAGTGAAACATCTTTTTGTACCTTCTTTAATGATCGTAAATACATTAATATTTCATTTTCAATGCATCTGGCAGCATAAGTGGCTAGTTTAGTTTTCTTCGTCGGGGTATAGCTGTTGACAGCCTTCATCAGACCAATTGTACCGATAGAGATATAATCATCTAATAGTTCATGTTTTGGGTGGAATTTCTTTACAACATGAGCAACCAATCGCATATTTCGTTCAATTAGTTCGTCGCGAGCAGATAAATCGCCTCCTAAAAAACGATCTATCATGACTTTTTCTTCTTCCGGACTGAAGGGTTGATGAAATGCCTGGCCTTTCAAATAACCAAGCACGAGAGGGAATTCTACAAAGATGCTTATAAAGGCAGTCATTATACCTGTAATGAGGTTCACCTCCATCTAGTTGTTAGTCTAATGTATGTCGAAAGCTGGCGAAATATGAAAAAAGCGACCGCAAATTCGCAGCCGCTTTCTTTAAATTTAACACGTATACACTTTTTAAGTCATTTGCTGTCTAGCTCCAGCGCCTAGCTCTTCGAGTCGCTCCAGAATTTCGGGCGCAGAAGAACGTTGTCAGGGCTAACATAAGCGCTTGAGCATTCTGTCATTAAACTTTTCTTAGTGTAAATGTACTGATCATTAGCAATGCGAGAATTATGAACAAAAACATATACGAAACAGATGGTATATATTCTATCGCAAAATAAGACAGGGTTAAAATCACACCAGCAACAGTAATTGGTAGACCTGTAAAAAAACCATTCGGTTCAGATATATTAAATCGTGCAAGCCTGAAAGCACCACATGCTATATAGATGACAGTTATAATCATTCCAGTAACACTAAACTCTTGTAGTACCAATGAATACATCAGTAATGCAGGAGCTATCCCGAATGAAATAATATCGCTCATGGAATCTAGTTGTTTGCCTAATTCGGATTCAAGGTGAAATTTTCTTGCTACAATTCCATCAAATCTGTCTAAAAGGCCAGCTATAAATATAAATAATACACTGAACGTGTAATTTTCATTCATCGTTGCCATGATGGCTGCACCACCAAATGCAAGGTTGCCAATGGTGACCATATTCGCCGCATGTGATTTCAATTTTTTTACTGTTTGATACATCGCATTTAGTAAAAACATTGCAAATCACTCCTTTACAAATAACATATTTGTTCATTATACTTCGATTAAGTAAAAATAGTAAGTTTAATTTTTTCTAGGGAGCTAAAAAATGAGAGAAAGATTATATCAAACCATGATTGAATTAACCAATGGAAAATGGTCATCGTCACTAATCCGAAGCTTTACACAGTCCAAAATAAGCAAACATATGATTCCCTCTTATATAAAATATTTTAATATATCAACTCAAGATACTATACAAAAAAGCAATGATTTTCCTACTTTACATGACTTTTTTGTTCGAAAGGTTAAAGAGGATAGCCGTCCGATTGATAAGGGAACTACTAGCATTATAAGCCCTGTCGATGCTACAATAGAAACTTTTGGGGATATTACAGAGGATGGACTCTTTTATGTAAAACAGAAAACCTACACTTTACAGGATATGCTAGGTTCAGAAAAAATAGCTTCATCCTTTCAAAATGGAAAATATATTGTTTTATATTTAAGTCCAGCAGAATATCATCGAATCCATTCCCCAGTTGATGGGAAAGTACTCCAACAATATATTCTTGGTGAAAAATCGTATCCAGTCAATAAATGGGGTCTTCAATTTGGAAAACAAACAATAAGTGGTAACTACCGAATGCTTACGGAACTAGAAATGCCAAATGAAAAAAAATGTATACATATAAAAGTAGGAGCGATGTTTGTAAATTCGATTGAGCTTACGAATAATTCTACTGTATGGAATAAAGGGGAAGAGGTCGGGTATTTCTCCTTTGGATCGACTGTCGTCATGCTATTCGAAGCGGATAGTGTGGAGTTCTCAAGTGAAGTTCACCCTGGTAAATTTGTCCGAATGGGTGAGAATGTAGCAAATATGCTATAATCATAAATAGAAAATGCCTCGAATTGGAGTGTTCGTCTTTGTATTCAAATTTTATACCTAGTGAATTTGTAAGAAGTGTCTATCATATAACACCTGAATTGCTAAAAGATAAAGGGATTAAGGCAATTATTACAGATTTAGATAACACATTAGTTGAATGGGATCGACCAGATGCTACCCCTAAATTAATCGAGTGGTTTGCAAGTATTAAAGCTGCTGGGATCCAAGTAACCATTGTTTCTAATAACAATGAACTACGAGTTAAATCCTTTGCAGACCCTCTTGGAATTCCATTCATATTTAAAGCGCGTAAACCACTTGGAAAAGCATTTCTCCAAGCTTTAAGCATTATGTCAGTAAAACGGGAAGAAGTAGTAGTGATTGGTGATCAGCTATTAACCGATGTATTTGGCGGTAACAGATTAAAACTTCATACGATTTTAGTCATTCCAGTTGCAAAATCAGATGGATTTGTGACCAAATTTAATCGTATGGTGGAACGAAGAATTTTTAGTTACTTGGACAAAAAAGGACAAGTTACATGGGAGGAAGAAGCGTGACAGAAGCACCAAAATGTATCGGTTGTGGTACAACAATACAAACAGAAAAAGTTGGAGAGCCAGGTTATGCGCCAATTTCCTCTTTAGAAAAAGAAGATATTATATGTCAGCGTTGTTTCCGCTTGAAGAATTACAATGAATTACAACCAGTTTCATTGACAGATGATGATTTTCTACGAATTTTAAATAGCTTAGGCACGCAAAAAGGGTTAATCGTTAAAATAGTTGATATCTTTGATTTTAATGGTAGTTGGTTACCTGGTTTGCATCGTTTTGTCGGCAACAACCCTATTTTGTTGATTGCTAATAAAGCAGACTTACTACCAAAATCAGTGAAAAAAAATAAAGTCATTAATTGGATGAAGCAAGAAGCTAAAAAACTTGGTTTGTCTCCAATAGACGTATTATTTGTTAGTGCACATAAAGGGACAGGCATGCCAGAAGCGATGGAAGCAATTGAGCATTATAGAAAAGGCGAAAACGTTTATGTCGTTGGTTGTACAAATGTTGGAAAGTCCACATTTATTAACCGTATTATTAAACAAGCAACTGGAGAAGATGCGATTATTACTACTTCACATTTCCCTGGTACTACATTAGATATGATTGAAATTCCATTAGACGATAAAAAATCATTATTTGACACTCCTGGGATTATTAATCACCATCAAATGGCGCATTATTTAGATCCAACGGAATTGAAATATATTACACCAAAAAAAGAAATTAAACCGAAAGTATTTCAGTTAAATAGTGAACAAACATTATATCTTGGTGGTTTATCTCGTTTTGACTTTATTAAAGGTGAACGTGCAGCTTTTACTTGTCATATAGCAAATGATATTCCAATTCATCGCACAAAATTAGAGAATGCGGATAATTTATATAAAGAACATAAAGGTAAATTATTATCTCCACCTAGCGAAGAGTTTGCGGATCTATTACCACCTTTAGTTCGTCATGAATTTAAAATTAAAGATGATAAAACAGATATCGTATTTTCTGGATTAGGGTGGATTACTGTACAGCGTGGAGGAGTAATTGTAGCAGCTCATGCTCCAGCGGGTGTAGAAATTTCAATTCGTCCATCGTTAATATAGGAGGGATATATTGAAAAAATGGTTTGCTGTGATAGGAAATCCAATATCCCATTCCTTATCACCTGAAATGCACGAGACATGGTTAAAACAATTGAATGTTGATGCAACTTATATCCCTATACATGTTGAACTAGATCATCTTGAGCAAGCAGTAGAATCGTTAAAACTTCTAGGATGCAGTGGCTGGAATGTGACTGTTCCTTTTAAAGAAGCGATTATTCCTTATCTTGATGAAGTGGACGATTCTGCAAAAGGAATTGGAGCAGTAAATACAGTTGTAAAAACATTGGACAACAAATATGTTGGGTATAATACCGATGGATTGGGTTTTATCAACTCCCTTGGCCGTATTTTACCTGAATACAACATATTGATAATTGGTGCAGGAGGAGCTGCACGTGGTATAGCTCATGCTCTCAAAACACAAGGTTTTACGCATCTGACAATAGCGAATAGAACAGTAGAAAAGGCAAGAGTATTAGTGGAGGAACTAAAGGCAGGACAGGCAGTTACTCTTGAGGTAGCTGAAAATACATTAATCAAGTTTGATGTCATCGTCCAAACAACGCCATTAGGTATGAAAAATAGCGATGCATCATTGCCAATTCAGTTACATCAGTTAAAAGAGAATGCAATTGTTGCAGATATCGTATATAATCCTTTAGTCACCCCTTTAATAGAGGAAGCGAAGAAATACAATGTTCGAACAATTAATGGTCTAGGGATGCTTGTACATCAAGGCGCACTAGCCTTTTCATATTGGAATGGAGTTAATCCCGATACTGATGGGATGATCCAACAATTGATAGATCAATTAGGAGGAAATTATGTTAACAGGTAAACAAAAAAGATTTTTACGTAGTCAAGCACACAATCTATCTCCGATTTTCCAAGTCGGTAAAGGTGGAGTAAATGATGCGATGATTAAACAAATCGGAGAAGCACTTGAAGTTCGAGAATTAATCAAAATTAGTATTTTACAAAATTGTGAAGACGATAAGCATGAAGTTGCAGAGGCCCTTGCAAAAGGTACGAGATCAGAGTTAGTGCAACTAATCGGTTTAACAGTAGTACTGTACAAACCGTCTAAAAATAATAAACGAATCGAGCTTCCAAAAGCGAGTCGTGCATGAGAAAAAAAGTAGGGATTTTAGGTGGGACTTTTAACCCGCCGCATATTGGTCATTTGATAATTGCAAATGAAGTACTACATGCGTTGAAATTAGACGAAGTGCGTTTAATGCCAAATGCTAACCCTCCTCATAAAGAAATAAAAAATAGAGTTACAGCTGCACAACGACTGACTATGGTGGAAATATCTATAAGAGAGATTCCCATGTTGAAAATAGAAAAGATTGAAATTGAGCAGGGAGGAACTTCTTACACTTTTGATACGATGGAGCTACTTAGAAAACGTGAACCGCTAACTGATTTTTACTTTATTATCGGTGGAGATCAGGTAGAAGATCTACCTAAGTGGTATAGAATCGAAGAACTTATACAAAATGTGCATTTAGTAGGAGTTCCTAGACCAAATAAATTGCTCAAAACTGCATATCCTATAGTAACTTTAGATATACCTCAAATCGATTTATCTTCTACTACCATTCGAAATCGAATAACAAATGGAGAAACTACTCAGTTTCTTATTAGTGATGGTGTTCGGGACTTTATCCGAAAGGAGAAGCTATATGAAACATGAACATTTACTTGCGCAGATGAAAAATCGGATGCCCGAAAAGCGATTTATACATACAAAAGGTGTAGCTGAAACAGCTATTACACTGGCTAAAATGTATGGAGAAGATTTTGAAAAAGCAGAGATTGCGGGAATTTTGCATGACAGTGTAAAGTATGCCAATCAAGAATGGCTAAGATCCATAATTGTTTCAGAAAAAATGAATCCATTATTATTAAATTTTAATCATGAATTATGGCATGCTCCTGTTGGTAGTTATGTAGCGAGAACAGAATTTCAAATCTCGGATCAGGATATTTTGCAAGCTATCGAGTTTCATACAACGGGGCGGGCTGGCATGTCGAAACTTGAAAAGATCATTTATGTTTCTGATATGATAGAGCCTAGTCGGAAATTTTCAGGAGTCGAACTTTTACGTGAAAAAGCAAAGGTCGATTTAGAAGATGCAATGACAAGTTGTATAAGGCATAGTATTTCATTTTTAATAGAAAAAAAACAACCGGTATTTCCGGATTCATTTCATTGTTACAATGATATGATACAACAGAGAGGAACAGTGAAAGAATGACATCTTCAAATTCATTAGTAGAAATCGCTTATAAAGCAGCGGACGATAAAAGAGCAGAGGATATTGTAGTATTAAATATGCAGGGGGTTTCATTACTTGCTGATTACTTTTTAATCTGCCATGCAAACTCGGATCGCCAGGTTCAAGCAATTGCAAAAGAACTAGAGGACCAAGCCTTCAAAGCAGGTTTTAATGTGAAAAGATTAGAAGGTTTTGATGAAGCAAGATGGATTTTAGTTGATATGGGTGACGTCGTAGCACATGTATTCCATAAGGATGAGCGTGCTTATTATAATTTAGAGAGACTTTGGGGAGACGCACCAATGATTCAAGTTGGGCTAGATGCTTAATGTCCACGTATGAACAATTTGCTTATATTTATGATTCATTAATGTCAGACATACCATATAACAAATATGCGGAATGGGTACAACAGTATGCACCTGTGACTACATCAAAAAAACTAGTCGATATTGGCTGTGGTACAGGAGTTCTTAGCAACCATTTTGCAAAAGCGGGGTATGAGGTAACAGGTGTAGATTTATCCGATTCTATGCTTACAGTAGCTCAAAATCGAAGCTTTGAAAATGGAACGAATATTTCTTTTATATGTCAATCAATGGCAGAACTTGAAGGTGTAAATGAGGTAGATGTAGCGGTTATTGCTATAGATTCTATAAACTATCTAGAGACGTTAGAAGAAGTAGAGCAGACATTCAAACGCTTGTTTGAAGCTTTAAATCCAAGTGGACAGTTATTTTTTGATGTCCATTCTCTTTATAAGATGGATGTTATATACCCAAATGGACCTTTTACGTATGAAGATGAGGAAGTTGCTTATATTTGGCATACAGAACCAGGTGAAGAAAATCATTCAATTTACCACGATATAACTTTTTTTGTACGTGATGAATCAGGTTATTATGAACGATTTGAAGAATCCCATTACCAACGTACGTATTCTGTGGAAACATTCAAGACTCTTCTAGAAACAGTAGGCTTTTCTTCCGTGAATGTCCGTGATGATATTTTTGGAAAGCCTATAGGAGAAGTGGATAGATGGTTTATCCATGCTGTAAAATAAGGTATACTGGGTGAGAGACGTATCAATCATCTAGGGTCCAAACCTGTTTCTATCGTTTAGAAGATGTGTGGACATACATTTTGCTATATTTATATCGAGTGAATTTTTAGGGATGCTTGTTAGTGTGACGACTGTCACAACCAACAAGCATCTTTTTTAGTCGTCTTGCTACTCTAAGATACTTGTAGGTGTTTTTGTAGAGGAAACTCTTGAAAATGCAATTTCTTTAGTTATTTAACTTCTCTATTTCCACTCGCTAAATCTTCCTTCTTCGTTAGTGACAGATCTTTCTTTCCCTAGTTATTGGTAATTTTTTACCGTTATGACTTTTAAAATAACCCTTTTCATCTACACGTAAATTTAGTATAGTTTTTATAACTCCATATAATTTACCTCTTATGAAAGAGGCTGATGATTCTGATTCAACAGTTCGTCCAGAAATATAAGAAAATGCTATTACTCCCAGTAGTAGTAATAGGAATAATACTGTTCATCAGTATTCAATCCTTTCTAAAATCGGCTACCCCCAAAGCTGATTCAATCCCAACTATCCCATTAAAAGAAAATTTTCCAGAAGAAGAAATAATTGAATATGTAGAAACTCCCCTTGTTTTTGTGGAAGTAAAAGGTGCTGTAATGAAACCGGGTGTTTATGAACTTTTAGAAGGAGATCGTGTATTAAATGCGATTGAAATGGCTGGTGGCTATTTAGAGTCTAGTAACTCAAAACATATTAATCATGCAGAGCGTGTGAAAGATGAGATGGTAATCTATGTTCCTGAAGAGGGCGAAGAAGTAGAAGAAGTGCTGTTACCTACTAGCAGTTCACAATCGTCGTTAGTAAATATAAATAATGCTGATTCTACAGTTTTGTCTACTTTACCAGGCATTGGAGCAGCTAAAGCCGAGGCAATTATTTCTCATCGCGAGCAATCTGGAGCCTTCAAGGAAAAACAGGATTTAAAGAAAGTAACTGGTATTGGACAAAAAACATATGAGAAACTGGAACCATTAATATCCGTAAAATAACAAACGAATTATTGAAGTTTCTTACACAAACTACTACACTTAGATAAACGTATATTTTGGAGGTAATTATATGGAGAGAATAACATGGGATCAATTTTTCTTGGCTCAGAGCCATTTACTTGCACTTAGAAGCACATGTACACGTCTTGCAGTTGGCGCTTCGATTGTGCGTGATCGCCGAATTATGGCAGGAGGATATAATGGATCTATCTCAGGTGGTGACCATTGTATTGATCATGGATGTTATGTCGTGGATAACCATTGTGTGAGAACTATACATGCAGAGATGAATGCTCTTTTACAATGTGCTAAATACGGGATTACAGTGAGTGGTGCTGACCTATATGTAACTCATTTCCCATGCTTACCGTGTACGAAATCAATCATTCAAGCTGGGATTAGTCGTCTGTACTATGCTCAAGACTATAAAAACAACTCTTATGCCATTGAATTGTTAAATAAGGCGGGAGTCGAAGTTATTCATGTGCCTTTCGATGAACGAAAGATAGATTTCTTGAGTGATGAAAAAGTTGCGTTGTACACAGAACTAATATCAAAGCTGAAAGAAAAAGGAGCAAGTGTTGAAGAATTAGCACCATATGAAATGAAGGTGGCAGAACTATTTGGATTAACAACATCCGCGGAAATTTAATATATATCGCTATAGCAGTTATAGTAGGTGTAATAGCAGCTTACGAATCTATCATTATCCTGTTCTTCTTGTTTGTAATTCTTTTTTTGCTTTTATATAAACAGTTTTCAGTGTCATTTATAGTAATTATTTTATGTTTAGGAATAAGTTGCTATTTTTATACTTTGCAGAGAATGCCTATTCCTTCACTAGCTCAAAATGTCACCCAAATTACTTGGACAGACACATATCGCATTAATGGAAGCACTCTACGTGGTTTTGCTATATCAGAGAACAAGGATAAGTGGTATGTTCAATTAAAACTGGAAAGTGAACAATATAAGGAAGCGTTCAAAAAACATTCCCTTGCAGGAATAACTATGAATATACGCTCGGAAGAAACTTCTAATGGACCAAAATCACATATGTATGCATTTAATATGGAAAATTATTTAAAAAGTAATGGCTCTGTCGGACAACTTCAAGTTACTCAGTATGAGCTCATTGGAAAAAATACAGATTTTATAACTTTTATGGCAGGGCAGCGTTTTAAGGTGAAACAGCATATACGGGATCGCTTTCCATTATCGCTCCAAGCAGAGGCAGAAGCACTTTTAATAGGTAGTAGGGAGCAAATGCCTTCCGATATGCAAAGTGCCTACCAGACACTCGGTATAACGCATCTATTTGCTATTTCTGGTCTACATGTTGCGCTCATCGTTTGGTTAATTTTTGAAATAATGATTCGTTTAGGTGTAAGAAGGGAAACCGCAAACTGGTTGTTAATAATTGCACTACCTTTATATGCTTTGCTTGCTGGAGGGGCGCCTTCCGTATGGAGATCTGTTTCTGTAACAGAGATTGTTTTAATCTCAGTACTTTTTCAAAGAAAAATAGCAATAGAAGACGCTTTTTCATTAAGTTTTATGGGATTTGTCTTTCTAACACCTTGGATTATATTCCAAATTGGTTTTCAACTCTCCTATTTAGCTGCATTTTCACTTATTTATTCCTCGATTTTATTAAAATCAACTCATTCCTATTTATTACAATCGTTTATTCTAACTGCAGTTTGTCAAGTTATCGTTTATCCTATTCTTCTCTATCACTTTTATGAAATTTCTATTTCTTCTTTCCTCGCAAATTTAATATTTGTTCCCTTATTTACGTTTCTCGTTTTACCTCTTAATCTTTTGTTTCTGTTGCTAACATTTGTAGTGCCTTCTATCTCTGAAGCTTTGTTTCTCGTGTATGAACCTATTCGAGGCTTAATTGATATTCTCATTCTAAAGTTAGGTACATTACCATACCAGATGTGGAATCCTATGAGGCCGGAGAACTGGATGATACTTCTTGCCTACACTAGCGTGATTGCAATACTTATCTCCATAGAAAGAAAAAAGAAGGTATTTGGATGTACCCTTTATTTCTTAATCACTCTATTAGTTATTCAATTAGCTCCTCTTACGGATTCAACAACTCGAATTACCTTTGTAAATGTTGGACAAGGTGATTGTATACTAATTGAAATGCCTTACCGAAAACAAGTAATAATGATAGATACAGGTGGATTACTAAGGTTCGATCAAGAAACTTGGAAACAAACAAATGAACCTTACGAAATTGGTAGACAGGTTGTTTTGCCTTTGTTAAAAGGAAAGGGTATAAATGCAATCGATATACTTATCATTACCCATGCAGATGCTGATCATATGGAAGGTGCAGAAGAAGTTCTAAGAGGAGTAAAAGTAAAGGAGATTCATATTACTCCTGGTTCTTGGGAGAAAGAAGTAATGGATGATTTAAGGGTGGAGATTGATAAGCAACGAATCCCGGTTTATGAAAAGATTGCTGGGGACATTATCTTTTCAGATTACTATCATTTTCAATACTTATATCCAATGGATGAAATATATGAGGGGAATGATGATTCTCTTGTATTATCAATGAGAAATAATAATTTTCATGGATTATTCATTGGAGATTTAGAGGAACGAGGTGAGTTAGATCTAGTGGAGTATTATTCACGAGCAATACAACAAATTGATGTATTGAAAGTAGGTCATCATGGCAGTAAAACCTCTAGCACTGAGCAGTTTTTGAATTTGGTTCAGCCTAGTGTAGCGATAATACAAGCAGGCTTTGAAAATCGCTATGGTCATCCACATCCAGAGGTGGTCGAGCGTCTAGAAGAATTGCGAATTCCTTATTTACAGACAGGGACGGACGGTACTATTGAAGTCGAGATTAATAAAAGTGGGGATATGACTGTTACAATTCCATAAGTATTTAAAGGACAAAGGCTTAATAAGCCATATTGTGTGGCCACGTCTGACTAACATCCTGTGGCAAAAGGAGAATGAAGCTGTGCCCCAGATGCTTAGAATGTTTCCGCTTGCTATATTATATTAGCTTCGAAATATGAAAGTGCAGTGAAAAAAGGGTTTTACCTCCACGAGGCAAAACCCTTTTAGTTTTCAATCAGTACGATTGAAGAATATCTCACTAATTGAATTTTCATTTTATCGAGCTACGAACTCAATAACGGTTGCAATGACAAACATTATTGCAAAAAAACCAAAGGAGACTACAAAACCTACACCAGAGTCGATCGCGTCGTTACGTTTCGACTGGACATTTTGTTCAAACTCATTCATTGTTACCCCTCCTATTTCCACCTAATTATAAAGGATTGCCTATAAAAAATCTATATACAAACTTTTCTTTTTCTAGTAAGGCATATAATGTCACAATTTATACACGTATTTACGATATAATGAAATATAACTATACATAGCAAGGAGCACTTAACATGATTTCAGAAAAGTGGATGCAGATATCTAATAATAACATTTCTTCTGTGTATTTATTATATGGAAATGAAGCATATTTTATCGAAGAAACATTAAAAAGAATTAAAAGACAATTAAATGATCAAGGGGAATTAGAAGTTATCACCTTCGATATGGAGGAAAGTAAAGTAGACGAGGTTATGTATGAGGCAGATACTATTCCTTTTTTTTCAGATAAGAAACTGGTTATAGCAAAAAATGCATTCTTTCTAAAAGCGACTGAAAAGGGAAAAGAAAAAATAGTCCATGATACGGTTAGTCTAGAAGAGTGGTTGAAATCTCCTTCACCATCAGCAATCACTGTTTTTATAGCACCTTATGAAAAACTAGACGAACGTAAGAAAATTACAAAAGCTATGAAACAGACAGCCAATGTTATTGAGTCAGTTAGCTTACAGGTCCATGATTTAAAGGGATGGATTTTACATGAACTTTCTACACATGGGAAAACGATGTCTGATGAGTCTATAGATTGCCTTATTGAACTTGGTGGAACGGATCTTGTTCATCTGCAGACAGAGTTAGCGAAAATAGCAACTTTCGTTGGCGAAGAGCAAGAGATCGATAGTGACACAATAAAGAAGTTGCTTGTACGTACTCTAGAGCAGGATGTTTTTACATTAGGAAATGCTTATCTTTCGGGGCATAAAAGTGAAGCGATTGAAATTTATCACGATTTATTGAAGAGAAAAGAGGATCCATTAAAGCTAAATGCTTTAATAGCAACACAAGTTAGATTAATGGTCCAGGTAAGCCACTTAAAGAAAAAAGGCTATCATGCTCAGCAAATTGCCAATCAGCTTAAGGTCCATCCATACCGAGTAAAGTTATTAATAGATCACCCTATGCTTCACAATGAACAAAAACTGCTGCAAACATTGAATGATCTTGCGACAGTCGATTTACAGTTAAAAACACTAAATATAAATCGAGATAGAATTTTAGAGATGTTTTTGCTGAAGTAAGGGGCTTAATCGTTATTAAGTTCACTCTATAATCTTTGGATTTAAGTATGTTAATCCACCAATAAATACGTGATTAAAGATGGTTTTTCCAAGTTATAGTCTGTTAAGCAGAAATTGCTAGTCACTTCATTTTGTGATGGTGTTTTTACGGGCATTTATGTTAATAACAGAATTCCAAGATATGTTCATGATTCTTTCTTTAAATCCTACTCTTTAGGGGGGATAGCGCGATTTGATATTCTATATTAGAACCTAAAAGTAATAATCAACGAGAAACCTTTTGTGCAATGTTTTTTTAAAAAATAGTTTCTTTTATGTGAAGTCAAAAATGCTTTTACAGAATTTTCACCGTGCACTTAAGGGGAAAACTATTTTTTGAAAAAAATAAAGACTATCCGAAATAATCGGATAGTCTTTTTTTATTACGCTTTTTTCATTAATTGAGACTTCTTACGAGAAGCTGCGTTTTTATGAATTAATCCTTTTGAAGCTGCTTTTTCAAGTTGTTGAATAGCAGTTTTAATTAGATCTTTTGCGTTTTCGTCGTTATTAAGAGCAGCAGTATCAGCTTTTTTCACAGCAGTACGCATTGCTGATTTTGCTTTTGCGTTTTGAGTGTTTAATCTCTCATTTGTCTTAACACGTTTAATAGCAGATTTAATGTTTGGCATACCTTTCACCTCCTAATAAGGTCTGAGATGATACATTTCTTTCTAATACAACAAGCATTATTTTAACAAACACAAAAACAAATTGCAATATATAAATGCAAAGAATATTTACTTGACACATCGACCACACTAAATAAGAGGTGATATTATGTGGGGAAGAACTGATTTATTAGATGAATCAGATGAAATGGTAAAGCATCGTACAGGCGAGGAGAAAAATAAACTTAAAAACTCCGAAGGAATTACATTCGAAGAAAATCGTGAAGGTGCAGTACTTGTGACATCAATTGAAGTCAATGAAGAAGGAGAAAAGAAATTAGGAAAGAAAAAAGGTAAATATATTACTTTAACGGATTTGACGGTGAGTCCGGACCAAGAGGATAGTTTCAAACCCTTAGAAAAAATATTTATCGAAAAACTTAGAGAGATGCATCATGATTTAAATCTATCGAAGGACTCAAAAATATTAATCATTGGATTAGGTAATGCAACTATAACTCCTGATGCCATTGGTCCAAAGGCAATTGAGTATTTACAAAGTTCTTCATTGACTGAAAGTGCTGAACGGGTAAAAGTAGTGATGTATGCTCCAGGGGTAACTGGACAAACAGGTTTTGAGACAAGTGATTTTGTAGAAGCAATTAGTAAAGCATATAAACCAGATCTAATCATTGTGTTAGATGCTTTAGCAGCTAGAAATAGCGAACGCCTATGTAAAACTATTCAGCTGACAAATACAGGAATACATCCAGGATCAGGTGTAGGAAATCAACGAAAAGAAATATCGGAAGAAGTATATGGGGTGCCAGTAACAGCTATAGGTATTCCGATGGTTGTGGATGGACCAGTTTTATATGCTGATGCAATGGAGCAAGTCATTCATTATATTGCTTCTAAGGTGGAGGAAAAAGGGCGACCTTCCTCTGCATTAGCGGTAACGCCGATGGTTTCTAATAAAAAACCGAACATCGACAAATCTGTACTTCAACCAATTTTTGGAGAATGGGTTACGTGGTCTACGGAAGAAAAAAGAAAGTTGTTTGAAGAAGTATTTGTCGGTAAAAACCCATCCCTATTTGTAACCCCTAAAGAAACGGATGCTTGGGTTGAACACTATGCATATATATTGTCTAATGGGATAGAAAGTTGGATTACAACTAGATAAAGTGTTCTAAAATTGCCGCTCTCTTCATACGATTGTGTGAGGAGAGTGGAAATTATGGCTAAGTCCTTAAAGAATGTAGTTAGCATTTTATTACTTTTATTTTTAGCACCAATTATTATTGCAACCGTCCAAACGCCTCTTTTCCCGCAACAAAAGCAACAAACCGCAACAAAAGAAGTAACACCAAAAGAGGAGAGTACTACTGCAGTCGTCTACGCCGCGCAGTTAGAAACAAAAACTGCTGCTCCCGAAATTTTAGAACCTAAAAAAGCATTTGTTTATTTTACCCATTCTCAAGAAGCCTATAAGCCTATACTAGCTGCTAAGGGTGAGAAAATTGCAACGTACCATTCAGAAAACAATATTACGTCCTTCCAAGAGCAGATAACTGCTCAATTTGCAGTTCATCAATTAGAAACCGATATTTTGGGACCAGAGAGTACAGGAGATGCGAAACAATATGATTCAATAAGACCTTTTGTTCAACAAGCAATTGGGCAGAAAGAATATGATATTATTTTAGATATTCATAGGGATTCCGCAAAAGCAAATGTGACGACGCTTATAAATGGAGAAGAACGCTATGCTAAATTTATATTTGTTATTGGCCGAGAGCACCCCAATTATAAATGGAATGAACAACTCGCACAAAATCTCTCTGATCAACTTAATAAATTAGTTCCTGGAATTTCACGAGGAATTCTACCACGAGAAGGAAAGGGAGTAGACGGTGTATACAATCAAGACCTTTCCAAAATTTTACTCAATGTAGAATTGGGTGGCATCGATAATAATGAACAGGAATTAAATCGTTCTATTGCAGTTTTAGCAAAAGCAATATCTAATATGTTAAATGAAGATTTACCAATATAAGTAAACAATAAGAGATGAAGCAATTATGCTTCATCTCTTTTCATAAGGAATATATACTCGTAGATTGTGTTATTAAGAGGTTTTTGATAAGATTAAAGTCTGGCGAAAAATTATATATTTTAAAATACATAAAAGTATATTAAATAGTGAAACCCGAACAACGTTGATATCCACTCAGCACGACATCAATTAATTATGGGTTCAACTCAATTTAAACAATCTAGAATGTACATACAATGATACAGTAATATTTTTTAAACAATCCTTTATCTGTTATAATGCAAGTAGTTTAATTAGGAGTGAACAAGTATGAATAATGATGAGAGACTGGCACGACAGAAGAAAATACGTAATTTTTCGATTATTGCCCATATTGATCATGGGAAATCGACACTTGCGGATCGTATCTTAGAAAAAACGCAAACGGTAACATCTCGAGAAATGCAGAGCCAATTACTCGATTCAATGGATCTTGAACGTGAACGTGGTATTACTATAAAATTGAATGCTGTTCAATTGACTTATAATGCAAAAGACGGTGAAGAGTACATCTTCCATCTTATTGATACTCCAGGTCATGTCGATTTCACCTATGAGGTGTCTCGTAGCTTAGCTGCCTGTGAAGGTGCTATTTTAGTTGTAGATGCAGCACAGGGAATTGAAGCACAGACACTTGCAAATGTTTATTTGGCTTTAGATAATGATCTTGAAATACTTCCAGTTATCAATAAAATAGATCTTCCAGCTGCAGATCCAGAGCGTGTAAGAGCAGAAGTTGAAGACGTTATTGGTTTGGATGCCTCAGAAGCTGTTTTAGCATCTGCAAAAGCTGGTATTGGTATCGAAGAAATCCTAGAACAAATTGTAGAAAAAGTACCTGCACCATCTGGAGATCCAAATGCCCCTTTAAAGGCTTTGATATTTGACTCATTATTTGATCCTTATCGTGGGGTAATTGTTTATATTCGTATTGTGGAAGGTACAGTTAAACCAGGCGATACGATTAAAATGATGTCTTCTGGCAAGGAATTCGAAGTAGTAGAAACTGGAGTATTTACTCCTAGAACGACACAGCGTTCTGAATTAACTGTTGGTGACGTTGGATTTTTAACAGCTTCGATGAAAAACGTAGGTGACTCAAGTGTCGGTGATACGATTACTTTAGCTAACAATCCTGCTTTGGAACCTTTAGCTGGATATAAAAAAATGAATCCAATGGTTTTCTGTGGGTTATATCCAATTGATAATACGAAATACGTTGATTTACGTGAGGCTCTAGAGAAACTTCAACTGAATGATTCAGCATTAGAGTTCGAACCGGAAACTTCCCAAGCATTAGGTTTTGGATATCGTTGTGGTTTCCTTGGATTATTACATATGGAGATAATTCAGGAGCGTATAGAACGTGAATTTAAGATTGATTTAATTACTACGGCACCTAGTGTTATATATGATGTAAAGCTTACAAACGGAGATACTCTAAAAGTGGACAACCCATCAATGATGCCGGACGTCCAAAAAGTAGATACAATCGAAGAACCATATGTAAAAGCATCTATTATGGTTCCAGAAGATTATGTCGGTTCAGTTATGGAACTTTGTCAACGTAAACGAGGGAACTTTATCACGATGGATTTCTTATCGAAATCACGTGTTAATATTATTTATGAAATTCCTTTATCAGAAGTTGTTTATGACTTCTTTGATGCTTTAAAGTCGAGTACAAAAGGCTATGCTTCTTTTGATTACGACTTAATTGGATATAAGGAATCTAAGTTAGTGAAAATGGATATTTTACTTAACAGTGAGAAAGTGGATGCTCTTAGCTTTATTGTTCACCGTGATTTCGCGTACGAACGTGGGAAGGTTATAGTTGAAAAGCTAAAAGCTCTAATCCCTAGACAACAATTTGAAGTTCCAGTACAAGCTGCTATTGGACAAAAAATTGTCGCTAGGTCTACTATTAAGTCTATCGGTAAAAATGTCTTGGCGAAATGTTACGGTGGAGATATATCTCGTAAACGCAAACTTCTTGATAAACAAAAAGAAGGAAAAAAACGCATGAAGCAAGTAGGTTCTGTAGAAGTTCCTCAGGAAGCATTTATGGCTGTTCTTAAAATGGATGAGCCAAATAAGTAAGTGGTATCAATGGTTAGGGGATATTAAGGTTTTACAAAATGGTGGCATTTCCACCGTCTTGCCACCGCTTTTATATTTGGGTGGCAAAGTTTATAATTCTTTTGTGAACATATCCATGACATCAGCGGCATTTCGTTGCATCTTTTCTGTAAGATGAACATAACGATCTTCTGTGATTGAAGCACGACTGTGACCAAGAATTTTTTGCACAGTTTTAGTCGGTAGACCATTTTCAATTAATTTGGTTGCTAATGTATGACGTAATGAATGATAATTAAATTTGAGATTTAATTTTTGAGATATAATGCGAGTGTGATATTTGATTATGGACGGTGTCAAGGGCTGTCCATTTTCTTTCACACATACTCTATCACTTTTTATATAATATTCTCCATATTTTAATCTGTTTTGTTTTTGGCGTATCTTTTCTTTACGTAATAGATCAAGAAGATTATCACCAACAGCAATTGTTCGATAACCTGCTTTTGATTTTAGACTCGCTGGGATCCATTCAGT
This sequence comes from Psychrobacillus sp. FSL K6-2365, assembly GCF_038003165.1. Lineage (NCBI taxonomy): Bacteria > Bacillati > Bacillota > Bacilli > Caryophanales > Bacillaceae > Psychrobacillus > Psychrobacillus sp. FSL K6-2365. The sequence continues at coordinate 2,613,675 of NZ_JBBOOO010000001.1, read as the reverse complement.
TCTTCCGTTGTCTTTCTTTTCACCGATTAGCTGTTGATCAACCTCGATGGTCTTTTCTTCAAAATCAATCTTTGACCATTCAAGTCCACAGGTTTCACCAACACGCAATCCAATATTCATTCCAATATGGAAGGGTACATAAAAGTCACTATCTACGCTAATGTGATTATTGAGTAATCTTAAGTTCTCATTTGATTGTATCTTTAAATCCTCTCTAGTTTGCTTTTTAAGCGTATCCATCATTAGTTCGACATATTGCATAGGATTTTCATTAATGTACTTGTAAGGGTAAACTGCATGTCGTAGAGCCTTATTTAAAATACCCATCATGATCTCAACTGTTTTCCTCGCAAAACCTTCACGAACTTTATCATTCACAAATTTTTGTAGTACTTCAGGTGTTAATGCTTTTAGTTTATACTTACCTAACGCAGGAGATATGTGTATACGTATCGTAGTTTCGTAATTATACTGTGTATTCAACTTCAATTTTAATTCGACATATTCTTGCATCCAATAATTTAAATAGTCGTGTAGAGTAATTTCAGATGGTTTAAATACCATTCCTACATTCTCATATTCTATTATTTTTCTTCTTAATACGGTTTGTGCTTCAGATTTTGTTGAAGCTCCTTCAGCTAATCTTTCAATCTTCTTGCGTTTACCTTCTACAATTCCATAATCAAAGTAGTAATACCATGAGTTACCTCTTTTACGTACTCCACCTTTCATATTGTTCACTCCTTTTAATAAAATATTTGATCTGTATGCTATTTTCATAAATTTAGATTAGCAACGCCTCCTTTTATGGGCACAAATGTTCTTTTATAGGTTAAATTTTTTTAATGATGCAGACTTTTCAGAGTTAATAGTTCCTCTGGAACTCCTTTTTCGTTTACAGCATCACAGAGGCTAAAGCCCGAGTCATTACTTTTAAATAATTCATCAGGTAATAAAAGTTCGATTGCGAACGTATTAGCTTCTATTTCGAATCTATCTGTAGTAAATAGAGTATTCTTTCTCAGAAATGAAGTATTGGTATCTGGATGCTGCACAGCATGTCCAAGTTCATGGGCGCAAATGAAAAATTGCTTTTCTTTTGTTTCATTTTGGTTGATATGAATAATAGGTACTCTAAAGTGCTTATCATAATAACCTAATGCTGAACCCAAAGACTCGAATTTAATAATAATCCCCATTAGCTCGGCGATTTTGAAAGGATCATTCGTGCCATGTTTTTGGACTAAATGGCTGACTAAAGACTTGACGGAAGACACAAGCAACACTCCTACTATTTTCTATATTTTTTAGGGGTGAATTTCTGTTTAGCAACCCGTTTAGCTAGTCTTATTGAACTTTCTAAACTTGCTTTTAATAATTCTCTATCTTCTAATTCTTCCTCGCTTAATTCGTCAATAGTTCTACCGTCAAATGCAGCATGTCCACTTGTAGACAAACCATCTAGCATTTTTTGAAGTTCTTTTTGAATGTCTTGTTCATCTTTTTCAGTTAAATCATAGTATCTCTTTTTGTCAGTGCGACCAAGAAGATAGTCTGTACTAACATCAAAGTAGTCTGCAATTGTAGCTAGTTTATCTGAACCAGGTATTTGTGTTTTTAAACGGTAAAGTGTGTTTTTGGAATAACCTAATGACTTTTCCAAGTCGTTAATAGAAATCTTTCTTTCTTCACATAATCTTTTTACTACCTCAAACGTTGTCATATCAACCATCCTTAGTTGCCTGTCAAAAATAATTAAACTTTTAGCATAAAAACAGTTGATTATTTTATGCATATAGTTTAATATTACTGACATAAGCTAATTGGTTAGCTAAAAATAAGTATAAAAAATACGACCTATTAAAACACATTTGGCGTTGGGGAACGGATTAAATGTAGTATTTCAGGCTTTTCATAAGTCTTATTTAGCTATGCTTCTATATTAAACTATACGCATAAAACAAGTCAACACTATTAGTTAATTATTTAGCTTATTTTTTCTAATGCGCTGTGATACCGAGCCAATGACGGTATGAAATAAATGAAATGAGGAGGTTATTTTATGTCAGAAGACCTTGGAGTACAAGTAAGAAGTGAACTATTTAAGAGAAAAATGAAACAGAAAGATCTTGCTGATTTAGTAGGTATTTCAAATGCCTATCTATCTGATATCATCCGTGGACGCAAAGATGGTCCTAAAGCACAAGAACATATAAAACATATTCAAAAAATTTTAAATATTTAATGGGGAGGTTAAAAATCTAATGCCAGAACTACTCGAAGTTTCACAAGTAGCAAAACTTCTTAAATGCAATAAAAACAAAGTGTACGAACTAATTAAATCAGGACATTTACAAGGTTTAAAACTTGGAAGAATGAAAGTATCTACAATTGAAATTGAAAATTTCATGAGGCAATACGTTGGAATGGATTTAACTGATTTGCAAGAAGTAAAAGCTCTTGAGGTTAGTAAATGAATATTTACAGGAAACTCAACTTCTATTTCTTTGGATCCTCAAGAATCCATCTAACAGATGCCTGCTTGTTTTATGGCACTTTTTTAGGTCTTATGGTTTTCGTTTCCGCTTTATTCATTTGGAGTTTATAAGTAAATAGTTTTAAAAGCATTACTTCACACCCGGCATTAAATATTCGAAGAGCGGAGTACGCCACGACGGACCGATTAAATCCCGAGCGACAGCAATAGCCAACGCCATGACCCCGAATCTTTACTGGTGGGTGTGATGTTAAAAGAGAGGTGAAAGAAATGAAAACAACTGCAAGAGATTGGTTATCCAAACCATCTGTTGAACGCCACATGTTACTCCACCAGGCATTTGTTAAAACACAAACGAAAGGACGGGAGAAAAAATGAATCAATTAAAAGTAGTTTCATTGGATGGACAACTTGTAACTGAAAGTCGTGACGTAGCAGAAATGGTTGCGAAAGAACATAAAAATTTACTCCGTGATATTAAAGGGTACGAACAAATTTTACTCGGCTCAACTTTGAGCGCAGCAAAAGCTGGAGAATTCTTCATTCAATCGAGTTACAAAGATTCTACGGGTAGAGAATTACCTTGTTATTTACTCACCAAAAAAGGTTGCGACATGGTAGCAAACAAAATGACTGGTGAAAAAGGTGTTCTCTTTACCGCTGCATATGTCACTATGTTTGAAGAAATGGAACAGCAGCTTAATAAACCAAAATCACAACTTGAAATCATGCAAATGCAAATTGAACAAATGGTAAAACAAGAACAACGATTGAATGAACAAGATAACCGAATCGGCAAAATAGAAACGGAACAACAAAACATAACTGAAATCATTGGACTATCGGTTGTTGAATGGCGCAAGAAAGTCACGAACATTCTAAATCATATCGCCAAAAATAATGGTGGGTTTCAAATGTATCAAGATATTCGAAACGAGAGCTACAAAATGCTTGAGGAAAGAGCTAAGTGTAAATTGAGCATTCGTGTAACGAATAAACAAAAAGTGATGGCGTTAAATGGTGTACCAAAATCGACGGTAAATAAAGTTTCTAAATTGGATGCTATTTCAGAGGATGCTAGGTTAACAGAAATATATCTGGCGATTGTGAAAGAACTTGCTATAAAATACCGTGTTTCTATTACGGATTTAGAGGTGATCTGATTGGCTGAAAGTAAAACAAAAAAACTTAACAGGTTCAAAGTCAAACGGCATCAAATTCAAATGATAATTATTGACCTCTGTGTAAAAAGCTCATTTATAACAAGTTTAAGCATCGAACAATCAACTTCAATAAACAACCAGATTAAGAAGCTTGGGAAAAAGAAGGAGTTGTATGATCGCAAAATCAAAGAATTGGAGGTAGTGATATATGAAAAACGGCAAGAAGCTAACGCTGGCACAACGTAAATATTTGGATTCAATCGGCTTGCAATCTAGTGATTGGTTACTAGTTAAGAAGCAATCGGAAATGTGGACTCTAGCACATCGACTTACTGGACAAGCCAAAGAAGTATATGCACCAACTAATTAATTTGAGGGAGATGAAAAGGATGGAAAAATTACTAATTAAACTATCACAGTGGTTTTCGGATGAACAAGAAATACTGGCTCAACTAGCTCATGATGTAGCAACTTCAGACACTGTAGAGGATATGGTTACTGCAAAACAAGTTTACATGGTTCAAGAAGTGAAAGTAAATGCAATTCAAGAAGCAATACGCTTTGCAGAATTTGAACAAGAAGAAAATGAACAAAATTAAAACCCGTTGTTGGCGCAACGAGTTTGGGTTCTTACACAATAATCTACCTACAGTGTATACGAGGACCCTCTAAAATGTCAAAGGAGGAAAACAATGAAAAAAGTAAAACTGCTATCGCAAAACCTTGAAAACTTCAAGGGATTAAAAAAGTTCTCGTTTGTTTCGAACGGAAAAAGTGTCCGTATTTTGGGGGACAACGCTACTGGCAAGACGACTTTGTTTGATAATTTCAATTGGTTGTTGTTTGACAAAGATTCACAGAACAAAAAAGATTTTGCTATTAAATCGCTCGAATCTACCGGTGAAGAAGTTCATAACCTTAATCACATTGGTGAAGCAACTTTTGATATCGATGGTACAGAAGTGACTTTGAAGAAAGTGTATACAGAGGACTGGGTGCAAAAGCGTGGTGCTGCTAACAAAGAATTTAGTGGTCATAAAACAAAATATTACATCGATGAAGTACCAAAAAAGAAAAAAGAATACGTGGATTTTGTAGCTGGGATTGTTGAGGAAGAGTTATTCAAATTAATCACTAGCCCAACGTATTTTAACGAACAGATTAAATGGCAGGACCGCAGAAAACTGCTTATTGAAATTTGTGGAGATATATCGGATGAAGATGTATTTGCTTCTGACAACCAATTGAAAGGTCTTGAACTGATCCTAAAAGGGCGTTCACTAGAAGATCATCGGAAGGTAGTTGCTGAACGTAGAAAAATCATTAACGAAGATTTAAGAATGATTCCAGTTCGTATTGATGAAGTAAATAAATCATTCCCAGAAGGATCAATAGATGTTGAGGCTGTTCGTAGTGAATTAGCTGATATCGAAACACAAATTGATGATAACAAAACGTTGATCAACAATATTCAAAACGGACAAGCTTTGCAGTCTAAAGAGTTGGAGTTGAAGAAGGTCGAGAACGACCTAGAAACTGTTAAACGTGCATTTGAATCGGATTCAAAAGAAAAGCTATACCAACTACAAGCTAAGCTACAAGAGGAACAAGGGAACTTAAAAATTCTTGATATGAAGGTAGCTGAACAAAAGCGAACTACCGAATTTGCAAATAGCAATATTAAGCGAATCGAAGAGGATTTAGTACAGCTCCGGGATGAGTGGAAGCAAATCAATACTCAACAATTTGATCATGTTGATGAATGTGTTTGTCCAACTTGTGAGCAGGACTTACCAGCTAATCAAATTGAGTCTACACGATTAAAAGCACTCGAGTCATTCAACGCAAAAAAGGCTGCCAATTTAGCGGAAATTGATAGTAAAGGTAAGTCTATTGCACAAAAGAAAAAACAGTTTATTGAAGATATAGAAAAAGCCGCTTCGAATATTGAGAAAATGGAGGGCATCCGAAGCGAAAAAGTAGAGCAAATTGTAAAGCTTACTGGTGAGACAGAGTCTTTAAGTGGTAGCTTAATGGAGGTTTCGGAATCACCAGAATATCTAAAGTTTATGAACATGAAGCTAGCTTTAGTACAAGAAATTGCATTAATTAAAAATCAGTCTGTACAAGCTATTCAAGATATTAAAGATGCAAATATTCAACTGGAAGCAAAGAAGCGTGAGATTAATACAGAAATCGCTAAGTATGCCAACGTTGACAATTTGAAAACTCGTATTAACGAATATGAGGATCAAGAAGAAGCTCTTACAAAAGAGTATCAAAAGTTAGAGCACCAGGTATTTCTAACGGAAGAATTTATCCGCAGAAAAATTGAGCTCTTAACAGAAAAAATCAACTCTAAATTCAAACTGGCTCGCTTCAAATTGTTTGATAACCAAATTAACGGTGGATTGAATGAAGTTTGTGAAACGACTTACAACGGAGTTCCTTACAGTTCATTAAATAACGCAATGCGGATAAATGTTGGCCTAGACATTATCGAAACCCTATCTAATCACTTTGGAATCGTCGCTCCTATCTTCGTGGATAATGCTGAGGCAGTTACAAAGCTAAATGCCATAGATGCACAGATTATTAGTTTGGTAGTTTCAGAGGAAGATAAAACGCTGAGAGTGGAGGGGAAATAAATGCCTGAATACAACATTGCAGAAAGCGTTAAAGCACAGAGTGAATACTGTAAAACGAACGGTGCTCCACATTTTGCTCCAAGAGGTGGTAGCTGTTGGAAATGTAACAAAAATATATACGAACCAATCGAAAGAAAATTTAAAGATTATTTATCCGGAGAAGAAAAAACTCGCACAACCGGAATCACCGTAGAAGAAGCTGGGAGCCAATTAGTTACGGGTTGTCCGCATTGCAATCGAAGTTATTGTGATTGATAGAACGTCTAACTGGAAGTGTATTAACTTAAAAAATAAATGCGGTATTTGTATCCATTACACTCCATTTATCAAAGATGCGAAGTATACCGCTCGCGGTCATTGTGGGCTGAACGGAATTTATAAACAAAGAACAGAATCATGCTTGAAATTCAAAAGAAAGGAGCTAATTGAATGACTCACACTCCAGGTAAATGGAAGTTAGGACAGATTTCAGACACGATAGTCACGGATATTTTGCCTAATACTAGCATCACTGAAATTCACTATTACGGTGGTGGTGTTATAGCAGAAACTGTTCATCCAAGAGACAGACATTTAATTTCTGCAGCGCCAGAAATGTACTTCGCTCTTTGCGAAGTAATGAAATATCAGAACGACGAAATCCATCGATTAGATATTTGGGAACTTGTCGAGAAAGCACTCAAAAAAGCAAAGGGAGAGATTGAATAATGACTAATCAAATACAAGAGCAAAATAATCAACCAGCTGAATCAAATAAACAGAATGCCATAGTGACGCAAGTAGCTAAAAAGGTTCAAAAGATGGTAGAGGACAATCAGATAAATATACCAGGTAATTACTCAATCGTGAACGCAGTACAAGCAGCTTATTTCAAATTAACTGAAGTGGACTTTAAAAAGAAAACAGCAGTGATTGATAGTGCAACAACAGAAAGTGTTGCTTTTTCTTTGCAAGACATGGCGATCCAAGCATTAAGTGTCGCAAAAAATCAAGGTTATTTCATTGTATACGGCGATAAGATGCAATTTGTACGCTCATACCACGGAACACAAGCGGTACTTAAAAGATTATCTGGAGTAAAAGACGTATGGGCAAATGTCATTTGGAAAGGTGAAACGTTCGAAGTTGAATATAACGAACGTGGGCAGTTGGCTTTTAAAGCACATACAGTTGACTGGAAGGCGGCGACTGGCAAAAAAGAAGATATCGAAGGAGCTTATTGCATTATCGAGCGCGAAGATGGTGTTCAGTTCTTAACTGTTATGACTAACGCAGAAATAAAAACATCTTGGTCGCAGTCCTCTATGACATCAGTACAGGACAAGTATCCACAAGAAATGGCGAAACGTACAGTGATTAATCGAGCTGCTAAAGCCTTCATTAATACTTCAGATGATAGCGATTTATTTATCGGTGCTATTAATCGTACTACGGAAAATGAATTTGAAAATGAAAGAAAAGAAATTAACCCAGAAGCGGAAATTAAAAAGAATGCAAATAAAGAAGAATTAGATATTAAACCAGATAAGCCAATCATTGAAATGCCTGTTAAAGAGGTAGTTACAGAACCAGAGCCTATTCCAGTTAAGGAACCAGAACAAGAAGAACCAAAGAAAAATGAAGTTAAAGAGCCTGCTTGGTAATGATTGAAATTCAAACCTTAGCAACAGGAAGTACTGGTAATGCCTACTACGTGACGGATGGGGTAACTCCCATCTTGATCGAGTGCGGTATAACATTCAAACAGATACAACGGAAATTAAACTTTCAAACTACCGATATAGTTGCTTGTTTAGTAACGCATGAACACAAAGATCATTGTGCCGGGTTAAGTGGAGTATTAGGCGCAGGAATCAGAAGTTACATGTCCAAGGGGACAAGAGATGCAATCGGTATTAAACATCATCGAATTAAGACAGTAGAGAACAAGAAACAATTTGTTATTGGTACATGGACCATATTGCCATTTGATGTGCAGCACGATGTAGCTGAACCATTTGGATTCTTGTTAGTTAATCAAGCAGGGGACAAGCTTCTATTTGCTACTGATACCTATTACATCAAATACAAGTTCCAGGGGCTTACACACCTAATGATCGAGTGTAACTATTGTCAATCGGTACTAGATGTTAATGAACAGACCGGCCGTATTCACCCATCAATGAGAAAGCGTGTGATGAAGTCACATTTCAGTATGGAAAATGTGATTGAATTTCTAAAAGCTAATGATCTATCCAAGCTTCAAGAAATTTGGTTGCTGCATCTTTCAGATACGAATAGTAATGAAGAATTAATCAGAAATGAAGTTGCGAAGGTGACGGGGAAGTTGATTCACATTCCATAACAACCTGCAGGAGAAAGGAGGGAAAGCAGTATGGCAGGATGGATTAGTTTACACAGAAAAATGATAGATAACCCCATCTATTCTAATGCCTTCATGCTGAAACTCTGGATCCATTGTTTGCTGAAAGCTACTCATACAGAACACAACCAATTGGTAGGAAATCAGATGATCAAATTGGAACCAGGGCAATTCGTCACTGGTAGAAATGCACTATATGAAGAATTCAACAAAGGGGCAAAGAAAGATGAAATGATTTCAGCAATAACCCTTTGGAGATGGTTGAAGAACTTCGAAGAATGGGAAATGTTGAACATCAAAACAACCACTAAATATAGCGTGGTTACTGTAGTTAATTGGTCTGAACATCAGGGGCATGAACAACAAGTGAACAACAAACGAACAGCAGATGAACAACAGATGAACAGCAAGCGAACAACAGATGAACAACAAGTGAACACAAACAATAATGTTAATAATGTAAACAATGATAATAAAGATAATAATATAAAACCCTCTCGTCAAAAACGAGTTTTCGACAAAGATTCAGATGAAATGAAATTAGTAGAATTCTTTATTCAAGAGATTCGAAAGAATAGTTCTGATTTTAAAGATCCTAATTTACAAAACTGGTGTGATGAATTTAGAAAGATCATTGACCTGGATAAAAGAGATAAAGGTGAAGTATCCAAACTAATTAGATGGGTACAATCAGATGATTTCGAAAAAGCGAATGTTTTATCTCCATCCAAACTTAGAAAGCGATATGACGCTCTCAAAATTAAAATGCTTATTCCGCCAAAGCAAAAACAATCGAGAGAGAAAGTGCCTGATTGGTTTGGAAAGAAGGATGAAACGCAACCAGCACCGGTTAAAGAAGATCCGAATATTGCTGATATGCGAGAAAAATTATTAAAAGACTTAGGGAGGTTGAATAAGAATGACTGAGAAAGTGAAATTGACGCAGGAACAGGCAGAGGCGATTGAGTATTTGAAAAAAGGAAAGTTTTCCGACGAGAGTATTATCGGCGCTCACGCAAGGAACCCGAATGGATGGATTTTAGAAGCGAATGTAAACCTTAACAGAATGCCATTGCTCAAACTAGTGGACGCGCTACGTATCGGTTATGAAGTCGAACAGCAGTTCAAAGTTGGGAATTGGGTTGTCCGAAAAACTAATCAAGAGGATGAACGTTTGCCTTTTAGAACTGGAAGAGTTTTTAAAATAAAAGGTTTTATAAATGGTCATTACCTGGATAATGAAGAATTTCGACACGATTCAGAAGCATTGAGATATGCAACTTCAGAAGAAATTAAAGCTGAAATAGAACGACAGTTGTGGAAATCAATTGGTCGTGAAGTTGGAGAACTAAAAGAAAATGACTTAGTTATTTATGAAAATAAATATTTTCGATTGTTCAAGAATATGGGATGCGAAATTTACGGCTTCCATATGGATCCTGTGTATGCATCAAAATTATATGGCAACGGAAACTTAAAAGGTTTTTACCCAGCTGAATCATTCATCTCATTTGAAAGTGTGGAAGAAGGATGAGTTATCGAGAAGACTATGTCAATACTGCATCCAAGCCAATAGAAGTGATACACAAAGACTTTCGAGTTGTCAACGTGATTGAGTCCTGTGATAACACCTTAAAACAGCCTCACCAAATTGTTTTTGTTGTATCTAAATCAAGAGGATTTGAGGATTACAAAAAAGTGCTGAGACACACTTCTCGTTCAAATAAACCAGATTTTAGATTGACTCCATATAGCGAACACTTATTATCTGCAATGTTTAAGGGGTGGTAAATATGAAGCCAGCTGAACGAAAAAAGCTGAATGAATATAGAGCAAAGGTTAAAGGTTATCGTATTCGCTTGATGGCTTTAGCAAATAAAGTGCCCAACGTAAATGAGTTGTGGCAAAACGAGGACAAGATGGTTCAGTTCTTTGAAAGTAAAGAAGTGGAAAAGTATGAAGCTATGTTGAGTTCTAATGAGAGTCGTGGGAAATCAGCAGAAGTTAAGAAAAAGCCATTAATTAAAACAGAATTAACGGTTGAGAAATTCAAAGAGCTTAAGGCTGCATATGTGAATGATAAAACCATCATGAAGGATTTCGGTATGAATGCTAGTCAATTAAACGCATGGAAGAAAGCAAATGGTGTAATCGGTATGAGTATCCCAAAAGGTGCAGGAGCGTTAGTGAAAAAAGTACAAGAAAAGGAGGCTACAGTCGTGACTACAGCCATTGATTATCAAGCGGAACTAAATATAGCTCTACGACAAATAAAGGCGCTAGAGAGTGATATTGAGAGTTACAAACTACAATCCACTAGTTTGAGAGAAAAAGAAGACATGCTTCAAAAGAAAGGTAGTGCCCTGCAGAGTCAAATCGAGCGTAATAGCCAATTGATGTTGCAATCTGCTGATGCTCAAAAGGGTGAAAGAGAGGCTAGGCAGGAGCTAATCGATTACCAGGATGAATACAGAAAGCTTGAAGTTGATTATCGCAATCAATCTACTGAAATGGCTAGGTACAAAACAATGCTAGACCGTTTGAAACATACAGAACAAATCAACGTTTGGCTTATGAAACAACACATTGGATTCGTTGAGCAAGCAGACGATAGAGCGGAGGCTTTTAGCTAATGAATCTAGCGAAGCTATTTGAAACTCAAAGATTACTTGATGAACACATTTTAGACGAACACCCTGAGCTGAAAGGACAAAACAATTTGGATTGGAAGATACTTGCCCTTCAAGTTGAGCTGGGTGAATGTGCTAATGAATGGCGAGGATTTAAGAAGTGGAGTAATGACCAAGAGCCGAGAACTAGTGGTGGATACGATAACGGCAGAAAATGCACTTGCTCTGAATGTGCAAGTAAAAATCCACTCCTAGAAGAATACGTAGACTGCATACATTTCATCTTGTCGATTGGGTTGGAATTTGATAATTACCCATTGAATTTGAATTACGAGGTTTTAGGGTTCATTGAGGAAGCTTGGAACACAAAAAATACAATTGAACAGTTCCAAGTTGTTTACAAGAATATCACTGATTTTTCATCTACTTGCGATGAATTGGAATATATCGAGTTAGTTTCACAGTTTTTAGGTCTAGGTGAAATGCTAGGCTTCACATGGGAACAAATCGAACAAGCTTATTACGATAAAAATGCAATTAATCACGAACGTCAAGCCACTGGCTACTAGGATGTGATCCACATTGCTAATCACGACACTATTCAAAACTATAGACCGCCGTAATTTTATTATTTGTGGACACTTATCTAAACAAGAGATAGCTAGTTTGAGAGATGAAGGTTGGCGTAAGGAAAAGCCCAGTGTTAATAAAAATGGTATTCAATTAGAAAAACTTAGGAGGAAACATTCATGAAACAAATCATTGATTTAAACACATTCGCAAGCGGAGCTCTATCTGAAAAGGTAAATATAGAGATACAAAAGGCACTTGATAATATAGCAGATCCAAACACGGACCATAAGAAAGCTAGAAAAGTGAATGTAAGCATCACCTTAAAAGCTAACGAAAAACGTAACCTTGCAAATGTGATTGTTGATACTAAATCAACACTAGTTCCAGCAATGGGTGTTGAGACTGAACTAATTATTGATTACACACCAGATGGGAAGATCACAGGTGCAGAACTTAAGAGTGGAATACCTGGGCAATCATATATGAGTGACAATGGAGAGGTTTTGGATGACAAAGGGAAACCACTTCCAGCAGAAGAGCCTATCAACAAAAAAGTAGTTCAATTCAAATAAATTCTAGCAATCTATCAAACAAAAAACCAAAAACCGAAAAGAGGAAATTATAATGTTAAAAGAATTCGTATCGTATTTATTGGAGTTAAAACGTCCGGAAACAATCGAAGCTGCTGGGAAGGTTTATTCTACAAATCAGCTATACCGTTTGGACAAAGAGCAAGAAGTTAGTGCAATCAATGTACGTAGCCTTTCAGGTCTTGTTGATTATGTTAAATCAAATTTTGATCACGACCGTCCTGTGATGATTCATGTTAAATCTCCGACTGAAGTAAATGTATTTGATGCCTTAAACGATATAAATGACCGTAGAACTTACGTTAAAGCAGGAGCTCTACTACCAACAATTACATTTGAGCGTTTCATTGATCGTGAAGAATTCCAAATTATGCTGCAGGCTTGCTTTGTTCAAAATGAGCATAAATCAACCGTTTTAAAAGTTATTAGCTCAATAGTAGAGGATAGCGGAGTAACTACGGTAGATGATGGTATTAGCCAACGTGTAACTGCAAAAACAGGGGTAGCTACAGTAGAAAATATAAACATCCCTAATCCAGTAACGCTAAAACCATTCCGCACATTCGCCGAGGTATCACAACCTGAATCGGAATTTGTATTACGTCTTAAAGAAGGTGGTCGTGTTGGATTGTTTGAAGCTGATGGTGGGGCTTGGGAATTAAATGCGATGGCCAACATTGCGACTTATTTGGAAGAAGCATTAGCAGATGAAATTGGAAATGAAAAAGTTTATATCATCGACTAATTGTGAGGGGCTTTATGCCCCTTTAATTATATAAGGAGTGGCAATATGGCTGAGACTAAAACAAAGTATAACAGTAAAAAGATAGAGCTAGATGGTCATGTATTTGATTCAAAAGCAGAAGCAAGGTATTACGAAGAATTAAAGTTGCAGCAGGAGCAATCAAGGATCTTATTCTTCCGGTTACAACCTAGGTATGAGCTCCAGGAGAGCTTTAAGAAAAGTGGAAAGCTCCATAGAAAAATTGAATATGTAGCAGACTTTGAAATACATCATCTGGATGGATCTATTGAAACAATAGACGTAAAAGGATTCGAAACAACAGACTTTGCAATTAAACGAAAATTATTCGAAAAGAAGTTTCCTCACAAACTTACATTATGGGCATTCTCGCAAGTAGACGGAGGATGGATTGAATTAGATGAGCTGAAGAAGGCAAGAAGATTGAGGAAAAAAACTAAGGCTGCTTTGAAAGCTGAACTGTCTATTAACTAAGTTATCAACAGTGCGGATAAGTTGTGTGAGAATTCAAGAAACATCTCGTTTGTAAGTCGTATTAGACACATTACAAAGTTAAGAAAGGAAATATATGAGTAAATCATTTAAGCATTATCAAGTTATCGAAACAGAAGGTATGACAGCCGAAGAACTACAATTCATTTTAAACAAAGCGACAAGTGATTTCCCTGAAAAACAAATAGACCACGTGATCGGTACAAAAATCATTTTAAGTTTTGAATCGATACTTAACGAAAAGGGACGTATGGAAGCGCAACTTCAGAAAATGTCGAATAGCGTAGTTATTTTAGATTCGAACACAGGGTTAAGAGTATAGGTTGCTAAGACGTATTTGACACAGAAAGCGACATAGAAAGAATGATGGCAATGGAACTTAATAAAAATATATCCAGACCTAGCCACCTAACAGCGAAACAGTAAAATTTAACTGATTTATTGAAGGTGTTCATCTATTTGTTGGGAATGTCCATTTTCAATTTCAGAAAAAATATTAGGGCTTATATTGGTGTCTTGTGTTTTATTTTGAATACTATTCTGATTTAGTTGATTTAAAACAGCGTCTAAAGTATTTTGAATCTTTTTAACATCTTCTTTTGTTGCAAACTTCTTTTTTTCGACAAGGGAATATCCTAATTGACCACTGGGTTCTAAAGTTGCCCACTGTACATCAGAAATACTTTCTATTCCGTTTTGTCGCAATCTCATTTCAAGCTTGTCAACAGTGAGTCGCACCTTATATAAATTTTTTTCTTTTAGTTTTCCATTTTCAATAATTATTTTTGCCTTACCTGTGAAAAACGTCTCTGTAAAGTCCCATTTTGTTTGAATGAATTCGATAATTATTAAAGTTATTATGAGAATGGCTGCAAGCAAAAAAGTAGTCCACACACTTTTATTTGCAATGGGCTGTATTAAGAGTGTCCCGATAGAAATCATAATTACTGTTTGTGATATTGTCATTTGGGAAATAGATCTTCTTCCGGAAAAACGTATTAGCATTATACCAACAACGATAATTAGAATCGATTTCCATATTAAATTAAGGTCCATTTTTATATCCCTCTTTTTTGTTTAAATGTTTGTATGTGCTTGAATTTTATACAAGCTAAAAGTTTAAATTCAGTAAGGGAGTCATTTACGGTATTCCTTTATAAAAACAAAATAAACTAGAGTGCCATATAAAACTGTAGTAGTGGTTATTATTGCGGTTACTTGCAGGATTGCTGTACTTGTTTCCATGAACTCCACCTCGTTTTATATTTAGTAAGGGGAATATAGATAAATATTATCTAACTTTAAAGGTTAGTTTATGATTTGTGTCGACTAACCAACGAAATGATCAAAATAGACAAATAAAACTAAAGAAAAAACTATCAAGATTGTAATGATTAATACAAGCTTTTTATACCTAGAATATGGTCTTAAAATACAGAATGAAAATACTCCTACACAAAGGAATGAGATTGCAATTATTAAATATGCTGTTATGGAACTAGTGCTGTACATGTTGCACGACCTTTTAAAATTTTAAATGAAAAGCAAAGTTGCCATCTAGCCTTCAATAGAAGCATGCAAATTAAAAGGAAGTAGCATGTGCCGGCTACTTCCTGCAGGAGGTGCTACTTACAAAAATAGTATAAGCAACCATGAAAAATTTAATACATGATTTTTGAATATCACAGTTCGGAATAAAAGATGTCGCAAGAAAGGAGCTAACCAATGAACTTTCTTAAAGCAAAATCAATCCTACAAGACGCATTAGACCATCATTCGACAATTAGTATACCAAAACTTAAAAAGCTTATGAGCGCCTTAAATATGAACTTAGAATCGACGGAAACAAAAGAGGTTAAGTATTTGAAGAACGAAGTGAAGAAATTGCATAAACATATTAGGAAATTACAGAAGGAGTTGGCGCAAAATGACGGATAAGGAGCGTTTAAAAATCATTAGAGAAACACCACATTTGATAACTTGTGATGTATTATCAAAAGATTTTAAGTGGCTTATCGAACAAGCCGAAAAAATTGAATCATTACAGAGTCAACTGGATGCAAAATTAATCTTTATCAATAACGGTTGGGAAGAAGAAAGATATGCATTGCAAGATGGAAATATGAAACTACGTGAAGAAATCGAACATTACAAAATGAAATACGAAAATACAGGTTCCATGTTTGGTAGACAAGCTCAACGAACTTTGCTTGATGAAAATAAGCGGTTGAGAGAAGCATTGGATTTTATAGCCAACACGAATAAAGATGCTTTAACTCATCAATGGCATGCAGAAGAGTTTAGACATATAGCGCATCAAGCATTGGAGGAATCCAAATGACCATAGATGAAGAAATCATAGCAAATCCCATTTTACGTGAAGTGTGTCAGTTGCTGACTACTCCGTATCAAAAAGAAATGCTGAGTACTCAAACTGCTAAAGGGATTGCCAAATATCCTAATACTGTGAGTGTGGATGACTATTCAATTATTGGATGGATTGACCATAATGTACAGAAGCTTATTGATTCGACTGTTTACTACAAAGCATTGAAGAAAAAGATAGAAGCTGATATTGAATTACCAAAATGGAAATATTATATGTGGCTTATAGATCGTGGAATTAATAGTAACATTGACAACCTAAACGACTTGGAATTTATCAGAAACTTATATTTGGGCGGTGAGTAAAATGACCATAACCAAAGTGCAACGTACTGATCGCCTTAAACTATTATTCTTACAAAAAAGAATCGAAGAAGAAGTATGTGCCAAATGTCCAAATCATAACAAAGTTTCTCAAAAAGAATGTTTATCGTGTCACTCTTTTGAAGAACTAAACAATATAGGGAACTGGCTATTAATTAATACTGCAAAATCAAGGGATAGAAGCGTTGAAACGATTAATAAGAACAATCCTTCACCTTATGCTCCAATGACGCTAGAAACGATTAAAATCGACGAATACAAGCTAATGAAATCGAGAGGAATGAATGACAAAGAGATTGCTATTCAATTAGGAGTTTCATTTAAATCATTCAGAGTGTGGAAGGATAAGGTTGGATTGGTTAAAAGAAAGGCTATCAATTCATGAAAGGTAAGTGATGCATATGTATGAGTGGCTTAATGACTATCGAAAGCTTGAAGATGAAATTGCATATTTAGAATTTAATCTTGAGCGTTCCGAAAATGAATTGAAGCGATGGACAAGTGGTGACTTATTAGGTGTTAAATTAACCGCTGAATCTAATGGGGCTAAACTCGAAGAAGCCATTGAATCTATTAAAATAGAGTTAGAGCATAAGCGGAGTGATTTAGAAAAACTAGTAAATCTGATTGGAACCTTTAGAGGTTTGGAAAACAATATTCTTTATAAAAAGTATGTGGAAGGCAAAACATTAATATCAATTGCAGATGAACTGGACAAAAGTCCAAACTACATTTATAACAAACACGCTCAAATGATGCGCATGATAGAGTATGCGGAAAGTGTAAATAGTTGAGAGGTGAAAGGAGTTAAATGAATGGACTTCACAATAAAATGTAACAAATGTGGGTACTTAGAAAAAATAGAAGAAAATTTCTTTAAAAAAGATGATATTAGCATTGAAATTGTTGGTGAAGAAGTTGTAAGAATAAAATGCAGTTTTTGTAACAATGAAGTTTATAGTAGCGTTGAAATATAATACGTATTAGGTGAGGTTAACTTAATGTCAAGTTGTGTAGAATCAATATGAAGTATTGTAAAACCCATTTATTATAAGAGTATAAAGAACCGACAAAAAAAGTTCTTTAAAGTTTTCTCCCTTCGAAAAAGCATCTGGACTTAATTGTTCGGGTGCTTTTATTAAATTATCAAAATTCTGTTAGTGACAATCATTTCCATTCACATTATGATTATTGTGAGGGAGGTGATTATAAATGGGACATCCATTTAAAGAGTTTGCTAAGGATTTAGTAAAGCTATTAAAAGAAGACGGAAAAGAATTCCTGGATATCAAAGCAAGTGTGCAAAAAAATCAAATATTAATATTTGATAGTACTCTTCCAATTGAAGAAGGAGATCGTTTAGTACGCATGCTTTCAAATGGTCTAGAAGAAAGTTATATAGTAACAGACAGAGGATTTCGTCAGGGTCTTGATTCCATAGGTCCATATTACAAATGCGAAGTACAAAAGGAATCTTCAATGAAGTATAGAGAATGGTCTTTATCAAACATTACGAATCACTTTTATGGACCTAACTCAAGGATGAATGTGGGTTCTACAGATAATTCTACAAACATCAATAATGTTAATCATGGTAGTGTATTTGATGAACTAAGGGCTGCTATTACTGAAGGTATCCATTCTAAAGATGACTCGAGGGTTCTTTTGGAGTTAGTTGATAGAATGGAAGAAACTCAAGGAACTCCAAGTTTTATTGAAAAATATAAAAACTTTATGGAGACAGCAGCGACTCATATTTCAGTAATATCACCAATTCTTCCAGCGCTAACACAATTACTGTAATAAATAAATTAATATTTATTTCAAAAAGCTTACTAATTAAATAGTAGGCTTTTTATTATACATAAAAGGTGGTGGTGTATTGGAACCAGAACGATTAGAAGAATTACAACAACTAATTCGGAATGATAGTCTCATTAAGTTCTACAAGTCTAGAGAATGGCGAGAACTTAGACAAGAAGCATTACGAAGAGATAACTATGAATGTCAATTGCATAAGAAGAAAGGGAAATATCATAAGGCCGAATGTGTTCACCACATGAAAGAGGTTAAACCATTCCCTCATCTTGCACTTACATTATCTAATCTCATGTGCTTATGTAACGTTTGTCATAATGAAGTACATGGTCGTGTAGGTGGTCAATACAAGGACAAACAATTTACTAATAAAGAATGTTGGTGAGTAGATGATTATCAAAGACAACTCAATCGAATATGATACAGACTTTATTGATGCTGCAATTGTGGATGACAATAGAAACTCTATTCAACGTGATGTACTCAATGCATTTAGTCGGTTAGCTTACTACTATTACGCAAGGGTAAGAGACTGTGTGAACACACGTAAGTGTAAGAAGCTTAGCATTGATGTTGTACGTGAAAGATTAATCAATGGTGATCTATTGGCATTCACTATTCAAAAAACAAAGTTAAACGAAGAACAAATTCATTATTTAATTAATCATGTTGAAAAAATATTTCCTGCTCTCGTCAAATAATACCCCCGGTCAAAAACAAATGACTTTTTCGTTGGGGGACGGAAACGGGAGGGGGAGATCAGTAAAAATATTTTAGATGATTTTCTCACATAAAGGGGGAGGGGTTGAGGTGGCTAAAATAAGCAAAGCAAACCAAAACATATTAATACAAAAAGAAATCGATCGCTTGAATTCTATTTTTATCAATTTGCCGGAGAGAGATAGGGAAGTGGCCAAAGGATTAATCGAGCGAATTGCATTCATGACAGTCCAATTAGAAATATTAGAAGAAACAATTAAAACTAAAGGGCCAACTTATTTGTTTAAGAACGGCTCTCAGCAAATGCTTGTCGAAAACCCAGCGCAAAAAAGTTACAACACAACCATGAATCGATATACGGTAGCTTATGATAAATTGTTTAACCTTCTAAAGAAATTAGAAAATGACGATGGTGACGGAGCTGCTGCAAGTGGAGATTTTGAAGAGGTATAAATATCATGAGTATATCGATGAATACATCCGAATGGTTGAGAAAAATGAAATTGAGACTTGCAAAGAGCAGAAGCAGCTTATCAAATTTTTACGGTGGAAGTTAGACCAACCTGGTGTAGTTATCGATGCAGAAGCTATTGAAAAATCTGTAACGGTTCCAGATAAGTATTTCCCTTTTAGTCTGTTTGCTTGGCAACGTTTTATAAACGCTTTTATATACGGTGTACGCTACGAAGATGGTCAGCTGATGTTTGACCGCTTTTTTATTATGATTGGTCGTGGAGCGGGTAAAAACGGCTATATATCGTGGAATGGCTTCCATATGTCCACTGGGCATCATGGAATTGATGAATATGATATTGATATTGTAGCTACTTCTGAAAAGCAGGCGAAGACAAGCTTTAATGATATTTTTAATGTATTAGATAAGCACTGGACAAAGATGAAGAAAGCATTTTACAAGTCCAAAATGTTGATACAACATCGTGGTACCAAATCCAAAATTGAATACAACACCTCTAACGCTCGTACGAAAGATGGAAAACGTACGGGCGTTGTTATTTTTGATGAAGTACATGAGTATGACAACTATGGCAGCATTAAAGTATTTACATCTGGGTTAGGAAAGAAAAAGGATCCACGTACTTTTTATATCACAACAGATGGTGATGTTCGTGGTGGAGTATTAGATGATTTGAAAGCAGAATCACAAATGGTTTTAAATATGGAACTTCCACACTCTACCCTCTTCCCTTTTATCTGTAAGTTGGACGACATAGAAGAGGTCAAAGATGAATTGAAATGGGAAAAGGCTAACCCATCTTATCGATATAACGTTAATTTACAACGCGAAATGAAAAAGGCCTATCACGATATGGAATTTAATTCTGCTATGCGTATGGAGTTTCTAACCAAACGAATGAACTTACCACAGGACAACACTAGAAAAGAGGTTGCTACTTATGAAGAAAGACTTGCAACTAATCAACCGTTTCCAGAAGACCTAAAAGGAATTGAAGTAATAGGTGGAGTAGACTTTGCTCAAATTAGAGACTTTTGTTCAGTTGGGGTGCTTTTTAGGAAAGATGGTAAACGCCATTGGATGCAACATACCTTTATGCACCATACCGCGCCTAAGCTTCAGGATATTAACAAAGATATCATTCAGTTGGCAATTGAAAAGGGATTACTCACAGTTGTCTATGAAGATTCTATTAGTTCTAAACATGTTGCTGGATGGTTTAAAGATATGAGTAAAAAATTTAGAATCAAGAAAATCAATATGGACCAATATCGTTCTTCAATATTAAAAGAAGAATTAGAAGAGTTAGGTTTTGAAATAAATATTGTGCGTAAAGGTCCAGCAACACACGCTATGTTATCTCCTTTGGTGGAAGAATTATTCGTTAAGAAAAATCTAGTATTTGGTGATGATCCTTTAATGCGCTGGTACGTGGGGAACGTATACAAAGAGGAAAAAGGAAATGGTAATATTGAGTATCTTAAAATTGATAAAGAAAAACGCAAAACAGATGGCTTCTTTGCTTTCTTACACGCTCTTAATAGTGATGGAGAAATAAAAGAACCGAAAAAATTAAAAGTCTACAAAACAATTAACTTTTAAAGGTGGTGAGATGATTGAGTTTTTTCGATTGGTTTCTTAATGGCAATATTGTCAAAAATGGAAGTTTAGAAGTTTGTAATTTTGATATACCAGTTGAACTTTTCTATAAAAAGCTGGCAATAGATAGTAGTGTTAATTTAATAGCAAATGCGATGGTGAAGTCGAGGTTCCGAACACTAGAAAAAGGGAAAATAAAAAAAGGTGAGGTCCATTATTTATTTAATGTGAAACCAAACAAGAATCAAAATGCATCTGAATTCATTCATAATTTCACTTCCAACCTTTTGTATAACAATAAAGTTCTGGCAGTTATGCAAGATAAAGAACTATATATAGCAGATAGTTGGGAAAGAAAAGAATTTGCAATGAAAGAAAACTTATATAACAAGGTAACCATTGGGGACTTTACTTTCGATAAATCTTTTAACGAGAGTGAGGTTTTTTATTTTAAATTAAACAATGAAAATATCACCAAGGTAATTGATGGATTATATAATTCTTACGCTAAACTTTTATCAGCTTCAATGAGTACCTTTAAGAAAAAGAATAGTAAAAAATTCTTTGTCAAAATAGGTTCTGCATTTTCCCAACAAGACGAAGATCAAGAAGATTTATCAGAACTACTTTCCGAGCAGTTTAAAAAGTTCTTTAATTCGGAAGGTGATGCATTATGGCCGTTACAAGAAGGATTGGAATTTGAGGAAGCAGATAAAAACATAACTCCAGCCAATATGACTAGTCGTGATATTAGAGCAATTGTGGATGACATATTTGATTTTGTGGCAATGGCATTCCACATTCCTAAGGGATTGTTAAAAGGAGATGTTGCAGATGTTGGTGAAATGACGGACAACTTTTTGACTTTCTGCATTAATCCAATTGCTGAATTATTGGCAGATGAAATCAATAGCAAAATGTATACAAAGAGTGAATACCTTGAAGGTACTCGTTTGGTAGTCGATACACGATTAATTAAGTCGGTAGATATATCGGTAATGGCAAATGCAGTAGATAAATTCTTATTATCAGGTACACATAATATTGATGAAAATAGAGACATGATGGGAGAAGAACCGCTCAATGAAGATTTTTCTACTAAATATTACGTCACGAAGAACTATGCTTCTAGTGAAGAAATAATGAAGGGAGGTGAGTAAATGGCAAAGAGAAAGTTTAAGAATGAAAAATTTAACGACCAAGTACCAAAGATTAATAAAAAGTTCGAAGCGGTTACTAACGTAGCAACATCTACGACAGAAATTATTGTTTATGGTGACATTGGTGATTCTTGGTGGGGTGACTCCATTTCAGCTAGTGATATTGACCGAGCATTGAAGGATGTGAAAACTGATAACATAACTGTTCGAATTAATAGCCCAGGTGGAAATGCCTTTGACGGTATTACAATCTATAATCGATTAAAGGATCATTCAGCAAAAGTAAAAGTAATTGTGGACGGGTGGGCATGTTCTGCAGCTTCCATTATTGCTATGTCAGCGGATGAATTGGTTATGAATACTGGCTCTATGTTAATGATTCACCAGGCATCTATAGGCATTTATGGAAACAAAGATGAACTTGAAAAAGAAGCGGAACTCTTAGGGAAGTTGGATAGCAATCTTGTTGATATCTATATGACGAAAGCTTTAGTGGACCGTAAAGAAATAGAGCAAATGGTGAAAAATGAGACGTGGTTTACTGCAGAGGAAGCTATTGCTATAGGATTTGCTACATCTGTGGAAGACGCCCATGAAGGTACTACTAACCAAGATGCTGAGGCATTCAAAAATAGTGTGTTAGCTAGATTTAAGAAGGAGCCGCAACAACCAGCTGCATCTGCTACAACAAATAATATACTGGCAAATTTCAAGCGCAACTCAAACGAGTAGGCGTTTTTATTTTGTACAAAAATTAGATAACGGAGGTCATTTACATGACAGGAATTAAAAATCCAGATCGCAAAACATTAGTGAAAGATAAAGACGAACAAATCAATGCAATGAAAGCGGCTTTTGAAAGTGGAGATCCACATGAAGTTGCTCAACGCATTGTCGAAAACTATGAAAGTAATGCAGCACATTTCGAAGATTTAATGAATACAACGATTCGTGAAGCCAATCGTGCCAATGAACAACAATGGGATGCAAGCGTGTTAGCTTCTCGTGGAGTTAGAGTATTAACAACTGAAGAGAAGAAATTCTATAATGCTGCCATTGATGTTCAATCATTTGACGGAGTTTCTGCATTAGTTCCTCCAACCGTATACGAGCGTGTATTTGAGGATTTAGCACTTGACCACCCATTACTATCCAAAGTTAATTTCCAACGTGTAGGAGCTACCACACAATGGGTAGTGCGCAAGGATGGAACAACAACGGCATTCTGGGGCGATGTATGTGACGATATTAAAGAAATGGTCGATCACGGTTTTACGACAATTGACCAAGGAATGTACAAACTTAGCGGTTTCTTAGTTGTATGTAAAGCTATGTTTGAACTTGGTCCTGAATGGTTGGATCGTTACGTTCGTGCTTTTTTAACCGAAATCATTGCTGCTGAATTAGAAAATGTAATTATAAATGGTACTGGTAACAAACAACCAATTGGAATGATTAAAGATTTAAATGGAGCTGTAACGGCTGGTGTATATCCAGATAAAGCCACAGTTGCATTAGTTGACTTCAAACCTTCTACAATTGGAACAGAGATCCTTGCTCCAACTACTAAAGGTGGTACTCGTCGTTATACAGGAGTTACTTTAATTGTGAATCCACTTGACTATGCTTCAAAATTCTTTGCATTAGGTGCTAAACAAGCAAACGATGGTACATGGACATACGACAACTTCTCTGTACCAGGATTAGAAATCGTTCAATCTCCTGCGGTACCAGTAAATAAATTAATTTCCGGTAATCCAAAAGATTACTTCATGGGCGTAGCTGGTGAATCAAAATTAGAATCTACAGACGTATTACGCATGGTTGAAGACCAGCGTCTATACTTGGTTCGTCAATTAGCAAACGGACGTCCGCTCGATGCAGATTCATTCACTGTGTTTGACATTACTAATACGGAATTTGTTCCAGTAGAAGTTGTTCCTACTCCATAATCGGAGTAGGTTCTTTCATTAAAAAATGGGAAGGTCGTGAAATGATGGCTCACAAAGTGATTGTGCGTTTCAAAGAAAATAAACATGATGGCCATATTTATAAAATCGGTGATGAATACCCGGTTAAAGGAAAGAAAGCGACAAAAACACGTATTGATGAATTATCTACTACTGACAATTCATACAAACAAATTTTCATTGAAGAAGTAGCTCCTGTAAAAGAAAAGGAGTGATAGCTAATGGCTTTAACTTCGGAACAAACTAATTCGATACTTTCTGATGTGAAAAACTTTTTGAGGGTAACTTGGAATGAGGAAGATGAAGAGCTAACGAGAATGATTCGACGATCGATGGCTTATTTTAAGTCTATTACAGGAGCAGAGTTAGATTATGTTGTGGATGAACGAGCAAAAGACCTTCTTTTAGAGCGATGTCGCTATGTCTACAATCGTTCTGCTGAAGAGTTTGAAAATAATTTCCGTCACGAATTATTAAATCTTCAATTTCGCGTGGCAGTAGATGAAAGGCGTGAACGTCTTGAATCAGAAACATGATCCGTTTAATGATGGGTTTTTATTTTATGGTCATAATAAAACTCGACTGTCCCCTACAAAGAAAGCTATAGGAAAAGATTTTACTCAGGAAGGTTTTCTTGCTTTTACAGAAATGAGCGCAAGAGATCAAGACTACTCCTTGGTAGATGCTTTAGGAAGTACGCTTGATTTGAAGCTTAAAACGATGTATCCGATTCATCTTGAAAAGAAGTTGCTTAATAAGTTTATTGTGCGAATTAGTGGGATTGAATATGAAACGATTAAAATTGATCGTGATAGAAATAAAGATACTTTGTTTTGGTATTTACAGAAGGTGGGGGAAGTTATTGAATGAAATAGTTAAAACACATATTCAAGAAATAAAAAGCGAAATTGTTGCAGCTTTAGAAACTAACTTCCCTCTCGTCCCCTTGTTTGAAGACGAAGTGCCTGAAGAAGAAACAAAGAAATATGATGAAGGTGCCCCATATTATCTAATAGTCATGAAAATGGGGGCATTTGAAAAACAGGACAATAAAAAGTTTTTGTCCCAACCTATTTCTATTGATTACTATTCAGAGAACCGAGATGATGTGGATGAAACTACCCTTGATATCATCTCAGTTTTAAAAACAATTAAGACTGTTTCCTTCACTGATTCTGACAAGTTCCGAGCACGTCACGCCAATTCAAATAGATTCGTAGATGTAGTTAGTATTAATTTTTCAAGGATGACGAAACTTGAGTGTTAGATTTGAATTTGACTTTGAATCCTTCGTAGAAATGAGGCAACGAATCGAACAAGTTGGCAGTGATATTGAAACAGAATTAAATCAGATATTAAAAAGTGAAGGTAAGAAATCAATCGAACCATCTATTACTAACTTAATACCGATTTCTTCTAAGCCGCTTGGAAGGCATGCTCGCTCTAGTAAGTGGTCCTCTCAGAAACTGGGAAATTTAGAGGTAACTATTAAAGCCAAAGGTTCTGCTAAAAAGCCTGGAACATTTGGTTATTTAGTATTTCCGAATGAAGGACGAGGTCCGAGAAACCATGTTGAACAGAGGTTTATGGAAAAAGGTAGAGATTTAGCAATACCTTCATTAATTGAAGTTACGCAACAAAAACTAGTAGAAAGAATAGAGGAGGCGCTATAAATGGTTCAAGTGGTAACAGAGTTTGATACTACTAACATTAAAGATGCAGCTATACAGTTTAAAGAAAGTGATGGAACATATGCACCAGGTACATCATTTGGCTGTTTAGGTACATTAGAGGGCGAAGCAGAAACAACGCTTATAGAGAAAAAATGCGGAGCTGTAACGATAAAATCGAAAACAAAAACACTTCGTTTGAATATGACAGTATCAGGACACATTCCACTAGCTGTAGCACGTGATTATTTTGGTTTATCAAATGTTGACCTCAAACCAGGTATCTGGGCAGCAGGTACGAAGACTATTGGCAAAGACTTCAAATTAACTGTAACTGCAGTAGATGAATTTGAAGATAATGAAAAGTTAATGGCATTCCCAAATTCTTCGAATACGGTTGGTTTTAAAATTCAACCAATTGAATCAGGAACAGAGGAAATTGCTATGTTGGAGTTGGAATTTGTTTCACTACCAGATGAATTGAGTAATTTCTATTACGAAGCAATTGTTGCAGAGTTGGACGATCCGACTATTGCTGATTCGTGGCATACAGAATTTACAACAGCACTTGTGGAAGCAGTACCAACACCATAATGAAAGCTCACTTAAGTGGGCTTTTTTTATTTGTACAAGGGAGGAAATAAGGTGACGAAATTACAATCAGTTGAATTAAAAGAATATGAGATCGTTGAAGTTGATGGTGAATTCGAAAGAAAAGAAATAAGTTCTGAAAAACATCCTCTTTATTTTACTAATAGATCGTTGTTAGTAGGTAAGCAATATGGAATTTTAGAAAAAGGGTTAGAACAAGAATTATTTTCATTTTTAGCTGTAATAGATCCAAATTCTATTAAAGAAATAACAAAAGGTGGAGAAATAGAAACAGATCAATTGGTATCTATCACTAAGCTTATTTCATTGGACCACATGAAAGATATCATATGGCTTGCGTATGTAGGGGCTAAGACAGGCGAATGTTTGGATAATGAAGAGTTTAAAGAACTTTATGACGAAGACTTTCAAACAATTATGTCTGTGTATATGAGTATATTGACAAGCAACTTTGAAAATCAGAACAAACAAAACAAATTTAAAGAGGATTTAAATAAATCCCTTGGCAAGATAAACGGTTTAAAAAAGTAAAACCTCCACAGCTCACTATTGAGTGTGTGGAGGATCTATACGCTTGGTGTACGGTGACTACGGGAATTTCACATGAAATATTTTGGAATGAACCTCTCCCTACATTCAACCGAATCTATGAAGGTCTTATAGCTGTGGAGTCATGGAAGAATAACCCGAAAACTTCGGGGTAGATGTGAGGTGAGAAAATGGCGAATAATCCAGAAGCAAGAGTTACTGTCAAGATGTTTGCAGATGACTTTAAAAAGGGTGCCGCAGAACTAAAAAACGAAACCAATACGCTCAACAGAGAATTCAAATTACAACAAGAGCAAATGCGTTTGACTGCAACGGAAACTGAAAAGCTAGAAGCTAAAATAACATATCTCTCTCAAAAACAAGATATTGCGAGAAGAAGCGTTGAACAAAGTCAACTAGCGTATGAAGAAGCTGTAAGGTTGTTCGGAGAGAACTCTCAAGCAGCTCAAAATATGGCGAGGAATTTAGACAACGCTCGTATTGATGAACAAAGGTTAAGTAATGAAATAGAGATAGCAAACAGGGCGTTGCAAAACCAAAGCGGTGAGGTTGAGGAAACTGCTGCAGAAATAGAGGAATTAGGGGCAACATTAGAAAGCACAGGACAAAGAGCCAAAGACTTCGGTGATAACCTAACAGATGCCGGTTCTAAAATGACTGTAGGTGTAACCGCGCCAATTGTTGCCGCAGGTGGTGCTGCTATAGCTTCTGCTATCCAGTTTGAAAACGCTTCGGCTAGAATTCAAAATGCATTAGGTATTACCGCTGATGAAGCTGAAGCATTAAGTGAGTCTGCTAAAAACATTTGGAAGGAAGGCTTTGGAGAAAGTTTAGACGAAGTTACTGAAGCATTGGTTCGAGTGAAACAAAACATGAAGGATATTGGAGATGGCGATGAGCTAGAACGAGTTGCCAGGGATACAATATTACTAGCTCAGACATTCGATGCAGATTTAAATGAAGTAACAAGAGCTGGAAATAACCTAATGCATAACTTTGGGGTTACTTCTGAAGAAGCATTTGATTTGATGGCATATGGTGCTCAAAACGGCTTGAACTTTAGTAATGAATTATTTGATAATGTGGCAGAATACTCAGGGTTATTTAGTACATTAGGATTTGAAGCGGAAGAATATTTTCAAATACTTCAAAAGGGTTCCGAATCAGGAATTTATAATCTAGACTATTTAAACGATGTCATTAAAGAATTTGGTATTCGCATTAAGGATGGCAGTAAAGCAACAGGTGAAGCGTTAAGTTATTTATTTCGTTCTGACGAATTCGATAATTTCATGATCAATTTGCAAAATGGCGGTACTAAAACAAAAGAATTTATGGAATTGGTAGCAAGAGAAGGTCAAAAAGATGCCGAACAACTAGTAAAGGATTTAGAAAAAGGCGGCGCAGCGGGTGTAAAAGCTTATGATTATTTAGAATATCAAATGGGTAAATCAGGCGAGTTGATACAAGGTTTATCAGATGGTTCAATTCGCGGGGCAGATGCCATGCAAACGATACTAGAAAAAATCAAAGAAATTGATGACCCAATGACCAGAGCGCAAATAGGAGTTTCTTTATTCGGTACCAAGTGGGAAGATTTAGAGGAAGATGCAATGTTCTCCTTAATCGGTATAAATGGAGAAATTGAAAACTTAGAAGGTACGATGGAAGGTATAGCAGATGCTCAAGAACAAACCTTTGGGCAAAGGTTTCAAGCTATATTCAGACAAGCACAAGCAGCGTTATTACCGCTTGGTACAATTCTTTTGGATATGGCTGAACAATGGCTTCCAAAAATATCGGCAGCTATACAATCAATGGTTACTTGGTTTACGAATCTTTCACCTGCTATTCAAAACGTAATTGTTATACTTGCTGGAGTTGCAGCGGTAATAGGACCAATACTCGTAGTGATTGGGACAATGGTAAGCGCCTTTGGTTCAATAGCAATGGCAGTTGGTAAAGTAATCTCTATACTCTCAAAGCTAGGGCCAATATTTAATGCTATTAAATTAGGGATTGCAGTAATGAGTGGCCCGATAGCCTTGGTAGTTGCAATAGTAGTTGGGTTAGCGGTAGTAATATTTAGAAACTGGGATGCGATAAAAAATAAAACTGTAGAAATTTTCAACTCAGTGAAAAATTATTTGACGACTACATGGACAAGTATTAAAGCATTCTTATCTGTTTTATTTGCAGCTATTTCCGCTATTGCAAAAACTGTTTTTAATGGTTTGAAATCTTACTTCACAACAGTGTTTAATTTTTATAAAACAATCATTACCGGTGTTTGGAATGCTATTAAATCATTTATAACCACAACATTTAATGCTATTAAATCAGTTGCTACAAGCGTATGGAATGGAATCAAATCTACAATTACTAATGTCACTAATGGATTAAAAACTAGCATAATAGGAGCTTGGGATAGCATTAAAAGTACCACTACAAGCGTGTGGAATGGAATTAAAAATGCTATAACAAATCCGATAGAAACGGCTAAGAAAACACTGTTAGGTATCATTGATACTATTAAAAGTGCTTTTAGTAAAATGAAAATCACTATACCTAAGCCAAAGTTGCCTAAGATAGATATAAGTATGGGGAAGAAGACGATTGCAGGTGTTGAAGTTCCATATCCGAAATTTGATATTTCTTGGTTTAAAACAGGTGGTGTATTCACTCGTCCAGTGGTTGCAGGAAATGCAGGATTTGGAGATGTAGCAGAAGCAATCGTTCCATTCGAAGGTTCTCATGCTGCTAGGATAGCTGGATTAATTGCAGTACAACAAAAGAAACTAGAAAGTGCTAGTAACACTATTTCCACACAACAACCAATCTATATTAGAGTTGTTTCAGAGCTAGACGGTCAAGAAGTGGCAAACAATCAATATCAATACTTAGATGGTATGACCACATCAAATTACAACATGACTAAGGTGGTGAAAGGGTATTGATCAGTTGCAAAAACTTTAAACTTTACAACAAAGATATGACTCGATCTATCGATATGTCACGTGAAGGGATTTGGGTAGAAGATGTGAAAATACCAGCTGTCGTACCCGAACACTATTCTGAAAAAGTGGAGGACCTGGACGGCTCCATTTATTTATCCACTTATTTAAAAGAACGCCCAATAACAGCGTACTTACAATTTGAAATTTTAGATGGTACATCAATAACGACCTATAATAGACATTTAAGTGGGTTGTTTAATCCGAAGGAACAATATTACTTAGTAATAGATGAAGACCCTTCTATACGTTACAGTGTGCGTATATCAAACGGATATG
The DNA here is from genome assembly GCF_038003165.1 of Psychrobacillus sp. FSL K6-2365. Taxonomy (NCBI): domain Bacteria; kingdom Bacillati; phylum Bacillota; class Bacilli; order Caryophanales; family Bacillaceae; genus Psychrobacillus; species Psychrobacillus sp. FSL K6-2365. The sequence goes on along the minus strand of NZ_JBBOOO010000001.1, from coordinate 2,583,382 downwards.
AAATTGATGAGCTTTCATGGGAAGATGGTAAATTTGAAATTGAGTTTATTATGTTCAATCCTTTAAGAGAATCAATAAATTTAGTTAAAAAGAGTTTCACTATATCGTCATTCAACTTTAAAAATGGTGGCAATCAGTTAATCGATATGACGAAGCAAAATGAAACTGAAATTACATTCAAGGGTGCTTCAACTAATCTAACAATTACTAATGAAACTACTGGAGATGTGTGGCGATATAATGGTTCTACAACAGAACTCGAAATCATCAAATTAAAGGGGGTACAAGCCTTCAAAAATGAATCTAGTATATTTGGTCAAACTAACAAGAAACTACTCTCTTTTGAAGTAGGAAATAATGAATTTACGGTAAGCGGTGCTAGTGGGGAATTTGAACTCACAATCAGCACACGCTTTTATTTTTTGTAGAAAGGAGTTGTCTAAATGCCATTACAAAATACATTCACTCTTGATGTCGATTTTAAAGTAAGAAATTTAATTAATGAACCTATCGTAACTCAAAATGATGAAGTAACTTTCATACTAAATGTTTATGACGATGGGCAAGAATTTGCTCTATCCAGTGTATCTACATTTACCCTAGTAAGTGTACGAACTGATAAACAATCAGTTATGACGCTTGGAAATAAAACAGGTATTAATCAAATAACCTTTGCATTAGGTTCTACTGAAATTTCTGTTGTTGGGAAAATAAACGCAGTAATTCAGTTATATGATGTGGACGGTCGTGTATCAACATTGCCATTCACATACCAGGTACTTAAAGACCCTGCGACAAATTATGTGCCATCCACAGATGAACAGACGTTAATAGAGTTAGTTCTTGGACAAGGTCCTGCAATTTTAGCAGATGCAAAACAAGCAACAGTTGATGCTAATGCAGCAGCACAGAGTGTAGAGCAAATTAAAAATGAAACTATGGCAGTAAAAGATGCGACTGAGCAAGTAAGAATAGATACTCTTGCTGTTAAGAATGCTACGGAAATCATTAAAGATGAAACTATTGACGTTAAGGATGCTACGGATATTGTTAAAAATGAAACTGAAATATTAAAAGTATCTACCGAAAAGGCAAAAGATGATGCTATAGATGCTACGAATGCTATTAATCTAGTTTTGCCAAATGTATTGAATTTAGGGTATATAGAACCTTATGATGCGACTACTCAATATGAGAAAAACAATATTGTAAGGCATGGCAAAAATTCATATATTGCTTTACAACCAACATTAGGAAATGAACCTACTGGAACAATCGACTCTCCTTATTGGGGTGTACTTGCGGTTGGTGGTATAGATGGACTGGGTTCAGTTATTTCTGTTAATGGTGTTGGTCCTAATGCTAACGGAGATGTTATTTTAACGATACCTGACCCGGATTTGAGTGGACTTGCGACTAAGGTAGAATTGCAGGCGTTGGACGACGAGGTTACCAGTTTGCAAGAAGAATTAGTTAGCTTTGACCAACGATTAACTGATATCAGGGTAAATGTTAAAGATTTTGGAGCATTAGGTGATGGTTCCGATGATACACAAGCTTTTATTGACGCATTACTCTCTTTGAAACAGAAAAGAGATAGTTATAGATTAATAAATGGATTTCAATCTAATACAGGAACTACATTAACGCTAGATATACCATCCGGATTTTATAAAATCACTCAAACTATAGGAATACCAAAAGGAATTACTTTAATTGGTGTAAATAATGGTGCTGCGGTATTTACTGAAACAAATATTACAATCTTCGATGTATTAGATGACATTCCTGAAAGAGTGGTGGAGGGTGCTTTACAAGACGAAGATTTATATACGGAGATTAAAGGATTGTCTGTATTTGGTCCTCTGTATGGTACTAATCCCTTTGCTGCTTACACAGGCGGTTCTGCTACTTCTTGTGGGATTGTTGTAAATACACACCGAGTGAGAATTAGAGGTTGTAATATTGTTGGTTTTAGAAATTCAGGTATTGTAGTGAATAAAAAATACTACATTACAATTAAAGATAATAAATTGACACATAGTGGTAAAGGTATATTCTTAGACGGAGGAACATCCGATTTCGTTACGGCAACAAAAGTAACACATAATGAAATACGGTTAAATGGGCAGGGTGTAAGTTTAAATAGAGCTTTTGGTAATTCAATTAATGACAATACAATTGAAAGTAACATTGCTAATTATCTTCCTGGTACAGATACACAACCAGTGACACACCTTTCGAAAGGGAAAGCTATTGTATTAAGAAGTTCGCATGAGAATACATTTAAAAATAATTATGTTGAAAATCACATTGCTAATATACTGTTTTACAATAGTTATTCCAATAATATAAGTGATAACTATCTAGTAGCAGGGAACGATGCTACTAACCACCACCAAATCATTTTTGATGGTAATAATAATTTTAATAACCTACTCTCATTTAACGAAATGCGAGGTGGAGTAGGAACAGTTTCTTCGCTAATAACGGTATACGATTACAACTCAGTGCAAGGTACTGTTTTCTACACTTTTAACCTAGATGATATACTCTCTCAAAATAGTATATGGAATAACGGTTTTATTGGAGTAGAAACAAAGGCACCGATAATAATTGAGCCGAAGTCAAACAGAATTTATAAAAATAAAGTGGTTAAGAATATTACCCTTTCATAATGGTTTATTTTTGTAGAAAACCAATCATAAGTAAAATTTCCAAAATTTATATACACTATAGAATTAAATTGTTATCATTAATTAAATAATACAAATTAAATTTGATAACAAAGGATGTTTTAATAAATGGCAAACGTGGTAGTTATGGCTGGCTATTACTATCCATATTTCAGTCCCAATGGGAATATAATGAAAAACATTTTAGATGAATTAAAAAAAGAACATGTTGTAAAAGTTATTGCTGTTAAGAATCATTTCGGGTTGAGTAAAACCGAGGAATACGATGGATACGAGATAGTTAGAATTAACGAATTTTCAACTTGTTTCCATAACTATTTCGAAAAGAAAAAACAAAATGCTAATTTCCTTGAGAGGAATTCATATAATTTTCTATTACAAGTTAAAAGAATCTCCCTTCTATTGAGGAAGATTTCCCGTTCAACAAGTCTAGATGATTCTATTATAAAAAAACATCTAAACGCATTAGAAAAAATAAACGGCTATTTCCCGATTGATGTTGTATTACCAGTTTCTTTGCCATACGAAAGTTTTATAGCAGCTAAAGAGTTTAAAAATGCCAATTCAAATGTAAAAGTAATTCCTTTTCAATTAGATCATTTTACGGATTCTCAAACTTTGCATAACTTCGATTTTATTAAAAGATTCAGGTATAGAAAGCATATCGAAATTGAAAAAGATTGTATTAATAAATCTGACCATTACTTCATTCTTCCACAGTTGAAAGAACATTTTAATGATAAAACATTTGAGGAATTAAAAAATAAGATAACAGTATGCGAGCATCCACTATTAAAGGATATAGAAATTAAAAAAAATACTGACATGGGTTTTTCTGATAGGCACATAAATTTAGTTTATGCAGGTGCTTTGTATAAAGAAATTAGAAATCCTAAATACATGCTTGATATGTTGAAGTGCATTCCATCTGAGGAAAATATTTGTTTCAATGTATATCATTTTGGTGATTGCGATGACATTATAAATGAGTATAAGAAAGAACTTGAAGAAGGGTTACAAAATAATGGTAAGGTCACAACAGAAGAATCATTTGCGGCGATTAATAACTCCGAAGTATTAATTAGCATAGGTAATAGTATTAGCAATCAAGTGCCGAGTAAAATCTTTGAATATTTTTCTTTTGGAAAGGCAATTGTACATCTATATAATAATGACGACGATCCTTATTTGGAATTGTTAAGTAACTACCCATTGTCTTTGTGTATAAAGATGGATGAGAATAATTTAAAAGAAAACTCTAAAAGACTTCTAGAGTTTTGTAAAACGAATGCTGGTAAAACCGTTGATTTTGAAAAAGTAGAAGAGATATATTATGATGCAACTCCAAAATTTGTCGGAGCAAAGTATTCTGAGATAATTAATAGAAAATAGCAAAAATGTGTATAAGAGCGCCTAAAATGGCGTTCTTTTTTATTCACGAAAGTAGGTGATGTTATGTGTTAACCGTCACAAAAGATAATCAGACAGAAATGCTCAATCAAATACAAGGCTTTGAAATGGATGAAGAAGTGAACGGATCCCTAGTGGTGAAGTTTACTTCTTTTTCTGTTAAGAATAATCCAGGGTACGAATTAGCGAAAGAAGAGTCTATAACTAGCGTGGAAGGTTATGACTTTCGTGTTAAACAATTAAAAGAAGTTCGTACTCGTAAAGATATTACTGCAATGTCAACATTCTATGATTTAGTTGGTGTACGACAAGAAGATATTTACGGAGGTACTCGAACATTTAATGAGTTCGCAGCATTCGTATTTACTAATACAGGTTGGACGTTTTCATCCACTGATGTAAGTGGCAGTATGTTCATTGCTAACTTCGGAAATGACAATGTAATTAAACTGGTTCAAGCATTATGTGCAGCATACGAATGTGAATATAAAATAATGCCTAATAATCACATTGTATTTTCAAAGCAAATAGGCGGTGATTATGACGCTCAATACCGATTTGGTCACAATGTACAAGCACTATCTAAATCAGTAGATACCATTAATTTACGTACTAGAATTACTGGATATGGTGGTAATGGATTAAAGGTAACTTACACATCTCCAAACCATACAACTTTCGGTATTATCGATGCAGAACCAATTCATGATGATAGGTACACTACATCAGAATCTATGTTAGAACATTTGAAAAGAAACCTAATTGATTATCCAGAAGCCACATTTGAATTGGATAGTGTGGAATTGACCGATAAAGAACTAGGTGAACGTGTATGGCTTATTTACGAGCCTATGGGTATCGAGTTTCAAACAAGAGTGCTCTCGAAAAAGTCTGTCATTAGAGGGGAAAAATTAATTACTAAATCAGTGGTATTAGGTAATACAATACCACGTACTTTAGGGGATATATTAACTTCACAAAAGATTGAGATTGACGAGAATGCTAAGGAATACAGATCACGAATTGAACAGACTAACGAGCGTATTACGCTAGAGGTTGAGGCTGTTAATTCATCTATTGCAACATTGGAAATAAAAGCAGACAACATTACTCTTTCTGTTACTCAACTGGATGGAAGAATGGGGAATGCAGAGTCGTCTATTAACATTCAAGCTGGACAGATAACACAGAAGGTAGAGTTAAGTGATTTTAACGGACAAACTATTACCTCAAAAGTAGTCCAAGACCCTTATGCTATTTCTATGATGGCTCAAAACTTAAATCTGCAAGGCTTAGTTACATTCACAAATCTTAATACTCCAGGCAGTGCAGTTATCGATGGAGGAAATATTTACGGAAGTTCATTCGTGGTCGGTCGTGGTACAGGTTCCACATTAACAATGACTGCTATTGCCGGTTCTCACGTATTTAAGTCAATAGATGCTGCAGGGCTAAGAATCGAATCGAACGGATCCATGGGTTTACGTGCAAGTGGATATAATGGAGTATATGTCCCTGTTTCAGCGCTTGTTGCTCAAGCAGGATTTCGTGTAGAAGGTGGCATAAGTCAGTTCAATACAGAAGTTACAGTGAATAGTAGACTAACAGTTGCAAGTGAAATCCTAATTGGTACTAGTCCAGTTCCAAATAACACAGTTATGAATGCATCGATAAACTCGGCAATAACGCAATTAGAAAGAGACATAGTAGCATGGGCAAACGGTAAATTTGCACTTAAATAGGAGGAGATTATTATGAATTTCAACATATTAACTTACGATGGTTCTACAATAAATATACAGGGTGGTCCAGATTTAGCAGAGTTTTGTAAGCAGTTAAACAATCCTGGATTATTAACACTTTCCTTAGGAGGAGAAGTACTGTCAAAAGATTTATTTAAGATTGTTATTCCAGAAGGTGAATTAACAGGAGAGTATGAAGTCTATACAAAAGATGGAGCTGTCTACCTAACAGATATAGAAAGCTATAATGCTGATGAGATATCGGCTCAAACTAATACGATTCATGGACCGTTTATATTAATCGGAAGTGTTTTGATACAAAGGGCAAATATTAAAAGGATTAAATTAGCAACAGTACCAACAACGTAAGAGCGTTCCAATAGGAGCGTTCTTTTTTAGTACAGAGAAATAAGTGTTCAGGGGGGTAGTCATGGAGGAGATGGATAATATGGAAGTGTGGAAGAACCAAGTCCAACAGGATATTAGCGAATTAAAGAACAGTCAAGTTCATCTTAAAAATGAACAAGAAAGATTGAAGCAAGACATCCACAAACTTCAACTTTCCGATACTTTGCAAAATCAAGAAATCACGACAATTAAAGCAACTTTATCTGAAATTAAAGAAGATACAAATTGGATTAGACGGAAGATTACTGGCGCATTAATCACAGCTATTATTACTGCAGTTGTTGGTGGCATTGTGGGGATAGCAATAGCAAATATATTTTAGGAGGAAATAATAATGAATACAACTAAAAAGATGGACACAGGCACGAAGGTTCGTTCTATCGTGCTTTTTCTTGCGCTCTTAAATCAGTTCCTAGTATCAACAGGATTGAATCCAATACCTGGTTCAGAAGAATTGTGGGGAGAAGTAATATCATGGATATTCGTAGCTGTCGCTTCAATTTGGGCTTGGTTTATGAATAACTATCTTACTTGGAAAGGGAAACGTCAAAAAGAAGCATTAGAGAAACAGAGGTTGATATAATATGACTGTATCACTCGATGAATTAATCAGACGCTCAGTAAATCGCATTGGAGCCGTTCATCCTTCATTGAAGGAATATACTATTGAATTAATTAAGAGATGTTATAAAGAAGGTATTTTAGTACAAATATCATCTGGTTTCCGTTCCAATGAAGACCAGGCCTACATTTATGGTCAAGGTAGACCGAGTTATATTTGGAAGGGTAAAGTATACGGCTCAAAAGGGAGTATCGTTTCTAACGCTCCACCAGGAACGTCCATCCACAATTATGGACTAGCTATCGATTATTTCTTAGTTAGTGAAGATGGCAATAAATCATTGTGGACGGTCAATGATAAATGGAAACGTGTTGCAGCTATTGCTAAATCCATGGGCTTTGAATGGGGTGGAGATTGGAAAAGTTTGAAAGATTATCCTCATTTACAGTATAATAAAGGACTAACTATTGCCCAATTGAAGGCTGGACATAGACCTATTTTTACACCACTTAAAGCAGTTGAAAGTGTTAGTAATGATAAAATCATGTGGGGTAAGACAGAATTAAAGCCTGGTCAAATCGGCAAAGTAACGATTCTGAAACGTATTAACTTATGGCAAGATAATCCACATGAGAGCGGTAAGCTTCAAATGGTTCGTGTCCTTAATCCTGGTGAAGAATATCGTGTGTACCGATATCGTGAAGATCATGGTGGTCAATATAATGTTGGTGGCGGAATGTGGGTTACTAAGATGGACGGACATATTAAGTATGAAACTCCTTCTAAAGCTATGCTTGCTAAATTAAATAGTAAATAATATCAAGCCCTGCTCATTAAATTGAGTGGGGCTTTTTTTATTTTTAATTTAATGTACAATGTTAATAAATGTAAGTGTTTTGAAACTATAATAAGGGGGAAAATTATGGATGCAGTAGAAGCGTGGAGTATGATAATCAGTAAGTTAAAAGAGAATCAAATGGAGTTTCCAACAGTTCCAAAAACAAAAAAGGTCCCTGTTTGGTTTTTGGCGACTACAAAGGGAGATACTATCTATATAGATAAAGCAATACATCATCAGCCCTCAAGTCAAATATCAACACCTAGAAAATTAAATTATAAGGTGTTTAAAAATATATACCCTTTGTATTTAAGAAGAGAAAATGGTGACTCAATTAGTAAAGAAGCAAGGGCTATTACTGTTAATCAAGTTTACTATTTTTCACTCATTAAACATTTATGTATTATTTGATAGTACAACAAAATAATTTTTAAAATATTTATAAAAGCACTTATATTTAGGTGCTTTTTTTATTTGTCCAAAAATTACTAGTTGTAAAACGGAACAATTGTTCGTATACTAATCAAAAGAAGGAGGGAACAGATGTGCGTATAAATATTTTAAAATCCATGCAACTCAATCAAATTATTGAAATGATTTACATGAAAAATAACGGTGAAATCAGTAAGCGAAGAGTGAAGGTGTTATCTGTGGAGGGCAATACATTTAAAGCGTATTGTTTTTTACGAAATACCAAAAGGACTTTTAAAGTTGAAAATGTACTAGCATTTGTTCCCATCATACATAAGGAGCGTGCGGTGGTATGAATCACGGTTTTTATGAGGATGAGCCGATATTTGATTTGTCACGTTTACAAGACAGAGGAAGTAAGAAATGGGTAGCTATGATGCTTCCAGAACACGTAGCTTTATTAAGACAATATAGTGAAGAAATTAAAAGAGAACCTAAACCAGAATTAGACGAATGGGATTATGATGCCATTCAACATACTTTGGATGCAGCCATTAAAAGTAAAGCTGATACAAAAATTAAAAGATGGATAAATGGAGGATTTATATACAACAGAGGAACGGTAGAAAGTGTGAATTTGCAGAAGCGAGAAATCGAATTGAAAGATCCTTTTTATTTATTATCATTAAAGCTTGATGAAATAGTAGACGTAACTATAATGGACTAAAAGAAGGACTTCCCCTTTAAATGTGGAATAAGAAATAAAAGGGGGAAGAAGCAATGTTAAATATAAATTTACCGGTAGAGCTTGAATCAATGGAATTAATTCAATTAATAGAAAGTCCTGTAGTTGAAAATTTAGGGATACTAATTATGGGAGAAGGCATGAATGGTATTCCTAACATTAGATTTTATGAATTAGAGAATATTGAGAATGTTTTTGAAGTTAAAAAGGAACTACAAACATTTACTTTTCGTAGTTCAGCTGATGCAATGACATTTGTGGATCATTTACCAGATATGTCAGCACTAGAATTAATATTGATGATGCGTACAGATAATAAAAATAAAATCTTGCAGTAAAGTTTAAATGTTGTAATGGAGTGAGTAATTTGGAAAAAATAAAAGAAATAGAACTAGATAAGAAACTTGATATGATGATTGAAAAATACTCTAAAGAATCTGTTAGGGAATTCTTGGAGTGGTTACTAAACATGCCAGAAGCAGAGCTAAATGCAACGGCTGAACTATGTGAGTTAATTGATCGCGTTGAAGTGAATAAGAAATATGAAAACCACCAACCATAAAATCATGGATGGTGGTTGTTTGTTCTTAATACCAACTACCTTTATTTGTGTAGTGGTACCATTCGTGTTTATAGTAAACCTTTAGATATTTATTCTTATGATTTACTACGACTTTTACTATGTTCTCCAGCGAATGTTTTTCCTTTTCTTCTGGTGACATTGTTTTAATATGTTTACCGTGTACAGTTAATAGAAGTAATTTCATATTTGCTGATAGTTTTTTCATTAATTACGCTCCTTTTTAAGGTTGCCACCATCTTGCCACCGATTTCGGTGGCAACAACAGATATATTCTAGATTATATAGAGATACAACAAGTTAAAAATACTCTTATAAACGCATATTTCTTAAAGGTTTGTTAGATTCAATAAAATAAGATACAATACATTAGGATAATGCAAACCCATATGAAGCATTCATGGCCGTTCTAAAGATGGACGAGCCAAATAAATAAAAGTAAAAGAGGGGGCACTAGTAGCCTCCTTTTTCCTTTATGGAAAGAAAGTAGGGATAGTTATGGTACGAGGCGTATATATACATATTCCTTTTTGTCATCAAATATGTAATTACTGCGATTTCAATAAATTTTTCTTTCAAAATCAACCTGTAGATGAATATATTGAGTCTCTTGGAAAAGAAATGTCGTTATGGCAAAACGATGCAGAACCAGCTAAAATTGATACAATATTTATTGGTGGTGGAACTCCGACTTCTTTAACGGTAGAGCAATTAGATCGATTACTATCATTAATTCATAAACATATACCAATGGAACATGTAACGGAGTTTACGTCTGAGGCAAATCCGGATGAATTAACACTTGAAAAAATGCAGTTAATGCGTAAATATGGCGTAAATCGTTTAAGTATGGGTGTTCAAACCTTTGATCAAGATCTATTAAAAGTTTTAGGAAGAACTCATTCTAATGATCATGTTTATGAAGTTATAGAATATGCCAAACAAACTGAATTCCCATCAATTAGTATTGATTTGATGTATGGTCTTCCCAACCAAACGATGGAACAATGGAAAGCATCCTTACAGGAAGCGTTCCGCTTAAAAATACCCCATATATCTGCCTATTCACTTTTAGTAGAACCAAAAACGATTTTTTATAATTTACTATCCAAAGGTAAGCTATCTCTTCCTGGTGAAGACTTAGAGGCAGAAATGTATAGCTATTTATTAGAAGAAATGAAAAATCATGGTTATACTCAATATGAAATTAGTAACTTCGCATATGAGGGGAAAGAATCGAAGCATAATTTACTGTATTGGAACAATGATGAATATATAGGTTTAGGTGCTGGTGCTCATGGATATGTGAACGGTGTAAGATATTCAAATCATGGACCGTTAAAAAAGTATATGCAAACAATCGATTTAGGGGAAAAACCTCTTATGATGCAAAAAGAAGTAACAAAAGTGGAAAAAATGGAAGAAGAAATGTTTCTTGGTTTAAGAAAGAATGAGGGAGTATCACTAGAAAAGTTTGAGGGAAGATATGGTATCACACTTCATGATATTTACGGAAAAGAACTAGATGAATTACTTCAAAAGGAATTAATAATCATTCAAGATAATTTTGTGAGGCTTACTACACGGGGAAGATTTATTGGAAATGAAGTGTTTCAATATTTCCTGAGATAATTAAAGCTAAATCGTTGACAGTTTTCTGTAGATTTGATAAGTTTTATATGAGTATTAGCACTCTCTTTGAGTGAGTGCTAACAGAGGTGATAATCATGCTAACAAACAGGCAATTATTAATATTGCAAGTAACGGTAGATGATTTTATCGAAACCGCTCAACCAGTTGGATCTCGTCAGCTTTCGAAAAAGGAGGAAGTACCATTTAGTCCTGCTACTATTCGAAACGAAATGGCAGATTTAGAAGAAATGGGCTTTTTAGAAAAAACGCATACTTCGTCTGGTCGCGTGCCTTCACAAAAAGGCTACCGTTATTATGTCGATAATATGTTAACTCCACAAAGAATTTCGCAAAATGAGATAAAACAAATTCGTTCTATTTTTGAAGAACGAAAGGTGGAGACGGAGCAAATAATTCGTAAATCCGCTGAAATAATATCGGAACTAACGAATTATACCTCTATTATGTTAGGTTTAGATGTGAGGAAACATCGTGTTAAACGTTTTTCCATTGTACCACTATCAAGCGATTCTGCAGTAGCTATAATTGTTACTGACAGTGGTCATGTAGAAAATCGTATATTTTCTATTCCTGAAAATTTTCATGCATCAGATATCGAACGTATGATCAATTTGATCAACGAACGGTTGGTTGGCGTATATTTGCATGAGCTACCTGCAATGCTTGAGACAGTCACCACGACAGTTTTGCATCAAAACAACGGTCGTCTAAATCATCTTTTTGGATCGCTTAACCAAGCATTGACTATTGAGCATGAAGACAAAGTGTATTATGGTGGTAAGCTGCAAATATTAAACCAACCAGAATTCAATGATGTAGAAAAAGCACGAAGTATTATGAATTGGATGGATCATGTAAACCAAATTCCAGATATTTTTCATTTAGATAAAAAAGGCATTCAAATTAGGATTGGCTCAGAAAATAATGACCTTGCCATGGAAGGTTGTAGTGTTATTACTGCATCATATGGCATCGGTAAAGAACAGATGGGTTCGATTGCAATTATTGGTCCAACCCGGATGGACTATCGGAGAGTCGTATCATTGCTAGATATTATGAGTGGTGATTTATCTAGAGAATTATCTAGGATATTACATGGACATCATGGATAAGGAGAGTTGCATACCGTGTCGGAAATCAAAGATGAAAAATTAGAAGAGCAAGAAGTAGAAAATACCTCTGAAGAGCCTGAACAGGTTGAAGAAGTAGACGAACTAACACTTGCTAAACAGCAAGTAGAAGAAGAACAAGATAAACTAATTCGATTGAGAGCAGACTTCGAGAATTATAAACGTCGAGTACAGTTAGATAAAGCATCTGATCACAAATACAGAGCACAATCTGTTTTAATGGATATATTACCAGTGCTTGATAACTTTGAAAGAGCTCTTGCAGTTGAAACAACTTCAGAGGAAGCAACTTCATTAGTTAAAGGAGTGGATATGGTTTACCGCACTTTACTAGAGGCTGTTAAAAAAGAAGGTTTGGAACAAATTGAAGCAGAAGGTGTTGCATTTGACCCGAACTTCCACCAAGCAGTTATGCAAGAACAAGATGACTCAAAAGAATCAGGAATTGTGCTTCAAGAGTTGCAAAAAGGGTACAAGTTAAAAGATCGCGTATTAAGACCTTCAATGGTCAAAGTAAATGAATAAATGATATAAATATTCCAGTTATTTATTAGGAGGAAAACTAAATGTCTAAAATTATTGGTATTGACTTAGGAACAACAAACTCATGTGTATCTGTATTAGAAGGTGGAGAACCAAAAGTAATTCCAAATCCAGAAGGTAATCGTACTACTCCATCAGTAGTTGCCTTTAAAAATGGCGAAAAACAAGTAGGGGAAGTTGCAAAACGTCAATCTATTACAAATGCTAATACAATTGCATCTGTTAAGCGTTTAATGGGTACAAACGAAAAAGTTAGCGCTGAAGGAAAAGAATATACACCACAAGAAGTTTCAGCAATGATTCTTCAATACTTAAAAGGTTTTGCAGAAGAATACTTAGGTGAAAAAGTAACGAAAGCAGTAATTACAGTTCCTGCTTACTTTAATGATGCAGAACGTCAAGCTACTAAAGATGCTGGTCGTATCGCTGGTCTTGAAGTAGAACGTATTATCAACGAACCAACTGCTGCTGCACTTGCATATGGTTTAGATAAAATGGACCACGATGAAAAAATTCTAGTTTATGATCTTGGTGGAGGTACATTTGACGTATCTATCCTTGAACTAGGAGATGGCGTATTTGAAGTACTAGCAACTGCTGGTGATAACCGTCTTGGTGGAGATGACTTTGACCAAGTATTAATGGATTATTTAGTACAAGAATTCAAAAAAGAAAATGGTATCGACTTATCTAAAGATAAGATGGCAGTTCAACGTCTAAAGGATGCTGCTGAAAAAGCGAAAAAAGATTTGTCTGGTGTAACATCAACTCAAATCTCACTTCCGTTCATCACTGCAGGAGAAGCTGGACCACTTCACTTAGAAGTTACAATGACTCGTGCAAAATTTGACGATTTAACTGCTTCATTAGTTGAACGTACAATGGTACCTACTCGTCAAGCGATGAAAGATGCTGGATTATCTGCTTCTCAAATCGATAAAGTAATCCTTGTTGGTGGATCTACTCGTATCCCAGCAGTACAAGACGCTATTAAAAAAGAAACTGGCAAAGAACCACATAAAGGTGTAAACCCAGATGAAGTAGTAGCTATGGGAGCTGCTGTACAAGGTGGAGTATTAACTGGAGATGTAAAAGACGTTGTACTTCTTGACGTAACACCACTTTCTTTAGGTATTGAAACAATGGGTGGCGTATTTACTAAACTAATTGAACGTAATACAACAATCCCTACTTCAAAATCACAAACATTCTCAACAGCGGCAGATAACCAGCCTGCAGTAGATATTCATGTACTTCAAGGTGAACGCCCGATGTCAGCGGACAATAAAACACTTGGACGCTTCCAGCTAGCGGATATTCCACCAGCACCACGTGGTGTTCCACAAATTGAAGTAACATTTGATATCGATAAAAATGGTATTGTAAATGTTAAAGCAAAAGATCTAGGGACACAAAAAGAACAAAATATCACAATCCAATCTAACTCTTCACTTTCTGACGAAGAAATCGAGCGTATGGTAAAAGAAGCAGAAGCTAATGCAGAAGCGGATAAAGTACGTAAAGAAGAAGCAGAAGTGAAAAATGAAGCGGATCAATTAGTATTCATGACTGAAAAAACATTAAAAGATCTAGAAGATAAAGTATCAGTAGAAGAGAAAAAATCTGCTGAAGATGCAAAAGAAGAGTTAAAAGCTGCTTTAGAAGCTGGAAACTTAGAAGATATCAAAACGAAAAAAGATAAACTAAATGAAATTGTTCAACAGCTTACAATGAAATTGTATGAACAAGCGCAAGCGGATGCTGCAGCTAATGCAGAACAAGCTGGTCCTTCTGATGACGGTGTAGTAGATGCAGAATTTGAAGAAGTAAACGACGATAAAGACAAGTAAGATTGTTTAAGTGTCGGTAAGCAAAAAGTCAAAGACCGGTTCCGGCTTTGGCTTTTCTTACTGTATAGGAAAAATGAATGCTGCGCTAACTTCGAAAAATGAAAGTGCATTGAAGTAGAAATAAACATAAATTAATTTGAATGATTAAATTTTCAAAGTTTTGCTATTAGGAATTTGAACATGGTACAATTATTTCTATGTGCAAGTTAACAGAGCAGGAGAGTGAAAGATGAATAAACGTGATTATTATGAGGTTCTTGGTATTTCTAAGAGCGCAACTCAAGACGAGATAAAAAAAGCATATCGTAAGCTTTCGAAACAATTTCACCCAGATATTAACAAAGAAGCTGGTGCAGAGGATAAGTTTAAAGAAATTTCCGAAGCATATGAAGTACTAAGTGATGAGCAAAAACGTTCATCTTATGATCAGTTTGGTCATGCTGGTCCTAACCAAGGGTTTGGCGGCTTCGGTGGAAGTGCTGATGGATTCGGATTTGAAGATATCTTTAGTTCATTCTTTGGTGGTGGCGGAGGTTCTAGGCGACGTGATCCTAACGCCCCAAGAAAAGGGAATGATCTTCAGTATTCGATGACTATTGAGTTTGAAGAAGCAGTGTTTGGAAAAGAAAAAGAAATTGAAGTTTCTAAAGAAGAAAATTGTGAAACATGTTCTGGATCAGGTGCAAAACCTGGTACAAAACCAGAAAAATGTTCACATTGTAACGGACTTGGTCAAGTGAATGTTACCCAAGATACTCCATTTGGTCGAGTACAAACAAAACGGGCATGTAATCACTGTCAAGGAACAGGTAACATTATTAAAGATAAATGTGCTACTTGTCACGGTAAAGGGACAGTTAATAAACGCAAAAAAATTAAAGTTACAATTCCAGCTGGTGTTGATGATGGTCAACAGCTACGTGTAAGCGGCCAAGGTGAACCTGGAGTAAACGGTGGACCAGCAGGTGATTTATATATCGTCTTCCGTGTAAAAGCAGATCCACGTTTTGAACGCGACGGCGACGATATTTATTACGAATTACCTTTAACATACGCCCAAGCAGCTCTAGGTGATGAAATTGAAGTTCCAACAGTACAAGGTAAAGTAAAACTTAAGATCCCAGCTGGAACTCAATCGCAAGCGAATTTCCGTTTAAAAGGAAAGGGTATAAAAAATGTTCATGGCTATGGTGTTGGAGATCAGCATGTAATAGTTAAAGTGGTTACTCCGAAAAAGTTAACAGAAAAACAAAAGCAATTATTACGTGAATTTGCTGAAATTAGTGGAGATATTCCAGAAGAGCAAGGCAGTTCATTATTTGATAAGATCAAAAAGACATTAAAAGGCGAATAAAGGAGTTGGCGCAAGTGAAATGGTCTGAACTATCCATCCATACTACAAATGAAGCGGTTGAAGCGGTAAGTAATATTTTGCATGAAGCTGGTGCAAGTGGTGTAGTTATCGAAGACTCGGAAGAATTAGGAAGAGAACGAGAAGATGTATTTGGTGAAATTTACAGCTTAAACCCAAATGATTTTCCGGTAGATGGCGTACGCGTAAAAGCTTATTTAGCTGAAACGAGTTTTTTATTAGAAACAATGGAAGAGATCAAACTTGCTATCAACAATTTAACAAAATTCAATATAGATCTAGGTCATAACGTTATAACAGTTCAAGAAGTCGACGAAGAGGATTGGGCTACTGCTTGGAAAAAGTATTACCATCCTGTTAAAATTTCTAATCGATTTACTATTGTGCCGACTTGGGAAGATTATGAACGGGTGACCACTGACGAATTGATCATCGAACTTGATCCTGGAATGGCGTTTGGAACAGGAACTCATCCAACAACAGTTATGTGTCTTCAAGCATTAGAGAAAACTGTCCAGACAGCATCAAGTGTTATCGATGTAGGAACAGGCTCTGGAGTTCTTTCTATTGGTGCTGCGAAACTAGGAGCTTCTAAGATTCATGCCCTAGATTTAGATGAAGTGGCTGTTAGATCTGCTATTGAAAATATTGCCTTAAACAAAGTAGACGACATTGTTCAAGTAACACATGGCAATCTTTTAGATAATGTGAATGAACAAGCGGACATTGTAGTGGCAAATATATTAGCAGAAATCATCATGACATTTACCGATGATGCATTTACGATTGTAAAAGAAGGTGGATTATTTATTACTTCCGGAATTATAGCGACGAAAAAGGAAGATGTAAAAGATTCTTTACAACAAGCGGGATTTGAAATCGAGGAAGTTATGATGATGGAAGATTGGGTTACAATCATTTCTAGAAAACCTGTTAACTAAAGGAGATTGTCATGCAACGTTATTTTACAAATGAACCTATAAGTGAGAATAATACGGTGACAATTACCGGAGATGACGCGCATCATATGATTCAGGTGATGCGCATGTCACCGGGTGATCAAGTTTTTGTTGTTACAAATAACCAAACGTATACGATGGAAATTATAGAAGGCACTTCAAAATCAGTCCATCTAACAGTAAAAGAAATGTTAGCCAATACCAATGAAATGCCAAAGAAAGTATCACTTGTTTGCGGTCTTCCAAAAGGAGACAAGCTAGAATTGATTACTCAAAAGGCAACGGAACTGGGTATGTATGAATTATTTCCATATGAAGCAAAAAGATCTATCGTAAAATGGGATAAGTCCAAAAACGAGAAGAAGGTAGCGAGATTACAAAAGATTGCGAAGGAAGCAGCTGAGCAATCTCATCGTTCTACTATTCCACAAATACATAATCCAATCTCTTTAAAAGAGTTGGTAGAAATATCTAAAACATTCGATGTAAAATTTGTAGCGGATGAAGAAGATGCAAAAATTCAGGAACGACAAAAGTTTGCTGAACAATTAAAAAAAGTGTATGATAAACAATCGATACTTATCGTATTTGGTCCGGAAGGTGGACTAGATCGAGCAGAGATAAAGCTATTATTAGAAAATGATTTTCAGACAATTGCGCTAGGACCTAGGATTCTTCGAACTGAAACTGCACCGTTATATGCGCTGTCAGCAATTTCTTATGAATTTGAATGAAAGAGGTGTGAGAACTTGTCATCCGTTGCATTCCATACGTTAGGTTGTAAAGTAAATCACTATGAAACTGAAGCTATTTGGCAATTATTTAAAGAAAATGGGTATAGTCGTACTGAATTTGAAAAACAATCAGATGTCTATGTTATAAATACGTGTACTGTAACGAATACTGGAGACAAAAAAAGTCGTCAAGTGATTCGTCGTGCCGTTCGCCAAAACCCAGATGCAGTTATTTGTGTAACTGGTTGTTATGCACAAACCTCTCCTGCAGAAATAATGGCAATACCAGGAGTAGATATTGTCGTGGGAACACAGGAACGCACCAAAATGTTAGATTATATTGAACAGTATAAAACTGAACGTAAACCGATCAATGCTGTAGGAAATATTATGAAAAATCGAGTTTATGAAGAATTAGATGTACCAACTTTCACAGACAGAACTCGTGCATCCTTAAAAATTCAAGAAGGCTGTAATAATTTCTGTACTTTTTGTATTATCCCTTGGGCTCGTGGTCTTATGCGTTCAAGAGATCCTGAAGAAGTAGTTAGACAGGCACAACAATTAGTTGATGCAGGTTATTTGGAAATAGTTCTAACTGGTATCCATACTGGTGGATACGGTGAAGATTTAAAGGATTATAATCTAGCTCAACTATTAAGAGATATTGAAAACAACGTCAAAGGTTTAAAAAGACTTCGCATTAGTTCGATTGAAGCAAGCCAATTATCTGACGAAGTAATCGATGTCTTAAGAGATTCTAAAATTGTAGTAAGACATTTGCATATTCCTATTCAATCTGGTTCAGATACCGTGTTGAAAAGAATGCGTAGAAAATATACTATGGAGTTTTTTGCGAATCGATTAGATCGTTTAAGAGAGGCGTTGCCAGATCTTGCTATTACTTCGGATGTTATTGTTGGCTTCCCAGGTGAAACAGAGGAAGAATTTATGGAGACGTTTAACTTTATTCGTGACCAAAAATTCTCCGAGCTACATGTATTTCCATACTCTAAACGTACTGGAACACCAGCTGCAAGAATGGATAACCAAGTAGATGAGGACGTAAAGAATGAACGTGTCCATCGTTTAATCACTTTAAATGATCAATTAGCTGTAGAGTATGCTTCTAAATTTGAAGGCGAAGTACTTGAAATTATTCCTGAAGAATCTTATAAGCTAGATTCAGCATCTAATATGGTAGAAGGTTATTCAGACAATTACTTAAAGGTTGTTATCCCAGGTTCAGAGGATTTAATCGGAAAGTTAGTACGCGTGAAAATCACAAAAGCTGGATATCCATACAATGAAGGACAATTCGTAAGGATACTAGATGAAGTAGCAGAATTAGTATAAAGCTGAAACCGGTGAAATTATTTCACCGGTTTTTTTTGAAAAAAAAAAGAAGAAAAAGTGTTAATAATTCTCACTTGATTACTGGTTTCTTGATAATTAAACAAATCATACCGCTGAGATTTCCGCAAGCTTTGCTTCAGCCTCCTCGTCGCTTCGAAAACATATGCTCCTGTGATTACTCGTCGGGAAGACATTGGCCAAAGAAAGTTCGACCAATGTCTTTCCTGCGGGTTCTTCAGCTCAAGCTATTTCCGGCTGGAGTCGCCGCCTTGCGCTCCAATCAATTTAGTGAGTAGTTATTAACTATAAGATTGGGCATAATTAGTATTCTAAACATTATGAAATAAAATAGGTAAATAATGCGAGATATCATAATCATTTACTTGCAGAAAGGAAACTTATTACAAATATGCATCTAGTCCAAAATGCAAATGATCCGTAATTTTAGAAAGGTATTTTTTCGAATCAGCAGTCACTAGGATGTGCGCCTTCCAAGCCGCAAGAGCGCGAAGAATGAGATTCAAAAAGGATGAAGAGCGATAGCGACACATCCTAGAAGGCTCATGCGTAGCGTGCGGCAAGCTCACATCCGTCTAGAGAATACCATTATTAATAATTACTTTATCTTGAATTTCTTGCTTAAAAAATGTAATCTACTTGCGCTTTTCATCTTATTAAGAGTATTATTAAGAGGTACGTACATCTTGAAAGGGGAATAACAAATGACTGAAAATATTGCAGCATTAATAGATCATACTTTACTTAAACAAGACGCAACTAAAAACCAAATCGAAAAATTATGTGAGGAAGCTAAAACGTATAATTTTGCATCGGTATGTGTTAACCCTACTTGGGTAAATTTAAGTGCATCGCTACTAAAAGAAAGTCCAGTAAAGGTTTGTACTGTTATCGGATTCCCTTTAGGTGCAAGTACATCAGCAGTTAAAGCGTTTGAAACTACTAATGCTATTGAAAATGGTGCAGATGAAATTGATATGGTATTAAATGTTGGTGCATTGAAAGACCAAGATTATAACTTAGTACAAAAAGATATCGAAGCCGTAGTAACTGCAGCAAAAGACAAGGCAATTGTTAAAGTTATTTTAGAAACTTGTTTATTAACAAATGAAGAAATTATTAAAGCTAGTGAATTATCTAAAGCTGCAGGTGCAGACTTTGTGAAAACATCAACCGGTTTTTCAACTGGAGGAGCAACAATAGAAGCGGTAAAACTAATGCGCGAAACTGTTGGGCCAAACTTAGGAGTGAAAGCTTCTGGTGGTGTTCGAAATCTAGCTGATGTTGAGGCGATGGTTAAAGTGGGAGCGACAAGAATTGGTGCAAGTTCTGGAGTAGAAATTGTAAAAGGATTAGAAAGTAAATCTGATTATTAATTAACTCCTTGCTGTATTGCTTGAAGATTTTTAACTGAGCTTTAACCAGAGTTATGAGGGTCTGGTAGCTATTGGCGGATAAGATACGACCTACCTAGGGCTAACATCTTTAGTTATAAAACCTTTCAGATCTTCTGAAGGATTTAGTTGAATTAGCCGGAAGTTTTAACATTCAGCTAAATTAAGTTAAATTTATATCAAAGTATTGACCAAGTCTCTTCAATACGGTATAATTTTTTAGTACATAACACTTGGTTATGTACTTGACGTGTGTTCGGAGGGAGGGAAAAAGAGATGTCAAAAACTGTCGTTCGTAAAAACGAATCGCTTGAAGATGCTCTTCGCCGCTTCAAACGTACTGTATCTAAAAGTGGTACAATTCAAGAGGTAAGAAAGCGCGAGTTTTATGAAAAACCAAGCGTAAAGCGTAAAAAGAAATCTGAAGCTGCCCGTAAACGTAAATTCTAATAAATTTAAATTTACAAAGCTTCGAAGCTATGGTTTCTAAAACCTGAGCGGAAACGTAAAAAGAAATCAGAAGCTGCACGTTAACGTAAGTGGTATATTATCCCAACCATCCCTACGTTCAAAACACGTACTTTATGATTAAAATTTACAATTATGTAAACCGAGAAAATTTATTTTCTCGGTTTATTTTTATTTTATGAAACTTTTTGATAACTCCATCGTAAATAGGAGTATACATATAGAAGAAAGGAGGTTAAGTGGTGAAATTTTCTCGTTATGCCATTTCTCTTTGTTTGTTAATCCTATCATTTGGAATGATAATCCCTACTTTTACTGCAAATTCTACAGAAGTTTATAAAATACCTGTGTACAAAGAAGTGGAAAAAGGGTTATATGCATTTCTGAAACGTTCTATCCATGATGCAGAAGAGGCTGGAGCAGAAGCAATTATTTTAGAAATCAATACCCCTGGTGGCTTTGTAGATTCTGCAGAAGATATTGCTAACTTATTGGACTCTACATCCATTCGTACAATTTCATACATTAATTCAGAAGCATTATCTGCAGGAGCATATTTAGCGCTTCATACGGATGAAATTTATATGTCCCCGAGTGGAACAATCGGTGCAGCTGCAGTTATTGACAGTAGTGGAAACACTGCTGATGAAAAGGCGAACAGTGCGTGGAAAGCTAAAATGAAAAATGCTGCTGAGTTAGCAAGAAAAAATCCTTTATTTGCTCAAGCAATGGCAGACGATTCAATTGACTTACCTGAATACAGAGCCCCTATTGGCAAATTATTGACTCTTACTTCAGCAGAGGCTTTAGAGGTAGGATATTCAGAAGGAACTGTTAGTTCATTTGATGAACTACTTAAAGCAACTAACCTTGCTGGAGCAAAAGTGATAGAAACAGAAGAAACCTTTATGGAATCCCTTGCTCGTTTTATAACAAATCCAATCGTAGTACCAATTTTATTATCTATAGCAAGTTTGGGTTTAATCGTCGAGCTTTATTCACCTGGGTTTGGTGTTGCAGGTACAATGGGGCTTATCTCGTTAGTTCTTTTCTTTTTTGGACATTTAGTTGCAGGTCTAGCTGGGTATGAAACAATAATTATTTTTGTTATTGGAGTCTTACTTATTATTGGAGAGTTCTTCCTGCCCGGAGGAATTAGTGGTATATTAGGGGCGGCAGCTATTATTGCTAGTATAATATTAGCTGGTGGCGATATTGAGCAAATGATTATCGCTGTTATTATTGCTTTATCAGTAGCTATAGTGGGAATGGTGATTATTATGAGGTTCTTTGGTAAAGAATTAAAAGTGTTGAATAAAGTGATTTTGTCGGATGCGACAACAACAGAAAAAGGATATGTTTCCAATAAAAATCGAGTGGAACTAGTCGGGAAGGTTGCTGTAACTATGACACCACTTAGACCTGCTGGAACTATACGTATCGATAATGAAAGAATTGATGCAGTTTCAGATGGAAGTTTTATAGGAAAAGACAAACATGTTAAAATTATTAAAGTAGAAGGCTCTCGTATAGTTGTACGAGAAGCAGTAGAAGGGGAGGCAACAGAATGATTACAGGTTCAACAATTACATTAATCGTCGTTATCGTACTTGCATTTATAGTACTGTCAGTATTTTTCACATTTTTCCCAATTACGCTATGGATTTCCGCACTAGCAGCAGGGGTAAAAATTAGTATATTTACATTAGTAGGGATGAGGTTACGTCGAGTTATTCCTTCTCGTATCGTTAATCCGTTGATCAAAGCACATAAAGCAGGACTTGAAGTTGCTATTAACCAATTGGAAAGTCATTACTTGGCTGGTGGTAATGTAGACCGTGTTGTTAACGCATTAATTGCTGCACACCGTGCTAATATCGAACTAACATTTGAAAGAGCAGCAGCAATCGATCTTGCTGGTCGTGACGTTTTAGAAGCGGTTCAGATGTCCGTAAATCCAAAAGTTATTGAAACACCATTCATTGCAGGTGTTGCGATGAATGGGATTGAAGTTAAAGCCAAAGCACGTATTACAGTTCGTGCTAATATTGACCGATTAGTCGGTGGTGCTGGTGAAGAAACAATTGTAGCCCGAGTAGGGGAAGGGATCATTTCAACAATTGGTTCTAGTGTAAGTCATGAACGAGTATTAGAAAATCCAGATTTAATTTCTCAAACAGTTTTAGGTAAAGGATTAGATTCCGGAACTGCATTTGAAATTCTATCGATTGATATTGCGGATGTTGATATCGGTAAAAACATCGGAGCAGAATTACAAACAGAGCAAGCAGAGGCAGATAAGAAAATTGCCCAAGCAAAAGCAGAAGAACGTCGTGCAATGGCTGTAGCATCTGAACAAGAAATGAAAGCAAAAGTTGTAGAGATGCGTTCGAAAGTTGTGGAAGCGGAAGCGGCTGTTCCATTAGCAATGGCTGAAGCACTTCGTGATGGTAATATCGGTGTTATGGATTACATGAATTATAATAATATCAAAGCAGATACTGGTATGAGAGATTCTATTAGTAAGGTCGGCGGAGATAAACCTTCAACCGACGAGCTAAAATAATAGCGGAAAGGAGCCGATCTCCTTGGAAGCTTTCATTCCTTTAATCATCGCAGCGATTTTTAGTCTTTTTTTCAAAAATAATAAAGAATCCGACAAAAAATCTGTTGAAAAACCAGTAAATAGCACACCAATGCGTAAAACTGTTTCAGAAAATCCATTTAAAGAATTGGGTGATTTTGCTAAACAGTTTACGAGTGAAAGACAGCAGGAGATGAAAACTAAGCCTCCTATAGTAAAAGAAGTACCTGTAAAAGTAGAAAAAATGGAGCGGGAAGTTAAACGTGATCAAGGAGTAGCTAGGAGCTCAGGTAGATTAAGTGCACACCAGAAAAATGTACCTGTAACTATACCTACTCCAGTAGTTGACAGTTTAATACCTAGTAGTCAGGACGACTTAATCAAAGGAATAATTTTTTCTGAAATACTTGCCCCACCAAAATCCAAAAGATAACTCATGAACACCCCTTTACATGCATAAATTCATGTAAAGGGGTGTTTTTTGTGAAGCAATTATTTCCACTCCACGCGAGTATTATGGTAGATAGCTTTGATGATATTATATTGGATTATGAATTTTCATTAGTTCGTTTAAAAGAAAACAGTATAGTCTGTACGTATGACCACTTTCTTTTAGAAATTCATGCCGAAAGCTTGCACATAAAATCCATGTCTAGCGATAGGCTGCATCTTCATGTGCACAATCTTCAGTTTTTTAATCTAACTAGGAAGGAAAAAACGGTATGAGGCGACTTATTAAAATACAAGCACCAATTACTACAGACCAATTTACTCTCTATAAAAGTTTAAAGGAACAAAATATCGAAGTGTACCAGCTTCATACAAACGAGAATCATGTAAACTTTTCTATTCAAGCAAAAGATTTGAAAGCATTTCGGAAAGTAAGAAAAAAACTAAAACTCTCGATAAATCTTGAAAATGAACTAAAAGAGAGTACTATCTCTATTTACTCAGCATCAGTAATAGGGGTCTTCTTTTTTTTAATAATCCCAGTATTATTAGCTCAATTTATCTGGTCTATTCAAATTGATTCAGATTCTCCTGAAAGTAATATTTTGTTGACTGAACAATTAAAAGAAATGGGCATTAAAACAAGAATGATTGCATCTAAACTGCCAGAGGAGCAAGAAATACGTCAAAATATATTACTAGAACATAAAGAGTATTCTTGGGTTCATTTTTCAAAATCTGGTTCTACCTTTACAGTGTCTCCGATGCTAGCACCTCCGCAAACAGAAAAAGAGCTTAAGGATGCACCTGCTGTCAATCTAATAGCAAAGAGAAGTGGAGTAATAACAGATTTTACACTAACAAAAGGTGTGCGAGCCGTTGAAAAAAACATTGCTGTGAAAAAAGGAGATGTCCTAGTAAATGGGTTTGTAACCCAAGGGAACAAAAGGATTATTACGAGTGCAGAAGGAAAAGTGTATGCCAACTATTGGATAGAGTTATCATTTGAACTTCCAACACAGGTTGCTGTCATTAATCCGAACTCAACAGAATTGATAATACAAAAAAAAGTGGGCGATAAACAGATGTTTTGGAAGGAAATACAGCTACCTGCTTTTATCCAAAAATACGTTCAGGCAGGCTATGTACAAAAGAAACATCAAATAACCTATTCCCTGACTGAGGAATCCATTGAACATCTCATACGGCCGCTCCTATTTCAAAAAATTATTAAAGAATTACCAACAGGAACACAATTATTAGAGGATAAAGTTTTACAGGTATCAATACAAGATGATAAAGTAAAAGGGAAGATACTTTTACTAATAAATGAAAATATTGCAATACCACATGTTATACCCCAAGGAGACGAAGCATGAGCGAAACTAAACAATTAGATATTAATTTGCAAGATCCAGCCGAAGCGGTAATGCTGCTTGGCATTTCGGATAAAAATGTAAAACTTATTGAAGCGGAGCTAAAAGTTCAACTCATTACAAGAGGTGAACAAATTCAGATTATTGGTGAAGAAAAAAATGTAGAAGACGCTAGACAGCTAATGATACAACTATTAGCAGTAATTCGAAAAGGTATTAATATTAACCTGCGTGATGTTTCTTCTGCAATTGAGATGAGCTTGAATGGTACAATTGAATATTTTTCTAGCTTATACGATGAGGAAATTGCACGAAATACAAAAGGTAAAGCTATTCGAGCTAAAACTATAGGGCAACGAGAGTATATCCAAGGAATAAGACACACTGATCTTACTTTTGGTATTGGACCTGCTGGTACTGGAAAAACGTACTTAGCGGTAGTGATGGCGACACAGGCACTTAAAAATGCACATGTGAAAAAAATCATTTTAACACGTCCAGCAGTCGAGGCGGGAGAAAGCTTAGGTTTTCTACCGGGTGACTTAAAAGAAAAGGTAGACCCATATTTAAGACCGTTATACGATGCGCTACATGATGTATTGGGTACAGAACAGACAGATCGTCTTATGGAACGAGGGACGATTGAAATTGCACCCTTAGCCTATATGCGTGGTCGTACATTAGATGATGCTTTTGTTATTTTAGATGAAGCTCAAAATACCACGAAAGCTCAAATGAAAATGTTCTTAACGCGATTAGGATTTGGTTCTAAAATGGTGATTACTGGTGACAAAACTCAAATTGACTTACCAAAGGGTGCGGAATCAGGTTTAATCGTTACGGAAAAAATATTAAAAAATGTTGCCGGAATTCATTTTCAATATTTAGAGCAAGGAGATGTAGTCCGTCATCCACTAGTTGCAAAAATTATACAAGCATATGAAGAACAATAATAACCGAAATCCAAAAGAAGCAACGGTCTATGTTTAGACAGTTGCTTCTTTGTTGCATTTGGAAATTATAAAATCTTTGGCAATTGGATAACTTTTTACAAGTGGTTCCCTGTCAAGAATCCAGCGACCAGCCCCTCGAATAGCTCTTATGAATAAAGGTTAAAAACGCCTTTATTCCAATTCCTCCAACGATTGTCAGGGCTGAGATAGGCGCTTGCGCTTTTGTTTATTAGGGAAACATTAGTGAATTGTGAAAAAAATAAGGTATAATGGAATAACTAGTTGGTGGGGGGATGAGAATAAATGAAAAATATCCTAAAAAAGTGGAGAGAATGGAGAAATCATAAGTATCTCCCTTTCATCGTCATTATTATTACAGCCATATGCTTGTTTTTTTTGTTAATCGGCAATGTAAAGGAAAGTAAGTATGATTTTGAGTTGTTCCAGCTTTCACCTGATACGATAAGAGCAGTTAAAACCATGGAAGACTCCGTGAAAACAGAGGAAGAACGCAAAAAAACGGAGCAGGAAGTTCCAGCTGTTTACCAATTCCAAGACGAGACCGCTGCTAACCAAGCGGCAATAACAGAGTCTATTTTTGATAGTGTCTTGCATGTAAAAGAAAATGCAAATGCAGAAGATACAACTGCTACTTTAGTAGACAAGCTAAAAAAAGATATGGAAGAATTGGCAGAGAACGCAAGCTATGTACCACTTAATGACGATATGTTAATCATACTTTTAAATCAGAATAATATTATTTTGGACGATTCAAAGACGAAATTATCCGAGCTAGTGGAGTCAACATTAAGTGAACCAATTCGAATGGAAAATGTATCTATTTCAAGAGAGAAAATTGGTCAGCAAATAAATAACAATTTTGTTTATTCCCAGGATTATAAAAATGTACTCTCTAGTATTGCAAAAACCTCCATTGTCGCAACAGAGGTGGTAAATGAGAGTTTAACCGAGGAACGAATAGAACAGGCGAAAGCAAGCGTAGAGCCGACTCGCATACTTCAAGGGCAAATACTCGTTCAAAAGGGTGAAATTATTGATAGAGAGGTCTATCGACAACTTGAGTTGCTGGGTATGTTGACGAATAAAGCATCCTATAGACCATATCTGGGAGTAGTTTTATTTGTTGGACTAACGATGTGGGTGTTATTTGGACAAACAATTATTAGAAAAGAGCAAACTATAAACAACTCGAAGAATTTGATTGTTGTAGCTTTCAGTGTCATTTTATCTGTATTAATGATGAAGGTGATACAGTCTGTCGCATATAATTTTGATGTAATTATAGCATTTTTATTCCCTACAGCGATGGTTGCAATGCTTGTTTATTTATTGGTAAATGAACGTGCAGCTTATATTTCTAATTTTGTGTCTGCTGCATATGCAGGTATCATTTTTCAAGAAGGCTATACAAATGTATTTCAAATGGAAGCCTCGTTATACATATTATTTGGTGGAGTTGCAGGTATTTTTGCGATGCAAAGGATGCATACTAATTCACAAATATTGCGCTCCAGTTTAATTGTTTCTTCTATTAATATTGTGTTTATTTTATTTTATTTATTAATGACGAAGGCTTCCTATGAATTTACAGATATTTTATTTTATGTAGGAGCAGCTATGCTGTCTGGGGTACTATCTGGTGCTATGACAATTGGGATACTACCTTTCTTTGAATCTTTCTTTGGCATATTATCAACTATGAGACTCATTGAATTATCCAATCCTAACCATCCTTTGTTGAAGAAAATATTAACCGAGACACCCGGCACTTATCATCACAGTTTAATGGTGGCCAATTTAGCAGAAGCTGCTTGTGAAGCGATTGGAGCTAATGGATTGCTTGCACGAGTTGGTTGTTATTATCATGATATAGGGAAAACAAATCGACCTGGATTTTTTATCGAAAATCAAGTAAACGGTTATAATCCGCATGATAATTTGTCTCCAGAGGCAAGCAGAGATATTATTATTGCACATGCGGTGGATGGAGCGAAGATTTTGCGGAAACATAAATTACCGACAGAAATTGTAGATGTAGCGGCGCAACATCATGGTACAAGTTTGTTGAAATTCTTTTATTTTAAAGAAAAAGAAACAAATAGTAATGTGAAAGAAGAGGATTACCGTTATCCTGGTCCAAAACCTCAAACAAAAGAAATCGCAATTATTTCTGTAGCCGATAGTGTAGAAGCAGCTGTTCGGTCGATGAAAGAACCAGATGCTGATAAGATTCAAAAATTAATACAGTCTATTATTAAAGATAAATTATTAGATGGGCAATTCAATGAATGCGATCTGTCTTTAAAGGAAATAAAGAAAATGGAAGAGAGTTTTTGTACAACTATGAATGGAACATTTCATTCGCGGATTGAATATCCCAAATAATAATGCAAGGAGCTAATAATATGTTAGAACTAGATTTAATGGATGAGACAAACACAGTATCAGAGGAGACCTTAGCTCTTGTAGGAAAGGTATTGCAGTCAGCAGGTGAACAACTTTCTGTTAAAGAAGGCAGTGAGGTTAGTGTAACATTTGTAACGAATGATGCTATCCAAGAAATTAATAAAACTTATCGAAACAAAGATGTGGCAACCGATGTAATCTCCTTTGCAATGGAAGAAATGGGAGAAGGAGAAATAGAAATTATGAATGCAGATATTCCGACGATGTTAGGAGATATTATCATTTCAGTACAACGTGCAACGGAACAAGCGGAATCCTATATGCATTCTTTTGAGCGGGAGTTATGCTTCTTAGCAGTTCATGGTTTTCTACATTTATTAGGGTATGATCATGAAACGGAAGAACAAGAAAAAGAGATGTTTGGTTTACAAGAATCTATTCTACAAGCTTTTGGGTTGAAACGTGAAGGCCATGAACTTTCGTAAATTTTTTCGTTCCTTTATATATGCTGCAAATGGAATTTGCCATGTTTTAAAAAGTGAACAAAATTTTCGATTTCATTTATTTGCAGCAATAGTTGTTACGATAGTTGGAATGTTGACAGGTTTATCGCAAATAGAATGGATAATCATTGTTCTATCGATTTTTGGTATGTTCATGATAGAATTAGTAAATGCGTCCATAGAACGTATCGTCGATTTGGTAACTCCGGAATTACACCCGTTAGCTAAACAGGCTAAAGATTTAGCAGCGGGAGCATGTTTAATATATGCTATTTGTACTGTAATTGTTGGTTTAATCATATTTATCCCGAAATGGTCGGGTATCATATTATAGAGGTGAGTCATTTGAATAAAGAAATGTTACTAGAAGCATCCATTACAGCAAGAGAGAAAGCGTATGTCCCATATTCGAAATTTCCAGTAGGGGCAGCACTTTTAACAAAAGACGGCGAAGTGATTCTTGGCTGCAATATTGAAAATGCATCATTTGGGTTAACGAATTGTGCAGAGCGCACTGCAATTTTTAAGGCAGTGTCAGAAGGGAAAAAAGAGTTCACTGCAATTGCTGTTTCAGGCGATACAGAAGGACCTATTTCTCCTTGTGGTGCTTGTAGACAAGTATTAGTGGAGTTTTGTGATAAGGATATGCCTGTTTATTTAACAAATTTAAAGGGAAATGTATTAGAAACAACGGTTGCAGAATTATTGCCTGGGGCCTTTACAACGGAGGATATGGATTATGCTGCAAAACAATGAGAATTATAAATCAGGATTTATATCGATAATAGGTCGACCAAATGTAGGGAAGTCTACATTTTTGAATCGAGTAATAGGACAAAAAATTGCTATTATGAGCGATAAACCTCAAACTACTCGTAACAAAGTACAAGGTGTTCTAACTTTGGAAAATAGTCAAATGATTTTCATCGATACACCTGGGATTCATATACCCAAACATAAGCTTGGGGACTTTATGCTTAAAGTTGCTAAAAATACACTACGTGAAGTAGATGTAATTATGTTCATGGTAAACGCAGTGGAACCAAGAGGGAAGATTGATGAGTACATCATGGAAATGCTTGAAAAAAATGAAACACCGGTATTTCTAGTAATTAATAAAATTGACCAAGTTCATCCCGAAAAATTAGTCGATATTATTGAATCCTATACAAAGAAGTATGACTTCGCAGAAATCCTTCCAATTTCTGCTTTACAAGGTAATAACGTTGATAAATTACTTGAAACAATTCAGTCGTATTTACCACAGGGACCACAGTACTATCCTGCCGATCAGGTAACGGATCACCCGGAAAGATTTATTATATCTGAGCTAATTCGTGAAAAGGTTTTACATTTGACGAGGGAAGAAATTCCACATTCGATAGCAGTTGTAATAGATAAAATTAAAAAAGAAGAAGATACGGAAAAAGATATGATTCGTGTTTCTGCAACAATCGTAGTGGAAAGAGATTCCCAAAAAGGTATAGTCATCGGTAAAAAAGGTGCCTTACTCAAAGAGGTAGGGACAAGAGCACGTAAAGATATCGAAATGCTTTTAGGAACAAATGTATACTTAGAGCTATGGGTAAAGGTACAAAAAGATTGGCGAAATAAATCAGCTCATTTGAAAGATTATGGTTTTAGAGACGACGAGTATTAAAGAAAGAAGGTGAGGCAATTGCTACAAAAAGTAGAGGGTATTGTCTTACGAGCTTCTTCTTATGGAGAATCTAATAAAATCGTTACCATTTTTTCACGTGAATTGGGGAAGCGAGCAGCTATGGCTCGGGGGGCAAAAAAACCAACTAGCCGTTTAGCTTCTATCTCTCAGCCTTTTACGTATGGCTATTTTTTGATACAGCAAGGAAGAGGAATGGGGACTTTGCAGCAAGGTGAAATTATTGACTCTATGAGATCTGTTCGAGAAGATATATTTGCTACTGCATACGCAAGTTTTATAATGGAATTAGTGGACAAATTAATTGATGATGAAGCACCTAAGCCACAGCTATTTGAAATTTTACAACAGGCATTACATGCTATATCAGAAGAATATGATCCAGAGGCAATTAGTTTATTTGTGGAATGGAAGCTTCTTCCGACAGCAGGTATTTATCCAACACTTCATCAATGTACCAATTGCGGAGCAACAGATGGAGAATTTGCTTTTTCTTTTTCACAAATAGGATTTCTTTGCCATCGATGTTTTTCGATTGACCCTTATATTATCAGACTCTCTCCTTCTCAAGTGAAGCTTATTCGGACCTTTTATACAGTTCCTATTGATCAAGTAGGTAAGCTGACACTCAAAAAAGAGACAAAAGGCTTTATTAAAAAAATTGTCCGAACGATTTATAGTGAACAAGTCGGAATACGATTAAAGTCGCAACACTTTTTAGATCAAATGGAGAAAACCCCAGAGTTTTTCACACCGCGTAAAGAAGATCCAAGTTCCGAAGAAGACTAATTCTTTGGACTTGGATTTTTTTGTTGTACTAAAAATGCAATATGGTGTCTCAGAGGAGAATTGACACTAAGATTTCCGTTTCACGCGGACGCTTTCCGCGGGCGAGGCCGAGCCTCCTCGTTCGCACGCTCCCTGTGGGGTCTCGACTTTCTCGCTGTTCCAGCTGGAGTCGCCGCGTTACACTTCCATCAATAGACGAGTAAATTTAAACTTTAAGATTTATCGAGATAATTATTAAAGGGATGATGATTGCAGAAGGTATTTTAAGTGATAGTAATACTGTGATTTCCGTTTCACGCGGACGCTTTCCGCGGGCGAGGCCGAGCCTCCTCGTTCGCTACGCTCTCTGTGGGGTCTCGACTTTCTCGCTGTTCCCGCTGGAGTCGCCG
The DNA here is from genome assembly GCF_038003165.1 of Psychrobacillus sp. FSL K6-2365. Taxonomy (NCBI): domain Bacteria; kingdom Bacillati; phylum Bacillota; class Bacilli; order Caryophanales; family Bacillaceae; genus Psychrobacillus; species Psychrobacillus sp. FSL K6-2365. The sequence continues at coordinate 2,551,364 of NZ_JBBOOO010000001.1, read as the reverse complement.
CGTTACACTTCCATCAATAGACGAGTAAATTTAAACTTTAAGATTTATCGAGATAATTATTAAAGGGATGATGATTGCAGAAGGTATTTTTAAGTGATAGTAATACTAAGATTTCCGTTTCACGCGGACGCTTTCCGCGGGCGAGGCCGAGCCTCCTCGTTCGCACGCTCCCTGTGGGGTCTCGACTTTCTCGCTGTTCCAGCTGGAGTCGCCGCGTTACACTTCCATCAATAGACGAGTAAATTTAAACTTTAAGATTTATCGAGATAATTATTAAAGGGATGATGATTGCAGAAGGTATTTTAAGTGATAGTAATACTGTGATTTCCGTTTCACGCGGACGCTTTCCGCGGGCGAGGCCGAGCCTCCTCGTTCGCTACGCTCTCTGTGGGGTCTCGACTTTCTCGCTGTTCCCGCTGGAGTCGCCGCGTTACATTACAATCAATAGGCGAGTTAATCTTAACTTTAAGATAGAGCAAAGTAAGTGTTTTAAGTACTATGAAATAAATCAAAAGTTATGCAACACAAAATAGATGAATAAATCATAGCTTAAGCAGCAGCAAACAGACGTGTAGAAGGCATCTCTTAATTGACAGTTACTTGCTTTGAATCGGTAGATACTTGCGTTCATGTGGATTTTACTTGCGCTGCCAAACAGGTTACTTGCGATTATTAGTTAGTTAGTTGCGCTTAGAGATGATTTACTTGCGGAATGGAAAACTTGACCATTAATTTTAAAGGTTTTATATATTTCAAATGCATTATCGTGTCATTTTAGAATCTGATTTCTGAATTACCACTGATAGCTAGGATGTGAGCTTTCCAAGCCGCATGAGCGCGAAGAATGAGACTTCAAAAAGGATGAAGGAGCGTCAGCGACCATCCTTGAGGGCTCATGCGTAGTGTGCAGCAGCATCTACATGTATTCATTACTCGTTTTTAAATTGGCAAAGCAAAACGCAAGAATATTGTTCAAGGGGCGAACAACATTCTTGCGTTTATTTTTAACAATCACTCAATAGTGACTTAATATCAAAATTGCAAATGATTTTCGATGTATTCTTTTACATCTGCAATTGGCATTCTAGTTTGTTCCATCGAATCACGGTGACGTACAGTAACTTGGCCATCTGTTTCTGAATCGAAATCATATGTGATGCAGAAAGGAGTACCGATTTCATCTTGTCGACGGTAACGTTTACCAATAGATTGGGATTCATCATACTCCACCATGAAGTGCTTGCTTAAATCTGAAAACAAAGAAGTTGCTCCTTCAGACAATTTTTTAGAAAGTGGTAAAATTGCTGCTTTAACTGGTGCTAATGCAGGGTGGAAGCGTAATACAGTACGTACATCGCCACCTTCTAATTCTTCCTCATCAAATGCTTCACAAAGGAATGCTAATGTTACACGGTCAGCTCCTAGAGAAGGTTCGATACAATACGGTACATAACGTTCGTTTGTTACTGGGTCAATATAATTGAAATCTTCTCCAGAATGCTCCATATGCTGTTTTAAATCAAAATCAGTTCTATCTGCAATACCCCACAGCTCACCCCAACCGAATGGGAATTTATATTCGATATCTGTTGTTGCGTTAGAGTAATGAGAAAGTTCATCTTCTGAATGGTCACGTAAACGAATTGTATCCTCAGACACACCTAAGTTTAATAACCATTCTTTACAATAATTACGCCAGAATTCAAACCATTCCATATCTTCGCCGGGCTTGCAGAAGAATTCTAGTTCCATTTGTTCGAACTCTCTTGTACGGAATGTGAAATTTCCTGGTGTAATTTCGTTACGGAAACTTTTACCTACCTGTGCAATACCGAAAGGCATTTTTTTGCGCATAGAGCGTTGAACGTTTTTATAATTTACGAAAATACCTTGTGCAGTCTCAGGGCGTAAGAAGATTTCATTTGTAGAAGCTTCAGTTACACCTTGGAACGTTTTGAACATTAAGTTGAATTGGCGAATCTCTGTGTAATCAAAAGCACCACATGACGGACAAACAACATTGTGCTCTTTCATGATTTCTTCCATCTTCTCAAATGAAAGGCCGTCTATTACCATTTCAATACCTTTTTTGTCTAGTGCATCTTCAATGATTTTATCTACTCGATGACGAGATTTACATTTCTTACAGTCAATCATTGGATCATTAAAGTTACCTATATGACCAGATGCAACCCAAGTTTTAGGATTCATCAAAATAGCTGCATCTAAACCTACGTTATAAGGTGATTCTTGAACAAATTTTTTCCACCAAGCTTTTTTGACGTTATTTTTTAGTTCCACACCAAGGGGGCCGTAATCCCATGTATTAGCTAAACCACCATAAATTTCAGATCCAGGAAATACAAAACCTCTTTGTTTTGCTAAACTAACTACGTTTTCCATTGTAATTGTCATTTGATAACCTCCATTAAATTTTGTCACTTTATCCCGGAACACAAAAAAACTCGTCTCCGGGCAATAAGTGCCCGGGGACGAGTTATTAACCCGCGGTTCCACCCCGATTGATTGTTAAAAAACAATCCTCTTTAAAAGCATAAGCTCCAAGCTGCCGTTTTCCTACAATGTGGGCTTTCACTGACCCCACTCGCTTAGGATGTAGTACTTATAATGCTCTTCAACGCTTTATCATTTGTTGCTATTGTATCATGAGCAACTTTACTTCGCAATAACCTAGAAAGTAGTATATAATTATTTAGTATTAAGTATAACACTTTGAGGCGGTGAGTCCAATCGAACTCAACAAACGGCAAAATGAAATTTTGGACATAGTAAAAGGAAACGGTCCTATCACTGGCGAACAAATTGCGGAGAGACTGAAATTAACTAGATCCACGCTACGTCCAGATCTAGCTATATTAACGATGGCAGGCTTTTTAGATGCTCGTCCACGTGTGGGGTACTTTTATTCTGGCAAAAAAACAAGCCAAGCAATATCAGATAATATAGCACAAATGACAGTGAAAGATTTTCAATCAATTCCAGTAGTTGTTGATGAAAGTATGACGGTATATGATGCTATATGTCATATGTTTTTAGAGGATGTTGGGTCATTATTTGTCCTTGATAAAAATTCGTTGCTTTCAGGAGTTCTTTCAAGAAAAGACTTTTTGCGAACAAGTATTGGCAACCAAGATTTAAACAAAATTCCAGTACATATGATTATGACAAGGATGCCTAACATAACGTATTGTTTGAAAGAGGATACACTTATTGAAGTGGCCAAAAAATTAATGAGTCGACAAATTGATTCCCTACCTGTTGTAAAAGAAGGGAAAAATGGGTTAGAAGTGATTGGTAGAATTACAAAGACTAATATTACTCGAGCCTTTTTATCATTAGCCGATGACCATGATCTATAAGGAGTGAAACGATGAAAATGCTAAACCTGTTTATAGTCTCGGATTCTATAGGAGAAACGGGCGAACTAGTAGCAAAAGCGGCAATAAGTCAATTTAGACCTGGTCTACAGCATACTAAATTTAAGAGATTTACTCATATTGATTCTTTAGACCATATTAAAGAAATTACAGAACTTGCTAAAGAGCAAGGTGCTATAATCTTGTATACACTTGTACAAACAAAAATGCGTCAAGCATTAATAGAATACTGTAATTTATATAATTTAGAGTCTGTCGATTTAATAGGACCGGTTATTAATCTATTTGAAAAAGAATTAGATGAAAAACCTTTTGAAGAACCTGGTTTAGTAAGAAAGTTAGATGAAGACTATTTTAAAAAAATTGAAGCAATAGAATTTGCAGTAAAATATGACGATGGAAGAGATCCAAGAGGGTTACTTCAAGCGGATATAGTACTTATAGGGGTATCTAGAACTTCTAAAACTCCATTATCACAGTATTTGGCGAACAAAAGATTCAAAGTAGCAAACGTTCCACTTGTACCAGAAGTAGACCCACCGGAGCAACTTTTCCAAGTTGATCCAGCAAAATGTGTAGGATTAGTCATTACTCCAGAAAAACTAAATTCTATTAGAAAAGAAAGATTGAAAGCAATTGGTTTAAATGATGATGCAAGTTATGCTAAAATAGAAAGAATCAATGAAGAAATTGATCACTTTGAGAAAATCGCTAAAAAAATTGGTTGTATTGTAATTGATGTGACGAACAGAGCGGTGGAAGAGACTGCTAATGTAGTAATTAATCACATACAACAAAAATAATTTGGAAGATTTTAAACCGATTCACGATAGTGAAAAGGTTTTTTCTATTGTCTATCGAATAGATAATAATAGATTATTAGTTTAAAATGTTTTATAATAGTTATTTGTGGAAAATAATTATTATAAAATTATTTATATGATTTTTTTGTCGATTCTTGCAGGATTTTTCTTTCATTTAACGAATTATTAAAGTAGCAAGTAAAGATGGTGAAAAAGTGTCGGGTCGTATAGAAGAAGAGGTAATCGAACAAGTTAGAAATAACAATGATATTGTCGACGTCATAAGCGAATATGTTCAACTAACCAAAAGAGGTCGAAACTATTTTGGTTTATGTCCTTTTCATGGTGAACAGACACCATCTTTTTCAGTAACACATGAAAAGCAAATTTTTCATTGCTTTGGTTGTGGAGCTGGTGGAAATGTAATTACATTTTTAATGGATATTGAAAATCTTTCTTTTCAAGATGCTGTTAGTAAACTTGGTAGTCGAATTGGATTGACTATTGAAGAGAGTTCTTCTGGGGATACAGAGTCGAAAGCACCTGTTTCAAAAGAGGTTTCCATGATGAGAAAAGCTCATGAGTTTGCTAGTGACTATTTCCATCATTTACTGCTTCATACCGAGGAAGGAGAAAATGCATTACATTACCTCGAAGAAAGAGGGTTTTCTAAGGAGATTATCGAAAAGTATAAGATAGGGTGGTCCCTTCCTAAATGGGATGCTTTAACTACGTTACTTGAACGTAAAGGTATGGATTTACAAGAAATTGAGAAAACTGGTCTCATTATCCGAAAAGAAAATGAATTAAAGTATTTCGATCGGTTTCGAGGAAGAATTATGTTTCCGGTATTTGATGAAACCGGGTATGTTATTGCCTTTTCTGGTAGAATACTGGAAAAGAACGAAAATGAGGCCAAGTACCTAAATAGTCCAGAATCGCCTATATTCCAAAAGAGCCATGTACTTTATAATTTAGACAAAGCAAGATTAGATATTCGGAAACAACGTAATGTAATTGTTTTTGAAGGTTTTCTCGATGTTATTGCTGCATCTAAGGCAGGTATTGGCAATGGAATTGCAACTATGGGTACAGCATTGACGTCAACTCATATAACCAAACTAAATAGACTCACTTCAAATGTCACGCTTTGTTTTGATGGTGATCGTGCAGGTATGGAAGCAGCTAAAAAGGCTTCTACTGCTTTACAAGCCCATCAAATACAAACGGAGATTGCAATTATTCCAGATGCTATGGATCCCGATGATTACATTAAAAATTATGGGGAAGAAGCATTTCGAACAAAGATTATTGAAAAGCCACATTCATATTTATCATTTATGATGATTGTTTCAAAGAGAGATAAAAATTTTAACAATGAAAATGATACTTTACAGTATATCCAAGAAATATTGGAAATACTGAGTGATAGAAGTTCATCAGTTGAACGTGATTTGTATATTCGTCAGCTTTCACAAGAAACTAATGTATCAGAAGAAGCTATTTACCAACATTTACGTAAAATTCAAGGAAAGCAAGCAAAACAATCTAAGCAGGAATCATCCCTTCCTTTAACAATTAAACCGGAAATGACGAAGATAAAGAAAGCAATATCTGCAGACGAAAGAGCAGAGCGAATATTACTTTCCCATATGCTTCACAATCCTAGTGTAATTGATATTGCAAGAAGGAATTTGGATGATCAATGTTTTATCAGAGATGCTTATGAAGTGGTGTTTGTTCGATTAACTGGATTTTACGAAGAGTATCCAGATGGTGATTTTCAACGTTTTTTAGAAGTATTAAATGATGCACAGTTAAGAAAAATAGTAATGGAAGCAGCGCTCTCAGAACGTGATCCAGAGCATGAAACAGAGGAAGTCATGGACTGTTTGCGCCATATACGAAAATACCGGATTGAACTACGTATTTCACGTAAGTTACATGAAGCAAAAGAAGCAGAAAAAATGAGTGATATTTCCAAGGCATTGGAACTGGCCCAAGAAGCTATTCAGTTGAAAAAGTCTTTGGAAACTTTAGAGTAACTATCCGGTAGTAAAAGGAGGAATTCTTATGGCGGACAAGTCCGAACGTACAAAAGAAACAGATATTGAATTATCATTAGAAGAGGCAAAAAAACAATTAATCGAATTAGGTAAAAAAAATGGTGAGTTAACATATCATGATATTGCAGAAAAATTAGCTCATTTTGAACTTGAATCTGATCAAATCGAAGAGTTCATTGATAATCTTGAAGGTAGAAATATTGAGCTTAGTCGTAAAGATGGTGATGAAGAAGATTTGGATCGCTTAATGAAAGGTAAAGAAGAAACCTTTGATTTAAATGATTTAAGTGTTCCACCTGGCGTCAAGATCAATGACCCTGTTCGTATGTACTTAAAGGAAATAGGGAGAGTAGACTTACTAAAAGCTTCTGAAGAGGTTGCTCTAGCAGAACGTATTGAGCAAGGCGATGAAGAAGCTAGAAAACGTTTAGCTGAAGCAAACCTGCGATTAGTTGTAAGTATTGCAAAACGTTATGTTGGGCGTGGTATGCTATTTTTAGACCTTATTCAAGAAGGTAATATGGGGCTTATCAAAGCTGTAGAGAAATTTGATCATCGTAAAGGGTTTAAATTTAGTACTTACGCTACATGGTGGATACGTCAAGCAATAACACGTGCAATTGCTGACCAAGCTAGAACAATTCGTATTCCTGTGCATATGGTAGAAACTATAAATAAGTTAATTCGTGTTCAACGTCAATTATTGCAAGATTTAGGTCGTGAACCTTCTCCTGAAGAAATTGGGGAAGAAATGGACTTGCCTGCAGAAAAAGTACGTGAAATATTGAAAATTGCCCAAGAACCGGTTTCTTTAGAAACACCTATTGGTGAAGAGGATGATTCTCATTTAGGTGATTTTATTGAAGATGCAGATGCGCAGTCTCCTTCTGACCACGCTGCTTATGAGCTTCTTAAAGAACAATTGGAAGATGTCTTGGATACACTAACAGACAGAGAAGAAAATGTATTACGCCTGCGTTTCGGTCTGGATGATGGTCGTACGAGAACACTTGAAGAGGTTGGAAAAGTATTTGGAGTTACGCGTGAGCGTATTCGTCAGATAGAGGCAAAAGCATTACGAAAACTGCGTCACCCTTCTAGAAGTAAACGTCTTAAAGACTTTTTAGAATAGAATGGAAGACATCCACTATGGGTGTCTTTTTCTAAGTTCTATGAATCTTACAATACTGGTTTTACCAGATGAAAAGAGGACTAGATATGTCGCTGCAACGTAAGCAAATTATAATGAATGAAATTTCATTTTGGAAAAAAAACAAGTTATTACCCGAGCATTATTGTGATTTTCTTCTCGCTTTATACGCCCAAGGTGAAAATAATGGGGACGAACAAACGGAGAATGCCTCTAAGGCAGTATTAGCTAAAAAACAAAAAACTAAAGTAATCTTGTATACTATAGTCGGTTTATTAACCGCAATATTATTAGCTTCCTTGTTTGTTGCTTCAACCGCAATCTTTATACCCATTATTCTTGTTGCAATTGCTATTCTTTCTTTTTTATACATAGCTATTAAACTAGTAAAAAATAAATCAGTGATGGCACCGCTCCTGTTTGTATTTTCTGCTTTATTATTATTAGCATTATCTTTTAAAGTATGGGATATTTACTTTGGAGATAACCCATTATTATTAATTGGTTTAATATTTGGTAATTGTTTGTTATGGCTATTCTCTGGATTACTGATGAAGTTAATATATTTTAGTATTTCTGGTATTTTAGGGATTTTATTAATTATTGGTTATTTTATATTCAGCTAATTACTATTACATATAACGATAGAATACCAACAATCATTCACTAAAAGTGAATGATTGTTGGTATTTTTTATAGAGTAGAAAGTATATAGTCTAGTGCCTTGAACTCAACGAGCTACGAATTTTGAAGAATAAAATCTCTAATAGTACTGTGAATTTCCGTTTCATGTAGACGCGTTTCCAGTTGGCGCACTTAGCCTTTGTCTTAAAGTTGCTTGTGCTTTACTAATAATAAATCTTTGAATTTCTAATATTTTTAGTATAATAGTAATTGTAAGCGTTTTTATTTACAAAGGGGATGGAAGAAATGAATTTTGATTTAACTCAGGAACATAACATGATCCGTAAAACAATTCGTGAGTTTTCGGATGAAGTTGTTGCACCAGGAGCAATTGAGCGCGATAAAACGAAAGCGTTCCCAAAAGAAATCTTTAAACAGTTAGCCGACATGGGGATGATGGGCTTACCGTTTTCAGAAGAGTATGGTGGAGCAGGAGCAGATACAGTTAGTTTTGCAATAGTTACAGAAGAATTGAGTAGAGCATGTGCTTCCACAGGAATTACCTATTCTGCACATATATCTCTTGGCGGTGCTCCACTTAACCTATTTGGTACAGAAGAACAAAAACAAAAATACTTGGTTCCAGTATGTACAGGAGAATCATTCGGTGCCTTTGGTTTAACCGAGCCTAACGCAGGGTCAGATGCAGGTGGTACGCAGACAACTGCAAAAGTTGATGGGAATGATTTTGTTATTAATGGAAACAAAGCTTTTATAACGAATGCTAGCTATGCAAAACACTTAGCGTTAACAGCAATTACGGATGTGAAGGATGGAAAAAAAGAAATTTCTGCGATTATTGTTCCTACGGATTCAGAAGGTTTCTCTATTATTGATAACTACGAGAAAATGGGTTTGAATGCATCTAACACAACTGAGCTAGTATTAGAAAATGTACGTGTGCCTCAGGAAAACTTGTTAGGTGAGAAAGGAAATGGATTCAAACAATTCCTTGTAACGCTTGACGGTGGTCGAATTGGTATAGGAGCAATGGCAGTAGGGATTGCGCAAGCTGCTTTTGACAGAGCTCTCCGTTATTCTAAAGAGCGCAAACAGTTTGGAAAGACACTTTCCGAGTTCCAGGTAACACAATTTAAATTGGCAGATATGGCAATGAAAATTGAGCTTGCACGCACAATGGTACACAAAGCAGCATGGTTGAAAGATCAGGGACGGCCATTTGGAAAAGAAGCGTCTATGTGTAAACTATATGCATCTGAAATTGCAATGGAAGTAGCAGATCAAGCTATTCAAATACATGGTGGTTATGGGTATATGAAAGAGTATGAAGTAGAAAGATATATGCGAGATGCTAAATTACTTGAAATTGGTGAAGGAACTTCCGAAGTACAGAGAATGGTAATAGCTCGACATATTGGTTGCTAAATGTAGAAAAAACACGAAAAATTATGTCCAAATTGTCACAATGTAAGAAAACTTATCCCATAAGACTTTTCGTTTTAACTAGAATGCAGTACAATGTAAATGTTGACTAATTCTATATTAGAAAAGATTGTATTAAAAGGGAGGGTTAACTATGCAAAGAAATCCAATAATTCCATTTATCTTAATTATGGCTTTTGGTATTGGTTTAATTTTCTTCTTGTCTATGGATGGCGTAGGTAACAAAGAAGAAATGGCTGCAACTGAAGAACATGGAGAAGGAACAGAAGGCGGAGAAGATGCGTCAGCTGGAGAATTCGATCCGGAAGCTCTTGCTCAAGGTAAATGTATCGGTTGTCACGGTAATAGTTATGAAGGTGGCATGGGCCCATCATTAGTTGGAACTTCATTATCTGAAGACGAAATTAAAGATGTATTAGCAAATGGTAAAGGTGCAATGCCAGCTGATTTAGTGCCTGAAGAAAATCTAGACGCTATGGCGGCATGGATAACATCGTTAGAATAGTAATACAATAAGAAGGCCTTCGATTTCGTAAAAGAATCGAGGTCTTTTTTCTTTTTTGCTATAATAGTTAATGAAGAGGTGTTGAAATAATGAATGCAAAAAAATTATCGGAAAGACTGAAAACAGTTGCTTCCTTTGTCAAAGAAAATACTATTTTAGCGGATATCGGTAGTGATCACGCATACTTGCCATGTTTTTTAGTACATGAAGGTGTTATAACGAAAGCTATTGCTGGAGAGGTTGTAAAAGGTCCATTCGAATCTGCGAAAAAACAAGTAATAAGTGAAGGCTTACAAAATAATATTGATGTCCGTTTCGGTAACGGGTTAGAGGTATTCTCGGATGTAGACAATGTTCAGACAGTTACTATAGCTGGAATGGGTGGTCCACTTATAGCCTCAATCCTAGAATCAGGGAAAGACAAGCTTTCTAAGGTGGATACTCTAATATTACAACCAAATATACATGCCAAAGCAATACGAGAATGGGCTATTCAAGAACAATGGAAAATAGAACAGGAAGTAATTCTGGAAGAACACGATAAAATTTATGAGATTCTTGTGTTAAAAAAAGGAATTATGAAGTTATCAGAAAAGGAGTTGCTAGTTGGTCCAATTCTAAGTAAAGAAAAATCTCCTATCTATCAAAAGAAGTGGAACAATGAATTAAATGAATGGCTACGAATAGTGAATGAGTTAAACAAAATACCAGGAACTGAGGTACATCAAAAGAAAGAAGAACTAGAATACAAAATTGCCTTAGTGAAGGAGACTTTATAAACGATGAAGGAAACAAATGGACAACATCTTATTTCCCTTTTCGAACAATGGGCACCAAAATCTTTGGCAGTCGATGGAGATACAGTAGGCTTACAAATTGGTACTCTCAATAAAACTATTACAAAAGTTTTGGTTACCTTAGACGTGAATCTCGATACAGTAGAAGAAGCGATTAAAAATGGCTGCGAGCTTATTATTGCTCATCATCCTCCTATTTATAGAGGAATGAAAAATATGCGTACAGATTTACCTCAAGGAATTTTAATCGAGAAATTGATAAAAAATGATATTGCCGTATATGCTGCACATACGAATTTAGATATCGCCACAGGTGGAGTTAATGATTTACTAGCTAATGCTTTGCAGTTAGAAAATATAGAAATCCTTGAGCAAACTTACTCAGAACAACTGATGAAGTTAGCAGTTTTTACACCAAAAGAGTCTACAAATGTGGTAAGAACTGCATTAGATATTGCTGGTGCAGGCCAAATTGGAGAATATCATTCATGTAGCTTTACATCAGCGGGGGAAGGAAGGTTTAAACCTTCAGACTTAGCAAACCCCTATATTGGACAAGCGAATGAATTAGAAGTAGTAGAAGAGGATAAAATCGAAGTAGTTTTTCCAGTTTCTATGAAAAATAAAGTGTTAAAAGCATTGTTAACAAATCATCCATATGAAGAGCCCGCATATGATTTAATATTGTTGGAATCAGAAGTAAATAAAAAAGGCCTCGGAAGAATAGGGAAGTTGCCTGAAAAACTAACATTATCTGCATATGCTCAAATAGTAAAAAAGCAGTTAAATGTACCTTTCGTTAGAGTTGTAGGGGATTTAACGCAAGAAGTTCAGAAAGTTGCTGTACTTGGTGGAGACGGTAACAAATATATACAATCAGCAAAAAGTGCTGGAGCAGATGTATTTATAACAGGCGATTTGTACTTCCATGTTGCGCAAGATGCAGAGGCTATTGGATTATCGGTTATTGATCCAGGGCATCATGTAGAACAAATCATGAAGCACGGAGTTGCGGAGTATATGACAGAGGTTTGCATTCAGAACAATCTCTTAGTTGAATTCATTTCCTCAAAAATTTCAACTGATCCCTTTCAATTAATTTAATAGGAAGTATATAAAAAAGCTGCCCATTTGAGCAGCTTTTTTATTTAACTGTATAAGGTTCAATCCGGTTTACCGGTTTTGGTATTTTGATTTTAGGAAGAATCTTTTCTGGTACTGTTTTTTTCGAAATATCGTGAGTTGTAGGATCGTTTGGATCGTACTTTTCTAAAAAGTGAATAACTTCTTTTACGATAGGAGTAGGTGTGGAGGCACCTGCAGTTACAGCTACATGTGAAATATTATTCAACCATTCCAATTTTAAATCAGAGATGTCTCCAATTCTATAAGAAGGCGTCCCAGCGATTTCCTCTGAAACTTGTGTCAGTCTATTAGAATTATTACTCATCGGATCGCCTACTACTATTAAAAGTTCTGCTTCTCCAGCCTGTTCAGCTACTGCTTCTTGACGAACTTGAGTAGCCAAGCAAATTTCTTTATGAACTTCAATGTGAGGGAATTTCTCTTCTAATTTTTTCATTAAATCCACAACATCCCACTGAGACATTGTTGTTTGGTTGGTAACAAGAAGTTTTTCAACCGAGATTGTTAAATTTTCAACATCCTCTAATGTTTGAACTAGATGAACTTTGTCAGGAGCTACCCCAATTGCACCTTCTGGCTCAGGATGTCCTTTTTTGCCGATATAAATTATATCATAGCCTTCAGCTGTTTTTTCTCTAATAAGGTCATGAGTAACTGTAACATCTGGACATGTTGCATCTATTGAAACAAGCCCTTTTTTACGAGCTAACTCTTTTACCTCTGGAGAAACGCCGTGAGCAGTGAAAATTACTGTACCTGTTTCAACTTTCGATAATATATCTAAACGATTTTCACCGTCTAAAGTAATTATTCCGTCCATTTCAAATGCATCAGTTACATGTTTATTATGGACTATCATTCCTAAAATATATATAGGCCTTGGAAGAGAGGTGTCTAGTGCAGCATTACGAGCAATAACCATTGCATCTACTACACCGTAACAGTATCCTCTAGGCGAAATTTTTTGTACAATCATTTTACGTAACTCCCTTCAATACGAGCATACTCATATTATAACGGAGCACATGGATGATTACAAAATTTTAAATTGGAGGCTGAAATATTCTAGGTATCGAGGCTCCGTTAGTTACAGATGTTGCAGTACTAGCTGCTCTTGCGGCAGACGAGGCAGCAGAAGCAGTTACATTACCTGCAGCAGCGGCAGTTGTAGCAGCTGGGACGGATTGAAAACCACGGTATAGTTTTAACAAAGCTGGAACATTTTGTATCATAGGAGCAAATTGTCTAACCATAGGCGTAAGCTGCTGAGCTGTATTTAAGAATTTGTCTGCTGTTTGTAAATAACTCATTGTTTTGGTCATTGGTTGACCTTGTTGAATGCCTCCTGTGGGAGCTGATTGAAACTGATTAAAAAAATTAGTAGCCGGTCCTGCAGGGGGAGGTGGTGGAGAAGCCTGTTCTCCTCCAAAAAAGCCAAAGGGATTATTATTCGGAACATTTTGGGGGTTAGGGCTAGGATTGGACATGCCAAAAAAATCATTTCCCCGATTTTGAGCAAATGGATAAAAAGATTGGTAGCGCATTTTTTCATCTCCTTTCGAACAACAAAGACTATTCTATTCTATGCAAATTATACGTTTTATGTACAATCGTGGTACAATAAAGAAATGTGAGGGAGTGACGTAGGATGTCCAAATATACAGATTATAGTTTTCAGCCTTTTTTACTAGACGCAATAGAAAAATTAGGCTTCCAAGAACCAACGCCAATTCAAAGAGAAATGATTCCACTTGTTTTAAAGGGGAAAAGTGCGATTGGCCAAGCACATACTGGAACAGGAAAAACACATAGTTTTTTGATCCCAATTGTTGAAAAAATAGATGCTAGTAAAATAGAAGTACAAGCAGTTATTACATCACCAACAAGAGAGCTTGCAACACAAATTTATAATGAGTTGAACAAGCTAGTAGAAGGAACAGAAATCCAAACAAAATTATTTATTGGTGGAACGGACAAAGCCCGTTCAATCGAAAAACTTAAAACACAACCACAAATTGTTGTTGGAACACCAGGTAGACTACGTGATCTTACAGTAGAGCAAGCATTACTTGTTCATACCTCTAATGTTTTAGTTGTTGATGAAGCTGACTTAGCTTTCGATCTAGGTTTTATCAATGAGATCGATCAGTTTGCATCTCGCATGCCTGAGAAACTAGAAATGTTTGTATTTTCTGCTACAATTCCAGAGAAATTACAACCTTTCTTAAAAAAATATATGGATTCACCTGTTCATATTAAAATAGGCGAGAAACGTCGAGTAGCAGAGGGTATTGAATTTATTGTAACTCCAGTTCGAAGCAAATCTAGGAAGAAACGTTTACTTGATGTAATGGAAGGTATTAATCCATACCTAGCAATTATATTTGCAAATACGAAACAACATGCAGATGAAGTAGCTAACTATTTACAAGGAAATGGTGTAAAAGTTGGTATAGTTCATGGGGATATTTCGCCACGTGACCGTAAACGAGTGATGAAACAAATACATGACCTAGAATTTCAGTATATTGTAGCAACAGACTTAGCTGCACGCGGAATTGATATTCCTGGTGTCAGCCATGTTATTAACTATGAACTTCCAGACGATTTAGAGTTTTTCGTTCATCGTGTAGGAAGAACAGCACGTGCTGGAATGACAGGCATTGCAATTTCATTATATGAACCATCGGACGAAGATGCGCTAGTACGTCTTGAAAAAATGGGTATTCCTCTGGAGCATAAAGATGTGATTGATGGAGAATGGTCAGAGCTTAAGGAGCGCCACGCACGAAAAAACCGTACAAAAAATGAAAATGAGATAGATGCAAAAGCTAAGTCCCTAGTACGTAAGCCTAAAAAAGTTAAACCTGGCTACAAGCGTAATATGAAATGGGAAATGGATAAAGTAAAGAAAAGAGAGAGACGTATTAAAAACCGTAAGAAATAAGGAGCTGCTGTCATGTTATTAGGTTCACATGTTTCTATGAGTGGAAAAGAAATGCTGCTGGGTTCAAGTAAGGAAGCTGCATCATATGGTGCAAATACCTTTATGATTTACACTGGTGCTCCACAAAATACTAGAAGAAAACCAATTGAAGAATTGAATATTGAAGCTGGTATTGCACATATGAAAGAAAATGGGATATCCAATATAGTTGTACATGCTCCTTATATTATCAATTTAGGAAATACGACAAAACCGGAGACTTTCGCCCTTGGTGTAGAGTTTCTACAAAAAGAAATAGAACGAACTGCAAATATTGGTGCGACTCAAATTGTCTTGCATCCAGGAGCCCATGTGGGAGCTGGAGCAGATGCTGGTATTGCTAGAATTATTGAAGGTTTAAATGAAGTACTAGCAACCGACTTCCCAGTTCAAATAGCTTTAGAGACTATGGCAGGAAAAGGGTCAGAATGTGGTCGCTCTTTTGATGAGCTTGCACAGATCATAAACGGAGTTGTGAACAATCATCGATTATCCATTTGCATGGACACATGTCATATTCATGATGCTGGTTATAATATTGTAGACGATTTTGATGGAGTCCTAAATGAGTTTGATAAAATAATTGGTATTGATCGTTTAAAAGTAATTCACATTAATGATAGTAAAAATGTATGTGGAGCAGCAAAAGATAGACATGAAAATATTGGTTTTGGTGAAATTGGATTTGAAACATTACAATACATCGTTCACCATCCTCAATTGATGGAGCTTCCAAAAATTTTAGAAACACCATTTGTTGGTGTAGACGCTAAATCGAAGGAAGCCCCATATAAGTATGAGATTGAAATGCTTCGAAACAAACAGTTTAATCCAGAAGCTATCGATGCGTTACGCTAAGAAAAATGTAAGTGTAAGCGTATATGTAAGCCCGGACAAGTGCCGGAAGTATTTCACGTGTAAAGGTATTCTTTGCCTTTGCTGAAATACCGAAGCGACTCATAGGGCTAGGCGCTTAACCTAAACAAATATATACTTTGTTATTAGCAGAAACTGAAAGGTATTATCTTCTTTTAACCAAAGGAAGATGGTGCCTTTTCTTTTATTTCTTTATAAAGATCCATAGCACGTTGTTCCCCAAGTATTTGTATCAATTTTTGTTGAATAGCGAGTGGTACCCCGAAAACAACCCAGGAAAGTGAAATTTCTTTTAATAGTGGATGCACACTTTTCAATTCTTTATCTGATATTTGAATATCAAAACCTTTTACAATTGTTTTAAATTCCTTTACTGTACATGTTTGAAGCTGCTGAATAAATTTATGGATATCCAGAAAAACATCCTTTCAAGCAATTTTATTTACACATGGCGCGTTTTGGATTATACTTTAACTTTGTAAATCGTAATCATTCTTAATTAGAATCGAGGAATTATAATGGGAACCCCATTGATCAACCTACATAATATTTCGTATCAATACGAACAAACCAAAGCTTTAACAGATATAAATTTAACCATAGCAGAAGGTGACTTTTTAGCTATTATTGGACCAAATGGTTCTGGCAAATCTACATTATTAAAAATAATCCTAGGGCTTTTAAAACCGACAAAAGGGGAAGTACTTCTTTTTGGGAAACCAGTAACTCAGTTTAAAGATAAAGAACGCATTGGTTATGTTTCACAAAAGTCAAATTCGTTTAATACTGGTTTTCCTGCTACTGTAACTGAGGTTGTAAGAAGCGGTTTAGTTAAGAAAACTGGATTATTTCACCGATACCCAGCAAACGTAGATAAACTAGTAAAGCAAGCATTAAAATCAGTAGGTATGGACGAATTCTCTATGAAGAATATAGGTGACCTTTCTGGAGGGCAACAACAGCGTGTATTTATCGCCAGAGCATTAATTAGTAATCCCAATATATTGATACTAGACGAGCCAACAGTAGGAGTAGATAGCAAAAATGTAAAATCTTTTTATAATATGTTAAGCCATTTAAATCGGGAACATAATATTACGATTGTTTTAGTTACACATGACGTTGATGCAGTATCAAAGAGTATTAGCCACGTGGCTTGTTTGAATCAGCGCATTCATTTTCATGGCTTTAAAAATGATATGGATCAGATGAGTGACGAACAATTGGAAGCGTGGTATGGACATGCAGTACGTAAAGTCGATCACCAAAGTGAGGTGAAATCATGATTGAGTCTATTTTTCAGTATGAGTTTTTACAAAATGCCTTTGCCTCGGGCTTAATCATCGGTTTCATTGCTCCACTATTAGGTGTATTTATCGTCGTGCGAAGGCTTTCGTTAATAGCAGATGCATTGAGCCATGTTACGTTAGCAGGTATCGCTGGTAGCCTATATTTAAGTCAATCTATTGGGGCACTTGCTTTATTAAACCCATTATATTTGGGGATTGTAGCATCTGTAACTGGTTCATTGTTTATTGAGAGATTAAGAAGATTGTATAAACACTATGAAGAGCTTGCTATCCCAATTATCATGTCAGCTGGTCTTGGATTTGGTGCGATTTTTATCTCATTAGCAGAGGGATTTAGTTCTGATCTATTTAGTTATTTATTTGGTTCTGTATCTGCAGTAAGTCGTCAGGATCTTTGGATAATTATTGGTATTGCTTTGATTGTGGTAATATTTTTAAGTTTATTTTTTAAAGAACTATTTGTTCTTTCTTTTGACGAAGAATATGCCAAAGCATCGGGTCTTCCCGCTAAATGGATTCATGTTTTGTTTATGATTGTGACCGCATTAGTTATTGCAGGATCCATGCGAATTGTTGGTATCCTACTTGTATCGTCACTTATGACATTGCCGGTAGCTGCAGCTATGCGTATATCCAAAAGCTTTAAACAAGCGATTTTGCTATCTGTAATATTCGGCGAGTTGTCTGTTGTTATCGGTCTTGTTAGTGCATTCTATTTAGATTTAGCACCAGGTGGAACAATTGTTGTTACATCGATTATTATTTTACTTCTAACTATTTTATCGAAAAAGATAGGAAGCAAGGGAGCTGTTTCAGGGTGAACATAGAAAAAGCATGGGACATTCTAAAAAATAAAGGTTTCAAAAAAACAGATAAACGTGAACAAATTCTAAGTATTTTTTCAGAGACTGAAAAATATATAACTGCCAAAGACATTCTTAATGTGATGAAAAAAGAACATCCTGGGATGAGCTATGATACGATTTATAGAAATTTAAGTACATTTGTGGATCTGGGGATTTTGGAAGAGACTGAGTTAACTGGAGAAAAACATTTTAGAATGCAGTGTGAGGCTGATCATCATCATCACCATTTTATCTGCATGTCCTGTGGCAATATTAAAGAAATTCCGTTTTGCCCTATGGAAGTGCTTCAAAATGCAATACCTGGCTATGAGATTGAAAATCACAAGTTTGAAATCTACGGCAATTGTCCTTCATGTCATTAATAAAAGTAGTGTGAACCATCATATGGTTTGCACTATTTTTTTGTATATAAAAAATGTGTAAAACATATTTGACATTTTTAGTGGTATTTTTTATAATATAAATGTCAAACATATTTGACATGATGTGAGGTGTTTTCGGTGGAAAATATAATAAAAAGAGCACGTAAGGATAAAAAAGTTTCCCAAGATGAGTTAGCAAAACTGTGTGGAGTTTCGAGACAGACGATTAATGCAATAGAAAATAACAAGTATGATCCGAGTCTAGTTTTAGCCTTTCAGCTGGCGAAAAATTTAAGTTTAACTGTCGATGAATTATTTACTTTTAACGGAGGGGATAAATAATGAGTAAAAAAGAGGTTGTAAGTCTTATTCTAATGTTAATTGTTACTTTATATTTTGGTGCTACTTTAATTAGTTACGTTGTAATGCGGAATGTTGAATTTGGGGTTACAGAGATTTTATTAATTATCGTCATAGTTGTTGGATGGGCACAGTTTTTTACTTGGCATGCACGAAAAGATGTTAGAAAGGACGAATTAGGCAAAAAAATAGTTCGGGAAAGTGCCTATCTAAGTCATCAAATTGTATTTGGTTCTTTACTTTTATTGTGGATAATTGACTTCTTTTTTATAAATAAAGGGCAAAATTTTGCTTTGTTTATTGCGCTGGCTATTTCATATATTACGTTTCCTATAGTGCAATTTGTACAAGTAAAAAAGTATCTATGAATTTTTATAAACAAGAAAAATATGCCGATAACAAATTAACTACCAACTACAAATTACCTCAAGACGAATTAATTTCATAAGAGTGTATTAAATAGTGGAATTCGCACAATATTGATTTCTGCGCCAGGCGGACGCGTTCCGCTTAGCGAGGATTTAATCTTCTCGTCCCTACGTGCCTACAGGTCTTTCAACTCGCATTGTTCCCGAATCGTTCCCTTCTGCTTCAATCAACGAAATCTCCTTATAGAAAAACGAATGGAATTCCTCGATTGCTTTATTCTCTTTTTGAAAAGTGATAACCCTTGTTATTTCAATTTGATTCTAAATAATTTCTGACGAACAAAGACATTTTTAAGCTTTTTATTAAAGACGCAAGAAATGAATCTTTTTATGAGCAAATTTCAAAATTAACACTTTCTACAACACCATTACTAATAGATAAGAACATTTAATGAAAGAATCCATTGAATTTATAAGTTCTTGGATTAAGAAATAAAGTTGAAACGAAATTTGCCGGTCGTTTATCTAACAGATAGTAAAGAAGGAGGGACGATAGTGGAGGAGAAATTGAAGTTAATAGTCAGAGCTAAAAGAGGGGATGCAATTGCTTTTCAACAATTGATCCATTTAGAGAAAGAAAAACTATATAAAATGGCTTATGTTTATATGCGGAATGAGGACGAGGCTTTGGAGGTTTTCCAGGAAACCGTTTATCTCGCTTTTAAATCAATCACAAAGCTGAAAAATGATCTGTATTTTTCGACATGGATTATTAGGATTCTAATTAATACATCAATTTCAACCCTGCGAAAGAAGAAGCGATTCGTATTGATAAACGAAGAGATGTGGGACAATATGCCTGGTAAAGAAATGGTGGAAACTGACGTCCAAATAGATTTAATGAATGCTTTAAACGAGATGGATGAGAAATATAAGACTGTCTTGTTACTAAGATATTATCAGGATTATACAATTTAGCAGATTGCAGTAATCTTGGGCTGCCCAGAAGGCACTGTTAAGACGAATATTAGAAGGGGAATTACTGTACTCAAAGAAAAAATGAAGGGGGTATACAAGGATGACAGACAAAATTCCATCATTCAAGGAAGAGTTTGATTTGATACATGTTCCAACAGAGAAGTTAGATGAAATCATTACTAAAATTGGCACAGAGAAGAAGTTAAAGAGAAAAAGAACTGTTTGGAGTAAAGCAGTTCTTGGTGTTGGAGCAGCAGTATTTGCTTGTGGAATTCTAATCGGATCCGCATCTGTATCACCTACAATGGCTCAAGTAGTCTCCTCTATACCAGTAATTGGTCAAATATATAAAAACTTAGGAGATATCGGATTGAAAAATGTTTCGGAAGCAGGCTTGAGTGAGTTTTCCGGGGAATCTAAAACAATCAACGGGATTACAGTAACGCTCGGGGAAATCTATTACGATGATGCACGGGTAACAGCCAGCTTTTCCATCAATTCTGAAAAACCGATAACGTCTGATTATTTTAACATTCATCATAATTATAAAGGTGGAATGCCGTTATCGAATTATGGACTTACAACGGATGAAACTTCACCGACAAATTTGACAGGCATTTTAAAAATTAATTATTATAGTTTTAACCCTGACACTCTTGAATTAGGCATGACTTTCGAAGGTAAGCAAGGGGAGTTATTTGAGTTTAGGAAGGAAATAGTAAAAGCACAGTATGAAAATAAGATTGATATTGCAAAATTTCAACAAATAGATAACTTGAATTACAAGATAAATGATATTAAGTGGGGCACTCCTGGCTTTCTCATTTCGTATGATGCCCAGTATAAGGAAGAAAATTATGGAAGAGAGGTTAACCTTGAATTTGAGGTGGTCGACTCTTCGAAAAAACGGTTAAAGGAGATTAGTTGGAAGTACGGTAAACAATTATTTGAACCGCTCGAAAATGATGTGACTGAATTGACAATCACTCCTTATGCTAAATTCGATATTCAAAGGGGAGATGGTCATTTAGAATGGAAGGAACATAAGTTAGAGCCCTTTAAAATAAAGATTCCATAGTATGCTGGACAGTCAGCTTAGGCTGTGTCGTTAGGCCACGCTTTTGGAAAGAGTCCAACTGTAGCAGAAATAACAAGTATTATTCTTTTATTAAAGTCCAATGAACTCAATGTTCATTGGACTTTTTTGTATACATGTACATGTCTATTAAAAAAAGCTAACCTTAAAAGGTTAGCTTTTAATTTATTTTATGGACATTGAAAATTCCTTTTCAATCCAGTTATTTGCTTCAATCCAATTATTTACTCGGATAACGCGTGAAGGGACTGGCAACTGATTATACGGGGTATTAAATAATATCACTGGAATATCAAGTTCCTCACTAATTTCAACCGCATTGTCATGTTTGTCTTCAAAAAAAGCGTGAACACCATGTCTACGAGCAGTTTCGATTTTGTTATGTGTGCCTATTAACTCTATGTGATCGTATAACAGTTCTTGCTGCTTGAACCAATCTAACGTAACATCCATCACGTTATCTCCACGAGCTGAAATGAAATACAGTTCGTATTTTTCTTTCCAAGCAGATAATACTGCATGTGCATCAGGTTGAATAGGGGATGTAGCATAAATGATAGGCTCCGCTTTCTTAAACCATTCATAGAAATCCTTTTCACTTACCGGAAACGCCTTCGTTAAATCGTATTCTTTAATATCTTCTAACTGTAAATTACATTTAAATGCTTCGTTAATATGAGGAAGCAAAGAAGTAGGGGAGGTTACCGTCCCGTCTATATCGATACCAAATCGTATATTCGTCAATTGCACCAGTCCTTACGCTTGTTGTTTTTCTTGATCCTGCTGTTTTTCTAGTTCTTTTTGAGCAAAATATTCTGCTGCAATTTTATCTATTTCTACTTTAAGTTCTTCGACCATTGTTTCCTCAGGAACTTTACGAACCGTTTTACCTTTCATGAATAACAAACCTTCGCCACGTGCTCCTGCGATTCCTATATCAGCCTCTCGAGCTTCACCAGGACCATTTACAGCACAGCCAAGTACTGCCACTTTAATAGGAGCTTTAATATGTGAAATATACTCTTCTACTTCATTTGCAATTGTTATTAAGTCAATTTCAATACGTCCACATGTAGGACAAGAGATTAATGTAGCTGCATTAGAAGATAGACCGAAAACTTTTAATAGTTCTCGAGCAACTTTAATCTCTTCAACTGGGTCAGCACTTAAAGACACACGCATTGTGTTACCGATTCCCATACTTAAAAGTGTCCCTAAACCAGCGGCACTTTTGATAGAACCTGAGAACAGTGTACCGGATTCGGTAATCCCTAAGTGAAGAGGGTAGTCAAATGCCTCTGACGCTTTACGGTAAGCCTCAACAGCTAGTGTAACATCCGATGCTTTCATAGATACGATGATGTCATGAAAGTCTAAATCTTCTAGTATTTTAATATGATGCAACGCACTTTCAACCATTCCATCTGCAGTCGGGTAACCATATTTTTCTAGAATTTTTCTTTCTAGAGAACCAGCATTAACCCCAATTCGGATTGGAATACCTTTTGCTTTAGCTGCATTTACAACAGCTTCCACTTTTTCTTTACGACCGATATTACCCGGATTAATACGTATTTTATCGGCACCTTGCTCTATTGCAATAAGCGCTAACTTATAGTCAAAGTGTATATCTACTACTAATGGGATATTAATACGTTTTTTTATTTCTCCTATAGAATAAGCTGCGCGTTCATCAGGGCACGCGACACGTACGATTTGACAACCTGCTTCTTCTAATCGTAGGATCTCAGCAACTGTTGCCTCTACGTCATGTGTTTTTGTTGTTGTCATACTTTGTATAAATAGTTCATTGCTACCACCTATTGTTAAGTCTCCAACTCGTACTGGACGAGTTTTAGAACGATGAATTATTCCGCTCATGAAATTCTCTCCTTCTTGAGGCATATGCCATCACTATCCTACATTTTATCAGTCTTATGAATGAAATGACAAGAAAGAAAGCTCTTCTTTACATTATTTACATTCTTCAGACAGTGTATAAACTGGTAATAATACATTTTCTCCTACTTTGAAGGACTGATTAATAAAATGTGGATTTAGATTATAAAAGTCAGTGAGTCTTTCTGTATAAGTGATAGACTCAGCAGAAGGATATAGAGAGAATAGTGAATGTAGTGTATCTCCCGCCATAACTTCTACTGTAATGTAATCTAGTTTTTTTTCACATTCAATTTGCTGGGAAGAGTAGGCAAGTGGTATGGTTCCTTCGATTAAATCTACTTTTACGATATAAAAAGAGATAAGTAATAGAATTGTTGCTACGAATATTTTCATATAAAAACCCCCTTAACCTACTCTATGCAGGATAAAGGGGTGCTATGTATTATCTTTTGATTGGATAGTATTTAGTTGCTAAAACAATAATTACGAAACTCAAGATGTAGATTACAGCTTGAATATAATTATTTGAAAACTGCAATATAGCAACAATAATAGATAGTAACATTGGAATCGTGCTTGCAAATAGAGCAGTCCTCCAAATATGACGATATTCACCTTTTCTTTTACTAATAAGAAGGAAGAAACTTCCTATGTATGCAAAAATACTAATCCGAACAAATATAAACAAAGTATTCAATACAAATAAGAACAAAAAGGAGAATGGGTATAAAAGCCATTGGATCTGAGAAAAGTACTCCAGTAAACCCTCCATAGATTCTTGTTGACTAGAAATCCCGTTGACAAAATAAATAAAAGAAATAATGGACATAATAAATATGTAAGTAAATATATATTGCATCACTTTACCAATCGGAATAAGCCTAAATGCTGCCATTTTTTTAGGACTATGTAAACTAGATTTAAATAATTGAAATAAACTCAAATGGTGTCACCCTCTCATCTGTATTCTATCATCAAAGGAACTGGGAAAACAGAAGGAGATTTTACTTTGTTAAGAAATTGTAAAGAATGTCCGAATCTATTTACAATGACTTCATAATTAATGAATAATAGAAGTGTATGTGAAAATTGTCGAAAACGGGAGTTGAGTATAGAGTGGAATTAAATTGGCAGGAAATGCTCTTTCAATTTTTTGGTGGACTGGGTATTTTCTTATTCGCCATCAAATTTATGGGTGATGGACTTCAAAAAGCAGCAGGAGATAGACTTCGTGACATATTAGATAAGTACACGACCAATCCTTTTATGGGTGTTTTAGTCGGTATTATCGTTACAGTCCTTATTCAATCTAGTTCAGGTACGACGGTTATAACAGTTGGATTAGTTAGTGCAGGATTTATGAAGCTTAGACAAGCAATTGGCGTAATTATGGGTGCCAATATCGGAACAACTATCACTGCTTTTATCATTGGTATTGATGTTGGTGCATATGCATTACCGATTATGGCAATTGGAGCATTTCTTTTGTTCTTCTTTAAGAAAAACAAAGTTCAAAATTTAGGAGAAGTAATATTTGGTTTTGGAGGATTATTCCTGGGGCTCGAGCTAATGAGTGGTGGGATGAAGCCGCTAAGAGAAATGACTGCTTTTACTGACTTTACGCTTAGTATGAGTGATAGTCCTATTCTTGGAGTAATTGCTGGAACAATTTTCACATTAATCGTTCAAAGTTCAAGTGCAACTGTTGCAATACTGCAAGGACTTTATGCGGAAAACCTACTTTCCCTCCATGGTTCTCTTCCAGTTCTATTTGGAGATAATATCGGTACTACTATTACTGCAATACTTGCTTCTTTAGGAGCTTCAGTTGCAGCTAAACGTGCAGCAGCTACTCATGTATTGTTTAACGTAATTGGTTCCATCGTATTTTTGATACTATTAACACCTTTTACGATGTATATCGAATGGATTTCTGGTGTACTTGATTTGGAGAGTAAAATGCAAATTGCATTTGCTCACGGTTCATTTAATGTAGCGAACACAATTATTCAATTCCCACTTATTGGAGCATGGGCATATCTGGTAACTAAACTTATCCCTGGGGAAGATGTGTCGATCGAGTATAAACCAAAACATTTAGATGTTCACTTTATTGAGCAATCACCATCTATTGCAATTGGACAAGCTAAAGAGGAAATATTGCGAATGGGTGCATTAAGTGTTCAAGGACTAGAAACGACTTACTCCTATTTAAAAACGAATAACAAAAAAGAAGCAGATTTAGGCTATCAAATAGAAGATGCTTTAAATAATTTAGACCATAAGATTACAGATTACCTAGTAAAAATCTCTTCTCAATCTTTGTCTGCTCAAGACTCTGCAAGACATAATATTTTAATGGATACAGTACGGGATGTAGAAAGAATTGGGGATCATTTTGAAAATATAATTGAATTAATCGAGTATAGAGAAGTGAATCGTTTAATTCTTACAGAAGATGCTTTAAAAGATGTTTCGGAGATGTTTGAGCTTACAATAACAACAGTTTCGAAAGCATTAGAAGCATTAGATACGAACAATGTCGAATTAGCGCAAAACGTGTCTGAACAAGAAAATGTGATTGATAAAATGGAACGTCAGTTTAGAAAAAATCATATACTTCGCGTGAATGAAGGACGATGCTCGGGACAAGCTGGAATAATGTTCGTAGATATTTTAAGTAACTTAGAACGTATTGGTGATCACGCATCAAATATAGCGGAAGCAGTTTTAGGTAAAAGAATATGATAGAAACTATTGGTTGGATATTAATCGTCTTATGTTTCATCGTTGCCTTTGTTGGAACGTTTTATCCAATCATCCCATCAGTAGTGTTTATGCTCTTAGGGTATGTGATTTATGGATTATTTTTCTCCTTTACAGAGTTAACCTTACTATTTTGGGTAATCCAAATTCTATTTGTTATTCTATTGTTTAGTGCAGATATGGCGGCAAATGCATTTGGTGTGAAAAAGTTCGGCGGTACTAAAGCAGGGATGTGGGGAAGTACAATTGGTTTGCTTTTTGGTCCCTTTGTTATTCCGGTAGCGGGTATTCTAATAGGACCTTTTATTGGGGCTGTAATTGCGGAATTATTCGTTACACGTCATGGTTTAAAACAAGCAATTAAGTCAGGTGTAGGATCTTTAATAGGATTTTTAACATCATCTGTAGTAAAAGTGATAGTTTTAGTTATTATGCTCATTGTGTTTGTTTTCTTCGTATAAAATGAAACTCAATCAGTGGGGCGTTGATCTAAACCATCTGCTCAATTCTTGAGCAAAGTGTTAATGTGGAGTCATTATTGCCCGTTGGTGCGGGATAAATTCAGTCAAAAGTATGATAATAAATATTTTAGTCGATTTTAATTGAACGATTGTTCATAGTTTGATACGCTAATACATGGAAAGAATTTTCTAAAATATTCTTTAGGAGGAAACAATAATGGCATACGAATTACCAGAATTACCTTATGCTTATGATGCACTAGAACCACATATCGACAAAGAAACGATGAATATTCATCACACTAAACACCACAATACTTACGTGACAAACGTAAATAATGCGCTTGCAGATTATTCTGATTTACAAGGCAAATCAGTGGAAGAGTTAATCGCTAATTTAGATGCTGTTCCTGAAGCAATCCGTACGGCAGTTCGCAACAATGGTGGCGGACATGCTAACCACTCACTATTTTGGCAAATCTTATCACCAAACGGTGGCGGAAATCCAACAGGTGAACTAGCTACTGCAATCGATGCTAAATTCGGTAGCTTTGATGCATTCAAAGAAGAGTTTGCTAAAGCAGCTACAACTCGCTTTGGTTCAGGTTGGGCTTGGTTATCAGTAGCTAATGGAGAAATAGAAGTTTCTTCTACAGCAAATCAAGATTCACCAATTATGGAAGGTAAAACTCCATTATTAGGTTTAGATGTTTGGGAACATGCTTACTACCTAAACTATCAAAACCGTCGTCCAGACTACATCGGTTCATTCTGGAATGTAGTAAACTGGGATGAAGTATCAAAACGTTTCGCTGCTTCAAAATAATTATTTTGGTTTAGCAGTATATTTTGTATAATAATTGAAACTTAGCACACACTTTTTCGTCTAAAAGTGTGTGCTTTTTATGTTACACTGTATATAAGTAAATTATTTAATAAAGAAGGTGATCTCATGCGAAAAATTCCAAATAAACGTGCACAAAGTATGAAGGCTAAACAACGAGCAAATATTACTTTTCGTATGAACATATTGTTTTTCTCGATTTTTGTACTTTTTACAATGCTAATTCTTCGTTTAGGCTATTTACAAATAGTAAAGGGAGAAGAATATACAAGTTATTTAGCCCGTAAAGAAGAAGTTCCTGTAAATACTAGTGTACCGAGGGGGCGAATTTTCGATAGCGAAGGTCGAATAATGGTCGATAATCTTCCTCAACGAGCTATAACATATACAAAAATGCAAACAACGAAATCTAAAGAGATGTATGAAATTGCGGAAGAGTTAAGTCTTTTAATAGAAAAGGAACCAGACGACATCACCAAGAGTGATTTGCAGGATTTCTGGTTAAAAAAGTATCCCGAAGAAGCACTTGAATTAGTAACAGATAAAGAGCGTAAAGCAATAGAAGCAGATGAAGACTTAGAAAAAAAGGATAGAAGTAGAGCAATTGACCGCTTGACTAGAGACAGAATAACAGAGGAACAATTGAACTCCTTTACACAAGAAGAACTAGAAGTTATAGCGATTTATCGAGTAATGGCCTCTGGGTATGCATTATCTCCTCAAATTATTAAAGGAGATGATGTGAAAGAGGAAGTTACAGTTGAAGAATTTGCACGAGTCTCTGAAAGACTAGGTGAATTAGAAGGTGTAAATACTACAACTGATTGGAGAAGAATAAAAACTTCTTCACTAGCGATATTAGGCTCAACAACATTACCAAAAGTAGGTATTCCAAAAGATCGATTAGATTATTTTCTTTCTCGGGACTATTCTCGTAATGATCGTGTAGGTACAAGTTATATTGAACAACAGTATGAGGAAGTACTACAGGGTCAAAAGAGTGTCGTCAAAAATATAACGGATGGAAAAGGAAGAGTTTTCGATATTCAGACAGTTTATGAAGGAGAACCTGGCAAAGATTTAGTGTTAACAATGGATAGTGAAATTCAATTAGCACAAGAAGAAATTCTTGCAGAAGAACTACTTAAATATAGTAAAAGCTATGGTGGAAAATATTTAGAACACGCTTATTTTATTATGATGGATCCCTATTCGGGTGAAGTACTTTCATTAGTAGGTAAACGGGTTGGAAAAAATGAAGATACAGGGGCAAAAGAAATACAAGACTACGCATTTGGTGCATTTACGAATGCATATGAAGTTGGATCCACTGTGAAACCAGCTACAATACTTACTGGTTATCGCGAGGGAGTCTTACAAATCGGAACCTCCCTTGTGGATGAACCAATCCGTATAAAGGATTCGAAGCCTAAAAGCTCTGTATTTAACCGATCCGGAAGTATACGGATGACTGATTTACAAGCACTAGAGCGTTCTTCCAACGTGTATATGTTTAAAACAGCTTATGGTATTGCAGGCAGTACTTATCGAGCAAATCAGTCTATTAACTTTGGTACAGATGCCTTTCTTAAAATGAGAAGTGGTTATGCTCAACTTGGACTCGGTACTTT
This sequence comes from Psychrobacillus sp. FSL K6-2365, assembly GCF_038003165.1. Classification (NCBI taxonomy): domain Bacteria; kingdom Bacillati; phylum Bacillota; class Bacilli; order Caryophanales; family Bacillaceae; genus Psychrobacillus; species Psychrobacillus sp. FSL K6-2365. The sequence continues at coordinate 2,522,605 of NZ_JBBOOO010000001.1, read as the reverse complement.
AACAGGAATTGATCTGCCGGGGGAAGTAAATGGGAGCACGGGTGGATTTGAAGATGGTAAGCTACTTGACCTAAGTATTGGACAGTTTGATACGTACACTACATTGCAACTTGCTCAGTTCGCTAGTACTCTTGCAAATGGGGGCAGTAGAATTCAACCTCATGTAGTTAAGGAAATTAGGGAGCCTTCTGGGGATGGTATCCAACTAGGGAAAGTTGTAAAAGAAATGACTCCTACTATATTAAACACTGTAGATAATTCACGTGAAGAAATCGAACGTGTTCGTCAAGGGATGAAACTTGTGTATTTTGGTAGTAAAGGAACGGCTAGAAGCGCATTTGGAAACGCTCCATTCACTGGGGGAGGAAAAACTGGTACTGCTCAAGCTAGCCACTTCGATGCAGATTTATGGCAAACATTTAATACTGTTAACTTAACGCATATCGGATTTATACCTTATGATAATCCGGAAATAGCGTACGCGCTTGTTATTCCAGATGCTTCATTGGAATCAACATACAAAACTAATTTTTCTACTCCAATAGCAAAAAGACTTGTCGATAAATATTTTGAGATTAAGCAAAAAAATAATGCAACATCTGTAAGTGATTCTACTTCATCCTCACTTATTAAACCGGCATTCACAAATGCTAAAATAGATGAAGAAGAAACAGAATAATTACGTTGGTAATAGAGTACAAAAGGGAAGTGAGTCGATCACTTCTCTTTTTTATTTGTTGAAAAGCTAACTCAGCCAAGAAATCCCTCTATACTTGCAGGGGTTTTTAAGTGCAGTGGTATTCTACTTCAATCAAAAAAGTGAGCAGATAAATTTATCGAATTCGCTATAACGAAACGATGATTAAGAATAGCATTAATACAGGTTCTAGTTAATATAAATTATGGATTACCATGCTTTGGAAAGTGTTTTCCCCCTCAGCTACAATCACAAGGATATGCCGCTGAGCACATCCTTGTAGAATCCCCCCTCATCGGGTAGGTATATTTATACTGAAAGCTATTTATTTGCTGCGCCATGTCGTTTACTTGCCCTAAGTGCAACTCACTTAGTAAATGGTGATATTTCAACCAATTTCATACGAAGCATACAGAAGCGCACATTCTTGAGGACAGGATTTCTATTATATGGATACTTTGAGCTTCTTGATTAGATACTTTTTTCTGTATAAATAGTTTTAACTGCATAAACTTCACTAATATTTCCGACCGCGCTCCGATTCTATTTACAAAAGCTTTACACTCCATTCATACCGACTAAACATAAACCCTTTAAAGTAAAGCTTGTAAGACAAAGAAAACAAAACATATAGGGGGATTTACCTGATGAAAAGCTGGAAGTATTTTATGATGACAACAATGGTTGGTTCTGCACTTGCACTAGGAGCTTGTGGAGATGATTCAACTACAGACGAAGTTGAAAACGAAACTGGTACAGAAGAAGCTGCAACAGGTGATACTCAAGATGAAGAGGCAGTTTTAGAAGGACAAGTATCTGGTGACGGTTCAAGTACAGTAGCACCAATTATGGAAGCTCTTGTTGAAGAATATGCAGCAGTACAAAATAAAGTTCAAGTAACTGTAGGTGTATCTGGAACTGGTGGAGGATTTGAAAAATTCATCGCTGGTACAACTGATTTCTCAAATGCATCTCGTCCTATTAAAGATGAAGAGAAAGCAGAATTAGAAGCAGCGGGAATTGATTTTACAGAATTTAAACTTGCAAACGATGGTTTAACAGTAGTAGTAAGTAAAGATAATGACTGGGTTGAAGATGTAACAGTAGAAGATTTAAAGAAAATGTGGATTGAAGATGGAACGACAAAAAAATGGTCTGATATCAATCCAGATTGGCCAGCAGAAGAAATTGTCTTCTACTCTCCTGGTACAGATTCCGGAACTTATGACTATTTTGACGAAGTAATTCTTGATGAAGCAGATCTTGTGAAATCTGCAACGCTATCTGAGGATGATAATGTATTAGTTCAAGGTGTCCAAGCGGACAAAAATGCAATTGGTTTCTTCGGTTACGCTTACTACTTAGCAAACCAAGATACTTTAAAAGCAGTTAAAATTGGCGGGGTTGAGCCAAATAACGAAACAATTGAATCGGGTGAATATACACCACTTTCACGTCCACTATTCACTTACGTTAGTAACAAAGCACTTGCAGAAAATGCTGCATTATATGACTTCATTCAATATTCTTTAGAAAATGCAGGAGATATGGCTGAAGCAGTAGGGTACGTTCGTTTAGAAGATGCAGAGTATGATAAGGGTCTATCTACTCTAGAAGGCTTAAAATAAGTTGCTATATAGGTAAACGGAAAAGGTGAGGAATGGGTAGCTCATGCTACTCATTTCTTGCGTTATGGTAAAAGGGGGATTCACCGTGGGTCAAAAACATAGTGCCCAAAAGCTTTCAGTACAAGAGCTTATCCAGAAATCTAGTGGCAAAAAAAAGAAGAAATTAATAGAAAAGATGATTCCGATTATCCTTTTATTGATAGCTTCTGTCTCTGTCCTAACGACATTTGGGATTGTTGGAACATTGATTGTTGAAACGGTTATATTTTTTAAAGAAGTAAAAGTTACAGAATTTATATTCGGTACAGAATGGTTTCCTTTTGCAAATACAGAACAATTATTTGGAATCCTCCCATTAATAACAGGGACATTAAAGGTTACAGCTATTGCCGTCGTAGTTGCTGTTCCATTTGGAATTGCATCAGCAATTTTCTTGAGCGAGTATGCTTCTGATAAATCAAGAAGGATTATTAAACCGATTTTAGAAGTGCTAGCGGGAGTTCCTACTATTGTATATGGCTTCTTTGCACTAACATTTGTTACGCCTTTACTTCAACAGTTTATACCGGATTTAAAAATCTTTAATGCTCTAAGTCCTGGGATTGTTGTAGGTGTTATGATTTTACCGATGATTGCATCATTATCTGAAGATGCAATGTCATCTGTACCTAATTCAATACGCGAAGGTGCTTTAGCAATGGGTTCTACTAAATTAGAAGTCGCATTGAAGGTAGTTTTACCAGCAGCACTTTCTGGAATTATGGCATCTATCGTATTAGCAGTTTCTCGTGCAATTGGTGAAACTATGATTGTTTCTCTAGCAGGTGGATCTACACCAAAGTTCGATTTTAATGTTACAGAATCTATTCAAACAATGACTGCGTATATCGTTCAAGTTTCATCAGGTGATGCAGGTTACGGAACAACTATATATTATTCTATTTATGCGGTCGGATTTACGTTATTCCTCTTTACATTGTTAATGAACTATCTTGCTCATGTTATTTCCAAAAAGTATCGGGAGGAATATTGATATGAGATATGTAAATCATGAAGCGGTTGTAAAGAAAATGAACAAACGATTAATTGTAAACCGCATTTTCAAAACTATATTTTTTGCTGCAACTTTATTTGCTTTATTGGTTTTAGGAGTACTTTTCTACCGTATTATCTCTCAGGGAGTTGGTTACTTAACACCTGAATTCTTCCAAAACTTCGGGTCACGTATGCCGGAAAAAGCAGGTATTAAAGCAGCGTTAATTGGTTCGATATGGTTGATGTGTGTAGTTGCACCAGTATCCATTATTCTAGGTGTTGGGACAGCTATTTATCTTGAAGAATATGCAACAAAAAATAAATTAAATGATTTTATACGAATGAATATTTCCAACCTAGCTGGTGTTCCATCTGTAGTGTTTGGTTTATTGGGTTTAACGATTTTTGTTCGGGCTTTGGCGCTAGGGAATAGTATTTTAGCAGCAGGTTTTACAATGAGTTTGTTAATATTACCAGTCATTATTGTGGGGGCACAGGAGGCAATAAGAGCAGTTCCACAAGATGTTCGTGAGGCTTCTTATGGGATGGGAGCAACAAAATGGCAAACTATTATTAATATTGTATTGCCTTCAGCTATACCAGGTATTTTAACTGGAGCAATATTGGCACTTTCTCGTGCAGTTGGGGAGACGGCACCTTTAGTAGTAATTGGTATTCCGGTAATTGTACACTTTCTGCCGGATAATTTACTTAGTCAGTTTACAGCCCTCCCGATGCAAATTTATGATTGGGCAAAAAGGCCGCAAGAGGCATTCCAATACGTTTCTTCAGCGGGAATCCTTGTTCTTATGATTTTCTTGCTCATTATGAACTCTATCGCTATCTTTATCCGAAATAAATTCCAAAAACGCTATTAAACATGATGAATATTAGGAGGAACTAAAATGGTACAATTGTTGGAAAAAGGGTCAGCAAGTAAAATGGAAACTTCAAGTATTGTATACGATACACAAAAATTAAATTTGTGGTATGGAAATCATCACGCACTGAAAAATATTGATCTACAAATTAAAGAAAATGAAGTTACTGCTATAATTGGACCTTCTGGCTGCGGTAAGTCAACATATATTAAAACTTTAAATCGTATGGTAGAACTAGTACCAACTGTCAAAACGTCTGGGGAAATCCTTTATCGCGAACGAAATATCTTTGATGCAAATTACGGGGTAGAAGAACTTCGCACAAAAGTAGGGATGGTTTTTCAAAAACCTAATCCATTTCCAAAGTCTATTTATGACAATATTGCTTATGGTCCGAGAATACATGGTATAAGAAATAAAAAGGTTTTAGACGAGATTGTAGAAAAAAGTTTGCGTGGAGCAGCTATATGGGATGAAGTGAAAGATCGTTTAACAACGAATGCTTATAGTTTATCTGGTGGTCAGCAGCAACGTATATGTATTGCAAGATGTCTTGCGATAGAACCAGATGTTATATTAATGGATGAACCTACATCGGCACTCGATCCAATTTCGACTCTTAAAGTAGAGGAATTAATACAAGAACTAAAAGAAGACTATTCAATTATTATCGTGACACATAATATGCAACAAGCTGCTCGTATTTCTGATAAGACAGCATTTTTCTTGAATGGAGAAGTTGTAGAATTTGATGCAACAGATGTTATTTTTTCAACGCCTGAAGATAAACGGACAGAGGATTATATATCAGGTCGCTTTGGATGATAGAGGGGGTTATTCTAACATGGTAGGAAGAGAGAAATTCGATGCGGATCTAAACCAAGTTCAGTCATTGTTACTGGAGCTAAGCAATACAGCTATCGACACTTTAGATAATTCTATGAGTTATCTTTTTGAGAAAGATATTGAAGGTGCACTTGCTATACTTGATAATGATGAACATATTAACCATTTGGAAGAAGAAGTGAATGATCGAGTAATTTTGTTAATAGCAAAACAACAACCTGTTGCAACCGATCTACGTAGATTAATGGTGCTAGTCAAAATTGCTGCAGACATGGAGCGAATTGGTGATTATGCATGTAATATTGCAAAGGAAACAATTCGTATTGGGAAAGATGAGCATATTGAGACAATTGCTTTGCTTGAAGAAATGCGCAGTAAAACGATTAAAATGCTTAAACAGGTTCTCGATGCATTCACGAACGAGAATATGGAAGAAGCTAAAAGTATAGCAAAATTGGATGATGAAGTAGATGAAATGTATGGGCATATTATTCGTACACTTCTCAATACAGGCGTAAATAATCCAGCTCAGCTAAGTCAGGTCACTCAATTATCATTTGTGTGTCGTTATTTAGAGAGATCTGCCGACCACGCTACAAATATCGCAGAACGTCTATTATATTTATTAAAAGGAAAGCATTACGAATTAAATAATTAATACGTGAATCAATTTTATAAAGAATATTATATAGTTAAATCCGAACAACGCTGATTTCCGCTCTAGGCGGACGCTTTCCGCGGGCACGGCTTCAATCGCCTCGTCGCTATACTGATGGCACTGAAAAAATTACATTATATTTAATGATTTCTTTTTCAAGATTAAAATAGGGCACTTTTTGTTCAATATGAACAAAAAGCGCCCTATTTTATTGTCAAGTTCTTACTCTGATTTGGCGAAGCGTATTGTCTTTTGGGATTATTAAATCGTATATCGCCATGTATGTAATTAAGTTCAGTATTTTTTGGTTTGAATTCATTCGAAACATCACCTACATTTACTTTCCTTTAGTATACTAAGAAAATAATTTTGGAGGAGTGAGTGCAAGTTACAAAATTGGATTGGAGTGAAGAGTGGCGACTCCTAGGAGATTAGCAGCCACGGCGAGCACCCGGACTGAGCGCAACGAGGTAGAAGGCTTGCCGGGCCGCCCCCTGGAAAGCGTCCGCTCGGAACGGAAAGCCATGCCTTCATACCGTTAAAACTGGATTTTTTCAGTGCCATCGCTAAGTTCCTGCGGGGTCTTCAGCTCAAGCTATCCCGTAGGAGTCGTCACCTTGCGCGACAATCAATATGATGTGTAGTACTCTACTATAAGTTTTGACCAAGCATATCGCTAAGCAGATAAAGTAGTCAAGGTTAGTATAGTGATAAAACCATCTGCTCGATTAGGTATCTTTTATATAATGAAAGAAGAAAGTGGATTTTCTTCTATTGGTGTCCATTTCATCTTTACTTATTTTCAGATAACAATCGTATCCTTAGGCGGTTTTAAATACACTTATTCGTTTATATAAAGTGGACCTAGTTGATTGGAGCGCAGAGCGGCGACTCCAGTGGGAACAGCGCGAGCTGAAGACCCTGGACTGAGCATGCGAAGGAAGCGGCTGAAGCCGTGCCCACGGAAAGCGTCCGCTCGAAGCGGGAATTAACGCATATCTTCATCTCTATTAATGAAGACCGATAGTCTTTTTGCATGTTATTTCTTAACGAGTAATCGTTTCGGCAATTTGTTTTAAAGACATGGAGGAGTTTAGTTCATAATTCCCTATTTGGATGCGTTCTGCTAAACCTTGATCTGATAAATAATTATCCATATCGACTTTATTTAAAATGATACCAGCTTCTGCTAGCTGTGCACTTATTTCTGATGAAGCCATCCCTACTTCAACAGAGAGAGTCATCGACGCAACAGTTGGGGTTTGTTCAGTAGTTGCGGTTTCGACAACTTTATCTGTTGCATTTGTTTGGTCTTGTTGTGCAGTATTTAAATCTAGTTGCAGTTCAGCGAGTTGTTTTTTTACTTCAGTAAGTTCCTGTTGAGCCTGCTCATAATCATCCTCAGTAATAGTACTAGTAGAAGTTATTTCCTCTTTTTCGACAATTTCTTCTATTTGAAATGCAGCACCAGCAAGAAATAATCCGATTCCTATATTTCGAATGGTTTTATTCATCACTTTCCACCACCAATTACGTATTTTATTTCATCAATGGTTAAAGAGGAACGGGTACCAATTTCTTTTAATGAATAACCTTGTTTATGCAATTCTAAGACTTGGTTTTTTATAATGTCATGAATGACAGGTTTGTTTTGTTTTTTTAATGGTGCAGTTACTTTTGTAGATTCGATTAGCAGTTCTTCCTCTACTACTTTAAGTCTGCGCTTTATAGTGCTTGTTTCTTGATAAACCGTGAATGAAAGATCTTCTAATTCTGATTCCATTTTTTTGGAGGAATCCTTGAAGAAAAAAGAAATTGCTATTAATACAACACCAATAATCATTATAATGATGGAAAAGTCCATTGTATTCACCTCTATTGTTATATTCCTATACTCATACTACCATATTCAAAAAAACTTTGAATAAATTCTTGTATAAATAGTAGATTTTATTTGGATCTATGCTATAATTGGTTAGTCGTATAAATCATGCTCAAGTTTTATATTTAATCCTGACAAAGAGTGGGAGGGACAACCATGCGCGTTAATATTACATTAGCTTGTACAGATTGCGGAGAGCGCAACTATATTTCTAAGAAAAACAAGCGTAACAATCCAGAACGTCTTGAACTTAAAAAGTATTGCTCACGTGATAAGAAAATGACTCTTCATAGAGAAACTAAATAATAACCTAAACCAAAACCAAGTATGGTTTTGGTTTTTTTCTATTGTAAGGAGGAATGACTTACTTTGACAAAGAAAATTGCAAGAAGTGCGATGAGAGATCGATTAACTTCTTTAGATGAAGTAACATATAATAATTATTCAAAACAAATTGAAGCAAAGTTTTTGAGACATATAATGGATTTAGACGTTTCCACTATTGGATTAACGATTTCTAACTTTCCTGAAGTCGATACATGGAGTATAATAAAACAATTATGGAGCATGGGAAAAAATGTTGTAGTTCCTAAGTGTTCACCTTCGGATAAATCTATGGTATTTTATCAAATACTAAATTTTGATCAATTAGAACGTGTTTATATGCACTTACTCGAACCTAATCCACTGAAGTCTAAAGCAATTATCCCGCAAGAGATCGATATACTAGTCGTACCTGGAATTGTATATAGTGAAACAGGATACCGTATTGGTTATGGCGGGGGCTATTATGACCGTTTTCTAACGAATTTTAGTGGAGATACAATATCATTGGCCTTTGATATTCAAGTAGTGGAATTCGTTGAATATGACGTGTTTGATATTCCTGTAGATAAAATTATTACACCGAACCAAACTTTTCTGTGCAAACAGATTCGACAAAAGGATGAATAGTATGAATTCAGTATACGACGTTATGCAACTTTTGAAACGATTTGGAATATATGTATATACGAAAGATCGTCTAGCAGATTTAGAAATAATGGAAGATGAAATTCGAGAGCTATATAAAATGCAAATGATTGAGTCAAAAGAATTTCAAATAGCCATTTTATTATTGAGAAAAGAACAGAGTAATTGTAAAGTTTAGGACACGTCAGAGTTGATTTTGCTCTGACGTTTTATATTTTTATAAAAAAATGAAACTTTTTACTGGTTGAATCCGTCTAATATAGGGTATGGTATGTAAGACTTGTACAATTGTATCAAAATCCTTATTCTTTTATGTTGATTTATTGTAAAGAAAGGATTAAGATAAGTTTTGTTGCTTTTAACATATTAAATTAAAGAGTAAAAAGGGGAGGGTGTAGGCATGAATAAAAAAAATTGGCCAACACATTCTATTCTGATTCTTGCTATTGTGGCAACATGGATAAAAACATATATCGTTTACCACACGAGCTTTGACATGGATATTGAAAATTTGATGCAACAACTGATACTTTTTATCAATCCGCTAAGTTTTTTACTATTTATCTACGGACTTTCCTTATTTTTTAAGAGTCCTAAAGCTAGAAATAGATATATAGTAATTGCTAGTATAATACTTTCAGCTGTTGTATATGCAAACGCTGTATTTTACCGTTTTTTCACAGATTTCATTACAATACCGGTACTATTTCAAACAAGTAATTTTGGCGATTTGGGTTCCTCTGCAGCAGAAAGTATCTTTTTAACTGATATTTTCTATTTCACAGATGTTGCCATCATCATTATTGCATTGAAGTGGTTGAAAATCGGGGACAAAGTTACACTTGTAAAGCCTGCTGTAAGAAGAGCTTATTTTGTAATGACTGCAGCAATTCTATTTTTAAACTTAGGTTTATCTGAAATTGAGCGACCACAGCTACTAACACGAAGCTTTGATCGGGAAATGCTTGTAAAGAATATCGGACCGTATAACTATCATTTATATGATATATATATCCAATCTAAATCACATGCTCAAAGAGCACTTGCTGATGGTAGTGAATTAGTAGAAGTTAATAACTATGTGCGATCAAACCAATTAGATGCTAACGAAAAAATGTTTGGAGTTGCAGAAGATCGTAATTTAATCGTAGTTTCTATGGAATCCTTACAATCATTCGTTATTAACAATGATATGAATGGTCATGTAGTGACGCCATTTTTAAATTCTCTTACGCAAGATAAAGACACATATTATTTCTCTAATTTTTACCATCAAACAGGGTTAGGGAAAACGTCTGATTCTGAGTTTTTGTTAGAAAATTCTTTATACCCATTAGGTGGAGGAGCAGTATTCTTTACTCATAGTGGGAACACATTCCATTCGATGGCAGAAAGCTTAAATGAAGAAGGATACTATACAAATGTATTACATCCTAATAATAAAAGTTTCTGGAATAGAGATATAATGTATCGCGCATTGGATATTCAAAAGTATTATGATGAACAAAGTTTTGTAGTGAACGAAGAGGATTCTGTTAACTGGGGTATGAAAGATATTCCATTCTTAGAGCAATCAGTTGATTTAATGGCAGATATGCCTCAGCCATTCTATTCACGTCTAATTACATTAACAAATCATCATCCTTTTACTTTGGATGAAGAAGATATGCTTATTCCGGAGTATAATTCTAACTCTAATACACTCAATAGATATTTCCAATCTGTTCGATATATGGACGAAGCATTGAAACTATTCTTTGAGGACCTGAAAGAACAAGGGTTATATGATAACTCTATTATCGTTATGTACGGAGATCACTACGGAATTTCCGAAAATCATAACAAAGCAATGGAGCAATATTTAGGGAAAGAAATAACTCCATATGAATCGGCTAAACTTCAACGTGTTCCATTATTCGTTCATATTCCGAATAGTGGAGAAGGTAAAGAAGTTACCGAGACGTCTGGTCAAATTGATTTGCGTCCAACAATTTTACATGCATTGGGTGTTGACACATCTAAAGATATGCAGCTTGGAGCAGATTTGTTCTCAGAAGAACATGAAGAATTTGTTGTATTCCGAGATGGCGGTTTTGTAACTGATAAACTTGTTTATGCAGGCAATGCTTGTTATGATAATGCAACAGGTTTACAGATTGAGATGGAAAGCTGTCAGCCTTATATAGATAGAGCCACTCAAGAACTTGGATATTCCGATCAAATTATTAACGGTGATTTACTGCGTTTTTATGATTTGAAAACTGGGAACTTGCTTATAGATGAGGCAATAAAAGAAGATGAATAAGAAAAAGCACGGACATTTTATTGTCTGTGCTTTTTTATGAAACAAAATCGCTTTACATTCGTCTATTAAGATAAGAAGGGGGGAGTATGTTGAAAAAAGCTTTTATATTATTATTTTGTGCCATCTTCCTCCAAGCATGTGCAGACATTGAAACAAACATTCCTAAAAACGAGGTTGAAAAACCATCCGATATTGATATAGTAGAAGTCGATAAACCAACTGATAAAGAAATACCATCAATCTTGTTGGATAACAATGCCTTTCATAGTGTGGTAGGGTGGATGTCTAATGAAGAAATAGTTTTTATTATTGCGGAAAAGGGACAATGGTTGGTTAGATCATATAATGTTTCAACGAATAGTTGGCGAACAATTTATACTACGACTACTCCTATTATTCAGGGTACCATTCATCCTTCTAAAGAAATGATTTTATTACATACTTCCAAAGACTCTTCAACAGCAGAAATTCAATTTTTACATAAAAATGGGTATGTTTCTCAAAGCCTATCGTTCGAATCCGCTGAAATTTACATGGATTGGCATCCAACAAATCCAAACTTAGTTGTTTTTTCTACCTTCTATGAGGATTGGTCTTATAGTACATTCGTATATGACGGTGTTACACAAGAGTTAACTTCTATTGAAGTAGAAAATCCTTTTGTGAAATGGTATGACGAGGAAAAATTAATGGTTTTTAGATGGTCTGACTCTGGATTAGATGGTAGTGAACTTTTGCTTTACTCAATCTTAGATGGAACAATAAAGAGTACTGGTGAAGAAAAAATATTAGACGTAACAAACATAGGAGAAGCAATTGTTTACGTTCAAATTAACGAAGAGAAAAAGCAATTTGAGTACCGTCTAGAAGAGTTAAATGGTACTAAAAAATATGAGTGGGTAACACCTGCAGTTTCAAATTATTCCGAATGGGTCACCTCGTCTATGTCTATTATTTCACCAACAGAATTTATCTTACTAAACGCAAAAGAGTTTCGTAATCAGGATGATGATAACCAACAGAGTGTATTGTCAAAGATATCTTTAGACGGCCAACAGATATTGGGAGAAACAAATGAACAACCTATATCTTGCTCTCCTAACGCAGAAAATTGCCTGGGAGGATTTGCAAAGGAAAATTGGATTATTACGAATCCGATGGTCGAAAAGAAATGGATTCATTTAAATGAATAGAAAAAAGCTGCTGTACATATATGAAATGTACAGCAGCTTTTTTAATTACGTTTTAGTGTAAGCTTGGTGGGAAGCCTTGGTTCACAATAGTCATGACTGTAAAGAAGCCAAAAACAGCGAATGTACCAAAGTTAAATAGAACACCTAACACATTCTTTTCTTTAAAAGCTTGATAAGTGCCAACTACAGCTAAAAGTGTAACTAGACCAAAGATAACCATTAATAAGTTCATGAAAAGACACTCCTTTCGACATCAGAAAATGAATGTCGCATTTGCATATTCCTCTTCTATTGTAATTCTAATTGTAAGTTTTGTCGAGTAGAAAAGTGGTGAATAATTGAACAAAAGATGGTATTTCGTTTATGATAGGTAAGAGGTGATTATTATGTTAAATGTTCGAACTTATCCACTAGGTTATATTCAAACAAATTGTTATTTGGTTTCTAATAACATGAAGCAATGCTTAATTTTTGATCCAGGAGGAGAAGGAGAAAGAATAATTAGTGAACTTCATCGTTTAAAGATGAAACCGCTAGCTATTTTATTAACTCATGCACATTTTGACCATATCGGAGCAGTAGAACAAGTGAGAGAGTGCTTTGATATTCCAGTATATATCCATACTTCAGAGAAAAAATGGTTGGCAGAACCTTCAAAAAACGGCTCATCCAAATATGCTGAAATCCCTTCTATTATTTGTAAAGAGGCGGATTATTTAATAAATAATGAGTCAGAGCTAAAAATTGGAGAATTCCACATGGAACTACTACATACACCAGGACATTCACCTGGTAGTTTAACCTACTATTTTCAAGAAGAGAATTTTGCTATTGTGGGGGATACACTTTTCCAAAACAGTATCGGGAGGACAGATCTCCCTGGAGGTAACCAATCTGATCTAATGAAAGCCATTCATACAAAACTGCTAACACTACCGGAAACAACCCTTGTTTATCCAGGTCATGGTCCATCCACAACTATTGAAGCAGAAACGGAGTCGAATCCATTTTTAAATGGATTTTAATAGATGTGCTCCTCCTAAATTAAATTATATTTTGGGTTCACGGGACAAATAGAATGTTTCAGGTAGACGCTTTAGGAGGCGTTACCTCAGCTTAACATGATAGATGGTCATGAAGGTGTCGCGATCGCGAGGGGGACGTCTCAGCCTTCTTATTATAGTGTGCTACGTTGTTCAGCATAATATGTATTTACCCAGCTATAAGATATTTACTTAGTTGATGAAAATGGTCAATATCACTAAAAACCACTTGGGAAAAATAATACAAAACGTCTGTCCAATGGTCTTCGAGAACAATAGAAAGAGGTTTATCCTAAATAAGCAAAAAAGCAACTCAATAAATGAGCTGCTTTTTTGGGGAATGAATTATTAATGTCCCGCGCCTGGTACGTGCATGAATGTCGTGTAATATGTAAATCCTGCGAAGAAGAACATTAAGTAAGCTCCGAAGATGTACATATACATACGCTCTGAAAGGTTTAAAAACCCTAAAAGAAGGAATAATCCCGTATTTGCTAAAAATAGTAAAGAAGCTTCTGTCATATCACCTAAATAAAACATAACTGCAAAAATCCCTGTCCAGAAAGCCATTACTTTATACATATTGCCCATTTGTAGTCCCTCCTTTTACAACCATACAAATAATTCTCATATTTATTATAAATGAAAGTGTTGATACATGTAAACTGATTATTAGTTTTCTTTACACATTATACTCTGCATTGTCACAAATATGTATTATCTATGCACTCATTATAGAACTTCTATTTGATATACGCAATTGCTACAGTGATTTTGTTTGCTTTCTAGCTGAACAAATTCATTATTTGGAAACAAAGCATCAAACTGTCCTTTTAAAAATGATTCATGGATACTACAAATAATGTGTGGATGATTAGACAGTTGTCCTTTATAGGGACAATTATAAATAGAAAATGTAATAATTTGTTTATCATCTTTATTCGTGATATTTGGAATATAGCCAACAGAGAGAGCGGCGGCGGATAGTAGCTCTATTTTCTGATCGAAGCTCTGCTCAGCTAATAATGACTGTTGGATAGAATTGTGCCCAGAAGTATAGCTGATATTTTTGGCTTTTTCAAGCGCTTCAATACCCATAGTTTCTACTAACTCTAATAACCACTCTAACAGTAAATGATTTTCCTGTTTAGGAAAACTCAAGTATATTGGTTGATCTGCAAGTGAATATATACGTGCAGGGCGACCGCCTTTTTTGTTATTAAGTAACTCAGAAGTAATTAACTTAGATTCATTAAGTTTGGTTAAATGGAGTCGAGCAACATTTGGATGGATGCCGAATTGATCTGCAATTTGTTGCACATTTACTGATTGGACTTGTTTAACAATATATTGATAAATCGAATACCTAGTTTCGTCTGCTAATGCATTTGTTAGCTTTAAAGTATTTGACATACAATTACCTTCTTTCTAATATTAGTTACTATTATAATCAAGAACGATAGATTAACAAAATAATTATAATATAACAGAAAATTTAAAAAACTACTTCCATTTCTCAATGAAACCAAGTATAATACTTAGTACAAGCTGTTTGCGGTCGCAACTTGTATCTGGGGAAAGGAAAATTATGCAACAAGTAGAAAATATGATTGAACAAAAGTGTTTTCGCTTACTTAGTAAAGCCCATAAATTCGGTGCAACAGACTTACACATGATTCCTAATGAAGAAAACTACATTTATTACTTTAAAAAAAATTCTCAGATGTTTGAAGCAGGCAAGCTCCCTTTGAATTTAGGTGAGCGTATCATTTCATTCTTCAAGTTTTTATCCTCTCTTGATATCAGCGAAAAAAGAAAACCACAAAGTGGTTCCTTTCAACAAGTATTCAATTCTCATAAATTCTCATTTCGTGTCTCTACGCTTCCTTCCATTTTTAGAAAGGAAAGTATGGTAATTCGCCTCCAACTGCATGACAACGCTAAAATTATTCATTCCCTCTCCCTATTTAGAGATGCAACTGAAAAAATTGTAGATCTTGCGAATAATCGCCAAGGATTGATTTTATTCGTTGGCCCCACTGGCTCAGGAAAGTCCACCACTATGTATTCACTTACCAAATATTGTGCAGAAAATTTAAATCGACATGTAATTTCGTTAGAAGACCCAGTCGAGAATAGTCAGTCTCACTTACTTCAAATACAAGTAAATGAACGTTCCGGAGTGACCTATTCTGCAGGATTAAAGGCTATATTACGCCATTCACCAGATGTAATTATGATAGGGGAGATTCGAGATGAGTCCACTGCGAAAGCAGCTATACAAGCAGCGCTCACTGGCCATCTTGTCGTTTCAACCATCCATGCAAAAGACGGCGTAGGATCTCTATATCGTCTATTAGATTTAGGTGTCACTACAGAGGAGTTAAAGCAAACGATTATCGGTATCGTTACTCAAAGACTAGTCGTAGCTTCAGCCGAGATAGACTCTGAATTATCTGCAGTGTTTGAAATTCTTTCAGATGATTTGTTAGAGGAAGCATTTCACTCTATGTTAATAGGTAAAACTTACCGTATTCCGTATCCTCTTTCTTTATCCTATCAAATTGAGAGAGGTGTAAAAGAAGGTGTTATTGAAAAAGGTTAAAAGTTATTTGGAAAGGAAGCAGCAAACTATCCCGCCAAATATGCATTCCTCTTTTTTGAGTAGGCTTAGTGATCTTTTAAAAGAAGGTTACACATTTCACGAATCAGTGACTATGCTACTGCCATTTCATGTGAAAGATTCAGAGACTGTTAGCAAACAAATAACGGATGTGCAAAGAAGTGGATTATCCGCAGTTGATGTCTTTAAGTTATTAGGGTTTCCGAGCAGATTATTGTTGCCTTTGAATCTTGCTTCAGTACATGGCAAATTACAACAAACAATTGCTGTATTAGGGGTGAATACTGCATTTTTTGAAGGCGCGAAAAAACGCTTAAATAACTTATTGTTGTATCCAATATTTTTATTTTTGATACTTTTTTTATTGTTTACGATGTTTAGAGTTTATTTCTTACCAAATATGGAATCTTTAATTGGTTCTAGAGTAAATATGTCGTCGGATAATTCTTTAAGTTGGACAGGTTATCTCTTGCAAATGCCAAATATATTTTTTGTAACGGTGATAATTTGCTCCTGTCTAATTATTTTGTCCAATACGATTGTGAAACGGCTGCCCATAGAGAATCAGCTCTTGATTTATTTAAATTTACCAATAGTTAGAAGTTGGTACCGTTTGTTATTGACGAGAGTATTTGCAAGAGAGATGGGAGTGCTCTTGGAAAGTGGTATGCCATTACAACAATCATTTGAAGCATTGATTGCTCAAAATGAACATAAAGTGCTGCAGTTTATCGGTGATCAGATGAAAGAGAAGGTTATACATGGTGAATCGTTTTCCAGTGCGGCTCTGCTATTAGGCACGTTTACAAACGAATTATTTCATTTTGTTGTGCACGGTGAGAATAGTGGTTATTTGGGTAGAGAGCTATCTCTCTACAGTGAGTTTCTCAGTCAAGAAATTGAAAGAAAGCTTTCTCGATATATAAGTATAGTTCAACCAACTTTATTTTTAATATTAGCTGTTTTTATCATTGGTGCTTATTTAGCAATATTATTGCCTATTTATAACATGATTAACATTGTGTAAAGGAGATATTATGAAGAGACTACTGAAAAATAACAGAGGTTTTACTCTAGTTGAGATGATGATTGTTTTGCTTATCATATCTGTACTAATTCTCATATCAATTCCTAATGTGACAAAGCATTCTGCAAATATTGATGAAAAAAGCTGTCAAGCATTTGTGAAAATGTTGGAAGGTCAAGTTGCTGCATACAAAATTGAGCATAAAAAAATCCCTAGTTTAGCTGAACTTGAAGAAGGTGGTTATTTGCCGGGTATTGACACAACATGTCCGAATGGAGATCCAGTTAGTATTGATGCTTCAACGGGTAAGGTCAATAGTAATAATAACAAAAATGGAAAGAAATAAGTTGAACGAGAAGGGGTTCACAATGATTGAGATGTTACTTGTTTTATCGATTGTGATTGTAGTATCTTCTTCGGTTCTTCTATTAACATCTACTAAGATGAAGGAAATGGAGGAAGAAAGATTCTATAGACAACTTCATTTGGATATTCAGCGGCTTCAGGCGATTTCTATTACAGATTACAGATATACGCACTTAACATTTCCTGCGAATAGAACTAAATATCAGGGAAAGATCGCTGATAAGCTTTTGTTTGAAAAAGAGTTACCAAAGCATATGCGTTTAAGTGTTGATAGCACTTTAAAAGGTATTGCATTTCATCCAGGTGGAAATGTAAATGATTTCGGTAACTTTTTGTTTGAAACAGATAAAGGCGAGAAGCGAATAACGATTTATATAGGTAGAGGTGTCGTAAATTATGAAAAATAGTAATGGTTTTTCTTGGCCGGAGACAATTTTATCATTAAGTGTCACTTTTCTAATTGCTACGACAATATTGCCGTTACTAAGTAATATGATGGTTCAATTAGAGGATCAAAAGAGGAGGTATCATACATCATTGGTCTTGTATGAAGTTGCAAAGACTTATACTTTTGAAAGTATTTCGACTGGTGTGATGTATATAGAAAAGGTTCCATATTCTTATGAAATAGATAACGAAAATATTTGTATTAACTACGAAGGGATGCGAGAGGTGCAGCATAAATGTGTACCATTAATAAAATGAAAATCAGTAATCAATTAGGTTACACTTTACTAGAAGGGGTTCTTCATCTAGCAGCGTTTATGCTGTTTGCTCAAGTGCTAGTTGCTTCTATGTGGTGGTTATCAAACACGGAAGCAAGCGTGACTGATAGTACTGAAATAGAATGGGCGTTGTTCATACAATATGTAGATTCCTATCTAACCGAAGTGGACTCCATTGAGATAGAGAATTTAAACAACCTTACGATAAGAAACGATAAAACAACTTATAAAGTGGGATTATACAAAAATCTGATACGGAAACAAAAAAACGGAGATGGTCATGAGCAGATGTTGATAAATGTTGAGTCCTTATTTGTTAAGATGGAGGATAAGATACTTCAGATTAAAGTTAATTTCTTGAACGGTATAGAGAAGGAGCATGCGTTTTATGTTACATTTAGTACAGAATGAAAGAGGGGTTTTCTTTCCAGCTGTAGTTATTTTGTTGCTAGTTGTAACTGTATTCTTACTGACAATTACCGCAGCATATCAATCCAAATATCAAACGTACGATGCCTTGGAGAAGTTTTATACAAATGCAACAGTTGAAAGGTTAGAGATATTTCATCGACAAAATATGCGATAGTTGTTATTGAATCCATTTTTTTATAGTTGTAATAAAAAAAGCCACTCTCTATAATAAAGATTAACTTGTTGGAATTATGGCACCGAGAAAATTGGAGTTTAGTGAGTTGGTGAATCATGTATAAAGTATATTTAGTTGGATTTATGGGCAGTGGTAAAAGCGCGATTGGTAGGAGATTGAGCTTTTTCTTAAAAATGCCCTACTATGATATGGATAAGGAAATTGTGAGATTACAAAATAGAACAATTCCTGAAATTTTTGAGCAGGAGGGAGAAGCTTACTTTCGGAAAGTAGAGACTGACTTCCTAGAAAATTTCCGGAACGAATCGTGCATTATTTCTACAGGTGGTGGGGTTGCCATGAATGAAAAAAATATTGAAGTGATGCGAAGAACTGGACTTGTACTTTATTTAGATGCAACTTTTGAAGATATATGGATGAGAATTAAAAGTGACAAAAACAGACCAATTGTGCAAAATAGTACAAAGGAAGAATTAGAACAATTGTATAAAACGAGGAAGTGGTTTTATAAAAAGGCTGCACATATAACAATTCGGACAGAACATCGACCATTAAGACAGATTACGGAGTATGCTGGATACCAAGTGAATCGTCTAAAAGGCGAATGATTTTATTTATTTTTATTTAAATGTTCGTGTTTTACTAATTTTATTAAAAAGTATTGCTTCTGATTTACTTGAATGTTAGGATATAGACAAAGAGTGAGTTATACAGATATCGCGAATGATTATACGGGGAGAGAACGCATTAGCTGCGTCGCCGAAGGAGCAAGTAATGAAAATTATGAATCTCTCAGGCAAAAGAACTCGTATAGGACGCAACTCTGGAGAGCGCTTTCGTTTATACATACGTGAAGCCACCAAAGAGGAAAGCCATTTTTGGTAAACTTTCAGGTCCCAGGACAGAGAACCCTTGTTTTTTCAAAGGGGTTAATCTGTCCTTTTTTGTATGGAAATAGTGAAGGAGGAGATTATTTTGGCAGAACAGTTGAAACGAACACCTTTATTTGATGTATATGCAAATTACGGAGGAAAGACCATTGACTTTGGAGGTTGGGAGCTTCCAGTACAATTCTCAAGTATCAAGGCTGAGCATGAAGCAGTAAGAACGAAAGCTGGTTTGTTTGATGTTTCTCATATGGGAGAGATAATCCTGACAGGAACAGATAGTGAGGAATATCTTCAAAAACTTATGACGAATAATGTCTCGAAATTAGTAAATGGTCAAGCACAATACACAGCCATGTGTTATAAGGATGGCGGTATCGTTGATGATTTATTAATTTACAAAATTGAAGATAATCATTATCTTCTTGTTGTTAACGCTGGAAATATCGAAAAAGATTTTAACTGGATGCAGGAAAATATTACTGGAGATGTAACACTAGTAAATAAATCAGAAGATTATGGTTTACTTGCTTTACAAGGACCGTTAGCGCAAGTCATTTTA
The DNA here is from genome assembly GCF_038003165.1 of Psychrobacillus sp. FSL K6-2365. Taxonomy (NCBI): domain Bacteria; kingdom Bacillati; phylum Bacillota; class Bacilli; order Caryophanales; family Bacillaceae; genus Psychrobacillus; species Psychrobacillus sp. FSL K6-2365. The sequence goes on along the minus strand of NZ_JBBOOO010000001.1, from coordinate 2,502,668 downwards.
CAGAAGCTGACTACCAAAAATTTAGGTGAGATTGGATTTTTCCGTTTTGCAAATAATATCGATGTTGCTGGTAAAGATGTCATTATCTCTCGAACTGGTTATACAGGGGAAGATGGATTTGAAATATATGCATCTGCAAATGATGTAACAGAGCTGTGGAGCAGCATATTAGAAGCAGGTAAAGAAGAGGGTATTATTCCATGTGGTCTTGGTGCTCGAGATACATTACGTTTTGAAGCTTGTTTACCACTATATGGACAGGAACTAACAAAAGATATTACTCCTCTTGAAGCTAATATTGGATTTGTCGTAAAACTTAACAAAGACCAAGATTTTAATGGTAAAGCTATCTTGCTTGAACAAAAAGAGAATGGTGTACCAAGAAAAAGTATTGGTATCGAAATGATTGATAAAGGAATTCCTCGTACGGGCTATCCGGTATTTGTAGATAATAAGCAAATTGGTCATGTTACATCGGGTACACAATCTCCTACTCTTAAGAAAAATATTGGTTTAGCTTTAATTGACACAACATTTGCAGAACTTGGGCAAGAGGTGGAAATTGAGATAAGAAATAAACGATTAAAAGCAATAACAGTAGCAACTCCGTTTTATAAAAGAGAAAAATAAGACATAGAAAGAGGTTGTCCATTGATGAAGCATCGTTATTTACCAATGACTGAACAAGATCAAAAAGAAATGCTAGATGTAATTGGCATTTCTGCGATTGATGAATTGTTTGCAGACATTCCTGAAAAAGTTCGTTTTAAAGGTGAGTACAATATTAAACCTGCAAAAGCGGAATCAGCTCTTCTTAAAGAATTGAGCCAGCTAGCTGCAAAAAATGCTGACAGTAAACAATACGCGTCATTTTTAGGTGCTGGGGTATATGATCATTTCAAACCAATTATTGTAGATCATGTTATCTCTAGATCTGAATTTTATACAGCTTACACTCCTTATCAACCAGAAATTTCACAAGGTGAGCTTCAAGCAATTTTTGAATTTCAAACAATGATATGTGAACTTACGGGAATGGACCTAGCGAATTCATCTATGTATGACGGTGGTACGGCATTAGCAGAAGCAGGGAATCTTGCTGCAGGTCATACACGTCGTAAAAAGCTAATTGTTTCTGAGGCTGTTCATCCTGAATATATCGATGTAGTGAAGGTATATGCACAAGGTCAAAATATTGAAGTAGTAACTGTGCCAATGAAAGACGGCGTAACGGATTTAGTGAAATTAGAAGGGTTAGTAGATGAAGATACTGCGGCAGTAATGGTCCAATATCCTAATTTCTTTGGACAAATAGAGGATTTAGCGGCAGTGGAACAACTGACACATGCGCAAAATGCGCTATTCGTTGTATCCGCTAATCCACTTGCACTTGGTGTGTTGACACCTCCAGGTAAATTTGGAGCAGATATTACAGTAGGAGATGCGCAAGTCTTTGGAATATCTGAAGCATTTGGTGGGCCACATTGTGGATTCTTTGCAGTAAATTCTAAGCTTATGCGTAAAGTACCAGGTCGTTTAGTTGGTGAAACTACGGATGAAGAGGGCCGTCGTGGCTATGTGTTAACGTTGCAGGCTCGTGAACAGCATATCCGTCGAGATAAAGCTACTTCGAACATCTGTTCAAATCAGGCATTAAATGCACTTGCTGCTTCTGTTGCGATGACTGCACTTGGCAAAAAAGGTGTAAAAGAAATGGCAACCCAAAATATCGTAAAAACACATTATGCAAAACAATCCTTTGAAAAAGCAGGATTTGAAGTGGTGTATCAAGGAGCTCATTTTAACGAAATCGTTGTAAAAGTAAACGGTTCAGTTGCAGATGCAAATAAAGGACTTCTTGAAAAAGGAATTATCGGTGGTTTTGACTTAGGTCGCGTAAATGCTGATCTGAAAAATCATGTATTAATCGCTGTAACAGAACAGCGAACAAAAGAGGAAATAGATGCACTCGTGCAAGAAATGGGGGCTCTTTATGCATAAGGATAATCAACCACTAATTTTTGAAATAACAAAAGAAGGTCGTGTAGGATATAATCTACCTGAACTAGATGTGCCTGCAGTAGATTTATCAACTCTATTACCAGAAGGTATGCAACGTGCTGAGGAAGCTGAATTACCAGAAGTATCTGAACTAGATATTATGCGTCACTATACAGCTTTATCTAATCGTAACCATGGTGTGGATACAGGATTTTATCCACTTGGATCATGTACGATGAAATACAATCCGAAAATTAATGAATCAGTTGCACGTTTCCCTGGCTTTGCTAATATTCATCCATTACAAGATGAAAGCTCTGTTCAAGGAGCAATGGAATTAATGTATGATCTTCAAGAGCATTTAATCGAGATAACTGGAATGGATGAAGTGACACTTCAACCTGCTGCAGGTGCACATGGTGAATGGACAGCTTTAATGATGATTCGAGCTTTCCATGAAGCAAATGGGGATACACAACGTACAAAAGTAATCGTTCCTGACTCTGCACATGGAACTAATCCTGCTTCTGCTACAGTTGCAGGCTTTGAAACGATTACAGTTAAATCCAATGAGGAAGGCTTAGTAGACTTGGAGGATTTACGTCGTGTTGTTGGCCAAGATACTGCTGCGTTGATGCTAACTAATCCAAATACTTTAGGTTTATTTGAAGAAACTATTTTGGAATTAGCTGAGATTATCCACGGTGTGGGTGGTAAATTGTATTATGACGGTGCAAATTTAAATGCTGTTATGTCAAAAGCACGTCCTGGAGATATGGGCTTTGACTGTGTTCACTTGAACTTGCATAAAACATTTACAGGTCCACATGGCGGCGGAGGTCCCGGTTCAGGTCCAGTTGGAGTTAAGGCTGATTTGATACCGTTTTTACCAAGTCCAGTTCTTGTAAAAGAGGAAGACAAATATACATTCGATTATAATCGACCGCAAACAATTGGAAGAGTAAAACCATTCTACGGTAACTTCGGTATTAATGTACGTGCATACACGTATATTCGTTCGATGGGTCCAGATGGTCTTAAAGCGGTAACAGAGTATGCTGTATTAAATGCAAACTACATGATGAGACGTTTAGAGGAACATTTTGATCTACCTTATAATCGTCATTGTAAGCATGAATTTGTACTAAGTGGTCGTCGTCAAAAGAAACTTGGTGTTCGTACGCTAGATATGGCAAAACGCTTGCTTGACTTTGGTTATCATCCACCTACGATCTACTTCCCATTGAATGTAGAAGAGGGCATGATGATCGAACCAACAGAAACTGAGTCAAAAGAAACTTTAGATGCTTTCTGTGATGCGATGATTCAAATTGCGAAAGAAGTAGAAGAAAACCCAGAAATCGTTCAAGATGCACCGCACACTACGGTGATAAACCGTTTAGATGAAACAAAAGCTGCACGTAAGCCGGTATTACGATATACAAAAGCATAATAGCAATCGTGCGATTCTTCCTAGGATCGCACTTTTTGCCATTCATTTCTAATTTAAAGGAATTATTGAACTTCCAATAGAATAAATACTTTATAAAGTATAGGAGGGGTTATAGTGCAAAAAATACTAGGAAAAGCTGAATATGCTCCGTATTATCAAAGTTATGTTGAACTTGTTTCTGAAGGGGATTTTGTTAATCTATTAGAAGAGGGTATTGATAAAACTACTAGGCTCGTTTCCCAATTATCTGAGGAACAGGGAATGTTCCGTTATGCGGCTGAGAAATGGACCGTTAAAGAATTGTTAGGGCATATGGCAGATACAGAACGAATTATGGCTCACAGACTATTGTCTGTTGTTAGAGGGGATGCAGTATCACTTCCAGGCTTTGATGAGGAGGTATATGTAAAAGCAGCGTCATTCAATGAGCAATCGATAAATGATTTGTTACAAAACCTCCAAGCTGTTCGTAGTTCAACTATTCATCTCGTGAAGAGTATAGATGCGGAGAGTATGCAAAAAAGTGGAACTGCGAATAATTATAATGTAACTGCAAGGGCACTGGTTGTGATAATTCTAGGTCATGAGCTACATCATTGCAATATTTTGAGAGACCGTTATTTAGCAAATGAGCAATAAAAAATAGTTTTCCAGATGAGTGCTTTCTTCCCTTCTTCGGACGGCGAAGGACAGTTAATCCCCATATGGGTACCGAGAAAAGAGAGATTGTTCGTAACGTCAGCTACGAATAATCTCTCTTTAATCTGTCGTTTGTAATATAGCTACAAGTCTGATCAAAACCTACTGAAGACGTTAGAGGCAGATTTTGACTTTAAGATGGGCTTACGACATTCATAACAAGTAAAAACATATATAATTCTAATGATAGTTACACCACTTAGTAGAAATCCATTTATCCAGCAAATAAGCTAATACAATACCAATAGAATATCGTATCAAATCTTCAGGAAGGAATCCTTTGCCAAGTATTAGAGAACCGAGCAAAGAACCTCTTATTGTATTTATCCAGTCTGCCTGATATAGCTGACTTAATTCGATGCAAAAACAAAAAACAAAGCTTAAATAAATCGCCAAATGCAGACTTTTGTGTACAAAGATAATTCGAAATAGAAAATACACCATAATTGCCCAAAATGTATCACCAGCATGATTTATTATAATCATAGGTAAAGCACTGATATATCTACTAGCTAGGCCAAAAACTATGGAGATTAGAATAGCGATTACATAGTAAAATCTTTTCGATTCTTTAGTAACATGCAAATTATATCACTCAGTTCATTAATAGTTAAACCCGATTGAATTTTCATCATTTTCCCATTTGTTCTTATTGGTACGGTTATTTTGCTTCGTTAATTCTTCAATTCGCTTCTCGAAGTCTAATTTTCCATCATAGTGCCAGTTCAGAGCTACGGACATATATAATTCGTTTAATTGAGACATTGAAAGGCCTTTTGAGAGCTTTGCCATTTTTTTTACTTGATCGTCAGAGAAGATTTCTTTGATATCAAGTCTTCGTAAATAATTTTGTCGTACCGTTTCTGTTGGAGAAGGAATTTCATATGCCCGATCAAATCGACCGGCACGATTAATAAGTGCTGGATCTATTTTTTCAGGGTAGTTGGTTGTTCCTATGATAAATAGTCCTTCTCTGGATTGCGCACCGTCTAGGGTATTTAAAAAGACCGAGCGAGTATATTCAGGCATGGAGTCTATATCCTCAATAACTAGAATGGCTGGAGCTAGCCTCGTAACAATACCAAATACTTCTTGAATAGAATGACTGCCAGTGAACTCTGTAATCTGCCAATAGACAACAGGTGCTTTAGTAGAGCCTGTTATCGACTTTACTAATGTTGTCTTTCCATTACCTGGAGCCCCATATAGCAGAATTCCACGTTTGTACGGAAGTCCGTAATCCTTGAAAAAATAGCCATCTTTTTTAAAAAACTCATCAATCGAGCGGAAAATATCCTGTTTAATACTTTCTGCTAGAAGGACATCCTCCCTATTAACTGCAGCTTGCTCTCCGTAATTTCTACGCTGGACACCATTTTCCGTATCCACAAGATATGTAACGGCCTGCATTAACAATTGTCTCAGCTTTTCGTTAATTTCTTGTAAAAAATTTAACGCCTGTTCAACAGATGTTGAATAAAGTTGATATTCCGGCCATGTATTTCCGCCAGAATAATTGAATGCTAAGGTCAATGCAACATTATATTGTGGAAATAAAATCAAATTGTTCTCAAATGTCTCTACAACCTCTAGTTTATTTTCGAAGGATAATTGAGACTTGCTGGAAATTTTGCCCTGAGATTTTGCTTCGAAAATGGAGCAAAGCACCTCATATTTTAGCAAGTTTTTTTCCATCATTTCTAACAAGTTCCCATCTAGTTGGAGGATGGATTCACCAATATCGATAGATTGCCAACTTTCATTCGTCCGTTCGTTCAATAAAGCAATAATTCGTCTAGAAACTATCGCAAAATCTTCATAATGTGGGTGAGTCTTTCTAAAATCTTCTGAATGGGAAAATAATATATGTTTTTGCATCTAAACCCTCCAAAATAATATGGATGAAAGAAAAAAGGTTCCTCTTAAATTAGAAGAACCTTATGTATTACTTAGATTTAACTTTACCTGTCCAAGCTTTGAATCCACCTTGGAGTTGGAATAATTGTGTATATCCTTTTTTCTTTAAAAACATCGCTGAACGAGAACTTCTTGCGCCACTTTGATCATACAAATACACTGGCTTGTCTGGTCGAATTTCTTTGTATCGTTGACGGAATTGAGATGAAGGGATATTTCTTGCTCCCAAAATATGTCCACCATCAAATTCTTTCGGTTCACGAACATCAATCAGTTGGGCTTTACGATAGCCTTCAATGAATTGCTCTTGCGTGAGGTTAGTAACAATTTTTTTTAAACGGTATGCCGAGATTCCAGCATAGACTAAAAGTACAACGAGTATAGCAATGACAAAATACAATAATTCTAACACGGTCTTTCCCCTTTCTATGTTTCCTATTCATTATAAAAGAAGTGCTAGATACAATTCAATCTATTTGATAAAATGATACTCGTTGTGAAGGGAGAGATTAAGGTGGAAAAGGCAAAATGGTACTTCATAAATTCTGGACCCTGTAGTCCATCTTATAACATGGCGATGGATGAAGCATTACTTGATTGGCATAGTGAAGGGCTTATTCCGCCAGTTATTAGATTTTACGAATGGAATCCAGCTACATTATCAATTGGTTATTTTCAAACCGTAGAAAAAGAGATTGATATGGATGCAGTGAAAAGATTAGGACTAGGTTTTGTTCGTAGACCTACTGGAGGAAGAGGGGTGCTTCACGAACACGAACTTACATACAGTGTGATCGTTACAGAGAGTTACCCAAGTATGCCTGCTACTGTAACAGAAGCTTATCGTGTTATTAGTGAAGGTTTACTATTAGGATTTCAAAACCTTGGTTTAAACGCTTATTTTTCTATTCCAAATACAGATGAACAAAAAGAAAATTTAAAAAAACCAAAATCCGCAGTATGTTTTGATGCACCGAGTTGGTATGAACTTGTGGTAGAAGGAAAAAAAGTGGCTGGAAGTGCTCAAACAAGGCAAAAAGGTGTTATTCTACAACATGGTGCGATTTTACTTGACCTCGATGAAGATAAGTTAATTGAAACGTTTAAATTTACTTCTGACGAGGTAAGAAATAGAGTGAGGAAAGGCCTATCTCAAAAAGCTGTCTCTATTAACAAAATAATATCAAAACCGATAACGATTGAAGAATGTAAAGTTGCCTTTAAAAAAGGATTTGCTGATGCTTTGGAGATTGAATTGGTTGAATATACATTAACAGAAGAACAACAAACTTACGTAAAAGAACTAGAAGCGACAAGGTATGACAATGATGAATGGAATTTTAAAAAATAAAAGTAACAATGTCTTATAGCAAAAATGAAATATAGGAAATTAGTTCTTATATTTAAAATCCCTAATCAATTTGCTTTACCTTCTACATATTGTGTCGTATTATTATTAAAACCACTACATATTGTGTCAATCGCAATTTGTAGAAAGGAGGAAGAGTAAATGGTGACAGCCAAAAATGAAACCAAACTTACTTTAAATGTCGAAGCACTAAACAAAGATATTCAATTATTTCCACAAGTTCATCCTATTACGCAAGATATGACACTTACACATAAAGGTGTGTCGAGACTTGTCATGATTGATCGCTATTCTTTTAAGGATACAGAAAAGAAAACGTTAAAAGAGGGCGATTTTGTCGTTCTAACCGTGAAAGAAGATCCTAAATTCCCAGCACGTGGACTGGGCTATATCGTCTCTATTAACGAACAAGCAAAAACAGCTGAGGTGCAAATAGAGGAAGATTACCGAAGTGCAATTGACGATGCTGCTAAAATCGAGTCTGGAATTATTACTCGTCCTTTAAGTGTCATTGAAAAACCTCTTGAAGTTTATTACGAGCAAATTGCCAAAAGAAATGCAACAGGACTCGCATCTGTAGAAGAAACAGAAGAAAAACGTGGAGAATGGTTTGAGAAATTCTATCAACAACTAGTTTCTTTGAAATTTATCCCAGCCGGACGAGTACTGTACGGTGCAGGAACAGGAACAGATGTAACTTATTTCAACTGCTATGTAATGCCATTCGTTGCAGATTCTCGTGAAGGAATCAGTGATCACCGTAAGCAAGTAATGGAAATTATGAGCCGTGGTGGTGGAGTTGGTACAAATGGTTCTACTCTAAGACCTAGAAATACTTTAGCTCGCGGAGTGAACGGAAAATCATCTGGTTCTGTTTCATGGTTAGATGATATTGCTAAACTGACTCATCTTGTTGAACAAGGTGGATCACGGAGAGGCGCACAAATGATAATGCTAGCAGATTGGCATCCTGATATTGCAGAATTTATAATTTCGAAAATGCAAAATCCTCGTATTCTGCGTTTCTTGATTGAAAATACGAATGATGAAACGATTAAACAACTAGCGAAGGACAAGCTTAAATTCAAACCCCTAACAATTCAGGAAGAAGCTATGTATCAAGGAATTATAAATTATAAAGCAATTCCAGGTTTAGGTGGATTTAATAGTGAGATAATTCGTGATGCGGAAACAAAATTACGTGATGGCGGAACTTATTCTGTTCATAATTCCGAGTTTTTGACTGGTGCAAACATCTCCGTTACGCTTACGGATGACTTTATGAAGGCTGTAGAGGAAGACGGCGACTTTGAATTGCGTTTCCCAGCAACCGAAGCTTATTCTCCAGAAGAGATGAAATTCTACAATGAAAATTGGCATAAAATTGGTGATGTTCGTGAATGGGAAAGAATGGGCTACGAAGTTCGTACTTATCGCACTGTAAAAGCGAAAGAGCTATGGAATTTGATTAACATTTGTGCAACTTATTCAGCTGAACCAGGTGTTTTCTTCATTGACAATGCTAATGAAAAAACGAATGCAACAGCATACGGACAAAAAGTCGTCGCAACTAATCCTTGTGGCGAACAACCGCTTGCTCCATATTCTGTATGTAACTTGGCTGCTGTGAATTTAGCACAATTTGCAAATAAAGACACAAAAACAGTCGATTATGAAGCATTAAAAGAAACAGTCCGTGTGGGCGTACGCATGCAAGATAACGTAATTGATGCTACTCCATATTTCTTAGAAGAAAACAAAGTACAAGCACTTGGTGAAAGACGTGTAGGTTTAGGTGTGATGGGTCTTGCCGATTTGTTAATTTATTGTGAAAAAGAATATGGTTCTGATGAAGGTAATGTTTTAGTGGACGAAATCTTTAAAACAATTGCGATTGCTGCTTATGAAACATCAGCAGAACTTGCTGTAGAGCGTGGAAGCTTCCCATTCCTAACTGGTGAAACAGAAGAGGAAACGAATCGTTTACGTAAAGCATTTACGGAAACTGGATTTATGAGTTCAATGCCAGAAGACATTCGAAACTCTATTTTAGAAAATGGTATTCGAAATTCTCATTTATTAACAGTTGCACCTACTGGTTCTACTGGAACAATGGTAGGCGTTTCTACTGGACTTGAGCCTTATTATTCATTCACTTATTACAGAAGTGGACGTCTAGGTAAATTCATCGAGGTAAAAGCAGATATTGTACAAGAATATTTAGAGAGCAATGAAACAGCAGAAGAAGAAAATCTTCCAAATTGGTTCGTTACTGCTATGGAACTTGCTCCAGAAGCACACGCAGACGTACAATGTATAATTCAGCGCTGGATTGATAGTTCTATTTCTAAGACGGTCAACGCGCCACGTGGTTATACAGTTGAACAGGTAGAGGGTGTTTACGAGCGTTTATATCGCGGAGGAGCTAAGGGTGGTACTGTGTATGTCGATGGAAGTCGTGACTCGCAAGTTTTAACCTTAAAAGCAGAGGAAAATACATTAGAAGATCATCCAAAGGAAGAAAAAGTAGAAAAAAGACATGTAGTTTTAATAGATACCATTCAAGATTTACGTTCAACTAATGTAACAATTGGTTCAGAGGTTGGAAATACATGCCCTGTTTGTCGTAAAGGTACTGTAGAAGAAATGGGTGGATGTAATACATGCACCAATTGTAATGCCCAACTAAAATGTGGGTTGTAATCCGATAAGTTCAAAAGCTTAAGCGCTTTAAAGTGAAATCTGATTCTATCTTTTTTCGGAGAGCCTTGGACAGAATCAATTTTAAGAGAGGATGATCGTGATTAACGTCACAATCATCTTCTCTTTTTTCAAAAAATTAATCGAGATTACTTGTCTGTCTTTCTCTTATAAATACCTCAAATTTAGGGTTCATTTGATTCATTCTAGTACTTGAATGTTGGATACACAATATGATCTGCCATATAAATTCTTTATAATGATAAAGCACAAGCTGATAAGCCCTTATCACTTGTGCTTTTATTTTATTCCTACGTTTAATAACTAGTCCATTCGCTTAAACTATGGAAAAACAAAGGAGATTTACATGAAAGGATTATCAATTAGTACTAGTCTCGTTGCAGCAATTTTCACGACCATTCTATTTAAATTTCTGGATTATTTCCAATTTATTAAATGGGATCCTATAGGATATACAAAGACGTTTCAATTTTTAAAAGGGAGCAACGTATATGTTAAATGGATAATTTTGTTTTTAGTCATATGGGGGATTTGTTTTCTTTTATATTATGTTTGTTTATTGTTTGCCAAAATTCCAGTGTCCATAACTAGTATTGCTTTGGGTCTCCTAATCGCCATAGCACTTGAATGGATTATTTTAGATGCAGATTCAATAGAGAAAACAATAAAAAAATTATCTATACCATTTATATGTATAGTTATTGTTGCTGTTCGTTTCATCATGGAATCAGCGATATTTCACTCCCAGGACACCCCACTTGGAAAATGAAAAATTTACCGCCCCCACTTACTGTGATAAAATATATAAATAGGATATTTTAAAATGAGAAGAGGGCTAAAAATGAAACTTGGTAAATTACGTGCAGCACTTGAAGAAAACGGAGTAGATGCTTTATTAATAACAAATGGTCATAGCATACGATATATGACAGGATTTACTGGAACAGCTGGTGTAGCAATCATTTCTAAAAATGACGCTATGTTTATAACGGATTTCCGTTACACAGAGCAAGCAGCGAGTCAAATCAAAGATTTTCGTATAGTACAACATAAGAAAACAATAATCGAAGAAATTGCTACTCAAGTTACAGATATGGGGATAAACTCATTAGGATTTGAAAAAAATGATGTCACTTATAGCGACTTTGAACTATACAAACAAGCAATACAAGCCGATTTAGTACCACTATCAGGACTTGTTGAAAAAATTCGCTTGATTAAGACGGACGAAGAGATTAGTATAATAAAGGCAGCTTGTCGTATTGCTGATGAAGCATATGAATATATCTTAACTTACATAAAACCAGGTATGACCGAGCTTGATGTATCCAATGAATTGGAATTTTTCATGCGTAAAAAAGGAGCAACTTCCTCTTCCTTTGATATAATAGTTGCTTCTGGAACACGTTCAGCACTTCCGCACGGGGTTGCTACTGATAAGGTCATTGAAAATGGAGATTTTGTAACATTAGATTTCGGTGCATTATACAATGGGTATATTTCAGATACTACACGTACGTTAGCTGTTGGAGAACCAAGTGATAAATTGAAAGAGATTTATCAAGTAGTCCTCGACTCACAGCTACTGGCTTTAGAAAAAGTTAAACCTGGAATGACTGGGAAAGAAGCAGATGCTATTGCTAGGGATTATATAGCTTCAAAAGGTTACGGTGAAGCATTCGGTCACTCATTAGGTCATGGGATCGGATTAGAAGTACATGAGGGTCCGGGATTATCATTCCGTTCTGATATTGTTTTGGAGCCAGGTATGGTTATTACGATAGAACCAGGTATTTATCTTCCGAACATTGGTGGAGTGCGAATCGAAGATGATGCTCTTGTTACGGAGAATGGTTTAGAAAAGTTAACGCATTCGACAAAAGAATTACTAATTTTATCTTAATTTGGAGGGAAAATAATGATTTCAGTAAATGATTTTAAAACAGGCTTAACAATACTAGTTGATGGGGTACTATACAGAGTATTGGATTTCCAACATGTTAAACCTGGTAAAGGCGCAGCATTCGTACGCTCTAAATTGAGAAATTTACGTAACGGTTCAGTAAATGAAAAAACTTTCCGTGCTGGAGAAAAAGTAGAAAAAGCACAAATTGATAACCGTAAAATGCAATATCTATATGCTAGTGGAGATCAACATGTATTCATGGATACAGATTCTTACGAACAAATCGAATTAGGTGAAAACCAAATTGAATACGAACTAAAATTCTTACGCGAAAATATGGAAATACATGTAATTCAATTCCAAGGAGAAACATTGGGAGTAGAATTACCAAAAACGGTTATTCTTGAGGTAACAGAAACAGAGCCAGGTATCAAAGGAGATACTTCAGGTGGCGGTTCTAAAACTGCTAGTCTTGAAACTGGTTTAGTAGTAACGGTTCCATTGTTTATAAATGTTGGTGATAAACTAATCATCAATACAGATGAAGGCTCATACGTATCAAGAGCTCAATAATTTAATGTATACAATGTAGAGTCTCACATTTGTGAGGCTTTTTTTTAACGAAGAATTACTTAGAAGTCCTAGTATTTAAAAGAATAATATCTATAAGAGAGGGACGTTTTCGCTGCAATCAAAATATGTAGTAGTTAAAACCGCCAGGAAGCTTACGAACGCCCAGGACACTGGTGTATACGCCCTCGCCCCTCAGCGATTTGCCTAATGAACTGCTATATCCACCTGATCCCGATTTAGGAAAGACTTGTCGATCTAAAGACAATCAGAAACGAATTAAAAGTGGTTTAGTACTTTCTTTCATAATCCATCTAAATCCATCATATGTTGTTTGTATGGAAGGGGGAGGCATTGTGGAACTTCACGATGTACTTCGAGTTGCGGGTATTGGTTTATTAATAGCAATACTTCACTTGTTTTTTGAATCCACTGGTAAAAAGGAGTTTGCATTTTTTTTGTTTTTTGTTGGTTATATATATATGACAATTGAATTATTGCGACTGTTGAAACTATTTTTTTACGAAATATCTACATTTTTAGAATGGCTTATGATGACGAGTTAGCTAATGGTCATTTACATTACAATTATTCTAGCATTTGTTTTGCTGCAATTAGTAAAAGAAACATACCCTCGCATTCATTCAATTGTATATACGATTTACATTTTTCTCTTTTTAACTTATATATTCACGGTACTTATCATTCCTTATGTCTCCCAGTACATCTCCGTCATTCCAGCAAATCTACTACCGGTCTTTAAACTACTTTTATTTTCAGTCGTATTATTATTTCTTTCACAGATCATCGAAGAACTTTTTTTGGACTATGAATATACAAGCCTTGCCTCGCTATTCACTTTTACGACAAAAGCTATTTTGCTCATTGTCTGGCTAAATCATATGCAGCAATTCTATGACAAGTTTTTATCAATTTTGGGACTACTCTCTTGAAGGAATGAACAGCAATGGAAGAAATACTAATGTCTTTACTGCAGCCTATAAAAGAGGTAGCACAAACATTTTCGTACATTCTATTATTTGGATTTGTCTTTATATGTCTAGAGTGGTTTATTCCGTCGAGTAAAAGATTGTTTAAATTATTATTTATGCTCATAGTATGCATCTACTGTTTGGAACCCGCTATTCGAGCATTAGAAATGATACAGGCTATGACGAGTGAACTAGTTACTCTCTTCCTTGGTATATATCCCATTTTAACACTCGGGATTGCTGCTTCAGGAGGAGCATTTCTAATTACATCATGGAATCCAGCTGTTATGTTATTTGCTTCCTTCACTACAGTATTAGCTGGGAAAATTTTAATACCTGCCATTATGGCTGCTTTTATATTTGACTTAATAAGTAGAATTCATCCTCCTACTTCATTTTCCAAAATGTCTGATCTCATCCGTTTAACTTTAATAGGATCTACTTCTATTATTCTTCTCTTATATAGTATTTTCATGTCAGTGAACGGTGTGATTACGTGGTCTGTAAGTGGGACCGTTAATGAGACTGTAAAGCGGTTAATTCAAAATAATATTCCGTTTGTCGGATCTTTATTGACGGAAAGTATTAGTACGATGAAGAACTTTTCCTCCTCTGCTTCAGTTATAACTGGAAACGCAGTTATTCTATCTGTGCTAATGTTGGTATCTATTCCAACCATACAAACAATTCTTATTGCTTTTTTATACCGTTTACTAGGTGCTATTTTAGAGCCTTTTGTTGACGGCAATATAAGTGGACTACTAGATGATATTGGTAAGACGCTGTTCGTACTTTCTATAATTTCAGTGCTAATTGCGTTTACGTTTTTCTTTACAATTATTTTAACGATGTTATTTGCAAAACTATTAATAAGTGGGAAAGGATAGTAACCATCGTCGTTACGACACTTCTCTTAGGTATTTTAATGATTGTTCTAATTGGAGAGTTAATCTCTATATTATTGGAGCATACCGATAAAGAAAGGAACGGATTTCTTGTGAAAATTGCAATTATCTATTGGATTCTTTCCTTTCTCTTCATATAAACAGGTTGTCTTGCATAAAGTATTGTAACCATCATGAAAAGAAGGGTGATTCACAATTTCATTCAAACAAAAACCCACTTTTCGTTTTGTTGTCATTTGTATAGCTGTTCTTTTCATTAGTCTACTTTTTTCTGACCTACTTACTCGTGATGAAGGGAGCAATATTGAAACCGAAGTTCCAGCCTATCAAGACTCAGAAAATCTAATATCTATTTTAGAAAAGATTAATGGGGTAGGTAAGGTTGCAGTTTATTTTCATTACGATGTTAGTTCTGAAAACACTTCGGAAAGTGATGATCTTTCATTATTCCAGTGGACAAGTGACAGTAAAAAGGACAAAGAGGAATTGATTGGAATACTAGTAGTTGCGGAAGGGGCGAACGATAAACGTATACAAAATAGTTTAATAAAGACACTTTCATCTGTACTGCAAATATCTCCACATCGAATTGTGATAGAAGAAATGGAATTGGAGGATAAATAATATGAATAGAAAAAGATCTGTATGGTTTTTAACATTATTTAGTTTAGTAGCAGTAGTGACGGTTTTCTATGTATCGGATCGACCATCTCCATTCGATGGGATTCAACTATTTTCCGATGATACGTTAGATGAGGTAGGGTTAGTAGAAACTTCGTCGACAAATGAAGAATCATTTGCTTCTAAAAGTAATGCATTTGAAGAAATGAGAATGGAAGTAACTGAAAAACGCAGTCAACTTCGTGATCAATTAACTACAAAAGTAGGTTCCAATGAATTTACTGCGGAACAAAAAGACGAGGCATATAACCAAATTGAGGAACTAGTTAAAATTGATTCCACTGAAGCGATGCTGGAATTAATCATCAAGTCATTAGGTTATGATGACGCATTAGTTCGTATAGAAGAAAGTGATGTTTTTATAGATGTTGTATCAAATGAACAATCGACTAAAAAAGCATCAGAAATTATTTATCAGGTTAAACGTGAGTGGCCAGAAGCTTATAATGTTGAAGTAAGTTTTGATGGTCAGTAATCTATAAAAAGATTAAAATACTTAGTATATAGTAATTTAGAAGAGTGCCTGAATAGGCGCTTTTTTTTTTTAGTATATAAAATAGTAAGTGAGCACTGGTTTCATGATCCTTAAAGGATGAATGACCGAGCCCATATTCATTTGCAGTGAACCTTCCGCTTTTCATTAGTAGTGCTCAATAATATATTTTACATAGCAATTGATGTTATAAGAAGCAGGGACATCTCATCCGTAAATTCCGGTAGGTAATTGTTAAACGTAGTTAACTCACTAAACAAAAAGTAATTTAAACTATTGAGATAAGGAGTAATTTCATTATAAGAGTATTGGACGACAAAGATCTAGTTGGAGTCCAGCTGACAGACAAAAGACATAAGTTACCGAGAAAAGATAGACCAGTCTTGACCATACTTATTAAGAGCTTCTAAAAATCAATGACAATAATATAACGAACAGTACTCATTCCGAAGCCTAATGAAAAGCTTAAAAACAGTTTTTGAACTATAAAGACGAAGCTTCTTTTTGTCCGGTTTTATTTATTATTTCAGAATAATTAACCCTATCTATTTCAAATTTGCAGGAAAACGTCTAAAATAGAAAATGGAGCAATTAATAATGTAGATTAAAGGGGAATAGCTAAATGAAGATTCAAGAAATAAGAGAAATTATTAAACTAGTCGATCAGTCGTCATTAGATGAATTTTTATACGAATCAGAAGGTACAAAAATTAAACTGAAAAAAAATGCAAAAGGTACTGTAAATTCTAATAGTGAAACATTTGATAGTTCATCAATTGTAGAACAACCAAAACAAGTAGAGGTAAAAGCCCCTATCGTTCAAGAAATACCAAAAGAACCTGTTGTAGTAGAAACTGCCGAAGATGTAGCGGATAGCTCATTACATACCATTATTTCACCAATGGTTGGTACGTTTTATCAATCCTCTTCTCCAGATGCAGCCGCATACGTTGAAGTTGGTACGAAAGTATCGTCTGATTCTATTGTCTGCATCGTAGAAGCAATGAAGCTGTTCAATGAAATTGAAGCGGAAATTGATGGAGAAGTAGTAGAGATTCTTGTGAAAGACGGACAACTAGTTGAATATGGTCAACCTCTGTTCCTCGTTAAAGGAAACTAAGAAAGGAGCAAGGATGATGAAAAAAGTACTAATTGCGAATCGCGGAGAAATAGCTGTCCGTATAATACGTGCATGTAAAGAATTAGATATTGAAACTGTTGCTGTGTATTCAGAAGCAGATCGTGAAGCACTTCATGTTCAAATTGCTGATGAAGCTTACTGTATTGGTCCGAGACTTTCAAAGGATTCCTATTTAAACTTCTCGAATATTATAACTGTAGCAAAACTAACTGGCTGTGAGGGAATTCATCCTGGTTATGGATTCCTAGCAGAGAATGCCGAGTTTGCTGAGCTATGTGAAGAGTGTGATATTAAATTTATCGGACCAACTTCTTCTGCTATTAAAAGTATGGGGATTAAAGATGTTGCTAAAGAAACAATGCAAAAAGCAGGAGTTCCAACAGTGCCAGGATCTAAAGGCATTGTAGAAACCGATGAGGATGCTTTGAAGGTTGCGAATGAAATTGGTTTTCCAGTAATTATTAAAGCTACTGCTGGTGGCGGTGGTAAAGGAATCCGTGTAGCTAAAGATGAAGAAGATCTCCTAAAAGGAATTAAAATAACTCAAAAAGAAGCGGCAGCAGCATTTGGCAACCCTGGCGTTTACTTAGAGAAATATATTGAAGTATTCCGTCACGTAGAAATTCAAGTGTTAGCTGATGGCCACGGAAACGCGGTCCACTTAGGAGAGCGCGATTGTACTGTTCAGCGTCGCATGCAAAAACTAGTGGAAGAAGCACCATCACCAGCATTGTCCGAAGAGCTTCGCGCTGAAATGGGAGAAGCTGCTGTGAAGGCAGCGCTTGCTGTTGGTTATGAAAGTGCAGGTACAGTAGAATTTATCTTTGATCATATTGAACAAAAATTCTACTTTATGGAAATGAACACACGTATTCAAGTGGAGCATCCTGTCACAGAAATGATTACAGGTGTAGATTTGATCAAACAAATGCTTTTAGTTGCAGCTGGTGAAAAATTGCCTTTCGAACAAAAAGATATTAAACTTAATGGATGGTCAATTGAATGTCGTATTAATGCAGAGAACCCTGCGAAAAACTTTATGCCTTCTCCAGGACTAGTTGAGTTTTATTTACCTCCAGGTGGGTTAGGAGTTCGAGTAGATTCAGCTGTATACCCAGGTTATACGATACCACCATTCTATGATTCGATGGTTGCTAAGCTTATAGTACATGCTGCAACTCGAGAAGAAGCAATCGCTAAAATGAAACGTGCACTAAGCGAATTTGCTGTTGAAGGGGTCGAAACTACGATTGGATTTCATTCGAAGCTCATGAATCATGAAGTATTTGTGTCAGGGGATTTTGACACGAAATTCTTAGAAAAATATGATGTAATGAATTCATAATAAGGAGTGAAGGATATGACAGAAACTACTGAACAAAAATATGTTCAAATGACTCCTGAAGGAAAAGAGTATTTAGGGACAATAGAAATTGCTCCCGAAGTAATTACAGTAATTGCTGGAATTGCTACAAATGAAGTAGAAGGTATAGCTGGTACACGAGGAAACTTTGCAGCAGGAGTAGTAGAACGCTTAGGGAAAAAAGTACATGGCAAGGGGATTAAAACGGAGATAAACAATGAAGGATTATTTATCGACGTATATTGCCTTGTGAAATATGGCTCATCTGTTCCTATCGTTGCAAGAGAAGTCCAATCCCAAATTCGCCAATCAATCGAGAATATGACGAGTTTGACACCTAAAGAAGTGAATGTACATATAACAGGTGTTCAATTCGATACAGTAGAATAAAAGAGAAAGAGCTATCCGTTAGATGGCTCTTTCTTTTTTTTGCCTTTCTAATACACATACTACAAAAAAATATGCTATGATTGTCTAGATAGTTACATTTAAAGGAGAACTAAATAATGAAACGAAGACAAGCGAGAGAATTAGCATTACAAGCATTATTTCAATTAGACAATCATGAAATTTCCATAGAAGAAGCTATTGGACATGTTACGGAAGAAAAAGATTCCTTCCTAACTCAAGTAGTGTCTGGAGTCGTGAATCACAAAGAGGAAATAGATGCTTCTTTAACAGATAAACTAGAAAACTGGTCGCTTTCCAGACTTCCGAAAATTGAACGTACAGTGCTAAGAATAGCAGTATTTGAGTTACTATACACTGAAGAAACACCAGCAAAAGTTGTAATTAATGAAGCACTAGAAATTTGTAAAGTATTTGGAGACGAGAAATCAAGTCGTTTCGTAAATGGTGTTTTATCTAAATACGCAGAGTAATAATCTACATTGACTTAAGGAGCGTTTGAAGTGTCTACTAATAAAATTGATGGAAAACAAATTGCAGGATTAGTTACAGAAAAAGTGAAAGAACGTGTTGAAAACCTAAAATCTAAAGATATCGTTCCAGGACTAGCGGTTGTTTTAGTAGGGAGCAATCCAGCATCACAAACTTATGTAAACAATAAAGCAAAGACATGTGAACGTTTAGGCATGTATTCCGTATTAATTGAGCTAGACGAAAATATTTCTGAATCGGAGCTTCTTAAAAATGTAGAGGCACTTAACCAAGATGATAAAATTCATGGTATTTTAGTTCAATTACCATTGCCTTCACAAATTGATGAAGACCGAGTAATAGCAGCTATTTCTCCATTAAAAGACGTGGATGGTTTCCACCCAGAAAATGTTGGGAAAATGATGATTGGCCAACAATCTTTCCTTCCTTGTACACCTTTTGGCGTGATGAAATTACTTGAATATAGTGATGTAGGAATTGCAGGAAAACATGCTGTTATTATTGGTCGAAGCAATATTGTTGGTAAACCGATGGGGCAATTATTATTACAAAAAGATGCGACAGTTACCTACTGTCATTCTAGAACAAAAGATTTACATTCATTTACTAAGCAAGCTGATATTTTAGTTGTAGCAACTGGTCGAACTAAAATGATTGATGCTAGTTATATTAAAGAAGGTGCAGTTGTTATTGATGTAGGCATCAACCGTGACGAGAACAATAAGCTTTGCGGAGATGTAGATTTTGATTCCGCACAGGAGGTAGCTTCGCTGATTACCCCAGTACCTGGTGGAGTAGGTCCAATGACAATCGCGATGCTTATGGAAAATACTTGTTTAGCAGCTGAAAATACATTAACTAATAAATAATTGGTGAGCTGTTTTTCTATGAAAGACAGCTTTTACCATGAAGGATAAACCTACTTTTTTATGTAATCCGTTAACGCTACTGATTTCCGTTACATGTGGACGCTTTCCATGGGCGAGGCCGAGCCTCCTCGGTAGCTACGCTCCCTGCGGGGTCTCGACTTTCTCGCTTATCCCGCTGGAGTCGCCACATTTCACTCCAATCAATAAATTGAGTTTAACTGCAATTAGATTTTGTAAAGCCTATCGCTAGGTAGAAATAGATTAAGATTTAGCATAGATAAATTGGACTTCTAAAAGCTGTTGAAATTAGAGATGCTACTAATTTTATCTGATATTTTATTTAATTATCCTTTCAAAGTGGATTTCGTTGATTGAAGCGCAAAGAGGGACTCCAGTGGGAACAGCGCGAGCTAAAAGCCCCGCAGGAACGAAGTGACGAGGAGATTGAAGCCGTGCCAACGGAAAGCGTCCGCCTGAAGCGAAAATCAACGGTGTCTCTATAGTTACTTTTCTTTAAAGGAATGGGGCGCCTGACGCTTTTCTAATTATACTAATGGAGTTGTATTTTTGTGACTACAGAACCGAGTAAGTACTTAACTGTAAAAGCCCTAACTAAATACATAAAGCGAAAATTTGATGCTGATACGCATCTACGAGATGTGTACGTAAAAGGAGAACTTTCCAATGTGAAAGTTCATTCTAGCGGACATATCTATTTTACGCTTAAAGACGATGCTGCTCGACTTACTTCTGTCATGTTCGCGATGAATGCCAAATCATTAAAATTTGTACCTGAAAGTGGCATGAATGTACTCGTTCGAGGAGATATAAATGTATTCGAAGTAGCTGGTCAATATCAATTATACGCTGCTACTATACAGCCAGACGGTATAGGGGAGCTTTTTTTAGCATTTGAACAATTAAAAAAGAAATTGCAGCAAGAAGGGCTTTTTCATCCGAGTCGTAAAAAACCAATTCCAACATTCCCTAAAAAAATTGGTGTAGTCACCTCTAAAACTGGAGCAGCTATACGGGATATCTTAACAACATTAGAACGTCGGTACCCTATTTCCGAAGTGATTGTATTTCCTAGTATTGTTCAAGGACCTCAAGCTGCGCCTTCCATTGTTAAGTCTATTGAAAGAGCAAACCAAAACAATGATATGGACGTTTTAATCGTTGGACGAGGTGGCGGTTCCATTGAGGATCTATGGGCTTTCAACGAGGAAGTAGTAGCAAGAGCAATTGCAAATAGTAGAGTTCCAATCATAAGTGCTATTGGTCATGAAACAGATACAACTATCGCTGATTTTGTTTCAGATTTAAGAGCCCCGACCCCAACAGCAGCTGCTGAAATGGCAGTGCCAAGCAAAGAAAACCTTATGCAAAATATTTTATCATTTGAATCGGCAAGCTTACATTTTATCACTAAGCGGATAACAGATGAAAAAAACAGATATAAACGAGCAATGGAATCACCGATAATGGCAACTCCCGAGAAATTATATCGTCCTTTTATTGAAAGGTTTATTCGTACAGAGCAACAGTTACAAAGAGAAACAAACCTTCTTTATAACAGTAAGCATCGAGATTTCTTGCAGGTTCAAAATAGATTTTCTCAATTATCTCCACAAAAATTAATCGATCAACATCATAAATCTGTCCAGTCAATAACTAACCAATTGAACCAAGCATCACTATCCACGTTTGAAAAATATCGTCAGCAATTTGTTGGCTCTATACGTACTTTAGAAGCGTTAAATCCGTTGAAGATTATGGACCGTGGATACAGTATTATATTTAAAGAGGGTAAACTAGTTAAATCCGTGGAAAATGTAAAGAAAGATGATTCAATATTTATTACATTACAAGATGGTCAATTAGAAGCTATCGTTAGGCAAGTTGAAGTGAAAGAAAGTGGGGACTAATACTAATGACTAAGAAGGAAATTCTATTCGACGAAGCAATGCTGCAATTAGAAAATATAGTTCGCCAGCTAGAACAAGGTGATGTACCTTTAGAAAGTGCTATAGAACTATACCAAAAAGGTATGGAGCTTTCCAAAGTATGTAGTGACAAGTTGCAAAAAGCGGAAAAACAACTAGTAACATTTATAGATGAAAACAAAGAAGACGTTGGTGCGGACAATGAGTAATCTATTAACTTCATTTATACAAACCAATCAGCCGCTTATTGAAGAAACATTACATGATCTTATAAAAGATATAAAGGCGCCACAGCCTCTAAAAGATGCTATGCTGTATTCACTTCAAGCAGGTGGGAAAAGAATTAGACCATTATATACACTTGCAGTTTTAAAAGAGCTAGATATTCAGAATGAGGACGCACTTATTGTTGCAAGTACGATTGAAATGATTCACACGTATTCACTCATTCATGATGATTTACCTGCGATGGATAATGATGATTTACGACGTGGAAAACCAACCAATCATATTGTATTTGGCGAAGCACTTGCTATATTAGCAGGAGATGCACTTGTAACGATTGCTTTTGGTATTATTGCTAGACTTCAAAATATTTCCCCTCAGCTAAAAGTAGATTTAATCGAAAAGTTAAGCTGTTCTGCGGGTGCAGAAGGAATGGTTGGCGGTCAAGTATTAGATATGCTAGGTGAAGGTCAAAATTTAACATTAGAGCAATTGGAAGAGATTCATGTAAATAAAACAGGGGCCCTATTATCCTACAGTATTTTAGCAGGAGCTATCATTGCAAATGTTCCAGGAGAAGTAATGAGTGCATTAAAAAAATATGCATTTCATATTGGTCTTGCTTTCCAGATTCAAGATGACATTCTAGATGTAGAAGGTACATCGGAACAGTTGGGTAAAACTGCTGGTAAAGACTTAAAAAGCGAAAAAAATACATACCCTTCAATTTTGACTATTGAAGGTGCAAAAAGAGAACTTCAAAATCAGTATAACCAAGCTTTCCATGCCTTAGAGAATGTTCAAATGCACAATGGTTTACTAGTAGAGTTTGCCAATTACATTACGAAAAGATCAAAATAGTAGCGAATAATTTGTTTTTTATACAATTATTGCTATGATATTAACTAGTTGTAAAGAAGGAAATCTAATAGAAGGTGTGTGATGGCAATGGATTTAACTTCAATTTCTAGCCCATCCTTTTTAAAAAGTTTAGATAATGAACAATTAAAGGAACTTAGTGAAGATATTCGATCGTTTTTAATAGAAAATTTAGCCGTAACAGGTGGGCATATTGGGCCGAACTTAGGAGTAGTAGAACTAACAATTGCTTTGCATAAATCATTCAATAGCCCAGAAGACAAATTTCTGTGGGATGTTGGACATCAAGCATATGTCCATAAGATTTTAACAGGGCGAGCGAGTCAATTTGATACACTGCGTCAATTTAAGGGATTATGTGGGTTTCCAAAGCGTATTGAAAGTGAACATGATGTATGGGAAGCAGGGCATAGCTCAACTTCACTTTCTGCAGCAATGGGGATGGCAAAGGCTAGGGATATTCAAAACAAGAAAAATTATGTTGTACCAATAATTGGAGATGGTGCTCTTACTGGAGGTATGGCATTAGAGGCTTTAAATCATATTGGACATGAAAAAACCGATATGACAGTTATTTTAAATGACAACGAAATGTCTATCGCACCTAATGTAGGGGCTCTCCATAATGTGTTAGGTAGATTACGTACTCATGGAACTTATAACAAGGCAAAAGATGAGTTAGAATCATTGTTGAAAAAAATCCCAGCAGTTGGTGGAAAACTTGCAGTTACAGCAGAGCGGGTGAAAGATAGTCTAAAGTATTTACTAGTTTCAGGAGCATTTTTTGAAGAACTAGGATTTACCTATCTCGGTCCAATCGATGGTCACGACTTTGTAGCATTAGAAGAAAACTTACAATATGCAAAGAAAATGAAAGGTCCAGTAATTCTACATGTTATAACGAAAAAAGGAAAAGGTTATAAACCTGCGGAGCTTGATAAAATAGGTACATGGCATGGAACAGGTCCATATAAAATGGAAACTGGTGATTTTGTCAAATCAACTTCAAAAGGACCTTCATGGAGTGCATTAGTTGCCGAAACTGCGAGGAAGCTTGCGCGAACAGACAAACGTATTGTAGCAATTACTCCTGCAATGCCAGTAGGTTCCAAGTTAGAAGGGTTTGCTTCTGAGTTTCCAAATCGCATGTTCGATGTAGGTATTGCAGAACAGCATGCTACTACAATGGCTGCAGGTATGGCTGCAGATGGTATGAAACCGATGCTTGTCATTTACTCGACGTTTCTTCAACGTGCTTACGATCAAATTCTTCATGATATCTGTCGACAAAACCTAAATGTTGTCATTGGTATTGACCGTTCTGGCTTAGTCGGAGCAGACGGAGAAACGCATCAAGGGGTATTTGATATTTCCTTCTTACGTCATATGCCGAATATGGTCATTATGATGCCCAAGGATGAAAATGAAGGACAGCATATGGTTAAGACTGCCTTCGATTATTCGGATGGACCAATAGCACTTCGTTATCCAAGAGGAAATGGTCTTGGCGTTCCTATGGATGAAGAATTGAAAACTATTCCAATTGGTTCTTGGGAAGTACTAAAAGAAGGTACACAGGCAGCTATTCTTACATTTGGAACAACTATACCAATGGCTATGAAGGCTGCGGAAATTCTTTCAAAAAATAATGTTTCAGTAGAAGTTATTAATGCGCGTTTTATAAAACCATTAGATGGAGAAATGCTTCGAGACCTACAGGCTCGTAATATTCCTATCGTTACATTGGAAGAGAGTGTTCTTCAAGGTGGTTTCGGTAGTGCAGTAATAGAGTTTTATAATGAACATAACATACATGCAAATGTTCACCGAATGGGTATTCCAGACATCTTTATCGAACATGGTGAGGTAAATCAATTGCTGGAAGAAATTCATATTACTTCAGATGAGATTGTAAAGGTAGTGACCAGCAAAGTAAGTGAATCTTCAAGGTATATCTCATCATGACTAAAATACCGAAAGAAAGAGTAGACGTATTATTAGTCGAACAAGGATTATTCGAAACAAGAGAAAAGGCTAAACGTGCGATAATGGCAGGACTTATTTATAAAAACGAAGAGCGAATTGATAAACCTGGAGAAAAGGTGGAAAATACCTCTGTTTTAACTGTAAAAGGTCAGGTATTAAAGTATGTAAGCCGTGGTGGATTAAAGCTAGAAAAAGCATTGGATCAATTTAACTTAAGTATAAAAGACAGAATTATGCTTGATATCGGTTCTTCTACTGGTGGCTTTACAGATTGTGGTTTGCAAAATGGTGTTAAGCATGCCTATGCGTTAGATGTGGGAAGCAACCAATTAGCATGGAAAATAAGGCAAGATGCTCGTGTAACTGTAATGGAAAAAACGAATTTTAGATACTCAACTCCTGCAGACTTTTTAGAGGGTTTACCATCATTTGCATCAATTGACGTATCATTTATTTCCTTAAAACTTATCTTTCCGACATTAAAAACAATTTTAGTACCTAATGGAGATGTAATTGCTCTTGTAAAGCCTCAATTCGAGGCAGGCAAGGATCGCGTAGGGAAAAAAGGAGTAATAAGAGATAAGGCAGTCCATGTTGATGTTTTGAATGACATAGCTAATTTTGCGGAAAGTCAGCGTTTTCGATTAAAAAACGCTTCTTTCTCACCTATAACTGGCGGAGAGGGAAACATAGAATTTCTATTTCATCTCACGAATATTCTAGGTGAAGAATTTCCACCGCATCAGATAGATTTTGCAAAACTAGTAGACGAAGCACATCAACTACTTAAATAACTTGCGGCTCTTGTGAAAGAGTCGCTTTTTTCTTGTTACTTTTCCAATCCAATGCTATTGTATAAAGTAAACAGTATAAATATACAATGAGGTGAACCCAATATGAATAAGGGACAACGACATATTCGCATAAGAGATATTATTGGAAAGCACGAAATTGAAACACAGGATGATTTAGTCGATTTTCTAAAAAATGCGGGATATAATGTCACTCAGGCAACAGTATCGAGAGATATTAAAGAACTTCATTTAGTTAAAGTGCCATTGCCAAATGGTAATTATAAATATAGTTTACCTGCAGACCAACGCTTTAATCCTATACAAAAACTACGAAGAGCATTATCTGATGCGTTCGTTAGTATTGATGGAGCTAGCCATTTCTTAGTAATGAAAACATTACCTGGTAATGCACATGCAATAGGGTCCTTGATAGATTACTTAGATTGGCCAGAAATTTTAGGAACTATTTGCGGTGACGATACTTGTTTGATCCTATGTAGGCAGGAACAAGATAGTCAAACTATTAAAGATCGCTTACTCGAAATGCTCTAAAATGAGGTGAAAACAATTGCTGAAGGAACTAACGATAAAAAACTTTGCGATTATTGATGAATTGACCGTCAGTTTTGAAGAAGGACTTACTGTGCTTACCGGGGAAACTGGAGCAGGAAAGTCTATTATAATTGATGCTGTGCATTTGTTATGTGGTGGTAGAGGCTCACATGAATTCATTAGACATGAAGCTAAAAAAGCTGAGTTAGAAGGCTTGTTTATTATTTCCAATCCCCATCATGGTGTTGTGAGAAAACTGGCAGACGTTGGTATTGATATTGAAGATGAATCTATCATTTTAAGAAGAGATATCAACCAGTCAGGCAAAAGTGTCTGCAGAGTCAATGGGAAACTTGTAACAATTGGTATTTTAAGAGAAATTGGTGCTTCATTAATAGATATTCATGGGCAGCATGAGAGTCAGGAATTAATGGATGATAAAGCACATATTCATTTATTGGATCAATTTGCTGGAGAAAATCTAAAAGAAGTGAAAGAATCTTATCAAGAACTTTATAAGCAATACAAAAAGTGGAAAAAAGAACTAGATAAATTATCGGAGAACGAACAACAGATTGCTCATAAAATTGATTTATACACGTTTCAGGTAGAAGAAATAGTCGATTCAAATTTAGTCATTGGAGAAGAGGAGCAACTACAGGAACAGAAAAAGAAATTACAAAATTTCCATAAGGTTTTCGACAAAATGAGTACTGCGTATGATGCTATTTTGGCGGAATCCAAAGGTTTAGATTATATAGGAACGGCAATGGCTGATCTTCAGGATATAGCAGATGTCGATAAAAATATGATGGAGCTAAGCGAAAACGTATCATCAGCTTTTTACATATTGCAAGATGCAGCCTATCAACTAAAAAATGAATTAGATGAAATGGAATTTGATAACAATCAGTTACAAATCGTAGAAGAACGTTTAGCTGCTATCCAAACCTTGAAAAGAAAATATGGTTCAACTATTGAAGAAATTTTACAATACAAAGACCAAATTCAACACAGTTTAGATCAGTTAGTGAATCGTGATGAGCAAATTCAAAAAATGACTGAAAAAATACGTCAAATTGAAATTGATTTAGAACTAGAGGCAAATGACTTAACGGATAAACGTAAAAATGCTGCTAAACATTTAAGCGTTGCCATCATGGAGCAATTACAGGAACTATACATGGAAAAGGCAACTTTCTCGGTTATGTTTCATGAATCAGTTAAACCAGTTTACAATGAAAATGGGTTAGACGATTTATCGTTTTATATTTCAACGAATGTAGGAGAACCTCTGAAGTCATTAACTAAAATTGCTTCCGGTGGGGAACTATCACGTATGATGCTTGCTCTTAAAAGTATTTTCTCCGAGCATCAAGGCATTACATCTATTATTTTCGATGAGGTTGATACAGGAGTAAGTGGACGTGTTGCGCAATCAATAGCAGAGAAAATTTCAGGAATTGCTTCGAATTCACAAGTACTTTGTATTTCTCATTTACCACAAGTTGCTGCAATGGCAGATCAGCATTTAATGATTAAAAAAGAAGTCAGTGGTAATCGGACATTTACTGTATTAGAAGAAGTCCAAAATGAAAAACGAGCAGAAGAGCTTAGTCGGATGATGTCTGGTGCGGAAATTACAAGCACCACTTTACAGCATTCGAAAGAGCTTTTAAAATTAGCGAAAAATAGAAAAAAAATTATAAGAAATCTTTAAAGACCTTGTGATCAAGGTCTTTTTTTTACCATGTTTTAAAAGATCCCAACATTCCCACTTCAATGTTTGAGCCAAAACAAAATCTTTAGGGTAAAAAAACCATTGATTTCAGTTTTATTTTATCAATTATTTACCTTTCATAGCCGACATTTTGTAGGACATAGTATCAATATAGGGAGGTGAAATATGAAGAAAAACTATCGTAAATGGTCGCTAATTCCACTACTCTTCTTTACTTTATTCTTCGCGAACAATTCAGCTTTTGCAGAGGAAACTTCAGTAGTACCACTAGGACAGTCCATTCAAATTGATTTACAATATGGTTCTGTTTTTGTAAGCAGTGATGTTTTACTTTCAGATGATGAATGGTTGCGAACTGGTGATTTGATTCATCTGATCAATGATAAGCCAGTGACAAATCTGATGGACGTAAAAAGTAATATAAAAGATAGTACACAAATTATTATCCAGTATGAGCATAAAAAAGAAAAGTATACGAAAAGTATAAGTTCAGTTCAAATGGTGAAATTGCTTCCTTTTTTGAAAGATGCTACAGAAGGTATTGGTACTTTAACCTATTTTGACCCCATTACGAAAGAATTTGGTGCGTTAGGTCACCAAATAGTGGACCAACAATCCGGAATAACTCCGAATTTTTCGGAGGGATCCATATATTTATCTTCGATCGAACAGATAAAGAAAAGTACGCCTGGAAAACCTGGCTATAAAATAACCTCCCATAACTCAAATACTTTACCAATCGGTGGAGTAAATGAAAATAATGTATACGGTGTTTTTGGAAAATTGGACAATAGTGCATTAGAAAATATATCCATGCAACAAGTAGAAATTGTAGATCAAGAAGAAATAAACACAGGTAAAGCAGTTATGAGGACCTCAATCGATGGTGAAAAAGTACAAGATTTTGCAATAGAAATTTCTTCAGTAGAAGGCCATATTTTTCAATTTACAGTAACCGATAAGAAGTTGCTTCAAAAGACGGGCGGTATTCTACAAGGTATGAGTGGAAGTCCAATCATGCAAAAAGATAAACTAGTCGGAGTCGTAACTCACATGTATGTAGATAAACCAGAAAATGGTGCAGCATTAGCAATAACAGAAATGATGAAAAAGAATCCATGATAAAATAAAAAGGATAGACTCCGTTTTTTTTGGGTCTATCCTTTTTATTGTTTTAGATATAAGATGAAATAAAGATAATTCGACATTGTTGTTGTAATATTCAAAAATTTGTCGCAATATAACGAAAATGTATTATAAAAGCCTTATTTTTAATAAGAATAAAGGATATTAGGAAATTAAAGAGAATAGTATCTGAGTGAAAAATTACAAAAGGTGGATGAGAAAATGGAAAAGGTAAAAATTGCAATTGTAGATGACAATAAAGACTTAATTCGTACGATGGAATCCTACTTTGATCAGCATCCTGAAATCGAGATAATAGGGACTGCAGCAAATGGGAAACTTTGTTTAGAACTTTTAGAGAATATTCAGCCGGATGTATTACTACTCGACATTATAATGCCACATTTAGATGGAATTGCTGTTTTAGATAATCTACAAAAAGACAATAAACTTAAAGATATCCAAGTAATCATGCTCACCGCGTTTGGACAAGAGGATGTCATGAAACAAGCTGTAGATTTGGGAGCATCCTATTTTATGCTGAAGCCTTTTGAATTCGAACGCTTAGTAACTCAAATTAAACAAGTAGCAGCCAAAAAAGGTTTTGTTCAAGAAGCGCCTGTAAAAACTAGTCCCGAGAAAGAAGCATTACAAAATAAGCGTATGATTGACAATACAATAACGAATGTTATTAAAGAGATTGGTGTTCCTGCACATATTAAAGGATACTCCTACCTACGAGAGGCTATCCAAATGGTTTATAGTGATATTGAATTGCTAGGCTCCATTACAAAGGTTTTATATCCAGAAATAGCTAAAAAATTTCAAACGACACCATCTCGTGTAGAACGAGCAATTAGACATGCTATAGAGGTAGCGTGGAACCGTGGAAACTATGAAACTATTTCTAAATTGTTCGGCTACACTGTCCATCATTTAAAATCAAAACCTACTAATTCAGAGTTTATAGCAATGATCGCAGATAAAATTCGTATGGAGAATATGGCTAGTTAAGGTAGTGGTGTCAAGGGTTTGTCCATCATTTCTGTGGATGATACTGCAATGAATTTTCGCCATCATTCCGATAAATTTTAAGAAAACATAGCAACAAAGATTTTATAAAATAATAATATTAAGCGACCTATATTTATTATTGTGGTCGCTTTTTTGTTGCGCAAAACTTATTATGTGTAACCCACTCCTTTAAAGGTTTTATTCGAAAACAAAAATAATTTTCCTAAAACAGAACAGTCGTTCGCATTTATTGTAAATTTCATGTTATACTAGACCCATAAAATAAAAATATGATAAACAAATGGACAGTAGACTGAATAATTGTGATAATTAGAATGTAAGTCAAATGACAGACTCTTGGCGATGAGTAGACCTAAATCTACTCATTATTGTCTCTTTTTCCGCTCATCTACGTAAATCCATTCGTACAAGTCATCTATATCGCAACCTAAAATGGTTGCAACATTTTTGGCAATCGGTAATGACATAATACGACGACCAAATACATAATGATTGACTTGTTGCTTGGTAACGTTCAGCTTATACGCTAATTCTTGTTGAGTCATGTTAGCTTGTTTAAGCTTGTCGGATAAGAGACATTTGCCGACATCATGCAATTACTAGCCTACCACCTAACTGGGAGATGTTTCGTTATGAAAAAGAAGGAAACCATCGATTTAAAACACTTGATAGAAGAATTAAAAAAGTTGCTTGCCAATTCAAAGTGATTTGTTTTTTAGCATGCGGATCAGTCGAACCGCTTCCTTAATTTCATCTTCTGTAGCTTCTAAACCGTCCACAGTGATATCGTATTTTTGCGCCAGAGTAGAAGGGGATAAATCTTCTTCAACAAGAATATTCCCTTCTGCATCTGTGAAACCGTCACCAAAGAAATAATTAGGGTTTACTTGATATACTTCCGAAATACTTTTTATTAATTCTACAGATGCTCCGTATTTTCCACGCTCGACTTTTGATAAATTACTATAATCATAATTAACCTTTTCCGCTAAATCTTTTAGGGTATCTTTGTTTTCCATTCTTATTTTTTTAATTTTTATTCCAATATGTTCCTTCAAGTGCACCAACTCCCCCATCACATTATACCGAATTGGTCAGACAAACCAAATGTAAATACATCAATTTCATAGCTAATTTGTTAAATTGACCAATTTTGTTGTTGACATGGTTAGATTAACCAATTATACTAAGGTTAATACATTGGTTAATACAACCAATTCAGTGTATGACAGGGGTGAGATTAATATGCGAAACAATATTGCTAATATTCGAAAGGAGAAAGGGATTTCAAAAGATAACTTAGCTAAGATGGTTGGTATAACTGCAAACTGGTTGCATCACATTGAAAGTGGTAAACGTAAACCAAGTGTTGGAATGCTAGAAAAAATAGCTAAAAATCTAGGAGTACCGATTAAGGATATTTTTTTGGACTAGAATTGGTTAAATGAACCAATAAGGAGGATGGAAGATGACAGCAAGCGCATTAACCACATTTGTTGTAGTTTGCAGTATTACTCTTTATTTATTCGTCGTTAGACCGATTTGGAAATCACTTTAAACGGAATGGGGAGAATCACATGAAGAATAAATTTAGAAATTTAAATGAAAAAGCAAAATTCCATTTAGATCAATTAATACAGGAAATACATCACGTTGCTTATAACGAAGGGTATGAAGCAGGGAAGTTAGTTGGAGCTATTGATAGTGCGGAAGAAATTAACGACAAGTGGTTAGCAGAAAGAAAAGTAAAATCAGCTAATCAACAACGTGCGGAATTGATTGAGATGGCTAAGAAGTTTGTGAAAGATGCAAAGGATAAAATCTGGGGCGGTATTTTAGTAACGATGCCGAATAATGAAGTGAAAATATGCAATGCAGAATTCATAAAAAAAGGGAACAGAACCACTTGCTTATTGAAGGGACAACATACAAATACAGTATTTGCAGTAGGACGAGCAAATTGTGTGAAGGGTGATGTTTATAACGAAAGCATTGGCGAAGTCATTTCTCTATTTAAAGCATTGAAGAAAGATATTCCAGTAGAGTTTTTGGAAGCTGTTCAACCGAGTGAGGTTGTGGAGGGGATGATTGTTGAAGGTATTTATAGAACGACTAGTTACGAGGTAGAACGATTTTATAATGAGCCTAAGTTAAACGGTGAATATGGTAGAGCCTTCTTTGCTAAAGGTTTCGTACAAAACCAGTGGGTAGGTGAGAAACAAGTGAAAGTTATAGACGACACAAACGCACAATACGAGGTTTCCACATGCAAGAACTAACGGGTTATATGTGGGAAATCACAACGGAAAACGGCAAACAATACCGTATCACCGCAGAAGGTTGGAGCCTTGAAGAAGGACTAGCTAACTTCAGAAGGATTCAAGGGTATTCGCAAGAGATCGTTACCATGAATCGTGTAATGAAATTAGGTGAACAAGATGCCTGATATCGAAAATCCAATCGTTAGTAGTCATTATCATCCACAGGAAGAACTAATAGAACCTTCGTACATCTGTGATTGCACGAACACCAAATGCAATGAAGAAGTATATCGGAATTTAGGCAAGGAACATGAAGGTTTCCTATATTGCAGTCATCATTGCATCGGTGAACATTTGGAAAGTGAAGGGATTGTAACGGATCTAAGTATGAGGTATTGAGGGGGGAATTGGAATGAAAACAGTAAATGTAAATTACTTCAAACCAAGCGGTAAATGGTACACAAAAGAAACGATTGAGATTTCTGAGGAATTAAATGGTTACGAAGCATTGTTCAAAGAGATACCAAAACATCATCGAATTAAAAAAATGTTTATGTTGGTGCAAGATAGTGGCGATGACAAAGAACCGTATATTGTACCGCATTTATTTCAACCAACTGAACAGGAGGGATAAAAATGGGACAAGCAAATATAACTGCCAGTTCGTTAATGTCCGAAAAACTACTAAGTTATCTTTATACACAATCTAACAAGACAGATAGAGAGATTGCCGAGTTCTTCAACATTGACCGAACGTACATTGTCAAAGCAAGAAGCGAATTTGGAGTTAATACTCGAATTTCCACAGGGGATATAGGTGAACAAAAGGCAATTAGAAAGTTACGTGCAAAAGGTTTTCGAGTGAAGGATATGAACTTGAAAAACAAGCTAAGTCCATTTGATTTACTGGTGAATGGCAAGGTGAGGGTTGAAATTAAATCAGCTAAGTTTTCAACGAAATTAAAACGTTATTGCTTCGCTTTATCCGAACAGGCAAAACGTAATTGTGTGGAAAGTAATGAACGAATTACATTGCGTAATGGCAGAACGAAAAAGCTATTTTCTAAAACGTGCGATTTCATCATATTTGTTTGTATCGGTAATGGTGAAGACGTGTTCTATGTACTTCCTTCTAATATACTGCCGGATGATATGTCAGCACTCAATATTCGTGTGGACGATGTGAAGTATGCGAGGTTTAAGAATAATTGGGAGTTGCTTAGGAAGGGGTGATACAAAATGATGTTTCCGCTATTAGTCGAAAAGGCTGATTTAGATGAACTTGCAGTAGAAATTGGACCGAATGGAAAGTATCTAGCAAAAGATGGATTGAGCTGGGTTGCATTAAATAAAAATGATGATAAACCTTTCATCGAAACTGTACAAGCATTTGAAACATTTGAATTGGCTTTAAAATGGCTACAAAAATAACCCACCTACTCATTGCAGTGAGTAAAATGGGCGGATTTAAAACAATCGTTAACACCATTATACACGATTAGGAGTGAAAATATACATGAATTTGTTCAATTTAACTGACCAAGAGCTCCAACTCCTTCAAATGTTAGAAGAAGGTCAAGATACAAGCGATACGCTCGAAGCCGTTCAAGAGTTGTCTACGGACAAGCTAGAGGGTTATGCAAAAGTTATTAAAACGCTAGAAGGAAATATAGCAGTGATCCAGTTGGAAACAAAACGACTACAAGCATTACAAACTACACAACAAAATGGTGTAAATCGAATGAAAGAAACGATTTTCAACCACATGCAAGATACAGGTAAGCGAAAAGTGGATGGACAATTATTCAAGTTTTCGATTGCAAAAAATCCTTCCTCATTAGAGATATTGGACGAACAATCTATTCCTAAAGATTACTACGTTACTCCACAACCTGTATTGGATAAAGCAGCAATTAAAGAAGAGTTGAAGTTAGGTCATGAAGTGCCGGGAGTACAACTTAAACAAGGTGAATC
The DNA here is from genome assembly GCF_038003165.1 of Psychrobacillus sp. FSL K6-2365. Classification (NCBI taxonomy): domain Bacteria; kingdom Bacillati; phylum Bacillota; class Bacilli; order Caryophanales; family Bacillaceae; genus Psychrobacillus; species Psychrobacillus sp. FSL K6-2365. The sequence goes on along the minus strand of NZ_JBBOOO010000001.1, from coordinate 2,468,170 downwards.
ATTACGCATTAAATAATAAAGGGGGAATAACCTTGCAAATCAAAAAAGCAAGACGTGAGAAACAGAAAGCCATTATAGGATTCATCGGGCCGAGTGGAAGTGGGAAAACAGTAAGTGCTTTATTAACTGCCTATGGAATGGTAGCAGAAAAGTTTCCAGATGCATCAGATGCAGAACGATGGGAAAAGGTCGGTGTAATCGATACAGAACACTCACGTTCTCAACTATATGTAAATGAAGCGTTTGGGTCTTCCACAATAGGAGAGTTCCTACATTTAGATTTAGCTCCACCATATTCAACGGATCGTTATCAACAAGCAATTGAAATGATGGTCAATGAAGGTGTGGAAGTAGTCGTTATCGATTCACTTTCTCATAACTGGCAAGGTGAAGGCGGTATTGTGGACACTCATGCCAACATGACAGGCAACAGTTTTCAAAACTGGGGTAAATTAGCCGGAGAAACGAACAATTTGGTGAAAACATTAACACGAAATAACATCCACATCTTATGTACGTTACGAACAAAAACGGAATATGTACTGGAACTAAACGATAAAGGCAAACAATCACCTAAAAAAATCGGTACCAAGCCCATGCAGAAAGATGAAATGGAATATGAATTTATGATTAACTTCAACGTTGGTATTGACCACATAGTCGAAACGACTAAAGATAACACACGCCTATTTGAAGGTACTCAATTCATTGTGGATGAAAGCGTTGGTCGTAAGTTATTCAGATGGTTGGAATTGGGACAAGACGTAATGGCGGAGGAACGTGCTGCACGTGAAGCTGAAGATTTAGAACGTAAAACATTGATTGCAAAGATTCTTGCAAAGTCGGCCACAGATGAAGAAGTACAGACGGTCATTACAAATTGTGAATTTAAGTCTAGCAAGAAATTAGCAGAATTTGATATGAAGCTCGTTCAACGAGTAATACAACTAATTGGAGGAATTGACAATGATTGAAATTAACTATGATGAAACTAGCACTAATAAAGGGTTCGAACCTATCTCTAAAGGTGATTATGAAGTGACGATTGTAAATTACGAAATAAAAAAAGCGAATACAGGAAATACAGTTGTCACATTAGATTATGAAATTCGTTCAGATGTCCAACAAGCACATCAAGGAATAAAAGTGCAGTATGACAACTTTACGATAACTGAAAATGCTATGTGGAAAATCAAAAATATTTCCAAAGCACTTGGATTTCCTAATAAATTGAAAGTCTCAGAAAAAGAATGGGGTGATTTGTTGCTAAACAAAAACCTGATTATTACGGTTGGTCATAAGCCAGCTAATGCTGATGGGAAAATATATCCAAAAGTAGATGCTTACAAAGAAACTGCAACATCAGCACCTTCAACAACTGTGATTGTAAATGAATCAGAACTTCCTTTCTAATAATAAAACATCAAGGGGATTAATTTCCCCTTTTCTTTTTACCAACTTTGACTGGTGTATTAAGGAATAACAAACAAATATTAGGGGTGAATATCATATGAACGTTACCAAGAATGGAATACTTGTTGATTGCAAGCCTAGGGGGTTTAACGCTATTACCTTCCACAGAAATGAATATAACCCATACAAACATTTTGCCACTCTCTATCGTGTGGAAGATCATACACCTGTCTGGTTAGTAATGCCTTTCAAAAAGAAGGAAATCAACCAACTCAAACGTGAAGGTTGGAAGGTAATTGAAGTGTGGGAGCCTACGAAAAAGGGAGTGCGAAATTATGGCAAAAGTTAATGATGAAATAAGTATAGAAGAGCGTGATGAAGCTATCCTCCACATGTTCAATGCAGGTAAAAATGTAGAATTCATTTCAGATAAATTAGGTGTACCGGTAGGCATTGTGGTTGATATGCAAAAACAATGGATGAAAGGGGAACTATCCATGCCAGTTCAAGCGGATATATCGAAAGAGGAACGCAATGAATTAATTGTGTCGTATCGAAATGAAGGGATGAAATTAAAAAGTATTGCCGAAAAGCTGAACATTCCTTATCACATCGTGAATAACATCGTGCAGAAAAGTAAGAAGAAAGTAGTTAAAAAGCCTTTAAAAACACCAAAAGTTAAATCAATCAAACCGTTACGAGAAAAAGATATTGATATTAAACCTGTAGTAGTTGAAAAAGTGCCAAAACAAGCGATTGTAAAGCCTGTGGAAGAAGAGATGGTAAATACTTCACAAACCGGAGATAACGGCTTTAAAACGCAAATTTTAGACCTAAATAAACAACTTGATAGATTCAGAGAAAACGAGAAGAATATGCAACTGAAATTAATTGATCAAAAGCAATCTTATGAAAAAGTAATAAAACACTTTGAGGAATCATTAGCTGCTGAACGCGATGAAAAAGAAAAAGCATACGCTGATTATTTGGCAGAAGTCGAGAACAACAAACGATTTCGCAAACAAGTAGAGGATTTACTAATGGTAGATGGATTGAATGTGGGATTGATGCAACAAAATCTGATGTTTCGTGAACGATTTGGGATGTTGCAGGAGGGGGAACGGTTATGACTGATAAAGAACGTCTGAAAATTATAAGAGAAACACCGCACTATTTTACTTGTGATGTAATGCGAAAAGACTTTTTATACCTATTTAATCAAGCCGAGCAAATAGAAATAATTAAGGACACGGGCAGAAATTTTGAACAAGCTGCTTTAAATTATGCAGAAGAAAACAAAAAACTACGTGAAGCGTTAGACTTTTATGCAGCCGAAATATCATGGCGACCAGACGAAACAAATTACAGTGATATTCAAAAATATAGATGGGAAATCGCTAGAAAAGCATTGGAGGAAATCAAATGATCACTAACCTTAGCATTCTAGTAATCGCAATTGCGGTTTCTGTTAACAGTATTGCGCTTATAAAAGTATTGAAGCGTGTTAAACGATTGGAGAAGTAACTGTGTAGTTGACACAAAATGTGCAATATCGAAAGGAGTTAAACAATGGAATTATACCGAATAGAAAGAACAGATATTATGGGTTTTCGCATTAGCGAGGTATTCTTTACTGATTTAGATAAAGCTAGAGCCGAGTATGCAACGTTACTTATGCAATACCGTGGCAGAGAAGAATTAGTTAAACGTGGTGACGGAGAACATCTTTCAAAGCCAATAGTTAGAAGTGAATCTCTAAGAGAGAAGATCATCAAAGAACATATGATTGAGGTTTGGTATAAGTGTAGTTACGAGTATGACGAGTGGGATACAACAGTTGAACATCTAAGCATGGAAAAAATAAATGTAGCTTAAAGAACAGTTCGACCATACAACGAAATAAGAAAGGAACGCAAAATGAGAAAAATCCGAGAAAGTTCATTGTTTAGTGTAGAGGAACAAAAAATCATGCGTAAACATGGCATTACTTTGGAAAAAGCTAGAGCTCGATATAATAGCGGTAATTTTACGAAAGAAGAAGCTATCACAAAGCCTGTTAGAAAGTGGGTGGAGAAGTGAATAAACGTCAACACAAAAAGATAGCAACTTCGCTTGCAGCTAAGATTATCGCGAAAATAAAACAACCTAATATTTTTATAGGTATAACGAAACCAGAAATTAAGTTATGGAAAAATGAAGAACCTTTCATCAGGTACCTTGTAATTCAAACGGCTTTGGAGGACAACCAATGATACCAATCATCTACTTCGTAGCAGTAATAAAAGACGGCATCATGTACTGGCAAGACGACCGTCTATATCGTACTGAAGAAGGGGCTAGGAAACGCAAAGAAAAGTTACTTGCCAATCATCCAAAAGAGCTAACAATACTGTATGCGGATGAATTTAAGCAGATTTAGGAGGACATTATGACAAACCCAGACCATCAAATAGCAAAACAAATCCTAGACAATGTTTTCGATATGTACAAGCGTAAAAATGCTGATTACGGTAACAGTTTTGCTGAACAATATGGAAAGTATGGCGATTTATCATACATGATCCGTAAAGATGATAAGTCCAGACGTTTTGAACAATTATGTAAACAAGAAGCACAGGTTGTGAGTGAATCGAAAGAAGATACAGTAATGGATTCAATTGGCTATGACCTTCTGTGGTTGATTGAACAGGAGAAGTTGAAGCGAGCGGCTGTAAATGAGTAGAGAAGAACGTGAATATCTCATAAATTTACTAGTCATGTTCACGAATAAAACAGAATCATATTTCTTCCACATGGATGATGAGGAATTGGAAAGTGAATATGCGAGGGTTACGGAAGTCCGAACATAGCAAGACAAGGAGGGCAGACATGCAGAAAAATTACAACTTTAACGATATACCAGCAGAACTAAAAAATCTCTCTCAATGGATTGTGTGGAAGATGGAGACTCGAAGCGGTAAATCAACAAAAGTACCTTACCAAATTAACGGAGAAAACGCACAATCCAACAACAGGCGTACATGGTCAACCTTCCAGACGGCAGTAAAAGCATATTGGGACAAAGGATATGACGGAATTGGCTTCATGTTTAGTCGTCAAGATACGTATATCGGCATTGATATTGATAAGTGTGTTGTGGACGATATGCCAAATCAATTTGCGAGTGAAGTTATTGATTTAATGGATAGTTACACCGAATTTTCACCATCTGGTAAAGGTGTTCACATCATCGTGAAGGGTAATCTTCCACAGAATATACTAGGGACAGGTAAGAAATCTACTAAATATGGATTGGAAGTTTATTCATATGGAAGATACTTTACCTTTACTGGTAATCGTGAAAATAGCAATGATGTATTTGAACGAACAGACGAACTTGCAGAACTGTTTGAGAAATACTTCCCAGACGAACCGTCATTACCGTCCACAGATGATGTAGAGGACATTAAAAGTCAACATTTCTCTAACGATGAACTGTGGGAGAAAATGTTCAGAAGTGTTAGTGGCGACCAAATCAAATCAATGCATGATGGCAATTTAATTGATAACGACCATTCGTCCACAGATATAGCATTATGCAATCATCTCGCTTTCTGGACTGCTAAAAATTCCACACAAATGGATGCAATGTTCCGCGAAACAGGTCTTATGCGTGATAAATGGGACAAGGTTCATCATTCAAGTGGTGAAACATACGGAGAACGCACGATAAACATGGCTATTGCCGGCACATCTTCCACAATTCTTGATGGATTCGATGATGGTTATTCCATTTCCATATCACCTTCCACAGATGATGTATTCCAGGATAAACGTCGAACATTTATGTGTACCGAATTAGGAAATGCTGAACGTATCGCCAACGATTACGGTAATGTTATTCGACATGTGGGAGATGCAGGATGGTATGTGTGGGATGGCAAGCGATGGAAAGAAGATCGCAAACGTGAGATTGAAAAGATTACAGCCAAAGTACTACGCAAACTATTCAAAAGTGAAAATGAACATGAACAAAAATGGGCGAAACAATGCGAAAAGAGGGCGATCCGTATGAATAGCATTAAAGATATGATTCCACTTGTTCCAGCTGAACGTGAAGAGTTTGATAATCATCCATTCCTGTTCAATGTGTCGAATGGAGTTATTGATTTGAAGAGTGGGGATTTATTGCAGCACGACCGCAACTACATGATTACCAAAATATCAAATGTCGAGTATGACAAGAATGCAAAATGTCCAGAGTGGGAGAAATTCCTTGAAAGTATATTCAAAACACCTTCTGGTGAAACAGATCATGAAGTAATTGATTTTATGCAACGAGTAATTGGACATTCCATGACAGGTGATATATCCGAACAGTTAATGTTCTTCCTGTTTGGTAGTGGTAGAAATGGTAAGTCTACATTCATAAATACTATTCAAAAACTACTAGGTGACTATGGCCGTCAAACTAACAGTGAAACGTTCATTAAGAAGAACAATGATGGTGGAATTAACAATGACATTGCTAGATTAGTAGGTTCACGATTTGTGAGTGCCATTGAGAGTGAAGAAGGGCAACAATTGAGTGAATCCCTAGTAAAACAAATAACAGGTGGAGAACGCATATCTGCACGATTCCTAAGACAAGAGTTTTTCGAGTTCACACCAGAGTTTAAAGTGTTCTTTACAACCAACCACAAACCAATCATAAAAGGTATTGATGAAGGTATTTGGAGACGTATTAAGCTGATTCCGTTCAGTGTGACTATACCAAAACATGAAATTGATAAGAAATTACCAGAAAAACTAACGTTTGAAGCCGCAGGAATCCTTAACTGGATGATTGAGGGGTGCTTGAAGTGGCAGAAGTTGGGGTTGAATAATCCTTCCACAATTTTAGCAGCAACTGATGGATATCGAGGTGAAATGGACATTATCGAACCGTTCATTTTTGATACCTGTCTAGTCAATCCACTAGCAAAAGTGGAAGCGAAAACACTCTTTTCTGTGTATGAAAAATGGTGTGTGGAAAATGGTGAATTCGCATTAAAAAACAGAACATTTTATCGTCTGTTGGAGACGCGAGGATTCAAAAAAGAACGCGGAACGGCTAATAAAACATTTGTCATGGGTATCAGATTGAATGACGAAACAGGGAAATACTACCAAATGGGAGTTACTGAATATGATGAAAAGTTACCTAAAAAAGTTGAAAAAGGTGCTTCAGTAACTAACAATTTTGATTCAGTAACTCCATACAAATTGCTTTGAGACTTAGAGCCATATGGCTTTCTTATTATTATATTTATTAATAGTTATTTAAGTTACTTAGTTTCCCTATAACCAAAAATAATAAAATATATAAATATATATACTATTATATTCCGTCATAGGGAAAATTGGTAACTGAAAGTAACTCGTTAACTTTTATGGTGGTTGAAGTGTTGGTATTACTCACTTTTCAAGAGTTACTGAATGAACCCTTTAGTAACTTTCGTAAATTTTAGCTAACTATTTTCATTTTTAAGTAATTCGGAGGTGTTTGGGTGCATCCAGCGAAAATTATCGAAGAAATTGCCACTTATTCTGCTGAAATAAAAATGACAAATGAAGGGTTAATTTTAACAAATCATGATAACGTTCCGAATGAATTTGTGGAATTGATCCAGGAGTTCAAACCGAGGTTGATAGATTATTTGAATGGTGACTATTCCAAATCACAATATGCTATCGACATAACCATAAATAAAGCATTATTGCATTGGTGTGATAAAGAAACAAACGAGTCCATTCATCTGTGGATGACCAATGTTCCAGATGTGTGTGATTTGCTTTATGATTTGACCTCTGAATTAGCAGAGAATGGATGGAATGATATTAATAATGCTTATTATTCGTATGAAACAGAACGGTCTAAAAAATTAGCAGATGAATTATATAAAAGCGCAGTAGCATTTGCAAAGAAAGGGGCATGACGATGAGAGAGGTTAAGTTTAGAGGTAGAAGAATAAACGATGGTGAATGGGTTTACGGGTTTCCTCACACTATTGATACAGTCGATGAAGGTTATACAGGTCGAGCTATTCAAACTCATTTTTTAAGTGGAAGACCAATTTCATATCAAATTGACAAAGAAACATTAAGTGAGTTCACAGGCTTAAAAGATAAAAACGGAACAGAAATTTTTGAGGGAGATATTGTTCTAGTTGAAAACTTTGTGGTAGAAACGATAAAACCTTTTAAAGCAGTAATTGAATGGGATAAAACAAGGTTTGCTCTAAACGAATTAGGTAGTTTAAACATTTCTAATTATCCTGCTATTACACCTAATGGAGTATTTGGACCATTTAATAACTTATCAGATTTCGGGCAATCATTTGAAGTTATAGGAAACATATACGAGCATCCAGAACTGTTAGGTGATTCACAATGAAAGCTTTAATAGAAATTGAAATCACAGGAGATTTTGAAGAACCGCTTACGAATGATAGCGTTATTGATATTTTAAACTTTGTTATTTGTGAAGGTGCAGAATCTGGGAACTTAGATGGCAGTTACAAAATCATTCGAGTGTATAAAGAAGGTGATTCCAATTGATTCACTACCATTACACAGAAACAGAAATTAATAAGATTCTCAAGACATTAACTATTGTGGTGGATACAAGGGAAAACAAAAACCAACACATCCTAGACTATTTACGCAAAAAGGACATACCTATCAAAAACAAAACATTAAAGACTGGTGATTATTCAGCTTACATTCCTAAAAATGAAGAATTAGGCATCACACGCGATTTGTACCTTAATGGGTGCTTAGAGCGTAAGAACAGTATTGATGAACTAACAGGCAACTTAGGTAAAGATAAGCGCTCAGCGTTCGAAAATGAGCTAATAAGGGCATCACAGAATCCATTTGTACTTATTGTGGAGGATAAGGATGGTTACGAGAAAATTTTAAAAGGTGATTATCGCAGTCAGTATGATCCAAAAGCGTTGTTAGGCAGTCTCAAAACTTTCGAAATACGCTATCGATTCAGCATGGTTTATATAGACAAGCTATGCACAGGGAATTATATATATCACCATTTTTATTACATGGCCAAGGAATATTTGAAAAAAGGGATGTTATGAGGGGTGAGTGTGGATGGAAATACTGAGAGAACGCAAAAGAGCAATATACAAAGCTTTGATTAGAGAATATGGTAAACCAGACTCTTACGATATGTATGGAGAATTTATAAACTATCCTAAACCGAGATGTTCAATATGTGGCTCATTTATAAGGGACTATAGCGAATGGTCAGACACTGGTTATGAGATTAGGGAATGTTTGAACGGTTGCTTTAGTCATACAGTTTATTCAATGACACACGTTTTGGAAACTAAAGGTTTTAGTTATCGTGGAGTGTGGACTAAAAAAGTGGAAGATGACTTTGAAACGCAAATTGATAAAAACGCTAAAAGCACAAAGAAAAACATGAAATTGTTCTGGAAGAAAAAGAAGTCGCAAAAAGGGGTGAAATGAATGACCACACTAACAAGAATAGATATTCAAAAAATAGAAGAGTATTGGATGAATCACGAAGCGAATAAAAAGCAGCTAAAGTTTCGGGAATGGGAATTGTTAAATCCGCATAAAGAAACAGAAGTAGATACTGGCATATCTGGTGGGGGCATATCGAACACTACACAACAAAAGGCATTTCTTCTTGTGGAGGATAAGTTGTATCAGAATTTGAAGCATATCATAAATGTGATTGATGGCATGTATCATGAATTGGACACTGAAACAAAAACCATTGTGGAAATGCGTTATCGAGATAAAGAAGGTAATTGTTATGAGTGGGAGGAGATCGCGGATAAGTTATTTCTAAGCAGAAGTAAGGTATTGCGTAAACGTAACATGTTGATTGATGAGACGGCTAAACGGATTGGGTGGGTGTAATGGATAATACAGGGAAGGTTGTAAAAAGTGGAATAAGTATCGGCTCAGCATTAGCTATCACAATTTCATGGAGCATTAATAAATCAATATTATGGGCGACAATACATGGTTTATTGAGTTGGTTTTATGTGATTTACTATGCGATTCAAAAGTGAACTTCTTAACACTAGCGAAGTTCACAACATAACCTGTTAATGTAATATCATGGGTTACTTGGTAATTAACTCATGTGATATTTCCCCTTCGCAAGAACACCTAGGCTTAGAGTTTGCTACTTCGTTAGTAATCTGGCTTGGGTGTTTTTATTATGAGTGATATTCAATTAGTTAAAGAAGAACAGACGATAGATGAATGGTTGGGATTATTGTATATGCGTTCAATTATCTGAGTTAACCTGAGTTAATAAAATGAGAATGTCCTGTGGTCGACACCATCTACTGCACACTTCCAGAGCGAATACACCTGTCAAACTCAGGGGGTCAATGTATGAATGACTACCATCTTTATGCAGTATCTTATACATTCAAACTTACATACAACTTTATAACAATCGCACAATGACAACGTTTAAAGGTGATGTATAAAAGAATGCATAAGCTGATTTATATAGCGACTTAATATCCCTAGTGTTTTCAAGGGAAAACTTCAATCAATAATGTAACAGAACAGGATTGTGTTACATTTTGTATACAGTGTTATGCATGGGAATGGGTGAATAAAAGTTGGGAAAGTTTTTACCCCCAAGCCTATCGTTTCAAAAAGCCTACAACTGCCCAAAAAAATTACGCAGTAAAATTTCTAACTCAGGGAGTCGATATCATGAAACACATTAAAAGAATAATGGTTGCATTACTAACATTCATACTGGCTACTGCGCTAATGCTTTCGGCATTTGCTACATTCCCAAATATGAATGACATTACTGTTTATATTGTAATAGGTATTTATCTAGTAGTTTCTCAAATTGGATTTGATCTAGCCAAACAAAAAGGCTAAGCAACCATAACAGTCGCCTAACCTTACATTTATAAGTTTACATTAATGTATACATCGTCAATTTGTTCAGATTCAATCCCAATATACCGTAAAGTCTCTTTCTGACTACTATGATTCAACACTCGCATCAATAACGCTAAGTCAGTGCCATTCATGTATGCGTGATAGGCAAATGTTTTACGTAGGGTATGTGTTCCAAATGCAATAGTCAATCCAACACGTTTAGCAGCATCGTTTAATATGCGCCATGCTTGAACGCGACTTATCGGTTTGTCACCTTTCTGTGAAGTAAATAAATAACCTGTGGGCGGTGCTAATTCAGCAATCGCTTTTTTTAATGCATCGTTTATACGAATGTTTTTAAACTTTTTTGTTTTTATCTCATAAAGGGAAAGATGATCGCCAGTAAAGTCTTCACGTTTTAAATTGAGGATGTCACTAATACGAAGGCTAGTATTAATACCCACAATAAATAGCAATAAATTACGTCCAGACAATGCTTTTTTCATCAATTCGATATCCGTTTTATTCTTAATCGGTTGGACTTCATTCATGATTGATTCCTCCGTTCGATAATCTCGTTATGTTACATTTATTATAAGGTATTAATAATACCAATGTCAATTTATATATTGAAAACTGCTTACGAACCGTCGACAAACTCGAGTGACGACACCTCAACCTAGGGCGCTGAATCGTGGCAGTTTTGAGTATATAAAATAGAAAAGGGTGAATACGCATGAACGAAACTACCATAACAATGCCATTAAGAGAATATGAACGTATGAAAAAAGAAGCTAAAGATTATCACGTAAGCAATTTTATCAAAACAGACTATTCAGATTTTGTTAAAAACGAATATACAGTAGTTCCTAACCAAGAAGCCGTTGAAAGATATTTCGGTAAACAATTAACGCTCAAATAAAAGAAGTGTCCACATCATCATCTGTGGAAGATAACACAAATATAAGCAACAAAGGGGAAAGAGTAATGGAGAAGCATGACAAATGGTTATCTGGAGAACATGAGTATCTTCTCCAACTTATCAAGGAGTACCCGGAAAGTAGAAATCAGTTTTATGCAGATAAATTAACGGAGAAGTTTGGATTTCTATTTACTGATACGGCTGTTCGATTCTATATAGCAAGAAAAATTAAACAAACAATGCAATCGCTCGCACCAACTATTCCGAGTTATGGCGAGAAGCATGAAATCAACAAAGATGGTTCGCAATCATCGGATAAATTGATTGCCATGACGGAGAATGATACGAAAAGTGTAGATTTCCTGTTACAAGCACATGGTTTTGATTTAAACGAATGGGAATTAGTAAGTGCGAGAAATAACATTTGGAATACAAACGATAAGGATAACGGAATTCAAACGTTATATTCATCAAAAATAACAGTCAAACCAAAATTGACCGGTATGGATTGGGACAGGCTTCTTTCTGTGGTTGAAAATGCGCCATCTGTGTTTGTAAAACCTAAATATATACCTGGGAACGAACATTATCTAAACATTCCATTGTTTGATATGCATTTTGGGATAAGTGATTATAACCATTACAAACCAACACAAGCGAAAGTATTGAATTTGTTGAAGAAGTCATACAAAGAAACTTTGTTTATCATCGGTAGCGACCTATTCCACCACAACGACCATCGAAACCGTACTGCATCTGGTCGTGAAATCGAACATGCTGATATGTCAGTAGCATGGGAAGAAGCAGTTAAGTTTTACGAGCCAATATTACATGAAGCATTGAAGTGTTCGGAAAAGGTTACTGGAATTTTTATTAAGGGTAATCATTCTGAAAGTTTGGAATGGGCATTCACTAAATACCTATCAGCACGTTTTCCACAAATAACATTTGATACGGATTTTAAAGAACGTAAAGTCCACATGCTTGGAAATGTCATGGTTGCTGCAACCCATGGTGACAAAGCTAGAAAACGATTGAACGAAGTGTTCCCAGCTGAATTTCCTTTGGAATGGAGCAGAGCCAAAACAAGAGAGTTGTTTATTGGTCATTTACATACGGAGGAAGTTATTGATAAAGGTGGTATGGTTCAACGTGCGTTAAGTACACGTAATAAAACGGATTCATGGCATGAAAATATGGGATATACAACAAGTCATAAACGATTCCAAGTGTTTGAATATAGTCGTGATGAGATTGAGAATATTCATTTTGTGTGATTAATTAGTTGAACTATTAAGGGGATGAGTATATGACAGATAACGAGTTAGAAAGAGCTAACAAACTCAAATTAGAAATAAAAGAGTTGGAAAGCTTCCTTTTTTCTGCTGAGAGAGTGTGGACGGGAAAAATAGTAAAACAAACATCAAAATTTCTAATAAAGTCAAATCCTTATGGAGTTTTTAACGAAGCAGAATACAACATGAATACGGAAATGAAAAACAAAGTATTAGACGTGTTGAAAGAACGATTAACTGATTTAAAAAATCAATTAAAATCTATCTAACTAATTTAACATCTTAATCAGAAAGGAGATACCCATACATGGCATACGTAGCTGATAATTGGCTAGACCGTACGGAACGAACGGTAAGAATCAACCTCATCACCAATCGTTTGAAAAAACTAGTCACATTGCATAAAAATGGTCGTGCATCAGATTACCATTACGACATGATAGAAAATGACAAGCATGAACTGATACGACTAAAACGTATTCATCGTGCAGAACAAGACGTTGCGTATTTCACGTATGCGTATCTCAGTGATAAAGATAATCCGAATAACGATGACAATATTATTCGTCATGCACCAGACGGAACACAACACGATCCGTTTGAAAAACTAGCTCCCATACATCGGGAGTTTTTTGATTTATGCGATTTTGTAAATCATGTGAAGCGAGATGCAAGGTTAGGGATAGCAGCGGCACGTGGTCATAATAAGTCGGGTACGTTTTCAAACGCATTTCCACTTCATCAATTAGTGTTTAGAAAACGTAAATATATTCTTGTCGTTACAGAAACAGATACATTATCAAAAAAATTAGTTGGTTGGGTAAACAAACAACTTAAATTTAATGACTTACTTCGTCAAGATTTCGGCGAATTACTACATGAAAAACAATCAATGAATGAAAAAGATAACGAAGAAGTGTTTATCACATCTGAAAACTCTATTGTGGAAGCTTCATCATCTGGTAAACGACTTCGTGGATCTCGTCATGGGGCATTACGTCCAGACCTGGTAATTATAGATGATGCCAGTTCGCAACATAACGAAAATACAAAAGAAGCACGCGAAAAAATGCTTCATTGGTTCAATACTGAAGTTGTGCCATTAGGAGCGCGAGGAACAGCGATTGTATTAGTTGGAACAATGGTATCAGCCACAGGGTTACTTAACCATGTACTTAAACGTAAGGACTTTAAAGCCAGTTTTCATGGAGCGGTTAATTCAGAACCTACTCATCCAGAATTGTGGGAGAAATATTGCGAGACTTATGCGAAATCCGAAGAGATGGATGAAGTAGATGAGTTCTATGAAGCTAACAAAGAAAAACTAGAAGATGGTGTGGAAGTTGCGTGGCCATGGCGGTGGTCTTACAGACAATTAATGCATGAAAAAGTGAATATGGGTACACGCGCATATAACTCCGAGTATCGAAATCTAGCATTTTCCGAAGATGAACAGTTCTTCTTCCCAGATGCTTATGCGAAATACCATTATCGTATTGAAAATGATAAAACGTTTGTGCAGTATGAGGATTTACTCATTCCTGTGGACGAACTCACCATCAGCGGTTTTTGGGATATTGCATTGGGCAAAAATTCACGTTCTTGTTATAACGCAGTAATTACAGTCGGTAAACACGAACCAACAGGCTTGATGTTCATTCTGGACGAGTATGCAAGTAAAGAACCGGCACACGTCTACATCGACATTATTGTGAAAAAGATTCGCCAATTCAAACATCATGTATTTTCGGTTGAGACGATTAATGCCCAACATGAATTTTATCGCCAATTACTAGAAGCAGTGAGGATTGCTGGATTGTCCACCACGCGAATTAATGACGTGCGTAGTTATAAGTCATCGAAAGAACAGCGTATGGAATCATTAGAGCCACTCTTCCACAATAAAACACTGATATTAAATGAACGTCATAAAATATTGCTTGACCAACTAGCACAATATCCATTTGGCGATTATGTCGATAGTATCGATGCTTTACAGGGCGCAGTGGAAAATGTGTTTAGAAGAAAGCCTAGAATTATTGAAAAACCGGATTTTATGTATGCGTGAGGAGTGTAAAATTATGATTCTAGCAAAGAAAAGATGTTCAAACTGTAAAGAAGTTAACGAAGTAACATGGATTCCGAACGATATGTTGAATGAGTCATTTAATTGTCCTGTTTGCAATAAAGGAATAGTGAATTACTCGTCCGATTCTGAGAAATTCAAGAATTCTAAGTTGATAGTTATACAAGCTATAAATGAATCCATATCAAGGGGAGAAATACCATTTGATATAGGTAATCGAGCAATTCAAACAATTACAGAGTTACCAAATGTATAAAAAACATCCATCGAAAGGCGGTGAGAGGAAATGGCATTACACCCCAAGCAAACGAAACAAATGAAAGAGTTAGAAGCAAAGATTGGTCCGTTGAGAGTTAAAGGCGCTTACATGTTACTTGCTTTAGAACTAAGGGAAACTGCAGAAGGCGGCCCGACTACAGTAGCTCAAGTGGCCGAAGAATTAAAAGTTTCGACAGTTACTTTATGGAATTGGAAGAATAACAGAGACTTCATCACCTACAAAAATCTCATCGCTGATACTTTTTTGGAAGAAAAACGAGCGATCGTAAATCAAAAATTAATGTCATTAATTGATAGTTCACAACCATCAGTAAAAGCAATCGACTTATATTTCCGTCGATTCGGATTATTAACAGAACGTCAAATTGTCGAACAGGTTGAATCACAAGATGTAAATACAAGTAACGAAAAGATTGAAGAATCAATGGCTGAAATTGATGAGTTATTAGAAAAAAAGGAGGGGGAATAATTGAGCTTATTTTATCCAGGTGCAACCTTCCCCCCAGAGGACCATCTTGAACGTTTGGCAAAGTATTACAAAATGAAATCTTACTTTGATGGTCAACACAAACAGGTATATGACCGCATGGCTGATTTGTTAAGACGTTCGCCACAGTATGATCAATTAGAAAAACTGTACATCGCTATTAACCTACCTTACATTTTGACATTAAAGCCTGCTGATTTATTAGTTGGTGATAGACCGACATATGTAAGTGGCGAACCAGATGATACGAAAGAACAAAAGTTATTAAATGAGATTGTGGAAGAAAACGACCTCAACACACTCATTTATGAAAGTGCAGTAGGCGGTGGGTATCGTGGGGACAGTTTTTTATTGGTTCGTTATGGCAATCGTCATGATAATTCAGAGTTGAAGAAATATAGACTAAAAGAAATCGGTAAATCCCAAGCAATCATCGAACATGCTGCAGCTGATACTGTTTTTCCAGAATCATCTGATGGGAATATTAAAAAGATAAAAGCGTATAACGTCACTTCAATAGTGTGGGTGAAAACGGAGAAGAAAGAAATTCCATACCTAAATGTTGCGAAACATATACCTGGTTACATCATCTACGAACGTTATCGAATGGATGAGATACCGGAAGTTGGAGTTAATTCACAATATGGTTATCCAATTACGACATATAAGATTGTCGAAAAAGTTGATACAGGTCGTGGTGAAGGTAAGGATATAGTCAAAACAGGCGCAACATATCCATTGGTCTTCCACATTCCTTATTCATCTGTGGACGATAATTGGCAAGGTAAAGGATTTGTCGAAACTGTAGAACATGCCGTTCAAGCATTAGAAGATAGACTTACACAATTAGATTATATCTTACTCAAACATAGTGACCCTGTTATGTATGGGCCAGAATTACAACCTAATCCTGGTCAACCACAAGGGGTGACAGTTGGCGGTAAATACATTCCATTACGTAAAGAAGATGCCACACCAGGAGCAATTACATGGGATGGTAAGTTGGAAGCAGTATTCAAGGAAATTGATTATCTCATCAGCTACATTTTCCAAATGTCCGAAACACCTCAATGGTTGTTTGGTACAACTATTAGTGGGGGAGGGAATGCAGGCGGTAGTGGTACAAGCCATTCAGATGGAGCAGCTATTAAAGCTAGGTTCATGCCTATCTTATCTAAGGTGAAACGTATTCGTAATGGATATGATAAAGCTATTCGTGATGCAATATGGGCATGTTTTGAGTTAGAAAAGAAACATGGCAGTTATACTGGCAAAAACATTTATCCGAAAATCCATTGGAAAGATGGAATTCCGAAGAATGAAAAAGAAGAAGCTGAAATTATGGCTATTCGTACAGGTGATAAACCTACCATTGACCAAAGGACAGCAATCAAACGTATGGATGAATTAGATGATATGCAAGCAGATGATATCTTGAGTAATATTTCTGTGGATGATAAGCGTAATCAGCCTGTAGACCCTAATGTATTTAATTTGGAGTAGTTTTTCTAAACGGTGATATACCGAGAAGGGAAATGGTGATCTTCTATCTGTGAGCTATCACTTAAATAGCAATAAGAAGGGAGCAAATACACATGAGTAAATTAAAAGTAAATGATATCCCATACAGTCAAGAAATAATTGATTATATAAATGCTATTCTCGATATTAAATTAGATAATAAGATTAGATATAGATTCAGATTCAACGCACGCGATATCCGTCATATGACTTTTCAACTACTAAGACAGGATTCTTTTGCAAAAGCTGACTCTTGGTCAAGTATTCACCTAGATTACGACACGGCTCAAAACCTGGTACAACAACTTTGTAACAGATATGGTTTTGATTGGAAGCGAATAATATCTTTTGAAATTGACCTAGATATTAATTCAGTTCCTATCTTTGATTTAAGTGTGTATCCTATTTTCGAAAAGTAAAAGTGAGGTGCAATCATGACAATCAGAGAAGTACCAACACCAAACTTTGAAGATGATATTACTAAACTGGTAAGCGAGTATGAGAAAGCATTAGGCAATATCCAAAAAGAATTAGACAATCTATTTCTTTCTGATTTCCAACGGGCTCAATTTCTAACCACACAAGCCAACATCGAATCAATCATACTTCAACTAAATAATGAAATAACTGCATGGTCTTCCACGGCGATGACCAAAGCAGTTTCCGAGGGAATAGCATCTACGCTATTCTCTTTATTTTTGGCTGAAAGCATGGCAGAAGCACGAAAGATTGTGCAGTTTTCCGAGTTAAACGACTTGCTTATTCGTTCGATTGTAGCCGATACCCAAACAGACTTACTTAACACCACGAATAACGTATCTAGGAAGGTCAGAAACGCTATTCAAAAGGGAACAGGAAGAGTTATGAGGGAAAACGTTACAAGAGGTATAAACGGTACGCAAACGTTAAAACGGGACTTACAGAAACAATGGCGAAAAGATATTGGCGATGCACTCGACACAGGTCTTATTGATTCAGCAGGGCGAGTGTGGAAGCCATCAACTTATGCTGAAACAGTAGCACGAACAAAAATGCTAAATGCCCATATCGATTCAACCACAAATGAAGCATTAGAACGTGGCGCACAATATGGAATTATTTCCACACATAATGCAATTGATGCCTGTCGTTTCCATGAAGGACGAATTGTGAAGTTAGATCCTAACGCTGAAGGTGACTACCCCACTGTGGAAGAATTGCGGTCAACTTTACAAATATTCCATCCTAGATGTAGGCATGTGGTTTCGCCCATGAAAAATTTAGATATGATGTCGGATTCACGCAGACAAAAAGCAGATAGCCAAGGGGAACTTGGTAAACGTGCTATTAGTGTGGGCGGTAGGAATCCGAAGATTTAAACCTCGTCTTTTTAGTCATTATTGCAGACGTAAAACAACAAATACGACTAACTCTATCGTGTCGCACACGTTAAAAACGTAGGAGGATATATGAATAAAGAACAATTAATCGAATTAGGTTTAACAGAAGAGCAGGCAGATAAAGTGGTAACAGGATTTGGTGCAATGGTTCCGAAAGCTAGACTTGATGAAAAAATCAAAGAAGCAAAAGAATATAAAGACCAAGTTGCTGAACGTGATACGCAATTAACTGACTTGCAAAGTAAAGCTGCAGGTAATGAATCACTGCAAACCGAAATTACTAGATTGCAAAATGCTAACAAAGATGCACAAACGAAATATGAAAATGATTTAAAAGACATCAAACTTTCTGCAGCTATTAAACTAGCACTTAACGGAAATGTTCAAGATGTTGATATTGTTTCTAACTTGCTTGACAAGTCGAAGGTTGAACTGAATGAAGATGGAACTGTCAAAGACGGTTTAGAAAGTCAAATCAGTTCATTAAAAGAAGCAAAACCATTCTTATTTGTGGACGCAAATACAGAAATCGGTGATTCTTCTAATCCAGGCGGTCAAGACAAGGCTCTTACCCAGGAACAATTTAGCAAGATGAATTATCTGGAACGAGTACAGTTATACGAAAAGAACCCCGGGTTGTATACACAACTCAATACAAAATAGGAGAGTGACTTAAATGCCACAAACAAAATTAGCGAATTTAATCAATCCACAAGTACTAAAAGATATGATCTCAGCAGAACTACCAAATGCAATTCGATTTGCCCCACTTGCTCGTGTGGACAACACACTAGTAGGACAAGCAGGTAATACAGTAACGGTTCCACGCTTCGAATACATCGGAGATGCAGAAGATGTTGCTGAGGGTGTGGCAATGGGAACAACTACTCTTACAACTTCTACTCAACAAGCTACTGTTAAAAAAGCAGGTAAAGCAGTTGAACTTACAGATGAAGCTGTTTTGTCTGGTTTTGGAGATCCGGTTGGAGAAGCTAAAAAACAATTAGTAATGTCAATTGCGAATAAAGTAGATAATGATGCGCTGGTTTCACTTGCAACAACAACCCTAATTCACACGACTGCAGCTGCAGGTAAACTAGACGTCGCAACAGTAGAAGCTGCACAAGCTGTCTTTGATGACGAAGATGATACTCAAATGGTGTTGATTGCTAACCCTAAAGATGCAGCTGTTCTTCGTAATAGCGCAGGTGGTAACTGGACTCGTGCTTCTGATTTAGGTGATAGAGTTTTGGTTTCCGGTGCATACGGTGAAGTATTAGGCGCTGAGGTTATTCGTTCTCGTAAAGTTAGTGAAGGAACTGCTTATTTAGTAAAAGCAGGCGCACTTGCAATTTACATGAAACGTCAAGTGGCAGTAGAAACTGATCGTGATATTCTCGCTTCCACAACAGTTATCAAAGCCGATGAACATTACGGAACAGTACTGGAAGATGAATCTAAAGCAGTAAAAATTGTAATCACTGCATAATAAAAACTAATCGAGAGGGCTTATGCCTTCTCATTTTTTATATAAGGAGGAATTCGGATGCTATTAAACCGTCATAAAGATAAACGTAAGCAAAAGACAACTGTGGAAGATGTGTCACCCACAGAAACAAAAAATGATACAAAGAAAGCACCTACTAAAAAGGTGCAGACGAAAAAAGACGATCCTAAATAGTGACTCCTAAAGAAAAGGAGGAATTAATATGCCACTAACAATCACAGAAGCAGACGACTATATCAATCTTAACGTTATTGACATTGACGATTGGGTAGATTCTGAAACTACTAAAAAACAAAGAGTATTAAACGTTGCAAGTCGTATTCTAGTTTATAAATTCAAAGATTTAGTCATCCCCAACAATGCAGTTTATGAATTCGCAAGTGTTCTCGCAACTGCCACAAACGACACTAACCGAATGCAAATGCAAGGGATTGAATCATTCTCTATTACGGATGTTGGTAGTTTTAAATTCAATCGTGCAATCAGTGATTATGCCGATTTAATTCCACAATCAGCATTAGACATAATTGGAATAGAAAACGATATTGATATGCCAACTGATTTTGCAAGAACCCCTATGTGGACGGTGGTAGGCTGATGGCAATAATTCCATTAAAACAAACCATTACAGTTACGCGTTCAAACGGTGAAGATGATTATGGAGAACCACTTGACCCAACAACATTCACACTAAAATGCAGATTTGTCGAAAAGTCAGAGCTTATCAAACGCTATACAAGCGGCACAGGAGCTAATCAGACGATGAGTGCAGAAGTAGTGGCAAATGGTCAGATATTCTTGAATGGGTATGCTGACATCCTATATACAGATACGATTGAATATACAGATGAGAGTGGAAGATTACGAACGTATTCACCATTAAAGATTGAACCTAAACGTAATTTTGGCGGTAAAGCCATATTAACGGCGGTGTATGTCTAATGAGTTTTGAATTAGATTTATCTGAATTGGATAGAGCGTTTTTACGTTCCCCTCAAATTGTAGGCGAAACAACGGAAGAAGTATTGGATGAAATCAAAGACGATTGGGTTATGGAAGCAAGAGATATAGCACCATTGAAAAGTGGTAACTTGCGCCAACAAATTAAAGGTACCGTTCAAGAATCGGGAATGAATAGTTCTGTTATGGTGACAGGTAATGCTACCAACCGAACGGGAAATGGTGATTTCAATTATGGTTACTACATTCACGAACTTGATGCAGGTGGCGATAGTTTACGTACACCAGGCACAGAAAAGAAGTTTTTAGAGAAATCTGTGGACGAAACAAAATGGCAGCGCATGTTGGTTCAGAGAGTATTAAATAAATTACGTGGATTGGGGTGGGATGGATGACCAAGATTACATTGGATAATGAATATCGTGCATTGGAAAGTTTGATTGAGGGCAAATATCCCACATTAAAGGTGTTATCCTACAATCCAGTTGAACCAAATGTAAATGACGTCGTTTTTGAATTACTCCCATCTTCCACAGAAGAAAAGAATAGAGCCATTGTCGAGAGGTTGAGAACTTATCAGCTTCTTTTTTATTTTGATAAAACAACAACAGCTATGACATTTCACTCAAATATTGACGCTCTCTTTGAAGAAACTTCTGCGTTTCCTTGTCAAGATAGATTTATCAAAGTGCTACGCCATTCAATGTCCCGGATATTCGCCACAACAGGCGGTAAACAGGCTTTTTTCTGTATTGTGGAAGCTAGTTACCACTCTGGAAGAACATTCACACAGGCTCCAAAAATGCAAGTAATCACTCACAAAATGAATGGTATTGAAACCATCATTAATTAGCAACAAAAGGAGGAACACAAATGCCAATTGAACAATGGGATCCAACTGCATTGCCAGTCAGACCCGGTTTATATACGAATTTTAAAAATGCAGCTATAGCACAAATAACGGGCGGTGAACGTGGAATTGTAGCGATGCCCCTCCACACTTTCAGTGGTACTGCAATTGCTGACTCTTTCTATACTGTGGAAGATGAAGCGCAAGCATTAGAACTGTTTGGTTTAGCGAATATTGGAGTTATTAAACTAGTCCTACAAGGTGGAGCGAAACAAGTATTGGTTTATACAGTACCTTCCACACCAACATCTGCAACCTATATCACAATGCGTGAGAAATTTGAAGCGTATGATTTCAATATTTTTGTGTGGGATATTGAACCGCCAACGGATGAAGATGCAAACACAAAATCTTGGATTGAACAAAATATTAAAGAGAAAAAATTATTCATGTATGTAACTGGCGGAAGTGAGTTAGACGATGAAACACCATCCACAGGTGATGCACGAAGCGTTTCATTAAATCATGATTTCATAGTGAATCTAACGGTAGGAGGAACAATTGGAGCAGTCGATTATTCTTCAGCTGAATATGCACCATACATCGCCGGACTAGTTGCAGGTACACCAATTAACCGTTCTATCACTTATCTACAAGTTTCATTGGATGATGTGAACAGACGTTATCGTAATAGCGAAGTTGTAACTGCACTTGGCAAAGGTTCACTTGTCCTCATCCATGATGGCGAGAAAGTAAAAATTGAATCTGGTATCACTACTAGTGGTTTGAAAATACGTTCAGCACGCGCACGAATTGCAATTGCGACAGATATCGAAAAAACTGCACGTGATAACTACATCGGACGAATCAACAACGATGAAGACGGTCAATTTGCGCTTATTTCGGCTATTAAGGTGTATTTGGAGACGTTAGAACAGAATGGAGTATTAACTGACATTGTTGTTACTCTCGACCCTATACGTCCATCTGTAGGCGACCAAGTATTCTTAGCAATCAGCTACAGAGAACTTGATTCTATGGAACGAATCTTCCTATCAATTACAGTCTGAAAAATAAAAGGATGGTGAAACGAAAATGGTTATGCAAGCAGAAAAAGTTATGTCTGGTTCTTTCGGATTTATGTATCACGAAGGAGAATGGATGACAAATGTTACACAAGCACAGGCAAGTGTAGCGATAAATAAAGAGGAAGTACCTCGTTCTGGAACACGTTGGATTGGTGATAAAGCAATGTCCGTTAAAGGGACAGGCTCTATGACCGGTTATAAAATGACACCAATTCTTAATAAACGTATCGGTAAATTTACAGACGATAAATCACCAATGTTTGTGACTGAATTGATTATGAAATTAGACGATCCAGACAGTGCTGAATCAAAACAACGAGTACGTCTGAAGGGTGTACAGTTCGATGTGATTAATTTGATTGGATATGAAGCCAACTCCATCGTCACAGAAGAAACACCATTTACATTCTCGGGTTATGAATACTTAGATTAATAAACTACTTTAAGAGTCGGTGAGATACTGGCTCTTTTTCCTTAGGAGGAAATTACATGAACTTATTAAAAAAATTATTATCAACTGATTTGAACGTAACAAAACAAGTGTATATCAAACGACTGGATGCAGTATTGACTGTAAAAGGAATTACTAGCTCTGAGTTCGAAGAGATACAAGAACGCGCTACTTACTACCAAGGTAAAGGCAACAAGAAAACGAAAAAATTTGAAGCACTACAAGCTTCTCATATGACAATTGCTAAATGTTTAATTGAACCAAATTTAAACAATAAGGAAGTGTTAGATGCAAAATCTGTGGAAGAGGGATGGCAAGCTGTTTCTAAGTTATTTCTTCCAGGTGAACAAGAATTATTAGAGACAGCTATTGGTGAATGTAGTGGATTTGTGGACGGGGAAGTAAATACAGAAGAGGGCGTAGAAGAAATAAAAAACTAATAAAAGCGGGCGGTGAAGCCTATTTATTATTTGAAGCCTACTGTAGACACAACATATTGCCTGGCACAATCTATAACATGCCGGATGGGGAAAAAGCGTTTACCCTCATTTGCCAAGCATTAGAACTAGAATCGGAGGCGAAATAAATGGATTTAGTCGCTCGCTTAACTTTACGTGACCAGTTTTCAGCACCTATGAGACAAGCTCGACGTGAGATGCGAAACGCTCAACGAGAAGCTGACCGTTTGAGTAGAATAATGGATGATAATAGTCGTATTTTCGGTAGGTTTGGAAGACATACAGGAAATGTCACAAATGGAGTAAGAGCATTATCTAGTGGATTTGGAAGTCTGGTCGGTAGACTCAATCCTGTAGCATTAGGATTTGGGGCGATAACGACTGCTGCCGTTGGTGCATATGGTGCGGTAAAAGTTTTCAATGCAACCGTTGGAGAAGCCATGAAAATGCAACAATCCCAAGTAGTAATCGGTGCAATGTTTGATGATGAAGCATTGTCTAAACAGTACATGAAAATGATGGATGAAATAGCGATAAAATCTCCTATTTTAGATAGTCAACAAATGTACGGAAATTCTAAATCTTTCATTACAGCATCTAAAGACCTTGGCGAGTTAGAAAAGATGTGGTCATTAGCTGAACGTTTAAGTGCATCTGACCCAGCGCAAGGATTAGAGGGTGCGGTATATGCTTTGCGTGAATTATTCAGTGGTGATTCCAAATCAATCGTAGAACGATTTGAGTTACCTAGAAGTGTCATGAAGGATATTAAAAACCTACCACTCGACCAACAGTTAACTAAACTTGATGAGTATTTTAACAAAATCGGTTTGACTACCAAACTTATTGATGAAATGGGTGGAACTGCACTAGGTATGTGGGCGCAAGTAAAAGAGCGTTTTCAACTCGTCATGAGAGACATGGGTGAACCTTCATTAAAAGCAGTTAGCACGTTCTTAGGTGGTTTAATAGACCGTTTAGAAGGAGAAGACATGCAGAAGTTCGCCGACTGGGGCGGTAGGGTTATCAATAACATGGTAACTGGTCTTTCTAATAGCGCTATTAAACTGTATGACTGGTTTGCAACCTTAGCGAATGACCCAGAATTTCAAAGCAAGTCCACACTAACAGGTAAGATTAACTTCATTGTGGATGATATAGCTTCTAAATTACAAGCTTGGTATGACGGTGGAGGTAAAGATAAAATTGTCCAATTTGGTTCAGACGTAGCACAAGTTTTAATAGCTGCAATGGACGCGACAGACGAAGTATTTGCATTAGGTGCAAAAATGGGTTCTTCCATCTGGACAGGTGTTATTGATGGAGTAAAAAAATCAGCTGCAGAATCACCTATCGGTAAAGTTGTGAATTGGTCATATAGCTATACACCACAAGAAATAATAAAAACAGGTGTTAAGAATGCTAAAAAATCTTTTTGGTACCCAAAAGAAGATAAGAAAAAATCTAAGAATTCACATAGTGGTGGATTAGACAGAGTACCATATTCCGGTTATCAAGCTACCCTCCACAAAGATGAAAAGGTATTGACTGCCCAACAAGCTAGAGAACATCGTGATGGGAATGGTGGAAGTGGTGGAGTTAATATCAACATTCAAAACATGAGTGTTCGTAATGATTCGGATATTAAATCAATAGCGTTAGAACTAGCACGTTACATCGAAGTTGAGGGAGGTCAGATGACAACATGACAAACCCAATACAATTTTGGTTTAAAGATCGCGAAGGTTTGTATTTACGTTTGCCTGTCAATCCTGCTGAATTTACCGTTACTTCTCCGTTCGGGTTTAATCGTATATCGGTTGCCCATTTGGGTGAGGTAACAATACCAGGAGAACGTAGCTTGAAAGATGTTTCATTTGAGACTTTCTTTCCACGTGATTACAACCCTAACTATTGTGAATACAGTGGTTTTATGAATCCTAGAAAATGGGTTCTACAAATGGAAACATGGAGAGATACCAGAAAAAGTATTCGTTTACTTATTACAGGTACAAACGTCAGCCTTCCAGTATTAATTGAGTCATTTGATATTAAACCGGAACGTGCAGGTCATGTGGGAGATATATATTTCAGTATCTCTTGTGTGGAATATAAAGAACCTTCTGTAAAAAAAGTTGAGAAAAAGGGTAACAAAGTAAAGGCTGCATCTTCAATTAGATCTTCCGCAGGAAAGACTTCCGGAAAAACGTATGTAGTGAAAAAGGGAGATTGTTTGTGGGCGATAGCTAAGCGTACTTATGGTAATGGTAGTGATTATCAAAAAATATACCAAGCTAATAAATCTGTTGTAGGTAAGAATCCTAATCTGATTTATCCTGGTCAAAAGTTGGTATTACCATGACTATTCGGTTTTTGATTCGTGATATAGATGTTGCAGATTTTATTGAATCAATCGTATGGGAAGGGCATAGCGAAAAGCCTAACCGCTCATTGACAGTCAGTTTTAAGAATACTGTGGATGGCCGCAATAAAGCGTTCGCTATTTCTACAGGTGAAGCAGTTCAATGTTTTATCGACAATAGAAGAATATTTATTGGAGTTGTATTTTCCACAGATATTGATGTAAGTGGAAATATGAATGTTAACTGTTTTGATCGCAATTATTACACACTTAAATCAAACACAACACGTCAGTTTAAAGGCAAAAAAGCATCCGACATTGTTAGATTGCTAGCGAAAGACTTTAATATTCCAATCGGAACTATCGAAAATACTGGTTATGTCATTCCTAAATTAATTCTACGTAATCATTCTTTATACGACATGATGATGAAAGCGCTAGTTTTAACCTACAAACAAACTGGTAAACGATTTTTCTTTGGAAATGAAGACGGAAAATTAACTCTTCGTCAACACAAAAATAATGTAACCCCTTGGATTCTTGCTGCAGGTTCTAATTTAACAAGCGCAAGTTATTCATTGTCAATTGAAGATACAAAAACACAGGTACAAGTAGTTGGTGGTAAGGATAACAAATTCACTCATACCGCTAAGTCTGTTAGTTCTCAAAAATTATACGGAGTTATGCAACATTATGAAGAAATAGATGAAGATGCTACTAAATCACAGGTAAAGCAACGTGCAGAGACATTGCTAAAAGAACTGAACGTCATAAACGACCAAGCTAGTATCAGCGCCATTGGAATACTCGATGTAATTACTGGTGTTGGGGTATATGTTAGAGAGCCTATGACAGGTTTAGCAGGTGGATATTACGTCACTTCTGATACTCATACTATTAGAAATGGTATACATGAAATGCAATTAGAAATTAGTAAGTCTTTAGAAATGCCTGTAATCGAAATCAGTGATGAAGAACTTGGTATCGAAAAGGTTAAACCTAAAAAGGCAGCCAAAAAAGTTACAAAGAAAAAAACTGAAACCAAAGAAACCACAACTACGAAATAGACGGAGGGGAATACAATGGGACGACAAGAAGGAAGCGGTGGTGCTCGATTAATTAAGATGATGGAGCAGTTTGGTCACAATACAGATATGCGAACCCATATTGCAAAAGTTACTAGTATCGACCCCTTCGCTATTCGTATTGAAGGTGACAATGATGATATCGAAGGAGATTCACTTTCCGTTATGCAATCTATTCTTCCACACGAAAGAAAAATAGATATTAATGGAACAGTCACTTTTAATGGTGTAACAGATTCGATGGTTGGTACTGATGTAAAAATCACTTTCAAAGAAGGATATATAAAAATTGGTGACGAAGTATGGGTGTTAGAAACAAATGACGAACAAAAATACCACGTCATAGACAAGGTGGTTAGTTAATGGCCATTATTCCACAAAGTTTAGAAGAAGCAGAATTAGAAGTTGTTGAAATCGAAGTTCAAATTGAACCTTCGTTAACATATTCACTATTACCTAACAGTATTGGTGGCAAAATAGATGGACTTGAAGCGATTCGACAGTTTATTGCAAAGGCAATTAAAACTGCTAGGGATCGCTTTTTAATTTACGATGACCAGTATGGTTGTGATTTAGAAAGTTTAATAGGCGCAAACGTTACGAGGGAATTGCTTGATGAAGAAATTCCGAGAGTTATAACAGAAGCGCTTATTTATGATGATCGTATCAGTGATGTGGTTGACTTCGTAATCACAAACGAAGATGACAAGGTATTTGTTAGCTTTACCGTATTACTCGTAAATGGTGAACAGGTGGAAAGTGAGGTGGAATTATGATAGAAAAACAGTTTGCTAGTGAAACGGAAGATGTGATTTTAGAACGGCTAAAGAGTCGTGTGGACGATAACATCGACAAACGTCAAGGTTCGGTTACTCATGACATGACAGCCCCTGCATCATTTGAATTTGCACAGGCTTATATTTCTTTGGATGACGTAATCGCATTAGGTTTAAACGTCACAGAAGACAGTCCAGATGAGTTTGTGGATTTAAAGGTGCAATGGAGTGGATTGACAAGAAAGCCTGCCATACAGTCGATTGGAACACTTACCTTTACAGGAGAAGATGGAACAATCATCCCTGTGGACACACAAGCAAGAACTGACCAAACGAATCCAGTGTTGTTCCACACGATAGAAGAAGGTGTTATTTTAGGTGGCACGGTCACTGTAAATGCTATTGCTGAAATTGGTGGGATTGATGGAAATGTTGAAGCTAATCGAATTATTATTAGTCTTGGTAATTTGACTGGTGTGACTGCAGTTACAAATACTTTACCTTTCACTGGTGGGGTTGATAGAGAAACTAATCTATCTCTTTTGGAACGATTCTATGAAAAAGTAAGAAAGCCTGCAACAAGTGGGAATGTCTATCAATACGAACAATGGGCGAAAGAAGTATCTGGTGTGGGAGATGTAAAAGTCAAACCAGTCTGGAATGGTCCAGGAACAGTTAAGTTAATTTTACTTAGCGATGAAAAGAAAAGTCCAGACCCGTCGGTTATAAGTGCTACAGAAACATATGTAGAATCAGTTCGACCTATTGGGGCAGATGTTACATATGTAGGTGCTACTGAAATACCTATAAATGTTACTGCAACTTTAACGTTAGCACCTGGTGCTGATATTAATTTAGTAGAAGCGCAATTTACAGAAGGATTAAAAACATATCTTCAATCAATTGCATTTGTGGACAATGAATTGACCAGTCAACCAGAATTGATTCGTTATACAAGAATCGCAAACGTTTTACTCGACATTCCACCTATCATTGACTATGTTGATTTGCTTGTAAATGGTGGTACATCAAACATACAACCTACTGATGAGCAAATTGGAATTGTCGGGACGGTGACATTCACATGAAGTATTTAGGCACGACTGTTGAACGAGATATCAAACGATCTATGTTTGATTATGGTCCAAAAGAATATGAGGAATTAAATGAATCTGTGGCAATTATCGATACAGAAGCTACAGAGTTTGAATTATTGCATACTCGTATTGCTGATGTGTTAAATCAATTCAACGTTGAATCTTCCACATGGGGATTGAAAGCATATGAGTTTGATGTGGGAGTAACAACCAATCCAAACAAGCCTATCGACCAACGGAAATCGGTTGTTGTTTCAAAGTTGCGTGGTGCAGGTGTTACAACCAGAGAATTAATTGAAAACGTGTCAGAAGCATATGCCAATGCTGATGTTGAAGTTGTGGAAGATAATCCAAACTATAACGTTATTGTGAAATTTGTGGGTGTTTTAGGAATCCCTCCAAATATGGATGATTTAGAACGTTCATTACGTGAAATTATCCCTGCACATATGATTTATACACTTGTATTCTTGTATGTCACTTACGACATGTTACTAGGTAAATATGCTGATTATGATGCTTTGTCGTCCACAGGATTCACTTACGAAGAAATATTAGTCAATTAAAAGGAGGCTGAATAAATGCCTACAACAAATTTAGGTTTACCATTAATTGCAGGAAATATGACTGCTGATGTTGTTCGAGATATGAATGCATTGGCGAAAGAATTAGATTTCAAAGTAGCTAGTAAACAAACACTTGAGACGCATTTGGAAGATTATTTGAAACATACGGGCTACGCAGTAGCAACAGGTACAGCAAACAATTATGTGGCTACTTTAAATCCAGCGCTCTCAGCGTATGTAGAGGGTGTTTCTTTGCGTTTAAAAATAAATATAGCTAATACGGGAGCGTCAACAGTAAATATCAACGGACTTGGAGCTAAGGCCATTAAGAAATCTAATGGAAGCGCAGTTTCAGCCGGAAATCTTAAAGCAGGAAGTATATACACATTAGCATATGATGGCACGTCTTTTATCTTACAGGGTGAAGGGGGGGAGTATGGAACGGCTACAGTAGTCGATGTAATAGCTGGGAAAACGATAGGCACAGAAGAAGGTTTGAAAACTGGTACCATCCCTAACTACTCTGGTATAAGTCCAGGTGCAAACGGTATACCATCAAACGGTGGTATTTACGCTGATAGATTTGAGTACGATGTTTTACCTCCGAAGTCTGGCTATTATGACACGGCATCAAAAGTACATCAGATATTAACAAACCTTATTTCGTCTAATATTAGGGCCGGGGTTGTTATACCAGAAATAGGTATCACAGGTACACTAACCGCCGAACAGTTAGGCGCATTTATGGCTGCAACAGGGACGGTTGTAGCTAATACTTCTAATAATTATACAGATGGTAGTGGTAATAATGTGCAATTGGGAACAGTAGTGGTAAACGTATTAAACTTCAAACCTACTTTAGTAGTTCTTTATAACATTTCAGATGGTATTTATACTACTATTTATCATCCTTTACTGGCTTATGGCACAAATTCGACTGCTAATATTAACGTTAGTGGATTGAGGGGCATTAAACTTATGGGCATAGCATCGGTGGACGCTACAGGGTTTGTAATGCCTGTATCCGTACAAGGTGGAACATACAGGTACTTTGCATTAAAAATATAGGGGTGAATTAATTGAACTTAGGAAGAAGGATTTATTTTGACAAAGCAACTGGCAACATACTTGTTGATAAAGGTGAACATGAAGGAATATTGAGAGTGCCGACAGTTGATCAAGATATTGAATCTTATATATCATTGAGTGAACGAAATAGAGAAACGTTTGATTACATTGAATTAAATTACGGAGAATTTTCACAAGATTTTGCTGAATCTAATGGTGTAAGAGTGAATCCTAATACTAAAGAATTAGAGTTTAGCTATCCAGATCCTAACGAACCTGAAGCTCCACAAATTTTTCGAAAACCTCTTAGTGAAGAAGTGGAACGTTTGAAAGCAGAAGACTTAAACAACAAAGAAGCAATAGCAGAACTCTACCTCCTGTCGATGGGAGGTTTTTAAATGCCCGAAATTAAACCGATTCACAAAATCTTTGCGGCGTTAATAGCAGCAGAGCCACCCAGAAAAACTATGGAAGATGTTCCAGAACAAGATCGCGAGGGTGTTCAATATGTATTGGATACAGTGTATAGCAATTAAAATACTAATGAAAATAATTGGAGGTAATATTATGTTTATGGTAGCAATTTTTAGTGGATTAATCGCAGGGAAACGAAGAACGATTGAGGACGTGCCAGAACATTTAAAAGAACCAGTGTTGGCTGATTTAGCGACGTTAGGTTTAGATGGGTATGGTAATCCTGTTGTAAACGAACAGACTGCATAAGCTAGCGTTATTTTTATTGACAGAAATAAAAAAGACCTCGAAAGGTCCATAAGTTACGAAATTTTTTCATAACCAATTCTAATCACATCGATTAAATTTTCTTTCTTGATTAAATAGAATTGTTCGTAGTTTTCAGTTACCACATTCTCATTATCTTTTTGATAGTTAATAGCTTCTTCTCTTGATTCAAACGGCACAGCATAAATATCTTCGCCATTGATGTTAATTGTCATATTCTCACATCCTTTTTAGTTAATGTGATTATATAGGCATTTCCTAAATAGTCAAGGTTAATTTTATGAACATGAGGAATATAAAGCTTCCTAACAAATATTCAATAGTTAAGAAGGATTCCTTACCTCTTTTGTCGAATTGTGGATGAAAGAGGGGGGATTTTATGTATCCTGTTAGACGTTATTTTGTACCTATTGATGAAGGTAACTTTATGGTAGATGTATGGAAAATGGCAGGTGGTTACAGAGCAAGTGCTCAGCAATTAGATGTGGACGAGTACCGCACCAGAATAACAAAAAGCCAAAACACTGAAACAATTGCGGTTCATACAGCCGTAAACATGCTTATTAAAGATTATAATTTATAAAAAAATGAAGGGTATCCAATTGGGTACTCTTTTTATTTTTCCAAAAAGGGGTGAGAAGGTGACAGTGGGAGTTGGTTCTATGCAAGAAACATTTGAAAAAGTAGGAGAACATGAAACATTAATACATCAAGACATTCTTCCACAATTGAAAGAGATAAAGAAAGAACAGGAAGTACTTGCAAAGGAAATGGGCAAGATAGCTTTATCTCAATCAAGTTTAGAATTAACAGTCATGAAAGATGGTCAACAAACGAGAGAACTACTCGGACGATTTGTTGACCATTACTTTGGAACTGATGACAAAAAACTTGTTATGAAAGAAAAAATTACTTTAAAACAACTTAGTTTAAGAACAAAAATAATACTTGGTTTAATAGCGGTGTTAGGTGGTTCTGGTGGTATATTAGCAGGAGTTGCGGCAGTAATTGATATCATAAAAAATTAGGAGGAATTTACAATGACAGCAGACAAATTAAAACAATATGTAGCAATGGTTGGCGGTGTCCTTGGGGCGCTGCTTTTATTTTTCCGTTCGGTAGATCACGAGATATCTTGGTTCAATGAAATAACAATTGAAGCGTTTATCGGTCTATTAGTTGCGTTTATTCCTTTGGTATTAGTACTTTATGGAGTGTGGAAGAACACGTATCTTGTAACTCCAAAAGCAAAAGACCAGGAAGAAACACTAAAACGAAATGGGTTGAAGTAATATGAAACTTCTCCAACACGGTTCTAAAATAGGTAATGCTACTGTAATTGTGGATATTATCGGAACAGGCAATCCCGAAATTCGTCCACAGACAAAGATGAATCCTAAAAAAGTAACGACTCATAACACAGGAAATAG
The DNA here is from genome assembly GCF_038003165.1 of Psychrobacillus sp. FSL K6-2365. NCBI lineage: Bacteria > Bacillati > Bacillota > Bacilli > Caryophanales > Bacillaceae > Psychrobacillus > Psychrobacillus sp. FSL K6-2365. The sequence continues at coordinate 2,435,421 of NZ_JBBOOO010000001.1, read as the reverse complement.
CGGACGTGGCGCAGATGCAGAAATGCATAATCGTTATATTCACAACCTAGCAAGTTATCATCCAAAAGATACTTCACATGTTTCTTGGCACCTAACTGTGGACGACAAATTTATTTATCAACACATTCCTTTTGATGAAGCAGCCTATCATTGTGGTGATGGTTGGGGTGTGAATAGTGGAAATAGGACTTCAATAGGTATAGAAATCTGTGAAAACCCAGAAACAAACACACAAAAAGCGGAAGAAAACGCTATTGCATTGACTGTTTTACTATTAAAAGAGTTCAAACTAAATGTAAATGATGTTCATCCACACCAACACTGGAGTGGCAAATACTGTCCACGAGTAATTCTAAAACGTGACGGTTCGTTCAATCTTTATCGTAAACGTATTGAAAACGTAATAAATAAAAAAGGGGTGGCAGGAGTGTCAGAACAAAAACTAAATGCAGACCAAACAAAATTATTAGCCGAAGCTAAACGATTAAAATTAACTGATGGTAAAGAACCTTTCGGTGAAGTAAATCGACTTTATTTATTCAGCGTGATTGTAGGATTGGCGCAACAAGTTGAAGAATTGAATAAAAAAGTTAAGTAGAATATAATTGAAGTATGCAGGGCATCAAAACGCCTAGATTGAGACTATCTAATTGGGTAGTCTTTTTTCTTTTTCTTGTAAATGGAACGAATGTTCCCTATAATATTCTTAAAGGAGCGTGTGAGGAATGCCAACTATAACAAAGAATGATTTGGTTTACTTTGAAAATAAACTGTTCCTGTCCATGTTAATGAAAATACTTGAAACTGACTTAGAATTGTTTTCTAAATTACCATTCAAATTACCAAGACCATATACGAAACGAATAGAAAGTGCTTTAAAACAAGCAAAATTTGATTTGAAACGTACAGAAACTTATATGTTACGAAACAATATGCGTGCAGTTCGATGGGATAAAAGAGATAGTGAAGTTGAATATGCTTTTATTTCCGCAGGAGTTGAAGAGCATGTTACATATACCAGTGAAGAACTGAAAAATAGAACAGAAGAATTGTTAGAGAAATATTTACACAGTTAAAAACCACTAACCTGTATGGAAAGTGGCTTTCAAATTATTATACCGCTTCACCAACTTTACGAAGTATATCTAAGAATAAAGGTGACATTTGAATGATGACGTAGCCGATGCCCGCGTTGAATATGGTTTGCCATGCCTTTTCGGAGTTGCCTAGCATGAAAAAGAAAGCTCCGCCTATCATAATGACACTAGCAATTGGAAAGCTTATTGCAACCATTATTTGTACTAGCGGATCTAATACAGTTGCTAACATTTCTAAAGAAGCATCTGCGAAATATCCTGTTGGAATCATTTCTGGTGTGGAAGATATGTCTACTGGAAGAGTTGGAGTTTGAGTAATAACATTCACTGGTTCGATTTGAGGTGTGGGTACTGGTGCCGTTACAGGAATAATTGTGGATGATTGTGATTCAGATAAACGATGCGCGATAAGTCCAACACTTGTAGCAGCTGGAATAAGGGCAGCGCCAACCATATATTTTTTAGATGCATATTTATCACCTTCAGCTTTCAAACGAGATGAAAAATCTGTATATTCACTTTCGGGAACAACCTCTATTTTGTGTTTCCGTTTAAACAATTATTTTCCTCCTTTTAATTGATGTCCGATAAGGTGTAGACTTTCGTTTTTAAACCATTGGATTCCTTCTCTAATTGCTTTCTACGGTGTTCGGTTGTAGTTAACCATACAAGTGTTGGGTGATAGCCATATTGCTTTACAAGGCTTTCTGAAAGGTTTTTATAACGTGTTATTTTCGCTCTATTTTCTTTCATGGATTGTAAATTATCGACTTCTAAAAAATGATAAAACCCATTTCGTGTGAATACTGCATCAGCAACCACAGAATGATTACCATTTGAAATTTTGACTTCGTTTTTCCAGTCTCTAGGACATTTATAGAACAACCAAAATTCATTCCGCATGATGATATGACGAACATGATTACCTTTCTTGCGTATCTTCTGACATTCTACATAATCTCTACCGAGTTTACTAAGGTAGTAGATAGATTGGTAACCTTCACGAACAGTCATGAGGTAGTCAGAAATGTTATACAAAACCATATTAGTATTTCGTATGGATCCTAACTTGAAGTATTTATTTATCTGGTCACGTGAAAGAAAATCATACTTCTTCAAAAGTAACAATATTTGTTCTTGACGTTGGCTCAATTGTTTTCTTTTCAAGAATGATTCCCTCCTTTTTGACAAGGTGAGGGGAGATAGTTTGGTGGATGATTTCGGGTGTGATTAGTGGTGTTTGTAGGATTTCACGTTGGTCAGCGGTTTGGTATATGGCTCTTCCCTTAATCTGTGGAAGACATTCAGCTCCGGTTTCATCCAGGACTACACGTGATGCAGTTGCGGATTGTACACGAAAAGATAGTTTAGCATCGCTATTTTGCTTACATTGTCTAGGTATTACATCACCAGTAGGGTATTGAGTAGCTAATATTTGTCTAAAGCCTAACCCAGCGCCTAACCTTGCTATTTGGCTCATTAATGTTTGGCACTCTTGTTTTAGCTTTTTTTCTTCTTTGGTTACAGCTTCTAGTGGATTCAATTCCCCAACTTCATCAATGATGATGAAATATCGTTCTTTTATATCGGCTTCCTGTACGTTCTTTTTCCCCATAAATCGCAATTTACTTTGTACAGCTCTCATTTGGTCGTATGCATCTTGAAGGGTAGTCAACGCTTCTTCTGGTTCATAGGCGATGGAGACTGTTTGTTTTATGTTTTCATAGTCACATAACTCCACTCCACCTTTTAAATCCACCAAAAACAACTTCACATTTTCGGAGTTACTTCCTATTAAACTGGCAATCATGGAATTGATAAAATTACTTTTACCATACCGAGTTGCTCCGCCTAATACCATGTGGGGGATTTTCTCGAAATCATGATACTTATAGACGTTTTTTCCTCTCGTCATACCAACAGGCACACTCCACTTTTCGCCCAGTTGAAACTCAACCAAAGAGGGCATAGGTTGATTGTATACTCGCATGATTAACAACCCATCGAAAGATAATTCTAATTCCTTCGTTTCGGTCAGCTTTGTCTTCCACAGGGATTGAATGTTGTGGATGATATTTGCATCTAAAGGAAGGGAAGTTAAATCATTAATGGTAATGCGTTTCTTCCTATTATTAAGTCCATCTTCTAAAATCCTTTGTTTGTTTAGATAATCATCAAAACTTCTGCCCAATGGAATACGGTATTTATACTCCATGCCCCAATCGTGCTTAGTCTTTTTAATAAGTTGTGTGGTCAAGGTATCTTTTCCATCCTTCACATTCAATCCACTTAGTGAAATAATGCGTTGAATTTTACCACTATCGTTTGATGCTAATCCTTTCTTTTTAATAAGTGCATTTAATGCAATTCCTCCCATGACCGATGAAGTTAAAATTTCAAACAACATTCTAATCATCCTCCTTGATTCCAAATCGCCACAGGGGTTCTCTTATGTAATAAGAGTTGCAGCAATCTGGAAGGGTAGTTTTTATCGTCCACACTTAGGTGTATCTGTATTGAGTCTCTTCCTATTAAATATGATGGGGTGGAAATCAATCTGGAAGGGTATTATTCTTCCAATTCCTCACGTTTTTTAAAGTATTCTTCTAAAGCTTCACGATAAGTTCTACTACGATCTCGTCTAGGGATTTTTCTAATTGCTTCAATGATGTACGCATCATACTCGGGGTTTAGTTTTGCGGATATTTGTGTGATTTTTTCTTCGGTCATTATGTGAGCCTCCTTTATGACTATTTCTAACTTCTTCACACTATATGTGCGAAGTCATAAAAACATGCATGTCCGTCATAAAAAGTTAGAAATAAAAAATACCCAACCACTATTTCTGTGGAAGGGCATGTGTTTACTCATTTAATGTAATTATCTGTTCTTCTATTCCAAAACTTTTAGTAATTATTATTTTTGTGTCATCTGATTTCAACACATCTTCAGGCATTTTAAAATCTACTTCTATTGTAGTGCTCATATCAGGATTCACGTCATAATCAGATGGAATATAAAGTTCTGATTTGTACGTATTACCATCACTTTCAATTTGAAATTTATAATCAATACCAATAGGCTCTTTAGAGGTGTTCTTAGCATTAAAAATAAATGTCTGCTTATTTGTGGATGATTTAATATCCTCTAAGGCTATATCGGAATCTTCAAATGAAACCCATTCCGCATTAACTTTGCTAATATCCTCTTGTTTTTTCTCAATAAAGCTATTAATTAGAATGAAACCAGCGACCAATATAAAACAACCAAGCATAATCAAGTTATATCTTTTCTTCTTTTCCACTATTTTACTCACCCTTTTTAGTTTTATTATAACTTACTTCTGGCGAGTGGAAATAGTTTCATTTATTTAAACTTAACTTTACCTTTAGTTTTCTGATTGCTTTTAATTACCGATTCAGCAGGGGAAACTCTATCATGTACCTCCTGTAAATGCACACTTGCATATCTTACATACTTATTGGTCATGGAATAGTCGGTATGGCCAAGTATTTTCATCAAAGCAAACGGATCCCCACCATTACGTAAAAACTTGATTGCAAAATAATGTCGAAATGTGTGAGGACTTACTCGAGCGTTAATAGTCATGCCTGCCCGTTTAGCATATTGTTTTAGCATTTTAGCAAAGGTGTCACCATAATAACGTTCTCCGTACTGGGTTAGGAATACAAATTCTTCTGTTTCTTCTTCCACAATGTTGGTGTAATCGAATAGGTCTTGTAGTAGGTTCGCTGTTGTTCTACTAATTGGAACCGAACGTGAACGTTTACTTTTGGATATTTCAGCACGTATATTAATGTGACGATACGTTAAATCAAAATCACCACGCACTAGGTTAGTTAATTCGCCCACACGAAGACCGGTATCTATCATTAATACCATCATGGTGTAATCGCGCATACCTGTGTATGAACGTCTTCTAGGACTGTTTAACAATGATTCAATTTCATCATCCGTGAAAATTTCAAATGATTCTTGGTTTTCCTTTTGCAGACCCACATCTTGTGCAGGGTTATGACTGATGTACTTTTTAGATACAGCCCAGTTGTAAAATACTCGTATAAATCGTATCGCATTATTAATAGAACGAGGGGACACTCCAACTGTGGTTGATATGTTGGTGGGGTGGTCATCCCATTTAACCTTTTCAAACGTCATATAATGGATGTATTGACGTACACAATCCTGTTCATTTCCATTTAAGTCATGTTCATTACAATATTTCGTATAATGCGCCAAAGCATTTTTATATGTCTTGATAGTTTTATCGCTTCGCTTTTGTAATTTCTTATCATCCAAGAATAAGATAATTGTTTTATGTATATCAAAGTTACGTGTAATATTGTTATTTGTTCGTGCTAGAAATTCGAATTTTGCCATGATTAATCTTCCCTTTCGTTGCAATGAATTAGTAGTGTATATGTGCAATGAAGTTGATATAAAAATATAGAATCTTTATTGGAATGATTAATTCAAAAACATGGCAAACCCTTGAAGCTACACTGTCCATCATTTAAAATCAAAACCTACTAATTCAGAGTTTATAGCAATGATCGCAGATAAAATTCGTATGGAGAATATGGCTAGTTAAATGTTCCTGTTACCGGACTAATCATAAATTATAATCCTTCCAATTTATTAAATAACTAGATTTTAATTTAAAAGCATATAAACTTGCCACCAATAAAGCCAACGAATTTATAATTCGCTGGTTTTTTTGATGAATAAGTTGTTCACTAGTTATTCAAAAGCACACTTAGTTTTTCTAAAAAGTAAATAGGTGAATCAATCTCATAAAGAATTTTATATAGTTAAATCCGAACTACGCTAATTTCCGCTCTAGGCGGACGCTTTCCGCGGGCACGGCTTCATCTCTTCGTCACTACGAAAACATATGCTCCTGCGGGGCTTTCAGCTCGGGCTGTTCCCGTTGATTGGAGTCGCCGCCTTGCCACACCAATCAACGGGATTACTTTTAAAAAACGAATATTATATTACGATATTAAACAAACATTCATATTTTTAAAGTTAGGTTTAGGTGCTTTATTCACAGTTTTACTTATTTACAAAAGGAAGAATGAGGACTTTTTATATTGGTAAGAATTATTATTCGTATTACTTTGTACCCTTTAATAGAGTTTTTCTATAAGTCTAAATATCTGTATTGGTTGTAGTGGAATTAATTAATAATAATTAAAATTAGGTATTAATAGCGATATTTTTAGCAAATTCAAAATTTTTAGCACTCTATTTTTAATAGTGAGTATAATAATGATGAGAGGAAGTGTTCGGAGTTATGATAATCATTGAGAATGATGAAATAATGCTTTCTGCAGATAATGGACGAGTATTTATGACTATTAAAAAAGATCATTACAATCTTAAGAAAGTTGATGAATTAACTAGAAATCATCCAAGGCTGAAGATTTCTAACTTTATGGCCGTAAAAAAAGCTGTAGAAAGTGGTTCACACGATCCTATTGAGGTAGGAAGCTGGATCGATAGTATGGAGTTAGAGATAAGTATTGATAAAATGGAAGCGTTAATCACTATCTACGAGTCTCAGAACTTTATACAAGAAAACTTAGAAAGTCTACAAAAGAATATACAAAAATTACTTCAGGACAATGAAATTGTATTCGGTCAGCAACCATTAGATTTAAATTCGATTAAAACGGGTAAATCATACATAATTGCAAAAGGAGTTCCACCTGAAAAAGGTGCTAATGCCAAAATATCTTATTTACAGCAAGCAGAAAAAACACCAGTTATCAATGAAGATGGAAAAGCGGATTACTTTGATATGAACTTCATTGTAGAGATTGATGAGGGATCATGGCTTGGTGAAAAAATTCCTGCTCAGCAAGGATCAGCGGGTAAGAATATTCTTGGAGAATCCGTACCTGCATTGATGGGTGATGATTTACCACTAAAATATGACACTAAATCCGCGTATGAAGTGGAAGAGGAAGGTAAGACAGTTTTACGTTCTAAAACAAAAGGAGTAATTGGAGAAGTAAATGGAGTACTTACGGTTCAAAAGCATCTGGTCATCGATGGTGATGTGGGATTGGAGACAGGTAATTTGAAATTTGACGGCTCTATTCAAGTTAGAGGAACTGTAATGGCTGGTTATTCAATAGTCTCTTCCGGTGATATCTCCATTGAATCTAATGAAGGCGTACATTCAGCAGAACTTATAAAATCGACAGAAGGAGACGTGTTCATAAAAGGTGGCATATTTGGCAGAGGAATCACAAAAGTAGAGGCACATCATAATATATTTGTTAAACATGCTAATGAATGTACTTTAGAGGCAAAGGATACTATTCACATTGGATTTTATTCTTTAGGGTCTAAGATTTTCTGTAATGAATTGAAATTAGATGAGCGTAAAGGGAAGATTATTGGTGGTAAAGCTATTGCTATCAATTCAATCACATCTGCATATACGGGAAACAATTCAGAAAGGAAAACGGAATTGGTAGTCCAAGGAATAGACCGAAAAATTCTAACGGAAAATGCGAAAACAAAAGCACAAGAGATGATGAAGTTACAGGAAGAAACGACTAAGCTCAATTTTAGTTTAAGTCAATTAAATCAATTTAAGAGTTCAATGTCTGTTCAACAAGTAGCTGTATATGAACAAACGAAGCAAAAATATAATGAAATTCAACGTGAAGTGAAAGAGTTAGATGAGGAGATTCAGCGGATTTTGAAAATGTTAAGACACACGTCAGATTATTTTATCGATATTAAAAGAGAAGCAAATCCAGGTACGGTTATTCAAATTGGAAACAAATCATCTTATCTAACAAAACAAACCCAAGGGAAATTCAAATTGGAAAATGGGGAGTTAAATGTCTAATATACCTGTGTATGCTCACCGTGGTGCTGCAGCAAAAACAGTTGAAAATTCTATGAAAGCGTTTAAAAGAGCTGTAAAGCTAGGAGTAGATGGGATTGAATTAGATTTACAGCTTTCAGCAGACGGCGTACCTTTTGTTACGCATGATATTGATTTTTTTCGATTAGCGGGAAATAAACGAAGAATTACTGATATGCTTGCAGAGGAAGTATTGCAGCTAAAACTCGGTCGGGTGTTCTACCGTAAGTTTTTCTATTCTAAAGTAGTGACCTTTGATGAATTCATTCACTATGTGACCCCATTAGGAATAAAATTAAATGTAGAATTGAAGGAATCTTTTCTTGGGAAAAATGAAAAAATTCGAGAGGTCGTAGAAAAAGCTTCACACATTTCAGATGTTCACTTTTCTTCCTTCGAATTTAGTATCCTGCAAACAATACATGCGATGAGAAGAGAAGTCCAAACAGCTTTTATTGGCAAAAAAAATTCAGATTGGGATTATGTGTTGTCTATTAAAGAAATAGATGCAATTCACTTCAATAAAAAATTTTACGATACTAATTTAATGAAGAGAGTATGGGATGCTGGTTTTCCAATGCGCTTTTATAACATAAAGGGCAACGAAAAGTATATTCAGAATCCACATGAATCTGTAATTGGATGGATCACTGATTACCCAGAAAAAGTAATTCAACAACAAAAAAGACCAGGTTAAAGACGCCCGGTCCACTAAAAATAAATACGTAGATATACCTGATTTCCACTCTGAGAGTTCGCATGAAACGGATGTTAGTAGTATTATTCATTCTTTTAAGTGCCATAAATCCAGTGTTCACGGAATTTTGTCTTTCAAAAAAGACGTAGACTTTTATTATAAGTCTACGTCTTTTTTCTTTTGAAATCGTGGAGCTACTTTCCCATTTTTACGGTCACGGTTCAATAAGAACCCTGCAAAGAAGCCTAATCCTAGAACCGTAAATATTAATCCGCTTATAAATTGTATGACCAAGCCACCAATAGGGAGGATTTGTAATCCGAAAAATGTATCTCTCATTAATTTAATCCCAAATGCTGCTAAAATTCCAGGAATTAATAACACGATTAAAGCCGCTAAACGAGCCATTTTTTTCACTCCTGTTCTTACTAATTTAATTTTACTATCAACAATATGATTGTCAACGAAAGAAACTTGCGTTATGATAAATGAGAAGTGCAATAAGTTGCAGATGATTAATGGGGGTGTGCATATTCTTGCAAAACATACTTATAGTAGGTGCTGGTAATGGAGGATGTGCACTTTTGAAATTGATACAACAGGCTGAATATCTTCAAGTCAAAGCTATTGTAGACATTGATGAAAAAGCTCCCGGGCTAAAACTTGCAAAAGAGACTAATATTCCTACGTTTAAAGATTGGAAACCTCTCCTAAATGATGATATTCAGATCATCATTGATGTTACGGGAAACAAAGAGGTATTTCATGAGCTTCTTGCAAATAGGCCAGCCACTGCGGTATTAATACCGGGCGAGATTGCCAACTTAATTGTTTCACTTTTAGAAGAGAAAAATAAGTATATAAACATTATTGATCACAAAACGATGATGCAGGAGTTAATCTTCAGTTCTGTTGAAGAAGGTATGATTGGAATTGATGATCAAGGCATCGTAAATTTATTTAACAAAAGTGCAGAAAGAATGACACAAATATCTGTCGAAAATGCCATTGGAAAACATGTTCATGAAGTAATTTCCTTAAGTGAATTACCTAAAGTGTTCGATACGGGTCGTGTCGAACTAAACAAAGAACTCATTCTTGAAAGCGGTACCAAAATTGTCACCTCGCGTTATCCAATGATAAATGAAGAAGGAAAACAAGTCGGGGCATTTGCTGTTTTCAAGGATATTTCGGAAGTAGTTCGACTAGCTGAAGAAATTACAAACCTAACAGAAATTCAAAAAATGCTAGAGGCAATTATCTATTCAAGTGAAGATGCTATTTCCGTTGTGGATGAAGAAGGTAAAGGTATTCTTATTAACCCTGCTTACACAAGAATAACTGGATTTAGCGAAGCAGAAGTAATTGGGCAACCCGCAACAGCTGATATTTCAGAAGGGGAAAGTATTCACCTAAAAGTGTTGCAAACTCGAAAGCCTGTTCGTGGTGTTAATCTACGAGTAGGGAAACTGAAAAAAGATGTTATCGTCAATGTAGCGCCTATCATCGTTAACCAACAGTTAAAAGGTAGTGTTGGAGTAATACACGATATGACTGAAATGCGCGGGCTAATGAAAGAATTAGATCATGCTCGCACGCTAATCAGAACGTTAGGGGCAACATATAGCTTTGAAGATATTGTCGGTACATCAAACGAAATAAACTTCACGATTGAGCAAGCAAAGCTAGCAGCAAGCGTTTCAGTAACCGTTCTTTTAAGGGGAGAGGTTGGTGCTGGAAAAGACTTATTCGCTCTTGCAATACACAGTGAAAGTAATCGATCGCATTATCCGTTCCTTCGTGTAAACTGTAGCTCAACGGAAGAACATTTGCTAGAAACAGAGTTGTTTGGGTCTGAAAAAGATGGGTTTATACAACCTGGGATTTTTGAACAAGCAATAAATGGTACAATTTTCTTAGACGAAGTTGGGGAACTTACGAAAAAGACACAGGCAAAGCTGCTACGTGTTCTGAGAGAAAATGCAATCATTCGAGTAGAGGGAACGACATCAATACCTGTAGATGTGAGAATCATCGCATCAAGTAGTTTGAACCTCGAAAAAGCAATGCTAGAAGGTACTTTTAGAGAAGATTTTTATTATCAATTGAATCGGATGCCAATACATATTCCTTCCTTACGTAATCGTAAACAGGATATTCCGGCAATAGCAGAGCATTTGCTCGTGAAGTTAAATCAAGAATTTGGTCGGAATGTTGAAGGTTTTTCTGAAGAAGCAATGGAGAGTTTACTTCTATATGACTGGCCGGGGAATGTTCGAGAGTTGGAAAATGTCATCAGTCGTTCGATGATATTTTTGCAGCCAAATGATCGAACGGTAGAAGAATACCATCTACCAAAGTCAATGTTGGTTATACCAAGTGAGGACAAGGGAGAGACTTCACTTGGTACGTTAGCAGAACAAATGGATGAAATGGAAAAGAAAGTATTGGCACAAGCATTAAAACTTTCTGGGGGAAATAAATCACGAACCGCCAAACAACTTAACATTTCACTCCGCACGCTTTATTACAAATTAGAAAAATATCATTTAGCATAAATGGGAGACACTTCAAACAATAGGGGTATTGAATATATAAGTAAGGCCCATTTAACTACTAGGAGGAACTACACATGGAAATCTTTAAATATATGGAAACTTATGATTACGAACAATTGGTATTCTGCCAAGATAAAACTTCAGGGTTAAAAGCGATAATTGCAATTCATGATACTACTTTAGGTCCTGCACTTGGTGGGACACGTATGTGGAATTATGCAACTGAAGAAGAAGCGATTGAGGATGCATTACGCCTTGCAAAAGGTATGACTTATAAAAATGCAGCAGCTGGATTAAATCTTGGTGGTGGAAAAACTGTAATTATTGGAGATCCATTAAAGGATAAAAATGAAGAAATGTTCCGTGCTTTTGGTCGCTTCATCCAGGGGTTAAATGGTCGTTATATTACAGCTGAAGACGTTGGAACAACTGTAGCGGATATGGACTTAATCCATGAGGAGACTAATTATGTAACTGGTATTTCAGAAGCATTTGGTTCTTCAGGTAATCCATCGCCTGTAACAGCTTACGGTGTTTATGTAGGGATGAAAGCAGCAGCTAAAGAAGCATTTGGCTCAGATTCTTTAGAGGGTAAAACTGTAGCAGTACAGGGTGTTGGTAATGTTGCATACACGCTTTGCGAATACTTACACAAAGAAGGCGCAAAACTAATTGTTGCAGATATTAACCAAGCATCGGTTGACCGTGCAGTGAATGCATTTGGAGCAGTTCAAGTTGATGTTAATGATATCTATTCGCAAGAAGCGGATATTTTTGCTCCATGTGCTTTAGGTGCGATTATTAATGACAATACAATTCCACAACTAAAAGCGAAAGTAATTGCTGGTTCAGCAAACAACCAATTACGTGATACAACGCATGGAGATACAATTCATGAGATGGGCATTGTCTATGCACCAGACTATGTTATTAATTCAGGTGGCGTTATCAATGTAGCGGATGAATTATATGGCTACAATGCGGAGCGTGCGATGAAACGTGTAGCTACAATTTACGATAAAATTGAACGCATTTTTGAAATCTCAAAACGCGATGGCGTGCCATCATATGTTGCTGCTGACCGTTTGGCGGAAGAACGTATTGCACGTGTAAGCAAATCACGTAGTCAATTCTTACAAAATGGTAAACATATCTTAAACGGACGTTAATACAACAACTAATTTCATCTATTGAACTAAAGTAGGCCGTCTTTCTTTTAAAGTAAAGCGGCCTTCTTAGATGGATATTAAAGGAGATGGTAAAGTTGGCAAAAGATTATGATGTAGTAATTATTGGTGGTGGTACGGGCGGATATGTTGCTGCTATACGTTCGGCTCAACTTGGATTAAAAACAGCAATCGTTGAAAAAGGAAATTTAGGTGGTACTTGTTTACATAAAGGGTGTATTCCTAGTAAAGCTTTGCTTCGTAGTGCGGAAGTATATGCAACTACTAAAAATCATGCAGCTGACTTCGGTGTAAATACTGGAGAGGTAACACTCAATTTTAGTCGCGTACAGGCACGAAAGGAATCGATTGTTAACCAATTACATCAAGGTGTGCAAGGGTTGATGAAAAAAGGCAAAATAGATGTATATGAAGGTACAGGAAGAATGTTAGGACCTTCTATCTTTTCACCTTCTCCAGGTGGAACTATATCTATAGAAATGAATAATGGCGACGAAAATGAAATGCTTATACCTAAAAATGTAGTAATCGCCACTGGCTCTAGACCACGTACTTTACCAGGATTAACAATTGACGGCGAATTTGTCATGAGCTCTGATGAAGCCTTAGCAATGACAGAGTTACCAAAAACTATGTTAATCGTAGGTGGCGGAGTTATTGGAATAGAATGGGCATCTATGCTTAATGATTTTGGAGTAGAGGTAACGGTGGTCGAGTATGCAGATCGTATTATACCGACTGAAGACAAGGATATCTCGAAAGAAATGCAAAAGCTACTTGCTAAAAAGGGTATAACATTTGTTACAAGTGCAAAAGTACTTCCAGAGACATTAGAAACAAAAGAAAAAGAAGTACAAATTTCTGCAGAGATAAATGGTGAAATGAAAACCTTTATAGCAGAAAAAATGTTAGTTTCTGTTGGCAGACAAGCAAATGTAGAAGGTATTGGCATTGAAAATACAGATATCGTTGTAGAAAAAGGATTTATCCAAGTGTCAGAAACATTCCAAACAAAAGAATCTCATATATATGCGATTGGAGATGTAATCGGTGGACTTCAATTAGCACATGTGGCCAGCCATGAAGGAATTACTGCGATTGAACATATCGCGGGTAACGACATCTCGCCAATTGACTATACATTAGTTTCACGTTGTATTTATTCGAATCCTGAAGCTTCAAGTGTTGGTATTACGGAACAACAAGCAAAAGAACAAGGATTTGATGTAAAGGTTGGTAAATTCTCATTTAAAGCGATTGGAAAAGCACTTGTTTACGGCGAATCTGATGGATTTGTGAAAATCGTTGCAGATAAAAAGACAAATGATATTCTAGGGGTTCATATGATAGGGCCACATGTAACTGATATGATTTCAGAAGCTGGTTTAGCAATGGTTCTTGACGCAACACCATGGGAAATTGCACATACAATTCACCCACATCCTACACTAAGTGAAGTAATAGGCGAAGCAGCATTAGCTGTAGATGGTAAAGCTATTCATATGTAGAGAAGTGGCAAATGCCGACCAGCAGCAAAAAGCGCTGGAGGACTTGAAGTAAGAAGCGTCCTTTGTCTTTCTCTGTCATTCTGAAACGACTAAAGAGGGTGCGCTCGGAGCTAGAGAAATACTGAAATGAGAAGCAATTTGCTTGTATATTAATAGAGGGGGAGTTCTATATGACAACAAACCGTCATGAAGAATTAGGTTTAACAAATGAAGATGTGTTAACAATGTTTGAAACGATGTTAATGGCACGTCGTATCGATGAACGTATGTGGTTATTAAACCGTGCTGGGAAAATTCCTTTTGTAATTTCCTGTCAAGGTCAAGAAGCCGCTCAAGTAGGAGCAGCTTTTGCACTGGATAACACAAAGGATTATATTGCTCCTTATTACCGTGATATGGGAGTTGTTTTACACTTTGGCATGACTGCCAAAGATTTAATGCTTTCCGCTTTTGCAAAAGCAGAAGATCCAAACTCTGGTGGTCGTCAAATGCCAGGTCATTTTGGACAAAAGAAAAATAGAATCTTAACTGGTTCTTCACCCGTTACAACTCAGCTGCCGCATGCTGTAGGAGTAGCTTTGGCTGCGAAAATTGAGAAAAAAGATTTTATTACCTTTGTTACTCTTGGGGAGGGTTCCTCTAACCAAGGAGATTTCCATGAAGGATTAAACTTTGCAGGAGTTCACCAATTACCATGTATTACAATGGTTGAAAACAATAATTATGCTATTTCTGTACCATTTGAGCGTCAGGTTGCGAGTAAAACGGTTGCAGACCGTGCTTCCAGTTATGGTATGCCTGGTGTAACTGTTGACGGGAAAGATCCAATCGAGGTATACAGAGTAGTGAAGGAAGCTGCAGATCGTGCTCGTAATGGCGAAGGACCAAGCTTAATAGAAGCTGTGACGTACCGTTTGACAGCTCACTCTTCCGATGACGATGATAGACAATACCGTACTGCGGAAGATATTGCAGAAGGAAAAGCGTTAGATCCTCTTATTACATTTGCAAAGTATTTGCGTGATTTAGATATTTTATCTACAGATTTAGAAAAAGAGATTAATGATCGTATTATGAAGGAAGTAAATGAAGCAACGGACTATGCAGAAAATGCTCCATATGCTGCTCCTGAAGATGCCTTGAAGCACGTCTATGCTGAACAAGAAGGAGGGAATGCATAATGGCAATCATGTCTTATATTGATGCAATCACACTTGCAATGAAAGAAGAAATGACTCGCGATGAACGCGTTTTCGTACTTGGAGAAGATGTTGGTCGTAAAGGTGGAGTGTTCAAAGCGACAAACGGTCTATATGATGAATTTGGAGAATATCGCGTGCTAGATACACCTCTTGCAGAATCTGCTATAGCTGGTGTTGGGATCGGAGCTGCGATGTATGGGCTACGTCCCATTGCGGAAATGCAGTTTGCTGACTTTATCATGCCTGCGGTAAACCAAATTATTTCCGAAGCATCACGTATTCGTTACCGTTCTAACAATGATTGGACTTGTCCGATCGTTTTCCGTGCTCCATTCGGTGGAGGAATTCACGGAGCACTCTATCATTCCCAATCGGTAGAAGCAATTTTTGCTAACCAGCCTGGTCTAAAAATCGTTATTCCATCTACACCTTATGATGCTAAAGGTTTATTAAAAGCTGCAATTCGCGATGAAGATCCTGTTATGTTCTTTGAGCATAAACGTGCGTATCGTCTTATTAAGGGTGAAGTTCCTGAAGAAGATTACACAATCGAAATCGGGAAAGCGGATGTGAAACGTGAAGGGGAAGATATCACGGTTATTACGTACGGTCTTGCTGTGCATTTTGCACTACAGGCTGCTGAACGTTTAGAAAAAGACGGTATTTCAGCACATATTTTAGATTTACGTACAATTTATCCTTTAGATAAAGAAGGAATTATTGAAGCTGCATCTAAAACAGGTAAAGTTCTGCTAGTAACAGAAGATAACAAAGAAGGTAGTATTATTGGGGAAGTTGCTGCAATCATTGCAGAAAACTGCTTATTTGACCTAGATGCACCGATTATGCGTCTTGCTGGTCCTGATATTCCAGCTATGCCATATGCACCAACGATGGAAAAATTCTTTATGATCAATCCAGATAAAGTCGAAAAAGCGATGCGTGAGCTAGCGGAATACTAACTTCTTTCAGCAAAAAAAAGACTTTGCCAAATGAAGTTAATGCCTCCGGCGGATGTTACAGATTTTTTTAAGGAATTTATCGAGCAAGCTCGATAAAAATCTGGACCCAAATACGCCAAGGCGAATTTGATAAGGAGGAAAACGAATGGCAATCGAACAAATAAAAATGCCCCAGCTAGGGGAAAGTGTAACTGAAGGAACGATTGAAAAATGGTTAGTAAAACCAGGTGATCATGTTAACAAATATGATGCGCTAGCTGAAGTTAACACGGACAAAGTAACTGCTGAAGTGCCATCTTCCTTTACAGGAATTATTAAAGAACTGATCGCAAACGAAGGAGATACACTAGCTGTTGGTGAAATTGTTTGTACAATAGAAACAGAAGGTGGAGCTTCTGAGGAAATAGTGGAGGTAAAAGAGGCTGCTCCTGAAGAGCCTACTGCAGAAACTGTTAAACCTACGGAAGTACAAAAGCATGCTGCTCCTGTAGAACGTGATAAAGGAGCTAAAGCTCGCTATTCACCAGCAGTGTTAAAAATTTCACAAGAACATGGTATCGACCTTTCTTTAGTTACTGGTACTGGTAACGAAGGACGTATAACTCGTAAGGATCTTCTGAAAATTGTGGAGAGTGGAGAAATTCCAGTAGCAGCAAAAGCAGAGCCTAAAGCGGTATCAACTCCTTCTACGCCTACTGCAGCTAGTGCACCAGCTCCAAAGCCAACATCTGCTAATGTTCCAGTAGCGGTTGGAGATATCGAAATTCCTGTGACTGGTGTTCGTAAAGCAATTGCAGCAAATATGCTACGCAGTAAACACGAAGCTCCTCATGCATGGACTATGATTGAAGTGGACGTTACGAATATGGTTCAATATCGTGACTCTATCAAAAATGAATTCAAACAAAAAGAAGGATTTAATGTTACATACTTCGCTTTCTTCGTGAAAGCTGTATCGCAGGCATTAAAAGAATTCCCGATGATGAATTCCATGTGGGCTGGGGACAAAATAGTTCAGAAAAAAGACATTAATATTTCTATAGCGGTAGCGACAGAAGATGCGCTATATGTTCCAGTTATTAAAAATGCTGATGAAAAAACGATTAAAGGTATTGGTCGTGAAGTAAATGAGCTAGCATCAAAAGTTCGTTCTGGCAAATTAAAATCAGACGAAATGCAAGGTGGTACATTCACTGTAAACAACACAGGGTCATTTGGTTCTATTCAGTCAATGGGAATTATCAACTACCCTCAAGCAGCTATTTTACAAGTAGAATCTATCGTGAAACGTCCAGTCATCATGGACGGCGGAATGATTGCTGCGCGTGATATGGTAAATCTATGTCTTTCACTAGACCACCGTGTATTAGACGGCTTAGTTGCCGGTCGCTTCCTAGCACGTGTGAAAGAAATTCTAGAAAACATAACAAAAGAAAATACATCTGTTTATTAATGAAACGATAAAAAGGTAGAGCATTCTTGCTCTGCCTTTTTGTTGTTTATGGGCTAAATACTGTGTGCTGTGGATATAAACACTAACTAACGTTTTGAGACAGGAATAAGCACACTATAATGTAGCCAATTGACGGTATTGACTATCGATTGACTGTTTGGTTTCATTTGAATCATGGATTAAGTGAGTGATATTGTTGAGCTGCCTTATTTAAATCAGTTCAATTTTATTAATGTATAATAGCGAGGTTTTTAAACTATGATGGGGTTGCTACAAGAAGGATTAACGCAAAAACGACGAGAAATCAAGCAAATAGGATGGAATTAAGGAAGAAAAGGTTATTTTCAATCGAGTTGGAGACAATGAGATCAGGAGATCCGATCTTATTTTTTAAAAATAATGGGATCAAGTTGGATGATTATGTTAATGTTTGAAGAAGAATGTGAAGGTTTTCACTTAAACTAAAGCGGTAGGTTTGTTGAATAAGAATAGTTACCCCTTCAAATAATATTAACGTCGACTGTAAATAAAGGTGTTAGTGCAATTAAAAAGCAGATACTTTTCACCAGTCGCTTCAACTTCAGAATAACTATTACAGTGAAAATACAGCGGACAAACAATACCACTCTACTAAGGGAGAAGATAAGTGATTTTGGCTAAAAGAAAAATCCTGAAACATTGATATATCAGCGTCTACAGGCTTATCTAAAAGATGGTCCCGACTGGTCTCGAACCAGCGACCCCCACCTTGTCGAATTTGTAACCCTTGAAAAACCTGGTAAAATTGAATTCGATTTAGTTAAATAAGTCTGATTTAATAAGGTTTTCATGACTGTGAAAATCATTTAAGTAAAATAAGATCGGTACAAAAAATTAATTATGCGGACAAATTGCGGACAAAAGAGTAAACAGGTGGTCTGTATTACTCATTTGATGAAAACAGGTTACTACAGTTTTGGTAAAAGCTAATCAGTAAAATATGTTAATTACAATATTGCCTTTGTCTCATAAGTCTTATAGACTTTTCAAAATAGAATCCCCCTTTAATCCATAACATTCTTTAGTTGCCTGCGTTTTAAATAGCCACTTTTACTTTCATCATAGCAAGCTTGCTCATAAAAGTTGCTTTTATTAATGATGATAGTGCTAAATGATACTCCATATGCATTTCTATCTATATAACCGCCTTTGGTAGTAGTGTAAGAGTCACGGGTTAAATTTTTTGTATTAATTCCTAAGCATTGTTTTCTTGAAAATGGTAACTTCTCTCTTTACCTTCTTGTGTAAAAATGGAATATTATAACTATTGGTAGTTTACTAGAGGGGGAGAAGAATGTTCACCTGTGGGGTATTATTGTATAATAAAGAATATTGCGAAGTGGTTATTTCCAAAAGCTTAATGGGGAAAAGCCTATGAAAGTATTAGATGTAGATTTATTTCAAGAAGGGCTACATCGAAACATTACTATGTTAACCAGGTTAAGTACTGAGATAGAAGCAATCCACCGAGCAGTGGAGGGTTTAGTTCAGATGGAGGATCAATTAAAAGGAGAAGGAGGAAATGCCATTCGCTCCTTTTATGAGGAATGTCATGTACCATTTCTTCAATTTTTCCAGCTGTTTTCCGAACACTATCAAGAAGTACTTCGTCAAATGGAAGCAGCTCTTTACTCACTAGAACCTGATCCTTCCGGTTACATTCTCGAAACATTTCTAGAGGGAGAACTGGAGCAAGGGCTTACAGAAATCGGCCTACTGACGGCTAATTTGACGGATGAGGCAAACAGTATTATGGATCAGGTGAGCGATATTGTTGGTCTGCCCCATTTAGATGATAGCGGAGTGCAGGAGGGAGTCATTAGTTCTAAGAGAAAACGGGATGATACTATCTCTCAACTTTATGAATTTGATGCAACTCAAACGAATGCATTACAAACCATTGAACAGGATATGCAGACAATGGAAAATTGGCTCTCGGATTTAGAGGGTATGTTTGAATCTGGACTAACAGATATTCATTTCCAAACAGAAAATTGGGGAGTTTTGACTTCTAAAAATAATTTGAAGACAGAATTGGCGTATCGTACCTCTCCGATAGCTGGACTTTCCAACCTATCAAATAGAGAGAATCAGTTGACGACTATGCTTCAGGCATTTATAGCTGGTACTGGTCCAATACGATTTGGTTATGGGGGTTTAATTAGCATACACCATCCTTTTGTAGGTACAGATATGATTGCCTTATCTTGTCCTAGACCAGAGGTCAATGGGACAGAACAGGAAGATATTAATCAAAACCCATTCGTAAAATCCTTCCATAGTTTCAAGGGCATTAATGAAGACTTTTGGAATGGGGTAGGTTTACGACGTGATAAGGCACTAGATTCTCCATATGATTTTGTAAACTATTGGACTTTCGGGGTTTCTGATGGAATTTTGTCAGGAGCAAATGAAAGAAGTGCCAAGATGTTTGATTCGAAACTTGATTTTTTAGATTATGCTACATTCGGTTTTAGTGGCATGGTTAAAGAAGCAGTCTCTCCGGAAGAATCTTTTTCAAAGGAACATTGGCTAAATAGCTTTGGATTAGCAGGGAGCATTTTTGGAGTTGGAAAATTGGTGACATCGCCAGTTAAGAAATCTGGAAATGTAGCAGTGAACGGTAACGCAATAAATGAAGTGAAAGCTACCAGTAAGACTGAATCTAATATTGAAACAGTTAAAACAAGTGAATCTATACAAACTGTTCTAAAAAAGAATGATTATACCATTGATGAATTTTTAAAATTATTACATCCCGATAGGTTATTGAGAGAAGAAGAATTAAGGAAAGTAAACATTATAAGAGATCAAATAGGTATTCCTCCAAAGGGAACTATGATGGCTAAAGTAATACCTCAAAGAGATTTATATAATTATCTATATAATAAAGACTATAGTGGTGTTAGAGGGTTCACTGCTATGAAGGAACATTCTGCAAAACTAGAAAACCTAGAAATGAATTTTGAGGGAGCCCGTTTAGATTACAACAATACGACATTTAAAATAACTAATGGTGTTGATGGAATATCACAATCTGTTGGTGGTCCGGATAGATTTTATGGAACAATTGAATATAATTTATGGGATTCCAATCAATTATCGATACCTAGGTGGGAACCTAATTCTGATTCATATCCATATACAGGAAGGGGATTTACAGGGAGTAAAGAAATCGTTTTACCAGAATATTACCAAGAAGCTAGAAAGTTTGTGGAAGGAGATATGATGCAAATTAGAGACAGTAAAACAGGAAAACCATTATTTGAATTTATTTACGATGGAGATTTAGAATCTTGGGTAGAAATTAATTAGGGAGGAGTTAATATGAGTAAATATGCTACATACAATAAAAAAAATTATCCAGTAAATATTCGTAGAGATAAGTTCAGATTAAAGAGTAAAGAGCATGAAAGTGGATTTAAAGAACTAATTGATTTAGGGGGAAACATACACCCTGATATTTTTATTAAAGAAGTAACCTTAGATGAGATTGAATTATTATTTGAGTTGAAATATAAGATAATTTACAAAGGAAAAGAATATGATACTTTTTCGATTGGAGAACTGGTAATTGATAGAGGGGAAATTACTATATTTAGTAGTGATTACGAGGATTATGAAAGTAACGGTTTTATAAAAGTAGAACAGTTTGTTTTTCAGAAAAAAGTTATTATAGATGAGATTGATGCAATAGTTGAGTTTATAGAACCAATATTGGAATTTAACAAATTTCCAAAAGAAAGAAAAGTAATACCGAGAAATCAAATTGAAATATATTTTAGCCAATTTTAGTCCAATAATGAAAATCTCTATTTTAGCATTTTGTTCTTGTAATTGATGAAATGCTAATAAGATGATATCTAGAGTTAATAATTGATTTAAGCGTCCATTAAATCTACTTTCAATTTTGTCTTACTAGAAGATAAAACCTAGAAATATATGGCACTGACAACCCTTTTTGAGACGAATAAAAAAACCTATTATGCAGCCAATTGACGGTATTGAACCGGTGATTGGCTGTTTGGTTTCATTTGAATCATTGATTACGTGAGTGATATTGTTGCTCTGTCCCATTTAGGTCAGTACAATTTTATTTATGAAGAATAGTGAGGTTTTTAAACTACAGAAGGGTTGCTACAAGAAGGATTAACGCAAGAAGGGCTGAAAATCAGGCTAAAATAATTGAGTCAGATTGAAAAGGCTCTTATTGTAATTACTTCATTATTTTTAAAAGCTAAAGTATTTAAGTTAACTTTCTTTTAAAATTAAATCCTCTCTATGTTGTTTCAGGTAGGGTTTAAATACCACTTAACATGTCTATAATATATAAGCTAGAATAGATTTCTTTTTGGGAAAAATCTGAATATCTTAGCTCTAGTTATGTTCAAATATCAAAACGTACTCAGCGATATTTTCAGACTAAATGTAAGGAGGAATTACTTTATGTTTATAGCAAATACGGCTACCCCATATTATGCAGTTATTTTTACCTCTCAAAGAACCGAAGAGGATAAAAAAAATTACATGAAAGCAGCTGAATTGATGATTGAATTTGCCTCAAAACAAGAGGGGTTTCTAGGAGTAGATAGGACCTGCGATTTAGAGGGACTAGAAATAACCGTATCCTACTGGGTCTCTTTAGAAGCCATTAAGGAATGGAAAGAAAATGATTCTCACAGAAAGGTTAAAGAAAAAGGTAAACAAGATTGGTACTCTTCTTACTCAACTAGGATTTGTAAAGTTGAAAAAGAATATTCAAACATTTAAAAGGATTTGCTTCATGTATAAACATGAAGCTTTTTTTGTAGGTATGATTTGTCTATAATGGTAAAGAGTAAAATCGTTATTTGTAATTAATAATGGAAATTTAATAATGAAACGTCTTAGAATATATGACTGTAATTAGGGGTCATGTCGACAAAACGCATATATTATACGCTAAGCAAATTGCAACCTAAAAAGTCGAATTCCTATACGCTAAGGAACCGACTTTTTTAAATTTGGCTTGTTTAGTTAAATCTTTCGTACATATTGATCCTTACCCTGATCTTTCACAACTACCCCTAGCTCATTTAAATCCATTTTTAAATTTTTTGCCTTTTTCTTATCTCCTTCTCTAATTGCATTTCTACGTTCATATAAGATTGAATTGGTGTTCTCCCCAAGTAAATGATCTTCTAGGGCCCAAAGTTTGAATTCATCTACATAAGGGTCCTGTTCACACCAAAGGTAATGATGATACAGAAAGATTTCTCGTATTTTTTCCTTCTTAATATCCGTCTTTTCACTCAAAAGTTCTTGACCTTTATTTCCAGTAATTACGACATTATTATCTTCCATAAAGATTTCTTTTACCTCAGATTTTCTAATTATCTTTTCTTTATCATCTTTATTGATCAATATTTCTTGATCGCTTATGCTCATTTTTAGTGCTTCACTATAAACTGTTAGTGATAAAAGAACACCTATAACTACACCTACGAACATCAAGATAATAGACACCCAAAAAGGGTTGAATGCATCCAAAAGTTCAATGACTTTTGAATCAGAAAAGAAAGATATTCTTTTTACGAATTCCAACAACTTTGGAAGAAACCAACCTATCGTTCCTAAAACAATAGGAAATAATACTGCAATCAATTTTTCCAAGAAACCCATACCAATTGTGGATGTATTTTTCATTGGGATTGTTACCTCCGAGACTTTATAGTTAAAAATAGTTGAATTAAGATGTTTAGAGTATCTTGAAATTCTGACAAAAATATTCAATACAAATGAAAATAATAATTATCAAACAACAAATACGCATAAATATATATCCTTATTCAACCATCAATTATTCTAATTAAAGGGAAATAGACCTTTTGATGTTACATAACTATTTTTGTTATTACTCTAGTTAAATCATCCCTATACTTCTCAAGACTAAAGGAAGCCCTATTTTTAAGCATACTTTCTTCTATTGCACCTTGAATCAGAACACAGATCATTTCTACATCAAATTCATTAGAAAACTCTTGTTTCTTTTGTCCCTCTAATAAAATCTCTTTGAGCAATACATTTAACAGATCTTCCTCGTCATCATCAGCTTTATAGTAAGGCACTCCTTCTTCGTCTTTAGCGTTAAAGACAATTTCAATCAATGCGATATTATTTTTATAATTAGCCACTTGGTAAGCCAAACTAGCTTCAATATATGCTTTTAATTGTGAAATAGCCGTTTCTTCTCGAACAACCTTCCCACTAATAAAATCCAATTTTTTGTTAAATAAATGCACTAAGGTTTGATTGATTAAATCCATTTTGCCAGAAAAATGATACGAAATTAATCCTGTACTCACTTTTGCCTTTTTAGCGACTTTAGTTAAACTGACATTTGTATAGCCAAGTTCATCGAGTGTATCAATACAAGCTTGAATAATCTGTTCTCTTCGTGCTTCAGCAATAAAAGATTGTTTGTTTTCCATCAGGGTCTTCCTCTCGTTTATATTGGTTATTCAATTTTTAAATTGGTCTTTCAATCAATTTTTATTTTAATACAAACTTCTTATTCCTGTCAACACTAAGAATTCGACTATCCTGCCTAGTTAGTTTAAATACACCTTTTTCACATTCTCTTATCTATTTTTAACAGAAATATCTATTTTCTTGTTAAAAAACAACAACCATAAACGACCGTTTATGGTTATGGTGAGTGAGCGTCTTTAAAAGTCTCAAATAGTGCTAAAATACATACCCAAAACTATAACCAAAAACAGAATACCAATACATCAGCCTTAACCCCCTTTTTGGTATAATTAATTTGTATGGAAAGGGGAGTTTCAAATTGAAATTTGGTTATGCACGTGTGAGTACGCAAGATCAGTCATTATCATTACAACTTGATGCATTGGATCGTCATGGAGTGGACGAAACTTTTGAAGAAAAAGAATCTGGTAAAAGGAAAAATCGCCCGCAGTTGGAGGAGCTTCTTAAAGTATTACGTAAGGGTGACACAGTAGTTGTCTATAAATTAGATCGTATCAGTCGGAGTACCAAACATTTAATCGAACTCATGGAACAGTTTGAAGCAAAAGGAATCCATTTCGCGTCTATTCAGGATAAAATTGACACAACAACAGCTATGGGGCGATTCTTTTTCAGAATGTTGGCTAGCATAGCTGAATTAGAACGGGATATCATTAGTGAACGAACGAAAGATGGGTTGGTGGCAGCTAGATCTAGGGGAAGAAATGGAGGTAGACCGAAGGTTGAATCAAAAAAAATTATGCTTGCCATGAAGATGTATGAAAGTAAAGACTACTCCTTATCTCAAATTAAAGAAGCCACAGGAATAGGAGCAACAACGCTATATCGTTACTTGGGAAAGAAAGGGCTATCCAGCGAGGAGGTGTAACATGAGAGGGAAAGAACTATTAACCCTTGATCAGCGAAATATGTTTATGTCTATTCCTGATGATATGACTGAGCATGATATGGAAATGCACTATACTTTTACCACAGAAGATCTTGCATTTATTAATAAGCATCGAAGAGACCATAATCGCTTAGGGATTGCCTTACAACTTGCAGTTCTTCGGTATCCGGGTTGGACTTTATTTCAGATTAAAGACATTCCCAACCAAATACTCGATTATATTGCGAAACAAATTGATGTCTCCCCACAAGAATATACACAGTATGCAAAACGGGTAGCAACTCGAAATGAACACCTAGAGGAACTTCGACAGCATTATGGCTACCAAAATTTATCCTTTGGGATGTATCGAATAATTGCACAATATACTCTTCAACACGCTCTTGGGAACGGGAATACAGATTACTTGATTCGCTCAACAATTAAGGAATTGCGAAGACAAAAAGTAATTTTGCCAGCTATGACAACAATAGAAAGAATTGTATGGGAGGCTCGTCAACGGGCAGAAGAACGAATTTTTAAATCTATCAGCTCTACATTAAATGAATCTCAAAAACCAAAGTTAGATCACTTACTTGATGTAAGTTCCACCTATTCAAAGACACCCCTTGCTTGGTTACGAGAAGTTCCCGGTCAATCTTCTCCAGATGCCTTCTTAAAGGTTATAAAACGTCTTCAAGTCATACGAACTTTGCAACTTAATGTGGATATTAAAGAAATTCATCCAAATAGGGTCTTACAGTTAGCACGATTGGGTTCCAAATATGAACCCCGTTCATTCCGTAGATTTAAAGAGAATAAGAAATTTACACTTTTAATTTTACATCTCCTACAACTTAGCCAAAACCTTACTGATCATGCCTTTGAGATACATGATCGGCAAATCAGCTTATTGTTATCAAAGGGACGTAAAGCTCAAGAAGAGATTCAGAGGTTAAATGGTAAATCAGTTAATGAAAAGGCTATTCACTTTGCAGATTTGGGATCAGCATTGATTCAAGCAAAAGAACAAGGGAAGGACCCATTTGAAGCATTAGAAGCTATTATGCCTTGGGAGGACTTCGTAAACTCAATAGAAGAGGCGAAGCAATTGTCACGCCCAATGGATTACGATTACTTAGACTTACTAAAATTTCGCTTTAACTACTTACGTAAATATACCCCAACATTGTTAGAAGCCTTGGAATTCACTTCTACAAAATCAGGAGAGCCATTGCTTCAAGCTATTGAGACCATTAAAGAGATGAACAGAAATAATAAACGAAAGGTTCCAGAAGGTGCTCCTTTGGACTTTATCTCGAATCGCTGGCAAAAGCACGTTTATGATGATGACGGGAATATAAATCGCCAATACTATGAGATGTCTGTTCTTACCGAGTTAAGAAATCTTGTACGCTCAGGTAACGTTTCTATTAAAGGAAGTCGTCAGCATCAAGATTTTGATAATTATTTAGTGACAAAAGAAACATGGGAGCAAAACAAGCAGCTTAATGAACTTACCGCACCACCTTCTGTTGATGAATACTTAAAAGGAAAAATGGATGTATTACATAATCGGCTTGAATGGATTAAAGCGAATATCACAGAATTAGATGGGGTTAATTTTGAGGATGGACGGCTGCATGTCTATCGTTTGGAGAAAAACGTTCCAGAAAAAGCACGAGAATATAGTTTATCTCTATATCAACTGATACCTCGTGTGAAGCTGACAGATTTGCTTATGGAAGTAGCAAGTTGGACGGGATTCGACAAGCAGTTTCTTCATGCTTCTACACTGCATCCTCCAAAAGAAGAAGAAAAGCCAGCGATCATGGCAGCGATTATGGCTATGGGAACAAATATCGGTCTTACTAAGATGGCAGAAGCGACACAAGGAGTTTCATACCGGCAAATGTCCACAGCCTCACAGTGGCGTTTATATGAAGATGCCATGAATAAAGCACAAGCCATTATGGTGAATTTTCAGCATCAGTTAAGCTTGTCGTCGTACTGGGGAGATGGTACATCTTCTTCTTCAGATGGAATGCGTGTTCAAGTAGGAGTTTCATCCTTACACGCTGATGCAAATCCACATTATGGAACGGGAAAAGGAGCAACCATTTATCGCTTTGTTAGTGACCAATTTTCTAGCTTCTATACGAAAGTGATTAATACAAACGCAAGAGACGCTGTTCATGTTATAGATGGTTTATTGCATCATGAAACCGACTTGCATATTAAAGAACATTATACAGACACAGCCGGTTATACAGATCAAGTATTCGGACTAACTAATTTGTTAGGGTTTCGGTTTGCCCCAAGATTACGAGACCTTGCAGATTCAAAACTTTACTCATTTGAAAAGCCCGACCAATATCCAGAAATGGAGAAGTTGCTACGTGGAAGAATTAACACCAAGATCATTCAGGAAAATTATGATGATGTATTAAGGTTGGCACATTCCATTCGTAAAGGAACGGTATCTGCCTCTCTCATTATGGGGAAATTAGGTTCTTATTCTCGTCAAAATAGCCTTGCTACTACACTAAGAGAGATGGGACGTATTGATAAAACTTTGTTTATATTAGACTACATTTCTAGCGAAACATTACGTCGGAGAATCCAACGTGGATTAAATAAAGGTGAAGCCATGAATGCCTTGGCACGAGCTATTTTCTTTGGGAAACATGGGGAACTTAGAGAAAGAGCACTACAAGATCAGTTGCAGCGTGCCAGCGCCTTAAACCTCATTATTAATGCTATTAGTATTTGGAATACCGTGTATCTATCACAAGCAATTGAACATTTTAAAACTACAGGAAAATATCAAGAGAAATTGCTTCCACACATATCACCATTAGGATGGAAACACATAAACTTTCTAGGTGAATATTCATTTAAACCTGAGATTTCGACCTTTCATTCCCTACGTCCACTCAGAACATAAATAAAACCCTGATTTTTCTGCTTAGCGTAGAAAAATCAGGGTTTTACCTTCTGAAAAGTTCCTTATCGTATAATATCTGCGTTTTGTCGGCAGGACCCCAATTAGAAGTGGTTTTTTTAACTTTATTATATATTTTAAATACATTCGGTGTTTCTTAGCATCCATTTTTATTCATATGCCCCCTTGCTCTTCAAAATGAAGTTGACAGTAATTTTGCTTAAGGAATCTGCAGTTAATGGATAGTCTTTTAATTTTTCGGGTTTTATCCTATCATGAAAAAGTATATTTTTCAGATTATAGACATCTGCATCTTTATCAATACCTTTTAGATAGGTTGTTCTAATTTCTTTTTCTATCTGTTTTGATACTAACTCTTGAATTTCTTTTAGAGATAATTGGTCTTCCGAATCTATTAAAGTACCTTCAGCTTCAACATTTATATTAAAGTGAAAATCATTTCCTTTTCTAACCAAATCAATTTTTGCAGATGGTTTCATTATTCTTACTGTACCTTTTATTTCATCCCCTATGACAATATCAACCGGTGTGCTTTGAGTTTGAGTTTGTGTCCATCTGAGACCAGCAATCTCCTCATAAGATAACCACTCCTTATATGTTCCATGGCTAACTGGAAACGCACCATTTATTTGTAATACTTTTTTCGTTTCTGGTTCTTCAACCGATTGCTTCCAGTCTGTTTCATTAATAGTTAGAGAAGGTAGCAAGGCAGTTCCCCCTGGTTCTTTATAAACAGAGATAAACCTATGCATACGCATCGGTTCAATATATGAATACATTTTATACATATCGGTTGGTTTATACAAAATCGTATATAATGGAGGCAATTGAAAGAAACCTGTAGTACTAAGTATTTCTTCGATGGATTCCGTTGTTCCAAACATCCATGGAGTATAACGAAAATCACCGTGTTTTATTAAGGATTGTTCCACGTTCTCTATTCCTTTTTTTAAAACGGACTCTGAATAGATAATTGCTCCTACATGTGACCAGTTCACCTGTTGTTGTGTTGTTAGATATAAATTATAGACAGCATCATTTATATTTTTACCTGATGATTTACCGATGTATAAAGGAGCGGGTTGTGAGACTTTACTGACTTCTTGCTTAGCTACATTAGAAAAATCAAGCATTTGTACATAAATAATATAGTTTTCATCTTTATAGTCAATTCCTAATGTAGTAATATAATCTACTTCACCAATTTCTTTCTCATCCCAACATCCTGTTTGGAATAATAAGATGAAGCATATTATTAAAATTTTTGATTGTTTCAATTTTTTCCTTCCCCCTGTCTGTCCTTATCAATAGGGTTAAGTATTGATGCACGTTCATTCTGTTTTACTACAGGCCGCTTAAGAACTGATTTAAAGAAATCTCTTTTCACAAACGGAGATACTGGACTTAAATAAGGCAAGCCAAATGATTCGAGTTTAGCGAGATAACCAAGAACAGCATAAAGGCTTATGAAAAACCCAAACATTCCAAAGACTGATGAAAGAAGTATAGAAGAAAATCTCAAAATGGAAACAGTTCCATATAACGCCTGGTTCCCAAGGGTAAAAGTTGCAACTGCCGTAAGCGAAGAGATTACCAACATGGTTGGAGAAGTGATTCCAGCTTGAATTGCAGCATTACCCACGATCAGCCCACCAACAACCGCAACAGTTTGTCCAACTGCTTTAGGCAGTCGAACACCCGCTTCACGAAACAGTTCAAATAATATGAGCATTAATAGCATTTCAAAGGTTGCATTAAACGGGATACCTAGTCTAGATGAAGCTACTGAAGCTAGTAATGGAAATGGAATTTGATCTGCATTAAAAGATGATAAAGCCACCCAGAAAGATGGAAGAAAAAGAGCTATTATAAGTCCAAACAATCTAAGAATCAATTCAAAGGTTCCATAGTAATAAGGAGTATGTTCATCCTCAGCAGTTTTAAGTAATAATCCGAGATTAGCTGGACCTAAAAGCACATTCGGAGAATTATCCATAAAAATAGCAAATCTTCCTACAGCTAAACTACTGACAACACCATCAGGACGAGATGTTGCTTTTAACAAAGGAAAAAGTGAATAATTGTTGTCACCAAGAATCCCTAATAATTGATTGTCACCATTTAAGAAATCGATATCAATATTATTCAATCGCTCAGTAACTTCTTTAATCATTTTTTTATTTTGTATATCCACCAGATAGACTAGTTTTACTTGCGTTTGACTTCTTTCACCTATAACAAAGGTAGTCGTAACAAGGGAATTCGATTTAATTCGTTTCCGAACTAATGCAATGTTTGTACCTATGTCTTCGACAAATGCATCCCTCGGTCCTCGTACGGATACTTCTGAATTGGATTCTTCTGGAGAACGCTTTGGTGGATTGGATGTATTAAAGAAATAGATGGTTTCCGCTATTACAATTGCTGTAAATCCATTAAATACTTTTTCTAGCAGAGTTAAACCAACCTTCTCTTCCTTTTTAGACCAATGCATTTGCTTTGAAGAATTTAAGTATGCAATCCCTTTAAGACCATTGTTATAGTACTTATTTTGAATATCTGGGAGGATATTTTCTAATAAAACATTATTATCAATTAAACCATTGCAGTATATAACTAGCATAGCTTGCTTCTCTTTAGAACTAAATAGATATTGCTTCTCGATGGTTATATCCGACGAATTATTGAAGAGACTCGTTAAATATTCTTCATCTGTTTGTTCATTATTCAACCTGGGTACTCCTCCTGTTCTTGGAAAATTTAATTAATAATGCAATAAAGAGAGTAATAAACACCCCAATTACACTGGAGATAATATAATAATAACGACTTAAAAAGATTAAAAAATCCTCATTTGATATAGGAGCTATAATGACCAGTAGATAAATGATACAAATAAATACTTGTATATTAACGCGCTGCTTTTTCTTTTTAATGTCAAAGACTTCTGTAATTAAATACAAAATAATTGCTAAATGAATAAAATTACCAGATGTCCATTGATAAATCGATAGAAAATCTAGATGATTAAAATATGTTCCAATCCCCAAGATTCTCCATTGAAAAAAGGAGGGATATCTAAGTTTTGATGCTTCTTCTACACCAAATATTGCAATTGTGCCAAGCAGTGGTCCAACCGTCAATATGGCCAAAAATGTAATAAGAACAATAAAATGTTTGAATTTCAATTTTTGTGTAACTTGGTGCTGTAGAATTATTATTAAAAAAATTTCGATTATTGAACTAAAGACAATGAATGCACCATGAAATACCTCTTGCCATCCATTCTCCACAAGTACCGGGGTAACAAGATGGTAATTTTTATCAGGAATAGTGCCAATTGCTACAAATATGCCAAATATTAAAACCAATGGAAGTAAGACACCTGCACAAATGGCAATGACATTTAGTTTTTCATATGAAATGTAGAGGGAGCAAGCTAACAAAAACAGAGCTATAAAAATAGTAGGTGTATTGAACAAAAATGTTTCTTCAGTCCACATAACTGTTTCTTTTAAGGTAATCCAACCTGTTATTAGGAGGTAAACTACTATAAAAATAGCTATAATCCGACTTAGCGATTGAGAATACTTGGATGATAACCATTCAAATAGAGATACCGATTGGAAGTGCCTTGTTACGTAGAGCAATAACAGTGAAAAGACAAGGATAAATGCATAACCAATAATAACGCTGATCCATGCA
Source organism: Psychrobacillus sp. FSL K6-2365 (assembly GCF_038003165.1). Lineage (NCBI taxonomy): Bacteria > Bacillati > Bacillota > Bacilli > Caryophanales > Bacillaceae > Psychrobacillus > Psychrobacillus sp. FSL K6-2365. Next base: position 2,403,742 of record NZ_JBBOOO010000001.1, on the reverse strand, counting down.
TCACGACCTGAAGCGTTAATTAATATAGGAGTAACGATTACATGATTGCTTAAACCAGTACCTAACAGGATGATAGTGAAGAGCTGTGAAATGGTGATCTTTGTCATTTGATATCCTCCAGTAGGGTAATATTATCATGCTACTACTATCGCCAAACTTTCTTTATTCTAAAAGTAAACTCTACGAAGTTATTGTGAAGCAGAGTTGGCTGAGAAGATCAATTTAGTGCATTAGCTGTGATGGAATTATTAAAAATAAATCAAAATCCATTGGATAGCCACCTAATATATGAGATGAATGGTACGGATTGGTGAATCTAACAATTTTGTAGTATTAAACTTAAAGCGAATGAGATTACATTAGATTAGAATGGAATGAATTCACAGACGATGTTTAGTTTATTGGAGGGGAGAATCAGGATTAACATACTTTCTAAAACTTCATACTCAACTAACGGGTGCTTCGTATTATAAGGTTAACCAGTTTTTTAAACTGTACCCTATAAGATAGACACTTTAAAAAAGGTCATCTTATAGGGTCTTTTTGTTTATAATGAAAAAAACAGTATTCGGAGCGATAAATTATGACTAAAAATTATTTAACACCTAACCAACAAAAAGAACTAAAAAAGAATCCATATGTAAAAGCTGTAAGCAATAAAGCGATTACGTACACAGATGAATTTAAACGATTATTTATTACTGAAAATGAATTTGGGAAGTTTCCGCGTGAAATTTTTGAAGATGCAGGATTTGATATCGAAATGATAGGGATGACACGCATTCATAAAGCGGCAGCTCGATGGAAAACAGCATACCAAAACCAAGGAATTACTGGGTTAGAAGATTCTCGGAAATATAGTTCTGGTCGCCCACTTGAACGAGAACTAAGTCTCGAGGAAAAGTATGCACGATTAGAAGCGAAGACTCGATTACTTGAGGCAGAGAACGAACTCCTAAAAAAGCTCGATTTACTCGAAAGGCAGATGGTGAAGAAGAAATAAAAATTGCGCCAGAATTAAAATTCGAACTCATTAACCAGATTATTAAAAAGTATGAGTTAAAGCGTATGGTAAGTTATCTTTGCGAGGTAATGGATGTATCTCGATCAGGTTTCTACAATTACTTTGATGAAAAATCCATTCAAAAACGTGCAATTAGAGGCGGTTCGGACGAGGTGGTGAAAAACATCATTTTAAAGGCGTATCATTTCCGAGGACGCAAAAAAGGAGCACGCCAAATTAAAATGACACTCCAAAACCAGTACCAGATTACATATAACTTAAAACGTATTCGCCGCATTATGAAGAAATTTGAGATTGTTTGTCCAATTCGAAAAGCGAATCCCTATCGCCGCATGGCGAAAGCAACAAAAGAACATCGCACATGCCCGAACGAATTGCAGCGCAACTTTAAACAAGGGTTGGCTGGAAAAGTGTTATTAACGGATATCACATATTTAAACTACAGAAGCGGAAAGCGTGCTTATTTATCCACGATTAAAGACGCAGAGACGAATGAAATTTTAGCGTATGAAGTCTCAGATAAAATTACATTAGACATCGCATTAGATACACTTCACCAATTAAGACGTCGTCATTCACATATTCGAAATGATGCCTTTATTCATTCGGATCAGGGATTTCATTACACAAATCCGACCTATCAAAAATTAGTGAAAAAGATGAATCTTGGACAGTCAATGTCACGCCGTGGAAACTGTTGGGACAATGCTCCACAAGAATCATTCTTTGGGCATTTTAAAGATGAAACAAATATAAAAGAATGCGAAACATTAGAAGAAGTAAAACAAGAAGTGAAGTGTTATATGATATATTACAATTATTATAGAGGCCAATGGAATTTAAAAAAGCTGCCGCCTGCAAAATACAGACAGCAGCTTCAACAAGTTGCCTAACCTTTTTCAAAATGTCCTTTACAAAGGGTACAGTTTATTTACTGGTTGACCTTATTTTTATAGGATTTAATATATCAGTAGCCAGGGTAGGACGTACGGGTGCGTGGGACAATGATCCCGTGAACTAAACTGTCCACCCCCTACTTGTAGAAACATGTTTGAGGCTGGTTGGGACATAGATCTCGTATAACAAGCGAAGCTATGATACTACATGGAGGAATAGGGGTACTGGTGAGAGAAGTCAGAGGAGGAAGCTAAATGAACCCAGTAGTTGGTCTGGATGTGGCTAAAGGAGAGAGCCAAGTTCAGGCGTTTTTAGATAAATCGAAGCCGTTTGGAAAGAGTTATTCTATGAAGCATACAAAAGAGGAGTTAGACCGTTTTATAGGCTTTTTAAAGGAGATTGAAGGGATGACTGGGCAAATGCCTATGGTCATTTTAGAATCTACAGGTCATTATCATTCTCCTGTTATTCAATACTTGGAGGACCATGAAGTTTTATATATTTTGCTTAACCCGATCATTTCTTATCAGGCGAAGAGATCTAGTTTAAGAAAGGTAAAAACAGACGCGATTGATGCGTATCAGTTGTGTGTGCTTTATTACAAAGAAGATTTTGAACCTCATAAAAACAGAGGAATCCAATTATTAAACCTTAGAAATCTTTCCAGACAACAAGAGATTGTGACGAATATGTATGTAGAAGCGAAACTGCAGTTTCACACTATTTTAGATCAAGTGTTTCCTGAATACCGCAAGGTTTTTGGAGATCTTTATTCGAAGGTTTCTTTAATGATGTTAAAGAAATATCCTACTTCAGAAGATATACTAGCGGCTGGAGAAAGTAAGTTAGCGGAATGTGTGATGGAGTTTTGTCCAAGACGGTCTAGTCTATGGGCATTGGATAAGGCCAAAAAATTAATGGATTCCGCATCTCGAAATCCATTTCAAAAAGTCGTGTATCACAGTCATTTGATCAATCTTCAAATGTATATTGAAATGCTTTTTCAGTACCAAGAACATCTTTCCGAGTTGGAAATTCGTATAGTGACCTTGGCAAATGAATTAGAAGATTACGAGATTGTTCAATCAATTCCAGGGATCGGAGAAAAAATCGCTGCAACGATTATCTCCGAAGTTGGTGAAATCGATCGGTTTAGTCATCCGAAAAAACTGGTTGCCTTTGCGGGAGTGGATCCCAGTGTTCACTCATCAGGAAAGTTCACCGCCACAACCAATCGGATTACTAAACGAGGTTCGAGTAGATTGCGCCATGCTTTGTATCTTGCCGTATTGTGCGGTATCAGAAGCTCAAGAAACAAAAAGCTGAAAGAATTCTATGACAAGAAGAAATCAGAAGGAAAGCCTTCCAAAGTGGCAATAGTAGCCTGCATAAACAAACTGCTTCATTGGGTTTATGCTTTATTAAATAGAAAAGAATCTTTCCAGGATATAGCGTAATTACTGGTTACAAGTGATTAAGTAAAAACCTTCCATAAGGTTTTTGGAGGGCTATTTGTCATGCACAAAATAGTATAACATAAGATTAATAGTAATTTTAAAGAAAGATATTGACATCCTATTAGCTGGTTTACTTCAAGAAGGGTAAAGCACTTTTTCTTATTGAACTAAAGGGGCAGTTTAGTTTAATAAGAGAAGGAGATTTTTTATCTCGCATATGAACCGAACACATCATATAAAAATAAGAAATCCACTCATAATTGAAATGAGTGGATATAAAGATTGTCTAATGATTATTATGAATAGAAGGTAAGTCATTCGGATTTATTATCGCTAACATCTGATGATCTTCCCATGAGGCACTAATTTTAACATTCTTTTTAGCTATTCCTTCTTTATGGAAACCAACTTTTTCTAATACTCGAATGGAACCAACATTATCTGGCATCACTCCAGCTTCAATTCGGTGTAAGTTAAGAATTTCGAAAGCGTGATTAACAACCAAATTCGCTGCTTCAGTAGTGTAACCTTTTCCATTATGTTCCTGATCTAAGGAATAGCCTAAAAGGGCACTTTCACGAGGTCCACGGAAAACTTGAAATAAGCCGATGGTACCTATAAGAATATCACCATTTATTTTAAAAATGCCAAATCGATATTCTATATCTTTTTTTGTATTTTGTTCCCATTTTTTGATTAATTCTTTTTGAGTTTCTAAAGTCCAGTAATTTTCTGGATGAGTAATGGAGTATTTTTCAAAAAAAGCTCGATTTCTCATTTCTAAATTTAGTAATTCGGCAGCATCTGAGAGGGTGAGCGGACGTATATATACATGTGATATTTTGGACATCTAATCTTCCTTTCTGTATGTATTGGATTATTAAGATTTCTTAGACTTATAACTTAAAGAAAAAAAGGTCAAAGTTAGTACCCCTATTATTGTAAATGACATATATATATTGCTGAAAATTAAATTCTCCCCTATAAGGGAAAAAGGATTAAGTCGTAATGAGCCGTTTTCATTTTCAAGTAACTTCCCAAACAAGGCACTACTTAAAGCTCCTGCAAAAAAATTCAACAGATTGAAAAGACCCATGCCTACTCCATTTTGTTTCTCAGACAAATTCGAGCTAATTAAATCAGCGGTGCCGCTCTGAATAAACGGGAAACCAAGGTAGGCGATCAATAATCCTAGTGTGATCAGTGCCGTGTTTGAGCCGGCAAATGTCGAGATAAATAGAGCGCCACAGGAAATGAACAACAGTCCGTATCTAATGATGGACTGTCCTCCCCGAGTGGAGATTATTCTTCCAATCCTTTGTCCAATAAGCCCAGAGGCTATTGCGCCAGGGAAAAGAATGAATCCAATTTCCAGCATGGTCAACCCATAAAGTTCCCTTAACATAATAGGCAGCAAGAAAATCAATCCAAACACTATTAAGTTACCTAGAAAACTTGTCACCATCGTAACCGTGTACTTTCTCATCTTCAGTATACCTGGATCAATAAAGGGATATGAAATGGAGTTTATCCGCCAAATTAAAAGTATAAAAAAGAGGGTGAAAAATAGGAAGGCTAACCAACTGACGTTCGTGATCATGAATAATAGGCTGGTAACCAATACCCCCAATAGTGTAGCCCCGATAAAATCAATTTTTCCATTCTGCTTGGCTTCATGAGGAAACCATTTCCTAAAGAAGGGAATGGAGAAGGCACTGGCTACGGAAATGAGGAAAATATAGCGCCAATCCAGTATACTACCGATAGTACCGCCGACAATAGGACCAATTCCCGAAGAAAAAGCAATCGTCGAGGCCAGGTATCCAAACATTTTTCCTTTTTCATTTTGAAAAAATCGAATCGGGACGAGAAAAGAGAGGGGGGGCACCGAGGCGGCTCCCATTGCTTGAAGAACTCGTCCGACAATGAGCGTTTCGTAATTTGGAGATAAAAAGCCAACTAAAGATCCTAATGAAAACAAGCTTAATCCAATCGTATAGAGACTTCGAATTGGAAAGAAATCAGACAGTTTACCATAAATCAGTGTTCCTATAGCAAAAATTGTGGTGAAACTAGTAATGACCCAGCTGACTTGTGACGGAGTTAAATTGAATGAGTCTGATATATCTGGTATTGCGACATTGAACATGGTACCATTCATCACTGCAAAAGCGAGGATGGTACAAGTTAAGACTATTATTTTCTTGGACTGAGGAGTGGAAGCGAGTAAAGTGTTTTTTGGGAATTTCATTAAAAGTCTCCTTTTGTTTTACTTAGGAAAGTGTTGGTACAGCAACAGAACAAGAAAATTGTATTTATCCTTATATCCCCATCTTGTTTTCCTCCTCCTTTTACTGATAGTATAAAAGTAAAGTATCCACCTACGGGATACTCAAGGAGAAATATGAAAAAACAAAAATTATCTTCAGGCGAAATCGCACGAATATGTAACCTTAACAAAAAAACGTTATTTTACTATGATCAAATAAATTTACTGAAACCTGCAATCGTCGAGGCTAACGGCTATCGTTACTATACGCTTGACCAAATCGATCAATTAAGTAAAATCAAAGCTTTACAGAGTGTGGGGTTCTCTTTAGCAGAAATAAAACAGCAATTGTATGTGAATGATATTTCGGAAGGCATAGCAACTCTGAATCGACAAAAGCAGATAATTGAGGAAAAAGCCAACGAATTAGTAGCAGTAAAGAATACAATGGATCTAAAAATTCTGGAGTTAGAACATTATGATCAAATCGGTATCAATCAGGTCTATATTAAAGATTTTAATGAAGAATGGCTGTACGTCGACAATCCTTCTCCACAAGAAGAAATAATATCTAATTATCTATTTGATGGGTATCATTTTGGCATTATGTTGGGTATCAAAGACTATCCAGATGAGAAAATAGAAATCACGAAGTATAAACATATGGATAATGCCAAAAAGGCTAACTTCAAGAAAGAAAAAGGGCGATATGTAGGGATTTATTTTATTTCAGGAGAAGATCATATTATTGCTGATGCTCTAAAGGCAATGACACGAATACAGCAAAGTGGATATTCTATGGAGGGGCAGGCTTTTGTCAAAGACATAGCAAGTGACTTTGTTAATTTTGAACATGGGAATATTCCCTTTCAAATGACATTGAAATTGACTGATTGCAAAGTTAAATAAGCCAATACAATAGGATGTACTTGCTCAAACGGACGCGATTGGTGAAGAAGTAGGTCTCTGCTCTTATTAAGCTCCCATGAAAATTAAAATCTTCGATTTATAGAAAAAGGCAATACGAAATCGGACGCAGCTCAATAATTTTTTAAAAAGTGCAGCGCCTAAATGAGAATTAAATTATGGGTTGGACTAGGAGGCATTTGGTTCAGTGATTGTAACGTTGTAACCTAAGTTTTCAAGTCTTCGAACAGAATATCGTACAATCGATTGTTCTTTTTGTTTGTCAAAGTAATCTTCCCCTAAGTCTACGTACATTTCTTTGCGTGTTAGGAGATAATAGCAGATTCTTAAAATGGCATGAGCGACTGATATCCCTGCACGCTTTTTACCCTTTCTTGATGCAGTACGCCTATACAGGGCTCCCAAGTAGGTTTTGGATCCTCTAACAGAATGAGCCGCTTCAATTAATGCCGATTTCAAGTACTTGTTTCCTTTTTTCATGTTGGTTGATTTCCTCTTGCCCGCACTTTCATTATGTCCAGGTACTATTCCTGCCCAGGAACATAAGTGCGCTGAACTGGGAAATTGCTTCTCCACATCTGTACCGACTTCGGCTAAGATTTGTTCAGCCATTCGAGTGGCGATGCCAGGAATGGAATCCAATCGTTCTATATCTTCTTGATGGGATGATAACCTAGTAGCCACCTCTTCGTTTAATAGCTCAATCTGCTCAGTTAGAAATTCTATATGGACCAGAATGGTTTTCAACATGAGACGTTGATGTGGATTGATATACCCTCGAAGAGCTAGTTCTAGTTCACTCTTTTTCTTCTTCATTGATCGGCGGGCAAAGCTGGCTAATTTCTTAGGATCATTTTCGCCATCGGCGATAGCACGAAGCATATCAAGCGACGAAACACCCATGATGTCGGAGACAACGGAACCGAGTTTGATATTCGCTCCTTCTAAAACCTTTTGAATCCGATTATGTTGTCTCGCACGCTCTTCAATAATACTTCGACGGTATCGAACTAACTCTCTTAATTCCCGCTGATTTCGGTCTGGAATAAAACTTGCTTTAAGTAGACCGTGACGAAGAAGTTTGGCAATCCATTCTGCATCTTTTACATCGGTCTTACGACCTGGTACTGCTTTCATATGTTGAGCGTTCACTACTAAAAACTCAATGCTCTCGGCTTCTAGCAAGTTAACAATAGGCTTCCAAAATACACCTGTACTTTCCATTGCTACGTGAGTACAATCATGCTCCTTAATCCAGTCAATTAACTGTAATAGAAATACAGTTTTAGTGGAAAACGTTTGAATCTCCTTTCCTTTTGGGGTAATAATACAAGCAGTAATGGAATCCTTATGGACATCCATTCCACAAGCACGTTCAATGATTACTTCCATTGTAATCATCCTTTCTACGGCAAATAGTATTGGAGGCTGGTGCAATAACCAGAGTAGGATTAATCTCCCATGAGTGCTTCCCGTAAGGGAGCGACAGTCTGTGATGCACCGTGGTCGTTGGAGTCAGACTAACGGATGGGCTCTATGGCACCATAGTTCATCGACCTTCCTCTCCCAGCCGTAGTATCCTATACCCAGGTTTTCACATTTTCATTCTCTGTGGTGTAGCGCTGATTTTGCGCTACATGGATGGCTAACGGGTGCTTTACTTCAAGAAGGAGTAAAGCACTTTTTTCTTATTGAACTAAAGGGGCAGTTTAGTTGAAGAAGCTAAGATGGAGTCTTTTTAAATGGGTAAATTATTTATATTTGGAACCTCTATCTATTTCAAACGTAAAATTAGGCAGTGTTAATGATAAGGAGTGATGGAATGGTTAGAAGAAGAGGGACATATCAAATAAAAATTCGTGACAAGCAGCTCGTTTGTTTTTTTTGTCAGCAAGATGAATTTTTGCATCGTGAAGTTTATACGGATTTATATTCTTTAGGTGAAACGGTAACAGACCAGCTCACATTGCAATCATTTTGTTGCAAGTCATGTGGTGAAATCCGAATGTTTCAAGAAAAAAACCGATTTGATCATATGTTACAAAAACATGTATCTATTATTGAATACACGGAAGTGACAAAAGAATGAGCGGGATGGATGAACCCCTACGCCCCCAAAAAAGTCGTATCACGATTTTTGATGAGCCTGTTATTTGTAGTTTTTGTTCACGTGATGTGTTTATTCCCTATGAAGTTTTTGTGAATGTTGAACAACCGGGTGTAAATAGGATGTATGTTAGGTATATAGCTATTTGTCAATATTGTGGTCAAGCCAAACATTTTTTAGATCCAAGCCATTATGATAACGAAAAAGATGATTATATTTGGGCCTTGAATCAGTATTTAATTTCCATTAGAAGTTATAAGATTAAGATTATATTTTATGTTGGAAAGAAAGGTAACGGCAAAATAAAAAATTTTACAAATAAGCTTATTCAAGATTTTGGTATAGAAAAAGAGAATATAAATATCAGTAATTTAAAAGGATTAGCAGAACTTCAAATAAAGATTTCTAATTTAAATGAAATTGAAAATATCAGAGCTGATATAATGAATTCCGCGAGACGACTTTATATAACGATTAAGGATTTAACCATTAAATAAATTATCTATGTAATGTAATTATTTGTAAGACATTATTATAGGTACAATTAGCAGTGTTTTTCTTCAAACAAAACCCTCAATTTTCGTTTGGGATGGCTATATTTATCAAATAAGCGATGAGTATGTAGATGAAATAAATGAAGAGATTGGTGAAGTAACAAAGTATTCGGATAGGGAAGGAACGCACTCTGGAAACTTTTCGAATGAATACAAAAAAGGGACTAAATATTACTCAATAGAAGGAATTAGTACGGATGATGCAATAGCTATTGAAGAAGACGATGATAAATATAGAAAAGCTATTAGGAATGGGAAATACGGAGAATAGTAATTATTCTTGTTCAACTCCCATGAAAATTAAAAAATGCTCAAAATCAACAAAAATGCATAACAAAAGAGACTCAGAAATAGCTTTTTTAAAAAAAGGCTGAGCCTTTAGAGTGGTTATATTAAGTTGCAAGGTAAATCAAGAATCAACTCCATTCTTGTAAGAATAAAGGGTGGCTGGTGCAATAACCAGAGTAGGATTAATCTCCCATGAGTGCTACTCGTATAGAGTGCGACAGTCTGTGATGCACCGTGGTCGTCGGAGTCAGACTAACGGATGGGCTCAATGGCACCATAGTTGATCGACCTTCTTCGCCAGCCGTAGTATCCTATACCCGATTTTCACATTTTCATTCTCTGTGGTGAAGCGCTGATTTTGCGCTTCATGGATGGCTAACGGGTGCTTTAGTAAAATGTAGGGCTGATAATACAGTTCACTTTTCTGATTGAACTAATGCTGCAGTTTAGTTGAATAACATACTTTTCGAAAAACTCCCAAAACCAAGCTTACTGGTTCTAGATGTGTATAATTAACCAAATGTGTTCATACACTTTCAAACCTTGTGAAGCGATTGCTTGGTTGGAGTTAGTTTATTTAAACTTTAAACGTTTTCCTATAAAATGAACTTGTGTTCAACAATCGGATCATATTTTGGAGTAACTAACCTAAAGTGATGAATGAATGTACTTTAAAAGAAGTATAATTAGGAAAAGGAATACCCTCAAGTCCATGTAATGTAAGGATTTGAGGGTATTTTACTACATACAATTATTCTCTGTGATGAAATGGAGTCAGAAAAACGATGAATCCTCAGAAAGCTAAATTTTCTATTTGCATTCCTAATATCTCTTTGTTTCATTTACATTGAAGGTTTAATGACCAGTTCACTTACATCCACATGAACAGGCTGTTCAAGTGCATAGACGATCGCACGGGCAATAGCCTTAGTTGGCAGAGCGTTCCGTCGGTATTCCTTCATGAATTCTCTAGCCTGGTTGTCAGTAATGCTCTCAGCTAGTTCTGATTCCGTTACTCCTGGCGATACAAGGGTCACACGTATCCCTAGACCTACAGTCTCTTGCCGCAATCCATCTGTTATTGCACGTACGGCATATTTGGTCGCACAGTAGACAGCTGCTGTCGGGGTCACTTCGTAGGCACCGGTGGATGCGATGTTGATGAAATGTCCAAAACCTTGTTTCTTCATGACCGGAAGACCTGTGGCAATGCCATGGAGGACACCGCGTATGTTGACATCAATCATCCGGTTCCATTCCTCAATTTTTAGTGCGTCCAGCGAAGAGAGGGGCATCACCCCTGCATTGTTAATAATAGCGTCAACTCTTCCAAAACTACTTTGGGCTGCACCTATAATTGCCTGCATCTGTTCTAGTTCTGTCACGTCGAGCTGTTGAATGAGTACAGAACCGCCATCCCCTTGAATGTCAGATGCCAATGACTCTAGTCTCTCCACACGTCTTGCCCCGATCACAACATGAGCTCCAAGGCTTGCGAGCAGTCGGGCTGTTGTTTCACCAATTCCGCTGCTTGCCCCTGTAATCACAACAACTTTTCCATTAAGTTCGGACATTATTCCTTGCTCCCTTCTTCCAGATATAGCACCATACCTGCATGGTAAAGAACCCCATTGATAAAATCACCATTGGCAGTAAAGCCTGTATCATCGACATATTCGATATGATTGTCTTTGATGATATAGCTGCCTTGATATGCGCTTTCGCGGTTGCCGCGGGCTTCATCGTAACGGTCGTTTGGAAGCAGCTCGTGCCGAATATAGCCGTCCGCGGTCACCCACATCCCCACATAGGGATGAGAATTTTTTATAAGTTCTTTTTTCATTTATATTCTCCTCTCATATTTAAAAGATGGAGGGGCACTCAAATCTTGGCAGAAAGTGATCCAAAGAACGTAACAGAAACTTGATCAAATCCATACAATCTAATTGAAGTGTCTAACCATAAACTAATTATGAACTTTTGAACCAAAGAGGGGGTAGTCGGAAAATATACAATTGTTGCCTAATACTCCAATAAATTATAGTATAATGAGCAAGAGAACCATATATGTAACTGGAAAGGAGAGGAATGGTTCATGGATCGAATTAAGGAATTAGTGGAGTTGATCGAGAGAAATGTAGCGGTGGATGGGACGCATGACACATCTATATCAGGATTGAGATTTGTTCGTACCACACAGATTTCTGAACCCGTTTCCTCTGTTTATGAACCTTCCCTATGTGTTGTGGCCCAGGGATCAAAATTAGTCATGCTTGGGGAAGAAAGCTATCAGTACGATTCTGCAAGTTATCTGACAGCTTCCGTTCATTTGCCGATTACGGGACAGATCATAAAGGCCTCGCCTAAAAACCCTTATTTATGCGTTAATATACAGCTTGATATGAATCAGATTTTCGAAGTCGTTCAGTCATCGAAACAAGTAATTTCTAATGACTCTCCGGGACGAGGTCTGGTAATCAGCCTAATAAATGATTCGCTTCTTGAAGCGGTATTACGGCTTACTAGGTTACTGGAGACTCCACAGGATATACCAATCCTTGCCGATGGTATAAAACGTGAAATCATCTACAGGATTCTACAGAATGACCAGAATGATTCCTTGAAGCATTCTGCACTTGTAGGGAGTCAGGCCCAACGTATTGCAAAGGTAATCGGGGTGTTAAACCGTGAATTTGCACAGCCCTTAATGGTAAACAGATTGGCTAAAGAAGCCAGAATGAGCCTTTCATCCTTCTACAGCCATTTCAAGGAAGTCACGGGTATGAGCCCAATCCAGTTTCAGAAACAGCTTCGGTTGCAGGAAGCACGCCGATTGCTTTTAACGGAAAACCTGGAAGCGGCTGAGGCAGCGTTTCAGGTAGGTTATGAAAGTCCATCTCATTTCAGCCGGGAATACAGCCGTAAATTTGGCCTGTCCCCAATGAAAGATATACGACGTCTGCGGAAAATGCTGTAATAAAAGAAGTGCACGTTTATCGAGACTAAATATTCTATGTAAGTGGAAGGGCATAGGAAAAGTGAATCCAATGAGGTAAATAGGGAATTATTTTAAATATAAAAAGAAAAAATGCTTGGATACCTTATTAAGGATTTGACAGTGCTTGTAAAATATTACTGCTGGCAAATAGTGTTTTTAGAAACAAACACATAATTAAATAAAAGATATAAAAATAAGTTGAATTGAGCACTTAACTAGAGAGGACATACATAGAACAAAAATGAGTAATCGCCATTTAAAACTACTAGCCTGAGCTTGCAAGGAGGATGGAAGTGTCATTCTAGATGTAACTCCATGTGAATTTAATGAAGTGCATCCATTATTTTATGACAATCGGGCGCGATTGTGGAATAAGCGCCTATTTTTCTTCTTCAACTCCCACGAAAATTAAAAAATGCTCAAAATCAATAAAAATACATAACAAAAGAGACTCAGAAATAGCTTTTTTAAAAAAAGGCTGAGCCTTTAGAGTGGTTATATTGAGTTGCAAGGTAAATCAAGAATCAACTCCATTCTTGTAAGAATAAAGGCAGGCTGGTGCAATAACCAGAGTAGGATTAATCTCCCATGAGTGCTACTCGTATAGAGTGCGACAGTCTGTGATGCACCGTGGTCGTCGGAGTCAGACTAACGGATGGGCTCAATGGCACCATAGTTGATGGACCTTCTTCGCGAGCCGTAGTATCCTATACCCGTTTTTCACATTTTCATTCTCTGTGGTGTAGCGCTGATTTTGCGCTACATGGATGGCTAACGGGTGCTTTACTTCAAGAAGGAGTAAAGCATTTTTCTTATTGAACTAACGAAGCAGATTAGTTGAACAAGGATTATTTACAAAAAGAGATTTATTAAGATGGAAATGTTAACTCTGTTGAAATTGATTATTGAAACTTATCACTTTTTATTATCGTACTAGTATTGGGCATTAGGTAAAGAGGAAGGGCGGATAATAGCGATGAAAAAGGGGCTACTATTGTTTCTATTGGTAGTGAGTGTTCTCTTAAACGTGTACCATTTCGGAAAAGATTTTTGGGTAGGAATGTACACACCGAATGAAAAAGATCAGGTTATTTTGAGCGAGATGGTGCAGCTCGTTGTGGAAAGTGAAGAGTATCAAAAGCTAGCAGATACGGAGAAGATTCGTGCCATTGAAGTGGGTGTGGACCGCAATAAGGGTGGGGTTTATCCGTTTCATTATGGGGTGTCAGTACGAACAGATAAGCGGACTTATCTCTTTAGTTGTCAGGATAAAACATGTTCGGAGATGGGAATTGGGGGTTCGACATACTCAAGATACAGTGAGAATGAACCCGTATTACCGCTAAAGGAATAGGTAGAGCTGAGGATGACTTTCTTAGTTATTGAACTAACGTCGTGCTTTAGTAAAATGTATGGCCGATAATACAGCTCACTTTTCTTATTGAACTAACACTGCAGGTTAGTTGAAGAGTATTGTTTAACTTGAGTTCAACAATCGGGCCAGATTGTTATATAACCATCTGAATAAACAAGCGGATTAGTCTGAAGGTAAAGGGGATTTATATGAATACAAAACGTAAAAGGAAGGTCTGGGGGATAGGTTCAGGAGTTATTGTACTTGTTATAGCTTTCATATCTTGGTATTATCCATTATCGCCTTTTAGCATCCATCAAAGCTTTACATATCATCCTGGTTCGGAAACCCATAATGGCAAAACCTACGAAGAAGAGATTGGCGAGTTTAAAGTTGCCTATGAGAAGGATCTAAAAAAGGTTTTAGAAAGTGATAATTACAATCCTACGGTAAATCGGACTCAATTTATTCTTCCCATTTTTGAACAAGACTGGCTGATCGGCACGGACTCCAAAACAATTGATAAAGATAAACTGGATAGAATGCTTTTCGATGTACAACAGGCAAGAAATACCCTGTTAGATCTTGTTTCTGAAGGAGATTATTCCAGAGAAGAAAGAGTATACCTGGTTGACAGCATAAACAATTTCCTTAACTTAGAAGAAAGTATTAGATTTATAAGAAACGGAAAAAATTTTTCGAGAAGTGATTTGCAAAGGATGTTAGGTAATTTACAAGGAGATTTCTGGGCAGGTTTTGATTACTATACCACCGTTTTTTATGATGTATCTCATAAATAAAAGTTTGAAGCAATCGGGCGCGATTGTTTAATAAGCGTTCCTGTTCTAATTCAACTAACGGTGTGCTTTACTTCAAGAAGGAGTATAGTCTATTTCTATTGAACTAATGCAACAGATTCATTAATTTTATGGAGGTTTATATGATAATAAAAGAAGTAGATAGCAAAGTGATAATAGATGGCTTTGAATTTTATGGTCAAATTGAACAAGACAAAAATTGTTCTAAATGCAAGTTTAATATAGTTTATTATGATGATTTTGATACGTATTTTTGTCCTAAATGTAATAGTTGGATTGAAACTAAATGTATTGACCCTAATTGCAAATATTGTCCTAATAGACCAGAAAAACCTTTATCTCACAAGTAGTGTTATTCAACTAACAAGGTGCTTGTGCGGCCGAGCCTAGGTCGTATCATATAGCGGGTGGGATTCCCGTCGAGAAAGAACTAGCCATTCACTCGTAGCGAGTCTTGGAGGGCTAATGGTAACATTAGCCTTTAAGCGTAGACAGTTAGGTGGCGGGCCGAAAGCCAACTGGTTGAAGGGATTGAGCTCCATAATGTTAGTAAATCGAGAGGGCTGATGTTTTAAGCACGGCAGAAAGCTATATTTTATCCATCGTTAAAGGCAAGAAGGATAAAACCTCTCTGGAGTCAGAGACCTTGGCACGTCACACATCGATATGATACGGCAACTCGGGAGGCCCTACCGGTCTTTTCTTCTTATAGAAGAGTATGGTGTACAAGCGATAATAAGCGAGGAAACCAAATGCCGTTGTAGGGAGTCGGATAGCAGCGTAGTACCAATGAAGTTGGGTAATGCCGATGGAGGAAAGGCTGCTACCAAATGATCACTCTCACTAGGGACACATTTACTACACACAGCGGTAGAAATAATAAATGTAAACTAAACTATTGAGGATAGCAGAATCACCATTTTGTGAAGGATGATTTGGAGGAGCCGTGTGCGTAAATAGCGCAAGCACGGTTCTGTGAGGGGGGTGGAACACAATCTACCGTAAGGTAGAGAGGTTCCCTTCTACTCGACTACTTCAAGAAGGAGTAAAGCCTTTTTTCTTATTGAACTAAAGCAGCAGTTTAGTTGAATAAGGATTTTTTATAGAACATCGGGAAAATACTGTTCTTCTCTCTTCATAAACTAGATGGAAGATTACTTTGATAGAAACATTATAATTACAATTGTGAACATTCTAATTATTAGGTACAATAAGGTTGCCTGGAGTGAAAAAGATAGAATAGAGGAGAATATTATGAAAAAGAGAAATTTCATCTTTATTTTTGTAACTTTAATTTCTGTTGTTGGTTTGTATCTTCTATTAGATTTGGAAAAGGATTATAGCCAGCTTTCATTTGAAGAGTTACACGATTTGGCACAAAAAGAAGACGCAGAAGCACAAGGAATATTAGCCTACTATTATCAAGAAGGAATAAATGTAAATATTAACTATGATGAAAGTTTAAATTGGTATTTAGAAAGTGTTAAAAATGGAAATACAACAGCTATGGTCAACTTAGGTTATCTTTATGGTAATGGAATAGGGGTAGAACAAGATTTAACAAAAGCCTTTGAATTAAATTTAAAGGCTGCTAATAGTGGAGATTCAAGTGCGATGTTTAACGTTGGCAAGAAATATGAAATGGGTATTGGGATAGCTAAAGATACTTCGAAAGCTAATTATTGGCTGGAGAAATCCGAATCATCAAAGGAGATATAATATAATAATCCTGTTGTAAATTCGGAACGTGATTCTTTCTTATTCAACTAACGAGTGCTTTACTTCAAGAACGAGTAAAGCCTTTTTTCTTATTGAACTAAAGCGGCAGTTTAGTTGTAGAAGAATTAAAGGATTATCGTTCAACGTGGTTGAATAAGTATTATGTATACTAATTCTTTGGGGGTACATAATGGAGTTTTATAATTTTAGTAAAGATAGTGGTAAGAAAGTTTCAGGGTTTGATTCAAATTTTATTATGTCTCGTGTTATTCAAACAGATAACGTAACTAATATAGGATGTATGCACTTAGACGAAAATGGCATTGTAGGGTACCATCAAGCGGTAGTGCCTCAACTTTTGGTAGTAATAACAGGAGAAGGGTATGTTCGCAATGATAGAGAAGAATATTTTAGAGTTCAGTCTGGAGATGCTGTATTTTGGGAAAAAGATGAATGGCATGAAACGAAATCAGATAATGGATTAACTGCTATTGTAATTGAAAGTGCTGAGTTAAATCCTTCCTTATTTATGCCATTAAAGAAATAGATATTATTCTACTAACGGGTGCTTTCGTATTATAAGGTTAACCAGTTTTTACTGGTTGACCTTATTTTTATAGGATTTAATATATCAGTAGCCAGGGTAGGACGTACGGGTGCGTGGGACAATGATCCCGTGAACTAAACTGTCCACCCCCTACTTGTAGAAACATGTTTGAGGCTGGTTGGGACATAGATCTCGTATAACAAGCGAAGCTATGATACTACATGGAGGAATAGGGGTACTGGTGAGAGAAGTCAGAGGAGGAAGCTAAATGAACCCAGTAGTTGGTCTGGATGTGGCTAAAGGAGAGAGCCAAGTTCAGGCGTTTTTAGATAAATCGAAGCCGTTTGGAAAGAGTTATTCTATGAAGCATACAAAAGAGGAGTTAGACCGTTTTATAGGCTTTTTAAAGGAGATTGAAGGGATGACTGGGCAAATGCCTATGGTCATTTTAGAATCTACAGGTCATTATCATTCTCCTGTTATTCAATACTTGGAGGACCATGAAGTTTTATATATTTTGCTTAACCCGATCATTTCTTATCAGGCGAAGAGATCTAGTTTAAGAAAGGTAAAAACAGACGCGATTGATGCGTATCAGTTGTGTGTGCTTTATTACAAAGAAGATTTTGAACCTCATAAAAACAGAGGAATCCAATTATTAAACCTTAGAAATCTTTCCAGACAACAAGAGATTGTGACGAATATGTATGTAGAAGCGAAACTGCAGTTTCACACTATTTTAGATCAAGTGTTTCCTGAATACCGCAAGGTTTTTGGAGATCTTTATTCGAAGGTTTCTTTAATGATGTTAAAGAAATATCCTACTTCAGAAGATATACTAGCGGCTGGAGAAAGTAAGTTAGCGGAATGTGTGATGGAGTTTTGTCCAAGACGGTCTAGTCTATGGGCATTGGATAAGGCCAAAAAATTAATGGATTCCGCATCTCGAAATCCATTTCAAAAAGTCGTGTATCACAGTCATTTGATCAATCTTCAAATGTATATTGAAATGCTTTTTCAGTACCAAGAACATCTTTCCGAGTTGGAAATTCGTATAGTGACCTTGGCAAATGAATTAGAAGATTACGAGATTGTTCAATCAATTCCAGGGATCGGAGAAAAAATCGCTGCAACGATTATCTCCGAAGTTGGTGAAATCGATCGGTTTAGTCATCCGAAAAAACTGGTTGCCTTTGCGGGAGTGGATCCCAGTGTTCACTCATCAGGAAAGTTCACCGCCACAACCAATCGGATTACTAAACGAGGTTCGAGTAGATTGCGCCATGCTTTGTATCTTGCCGTATTGTGCGGTATCAGAAGCTCAAGAAACAAAAAGCTGAAAGAATTCTATGACAAGAAGAAATCAGAAGGAAAGCCTTCCAAAGTGGCAATAGTAGCCTGCATAAACAAACTGCTTCATTGGGTTTATGCTTTATTAAATAGAAAAGAATCTTTCCAGGATATAGCGTAATTACTGGTTACAAGTGATTAAGTAAAAACCTTCCATAAGGTTTTTGGAGGGCTATTTGTCATGCACAAAATAGTATAACATAAGATTAATAGTAATTTTAAAGAAAGATATTGACATCCTATTAGCTGGTTTAGTAAAATGCAGAGCTGATAATACAGCTCTCTTTTCTTGTTCAACTAAAGCGGCAGTTTAGTTCAATAAGAATTTTCTAATGAACTGCAATATAATTTAGGTTTTTGAAACCGAAAAGACCTGTCTTTGGCAGGTCTTTTTGTTGTAGTTTAAGAAACAGAAATTAAATTTTATTAAATGTGAGAAAAAAATTGTATTTATTACGTTGTATATAGTGTGAGGGATTTTACAAAAAGTAAGGAGACAAATCTTATGAAATCTACCGACCATAATTTTATAAAGCGGCTTAAACGTCAAAAAGAAGATGCTCTAGAATATGCAGTTGATAAATATTTACCGTTAGTTAAGGGCATTACCTATAATGTGTGGGTTTGAAGTGATTGACCGAGATATTTTTATGATGAAGTTTTTCTTAGACATGACAAGTGAAGAAATTGCAAAAAATATTGGTTTAACGAAAGCTGCAGTCGATAATCGCATTTACCGCGGAAAAAGAAGACTAAAACAACAACGGACTAATAATAACTTAGGGGGGACTTTTGCATGAAAGATATCTTTGAGCATTTAATTAATCTCAAACTGGATGATGAAGATTTTAAAGAGATGGAAGTAAGCGAAGTCGAAAAGGCAAGAGTAAAGACAAAATTAAAGCAATCAATAGGCAAGAAACAGTCACATAACATGAGTAAACAATCAACTCGAAAAAAGTGGGGTTATGGCATCGGGGCAGCAGTTTTGGCTTTTGGATTATTAGTAGCTTCTTCAATGGTGTCTCCAGCAATGGCTACGGTTTTGTCTTCTATTCCCGGGATAAGCTCTATTTTTAGCTATCTAGGTGATTCGGGACAAAAAAATGTATCTGAACTGGACCTAACAGAAGTTGTAGAACAATCAAAAACGGTCAATGGGATTACCATTAGTCTAGGGGAAATATTCTATGATGGGACAAGGTTTAATATTAGCTATTCGATTGTTTCCGAAAAACCAATCCCTGAGCGATACATTGAGATAGCTGGATACACAATAGATAAGCAAATGGTACAAGGTGGAATTGGAATAAAGGATATTATCGAAACTCCAACAGAAAGAGTAGGGTTCTTACAGTTCGACCAATTTTGGAAGGAGAAGCCACAACCTGAAGACCTAAATTTGGAATTAGCCTTTAAAGGGCAGTCAGGTGAACAATGGAGTTTTACTACTGCAGTTACGAAACAGAATAATAAAGAAATCGATATTGGTCATTCAGAAAAAAGAGGGGACTTTAGATTCACGGTAAACAAAGTAATACTTGGTCCAAGTGGTCTGCTACTCAGCTATGAGGCTAGAAGTTGGGAAATAGGTCATTTGGAGATGTTTCTACAATTCCGAGTGGTGGATTCATCAGGTAAGGAACTAAAAATACTCGAAGGAGGCGTGACTGACGGAGATGGAAAAATCGTTTATGAGCCTATTAATGATACGGTAGATGAATTGACCATAACACCGTTTATTGAACTTCCGAAGGAAAAAGCAGATATGAAAATTTACGAGAATAAGAACTACAAATTCAACAGCTTTAATGTTAAAATTCCACGATAAATTAAGTCAAACTGTAGAACGTTAACCTTAACAGATTAACGTTCTTTTATTTAAGCATCGCATCTTCCACTCCCATGAAAATTAAAAAATGCTCAAAATCAACAAAAATGCATAACAAAAGAGACTCAGAAATAGCTTTTTTAAAAAAAGGCTGAGCCTTTAGAGTGGTTATATTAAGTTGCAAGGTAAATCAAGAATCAACTCCATTCTTGTAAGAATAAAGGGTGGCTGGTGCAATAACCAGAGTAGGATTAATCTCCCATGAGTGCTACTCGTATAGAGTGCGACAGTCTGTGATGCACCGTGGTCGTCGGAGTCAGACTAACGGATGGGCTCAATGGCACCATAGTTGATCGACCTTCTTCGCCAGCCGTAGTATCCTATACCCGATTTTCACATTTTCATTCTCTGTGGTGAAGCGCTGATTTTGCGCTTCATGGATGGCTAACGGGTGCTTTAGGTAAAAAAGTGGCTGCCTGTAAGGGTAGCTTTTTCTTATTGACCTAAAGCAGCAGGTTAGTTCAATAAGTGCTTGATTTTTTTAAAGATTCTTATGATAAAGTTAAGTTGGAATATGATACAAAGGGGAGTTTAATATGGACAAATACAAAATAATATTATTTGATTTAGACGGAACGCTTTCAGACCCTAAAGTAGGTATAACAAAGTCTGTTCAATATGCATTGCAGAAAATGCATATTATTGAGTCTGATATTGATAAACTTGAATGTTTTATTGGTCCACCACTTCAAGATTCTTTTGCTGAATACTACAATTTCAATGAGGAAAATACGCAAAAAGCCATTGATTTTTATAGGGAAAGATTTAAAGAGATGGGGATGTTTGAAAATGAATTATATTCAAATATATCGTTACTATTGAAATCATTGAAAGACCTAAATTTCACTTTAGTAGTTGCAACTTCAAAGCCTACTGTATTTTCTGAACAAATACTAATTCATTTTAATGTTGACCAATATTTCGACCTTGTTGTTGGAAGTAATCTTGATGGAACCAGAACAGCCAAAACAGAGGTTATTAAATACATACTCGATATGTACAATGGGCATAAGCTAGATGACTTTATTATGATTGGTGACAAGAAGCACGATATCATTGGTGCAAATAATAACGGTATTGACTCTATTGGAGTAACTTATGGATATGGTTCATATGAAGAACTAAGTCATTCTAACCCTACTTATATTGTCAAAAGTGTTGACCAGTTAAAAGACATTTTGATTGGAAGTCAAGTCAAATAAGTGATATAAATTCTTTCACTAACGGGTGCTTTACTTCAAGAAGGGGTAAAGCATTTTTCTTATTGAACTAACGAAGCAGTTTAGTTGAATAACGGAGTATTTGAATCTAAAAGAGAGCTGTCGGAATTGAAACGAGATATAAAGCAATTTTCAGAAGAATTAAAGGAGACAAAGCAAGAAGTTTATCCTGCTGAAGAAACAGAAAAAACCGCTTAATATTTTGGGCTTAATGGAGTAGAACTCCATTCTGTGAAATGCCTGAGGTTTCATATTTGGAAGCAAGCTAGTGAAACTCAGATGTTGAATAAACTTTTGGGCAAAAAGATGTGTAAGAACGGTTTTTCCCTTTCATTTTCCCAACTATTAAAAGTAAGAAATACTTGACTTTTTGTCCGGAGTTTTTTACATTTGAGATAGCAATCTGGGGAGGGAAAATATGGAGATAAAGAATCGATTAAAAGAACTGAGGGCAAGATCCAACCTTACGCAAAAGGACTTGTCAGAAAAAGTAGGCGTAACACGTCAGACCATTGTCTCGTTGGAGAAAGGAACCTATGTGCCATCGCTGTTACTCGCGATGAATATAGCGGAAGTGTTTCAGGAGCCAATCGAAAAAATATTTTTCAAGGGGGATGGCAAGTGAAGACTGTTCTATTTGAAAGTATCAGCAAAATCATTATTATAGGCGTGTTCGCATATGCAGTGGGATTTGCTTATGAAAACATCTGGTTGATGGATGAATTTAATCGAGGGTTGGCGAATGGTGAAATCCTTTTAGTTGATGTAAAATTTAATTTATGGCCATTCATCGTCAGTATCCTGTTAATGCTGCTTCAAATCATTTTGTCTGTAAAATTGAAACCAAGAAAGCGGGCCGACATCCTGTTGAAATTCGGAGAATTCCAAGAAGCGGATGAACGGGAGCTGATCATCACCAATAAAGCAACTAGGGCTTCTCATGTTACGTTTACATTGGCTGTGATGATAGCAATGTTGATTATGGTTCTTTCTACAAATTACATTTATCTTTATCCTGCATTTTCTATCTATTTATTTGCGTCAACAATAGTGGCATCAAGCATTGCTTACGCTATAGCATGGTGCATTGAGTATAATAAATAACTAAAAATGCACCGAGAGATTTCTTTGGCAGCACATCTCAAAGTCAAGTATACGCGTTAATAAAAGAACAAGATGTTTGGATGATGGATAATTATCATTTAATCGTGTCAGCAAAAAAGATGAGAAAATAACTAATATCGTTCTTGTACTCCCATGAAAATTAAAATCTTCGATTTATAGAAAAAGGCAATACGAAATCGGACGCAGCTCAATAATTTTAAAAAAAAGTGCAGCGCCTAAATGAGAATTAAATTATGGGTTGGACTAGGAGGCATTTGGTTCAGTGATTGTAACGTTGTAACCTAAGTTTTCAAGTCTTCGAACAGAATATCGTACAATCGATTGTTCTTTTTGTTTGTCAAAGTAATCTTCCCCTAAGTCTACGTACATTTCTTTGCGTGTTAGGAGATAATAGCTGATTCTTAAAATGGCATGAGCGACTGATATCCCTGCACGCTTTTTACCCTTTCTTGATGCAGTACGCCTATACAGGGCTCCCAAGTAGGTTTTGGATCCTCTAACAGAATGAGCTGCTTCAATTAATGCCGATTTCAAGTACTTGTTTCCTTTTTTCATGTTGGTTGATTTCCTCTTGCCCGCACTTTCATTATGTCCAGGTACTAATCCTGCCCAGGAACATAAGTGCGCCGAACTGGGAAATTGCTTCTCCACATCTGTACCGACTTCGGCTAAGATTTGTTCGGCCATTCGAGTGGCGATGCCAGGAATGGAATCCAATCGTTCTATATCTTCTTGATGGGAGGATAACCTAGTAGCAACCTCTTCGTTTAATAGCTCAATCTGCTCAGTTAGAAATTCTATATGGACCAGAATGGTTTTTAACATGAGACGTTGATGTGGATTGATATACCCTCGAAGAGCTAGCTCCAGTTCACTCTTTTTCTTCTTCATTGATCGGCGGGCAAAGCTAGCTAATTTCTCAGGATCATTTTCGCCATCGGCGATAGCACGGAGCATATCAAGAGACGAAACACCCATGATGTCGGAGACAACGGAACCGAGTTTGATATTCGCTCCTTCTAAAACCTTTTGAATCCGATTATGTTGTCTCGCACGCTCTTCAATAATACTTCGACGGTATCGAACTAACTCTCTTAATTCCCGCTGATTTCGGTCTGGAATAAAACTTGCTTTAAGTAGACCGTGACGAAGAAGTTTGGCAATCCATTCTGCATCTTTTACATCGGTCTTACGACCTGGTACTGCTTTCATATGTTGAGCGTTCACTACTAAAAACTCAATGCTCTCGGCTTCTAGCAAGTTAACAATAGGCTTCCAAAATACACCTGTACTTTCCATTGCTACGTGAGTACAATCATGCTCCTTAATCCAGTCAATTAACTGTAATAGAAATACAGTTTTAGTGGAAAACGTTTGAATCTCCTTTCCTTTTGGGGTAATAATACAAGCAGTAATGGAATCCTTATGGACATCCATTCCACAAGCACGTTCAATGATTACTTCCATTGTAATCATCCTTTCTACGGCAAATAGTATTGGAGGCTGGTGCAATAACCAGAGTAGGATTAATCTCCCATGAGTGCTTCCCGTAAGGGAGCGACAGTCTGTGATGCACCGTGGTCGTTGGAGTCAGACTAACGGATGGGCTCTATGGCACCATAGTTCATCGACCTTCCTCTCCCAGCCGTAGTATCCTATACCCAGGTTTTCACATTTTCATTCTCTGTGGTGTAGCGCTGATTTTGCGCTACATGGATGGCTAACGGTACAGTTTAGTTGAAGAAATAAAGAGCCTTTGAATTTGAAACAATTATATATTCGGAACGTAATACCGTTAAGGGGGTATTGTAATGGTAAAGAGTAATAATAAAGCAAAATTCATTACTTTATTTAGCTTAGTGTTGTACATGTCAGGGTTTATGTTAGCTGCTTGTTCTCAGGAAGAGACAGAAGACGCAAATAAAGAAGTGATTAAAAAAGTTCTTGAGCATCAATTTACTGGTCCTGATGAGAAGTTTGTGGAGCTAGTATGGAATCCTGAATATAGGACTGTTGTGAATAATAAAGAAGAGAACAAAGAGTTAGATAAGTATGTAGAAGAGGTATACGGTCCTTACTTTATAGATTCTTATATTAGCTCTTTCCTAGCTGCGTCTGGGACCACATATCCAATTGTTGCTCACCTCTCAGAACACAAGTTAAGCCTTAAGGATATCATGATTGAGCAAACTGAGAAAATGTCCAATAGATATACCTTCTTAGTAGTGGTTGGTTATCAGAAAAATGGTGAGGAAGAAAGAACGGCAAATGTATCGGGTGAAGTCATCTTCTCTACAAAAGAAGAAGGGAAAATCGGTCGATTCCAATATAGAGATGAAGACGGTTTAGTGAATAAAATGAATGACAGGAACAATTGAAATATGCTCTTGTTATTCAAGTAACGGGTGCTTTACTTCAAGAAGGGGTAAAGCCTTTTCTTATTGTACTAACGAAGCAGTTTAGTTGAAGAAGGACTTTTTGATTGGATAAAGAATATTACTTTAGAAAAACAGAATTCGGGAGAGACTATTATGGTATTTTCATTTCGGTATAATGGAAAATTTTATGGTGCATAAAGATATTAATTATGTTTTTGGTAAAGAGGTAGAGAAATGATATCCCAAAAATATAAGCCTTTATTGCTGAATGATTTAATCGAATTATTTATACAACAGAAATATAATTGCGATGAAAACAAACATTTTTATAAGCTACTTTATCGATAAAGACCTTGTAAATGAAAAGTTAGGGAAGTAGTTTTCTTCATCAAAGGCAACATCCACATCAAAGCGTTCTAATATCTGTTCAAAGTCTGCAAATAACGTGAAACCCCCACACATAATTCATTACACCTTTCTCACAAATGTAGTAAAAACCTAAAATCTATAGATTTAATGTTAGTACCTATTTAAATCTAGGTTTACTCCATGTCAAAATATCTATGGAGATGTCATCATAAGAATTTATTTTACTATGATGCCATTCTCAGTTGTTATGTGATCTTGAAATGCTTCTGCATTATAATATTCATCTAACTCGTGTAGAATCATATGCAAGTCATCTAAAATTGGATCACCTTTTTCTACCTCATTGTCAATAGCTTGCTCAGCTAATTGAACAGCCATTTGAAATTCCTCTATTTTTTCTTTGCCAGGCACAATTTCATTTAAATAAAATAATATACTATCTAGATATCTCCTATAGGTAAAATAATCCATACGACCTGGTAGAAATATTGCATTATCGGTAATTAGTGCAGCTCTTAGGTGAGCGACATAGAGATTGTAGTTTGAGTCGGAATAATCATAATCATCATGCGTATCAAGACTCTCAGGCGACCAGAAATAATCAAAGTATGCACCAACTTCTAATTCTTCTTTTTCCTTCTCGTTATCTTCAGTTGCTATAATTTCCGTTGGTTCTTCTCGATTTTGATTCAAAATTAATTCATTTTCTTTTGTACCTTCTATATTATTAGAGACAAAATTAAATCCGAAGATTAGTAGTCCAACCGAAAATGCTAACGTAAGACCGTTCGCAAAAATGCTATGTTTCTTATTGCTTTTTTTTTCGATTTCATTGATTTTTCCTAATACATTCTGTTTATTTTCTTCTGTAAAGGTTGAGTTTATGTTTTCTTCAAAATTAAATTCTTTTAAATGTTTATCCAAGAATAATACCCCCTTCATTTATTAAATCTCTTAATTTACTTCTTGCTCGCGACAAACGTGATTGCAATGTCGGTTCCTTCACGTTTAATATGAAGCTGATCTCTTTGATAGATAATTCTTTGAAGTAATAAAGAATAACGACTTCTCTATATTTAATAGGTAATTCCATTATCTTCTCAAAAAGCCCTTCCTTTATGGTGCTTTGTTGGTACTCTTCTGGTACTTCATTTAACTGAGGGGATATTGGTTGCCAAGTAATTCTCTCGATTAATTTACTTTGACGTAAACGATGACCTCTCAAATGATCTCTACACTTGTTTGCAGCAATTGAATAAATCCAACTTTTAAGTGATGATTTACCTTTAAATGTACTAAGTCTCAAATATACAGTCACAAAAACTTCTTGCGTTATATCATCTGTATCCGCTTCATTATGTAGGTAGGTATAAACAAATCTTTTTACTTCGTTACCATATGTATTCATGATAATTTCTACAGCTTTAATTGGATTAGCTTTTAGTACATCTAATCCATCTATTCCATCCATCTTAAAGTGCATTGGTATTATTCCGTTACTTTCCATTAAAATCGCCTCCTCTCATCCCTTTATATATTAGACGTAAGCTATGATGAATATATTGCATTATTATAAAAATTAAAATTAGTAATGTATTTTATATATTAAAAAGGGAGTACTTTTGTAATGTTAATACAAAAGTACCCCCTAATTAAAAGTTAAATAATTTATTTTTCTTCAATTTGTGAAGAGGGGGCTATACATACTCCCGTACAAGTATCCGTTAAAGTATATTGAAGGGGGATATGGTTGCGAACCATGCCAATCCACTGTTTCTACTTACTTCCCTTGAAACCCGTAAGGAGAATGTATATTCCTAAGTTAAACTTCAACAAGAAAAGACCATTGAGGATACCGGAACACGAAGATAAGATTGTACAGAAAGGCATTACCAAAATACTGAATGCCAAAAGAAAACAGTAAATTATATAGTAGATGTAGATATCAAAGGATTCTTTGACAACGTTGACCACATATGGATGATGGAGTTCTTAAATTTGCGAATTGAAGACCCTAACCTACTAACAATAATAGGTAGGTTTCTTAAAGGTGGATACATGGAAGAAGGAAAGAAATACAAGACAGATAAAGGCACTGCAAGGTGGAGTCATATCTCCGATCCTAGCCAATCTGTACCTCCACTATGACCTAGACCTATGGTATGAGAAGAAGGTCAGAAAACAGTGTAAAGGGCAAGCATACATAGTTAGATACGCAGACGATTTTGTTTGTTGCTTCCAATATAAGAGCGAAGCTCAGGAATTCTTTCAATCATTGAAGTTGAGATTACAGAAGTTTAATTTAAAAGTAGCGGAGGATAAGATCAAAATTATTCCCTTCGGGAGATTTGCGGAGAAAGATGCAAAACTAAAGGGAAATGGAAAACCTGACACCTTTGATTTTCTAGGTTTTACACACTATTGTGGAAAGAGTAAATCTGGAAA
Organism: Psychrobacillus sp. FSL K6-2365; assembly: GCF_038003165.1. Lineage (NCBI taxonomy): Bacteria > Bacillati > Bacillota > Bacilli > Caryophanales > Bacillaceae > Psychrobacillus > Psychrobacillus sp. FSL K6-2365. Next base: position 2,376,005 of record NZ_JBBOOO010000001.1, on the reverse strand, counting down.
CTTTCGTTTGAAACGGAAATCAAGAGGAAAAAGCTGCAAGGTAAACTAATGGAATTGAAGGAATGGATAAAGAATAACCGAAATAATGATATTCATATGATTATGGATAGATTTAAACTCTCTCTTATAGGTTATTACAAATACTATTGCATCACGGATAACACTCAAAGTGTTCAACGCTTTAAAGGCAAAATCCAATATTTACTGTTTAGATAGCTTAACAGAAGAAGTCAAAGAAATTCCTTTACTTGGGATAAATTCAATCTCTTTCTTCATAAATGCCTGTTACCTTCACCACTAATTAAGGTGAATATATACGATTTAAGAAAAGAAATTAGCTATATTTTGTGAATGATGACTAGGAGGAGCCGTATGCGTAAATAGCGCAAGCACGGTTCTGTGAGGGGGGAGGAACACAATCTACCGAAAGGTAGAGAGGTTCTCTTCTACTCGACTAGTTTAATAAGAAAAATGAATTTATGTTGATTAAAAATGGGGAAATTATTTAAAATTGGAACCTCTATTTGTTACAAACGTATTAAAATAAAGAAGCAGTTTATTTATAGAAAGGGAAAGAAAAAAGTGAAAAAAATACTGAAATACATAATAATCGGCATTGTTTCTTTTTTTCTGTTATTTTTCGTATTTTCCAACTTATTGAGATGGACTCATCAAGGAGAGTTCTTAAAATATGATAATGGTGTGACAATTGAAGTTTATAATTCAAGTAAAGAAGTAATAACGGGATTAAATTTCTATTTTGCGTTCGATGGTGATCATGTATATCAGGATTTAGGTACTATCACTCAATTAGGACCTGAAGAAACCTCTAGTTTCTATAATCATAAAATAAAAGACACAGGTAATGATAGAAGTTTATATTTACAATATCCAATTAACAAAACTGAGACAGAATTTGAAAGTCTAGTTTATTTACACTCTAATAAACCAAGTAAAGTAGTACTTATTTTAGAAATAACCGGAACTGATAATAAGGGGAAACTTTTATTTAGGGCAAGAGGGTATGAAGATTTTTCTGGACAATATGAAATAGATTTTACTTCCGATAGAGAGTGATTAAACGGGTGCTTAGTTAAAAAAGTGCCTGCCTATAAGGGGTGCTTTTTCTTATTGAAATTAAAGCAACAGGTTAGTAAAAGTAGATATTGGAGGGAGAAATGACAAAGGATAAATTAAAAGGTTTAATTTCTTTAGGTTTATTAATTACTGTAATTGGTTTTATCTTGCTATTTTTCAGTGTTAATTTTGGGTTATCACTTGCTGAAAATTGGATATTAAATCGAGGTGGTGGGGCAGACACTTCAACATATCTAATTGTAATTGAAGGTTCTATAAGTAAAATATTAGCTATTGGAAGTATACTTTTTGGGATTGGTCTTGCCACTATTATTGTTACTTATTACAAGATACTTAATATCAATGATTAGAAGTATAAATATTGTTTTCTTATTCCACTAACGGTGTGCTTTACTTCAAGAAGGAGTAAAGCCTTTTTCTTATTGAACTAATCACAAGAAACGGTTGCTATAAGCGATATGGCGAAATACATTTGACCTTACGATGGATACAAGGATTGTAAAATAGTCAAGGTAAAATAGGAAATCAGCTATTTTATGGGTTGAAAATTCTCGGCGTTGTTAAATCGCATTTTTCGGGCTCTACTCCATCTAGTAGGGATTCCAAAAGTAATAATGCATACTATAGGATAGACTTTCGTTGGGAGAAGGGAGGTTATGTAAAGACTGTATTAAAAACTATTATCTAACTCCGATATATTTACTGAGAAATAGAAAATATAATATCTTGGAGGAGAAAATGGACATACGGAAAATTAAAGGTGCTTTGAATAGTTATGAATTAACTTCAACGAGTAGTTTAAATAAGGATACAAATACAAGAAACTCAATCCCAAATAGCAAAAAAGAAATGGTGGAAATATCTAATACAGCAATTGCAATGACGGGATCACTTGATAAAGGTACTGCTGCCCATACAACACTTTATGTAGACAATTCTACATTTCAACAAATAGCAAACTACACTACAAATAATTCTGAATGTCAATGGAGTGAAATTGGAGTTGATGGGGAAAAAAGATGGATAGTAGTTAATGGGCAAAGGTTTGAATCACCATTGAGTGAAGCAGAAAAAGAAAGAAGACAAGAAAGACTGGAAGAGCCATCCATGACACTAATAGACTATTTAGAAGAATACGAGGATAATAAAGCAACAGAGAAAGATAAATCTAAAGATGTGACTACAGTAGAAATTGATTTTAATGAAAGTCCACCAAGTATGAATAAGCAAATTGAAAATGATAAACTAACTAATTTATTTGGAAATGAAAAGGTAATGGAGATGCTCAAAGATATATCCAAAAAAAGAGGTGGAAAAATATCTTTGACTACTTCATGAGGTATCAGGTTTGTAAGGTTTATTTTTTTGGAAAAAAGCTGTTTATGCAATTTTTTAAAATATAATGGTAGCGCTATTAGTCTAAGATGAACCTTTCACAATCTCAATAGAGTAAGCTAATTGGTACATAATCTATTTAGCTTTGTGATAGGCTTTTTATGTCTTGTCTCGTAGGACTTGAGTTTAACTGTGAAAATCTGCATTTTACTGACAATATCGATGTTCAATCATATCTGTTGTAAAGAGTGTATTATCAAAGATATTGAATAAAAATAATAGCAGAATGTGGTGAAAGAAAATGAACAATAAATTTGTTGTCTTTGACATTGATGGAACATTGTTAACGACAGAAATGAAGGTTCTCGACAGTACAAAACAAGCTTTGGTGTCTCTTAAAGAAAAAGGACATGACATCGGCATCGCGACAGGAAGGGACTATGCTTCAGCAAAATCAATCGTTGACGAGCTTGAAATTGATACATATGTTTTATGTAATGGTTCAGTCGGGTATGTCCGACATGAATTAGCTTATGAGGTCACATTATCAAGAGAATCTATTATGAAACTAATTGAAATTGCAACGGAATACAATGGCCAAATTGTGTTCCAATCAACGAACGGATTAAAAAGACATTTCGAAGAACCTGGAGAGTCATTAACTAATGCTTACGAAAGTCTAGGGTGGACCATCCCTGACTTTGATGAAATGTATTGGCAACAAAGCCAGATTATACAAGCCATGCTTTTCTGCAAGCAAGAAGACCTTCAAAAATACGCTATCAATGAATTTAGATATGTGAGTTGGCACAAATTTGGTGTAGATGTCATCCCTAGAGAAGGGTCAAAAGCAAAAACAATTTTGAAAATCGCCAAACAAAATGGATTTAAGCGCGAAGATATCATATTTTTCGGAGATGGAATGAACGATATTGAAATAATGGAAATTGCAGGATTTGGTGTTGCGATGGGAAATGCTGAAACAGAAGTTAAGGAGAAAGCCGATTTAATCACAGATAGTTGCAACGAACACGGAATTTACAATGCTCTTAAAAGCATATCTTTAATATAAAAAAAGAGTAACCCTATAAAAAATCAAAGAAATTAATTTTGAAGTTTTTAATTACGAGAATTAATTTTACCAACAATTCAAAGTGCTTCTCAAGTAACCTTTTAACGCAACTTAACCTTAAAACAGTCAAACCCCTTATATGACAAGGGGTTTGACTGTTTTAATTTTCACATGAGGTTATGGCAAAGAACAAGAAATAAATGAAGAAAAAGTTGTTTTTAACGAGTAGAAATTAAAAAAGAGTTTGGAGAGAATGGATAAAATAAGTAGGGTTGTTGATTCTGGAATGAAGGGATTAACGATCTTTTTGTTGAACTTATTATACTAATAGAGCAAAATACTATGAAATTGATTTTTGAAAGACCTATAAAAGGGTAATCAGAAACTATTCGTTATGAAAGTTTGTGAAACATTAACTTAAACCAACGCAGTAGTTTAGTTGAACATGGAAGTTTGTTAAAATTGTAATATATGTATGGGAGGATTAAATGTTCATACATCTGGTTTACAGGGAAAGGGGAAACAAATACATGTCAATTTACCATAAAGTAATTGGAGAAGGATATCCCATCGTTATGTTGCATGGTTGGACACTTGACCATCAAGTGATGTTACATGCAATGGAACCGTTATTCGAGAAACGAAGCGGTTGGAAGAGAATATACATAGACTTACCAGGGATGGGGAATTCCGAGTCACAACCATCTATCCAGAACTCTGATGATATTTTAGAAACGATATTACGTCTTTTAGACGAGATTATCCCTGGTCAACCGTTTATTATTTGTGGTAATTCATATGGAGGGTACATTGCCAGAGGTATAGTCCGTTCACGGCAGGACACAGTTCGTGGATTACTGTTGATGGCACCATTGACTATACCTGAATTCGATGAAAGGATAGTACCACAGCAGACCGTTCTAAAAAGAGACAGCAACTTGATATCACATTTATCACCAGAGGATGCTGATGAATTTTGCTCCATGGGAGTAGTGCAAGGTCAAACTGAATGGGAGAGGTTTCGAAATGAAATTTTACTTCCTTCTAAACAAACAAATTATGAATTCTTAAACAACATTCGTCAAAACGGATATGGCTTTACCTTCGATATTTCTTCTAAACTTGAGTATCCCACGCTAATTATCACAGGGCGTCAAGACAATCTAGTCGGATACCACGATGCGTGGCGACTAATTGAAGATTACCCAAGGGCAACTTTTGCAGTACTTGATATGGCTGGTCACAACCTACAAATCGAACAAATCGATGTATTTAACGCATTAGTTCATAACTGGTTAAACAGGCTTGAGTCGGAAAACTTTCAACTGGTATAACTGTTCATAAATTTGGGTTTATGTTGCACTAACGTCGTGCTGTAGTAATGTTCATAGGGTCGCTTCGGCAACTCTTTTTTCACCTTAAACTAAAGCGGCCGCAGTTTAATTTAATAAGAAGGAGAATATATAAATTGTAGCGAATAAATCTTGTATAATCGAAGTTGATTTTTGGAGGTAGTTTATGAATCCTATATTAAATAAAATCGGAACAGTTTTTATTCCTGTAAGTAATATTGAAGAAGCGCGCAATTGGTATTGTGACATATTAGGGTTACCAGTAGATGGTGAGGTTTTATATGGTCATTTATATATAGTGCCTATGAATGGTCCAGGAATTGTATTAGATAGCAAAATCTATTCAGAGGATAATATCTTCAAAACTCCACCTTTTCATTTAAACACTAATAATATAGAACAAGCATATGAGCATATGAGAAGTAAGAATGTTGAATTAACAACAAAAATTAAGCATAACCATTGGTTTAATTTTAAAGATCCTTATGGGAACCAATTGATGGTCTGCGAGTGTTGAACCGTGTTCAACTAACGGTGTGCTTTAGTTAAATATTCGCTTTCCGAAATAATCAATCTTTTTTATATATACCAAACTAAAATCTGCTGGATAAGAACCCATTTTGATATCAAAATGGGTTCTTATTAATTCTTAAAATGTGGTTTGTGAGGTGTCTAGGTATTCCCTAAAAGAAAAAGAAAACTATCTTTTGAACAATCTTTATTCCAAACCAAGACTTAATATTTTCCAAACCCATCCTCGCATGTAATATTCAATTCAAGAATGTCGTATAAGTTCTTTTTGGAAGTATCTAATTTTTTTTGAGCGGCTTCTATTTCTAATATTTTTTCTTTAATAATGCGTGTTTGTTCATCATTTGACATTCCATTTTTCAAGATCATAGCTTTAATGTCATTAATTGAAAAACCAACAGCTAAACATTTTTTTACAACTTCTAAATGTTGAGTAACCTCTAAAGCATAATCTCTGTAATTATTCAATTCTCTCCGTATGAAATCGTCAGTAATAATGCCTATTTTCTCATAATAACGGATAGTTGATATAGGAAGGTCAACCATTTTTGCGACTTCACTTATCTTCATATTAATCACCTCAATGTTTACTATTGCTATAAAGTATACTTCATAGTTTACACTATTCTGAGTGAGATCAAACGAACAGAAGCTCACAACTAATATAGATGAAGGAGAGAACATTACATGAACACTATCGTCGGAGAATTCCACAAAACCAACAATTTTAATGAAATCGTCCTGGAGCGCCGTTCGGTTAAAGTCTACGAACCAGAAGTGAAAATTAGCCGGGAAGAAATGACCGAAATATTAGCGGAAGCTTCCCGCGCCCCTTCTGCCATTAACATGCAGCCATGGCGTTTCTTGGTCATAGACAGTGCTGAAGGCAAAGAAAAACTTGCGCCGCTGGCTTCCTTCAACCAGACGCAAACAATGACATCCTCGGCTGTCATTGCGGTATTTTACGATGCTAACAACATTGATTATATTGACGAGATTTTTGGTAAAGCAGTGGAACATGGGTACATGTCACAGGACATTATGGACATGCAGTTGCAACAAGCGAAACCCTATTATGCGAATATGTCCACATCCGAGCTACGAGACGTAAACCTGATTGACTCGGGTCTTGTATCTATGCAAATCATGCTAGTTGCACGCGCCCATGGATATGACACTAATCCGATGGCAGGATATGATAAAGAACGGATTGCTGAAGCTTTTGGTCTTAATAAAGACCGGTTCCAACCAGTTATGTTGATTTCAATCGGAAAAGCTGCCAAAGAAGGCTATCCTTCCTACCGCCTGCCCGTTGAAACGATTACTACTTGGGCATAATCATCTAATGCTAAAAAAAGCCGCAATGAAGCTTCCGATTGGTGCCGGCAACTTCATTGCGGTTTTATTCAACTATCTTTCCCCATCGCATTATGAGATCACCCAGTTTTTACTGGGTGACCATTTTTGTTTGTATCTGTTCCCCTCCTAATTCCCGGTACAGGGGGGATTTTTTCGTTTTGGAGAAAGTTTAACGTTTTAAGCATATCAAAATAAATATAATACCGTTATAATATTTTTGATCAAACTTTTTAGTCGAACTTTATTCCTCCATTTAGTACCAAGATAAATTATAAGAATCTCAACTTAGAATACTGGAACTTATTTAATCGTTCTTAACCTACACTACTAGATTAATGCAACTCTCTGGTTAAGTATGGCATTAACTAGAACATGTAACTAACTGCTAATTACCCTAAAAGAAATTAACTTATTAAAATTGGTAATTCCTTAAGCATATTTTTTATGCCATGGCAAATGCTCTGTTATACTTAGCCCTACTACATCTGTTTTTTCAGACAGTTCTTTAATTAAATTAATTAGTTGAGGGAATTGCATAATTCCAGTAGGGAAACCTAAATCTTCTTTTAAATCCGGGTTAGCAAATAACAAAGAGCGAAATGCCTTTGGATCCAGTACATCTAAATCAAGGTGAATGGCTAGGTGTTTAATTTCATTTTCTATTATCTATTTATTTATTGATTCCGTACCTGTCTCTAACTCTAACTCTTTAGTACTAGCAGTTCTTATTCCTAATCTTTGAATCATTTCAATTTCTTTTTCTGTTGTTTCTTCTATACCTGCTAAAAAGACATTGTCGGGGTTCAAAGGAATTTTTACTTCTTTTGTGAACTCATTATCTCCTTCTCCTAAGAGATTCCCTAGAGGTAATGAATGAGCGTTATCATATCCATCATGTTTTACTAAATCACTATGAGCATCGACCCAAATTAAACCTAATTCTCCACCAAACATGATAATGCGATCCGGTTTGTTAGCCTCAATTATATCGTTCCGTGCAGAGTAGGGGAAAGCTTGAGATAACTTCAAACGCTTACCTATTACTATCTTGAGTTAAAGATCGCAGATGCTCAGACCAGCTCTTTTTATTGGATTATTGGGGCAGCTTAGTTAGATAAGAAATACTTTAAATTTGGTATGATTAATTGTACATAAAAGTGGGGTGCGTTATGAAAAAGTATGAAAATGTTGATATAAGAAGACCCAGAACTGAGGACATGAAAGAGTTTAATCAATTTATTAGAACTGTGATAACTGATACATTTATTAAAGAAGGAATAGGGGATAAGTTGCAAGATATAGAAGATGAAATTGAAGCTAAGAAAACCTATTTAGAAAGTGACTTTGTAAGTGATGGTGAAAAACGATATTTTTTGATTGCTTTAGATAGGGATAAAATAATTGGTTCAATCGAATATGGTCCAGCAAGCGAACTCATAAGTAATTGTACAGATAATGCTTTAAAAGACCTAAATGAAGTAGGCACAGTATTTGTGCATCCAGATTTCCAAAGCAAGGGAGTAGGTAATTTACTATTAAATAAAATGTATTTGACTTTGCAGAGTAAGGGCATAGAAGAATTTTGTTTGGATAGTGGATATATTAGTGCACAAAAAATATGGAAAAAGAAATTTGGAAATCCTAATTATTTGTTAAAGGATTATTGGGACGAAGGTTTTCATCATATGATTTGGAGAGTCAAGGTCGATGATTTATTAAAATAAATTTTTCAGTATTTTACCGATTTGTGACATCTTGATATTAGAAGTGGATTAAGAAGTAATTGAGACAATTTACTGCTCCACTTGGTGCTAGCGGGCTGCCTTTTCCATGGCAGTCTTTTTTTAATGAACCTAATTGTATACTTCCCAATCAACCTTGAGTGCATGCGTGATCGTTTCCCTACTTTGGGTTCTTTAATATTGGAAGTTGGATTCTTACTCAAGTAGCCTTCTTCATGGGACCAACAAAAAAATGATTTCATAAAGCGGATCGGTGTGCAAGACTGACCGGTTTTAAATGCTTGCCGGATATAGCGAGATACTCTTTCAGTTTATTTGTATACAGTAATTCCATCTCTACATCCTTAAAATAATCAATTAGTAGCAAAGACTGTAACAGGTAGGCATTTAACGTTTGTGGCGAAAAGCCCTTTATTCGCTTGTCAACGTAGCAGTTTAGTTTAATAAATATTTTATAATTAACCATCTGTGTGGATGCTTTACAGATGGTTGTTTTTATTGTTATAATAATCTCGTAATTATATTTAGATGGTGAAGGGATGGTAATCAGATGGCTGAAACTGAAAAAATAACGATAAATATTAACGTTGTGGATTTGGGAAAGGTTGATTTATTGGTTGAACAGGGGTTCTATTCAAATCGTACTGACTTTATTAAAACATCAATCCGTAATCAACTATCGGTTCATGCAAATGTTGTTGATAATATCATTACTGACAAGTCATATGTAATTGGAGTATGTCTTTACAATAGGGAATCGCTTGAAACGGTATTGGAGCAAAATAAAATATTAGATATTAAAGTAGTTGGAATGTTGATCTTTGCAGATGACATAGACGAAGAATTAGTGATTAAAACAGTTAAATCGCTAAAAGTATTTGGCGTACTTAAAGCATCTCCAGAAATAAAAAAAGTTTTGAAACAATAATGGTTGACTGCTTTAGTTAAGGGGCTTTTCTGTAAGGAACTTTTTTCGTATTGAATTAAGGCACATTAGAGTGTTTGGACTTCAATATTAGTTTCAATAAAAAGAGAAAAGAGGTAGTTTATTTTGGAAATAGGATTTTGGATAATCATCGTGTTTCTATTACTATACGAACCGATACTAGGGTATTTTCATTATCAAAAATTTAAAAAGAATGTTGAAGTGAATGAGAATGAGAGAATAAAGTATTATACCAATACAATTATCGAATTATGGGTTCCTGCTGCATTTATATTGCTATTAGTTGGTATTACCGACCTCACTTTAAAACAAATTGGATTAGCGATACCAAAAATAAATACAGAGGTGCTTGGTTCATGGGTAACATATATAGGGCTTGGCTTAGGTTTGCTATATTTAATTTTAGTTTTGTACTACATCATCGGCTATAAGTTTAGCGATAAGATTAAACAAGAATTATTAAAGAAGAAGGAAGAAGAATTAGAAAAATCTGATGTATCACCAATATTACCTATTACTAAAAAAGAAAGAAAACTCTGGACTTATGTTTCTTTAACTGCAGGAGTCACGGAGGAAATAATTTATAGAGGTTTTTTAATATTTGGACTAGGGTATCTTTTTCCGAACCTACAAATAATGATAGTTGTACTAATTTCTTCAGTATTGTTTGGACTTGCTCACACCTATCAAGGTTTTACAAAGGGAGTTTTTAGAACTACAATTTTTGGAATATTATTCTCTATTCTTTATATCTCTTTAGGCTCAATTATACCTCTTATCCTGTTCCATTTCTTGTTAGATTATATCGTCAAGTTTGGGGAAGAAAATCCAAAAGAACAGTGCTAACTGTTTAGTTTATAAGTAGTTTTATTTGGTTTTATAAGGAACTATCGCAAGTGAGGAATTTTCTACATTTTTTTCAGCTTATTTTTCTGAAAATGTGTTCCTTATCATTTTCGATATTATGTGAATGTAATATAAACGTATAATAGAGCTTCAATAACACATTTATTTGAGCTCTAAACATGTGATTTTGCTTCTTGAACTACTATGGGGTGTTATGTAAGGGTGTCATTTAAAGAGGTTTAAATTAAAATGAAAAAGATTACCTTTATAATTATACTTTAAATGACTTGCCTAAGTGGGTGCTGCACCCCAAAAGTTAGAGTAATAAATCTAACTTTTGGGGTGTTTTTATATGGCGAAATATAACCAAGGTTTTAAATTAAAGGTTGTTCAAGAGTATTTAAACGGGCACCTGGGATACTTACTCTTAGCGCAAAAATATGGTATTCCATCTTCAACGGCAATCAAACATTGGGTTAGGGCTTATAAAGCTTTTGGAGAAGAAGGCTTACAACGGAAAACCAAGCATGAAGAATATCCTGTTCAATTCAAATTAGATGTATTAAACTTTATGAAACAAACAGGTGCTTCTTACCAAGACACAGCGATTCGATTTAACATGAATCAGCCTAGTATAATCGCGACTTGGAATAGTAAGTTTTTAAAAGAAGGAGTAGAGGGCCTGACAAATGTGAAGGGAAGGCCATCTATGCCTAAAAAAACAAAAGATACGCCGACTAAAGTAGAAAAAGCAATGTCTCGTGAGGAACAGTTAGAACGTGAAAATGAACTGCTTCGTCTGGAGGTTGCGTATTTAAAAAAGTTGAAGGCTTTTCGAGAGAACCCGGATGCCTTCCTCGAAAAGCACAAGCAGAGATTGCCTTTGAACTTAAAGAAGAAGGATTCCGATTAAAAGACATCTTTAAACAAGTTGATATTCCCGAAGCAACTTATCATTATCATATCAAGCAAATGAAGCAGGAAGACCCAGATCAAGCTTGGAAAACGTTGATTATAGAAATATTTGAGCAACATGAAGGTCGATATGGGTATCGTCGAATTCATGCGGAATTAAAAGTACAAGGACATAAAATCAATCATAAAAAGGTGCAGCGAATCATGAATGCATTGAATTTAAAGTGTGTAAAATTCGTACGTAAATCTCGCTATAAATCGTACAAAGGGACTGTTGGCAAAGTAGCGAAGAATCGTTTAAACCGTCGTTTCAACACACCTTATGCCTTACAAAAACTGGTGACTGATGTAACAGAATTCAAGTGCACAAATAATGAGAAACTATATTTAAGCGCGATTATGGATTTATATAACAGTGAAATACTCGGTTTCAGTATGTCTAAACGACCTACACTGGAATTTGTGATGGATTCACTGAAACAAGCGCTCCCAATCATTCATGAACGTGCAGAATATCGTACAACCATTCATTCGGATCAAGGCTGGCACTACCAACATAATTCGTGGGTGAAAACCTTAAAGCAAAACAAGATTTTCCAAAGCATGTCTCGTAAAGCAACATGTGCGGACAATGCGGTAATGGAGAACTTCTTTGGCTTACTCAAACAAGAAATGTATTACGGGGAGGAATTGATGAACTACGAAGTGTTACAGAAGAAAATCGAGAAGTATATCGATTACTATAACAACGATCGAATTAAACAAAAACTGGCCGGCATGAGTCCGGTAAAATACCGAACTCATGCCAGCCAATTAGCTGCATAAATAAAACTCTAACTTTAAGGGGTCACTACCGTGTAAGTCATTTTATTATAGAGAAGTATAACAAATGGAAGAATTAGATTAAGAACAGTAGAGTTACAGGGAAGTCCTTTAAAAGGGTTTAAAGCAAGGTTAGGAATTTTAAATCGACGTAGTTTTTAAAACAACATAGACTTGACTTCTAATTTGAACTCTATAGGCTTTGTTGTTCACCTTTTTCGAGCATCCCCAGTCAACAAGGTTTATAGTAAAAGAAAAAGAAGTATTATCTGCATTTAAAATTGAGTTTGTATCGCCATCATTTATAAATGAAGCATACAAATATTTTGTAGGTGTTAATTCAGAATCAGAAAGACTGCTTAGCATAGGTGAGAGGGGAATTATATTGGATATTAAAAATAATGCTTTAATTATACTAGATGTACAAAAAGCTTTTGATGATAAAAAATGGGGAGAACGCAACAACCTAAGTGCGGAAGATAATATTAGAAAGTTACTAACATTGTGGAGGAAGAAAGGGTGGCAAGTAATATATATTCAACATATGTCCGATAATCCTAGTTCTGTGTTCCATCCAAAGAATGAGGGGTTTGCTATTAAAGAATTGGTCGAACCTATTGAAGAAGAGATAATTATAACAAAGAAAGTGAATAGTAGTTTTATTGGTACAAATTTAGAAGAGTTTTTACTGTTAAACGATATAAGAACATTAATAATAACGGGTTTAACTACGCCCCATTGTGTATCTACGACTACAAGAATGAGTGGGAATTTAGGTTTTAATACATATCTTATTTCAGATGCAACAGCAGCCTTTGGTATGACAGACCATAATGATAACTATTATGATGCCGATACTATACATGATACTTCTCTAGCTACTTTAAATGAAGAATTCGCTACTATACTTACAACAGAACAACTAATAAATGTTATAGAATAATCTTATTCAATTAACGGGTACTTTACTTCAATAAGGAGTAAAGTCTTTTTTTTTGAACTAATGCAGCAGTTTAGTTGAATTTTAAAGTATAGAAAGAGCTCGAATTTCGTAATAAATAGAGCTCCTTTATATTTGTTATTTAATTGTTTTTGCCATTTAAACTACTACGGTGAACCCTATTTATAAGTAAATGAGGTATTTTAAAACTTTTGTAGATCTCTATCTCTAGGTGGTGAAGCTCTCAGTTTCAAACTATGGAAAAATTAGTGTTGCGGGCAATCTGTCACACAAGATGTACAGTCCATTCCCATTGGTCTGTACGACTTGCTCCTTATTTGGCTGGATAGCGTATTGCAAGGGTAAAAAAGTTAAGAACAATTGTTTATGAAGCAAAAAGCAGGCTGGAATTTGTTAGTTAAAAACATTGGGTCTTTTTAGCAGATCAAAATCAAACAATGTTGACAAAATGTCAACATTGTTTGTATATTGGTAGAAGATTGATCTAGTTAGGAAGGAAAATGAATATGGAACAAAAAAGCAATGAAATAGGCCAACTACTGAAGGACTTACTTAAGGAGCGGTCTTTATCCATGAGGAAATTAAGCAAGATGACTGGAATCGATACAGCCATTATCTCAAAAATTATTAATGGGAAACGCAAAGCGACTCCTGAGCATTTGGAGAGGTTTGCGGACCACCTTGGAGTTTCTATTTCCCTATTATATGAGGCAGCAGGGTATTCGGTTGATCGAAAGCCGACGGAGCTGAATGAGTCGATTGCCCAAATTCAAGTTATCCTTGAATCTACTCAATTAGTAGATAAAGAGTTTCGGATGGAAGATGTGAGGAAGGAATTAGATAAATACGAACAGCTTTCGCAAAAGGAGGAAGGGGAAGAAATCATCAGGAACGAGTTTGAGGAGAAGATAGAAAAAGTTGGAAGTATTGGCCCTTTTATTCATTACTTAAAGGACATGTACGAAAAATTTTCCCTTAAAAGGGGGACAAAATGGGAGATTGCCCTAATGGGCGGTGCCCTCCTCTACTTTATCTCGGCTGTTGACTGTATTCCGGATTATATCTTTCCGATCGGTTATATAGACGATGCACTGGTCATCAATTGGGTCATGATTGAAATGGCACTGAAAAAATAAATACATACAGTGGCAAATAAAAAGGATTGAAGAAAATATGAGCAGAAAAAAACGCTATAAAAGAAAAAGTAATGTTATTAAAGTTGCAGCAGCTTTACTGGTTGTGTGTGTGGCTGCGATAGGATATTTTGTCTATCAATACCAAGCGGGTGTGCGTATGGCAGAATCTGTGGAGCATCAGGAATATGAATTCAATGGGGAGAAAAGTCTCGATGACAAAGTCAATGTCCTGTTGCTGGGAGTTGATGCACGGTCAGTTGAGGGAAAATCCCGTACGGACTCCATTATGGTTGCACAATATGATCCGAAGGAAGGGACGGCTAAGATCATCTCTATCATGCGGGATATTTACACAGAAATCCCCGGGTATAAGAACTACAAAATCAATACGGCCTTCTATCTGGGCGGGCCGGAATTGCTACGTGAAACGCTAAAAAACAATTTTGACTTGGATATTGAATACTATACACTGATTGATTTTACAGGCTTTGAAAAAATGGTGGATGCTCTTGCTCCAATGGGAATTGAAATCGATGTTGAGAAAAAGATGTCTGCAAATATCGGGGTTTCTCTGGAGCCTGGATTGCATAGGCTTAATGGGAAGGAATTATTGGGGTATGCCCGCTTCAGGAAGGATGCAGAGGCAGATTTTGGTCGAGTAAGGCGCCAACAGCAGGTCATTAGTGCGTTAAAGGACGAATTACTGAGTACAAATGGTGTGGTAAAGCTGCCCAAACTGATTGGAACTGCCCAGCCATATATTCAGACGAATCTTCAAACCTCAGAACTTCTCACCATTATAAAGAGTGTTTACATGGACCTGCCTGAAGAGGTTGAAACACTGACCATCCCAATCCAGAATTCTTATACAGATGTAAGGTATGAAGGGGTAGGTCAGGCGCTGGATATCAATTTTGAGAAAAATAAAGAGGCGATTCACTCTTTTTTGGAAGGGGATTCCGCGAATCAGGAGCCAGGTCCCTTATCAGTGAGTCAAGAAAAGGGTAATGGCTGATTTTGTTAGGAGAACTTCAATATGGGTTATACATTTTTGAAATGGCTGGATAAATAGGTTTTATTAATTATTTGTACATTTAGCATCCTGAAGATCCTTTCTATTTACAGCAGCCAGGGGTCCCGCTAATACGGAGACCAGGAGTTAGCTATATAATCGGGTTTATCCTGCTGATTACTAATGCTAATCTTGATATAGACCAAATTGAACTGACTAAACTTTCATTTACAACTGCCTCGTAAAGAGTATAATGTGGAGTCGGTACAAAAGAACATTTACTGGGTTTTATGGGGTGTAGAGACATACAGCATTGTATGAACAAGCCCCCCTTTATTTGAGAAAATGAGGTGATATCAAACATGAATCAAGAACAACAACTGACACTTGTTGAACATTTAACAGAACTTAGGAAAAGACTTATTATTGTTATATCGATATTTATTCTCTCACTTGCCTTAGGTTTTTGGCTAGCTCCAAAAACTCTTATGTTTATAAAACAGCAACCAACATCTATTAATGTGGAATGGAATGTTTTTGGTTATACAGATGGCTTAATGATCTATGTTAAATGCGCATTAGTATTAGCTATCTTAGTTACTCTTCCAATTGCATTACATCAAATATGGTTATTTGTAAGACCAGGATTAAATGAAAACGAGGCAAAAGGAACGGCCTATTACATTCCAGTGGCATTCCTTCTTTTTTTGCTCGGGATTAGTTTTAGTTATTACATACTATTACCTCTGATGCTAAATTTTATGTCAAATATTAATAGTTCAATTGGGGCTTTGGAAACATACGGGATGAAACAATATTTCACTTTTATGTTTAACTTAGTAATTCCCGTTGGAATAGTATTTGAATTACCGGTTGTTATACTTTTCCTAACTAAATTGGGTATTATAACCCCCGATTGGTTGAGAAAAATGAGAAAAATAGCTTACCTTGTACTAGTAGTGGTAGGGGCAACCATTACCCCTCCAGAATTCATCTCTGAAATTATCATTATCATTCCGTTGTTATTGCTGTTTGAAATAAGTATTCTAGTTTCCAGCTGGTGTTATAAAAAACAATTAGCAAAACAAGAGCTTGAGAATCATAGTTTAGAGCAGTAGTTAAAGGAACAAGCAACTATAATTTATAGGATAAAAGAGGAGGAACCTTCATGCAAAACATTGGTATGCCAGGACTAATAATCATTTTAATCCTTGCTTTAATCGTCTTTGGACCATCTAAATTACCTCAATTAGGTAAAGCAGTCGGACAAACATTAAAAGAATTTAAAAATTCTACAAAAGATATCATGGATGATGTAACTGAAGAGTTTAAACTAGATGACAAAGAAGCAAGCCCAAAAAAGAAAGCGTAGGATCCTATAAAGACAGGTGCTGAAATTAACTCTGTAACCCAAAAACCAACTATTCCATTTGGATAGTTGGTTTTTTGATTAATTAAAATCAGATTCTTTTGGCCATCAAAGCCTTCTCTTTCTACAACTTCTGCTAAACGAATAGACCCAATTTCTATTACTTCCTTTATGCAATAGTCTTTTTTGTGTGAATAAGTAGAGGTAGTTTATCGGAATAAGGAAGATACTTGAAGTGAAATCTCGGAGTCCCAGACGAACCAGTAGTACATGGACTACTATAAACAAGGAAATCGTAGAATTTTACAAGCGTAAAAAATAGTTTTAAGCAAATAGTCGGTTTTATCCTTTATTTCCAAGCAAAATAGCTATAACAAGGCCAATAAAAAAAGCGCCTAAGCTTAGTAAAATATTACTTAATATAAGTGTTAACCCTGGAAAGACAACAAAGAGTGAACCGAATACCAATCCCAGGATTAAGGCGTACATTAAGAGAGGGAAGCGGGATAGTAAAAATCTAATTCCTTTACTACTAAAAATAAATCCGAATGCAATTCCTGATCCAATTATAAATATAATAGGAAGGTTCAGGGTGGTAATGGCGTTTATGGCAGTATGATAGACACCGATAATCAATAAAATAAATGAACCACTGATTCCTGGTAGCAACATAGCCATACTTGCACAAGCACCTGCTAAGAATAACCCAATGATGGACAGCGGTGTTAGAGTTTCTATCGAATTGCCGGTTTCAATTGGTTTGAAGAATGCCATACTTGCGATTAAAACGGCACCGATTAAAAAAACGACTATATGTTTTGTTTTAAACATCCCATGGGAACTTGCTTCCTTCAACAAAAAAGGAAGAATTCCAGCAATTAGACCAAGAAAAAAGAAGTTCGTTGGTTCTGGATATTCTTCAAGTAACCATTCAACTGCATGACTAAGTATAAGAATTGCTGAAATCATCCCAACCCCAAGAGTGAATAAAAATGGAATATGCTTTTTCCATTCTCTTGTAGTTATTCCACTAATGGCATTAATAAACTGATCGTAAATTCCTAAAAGAACCGCAATGGTTCCTCCACTGACACCAGGGATTAAATCGCTTATTCCCATGGCCATTCCTCGAAAAACATTTCTCCAATCAAACATATGTAGCTCAGCTCCTCTTTCAACAAAACTTGAGTATTTAATATTCCGGTATGTTTTCATTATACTTCAAAATGTTTTTTCCAACATGATATTCACAGAGAAAGTGGGCAGAAGAAACCAGAAAAGAGTACTCAAGAAGTAACATCCGTTACGACTAGCCATTCTATAGTTAAAAATATGCTTAAAGATAAGGAAAGCTAAACTAACGGTAACAGATGGGCTCTTTGGCACCAAAGTTCATCGACCATCCTCTACCAGCAGTAGTATCCTATACCCAGGTTTCACATTTCCATTCTCTGACGTGTAGCGTTGATATTGCGCTGCATGGATGGCTAACGGATGCTTTAACGAAATAGGGACATCATATCGATGGTCTATTTTATGTCTAAAATATTTAGTTATTCTCAGATATGTATTGTGAAATGTTACACTTAAACTAAAGAAGTAGTTTAGTTGAAGAGAAAAATAAACGAAAGGGAGTATTTTTAAGTGGAATGTTTCGGATGTAATTTAGCGAATAAACAGGAACCAGTTAATGTAGTGTGGGAGGATGACTATGTTAGTTGTTTCTTGGACCATGATCCATATAACGAAGGGCATATCTTAATATTACCTAAAAAACATGTAAGGTATTTTGATGAACTGGATGAAAATACTGCTAATTCAATAATGAAGGCTGCAAAGCTTCTCTCAAAGGTAATTAAGGAATTGTTTAATCCTGATGGTATTACTATTTGTCAAAATGGAGGTCATTTTGATGAGTTAACTCACTTTCATATGCACGTTGTTCCGAGATATGAAGGACAAAATTTTGCGAACTTTTATACCGAAAAATCTGAACAAGTTGTAGTAGATGAAGTTGGATTATCTAATACCAAAAGGAAAATAATCAATGCGATAAACAGGATTTAGAGTAGTAATGGCTTATTAAGTAACGGGTGTTGAATGCTTAATATGGGTTTTTACCTTCCTTGTTGACTTAGTAATACCAGTAATAAACTCAATAGGAGGTTACATATGCTCAAAAATGCTTCGAAATGGCAAATATACACTGCCTACTTCACCGTAATGCTAACGCTATTGCAATCATATAACTGGTGGGGAGAAAAACAAGCTCTCTCATTATACTTTTTAATAGGAGGCATTGTTCTTTTATTAATGACCATTGTCAGTACGATTTACTATAAAAAAATCTGATATCAGCAAGAAAAATGAACAATAAGTTTCTCTATAATCCAATTTGTGAAAATGTATACTAAAACTAGAGGTGCTTTACTTCAAGAAGGAGTAAAGCCTTTTTTCTTATTGAACTAAATAGTCTTAAAGCTGGTAGAAAACATAAAAAAAAAAGGCACTGCATCTAGCAGTGCTTTTCTTTGTTTATTTCAGTAAATTAAGATAAAGTATTTTTTTATTTTAATACATGCATTATTAAGTAATATATTAAAGTTTCACTTTATGACAACTTATCATTACCAATTCTGAAGATTATTTTGAATTTACGCGTGTAAAATAACTGAAGAATCTTTTCAAAAAAGATTTTTGGATTTTCTTTTTTCTAGATAGATAGTTATGTCCTAATTTATATCGTCTTGCTTCCTTTTCCAAGTCAGCCATCCGTTGCTTTGCATATTCTATATCGTTAATCGTTAACATTATTTTTCTCCTTAAGGAGAAGTCCAATTATATTGTTAAGGTGTGGCTAGAACCATTCCTGTTAGCCACTTTTCACCCAAATAGTGTGTTGGCGACTCCAATTTATTTTTACCTACAAATTTATTAATCTGCTTACCACTCATTTTTGGTATCATCATTTTTTTCTCCTCCTTCATTTATTATTTTTCCGATTAAGCCAATTGCATCATTTTAATCAACCGGGGTTTTTCTTTCCCCAACCGACGCTACCCACTTTCGAGAGATTCCTTTTTTAATAACTTTCTTCGCTGTTTCATGATTATCATCACCAACACTCCTTTTCTTATTATTTTGTTTATATATGCAACACGCAATGCGTGAAAACACCAAATTTTATAAAAATGCACATAAAAGAGCACACGCTTCTTTACATAAGCGTGTGCTCATAGAAAAGAACGGCATAACATGCCGTCCGTATTAATTATTTACAAAAAAATTATTTGCGGTTGGGCACGGAATCACTATACGATTATTTTTTAAAGTTCTAAATGTAGTCATTTTCCGTACCTCCATTTCTAATTTGAATATCCAACTACTATAGGATATCATTGCCTATTTCTGAATGTCAACACTTTTCTAAATATTGTGTGTTATATTTAGGGTATCAGTTTCCATAGATAAGTCGCTTCCGCATTGGAAAGAAAAAAGTATAGATCCTTTGAATTTAAAATGCACTATATGAAATACACTATACCGAACAATGACGGTATCCACTTCATAGGCTTAAAGGAAGCACCTACGTATAGAACGTATAGCTACGTTGTAAGGTACTTGGAAAATAAAGAACGTTGACTCAAGTGTTGTCACCCGAAACTGATGCTATAAGCTATATGTGGAAATACACCCCCAAGTCTAGCGAAATGGAATGATTATTTACCAAAAGTTCATCGCACCGAACTGATAAGAATGTGCGATTTCCACAGTGTGAGCTCTTAGGATAAAATTTGTCTATGGGTAAAGAGGAACTTATAGTCTGGTACAAATCGGTAGATGGAACGCAGAATGACGGGAAACTGTTTTCTTCGCCAGCCATACTAAACTATACCCGTTCTGCAACAATCTTCATCCTCTGTGGTGCAGCGTTTTTTTTTTGCTGCATGTATGGCTAACGGATGCTTTACTTCAAGTAGCAGTAAAGCATTTTTCTAATTGAACTCATGTGGCAGGTTAGTACAATAATAAAGCAAGTAAAGCAGTAGAGAGAAGAAAATAAAAGTTGCTTATTTTGAGGGGGAAAATGGAAAATGGACATAAACAAATACAAAAAATTGATGGTGGATTTTTTAGAAGAGAAGATGTCAGCAGATGAATTTCAAACACAATATTTTAAAGTGTTTAAAGAATCGGATGATATAATGGGCAAGCCCTTATTTGAAATTTTGAATGGGGTATTTGAATCAGCAGATTGTTACTGGCATGAGTGTCTTCCTGGACAAGAGACTCCATTCGAAATATCAGAACAACAACTAAGAAAAGAAATAAATGAAGCATTAATTAAATTAAATAACCTGTTACATAGTCGTTAGAGCTCCTTCAACTCCCATGAAAATTAAAATCTTCGATTTATAGAAAAAGGCAATACGAAATCGGACGCAGCTCAATAGTATTGGAGGCTGGTGCAATAACCAGAGTAGGATTAATCTCCCATGAGTGCTTCCCATAATGGAGCGACAGTCTGTGATGCACCGTGGTCGTTGGAGTCAGACTAACGGATGGGCTTTATGGCACCATAGTTCATCGACCTTCCTCTCCCAGCCGTAGTATCCTATACCCAGGTTTTCACATTTTCATTCTCTGTGGTGTAGCGCTGATTTTGCGCTACATGGATGGCTAACGGATGCTTTACTTCAAGAAGGAGTAAAGCATTTTTTCTTATTGAACTAACGAAGCAGTTTAGTTCAATAAGCTATATAGATTTTTACTTATTATAAATGGAAGATTTATATAAAATTGGAACATCTATTTGTTTCAAACGTATTAAAGTAAAGCAGCAGATTAAATGAATAAAGAAGATTGAAAGGAAAGTAATTCATAAAAAAAGGAGGTATAGAAGGTGGACTTATTACTCTGGATAACTACTGGTTTCATGCTAATCGGATTAGTTGTTCTCGTTTCTATGAAAAAAGGTATGGAAAGTAAGGTCGCTTTTATAAAAGCAAATATGGAAGACGAGGAAAATTTATCAAAAGCTAAATCTGTAATTTGGTGGATATGGGGTACCACTGCTTGGGGAGTAGGGGCTATATCTCTTGTTGGTTGGTGGTTTCATAATTATTTTGGATAACTGTCGGTTTCGAATGTACTTAAAGTAACGGTGTGCTTTACCTCCAGAAGAGTAAAGCCTTTTTTCTTATTGAACTCACGGAGCATTTAGTTGAAGAAGGTTTTTCTGCGACTATGTTGAATAAGTTAATATATGTAAATTGTCGGGCAAAAGGGATGCTTTACTTCAGGGCAGGGTGTTGCACTTTTTTTTTGAACTAACAGTGGAGTTTAGTTGAAAAAGAATATTCGGGAGGAGAGAATTTATATGATTGTAAAGAAGTTACCTAATGATATTTTTGTGGAATTAAGAGAAACAACCGAGTGTTTGTTCGGTATACATTTAAAGAACCCTATTCCAATTAATCTAGGATTTTTAAATTTAAAATGGAAAGTTCAAACGGAAAAAGGATTACTTTTAATTAAGCAGATAAGTAAAGAACGGTATGTTTCATACAATTATGAGGAAATTATTTTGGAACAAGATCTTGCTTTGCGTGAACAGTTAAGACAGTTCGAAAATGGAACTCTATGTCCAAGAGTATTAGAATACAAAGATAATGTCATACATAAAAGCTCAAGTGGGGAAAGATTTATTATCATGGAGTATGTAGATGGAAAAAATCTTCTACCTGGTACTTTAAATGAGAAACAGATGTATAGTCTAGGTAAAATGACTGCTCATATGCACAATGTTTCAAATGATGGGACTTACAACAATGATAGAAATCCGAAATTTATTCCTCCAAGTGTTGAACAACGTTTAGACTATTGGATATCGTTTAATAAAACGGGCGAAAACAACGATATCTTTTTAAAGTTGGTGGAAATACAAATTAAAGCAACTAAACAATTTAATTTAGACATGATTAGCTCCTGTGAGACAGGTTGGTCACACCGTGATTTATGGGTTGATAATATTCTATTTATTGGTGATCAGTTATCCTCAATTCTTGACTTTGACCGTTTTGCTTTTGATTACCCTGAATTAGACATCGCAAGGGCAATTATGTCAGGGGCATTGAATGGTAATGCTTTTAATTCAAATAGTGCTAAAGCTTTTTTGGAAGGGTATAAAACAAAGAGAAACCTTGAAAAAGGGGTATTTGTTCGATCTCTTTATTTGTTGTGGTACTTAGAAAGTGTTTGGTGGATATGTCCTAATCTCAATCAAGATAGGTATCAAGAAGTACAATTTCGAAATGAGATGATTTGGTTAGGGGAAAATCTTTCTGAGTTAAGAACAATGTTTGGATCTTGGTAAACATTTTTACTGGAATCATAGGGAATTTCTTATTAAACTAACGGAGTGCTTTACTTCGATGGGAAAAGGGCATCTCATGTTCAATTATCGTAGTGGGTTGGTTAGTAATATTAAATTTGTTAAGGGGAAGGGGGAATTACATGATAGCGGAGGAACGGCTAGGTAAATGGATAGAAAGATACGAAGAAAATGGTTATTTGAATGGTTCAATTTTAATAGCTTCTAACGAAAATATTCTTTTGAACAAAGGTTTTGGTATGGCAAATTGGGAGCATGCTGTACCCAATAAACCTACTACTAAGTTTAAAATCGGCTCACTTACTAAGGCTTTTACAGCTATGAGTATATTTCAATTACACGAAAAAGGGAAATTAAGTATAGATGATTGTATAGGGAAGTATCTTCCTAATTATCCACAAGGTAAAAAAATTACAATTTATCATTGTTTAACAAATACAACAGGAATTCCAAATTTCACGAGCTTTCCCGATTTTTGGCCAAAAACAATGAGACTTCCGATGACTTTACATCAACTGATTGATTCATTTAAACAGCTTGAATTGAACTTCGAACCTGGAAAAAAATTCGAATATTCAAGCTCAGGATACACATTACTAACAGCAATTATTGAACAAGTTTCAGGTATGTCATATGCAGAGTACATACAAGAACAAATATGTCGCCCCTTAGGTATGATTAATACAGGCTGTGATGATGGGATCGAGATAGTTGTAGATTTAGCTTCTGGTTATACATTCTGGGGAAATCCAATTCACTCAGCATACGCAGATTTATCATTCCCTTTAGGAGCCTATGGTTTATATTCTACAACAGAAGATTTATTCCTTTGGGACCAGGCATTAAAATCATCTCAACTCCTTAACAAAGAATTAATGGAAAAAATGTTTACAGCAAACCTTAGTTCATACGCTTCTGGTTGGGTAGTATCTGAAATGTTGGGTAGAAAATGTATGCACCATTTTGGAGATATTAGTGGTTTTTATAGCGATTTTCTTAGATTTGCTGATGAACAAGTTACGATAATCTTTTTAAGCAACATGAACGTTACACCTGTAACACATTTAACTCAAGAGTTGGCGAAGGTAATATTTGATGAACATGTATCAATACCTCCCCCTATCCAACCAATCAACTTTTCGAACACAGAACTTATTGCTGGGAAGTATTTTATTGAAAATGAAGAGAGCAAAATTTTAGACATCTCTATAAATAATGGTGAAATGTATTTAACAGTTCCTAAAATGTACGGGGTATTATATAAATTTAAACTTGTGCCAGTCAGTCACAATAAATCAAAAACAACTTTTTTAACCGAAATGGTTAATGAGCAACTCATATTCCATTATTCATTTTCAGGTGAAATAGTAGGTGTAGAGTATAAAGATTTTAATGAAAAAAAATATATAGCTTATAAACACTTATAGTTACTAAATGTATTCAAGTAACGGGTGCTTTACTTCAAGAAGGAGTACAGCATTTTTCTTATTGAAGTAGCTCAGCGGGTTAGTTTTATAGTGTTATTTAACGTGTGTTCAACAAACGGAGAATTTTTAACTGAATAATACGTGTAATAATTTAAGCGAAATATAAATCAAGGGGGTATTAAGTATGTCTAAAGATGTTATTGCCATTGTAGCCATAGTTTCTTTTGTGATTTGGATTGCGGTTTCCCGAGAAGCTGCAAAACCTTCAAAAGAAATAAAATGGCCAATAATGATAACCTTACTGTCCGCAGGAACTTTATCGGCATTAGTTTTAACCATTTCGCTTTTTCAAAGCCTGCCGTTTTAATTCCGTTAGCGGGTGATATTGTTGAATAAGCTCACTTTTCTTCTTCAACTAACGGTGTGCTATACTTCACGATGGGGTAAAGCCTTTTTTCTCATTGAACTAAAGCAGTAGTTTAGTTGAACAAGCATCTAAGCATTTTTTTCGAATTATAGAAATACACTTTAGTTTTATTTTTGGAGGGAATATTGTGTTTATTGTTAATGTAGAAGGTGCAATCTACAAGAGTGAAAAATGGTTGTTAATAAGACGTAGTGAAAAAGAAGAACATGCTGGAGGTTTACTGTCTCTTGTTGGTGGAAAGGTAGAAAAAGAAGGAACCTCATCAGACATTTTAGAAAAGACACTAAAAAGAGAAATCACTGAAGAAGTTGGGATAGAGGTTTCAAATCTTAGGTATGTTAATAGCTCATCATTCGTTACTGATTCAGGCATAAATGTGGTTGACATTGTTTTTCTCTGCGACCACGAATTAGGCGAAGCATTTGCTAAGAGTACTGATGAAGTTGACGAGGTTATTTGGATGACTACTCAGCAGATTCTAAATAATTCAGATTTACCTATTTATTTAAAGGAAAATATTAAACTTGCTGAAAAACTGTTAAAAAATAATACAGTAGTTATTAAGTAAAAAGTAAATTTTAAGAGACTCACATGTTCAACTAACGGATGCTTTACTTCAATAAGAAGGTTTTATTGCGATTGTGTTGAATAAGTTAATATATGTAAATTTCGGACAAGAGGGGTGCTTTAGTATAAGTCTGGCAGCACTTTTTTCTTGAATTAACGAAGCGGTTTAGTGGAAGAAGAGTTTCATTGATATATATAAATCCTTTTCTGCATCTTAGAAAAGGACATGGAGGGATAGAATGAGATGTTTGATAAACTTATCAATTTTACTGTTACTTGTTTTTTTTATATCGGGTTGTATAGATGGTGAAAAACAAAACAAAGGAATACAAGAAGAGAAACATGAGATGTTGGATGATAACAATACTTCTACGGAAAATACTTACCATTTTTCATATAAAGGGCAGGAGTTTAAAATTATTTCATTTTCCGATGAAGTGTTGAAATATGTAAGAACAATTAGTGAGAATCCTGAGCTTGATAAAAAGGATATCTATACAAAGTATGTATTAGAACCATTTAAAGAGCAATCCTCCCTTAGTGATATCAAATTAGGTGACCCCCTTACACCATCGTGGGAAATAGAACAGTTAGAAAAAAAGACTAATGAACTACTTGAAAATCAAGAACAAATTAATAAATGGATAGAGGAAGCCATATTGAAATCGGCTGAACTGTTGCCAGGTGAGGATACAAATGTTTATATTTTTCCAGTTAATCCTGAAGAATGGCATGTCATTAATACTACTGGAGGATTGAGTGGGCTAACTTATTCAGAAAATGATATTTTACTTAGGATCGACCCATCCGTTTCAGAAGAGATGGTTAAATATGCGGCGGCTCACGAATATCATCACACAGTTAATTTTTTGCATGATAGCATACCAATCGAGTATAACATTTTAGATTTGATCATGACAGAAGGTAAAGCAGAATTCTTCACTACTATTGTATACCCTGAAATTAGAGTCGGACCCTTTTGGACAGAGCCTTTATCAAATGATGCCGAGGCTAAGGTGTTAGAAGATTTAAGCATAAATGGACAATCCATGGATTTTATTATTTACAATAATTTGATTTACGGCAATTCACGTAAAGATATTCCTAGATGGTCGAATTATAAGATTGGTTATTTGATCACTGAAAGTTTCATTGAAAACAATCCCGATATGTCCATTTTGGAATGGACAAAAGTGACTGCAAAGGAAATCGTTAAGGGAAGTAAATATAGTAATTTGCTCCAGTAGAATAAATGTTGTAAGGTGAAAATTATTTTGAGGGAGCTTATATAACTAAGGGAAATAGTAGTTTTATTCCCTTGTTCATTTAGCAGGTGCTTTACTTCAAGTAAGAGTAAAGTCTTTTTCTTATTGAACTAAAGCAACAGTTTTGTTGAACAAAAAGTTCTACACATTTTAGAAACCAAGTGGTTATTTAACCGTATAAATTATTAAAATATTCAAGTAAATGGTACTTGAATCTAAAGGGGGATAAATTAAAATGAAACGAAAATTACTAACCATCATTATCACTTTATTATTTTTGTTTGGTTTGAGTTTAGGTATAACATACTTCACCCACGCTGAATTCACTGACTATTCATTTTTCATTGGATTAGCAGCTACCATTATTATTGGCTTTTTTACTTCAAAGGGTGGTTTTGGTACTCGACGCTTGGATATGACCATTCAAGGTTCCACTGGTATTAAAATGGAAAGTCAAAAGTTTAGTTTTTCGCCTAATATGGTTTTTATCACATCGTTGGCATACACCATCGTAACACTAGTAGCAATGCTTTTTCATTACAGAAGTTATTTCTAAGAGAGTTGAAAATAAAAATATGAAGTCGTTGTGAAAGTTTTCACTTAAACTAATGAGGTGCTTTACTTCAAGAAGGAGTAAAGCCTTTTTCCTTATTGAACTAACGCGGCAGCTTAGTTGAACAAGCTTAGGCAATAATTGAGGAAGATAGAATAGCTAAAGAGGTGATTTTATTGATACTCCCTAAAGGCATTACTGGATTTATTGATAATATGGAGGAAATGATAGACGGACAACAATTTAAAAAAATTTGTTATGAAGTATTGAGAGAGGCAAAAGGAGAAGTTCTTAATTTCGATGGTCCTCTCTATCCACATAATTACTTTAAAGTTCATATTCGTATAAAAGGAGAGTTATTTTATATCCTTTTAAATGAATACTACCCCTATCTTGCCTTCGCTAATAAATGGGAAGATATTGTGATTGAATTTACGGATTTGCCAACATTAAGTATAGCCTTCGGAGAATATTATACTGTCCTCACAAAAAAAGAATTAAATTTACCATTCTCCAAAATGGAACATAATTTAGAAGAAGTTGAGTTGAAACAAGCAGCCTATTGGCAACCACGTTCAATCGGTGAAGTAATTTTCAACTGTTGGGATTAAAGAAAACACGAAAAGCGGCTCTTTTAGCTTGTTCTACTAAAGCAGCAGTTTAGTTGAAGAAGAAAATCCTTTAAAATGATTGTAGGTTTTAAAGGTTAACTGGGTTTCAATAATAGATGGAGGTTGTTGCACTAACGGATGCTGTACTTCAAGAAGGGTTAAAGCCTTTTTCTTATTGAACTAAAGAAGCAGTTTAGTCGAATAAATAAAATTAGAAAAAAGCGGAATTTTAGTTTGTTTATATTCGTATATTATTATGAGTTGATTATTATGACACTTGAAAGGTGGATTTTTTATGTACAAAGTGAATGGTATAGAAGCTTATGAAGCACATAATCGAACTGAGTTATTAGCAGGTTTAGAGGCAAAATCTGAATATATCTTTATTAAAGGAGACTATTATAAAGAAGTAAGAAAGATTATGGATACTCATCTTCCAGAGAACGAAAGTATAGGAGTGGCATTAGGAAGTGCAGGTGTGTTATCAATTCTTATTTATGCAATAGATGCAGTAAGAAATTCATTCAGTGATGCAGATAAAATGGATAAAAAAATTGACAGAAAGTTAAATTCATTCGAAGTTAAAAAGATTACAGATGATGGTTTATTATTGAGCTTAAAGCAGTTAGATTATTAGAACTTGCATACATAGAACTATTTTGGATAGTTCTATGTGAATAAATACACTTAACAAACGGGAGCTTTACTTCAAAAAGAAGTAAAGCTCTTTTCTAATTGAACTAAAGAAGCATTAGTTGAAGAAGGAAATTCAATATAAAAAGGTTTTTTTAAATGTTGAGTTGAATAAATATAAAGGATCTTACTAAATCTTGTAATGATTTTGTTAAATACTATACAAGCTGTATTCATTGATAGAGATGGATCAATTGGTGGAAATGGGCATTTTGTTCACCCTAGAGACTTCACGCCTTATACTTTTAGCCAACATGCTTTAGAAATGTTAAAAGAAAAGGGTCTTAAACTGTTTGCGTTTACTAATCAGCATAGAATTAGATCAGCTGAAGCTTCTATCAGTCAAAAAGGGGTAAGGCCTTTTTTCTTATTGAACTAATGCAGTAGGTTAGTTCAATAAGCAGGAACTATTGGTTGATTGTCGAAACTGTAATGATAAAGGTAATTTAGGCAATTTAAAGAAAAAGACTTGATGAAAGGAGTGAGTTTATGAAAAAAAGAATTTACCTGTTTAGCATAGTAGTCGTAGCACTTCTTATTGGAATATCTGCTTTGACCATAGTGTTAGTCAACAAGGACACTTCTGAAAAAGAAGCAGAAGAAATAACTGAAGTTGTAATTGACGATGAATTTCTAAACGGCTGGAATAAAATTAACATTACATTGAAAGAGAAATCCCAAAATAACTATAATTTTGAAGATATGGATTTGCACAATGGTGATATTTTCTTATTAAATGGAGAAAGTAAGGGGTTGGAATTAAAAGAAGGTGATAATGTATTGGTGGATTTAACCATAATCCCCGATGGTTTAAGTCATACTGGAGTTGGATACATTTTAGATGGTAAATATACAGAGATTTATTTTGCTCCCGTTTTTGATAAACTGATAACCTCTTTTGATGTAAAGGTGGATGGAGATTATATAATTTGTATTATCGGTGGTAACGCAAACTTTATAACAATTAAAGGTGGCGTAATTTCAATTGATTAAATTTAATAATGTCTGTTAGGTGGGGGCCGAAAGCCAACTGATTGAAGGGATTGAGTTCCATAATGTTAGTAAATCGAGAGGATTGGGGGCTTTATAATGAAATATAACATTAAAGGAATATGTAAAATTTATCATAAAGAAGAGGGATGGGGTTGGATTTCAATTGATGGAGAGGATGATGTTTGGGTACATTTCAGTAGTATTCAAATGGATGGGTTTAAATCGCTTATCAAAGGTGAGGCAGTATTGTTTGACCTTGAAGAAAATTCAAGTTTAAAAGAACAATCACGTCGAGCTGTAAATGTTAAGAAACTCGTAAATAAGTTCAACTAACATATGTTTTACTTCAAGAAGGGTCTAGCAATTCTATTATATAAATAACAATTTATTAGGAGGGATTAGTACGTTGAAAACAATAGGTTTAATAGGTGGGATGAGTTGGGAATCATCAAGTGAATATTACCGTTTAATAAATGAAGAAATAAAGAATAAATTAGGTGGATTACATTCAGCCAAATGCATTTTATATAGCGTTGACTTTGACGAAATTGAACGTTATCAAGCAAATGGCGATTGGGAAAATGCTGGACACACTTTGGGGGGTGTGGCAATCTCTTTAGAAAAAGCAGGAGCAGATTTTATTGTTATTTGTACAAACACAATGCACAAGGTAATAAACTATATTGAAGAAAAAATAAATATTCCAATTCTACATATTGCTGATGCGACAGCAAATGAAATAAAGAAAAATAATGTAAATTCAGTTGGGTTACTTGGAACTAAATATACGATGATACAAGACTTTTACAAATCGAGAATTGAAGCTAATGATATCAAGGTATTAATTCCAGATAATGAGGATATAGAACATATAAATGAAGTGATTTATGAAGAATTATGTTTAGGTAAAATCAATCAAACGTCAAAAGAATATTTTAAAAAAGCTATAAAGAGTTTAATTGATAAAGGTGCCGAAGGGATTATATTGGGATGTACAGAGATTGGATTATTAATAAAACAAGAGGATTCTGCAGTTCCAATATTTGATACTACAGTAATTCACGCTATTGAATCAGTTAAAAAGGCAATTGATAAGTAAGGATACTGAATGTAGTATAGATGTATGGACACATCTTGGTTAAGTCAATAAAATTGAACTAACGAAAGGTCGTGTCTGTATTATGAGTCAAAAACGTTATAACCAAGAATTTAAACAAACAGTAGTGGAGCTTCACAGCTCAGGTACCCCGGTCAGCCAACTATCTAGCGAATATGGTGTTTCAGAAGTAACTATCTATAAATGGATTAAACAACTCTCTACAATCGAAGGGACAAAGGAATTAACTGTATCCGATGTAGAAATGATTCAAAAAGAAAACCTACGGTTAAAACAGGAACTTGAAATCCTAAAAAAGGCTATGACCATATTCGCGAGAAAATAGAGGATGAAGAACTGATCGACTACATTACAAATGAAAGCGGGCATCATCCAGTACAAGTGATGTGTCGCATTTTAAAGATGCCTAAAAGTACCTATTATCAATCATTTCATAAGAAACCGAACAGCTACCACGTGGCCAATGAGGCAATATTGGATCGTATAATAGCCATTCATAAAGTAAGTAAAGGTATCTATGGCGCCCCCAAAATACATCGAGTACTTTTAAAAGAAGGCTATTCTTGCAGTATAAAAAGAGTCCAACGTCTGATGAAACAAGCAGGCATCCAGTCAAACATTGTGAAGAAATACCGTCCAGCAAGCACACAGGCACTAGTAGAAGAACGAGAAAATGTGTTGAAGCAAGATTTTACAACAACCACAATCAATGAAAAATGGGTGGCAGATATCACGTATATCCATACGCTTCGAGATGGCTGGTGTTATCTAGCGTCTGTCCTCGATTTGCATTCAAAGAAAATAGTAGGCTACAAGTTTTCCCGTACGATGACCACAGAAATCGTGTTGGATGCTTTAAAATGTGCCGTCGAATTCCAAAATCCTTCACCGGGATTGATCATGCATACGGATCTGGGTACTCAATATACAAGTGAGGCATTTCAAGAACAGTTAAAAAAATATGGAATGATTGCATCATTCAGTCGTAAAGGATGCCCTTATGACAATGCATGCATCGAGTCCTTTCATGCGACACTCAAAAAAGAAGAAGTCTATCAAAAACGATATGAATACTTTGAGAATGCGAGAATCTCGCTATTTCAATATATAGAAGGTTGGTATAATCGCAAACGAATTCATGGAAGCATCGGCTTTGTAACGCCAGAGGCGTATGAAATAATGTGTCGCGCAGCAGCCTGAGTCTTAGGGGTAAAAGCCAATCCCCCCTCCACATTTTTCAGGCACAACATCCATGGGTTAATCTCTCCACGTCCCGAGTAGATTGTCAAAGGCTCTTTTCACTTTGACGATTTACTTGGGATGTGGAACACTTCCTGAATGGTGGTTGTGCAGAAAAAAACTTAATCTTTTTGTGTCCAGAATCTTGACGTAGATCCATACTTTATTCAAATGCTATAGAAATATATAAACGTCACTTACCAAAGAGTTTATAGTTGTTTCACTAACGTGGTGTATTAGCAAAATATGGCCATCATGGTGCAGCACCCCATTAGATGGTCTATTTTTATGTCCAAAACATTAAGTTGATCTCAGATATGCATTGTGAAATGTTATAGCTAAACTAACTTAGCAGTTTAGTTGAAGAAAGTTGGATTTAATAATTTGGGGTGTTTCTATTGAGACTAAGTAGTCAGGATGTTTTGAGGAAATTGACTAACAGTGTGCTTTACTTCAGTAAGGTGTAAAGCTCTTTCTTATTGAATCAATGAAGAAGTTTACTGGAAGAATAGTGGATTTTATATTGCCCCTTATTTAATAAGCATTAAGTGAGAAAATCTGAGTTTGTTGAGAACATAAATATGTATAACATCTGACATTGAAGAGTTCTTAGATAATGGAAACAATAATTTGTATATCTTATAGATTTTTAGCTTCATTCTCTTCGATTAATAGCTCCAGTGCCTCGCGAAGGAGATTTATATCTTGAAGAATTTGTTGTTTTATTAATTCATTAGGACATTTCTTATAGTCAAATACCAATTGATTGAGTTCCTTTGTAAAGAGTTCCATAAGTTATTCTCCTTCTAACTAGGTCTAATTAGTATTATGAACCATTTTTCTAATAAGTAAAAGTAAAATGTATTTTAAATACTACTTTAAATTAAGGCAATATTAAAGGGAAATGGTGATTATCGTAAAATGGTATCATAACGTCTACCTACATTCTCCACAATTAACAAGTATTAATTTCTAGAATTGAGAAAAAGTAAATAGACATATAAAGCGGGGAGGAGAAAAATTGGAAGAAAACGATAGAGGCACTTTATATTTTAATATGTCCATTGGTACACTAGGACTCCTCATTATTGCGGTAGGATTATTCAAATATGTTGAAACAGTTGGAGGGGATTCTTCGTATACATTGTTAGGTTTTCCTTTAACAATGATTTACTTAAATTATCTTGAAGGGAAAGCCGGTATAAGTAAAAAAATATTATGGATTAAATCTATCATAGCGATTTCTTTACTGATTATAATTTATATCTTCTTATTAAACTAACAGGTGCCTTACTTGAACAACGAGTCCTAAGACGTATCCGACCCAAATAAACAATTTTCTTATCAACTCCCATGAAATTAATTCTTCAAGAAATGTCAATTCGTTTAAAAAAAGAGGGGTGCGTAAATAAGTCTATGGACTATGGCCGACTGGATTAAAGTCAGTATCAGTTTTGACACATCCTAACCATTTTCATACTCTGTGGTTCAGCATGGATGGCTAAAGGGTGCTTAGATAAAAATGTGTTCAAATATCTGTTTAGATAATAATATTTCGTTTTGAAAGGGTAATTATAAAATGAAAAAAATTAGAGCGATATTTATTGGTGATGTTAGATATGATCAATGTCCTGTTTTTGAACTAAATAATGAAACAAACTACTTTGAAATGCTGATTGATAAAGAAATGAAATATGAAAAAGAAGTTGTTGAGAAAGATGATGATTTTTTAATTTTTGAAATAGAAAAAGATATTGCAACATTAATGGAGTAATAAAGCACATTCTTTATAAGAAATATAGGAGAAAGCAGAGGTTTACTTAAGCATTTAGATGAGATTGTTTAATAATTGTCTTTGTTATTATTTTACTAACGCGGCTGCTTTGGATCTACGTCAAGATTCTGGACACAAAAAGATTAAGTTTTTTTCTGCACAACCACCATTCAGGAAGTGTTCCACATCCCAAGTAAATCGTCAAAGTGAAAAGAGCCTTTGACAATCTACTCGGGACGTGGAGAGATTAACCCATGGATGTTGTGCCTGAAAAATGTGGAGGGGGGATTGGCTTTTACCCCTAAGACTCAGGCTGCTGCGCGACACATTATTTCATACGCCTCTGGCGTTACAAAGCCGATGCTTCCATGAATTCGTTTGCGATTATACCAACCTTCTATATATTGAAATAGCGAGATTCTCGCATTCTCAAAGTATTCATATCGTTTTTGATAGACTTCTTCTTTTTTGAGTGTCGCATGAAAGGACTCGATGCATGCATTGTCATAAGGGCATCCTTTACGACTGAATGATGCAATCATTCCATATTTTTTTAACTGTTCTTGAAATGCCTCACTTGTATATTGAGTACCCAGATCCGTATGCATGATCAATCCCGGTGAAGGATTTTGGAATTCGACGGCACATTTTAAAGCATCCAACACGATTTCTGTGGTCATCGTACGGGAAAACTTGTAGCCTACTATTTTCTTTGAATGCAAATCGAGGACAGACGCTAGATAACACCAGCCATCTCGAAGCGTATGGATATACGTGATATCTGCCACCCATTTTTCATTGATTGTGGTTGTTGTAAAATCTTGCTTCAACACATTTTCTCGTTCTTCTACTAGTGCCTGTGTGCTTGCTGGACGGTATTTCTTCACAATGTTTGACTGGATGCCTGCTTGTTTCATCAGACGTTGGACTCTTTTTATACTGCAAGAATAGCCTTCTTTTAAAAGTACTCGATGTATTTTGGGGGCGCCATAGATACCTTTACTTACTTTATGAATGGCTATTATACGATCCAATATTGCCTCATTGGCCACGTGGTAGCTGTTCGGTTTCTTATGAAATGATTGATAATAGGTACTTTTAGGCATCTTTAAAATGCGACACATCACTTGTACTGGATGATGCCCGCTTTCATTTGTAATGTAGTCGATCAGTTCTTCATCCTCTATTTTCTCGCGAATATGGTCATAGCCTTTTTTAGGATTTCAAGTTCCTGTTTTAACCGTAGGTTTTCTTTTTGAATCATTTCTACATCGGATACAGTTAATTCCTTTGTCCCTTCGATTGTAGAGAGTTGTTTAATCCATTTATAGATAGTTACTTCTGAAACACCATATTCGCTAGATAGTTGGCTGACCGGGGTACCTGAGCTGTGAAGCTCCACTACTGTTTGTTTAAATTCTTGGTTATAACGTTTTTGACTCATAATACAGACACGACCTTTCGTTAGTTCAATTTTATTGACTTAACCAAGATGTGTCCATACATCTATACTACATTCACTTAGTTGATTAAAAGGAATATTAAAACTAATAACGAATTAATAAAATACAAGGACACTAATTCGATATCTCATGGGAGTTGTAAAATTAGAATAATAAGTTCTTTACTTGGTTGTTTTCTAATAATTTTTGTTGGTTATTGTTTTTAAGTACCACCATTTTAAATGAACCTAATAAAAACGTAATGGTTGAAATAGTAAGAATAATGATGCTTGTTTGGGGATTTTTGTTTTGAAAAAAATGCTAATTTTGGAAAATAAATGCCATCTTGAACTCGTAGGTTAGTTGAAGTTTCCATTGCTATGTGAGTACAACCATGCTCCTCAATCTAGTCAATTAACTTGTAATAGAAATACAGTGTTAGTTTCACATTTTCATTCTCTGTGGTGTACCGCTGATTATGTGTTACATAGATGGCTAACAGGGCAGGCTCGTTCATGTGGTAACAGTATATAGTGTATACATTAAGAGAAATCCACTTGAATCTTAATAAATGAACTATATGATTTAGGGCTTTCTCTTTTTTAGTTTACTATTTTAAGTTGCAGAAATTAAGTTAAGGGCTTTTCTCCTCTAAGATATATCCGTCTCGATTTTCTTTCTCAATGTTGAAACTAACATAACAATCATATATTGTTGTATTCAGTCATATGGTTCATCAACTTAAACCATTAAACAGTTTATTGGAGGCGTTTTACAGAATGAATAAACAAGATCAGCTAAAAATGATCAAAGAGGATTTTATTAATAGTCAAAAAGTTCTGTTGGCAATTGGTGATGAAACCCGTCAATCGATTTTGTTAGTCCTAATGGGTACGGATTGTCAAACGGGTTTACGTGTTGGTGAAATCACGGAACAAACACATCTCTCACGACCTGCTGTGTCCCATCATCTTAAGATTCTACGAGATTCCGGTGTTATTTTAATGCGTAAAGAAGGAACAAAAAACTATTATTATATTAATGTACGTACAGAATTAGGCTTATTAAGAACACTTGTGTCAGATATTGATAAGTTCATGCAGAACTTTTATTGAAATGATGGAATTTAAACAGACATTATTTGGAGGTGTAGGCTATGAGAGCAATGGTTATTGAAAGGTATGGGGAAAATTCAATGAGTTTGGTAGAAATGCCCACACCTGAAATTGGGGAATATGAGGTACTCGCAGAAATTCATGCAGCTAGTATTAATCCAATTGATTTTAAGATACGCGATGGTAAGGTGAAATTGTTAGTTAAATATCAAATGCCACTTATCTTAGGGAATGACTTTGCTGGTGTCATTACACAGGTTGGCGCAAAAGTGACTCGTTTTAAAGTTGGTGATGAAATATATGCACGTCCTCGTAAGAGTAAAATCGGTACTTTTGCTGAATATATCGCTATTCATGAAGATGACATCGCCTTAAAACCTAAAAATTTGAGCTTTGAAGAAGCGGCGTCTATCCCACTGGTTGGATTAACCACCTATCAAGCTTTAACAGACATTTTGCAATTACAAAAGGGACAAAAGATTTTAATTCAAGCTGGGGCTGGTGGTGTCGGCACCTTTGCTATTCAACTGGCCAAATTAATGGGTGCCACTGTTGCAACCACTGCCAGTGAAGCTGGTGCGAATCTAGTAAAATCTCTTGGTGCTGATGAAATTATAAACTACAAGACAGAAAAATTTGAAGAGATACTGAAAAACTATGATGCCGTATTTGATACTCTTGGGGGCGAGATACTCGAAAAATCATTCGAAGTGATAAAAAGCGGTGGAAAAATTGTTTCCGTTTCAGGATTACCGAATGCTCGTTTTGGCAAAGAATATGGTTCAGGATTTTTTAAAACGTTGTTGTTTTTTGCAGCAAGTCATAAACTTGTTGCGCTTGAAAAAAAACATAATGCTCAATATACGTTTCTGTTTATGAAGCCAAGTGGAGAGCAATTACGTATAATTGCGAATTTAATAGAGACTGGCAAAATCAATCCAGTTATTGATAGAGTTTTTCCTTTTGAAAATGCTCAAAAAGCGATGGAATATGCAGAGTCTGGTAGGGCTAAAGGGAAAATAATAGTTAAAATCAAATAGTTATGAAACAAAGAAAAAAAGTACTGAAAAAATATTTTAGGAGTAGTCTTAACGTTTGTTTTTATCTTTACTCTAATTTACTGCTATGTTGGAACCCTCTAAATAAAATAGATTGTGAACTATTGTTTTTAAACTCCTATGAGTGCTTCCCCGTCTGTGGTGCACCGTGGTTGGAGTCAGACTAACGGAAGGGCTCTATAGCACCAGTTCATCGACCTTCTTCTCCCAGTAGTAGAATCAGTATAGACGGTTTTTCACCATTTGGATTCTCTGGGGTGAAGCGCTGATTTAGTGCGTCGTGGATGGCTAACGGGTACTTTACTTTAAGAAGAAAAAATTCGAAGTAGATTGGATAAATTTACCGATAATAAGCTTAAGAGGTGAACCCCAGATGAAATTAAGAGAGCATAAAAGCTTTGTTCGTTTTTGGACTGCATCCACAACTTCAAACTTTGGCACCTATATTACGACTATTGCTCTACAAGTATTGGTAGTGGTTAATATGGGGGGTAGTGCTGTTGATGTAGGATGGGTATCAGCATCTAGATGGCTTCCATATGTATTATTGGGATTAATAGCTGGGGTTTTTGTTGATCGTTTTCACCTAAAGACTGTATTGGTAGTAACAGATATGGGGCGCGGCATAATATTTGCTTTTATTTGCTTATTAGCTGTCACAGGAGTACTTAGTATTGGTTGGCTAATGATCCTGTTGTTGCTCTTTGGAGCCATGTCACTTTTTAATGATGCTGCCCACCAGTCCTTTGTGCCACAATTAGTCCCTCGCCCTTTATTAACACGTGCATATGCACGGCTAGAACAAAGCTCAGCTGTTGCGGAAACGAGCGGTCCAGCCATTGGAGGGGGGCTTGTCTTATGGATTGGTGCACCTTTTGCCCTTCTTATAGATGCCGTCTCGTATCTGTTTTCAGGTGTTTTAATGGCGAATGTTAAACACCAACCCTCAGATAAAGTAAAGCCTGGTCCACTTGGTCGGCAAATCAAGGAAGGCTTGCAATGGGTTTATCAACACCAATACCTCCGTACACTCGCGTTAAACACGCATGTTTGGTTTCTCTTCCACAGCATGACGATGACGGTCCTAGTATCCTTCTTTTTAATCGAGCTTGGATTCGATGCTTCGCTACTTGGGTTTGCCTTCACAGCTGCAGGTGTCGGTGCGATCGCTGGAACTTCTCTATCTTCTCGAGCCGGTGAGCGCTTTGGTGTCGGCCGTGCAATGGCTTTTTCTCGTATTCTCTATGCTCCGTCAGTAATTCTGATTGCTTTAGCTCCATCAGCTATCAACTCTGAACCGCAGAACATAGCTATCATTTTTGCGGTAGTAGGGCAGCTCCTGTACGGCTTTTCCATGGGAATCGAAGGTCCTCTCGAAATGGGTTATCGTCAGTTTGTCACGCCTTCCCATCTGCAAGGTCGTATGAATGCGACGCTACGATCTATTAACCGTAGTGCGGTCGTTATCGGCGCCCCGCTAGGAGGTGCCATAGCCGACGGGCAAGGATTCTCGACGGCTTTATGGATATCGATAGCTGGTCTAGCTTTATGTGGACTATGGTTCAGTCTTTCATCGATGAGAAAAGCTCAAATAAAAGAAGTAGAAGAAATCTAAACCTCATTAAAATAATAAGACTCTGACGACCTAGCTAATAAAGTATTATTTAAATTTAGAATCTAGCATAGAAACTAGTAGTGTATTAACGGTGTTCAGTTAAAAAGAATAAATAAAAGTCGATTCCTTAATACTGGAATCGGCTTTTTAAAGGTTGTTAATCACAACACCTTTTCTGCTATTTTTTGATTTAGAAATCCATATCTATATAAACCTAGCAAAAGAGGAAACATGATAATAAAGGTAAAAACAGCAAGAAATATAATTCCTTCTGTTCCTAGTTCAGCATCTTGAAACCCATAATAAAGTATAGATACTACTACATCTATTACAGTAACTATGAATATAATTTTCCAAAAAGATTGAGAATAGAATTGTTTCTTATATACATAACCATAAAATCCTAATGTGTTAATAATGGCAATAATCGTACTCACTATTCTTAATACAGTTTCTCCCCGACCATATTCATTCTCCAAAAACATTGACACTATCAACAAAACTAACATTATCCAAAAATAGATTTTCCAAAGCATCCTTATACCTCCAATTTCCTATATATCATATTGGCAGGTATTACTATAATAATCTACATACAATATTTTCCAAAGTACTGATTGATGTACGTTGGCAACCTCGTTAGAAATAAGACGCATTGTATTGCAATTACCGACTGCAACATCCGTTGAAAAATTAGCTATATTGATACATGCGGTCTTTGATAAACTGTTTTCGGTGAGTAAAAAACATACGATTAATAATTGTTATCCAACTGCATTAAAAATTTGGAACAAAATTAATAACAGTGAATTTCCAAATGAAATAAAACGACAATAATTAAAAGGAATATTATTAAGCTAAAGACTTAATTCAAGAAGAAGTAAAATATTTTTCTTTATTGAACTAAGGCGGGAGGTTATTTCATAAAGAGTTATATAATAGCTTTTGAAAGAAAGGAAACACAGATGAAAAAGAAAATTAAATTTTTAGGAATTGGATTTCTATCAATGGCTCTTTTATTCGCAGGAACGTTTAAAGTTACAAAATTAAGGACATTTCAAATATTTGGAGGATTAACATACCAAATTGAAACAGAAAACAAGGTTATTGCTTTAACATTCGATGACGGTCCGACAAAAAACGTGGATCAAATTCTGCCTTTATTACAAAAATACGAGGCAAAAGCTACTTTTTTCCTTATCGGAAATGATATTGAAAAACACCCTGAAGAAGCAAAAAAGTTGGTAGAAGCAGGGCATCAAATTGGAAATCATACCTATTCACACAATAGAATGGTTTTAAAATTGCCTTCATTTATTAAAGAGGAGATAGAAAAAACTGATGAGTTGATCAGAAAGTCTGGATATAAGAGCGAAATTGACTTTCGACCTCCCTATGGAAAAAAACTTGTGGGATTACCTTATTATTTAAATAAGCACAACAGAGAAACTATTATGTGGTCTTTAGAACCTGATAAATATTACACAATTGCTGAAGAAAAAGTAAATTATGTAGTAGAAAACATTAAACCCGGCTCGATAATCTTGCTACATCCAATGTACGATCAAACGGGTGGAGAAATCCAAGTGATTGAAGATATTTTACGACAACTTACGAACGATGGGTATAAATTTGTGACTGTGGATGAACTTCAGGAATTCTGAAGGAATAAAATTAATCCAACTTTAGCATTCGTTTGGAGAGATACAGTTGGTTAGTCAAGTTTGCTTGTCCCATAGTTAAGTTTCGCTTCATCTTTATTGAATTAAAAGTTGATAGAAAGCCAACAGAGATAAATCATTTGTTAGATAAGTTTGTGAGACAGTTCACTTAAACTAACGAAGCAATTTAGGTTAAGATGAGATACTGGAAATATTGAAAAAAATGGAACTATTTAAGTTTTTATACGTAAAAGCAATAAAAAGCAATGCATGTTGAGAGGAGTGAATCGCGTTGAAAAAGAGGGGTCTATTATTTATAAACATTGCGTTCATTTTTTTATTGACAGCGTGTTCGGAAGAAGTTATTCAATACGAAGCAAAAGCAACTGATTTTGAAGAAAGCGGTTTTAAAAATAAGTATTCACAGATTATTTCAATTCATGATGAAGAACTACTGATTTTTACTACTTATGACCATACCGAAAAGAAAACCAGTATAGATAAAATTTTTGAATTAGAGGATTCTACTGAAAAACCTCTTCAAAAAATCTATAAGAATGTAAAAATTAAAACAAAAAAGATAGATATTATATTACAGCGGAAGATGGTTTGTCATTAGAGTTTAGAAAAATTGGAGAACGAATTATAGTTGATGAAGAGGGTGTGGAGTATTACACTTCAAAATACCCTGAATAAGGATAATTCTTATTAAACTAACACGGGTTGCTGAGGCAGCCCTTTTTTCTTATTGAAATAACAGCGCAGATTGGTTGAAGAAGAAAACTCTAAGTTTTACTAATAAATAAAGGGGAGGTGTAGATGATATGGCATTTGGAAATGTAGTATATCCAGCATTTATTAAGCAAGAAGAAGGTTTCGGCATTCATTTCCCAACATTGCTCCCAAAGTACGGGTGGGAGACTCCGCTAAGCTCTGGTCCCACGAAAAAAGAGGCAATTCAAAATGCAAAGAAGGCCTTAGCTTATTTGTTAGCTGGTGCTCTATATGATAATGAAGATTTACCAAGTCAAGCACACATTCCTGCTAATCTTGTGACAGAAGAGATGGAACTTATTTTTATTAAAACATCATATAGTGATTATGTAAAGGAAATTGAAGAGCATTTACACTTCCGCCATTGGCATATCTATTTTAACAGAGATGAGAAAAGTGATTTTCAAGCTGTTGCGTATAAGAATAGGCAAGGACTTTGGGATGTAAAGGTAGATGGTGATTTACCTATCGAAATGGCACAGGAGAAGTTGATACAACTTTGTCCTACATATCCTGTGATTTGTACTGTACGACGTCGAGATGAGGCGGAAGAAGCGTTCGACAGTTTAGTACTCAGAGTAAAAAGATAAAAAAGCAATTGTAGATTATATTGGGGGAAGCTAATCTTGGAATATGGCAAATTAGTTATTTATATAATTATAAAAAAATTCTGTTTATTCGTTAAAGGAGATAAATCACTATGAAAATTGATACCAATATAATATTAGAAGGAGATACAGTCACTCTTTTTCCTCTTGAGTTGAAATATAAGGAACAAGTATATGAAGCTATAAAAAACCCTGATATATGGAAATATACTTGGAGAGAAGTTAAAACATTTGATGATATAGAACAAATATTATTGATAGCTGTACAAAACAAAGATGATGGAAAGCAATTACCTTTTATAATAAAGGATAAATTATCAGGTGAAATAATAGGGACAACTCGTATTGGTGACATAGATACAGCCAATCGTAATGTTGAAATAGGATGGACTTGGCTTACTCCATCAGCTTGGAGAACGAAAGTAAACACAGAATGTAAATTTTTAATGCTTCAATATTGTTTTGAGGAACTGAAGGTACTACGTGTTCAATTTTCAATTAGTGGACAAAATATCCGCTCTCAAAGAGCAGTTGAACGAATAGGGGCAGTAAAAGAAGGAACATTTCGTAAACATAGGATTAAGGCAGATGGGACTATTCACGACAATATATTTTACAGTATCGTGGATACCGAATGGATTGATGTAAAGGGAAAATTAATTAAATTATTGGAGAAGAAATACTGATTTCATTCACATCCAATAGACTGATTTCTGTTTTAATAAATAATTTTTTATTCAACTAACGCGGTAGCAGGTGTTTGTTTAATAAAAATCACAAAAGGAATGAGCAGTTACTGTAAAAAACTGAGATGATACACATTAGTATAATTACACGACAAAAATAAAATTATATTGGAGGTTAATAATGTTATTTATGATATTTGGGGTTATTGCAATAGTAGCAACATTTATAAATCTTTATTTGTATAGAGCAGGAAAGGATTATAAGCTTGCTATGGCGATAGGATTATCATTTACAGCATTAACACTCTGTGCAGAATACAGTCTTGTATCGGTCTGGGTAGAAGTGGAAGATTGGACAGCTTTAATGGATGTAGTACCTGGTATGGAAAGGGCATTATGGTTTTTGACAATTGTTTCTATCTTACTAAATATAGCACCTATACTTTTAGAACGAAAAGGGAAGAAATAATGATTTATTGTCACAAAATTTATATAATATGCAATTATTGTGTAAGTCTTTATATATTTAACGAGAGCTTTACTTCAAGAAGGGGTAAAGCTTTTTTTCTTGAATTAACGAGGCAGTTTTGTTCTATAAGCTGTGAAAAAAACCGTGTAAATTAGGAGGGGAAAATGATATCTATAATAAAAAAAATTGTTAGTTATTATATATTTAAGATTGGACTGAAATCAAAACAAAATTCGGCGGGATGGACAACCTTTGCACAATTAAGAATCGTACCCGAGTATACAAATATAGACATAGAGAAAAAACAAGTCACAGGGGTTGTGAAATATAACAGTGAAGTATATTTAACTGTAATTGTGGATGTTCAAAACAATAAAACAAAGACCAAAGGAAGTTTAAGAAGGATCGCTAAAATAACAAAACCTTTTAAAAAAGGTAACTACATTGAAATAATTGAATCTGAAGCAAAATATTTAATTGAACATGGAATAACAAATCCAAAATAATATTGATTCTTGGTTCGTTTCTTCTTTAGATTCTTTAGCAGGCTGATAATAATCCGGTTCAGGTTCTGCATAAGTTAATCTTGCTTGCATTAGAAACATCAGTAATATAGAAATGGCGATAATAATTTTTTTATTTTCCCCACCACCTTTTCATGTTTATTTTGTTCAGTAATGATTAACTTATCTCAACCAAATATTTCTTGTAAAATGGAGAAAACATACGAGTGCCTTATTTCAGTTGAAGTAATGCCTTTTTCGTATTCAAGTAATGAAGTAGCATAAAGTGACTATTTATTCCCTTTTAACTCAAACTACCCTTAGTTGAAATTAAAAGGAGTTTTTTTATGAAGAGATTTCTTATACTTTGTATTCTTATTTTCTTTTTATATAAAGGACTTGCTTACGAAAATAATGCAATTCATACCAATGCACAGTTTGTAGAGGTTCAACCGATTAAAAATGAGTTATATAATGAATTAACGGTACGCTTCATCAGTCCGTAC
Source organism: Psychrobacillus sp. FSL K6-2365 (assembly GCF_038003165.1). Classification (NCBI taxonomy): domain Bacteria; kingdom Bacillati; phylum Bacillota; class Bacilli; order Caryophanales; family Bacillaceae; genus Psychrobacillus; species Psychrobacillus sp. FSL K6-2365. Next base: position 2,332,012 of record NZ_JBBOOO010000001.1, on the reverse strand, counting down.
GTTCATGAAGCCGTCAATAGCCACTATCAAGCAGCAGATTCTTTAACACAAAATTTAAATACTGCACCTTCATTAATGCGTATTATGGAAGTAGAAAGGGTCGGTGAAGCTGTCAATTTTGAATTTATGATAACTGTTGAAGCAACAAGTTTTGTAGGGGAAAATGTGCCTGTTGCAGATGGACTATTGACCTTTAATTTAAAAGGTCCAGTATCAGGGGCAGGTGAAAACAGTGTATTTTTTGGGGGATATAAACAACTAAAAACATATGCACTGCCACAAGAGTGGAAACATATCATCAAGAAACCTTTAGAATAGTGTGTATCTATGAATTATGATTTTTAGACATTGAAGTATGACTTCGAACACAGCTTCAAAATTTTTCTCAGTTAAAAAAGTGTTAAGCTTGCGAGAAAATATGAAGAGTACAATACGTATTTTAATTCAACCTTTAACATAGCCCAAAATTAAAAGAAGAATAACAAGAGTCGTCCTAACAAATCTTTATTTTACTATTATCAAGTCCCTTTCGTTTACTTTTTATCTTTTAATCGATAGCATTTGAATAGTGAAGTATTCAATGAGCATTTGTGGAAGGGAAGATATATAGATGAAATTAAGTGTACTAGACCAAGCGCCAGTCACAACTGGCAATACAGCAGCGGAAGCATTAAAAAAAGCAGAAGAACTGGCTATTTTAGCAGATGAACTAGGCTATCACCGTATGTGGATGGCCGAGCATCATGGAACCGATGCGTTTGCAAGTTCGGCACCGGAAGTAATTGCAGCTCACTTAGCTGCAAAAACCAAAAATTTACGTATCGGTACAGGTGGCGTAATGATGATGCACTATTCACCACTAAAGCTAGCCGAAGTATTTAAAACACTGAGTGCACTTTCTCCAGGTCGTATCGACTTCGGTGTTGGACGTGCTCCAGGTGGAGATAATCATGCGATGTACGCCCTTTCGGAAGGACGTCCTCCAATGGTCAATAATATGTATGAAAAACTAGCGATTGCTCTGCAACTGATTAATGACGAAGTTCCAGAAGAAAGCCTATATAACAGAACGCTTGCGACACCTTCTAAAATCGTGTTACCAGAAGCTTGGTTACTTGGTTCTACTGGTAATAGTGCTGTACAAGCTGGCAGAATGGGTCTCGGATATTCCTTTGCGCAATTTTTCCAAGGTGGTATGACACCAGCTATATTAGATACGTACCGCAAAAACTTTACGCCATCTGCTTTAATGGAGAAGCCAGAGATTAATGTTACCTATCTTGTCACTGCTGCAGAAACAAATGAAGAAGCTGAGTTTCAAGCATTACCGCAGGATATCTCTCGTTTGTCTCTTATGAAAGGGCAAATTCGTCCATTGATGACACCAGAGGAAGCGCAGGAATACCCATTGACGGAAATGGATCGAATGATGATACAAGAAAATCGTAAAATTCATCTGGTCGGTTCTGCTAAAGAAGTGGCTCAGACTTTACAGGAAGAGCAAGATATTTATGGCTTCGATGAAGTAATGATTTGTAGTATTCCGCATTCACAAGAAAAACGTTTGAATGTCTATCGTTTACTCGCAAAAGAATTGATGTAACTAGCAATTGGGCGCACTTGTCATGGGTGCGTCTTTTTTGTAGCCATTTATCCCCTCTTGAAATGAGAACGAATGTTCTGTATTATAAGTGTAAAAGAAAGAACGTGATAACATGGCTAAATTTGAAGATGATTGGAACCAATTAGATTTATCTCGATTACAGGATCGTGGGTCAAAGAAATGGGTAGCAATGATGTTGCCTGAGCATGTGAAATTGCTTCGTGAGTACAGTGAGGAGATAAAAAAAGAGCCTTGCCCAAGCTTAAACGAGTTTGATTATGAAGCTATTCAGGATCAAATCGCACTTGCAATGCAAAGAAATGTTGAAATTAAAATAAAACGGTGGAAAGAGGGAGAGTTTATCTATAACCGCGGTACGATACAATGGATTGATTTGAGGAAAAGAACAATCGAACTAGAGGATCCTTTCCGCTCATTTGAGCTATATATTGATGAAATCGTAGACGTCACCATATTGGAATAGCAATTACCTAAAACATCATCCTTTCAATGTGGATGATGTTTTTATGTATGAAGTAAAAAGAAGGAGTTTGTCAGGAAGATGTGGAAGATTATTCAAGGAGAATTGATTAGGTAAAAAATTAGAAGGAGAATATGAATGAAAAAGTACACTGTCTTATTCGATCTCATATTCTATATGGTGCTACCGTTTGCAATCTGGACATATGGAAGAGAAAGTCTAGGTGATTACTGGGCGATGCTTTTATCGACAGCACCTGGTTTTATTTATACGATCATAAATTTTGTTAGAGATCGTCAGTATAATATAACGGGCATTTTTATATTACTAAGTCTACTTGTTGGAACAGTTGTTGATATACTGTCAGGAACTGCAGAGCGGATGCTATGGAATCAAGTATTCGTGGGAGTTTCATTTAGCAGCGTATTCTTAGTATCAATGCTTATTAAAAAGCCGCTTCCCTTATACTTTATGATGGATATGGCATATTTACAAGGATATCCGCGAGAAAGTAGTAGAGTGATTTATTTCAAAAAAGAGATATTACGGTGGTTCCAAGTACTTACATTAATTTTTGTACTGAGAGGTATTACTCTAGCATTAATAAAATCCTGGTTGCTAAACAAACATGGAGTAGACGCATATGGCTCCATGCTTATATATTTAAGGGTTACTAGCTGGGTATTCGGTGGTGTAATGATCATAGGGTATATTTTTATTGGAAACGAAATAAAAAAAGTAGTTAGTAAGCTGACAATTCCAAAGAAAGAGATAGAGTTAGTGACAGAATCTAAATAAAAGGGTGAATAATAATGATAAAAGCAGTACTGTTTGATTTGGATGGTACGCTACTGAATAGAGATGAGTCGTTAAAGGTTTTCATCGATAAGCAATATGAGAGATTGTTTGATTTTATAGGTCATATACCAAAAGATACGTATACAGCAAGGTTTATACAACTAGATAGTAGAGGGTACGTTTGGAAGGATAAAGTATATCGGCAATTAGTAGAGGAGTTTAGATTAACTAAAGTTACTTGGGAAGAGCTGCTTGAAGATTATGTGAATGAGTTTAAGTTTTGTTGTGTTCCTTTTGATAATCTTTTGTTAATGCTAGAGGAATTAAAGAAAAGAAAGTTGCTAATTGGGATGATAACGAATGGATATGGCCGGTTTCAAATGGATAATATAAAGGCTTTAGGAATAGAAGATTATTTTCAAGTCATTTTGGTTTCAGAATGGGAAGATATTAAAAAGCCAGATCCCCATATATTTTTACGGGCTGTGGAGAAGCTTGGCGTGCTGCCAAACGAATGCGTTTTTATCGGTGATCATCCAGAAAATGATGTGCAAGGTGGTAAAAATGTAGGAATGATAGGTATCTGGAAGAAAGATATTCACTGGCCAGACGCTCAGGCTGACTACGTAGTAAATGATTTAATGGAAATTCCAGCTTTAGTAGATGGTGCTATGGAAGAGGGAAATATGAATAGGAAATAATTTAAAATATATCACTAACGTCGCACTAGTTTGGAATAGGTATTAACAAGCTTAAAATATTCACTATTTTAATCGTCCAATCTAGTGACTCGCTGAAGGAGGGGGGAAAAGACGCATCAAAATGTGAATGCAATGCTATTCGGAAGTGTAAAATTGGTGGTTGTTGCATGTTTTTTTATACAGTTATATGTTTATTTTGCAAAAAAGAATTTAAGCTTTATGATAATGAACCACAGTACCAAAAATATAAACGTAATATGCAGGGGAAATTTTCTTGTCCTACATGTAAAGAACGAATTGAAAGCGATGCTAGAAAAATGAGGCTTTAACCATACGGCTATGAGTATATTTATGTATGAAACTCTTGAAGAAAAAGAGACTTTATTTGAGTGGAGATTGAGGATTAATGAAAATGCTCATTTTGGGAGCGACTGGTTATTTAGGTTCAATGATATTTGGATTAGCTTTAAAATTACAAGATACATTCGTACAAGGAATTTCACGTTATGCAAATGAAAATAGAAATATTGTTCAAGTAGATGTAACAGATAAAATATCCTTAGAAAAAGTTATCAAACATTTAGAACCTGAAGTTGTTATATGGTCTCTTATGAATGGAGAAAAAGAGGATGTACTAATTGATAAGTTATTAAGAAGGAAACAAAACTAATTTTCCTATCAACGGATGCCCTTTTCGTAGATGGTGCTGGTAATTACATGGAGTCTGACCAAATAGGTTTGCTTCCAAAGGATACACCTTTACATACATATGTGAATGCAAAAAGAAATGCTGAAAACATCATAAAAACTAAACATTTAAATCACGTAATCCTTCGAACTGGTCCTTTGTATGGAGAGGATTACAATCGAAATATAGAGCAGAGAACCGAAAGGATGCTCAAACTACTCAAAAATGGTGAACAACCTAAAGCAGCTTCAAACCTGTATAAGACTTTTGTTCACGTTGAAGATCTATCAAAAGCAATACTTGAAATCTCAAGAAATGAATTTACAGGAATATTACATATGGGACCTCTGCAGAAAGAGAGCTATTACTCCTTTTATGTGAAGTGGTTGTTGCAGCTTGGATTCGATAATCATACTATACGGGCGTATTTAATTGAAGAAGGTGATAATTCATATTTACCTCTTGATACCTCATTAAATACACAAAAGGCAAACTATATACTAGAAACTAAATTTCGTAATGTTTAGCTGGTCAAATATAGGTAGAAAGTTCACTGATTAATTATAGGGAGCATTGCAATGAGCATAAATAGAACGTGGAGTTATCCTATATAATACCGAGTAAAATATTATCTCCAAATTGCTCGATAGGGGGAATTGTAAATGTGTAATTCTAACATAAATTTTACGAATAGAATGCTAAGTATATTGAGGGATGCAGAAAATGAAGCACATTTTCAAAAATTAGAAGTATTACAGCCTATACATCTCCTAATAGCCTGTTTGAATGAGAAGACAGGAGTTCTAGGAGAGATATCTCTGAAAATTGACTTAGATAGGACTACATTGAAAGCTAAGATGAAGGATACTTCGTATCAGCATTCGACAAAGAGTGTTTTTTTCAACATCAGGGTTACAAAAGAAGTAATTAATGTTATGGAAATTGCTATTAATTATATGAAAAGATATAACCAAGTTTATGTAAATGAAGGTCATTTGCTTAAAGCCTTATTAACAACTAATGTAGTTGACAGTTTTTTATCAGATGAAAATAGAAAAATAATTTTATCCCTCGGTACTACTTCACGAGATATGATAACGCATCTTGGAAATTATATAGTCCCAGAAATTAACACGCATCTCATCCGTAAAGTAAATAAAAATGAATTTACCGAACTTGTTCATTTTATTGAAAAAAATTTTTCTAATGAATGGTCTAAGACTATAAGAGAGGCATTCTTATTAAGTAAACCACCGATATACATTGCTTTAGATAATAATGGAGATATTGTTGGGTTTGCTGCTTATGATATTTATAAGAATAAGAAATGTTATTTTGGTCCTATGGGGGTAGCATTATCCAACAGAGTTAACGGGATAGGATATTCTTTACTACATCACTGTTTAAAAGACATGAGTGATATTGGTTATGAGTATGCAATTATTGGTGATGCAGGGCCAATAGAGTTTTATGAAAAAGCATGTAATGCCGTTGTAATACCTTCAGTATAGTTTAAGGGACTTCTTTGAGTAAATTAGACAAAGTAAGAGCAGATTAGTTAGTCGTTGGAACAAGCAAAAGAAGGGAGAGGACGCTTTTGATAATATGGTTTCGACACTTACCTCAAATAAGTATGGATTTGAAAGACTGGACCCCTTTCATAGAGAATAATTGGTTTAGAAAGCACTATATGAAGTTTGTTTATTTATTTCAGGTCACCATTTTTCTAATGTCACGCTTCTTTGATGTATGGTTCATTCCTATTGATACATTCGTTCTTATCTTAATATTTATCGTTGTCTTCATCATTCATGAATTCCTTCACATTCTTGTGATAAACAAAAAAGGCGATATTAGCTTAACATTTCGCGGAACATTTTTTTGGCTACATACAAATGCAGTCTTATCCAAAATTAGATTTTGGATCTTTATGAGTCTACCCCTCATTGCATTATCCGTAGTGCCTGCCATTGTTTCATTGTATGTATCAGGAAATGTTAAATCAGTATTATTATTTATAAGTTGGATTAACTTATGGATTTCTGCCTCTGATATCATAAATTCATTTTTAATTGTAATTAAACCAAAGAACTCAGTATTTTGCAGAGGTTATTACCAGGTGGAAAAAAACTAATAGCATTTCTACTTGAAAGTTATACCATATGAGAGATTATGTTATTCAATTACATATGAACCCTCTAGCGGTTTGGGCTGGTAAATATATATCATTGAAAGAATTATGGGAGAAAGTAAATGGCACAAAAACGTTCGTTTATACACCTAGTTCTATTCTAATTGTTTTAAAAAATAAATCTTTAAAAATATATCATTTTTGGGGAGAGGTTATATGATACAAATTCAAGGTCTAACCCAACAATTTTCAAATGGAAGGGGAATATTTGATGTAACCTTCGAGGTGGAAAAAGGAGAGGTGTTCGGATTTCTAGGACCGAATGGTGCAGGAAAATCCACAACGATTCGTCATTTAATGGGCTACATGAAGCCACAAAAAGGAACTGCTACAATCCATGGGTTTAACACTTGGGAACAACAAGAGAAGGCAAGAGAAAAAGTAGGATATTTACCGGGAGAAATTTCTTTTTTGGATGGAATGAACGGATTAGAATTTATTAATCTAATGGCAGGTATGCAAGGATTAAAAGATAAGAAAAGGAGGAATGAATTAATTGAACGGCTTCAATTTGAACCTAAAACACCATTTCGTAAAATGTCAAAAGGGATGAAACAGAAAGTAGGTATTGTTGTTACATTCATGCACAATCCTGAAATATATATATTAGATGAACCAACGTCAGGATTAGATCCTTTAATGCAAAAAGTCTTTATCGATCTTGTTTTAGAAGAAAAAGCAAAAGGGAAAACATTTATTATGTCTTCTCACAGTTTTGCAGAAATAGAGAGAACCTGTGATAGAGCTGCCATTATTAAGGATGGAAGGATTGTGACTGTTAAAAACATCAATGACCTGCAATATATGCAACGAAAAATCTATGAAATTACTCTTGAGAATAAAAATGATGTAGAAAAAATTAAAGAATCTAATTTAATCATTGAAAACACTAATGACAATGTTGTTAGCATTGTGGTCCAAGGTGATTACAATGAGTTAATAGAGGAATTATCTAAATTTAACGTTATAAATATAAGTATTATTAGTCAAAGCTTAGAAGATATTTTTATGAACTACTATGATACGAAGGTGGTTGTAAAATGAATATTTCTTTATTCAATCAAATGATAAAACTAAATATGAAGAACTTTCTTAGTTTTGGGTTTGGTTCGGCCCTCTATGTAGTTCTAATGACATCTTTATATCCGATGTTTGCAGAAAATGCCGAGGCAATTAACGAATTAATAAAAATAATCCCTGAAACACTGAAAAACGCACTTGGCTTTGATTCTCTTACTAGTTATGGTGGATTTATTTCTGCTGAATATTTCGGTCTGTTTTTCCCTATTATTTTAGGTGTTTTTAGTGTAATGACAGCAACTCAATTGTTAGCACATTTAGTTGATAAGGGATCTATGGCTTATTTACTTTCTACAAAGGTTTCTCGTACTCAAATAGCTTTTACTCAAGCTTTAGTCTTGATTAGCGGATTACTTTTTATAGTATTATTAACATTTTTAGGTGGTATCGTTGCTGGAGAAATGTTAATTGATGATCAAACCTCGCTTGAATTTAATACATTTTTCCAGATATGCTTGGTTGGATTTTTATTGTTTTTTGTTGTTGGTGGGTACTCTTTTCTAGTTTCATCTTTATGCAATGACGAAAAAAAGTCGCTTGGTATAGCTGCTGCTTTAACTTTTATTTTCTATGGATTAGATATGGCAGGAAAAATCAGCTCGGATTTTGAATGGCTAAGGAACATAACACCGTTCTCATTATACAATCCTAGTGGAATTGCGAGTGGTGATTCTCAGATATTCATTCCTTCTCTTATTCTCTTAGGAATTGGATTTTTTAATTATTCAGCGGCTGTTGTCGTTTTTAAACTTCGTAATTTACCACTATAAATACACCTAAATAATAAAATGTTAGAATTTACGAAACATTTTAGTCAATGAACACGTAGAATCGATATAGGAGATGATTATATGGAACGAACTGTCGAGAAATATTCTAGAGAAGGAATAACAATTGAATATTCATTGGTCGGTAAAGGGGAACCTATTTTAATTTTCCACGGTGGACACTCAAATTGTAATGAAGAATTTGGATACAAATCATTGTTAGACAATGGTTACTCTATAATTACACCTTCAAGAGCAGGGTATGGAAGTACATCTAAAGAGGCAGGTGAAAGTTTAACAAAGGCTTGTGGACATTATGTTAATTTACTGAAACACCTAAAAATAGATCAAGTCCATGTTATAGCAATTTCAGCAGGCGGTCCAACTGGAATACGTTTTGCGTCTTTGTATCCAGAAAAAGTAAAAAGTCTTGTCTTAGAGTGTGCAGTTTCAAAGGAATGGTTGACAAACAAAGACATAGAGTATAAAGCAGCTCATATTATTTTTCGGCCTTCTATTGAAGGGGTTACATGGAAGATGCTTAGTAAACTTAGCCACCTATTTCCAAATACTCTTTTTAAGATGATGGCTCCACAGTTTAGTTCTCTTAACAAAAAAGAGCTCCAACTAAAATCTGACGTTAGTGATGTAGTAGAATTTACAAAAATGAATGCACGTCAACGTTCTGGTCATGGTTTCCTTATTGATCTAAAGCAATCTAAAGAAATAAAGGGCCAAGATTTAAAGTCTATCAGTAGTCCAACTCTTATCATTCATAGTGAAAATGACGGTTTTATTTCTCTTGAACATCCACAGAATGCTCACGAAAAAATAGCCAAATCAGAGTTATATGTAGTGGATACATGGGGACATTTAATTTGGATTGGAAAATCAGCAAAAAAAATTAACCAAAAACTGATTTCCTTTCTCAAATCGGTTTGAAACTCGACCTTTCTCACCCAGCCGTAAAGATGTATGGACGGTTTTCACCAATTTTGATGAAGCTCTGTTTTTGCGCGTCATGGATTAAAGCACCGAACCAATAGATGGACTCATCTTCCGACAAATCAAAGTTAGTAATGAAATGGCCACCATATAAACGAACGAATACTTCACTGGCAAGTCCCCATTTTAACGTAACTACCGCTATGCTAACTAGCAAAGTCTTTCAGCAAATCTGTGATAGTCCAACCTTAATGGTGTTAACCATATGTGTGATGCCCGAGACACCTTTTTCACGGGTTACTTTGACAAATTTGGTTTCGGGCAGCTTAATGAAAGCCCAGACTGCAAGAGCATTTAGCATGACACCTGCAAATATAATCGCCGTCTGTACAGACCAAAAAGCTGCAATCGCCCCACTGGCCAAATATGCTCAACGTCTGTTATTCAGCTAATGCGGGAAGTTAGTATTTTAAGGTGCCTTGGCAATGACAAAAATTTACTAGGAGGACGAAAAATGTTTTAGTACATAATACAATTTGTCGTTGGTTTCTTTACTTTAATAGTATCAACATTTATAGCTTGGTATGAAGGAAGTACAATAGTCAACAACTCTTTTGAATGGGAGTATTCAACACCATTTTCCAAATTACTTAACATTGAGATTACAAATGGTCGTGATATTAGTCAACTCGATTATTTTGTTTATGCAGCTAAATTTCATCCGCTATTTCCCACTATTATGATAGTTAGTACATTCTATATTTTGAGTGTAGTTGGTTATCTTTTAATACAGAATAAGTCTAAATGGACAATTGGATTTTGGGAATTAATAAGTTGTATGATGATATTACTTAGTGGGATAATTTTTAATTCACCTACAACTGGTGGAAAGATTTTATTCTGGGTTGCTTTAGTAAGTGGACTTATTTGCATAGCTGTTGCTATCTTAGTGGGCTTAAGAAATTTCAAGAAAAAGGTGACGGTTGATTTATAACAATGTGATGACAGTGCGAAATAGGGTTAAAAAGGAGTAAGCATCATATTTAGTGTGTTATAGCTGGGGTAAAGCCTTTTTCTTGTTGATTAACCTATCAGTGAAGTTGGAGATGATATAATTAAATAAATCTGATTTATTTTAAGGAGAAGTATAGTGTTGGATGCAAAATGTATTAAATTCTATGAATTCGGTAGCCCTAGAGATGTATTAAAAGTTGAATATAAAAGTATTGAATCACCAATAGAATACGAAGTGCTTGTTCGAATGTTAACACGTCCTATAAATCCTTCTGATTTAATACCAATTAGGGGGGCCTATTCACATCGGATAACTTTACCTAATATTCCGGGTTATGAAGGGGTTGGTATTGTAGAAGAGGTAGGTCCATTAGTTTCTCGACACCTTATTGGTAAAAGAGTTTTACCCTTGAGAGGGGAAGGTACATGGCAGGAATTTGTTAAAACATCATCAGAATTTGCAGTTCCAATACCAGATTCTATTGATAATTTTACGGCATCACAGATGTATATAAATCCAATTACAGCATGGGTAGTTTGTACGGAAGTTTTGAAATTAAAACCATATGATGTTTTACTGGTTAACGCATGTGGTTCTTCTATTGGGCATATTTTTGCTCAATTATCAAAGCTTTTAGGTTTTCGATTGATAGCAATTACTAGAAATAATAAGCATACAGAAAAATTAATTAATCTAGGTGCTTCTTTTGTAATTGATACATCTAAAAGTCCACTTTATGAAACGGTTATGGAATTGACAAGTGGGATTGGTGCTGATGCTGCTATTGATTCTATTGGAGGTTCATCTGGAAACGACTTGGCATTTTGTGTGCACCCTAATGGCAATTTTTTAACTATCGGTCTTTTATCAGGAATACAAGTAAATTGGTCAGATATTGTAAATAAGGCTAAGGTTAATGCTAGTATCTTTCATTTGCGGAAATGGAATAAAAATGTCTCGGCAGATAAATGGCAAAATACATTTAACCATTTGATAACTCTAATTGATAATAAAAGATTAAGCTTGATGATGGTAGATTCCCAATACGACTTATCGAACGTAAAAAAAGCTGTTGAAGAACTTGAAACATTAAAAGAGACCAAAGGGAAAGTATTTTTAACAAGTTACTGAGTTAACTCTTGTTCAACTATCGCGGCAATTAGTTGAATAAGCGAAATGGATCTATTGTAATTTAAAATGGAACATTAATTATTCTCAAACATATTAATGTAAAATAGCAAGAATACATAAACAGACAGTGGGGGGCATGGTTAATAAATGAATAGTGATACATTGCATTCACTAAATTTACTGAAGTTTAAAGAGGTTGACTTTAATGCTTATTTCAGCCTTGTATCTAATGAAAAAGTTATGGCGCAAATTACCGAATACGCTATCCCTTTAAAAGAAGCTCAATTCAATTTTCAAAGATTAATAAAACGTAATGAAAAACATGAACACTTTGGTACATATAAAATCTATGATAATTTAATTAATGAATTTATAGGACTTGGACACTTAACTATTGATGAAAATAATAATGAAGAAGCTGAAATTGGCTATATGTTAAAGCCAGAGCATTGGGGCAAAGGATACGGCGGTCAGATAGCGAAGGTATTGATTGAACGGGCTTTGAAATTAGAACTAAAGACTCTTAAAGCGATTATTGACCCAGATAATATTGCCTCTAGGAAAATTCTAATTAAAAGAGGATTTGTCTCTGAAAAGATCTGCGAATTTGACGGCTTACCCGGAGAAATATTAAGTAAAAAATTATAAACAAAATCGACAATAATAGTGTATTTCATATTAATCCCCCAATAAAATGTTGGAAATCTATAATATTGCATAAAAAATTGAGACTCAGAAAAGCTACTTTAAAACAGACTGAGCCATCAATACGTCTATCTTGAGATAAAATGTAAAACAGACGAACATGTTGGTGAATACTAATTTTTTAAACTTTTAGGGGGATTAATATTGGAAAAAACAAAAGTGCAAGCATACTTTAGTCTAAGTAATGATGATGATTTTCCATTAGATGAGTTAACTAAAAGATTGAAAATACATCCGTCTAGGACAACAAAGGTTGGGGAACCATTACTTTTAAATTCAGCTAGACATTATTTCTCTACCACTTGGCAATATGGTTTAGGATATAAAGAAACACTTGATGTGAATGAAGTATTAATGCCTGTTATTTATAAATTGGAATCAAAAGTCAATGATATTTTACTTTTGAAAAAAGATTATAATTTAGTAGCAAAATTCTACATTGTAATTCAAATACATAACGGGCGTTCTCCAGGTCTTGCCATTAACACGAGGGCTAGTAAGCTAGCTACTGAAATTGAAGCAGTTTTTGATATTGATTTGTATGCATATCCTTATAGTGAACTAGAGTAAATGTTCCAAATATTTTTGGAGAAGTGGATAGATGATATTTAATTAGACTGCCAATTCATTGTGTTAGCTGTGTTTTTTAGTTATTCCATAAGTTGTTTTGTCATAAATACTTGTGAAATATCAGTATTTTTAAATCCATTATTTTTTAAAAACGGAAGGAAATTTTGCATTTTGTCTTCCAAATTATAAGTATTTCTTTTAATGGAACGATTAAAATGAAGCCCTTCCTGTAGTGCGGCTTGAAGAGCGCGTATTCCATCTGGATGTTCATTGTTAGTAGAAGCTTGAAATAATGTGACACCTTCAGCTTCGCTACCAAATTTTTGTTTTGTTCTTACTAAGCAAGCTGCAAGTACTTCACTATCCTTCATTGCAATAATTGCCTCTCCACCAGCCTTTGGTGTAATAGAAGGATCTACTTGCCATGGTACTAAAGCTGGGAAAATAATTGAATTTACTGCTTGCAGTGCAGGTATTCTTTTCAATTCAAATTCACTAGCAATTTTTTCATCATAGTTTAATACACCTTCTGCCTCCCAAAAATGTAGCGTATCAACTACTTTATACCCAACTTTCTCATATAGTTTAATAGCTGGTTGATTAATTGACAGAGCCTCTAATGTAGCAATATTTACTTTTTGCTGACTTAACAATTCAAGAGCCTTTTCAATTAGGATTGTCCCTAGTTTTTTTCCTCTGTATTCTGGAATAATTCCAGTACCACCATTCCAAGCAATTTTCTCACCATTCACTTCGCGAATGCCTTGTAATACAAATCCTACCGGTCTATCCTCATCAAACATAACAATAGATATACCTGCTGATAGATTATCATTTCCAAAGCGAGCTATAAAAGCATCCAATGGCATCTTCATCGGAGTAAAATATCCTTCAAACCCATTTATAAAAAGTTCGTGTGCTTCCTTAAAAGTTAAATGCTCCATTGTCTTAAATGTAATCATTTCAAAACACCCCTTGTTAAAATGTAGTATACATTTATTTTTAGATTTCCTAATAAGGAAATGTTAGCTGCTAAACAGTAGCATGAAGAACTTCAATAAATCCCCAAAAGAATTTTAAGCGTGTTTAGTATTTAATTCTTTTGAGAACTCAGCCTTCTCATGACCATCTTATAAAATAGCTCACAATGATTCATAGAATTTTTCGATTTGTCTACTCTGAAATCAGCCTTCCTATGCTAGTTGAATTTTTATATTGAATATTTTCGCATCTTTAACCACTCAACTGAAGGAGGGAAGTGAGATAATAGATACTATTTCTTCCTTGCTCGTGGAACTGAGAAGGCGTTTAGAACGATATCTAGGGGAAAAAGACCGCTATTTCGAAAGGAGATTTTATCATTCAGTAAAGGTATTTGTTATCGGTAGTATAGCACACGCTATTTTGAAATATAAGACTATTAAAATTATTTCACACTCCTTACCATAATGTGGAATAATACATGAAAACTTAATAGAATTAATGCAGCTAGTTTAGTTATGAATGAATTATTCTATTTTTTATTGACGGAAAATTCAGAGCTGCCATCAATGTTGCGGATATTTTATTGAAATCGTAAAATAGTGATAAGATTAAAAAAACAGGAGGGCTAATATGAATTATCATTCTATTACCTTAAGAGAGAAATTGTCCAAATTCAGTGAACATTGGTCACCCAAAGTAGTTGGTGAAATGAATGACTACCAGTTTAAGCTAGTCAAAATTTTGGGGGATTTTGTTTGGCTGATCATAAAGACACCGATGAGGTGTTCATCGTGATAGACGGAGAGATGTCCATCGCATTCCGCGATGGAGAGGTCAAACTCTCCAAAGGGGAAATGTATGTAATACCTAAAGGTGTGGTAAATACTGGTGAAATTAGTTCTGAAATAACTGCTGAAAACAATGTATGGATTTAAACTAATTATTAGTTATTTTTTGAAACAATATAACCTTTTGCAGGTGCTCTAGCATAAGCGTCTACCTAAAAGGATGCTTTTGTTATTCAACTATCGCACAGTTTAGATCAATAAGAGCATAGATTTATTACCACCAGCAAAATCTGTTGAAAAATTAGCTGTAGTGATACATGAGGTCTTTGTAAAAGTATTACCGATTTATGAAGTATATTCGATTAATATTTGATATCCAAGTGCATTAAAAATTTGGTGCCAAATCAATAACAGTAAATTTCAAAGAAAAATGTATATTAATCAAATCAATCTAGTTTAACACCCATGAAATTAAAAAACACTTGAAATTTACATTGTCGAACCAAATCTCAAGTGGATAGAAAAAGGCCACTCTAATCTTGGCTGTACCACCTAACTTAGACAATTGACATTAGCATTAACGATAAACGAGGTTCATTTACATATTTTACTTGAGGGCAGAGAAACGTGGGGATTAAAAGGTACGTTTTTGTGATTTATTATGAAAAAATATATAACTATGATCGTGGAGGGTGTATTAAAGCAAAAGCAGAATTTGTCAATTATATTCTTAAATCTTAGTTGCGAACTTAATTATGAGCTTGTGAAAAAATGTATTTTAAAATTGAAGCTTCATTCTTTGGTTAAAAAATTTGGCTTTCTCAATTAAAGTGCTTTATTTTCATGTTCAATTCAAATTAGGAGCATAACCTTGATAAAAAGTTGTTTAAATACTGCTCTCCCCAATAGTTCATGTTTTTGAAGAGAACATATCCCAATTACAAATCTTTATCTAACATCATTGTTATTAGTTTTTCAAATTTGTTTGCGCTCATCATTTCATGTGTAATAAATTTCCCATCATAAAACAGTCCAAAAGTTGTCCAAATGGTAGGAGCATTTTGTGCTTCTTCTTTGGTGGTTAATTGATGAGTGGTAAATGTAACTCCATGGTTTTCTGCAACCTTTTTTAGATCTTCCAAAATACCTACAGCAAAGGGACATTGAGCAGTATAATAAATCGCTACTCCTTGTTGTGGAACTGATAGTTTTCTATCCCGCTTAAAAGAAGGCCTAACAGCTTGGTCATTCCATGATAATGAAACCAGATCAAAATAAGGATCTATTTGATCTACTAACTTAAATCCCATATATTCAAAAAAATTTTTTTCACTCAAGTAAGGCTTATTTTTCTTTCCCACTATATGTACAATTCCATCCATCCCTCGAGCCATAGCGTCTTCTTTACACTTATCCAGTAATTGTTTTCCAAGTCCATTGTTTTTATATTTTCCAGAAACCCATAAACAATTGATATACATATAATTAGTTGCTTGAATAGGAATCCATGCCATCTCAGCAGGTAAATATTCAATAAATACTTTTGCACGTTCATTTAAACGGTAAAAAACTAAGCCTTCATCCATACGTTCTGTTAACCATTTCTTCTTCTCGTTTACTGCTTTCTCATATTGTTTTGCACCTAAAGCACAACAGATGTGTTCATTTTCAATATTCTTTTTTGTTATTTGAATGAATCCCATTTCTCCTTCACTCCTCTACAAAATTATACAATTATCATATTATATTCTAAAAGAACCCCATACTTCTTAAAAAGAAAAGGCGTATCACTTAAGTGATTACACCTGTATGATAATTAATCCCAAACACGTACTCTTGGAACCTCAGCCATTCTTAAGTAATCCAGCAATTGACCGGTGTGTACAGATTCATGATAGGCGACTCTTAGCAACATGTCTCCCAAACTTCTTATGTAGCCTGATTCTGAGCGATCAATTTTAATATTTGTTAAATCTTCTTCAGAATATGACTTAATAGTTTCTATGAACTCATTTCTAAATGGTTCTGCAACTTTCAATTCTGCATTTACAGTGGAAAAAGGTAGTTTTTCGAAAGGAGAATCAAAGACTGTCAGACTGCCTTGGTTTTGGATAGCTAGATGGTAATAATGTTCACTTTCTAAAACATGCCTAACCATCTCTATACAAGTCATTGCTTCTTTATCAGGTTTCCAATGTAGTTTTTCTTGAGGAATAGATGTCCAAACCTTTGTACTTCTTCTTCGTACTTCGTTTAAATTTAAAAGAATTAAATCAATTGAGTTCATAACATATTCTCCTTTATTTGGTATGTTTTAAATATACACGAATGCACGTTCGAATAAAAGAGAGGATTTTGGTTATAAGATTATGTCACAGTTTGACCGGACTAAAGAGGAGGGGATATACGAGTTAAATTAATGCGTTGGATTATTATATTAAGGTCACAAACAGTTAAAAAACAATCTAGATTCTAGTGCAATTAAAGTGGCTGAAAGTGATGATGGACAGATTGGTAATTAGGTTCTTATTCAACTAACATATGCTTAGTTAAGTATATGGCTGTCTGCAAGGGTTGCTTTTACCGCAGCAGGTTTGCTCAATAAGAGCAGGAGAATCAATATTTTAGGTAGAAATATAATAAGATGACATTGTTTAGAGGTTTTGAAACTCTATTATATTTATATGAGGAGTGTTAGTTATGGTCCATGCAAAGGATGTTATATCGGATCAATTGTTGGCAAATGCAAATGACCCTAGTTGGTACCTACCATTTTCAGATTCAATAAGAGGACTGACTGAGGATCAAGCATTTTGGAAACCAAATGAGGAAAGTAATAGTATTGCTGAGATCGTACAGCATCTACTATATTGGAATCAAACATGGCAAACAAGATACAAAAAATCTCACGTTGATGCCGTTCCTTCCATTGGAAATAATAATAACAGCTTTATTATTCCTGAAAATCATTCATTTGCTAACTTAAAAAAACAACTATTAGAGGTGCTTTTACTTTGGCAAGAGTTATTGTCTGAAGAAAAAGTTGAGAGTGAAGTGAATGGCTTTTCTGAACATGTAAAATGGTGGGAAGTTCTCGGAAATGTGTCAACTCATAATGCGTATCACATAGGTCAGATTATTTATATCCGAAAGTTGCAAAAAAGCTGGAAAATAAATGTTGGAGAAGATGAATAAATAGAATGTATACAAGTGATTTCTTGAACTAAGGCGCGCTTATTTCAAGTAGGAGATAAGCATTTTTCTTTGAACTAAGCAGTTTAGTTGAAGAAGAATTTTCCTCTAAAATTATGGAATTGCTACATGAGAAAGGATGTAGAATATGAAGTTATTTATAGAAAATATGAATGAAGAAATAGCAAAAGATATACTTAGCTGGGAGTATGAAAAACCATATGATTTCTATAATAATGAATTAACAGATCAAGAAATAAAGGAAAGACTCGATGGTTCATATTATGCGATTGTAAATGATAAGAAAGAAATATATGGATTTTTTTGTGCTGGAGAGAATGCACAAGTTCCAGTCGGGAAAAAAATTGGTGTTTATTCAGACGACTCTATAAATATGGGACTAGGAATGAACCCTAAAATGGTAGGGAAAGGTAACGGTTTTGAATTATGTTCTTTTATTCTTCGATACATTGAAAAAAACTATATAGGTAGTCCAATTCGATTAACTGTGGCAAAGTTCAATCAAAGAGCTATTCATTTATATGAAAAACTTGGTTTTGTTAAGAAAGACGAATTTACCACGGATTTTGCAGAATTTATGACGATGATCAAATTATAACAGCGCTCGAAGATACTTGAAGATACTTTAAGGAGGTTAATATTAATAAAGAAAACGTTTAAGTTATGTACGATGGTCACCATATTCAAGTGGTGAACTGGTTTACAGGAGAAAAGTTAAATGTAAACAGACAATTACAAGATGAAAATATTGGATTTGCTTTAAGAGTGGTGAACTAAAAAGTAGTGACAATATACAGTTCATACCAACTTTTGATTTTAAAAAAGAGAGGAAATAAAAAATAAAAGGGTAGAAATACGGTCATTCCAGCTTTTAGAAGCAAAAGGGTGCTAAAACGTTTCTCGTTGTTGTCTGAAAAAACTTTCAAATGAGATAGAAATTCTTTTCACTTTGAGGTTGTAATTGAATGTTAGTTGTTTACTTTTCGATACATAGCTTTGTTATTATAGCAAAATATTTATAGAAGTATTTATAGTATGAAATAACATGAAAAATATGTACCTAAGATAAAGGAGAGTAAAATGTATACAATTGGACATGTTGCTAAATTTTTAGGTGTATCTAGAGATACCTTAAAATTTTATGAAGAAAAGGGATTAGTTAAACCTAAACAAAATAAGGAGAATGGGTATAGAAAATATAATCGATTTGATATATATGATATAGCCACAGTAAATTTCTATAGAGAAATGGATATTGAAATAAAAAAAATTAAAGAACTAAGAAAAAGCAAGACTATAGAGGGAATAAAATCTTTATTAGAAGAAAAAGAACAAAAGGTTTTAGAAGAAATAGAATATAAGAAGCTTCTTTTAAAAAAGATTCAGATCGTAAAAGAAGATTGCGAAAAAATAAAACAATTCTTAGGAGAATACACAGTAAAAGAAATGAAGCCTTTAGAAATAAAAGGAGAAATAGAGCATTTCACTGCGTTTGATGAATATGAAACTCTTAAAGAGAACACGGACAGCTTGAAAAATGCCATTACTCTAACGTCATTAAGAAGAGTCATAAGATTCAATGACGAAGGTATTCTTGAAGTTAAGTTTATCATTGTAAGAAAAGTAAATGACACTCATGAAGAAAATGAAGGTGAGATTTTATCTCATCCAAAATGTATGTATACCATTATTGAAGATGGAAGGTGGTCAACTGGTGGAAAAAATATTGACCATAATGTGGAAGCGAGTTTAAGAAGAGTAGCAATAGAAAAAGGATATGAACTTTTGGGGCTTGTTTATATCAATCTATTACTTACTACTTATGAAGAAGGACTTGAACGTGTATTTTTAGAAATGTATGTACCTATAAAATAATGCAGACATGTATTGACCTGTGAGTAACCCCTAGGTTTAAGCTGAAGGTATTCGTAAGTAGAAGCGATAATAAATTTACGAAATACTTACTTTGAAGAGGGGATTATACATGAATGGTGAAAAGAAACTAAAAAATCCAGTCACTAGTTTTATTTTGTTAACCAATATCATTTTTTTACCGCTTTTTATTCTTGTAGGAGTCATAAGGATGTTAGAATTTCCTGTATGGGTCTTTGATGTCATGCTCTGTATATCAGCTTGGTCCTCAACCTTTGCTTTTGGAGTGTTATTTAAAAGAATCTATCCTGGGCAGAGTTTTATTCAATTTGCAAAAGATAGGTTCAAGAATAAACTCAAATTTTCTGTAATTCTTACGGTAAGTATGATTCAAGCTTTCATATTTTTAGTGATTTTGTTTATCGTATCTAATAATAGTGAAGCAGACTCTATTTTCACTAAAACTTCATGGGGAATGCTGGTTTATTTCTTTTTTAAAAATCTTCTGTCAGGTCCACTAGGAGAAGAAATAGGGTGGAGAGGATTCGCTCAAATTGAGCTTCAAAAAAAGCATTCGCCATTAAAAGCTTCGATAATCTTGGGATTTTGGTGGGGGATATGGCATTTACCTATATGGTTTACTACAGGGTATGTGGGCATTGATTTAATCAAATATATGCTGTTCTTTATGATTTCAATTCAGTCCACTACAATCATCATGACCGTATTCTATAACTTGAATCAAAATTTGATTGTTCCCATTATCATCCACCAATTCTTTAATTTTTTTATTGGCATAATAAATGGAAACTTAATCGATTTAATCATGTATAACGCATTGTTTTATTTAGTAGTTGCCGTTTTGATAATCGTTATAAATCCAAAGAAAGTATTGTATGGAAAGAAGATACATACATTAATAATGGATAACAATACATGATTTGTATAATAAGTTAATATAGTTAAATTGTTGAATAAAAGGGTGCTCTACTTCAATCTAAGGCACTTTTTTCTTTAACTAAATGTAACAAGATTGTTTCGGCTGCAATTATATTACTTAATGACCAAAAGGAAATATTACGAATTAAGATCTTTTGAGAGGTTGGGAAATGTCAGGTGGAGTAGTTGGGCAAGGTGAATCTCTGAAAGGCGTAATGTTAAATGCAATGCGAGTAGTACATATTATTGATTTCTAAGAAGAGCCCATTGGATGGGTTCTTTTTGGTATAAAAGAAAAAATCGATGTATCAGATTATGATATAAAAGAGTAGACATATGTATCACTTAATGATATATTATTTTTAGATGTATCACTTTAAGATATATCAAAAAAAGATATAGAAGGTGATTAGTTGAAGAAAACTGAGCAATTAACAGACTCAATGTTTTATATTATGGCTGCTCTAACCAAACCAAAGCATGGTTACTCAATTATGAACTTAATTGAACAAACAACAAAAGGGGCAATTACTATAGGTCCTGCTTCGATGTACACTATTATTAAAAAATTATTAAAACAAGAGTGGATTTATTTGCATGATGGATCGGATTCAAGACGTAAAACATATCTGCTTACTGAAAAAGGTAGAGAAGTGTTAGAAGAAGATGTGAAGCTAAGAAAACTGATGATTCAATTAGCTGAAACTGGATTGAAGGAGGTTGAAGAATGAAACAAACAAAGTTTATTACGTCAGGTGGGTTAGCTTTTTCAGAGGATAAAGACATGGAAAAATTACGCAGATTTTCTTTGAAGGGTTGGCATGTCAGTGATTTTAAGTTTATGGGCTATACACTTGAAAAAGGGGAACTCGAAGATTATATTTACAGTGTAGATTATCGCTCATTAAAAGAGGATGAAGAAGAGGAATACTTTGGCTTTTTTTCATCTTCTGGATGGTCGCATATTGCTTCTGAAGGATATATTCATTTATTTCGAGCATATTCTGGTACGCAACCGATTTACAGTGACCGAGAAACATCGATTGAGAAGCATGATAATTCAATTACCTCGATGAAACTCTTAGCAATTCCGTTAGTTTTAATAACGATACTCGCATGGGTTGGAGCAATGTTAAGTTCGGATACTTTAAAATTATTACTACAGGTAATAGCTGTTATTTCCACTGTAATTGCCATCCCAACTGTTTGGACTGTTATCGCAACATACAATAACAAATGGAAGGTAAAAGAAAAAAAGGGATTAGTTAATCTATTGAAAATTATACCTATCCTTCTATTCATAATTGCTGTTAATATTTTGTTATTTGTCGATGGTAGTGAACTCTACCTCATAGCGTCTATGGTAATTGGAGCAATCGCACTTCCAACTGCAATTTGGGTCATCATGTCTCTTTACCACAAAATAGGTGGGAAGAGAGTTTAGTAGAAGAATCAAATGATTCAGTTTTTAGACATTATGGAGCTAATGAGTAACTTTTGTTAAACAAGTGGCTACCTGTAAGGGTAGCTTTTTCATTTCAGTTGAATAAGTATTAAACAGTTTTTTAAATCTTAGAAGCTATTCAGTTATGAACAAGGGAGAGAAAACAATGCTACAATCACTGATTTTTGATATGGATGGAACTCTATTTCAAACAGATAAAATTTTAGAATTATCACTCGAGGATACTTTTAACCATTTACGAACATTAAATAAGTGGGATACAGTAGCTCCTATTGACAAATATCGTGAAATTATGGGAGTCCCTTTACCAAAAGTATGGGAAGTTTTATTGCCTAATCATTCCGATGAAGTAAGAAAACAAACTGATGCTTATTTTCTGGAAAGATTAGTTGAAAATATTAGAAGTGGGAAGGGTGCATTATATCCTAATGTAAAGGAAGTTTTTAGTTATTTAAAAGCGAATAATTGCTCCATTTACATAGCGAGTAATGGGTTAACGGAGTACTTAAACGCAATTGTGAGTTATTATAATTTAGATAAATGGGTTACAGAAACATTTAGTATTCAACAAATACAAACGCTGGATAAAGGGGATTTAGTTAAAACTATTTTAAAGAAGTATGATATAAAAAAAGCAGCAGTAGTCGGAGACCGTCTATCTGATATATATGCGGCTAAAGATAATGGATTAACAGCAATTGGATGTAATTTTGATTTTGCACAAGAAGATGAACTCACACAGGCAGATTTGGTAATAGATGACTTAATTGAACTAACCACTTTATTACCTAAACTGTAAAATAACTTCGTCGACATGTGAGAGTAAATCGTTTTGTCTTATTGAAATAAAGCAAATATTCATTGAGGGGATGTTAAAATAATTAACGTAACTGGTGCTTTGCTTCAAGAAGAAGTAAAGCTTTTTTTATTGAACTAACCCAGCAGTTTAAGTAAAAAAGCAGGAGTTTAAGGATTTATGTTGAATTGGCTTTTATAAGACAATCAAATTAAAGAGAAGGTGGAGTCATGAAAGCACTATTAGTAATTGATGCACAAGATATAATTGTGGAATTTAAAGATTTTCAGCAAGAACTAAACAAAATTGAAAGTATTATTCAAGACTTTAAAGAAAATGATGAACCTGTAATATTTATAAGAAATATAGATGATGATGAAACAAGCCCTTTCTATAAAGAATTGCCAAGCTCAGAACTGCATCACTCTCTAAAGGGATATGCAGATATTGTAATTGAGAAGAAGTCACCAAGTGCTTTCTTGCATACAGAACTTAGTGATAAGTTAGATCAACTCGGTGTAGAACATCTTTTTATAACAGGATTTAATACTGAGTTTTGTTGCCAGTTTACTGCAATCGCAGCATATGACAGAGGTTATCAAGTCACATTTATTGAAGATGCTACAGGCACTGTTAATGACGAAGCCACATATGAAATGAAAGAACTAGATGTAAGGGGTTTCGTAGGGACAGTTTTACATTGGTCTAATGTTATTGAGGTAATGGATATAGAGGAATATATAGAAGAGTATAAATCAAGGAGAGTTTAAATAATTTATACGTGAAGTGTTATTGTACTTTCGATGCAAGAGTAAGCTTAAGAACAAATGTTATGATTATTTAAAATAAATATGATAGGTGATTTTGATGAGCGAAAGTTTAAGATTGTTAACGTTAAGCGGGTTAGATCAAGCACAAAATGCGAAAGTAAAATCTCTTCACTCTGAACTAGTACCTTTTTTTGAATATATCTTAGAGTTGGTTTACCGTGAGAAAAATCCATATATGTTAAATAAGCTACTAGCATTAGATTTATGTAAACCTTTCCCTTATACCGATACGTCCAAAATAAAGAGTGATTTTAAAGAATTGATCTTGGAAGACGACTGTATAAATGCTGATTTGAATACATACTGGATGAACATTAATGGGAATTTAAGTTATATTCTTAGGGGACGTTCTCAAAACATACCACAATGTCAGATAGATTGGCTTCAAATGTCATTCTTTAATCTCTTCCAACAATATAGTTTTTTGGAAGAACATATCGGTTTATATCCAGGTTTTTATGAAGAATATATTAAATATGAAAAAGCACGAAATTTAATATTCTGTTACCTGTTTCTTGAAGCTTTATAAAACAAACGGAATCATAGTTCAATAAGAGGAATATGTTGGGGGCTTATCGATATAAGTACACGGACCAAGAAAGTCATAGGAGGGAAACTGTATGTTTTATAGGAGGAAATTTTATATTGTAAAAAATGATTTCGTTGAAAAGTTTAATGAACATTTCGACAAAACTAATTTACCTAATCAACTAAAGTACGGAGCAAGATTGGTTGGACGATGGTTGAAGGATAATAAGGATAATACTACAGAAATTTTTGCTATTTGGGAATATGACAGTTATGACAATTATATAGAAATAGAGAATAATGTAAAAGGTGACAATGCTCACGTCAAACGAATTAAAGAGTGGTACGAGAAAAATGGTGGTAGGGAACACATTTTCACTGAATATATATTGGAAGTGAAGAATGAAGAGTTAGTATCTACCCTACGATAAAAAACTAATAATGTTCAAGAGATGGAATAATTAGACAACCATATTGAAGCCCATTGTGCTATGACAGGTTACTTGAGTTTATGATTTTATCTGCTTTAATTTTGGTTATTTCTATAGGAGTATATGGTTGAATGACTTAGAGGATTTACCTTTTACCTTTTACCTTTACTTATTGTGGTAGGCCTTACATTCTGACACTACCAATTACAGCGATATTATATTCAAGAAACTTTAATATTATAACTTATCGATGGTGATACCCCATCTACAAGTTAAAGGGTGTCGAAATAGACTATAGAAGAGTAAAGAGGAGTGGCAGCATGAAAAATAAGTATAATAAATTATTGATTTACTTATTTTCAATTGGGGTAATAATAATTTTTTCTTTTGGTATTTATCAATATTTGACTCACTTTTCAACTCGTGATGAA
The DNA here is from genome assembly GCF_038003165.1 of Psychrobacillus sp. FSL K6-2365. NCBI lineage: Bacteria > Bacillati > Bacillota > Bacilli > Caryophanales > Bacillaceae > Psychrobacillus > Psychrobacillus sp. FSL K6-2365. The sequence goes on along the minus strand of NZ_JBBOOO010000001.1, from coordinate 2,307,060 downwards.
GCAATTGAAAAATATATCACAGAAATGTTTGATATTGATTCTACACAGTTAATAGATGTTGTTGAAACGGATATATCTAATGCTTATTATTTGTTATTACGAACAAATGGTTCAGATGTTATTAATACGACATCAAACGTGAAGATCCAAGAAAACATGTTTGGTTGGAAAGTTACAGCTGGATATGAAAGATCCTATGCAGATTTAGGTAAACATCTTATAGATAGAGAAACTAACACATTAAAATAATTCATATCACTGATTGGCAAGTTCTTATTGTGCTAAAGGCTGCTTTAGTTAAACAGTTTTTGTTTATGGAACTAACGCAGATGGTTTGTTGATAAGGAATTTTTTTTATTGAGTTAAATTCAGGTTGAGTATAATAGAAACTAGAAGTTTTACCATAGCTATTTTGAAAGGAGCTAATTGGTTTGTATTTATTTGAAGAGATTGTCATTAATGGTGTTGAACAAAATCCACTAGTTGAAATTAGGGATAATAATAATGAACAGCCAAAGAAATATACAAATGGGGAATAATACGCTTATTTTATAGAAAATATTCAACTAAAGTAGAAGAATTAGAAGATAAATCAAGAGCTAATACTTAAGTATAGTTATGTTATAGAGGAGACAACAGTCTGTTTCTGAATTGGTATACTTAAACCAAAGATAGCTTTAGTTAAACAAGACCATCACTTCGATGGTTTATTTTTTTATCAGAAACATTAAATTGTGATATATACACCTAATTAAAGTAACGGTTTAGTATAACAAATGGTATAAGTTTTGATTGAAAGAGAAATTTTAAAAAAATTGAAAGGAGGATGTTGTAATGATAAAAGTGTATTTATTGATGTTAATTGTAATAATTCTAACTGGTTGTAATGGGATTCCAGTTAGAGGCACTTTTATACAACCAGAGGGTAAAGTTATCTTAGAAAATAACGATTATTCGATGACTATAGGTGACTTCGAATGGAAAGAACGTGATTTCGAAGTAAGTAATATTAGTACTTCAGATAAATATGAATTAGCTGGTGAATTCACTACATTAGAAGGAAGTGGAGATGGGAAATTAGAAATTGAAATAGATCAAAACCCTACTTCAATAGACGCTAATCAGTGGAATACAGATTTTACAAGTACTACGATAGAAGTTAAAGGGAACAAAATAACCCTTCCATCAGAAAAAGGATATTATATTTATGAAGTTATTGTTGAATGGCCGCAGGGAAAAGCAACTTATATTTTTGATATTGATATATTATAACCAAAAATTGTTATAGAAAAGCTATTGCATATATTAACTCCTAGAACGTAAAAAGGATAGTTCACTATATAAATTCTCAGAAATAGAATATGTAGTAGGGGTGATAATATGTCATTGATTTGTATAGAAGGAGCAAGTGCCGTAGGAAAAACAACAACATCTCATGAATTTGCAAAAAGAACCAATGCTTTTATAATTCCGGAAGTAAATTTTTTATTCGAGCGCCCGAAAGTAGAGTCAAAAACCTGGTATATAGAACGTCAAATAGAACGTTGGTTAATTGCTCAAGAAAAACTTAAAACTTATGATACTGTTATTCTTGATGGCGATATTTTTCAACTACTAAGTTATAACTGGTGTTTCGATTTTAAATTATATAATCATAGTTTAGATTTTATTTCTGGATTTTACCGAAATGAAATTAAAGAGGGGAGAATTAGATTCCCTGATAAGTATTTCTATCTATATACCGACAAAGAAAATTTGAAAAGTCGTAAGGAGATAGATATTACAAGAAAAAGAGGTAATTTTGAAAAACATTTAGAAATAGTGGAACCTCATCAACGTTATTATGAGACATTAAACTATTTTATTCCTGAATATGTTGAACTAATAAATGCAGAGAGCATACAAGGAAATATTACATCTATATCAGATAATGTTTGTTCTTATCCTGTAAGTTTCCATTCAGTAGATTTACTTGATAATATCACAAAATGGTTAGCAAATAACAAGGCATAGTCTTGCTCCTATTTAAACTAACGAAAGTTTAATTTCAAGAAGGGAATTGATACAAAATATGAATAGTTCTGCTGCATGACCGGCTAAAAGGGTGCGTTTAGTTAGATGATAATGGAGTTTTCATGTTGAATACGAAGGGAAGATTCATATAATAAAAGCATTAGTTGGATTTAATCTTTATCGAAAAACCTGAACTTAATATTAAGCTATACGCCCACAGTAACCATGCAGCGAAAAAAGGTAATGAATCAGTATGTAAGTTTAAAAAGACTTTATCAAAAAAAATAACGCTAAATATATCCAAAATCATTCCTGGGAGAGCAATTTGGACTGATGTCATTAGACGCTTTGATTCAGGTATTTTTCTCAAATAATAATAAGCATACGTTGCAATTATTATTAAAGGTATGGTCAGAATAAAGGTAATAATCAATAAAGACACATTCCCAGGTATCAGAAATAGTTGTCCGTAAAAACGGAAAAGTAATGTCGCTAAAACCCACAATAAAATGCCCCAGCTTACATTTATCATAAAATTCACCTCTAATAAAGATTTAATATATATTATTCTACATAGATTATTAATCTCCTCGTATCTTCGGTAAATTTTATGTAAAGATGAGGTGCCGAAGCTAAGTTACGGATAAAAGTGTAAAACAAGATTTATAACTAATTGGGAGAGTTATCCAAAAAGTGTGCCGAATTCTGATAGCTCTTTAAAACTGCTTGAGTGGGAACAATAATAACTGATCAGGAGTGTGGAAGAAGGAATTTAATATAAAAGTGTAGAAAATATAATATTCAACATATATTTTAGTATTGGCAACTATTAAATGTAAGGGAGCAATCACCATGAAGGCGATGATATACGATAGGTACGGAATGACAGACGTTCTTATGCTCAAAGAAGTAAAAATACCAGTTATACAGGACAATGAAGTACTGGTAAAAGTTCATGCTGTATCTGTGAATTCATGGGACTGGGATCTCCTAAGAGGTAAACCCTTCTTAACTCGTATTGGAGGATTGCTAAAACCAAAATACAAAATCCTAGGAGCGGACATAGCGGGGCGGGTTGAAACGGTTGGAAGCGATGTAAAACACCTTCTTCCAGGAGATGAAGTATTCGGGGATATTTCCTGGTGTGGCTGGGGTGGGTATGCAGAGTATGTATGTGTGCATGAAGACGCATTATCCTTAAAACCACCAAGTATGACATTTGAACAAGCGGCAGCCATTCCACAAGCTGCTGTTCTAGCCTTGCAAGGTCTTCGCGATAAAGGACATATTCAGGAAGGGCAAACGGTTTTAATTAACGGTGCAGGCGGAGGTGTGGGCACGTTCGGGTTGCAGATTGCCAAATTACATGGTGCTGAAGTAACCTGTGTAGATAGCACGGATAAGTTGGAAATGCTGAAGACAATGGGAGCGGACCATGTTATTGATTACACTCAAGAAGATTTCGTGCAAAAAGGTATATTGTATGATCTTATTCTTGATGTAGTAGGAAACCGGTCTATTTTCAATTATAAGGATTTATTAAAAACTAAGGGCACGTACGTCATGGTCGGTGGTCCAATGTCACTAATCTCTCAAGTATTGTTTCTGGGACCTATAATTTCTAAAATGGAAAAAAAGAACATGAAATTACTTGTCCATAAACCCAATAAATCTGATCAAAACATCCTACTGGATCTTTTTGTACAAGGAACAGTACAACCTGTAATAGATAAAAGTTATCCGTTAAGCCAGGTTGCAGACGCTATAGAGTATCTTAGTGAAGGAAACGCACAGGGGAAAGTTGTCATCAGTTTGGAACAAAAAATACTTTAAAGAATTGTACTTCAAAAAGATTTTAATTATATTATTAATCTGTTTATGGTGCTGGAGTAACTATTCGTTTAGTTTTTTGTTCAACTGGGTTTTTGACTCTTGATATAGGGAGGAGAATGAAGAAATTCCCCTAAAATAGTTAATAAATGCATAGACTCTTTCAGTCGAAACACTCAACTTTCCCTAATAGTCTGGGTGTTTTTTATTAGTTAAATTATGTATTTATTATAAAGGTATTCTCACTTACCGGTGCTTTACTTCAAGAGGGGTATTGCATTTTTTATTGAAATAGCGCGGAAGTTATAAGAGTATCTATCAATTTTAAAATAAGTAAAGGGTGAGTTATATTGGGTTCAAGAATAATGCACTTGATTATTACTAATAGAATTGCAGAGAGTCTATTGATAGAAGATAGAACCTCATTTTTACTTGGAGGCATTGCAGCAGATGCTGTTTCCACTAAAGACTTAACACATTTCTTTAAAGGTGATGTACAAGATTATACAAGAAGCATTAGTTATAAAGGATTCTTACATAAATATAAATCACAAATAGAAGACCTTTATATATTAGGGTATTTTACACATTTAATCGCCGATGATATTTGGTTAAAAGGTTTTTATCTTCCTTGGTTGAGAAACAGGATGGAAGAAAATAACGTAATACTTCATTTGTATCATAATGATTTCCGATTATTAAATGGTAAATTATTAGTATACTGGATCTACGTCAAGATTCTGGACACAAAAAGATTAAGTTTTTTTCTGCACAACCACCATTCAGGAAGTGTTCCACATCCCAAGTAAATCGTCAAAGTGAAAAGAGCCTTTGACAATCTACTCGGGACGTGGAGAGATTAACCCATGGATGTTGTGCCTGAAAAATGTGGAGGGGGGATTGGCTTTTACCCCTAAGACTCAGGCTGCTGCGCGACACATTATTTCATACGCCTCTGGCGTTACAAAGCCGATGCTTCCATGAATTCGTTTGCGATTATACCAACCTTCTATATATTGAAATAGCGAGATTCTCGCATTCTCAAAGTATTCATATCGTTTTTGATAGACTTCTTCTTTTTTGAGTGTCGCATGAAAGGACTCGATGCATGCATTGTCATAAGGGCATCCTTTACGACTGAATGATGCAATCATTCCATATTTTTTTAACTGTTCTTGAAATGCCTCACTTGTATATTGAGTACCCAGATCCGTATGCATGATCAATCCCGGTGAAGGATTTTGGAATTCGACGGCACATTTTAAAGCATCCAACACGATTTCTGTGGTCATCGTACGGGAAAACTTGTAGCCTACTATTTTCTTTGAATGCAAATCGAGGACAGACGCTAGATAACACCAGCCATCTCGAAGCGTATGGATATACGTGATATCTGCCACCCATTTTTCATTGATTGTGGTTGTTGTAAAATCTTGCTTCAACACATTTTCTCGTTCTTCTACTAGTGCCTGTGTGCTTGCTGGACGGTATTTCTTCACAATGTTTGACTGGATGCCTGCTTGTTTCATCAGACGTTGGACTCTTTTTATACTGCAAGAATAGCCTTCTTTTAAAAGTACTCGATGTATTTTGGGGGCGCCATAGATACCTTTACTTACTTTATGAATGGCTATTATACGATCCAATATTGCCTCATTGGCCACGTGGTAGCTGTTCGGTTTCTTATGAAATGATTGATAATAGGTACTTTTAGGCATCTTTAAAATGCGACACATCACTTGTACTGGATGATGCCCGCTTTCATTTGTAATGTAGTCGATCAGTTCTTCATCCTCTATTTTCTCGCGAATATGGTCATAGCCTTTTTTAGGATTTCAAGTTCCTGTTTTAACCGTAGGTTTTCTTTTTGAATCATTTCTACATCGGATACAGTTAATTCCTTTGTCCCTTCGATTGTAGAGAGTTGTTTAATCCATTTATAGATAGTTACTTCTGAAACACCATATTCGCTAGATAGTTGGCTGACCGGGGTACCTGAGCTGTGAAGCTCCACTACTGTTTGTTTAAATTCTTGGTTATAACGTTTTTGACTCATAATACAGACACGACCTTTCGTTAGTTCAATTTTATTGACTTAACCAAGATGTGTCCATACATCTATACTACATTCAATACTATGGCTTAAAAAATGATTTAAGTAGAAGGTTAAGTAAGTTTCCTACAATTTTAGATTTGGAAGAGGGACAGTCTGAAGAGGTAAAAAATTTCCTTCCTTTTCTTTTAAATGAGATGGAATACGATAAAGAAGTTTTGAATGAAAAACTTGATGTTTTTACGTTTAATCAGATAATTGGTTATATAGAGACATCAGTTAATATGGGATTATTAAATATCAAACTTTTATCACGATAAGAAGTTATACTAGCTGGTGCTTTAATTCAAACAGTGGAAAAGCTGGTGAAAGAAGGTTAAGTATTAGCTTTGGTTCCTTAACATCAAGTGGTAAGAAAGGAGTTATTCATTTGAAATTAAGTATTTCTCTGTTTGTAACTCTGTCTTTCTTGTTAATGATAACTGGTTGTACGCATAGAAATTATTTAGAACAAGATGAATTAAAAAAGGAAGATGTTATCGATATAGAAGAAGAAAAAGTATTATTAATTGATGACTCAGAAGAAGAGTTTTCATATTTATCCGACCTGTCGGAAGAAGAATTAAAGTCATATGAACTATTTACAAGGGAGTATGACACAAATTACTTAAAAGGTTTTTCACCAGAAAAGACTATACTTATATATATTCATTCAGCAGTTATCGACGATATAGAAGCAATCTATTCATTGGCTTATTTGGATGGTGAGCTACCTGGTTATGATTCTTTTAAAGAAAAATATTATGAAAATCTGAACATATCCAATTTAGAGATAGCCTTAGATTTTAGATATTATGATTCAATCAAAATAAAACAAGAGAATAGTAATGGCCTATTAGTCGAATTAATGGTTAGCTATGGGAGTTTCACGGCTACTACATTAATGGGATTAAAAAAAGAAAATGAAACATGGAAAATTGAATTACCAGACTTACTTCAAAATTGAGCTTTTCAGTATTTAGCCTTATTTAACTAGGGGGGCTTTATATGAAGAGCTTTTAATAACACATTAAAAAGATTGATATCATTTGTTTAAATTTAATAGAGTTAACGTGAAGATTAAAACAAGTAGCTAATAATAGAATACAAACGACGGGGGAGAAAAGTCCATGGGATTTCCAAATTTGGAAACAACACGGTTGAACTTAGTTCAAGTTGAAAAGGAACATGCTCAAAGCTTTTACGAAATTATGTCAAGAAACGAAGTGACCAAGTACTATGGAATGGAGAGTTTGAAAAGTCTAGAAGATGCTCTAAAAATAGTCGAGTCTTTCCAAAACACATACAAGAGCAAAAGAGGTATAAGATGGGGAATCGTATTAAGGGATACTGGCGAGTTTGTAGGTACATTGGGATTAAACAATCTTAGCACCAGGAGTAAAAAAGCTGAGATTGGTTTTGAGCTGCATCCTTCACATTGGAACAAAGGGATTATGACTGAAGCTGTAAGGGAAATATTACGTTATTCATTTGAGGATTTAGAAATATATAGAATTGGTGCTATAACTTATCCACAGAATGAGCCATCTATACAGTTATTAAAACGGTTGGGTTTTACTGAGGAGGGATTATTAAGGGGTTACCTCTATCAAAATAATCAGTCTCATCATGCTTTAGTTTTTTCATTGTTAAGAACAGAATGGCAATAAATATTATTGAACCAGTATAGTTAAACAAGTGGTACATGTCCATCTAAGGCGGAGATACAAGGGTGATTGCACAAAAATTGCAATCGCTATTTTGGCAGAAAATATTCTTTAATGATATCGATCTATATACATTCCTTAAAAGAAAGGAGAAATTATAAATTTGATTAATTATTTTGAACGTAAAATAAGATTAAAAGACTTCGAAGTTTGGGATTTACGAATTGCCAAACGAAACTTATCATTATTCATATTAGATGAACATCGACCTGCTACCTTAGAGGATTTTGAAATGCCAGAGCTAATTTATGAAGAAGGTGACCAACGTGTGAATTATGTATCTGCTAAGTATTACTCAAAAGAAGTTGTTTTAGAAGAACATAAAGAAATACTTGGTGAATTTGCAAGAATGCTAACAGAACATTTAGCATTGGCACATTGTGAAGTTATTATAAAATTTTATCAAGAAAACCCTAAAAAAGCACTAGACCGAATTATGTTAGCTAAATATGGTTTCAAAGAGTCTGAAATTCCTTTAAAAAAACTATGGCACTTTAATCAAGAATAGAAGTTAAGTTTTTTCCCTAAAGTTTGAAAATTAAAAATGATAAAAGGTTATGTAGGACTGTAGAATGACTATGAAATAGTTGATTTAAATAGATACATATGGGGAAAGAAGGTATAAATATGCCTGGTGAGCTGAATAACTTTGAACAAGGATACATAGAAAATCCAGAGAGAATTAAAAAGTTATATAAACGAACATTAATCATAATCGTTATTTCTCAAATGTTTGGAGGAGCAGGATTAGCAGCTGGAGTAACAGTTGGAGCATTACTTGCAGAACAAATGCTTGGAACAAATGCATTTGCAGGGCTTCCAGCAGCTTTTTTGACTTTAGGATCAGCAGGAGCTGCTTTTTCAGTAGGAAGACTTTCTAACCGTCTTGGTAGACGCATGGGTCTTGCAACAGGCTTTATAACAGGCGGCCTCGGAGCAATAGGCGTTGTTTTTGCGACTGTTTTTAATACTGTGCCTATATTATTTGCTTCCTTATTTGTATACGGTGCAGGAACTGCAACAAATTTACAAGCTCGCTATGCCGGTACAGATCTAGCAACTAATAAACAGCGGGGCACTGCTGTAAGTATAGCAATGGTTTCCACGACATTTGGAGCAGTTGCTGGTCCAAACCTAGTGGATGTAATGGGGAATTTCGCACTTTCAATTGGTGTTCCTGAATTAGCAGGTCCGTTTATTTTATCCGCAGCAGCATTTATATTAGCAGGAATTGTGATATTTACTTTTTTACGTCCTGATCCACTCATTATTGCGTTAAACATAAATACAAATAAAAAAAACACGATACTTAACGAGACTCTCGAAAAGAAACAAAGTAATAAAAAAGGAATTACAATTGGAGCTACCATTATGGTTCTTAGTCAAATTGTGATGCTTGCTATTATGACAATGACACCGATTCATATGGGACATCATGGTTACAGTTTAAGGGAAATCGGACTTGTTATCGGGTTTCATATAGGTGCAATGTATCTGCCTTCACTCTTCACGGGGATTCTTGTTGATAAGTTTGGTCGAACTGCCATGGCGATTGCTTCTGGAATCACATTGCTGCTTGCAGGAGTTGTAGCTGCAATTGCACCCGCTGACTCTTTATTCCTTCTTGTTGTTGCATTATCGTTACTTGGAATAGGATGGAATTTGGGGTTAATAAGCGGTACAGCCTTAATTGTTGATTCAACAGAACCTTCAACACGTGCCAAAACTCAAGGAACTGTGGATGTTTTTATTGCATTAGCAGGTGCAACCGGAGGTATCATGTCAGGACTGGTTGTTGCTGGTACAAGTTACGAAACGTTATCACTTGCCGGAGGGATTTTGTCTTTAATACTCATTCCAGTTGTAATATGGTCCCGCAGTGGAAAAGAATGATGGTACAAACGAAAATATTTCTTGTTTAACAAACGAGTGCGATTGTTGAACAAGATTATCAGTTATTAACAACTCTCCACTCTTAAGAGTTTGGAATAATAATGATTTTATATTGGTTTTTACTCTTAGTTTGAATTTAGACCTCCAGGGTACAATAGTACAGAGGACAAATTGTAGGTAGGAGGTGTTTACATGAATCAGAAATATGAAGAGTGTCTTAAAGCTTGCAACGAATGTCTAGAGGCTTGTAACAAATGTTATGATGCTTGTTTAAGGGAAGATCATGTAAAAATGATGGTCGAGTGCATTAGATTAGATCGAGCTTGTGCGGATGCTTGTGCATTTGCTATACAAGCAATGACTTCTAATAGCCCTTTTATGAAAGAGATTTGTCAACTTTGTGCGGAAATTTGTGAACGTTGCGCGGATGAATGTGCTAAGCACGACCATGAACATTGTCAAAGATGTGCTGAATCTTGCCGAAAATGTGCAAAAGCATGTCGTGAAATGAGTATGTAAGTTAAAATTACTAGGAATTTAATTTTGATTATTAAAAGGCTACTGCAAAAAGTAAGCAATATACTTTTTGTGGTAGCCTTAAATTTCTCTAAAAGAAAAAATGAAAGTGATGTTCCATCTTGCTGTGACATAAATGTAGAAACTCGTCAGAATGAGTCTCTTTAATATATAGACATTAAATAATAGCTCTGAAATTTTCTACTTTACATACCACACCGTGGTATGGTAATATGAAACCAAGTTAGGAGGTTGAGCTGATGGAAAACGTATTGAAAGATACTATTTACGATAAAGAGTTTGTCACATCCTGCCGGAAAAGCCATCATCCAGAACGTGTAAAAAAGGATTTAACAACTCGATTAAATCGTATAGAAGGGCAAATACGAGGGATCAAAGGCATGATAGATAAAGACGTTTACTGTGACGATGTAATTACACAACTGTCTGCGACACAATCTGCTTTAAATAGTGTAGCCAAAATTCTTTTGGAAGGTCATCTAAAAGGCTGTGTAGTTGATCGCCTTTCAGAAGGTGATGAAGAGGTATTAGACGAACTACTTGTGACGATTCAAAAGCTCATGAAAAAATAAAAAGATATAACTAGCATAATGCAAAAATTTTAATTAAAATATACCCCAGTGGTGTATGTGGGTTATATATACTTCAATTAAGGAGAGAAAAAATATGCAAAATTTAACATTAAATGTACAAGGAATGTCTTGTGGACATTGCGTGAACGCAATCGAAAAAAGCGTTGGTCAATTAACTGGAGTAGAACTAGTAAAAGTAAACTTAACGGACGCGCAAGTAAATCTAGCATTCAATGAAGTGCAAGTATCACTCGATAAAATTAAAGAAACGATTGAAGATCAAGGTTATGAGGTAGAATAAAAATTGATGGAGTGCTTCCATAGCACTCTCTTATTTTCAAAATCAGATACCCCTAGATGGTATGAAAGAGGTGGAAAGTAACATGAATACAGAAGTTAAAGAAGCTAACTTGCAAATTACAGGAATGACATGCGCAGCGTGTGCAATTCGTATAGAAAAAGGGTTAAATAAAATGGATGGTGTCGAACAAGCAAGTGTGAACTTGGCACTTGAAAAGTCATCGATTAAATATGATCCGTCCAAACTGAGTGCAGCCGATTTTGAAAAAAAAATCGAAGCACTTGGTTACGGTGTTGTTAAACAAAAAGCGGAATTTGATATTACAGGAATGACTTGTGCCGCATGTTCTACTCGCATTGAAAAAGGGTTAAATAAAATAGAAGGTGTTGCAATTGCGAACGTCAATCTAGCGCTTGAAAAAGCAACAATCGAATTTAATCCATCAGAAGTAACAGTTGCGGACATTATTGCCAAGGTAGAGAAGCTCGGTTATGGTGCACATCAAAAGCAAGAGGATACAGAACAAGTGGACCACAGAGAAAAGGCAATAAAAGATCAGAAACGTAAATTCATTATTTCGGCCATTTTATCGTTACCTTTACTATGGACGATGGTAGGGCACTTTACATTTACATCATTCCTATATGTACCGGATTTTTTAATGAATCCATGGATACAACTGATTTTGGCAACACCAGTCCAATTTATTATCGGGAAACAGTTTTATGTGGGTGCTTATAAAGCACTTCGTAATGGTAGTGCAAACATGGATGTACTTGTTGTCATGGGTACTTCCGCAGCCTATTTTTATAGTGTATATCAAGCAGTTGTTACAGCTGGAACACATCACGGTCCACACCTATATTTTGAAACAAGTGCGGTACTGATTACACTTATTATTTTAGGTAAATTATTTGAGGCAAAAGCTAAAGGACGTTCGTCTGAAGCTATAAAAAAATTAATGGGGCTTCAAGCTAAAACAGCCATAGTCGTTCGTGATGGAGTTGAAAAAGAAGTACCCTTAGAAGAAGTAGTGATAGGTGACACAATTTTAGTGAAACCAGGTGAAAAAATCCCAGTTGATGGGGAGGTTTTAGAAGGAATTACAGCAGTGGATGAATCCATGTTAACAGGTGAAAGTTTACCTGTGGATAAAAATACAGGCGATGTATTATATGGATCAACCATTAACAAAAATGGTTTCATCAAAATGAAAGCAACAAAAGTTGGTCGTGACACTACATTAGCTCAAATTATTAAAGTAGTAGAAGATGCACAAGGGTCAAAAGCTCCGATCCAACGAATGGCAGATCAAATTTCGGGTATTTTTGTACCAATAGTAATAGGGATTGCTATCCTTACCTTCCTAGTATGGATTATCTGGGTGCAACCAGGTGAATTTACAGCCGCACTTGAAGTGTTGATAGCGGTACTGGTTATTGCTTGTCCATGTGCTCTTGGTTTAGCGACACCAACTTCCATTATGGCTGGTTCGGGTAGAGCTGCAGAATTTGGTATTCTGTTCAAAGGCGGCGAGCATTTAGAACAAACACAAAGCATTGACACAGTGGTAGTGGATAAAACAGGTACTGTTACACATGGTAAACCGGTATTAACAGATGTTTTAATAGCAGATGGTCAAGACGAAGAAAGACTTTTATCATTGATCGGTGCCGCAGAAAAACAATCCGAACACCCATTAGCAGAAGCAATCGTTGAAGGAATTCAAGAAAAAGATATCGAACTTGGTGTCGTCCAATTCTTCGAAGCAATTCCAGGTTATGGAGTGCAAGCAACAGTTTCAGGTCAAGGGGTTGTCATTGGAACTCGGAAACTCATGCAACAATATGGAATTGATATTACATCTGTACTCCCAGCAATGGAAGAATTAGAGCGTGATGGGAAAACAGCAATGCTAGCTGGTATTAATGGACAATATGCAGGACTAGTTGCAGTAGCAGATACAATTAAAGATACCTCTCGGGAAGCTGTACACCGATTACAACAAATGGGCATCAAGGTGATCATGATGACAGGTGATAATGAACGTACAGCCCAAGCAATTGGAAAAGAGGTAGGCGTTGATGCAGTTATTGCAGAAGTGCTTCCCGAAGGTAAAGCAGAAGAAGTGAAAAAGCTACAACAACAGGGCAAAAAGGTTGCAATGGTTGGTGACGGTATTAATGATGCCCCAGCACTAGCAACAGCTAATATAGGGATGGCTATTGGTACAGGTACGGACGTAGCGATGGAAGCCGCTGATGTGACATTAATTCGCGGCGATTTAAACAGCATTGCTGATGCGATTATAATGAGTCGTAAAACAATGCGCAATATTAAACAAAACTTATTCTGGGCATTTGGCTATAATACACTTGGTATTCCAATTGCGGCAATAGGATTACTTGCACCTTGGGTTGCAGGCGCAGCGATGGCATTTAGTTCGGTGTCCGTTGTACTGAACGCTTTACGTTTACAAAGAGTGAAATTAGAAAAATAAAAACTATTATCTATAGAGTGAACTACGTTATACACTGTTTACTCTATAGATTACATGTTATTAGTATCAATAAAGAAGCATTTACCAAAAAATATAAAAATTTTTTGAAACTCAATAATACCTAACCTAGGTATGGTAATTAGAATAAAGAATATTATTTGGAAAAGGGTGGAAATGAATATGGATAGCGATGTTAAAAAAATTAAAATTGCGATAAATGGCGGAATAGGGTTTGGAGCAAAGTTAGATGCAAAACAACTTATGACAATCTCTAAATATATGTATGAAGATGATCAACTTGAGTTAACCACTTTTCAACAACTCTATATAGAAATTCCAGAGAATAGAAAAGTAGAAATCATAGATGAATTTGAACGTGTTGGGTTGGCGTGTTATCCAGTAGGAAACTACGTAAAGAGTTTAAGAACATGCAATTTTTGCAAAGGAGAAGAAGAAGAAGGAATGCCAGTAGCAAAAGAGTTAAATAGACGCTTTGCTGGAAAACCTGTACCGTTCACTCTAAAGTTTGCTTATACAGGTTGCCCAATCGGCTGCGGTGAACCAATGTTAAGTGACATAGGAGTAATGAAATTTAAAGATAATTACAATTTATATGTTGGAGGAAAAGCAAAAGGAAAAGACGCCGAGGTTGGTTTCTTGCTGAAGGAGAACTTAACACCAGAAGAATTGTACGATACCGTAGATGAAGTAATTGCTTCCTATTCACAAATGGGCAAAAAACGGGAGACATTTTTTAATTTCTGGAAGAGGCTTGGTAAGGACCAATTAATAAGTTAATGAAAATTGCTTTATTTGTTGTGAATTAATAAATAGGTAAGGGAAAATAATTCATCTTATTCTAGACGGTCCATTATTTAATATCAAATCAAAATAAACTGTAATATTGGAGGTAATATCATTATGACTACACAAGCACAGTCAATTTCGCAGCCAGATCCGAAGCGTTGGAAAGCACTCTTTTTGTTGTGCTTTGCGAATTTCCTTGTCATGATGGATTCTGCAATTATTCAGATTGCCCTACCATCTATCAGAGAAACGCTAGGTTACAGTCAAGAAAACTTACAATGGGTAATGAGTGCTTTTCTGATTTTCTTCGGAGGATTTCTACTATTGGGCGGAAGGTTAGCGGATTTATTCGGAAATCGAGGAATTTTTAATTTGGGTGTTCTCATTTTAATTTAATTGTGTCATCAATGTTTGCAGGTTTAGCTTGGAGTGAAATGAGTTTAAACGTGTTCCGGGGAATTCAAGGATTGGGCTCTGCTTTCATTGCACCAGCTGCACTGTCCGTGATTATGCTCTTGTTTTCTTCTAATGGTAAAGAAATGGGTAAAGCACTTGCTTTTTGGGGGCTTTCCGGGGCAGCAGGTGGAGCTTTGGGGATCGTTTTAGGAGGTGTCATTACAGAAGTTCTAGGTTGGCGCTGGACATTATTGATCTATGTTCCATTTGGTATTATCGTACTTATCTTGTCTCCAAAGCTTTTACAAAAGGCAGGACCTAAAGCAACGGGTAGTGTTGATTATATCGGTGCCATTTTAGTTACTGTTTCTTCCATGTTAATTGTGTATGGAATTGTAACAGCAGAGCATAGTGGTTGGCAGTCATTCAATACAATAGTTGCCTTAGCTGTTGGTGCTGTCTTGCTTATTATTTTTCTTTTGGTACAGTCCAAGAAAAAAGAACCACTTTTACCGCTCAATATATTCAAGACACCTAATTTAGCTATAGGAAATATTTCGGTTTTCTTAATAGCAGCATCCTGGTTTCCGCTTGTATATATACTTGTTTTATACTTGCAACAGGTTTTACAGCTTTCTCCATTTGTTGGAGCAATGGCACTACTTCCCATGCCGATATTTATGGCGATTTTCATGATCGTTTTAGCAGAAAAGGTAATGGAGAAATTCGGAATAAAAAAGACATTGATCACTGGATTTATCATACTAGGAGGAGGCGCCATTTTATTTTCACAAACAGCTACAGTAAATGGAAACTATTGGACAAATGTGTTGCTAGCTGGATTACTAGCATCTCTAGGTAATGCACTTGCCTATTTACCTGCTACCACGGCATCTGTGTCAGAAGTAGAATCAGAAAGGTCAGGTATTGCATCTGGTTTATACAATACCTTTTACCAAATTGGTTCTGCGGTTGGTCTAGCTTTAATAGTAGCTATTGCAGGCGCAACCACTGCTTCTAGCACAGCCGGGTCATCAGTAGTTGCATTGAACGAAGGTTTTCAGCAGGCATTTTTCTGGTCAGGTATAATAGCATTTCTAGGTGCTCTATTAGTGCTTCTATTTGCCCGCTCACCGAAATAAGGAGAGTCATTTCCATTTGTAAAGTCCCGGATTTTTTGTTCTGGGGCTTTTTTTAATATGTTTTAACTATGAAATATGAAAAAAACAGACAAAAATGTATTTTTTCAGTCTGTCTTTACGCTTAAAATGAGTATGATTCGCCGTGGTCTGGTGCAGCCTTATCCCCTTCATAGATATCTTCTTCCCTCATAACGAGCGAACCGCCTTCTATTTTATATATTGCGATTACTTCTTTGACCACCTTCATACCAAACAGTATCTCCAGCTAGATATAAAGTTTTTTCATTTGGTTGTTTGATTGAAGACAACATGTGTATAATATGTCTTCGCTAAAAGATATTTTAAAATTTAATGGTAGATTCGTTGAAGAAAAATGGTATGATCCCTACATCACAATAAAATATCCGAATAAAAAGCTAGTTGTATTATCTTGTATGGATTCACGTCTTGTTAACTAAGTAAAGTGTAATGAAAAAAGACTATCCAGAAAAAATTACATCTGAACAGCCTTTTACTTTTAAATGTTCTTTATGATTTGTTAATTTTTTTGTAGGAAATCTTCGGTGGATTCTACAGCGCAATACATACCGTTAAGCGCACCGACAAACGCATAATGAACTTGATCAGCTGGAACAACCTTACCTTCATATGACAAGTCTCGTGTTGCACATGCATCTTCAATAAGTGTAGTTTCATAGCCAAGATCTACTGCAGCTCTGACTGTGGCATCAATACACATATGTGTCATCATACCCACAACCACTACCTTAGTTATTCCTTTTTCTTTTAGTTGGCTTTCTAATTCAGTCTTTAAAAAGCTGTTAGGGAAATGTTTGATAATAATGCTTTCATTTTCCAATGGTTGAACAGTTTCATGTATTTCAGCCCCTACGGTATCAGAAATAAAGAAGCCTAGTGCTGGGTCAGCTGCGATATGTTGAATATGAAAAATGTTCTCTTTGTTATTCTTTCTAAACCATTCAAGCACTTTCGCAGCATTAGCAGCCGCTTTTTCAGGGTTACTTAATTCCATATTTCCTTTTGGAAAATAGTCGTTTTGAATATCTACAATAATTAGAGCTGTGCTCATTTTCTCCACCTCATTCAAATTATTTTGTTACACTATAATCATAGAACGTTTAGTAGTTTATATCGATAGGTTGACGAAACACTTTTATCTCTAAAAATTTCATGGTGAAAGGAATTTATAATGGAACTTGATAATATTGATTTTCAAATTCTTCGGTTATTATCCGAAAACTCTCGTGTGCAATGGAAAGACTTAGGTGAACAAATTCATATGACGGGACAAGCAGTAGGGAATCGTATAAAAAAACTGGAGGAAAATGGGGTTATTAAAGCTTACTCATTAATAGTTGATGAAATGAAATTAGGACTTATTTATACTGCGTTTGTCATTATCTATATGAAAACAGTCAATCATGATTCGTTTATAAGATTGATGCATGATCGAAAAGAAGTGGTAGAGGTTCACCGCGTATCGGGAGAAGCCTGTTATCATATAAAAATAAAAGTGAGTTCTCAAGAACAATTGAATCTTTTTTTGGATAAAATTCTTGAGTACGGGAACTATACTGTACATTTATCTATCCAGGAGATTAAACTACAGAATCCGTTGACTGCTACATGAATAAAAACGCTTTTCTTTTCTAGGTGCATCGTTTCTATATTATTCGGGTGCTACGATTAGATTAAAATAAAAAAGGCAACTTTCTGTTAAAAACTAGAAGTTGCTTTTTTTGTGTTGGTTTTTAAATTAGCATTTTCTAATCTGTTATTTTTCTTTATTATTCTCTCCCCATTGACACATTTCTTGAATAAGAGGCCAGAGAGTTTGTCCTTTTTCAGTAAGGCTATATTCGACCTTTGGCGGAATTTGAGGATATTCCTCACGATGAACTAAGCCATCATTCTCCATTTCTTTTAATGTCGAACTTAGCGTTCTATAGGTTACAGTGCCTATCATACGTTGAAGTTCATTATATCGTACGGCACCATTTTTGGATAAATAGTAAATAACGAGCAGTTTCCATTTGCCGTTGATAATAGAAAGTGTGTAGCCGAAAAAAGTCTCTTCGTTGTCTGCGACTATAACTTTGGATTTTTTCATAATTACACTATCCTCCTTGATAGTATGCGTCTAAAAAGTGCATACTTGTTTCAGTAACTATACGTACTATATAATACATTTAGATTCCAGTAAAGCATGTATCCAACATACAAAATGGATACATTCCACGAAGAAAATGCCACCTATATTACCATCAGTAAAGGGAGAGAGCTTTATATTCCAGATGCAATTGCTGCTAAATCTATTGGAATCGACGGTGATATTGCGGAAGTGTTAGAGCATTTAGTGCAAATGAGATAAGCTAATACAAAAGAAGGATAAATTATTTTAGAGGTGAAATTATGAAAAAATTTGATATATCTGTTTTATCAGTTGCACCGTTAAGACAAGGAGAAACAATGAAGCAAGGAATTGATACTGCAGTATTATTAGCCAAAGCTGTAGATAAAATGGGTTATAACCGAATTTGGTTTGCGGAGCATCATAATCACGATGCTTATGCAAGTGCTGCCACCGTTTCGATTGTACAACATATACTAGCAAATACAAAAAACATTCGCGTAGGTTCAGGTGGCGTTATGCTCCCAAATCATTCCCCATTAGTAGTAGCCGAGCAGTTTGGAACACTAGAAACATTGTATCCAAATCGTGTAGATTTAGCACTTGGGCGTGCGCCTGGAACAGATCAAAAAACTGCCGATGTGATTCGTCGTTCGAATCATAATGGGGTATTTTTCTTTGAAAGAGAGGTACAAGATATTTTGCGTTTTGTAGGGGAAGTGAGTGTGCAAGGAGAGGTGCGAGCTTATCCAGGTGTTGGAACTAATGTACCAGTTTTTATATTAGGCTCCTCCACGGGTTCAGCTAAAATCGCTGCAAAACTTGGGCTACCTTATGTATTTGGTGCTCAATTTACTCCTCATGCGATGGCAGAAACGATCACTATATATCGAGAAAATTTCAAACCTTCTGCTTATCTACAAGAGCCTTATGTGATAGCTTGTATTAATGTGATTGCAGCAGACTCAATGGAAGAGGCAACATTTATTTCTGCAAGTCATTTGCAGGTATATATTGATATTTACACAAATAATTTAAGACAGCTGATTCCACCAACTAAAAACTTCCTTGAATCGTTATCACAAGATGAACTAGAGATTCTTCATCATCGGTTAGGCTATACAATCATGGGTGATGCAAAAACAATTCGTCGTGATTTAATTAAATTTCAACAGACGTATCAAGTAGATGAAATCATCGTGATTTCTAATATTTACGAATCGAAAAAGGAAATTCATTCTTATGAGATATTAAAAAAAGTAGTGGATGAGCTATTTGAATGAACAATAGAGCTGCATTAGAATATTACACAGTTGAAGTCACCTACCAATGCTGAAAGCACATCAATGTTTTTATTGATGTGCTTTTTCAAATTATTTGAAAAGTGTAAAACAAGTGTTTCCCCACAAATTTTTTCCACTTTATCAAAGAACCTTCATCTTCGAATTTTTAGGTTTGATAAAACAATAGATACCAAATATATTGTGTTTAAGATGTGCAATCACAGTGGCTTGAGTTCGTATACAACCTTGGATTTAATGAGCCCTTAATACATACCACTATAGTTTTGGATATTGGCAAAGTTTGTTTGACTGGAAAAACCCTTCAGATAGGGATGCAAAATTAGAGGATAACGGAGTTATTGATGGTATACAATCAAAGTAAATCAAGTTAAATTAAGATATTATATATTTGCTTTTATTACCTTTCTTAAACAATGCACTTATCATCAATCTTATTTTTCGTTATAAAAACTCAAGAAACATACATAATTCATAACTATAAAATGAGTGGTGACGGTTGTTATCTTCTCGGATACAAATTTCTATTTTATTATATATTAGATAGATTTCTGTAAGACTTAAACGAACATGCAAATTATCCATTGTCATCAATAGAGTAGGCTCATTTTTCAATATTGACAATATACCAGAGAGGGTATATCATACAGCTTGTCAGTAGTTTTGTGATAAATAGGGAGGAGAATTCCATGGAATACAATGATCAAATGAAAAACAGAGTGAAGCGTATGGAAGGTCAACTTCGGGGAATCTTGAAAATGATGGAAGAAAACAAAGATTGTAAAGAAGTCATTACGCAGTTGTCAGCTGTTCGCTCAGCAGTAGACAGAACAATTGGAGTGATAGTGAGTTCAAACTTAGTTGAATGTGTCCAAGAAGCCGGAGTAAATGGAGAAAAAACAGATGAAATGATTAAAGAAGCTGTCAACTTGCTTGTAAAAAGCAGATGAAACTCAAGGGTTGACATCTTTTTTTTCTTTCGTTATTATACCCGTAGGGGTAATTGTGAAAAGAAAAGGAGGAATAAAAATGAATGCTGATAAAGTATTAAATGCAAAAGGATTAGCATGCCCAATGCCAATCGTAAAAAGTAGAATGTCCATAAATGAACTTGAAGGGGGTCAAATACTAGAGGTTCATACAACAGATAAGGGAGCTAAAAACGACTTTCCTGCCTGGGCTAAATCTGGTGGGCACGAGCTTCTGAAACATGAGGAAGAAAATGATGTATTAAAGTTTTGGATTAAAAAGGGCTAATTCTATTGTTTTATACAAATTTATACCCTAGGGGGTAAATAAATATGTCTATAAAGGTGGTAAAGATTTGGAATACGTAACTTACATCGTTATTGGTCTTATATTGCTTTTCATCTTACAACGCGTTCTACCAACAAAAGGTGTTAGGCATATTTCAACAACTGATTTAAAAGAGGAGTTAAATAACAAAAATAAACAATTTGTTGATGTACGAACACTTGGAGAATTTAAAGGAAATCACATTAAAGGCTTTAAAAATATTCCTCTCCATCAACTCTCTAAGAAAGCGGAGAAGGAGCTTTCAAAGGAAAAAGAAGTGATTATCATTTGCCAAAGTGGAATGAGGAGCCAAAAAGCCAGTAAGATGCTCCAAAAAATAGGCTTTACAAAAGTGACAAATGTAAAAGGCGGCATGAGCAACTGGAGATAGTAGAATAAGGGGGACTTACAATGAAAGAAATGACTGCAAAAGAAGTAGAGGCTTTCATTAATGAAGTAAAGCTATTAAATATCATCGATGTGCGTGAGGTAGATGAAGTAGCAGAAGGGAAAATTCCTGGAGCAATAAACATTCCATTAGGATTAGTCGAATTTCGTATGCATGAATTAGATAAATCAAAAGAATATATCATAGTTTGCCGTTCAGGAGGAAGAAGTGGCCGTGCAACACAATTCCTTGAAGACCAAGGTCACAAAGTGATCAATATGCAAGGTGGCATGCTTTCTTGGGAGGGCAAGATAGAGTAAAATTTTTTAATAATTTTAATACCCATGCCCGTATTAAAGTTGAGGTATGAAAAGGATTTATAAATAATGAGTGAGGAGAGATTTGAAAATGAATTCAGTAACAGTTTACACAACAACACAATGCCCGTATTGTGTCATGTTAAAGAACTTTTTATCAGAACAAAACATCTCTTTCAATGAAGTGAATGTTGAAACACAACCTGAAGTTATGCAAAGACTTGTTAAAACGACGGGGCAAATGGGCGTACCTCAAACTGAAGTGAATGGTCAATGGATTATAGGCTTTGATCCAAATAATATCATGATCGCATTAAGAAATCGGGGTGAAAAATAAATGAATAAAAAAGTAGCAATTATCGCAAGCAATGGTGGATTATTTGATGCATACAAAGTGTTTAATATCGCAACTGCAGCTGCAGCAACAGATCAAGAAGTAGCTATTTTCTTCACATTCGAAGGCCTAAACTTAATCCACAAAGAGGCTAATCAGCAACTTCCGATGCCGGAAGGAAAAGAGCATTTTGCTGAAGGATTTACGAAAGCTAATGTTCCAGCCATCCCAGATTTGCTTGCTATGGCAAAAGAAATGGGTGTTAGATTCATTGGCTGTCAAATGACAATGGATGTTATGGGTTTAGATGAAGAGGATTTTATAGATGGAATTGAAGTAGGAGGTGCTGTCACATTTTTAGAATTTGCTAAAGACGCGGATGTAACATTGACATTTTAACTTCATTCTAAAGAGGTAAAGTTGAAGTAATGACTCAGTTATAACTTGAATATTTTATTTTTTTGAAAATTATATACCCTAGGAGGTAAAGGTATGGATATAAAAGCTATGGATTCAATAGAAGTAACTAAAAAAATAGTTAACAAAGAAGAACTATTTATTTTAGATGTTCGAAATACTACTGATTTCGCAGACTGGAAAATCGAAGGTGAAAAATTTGTTTATCTAAATGTTCCATACTTCGATTTAATGGATGGTGTGGAAGGAATCCTGGATGAGATTCCTGCTGATAAAGATGTACTAGTCGTTTGTGCAAAAGGGCGCTCATCTATTATGGTTGCAGAGATGCTAACTGAGGCGGGACTTTCTGTTTCATCCCTAGACGGTGGAATGAAAGCATGGAGTGAACATTTATCACCTGTTAAAGTGGGGGATCTAAAAGATGGTGGAGAGATTTATCAGTTTGTACGTATTGGTAAGGGGTGCTTGTCTTACATGATCGTCTCAAACGGTGAGGCAGCTATTATCGATTCGGCAAGAACTACGGACATCTATCTTGAATTTGCAGAACGTATTGGTGTAAAAGTTACCCATGTATTTGATACACATCTACATGCCGATCATATTTCTGGTGGAAGAAAACTTGCTAAGAAAACAAACGCAACCTACTGGCTCCCACCGAAAGATGCCGTAAATATAACATTTGAATATGAACCATTAGAAGATGGAAATGAAGTGACAATTGGTAATACTTCTATAAATATTCATGCCTTATATTCTCCAGGTCACACAATTGGGTCAACATCCTTTGTTGTGGATGAAAAGTTCTTATTGTCTGGGGATATTTTATTTATCGATTCAATTGGTAGACCAGACCTTGCCGGTTTAGTAGATGACTGGGTCTCAGATTTAAGAGAAAGTCTCTACGCAATATATAGAGGATTATCTGGGGAGCTAATCGTTTTACCAGCACACTTTATGATCATCGATGAATTAAATGCAGATGGAAGTGTATCTGAAAAGTTAAGTACGCTCTACGAAACAAATCATGGGCTAAATATAGAAGATGAAAATGAATTTAGAAAGCTTGTGACTGAAAATTTACCGCCCCAACCAAATGCATATCAAGAGATTCGAGAAACGAATATGGGGATATTGAACCCTGATGAAGAAAAACAACGTGATATGGAAATTGGACCAAATCGTTGTTCGGTTCGTTAAAAATAATCAGATGCTGATAAGGTTGTTTCAAAAGAATTTCAAGGGATCAAAGAGGGAGCCGAAACAGGTTCCCTTTTTAAAAGGAGGAGGAAAATGGATATAGGTTTTATTGTTACCATCTTCTTCATTGGATTGATAGGCTCGTTTATTTCTGGAATGTTAGGAATAGGTGGATCCATTATTAATTATCCGTTGCTGTTGTATATCCCTTCTGTACTTGGTGTTGCCCAGTTTACAGCCCATGAAGTGTCAGGAATAACTGCCATCCAAGTATTTTTTGCTACGATTGGTGGAGTCTATACTTATCGAAAAGGTGAATTTTTAAATAAGAAATTGATTGTTTACATGGGTACTAGTATTATAATCGGTAGTTTCTTTGGGGGATTAGGTTCTACGCAAATGCCTGAAAGTGGAATCAATTTCGTATATGGAATTTTGGCAATTATTGCGGTCATCATGATGTTAATACCTAAAAAAGGACTTGATGACATACCCATTGGTCAAATCAGGTTTAACAAATGGCTTGCTGCATTGCTAGCATTAATCGTTGGAGTCGGGGCAGGTATTGTTGGTGCAGGCGGAGCATTTTTGTTAGTACCAATCATGCTAACCGTTTTAAAAATACCTACAAGAATGACAATTGCTTCTTCCTTAGCGATAACACTTATTTCGTCAATAGGTTCCATCGCTGGAAAAGTATCGACTGGCCAAGTGGAACTCTTACCATCACTTATCATGGTGGTTGCTAGCTTACTTGCCGCACCACTTGGGGCTATGGTTGGAAAAAAGGCAAATACAAAAGTGTTACAAATGATTTTAGCAATATTAATATTTGTAACGGCAATTAAAATTTGGTTAGATATATTATTTTTTAACAATTAATAAGCTGTGTTATGGAAAAGACATTAATTGAAAGGCATAATTTCCTTATACTAACAAGGCACCTAATGATATAAAAAAAGAAATTCAGCAATGGTGATTAAATGAGCACAGTGTCTAAACTAGCTGCTTAGGCGGCACTTTGCACGCAGTCCATTCGCCGCTAAATGGAATGTTGGAGGTTAAACCACATATGAAACGGATTAAATCAATAGAAGCTTGGCGAGAGTTATTGGAAAAGTCAAAAGAACAGCCTTTTCTTCTATTTAAATTTAGCAAGACATGCCAAAGCAGTTTATCAGCTATGAAGGTAGTACAAGCGCTTGAAACAGAACTTCCTAAATACATAGTTATTGTACAGGAGGACAGTACTGTTTCAAATTCGATAGAAAAAGATCTCAGGGTGAAGCATGAATCCCCTCAACTTCTAATCTTGAAAGATGGAAAAGGAGTTTGGCAGGCTACTCACTACAAAATAAAGAAGTTACTATTAAACGAGGCAATTAATACGTATGTTTGATTACTAGCCCCTACGACTGTTCAAGAATTAGGTCAGCTCTTTTATGGGGGGTGAACAAAATATTACTAGTGACTGAGAATCACAAAATTAATCCTCTGAGAAGAAAGGAGAAGATATGGTTACATTAACATCGGTCACCGCAGTTGAAAAGTTTATGGAGGATCATCAGTTTAGTTTCTTATATGTATCAAGAACTAATTGTGGAGTATGTCACGCTATACTGCCTCAGCTTAAGGATTTACTGAAAGAATTTCCACTAATACATTTAGGGCATATAAATGCAGATCATGTCGAAGAAATAGCTGGACGTCTTTCAGTTCTTACTGTACCTGCACTAATTTTATTTGTAGAAGGTAAAGAAATTATAAGGGAAACACGGTTTGTTCAAATGCAATCTTTGCATGATAAGATAAGTAAAGTTTATAACATGATTGTTGAGAAATCAGATTGATTTTGGTTCATTCAGTTTTATAGAAAATATTTCTCTTAGCAGTTATGGATTCAAAGCATATGAAAGAGTGATTAAATGATGAATCATTGGAATATACGTTTTCAAACAGAGGATTATGTTTATGGTAAGGAACCGAATGCTTTTTTGAAGGAATTTCAGAAGAAAATAAAAATTTCGGGCGAGGCTCTGGCCATAGCAGAAGGGGAAGGGCGTAATGCGGTTTACTTAGCGGAGCAGGGAATGAAAGTCACGGCATGGGATTATGCGGAATCAGGGCTAGCAAAAACAAATAAACTCGCAGATGAACGTGGGGTAGTGGTTAAGACTGAGCTTGTAGATTTAAACGAAGCAAACTGGAGTGAAACTAAATGGGATGAAATTGTTTGTATTTTTGGTCACTTCCCTGCAGAGCTACGACAAAAAACTCTTCTAGGTGTGAAAGAGGTTATAAAGCCTGGAGGCTATTTCCTGACAGAGGTGTATTCACATCATCAGCTTCCTTATAAGAGTGGTGGACCGCAAGATCTAGATTTTCTATACAAACCGGATGAGTTTTTGAAAATTTTTGCTGAATGGCGTATTGTTCACTTTTTCATGGGAGAGGTTGTGCGTCAAGAAGGAGAACTTCATAATGGCGTGTCGCATGTTATCCAATTTGTTGGACAAAAGCCGGGGAAGTTACAGAATTAGTGAATAAGATAACGTGCTGTCTCAAATGAATATAAGGCTATGGCTTATCTAACTGCCTTTATGATTGACACTAATGGTCGCATTCAATTTAACACGATGGGTGCAATGAATTACGACTTCATGGTGCAGCAGTTTGAAATGATGCAATAGGTCACTTATATCAGGAATAGACATAGTTCTTATGAAATAATTAGTTATATTGTAAACAACACTGTTCATAAATAGAACAGTGTTGTTTACCTTTGAAATATTCTAGATCAATTCTAATATTAACACTTGGCATTTTTTTCACAAGAGGAAGAAGGTGAACAAAAAATGACTGAAAAACGAGGTAGATATAGTTTCCTATACAAAGATGATTGTTTCTACCATTTTAATTTCCTTTTCGTATATCGTCATTGTTATCCCTATAGACTTTGACGAAAAACCCCTCTGTTTCAGACCATTCCGCATACAGAATATCGTGAATGCTAGTATATCCTTCCTGATGCAGTTCCTCATAGAGCCATTCCTTTGACTTGCCCGTGTATCTTAGAATTTCTTCATTAATTTCCCCTTCATCTATAAATAGAAAATTGAGGGACTCTTCTTCGGGCTTTAAATTGAGCATAGTTGGAGTGACCATATCAAATTTAGCGAATTTTTTTAAGCTGACCGTACCTCCAGGTTCCAAGTACAAATCGCAAACTTCCCTAAGAGAGAAGACTCCTTGCTGTCGTAGCATGATTCGTAATTGCTCCATTTCTAAATGATTTGCTTCCAATTCTTTTACGTTGAATTCGCCATTTCTGATTAATATTGAAGTTTCTCCTTTTAGAAGAACCCTTATTTTGTCAAAGCGCTTCGACAGTTTTTCAATGATAAACAACAACACTCCCCATACCGCGACGGCGAACCATACTTGAAGAGCTGAAACTTTGTCATCATAGATACTTTCTTCTAATATCCCACCAAGTACAAGAGAATAAATAAAATCAAAGGGGGTAAGCTGTGACATTTCTTTTTTCCCCAATAAACGCGTCACAATTAATAGAGCAATCAACCCAAAAAACAACTTCAATCCAATATCCACATATGTCATCAATTCCACTCCTCTGCTTTTCTTACTTCTAATATTTTCTCGTGCTAATTGACAATATAGTGTCGTAAACACTCCAGTAATATTAATGTTCATTAATTGAGAACCTGTAGAAGGACGCTCCTTAAAATCATTAGGATCTTCCATCAACCGTTCTCTTTTGCTATATAATCCTATACCCATTCTGTGAAAATTTTCACCATTTTTGCTGTAGTTCACGTTACCTCTTATTAAAATAATAGGAAGAGTGTGATATAGAGAATTATTTGTTGTAATAAACACTTCGACATTTGAAATCTATGTAAAAATATAAACTAGAAATGAGTGAAAACATAAAGCCTATCTTACTTTTCATTTAAGGAAGTATTGTCTTGGATTTTTAATTAAAGGCTTTTAAATACGAAATAAAAAAAACAGAAAATGCAGAAAAGCACAGGTAATATATTTGTAGTTTGATTATTAGTAGCTTGCTTTATTTGAAATGATATCTCACTTTTTTTCACTTAATATCTCCAATTTTTAAATTGTCTAGTGACAGTCATATTAACTTATATGATAATGTGAATATTAAGAAAAAACTATGAGGTGATGAACGTGTCTGTAAAAGGTCTCAATCATTTTTTAT
This sequence comes from Psychrobacillus sp. FSL K6-2365, assembly GCF_038003165.1. Classification (NCBI taxonomy): domain Bacteria; kingdom Bacillati; phylum Bacillota; class Bacilli; order Caryophanales; family Bacillaceae; genus Psychrobacillus; species Psychrobacillus sp. FSL K6-2365. The sequence goes on along the minus strand of NZ_JBBOOO010000001.1, from coordinate 2,279,599 downwards.
TTTCAGTTTCAAATTTAGACAATTCTATTGCGTTCTATCAAAATGTATTTGATGCAAAGTTGTTAGTTAAAGGTAGAAGTACTGCTTATTTTGACTTAAATGGAATATGGCTAGCACTAAATGAAGAGAAAGATATTCCTCGTAATGAAATAAGCCAATCTTACACTCATATCGCATTTTCAATAAATGAAACAGAATTCGATAATATGTTTGAGAGACTAGAGAATTTGAATGTAAATATCCTACCAGGTCGTCAACGAGTGGAAAAAGACAAAAAGTCTATTTATTTTACTGATCCAGATGGTCATAAGTTTGAATTCCATACAGGTACTTTACAAGATAGGCTAGATTACTATAAACAGGATAAGAAACAAATGGATTTTTTTGATTGAAGTGCTATTTTGTTAAAATTAAAGGGTTCGATATAGGAGGAATTGTTGATGGATACGAAATACCCTATAGGCATTTTTCAGTTTGATGGTGAAATTACTAATAGCGTTACTAGTGAATGGATAAATGATATTGAAGACTTGCCCAGATTATTAAGAGATACTGTAAAAGACTTAGATAGTGAACAGCTTGATACAGCCTATCGTTCTGGAGGATGGACTGTTCGTCAAGTAATACATCACATTGCAGATAGCCATATGAATGCCTACGTTCGTTTTAAATTGGCACTTACGGAAGAAAATCCCGTAATTAAACCATATATTGAAACGAAATGGGCGGAACTAGCTGATTATAAAATGCCAATCGATACTTCACTTTTACTTCTAGAAACGTTGCATAAACGTTGGACCAACCTATTACGTAATTTAACTTCTGCCGATTTGGATAGGACATTTATTCATCCAGATTCAGGTGAAGTAACATTAGGTAAGAGTATAGGAATCTATGCTTGGCATGGGAAACACCATCTAGCACAAATTACTACTTTGTGTAATCGTAAAGGGTGGCATTGAATTTTATAATAAAATTCTGGTGATTTACTACAAAAAGGAGTAATACCTTTCATTAAGAACTAAAGCAGCAGTTTGGTTGCAATACGAAAATGATTATTTAATTTATTGGTAGAGTTACGCTTGAATATATTGTTTTTAAAAATAACAGCAGAGGATGGTATATAATATTGAAAATTAAACTAGATGACTTGACTGATAAAAGAACTATTGAACTAATTAGCACACACTTAGCAGGTATGGCTGAAAACTCACCTTCTGAAAGTATACATGCGTTAAATGTGGCAGGGCTCAAGCAAAATGAAATTACTTTTTATAGTGCCTGGGAAAATGACGAAATTATGGGGTGTGGTGCTTTAAAAGAACTAACGTTCAAACATGGAGAAGTAAAGTCCATGCGAACAGCAGAGATACATTTAAAAAAGGGCGTTGCTAGAGCCATATTAAAGCATATCATTAATGAAGCTAAAATGCGTGGCTATTCAAGATTGAGCCTTGAAACAGGATCTATGGAGGCATTCCAACCAGCTCGCAAGCTATATGAAAGCTTCGGCTTTACATACTGTGAGCCTTTTGATAAATATACAGATGACCCAAATAGTCTGTTTATGACATTGAATTTACTTTAGAGAATTCTCCCCTATTAGAAATGAATTATTAAACAATCTACAAAGTTATTATGAAATAATGAAGTACTCAAAATTTTTAATTTTACTCGTGTACTATTGTATTTAAAAAGTAATATTTACTTACTATTCAATAGAAAGTCTTTACATCAAGAAGAGTAAAGACTTTTTTCTTTCTAATAACTAAGAAGTTGTGATGATTAAAAAGTTATAAAAAGTGAAAAGGTAAAAGTATATGTGCTATTCGATTATTATTCTCGTTCAAAACTATAGTTCCTGTTAGAGGTAACCCGCCATTAAATTAGTGAACTAAAGTAGCGAGTTATTTGAATAAGTTCCTAAGAAATTCAAAAAGTGTTATAGACTTTAAATCGAATTGGCAATAAAATAAAATATTAATTCAGAAAAGTGGAATTATTGAAACTTATTTAATCCAAGACCGTATTATAATGTATTGCACTTCTCAACGAAAAAGGGAGATGGAAGCGATGGCTGAAATGAAATGGACTGAAAATTCATGCATTGGGTGATGTGGATTTTTTGGACCTCAATTGGAGCATTAATAATAGGCAGTTATCTTGTGGATGTTTTGACTGGGCGGAAATATAATTTAAAAGAACAAGAAAAGTCTTCAAACCAAAACATTGCTGAAGCAGATTCTCTACGAGAAGTTGATCGGTATAACCATCAAAATGGACCGTTTTAAATTCGCGAACTCTGATATGAGATTAAAGATCGTTGGGTTGCTTATGCAGCTCTTTTTTTGTTCGACTAAAGTTGTCATATAGATCTTATTAAAATTGGATGGGAATTTACGGAAAAAGACACTGCAAAAAAGAATTATTTTATAAAATGTTGAGTATTGTACGATATAAAAAAATTGAAACAATATTTAATTCTAATCGTTTCTATAAAGTAAGTGGGAAATAGGAACACGAAATCGGAATCTAATTAATACAATTAAAAGTAGAGTAGGTAGTGTACTTGGAATTTTTCACAGCGCAATTAGTAATGATTGCATTATTTATCTTAGTTATTCATTCAATCGAAACGTTAGCTTATTCAGTACGTTTGTCAGGGGCAAGAGTGAAACTTTTAGCATCTGCACTTTCCTTATTTAATGTGATGGTAATGGTTTCAAGGCTAGCAAATATGATGCAACAACCTTTTACGGGAAGTTTAATTGATAATGCACCAAAAGTAAATTCTTTGGAATTTGTGGAGAGCCAGTATCGAATTCTAATTGGTTCTGCAACATTAGGGACAGTAATAGGTTTACTTTTGTTACCGACGTTTATTGCTGTTTTTTCGAGGGCAATCATTCACTTAGCAGAAGAACGAGGTTCAATTCCAGCGTTATTGAAAAAAGGATTTACGTTATCATATTTTAAACGTGCAAAAAAGCATATTCACTTACCGAGATATACTTATTTGAAAGATATGAATTGGCGAGATATACCTATTAAATTGTTTTGCATTAATATATTAATTACAGCAATTTATACTATCGGAGTATTATCAGCACTATATGCAGCTTTGCTGACACCTGAACGAGCAACAACTGCCGTTATGGCGTCGGGTTTAATAAATGGTATAGCTACAATCTTGCTGATTGTATTTATTGACCCTAAAATTTCGATCCTCGCGGATGATGTGATCAACAAAAAAGGGAACTATGTAACATTAAAAAGCGCCTCTATTATGATGGTTACCTCAAGACTGTTAGGTACATTGTTAGCGCAGGTCTTATTCATACCTGGTGCAAAGTATATAGCATGGTTTACGCAGTTCCTTATGTAGTTTAAGAAAAATATTTTAGGATGAGTAAAGCTATTTTTTTAATAATGAAGAAATCTGAAAATCAAATAATAATAGATCAGGAAAACCTATATTCCCTTTCCAATTCACACACGATGGGGAATAAATCATAAAGAATTAAGAAGCGGAGTCCAAATCTGGTAAAGCACCTATGTATGGAAGAATCGCTAGAATGTGTGGAAGAATCACTAGAATGTATGGAAGAATCACTAGAATGTGTGGAACAATCGCTAGAATGTGGAGAAGAATCGCTAGAATGTGTGGAAGAATCGCTAGAATGTATGGAAGAATCACTAGAATGTGTGGAACAATCGCTAGAATGTATGGAAGAATCGCTAGAATGTAGAACAGAATCACTAGAATGTGTGGAAGAATCGCTAGAATGTGGAGAAGAATCACTAGAATGTAGAACAGAATCACTAGAATGAACAAAAGTAACAAATCTAGATGTAAATATTATATAGAAATCTATCGGAAAGGAACAATTGATGAGTTTATACCAAAAACCGGAAATATATAATAGAAAATAAATCTCATATAGAGGTGGAATTATATGCCTAAAATTGACAATATGTTAGCAATTCTATGGATGCTTCGTTCAGGTGAAAAAATTACTGCAAAACAAATTTCAGAAAAGTTAGAGATGAATATAAGGACTGTGTATCGTTATATTGATACAATTTCAACAAGTGGCGTACCTATAATTTCGGAACCAGGACATAACGGTGGATACACTTTATTGAACAATTTTATTGAGGCTCCTCTTTTTTTTGATTTTGAGGAGCAAACTTCACTATTTCACGCTGCTGTTTTTGCAGAAGAAGCCGGATATTATGGAGGTGAAGCACTAAATAGGGCCATTTCAAAACTAAGTAAATACTCAAATCAAGAGCAGGAAACAAAGATAAACCAACATCTAACTAGTCTTGAAGTAATAAGTCGATTAAGTTCACTCTCTATGGAACCATTTTTGAAGGAGTTGGAGCAGGCCGTAGCTGACGGGTTCTCAGTAAAAATTCTTTATCATAAAAGTGGCGAAAAGCGATTAAATTATCGATTGGTCGATCCGTACAGAATTATCTATTGGAATAATAAGTGGTATGTGATTGGATTTTGTCATCTAAGGAATGATATCCGTAGTTTTAGAGTAGATCGAATTGAAAGTCTAATGCTAACTGAAAATAAGTTTAACCGACCAGAAAATTTTTCAGCACGTGACTTTTTTATAAAAAATCTTATTCCAACTATAGAGGATAAGGAAGGGATTATTTCTTTGGTTATTAGTGGGGATAAAAGTGTATTGGCTGATATTTGCCAACATTGGTTTTTAGGACATTATTTACAAGAAAGGACTTCAAATCAAGCAGTTTTTCTTCTTGAAAAAGATATGATACATACATATGTACCTTTTTTACTTTTACCGTACAATAAATCTATTAAAGTTATTGAGCCAATAAGTCTAAAGAATAGACTTATTGAAGTTCTGTCGGATTTAATAAAATTTCATCAAGTATGAAAACTTCCCTGACGTTAACTGTCAGGGAAGTTTTATTATAATAGCTATATCAATTGTGATTGGAGTGTTATTGGATGCAAAAAATAAAAGTTTTTCTATATGTATTTAATACAATGTCGGACTGGGAATATGGATATTTAATTGCTGAACTAAACTCAGGAAGATATTTCAAAAAAGATTTAGCACCTTTAAAAGTAATTACAGTAGGAGCTAATAATGAAATGATTACTACTATGGGAGGACTGTGCATAAAACCAGATATTTCCCTTGATGAATGTACTCTTGAGTGTAAAGATCTTTTAATTTTACCAGGAGGGACTACTTGGAGTGAAGAAATTCATCAACCTATTTTGGAAAGAATTGGGCAAGCTTTAAAGCTTGGCACTATTGTTGCTGCAATTTGTGGTGCAACTGATGGCCTCGCGAATATGGGATACTTAGATACTAGAAAGCATACAAGTAATAACTTAGAATACACTAAAATGGTATGTCCTAACTATAAAGGAGAAAAGTTCTATGAGTTGGAATCAGCAGTATCTGATGTGAATTTAGTTACTGCATCAGGAATAGCTCCTCTGGAATTTGCAATGGAGGTACTGAAAAAAATAGATGTATTTACACCAGATACATTACATTCATGGTATAACCTAAATAAGACTCATAAACCTGAATACTTCTTCCAGTTAATGGATTCAATAAATAGATGATCTAAAAAAAGCAACTTAGCTAATTTATATTACTTTAGACAATGACAAAGTATGGATTATGAATATAACTTAAAAATGCTTATGAAGTAATGAAAAAGCCCAATTTCACTATTAATTAAAATTCCTTAACGTTGTAAAATCGCATTTTCCTGACTGTACCCCAAGTATAAATAAATTGTGCGCCTTTTATATATTTAGGTTCTCTTTTCAAATCGTTAGAAATGAGGCATTTACGAAGGTATAAAAAGTGGTTAGAAACTGAGAGTCCATAAGTGAAAAAGAAAGGTGAAGTTTTCGCCAGCTACTTTAGATCGCAAAACGACTATTATTAAATCGTTCTTTTCATATCTTCACCAACAAGGTTAATTACAGGAACTAATATAGTGTTATTCTGTTATGTGATAGTTAGTACTGAAAGTCTTTTTTATAAATAGAGAATAGATTGGGGAGCAGGGTTGAAAGGTATTTCTTAAACCTGGATGAATCGATTGGTGGAACTGGAGGGAGAGGTATCAATTTGATTTTCAATGTATAATATTACTCCAAAACTCTCTTAATTATATGCTAATAACATAGATTAACTCTAATTGAATTACATTTCATTAGAGTTAATCTAACTAGCATGGAGATTTTAAATAATGATTTAGTTTCTTATAAAAACAAGTTCACTAAATTTTAAATTGGTTGATAATAACCTGTAGATCATCAGCTAATTTGGCAAGAGCCATTGATGATGATGTTATTTCTTCCATCGATGCAAGTTGTTCTTGTGTTGCTGCTGATATATTCTGGGTAATCGCAGAAGTCTCTTGGGCAACATTACTCACATTTTCAATGGAGTCGTTAACCGAAATTGTTCCATTTGACAATTTCTTGAGTGAATGTGAAATATCTTCTATTTGTGAAACAACCCCGTTAACAGCTTTTTCAATTTTCTCAAAAGAACTTCCTGCCACATTAACTACATTAAGACCGGATTGAACTTCTTCAGCTGCTTTTTCCATTGTTTTTAAAGTTAAATTAGTATCATTTTGAATTAATTGAATAAGGTTCGAAATTTGTTCAGTAGAATTTGTGGATTCTTCAGCTAGTTTTCTTACTTCATCGGCAACAACCGCGAATCCTTTGCCATGTTCACCAGCTCTGGCAGCTTCAATAGCAGCATTTAATGCTAACAAATTAGTTTGAGCTGATATTCCTGTTATCACATTAGTAATCTGACTGATTTCATTAGATCTTGCATCGAGGTTTCCAACTGCCTTAGATAAGCTATTTACATTTTCATAAATAGAATTCATCTGTTCATTTACTTTTTGAATAGCCTTATTTCCTTCAGTAGAAAGTGTTGATGCTTGAAGGGCGTCTTTTGTAATTTCCTCTGTATGTTTGGAAATTGTTTTTGTGTAATTAGTAATGTCTTTCATAACTCTAAAACTATTTTCGACTGTATCCAACTGTTTATCTGATCCCGAAGCTAGTTCTTGGACAGTTAGGGTAATATGTTCGCTTGCATTGCTATTTTGCTCTGCACTCGCACTTAATTGTTCAGAAGCAGATGCCACTTGTTGTGAAGAGTCTTGGACAGTAATGAATACAGCTTGGAGTGAATTTGTCATATTGTTATAGGAAGCGGTAAGTTCTCCAATTTCATCCTTAGATTCATAGTTACCTTTACCTGTAAAGTCTCCATTTTCAGCTTCTATTAGTAATCCTTTAACTTCTTTGATTGGTCGAACTATCATACGGGTAATTATAATGCTTAAAGTAACTAAAATTAGTAATACTACAATAGCAATACCAGCGACAAAAACTAGTACTTCTTGTTTTTTATCGTTATTGTCGTTATTTATTAAATCTGCATGTTCTAAGTTATATTTCTGCATTTCTTTCAAAATGTCATTAACAGCAGCCCGATTTTCCTCAACTGCACCCATGTACAATGAATATGCCTCTTCATTTTTATTGCTTGCTGCAAGCTCCATTACTTTATCTCTATTGTTAGCAAGTTCTTGTGCACGCTGTTTGTATTGTTCATTTAAATTTATTTCCTCTTTCGTTAGATCCGTTTTTTCAATTTCAGTGATGATTGAATCAATCTCTTCCCATGCGGATGAGATCTCATTGTTTAACTCTTTGGTTCTTTCAGGGTTCTTTGTTACTAGAGCTTCTAATGTGTAGGCATCACTCGCTCTGGCATTTACTCTGATTTGCATTATTTTATTTAGATGTAGTAAGTTATCTTTATACATAACATTAGAACCTTTTGCCATTTCGTTTATATAGCTGATTCCAAGGGTTCCTATTGAGCAAAGCCCTAACGCACTAGCTATAATAATAATTAATAATTTTTTGCTAATACTTAAATTTCTTAAAAACTTCAAATTGAATACTCCTCTGCATTTAATTTTATCTACATTTAACTATCGGTTAGAAAGTATATATTTCCAATTGAAATTATAATCCAATAGATTAATATTCATTAATGATTATGATACCTCATCAAAATTACTATTTAAATATAATGATTGATATCCTTGGAGAAGCAAATAATTCCATTTAAAATTTCATCGACGTGAGAAAAATACTATGATATTGCTAACGAAATAATATAGAAAATTTCAGAAACCGAGTTCTAATAAAGTAGATGATGATATTTTGATATAAAAATTTCTATAATTACTTATTTTTTATAAAACTTGTCGACGTGCATATAGTCTCGGCTATAATGTCACATCTGTCAAAGATGCTCACCGAACATGGAATTCAAAACCCTTAAGTGCACAACAAATCATTGATCATCATAATGAAATATTGAGTAATGCATTCGCTTCCCTTTTGAACACGAAGCAAATTCAATTTTAGGAGTAGTTGAAATTATAGTATGTAAAAGGAGCTTAACTTCAGGGTGAAGTTAAATCTGTTCCCGATAGAAATAATTTAAGCAGATCAGTATAATCATAAATAGTGTATTTTTTGTGGAATAAATTACAGATAGAAAACATTTAATATGAGAGGTTTATAGATATTAAGCAGCTTTAACATTTCGAAATTGCAAGTATTATTAGCATTTATTTTACATTCAGTTGTCGGTATTCTACCGGTAACTGGCTATTTAGTTTCTTTGAATAAAAGATTCGAGGAAAGACTAATTTCTCTACCTAAAGACTAAAATTACTAAATTGTAATACTTGTCCTTAAAACTGTTAGGTTAATCGATGGTTTTTATGATTTTATTTTAATATATTTAAAATTACCAATAGGTGGTCAAATTGGCATTGTGCTAAAAAGAATTAATAAGGAGATAATAATGTTAGAATTCGATATTGTATTAATAGTAAAAATGATAATAATTGGGCTAGTTCAAGGTTTTACAGAACCAATACCTGTGTCATCTAGTGGACATGTAATGATTGCAAGTGAAATCTTGGGGTTAGGTGAACAAGGATTTACTTTTGCTATATTAACAAATACAGCTTCACTTTTTGCAGTACTTTATATTTACAGAAAAGATATCGTAAGACTTGCAGTCAATTCAATTCTTTACTTGAAAACAAAAAAGCTACGTTATAAGAGTGACTTCCGTTTTGTTTTCTTTATTATAATCGGCACAATTCCAGCAGGTGTTCTTGGGATATTATTAAGCGATTATATAGCTGAGAGTATTAGTATGACAACAATTGCAGTGATGCTCTTCGTTACAGGGATTGCTTTGTGGTTAATTCGAAATATTAAAGGTACTAAAGGCGAGGGCAATTTAAGTATTATAGATGCTTTCATTGTAGGTTTAGGGCAAGCTGTTGCATTGACACCAGGGATTAGTCGTTCAGGTGCAACGATTATTTCAGCAGTGGCAGTTGGTATGAAACAAGATACAGCACTTCGATTTTCATTTATGTTGTATATTCCCGTTAGTCTAGGAGGGGTTATTCTTGGCCTTTCAGATTTTCTGAATGAACCGAGTAAAGCAGAGTTAGCAATTCCGTATTTAGCGGCATTTTTTGCAACACTTGTAATGACCTATTTTGGAATGAAGTGGTTTATGGGAATTATGAAAAATGGAAAGCTAGGTTATTTTACTTATTATTGTTTCTTCGTAGGTACATTGCTTCTGATTTTCTTCTAAGGGATATTTGTTTTTGTACTTACGAGTGCATTACTTCAAGAAGTAATGCACTTTTTTCTTATTGATAAAGAATCTTATTTCTTGTTAACTAAATACAACATTTTATATTTAAGCAAATTAAAGGATTTTTGTTCCACATAGTTGAATTAGTATTGTATTTACGAATATTTTGAAGGTACATAATGGAATAGTTTAAATCAATAAGAAAGGAGTTTCTTATTGATTTTTTAGTAAGTAGTGAAATAAAAATAATAGGTGGGAGATTTTTGAAGATAATAACATTAGTCTTTTTATTGATTATTTTAGTTTCATCTTCTTCCCAAGCTTTAAGTTGGGCTTATCCCTTTGTTGTATGGAGTGGAAATGTATATGAAGTGACCACCGAAGAGGTTAAAGAAAGTGTACTTAGTAAACGTATTGGAGAAGTAAAAACAAAACCTAACGATATGACTGGTAAATATTATGGTAATGCTTCTAATGAGTATCCGAAAGGTACACAATATTTTCAAATTATTAATATCTCAACAGATACAGCTATTGCTGTTCAAGTTAACAGAGAAAAATATTTAAAAGCAGTGTTTGTGAATAAGGCAACTTCTCAATGGCATCCTTTCTATTATTTTATTTTATTCGTAATCGCTGTTGTACTGTTTAGTGTATTAGGAAAGAAGAAGGTATATTAACCTAAAAAGAGTCTTTCACTCTCATTAAAAACCTCAGTTTAGAGATAAAGACAATACTAGTAAGATCTTGAATTATATATTTGCAAAGATTCAAATTTAAGCTGTTACTGACTTGGAAGGTAAATATGGAAAATTATATATTCTGTAAACCTCAACGAGATGTTAAACAAAATATAGTGTTTGAAAATAATACTTGTTATTTTTTGAAACATGATAACGAAAAGCAAATATTAGTGGGATGTGGCGTTGTTGTTCCAAAGGTACTTCATATCAACGTATTTGAATTGACTAAAGAGGTATGGAACGATACATATGAAATGCTTCATAAGGCTAAGGAGTACCTTGGTAACATTCATTCACCAGATGGATATACAATTGGTTGGAATGTTGCGTAGTTTCCAATTAAACTGTTCAGCATTGTCATTTACATATAGTACTTAGATATAATGATGAACCTTTGGCTGGAAAAGGATTACGTTATTGGTTGAAACAGCCTAAAAATAAACGAAAGAGAATTTAAGCCTTACCCGGAATTGAGTGTTTACATAGAATGGAAAGAAGGGGACTACGGTAATGACTGATTGTATAAATTATAAGATTTGGACAGTCTGCATGGTTCAACATGGAGACAAGATTTTACTTTTAGATAGACAGCATGACGATTTCAAAGGGTTTATTCCTCCTGGTGGGAAAGTAGAGTTTCCTGAAAGTATTGTCGATAGTGCTATTAGAGAGGTAAAAGAAGAAACCGGATTAGAAGTTAGCAATCTAATTTTTAAAGGATTATATGAGTACGTTAATCCAGCCACTAAGGATAGATATATGATATTTAATTACTTAACATATGACTTTAAGGGGGAACTTTTAGTGGATTCCCCAGAAGGAAAAGCAACATGGGTAAATATTAAGGATGCTTACAATCTTCCTATGCAAAAATCAATTCGAAGAAGATTTCCTTTATTCTTTGAAGATGGAACATTTGAAATACATGTGGAATGGAACAATGAAGAAAACAAAGAAGGTCAGGTGCTGATAAGAAATATGTGAGAAGGTGGAGAATTGGAATTTTCAAAATTAGTTATAAATACCGAAAGATTAATCATACGTCCCTTTAAAAAAGATGATTATAGCGATTGGTACAAGCAGTTCGATAGTAGAATGCCCTCGAAATATAAATATGATGACGGTCGTCCTTCAAGCATGTCTACTTATACGGAAGAATGGTTTATAGACTGGATTAATGGTTTCAATGAGTTAGCAAAAAAAGATAAAATGTACAACTTGGGAATATTTCGCAAAGAAGATGGAGTAAATGTAGGGAAAGTAGAACTTATAACTATCTTGCGGATGGATTACCAATGGGCGATGATGGGCTACTCAATTCACAATCAGCACTGGAAACAAGGTTATGGATTGGAAAGTGTATTAGCAGCAACAGAAGCTTTCTTTTCAACTTTAAATTTTCATCGAATCGAATTACATATAAATGCGGATAATTATCCCTCGATCCGACTAGCGGAAAAAGTTGGTTTTATGTTCGAATGTGTAAGGGAAGAATTTTCACTTGATAATGATAAATGGACGGATTTTTTAATTTACTATAAAAATAGTATATAAGTTTTGAGGCAATTGTTAAGCAAAAGAATGGGTAGGAAGAAATACGGTATGTACTCATAAAAAAACTTCTAACTAACTTAGCTTTAGAAACTGGATAACTAATTGATTCAGTGCTAAAAATGGAAATAGTACTAAGGGCATAATATTTATTAATTCACAACTTATATTGGTTGTGATAGAATACAAATAAGTTAATAAAATGGTTTGAGCTATTGAGAGACCTAACAACATTTTTGCAGGTATGCATGAATGTGTGTTTAGGTCTCTTTTTTTGTGTTGTTAAAACCGATAGAGAGGGGAAAAGAATAATGGGACAATTATCAGCAATTGATAGAAGTGAAACACTTGAGAAAATGGGGAAGGAGCATTTTGATCTACTTGTAATTGGAGGTGGAATTACTGGCGCAGGTATTGCTTTGGATGCGGTGACTCGTGGATTGAAGGTAGCGTTAGTTGAAATGCAAGACTTTGCTTCTGGAACGTCTAGTCGATCTACGAAGCTTGTTCACGGGGGGTTACGCTATTTAAAACAATTTGAAATTAAAGAAGTAGCAGAGCTTGGAAAAGAAAGAGCGATTGTTTATGAAAATGGTCCACATGTTACAACTCCTGAGTGGATGCTTTTACCATTCCATAAAGGTGGTACGTTTGGCAAATTCTCAACTTCATTTGGATTGAGAGTTTATGACTTTTTAGCTGGGGTCAAGAAGAAGGAAAGAAGAAGAATGTTATCTAAAGAAGAGACTCTTGAAAAAGCACCGCTTATAAAGAAGGAAGGTTTACAAGGTGGGGGCTTATATGTTGAATACCGGACAGATGATGCACGTTTAACTATAGAAGTGATTAAAGCAGCAGCTGAAAAGGGAGCATTTATCGTAAATTATGCAAAAGCTAATAGTTTTGTATATAGTGAGCAAGGAAAAATAACTGGTGTATTCGTAGAAGATGTTATAACAGGTAAAGTTATTGAAGTTCAAGCGAGTAAAGTAATTAATGCAACAGGTCCTTGGGTAGATGAGTTAAGAAAAGAAGATGGTTCTAAAACAAAGAAAGGTCTAATTTTATCTAAAGGAATTCACCTTGTTTTTGACCAAACAGTATTTCCACTGCATCAAGCAGTTTATTTTGATACTCCAGATGGAAGAATGGTATTTGCAATCCCGAGAGACGGTAAAGCTTATGTAGGTACGACAGATACATTTTACAAAGGTGATCCTAAAGATATGAGTATTTCAAAAGAGGATAGACAGTATATTTTAAATGCGATTCAATACATGTTTCCAGAGATAAATGTGACTGATAAAGAAATTGAATCTAGTTGGGCGGGAGTTCGTCCATTAATACATGAGGATGGAAAAAATCCTTCTGAAATATCAAGAAAAGATGAAATTTGGGAATCGGAAAGTGCACTTATTACTATTGCTGGAGGTAAGTTAACTGGTTATCGTAAAATGGCAGAAACCGCTGTAGATATGGTTGTGAAAAAGTTAGATGGAGAACAAAAATTCGGTGAATGTCTAACAAAGAACTTACCTATTTCTGGGGGGAATGTTGGTGGCTCTTCGAAAATGCAGGACTTTCTAAAAGAAAAAGTAAAACAAGGTAAAAGTCTTGGTTTAGAAGAACTAGAAGCAACTCTACTCACAAAACTATATGGATCTAATGTAGACATTGTTTTTTCTTATTTGCAAGAGGAGAATCAAAATATACCACGTGTTTTATATGCGCAGTTAATGTATGCAATTCACCACGAAATGGCTATTAAACCAGTAGATTTTTTTATAAGAAGAACTGGTCAATTATTATTTAACATTTCTAATGTTTATAAATGGAAGGACCAAGTACAAACAGAAATGTCGTCCATTTTTAGTTGGACTGAGGAGCAAGAAAAATATTTTAATCATGAATTAGAGAAAGAAATACAAAACGCTACTACTGTACATGAAACTACTCATGAAATTTATTGAACATACTAATTTGATAAAATCCATTTTATAAATATTATTATGGCGAGGATTTATTATTTGGTATGAACTATAGTTCAAGGTGAGTCTCTTTCCTACTTTGTTTATAAAACTATGATGGAAATGTTTCAAGTTTACAAACGGAAGTCTATGAATAATTCACTTTGTACTATAGTATAATAGAGCACTTATCCAAATATAAAGAGAGGGAAGATAATATGCCTTTTCATAATCAAAAGATACTTCCAGCAATGCGTAGTCTAAAACAGTTAGAAGAGTTGTTAGAAAGCAAGTATGAATATATCGTCTTGTTAGAAGTTCATATAAGTAATCTAAAGACTATTAAATTAGAAGCTAATAAGTATGGAAAAAAATTAATCATTCATGCGGATTTAATACAAGGCTTGAAAACAGATGATTATGCGGCTGAGTTTCTTTGTAATGATATACGTCCCGCAGGTATTATATCCACCCGAGCAAATATGATTTTGAAAGCAAAGTCAAAAGGAATCATCTCCATACAACGGATGTTTTTATTGGATACTATTGCTTTAGAAAAAAGCTATTCATTAATAGAGAGAACACAACCAGATTATATAGAAATATTGCCTGGAGTAATTCCTCAATTAATAAGTGAGGTACATACAAGAACTGGAATACCGGTAATTAGTGGTGGATTAATCCGTTCGGAAGAACATGTTCAAGATGCATTAAATGCTGGTTCTAAGGCAGTTACTACGTCAAATAAGGAGCTTTGGACTGTTTTTAAGTAACAAAACAACAATCAAAATTCCAAAAGTAATTCCACCATAAAAAATTTATTGTTTCAAATACCATTGACAATAGTTTGAATTATTTATAAAATGTGGGTAGGTTAACAAAAAGTGGTTGAGTTTTGAGCCCCACATTTACGCGTTCTGCCAAAAGGCAGATGTTTAAATGTGGGGTTTTTCATGTTTTTTTCGAAACCGCTTACAAAAAAAGGGGGAAATGGAATGACAGCATTTTTAGGAGAATTGATTGGTACTATGATTTTAATCGTCTTTGGAGCAGGAGTTGTTGGTGGCGTCCTGTTAAAAAAATCCAAAGCGGAAGGTTCTGGATGGATTGTGATCACAGTCGGATGGGGTCTAGGAGTTGCAATGGGTGCTTATGCGGTAGGGACTTTTAGTGGGGCACATCTAAATCCAGCTTTAACGATTGCCTTAGCAACTATTGGTGATTTCCCGTGGGCAGATGTTCCGGGATATATATTAGCTCAATTGTTGGGAGCGATGATTGGTGCAACTATCGTATACTTTCAATATTTACCGCATTGGAAAGAAACTGAGGATGCTGGTGCAAAACTTGGTGTGTTTGCAACAGCCCCTGCAATTCGTCATCCACTATCAAATCTAACAAGTGAAATAATTGGTACGTTTATATTAGTCCTAGGAATTCTAATGATCGGAGCTAACGAGTTTACAGAAGGCTTAAATCCATTAATTGTTGGTGCACTAATCATAGCGATTGGTCTATCACTTGGTGGAACAACGGGCTATGCTATTAACCCCGCACGTGATTTAGGACCAAGAATAGCTCATTTTCTACTTCCTATTTCTGGTAAAGGGTCATCTGATTGGAGTTATGCATGGGTACCGATAGTCGGACCAATTGTTGGGGGAGTATTCGGAGCACTTTTTTATCAGCAATTTTTTACAGGAACTAACAGTATCGCATTTTGGATAGTGGGAGCTGTAATAATCGCAATTTTCTTAGGGGCACAATTAACATTAAAGCAAGATTCCAAGGTAAATGTGAAACAAGGAAATATTAATAGAGCATAATTAAAAATTAAATCGGGGGAGATAAATATGGAAAAGTATATTTTAGCATTAGATCAAGGAACAACTAGCTCAAGAGCAATATTATTTGATAAAGAGGGAACTATTTTTCATACTTCACAACAAGAATTCACGCAATATTTTCCAAAGCCAGGTTGGGTTGAACATAATGCAGATGAAATTTGGAGTTCTATCTTAGCAGTTATTGCTGGTGTTTTATCCGAGAAAAATATTAAAGCAGAGCAAATTGAAGGGATAGGAATTACCAATCAACGAGAAACAACAGTTGTATGGGATAAAACAACTGGTGAACCTATTTATAACGCAATTGTTTGGCAGTCTCGTCAAACTGCTGGGATTTGTGAACAATTAAAATCACAGGGTTTTGAAGAAAAGTTCAGAAATAAAACTGGGCTATTAATAGATGCTTATTTTTCAGGTACGAAGGTAAAGTGGATATTGGATAATGTTGAAGGAGCTCGAGAAAAAGCAGACAATGGTGATCTATTGTTTGGGACGATTGACACTTGGCTAATTTGGAAGTTGTCAGGTGGAGAAAGACATGTGACAGATTATTCGAATGCTTCTAGAACGCTCATGTATAATATCTATGATTTAAAATGGGATAATGAATTATTAGAGATCTTAGGGGTACCAACAACGATGTTACCAGAAGTGTGTCCATCTTCAGAAATATATGCGCACACAACAGGGGAAAGTTTCTTTGGGCATAAAACGCCAATTGCTGGGATTGCAGGAGATCAACAAGCAGCGTTATTCGGTCAAGCATGTTTTGAAAGTGGAATGGTGAAAAACACGTATGGTACCGGCTGCTTTATGTTAATGAACACCGGTGAGAAAGCTGTAAAATCAGAACATGGATTATTAACAACAATTGCTTGGGGAATTGATGGTAAAGTAGAATATGCACTTGAAGGAAGTATATTTGTTGCAGGATCTGCAGTTCAATGGTTACGTGATGGTTTAAGAATGTTTAGAGACTCTGCTGAGAGTGAGCGATACGCAGATAGAGTAGATTCAACAGATGGTGTTTATGTAGTTCCAGCATTTGTAGGTTTAGGAGCACCTTATTGGGATAGTGATGTAAGAGGTGCTGTGTTTGGATTGACTCGAGGTACGTCGAAAGAACATTTTGTACGTGCAACTTTGGAATCGCTTGCATATCAAACGAAAGATGTACTCGATGCAATGGAAGCAGATTCCGGTATATCATTGAAATCGTTGAGAGTAGATGGTGGGGCTGTAAAAAATGACTTCTTAATGCAATTCCAAAGTGACATACTTGACGTTGAAGTAGATCGTCCTGTTATTAATGAAACAACTGCTTTAGGAGCAGCGTATTTAGCAGGATTAGCAGTTGGTTATTGGAAAGACAGAAGTGAAATCTCTGAGAGATGGAAAAATGACATGTCATTCCAACCAAAAATGGAAGAAGAAAAAAGAAATAATTTATATGGTGGATGGCAAAAGGCTGTAAAAGCTGCAAAGATATTTAAATAATAGTTTATCAAATTAAGTAAATACAATCAGAAATCAGCCTCTATAGATGGGGCTGATTTTTGGTTGGTTTGACGAAATATTGGTTAAGAATCAGCCAAAATAAAACTTGGATATTTGTTCAATAAATAATTTTTCTAAATCTCCTTTCTTTTTCAAGATGATGAAAGTGGAAACAGTAGGTAAATCGAATAAATCGAAATGGGGCTGCATTATTTTGCCCTCCAATAGCTCACGGCGAACGATTGAGTGTGGCAAAAAGGATACTCCTAGATCATCTTGTACAAAACGTTTGGCAATATGGGCCTGTGTTACTTTCATTGTTCTAATTCCACTGATCTTCTTATGTAGTTTCACAAGAAGATCATCCCAAAAAACAGGATGATGATGGGTAAACAAATAATTGTTCTGCAAAACTCCCTTAATATCAATGGGAGGACCGCTTTCTTCATCGAAAATGTCTACCGGCATAACGAATAAAATTGGTTCCTCATAAATAGTAATGGATTCTATGCCTTTTGTTTGTGCGTCAAGTGCCGAGATGCCGATATTTACTACTCCTGAATCTACTAGACCTTCGATAAGATAGGATTCCTCCACTCGAATAGTAATTTCCAAGTCAGGTTGTAGCTTCATAAACGAACGTAAAAAATATGGAAGAATCGTTTCAGCCATAAGTGGTGAAATCGCAATTGTCCACGTTCGACGATATCCTTGTTTAAAAGCATGCATTTTGTGAATAGTGCTTTCTGTACTGTTCACAAGCTTTTGTGCTTCGGGTAGAAAGTATCTTCCTGCTTCCGACAAGGTTACTCGATTATTTTGCCTATCAAAAAGAGTGGATCCCAAATGTTCCTCTAGTAATCGTATATGAACGGTGACACTTGGTTGAGACATCAACAATTTTTCAGAAGCCTTTCGAAAGTTAAGTGTCTCTGCAGCAATACAAAACGTTTTCAGCCATTGATATTCCATATAGTCATCACCTTTAATTAATAATAGTAATTAATATGATTATATATATTTAATTTTTTTTATCAAGTTCTTCTCTTATACTAAAGAAAAGGAGTGGTATATATGTTCCAAAAGGGATTAAAAGATGTTGTAGCAGTTCATACAAAAATTGCTTCAGTGGATGGGGAAGTTGGGGAACTAAGATATAGAGGGATACTAGTAGATGAGCTAGTTGCATCTAGTACATTTGAACAATTGGCTGGCTTTTTATGGACTGGGGAAAGTGGCACTGAAAAAGAGCTCGAATTGAATCATTGTCGAGAATTGCCTGCACATATAATAGCGATTATTGATGCACTTCCAACCGAAATATCTTTAATGGATGCTATGAGAACGGCTATTTCTGCATACTCACAATCAGCATTTAAAGAAAAATTAATAGAAGAGCAGGCAGTCATATTAACAGCTGCACTTCCGATGATTGTGGCTAGACATTATCGAAATCAGCAAGGACTTCCTATTATAGAATCGAATAAGGACCTTTCCTACACAGCAAATTATTTGTGGATGCTAACTGGAGTAATTCCTAGTGATGTACAAGTAGAAGCGCTAGAAACGTACTTGAAACTTACAATGGAGCACGGTCTGAATGCATCGACCTTTGCTGCACGTGTAACGATTTCAACCGAGTCAGATTTAACAGCAGCGATTACTTCAGCAATTGGAACAATGAAAGGACCCCTACATGGAGGGGCTCCATCAGGTGTTATTTCTATGTTAAATGAATTCGAAGATCCTACACAAATCCGTACGATTGTTAAAAATAAAATAGAAACCGGAGAAAAGATAATGGGCTTTGGTCATCGAATTTACAAGACAGAGGATCCTCGTTCAATTATACTGCGAGAGAAATGTTTAGAGCTTCAAGGAAAAGATGCATGGCTAGATATTGCAACAATCGCAGAAAAAGAAATCATCGAGTTATTAGCGGAGTATAAACCGGGTAGGAAGTTATATACGAATGTAGAGTATTATGCGGCAGCTATTATGCGCTCAATTAACATGCCGTCGGAATTGTTTACTCCGACCTTCAGTGTCGCTAGAATGGTTGGTTGGACAGCCCATGCAATTGAACAGTTGGAAGACAATACAATTTTCCGTCCACAGTCTATATACGTAGGGCAAATAAAATAATTCTTATAAGATACCGTTTCAGTAACAAGAAACGGTATCTTTTTTGCATTGAAAAGGAAATCGATACGTCAAGGCGAATATATATATAGTGAGATGTAAATGAAAGGGGAATGTATATGAAATTTATAATAATGGGAGCAACTGCAATTCTTTCAGGAATCATGTTATTTGGGATGACATGGATTGCAGCTGCTATATATACAACTAGAGAAGGGGGATATGGCAGATTTTCTGATGCTATAGATGTGATAGGGTATTTTCCGATAATTATAAGTATTATTTTGGTTATAATTGGTATATCTTTTTTTGGAACTGCTTTTAATAAACATTTAGAAGACAAGTAAACTGTGATGAATTACTAAACGTCAGTGAAAAGTGTTGGTTAAATTTAAGAATTTTTCTGTGATTTTCTAGAAGTATTTTAATCGACATTGCAAGGATACGGAGGAAAGACACATGGTTATAGTAGATTAGCTTACTTTCTAGGTAATCGGTTTGTCCTTGAATATATGGAGAAGCATGGTGAACAAGCCACCATTATTGCTTGGAGGGAAGAAAATTTTGAAGCGAAAATAGCGCAATGGCTATCTCAAGAAGGAGCAGATAAAAGTGAATAATTTTGAAGAATATAATGATCCAATTTCCTACGATATTGAAAACGATGCCTATACTAGTGAACTTAATTTACTTACAGAATGGGCTATCAAACAGGGAGGTCCAATTATAGATCTGGCATGTGGGACCGGTAGAATGACGATCCCTTTAGCTAAAAAGGGCTTTGAATTGATAGGGGTAGATTTACATAGAGGTATGCTTGAACATGCGAAGAGGAAAGCGGAAAATTTAAAAATACAAATTAAATGGTTAGTTCAAGATTGCACAGTGCTTCAACTAGAAGAAAAAAGCCCGTTAATGTTTATGGTTGGGAACTCCTTTCAACATTTTCATACAAATAAACAACAAAATCTTGTTTTAAGGTCTATACATAGCTATCTAGCAACAGATGGAATTTTGGTATTTGGGATTAGGTTTCCAACGGCGGAAGAATTGCTCCAACCAAATACAGAAGAGTATTGGAAAACATATATAGATACAATTGAGAATAAAGAAGTAAAAGTATATACGATTAGTAATTATAATCCTTTAGAACAAATACAGCATTATACAACAATCAGAAAATATATGGATAAAGGTAATGTTGTAAAGGAAAGAAGAACGAACATTAGTTTAAGATACACATATCCTAAAGAAATGGAACGGTTACTATTTGAAAACGGACTAGATATTTTACATGTCTATGAAGATTGGAATAAATCATTATTAAGTAAAGATAGTGATGAGATGATTTATGTTTGTAAAAAAAGATAAAATTGCACTAAGCACTATCCGACGTGGATTATTTACTAATAAGCGTGATATATGTTAGGTAAAGTATAATAAGGATCATTTATGTCTAAAAGTGTTTAGGAAGACACTCATAGTCTTGGTAAATTAAACGGTCAAGATGAGTATTTAAAATACCTAATGTTTCTAAACGCAGTGCTGATTTAAGAGTGAGGATTATTCCTCACTCTTTTTTATAGGACGATATAGTTAGGTTTTCTATATTATACCTTTACTATTTGATTCAACTTTTCAAAAAAGTTTATTGACAGTATCAGTAAAATGTTTTATCTTTGTGTTAACCTTAAAAAATAAATTAGGTTAACACATCGGGGGAGGTTTTATATTTTGGAAAAAAGTAATATTTATCAATACTTATTAGCGGCAATTGGGGCTGCTATTATAGCAATACTCGCGCAGGTGACGATTCCTCTGCCACTTGTACCAATTACAGGGCAAACTTTTGCAATCGGTTTAGTAGTTACCATTTTAGGTATGAGATTAGGTGTATTATCGGTGATGGTATATATATTAATCGGAGCGGTAGGAATGCCAGTATTTAGTGGGATGTCAGGAGGATTAGGAATTGTAGTTGGACCAACAGGTGGCTATATTGTTGGTTTCTTGCCATCTGCATTACTTATGGGACTTTATATGAGAAAATTTGGTGTCACAATTTCACATGCTATTATAGCTAATTTAATTGGTATGGTTGTTACATTGGTATTCGGGACGGTTTGGTTAAAAATAATAGCTGA
The DNA here is from genome assembly GCF_038003165.1 of Psychrobacillus sp. FSL K6-2365. Lineage (NCBI taxonomy): Bacteria > Bacillati > Bacillota > Bacilli > Caryophanales > Bacillaceae > Psychrobacillus > Psychrobacillus sp. FSL K6-2365. Next base: position 2,257,956 of record NZ_JBBOOO010000001.1, on the reverse strand, counting down.
TTTGACGTGGACTGCAGCATTTATGGGTGGCGTTGCTCCATTTATTATCGTAGGTGTAATAAAAGCAGTACTAGCTGCATGGTTTGGAGTTGTCGTTCGTCGTCGATTAGAAACAGCACGTTTAATCGTAGCTAATACATAAAACAAAATGTTTTTTGTTTAAATAACTTCCAGGGTAGTTTTAAATGATGACGGGTAACTTTGAAAACATTTGTAGTGGACCTTTTTTATGTCGGAAAGAGGAGGTAGCAAGTGGAATAGATAGCTTGCTGTCCACTTGCCACCTGAATTCATATACAAGTAATTAGTTTTCTGTAGAATGGGCAGTGAGTCAGGGAATGATTTTGGATTTGTTCGATTCATTGATTGGGAAAAAGACAGATAAATTATACTTTGCTCATAATCTTTCACTTGTTGACAAATTTTAATAATGAATGATTTATGTATTTAGATGGAAGTTATTAGAAGGTAGTAGAAATCCATTTAAATAAAAGTGCTATAAGATAAAGAGGTACACCGACAATGATCAGCCCTGCTATAAAGTAAGATACATAATACAAAATATCATGTATAGCACCAGCAAAATCATCAATAAAACTTTTCATGATATATCACAACTCCTTCACTATTTACTATTTTAACATAAATAAATTAAACTTCTTGTGAAGTTCAGAATTTTATGTATAATTATCTTAACAAATATAAAATAGTAGCGATGAAGAGGAAAAGTAAAGTGATGATGTTATAAAGAGAGCTTCTGCTGGTGGGAACGAGGCAAACTAGTCATTTGAACATGATCTCTGAGCTTCGTACTGAACGTTATGTGACTAGTAGGATACGACAAGGTTTGGCACTTGTTATCCCTGTCAAAGTATAAAGGCTAATTGCCATGTACTTATAAAGTCAAACGATGTGAGTTGTTTGAAAATTAAGGTGGTACCACGAGTATAATAACCTCGTCCTTATCGGAAATTTTCCGGTAAGGACGAGGTTTTTTGTTTATTAATAAGGAGGAATAGGAAATGAGTATTTTTATTGGAGGGGCTTGGCCTTATGCAAATGGCTCTTTGCATTTAGGACATATTGCAGCATTATTGCCAGGGGATATACTGGCAAGGTATTTTAGACTAAAGGGAGAGGATGTACTATATGTTTCGGGAAGTGACTGTAATGGAACACCTATTTCTATAAGAGCTAATAAGGAAGGGATTCCGGTAAGGGAGGTAGCCGATAGATACCACGATGAGTTTGAAGATTCATTCCGTCGTCTAGGGTTTTCTTATGACCTCTATACGCGAACAGACAGTGAGAATCATCACCAAGTCGTAAAGGAACTATTTTTAAAGCTATTAGATAGTGGGTTTATTTATAAAAAAGAAATAGAACAGACCTATTGTGAGATAGACAAACAATTTTTACCAGATAGATATGTAGAAGGGAAATGTCCAAATTGTGGTAGCAGTGCTCGTGGAGATCAATGTGATAATTGTTCCAAGATATTAGATCCATTAGATTTAATCGACCGAAAGTGTAAGCTTTGTGGAAGTGAACCGACAACCCGTAAAACGGAGCATTTTTATTTTGAGTTAAGTGCTTTTCAAAAACAATTAGAGAAATATGTTCACGAAGCTAAGATTATTGAGTTATGGAGAGATAATGCAATTCAATTAACGGAGCGGTATTTAAAGGAAGGACTGTTAGATCGAGCAGCCTCTAGAGATTTGCCAAATGGAGTTAGTATTCCTGTAAAAGGTTATGAGGAAAAGAAAGTTTATGTTTGGATAGAAGCAGTAGCAGGATATTATTCAGCAAGTAAAGAGTGGGCAAAGAATTCTAAAAAAGAAGATATAGCATATTGGTCAGAAGAGACGATCTCATACTATGTGCATGGAAAAGATAATATCCCATTTCATACACTAATTTGGCCAGCAATCTTATTAGGGATAAATAACCAGGCATTACCTACACATATTATTTCAAATGAGTATTTGACGCTTGAGAAAAGAAAACTATCTACAAGTCAAAATTATGCGGTTTGGATACCTGATATTTTAAAAAAATATCATCCTGATTCCATTCGTTACTTTTTAACGATCAATGCTCCAGAGAATCGTGACACTGATTTCTCTTGGAGAGAATTCATCTACAGCCATAACTCCGAGTTGCTTGGTGCATATGGAAATCTGGTGAACCGAACATTTAAATTCGTAGAGAAGTTTTATGAAGGTAATATACCTGTAAACAATATAAATGAAACAATAATAATACAAACAGAAAGATTATATGAAGAAGTAGGAGAGCTAATAGAAAAAGGTCATTTTAAATTAGCATTAGAAAAAATATTTCTATATATTCGTAATGGTAACAAATATTTTGATGCTCAAAAACCATGGATTCAACTAAAAGAAGAGGAATTAGAATGTAAAGGTACGATTGCTACTTGTGTATACATTATTGGCAATATAGCGCAAATATTATCACCATTTCTACCCTTTTCAAGCGAAGAAGTAAAGGCAAATCTACAAATAGATAAATTCTCTTGGCAGCCTTTTAATCCGGCACCAATTCAGTTGCAAACGGTTAGACCTTTATTTGAAAGAATAGATATTAGTGTAATACAAGATGAACTAGATAAACTAATGGAAAGTGCAAATTGGCAAACATAACCAGGTAAAAGGAGTGGAATTCCATGGCATTTTATGAAATTCCACTCAAGTTCTACTTTTCTTTTTTCACAATAGTATAGTCAATACTCAAAAAAGGAATGGAGAAGATTTTCATCCGATGTTTAGCAAAAAGCTCCCCATTTAGTTCTTCATCTATAAAAAACTGCTCTTGAAGAGGAAGCTTAAAGACAATGTTGCGAAACGTCAAGTAAATTCCAGCATCAGAATTGCCGTTTCCGCTACTTGTCAATAGTAGGTTTCCATTGTTTTGCTCATGCAGTTCAAGTATGCCGATCATGGATGTGAAAGGGAGTGGCAGTGCAATATTCATATAAGTTTTCTCGCCCTTTACATATGAAGAGTATAAGGCGACAAAAATAACGTCAGATTCTATTTTTCGAAGCCATGCCCTAGTTCTAATACGACCGTCGTTAACAGCAATAATGTCGCCAGTCATTTCCGTTTTCTTAGAAGAGTAGGGTAAATTCAACTGTTGGATTTTTTGACTAATAACTCCATAGACAGCCGCAATTGGTTTAAACCACGGATACCAATGTACTTCTGAAAACAAATGGTATTGTTTAGTATTTTCGTAGAATTCTATAATTTTAGGCTTCACATTATCCCTGTTAATATAAACCCCCATATCATCTACGAGTCCAGTGTAGCTTTCGTTACCTTTGTTTGGCTCTAGTATTTGTTCACCAATAACAAGTTTCCCTCGTATAACACTAATTGGAAAGGTCAATTCTTTATAGAGAGTAGGAGGTGTTGAAATAGACCAACCGATAATACCAACTAATCCAAATAACAAACAGTTAAAAAATCCGTGAAACTTTAACATAAACTCAATACTGACATGGAATACTCCAAAAGCATTTCCAAGTGCATATAGTAAAGAGAATATAATAGTAATTCCTAATGCACTAAACGAAATTAAAATCAGCGTTTTTTGTACATTCCCTTTAAATGGAATTTTAAACGCTAGAACGATAAAACCATAAATCCCGATAATATATAGTAGTACAGATACTAACTCAAGCCAAGGGGAGAATGTAATCCCTGCTGCAACTATTAATGGCGATACTAAAATTATCGTAGCAAAGAATGGGTAACTCTTAGGTTTATAAAGTCTACCAGCAAAACCTATAAAAATAGGTAATAGAAAAGAGGAATAATGGAAATGGATTGCCGTAAGCCAAGTTAACATAGGGGAGAACCCAGTATCAAACCCTATTTCGTAAATAAAAAACCATATCCCTCCCAAGAATAAATACATAAGGCCAGTATCTATGGAAAACTCCTCTATATGAGTAAATCCTCTTTTAGCAAAACGTATAAATCCGCATATAGCAACGGCAAAGGTAAACAGTAAATAGATGAAAGCAAGGATAAAGTCAAAACTAGTTTTTTCTGTTATTTGAAGTACAATAACCGAAAAAACAGCAGGAAGAACAAAATAATACATTCGTATTTTTAGTTTTAGAATGAGTTGCAAAGTTAGCGGGACAAATAAGAGTTGTGCTATTGTCAGCATTAAAAAGTACCAAGGATTCACAGTGAACAATGCAGTAAAAGTAAATAAAATTATATGTATACTAGCAAGAATCTTATAGGTCATCAGCTCGGAATTCCCCCTTATATTCAAATAAAGTACCAATTAGCGGGTTCGTAATCCATACATGTATACAAAAACTATCATTTTCCTTCACATAACTTTCCTTGACTAAAACATTTCCTTGAAACAATTTTGGAATAGGCAATTCAAATTTTCCAAGTAAGATGCGTTGTTTTTGTGATTCGATTCTTATATGTCCTTGATCTGTAACTTCAAAAGTCAACTCAGAGTAAAATAGACTAGGTTCACCCAGATAGTCCTTCACTAATTGCTTATCAATATCTAAGGTCATGAGAGCATTAAAATCCCGGTTAATATTTGGGAAATAAAATCTTCTTTCCCAGTGAACCTGTTGCTCACCGTTAGATCCAATTTGTTGTTTATTGATAATATGAAAAGGTATATTATTCCCATGTTCAGGGAACAAGAATTTTCTGCGTGCAGCAAATAGTTTGAATAGATACAGCCACTTTGGACCACTAGTTATTTTATGCATAACTCCAGTTGCTTTAAAGGTTTTATCATCTTTAAACCCATACCTTTTTTGAAGCATTGGGTGCATTTTATAAAATTGTTTACCAAGAATTTCTTTATAAATGGACATGTTTGAGCTCCTTACCTTACGCGTTTACATCTTCTAGCTGTAGGGATATTCTTACTTAAAAACAAGCCAATGATCGTTAGGACGATTAACGATAAGTTAAATGTTATCGGATTGAATGGATGTGAAAGTACCGAAGAGTCGGCAACTATTGCAGAAACGGTTAATAATGGAAGTATTGCAAGTTGTAATACTAGTAATCTTTTTTTATTTCGATAAAGAATCCAAATCAAACCAAAAATTATCTCTATGACACCAATGATTGCTACCATATTATGAGCTTGACTTGGCTTAAGAGGTAAGAGTGCAAAAGTCAAAGCAACTTCCTCTGGATGCATCATGATTAGTTTGGGTATCAATCCTTGATAAATCCAAACGAAAAAGAATAGTAGTGTAATTATCCAATGTGTAAAAAATCGGAGATACTGCGCTGATGGGGCATCGCCTTTTTCCAGCCATCTTTTTAATACATCAAAACTAAGTGCTGTGGCCCAACCCATTAAAGGTCTGAAAACGATTTTATCTATCAGCTTGCCTAAAGTGCCAAATTGCACATCATAATCGAATTGTGTAAAAAACTTAGTAGTATTTTGTTCCGGAACATACTTCCAGTAACCTTTTCCTTCCTTAATAGGAGATAGAAGATTATCTGTTCCAAAATGTAGAGAAGATGTTCTTGAATTATCCTTTGCATGAAAGGTACCGACGTTTTTTCCCCAACCTGCTATAGCTATACCGAATCCTATATTCGTTTTATATTCAAATAATTGAACTTCATTTTCTTCATTCGGCAAGTAAGTAATAGAAGAAAAACGTAAATCCCATTGCTCATGCAATGTGGGATTTTGGGAAGCCTCCCAAACACGTTCTACATTATCTTCAATCAGAATTTCAACATATATTGGTTTGTTTTTCATTATTGCCCCCTTCCTGAGAATACCACAATGGTATGATCTTTTGCCTATTCGTTATCATTAAAGTTCAATTTATTCCGTTTAATTTACTTCTTCTTTCAAAGAGTAAATTATCTCTCCATACTCCATTGACTTTCCCAATTCGTTCACGATATCCGACATCTCTAAAACCATGGTTTAAATGTAGATGAATACTAGCAGTATTTTCCGGGAAAATAGATGACTGCAAGGTCCAAAATCCATTTTCTTCAGATGTTTTTATTAAATGATCTAAAAGCATATGTCCCACGCCCTTTCCTTTTGCTTTCGGATGGACATAAATACTAACCTCGCCGACCCCACCATAAACCATTCTGTTAGAAACAGGAGAAAGTTTATACCAACCTAATAATAGATCCCCATCTTTAATAACATTGCTACATTTTTTGAAACTGTTAGATATCCACGTGTCAAAAGTTATAGGTGCTTCCGTTTCGAAAGTAGCATTATTTGTTTGAATGCCACATTCATAAATATATTTAATTTGCTCCCAATCTTTACTAGAAGCTTTCTCGAATTTTAAAAGCATAGTGTTTGCTCCTTCAAAAAGTTATTTTATACTTGCATTATACAAGTAATTATAATATAAATAAATAAGGGAGTGAATTCGATGGAAAACAAACGAGAATTATTTCAGCTTTTAACAAGAAGATTTGGACTACTCAATAAAAACTGCTGTTCCATTGGTGCAGTAGAAATATCAACTGTTCAAAGTCACATTATATATGAAATCGATAAACAGCCTGAATCCTCTATGCAACAAGTAGCAGAATTATTAGCGATGGATATTACTACCTTTAGTAGGCAAATTCAAAACCTCATTAAAATGGAGCTCGTCACAAAATCAGCTTCTGCCCAAGATAAAAGGGTATCCTTATTAGCTCTAACCGTACAAGGTAAGTTTGTTGCCACTACAATTGATGAATCGATGAATACTTATTTGGAAGAAGTGTTCTCCCACATGAATGAATTCGAACGTGACACAGTTTTACGTTCAATAGAACTATTAAATAAAGCTATGTCCAAATCTAGTGTCTGCTGTAATACGGTATGCTAACATAAAATTTAATTGTAAAATACAAGCATTTAAAGAAGGGAATCCTTTATTATGATGAATTTTAATATTATTGAAAAGTCTTTATGTTGTATACCTAATAATGACATAGATCATTTGCCTGTCGCAATTATCGGTGCAGGGCCAATAGGACTTGCGGCTGCAGCTCATTTAGCCGATCGAGGCGAACCTTTTATCCTAGTGGAATCGGGAGAAAAAGTTGGTTCTAACATTCGTCACTGGGACCACGTTCGATTATTCTCTCCATGGCAATATAATATTGATAAAATTGCCAGTAAGCTCCTAGAACATAATAATTGGATCGCACCACCAGCTGAGGAATTACCTAATGGTAAGGAATTAGTTGAACTATATTTAGAACCACTTTCAGAATTACCTCAAATACAACCACATATTTTATTTAATTCTATTGTTACTGCAGTAAGTAAAAAGGGATTAGATAAAATGAAGACCGATGAACGGGAAAATGCATCTTTTGTTATATATTTGGAGCAAGATGGAACTACAAGCCGTATAGAAGCAAAAGCAGTAATAGACGCCTCTGGTACTTGGTCACATCCTAATCCTATAAACACCGATAATGTTTGGACACTAGAAGAAAAAGTCTTACAAGAGCATATTTATTATGGCATTCCTAATATTGCTACAAACAGGGATAAATACAGTGATAAACGAGTTGCAGTAATTGGGGGAGGGCATTCTGCTATTAACACTATTCTTGAACTTACAGAGTCAGGTAGTCAAGAACTTTACTGGATTATGAGGAAGAAAAAAGTAGAGGATGCTTATGGTGGAGAGGAAAAGGATGCACTAGAAGCAAGAGGTGAGCTTGGTAGTAGAATTCATCAATTAGTGGATAATGGAACAGTAAAACCAATTACTCCATTCTATATACAGCAACTAAAGGACGCACCAACAGGAATTCAAATAATTGGTCAATTAAACGGAAAACCTTTTGAACTAGAAGTAGATGAGATTATTGCCAATACAGGTAGTCGACCAGATTTTTCTTTCTTGAGAGAAATCAGATTAAGTGTAGATGCTGGCACAGAAAGTGTAGAAGCTCTTTCCACTTTAATAGATCCCAATTTGCATAGTTGTGGGACAGTTCGTCCTCATGGTGAAGAAATTTTGCGTCAACCAGAAAAGAACTTTTACATTGTCGGGATGAAGAGCTATGGCCGTGCTCCTACATTTTTAATGGCAACTGGTTATGAACAGGTTAGATCGGTAGTTGCCTATCTATCTGGAGATTTTACATCATCGAAGGCAGTAGAATTGGATTTACCGGAAACTGGAGTGTGCAACACGAATATTAAAGCATCTCAAGCAGGTTCATCCTGCTGTGGAGGATGCTAAAGGAGTAAATAATTATGCCTGTTAATAATGGTGGCAAATTATCAATAGAGTATTTTATATCCTATTTAAAACTAATTATGGCTACTAAAACGTGTTCACTGGAAGAAGCAAGAGAATATATGTTCGAGCATTTTTTTAAGGGTAACAAGGATACATTTGGAGAGTACAGTTACTATCACTTTTTACAGGCAGCAGATATATATAATCAAAAATAGTTTAGCAACAAGGGAGAGTATAAATTGACAGATGCAATATTAGCATCACTGATATTCCTAATTACACTTGCATTTGTTATTTGGCAGCCGAAGAATTTATCAATAGGCTGGACAGCATGTGGCGGAGCTTTAGTAGCTTTGTTAGTGGGAGTAGTTGGTATTCAGGATGTTCAGGAAGTAATAGGAATAACATGGAATGCAACGTTGTCTTTTGTTGCAATTATACTTATTTCATTGATATTAGATGAAATTGGATTGTTTGAATGGGCGGCACTCCATATGGCAAAAGCAGCGAAAAGTAATGGAGTCAAGATGTTCATTTATGTAAGTATATTAGGGGCAATAGTCGCAGCGTTTTTTGCAAATGATGGAGCAGCATTAATATTGACCCCTATTGTATTGGCAATGGTACGTCATTTGAATTTTAAAGAAGCAATGATCTTTCCATTTATTATGGCAAGCGGATTCATTGCAGATACGACTTCGCTACCATTTGTAGTTAGTAATTTAGTTAATATCGTTTCGGCAGACTTTTTCCAAATTGGTTTTGTGGAATATGCTTCAAAAATGATTATTCCGAACTTATTCTCGTTAATTGCAACGATTAGTGTGTTATTTATATATTTCAGAAAAAGCATTCCAAAAACATATGATTTATCCAGATTAAAAGAACCGAAAGAAGCTATTAAAGATTTAAAAATGTTCCATCTTTCCTGGTACGTATTATTAATACTACTTGTTGGTTATTTTACTAGTGAATTCATAAATCTGCCTGTTTCAATTGTAGCAGGAGTTGTTGCCATATTTTTCATATTAATGGCGAAAAAGAGTCATGTTGTGAATACTAGTAGTGTAATAAAAAATGCACCATGGAATATAGTGTTTTTCTCGATTGGTATGTATGTCGTTGTATATGGATTAGGGAATGCATGGCTTACACATTCGTTAGCAGGTGTAATTCAGTTTGTGTCAGAACAAGGATTATTTGTGGCAACCATGTCCATGGGATTCATTGCAGCCTTTCTATCATCTATTATGAATAATATGCCTACAGTTATGATTGATGCACTTGCGATTGCTGAAACGAATACTTCGGGAGTAATACGAGAAGCACTTATATATGCAAATGTAATTGGTTCCGATCTTGGCCCAAAAATTACGCCAATTGGTTCACTTGCGACATTAGTATGGCTACATGTCCTATCTCAAAAAGGGGTGAAAGTATCCTGGGGCGTATATTTTAAAACAGGCATAATTTTAACGTTACCTATTTTGTTCATAACTTTGTTTGGACTTTACTTAACGTTATTAATTTTTTAAAGGAGAATTTTATGACAAAACAAACGATTTACTTTCTATGTACAGGTAATTCCTGCCGTAGCCAAATAGCTGAGGGGTGGGCAAAGAAATACTTAGGTGATAAATGGATTGTATTTAGTGCTGGGATTGAGGCGCATGGACTTAATCCGAATGCCGTAAAGGCTATGAATGAGGTCGAAATTGATATTTCTAGACAAACTTCTAATATTATTGACTTAGAAATTCTAAACCATGCAGATTTAGTCGTAACGCTTTGTGGAGATGCAGCAGACAAATGCCCGATAACACCACCAAATGTTAAAAGAGAACATTGGGGCTTCGAAGACCCAGCGAAAGCTACTGGAACTGCAGAGGAAAAGTGGAGTGTATTCCAACGAATTCGTGATGAAATCGGAATTAAAATTCAACATTTTGCTTTAGAGAGTACTAAATAGGTCTAATATTAAAAGCACTTTTCACTAATTCGGAGTGAAAAGTGCTTTTTTATTTATTCGTTTGAATCATCCGATGAATCATCTGTGGTATCATCATTCTGTATTTTTTCTTCTTCATCATTCGCTTCGTTTTCAATTCCTGCGTCATTTTCTCCATCATCTTCTATCAATGGATCATTTACTTCAATTTCATCCACATCTGTATCGTCATCACCACATGCTCCGAGAATAAGTAATGAAGATAACGCTAAAGGTAATGCAATCATTTTTCTTTTCATCCTATTTGCCTCCAGTTTATAAGAAATTATTTTATAGACTTAGTTTCTATGTACCTCTTTTTCTAAAACATAAACTTTTAAAATCTGTTTAACAACTAAAAAAGTAGATGGAGAATATTATTCAACTCCATCTACTTTTTAGCAGAAATCTTTATTATACTTTGCTTTTTAAAGCTTATACTTGATTTAAATACCAAAATAATCTTCACTTAAAGTAAAATCAATAAGTAGGTTAAATACTTTCATATAATAGGCCTAGTGTAAAAGGGAGTGGTCGGAATGTTAGTGAGAGAAGTGAGAAGCAAAGGTTTCTGAAGCAATTGGGATAGCTTTAGTGCATGTAGAAAGCAGGAGGACTACCTATAAAAATATTCTTCCTAATAACTTCTTAATGAACTTATCCTATAAAAGGCGAGAAGCATTCTGGGAAGCAAATTGCGGGTGAGAAATTAAATGAACTCATATATGGATGGGATAATATTAACAATATAGTTCATTGAAAGTACTGACTAAAATAAACCACTGTTTTACAAGTTCTAAAAGGGCATTTGCGATATTAAGCTAATAGAATTTGTATTGATGACAAGATAGGAGATTTACATGAGAGTGGTATTTGAGTTAATCCGAATTATTATTATGTTTGCTATTGTGGGAAGTGCTTTAGGTTATTTATTGAAAAACATATATTTAGAAATGGGCATTCATCCAGAAAAGTTAGGTTCGATTGGATTTATTGCTATTTTTGTTTTGTTTTTTGTTCTATATAGAAATAAGTTGCAATTCAGTGGTTGGTACAAGGGGAAAGGGAGAGAAAAACTTCCGAGAAAAGTCTCGCAATTACTTATTTTAAGTTCTATTGTTTTACTATTAATACCACCGGTTTTGAAATTGTTATTAGGGTAAAGCTGGTTGGTCTATGAAAAATTGACAATTACATTACGGAATTCCCTGTCAGAGTATATAAACCTTATAAGTTTACTCTTCTCTCATTTATTTTTACTCTAATTAGAACTAGAAAAATTTTGTTGCATAATATTTATATACAATTGGATACTAAGCAGGAATGTAAAAGGAGAGATACTACTTATGGCCATATGTCCTTTATGTAATTCATTAAAAGTACTCAACATAAATTGTCCCAAATGTAAAACTCAGTTGGAGGACTCAGGAAAAGTATCTGATTTTTTGGATCCATACGGTCATTATAATGATGAAGAGACCGTGAAAATGGGAGATGGGTATCCGAACACAGCTAAAGATAAGATTTGTCCACATTTAATGGTTTGCCAAAATTGTCAATATGATGTGGTAAAGTTTATACAGGAGGAGTAGGGGAGAATTCGCTCATCTAGTCGTGTCTCCGAAAAAAACTCAAGTAATAACTACTTGAGTTTTTTTGTTTCTACTTGATCATTAGAATTGCATATCATTTAGGCCAGGACTGTGTTCATTTGGCATTTCTGGCATCAAGGGAACCGGAAAACCAGCGGGTGGATCAGTGACAGTTAGGTCACCATGATTACGACTAGGGCTAGTACCATTAATGATTTCAGCAATTCTAGTAGGATCTAAACGGAAGTTGAATGTGGAATTATGATAACCCATATCTATATATTTCTTACACTCGGGGTATTTGTTTATATCGTAATTTGGGACAGGGAACAGTTTTCCCCACTGTACACCAAGTGTTTCTAATGCCTTAGCAAACGCATTTTGGTGGGAGTTATCTCTTACGATAAGGAAGGCAAGCGTTTCTCTGAATGTTTTGTTGGAACTCATTTCATAAATTCTAGTTTTTTGGAGGACTCCTGTTGACTCAAGAACAAGGTTGTCAAGTAAATCTCCTATTAAATTTCCGTGACTATAAACCCATGAGCCATTCCAGGGATTTCCTACCGCATCGACAGGTAAGGAAGCTTGCGCACCAATAATGAAATGGTGAGGGTTTGCATGTTTTATTGCTTCATCGAGAGGAGCCCCATCTATACCAGCATTTCCCGGCACTGCGGATTCACCTGACCCATTTAATAACTGATTAATCGTATTTTGTACTAATTCTACATGAGCAATTTCCTCTAGAAACACTCCTCTAAGTAAATCTCTAAATTGTGTTTCCTTTCCTCTAAAGTTAGAGCTTTGAAAAAAATACTGCATCATTGTACGCATCTCACCAAAATGGCCACCTAATATTTCTTGTAATACCTTTGCAGCAGCAGGATCTGGCTGGTCTGGGACTATTTGATTTATCAATTCTTCCTTATAATAATACATTCCTCATCCTCATTTCATTCTTTATTGATACCTAGTATTTGAATCGTAATCACCTTTATACATTAAATATAGTAGATGTTTTTATTTGTGTAAGAAACTGAAGATTAATAAAATGAAAGAAAGGGAATAGTCTTAGTGTGAAAGGGGAGTGCTATATGATTTATTTGAAGATATTAGTTCAAATTTTAGTTATCTCATTCTTCATCTTTTTCGTGAGTGGACGATTAATGGGCTCGCAGATCAACTTTGTAAAACGTATTATGGCGGTTGTCATTAGTGTGTTTTTTACTTCCTTTGTCTATTGGTATGCCTATTTACGTGGAACAGATTTCTTATCAGAAAGTTTTGTGTATACGTATATGGATGTAAGCACAATTATATGGATAGGAAGTATGTTGTTAATATCAATGTTGCTGTATCTTTTCTTTGAATTATTTGATCCAATGGCGATTGGTGAAAAGGGGCAAAGAGTATCTGGGAATAAATCATTATTAATTCGCTTAAGAAATAATTGGCGTAGTCAGAGAAGACTGAGACAGGTTGTCCAAATTGCTATGAAAAATGGTATATCTCGGACGATTAAATATTCGAAGTTCAAGGAAAGTGAGCGAGAACTAGCTAAAGCATTAAAAGATACATTGGAGCAATCTGGTGGTGTTTTTGTGAAGTTTGGTCAAGTTCTTTCTACAAGAGGGGATATATTGCCTGCTGCTTTCGTAAAAGAATTAGAATTTCTACAGCAACATGTTAAGCCTCTAACAAATGAACAAGTGAATTCTATTTTAGTGTCCTTTTTACCTTATAAAATGGAGGATATGTTCGTTGAATTCGATTTAACACCTATTGCTTCGGCATCGATAGGTCAAGTACATAAAGCAATACTTCGTACAAATAATAAAGAAGTAGTAGTGAAAATCCTACGACCCGATATTAAAGATATGATGCGAGATGATTTAAATATATTAGTAGATTTCGCTACATGGTTCTCGGATAAATCTTCATGGGCTGAGAAGCTTGGTTTCCGTGAACTTGCGCTAGGATTCGCGGAAAATCTAAGAGAAGAAGTTGATTTTGAGATTGAAATGCGAAATGCTTTACAAGTAACAACAGCCTTGAAAGATAGTTCGTATACAGTGAAGATACCACATATTTATACGGAACTAAGTAATGATCATTTGATTATTTTCGAGTATGTTCATGGTCAAAGTGTAGCGTATGGGGATACGCTTTTCAGGACACTCGGAGTGGACAGAGAACAGTTTGCCCGTACTGTTCTATATTCATTTTTTGATCAGCTGCTGTATTCTGGAATTTTCCATGCGGATCCACATCCAGGTAATATCTTTATAGATGATGTCGACGGAACCCCGATTTTCTTAGACTTTGGGGCAGTTGGTCGCTTAGCACAGCCCCAGCAAGAGGGAATGAAGTTGTTTTTATTGGGTATTCAACAGAATGATTCGGATATTTTATACGATGCACTATCTCTATTGGTAGAGGATGTAGATCATATTGAGCGGGAGAAATTAGAACATGCTATGGCTCAATTATTGTTAAGAATCTCTTATATTTCTCATATTCCAACGGAGGAATTGATTCAAGCATTTTTTGAAGTCGTTAAGAAATTCGGCTTATCTTTCTATCCATCCGTAGGTATTGCGCTAAGAGCTTTAGTTACACTCGACGGGACATTACACATGATAAAAAGTGATTTTGATATTTTTAATGAGGCAAAAGAGTATTCTACAGAATATATGGCATCGTTATGGAAAAAACCATTTAAAAAACCAAAGCAGACCTTTGAACGTTTAGAAGAAGAATTTGCTTTGCTGTTACCAACGATTCGTAAAATTCCAAGGCGAGTAGATCATCTTATTCAGCGTGTGGAAAGTGGGAAAATAACATTACACCATGATATTTTTTCCGATAAAAGTAATTCTATGTTTATCACACAATTATTCTCTCGCTTCATTCTATTAATGGTAGGCATTACATTTGGAATAATATCGGTTGCATTATTAGCAATAGGGCAGTTTATAGAGGCAGAATTTGCAATATATTTAAACACAGCAGCGTATGTAGGTTTGTTTTTATGCGCTGTGTTACTAGTTAGATTATCTATACAGGCTATAAGATTGATGAAAAGTGATAGGTAAGCTTTTGCTGATAAGATTGCTAAATAGCAGAAAGCCCTTAAATTATACAATTGATCCTTTTACTGCAGATAAATAGCTCATAACTAAACAATTGGGAATTAAAAACGTGAGAAAGCCCATAAGTTCTCCGATATAGCTTATATTCAATGCAATATAGCCCATAAGCAACGTTGTCTTA
Organism: Psychrobacillus sp. FSL K6-2365; assembly: GCF_038003165.1. Classification (NCBI taxonomy): domain Bacteria; kingdom Bacillati; phylum Bacillota; class Bacilli; order Caryophanales; family Bacillaceae; genus Psychrobacillus; species Psychrobacillus sp. FSL K6-2365. The sequence goes on along the minus strand of NZ_JBBOOO010000001.1, from coordinate 2,242,832 downwards.
TCTTTCAACGTTAAAAAACCATTTCATTTTTGAAATGGTTTTTTGATCTGAAGGATAAAAACTAGTACATTCGGTAACCCTATGTATATTCAATTTTTTCCTAAAATGGGGTGTATACATTGTGTGCGAACGAGAAGCCGAGTACTCCTAAGCTGATGAAAGAAGTAGTTGAAAAAATGAATAATTCTGAGGATATTTTGACAATACCTTTGCAGCTTGGTGATAATTATGCTTTTGTGCTCTACTTAAAGACAGTTGTAGATGGATTAAAACTACAAAATATAATTATAAAACCCTTTTTTGAGCTCAAATCTACAGAATTTTTCTCTTCTTATATACAGTCCCTCCCAGATATTGCAAAGATGAAAACGGGGGATGAACTTTTAATACAGTTGACGAAAGGGCATGTATTAATAGCGATACAAGAACAATTTTTTCTAGTAGATATAAAAATGATTACTGCAAGTTCACCTCAACCCGCTTTAATGGAGCCCACTATATATGGCCCCCAGCTAGCACTAAGTGAAGCTATTGAATCCAATTTAAATATGATTAGACATCGTTATCTTGAACCTTCACTTACAATTGAAACGGTTCAATTAAAAGATAAATCCCACCAATCAATAGCGCTTATTTATGATAAAAAAATTGTTAAACAATCTGTATTAGATGAAATTCAAAAAAAAATCAAAGAACTGGACAATCCTCTTATAGAATCTTCAGGAGACTTACAACTTTTTTTGAATAGCACGAGATTTTCTCTATTTCCAGTATTACTTTTAACGGAACGACCAGATCGAATTACTTATAATTTGGCAAATGGAAAAGTAGTGATTATGATGGACGGTAGTCCCCAGGCAATAGTGGCACCAGTTGTTTTCTATGACTTTATGGTGTCAATGGAGGATAACTATCATTCATTTTGGATTTCTATTTTTACATTGATCTTACGTTATGTTGGGATATTAACTTGTATACTACTCCCAGCTATGTATGTAGCAATCACTTCTTATACACCAGATATTTTTCGTGTGGAACTTGCACTATCAGTAGCTGGGAGTAGGCTGGGAGTACCGTATCCATCATTTATTGAAGTACTTTTCATGCTGCTTTTTATGGAGTTTTTAATAGAGGCGAGTATCCGATTACCAAAAGCAATAAGTGCGACAGCTACAACCGTTGGGGGATTAATACTAGGTACTGCAGCCACTGAGGCTGCTCTTACATCCAATATAATGATCATCATCGTATCAGCCGTTGCAATAACTAGTTTTGTTATTCCAATAAGTGAAATGAGCTTTGCCATAAGAATATGCAGGTACCTATTATTAGCATTCACGACTCTATTCGGCACGGTTGGTTTAATGCTTGGATTTTTAGGCATCATAATGTTTTTAACAAACAAAGAAAGCTTTGGTGAACCATTTTTAAAGATAAATTGGAAAAGTACGAAGAGGGAAAAAGAGGTGTAAATTTCCGTTGAGCCGCTATATGTATTATTTAATTTTTGTAACTATGGTAGCAAATATAATCGCAACAGTCCCTCGAATATTAGTGATTGAAAGTAAAAATGGAGTAATATTTTCTATGATTGCTGCGCTTTTTGTAGGTGTATTATTTACTTATTTTGTAATTTTATTTTTCAATAAATTCAGCGGACAAAGTTTTCCTGAAATATTGAAAAAACACACCTCAAAGTGGTTTTATATTCCTGTAATAGTTTATTTTGGAATTTCTTGGTTTTTAGCAGGGGCTATTACGCTTATTACTTATGTATTTTTATTTACAACTTTTGTTTCACTAGAAACTCCTTTAATTACAACTACTCTTGCGTTTGTCATAATAGTTTCTTTTGGTATGTTGATGAAGTCTGAAAGTGTATTATTTACTCTTGAAATAGTATTTGTTTTACTGTTGCCGATCCTAATATTTTTATTCGTAAAGATAATTACTGATAATAATTTAGAGTGGAATTTTGTCCAAGTAGCTATGATGAATATTAATATTTCTCCAAGCTATAGGTCTTTTTCAGCGGCATCCTACATTTTTATTGGAGTTGTTAATATTGTTATCTTTAATAGTTTCTTTAAAGAAAAGCTCAAATTTGGATTTAAGCAAATATCTATCATCAGTACTGTAGGCGCAGTTGTACTATTTATAACTTACTTCATACCCATTGGATTTAATGGTTTTGAACAAATTGAACATATGAATTTTCCATGGGTATCTACAAGTGATTCCGTAAGGATGAAATATGGGGTTATTGAGCGTTTGGTTTTCATATTTATTATTATCTTTTTAGGGATTTCTTTCTTGAGTCTATTAGTTCATTGGCATGTGTCGTTAAAGTTATTTGAGAGTATTTTTCATTTTAATAAATTGAAGTGGAAAAATAAAAATCTGACATCCTACTTTTTTGTTGTTCTCTTCGGTGCAATCTCTATTTATTTGGTTACAAAAATAGACGAATTTGAACTGTTCAAATACTCAAGTTATTTCTATAATATTTTTCCACTATTTTATTTTATTTTATTCCTTTCTTTGTTTGTAGCAAAAAGGAGGGCAAAAGTATAATGTACATTCTTGGCAGAAAAAAAGTGGTTTTTCTGTGTATTATTTTCATCCAATGCATAGTTCTAATGGCTGGTTGTGGATTTAAAGATATTGATAATAGATTGTTTATAATTGGAATTGGTGTTGATCCTTCTGAAAAAGAGGAAGGTCATTATAAAGTTACACTTAAATTATCCATTCCAGTAGCTTCGATTAAGCAAGAAAAAAAACCGAGCTATCAGTACCTAGTACATGAAGGAGAAAACATTGAAGAAGCAATACGCATACTAGAAACTCACACAGACAAAACGTTAGAATTTGGGCATACTAAAATCATTATGGTAAATGAAGCATTACTCGAGAATAATATTAAAGACGTGATGGATTATTTTGTTCGAAGAGGTGATATGCAACTAATTTCCTGGATTGGGGTTGCTAAAGAATCCGCAGAAGAGGTTTTAAGAGCTGAGCCTAAAGCGGAAGAAGCTGTGTCTACATCTCTAACAAGGTTTTTCGATAATACTGGAACGGAAAGCCCTTATATTGTTTCCACTTTTTTGTTTGAATTTAGGCGAAACTCCCATAGTTTAGGTATTGATTCTGTTTTACCAATTGTTGAGACAAACGATGATGGCTCTCAGTTAATAGTAAATAAATCATTAATCGTTAAGGAAGGTAGAGCTCCTTTTGAATTGTCGTCTAGGATGACGAGGGAATACAACACTCTTGCAAATGATCTTGGAGGATATAGTTATAAAATTGAGTATGAAGGAAATAATATTGTAGTGAATATTGGAAAAACAAATGTGAAATTTAAAATAGTTACGGAGAATAAAAAGCCAACTATTATAAATATGAAAATCGAAATGGCTGGTGAAATTATTGAGTCCGATAAAGACGTATTATTAAATAATTTAGAAAAATATAATAAACTTGCTGAAGATGAAGTGAAAAAACATGTGTTGGAATTTTTAACGACTGTCCAAAAGGAAAATTTAGATCCAATTGGTTTTGGGTTAAAGTATAGAACAATGCACATAAATAATAAAGATACTATGAGTAAGTGGAATGAAGCTTACCAAGAGCTGCCATTTGATCTTAAAGTGGAAGTAAATCTAAAAAGCACTGGGACAATAGAATGATGAGTCTACCTATTCTTTATTTTTGAAGAGGTATTTAATATTTTATATACTTTGTCTATTCTGAGGACAATGCAGGGTGCTCCCAATAGCTATCTGCCACTGCCGAGAGATTTTCTGCTTTAAAATTGTTGAAGTTAATTTTATTTAATGTTTCTCTACTCATTAGGACTATCATTACATCCCCATTTTTAACATTGCCGTACCGATCTGTAAGTGGGGCTTGTACTATCAAGGTTGCTTGAGTAACTTCTTCTTGTGATTTCATCACTTTCATAAATTCTACTGTGTTGTATAAAAAGGAATGTTTTGTAGATTGTGCAGATATAATTCTTTCTTCTAATGCAATAGTTTCCAATATCCCACTTTCAAATCTAGATGATACCACAGCGTTTTCCTTTTCGATGTATGTTGTTCCGAAGTTCTTCATAATTATTTCCGCAGCAATCACTTCGGGATTCTTATGGTTTTGCATCATTTTTTCTTTTAGTTCTTCTTTTTCCATTTTCTTGTAAAACATAGTATCGGCAACATCTATGCTAACTATTTCTGTTATTTCTGTATGGATTACTGAATATAAAATGATTCCTATACCCAAAAATACTATGAACAAAATGAACCACCATCGCTGATAAATAGGTTTCTGCGTCTCATCTATCAAAGTAAATCTCCTTTCATACTTGAAATGTATTCTACTATTTTATGCAAACTTAAAAGGAAATTATGTCTAGTAGCTTATAATTTCTCGGTTTACAAAAGTTGAATATGCCAATGATAATATTTACAATGAAAAAGAAACTAATAATGAAGTGGAGTCGTTGTAGAATGTATAGAACGGTAAATGATTTTATAGTAGATTGGTCTGTAGCAGCAGAGGGTACACTTCGAGTACTACAATCTTTATCTGATGAAAAATTAGATCAGGCAATTGTAGAAGGACATAGTACTCTTGGGTGGCTAGGATGGCACTTAGCGACGAGTCCAGCATTTTTCTCTGGATTAGTGGGTTTAAATGTTGAATCAGCTATTGGTGGAAATAAAGAAGAAATTAAAGTTAGAGAAATTGTGGAAACGTATAAAAAAGTCGTTGAAGCTGTAAAGAGTGAAGCAGAAAGCAATCTAACAGATGAGAAATTGGTTGAGAAGATAGAAAGCTTTGCTGGAGAGACAACAAGAGGAACATTGCTACGTAAATTAATCGATCATCAAACTCACCACCGTGGTCAAATGACTGTTCTTCTACGACAAGCAGGACTGCCTGTACCTGGTGTAATGGGACCAACAAAAGAAGAGCAGTTATAAAGTTGTCCCTGTGTGAGACACAACTTGGAAACAATTCTGAATAGTGTCTGATAAAAGATTTTTAAATACCATACTTGAAATAGAATGAAATATACATAATAAGACTGCTTATTATAAAATCTTCTGATTAAAGTATGATGACAGCAAGAATAAAACAATAAAAAACAATGCCTGATACCCTGTTAGTTAGGGTTTTAGGTATTGTTTTTCATTTTCAATGAAGTTAAGTTTCATAAACTAGAAACAAAAGGGGTGGAATTATACAAGGAATTATAAATGTATGCACGTATGTGAAGTTTGAAATCCACGAATGTCTGTTTCGAGTTGAAGAGGGGATTGAACTACCAGCTGTCTAAACAAAGAATAGAAGTTAGCTTTCTCGTTTTAAAGGTTATAATACAAAATCCAAAAAGGATTTTAAGAGCGTAGTGAAGAATATTATATGAATGAAATATAGTTTGTAAGTAAATATGTATTAAGAGGAAATAGAAATGGGGTGTTATTTAATATGAAGCCGAAGATCCTACTAGTTGGAATTAGAAGATGTCATTCGAAAACTAAAAGCATTTAAACCGAATAAGATTGCTGTCGAAGCAGTGAAAGAAGCTGATAGGGAGATAAATAATACATATCATCAATATATAAATAATTCCTTGAAATTAAATAAGAACGAAATACAACAGATTGGATTTCGACTTAGTGCAGTGATGGAGAATGAGAGAATTTATCCTGTCGATTGGATGGGGGATGTAGGTCAAAGAAATATTGAAGAAGTCTTAGAATGGGCAAAAACCAATCAATACGAATTATATAGTTCGATTATGGAAGAATATATTCCGAAAATAGTGGAACCTCCAACAACCGGGCATACAATTGGTGACATGTTAATCCATCTTAATCAAGAAAAAAAGTACAGCAAGACCATGCACTTTATATGCAAATCGCACGTATTGGGACAGGAACCGATTATATCGGGGTGGATTGGGTGAGATGGTGGTATCAGCGAAATTTAACCATTTTCTCTAATCTTTCAGGTTTAGTCTCAGATTCAAATGATCGAATAATATTGCTGATCGGAGCAGCGCATATATATTTAGTTAGGCAATTTCTGCTGGAAAGCGGGGTTTTTGAAGTGGAATCTACATTACACTATTTGCAGTAGAGGAAAATAGCTGGATTTAGTTATTAATTCAAAAACCACCAACAAATGATGCGCTCTTTCATTTAATAGAAAAATTGTGAATTTTATGAGGGGGATTAAAGATGCAATTTAGGCTAGCAGAAAATAAAGATATTGACCAGTTAATTCAAATGAGATGGAATTTCACGCTTGAAGATAATCAATCAAAAACGTATACAGAGGATGATTTAAAAACATTTAAATTAGAATGTCGATCTTTTTTAGAGACTGCCACCAAAAGTGAAAGTTGGTTTATTTGGGTTGCAGAGAAAGAAGGGGAAATCGTATCTCACATTTATATACAATTAATACATAAGGTACCGCGTCCTGGTAGAATAACTAAACCATTTGCATATATGACCAATGTCTTTACTATAGAAAAATACAGAAACCGAGGTATCGGCAGTCAATTAATCACTACTATTAATAAATGGGTGAAAAGTAAAAGTTATGAATTTATAATCGTTTGGCCGAGTGAAGATAGTGTCGATTACTATAAAAAGAATGGTTATATACATTGCAAGGAACCTATGGAATTTTTCCCATCTTAGAAGAAAATAAACAAAATGCAGAGAGGAGCTTTAATATAAGACTCTTTCATGTTAGCGAAGAATCTAATATAGAATCATTTGTACCTAGAATACCAACACGGATGGATTTAGATCCGTCAAAAAAACTTGTATGGTCCATTAATGAAAAGTGCCTCCCGAACTTTTTAACTCCCAGAAACTGTCCACGTGTTTGCTATCATATTGGAGTCAATACTTCCGAGGTAGATAAGAGGACTTATTTTTCATCCAAATTTAGCTCTCATGTAGTAGTAATAGAACGTAACTGGTTTGATGTGATGCAAAATACGACATTATATTTATATGAATTTAACACTACTCATTTTACTCTTATAGATGAAAATGCAGGTTATTACATAAGCGAACAAAAGCAGAATCCTATTAAGAAAATTGTAATATCTAACCCATCTAAAGAGCTAAGCAGAAGGAATGTCGAATTACTGCTGGTCGACAACTTATGGGATATATCTGATGAAATTCAACAGACATCATTGAATTGGTCCATGTGTAGAATGAGCTTTGCGCAGCATAGGGATTCCTTTAATGAAAAAAGGAGGTAAATAATGTATTCGTATAACCTTGAAGGTCTTGTCATTAAAATTGCAACTAGTAGTGATACCCCAAGAATAATTAATATGTTAAAAGGGTTAGCTATATGGATGAGAGATAATGAAATTAATCAATGGGGATTTCTTTTAGAGGGTGGTGATGACGAGGAAATTGAACAAGCAATATCTGATCAGGAAACGTATATTATCTTGAGGGATGATGAACTAATAGCCACATTCACACTTTTATCTAAACAAAGTGAGTGGGATAAACATATCTGGGGAGATGATTTAACTTCCAATACTTATTACTTACATAGACTAGCAATTATTCCTTCTTATATGAATAAAGGAGTAGGTAGTAGTATATTGACCTGGATACAAAACAATCATAGCTACCCTAAAGATTATTTAAAGCTAGATTGTGTTGCAAACAATAGAAAGTTAAATGCTTTTTATATAAACAATAACTTTGAATTTATCAATTTACATGATGGACATAATAAATATCAAAAAAGCTTGCGTCCCTGTGTAAGAAACAATTAAACTCTATTCGGAATACTTCCGGAACTTCTTCTAACACAGGGATCGCTTATTATTTAGATAAACCGGTCTAAGAATTCCAACATTTTTCCATAAACTAATATTTCATTTTGCTTTTTAGAAAAGCCATGGCCTTCGTCTGGTAGAACAATATATTCTACGTCTCTACCTTTTTCCTTTAAAGCTGCGACAATTTGGTCAGATTCTTTTTGTACAACCCGTGGATCATTAGCCCCTTGAATAACTAGCATAGGTTTCGTCATTCCATCTAAATAAGTAATTGGGGAATCTTCTATAAACTTTTCTTTATCTTTTACTGGATCACCTACCCATTGAATCATGAAAGACTTCCAAAACTCTGGTACTGATTCCACAAAGGAAAATAGATTACTCGGACCAAATATATCTACGACTGCTTTAAAATACTCTGCATGCCGTCCGTGAAGTAAGAGGGACATATAGCCTCCATAGCTGCCGCCTAAGAGTAGAATTTTATCTCTTTCAACATATCCTTCTTTAATCAACCATTCTAAACCCTCCAAATTATCAAGTCGAGGGCCGTGACCCCAGTCTCCTTCAACTAGTTTCATGAACTTTAAGCCATAGTTTGAAGAACCCCGGAAGTTGGGAGCGAATATGGAATACCCTCTATTGAGCAGGAATTGGAACATCGAACGGAACCATTTTCTTTCCAACGATTGAGGACCTCCATGTGGCCATAAAATGACATGCCCATTGGAGTATTCTTCTTTTGCTTTGAAAAGTAGTGCTTCAATCTCTAGTCCATCAAAAGAAGGGTAAGTTAGTATGGTAGGTTCTACCAGCATTTCATCTGGAACGCCTGGAATTCGGAATTTAGTTAATTCCTCCCATGATTCACCATTATTTTTTGAAACAAAGACATTGTTTGGTCTTGTAGAAGACCGCCCTTGAATATATAGATTACCGGATGGCATCACGATTACTTTTTCTATTACATTTGTTGGTGTTTTCACTTTGTTAATTTTTTCACTTTTTAAATGGTATTCATAAAGACGATCTTCTACACCGTATGATCCAATTAAATAAAGACTTTGGCTTTTCTTAGAAAAATATATACTAGAAAAATCCTCTTTATTAATTTCTAAAACTTTTTTAAATTCCTTCGCTTCTAAATCGAACTTCGCCAAATAAGTCAAATCTGAATTATAGTTTGTTAAAAAATATATATCTGTTTCCGAAGTATATAGGGTGTCTGTAACTGTATGTTGTTCCTTTGTCTCAGGAGTTAATAATATAGTCTCGTCACCGAGATGAACATAGGCAAGAGAGTAAGTATTTCCAAATTGTTTACCGGAAACAAAAGATTTTTCAGCTGGGGAGACAGCTTCTATAGATGTCGGTGCAATGCTACCTTCCAGTAAGAGTTTATCTTCACCAGTTTCAATGTCATATATATAGTTATTAAGGAAGGTTGCATTACCTGCTGTTGTAGAATAATAAAGACGTTTTCCATCTTTAGTCAAGTAGTTGAAGAAATGCCGTTCTCCTTCATTTCTTCTGATCGAGACAAGTTTTCCACCTTTAGGAGCAAGAGCATATATTTGTGTATTCTCATCTCCGTCTTGATCAAAACCAGCAACCATAAACTCACCAGTTTTTGCATAGGTTAAAAAATCTACACTCTGATTATTAAATGTAAGTGGATAAGGAAACTGATTAGGCAAATCCATTGCCCAAATATTAAAGTGACCGTTCAGGTTTGAACTAATTACCAGTTGTTTTTCATCAGGACTAACAGTGAAATTCTCCACAGTTAATGTTTGAAAAAATTGTTCTACTTCTGGTTTATCAAATTTGACCATTTAAACTCCCCAATTCTTGTAAGATACTTTCATTTTATCATAATAATTTGTTAGTTTAAGATGTTTTAACTTAATATTAAATATAATCAAAATATTAAGTGTTCTATTAAAATATATCCTATGATAAATGGGTAAGAATTAGAATTTTTTTTGTGTAGAGGTAATAAAAATAAAAAGGTCTCTTTAAAAGAACTAACAGGTTTCTTAAGTGTACAATTCCAACGGATCTAGAAATATAAACTTACACAAGTCAATCATGAAAACATGAGAAAAATAGGGAGTTTCTTTAAGTAAATGTGTAACAAAAAGAGTTGGACAAAGCTATATGGATATGAAAAAATTTAATAGTAAGAATTATCGGCCGATTTTCTTCGTAAGTATTTAATTTTCCTGTTAAATAAAATAATTATGGATACGGAGGAACTTTCTATATGAAAAAAATTATTATTTTAACATTAAGTTTAGTTGTTGTTTTAAGTTTAGGATTCGCAGTTCAAGTTGAAAATGTACAAGCGGCTCAAAGCAAAGAAACAATGATTAGTGTAGCTTCTGAAGAAATATTTGTTACAAAAGTAGTTCCTTTTACAAGGCAACAATCTATGTGGGTTACTGAAACTAGAAATGGCAAAACTTATTCAGGATATATTTATAATAGAGGTTTTTCAGATGGGACTGGAAACTATTCATTTTTCTCAGGTTATTTAAAAACAGGACCTTATGCGCCAACTGTACTTCAAGTTGAAGACTAATAAAATATAATAGAGTAGATGAAATAATGGCCAAGTTTGACCCCTTCCCTTTAAGTAGTTGTTTAAACTGCAGTTTTCTGTAGATTTCACTATTTAAAGGGTTGTTTTCTTTTCTGAAATATACGAACGGTTTTCAAGGAGGAACTCATGAAAGAAGTTACAAGTTTCGTTATGAAGGGGAACTTGAAAAGTAAACATATATTATTAGTTCCTATTATTCTCATTGTTTTTATGGTTACTTTGTTGACTATCAATAGTCAACAATCAGGAGCAACTTCACAAGAGTTACAAGATACGTTTGATCATCGCAAAGAAACTGTTAATTTTTTGATTGGTAACCTATTAAATAAAAAAAGTCATCTTGGTTTACCTGAAGAGCAGCAAATAGCACTTGATAGTTTACTCGTTCAAGAAGAGTATTTGAAAGACATATCAACTAAGTTAGGAATAGGAGATTTAAACATTTCTACCGAAAACCTAGCATATCTCAAAGAATATAACCTATATGAAAATTATGACTTTATAAATTATAATAATACAAAGCTTTTAGAAGTTGAGCAGCTGAAAGCAGCCACTTTACAGAGGCATGATTTAACTTATACAGAACAAGAAACGCCTTATAACACAGCACTATTTTCAAAACAATTATTTCAAATTGTATTCAGTCCATTTACTGCATTTCTTTTCTTACTCATTTTTATTTATAAATTGATATCCGATGACCAGAATAGAACATTCGAATTTTTTAAAGTCATCTCACTTTCAAATATAACAGTCTATTATGGCTACTTGATGCCATTTTTAATACTCTTATTAACGTATACAATCCTAGCTAGTTTCTTATCATTGTTGCCCCCAATAGTGACAGGGAATTTGGGTATGATTCACTATCCAATTGAAGTAGTCATTGATACAGATACTTTATTGGTGCCGGTGTGGAAATGGCTACTATACCTTCCTATCGGTTGGGGGATATTTGTTTCATTAATGCTGGTACTAGCAATATGTTTGTTCAAATACCGAATCTCTTTTAGCTTTCTGATAGCAATCATTGCATTTCCAATCGTAATTGCTTACATTTGGTCCGTTCACTTTGGATTTCATGCGGTAAATCCAATTCATTTAATAGTTTTATATGAAAAACAATTACTAGATCCGAATCGTTTTATAACCTATTTAGTTGGAATGCTGATCTTGCTTATAATATGTTTTGCTGCTTGTTATCCGGTATTTAAATCTAAACGGACTGTTCTAAGAACTTCTTTTTTTTCTCACGCTCGCAAGAGGTATGTTCCAAAACCTAAGTGGAAGTTGCTTCAATTTGAACAAATTAAAAAGAAGCGCAAAGGTCATGTAATCTTCACGTTTATCATGTTGGTTGGGATTATTGGGGGTACATTTGTTGTTGTAAATCAAGCCTTTCAAAAACTACCGACAATATACTTGGATGTCATTGAAGACTTCCAAAATATACTTATTGATCAACAAGTGCAGTGGAAAGTAATTGAAGAAGAGTTTGATTTGGAAGCTGAAAAAATGAAGTCTAGTTCTGAGGAATCAAAAGATAAGTCAACTGAGTTTCCTGAAGAAAATCCATACTCGATAATGATCAAAGACATCGAAAACAAATATAACAATTTAGAGGGATTGAAGGATGAAATTGGTTCTATAGATTTCTCTAAAAAGTATAGAGAAATCATGGAATATTCTCAGTCATACAAAGAATTAGATCCTTCCATGTGGAATGTAACCGTAATGGCTTCCGAGGAGCAACAGCGTATTTTAGATGAGAAAAATATTACACCTTGGCCAATCGGGTATCAGTGGATATCTCATTTCAATGACCCAAGTTATGCAGTGGATAGCGTGCATTACAATTTAATGAAATCGTCACAAGAGAGAAATACGAAATACGGAAATAGCGGCTTGTTCTCTCTTTATAAATTTTTAGATTGGAATATGATGCTGATTGTCTTGGGTATTTTTATTCTGCTGTTATGGACGAGTCTTTCTGAGGAGCAGAGGCCGAATCCATCCATTCATTTTTTGACCACTAAGCCGATTACTTTCAGGTCAATTTACGCAAGCAAATGGGCGTACAATCTAGTGAATGCTTATAGTATGCTGCTGATTAGTGGAGGTGTCGTATTCATAATCAGTTTATTAATAGGCGGTTTGGGTGAATCAAACTATCCGATTTTAGTCTATGCAACAGGAATTACGGATGATGAAATGTTTTTTTCAAATGTCGATAATGTCCACTTTTTCTTTGAAAATTTAATCGTGCTGATCGTAAAAAATGGAGTTCTTATCGTAGCTCAAATATTCTTCTTGAATAGCTTATTCAGTCTAATTGGTAAGTGGGTGAAAAATCATTATGTGACTATAATCATCACGGTACTAGTCTCAGTGGCAGGTTATTATTTAGCAAACCAATACATTACTGCATCATTTATACATCTGAATCCATTCATTTATTTTGATACATGGCATATTGTCGATGGTTGGAAGTCAGTATTATCGAACTCTCCTACTGTCAACTTCAATAATGGTTGGATGATTCTGTTGTCTAGTGGATTGTTGTTGTTCCTCATAGGGTTCATACCAAAAAGGAAGAGGGTGTCATGATGTCCTTATTACAAGTTCATCAGCTCAGAAAAAAGTATGGGAACCTACTTATATTGCAAGATATTTCATTTAATATTAATGAAGGTGAAATCGTCGGTCTCGTTGGTCCAAATGGGGCGGGGAAATCTACTTTGTTACGATCTATTTTGGCAATAGAGGAGGTAGAAAGTGGATCAGTGAAGGTTAAAAATATTTCTAATCAGAATTCCGATTTTTACAAATTAGTTTCATTTATACCAAGCGACAACTACTTATATATGCAGTTAACTGGGTACGACCATTTAGCTTTTGTCGCAAACATTTATCAGTTAGGAAAATCAGCGATTGAAGAGGTCATTGATCAAATTGGAATCAGCACTTATGTCGACCAACCTGTAAAAACCTACTCATATGGGATGAGACAGCATTTGCTTATTGCACTAAGCATATTAACAAAGCCTTCTATTATATTAATGGATGAACCTTTCAACGGTTTGGATCCGACAAGTACAATCGAATTGAAGGAATTAATCCGTAAATTACATGCCCAACGGATTAGCTTTATCATCTCCACACATAATTTGGATATTTTAGAGGATTTAACGAAAACAATTTGGTTCATCAGGGAAGGAATGTTGTTTAAAGACGATATTAAATTAGAGATGAAGCTGCCTTATCAAATTGAGGTTAAAGTTACTGATGTAACCATATTAGAAAATCTAATGACGGACTGTCAATTGCCACACCAAATATCGGAAAACATCGTAATTACAAATCACAATTACGATGTTGGTAAATACTTGGAGTGGCTTCTAATGAATAAGGTGCAAATTCAATCGGTCAATCAAATTAAACCAAATCTGGAGGAAAGATATAAGCATTTTTATGAAGTTTTAAAAAAAGAACAGGCTTAATAACTTTAAGCGGTAAAGGCGTTTTACTGTAATATGAAGCGACTAATAATCCGAGATATAAAAGTAATTCGCTACGAAGGATAAATCTTCGAAAAATAAGGGGCGTTGGTCGGGGCAATATTTAATTGTAAGGGGGTGTTATAAGACCGTAGTTTAAAAACCTTGGACATAAACTTTTCTATGTGCAATGGACAATTATAAATAATCTAGAATTGTCCTGGAATTGTTTCTTACACTGGGCACTATTACTATTGACTTCCCGACTACTACGTGTTACGATGTACTTGTAGTAAGCGATACTTAATAGCTTATATCACAAAAGCTATTAAGTAAAAATTATCCTTAGTACTAAGTTGTACTGAATATAAGCCATACAGATTAGAGGAGGCTCTGAACATGGAAAATTTAACTGAAATGCTGAAGGGTTCCCTGGAGGGCTGCGTTCTAGAAATCATCAGCCGCCATGAAACATATGGCTACGAGATTACTCGCAGCCTGAACGAACTTGGATTTACCGAAGTCGTGGAAGGGACAGTTTACACCATTCTTGTGCGATTAGAAAAGAAAAAACTTGTAAACATAGAAAAGAAGCCGTCGGATATGGGGCCGCCTCGCAAATTTTATTCACTTAATGAGGCCGGTCAGCTGGAACTAGAATTATTTTGGAAAAAATGGGATTTCGTATCCTCAAAAATCAATATCTTGAAGTCACACTAGCTTCATAAGATAAACAGAATAATATTTTGGACTGTCTTTTTCAGCTATATAATAAGAGGAGGAAATATAACATGATGGAAATGTTCAAAAAATTGATTGGTGATAAGAAAGAGTACAAGGTGATGATGGCACGAGTTGAAGTCTTGCCAGAGGACTACAAGTTTGTATTTAAGAAAATCCAAAATTACATGTGGAATTTCTCAGCGGGCAACGGGATGGATATGCTACACATACAGTATGAACTAATCGATTTGTTTGAAGCCGGTGCTGCGGATGGCAGGCAAGTGTTAGAAATCACTGGGAACGATGTGGCATCCTTTGCTGATGAATTAGTGGCAAATGCTAAAACTTATGTCGCAAAGTATCGTGAGGATTTGAATCTGAGTATCATGAAGCAATTAGGAAAAAAATAAATTCAATAAATATTACCGACTGAATAGCTCGATGCAAACGTGAACTGTCACCTTCGTTATTCAGTTAATTTTACGCACGGTAGTAAGTAGTACAGATTATCAGTCAGACTATATAGGGGTTTAAAGAAAATCTTGCTTTGCGAAGCGTTTATTAAAAAGGAGGAAAAAAGTATGGGGAATGCAACGATTATTGTGAAAGGTTTAAAAAAATCCTTTAAAGAAAAGGAAGTTTTAAAAGGGGTGAATTTTGAGGTGCAGCGTGGTGAAATCTTTGCACTACTGGGCTCAAATGGGGCGGGTAAGACGACTACGGTTAACATACTGTCAACGTTGATGAAAGCTGATGGAGGTGAAGCAGTTATTTGTGGCTTTGACGTTTATGGGCAACCAGAACACATACGTCAGAACATCAGCCTCACTGGGCAATTTGCAGCATTGGACGGAGTGCTCACAGGGAGGGAAAACCTGCTGATGATCGCTAAGTTGAGGGGAGTCTCCAATCCAAATCAAGTCGTAGACAATTTGCTTACACGTTTCAGCCTACTTGATGCAGCCAACCGCCGGGCGGACCAATATTCTGGTGGGATGAAGCGCCGGCTCGACATCGCCATGAGTCTGATAGGGACGCCAGCAGTCATTTTTCTTGATGAACCGACGACAGGACTAGACCCCGAAGCCCGGATTGAAGTCTGGGATACAGTCAAGGAGCTTGCCGGAGGTGGCACTACCGTCTTACTGACGACTCAGTACTTAGAGGAAGCTGAACAATTGGCGGACCGTATCGCCATCCTACATGGTGGAAAAATTATTACGACGGGTACTCTTAATGAACTTAAAGAGATGTTCCCACCAGCCAAAGTGGAATACATCGAGAAGCAGCCGACATTAGAGGAAATTTTCCTTGCGATCATCAGTAAAAAGGAGGTAAGTAAATGAAAAGCAAAACAGGTGTTTTACTTGGGCGATTAATGCGTAATATCATGCGCAGTCCAGATACGATTATCACTGTGGCGATTACGCCGATGATGATGATGCTGCTATTTGTTTATGTATTTGGAGGAGCTATAGAAACAGGCACGGACAACTACGTTAATTATTTATTACCGGGAATTCTGCTGATGGCTATTTCATCCGGTGTGGCTTACACTTCCGTGCGGCTGTTTACGGATGTAAAGAGCGGATTAATGGCGCGTTTCATTACCATGCCTATCAAGCGCTCGTCCATATTGTGGGCTCACGTGTTAACCTCGCTCGTTTCCAATGCACTTACTATTGGGGTTGTTATTCTCGTCGCGCTCCTGATGGGCTTCCGTTCCAGCGCTGATATTCTGGATTGGCTCATGGTAGCCGGAATACTCGGCTTGTTTACATTGGCGCTTACATGGCTAGCGGTCATTCCGGGATTAACAGCAAAGTCTATGGAAGGTTCGTATGCCTACTCGTACCCGCTAATTTTCTTGCCGTTTATCAGTTCGGCCTTTGTCCCAACTGAAACTATGCCTAAAATTGTCCGTGCGTTCGCTGAGAACCAACCCGTAACTTCAATTGTTAATGCGATTCGTTCCTTATTGTATAAAGGGGAAGTTGGCAATGATATCTGGACTGCACTTGCCTGGTGTGTTTGCATTATGCTCATCGCTTACTTTTTCGCCATTAAAGAATTTAAACGCAAGTTAGGGTAGTGTCCCTGTGTAAGATACAATTAGAAACAATTCTGAATTATCCTGAAATCACTACAATAGATAGATAACGATAATTACTCATATAATGTGCAAATACTAAATAATGTTACCTAATTCATAAAAAACGACAGAAGAAAAATAAACTTTTCTTCTGTCGTTTTTATTGATTGGTTGCTAAACAGACTTTTGCTTTAGAACACCATATGAAACACGAAACTGATAACAAATCCCATAGTTACAAAAGTAGTGGATGTCCTAATTGATAAAGCTCGAACATTTTGTAAAATGAATTCTTTTATACTCGTAACTGCTATTAGACCAATAGAGACACCTAAAAGAACACTTTGAGCCTTTATACCAAGATGTATGTGATTACCAATCCATATAAACAAACTAAAGCAGAATGACAAACCGATAAAACAAAGGATTAAACCGATTAGTTTCTGCCCCTGTGAAAGAAATATAGAAGTAAGAACGAATCCTTCTGGTATATGATGCAAAATGGTAGACATTGTTAAAGAGTGATTGAAAAGGGAATCACCAAGTAAGCTTCCAATCGTTAAACTTAAAGGAATTGTATGTATAACAAGTGCGATAGTAAGTAGATAACCAGATGGTCTAATTGAAGAATGAAGTGATTTCTTAACTAAAAGTAAAAACATATAACCTAACAATATTCCAAGAGCCATACCAGGAGTTTTATATGAGTTTAATGCCGACGGAATGATGTCTAGTGTTAGAAGGCCAATCAAAAATCCACCGCATATAAGAGCCAAACCTTCATTAGAATGTTGAAATATTTTAGATACTATCCCTGCAATTACTGCCCCTACAGTTACACTTAAAAAAAGTAATCCCCCAAGAACTAATGCACTCAAATTTATCATTTCCTCTGCATACAAATTAGATGGATGTTGTTTAAGTGTATGTGTTCTTCTCGCAAAACTTTCATACATCTGACGATAATTTTTTGAGGTGTCCCTGTGTAGGACACAATTCAGAATCGTTTCTAATTGTGTCCTACACAGGGAGCAACTAAAAGAGCAACTGGAGATACTGAGTAAAAAGGAAGTTTCCCTTTCTAATGCAATTAGAGTCAGTTAAAATATAATTAGTATTACTTTTATACATAGGGGGAAGCGAAAGCGTTCATATGACAATAGATAAAATGAAACAAACTTCGTTTAATAGAGCAACACTTGACCAATGGGAGCAAGTAGCACTTAAATCACTCAAGGGGAAAACTTTGGAGTCACTATCAACTAGAACATTAGAAGATATTATTTTGAAACCGCTTTATTCTTTAGAAGATATGGAAAATATTCCAGAATCACAAACCGCTATTGTTCGTGATGCAAAAAAGTCTTCTGGCTGGTTGACCGCACAAGTTGTAGAAGGTTCTTCAAGTAAGGAGATACTTGAGGGAATCAAAGAGTCACTTAAAAAAGGTAATGATGTTGTTCATTTTAAAATAGAAAAAGAACATAATTGGCAAACAGATGAAAAAGATGAGCTAGCAGAGCTATTGAAGAAGCACACTGCTATTTTAGATGTTACAAATGATCCAGCTTTTTTAACTTATTTCTCAGACCTAAAAGGATTAGTAAAAGGTGTAGAGGATGTAGAACTTTTGAATGCTAGAACATATTTCTTAAATGGCTCTACCATCCATCAAGAAGGTGGAGATGCTATTAGTGAGCTAGCTAGCGTATTAGTACAAGCAGATAAGTTTGCTAAAAATTCGGGGATAGAGAAGCTTGTTTCAAACGCATTTGTACAATTTTCGATTGAAAATAATTTCTTTATGGAAATAGCGAAAATTCGAGCATTTCGTATTCTATGGCAAGCTTTCGGACAAGCATATGGGAAATCTAATATAGCAGCAATTCCTGTACATACCGAAACCTCTTTAAGGTCTTACTCCGTATTAGATGCAAACGTTAATATTTTGCGTTCTGGTAATAGTGCGCTAGCTGCCGTTCTTGGTGGAGCGGATAGTTTGACAACGTATCCACATGATTATCTGACTGGAGCAACACCGACATCCAATCGAATCGCAAGAAATATGCAACTCGTATTAAAAGAAGAAACGCATACCCAGCGTATTGTAGATGCAGCAGGTGGTTCTTACTATGTAGACACACTAACGAATGAACTTGTCGAAAAAACGTGGGCATACTTTTTAACTTTAATGAAAGAAGCAACTGTTGAGAATAGAGAAGCAATACTTTTAGAAAGAGCAGAAGTGAAATGGAACGAGCAACTTGCTCAACTCTCTACACGTAAAAAATCGTTAATTGGAACGAATACTTATGCAAATCCAGATGATATTCTAGGAGTTTCTATTAAACAAACAGATTATAAACGACTAGCAGAACCTTTTGAACGATTAAGAAAATCATTCCAAGATAATCCATTAAACACTGCAATTATTCCCTTTGGCATTTTAAAAGAATATAAGGCTCGGATGGATTTTGTTAACGGTTATTTAATCGCATTAGGGATTTCACCAATTGTAGCTCCTGAAAATTTAAAACCATTTGATCTACAAAAATGGATAAATGAAAAAAATATTAACTATGTTGTATTTGTTGGTAACGATGAGCAAACGGCTGGTTTAGTACCTGCAATACTAAATGAAAATCTGTCCGTTCCAATGGATGTTGCCGGGAAATTTGAGGAGTATGAAGACTGGTTAGATGCCGGGTTATATGGAAGTATCTATGCTGGACAATCACTTCTTAAAAAAGGGCAACAATTACTTGCCCTTGCTAAAAAGGAGGATTCAAATGACAATGCCTAATTACGATAATGTATCTATTAAAGAAGTGTTATTAAATGAAGGACATCCAAAAATGGCAGCGGTAGATTCCTTTTTAACGAATGAAGGAATTCATTTAAAACAAATGTATATCAAGGAAGATACGTCTGAATTCCCACATCTAAATGATCTACCAGGTATCGCACCGAACACGAGGGGACCTTATCCAACGATGTATGTTGCGAAACCTTGGACTGTTCGTCAGTATGCTGGTTTTTCAACTGCGGAAGAAAGTAATGCTTTTTATAGAAGAAACCTGGCTATGGGACAAAAGGGATTATCGGTTGCATTTGATCTTGCTACACATCGTGGCTACGATTCTGATCATGAACGAGTTACCGGGGATGTAGGAAAAGCAGGAGTTGCAATTGACTCTGTTGAAGATATGAAGATATTATTTAATGGAATTCCATTAGACCAAATGTCTGTATCAATGACGATGAATGGTGCAGTACTTCCAATACTAGCCTTCTATATTGTGACTGCAGAAGAGCAAGGCGTTACTACAGAGCAGTTAGCTGGTACGATTCAAAATGATATCTTAAAGGAATATATGGTTCGTAACACATATATTTATACACCGGAAATGTCTATGAAAATTATTGCAGATATTTTTGCTTATACAGCTCAAAAGATGCCGAAATTTAATTCTATTTCAATATCCGGTTATCATATGCAAGAAGCTGGAGCAACAGCTGATATTGAACTAGCTTACACTTTAGCTGATGGCTTAGAATATGTTCGAACAGGGTTAGCTGCCGGAATAGATATTGATGCATTTGCGCCAAGACTTTCATTCTTTTGGGCAATCGGAATGAATTATTTTATGGAAATCGCTAAAATGCGTGCAGCTCGTAGAATATGGGCGCAAATGATGCAAAGCTTTAATCCGAAAAATCCGAAATCATTAGCTCTTCGTACACATTCTCAAACGTCTGGATGGAGTTTAACCGAGCAAGATCCATTTAACAATGTTACAAGAACTTTAGTAGAGGCAAACGCAGCTGCAATGGGGCATACACAATCACTTCATACAAATGCTCTAGATGAAGCAATTGCCTTGCCGACAGATTTCTCAGCTCGAATAGCTCGTAACACTCAACTTTTTCTACAGGAAGAAACGAATATGACAAAGGTAATAGATCCATGGGGTGGGTCTTACTATGTCGAGACACTAACACACGAATTAATGGAAAAAGCATGGACTTTGATTGAAGAAATTGAAGAACTTGGAGGTATGGCAAAAGCGATAGAAACCGGTCTTCCTAAAATGAAGATAGAAGAAGCAGCTGCTAAAAAACAAGCACAAATTGACTCTTCTAAAGAAGTTATCATTGGAGTAAACAAATACCGTTTAGAGCAAGAAGATGCTATTGATATTTTAAATATAGACAATACTGTCGTTCGTCAAAAACAAATGGAACGCTTAGAAAAAGTTAAAGCTGACCGTGATGAAAAAGCAGTACAAAAAGCGTTAACTAAATTAACTGATGCAGCAAGAACTGGTGAAACAAATCTGTTAGAAGCTGCTGTTGTTGCTGCTAGGGAACGTGCAACTATTGGTGAAATTTCAGATGCAATCGAAGTGGTAGCAGGCAGACATAAGGCGGTGATTCGTTCTGTGAGTGGTGTATATAGTGCAAACTTTAATGATGCTGAAGAGATTGATGCAGTGAAACAAATGGCAGAGGATTTCCGGGAAAACGAAGGTCGTCGCCCACGTATTTTAATCGCCAAAATGGGTCAAGATGGGCATGATCGCGGAGCTAAGGTTATTGCAACTGCATTTGCTGATTTAGGATTTGACGTTGATATTAGTCCACTTTTCCAAACACCTGCAGAAACTGCACTACAGGCGGTAGAAAATGATGTTCATGTTGTCGGAGTAAGTTCATTAGCTGCTGGACATATGACGTTAGTACCTTCATTGAAAGAGGAGTTAGCTAAGCTTGGTAGAGAAGATATATTAATCGTTGTTGGTGGTGTTATCCCAGCACAGGATTATTCTTTCCTGCGTGACAACGGCGCTTCCGCTATTTTCGGACCAGGAACAGTTATTCCAGTAGCAGCACAAAAAGTTATTGAAGAGATTTATAAGCGCCTTGGCTACGAGGAAGTGGAAGATTAATGTCAAAAACGGATAATAATAACGATTCTACTATGCATGTGATGAGTGGTATTAAATCGCAACATGATGGTGTGGGGAAGGCTTCTATTAAAAAGTTCTCCAAAAAAAAGCCTCTTCAAATCAATGAAGAGGAATATATCCGAAATATACAAAATGGCTCCAGGTTACATTTAGCAAAAGCGATAACATTTATAGAAAGTACTGTATTTGATCAGCAGCATATCGGACAGCAATTATTGAAAAACTTACTTTCATTTACTGGTAACAGTGTTCGTATCGGAATAACTGGAGTTCCTGGAGTAGGAAAAAGTACCTTTATCGAGTCATTTGGTAAAATGCTATGCGATCAGGGATATAGAGTAGCAGTACTAGCTATAGACCCTAGTTCCTCCTTGACAGGTGGAAGTATTCTAGGGGACAAAACAAGAATGGAAGAACTCTCCAGACATCCGAACGCATTTATTAGACCATCCCCAACTGCAGGTACACTTGGAGGCGTACACAAAAAGTCTCGTGAGACGATGCTTCTTTGTGAGGCTGCCGGTTACGATGTGATTTTAGTTGAAACGGTTGGTGTAGGTCAAAGTGAAACGATTGTACGAGGAATGGTCGATTTCTTTTTATTGTTAGCGCTTACAGGTGCAGGAGATGAACTTCAAGGGATGAAAAAAGGAATAATGGAGCTTGCTGATGCTATTATTGTTCATAAAGCAGACGGATCAAATGAAAAGCTAGCCAAAAAAACAGTTGCTGAGTATAAGCAAATACTTCACTTTCTAGCACCTTCCTCACCATATTGGAAGACTCCCGCACTAGCAGTATCTTCGCTACAAAAAATTGGCTTAGATATCGTTTGGGAAAATATACTTCATTTCCAGCAAGTGATGAAGGAAAAAACTGTATGGCAACAAAGAAGAAAAGAACAAACAGTTGAATGGTTTAAATCAATGATTGTCGATCGATTATATGATGACTTTTTTTCTTCTAATGAAAGAAAACAATCAATGGCAAAATTAGAGCAATTAGTGCGGAACGAAAAAATAACGGTTTCGCAAGCGGTTGACGATCTTTTTTCCTCGAATCCAAACCTATAATCTGATAAGATAAATATAGTTTAAAAAAGGAGAGTGGCATAAATGAATATGGATTTCAATCTATATATGAATGATATACTGGTACAAGCTCGTGGAGAAATGGAAGCAGCAGGCTATGAGCAACTTGAAACACCTGAAGATGTAGACGCTGCATTTGCTCGAAAAGGAACAACATTAGTAATGGTAAACTCAGTATGCGGATGTGCTGGAGGTATTGCTCGCCCTGCTGCAGCAAACTCTGTACATTATGATAAACGTCCGGACCATTTAGTTACTGTTTTTGCTGGTCAAGACAAATTAGCAACTCAACAAGCACGTAATCTATTCGGTGATGATCACTTACCTTCCTCTCCATCATTTGTACTGTTGAAAGATGGACAACCAGTAGCAGAAATTGGTCGTCATGAGATAGAAGGCCATGCTCCAACTTCAGTAATCACACATCTTCAAGGATTATTTGAAGAATATTGTGAAGAAGTATAAAAAAATAAAAACCAGCGGAAGCATTTTGAAATGCATTCGCTGGTTTTTGTCATTTCAAGATAGAGCATAGCCTATCACTTAGATGATAAGATTGGACAAATTTTAGATCGTGATAAAATTAATTAGAATAGAATCCCTTTTAAGTTAGAAATGCTATTATCCAATGATAGATAAGAATGCAGATTTTCTTTTATCTAGTGGAAATAAAGAGAAAAAGTAAGTATTTACTAAATAAAGAAGTAAGATTGCGATCGAAATTGTATCTTCGTGAGCTTGCTCTATATATAGGGAAGTATCTATTCTCTAGTTATCCAAAATGCATTTATCCTGTTTAAAAGAGTTGCAGGAGGGCGACGGACAGGGAAACGTAATAAGATAACCGAAAAAAAGAGATGCTAGTTGGTTGTGACGTCCGACACAACTAACCAGCATCTCTAAAATTCACTTGGTAATAGGGTTTTGACATTAAAGAACGAAGCTGATTCCCATTAGTAATGTAGACACTACCATTACTAAAATCATTAAATAAACAATAACTTTACGAAATTTTTGATTTTGCATAATTTCTCTCCTTTAGCTTGTACCTTTATTTTAACAAAAACATAAAAATGCACAAGAGGTAGAGATTTTTTTTTGAAATAGGTACAATAGGAAAAGGTAAGCGTTTTACAAAAGGGGTGTAAAAATGGAGAAAATTGATCATATTGGTATTGCTGTAAAAAGTATTGAAGACTCTCTTCCATATTACATAGATACATTGGGGTTAAAACTAGTACATATTGAAGATGTTGTATCAGAAAAAGTTCGTGTAGCTTTTATTGATAGCGGCAATGTCCATTTAGAATTGCTTCAACCAATCGATGATACAAGTACGATTCATTCATTTATCGAAAAAAAAGGTGAAGGTATTCATCATATAGCTTTTGGCGTTACAAGTATACAGCAGCGTTTGGATGAGCTGAAAGACAAGGGAGTTCGGCTTATACAAGAGACTGCAAAAGCTGGTGCCCATGGTGCTCAGGTAGCTTTTATACATCCAAAAGCATCTCATGGAGTACTTTATGAATTAGTCGACAAAACCGGGGGAGAGAAGTAATTATGGATATTTATGAAAAAATCAATGACTTATATGATCGTAAACGTAAAATCGAACTTGGTGGCGGAGATGAACGGATTGAAAAGCAGCATGAAAAAGGGAAGTTGACTGCTCGTGAACGTATTGAATTACTAGTAGACAAAGATTCATTTGTAGAGTTAAACCCTTTTATCAAGCACCGTACAGTTGACTTCGGAATGGACAAGCAAGAAGGTCCTGGAGATGGGGTCGTAACTGGTTACGGGAAAGTGAATGGTCGTCCAATTTATTTATTCTCACAAGATTTCACAGTTTTTGGTGGAGCTTTGGGAGAAATGCATGCACTTAAAATTGCGAACGTAATGGACTTAGCAGCAAAAAATGGAGCGCCGTTTATTGGGTTAAACGATTCCGGTGGTGCTCGTATTCAAGAAGGCGTTGTTTCACTAGATGGATACGGACAAATTTTTTATCGTAATGCCATATATTCCGGCGTTATACCTCAAATTTCTGTGATTTTAGGTCCATGTGCTGGTGGAGCTGTGTATTCGCCTGCTATAACTGATTTTGTGTTTATGACAGATGAAACTAGCCAAATGTTTATCACAGGTCCTAAAGTTATAGAAACAGTTACCGGAGAAAAAATTTCTGCCGAAGACCTGGGTGGATCGAAAGTACATAACACTATAAGTGGAAATGCACATTTCCGTGGGGAGACGGAAGAGGTAGTATTAGAAAGTGTCCGTCTGCTATTAAGTTATTTACCACAAAGCTTTGAAGAAAAAGCTCCTTTAGCTGTTGTTGAAGATGAGGATGATTATCGTTCTGAATTAGCAGATATCGTTCCTTATGAGGCAATCCGTCCTTATGATGTTCGAAAGGTTATTGAACAGATAGTTGATACAGATTCTTTCTTGGAAGTGCAAAAGGAGTTTGCTAAAAATATAGTTATTGGTCTAGCTCGTATTAAAGGCGAGGTAGTTGGTCTAGTTTGTAACCAACCAAAAGTAATGGCTGGAGGATTAGATATAGACTCTTCAGACAAAGCTGCACGTTTTATTCGTTTTTGTGATTCCTTCAATATCCCTATCATTACGTTTGAAGATGTAACTGGATTCTTCCCAGGTATTAAACAGGAACATGGTGGAATTATTCGCCATGGAGCTAAAATATTATTTGCTTATTCAGAGGCAACCGTTCCTAAAATAACAGTTATTTTACGAAAAGCATACGGAGGTGCTTATGTTGCTCTAAACTCCAAGTCAATTGGGGCAGATGTTGTTTTTGCATGGCCTAATGCGGAAATAGCAGTTATGGGGCCAAACGGAGCTGCCAATATAATTTTTGCACGTGAAATTGCTCAAAGTGAAGATCCTGAAGTAGTACGTGCGGAAAAGATTGAGGAATACCGTGAAAAATTTGCAAATCCATATGTAGCGGCCTCAATGGGAATGGTCGATGATGTTATTGACCCTCGAGAAACACGTATTAAGTTAATTCAGTCATTAGAAATGATGCGGAATAAGAAAGAAACTAGACCAAACAAAAAACATGGTAATATTCCATTATAAAAGGAGACTTTTAAATGAGTCGATTAATAGATGAATTTTTAGAGCTAGTTCAAATAGATTCTGAAACAAAGTATGAGGGAGTAATTGCACCTATTTTAAAAAGTAAATTAGAACAGCTTGAATTTACTGTTATTGAAGATGATTCTGCTTCTAGAAATGGTCACGGAGCTGGAAATTTAATCGGAACTTTAAAGGGATCTATTCCAAACGTAGACCCAATATACTTTACGGTTCATATGGATACTGTTGTACCAGGTAAAGGGATTAAACCCGTTATAAAAGAAGATGGTTATATATACTCGGATGGAACAACAATTTTAGGAGCTGATGATAAAGCTGGAATAGCAGCATTATTTGAAGCTATTCGTCGATTGAAAGAGCAATCTATAGAGCACGGGGATATACAGGTTGTTATTACCGCTGGAGAAGAAAGTGGTCTAGTAGGAGCAAAAGAATTAGATGCTTCTTTGCTAACTGCAAAATATGGCTATGCGATTGATAGTGATGGGACTGTCGGTGGAATTGTAACAGCTGCTCCTTTCCAATCTAAGCTGTGGACAACTATTACTGGAAAAACTGCTCATGCTGGAGTGGCTCCTGAAAAAGGTATTTCTGCTATAACTTTAGCTGCAAAAGCTATTTCTGCTATGAAGTTAGGAAGATTAGATGCTGAAACGACTGCTAATATCGGTCGATTTGAAGGTGGACAAGCAACTAATATCGTCTGTGATGAAGTGCATATTCTTTCTGAGGCACGCTCGATCAATAAAGATAAACTTAATGCGCAAGTTGCACATATGGTAGCAACATTTGCAGAAACAGCTGAAAAATTTGGAGGTAAAGCGGTAACTGAAACACAATTAATGTACCCAGGCTTCCATTTTGAAGAACACCATTCTGTTGTACAGGTTGCTAAACGTGCAGTAGAGCGAATTGGAAGGACTGCTGAGATTAAGACTAGTGGCGGTGGCAGTGATGCAAATGTTATTGCTGGATTTGGTATTCCTACTGTTATCTTATCTGTAGGGTATGAAGAAATTCATACAACAAATGAACGCATGCCTATTGAAGAATTAGAGAAACTAGCCGATTTAATAGTAGAGATCGTTTTAGTAGCGGCAGAATAAATAGGAGGTGACTGTGTTGAGCAATGAAAAAGTAGTAGTATTTCAATGTGGAAATGAAGATTATGCAGTTTCAATTGAACATGTAGTCTCCATTGAGAAATTAGAGCATGTAAACCCAATACCGCACTTGCCAGATTATTTAATTGGTTTGATGAAAATTCGAGGAGAGCTAGTGCCAATAATCGATTTTGAACAAGTTTTGTATAACCGTAGTGGTATTGATCAAGAATTAGCAAGAGTAATTACTATTCATACTGAAGATATGACGGTTGGTCTTCTTGTGAAAGAAGCGAAAGAAATTTTAGATATTGATCAGGATAATCTAAAGCAAATTGGTCTAGTAAATTATACGAAAACACGTTATTTCACAGCTGTTGCAAACTTAGAAAATCGAATGATTACAATTGTAGATGCTTCTATATTAGTTAGTTCATTAGAAGGTTTTGAAGATATTCAAACATATGTTGAAGAAGTAAAGAAAGAAGAGACTATTAATAACTAGTTTCATGTTTTAGTTAAGGGAGGTAGCTTATATAGCTACCTTTTTTTATTGATAAGAAAGTATATAAAAATTCTCCTTGAATACTGGTTTCATGGGTCTCTAAAGCACGAATAATCCAGTGATTTCTGTTTCATGTGGGCGCATTCACGGGCGAGTTTTTGCGACGAGCTTGCGTAGGAGCAAAGGAAGCGGCTGAAGCCGTGCCCACGGAAAGCGTCCGACCTTTGATACAATCAACAGCATATCTAGGTTCTGTTGAGAGAGAACTAGGCGTCTTTTAACCAATCTTTATTAAGTGCAGAGAACCCCTCATGTGTTAGTAGGGAATGTATACATATGGGTCCTCTGGCTGTTCAATTCGTTCAATTTTGTTTATTTGTAAATTTGGTAAATATTGGCCATCTACATTTGTTTTCGCCAAGATTCCAGTTGCTTTAATCCATTCATCCATGACTACTGGGTGAGATATATCCGTTGTGGCTATAGTTCCAAATACAGAAGAATCGGCTACACAACAAGCAATTGCCACTCGTGATATAACAAATTGATCTGGTTTTAAGTCAGGCTCCTTATAGACAAAACCCATAATCTCAATTTCTCTTCCGATAAATGAATTTAAATCATTAACAAAAATATCTAAAGTATCCAAATAAAATTCATCTTTTACAATGATTTTCGGGTTATTAAGTAGTTCATTCTTTAGCTCTAATCTATTATTATAAACCGTGTTTCCTTCATCCAAATAGCTTATGTCACTATTTTCAGAAAGTGCTGAAGAATCCCCGCCAAATTCTGTCTGCTGTAAGGACGAATTTAAACCATAGTTGATGCCTCTATTTGCGACAATGGAACTATCCATAATCGTATCTGGAAACCAAAATCCAATTAGTATAGGTAAAAAAAATAAAGAATAAATAAAACCACTTTGGAGGAACGAGCTATTATTATGATCAAAACCACAATTACAGAAAAGATCCATCTTATTCTTGGAACCACTTCTCCAAATTTGTATAACCGCTAATATCAACAAAACACCTATAGCAAAGTAAGAGAAGGGTATCATTTTTGGTGCAATATAGTATTCGATATCTCCAGTCAAAGCCAACTTAAAAGTAAGCAGAAAAAAACCAATCAATATAATACCTCTTAATAATATATGAAAACTATAATCTCTCTCTTTTTGCATACTCCACCTCACAAAAATAAATATTGGAAAACTAAAATTATCGTATACACGGATAATGTAATAATAATCATATAGCCAATCACAAATTTAGTTCTGAAGTATGCAAATAGCATTAAAGAACTTTTAATATCTAACATTGGTCCGTATACTAGAAATGCCAGTAGAGACCCTGTAGAAAATGTATGTGCAAAAGAAGAGGCCACAAACGCATCCGCTTCTGAACATAGAGATAAAATAAATCCAAGACCCATCATTACTAGAGGGGCTACTATATCGTTTGCCCCAAGACTAACCAAAATCTCTCTATCGAAAAATGTCTGAAATAGACTAGCTAAAATTGTTCCGAAAATTAAGTATTTCCCCATATCGAAAAATTCATCGCTTGCATTAAACATTAATATTTTTAATTTTGAGCTTTTCTTTTCGTTTACCCAAACTGAATCATTCAAAAATTCATTTTTTGTCCATTTTAATTGATTGTTATTACGGTAAAAGAGATGAATTAAGAAACCAATTAGAATAGCTAATATTAGAGCTAGAAACATTCGGGCATACGCAATACCTGGTGTAGATTGGAATGCATAATAAGTAGATGCAAAAACAATTGGATTTAATATAGGGGATCCAACTATAAAAATAACACCCAAGTGTAATGGCATCCCTTTTTTTATCAATCTTCTTACAACTGGAATAATAGCACATTCACATACTGGAAATAATGCGCTTAATAATGCAACAGGTATAATTGCAATTAAAGGATTTTTGGGAATTAATTTCTGAATAGTATTTTCAGAAACAAAAGTTTGAATTAAAGCTGATGCAAATACACCTAAAAAGACAAAAGGTAATGCTTCTAAAACTATACTTAAAAAAATTGTAGCAGCATTAAGCCAAACCTTAGGAATTTCAAAATGTATTTGTATATAATCTGCAGCTATAAAAGAAAAAACAATTACGCCAAATATTACTGTAATCGCAGTTTCCTTCCATGTTGAAATTCCTTGACCCCTCATGGTTTATCCTCCGAATCTCTAAAAATCTGTAAGTGCCGTAAAAATTTATAGAGGATCTTTAAAATACTCCCTCTAATAAATGTTTAAAATGACTGTTCAAATTTTCATTATGAAGGTCTGTTCCAATCAAAATGATGACGGTTTTTTTATTTTTAGAGAAAGGTACAGGTATAAATTTAACTTTCTTTGATGCAAGTTGAAAACTCAGTAGCTCACTAGAGTTTTCTATTTGAATGTACCCTTTCCCTCTTAGAACGTTGCTTGGAAGTTCTTTAAACCATTTTTCAAAAGTTTTTTTGGGTAATGATGGGATACCCTCCAACTTAAATGCAACCACAGTAGAATGATGATCATGATGATGAGAGTTAATATCTGTTTGAAGCGGATTGATAGAGAATAACTGAAACCTCTTATCAAAAAGTATTTTCGGGTCGACTATACCATTTGTACAAGGTATTATTTCTTTGTCTTTTCCGGCTATTTCTTCTATTTTGTTTATAACTTTCTCAAGTTGTTTAAAGTGGATCAGGTCTGTTTTGTTTAAGAGTAAGAGACTTCCACAAATAATCTGTTCTTTCATTAAGTTCCTGACTTCTGCTGAACTCGTAAAATAACTTTGATACTCCAAATAATTACTGGCATCAAGTACCGTTATAGTAGACATGATTTCAAACTGATCTATATATGGATTACTTAACAGGACTTCTTGTATTTCCAGTGGGTTTGCCACACCGGTTCCTTCAATGAATAAAACGTCCAAGGAACTTCTGTTCATTTCTTCTATTAACATATTCATTGTTTCTTTTAAATCATCTTGAATGGTACAGCAAATACAACCATCTAAGAGTTCAAATACTTTTCTGCCTTCAAACAAATGTCCCTCTACGTTTTCGCTGCCTAATTCGTTTAGTATAATCCCAGGTTTTTGCCCTTTGTCTTTACAATGTTCTAGCATTTTCAGCAATACAGTGGTCTTTCCACTTCCAAGAAATCCACCTAAAATGTAAACAGGAATTTTAGTAGGGGTTCCCATTAAACCTCTCCCTTCCTTGTTAAAGCATCTTATCTTGTAATTGTTAATTATATGCTTTTATCCTGTGTTGCATTAGTATTTACATACTGACTGAAATTTTCAGTTATAATTTGTATAGAATTAGAAAAATGTAAAGTCTCTAATATAATTTATATTATTATCTTTGTGAACTTATGTACTGAGATTACTAAATTTTTTAAACACATCGATGTTTTATAAATATCTACTTTCAAAATTGCAAGGTAGTCATTGTTATTCTTATAATAAATTCATATTTACTTTTTTTCTCTTTCACTAAACTTTCCATATCAGTAAGTGAAGAAGTAGGAATTTCTGTACGAAGAATTCACAATTCATTCGAGTAGAATTTATAATATTAAATTGTATACTGTTGTCATTCTAAGTTTAAATCTATAGATAAAGAAAAGGAGGGGAGTAAATTGTCGGGAAAACATAGGATTATATTTCATTTAGACATGAATAGCTTTTATGCATCAGTCGAACAAGCACATGACCCCTCGTTAAAAGGGAAAGCAATTGCAATTGCAGGTAATCCTAAAGAGAGAAGGGGAATACTAGTTACATGCTCTTATGAAGCAAGGGCTAGAGGTGTGTATACAACAATGTCCGTGTGGGAGGCTAAACGAAAATGTCCTGAACTGATATTATTACCTCCAAATTTTGAACGTTACCGAATCGCTTCTAAAGCAATATATCATATAATAAATGCACATATTAAAAATGCACATATTTAAAAATAATACAATCAGATAACTGAATTTTGCTAAAGTACTATTGGTTTTAACAATAGTACTTTTTTTATTTTTTATTTGATGAGGTTTAAGCTAATTATGGAAATTAATGAGTATATTTCTGAACGTTTTGTCTAATAATAGTAATAATTATTTTAGATAATAGTTAGGTGGATCAAGTTTTGAATGACAATATAATTGAAATTGGGAACACATCTAAATATGAATTTGCATTTATAAGTGTGTGGTCTCCTTCAAATTTATTTAAAAATGGAGAGAGGCAAAAAAAACAACAGGCAGTAATTGTACTTCGAAATAAAGAGAAAAAAGTTCATGTTGTTCATCCTTTTGCAAATTTTATTAATCATTGGAAATGGGCATACAATTCTTATAATACGCAGAAAAAACATGCAGGAAATATAACTCAATTTCTAAACTTTGTATTGGCGCGTAAACATTATTATAAAATTAAAAGCTTTAAAGAATTGAGTAATAATATGGCCATTGATTATTTAAATATGTTAAATGTTAAGGAATTGAAGAGATCAACAATAGTAGATTATAGAAGAACTATCATAGAATTTTATAGGTGGATGGAGGAAAATGATCTTATTAAAAATGTTAAAATACCGACTGAAGAAATGAACGCAAACAATACCTTTAATGTTATTTTACCGGAGAAAGAAAAGCTAAATAAGCTTCATAATTTGCCAATAAATTATATACCATTATTTTTAGAAATTGCACAGAGTATTGCTCATCCTATAGCTCTAGGAATTTACATGCAGATATTTGGTGGGGTAAGATGCGGTGAAGCAGTAAATATAGTTAGAACTTCGATAAAAAGAAGTATTGATGGGAAAAGTATGACAATACATTTAAAAGAAAATAATTTCCGAACAGATTTAAAGGATTTAATGGGAAGTAACTACGTGAAAAAGAATAGAAAGCAATTAATATTGCCTGTGAATAACTGGGGGAATGAATTATATAATAATCATATTAAAAGCTATTCAGAGCAAGATATTGATAATACAGGAGCATTATTTATTAATAGAGATGGAAGACCAATGTCAGGGAGTTCATACAGTTATTATTTTAGAAAAGTAAAGAATGCTTTTATCCGTTTTTTAGAAGAATCTGACGAGGTTAATGATAGGATACTCGCTTTAAATTTAAGGAATTCTAATTGGTTAACTCATATTGGTCGTGGTACATTTACCAACCTAATCGCAGAAGAAATTGAAAATCCAGCCGAACTTATGTTTTTAAGAGGTGACTCAAGCTTAGAGTCTGCTTTGCCATACTTGACGAAAACTGAAAGAGTACGTTCGAAAGTCGAAGAAAAGATGAATGAAATGCAGTCTATATACATTCCTAAAACACTTAATAATAACACTAATTTAACATAATTAATATTTTTTAACGGAGGAAAAAATGGATGAGATAAATAGTACAAATGAAGAATTTAACACACAACAAAACCGTGGGAAATTTATGAGTATTTCTGAATTATCTAAGTTATACAACATACCTAAATTCCAATTTTATAGATGGCTAAATAAAGGTTCTTTAAAAGCGGAGAAAACACCTAGCAATAATTGGGTTATTCTTGAAGAAGATTTTAATAAATTTATACTCAGACTATCTGATAAGAAAGATCTTGAGAATTTAACGAAATTATCTTTAATATATGGTGTATCATATAACAAATTAAAAAAGTTGATTAATGAGAATGTTTTTAAGTCTGCTCAGAAGATTAATAATATCTGGTATATAGAAGTAAAGGAAATTGAGGTATATTTTGAGTCTGGTGCTGAAAATCTTGTGTCACTTTCGGAAATGACTCAAATACTGCAGTTGCCTTTAGATTATTTGCAATTTTTCGCTTTAATGGGCGAGTTTAAATCTGCTATCCTCATGAAAAGACAATGGAAAGTTAGTTTTAAAGAGGTAAAGGACTACTTTAATAATTATGAAATCTATAATAATGGAAATGAAATTGATTTCACTACAAAAGAATTTAGTGAGTTATTAAATATTTCTGATAAAAAATTAAGATATTATATTGAAAAAAATTATATACCTGGTGTATATCGAATACATAATTCAATATATTTCAAAAGGAAACATGCAAATAAATATCTGGAGTTTATAGAGTATTTGAAGATTAATTATTGTACTGCTATAGTTGCAGCTGAAATAGTTAATACGACAAATGAAAGACTTTATATATTAATAAAAGAAGGATTTTTTCCTAACTCAATAAAGTTTTTAAATAAATGGTACATACAAAAAAATGATATTGAGAAATTTAATAACCCATCTAAAAATGAAAGTGATAGATTATTTACTTTAGAGGAAGTCTCTGAGTTAGTAGGGAAATCTTATAAATCAATACAATCATTAGTCCAAGAAAATGTATTTTCCGAAGTAGAATTAATAAGAGGGAGAAAGTACTTACGACAAAGCGTAATAGATCAATATTTATCAGACCAAGTAGAAAGTAAAGCTAGGTATGAGGGGCTTATTACAGTTAAAGAGGCCTCTGATATTAGTAATTTAACACCTCACTTAATATCAAGAAGAATTAACAATTGAATGTAGTATAGATGTATGGACACATCTTGGTTAAGTCAATAAAATTGAACTAACGAAAGGTCGTGTCTGTATTATGAGTCAAAAACGTTATAACCAAGAATTTAAACAAACAGTAGTGGAGCTTCACAGCTCAGGTACCCCGGTCAGCCAACTATCTAGCGAATATGGTGTTTCAGAAGTAACTATCTATAAATGGATTAAACAACTCTCTACAATCGAAGGGACAAAGGAATTAACTGTATCCGATGTAGAAATGATTCAAAAAGAAAACCTACGGTTAAAACAGGAACTTGAAATCCTAAAAAAGGCTATGACCATATTCGCGAGAAAATAGAGGATGAAGAACTGATCGACTACATTACAAATGAAAGCGGGCATCATCCAGTACAAGTGATGTGTCGCATTTTAAAGATGCCTAAAAGTACCTATTATCAATCATTTCATAAGAAACCGAACAGCTACCACGTGGCCAATGAGGCAATATTGGATCGTATAATAGCCATTCATAAAGTAAGTAAAGGTATCTATGGCGCCCCCAAAATACATCGAGTACTTTTAAAAGAAGGCTATTCTTGCAGTATAAAAAGAGTCCAACGTCTGATGAAACAAGCAGGCATCCAGTCAAACATTGTGAAGAAATACCGTCCAGCAAGCACACAGGCACTAGTAGAAGAACGAGAAAATGTGTTGAAGCAAGATTTTACAACAACCACAATCAATGAAAAATGGGTGGCAGATATCACGTATATCCATACGCTTCGAGATGGCTGGTGTTATCTAGCGTCTGTCCTCGATTTGCATTCAAAGAAAATAGTAGGCTACAAGTTTTCCCGTACGATGACCACAGAAATCGTGTTGGATGCTTTAAAATGTGCCGTCGAATTCCAAAATCCTTCACCGGGATTGATCATGCATACGGATCTGGGTACTCAATATACAAGTGAGGCATTTCAAGAACAGTTAAAAAAATATGGAATGATTGCATCATTCAGTCGTAAAGGATGCCCTTATGACAATGCATGCATCGAGTCCTTTCATGCGACACTCAAAAAAGAAGAAGTCTATCAAAAACGATATGAATACTTTGAGAATGCGAGAATCTCGCTATTTCAATATATAGAAGGTTGGTATAATCGCAAACGAATTCATGGAAGCATCGGCTTTGTAACGCCAGAGGCGTATGAAATAATGTGTCGCGCAGCAGCCTGAGTCTTAGGGGTAAAAGCCAATCCCCCCTCCACATTTTTCAGGCACAACATCCATGGGTTAATCTCTCCACGTCCCGAGTAGATTGTCAAAGGCTCTTTTCACTTTGACGATTTACTTGGGATGTGGAACACTTCCTGAATGGTGGTTGTGCAGAAAAAAACTTAATCTTTTTGTGTCCAGAATCTTGACGTAGATCCAAATGGTGTTTTTAAGACAGCCAAAAAAATTAATTATATTTGGTATATTAACCGAGCAGAAATTGAAGATTTATTGAATTCGGGATATTTTAAAAATGATGCTATTGACAAAGCATTTATTAGTTTAATTGACTTAAATAAAAAACTAAAAAAAATTAATCCTAATTTTACAGGTTATATAAATAAAGAATCGTTTGAAGAAACTTTTTTTAAACGTTCAAGGCATTATATAAGAACTGAAGTAGCAGAAAATATAATAAATGCCGAAAAAAATATTATGAGTAATGAATATATTACTTTAAAAAAATTCAAAGAAATAATTGCAAATATTAATCCTGAATTCAATGGAACTATATCAGTAGGAATTTTTAAAACTGCCAAAAAAATCAATAAGAGATGGCACATTAAGAAAAATGAAATAGATGAAATTCTAACAAAGCCAATATTCTCTAGTAGTTTTAGTGAGAAATATCTCAGTCTTATCCAAGCAGAAGAAAAGTATCATTTAACTAATAATAAACTGTTTACACTTATAAAAAATAATGAGGTTTTATATACAAATTTAGGAATAATTAATAAATTCTTTATAGAAGATGCAAGCTTAGAATTGTACTTAGAAAATGAAAAAAACAAAAAAGTGAATTTTACTAAAATGGACTTGTTTGAAAAACTCTGCACTAATATAAATGCAATATCATTAAATAATACTTATTTTTCTGGTAATAGAAAATTATTTTTAGAATTTAGTCTAATTAAGATTCAAGCCACCAAAGGTCAACCTAAAAATTGGAATTTGGTTTATTCCAGATTAAATAGAATTTTTTTAGATATAATTTCAAAAATTAAAATAAAAATGATTGATTGTAAATCAGAAGATATGCTAAGTATGCTTCAAAATTATAAAGGAGGGAGAAGTTTACACGATTTGGCATTTAAATTTTTGCAATATGTTTATAATAAATATAATAAAATACTAGAAAATAAAATGAGAGTAAATTTTAAACCGGAGTTTAAAAAATTTGGAATAGATGATATATATACACCACAAGAATATTATATTTGGCAGGATTACTTAAACCAAATAGAAAAACATGTCCCCATTGCAATAAAATCAAGAGAATACTCTAATATTTGGGTATATCTGATTATGCTAATGTCTAATTCATGGAGACCATCCGATATTGTAAGGATAATCCCTAGGATAGAAACAAAGAACCTAAATATTTTAAGCCTTGATTGGTTTATAGATAATCAACTTTCCAATGAGCAAATAAAAGAAGTTGTGGATCAATTAAATATGTTACTCATTGGTGAAAAAGCGAGTAAAACTGAGGGATTTCTAAATTATATAACGCCCATATTTTATCTAAATTCTTTCATAACAGCAATAGTTATTTCTGAGTTACATTTAAGGAATAAAAAAGAAAGTAAGCTAACTCAAAAGAATTTTCAACTAAGTAGTTTGTATATTGGAGAAACAAATCTAACTATAGGATTAGTATCAGTTCTTGACACAGAACATAAAAAATTTATTTCACATGATGAACTTCCTTATTTTAGTGCTACAAAAATGAGAAGTAGTACAATTACTTATCTTTTTAACTACATTCAAGATGTAGACTCTGAAGCCATGGAATTAGCAGTTGATATGACCCAGTGGTTGAGAGCCCATAAATCAGCAAATACTACTGCAATATACATTAAAGCAATCAACAAAGACGGTGATATTAACAGAATATCATTGAATTTATTTGAAAGAGGTCATTTTGGATGGATGTATAATTTTATAATAAGGTTAGCATTTAATGAGTCTAAAGAAATTCATACTTTAGAAGAAAGAACAATTAAAATTTCTAAATTGAAAAATAAGCTATCGACATTAGAACTTGAATTACTAGCAATGGAAGATTTACGTACAGATAATCGATTTAAATCAGCTATAAAGCATTTGCAGAATATGAATCAATCAGATTTAAAGTGGCTATTACAAAATATTTTTTCAAATAGAATGCCTTCTAAAGATGGAAATGGTCAATGTATAGTATACAAAAATTGCGAATTTGAAAATAGAACAACTTGTTTTGGATGTCCTTACTTTATTCCGCACATTCAATCCCTTATTTCTGATGCAACAACTGAATTTAAAAGATTAATAGGCGCTATCCGAAATCAAAGATCAACAAATCTTATTATAAGAGATAGTCAATTCTTAATGAATATTCTATTTTTGTTTGCTGAGGTGGTTGAAAGTTTTGGTGCTTCAGTTTTAGACACCATAATAAACGAAAAAGAAAGAAAAGAGTTAATTATTTCTGTTGCTGATAAATTAATTGTAAATTAAAAAGGGGATGCTGATATTAAATCTAATAAATTTCAAATTGAGCGAAGTCATGTAATTATTACTGATAAAAAATTTTCTATAGAAGAACTACCAGATTATAGAAAGAAACTACAGGTTTTAATTAGTGAAAAAATACTTGAAAAACATACTAATATTGATTTATTTTATTGGAAAGTGAATGATAGAACTACTAATAATAAAAGAGGACTAAAATTTCCTGTTCTTGCTTCAAGAGAAATGGAAATAGCACTTAAATGTCATATTATAGAATTTTTATATAACGGTTATGCACCAGCTACAGTAGCAGATAAATTAAGTAAAATTAGAAAAGAAATTGTAGCATCTAAATCATTTACAGATCTTGAAGAGCTGCAAATAAATTTATTTAATAGTAAATCTAGTTATTTAATTGCTTATTATATAAAAGAATTTATTGATTTTTATCAAATAGATGCCAAAAAAGAAATTATTAACATCTTGAAATTATATAAAAATAGTGTTTATGAAAATAGAAAGTTACCAGATTATTTACATTTTATTATGTTTCATGAAATACTTAATGATTATTTTAATCAACAATTTCAAGATTCAGGTACGCTAAAATATAAACCGTTATTATTATGGTGGAATTTAACTACGATACTTCCAATGCGACCCTCTGCATTTACTCGACTAGAAAGTGATTGCGTTTATCAAACTAAGGATAGTAGGTATTGGATAAAAATCCCACAAATTAAAGATGTAAAAAGTAATAGGATTGAGAAATTGCCAATTCACATGGAGATTAATAAAGTAGTTTATGAAATGATAATTTCTCTTCGAAATGAAATATATAAGGAATTTGGAGAACAAATGTTTTTAATACCTAAAGAGTTTACCATTTATATTGGAAAACAGTTTAAATCGAAAATGGTTGCTAGCGTAGAGAATCGTTTAACTACCAAACAATTTGCAGAATATGTAATACAATTTCAAGAAGAAGTAATAAAAAAAGAATATGTAGAATTTAAATTAGAAACAATTCTGCCAATTCATTCTAGACATATTGCTATTATTAATTTGTTTTTACAAGGATTCAATTTATACACTATATCGAGAATCGCTGGTCACAAGGAAATAGAGACACCTTCTAATTATTATGCACACGCTGAAAGCTTTGTTACTTCAAATATCTATGTGCTCGTTAATAATCAAATTTCAAACAATATTTCTAATCGAATATCTACCGGTCTCATGGGAAATAAGAGGAAAGCAATAGATAAGGGGAAATTATACACTGAATATGAGGCTAGCTTATTATTCAAAAAAGTAGACTATGGTTATTGTGGTGATACTGTAAATTTCCCAAATAATTGTTGTGAAGATTGTAGGTCTTGTGGACATTTTATTTTTAAGCCATCAATTAATGATTTGGATGAAGGTATAGAATGGCTACAAAATTATTCTGAAAAACTTTCAACCCGAATATCACAAATTATAAAAGAAATATTAGAAATAAATTCCAAAATTACTATAGATGAAATAGATGCTTTTGATTCAGTTTTAAAAAAGAATGCTAAAATATTACAAATGTTAATAGATCATAAAATTTCAGTAGAAGTCAAAATATTAGAGGGAAATCCTAATGGACCAATTACCAAATAAAAAGCCAGGACCTAATCTGAAATTTAGTGATTTTGAGATGAAGGAAATTGCATTGAGGTTAAAAAATGAGAATGGAGATAAACCTTTAACTTTTGTTTATTTAGAGGAACATTCTAATTTAAACATAAGTAGGATTACTTGGAAACGAAGAATTGGAAAGTTTGTTGATGAATTGAATGCACCAATTAAACGAAGTATTAGGCTTGAAGATACAGAAGAAATCTTCTTTCCAAACATTGAATCAATTGTAAATCGCTATTCAAATAAGCAACATTTAATTAATGAATTGCATAAATTTGAACAGATTTTTCAGGATTCTTATCAAATGAATATAAAGAATACTCTAGAAATAGATAAAATTAAACAAGAAAATAGGCTATTGAAAAATCGATTAAAAGAGACTGTCCAACAAGTAGAACATTATAAAAATCTATACGAAAAAATAGTAGTTTCAAGTATTGAACCTGCATTAAGAAAAGCATTTGGTACTAAAGATAACCTTATTAAAATAAATGGAAATGATTTAGAAATGAGGCAATTCGATAAACAATTTACGGATGATGAAACTTCCAGTAAAATAAATGAATTAAAAAAGAAATTCCCAGGCTTATTTCTATAAAAGTAACTAACTTCATTTCCTTCTTGTTTCATATGTTTCTACGGAATTACTAGGAGTATAACCAGTTATTATATCTCCGCAACACTTTTCTAAGTGAAAGCAGGATTGACTCCCGCCGTCTCCACATATAATAACTAAGTTAGAAAATACGTTTTTGTGTGACTTAAAGCATAAAGATGTCAGATTACATCTTTATGCTTTATTATTTAGTTGACAATATTATGCTTTAGAAAGTAAAGTGAGTTTTTTAAAACTTGTGCTCTCAAATGTTTTAAGTATATTTAAAGCCCGTAAAATTAAGTGTGGCACTGCTATAGTGGCTTTATTTTAGAAAACTTTATAGTTAATTCTATTGCGACTTTAAGTATATCTTTGCCATAGTGGCAAGGGTATACTTAATTTTGTTTTAGGGACTCTGGAAGGAAAGGATTAACGTTTGTTTTGTTGAATTTATTATACTAATAGATCAAAATACAAAAAAATTGATTGTAGTAAGACCTATAAATAGGTAGTCAGAAACCATTTGTTAGAGGAGTTTGTGAAATGTTTCACTTAAACTAACGCAGCAGTTTAGTTGAATAAGCAGGGTTTTTTTATGGGGTGTCGAATTAGTATCTAGTAAAGCAAAAGAGGAGGGTCAGCATGAAAAATAATTATAAAAAGTTATTGATATACTTATCTTCAATCGGGGTCATTCTTATTATTTCTTTTGGTATTTATGAATATTCAACCCACTTTTCAACTCGGGATGAAGCAATTGCGGAATATATAACAACAGTGTTCGATAATGATTCTACACAGTTAATAGATGTAGTTGAAACAGATATTTCTAATACTTATTATTTGTTATTAAGAACAAAAGGTTCAGCTGTTATTAATACGACATCAAACGTGAAAATCCAAAATAACATATTTGGTTGGAAAGTTACTGCTGGATATGAAATAGCAAATGCAGATTTAGGTAAACATCTAATAGATAGAGAAACTAACACACGAAAATAATTTGTAACACTAATTGTTAAATACATATTGTGCTAACGGGTGCTTTACTTCGAGATGGAGTAAAGCCTTTTTTCTTATTGAACTAAAGACGCAGTTTAGTTGAATAAGAAGGATTTTTTGCGACTGTGTTGAATAAGTTAATGTATGTAATAAGTAAATTATCGAACTATAGGGGCTTTTCTTTAAGTTTTGGGGTGGCACTTATTGAAAGGATGTTGAAAATAAGACATTATGGAGGGGTAGATTTTACTAAGATTAATAAGAGGTTTTTACCGCTATTTATTTATATTTCTTTGATAACAATACTTCTTTTAACATTGAAGACCAACTTCAATTTTACTGGTTATAATTATTACTTGGATGAAGAAACGATGATGCTAACGATTGAAGAGGGTTTCGTAAAAAAAGAAACGTACAATGTTCAAGATTCTCCAATCCAAGCTATAAAAGTAATGTTACCAATTAACAAAGCACATGACATGTGGGGACTTACTATCTTTTTATCCTCGCTTTTTATTACTGGCATTTTTTTATTATTTTTTAAACCTTCGATACCAAGAAAAAATTTGAAATTGTATGGCACAGTATATTTTATATTTCTTTCCATCTTTATTATTTGGGATATTTACGTACACAAAGAAATTATTAAGGAAATATCAAATGCTCTAAATAGTTTATAAAGATAGAATGACCTTTATTTTTCAAAGTGGGCTTCCTTATTTTGTTAAGTAACGGATGCTTTAGTTAAACAAGACCATCAAAAAAATGATGGTCTATTTTTATGTAGAAAGTGAAATGTTACACTTAAACTAATGCAGCAGAATAATGAAGGAAGGAGAATTTTATGAAGAGTAAAAGAATTTTATTGTCGGCGATAACAATTTCTGTTGCCTTTTTGATTGTTTTTATAATTTATAATTCTTTTTCGTCTGTGTTAACTGTAACTGATTTTACTGTCACTGAAAAAGGGTATTCTAACGATAACAATGAAGCATGGATAAAGGGATTTAACCCCAATGCCCCAGTGGGACATCAAGAAGAGATTAAAGTAATTGTTAGGGAACCAATGGTAATGAACTTAATTCAGAAAGATAAGACATACTTCGTAAGATACATGATAAAAAGAAATGGTTTAATTTCTCTTAGTGATATTGAAACTATTAAGAATCACAAATAAGCTTAGTTATTCAACTCCCATGAAAATTAAAATCTTCGATTTATAGAAAAAGGCAATACGAAATCGGACGCAGCTCAATAATTTTTTAAAAAGTGCAGCGCCTAAATGAGAATTAAATTATGGGTTGGACTAGGAGGCATTTGGTTCAGTGATTGTAACGTTGTAACCTAAGTTTTCAAGTCTTCGAACAGAATATCGTACAATCGATTGTTCTTTTTGTTTGTCAAAGTAATCTTCCCCTAAGTCTACGTACATTTCTTTGCGTGTTAGGAGATAATAGCAGATTCTTAAAATGGCATGAGCGACTGATATCCCTGCACGCTTTTTACCCTTTCTTGATGCAGTACGCCTATACAGGGCTCCCAAGTAGGTTTTGGATCCTCTAACAGAATGAGCCGCTTCAATTAATGCCGATTTCAAGTACTTGTTTCCTTTTTTCATGTTGGTTGATTTCCTCTTGCCCGCACTTTCATTATGTCCAGGTACTATTCCTGCCCAGGAACATAAGTGCGCTGAACTGGGAAATTGCTTCTCCACATCTGTACCGACTTCGGCTAAGATTTGTTCAGCCATTCGAGTGGCGATGCCAGGAATGGAATCCAATCGTTCTATATCTTCTTGATGGGATGATAACCTAGTAGCCACCTCTTCGTTTAATAGCTCAATCTGCTCAGTTAGAAATTCTATATGGACCAGAATGGTTTTCAACATGAGACGTTGATGTGGATTGATATACCCTCGAAGAGCTAGTTCTAGTTCACTCTTTTTCTTCTTCATTGATCGGCGGGCAAAGCTGGCTAATTTCTTAGGATCATTTTCGCCATCGGCGATAGCACGAAGCATATCAAGCGACGAAACACCCATGATGTCGGAGACAACGGAACCGAGTTTGATATTCGCTCCTTCTAAAACCTTTTGAATCCGATTATGTTGTCTCGCACGCTCTTCAATAATACTTCGACGGTATCGAACTAACTCTCTTAATTCCCGCTGATTTCGGTCTGGAATAAAACTTGCTTTAAGTAGACCGTGACGAAGAAGTTTGGCAATCCATTCTGCATCTTTTACATCGGTCTTACGACCTGGTACTGCTTTCATATGTTGAGCGTTCACTACTAAAAACTCAATGCTCTCGGCTTCTAGCAAGTTAACAATAGGCTTCCAAAATACACCTGTACTTTCCATTGCTACGTGAGTACAATCATGCTCCTTAATCCAGTCAATTAACTGTAATAGAAATACAGTTTTAGTGGAAAACGTTTGAATCTCCTTTCCTTTTGGGGTAATAATACAAGCAGTAATGGAATCCTTATGGACATCCATTCCACAAGCACGTTCAATGATTACTTCCATTGTAATCATCCTTTCTACGGCAAATAGTATTGGAGGCTGGTGCAATAACCAGAGTAGGATTAATCTCCCATGAGTGCTTCCCGTAAGGGAGCGACAGTCTGTGATGCACCGTGGTCGTTGGAGTCAGACTAACGGATGGGCTCTATGGCACCATAGTTCATCGACCTTCTTCGCCAGCCATACGAATCTATACCCGTTCTGAACCAATTTTCATCCTCTGTGGTGCAGCGTTTTTTTTGCTGCATGGATGGCTAACGGGGCAGTTAGTTGAAGAACGAGCTGGGTATTTGCGGTATATTAGGGGGGGAGTTAAATGCTAAAGAAGTCATCTTTATTGGGGCTAGTTGCTGCAATTATTTCCATTGTTTTATGGATGTTATTAAACTTCTTTAATCCTTATTCGAATGGAACAAGTAATGATACAACATTAATTACTTTATTTATGTTAGTTTTACCTGCAACTTTGGCAATAATCTCTTCTTTTACAGCAAGAAAATCATTAATGCTTATTGCCTTCATATGGTCTTTACCAATAAGTCTATACATGCTA
Organism: Psychrobacillus sp. FSL K6-2365; assembly: GCF_038003165.1. Taxonomy (NCBI): domain Bacteria; kingdom Bacillati; phylum Bacillota; class Bacilli; order Caryophanales; family Bacillaceae; genus Psychrobacillus; species Psychrobacillus sp. FSL K6-2365. Next base: position 2,198,594 of record NZ_JBBOOO010000001.1, on the reverse strand, counting down.
ATGACTCCAGGAATTTTTCTTTTGTTTGGAATCACCAGTTTCTGTTATTTATTAAGTTATATCCTTATGTGGAAAAAACAAGGGTTATGGAATAAAGGGTAACTAAATTGTGTTTTCTAAGCCTTCTTCAACTAACGGGTGCTTTACTTCAAGAAAAAGCCTTTTTCTTATTGAACTAAAGAAGCAGTTTAGTTCAACAACTAGTAAGTCTTATTCTGAAACGTAATTAATTATGAACTTCCAATTCTTTTTGTTTTTAAGAAATATATTTATTTGGATTTTTTAAATTAAAGATTGAAAAGGAGGAAGAATAGTTGAGCCAAAACAAACGAGATAAAATCCAAATGCAAAAAAAGTTCAAGGTTTATATAGAAAGAAGAAAAAACAGCTTAGGAAAGATATGGACCATATGAATGAATATAGTGATATGGATGATTTGGTTGATAACAAAATCGCTATAATCATTTTACGTATTTGTGTTGTATTAGCGATTATACTTCTTGTACTGGATGCATTTATTAAAGATTTTTAGATTGTTTTACTGGGGAAATTTTGAGCGTAGAAAATTGCGAAAAAATGTACTTAAACTAACGTCGTGATTTAGTTAAACAAGTGGCTGCCTGTAAGGGTAGCTTTAACTTATTGAACTAACGAAGCAGGTTAGTGGAAGAAGGAGTTATCATGCAGCAGGTTAGTGGAAAGGGTTAAGCAAAAGATAAATAAGGGGTGGGTATGGAATGGCAAAAGAAATTATTAAAGTTGATTTCACTCAGGAAACATATGATACAAGTAAAATGGATACGTGGACTAAAGAACAGTGGAAGACATGGGTTGGGGAACCAGAGGACCATAGAGGAATTCAAATACCGTTGATTAATGACAATAATTTTTATTTAAAAATAATGGGGATTTATTACGACGAAGAAACAGGAAACATGTTTTTTGGTTTTGATACACAAAACAAACTTGAACGAGACATAAATATTCAATTCAGCAGATGGGAAATTGATGAAAGTATTTATAATTTATCCCATGAAAATCCCCAATATATGGAGAAACATTCTGTAGTAAGAGGTTTTCAAAAGTTTGTAAAGCGTACTCATTTGGAAAGTTGGGATACGATAACAATTGAAATAAGTATCCTCGATGCAGAAACTAATTTAAGCATTAGAGAATTAGAATTTATAATAAAAAAGCGTTTCATCCAGGTTTTTTAGTAAAGTGTAATTCAACTAACGGTGTGCTTTAGCAAAATATGGCCATCATTTCGATGGTCTATTTTTATGTCTAAAATATTAAGTTGATCTCAGATATGCAATGTGAAATGTTACACTTAAACTAAAGCAGCAGTTTAGTTGAACAAGTTACCAGGTAACTTGTTGAAACGAATGCTAATTCATCATCGTCTAATTTATATAAAGAAAGTGGGATGATATTGAAAAAACATAGTTTAATTGTGTCTTTAATACTTTTATCAATAGGATTATTGGGCTGTCAACAAAACAATAACGAAAAGGTTGCTAACGAACTGCCTGCTACTCAACCCTTAGAAACAAAAGCCGAGGTCATAGAAGGTGATTTTGTATATCGACTTGTGACAGAAAAAGCAGAATACGGTAAGAATGAACCTATAAAAATTTATGCGGAATTAGAATATACAGGGGATAAAGAAGAAGTTGAAATTTTTCATTCAGCATCGCCATTCTCTTTTCCAATGGTTGAGACTACGAGAAATTATGAAATTGGATACGGTATGAATGAACCGTTATTAAGCACGAAACTAATTAAAGGGGAACCACTTCGTGAAGAATATAGGGGAAGTGGCGGGTACGGTTCAGAGGATAATAAAGAATATATAGATTTTATGAGGCGAATTATGAATCATGAATTTCCAGAAGGACATTATGTTGTAAATGGCAGTGCAGACTTTTATGTTATAGCTAACAAGGAAACTGAACAAGAGAAAAAATATAATATAAAAGCACAGGTTGAATTTAGGGTCAAAAAATAGGAATTAGATAATTGACTTTTTTCACTAACGGGTGCTTTACTTCAATAAGGAGTAAAGCACCCGTTAGTTCAAGTAATACAGCAGGTTGTATAACAAAGTTATTGTACATAAAAGGGGGAGAATGGTTGATTAAAAGGAAAGCTATAACTTTTTTCTTTGCGACAATTTTATCGATTACTTTCATCTTAATTTTTATTTTCGGCGAATGGGAAAAACCATTTGAATTGATACCTATGATTGGAATTTATAGCTTACTATTTTCACCGATTATATTAATTTATGGTGTTCCTGTAACTTTTTTATCTGATTATTTATCCAAACGATTCAAAGGATTTAAAAGAGTGATTTTAGCACTAATAATTCATTTATTTTTTGGTATGTCTTTTGCATTTGTCTATGGAATAATCTTTGAATCAAGTGATTTCTTTTCAAACTTTAATAACTATTGGGTAGGAGAAGGAGAACTAAATTTTATTGCTGGAATTATGACTTCATTTTTCTTTTGGGCGGTGGATGAAGCCCTAAGACGTATCCGACCCGAATAAAAAATTTTCTTATTCAACTAATGGGTGCGTTAGTCAAAATAGAGCAACGTCATTATGAAGTGCACCCCAATTGTTAGACACAATCTAACAATTGGAGGTGTATTTTTTTATGTCTAAATTTACATTTGAAGAAAAATTATTTGCAGTACAGAGCTATTTGAACAACGAAGGTGGATATAAGACAATTGCCAAACAAATTGGCACGGTTCAATCAACAGTAGTTAAGTGGGTGATGCTCTACAAGCAACATGGGATAGATGGGCTTATGAAAAGCTATACAAATTATAGTGCAGAGTTTAAACTAAACGTACTAAATTATATGAACGAACATAGGACGTCTTTGTATGAAACTGCTGCCATTTTTAAAATCCTTTCTCCTTATACGATTACAAAATGGAAAAACACACTCGAAAAAGCTGGAGTAGACGCCCTAGAATCAAAAACAAAGGGGCGTCCATCTATGAAAAAAGAAACAAAGAAAGCAACACCAACTGAAGGGTCATTTGAAGCATTACAAGCAGAAAACGAGCGTTTACGCATGGAGAATGCCTATTTAAAAAAGCTGAACGCCTTAGTTCAGGAAAAGGATGCACTACAACGAAAGACAAAGCGCAAGTAGTGTATGAACTAAGGGAAGAATTCGCTGTTAAAAAGCTAATCAAAGTTGCGGGGATAGCACGTAGTACCTACTATTACTGGATAAATACCTTTGGGCGTGGAGATAAGTATGAGGAAGTAAAATCAGTTATCTCTTCGATTTTCCACGAACATAAAGGTAGATACGGATACCGTCGTATTACATTCGAACTGCGCAATCGTGGATATCAAATCAATCACAAAACGGTTCTTCGCTTAATGAAGCAGCTTGGTTTAAAATGCCTTGTGCGCATGAAGAAATATCGTTCGTACAAAGGGCCTGTCGGAAAAATTGCGCCTAATATCTTAAAGCGTGATTTTGTAGCAACGAAGCCGAACGAGAAATGGGTAACGGATGTGACTGAATTTCATTTATTTGGTGAAAAACTCTATCTCTCGCCCATACTTGATTTATTCAATGGCGAAATTATTGCATATAACCTAGAGTCACGACCAGTATATCCACTCGTTTCGAAGATGTTAGACCAAGCTTTGATGCGTTTATACGATGGAGACGCTCCAATTCTCCACTCAGATCAAGGATGGCATTACCAAATGAAACAGTATTCTAAAAGTTTAAAAGCACATGGGATCACGCAAAGTATGTCCCGTAAGGGAAATTGTCTTGATAATGCGGTAATTGAAAACTTCTTTGGGTTACTAAAATCCGAATTACTTTACCTACAAGAGTTTGAAAGTATGGCTCACTTCAAGCAAGAGCTTGAACAATATATTGATTACTATAATCACAAACGAATCAAGACAAAATTAAAAGGTCTGAGCCCGGTACAATACCGGACTCAGACCATAGAAGCGGCTTAACTAAATAAAGTGTCTAACTTTTCGGGTTCACTTCATTATGACGTTGCTCCTTTATATTTAAAAGTATTTCTGATAATACTCTTTCCTTAACCTTCCGCTTAATTGAGCGTAGATCCTAGTTGTTTCACTTTTCTCATGCCCCATAAGACTTTGTATGACTTCAATAGGAGCTCCATTATTCATCAAATGAGTTGCGTAACTGTGTCTAAGTTGGTGTGGGTGAATCTCTTTATTAATTTCCGCACGATTGGAGATCCGCTTGATGATATATCTCATTTGGGCGACGCTCATTTTATGTGGCTGTCTGGAAGTTACAAAGATTGCTGGATTATGGTCATTACGGCTTTCCATATAGCGTTTAAGCCATATATCACAACGTGTATTAAAATAAACTTCCCTTTCCTTATCGCCCTTACCTCTCACGATGGCGGATTGATTGGACCAATTAATATGATTCTTTTCTAAGGAAACTATTTCGCCAATTCGACAACCGGTAGAAAACATGAATTCAAAAATTGCTTTTTCTATTGGGGAATGACAGGATTCACGAAGGTGTTCAATCTCCCGTTCGGTTAAATACTTAGGTATCCGCTTCCCTACTTTGGGTTCTTTAATCTTGGAAGTTGGATTCTTACTAAGAAGGCCTTCTTCATGGGACCAACGAAAAAATGATTTCATAAAGCGAATACGATGTGCAAGACTGGCTGGTTTTAAATGCTTACAGGATATAGCAAGATATTCCTTTAGTTGATTTGTATCCAGCAATGCCATCTCTACATCTTTAAAATAACCAATTAGTAAAGAAGACTGTAACTGGTAGGCTTTCAATGTTTGTGGCGAAAAGCCCTCTATTCGCTTATCAGCTTCAAACGAAGCCCATGCTTTTGACAGTAACAATCCGATTCCCCCTAAAATAGTAATATTAAAAGGATTATTGCCAACTTAATAGAATTATAGACATAAGGAGTGTTTTTACTAACGAAGCAGTTTAGTTCAATAAGCAATATAGATTTTCACTTATTATAAATGGAAAATTTATATAAAATTGGAACATCTATTTGTTTCAAACGTATTAAAGTAAAGCAGAAGATTGAAAGGAAAGTAATTCATAAAAAAGGAGGTATAGAAGATGGACTTATTACTCTGGATAACTACTGGTTTCATGCTAATCGGATTTGTTGTTCTCGTTTCTATGAAAAAAGGTATGGAAAGAAAGGTCGCTTTTATAAAAGCAAATGTGGAAGACGAGGAAAATTTATCAAAAGCTAAATCTGTAATTTGGTGGATATGTGGTGCCACTGCTTGGGGAGTAGGGGCTATATCTCTTGTTGGTTGGTGGTTTCATGGATAACTGTCGGTTTCGAATGTACTTAAAGTAACGGTGTGCTTTACTTCAAGAAGGAGTAAAGCCTTTTTCTTATTGAACTAAAGACGCAGTTTAGTTTAAGTGTGTTGTATAATAAATGGATATCTTTAGTTTGAAAATCACATGTTGGTACAGGGAGGATTGTATGTGGAGTTTTAGCACTTATAAAGACAAACGTTACTGGATACTTTTGATTACAGCTATAATTATCTTGGTCTTGTTCGCTGTTTTTACCCCTGATTATATTCTTGAAAAAACTTACTTTGTACCATTTTCAATGCTTATATTTATAGTTTTATTCTGGTCGACATACCATCTTTGGAAGTATTTTGGTGATAAAAAGAAGAGGAATAATACGAATGACAGTTGCGATTTGTAACTTGCTTGTTCAAGTAACGGGTGCTTTAGCAGAACAAGGCTGACAGTAGACAACCTTGTTTCTTATTGAACTAACGAAGCAGGCTAGTTTAATAATAATAGATAATGTGGGAAGAATAAGGAGTAAACATAAATATGGGGTGAATCATGATGGTTAAGCGATATTTAGTCTTATTAGGATTTTTATTTATTGTCTTTACTCTAACGCAAGTTGTTGTTAAATCAGAAACCAATTCAGTAGAAGAAGGGATGTATGTCACAACAGAGGACATCATTTTGGACATTGTATTCCCAGTTATTGATAAAAGAGTTATAAAGGAGTATGGACAGAATACCCTTTTTTACTGGGAATGGAAAGGGATTGTTGATATAGCTTACAATGACAATCATTCCTACGATGTTACTGTAAAAATTGAAATCCCTTCGAAAAAACTTGATGATGCTAAAGAAGATTTAGTTAAGGTTAGGATATTCCCTTCATGTGATAGTGGCAAGATTAATAAGCAGAAATGTAATCACGAGTTCAAAATTGAAATATTAGATTACAAACATTTATCTCAATAAAAATTATTACCATTATTTCAACTAACGGGTGCTTTACTTCAAGAAGGAGTAAAGCCTTTTTTCTTATTGAAAATAACAAAACATTGCGTTCAATAATGGGGCATTTCTGCAAAAGGCAGGAATGCCCTTATATTAAATTATAAGAAATTTTAAAGTTTCAAAGTATCATAAAATAGAAAAAGAAGAGCTTAAGAAAATTCAAGTGAAATTGTTGGAGATTTTGGAATCAATAATTGACGAGCTTAAGTTTAAAATGATGTCTTAAAAGAAATAGGAAAGTCACGAGCATTTATTAAGTATTTCTCTGACATATTTATTAATAAGATTGTCGAAAAAAATAAAGAAGTGGAGGCTAGAAATCGAGAGAAAATGCTTCAACACAGTAAAGAATTAATAAAAGAAACTATTATTCACCTTCACTCTAATGGGATATATCCAGGTATTAAACCAGTAGAAAGGCATGTAGATTTATTCTTGATAAAAAAATACTTGAATTTAGGAGAAATGCTCTAAAAGAATTGAATATTGAAAAGAAGATGTTTCCCAAGTAATGGATGATTTGAATATATTACTCTGTATTTAATATTCTAATTCTATATCTTACTAGGTTTTAGAGGATAATTATTCAAGGAATTCATATGTTGCTGTGAAAGTTTAGTTAAAAGTGTATTAAAGCAAATAAATGTTAGAAGTTAGAATATAAAACAAAAGAATGTAAGGAGTTAAATATTCTAACGTATTTTCTTTATCCACCCTCAAAAGGAATTAGATTATAGCTAATGATTATAAAGAATTGGTTTAATAAACGTTGTTATTAATGACTTTATTATCATGACATACTTATGATTTAATTTATAACAATGTTATGGTTTAAGTCACATTTTGTGACGTAAAGCATAAAATTTCCGTTTGGAAACTTTATGCTTGAATTAAGGTGCGACTTTAAGCATAAAGTTGTCATTATGACATAAATACTTGAGTGTCAAACATTTGCTTAAATAAACGTAGGAAGTTTATGCCTTATAACTCATGGGTGTTTGATGAATGATTTATATTATACAATTTTATTATAGTGCCAAAAAAAGAGATTTTAAATCTTAATAAAAACAATGTAGAAGTAAAGATAGAAAGTGCCCATCAATATTAGGGGTACTTTATAACAAAGTTGTATACATAAAAATCGACTTCAAGGGATTCATTTCTCCAGAAGGCGATTTTAATTATTCATAAACTTTTTAAAAATCATGTAGTAAAATTTTAGATACATACCAGTCTTTTATGCTAAATGAATCCTATTCAATGTTCAACAATCTGTAATTCTTTTTAGGGTATGTCATAATATTCAATACCCTCTGTATCTAGAGCCATAATAGGTTCATCTTTCGCCACTGTATACGTTTGAAAGCCAAAACGTTCATAGAAATTAATAAGTCGTTTAATCTGACTGTTTCTAACTGTTTTATCATCAGAAGCTTCATCATTCGGAGGAGCTGGCTTTAACACAATGTAATCTACACTTAAAATTTTTGCTAATTTTAATAACTCATTTAAAGCAGCATTCCCATGTCCTTTAGATCGATAGTTGGAATCTATGTTTATTTCTTCAATAGTCAAAAGTTTCTTATTAAGTTCTAGGCTTGGTAAATGTTTTGTTGCATTACTAATTAAGTAATATTGACTACCAGAAATACCATCTGCGGTGTCACATAAATCAGTTAACCTCGAGTTATAAATATTTAACCTTATTGTTCCAATTTCTTTTTCTGTTTCGTCTGTTTCTAAAACAATTGATGAAAAGCCTTCTACTACAGCAAACTCAACATCGACAGTTAAGTAGTTACGCAATACGACACTTTCGAAACCCACACTATAACCCCCCTAAAATTTTTTCTTACTGCCATTAATTGTACACTATATAGAAAACAAAAAAAGCCTGTGTATTTTGGATAGGTTCGCTGTTTTAAAAAATTATCAACATTTACTAATAATCCCTAGATATGCCCAGTAACGGAATGATTTGTATAAAATAATTCACAATTTATAACCCACCTATTTTTAGGAAGACAGAATTTCCGTTTTCTACCGAAAATAACCGAAATACCGACTGAAAGTAATCTATAATGATATCCTTCTATATATTTTTCAGCCCCGATATGCAATCCTACTGCAGTTGCTACAGCAATCGCTAAACCAAAAAAATATATTAAACCTGTTATATTGTAAATAGTAATCGTTACGATTATAATAAAAAAGCAATTTAATACACTAAAGGAGTAAGAAAATGAACAAAAAAATACTTACCACTATGTTGTTTATGTTTTCTTTACTTTTCCTAACTGCTTGCAGTAAAGAAGAAGTGGGGACTATTAATGAAGAAGGAGAACTTAAAGTCTATACAACGATTTATCCGTTTCAATACTTTACAGAAAGAATAGGAGGGGAATACGTTGCAGTAGAAAATCTCATCCCTCCTGGGTCAGATGCCCATTCCGTAGAAATTACTATGAAAAATATGACGAATGTAGCAGAAAGTAAAGCATTCATATATTCTGGAACTGCACTAGAAGGATTTGCAAATGCAGTAATTGATGCTGTAAAGGATGAAGATGTTAAGATTGTTAATGCTACTGAAGGTATTGACTTTATAAATGGAGTGGAAGACACAGATTCGGAAGAAGAAGACACAGAAGAGCATGAAAACGAAGAAGAACATGCTGAACACAGTGAGGGCATAAGCATAGATCCACATGTTTGGTTAGATCCGAATCGTTCAATTACGATTGCTAATAATATTAAGAATGCTTTAAATGAAATTAGTCCAGATAATACAGATGCATTTGAGGAGAACTTTAATTCTTTGAAACAGGATTTAGAAATGTTAGATGAAAATTTTAAAACTATGGTGGCCAATGCGGATAGTAATACATTTCTTGTATCTCATTCAGCCTATGGCTACTGGGAAGAAGCATTTGGATTACAACAAATAGGGATAAGTGGATTATCACCTACTGATGAACCCTCTCATAAGGAATTAATTGAGATAATTGCGCTAGTTAATGAACAAAAGCTACAATATATATATTTTGAACCTAATCTTACGAACAAAGTAGCAGTTTCTGTCCAAAGAGAAACAGGATTAAATGCACTAACTTTAAATAATCTTGAATCAATTTCTGAGGAAAATATAAAAAATAACGAAGACTATTTTACGATTATGAAAGATAATATAGAGGCACTTGAACAAGGTTTGATACAACAATAAGTATGTTTTGAAATGAAAAAGAGGACAGCAATTCCTTTTGCTGTCCTTTATTTCCGTAACAATAAATAAAATCTTCTAATATAAAATATCTATTCGTACTTCTGCCTTCTTCTGCATTAAAGTCGTTATGTAGCCTCCTTTAAATTCATTAAATTCTTCAAACGAACCGAGCCAATTACTTTATATAATGATTTCAAATGAAAAAAAGTCGTTTAGTAATCTAATATTATTGAGTCTGCATAGTTTCTTCATATTTTTCAAGTATTATTAGTCTATGTATGAAAGGATGGGAGCTTATTACGAATAAGATTTCCATATGCTACGTGTACATCGCATTTGCAGAAGCTTTCATGACAATTTCTTCAAGGTTGCTGTTTAAATTATTTGGATTTAGTTTGTAGTAATTTTAATGCGCCGATTAACATTTTTGTTAAAAATTAGTTGATAAAAAAAGGAAGGAGAAAAAATGATTAAAATTGGAGTAATTGATAGTAGAAAATCATACCGTTCGCAATTAAGTAAAAAACTACAACTTGAACAAAATATAGATATCGTCGCTGAAGCTGACTTTGCTTCAGAAGCATTTGCTATCTATTTAGAATTTCTACCAGATATTATTTTGATGGAAATCGACTTAAATTTATCTGTTTCAATAGAGAGCATATGCTATTTATTAAAAGAATATCCTCAAGTAAATATTATTGCTTTAACAAATGAGGTAGATGAATTGTTTGTTAAAGAATCAATACGAGCAGGGGCAAGCGCATATGTATTAAAGAATGCGGGAATATTAAATCTCATTGAAGCGATAAATAATGTAGATAAAGGTTATTCTTATATTGATTCTAGAGTAGCAAATGTAGTATTAAAAGAATTTCAACGATTAAGTCGCCTAGAAATTAGAAAAAATGAACTTTTAAGTCCAGGATATTTATTAACTAAAAGAGAATGTGAAATTCTGCAATTATTAGCATCGGGATATAGTAATAGAGCAATTAGTCAAACTATTTTTCTTTCCGAGACAACAATTAAGAATCATGTTTCTAATATTCTTTCCAAATTGAATGTAAAAGATCGTACACAAGCAGTCGTCTTAGCAATTAAAAATGGATGGGTAGAATTAGATTGATTAGAAGAAAGATAAAATGTAAGTTGAAAAGGCAAACTCTCAATATATGGATGAAATTGGGTATCGATCGGTACTCATAGAGTTTCCAGTATTTACATTAGGTGCACTAATTTTTGCACTGAGGTTCCAAAAGAGGTATGGACTCTAATAACATGACTGTTTTACGCTGTGTTCCTGCACTTAAGATTAACAAAAGGGTGGTGTTATGAAAAATCAGCATGGTTAACTTTAATAGGTTTACTTAATTGTTGTTGGTTTACACTCATATGCATAATATTTATAAATAATACTTGAATTGGTCTGTCCTCCAAATTGGGGTATCTGTATAACGAAAAGTTCTTTTTTCATAAAGAGAGAGTAGAGTTTTTCTTTCATTTTATTGTAATTAATTATACAAGATATGTTATGAATTAATAGAAGAGTAGGATAAAGCCATTATGATGAACGATAGACTATAAGAAAATGTATTATTTTCATATTATTCTAAAACATTTATAATTAGCACGAAACCGAATTTTAAATAATACTACATGGAAGAGCCTGTCAAATTGGTCTCTCCATGTATTTTTTTATTTACAATATATATTTATAGGAAGTAGTTTTTGTTGATATTATAAAATGTTATCAGGAAGAGACAAAATACTGTTTAATAACTGTTTATTAATAGATTTATATACTTTTTAGAATTGTGTGAAATTATCAGGAGGAAAGCAATGAAAACTGCTAAAAACCCTTTAGTTTGTATTAGTTTTATATTTTATTTATTTGCATTAGTTTTTATATTATTTTTAGATTCAAGAGGTTATAGATGCTCAGATGTATCTTTTAGGGAATACATAAAATCGTCTTCAAATTTTATACCATTTAGAACTATAAATCTATATGTTCATTCTATAGCCCATGGAACCTTGAATATTAACATCCCTTTAAAAAACCTTGGTGGTAATTTAATTTTGTTTTTACCTATGGGCATTTATTTACCGCTTTTTATAAAAAGAATTAACAAAATACGTATATATGTAATTACAATGACTATTTTATTATTATTTATTGAGGTAACACAAGTAGTTTCAAGAAGAGGAAGTTTTGATATTGATGATTTGATTCTAAATATGATAGGTGCTGTATTAGGATTTGTAATTAGGAATGTTAGATTTGTTCAGAAGCAGTAAATTAGTTCCAACTCATTTTTCATAGTTTAGAGCCAACCAATGAATCTTAACAAATGATTAAAAGGTTAATCAATCAGAGAAAGTAACATTTTGCATTAATACTATAAAAGACAAAAGCAAATACTAATTTTTACTTTCAGACTAAAATTCAATAAAAAAAGAAGTGACTCTAAAATTGAGATGCATTTCTTTTTTTATTTTAAGAACATTTTTTTAGTATATGAAAGAAAAAATGACTTTTAAATTAGATAAAGCTGGTTGAAATAATGTTTTAAGGTTCTTGAGTAAGTTTATAGTAAAAAACCTACTTAAATAGTGCTTCTAAGAAGGGAAATGTATGCTTCGTACACGTTAATAATCGATCCTTTTATATATTGGTTCCATTTCTTTTTATTTGTTGTTGTTGTTGTTGTTGTTGTTCCAAGCATTTTAATGAGAAAGTCTGTCCCAAAATCGAGAATAATTGCAATAAAGGTTGCGAGCACTGGAATTGGGTCAAATGGAACCATAGAAACAAGGACCATCATAAGAAATTGATAAAGCCGGGCAAGGTTTTTACTTTGTACGATGCCTAAAAATAATTGCTCCATTCTATATCCCTTTAGTTTGTGTTTTAGTTATTTGCATACGTATTTAGTATGGCCAATCTAGTAAAGCGCATTTTCAGGGAAATACTGTTCATACCAAATACAGAATACATACACAGTCCAAACATAGCGTGCATGATTCGCTTTGCCCTCATAATGTGCATCTAGGTAATCCATTAATAATTCTCGGTCAAAAAACTCACTGATATAAACTTTTTCAAACGTACTACGTAGCATTTGATAGTATTTTTCCTCACGTAACCAGTGGCGCATAGGAACAGGGAAGCCGAGCTTTTTCCGTTTTGCCCAAGCTTCAGGTAATTCACTAATAGCTGCTTTACGTAGCGCAATTTTTATATCTGCTGTTGTTACTTTATATTCGGTTGGGATACTACTTGCCACGCTAAATACTTCTTTATCTAAAAAAGGGACACGTAATTCAAGCGAATGGGCCATGCTCATTTTGTCGGCTTTTAGTAGGATCTGGCTTGGTAGCCAAACATTTAAGTCGACATATTGCATTTTTGCTACATCGTCTGTGTCTTGAACTTTGTTATAATATGGCTTTACAATATTCCAAATCGATGGTCCATGATGATATTTTTCATTTAATAGTGCAAGTGCATCTTCTTCTTGCCAAACAAAGGCGTGTCCGATAAAACGTTCTTCAATAGATTTTGCACCGTTTTCTAAGAAGGTGGTATAACGGTTTGACGGTAAGTATTTTACTATTGCTGCTAGCGTGTGACGCAATACAGCAGGTACCTTTGTATATTTCATCATTTTTTCTGAAGGCTTATACCACTCATAGCCACCAAATAACTCGTCTGCCCCTTCTCCGGAAAGCACAACTTTTACATCTTTACTTGCTAGTTCCGATAAAAAGTAAAGGGGAAGTGAAGATAAATTGGAATCGGGTTCATCCATATGCCACTGAATCTTCGGAATGATTTCAAATGCTTCTGCCGCTGTAATATGCTTTTGCTTATTTTCAAATTGCAGCTCCTTTGATAGCGCCTTTGCTAAAGACGTTTCATCAAACATCGATTCATAACCTTCAAAACCAACGCTATACGTTGTATCAGGCTGTAAAAGCTTTGCGATATAGCTTGAGTCAACACCACCTGATAAAAATGAGCCAACTTTTACATCACTTATGGAATGAACCTTAACAGAGTCTTTTAAAACACCTTTAATATGTTGTGCATGCGTATCAAGAGAATCAGTTGACGGTGCGAAATTGTTAGTCCAATAAGATTTAATTTGGATATTTCCATTTTGAATGAGCATATACGATCCAGGTGTAAGCTTATACACGCCTTTAAAAAATGTCTCGTCCATGGCAGGGTATTGAAACGTTAAATAAGGACGTAATGCCTGTTCATTTAATTCCTTTTTAAATGCTGGATGTGGTAAAAATGATTTAATTTCCGATCCAAAAATAATCGTGTTGTCTGTTGTGTGCTGCGTATAATACAAAGGCTTAATGCCAAAATGATCACGGGCAATAAACTGGAGATTTTGTTTTTTATCCCAAATACAAAAGGCGAACATCCCCCGTAATTTTTGTAAAATTTGCACGCCGTGCTGAAGATAACCTTTTAATAAAACTTCTGTATCGGATCTCGTTTCGAAAATATGGCCGTATTGCTTTAATTCTTCACGAAGCTCACGGTAGTTGTAAATTTCTCCGTTAAATACAAGAATAATGTCTTCATCTTCTGTTGAAAAGGGCTGACTAGCAGCTGTACTTAAATCGAGAATGCTCAGACGACGAAAACCTAATGTCACTTTTTCATCTGAATAGATGCCTTCACTATCTGGACCTCTGTGAACAATTGTTTTGAGCATTATCTCCATTATTGTTTTATATTGAATTGGTTGTGTACCATGTATAAAACCTACAAATCCACACATTGTGCTGCACCTCTTTAAAGTTTTTATACTTTACATTGTACAAAGAGGATTTGTAGAAAATATGGAGAAAGTCGGCTGTCTGAAAAGAGAATTTGAGACAACCGATTTGCGCCGAGGATGGTGGAGGGAAATGAGACCACCGCAGAAACAAATTCATGTATTCACAATTTAAAATTATTCATCCGGTAATTTATGGGGTAAGGAAAGAGTGATGCAAGTACCTTTTCCTAGTGTACTTACGACGTGAATCTTTCCTTTTAGGTGTTTTGTTAATTCTGCAACAATGGCTAGACCAAGGCCAGAACCACCTAGATTCCGTGCACGAGATTTTTCCACGCGGTGAAAACGATTGAAAATTAAAGGGAGGTCCTCCTTTGGAATACCAGGACCTTCATCACGTATGATAAATAGAATTTGTTTATAATCCTGTTTCGCAATAATTTCAATATCCCCTCCATCAGTATAATGAACGGCATTTTCCATAAGGTTTATTAAAATTTGTTCTAGGCGTAAACCATCTGTATAAATATCAGACAGGTTTGGATGTACATTCATTCGAATGTTATTGTTTGAATCCTGTGCTTTTAGCGCAACCTTTTCTACAACGGATTCTACAAGATCATCGATATCCACATACTGACGATACAGTTGAACATTGCCTTCTTCCATTTTAGAAAGCTCAAATAGCTCTTGGATTAACTTCGCTAGACGATTAGCTTCACTCTCAATGATGCCCGCATATTTTTCAAGCTCTTCTGGTGTTTGGTAACGTTTATTTTTGATAATATTGCCATAGCCCTTTAAATACGAGGTTGGTGTTCTTAGTTCATGCGAGATATTTGCTAAAAATTCACTGCGGTTAATACGATAATCATTGAGCTCAATACTTAAATCGTTAATCGCTTTGGCTAAGGAGCCCACTTCATCACTAGAGTGCACACGGACCTTCGTTTCAAGATTTCCCTTAGAGATTTCGCGTGTCGTTTTCTCCATTTCCACTAACGGACGACTGAGGCGCCACGAAAGAAATATTGTATAGATGAGTGCTAAAATGATGGCACCGATTATGGTACGTATAATCCAGTCACGTACATCATGCATTTTGGCATGAAGTTCACTAATGGAAGAAAAAATGATGACCCCACCACTAAACTTTCCATCTTCCATGAAGGGTTTGACGACATAATAAATATTTTCCTCCGTTTTAGGAATAACGCGTTCCCCAGCGAGATATTCATTGGCTTCTAGGCGTGTCAGCCAAGACTCTGAAATATTCCTACCTTGATGATATTCCAAGTAACCTTCTGATTGCACAATCCCATGTTCATTAAAGAAGGCCAAATTATGGTCAGTTAGTGATTGAATCTTAAGATACAAATTAGAGTCACCTTTCATTGTTTCCGTGACAACTATTTCAATACGGTCACCTAATGTCCGTACATTTTCATCTAAATATAACGAATAAACATTTAAGAAAATGCGATCGATAAATATGGCGAAGGGGATAAGAATCGTTAAGAATAACAGCATAATCGTTAAGCCAAGCTTCGTCACAATACTATCTATTTTCATGTTAGTGCCTCTGGAATAATTAGTTGATAGCCCATACCCCATACGGTTTTAATAATCTTCGCTCCTGGTCGTATCCTTTTAAATTTCGTTCGAATATTTTTTACGTGTGAATCAATCGCTCGTAGTTCACGTTCTTCGGCATAATCCCATAATAGCTCAAGTAACTTTTCACGTGTAAATACGCGTTCAGGTGATTCCATAAGAAGTGCAAGTAGCTGAAATTCTTTACTCGTAAGCTCAATGAACTGACTATCAAAGGTTACACTGCGATTATCAAGATTGATGACTAATGTCCCATTGTTTAGCGATAAAATTTGCGTATCATTTGTTTCATCGTCTTTAAAAGAAGAACGACGTAGTAAGGACTTAATGCGAGCGAGAAGCTCTTCAAATTCAAAGGGCTTTGTGACGTAATCATCTGCACCGAGCTCTAGCCCCTTTACTGTATCTTGTAAATCCGTACGTGCAGTGACCATTAAAATAGGTACGTTTGAGGATTTTCGAATTTCCTTGCATAATTCAAAACCATTGATATAAGGGAGCATGACGTCTAATAAGATGAGATTGAATTCATTTGATTTGAATATTTGCAATACATCTGCACCGTTATCAACTAGTGTTAAATCAAATTGACTTTGGAGTTGGATTCGCATGAGTTCCTGCATATACTGTTCATCTTCAACGATTAAAATTCTTTTCATACAAATCACTCCATGTTACTTCAAAATAGTTGCCTGATGTAAAGTATAAATTCTTTTTTCCATTTGTGTAATGTAATTTTCATTATTTTGTACATCCACGTCTGTTAAGAAACTTAAGTTATGAGGCGTCAGAGACATAGCGCCAAGCTCTTCTTGGATAACTCCAGTCACCTGAAAAAGAAACGTTTTGTTCGAATAATACATACTGTAGATTGCGCATTTTAGCAATATTAATAGTATCTCTACCTCGGATTGAGAAGATTCATCTGAAGCCATAGTCAGCCCGCGTTTGAAGATATACTGGTGCATAATACTATATCAAAATGAGTGGGTCTCTTCCATTATAAAATCAATATTTGCAGCTTACTTTTGATTGAATGTAATTATTAAACTAGAAAAATGCATAAAAAATCTGTGTTTGAAAAGTGTATCCAAGTTCATATTTAAACTGGAAGATTTCATAGACAAGGAAAGTCTACAATTTGATTAGGTTTGCCTTATTTATTATTTTTATTTTTTGTACTGAAAGTTTTTGTTACGCAAAACATTATTATGAAGAAATAATAAAAGATCGCTAAGACACAAAAAAATCAAAAAGAACATTATAAAATCTTTTAGATTCTTATATGTTGAATTCTGCATAATTTCTTCATATTTATTCTTTATACTAATTCAGAGGATAATAATAAAAGGATAGGTGAAATTATTTGTTTGAACAATTAAGTTTATTTTTGGCTTTTGGGGCAGGGTTATTGTCGTTTATATCACCTTGCTCATTACCCCTTTACCCCGCATTTCTCTCATATGTTACCGGGGTATCTCTAAATGAACTAAAAGAAGAAAAGGGAATATTAAATAGGAAGGCATTGGTACACACACTTCTATTTTTACTTGGTTTTTCAGCTATCTTTATGGCTTTAGGATTCTCCACGTCTTTCATCGGGACGATTTTCATTCAATATCAAGATTTACTAAGACAAGTAGGTGCGATTGTTATCGTATTTTTTGGTTTAGTAGTCCTTGGAATTTTTAAATTTGAATTTTTACTATCAGAGAAAAGAGTTCAGTTTAGAAAAAGACCTAAAGGTTATATAGGGTCCGTATTGATTGGCATGGGATTTGCAGCGGGATGGACACCGTGTACAGGACCTATACTTGCAGGTGTAATTGCTTTAGGAATGTCTAACCCTGAAAGAGGAATGCTATATATGCTATTTTATGTACTGGGTTTCTCTATTCCATTCCTCATAATGTCATTGTTTATAGGAAAAATGAAGTTTCTTCAAAAAAGAAATGGATTGTTTATGAGATTAGGTGGATTTTTAATGATTGAAATGGGTGTCTTGTTGTATTTTGATATGATGACAAAGATAATTGCATTTTTAACTCCTTTTTTTGGAGGATTCACTGGGTTTTAGAACAGGATTAAAACTAATGAGGAAAGTAGGGTTATCGTTACCATGGATAAAAAGCAAAAAAGGTTTTATATGCGGTTCATACTTTTGACGTTAATGGTTGGAGTTATTGTTTTTACCATATACTCTAACTTAAGTAAAGGAAAAAATGAAGTTTTACAAGTCGGAGATGCAGCACCAGATTTTGTACTTGTTGATATGAATGAAGAGAAGCATCAATTGTCTGATTACAAAGGTCAAGGGGTATTTTTGAACTTTTGGGGAACTTGGTGTAAACCATGTGAAAGAGAATTTCCGCTAATGGACAAACAGTATCAAGAAGTGAAAGATCAAGGACTTCAAATACTAGCGGTAAACATAGGAGAATCTGATTTTGTCGTTCAAAAATATATTGATCGAAAAGGCTTAACTTTTCCAGTTTTAATTGATGACAATAAAAGTGTAATGGAAACCTATAATATTAACCCTTTGCCAACTACTATTCTTATTAACCCAGAAGGGAAAATAGAGAAAATAATCACCGGCGAGATGAGTGAAGAAAGCATTAAGCGGTATATGGAGCAAATAATGCCGGACTAACATGCGGTTTCATATAAACTATATAGATTTTCTAGTGAGAAGGTGCAAATGTTCTAATGAATAGAATTTCGACAAAGTTAACAGCCTACTTTTTTATTGCTGTACTGATAATGGAAACATTTCTTATTTTTTATCTCCATAGAAATATTATTCATGCAAGAATTGAAGAGGAGTTTTCCTTATTATTGAAAAACGGATCAAATCACAGGGAAGTACTTGTAGAATACTATTCTGACACAACGATGAAACATATCGTATTGATGGAAAAAGGGGGAGATAGAGAAGTAGTTATTACGGATAAAAAAGGTGAAATCATAAGTAGCTCGTTTG
The DNA here is from genome assembly GCF_038003165.1 of Psychrobacillus sp. FSL K6-2365. Lineage (NCBI taxonomy): Bacteria > Bacillati > Bacillota > Bacilli > Caryophanales > Bacillaceae > Psychrobacillus > Psychrobacillus sp. FSL K6-2365. Next base: position 2,179,608 of record NZ_JBBOOO010000001.1, on the reverse strand, counting down.
AAAATACTAAGTATTTAAATGAATTTCTTCCACTTATAAAAAACCTTGATTCGAAGATAGATAAGGTACTAATTTCAGAGTGGAAAAAGTCACCTTATATTATTAGTGCACATCCTTACAAAGTGAGTGATGATCAATCTGGTTATGTTGTCATGTTTCAAAGTACGAGTTCTCTTAAACAATTGGTGGATAAGCTAAACATGCATTTCGGGATAGCAGGTGGGACAAGTATTATCCTCTTATTTATCGTTTATACCGTCCTTTCTAGACTTCTCACGAGACCTTTAATCCGTATGAAAAAAGCTACAGAAAACTTAAGTAAAGGGGATTTTGCCGTGAGTCTTCCGAACATCGGTAAAGATGAACTTGGGGATTTATCAGGTTCAATTCAGAAATTAGCTAATGACTTAGAGAGGTTGAAGACGGAGCGCAATGAATTTCTAGCTTCAGTTGCCCATGAATTAAGTACACCTTTGACATACTTAATTGGATATTCAAATGTTGCCATGAGAAAAGAAATTAGTGGAGAAGAACGAGCACAGTATCTTGGAATAATTGCAGAAGAGTCAGAAAGAATGAAAGAACTTGTCAAAAATTTATTAGACTTAGCAAAAATGGATGAAAATACTTTCACTGTGTCCAAGGAAAATTTTGGGGCACAAACGTTTTTTGAAAACATCATCAAATTAGTTGGACCTTCTTTTGAAATGAAGAATATTAAGCTTAGTTTTGTTTGTGAAGACAATTTTCAAGTCCATGCGGATTCATTACGATTAGAGCAAATTGTATTGAACTTACTAGATAATGCATGGAAGTATTCTAAAGAAAATACAGAAGTTACACTGGCAGTTCATAAAAAAGAGAAGAAAACAATCATCTCTGTAATTGATTTTGGAATAGGAATTCCCACCGATGAAATTGAGTTCATATTTGAGAAGCTTTACCGTGTTGAAAAGTCACGTTCTCGTTCATTAGGTGGATCGGGAATTGGACTAGCCGTTGTGAAAGAGTTAGTGGAAGCGCATGGAGGTACAATTGAAGTAAAAAGTACTTTTGGAAAAGGAAGTACATTTACCGTAATAATTTAGTATTACTCGGAAGTTACTCAAGGCGTAATTGAATAGGAGGTTCCTGAGCATATATGCGGACGATTTTATTAGTTGATGATGAGCAAAGAATGTTAAATCTAATTGAATTATTTCTCCAACCGCTCGGATTCAAATGTATCAAAGAAACAAGTGGCAAGAAAGCGATAGAGAAACTGAAAAATGAAAAAATTAATCTTGTGTTATTAGATGTCATGATGCCGGAGATGAATGGATGGGAAGTATGTGAAAAGATACGTGAGTTTTCTAATGTACCTATTATTATGCTCACGGCAAGATCGGATAAGTTAGATTTAGTAAAAGGATTAAACACTGGAGCCGATGATTATATAACAAAACCTTTTGACGAAAATGAATTGGGGGCTAGAGTTAATGCGATTTTACGTCGTTTAGATGAAGATAAATCAGAGGAAGAGACTATTATTTACGAGGGATTGAAGTTAGAAAAAGAAACGTTTTCATTACAATATAAGGATTCGATCGTACAACTCACCTTAAAAGAGTTTTATATTATCGAAGCATTAATTTCTCGCCCTAAAAAAACGTATACACGCGAAGAGTTATTGGATGCTGCATGGGAATATGACACATACACAGATACGAGAACAGTGGACTCACATATTCGAAATTTAAGAGAAAAATTAAAAACGAATGGTTTTCCTACTGATGAGTTTCTTAAGACAGTATGGGGAATCGGATATAAATGGAGCTAAAGGAGCAAGATTAAAATGAAGAAATATAATATTTTTATCGTTTTATTAGTACTTATATTAGTGCTGTCTGCGTGTAACTCAAATGAAAAGGAAGTATATTCATTTACGGAAGTAAAAAATAGTAAAATTGATCATATACACGGTTTAGGATATTTAAATGGAGGAAACGATATCGCCATTGCAACACATTTTGGACTATATGAATATGGCAAGGACGGATGGAAAGAAGCAAGTAGTCAAAAACATGATTATATGGGCTTTCAGGCTGTACGAGAAGGATTCTTTTCAAGTGGGCATCCTGAAGAAGGCTCTGAATATAAAAATCCTCTTGGTCTTATTAAAAGCATAGATAAAGGAGCAAGTTTCGAACAATTAGCATTTTACGGAGAGATTGATTTTCATTACCTCGCAGCTGGGTATGATTCGAATACGATTTATGTATTAAATGAAATGCCGGTTGAAGATATGAAAGTAGGTCTACACTATTCCACGGATGAAGGAGCCTCTTGGACGGAAGGAATGATGAACGGATTTATTTCAAAGTTTATTTCTAATTTGTCTGCACACCCCACGCGTAAAGAATTAATTGCAATTGGTAGCAAGGATGGATTATTTGTTTCGGCTGATTATGGCCAAAATTTTAAATCAATGAATAATACTAAAAATATCACTTATGTTACATTGAATAAGACAGGAGGTTATTATTCTAATTTTGATAACGATAAGGTATATCTAAAATCTTTCTTGTTGGAGAATAATGAAGAAACAGACATCCAACTCCCAAAAGATTTGAAGATGGATCCCATCGTCTTTATAGCAGTAAATCCTGAAAATCAAAAAGAACTTGTTATAGTTACAAATAACAATAATATTTATATAACGAAAGACAATGGATTTTCTTGGGATAAACTTGCTTCAAATGGTGAGTTATCAAAATAAGAAAATGGAAGGTGTCTCATAGATGTATAGTTTGATGTCAAAGATAAGTCAAACAATCAGTGAACCAGTTACTATTTTCTTGAACTCCTTTGAACATTATCCAATTGTAGTTGCACTCCTTCTTGGTTTAATTGGGGCCGTGGCACCGTGTCAATTGACAGGAAATATGAGTGCAATTACTTTTTACGGAAATCGTACCGTTCAAATGAAGAGTAATTGGGGAGAGATAGTATCTTTTATCGCAGGGAAGGTTGTTGTGTTTAGTTTAATCGGTATGTTAGCTTGGATGTTTGGTCAATCGTTTGAAACAAAAATGACCGAGTATTTTCCGATATTTCGTCAATTAATTGGTCCTTTAATGATTGTGACGGGATTGGTACTTATAGGAATTTTGAAGCTTGTATTCTTAAATCGTTTATCAACATATATCCCGATGGTATTAAAAGAAGGAAAGTTCGGTTCTTTTATGTTGGGAGCAAGTTTTTCTTTAGCATTCTGTCCAACTATGTTTGTTCTATTTTTCGTTTGGTTAATGCCAACCGTGGTATCAACCTCTTATGGTTTTATCTTACCTGCCGCTTTTGGGATTGCAACATCCATTCCACTGATTCTTCTATTTGTATTCATATGGCTTTTCGATGCAAAGCGATTAATTATGAAAAATAGCATGAAGATAGGAGGAATTATCCAAAAAATTGCTGGAGTAATTCTTATCATTATTGGTGTGTTTGATACAATAACCTATTGGGGAATATAATAACTAGAAACTTTAATGATGACTATACCTTACCAGGGGATCGTGTATTAAAATCATCACAAGAAGAAAAAACTAATGGAAACAATGTTTTAAGTCTTTAGATGAATTCAAATTAAAGGGAGTGAGAACAATGGAAAAGCAAGGTAATAGTGAAGATAAGCACAACCAAAGCGAACACTATCTTAACAAGCACGAAGGTCACAGCCAACATGATCATAGCATGCATAAAGGTCACGGCCAACACAACAGTGAAGATGACCAAAGCGTGCACGAAGATAACATCCAACACAGTCACAGTGAACACGATCACAATATGCACAAAGGTCACGACCACAGCCAAAATGGAAATCATGGTGGTGGTCATTCTACCCATCATGGACATATGGTCGGGGACTTTAAAAAACGCTTCTGGGTATCCTTAATACTGGCTATACCTATTTCATACTTATCCATGATGATTCAAATGCTATTTGGTTATGAAGTCAACTTTACAGGGGACACTTTATTATTATTCTTGCTTTCAACTATTGTCTTTTTATTTGGTGGGAAGCCGTTTTTACTTGGTGCATGGAGTGAGCTAAAAGACAGAGCTCCTGGAATGATGTTATTAATCTCCTTAGCCATCGTAACAGCTTATATATATAGTACATTGACAGCCTTTTTCATAATAGGAAGTGACTTTTTCTTTGAATTAGCTACTCTAATCGTGATAATGCTTCTCGGACATTGGATCGAAATGAAATCCATTATGGGCGCCTCTAAAGCGTTAGAAGAGTTAATCAAATTAATGCCTAAAGAAGCACATAAATTGGATGAATCAGGAAATATCGTAGATGTATCAGTAGAAGTTTTACATCCAGGTGATAAAATTCTTGTTAAATCTGGAGAAAAGATTCCGCTTGATGGCGTAATTTTTGAAGGAGTATCCACTGTTGATGAATCTATGTTAACTGGTGAATCTGTTCCCATAGAAAAAGCACCGGGTATGGAAGCAATTGGTGGTGCAGTAAATGGGGAAGGTGTACTGAAAATTAAAGTGAGTAAAACAGGTAATGACACCTATCTTGCTCAAGTAATTCAATTAGTAAGTGATGCAGAAAAAACCAAATCGAAAGCGCAAGGATTTGCAGATATCGCAGCCAAATGGTTATTTTATGTAGCAATAGTTGCAGGTATTATTACGCTTGTTTACTGGGCAACAACAGGGGATTTTGATTTTGCATTAGAAAGAATGGTTACTGTCTTAATTATTGCTTGTCCACACGCACTAGGTCTAGCTGGTCCATTAGTTACTTCAAGATCAACTTCCATTGCCGCAAAAAAAGGACTGTTAATCCGTAACCGGACCGCATTTGAAGGGGCATTTAAAATTAATCGTGTTGTTTTTGATAAAACAGGTACTTTAACGGAAGGAAACTTTGGTGTGACCGATGTTCATCCAAGTAAAGGTGTTAATGAAGAGGAGCTATTGAAACTAGCCTACTCCGTTGAAACGCAATCGGATCATCCAATTGCAAAAGGAATTGTGAAAGAGGGGAAGGAACGCAATTTAGGTCTTTATGAGGTAAAGGATTATCAAAATCTAACTGGAAAAGGACTAATTGCAAAAGTTAATGGTGCAGAAATTGCGGTTGTTAGTCCTGGTGCAATGAGAGCAAATCAAATTTCGTTTGATGAAAATACGTATGAAAAACTTGCACAACAAGGTAAAACCGTCGTTTTCGTGTTAAAAAATAATGTGCTACAAGGGATGATTGCTTTAGCAGATATTATCAGAGAATCCTCTTATCAAGTCATTAAAGAACTGAATGATCTTGGTATTGAAACAGTTATGATGACTGGTGATAATAGTCGAGTAGCAAATTACGTAGGTGAAAAACTTGGTATTATAAAAGTAATTGCAGAAGTTTTACCACATGAAAAATCAAATAATGTGAAGAAATTAAAAGAAGGTGGTAAAAAAGTTGCGATGATAGGTGATGGTATTAATGATGCACCTGCATTAGCAGAAGCTGATTTAGGAATTGCGATTGGCGCAGGTACAGACGTTGCGATTGAAACAGCAGATGTTGTACTAGTCAATAGTAACCCGGTAGATATCTTAAGTATTTTCAAGCTATCTAAAGCAAGTCATCGAAAAATGGTTCAAAACTTAGGATGGGCTGCCGGATACAATATTATCGCTATTCCTCTAGCAGCAGGAGTTTTATTCGGTATAGGTATTGTAATAACTCCAGCAATTGGAGCGGTGGTTATGTCACTAAGCACCATTATCTGTGCAATTAATGCTCAGTTATTAAAGATTGACTAAAATGATGTTCACAAGCAAGGATGTTCCCTGTGTCTAAAAAATTTATACACAGGGATATTTTTTTGCATGCATACCATAAAGGGGTATTAAATATAATCTAGAATATAGAAAAAGAATTATAAAAAACAAAAAGGGTGGATTGATGGGGTTCTATCAAATGTTTATTTTAGCGTCACTTACCGTGTTAACGTTAATAATCCTTCTTTTAGCTAGGCATTCAAAAAAAATATTTAATCCCATGCAAGGGATGGTTACTTCTATGTTTTTTGGTATGAATATTGGATTGACTGCGGGCGTTCTCCTAGGTGTAACATTACAAGGGAATCTATTTTTATCAACAATTCTTTCCATGGCTATTGGCATATTAGCAGGTTCAATATGTGGACGATATTTTGGAATTTTGTCCATATTAGAAGGAATAATGTCTGGTCTCATGGGCGGTATGATGGGTGCGATGGTGGGAGAAATGATCAACCAAGAACAATCAATGAGTTTAATAAGATTATTCTTATTGATATCCATTACTACTATCTTTTTATTTTTCTTGTTACCGCATAAGAAAAATCAAAAAATAGAAAATAAAATTTGGTTATTAAAGCCAATCATCCTAGCAGCTAGCATTATTTTTTATTTTGTAGGAGGTGTTTCTTTTGCCGAAAAACAAGTGAGTTCCATATCTACTACACCTTCACCTTCACAAGACCATAACGACCATTCTAATAACGTAGAGAATAAGATAGAAAATAACTCAAAAGTTATTACTATACAAGCTGAAAATATGAAGTACTCCCTAACAGAAATTGTTTTAAAAAAAAATCAACCGATCACTGTTGTTCTTGAAAATATGGATAACGTCGAACATGATATTGAAATGAAAATCCCAACTCTTAATAGTTCTAGCGAATCTACGCATAATCATGGGACAGAAGAAAACTTGATACATCTTCATGCCGAACCTAATAGTTCAGAGCAATTAACTTTCACCCCTGTTGGCACAGGGGTATATAAATATATTTGCACAATCCCAGGCCATAAAGAATCTGGAATGGTCGGTCAGGTACTTGTGAATTAGAAAGTTTTAGGGAGATAATTAAGAATCTTAAATATCTACATTAACAAAAATCATTACGCTTTACATACCCCTGGTAGGTATTGTATTATATATATAAGGATAGGAGGTTGCTTAGTTGGACAATGTAATGGAAGAAAGTAAAGTCACACCCGATATATCTTGTAGAAAAAGTCATCATCCTGAGCATGTGAAAAAGGATCTAACAAATCGATTAAACCGTATTGAAGGTCAGATCCGAGGAATAAAAGGTATGGTAGACAAAGACGTCTATTGTGACGATATAATCACACAGCTTTCTGCAACTCAATCCGCTCTAAATAGTGTTGCTAAGGTACTTTTACAAGGACACTTAAAAGGCTGTGTAGTGGATAGGTTAGCTGAGGGTGACGATGAAGTGCTTGATGAATTATTAGTTACGATTCAAAAATTAATGAAAAAATAAGAGGAGGAATTTTAAATGGCAAATCAAGTTACAATACAAGTTCAAGGAATGACTTGTGGGGGGTGCGTAAAATCTGTTGAAAATAGCGTTAACGCACTTAGTGGTGTGGAGAAAGTTAATGTGCAATTAGAAACGGGAAAAGTGGATATAGAGTTTAATGATTCGCAAACAGATATTAAACAAATTACGGATGCTATTGAAGGTAAAGGATATACAGTAGTTGCCTAAAATTAATAAGAAAGTTTGGCTTGTAAATCACTGATTTTTTCTGTAAATTATACCCCTACACAGTATGCAGTATTAATTATTATTAATCGAAAAAGGAGAAGTGAGAAATATGGAAAACGTAACATTGAATGTGAGTGGAATGTCTTGCGGTCATTGTGTGAGTGCTGTTGAAGGTAGTGTAGGAAAATTAGAAGGTGTTAGTCTTGTAAAGGTTCATTTAGATTCAGGTAAAGTGGATGTAGCTTTTGATTCAGAAAAGGTAAATGTAGATAAAATTAAGGCAACAATTGATGACCAAGGTTATGACGTGGAATAAAAGAGTAAGAGTGCTATTTGGCACTCTCTTTCTTACTTCCATCTATACCCCCTGGCAGTATTTAAAGGAGAGGTTAAAACAAAATGAGTAATGAAGTAAAAGAAACCAGCCTACAAATTACAGGGATGACCTGTGCGGCCTGTGCAACAAGAATTGAAAAAGGCCTAAATAAAATGGAGGGCGTAGAACAAGCCAACGTAAACTTGGCTCTTGAAAAGTCTACGATTAAATACGATCCTGAAAAATTGACAAATCAAGATCTTGAAAAGAAAATTCAAGATCTAGGGTATGGCGTCGCAAAGGAGAATAAAGAGTTTGCAATAACAGGAATGACCTGCGCTGCCTGCGCTACGAGAATTGAAAAAGGTCTTAACAAGCTAGAGGGAGTTTCATTTGCCAACGTAAATCTAGCGCTTGAAAATGCAACTATTGAATATAATCCTTCTCAGATTAACGTTTCGGATATTATTGCGCGAGTGGAGAAATTAGGATATGGGGCAATCAATAAAGAAGATGAAAAAGAAGCAATAGATTACCGAGAGCAAGTCATTCAAAAACAAAAGAAAAAATTTATTATCTCTGCAATTTTGTCTCTTCCCTTATTGTGGTCTATGGTTGGTCACTTTTCTTTTACATCATTTATTTATATGCCCGATTTTCTTATGAATCCATGGGTACAAATGGCTCTGGCAACACCAGTCCAATTTGTCATTGGGAAACAGTTTTATGTAAGTGCTTATAAAGCATTGCGAAATGGGAGTGCCAATATGGATGTCCTAGTTGTTATGGGAACATCCGCAGCTTATTTTTATAGTGTTTATCAGGCCATCATTACCATAGGTGAGCATCACACTGCCCAACTGTACTTTGAAACGAGCTCAGTGCTGATTACCCTAATTATATTAGGTAAACTTTTCGAAGCAAAAGCAAAGGGGCGTTCATCTGAGGCTATTAAAAAGCTTATGGGACTTCAAGCTAAAACAGCCTTGGTCCTAAGAGATGAAAAGGAAATAGAAATACCTCTTGAAGAAGTTGTAACTGGAGATATTATTTTAGTGAAACCTGGTGAAAAAATACCGGTTGATGGAGAGGTTATGGAGGGAAACTCTGCTGTCGACGAGTCAATGTTAACTGGTGAAAGTATTCCAGTCGATAAAACGATTGGTGATTCTTTGTTTGGATCTACAATTAATAAAAATGGTTTTATTAGAATGAAAGCAACGAAAATCGGAAGAGACACAGCTCTTTCTCAAATAATTAAAGTAGTGGAAGATGCTCAAGGATCCAAAGCCCCAATTCAAAGGCTTGCAGACAAAATATCTGGCGTGTTCGTGCCAATTGTAATAGGTATTGGCATTATTACTTTTTTAGTATGGATTATATGGGTGAACCCAGGAGAAGTTACTCCTGCACTCGAAGCTCTGATTGCCGTTCTTGTTATTGCATGTCCATGTGCACTTGGTCTTGCAACACCCACCTCCATTATGGCAGGTTCAGGTCGGGCAGCTGAGTTTGGTATTCTGTTTAAAGGTGGAGAACATCTCGAAACCACGCACCATATTGATACAGTAGTTGTTGATAAAACTGGTACAGTTACAAATGGTAAACCAGAGTTAACTGATGTAATTGTTGCAGATGGTGTAAATGAAGAGGAGTTTCTTTCTTTGGTTGGTACAGCAGAGAAACAATCGGAACATCCACTTGCGGAAGCAATTGTGAAAGGAATTCAAAATAGAGGGATATTACTCGGTACAGTTCAAGATTTCGAAGCAATCCCTGGATATGGAGTAAAAACAACAGTTAATCAAAAAGAAGTTCTTGTAGGAACTCGAAAATTAATGAATCAGTATCACGTGGATATTTCTAACATATTAACAATAATGGAAGAATTAGAGGCAAATGGGAAAACTGCGATGCTGGCAAGTATAGACGGTCAATATGCAGGGCTTATTGCGGTTGCGGATACAATCAAGGAAACGTCTAAGAAAGCCATCAAGCGTTTACGCAATATGAATATTGAAGTGATTATGATGACTGGTGATAACCAACGTACAGCTAAAGCGATTGGTAATGAGGTTGGAATAGATCATGTTATCGCTGAGGTACTTCCTGAAGGAAAAGCCGAAGAAGTTAAAAAACTTCAGGTAGCTGGAAAGAAAGTAGCAATGGTTGGAGATGGAATTAATGATGCTCCAGCTCTTGCAGTCGCAAATATCGGGATGGCAATTGGAACAGGAACAGACGTTGCGATGGAAGCTGCAGATATAACATTGATTAGAGGAGACTTAAACAGCATAGCCGATGCAATTATTATGAGCCACAAAACGATGAGAAATATTAAACAGAATCTGTTTTGGGCATTCGCATATAACACGTTAGGCATACCGATTGCCGCAGTCGGGTTACTAGCACCTTGGGTAGCGGGGGCGGCTATGGCATTTAGTTCCGTATCTGTTGTCCTAAATGCATTACGACTTCAAAGAGTAAAACTAGAAAAGTAAAAATTTTAATCTGACCCACTTCGGTGGGCTAATTTTATTTATCTTACATGGTGTGTAAAAAATTTCAATAATAGACTACTACGTACACTAATTATGAAATCATTAATAAATAAAATACCCAACCTATAAAGAAGTGGAAAGATACAACTTCTGTATCTAGCCTTTGGTTAAAACCTCCATAATTTTATCTATGAATAATCACTAAGTTTGCACTATTAACATGTTTTTTGTAAGGTATTTAAAAGTCTTCCGAATAAAGATAAAGTTTACCATTCTATTATAGAATTTCAAGGCAATAATCACCTTTATTTTACGCATTTGAGTACCTTTAGAACATGATTGAATATAATAATTATGAGGTGAAAAATATGTGCTTTTCAACTAATGTAATCGAACAACAAGCTCTTATCATAAGTGATAAGATAATTAAAAACTCTATATATAAACCGGTAAGTTTGGATTTTATTAGTGAAAAGAATGTTGGAATACAAGATTTCACAATGCAAAGTAGCGGAAAAGAAATATCACTAATTACAAGGGTAAATTTAGAAAACAATGAAGGATTACAAATTAGTGTAGAACCAAATGAAAATGGGTTAAGGTACGCTATGGGGGAAATCTCTTATAAAGATTATAAAAAACTGCAAAATCAAGAAAGTAGACAGTTTATTTGGTATTTCTTCGCTATATCAAGCGCTTTTCTATTGATATCCTGGGCCTCTATCAGGTGGTTTTTTATATAATTGTTTCTAGACTTTACTACTCTTAAGTGAATAACTAATAGTAACCAATATGATAGATATTATTTAATATTAACGAGAGCGTTGATTTCACAAGAATCAATGCTCGTTTTGTATGTAAAATTATTTGTACGGAAGAATTGATTATTTTGTTGTTACGTCGTTTACTGTTAATACAAGTTATCTTATTTACTGCATTGATATACAAATTGTAGGAAAACAATATAAAAAATATGATGTGCTACGGTGTTTAAAAAAGGCCGTTTAATTTAAAATTAATCTAAAGTTCCTAGTTTTTTTTCAATCACATAGGGAACAATAAATTTATAAAGACAATTTACATAGTGATAAAATTCAGTTCATTACAATATTGAGTAACTGGTCTGCATAATTTTTCCATAATTTCAGTGTAAGATGTTTAAAACAACGAGGTGTATCTTGTTGTAAATTTATTAGAGTTTAGAGGAGGATAACAATGAGAAAAAAATTAATTATGGTACTTGGTTCGTTGGCTATCACAGTTACAATGTCTGCTTGTGCTGGTGATGAAAAGGAAACGAACACAAATGAAAGCGTGGACACGAACGAAAGTTCTGGTGAAAATATGGAAGGTATGGATCATTCAAGTATGGACATGTCTGGATCAGGAGAAGTTCCTGAAGGCTTAAAAGTAGCTGAAAATCCAACTTTTGAAGAAGGAAGTCAAGCGATTCTGGAAACAGATCACATGGAAGGCATGAAGGGTGCCGAGGCAACTATAGTGGGTGCCTACGACACTACAGTTTATACAATTTCATATACTCCGACAACTGGTGGAGAAAGAGTAGAAAATCATAAATGGGTCATTCAAGAAGAGATAAAAGATGCTGGTGATAATACTTTAGAACCCGGTTCTACAGTAACTATAGAAGCAGATCATATGGAAGGAATGAAAGGAGCAACTGCGGAAATTGATTCATCCGAAGATACAACTGTGTATATGGTTGATTACATTCCGACAACTGGTGGAGAAGAAGTCAAAAATCATAAATGGGTAACTGAAAGTGAACTGTCTGCTAAATAAAGGATAAATTCCTTAAACCCCCGTAAAAAGAGCTTATTCGTCAAAGAATAAGCTCTTTTTACAGGGGGTTTTAAGTAAAATAACAAGGTGAAGAGTTTTAAACTCTTACCTTGTATAAAACATATCTAGCTTGTTCTAATCTTTTATCGTCTACATTTAATAAAAGTTAGTAAAATTACTTAAAGTTAAGTGACAATTAGTGTTGACTTCATATCGGCGTGTCCCGTCCCACATGGAATATTACAATAGATTGTATATTCTCCCGGCTCTGGAGGTGTGAAAGTGGCCCCTCCATCACCTTTGATGTCAACATCAAGACCATCGATAGCAATTCCGTGCATACCTTCCTTGTTTGCAAAAGATATTTTAACCGTTTCACCGGATTTTACAGTGTATTCTGTCTGATCGAATTCAAAATTGATTGCCGTAATATTTAATTCATTGCTAACGTTTGCTTCATCTGAAGAACTTGTATTTTCTACCTGTCCAGTTCCATTACTTGTATCCTTCCCACCACACGCGGCAAGAACAAACAAAACACTTAAGAAAAACGTTGCCAATAACCATTTTTTCAATATGAATACCTCCTATGTGTTTGGGGATTTATTTCTTTATATCCCTCTATACATAATGATATCTATCATTTATCCATTTTCCATGGAGAAAATATGACAGAATGATGAACGATTATTATTGAGTAATAAATCTCACATTCATTCAATATTGAATCAGATGAAACAAAGTGCCCTTAATATCTACTTAGGTGTATTTACGGGATCAATTTACCCTTTAGAATTGCAATTAAATACTGTAAATTTTATACATATATTATGGCGGATTTGTTACACGCCCCTCATCTGCATATTTTTTTCATATTCTTTTGTTACGCTACAAAAGAAATAATCAAGAGAAGAGGGGAAATAAGTAATGGGAATAAAAATTAAGATTTCCGCATTGGCGATTAGTATATTGGTAATCAGCGGTTGCAGTAATACTAATTCACAACCAGATGAGGAAATGGATCATTCAACAATGAATGATGAAGAGATGGATCATTCAACGATGGATATGGATGACGACATGAAGGAAAATGAGCATATGAGTCATGATGAGGTTGTAAGTCTAAACGACTCAACAGGGGAAAACGAATTGAAAATCCCTTCTATGCTAAAACCCGATAATGAAGAAGGAGTCGTCTACACTGTAAGAGCACAAGAAGGGAAAACTGAGATTTTCGATGGGATCGAAACAACTACATATGGATACAATGGGACGTTTTTAGGACCAATGCTTCGTCTTGAGAAAGGTGAGACAGTAAAAATTAGAACGATAAATGACCTCCAAGAGGATACAACTTTTCATTGGCATGGATTAGAGGTGTCTGGTGAAGAAGATGGCGGGCCACATAGCGTTATTAAACCTGGAGAAGAAAATATCATTGAATTTAAAGTGGCGCAGGAAGCATCAACGTTATGGTTCCATCCCCATCCGGTGGGCAAAACCGCTGAACAGGTATACAATGGGCTTGCAGGATTGATTTATATTGAAGATGAGAATTCAAAAAGTCTTGGATTGCCAGGTGATTATGGAAAGAATGATTTCCCCTTGATTTTTCAAGATAAAACATTTGATGATAAGAAGCAAATGAATTATAGTGCTGCAATGAATGAAGATGGGACAATCGGAGATACGTTACTGATTAATGGAACATTGAATTCAAAGTTGACTGTAAACAAAGAGAAAGTACGTCTCCGTTTATTAAATGGTTCTAATGCAAGGAATTTCACTTTTAAATTGAATACTGGAGATTCCTTTGTTCAAATTGCAACGGATGGTGGTTTTTTGAATGAACCGGTTACCTTAAAGGAAGTTACACTGACGCCTTCCGAGAGAGCCGAAATTGTTGTTGATTTTTCACAGCTTAACACAGCAAATGACTTGGCTTTGGTAAATGAGGATGGTTCTGTCCTTTTACCATTTGAGGTTTCGGATCAAAGTGGAATGAATAGCAGTATTCCAACAGAGATGAATAATTTTTCATTGACAGAAGAAGAGATGAATTTGCCAGTTACTAAGAAAGTGGAACTCTTTGGGATGATGGACCAAGTAACAATAAATGGAATGAAATTTGACCCGAATCGAATTGATTTTACTCAGGAACAAGGAGTTACGGAGGTCTGGGAAATTTATAATAAACCAGACGAGATGGGTGGGATGAATCATCCATTCCACATTCACGGGACACAATTTAAAATACTATCGAGAGATGGAAAAGAACCAGCGGAAAATGAAAGAGGATGGAAAGACAGTATATCTATAAAACCCGATGAGACAGTAAAGATTGCTGTACAATTTAAACATAAAGGCGTGTATATGTTCCATTGTCATATTCTTGAACATGAAGAGAATGGCATGATGGGACAGGTGAAAGTGGAATAAACTTAATATATTGATATGTTGGAAGTCTGTAAAATTAACGCTAAAGTATTTTTTCTAAGTCTAAGGGCTTATTCGTAAAAGAATAAGCTCTTTTGGTTTTAGTTAATTATTAACTATAAAATAGATTAAAAGACCCGAAAAATTATAGATTCAAAAATTAAACCAGGTATTTGTAATGAATTTGTAATTGAAACGTAATGAATATAATTGAGGAGTTGTGATAAAGTTATGCTTATAAAAATAATAACTACCGGGGTGTAAAATGAGAAATCGAATAATTCAAACATTAGTTGCAGTCTCTCTAATTTTTTCTTTACAATTATTTTCAGCGGATAAGGCCAATGCTGCTATTTCATCTGAAATTGGTTCTTTTGCTTCAAAGTTATATGGTACTCCTTATAAGTTTGGAGGAACAACTCCAGCAGGATTTGATTGTTCAGGATACATCAGATATGTTTTTAATAAATTTGACATTAGTCTACCAAGAACATCAGCAGAACAATTTAAGGTTGGTAAAACAGTTGCAAAAGATAAACTACTACCTGGTGACCTAGTGTTTTTTGCAAATACATATAAAAAAGGTATTTCTCACACTGGAATTTATTTGGGTAACGGGGAGTTTATTTCTGCAAAAAGTAAGGGTATTTTAAAAGCTAACTTAAAAACAGATCCTTATTGGGGACCTAAATATGCAGGAGCGAAACGGTTATCTAATGTAACTGTAGCTATGGAAAAAGGAAAAAATACTAATAACTAAGTTTTAGAGATTTTTTAAGTACAATCATCCACTTTATAGATGATTGTACTTTTTATGTTTTGGAGGTAAGAAAATCTTTCTTGTCCATATATTATCCACAATTATTTGTTATACTTTTTTATGGTATGTTTTTAATATAAATTAAACTAAATCGTATTCAAAAGATAAATTATAGGAGGGGCCAAATGTCTTCTAGCTCCCTAAACAAAGAAAAGAACACAATAAAGAAAAAGAAAAATACTTTACTAATAGTTTTATTATACCTGTCAATTTTGCTATTTATTCTTTTGCTTTTTGCTTTTTGGATGACATTTTTTTACAACCCTAAAGTAGAGGAAGAAAACACATTTGATGATAGAATCTACCCTTTTTTTCATGTTGAACCAATTAATAACTCATCTGATGAATTAGATGGGATATCTACTGAAACACCTAATCTAGATACAGGGGGGAAATCTAACTTGAATCTAGATGATAGGGATGAATTTGAGCCTACTATGGACGCTTTCTTTAACGAAAGAGAACTTATTATAAAGAATATTGATGCTCTTTTTGAAAATATGAAATCCCCCAAAGAAATTTCATCGTCCCATTCAACTTTCGGAAAGGAAGTCCTGTATATTTACCATACTCATAGCAGGGAATCTTTTTTACCATATTTAGAAGAAACTGATAAACCTGAAGAAGCATACCACTCAAAAGCAAATATTACATTAGTAGGAGAACTGCTTGGAAGAGCACTGGAAAGTAGGGGAGTAGGAACAACAGTCAATTCAACCGATATCGTTCAAGAACTAGCTACAAGAGGTTTAAACTATACCAGTTCTTATAATGTCTCAGGAGAGCAAGTACGTGCTGCGTTAAAAGAAAATAAAGATTTAGAGATCTTTCTAGATTTGCATCGCGATTCTTTACGTAGTGATTCTACTACTACTTTAATGAATGGAGTAAATTATGCCAAATTGTTATTTGTTGTAGGTACGGGCCATGAAGGTTTTGAAAAGAATCTTACGTTCGCGGAAGGTCTACAAACAATTTTAGATAATCAATACCCCGGACTGTCCAAAGGCATAATGCAAAAAAGCAGTAAACAAGGAAATGGAATTTATAATCAAGATATTTCTCCAAACTCTATTATTGTGGAAATTGGAGGCGTAGATAATACAGTAGAAGAGCTTCACCGAACTACAGAAGTTTTTGCTGATGTTTTAAGTGAATATTATTTTCATGAAGAAAAGTAAATCAAATTTTTTGATCCAAGACATTACTTAGTTCGTTGTCGTTTTCCTATTATATTTCAAATTACTTGATATCTTAAAGTTAAATGCACCTTAAGTCATAAGGCTTCAAGGTGCATTTCATTTTGTAATTTTAAAGTCCTGCATGTGATACTAGGTTATTAGATTGATCTTGTAATAGTTCTGAAATAGCTTTTGCTAAAACTGAAATTGTACGATTAATTTCTTCCTGAGTATTATCGATTCCACCAAGTTCTATTAACACCATATTGTTAGCAAGATCTTGATTATAAATGCCGTCCACATGGTCTCCTTTTTTACCGACGACGCCTTTAGATATTCCAGGAACCAATTCATTTAATTGTGAGGAAAGAAGTTGAGCATAGGATTTGTTTATAAGGTAATTCGGATGCTCTTCCCCCACTACAAAATATATTTTTCCAAATGTTTCATTATTGTAAGTTAGTGTCGAATTTTTCCTAGTTGTAGAATCTCTGTGTAAATCAATAATTATGTCGTATTTATTGTTCCGAACATTTTCTGTTAAATAAGGACGGACAACCTTATAGGCTTCTGGAAAAGTACGATTCGTTTTCTTTAACTCGCTCATGGTGTCAATTCCGAGAAACTCAGTTTCAATAGAATTTAGACTAAACTGATTTCTAATTATTTCTTCAAAAGCGGTTATGTTTGAGGTTGAGTGATATACCTCTGCTTGACCGGTCTCATTTTTTACTATTGGTATAAAGGATTCGTGGGAGTGTGTAAAAAGTAATAATGCTTTCTTTGGTTCAATGAAATTGATATTATCAAGATTTTGATTTTGAGTTGCAGCGTAGACGACTGATTTCTTGTCAGCCTTCTCAACAGCATTGTCCAGAATTCTTATTTGTTGAGGTTTACTAAGACTAAGAGTAGCTATAATAATTGGTGACATAAAAAGCAGTAAAGTTAATCCGACAATAGTTCTTGTTTGGTTTCGCATATTAAAACACCTCAAACAACAATATGTTGGAAGTTTAGGAAATAGAACCGGCTTTTGTAAGATAAGCCTTAAAATTTAAGGGAAGTGCACTAATATTACGACTAATATTAACTACATTGGTTCGTTCATTTAGTATAGGCTTATAAATCCATAATTTTTCCATATTTATTTGATATACTACTTACGTATTAATGAAACAAAAAGTACAACAATGAAATCAAAAATATGGATAACTATCATACGTCAGTATTTGTTATCAGGGGATGTAGCACGAATAATTCAGGTTATAATAAAATCACACTCATATAAAACAGTTGGAAGGGAAATGACAGACAGAAAAGTGAGATGGATATGGCCATATGAGCCTTAAGAACCCTTTAACATTAGCGGATTGAACAGGAGAAAATGATTTTAATATTCCATCCATGCTTGAACATGAGGATGAGAAAAGATTTGTATTTGAAAGCCAAAAAGGAATTACTGAAGTATTTGATGCAAATTAAAAGTAAATCTAGTTGGCATAGAATAAAGTATTTTACGGTAATTCAAGGAGGATTATTTAATGGGGATTATATTGACTGCTATTGATCCAATAGCATTTCAAGTAGGGCCTATATCTGTCCGGTGGTATGGGGTAATTATTGTGATAGGTATTATTTTAGCTTACTTAGTGGGGCAACGTGAAGTTTTAAAACGTGGGTTCCCGGAAGACTTTTTGACCGATTTACTCATGTGGGCTATCCCGATATCTATTATTTGTGCAAGATTATACTATGTATCAATGAAATGGGAATATTATGGGGCTAATCCTAGTAAAATCATTGAGATATGGAATGGTGGGATAGCGATTCATGGTGCCTTAATTGGTGCTTTTATTACTTCCTATATATTCTGTAAAATTAAAGAAGTTTCCTTTTTAAAAGTGGCAGATATTATTGTTCCAAGTATATTAATTGGTCAAGTTATTGGTCGATGGGGTAATTTTATAAACCAGGAGGCTTATGGGGGCCCCGTTAGTCGTGAATTTTTAGAGAATTTATTTCTCCCTAATTGGATTATTAATCAAATGTACATTGTAGAAATAAAAACATATGTTCATCCAACTTTTTTATACGAATCTTCATGGAATTTATTAGGACTATTCATTTTACTTGGGCTACGTAAAGTAAATCTACGCCAAGGTGAGATTTTCTTCACTTATCTAATTTGGTATTCTATCGGTCGCTTCTTTATAGAGGGAATGCGTACAGACAGCTTATATTTAATAGATGATTTACGTTCTGCACAGCTTGTATCAATCGCTAGTATTTTGATTGGTTTGATTGCTATCATTTATCGCCGTATCAACATCCAACCAATTGTTAAGTATTTAGATATGAATAAGCCAGTCACTATAAACAAGCCTTCGCAATCTAAAAAATAATAATCTTACTTACTGTTAAAATGGATAGTACAAAGAAAATCTCGTCACTCTCTTTAGAATTGACGAGATTTTTAGGTTTCTTACATATTCAATGGCAAAGATAATTACCAGAGACATTACAAAGGGAATAACCACTCTGGAGTAGTGGTCAAAGATTTTTTTCTCTTATGGTTAGAGAATCGCTTTTATTATTGTGAAAAAATAACATATAACAAAAAAAGGATATAGCAATTAAGGAGTTTTTAAGGAGTTTTTATTTTTTAGTTTGTACTTACATCTTCAGGGAATAGTAATAGAGAATAAAAATATTGTATATAATAGGAGGAATTTTCAATGAATCAGAAATATGAAGAATGTCTTAAAGCTTGTATGGAATGTCTAAAGGCTTGTAACACATGTTTTGATGCTTGTTTAAGAGAAGGCGATGTTAAGATGATGGTCGATTGTATACGATTAGATCGCGCTTGTGCAGATGCTTGTGCCTTTGCGATACAAGCGATGACTTCGAACAGTCCTTTTGTGAAAGAAATATGCCAACTATGTGCAGAAATTTGTGAACGCTGTGGAGAAGAGTGTGCTAAACACGAACATGACCATTGCCAAAGATGTGCTGAGTCATGCCGCAAATGTGCTGAAGCATGTCGTAATATGAGCGCCTAAGAAGATTTACGGAGAATAAAACATTTTAAAAAGGCTACTGCAAAAGTCTAACTAAATGACTTTAGCGGTAGCCTAAAATTATTAAAGAAAATAATACATAATAAGATCCATTGAAGTTAATGAGGAGACTCATAGATTGTTACTTTTTACCTATAAAGTTGCATCTCATAACAAATAAGATAATATCCCTACTAGCAGTAAATGGCTAGGATAAAATGCTTGATAGAATTTTCTTGGTACTGGCATATGTGGTAGTTTATTTCTCCAAATAATAATAAGAGTTCCCAAAACACTTAACATTTGACCACTAATAAAATTACCAGTTTGTTGAAAGTTAAACATGATATTAAGAATTATATGAGCACATACTAGTTTAAACGCATTTTCTTTTAAAAAGTAATACAACAGACATAGTGATACACCATATATACCGTAACTAATGTAATCATTAAATATAATAACTACAATGCATATTCCTGTGATAAGAACCCATTTAAATACGGAATTGTATTTTTCATAAATATAAATCAAAATAGCTCCTACCAATAACCCAAATACAACATTTAAACCTAATGATGGAAACACAAGGTTATATGGGATTTGTGATATTAATGCGATAAATAAAAGTCGTTTAAGATACCGTTTTTGATTTCGTGTTCTACTTAATCCAATAACTATAAAAAAACAATAAAGAGGAAATGCTAGCCTTCCAATCATTCTCATTACTGAAACCTCCGGATAAAACGTAGCACCTAAATGGTCTATAAGCATCGTTATCATTGCTATCCATTCCAACATTTGAACACTCCTATAATAAAAGTCTCTTGAAGTAGAAAATTTGAATTTCTAATACCTCGATTGGACTGTCTATTGGGTAAAAGATAATATGGAAGACTAATAAATTCCCCTCTTTATTTTTTTCAATTGTTCTATCATGAGAATAGCTATTGAGAGTTAACTATTCACCTTATATTAGCGTTTTGAATTTTAAATATTGCAAAAAGAATTGCATTTAAAATTAATAGAAATAAATAGCTGCTAGAATTCCTACTATTAGGATGAGAAGATTACACAGAACGCCAAGTAATATTATTCTATTTTTTTGTATATTAATCATCTTCACCACCGAACATGTAGTCTTTCGTGTTAAGTGATATGTTTATGATTATACTTAGTGCAAAGATAGTAGCCAGAATGGAACTTCCTCCATAACTAAACAATGGAAGGGGAATCCCAGTAATAGGAACGAGGCCTATCACCATTCCAATATTTTCAAAAACATGAAATAAAATCATAGAAATAACTCCAGCAGCAATTAAAGTTTCATACTCACCTTTGTTTTTATACGCTATTCTGAAAATTCTGTATATTATAAGGTAATACATTAAAATTATTCCTGCAGAACCAACAAAACCAAACTCCTCCGAAATGGTTGTAAAAATAAAGTCAGAATGCGCCTCAGGTACTGCAACAACGCCATTACCGTATCCCTTCCCAGTTAACATACCTGAACCTATTGAAGTTATAGATAGACTTAATTGATAGCTTGTTCCCAAAGTGTCCGCGAATGGATCTAACCAAGAATTTATTCTTTCTATTTGATACCGGTCCATTACATACAATAATAAGTTGGGTCTGTATAAAAACGCTAATACAAATAATCCTAAAGATATTAATACAGTTACAAAAACAGATAATATTATTCTCATATTTAAACCTGAGATGAGTATCATGCCTACCATAATAGAAACCATAACCATACCAGTCCCTAAATCGGGCTGAACAGCTACTAAGATTAACGGAATTAGAGTTACAGCAAGAATTTTAAATAACAGAAAAAAGTCTAACTTTAAAGATTTTATTGGATATTTCTCGTTGTGATTAGATATTACTCTCGCTAAGTAAAGAATTAAAAAGATTTTCATGAATTCTGAAGGTTGAATAGAACCAAATCCCGGTATTAAAAACCAAGCTTTTATTCCTTTAATATTAGGTGCTATTGTTTCTGGAGATATAATAAGCAAAGCCAGAATTAAGTTACCAAATATATATAAATAAAGAGATAATTTTTTTATTTGTTCAAAATCAAAAAAATATACAATTGCCGAAATGATCATGCCGAATATGAACCATATTGCTTGTTTTAACGCAAAGTTATCATCATACGGCAAAAATTTTTGTGCGCTATATATGAAGGTACAACTTACAATCATAAACAAAATAATTACCAAGTAAATTATTATATCTAGATTATTGAATTTATTTTCTTTCATTTATTTACCTCTTTATTAAATCTAATATAAATAGTAATAGTAGCTATTCTTTTTTAATACTAACCAAGGGGTAGAGTCATCGTGTTAAAAGAGACTAGCTATTTCTTTCTAAAACCTAAAGTGGAAAACTAAGTTGTTTATATCAGTGAATATCTTATTAATTAGGACTCTTTTTAATCCAAAAAAGTGTAAATATAACCAATAACAAGATCATAACCCCGTATAAATAATTCATTGATATTTTTTGAAGAACCCCAAAGACTATTGCCACTTCGACGACAACTGCAGGTACTTTCCCGATTGAACTTGCAGTCATAAAACGCCATCCGTTAATAGTTGTTAAAGAAGCACCTGCGGTAACTATCCCAGATGGAACAAATGGTAAAATTCGAAAAAGAATAATTAGTGTGAACACATGCATGCGAGAACTATTTTTTATAGTTTTAAAAATTGAATGACTTAGCCATCCAGGATTAATTTTAGAGAAGCCCCACCGATACATGTGAAAACCAATAATTGCACCAAAAATTTCTCCTGTAAATGTAAGAATGACACCAAGCACTAAACCCAAGGAGTTTATGTTGATAGCAGTAACAAAGAAACTTGGTATAAAGCCAATTGCACCAATCCCCAAGTTCAAGAAAAGTAATAAGATAAATTTTATTGTTGTGCTCATTAAAGAAATGAGTGTTATCGATTCATTCACAGATTATAAACCACCTATGATAATGATTATAGTATTTACTTAGTATCATCTATTTATATTGTCGCTCCATCATCGTTTCACAAGCGGTTTGTACAGATGATGAGGATACTCCTTCCTTATGTACTGTATATAATAGCGAAAAAGTATGGAAAAGTTATGGAGAATTAGTTTTTAATTCATCTTATTTAAATGCATTTATCCTTCCTTCTTGTTTCTTATCTTGACCTATGTTATATCCTTCAGGTAAATAGTTCCAATAATTGTAATTTCCTATCCATTAATTAATGTAATTGTGCATAATAGAAGTCTAGAATATTCAATCGATGAAAATAAATATATATAGATAGACACGACAAGCTGACTACGGTGCTAGCCAGTTTTTTAAATTTGAATCCGTTTAATTATATGCATTCTAACTATCTCCATATTTTTTGCATAATTTTCGAGTATTTTAAATAATAGCCCTTTAAAGTTAAATACAAAATCAAAATTAAATCGTTTTTGTTCAGATGAAAAAGAGGGAAGTATAATGACAGAACTAGTTCTGGCACTTAAACTAATTGGTTGTTCTATTTAAAAGTTCTAAGACAACATAGAGGAGAAATAGATGATGTTTAGTTACAAAACAGCAGATATAGGAATAGATTTAGGAACGGCTAACACCATTGTAATTGTAAAAGGAAAAGGCATTGTTGTACGCGAACCGTCGGTTATTGCGATAGAAAAGAATACAAATAAAGTCGTTGCTGTTGGAAATGAAGCAAAAAAAATGATTGGACGTGCACATGGAAAAATTATTATAATACGACCTATGAGAGATGGAGTGATTGCGGATTATGAAAATACAACACTTATGTTGAATCATTATATTAAACAGGCAAAAAAGCAGAGCATTTTTTCTTCCAAACCTCGTATTGTAGTATGCGTTCCATCGGGCGTTACAAGAGTTGAAAAACGTGCAGTAATTGATGCTGTGATTCAAGCAGGAGCAAGAGAAGTGGTTCCAATAGAAGAAGTATTTGCTGCAGCCATTGGGGCAGGATTGACTGTATGGGAGTCAACAGGTTCGATGGTTGTTGATATCGGTGGAGGGACGACGGAAACTGCTATTATTTCATTAGGTGGGATTGTCGTTAGTCAATCCATTAGAGCTGCCGGTGATGAAATGGATCAGACCATTATGAACTATGTTCGTAAAACGTACAATTTGATTATTGGAGAGCATACAGCAGAACAAATTAAAATTGAAATGGGTCAGTCTGAAACAGAAGAAGATATTTTCAAAAGAAGCGTTAATGGAAATAAAGAAATTCGTGGACGTGATTTATTGACAGGACTGCCTAAGACTGTTGAAATCTCAGATTATGAAGTTCGGGAGGCACTAAGTGATACGATACAAGCCATTGTTGAATTGGTAAGAGCTACGCTAGAACAAGCCCCACCTGAGCTTGCTGCAGATATTCTAGAAAGAGGTATTGTGTTAACTGGCGGAGGTGCTATGCTACGAGGTTTAAACGAGATACTTAATGTAGAAACAAAAATTCCAGTCTTTATTGCGGACAACCCACTCGATTGTGTTGTAAATGGAACGGCAGAAGTATTTAAAAACATACATTTATTAAAAAGTAAAGGGAAGTGAAATTCCATTTATTTATTCAAAAAATCATTGTTTCTCGTATCCTGACTGCCGACAAAATTCAAACAGCCGATGCAATAAACGATTTCTTATAGTTAGCAATGAACAAAAAAGGATCACCCCTAAAGGGTGGTCCTTTTTGTTTGTAGACTATTGTTATCTTAATTTAGGAATATAAAATCCCTCCAAAAACAGATGCAAAATAATCCATAATTTAACTTTTGGAATAAAAAGGATCTACGTTTTGGACCTGGTCAAATAAATACTGTAATGTTTGGGAGTCAGAGAGAGTAGGTATAGAATAAATTTGTTGATAAAGTTCATTTCCTTTACCGGTTATAACAATCCAATCACGATTCTTTGCCAGTTCCCATGCGTATTTAATAGCATCTGTTCGATCAGGAATTATCACGCATTTTTCATGATGTCCAAAAGACTCAAGGTCTTTAATCATTTGATCAGAAGTAACTCCATTTAAATCATCAAACGTTAAAATACAGTTATCACAGTACTTCAAAGACATGTTAAACATCTTTATCCTCTTTTTCACATCTCGATTACCTCTAAAACCGAAGATATGAATAATTTTTCGCGGTTCCTGTGATTTTACTGTATCAAGAATGTGATAAAAAGCTTTTTCTGTATGTGCATAGTCTATTAAAAAAGTAGCACCACTAGGATGAGGATGAATTTGATACCTTCCAGGTATTCCTTTAAATTCTTTCAAAGCATCTACAATTATTGGGGGACTGAATCCTAAAGAAACAGCTGTAGAAAAGGCTAATGCAGCATTTTCAATATTGTGCTTTCCTTTCATGCTTGTTGTCAGGAGATTTCCTTTGTTACTGTACATGGTGTTTCCGAAAAGCTCTTTACCATTAATTGTATAGGTAGGATTATTTCCATTAATCTTAATCAATTTTTTCTCAAGTAAATTCACATATGTACTTAACCTCTCCCCCCATTCACTTGAGGAGTGAACAATTGCTATTCCATTTGACTTCATGTGAGTAAATAAAGACTGTTTTGCTTTAAAATAAGACTCCATATCACGATGGTAGTCTAAATGTTCATGCTCTAAATTTGTGAAAATGCAATAATCAAACTCAATCCCCTCAACTCGATGTTGAATTAAACCATGGGAAGATACTTCCATGATTACTACTTGATCACAACTTTCTGATAAAAGTCGGTGATAGGTTAAAGCATCTAGAGTAGTGTGAGAGGAAGGAATTTCATTTCCGTTGATTATAGTTGAGATACTGCCAAATAGTGAACAGGGTAATCCTTGCGACTCTAAAATGTGCTTTAACATATAAGAAGTCGTTGTCTTGCCATTTGTACCTGTAATGCCTATTATTATTTTATTGTTTGTTGAATTGCTGTAAAAGGTCTTAGCTAAAAGAGCCAATGCTTTCCGTGAATTTGGAACTTGAAAGTAAGGAACATCAAGTGATTCTAATACTTGCTCTCCTATTATAGCAATGGCTCCATTCTTTTTTGCGTCATTAATAAAACGGTGACCATCTGTATGATTACCTGTAATCGCAATGAATAAAAATCCACTCTCAACCTTTGAGGAATCGAAGGCTATTCCTTTAACATTTAAGTTTTGATGTACTCTGTTATTGACTGTAATAGATAATGTTTTTAGTAGATATCGTAGATTCATATAATTATTTCGCTCCATTAGTTTATCGTGTTGTTGACCTGACGAGGGAATTAATTTCTTTGTATCATAAATAGATATTCAGGAACCTTGAACATAAAATTCAATTGAAAGCAATGATTTGTTGATTTTATATTTGTTGCAAAATTGAACATTAATGATGCAAATAAAATACTATAATATTTTGTTGTTTTTTTGTAACATGAATAGATTACACAAGAAATATGGAGAAAATATGCAGATTAAAATTTGTTTTAAAAATGTAATAAAAGCGGAACGTTTAACCCATTTGGCTTCGGAGAACATACTTGATGAACAATAAAAACAATCATTTTGAGGTGATTATTATAACGAATCACCTGCATAAGGAATGTATTAGAAACTTTTGAAACGTTAATATCTCAAGATGAACGTTGGAAACTCTACGGTTGCTGCCTTTTCTCGAATTAGCTCAGACTACTCTCAAATACTTAAAAGGGTTAGTAGGTTTAAACTGTAATCTCTTTGTTACAAAAATGTAAAATTTAAAATGCATATTTCGTGGTAAACTGGGTTTAGTTAATTTTCAGATAATTTAAGCTAGAGCTATAAAACGGAGGATTTAATTTATATGAAATTACAGTCACAGTTGTTTAAAGGCATTTCGATACTCACATTCGCATTATTTCTCTTTTTAGCTCCATTAGCTAATCAAGTAGAGGCTTCAAGTGGGATACACTCAACACAAGTTGTATCAGCTGCTGAAAAAGTTATAGGTACCAAATATGTTTGGGGCGGCACGACACCTAGAGGCTTTGATTGCTCAGGATTCATTGGTTACGTATATAAACAAGTCGGTGTTACGTTACCACGAACAACTGGAGGTATGTCTGTGACTGGAACATCGGTCGCAAAAAAGAACCTTAAAGCAGGCGATTTAGTATTTTTTAATACGTTTGGCAAAGGTGTCTCTCACGCTGGGATATACATTGGAGATGGGAAGTTCGTCCATTCTTCATCTAGTAAAGGTGTTTCAGTATCAAAATTAAACGATCCATATTATTGGGGTCCAAAATACATAGGTGCTAAGCGTGTCGCAAATGTCCAAGCAACTTTAGCAAATAAATAAACCTACATATTCAAACGCCTTTTCGCAATTCGCGGGAAGGCGTTTTTATGTCCGCCCAGCATGGGCGGAATCTATAGGGTGAAAGTCCCGAGCTGTGAAGGTAGAAGTAACAGTTAGCTTAACGCAAGGGTGTCCATGGTGACATGGAATCTGAAGGAAGCGAGCGGCAAACCTTCGGTCTGAGGAACACGAACTTCATATAAGGCTAAGTACAATTGGGTAAGTTTGCATAACAAAACAAAGCCCTTTCTACCGAAGGTTGTACGGAGTAAATGAAGCAGATAGGTGGAGGGGAAAATTACGCTCTTACCTGGGGAGATCTGATTGTACGTCAAGTACACTTGATAACCTAGCTAGTGATGGATAGCTGAACAATTAAGAGAGAACAACGTTCTGGGCATTCAGTAAACTATACTGAACACAGATAACCGATAGGGCATACTTGATGGAGGAAATGGTGAATTCCATGAGGGACCTCAAGATGGTGTAGCAGAACTAGCATAAGAAGAAACGTCGTTAACGGAAAGAAGACATAACAAATGTTAATGCCATTCACTACTATGACTCTCTACTCCACATTTTATTGTGCAGATCTCAACGAATAAATAAAGATCTTTTGCGACAGCAGTAGCAATAAATGTTCTTATCATCATGTTTTTTTATTATCATAATAAACTTCCCCCCCAATATACACTATTAATTGTCTATTACTTGTAAATTTATTCTTAAATCCAATAAATTGTTTAGAATATTTTTCTTAAATCACGAGGTAATGAAAACCGCTGGTATCTCAATGTTTATAGAGGGAGGTTACTTTAATATGAAGAATTACAATCGCTTACATATTAAAAGATGAATAAGAAAAAGGAGTTTGGAATATTTCATTCCAGACTCCTTTTGTCTACAAGTTGAACAAAGTTAGATATAAAATAGATTTAAATATAGTTGTTAGATTAAACAATTTAAAATATCCTGTGCTAGAAGTTTTGAACCACTTACTCCTTTAAGGTATTTTAAGTCCCCGTTAGTTGACCAATCAATTTGTCTCAAATTCTCTAATAAGGGTAATAGCCTTGTAGAATTTATTTGCTGACTTTTACTCAAAAAGTTACTATTTAAAATCTCATTTCCTGCTATAGCTAAGGCATTTAACGACACAATATGTGTCAATCTATAAGTCTTGAAATCCTCCCATTGTTCAGGAAATAATTCTTTAATTTTATTAAAATAAAACATAGCAATGCTCAAAACTTTTTCTTTAGTTAAATTTTCAAGTTTTGACTTTTTAATAAGTAAGGTTACTAAATTATAAAGATTTTGTAGAGTAATATGTTTGTCCTTTGTTCTTTTACCAATAAGTGTCCCTTTACTAAAAAAAGGACTATCAGGACGAAGTATTAAGTTTGTAGCTACCCAACTGATATCATCATTATCTCTATTTAAATATTTGCTTAAAGATGTTCCAATCCCCTTCGCTTTTGTATTTATTACATTAAAAAGTTTAATCTCTTCATCCTCTTCTAAATAGTGGAATGCTAGAAAAGGAACGTTTAACGTTGCATTTGTAGTTTTTACATACTCTTTAATTCCTGATAATCTATGTTGGCCATCCATCAAAGAGGCTTTACTACTAGCAATTAATCTCCCAAATAAAGGACGATCTTTACTATATGCATGAAAAACCCAGTGTCCAGTTGCATTTAACAAGATTGGTGTATATAACGCATCTTCACCCTGTGATAAATAATTTGCAAAATCCATACTACGTCGTTTGTTTATAGGTCTTTGATAGCCCTTTCCTGATGGATCATTGAATGGTTTTGAGAAAGAGAAATTGATAGCAACTTGTGATGAAACAAATCCTTGATAAGCTACTCGACCTCGCATCTTAAATTGTGTAACATTTTCTATTATAATTTTTGTTGATAAATAGTTACTCATATTATTTCACTCCTCTCACATTTTTAAATAATAGTACTTATAAGTGCATAAATCAATGGAAATTATATCATGTGTATCTGTTTAGTGTTAATTTCCTCACCTAATCTTAGGAAGAGGTGAGGAATATGGGGAACATAGTAAAATTAGTAGGGATGAACATTCGCGAAGTTAGAAAAAAGAAGCAATTAACGCAAGAAGAATTATCTGAGAAGTCTGGCCTTCAAACTTCATTTTTAGCAGGAGTTGAAAGGGGGGAAAGAAATATAACATTAGAAACCTTGGATAAGATAATAAGTGGTCTAGAGGTGGATGTAAAAACGGTATTTAGTTTTAATGATATTACTCCTGATGAACATTTCGGAAAAAAAGAAATTCTTGATTTAATTAGCAATTTATTAGCTGACAAAGATATAAAAGAAACCAAATTAATCTATAATTTAGCAAAAGAAATCTTCGATACATTAGGATAATAGTATTTATAAAGCAATTAGAATATAGCATCTGCGAATTCAAATGCTTGAATTTATATATTTATTTAATTGATACCTGCTTAGTTAGGTATCATTTTTTATTTCATTTCAATCTCCATATTTCTGCATAAAAATTATATTATCTCTCAGACACGTCAGATATTTTTGTAAAGATATAGGATAAATGAAGGTTATAATTTAAAAATAGAAAATATTGTAAAAAGTATGTATAAAAAATGGAGGAGGAATAAATTTGAAATTGAAGAAACTTACTATTAGAAATTATAAAGGAATCAAGAAAATTAGCTTAAACATTGAAAACATTTCACTTATAATTGGTCCTAATAATTGTAACAAAAGCACAGTACTTCAAGCATTAGTTCAGTTTTCTATGAATGAAAATAAAACTAAAAAAAAGATCTTTATCATAGACATTTTACTAATGAACCTATTAGTTTTCATGCTACATTTGATAATTTAACCCCAGAAGAAATTGAAATGCATGGACTAAAGAAATCAATACATGGACCAAGAGGTCAGTTTATTGTTAGATTAGTTTATAACTTTGAAAATGACGTTGAAAGAGCATCTAAATTAAGTGGTAATTAGGATCATGACATGGGAGAAGAACATTGGATGGGTGGCGGTAAAAGTGGTAGTCATTTTTTGAATGTATTTCCAGAAATTATTTATATTCCAGCTGTAAAAAATGCAAGTGATGATATTAAGGATTCATCTCCATATAGTCTACGATGAATATAAAGAAGCACAGGCTAAAACCTTACTATTACAAGATAAAATAAATGGACACGATAATGATCAAATAAAATACTTCGAAAATGAAGTTAAAGTATTTTTAAAAGAGGTAACTGAAACTAAAATAAGAATTAATGTTGATATAAATCCATTAGATGAAATTGTTGGACTTCTTTAAAGCCGAATTTTGATTATAATGGTCTTGAAACTTTGTTAGATCATCAGGGATATGGAGTTCAAAGAACTTTTATCCTCTCTATACTCAAAGGGTTTAAAATGTTTAACAAAAAATATCAATCAGAAGAAAAGGGTAGGCAGACCATTGATAATAGCTATAGAAGAGCCTGAACTTTATCTACATCCTCATCTTGCGATAGTTTTTAAGGATACACTATATAGTTTGGCAGATGAAGGTTTTTTTCAAGTTTTAGGCACTTCGCATTCACCTAATTTTATCGATTTGTCACGTTCTAATAGAACCCTGGCTAAACTCTCTTTAGATGATAAGAAAAATGTCATCACACATCAAGTGGCCTCAGACATTTTTTGATTGCCAAAACACGAAAAAAATAAATTTCAAGCTTTACTAAAATTTAATCCATATGTAAACGAGATATTTTTTGCTGAAAATGTGATATTAGTTGAGGGAGATACAGAGTTTATTGCTTTAAAATTAATTGGCGAAAAGCTAATAGAGAGGGAAGAATTAGAAAATGATATATATCAAAGAACATCCGTTGTAAATTGCGCAGGAAAAAGAAAGGTGTATGTTGTGTTAAACGTTCTAAATAATTTTGGTGTTAAGTTACCTGTATTCACGATTAAGATATTACAGAGTACAACAAAAAAAATGAAAAAAGAACTATAACTGCACTTAAAAGTGTTTTAACTCTTAACCATAAAATTGAGAATTTATGTAAGCATCGAAATAATAAAAAAGCATTTTTCGACATACTTTTAAAGCTGAAATGCCAGAGGATTATGAGAAAGGAAGTTCAAAATCATTTGCTGCATATGAGTATACTTCGGGAAAAGAGATAAAAGATTTACCTTGTGGATTACTAGTTATAGTAAGTTTTGCGTATAATATTCCAGTGGAAAATGAACTTAACCATGACAATGAAATTCTTCTTGGTTATTATAACTGGGATGTACTCAATAATGCTAAAGAAGAATGGTTACCAGAACCTGAGAAAAATATATTATTACAGTTAATCAATAAGACAATATGGCGTACACTTTAACTACTCCAAGATAATGGTGCTAGTTATTTATAATAAAGATTGATAATTTGTAATAAAGTTCGATTAAAAGCATCTCAACTCCAAAGAAACTTTAAGAGGAATTTTATTGAATATTTATGTTGAGATCACTTTAAATATTGTAAGAAAATATTTAAACTAACGGTTAGCAATTTAGATGAATAAGAAGAGATTTAGTTAAAGTGTGGTTATATAAAAAAAACAACTCCATAAAATTAGGAGTTGTTTTCACTTTTAATTCATTGTGAAATTGTCTCTTAAAAGACACTTAACAGTGAATTAAGTTTGATAACGCTAATAAAAATTATCACTTTTTTTCTAAAGTAGATTGGGCGTACAAAGAAGAGTCGATTAAAACGAAAGAATGACTTGGAATGGGAAAGAGTAAGAAATGAGTGATTTGATAATTATCAAAGAAGATAAAGTAATAGTAAAATAAGGTATAATAGGGTGAACTCATGTGGGTAGACAGATATGTTTTATATTTTTTATTATTGTCTTTAATTTAGATTTTTATATTATTTAGCAAACCGAATTATAGTTAAGATTTGTTATAGAGTATAGAGAAATAAAATACATTAATTTGATTTTTACGATTTACAAGATGAAAAATGGTGAGAAAATGAAAAAAACTGGACGAATAATTTTGCATATCGATTTAAATAGTTTCTATGCTTCAGTAGAACAAGTATACAACCCTGAACTTAAAGGAAAGCCAATAGCTATTGCAGGGAATCCATCTGAACGTAGAGGCATCATAATAACGTGTTCATATGAAGCGAGAGCATTAGGTGTTAAAACAACTATGAATGTAGTGGAGGCAAAAAGAAGGTGTCCAGAACTCGTCATCCTACCTCCAAATTTTGATCGTTATCGTGATTCATCGAAACGGTTCTTTAATTTACTAAGAGAGTTCACATCATTACTAGAACCTGTATCAATAGACGAAGGCTTTCTAGAGATCACAAAACTAAGTGAAAATAGACATGCATTAACTATTGCCCATGAAATACAAGCGCGTATTTGGAATGAGCTTTCATTACCATGTTCCATCGGTGTGGCACCAAATAAATTCTTGGCAAAAACGGCATCTGATATGAAGAAGCCGATGGGAATTACTATCCTTAGAAAGCGCGATGTGCCAAATGTATTATGGCAACTTGATGTTATTGAAATGCATGGTATTGGTTCACGTACAGCTGAAAAATTAAATGTAGTAAATATTAAAACAATTGGTGATTTAGCAAATACTGACGAACATAAGATTCGCTCTATGTTGGGTAAGAACGGGGAGAGATTACGTCAACATGCAAATG
Source organism: Psychrobacillus sp. FSL K6-2365 (assembly GCF_038003165.1). Lineage (NCBI taxonomy): Bacteria > Bacillati > Bacillota > Bacilli > Caryophanales > Bacillaceae > Psychrobacillus > Psychrobacillus sp. FSL K6-2365. The sequence goes on along the minus strand of NZ_JBBOOO010000001.1, from coordinate 2,146,781 downwards.
GCGAAGACAACCGTGAAGTTGATCCAAATTCTATATACGATACAAAAAGTGTAGGCAATTCAATGACACTACCAAAGGACATAACTGATTTATATAAACTTCGTCAAACTATAGAGAAACTGTCAAAGAAAGTAGCAGATCGATTACTTGCAAAGCGTCTCGCAGGCAAGACAGTAATCATATATATACGTGATGCAGATTGGAACAATCAAACGCGTAGTAAGACTGTATCAAATTCCGTTCAGTCAAAAGAAGAGATTTTAGATATTGCTTGGTCGCTATTCCAAAAGTATTGGGATGAGTCACCTGTACGTTTACTAGGTGTAACTGTTTCAAATGTTATTAATAAAAATGAAACAACAAAACAATTGACAATGTTTAACTTCGAGGAATTTGTTAAGGAAGAACCAATCATTCAACTCATAGATAATATTGAAAAGAAGTTTGGTAAAGGGGTCATCCAAAAAGGAATCGATATAGGAAAATCCTCAAAATATCAAGCTAACTCTAGCTTGAGTAAGGATTTTTTGGATGACCACAGAGAATAAAATTATCAATAATTTCCAGAAAGAGGTTATGATAACATTTTAAATTACTTTAAATATTACCAATATCAACAGAATTAATTATATCTATTTGACCTTTTTGTAATGGTAATTAAATTGAGAAATAAAAGAATTCGAGTAATTCAAGGAAACAGGCACAATTGCATAATTGGTGCCTGTTTGCTCTTCTTGTAATTTTTAGGAAAACGATTATATATTTTCATTTCCTTCATATGATGCTACAAAATATAAAGTTGAGAATTTAGAAATTACGATAAACCCTGATTGAAAAGTTTTAAAAAGAAATACTGAGATATTGAAATTAAATGAAATGTATGAGGGCAATAAGATTGAAGTTCTAAATATAATTAATAAAAAAGAATGTATCCTGAAACTAAACTTTATGAGATGGTTAGTGGCTACCCTTAAGTTTTCAATTCCATTGAAAATTTTAAAACTTGTATTTATGCAAATGTTTTGAAACTTAAGAATTTACACGCAAATCTTAGTCGAAGCTTACTTACGTTCGTTATCATCACTTTTAATTCAGAATTTTATACTATTTTCTTTTAACGATAATACTTTGAAATATGTACATTTAATTGTACATATTTAATTGTTGAGATTTGCCTATGTTTGTAGGTTTTTAAGAATAAGTGCATTAATATGTACACAGATAATTTTATGATACACCGCTATTCGAAATTTTAAGGTCCTATATACATCTTGTAGAGCCTGTTTCGATTGATGAGGGGTATATGGATGTTACGGAAGTTGATATGAACAACGATGCAGTGAGCTTTGCAAGATCAATTCAGGATCGCATTATACGAGAGCTAGATTTGCCTTGTTCCATTGGTATTGCTCCTAACAAGTTTCTTGCGAAAACGGCATCCAATATAAAAAAGCCTATGGGTATAACTGTTTTGCGGAAAAGACAAGTAAATGAAATCTTATGGCCACTCCCAGTAATAGATATGCATGGAATTGGGGAGAGTACTGCAAAAAAATTAGAAACGATTGGTATTATTTCTATAGGAGATTTAGCAAATGCAAGTCCTAATTTACTAAAAGAAAAACTTGGGAAAAATGGAGTCCGACTTCAAAATCGGGCGAATGGGATTGATAATAGGGAGGTAGATCCTGAATCTATATATGACACGAAAAGTGTTGGGAATTCAACTACATTGCCATTTGATGAAACGAATATAGAGGACCTTGAAAAAGTATTTATTCGTTTATCGAAAAAAGTAGCTGCTAGACTTGATGCCAAAAATCTAGCTGGACGGTCCATTACGATACATATACGTGACGCTAATTGGAAAAACAAAACAAGAAGTAAAACTGTAACTAACCGTCTCTATAAAGAACAAGAAATAAATCAATTAGCATTAGATCTATTTCAAGCTTCTTGGAATGGGGATCCAGTTCGGTTACTAGGTGTAACAGTGAACAATGTCTATGACAAAGGAGAATCAGTCGAACAACTATCTATTTTTAATTTTGAAGAACATGCTAAAGAAGAGCCAATATTAAAGCTTGTGGAACAATTGCAAGGTAAATTCGGAGAAAATAGTATTAAACGTGGTATGAAATTAAAAAAGAAACCTTCATTGGAATCAAAAACAAGTTTTAGTAAAGACTTTTTAGATGACCATGACCATCATAAATAGTATTGGTTCTGATGTACAAACGAATCGTTCAAATAATTTAATGTATGTAAATCAGATAAAGTAGGTAATGCAAATTTTTGTTGATAATTTTCAATTCCTTTACCAGTAATAACGATTAAGTCATTATACTGAGCAAGATCCCATGCGTACTGAATAGCTAAAGTTCGATCCGGAATAATCACACATTTATTCATCGGATCCAATGAAGTGAGTTCTTCTATCATTTGTTGAGTTGGTACACCATTTAAGTCATCAAAAGTTAATATACATGTGTGACAATTATTTAAAGAAATCTGTATCATATTACTTCTTTTTTGGACGTCTCTATTTCCCCTAAAACCAAAAACATGCACTATTCTTTCGGGATTATATAAGTTAGCGGTTTCTAAAATGTGAGAAAAAGCATTTCCAGTGTGAGCATAATCCACAATGAAGTTTGCTCCATTTGGATGCTGAAACATTTCGAATCTACCTGGAACTCCGCTAAAATGTTGCAATGAATTCTCAATATCTAATGGTTCGATATTTAAAGAGACTGCTGTCGAAAAAGCAAGTGCAGCATTTTCTAAATTGTGTTTACCTTTCATACGATTATTAATCGAATAGCTCAGCGGATGTCGTTTATTCAACACTAACGATTCATTACTTATTATATGTGTAGGATCTGTCCCATTTACTTTAATAACTTCTCTATTCATTGAAGAGACATACTCACAAAGCCGTTCTCCCCATATTGAGTCAGATTTGATCACGGCAATTCCACTCGGTTTTAAATAGTTGAATAATGATTGCTTAGCCAAATAGTAGGATTCCATATTTTCGTGGTAATCTAGATGCTCATGCTCTAAATTAGTAAAAATACAATAATCAAATCGTAGACCCTCCACGCGAGCCTGAGCTAAACCATGGGAAGACACTTCCATTATGATAGCACGATCAATACTAGTAACCATAAGCTGATTTAATGTTAAAGCATCAAGAGTTGTATGTGTAGATATGTTTTCAACACCATTGATAATAGTGCAAATACTCCCAAATAAAGAACACGAAATACCTGCGGATTCTAAAATATGCTTTAACATATAAGAGGTAGTTGTTTTTCCGTTTGTACCGGTAATTCCAATCATTATCTTGTGTTGAGTAGGGTTTTCGTAAAATATATTCGCTAATAAGCCTAATGCTTTTCTTGAATTATTTACTTGAATATAAGGCACACCAATAGATGAGAGATTTTCTTCACCAACGACAACGCAAGCTCCATTTGAGATTGCATCCTCTATAAACTCGTGTCCGTCTTTGTGAGTTCCTGAAATGGCAACAAATATGTAATTGTTCTCTACTTTTGCAGAGTTAAAAGCAAGACCATCTATTTCAATGGATTCGTCTTCTTTACTTATGTTAATGCCTAAAGGCTTTATCAATGTCTCTAATTTCATAAGTTATGAACTCCTTTTGATTGTTTAATTATTGTTAGCAGTTTTGTTTTTTACATACATGGAATTTAGGGGTAGACTTATAATTACAATATGTCCTATTGAACAAAGGAAGTGAGTAAATATGCAATTATTATTTTTAGGTACTGGTGCAGGAATGCCATCGAAACAGCGTAATACTACATCTACAGTATTGAAACTATTAGAGGAGCGAGGTTCTTTTTGGATGTTTGATTGTGGGGAAGCCACTCAGCATCAAATTTTACATACGACTCTAAAACCTCGTAAACTGGAAAAGCTTTTTATCACACATTTACATGGGGATCATATATATGGGCTACCTGGTTTGCTAGGATCCCGTTCTTTTTTAGGTGGTCTAGAACCTCTTACAATCTATGGACCAACAGGGTTGAAAAATTGGATAGAAGTAACCCTTTCTATTTCCAGAACTCATGTGAAATATCCATTAACAATTATAGAGATTGAAGAAGGCGTTATTTTTGAAGATGAAGAATTTATTGTAGAGGCTAAACTATTAGAGCATGTAGTGCCCTGCTTCGGATATACTGTCAAACAAAAAGCCCTTGCACCTGAACTCTATATTGAAAAAACAGATGCTTTAGGAGTTCCAAGGGGACCTTTACTAAAACAATTGAAAGAAGGGCATGATGTGTTACTTCCAGATGGAAAAGTTGTGAAGAGTGAGGAAGTAACTGGTGCTCCAAAAGAGGGATTTAAAGTAACGATATTAGGGGACACAAAATACTGTGACAACTCTATATGGTTAAGTGAAAATGCAGATATCGTCGTCCACGAAGGAACATTCGACATTGAAACTGCTGAGCTTGCTCGACTTTATGGGCACTCTACTATAGTGGATGCAGCGGAGGTTTGTGAAAAAGCGAATGCTAAGCATTTAATCGTTAATCATATTAGTGCACGGTTCATGCCATCTGATTTAAACAAGATGCTTAGCCAAGTTGAAGAATATAGATTTCCCATTTATATTGCCGAAGATTTTACAGAATATAGTTGGATTAATGGTACATTAATTCCCCTAAAATGAAAAAAGAGATTCCGAGCGAGGATTACTTCACTCAGAATCTCTTTTTTTCTCTAATATAACTAAACTTACGGTAGCGATAGGCCCTAATAATAATGATAGTAGGAACCAATTAAGACCGCTTCGATTTACCTTGAGCAATTCCAGCATTTATAAAAGCTAGTGTACCCCAACCAACAAAATATGAATTTTCCATTTTATTTTATAATCCTTTATAATTATTTTTTTCAAGTTTCAAATAGTTTCCCGAGTTCACGTGATCTGTTTTGTGCAGCATTAATACAAGCAAAAATAGCTTCATTCACTTTATGCTCCATTAGTTGTTCCAAACCTGCTTCTGTTGTGCCACCTGGACTAGTAACTTTTCTACGCAGCTCTTCAGGCTCCACATCACCTTTCTTCAGCATTTGTGCGGCACCTTCCATCGTCTGTATAAATAGTTGACGAGCATCTACCTTGTTTAAACCATGCTCAATAGCTGCGGATTCAAACTGTTCAGCAAAATAGTATAAGTAAGCTGGACCGCTTCCTGAAAGTGCGGTAACAACATGTAAATCTTCCTCTGCCACGACCTTTACAGAACCAATTGATTCTAAAAGATTGATGATGGGTAGTTTGGATGCTTCTGGAATAAGTTCATTCCAGCATATAGCAGATGCACTCATTCCAACAGCTGCAGAGGTATTTGGCATTACACGTGCAATTGGTCTATTACCTAGAGAATTTGTAATGGTTTGTATACTTATACCCGCAATAACGGAAATTATTGTAGTATTATTGTTTAAATATGTTGCCAGACTTGTAAGAGCTTCATTTGCATCTTTTGGTTTCATGGCTAGAAAAATAATATTAGCTTCAGTTAGAGCTTTTTTCTGATCACATACAATTTGCACATTGTATTTTTCTTTTAAATAGTTAAGCTGGTTTTCATCTGATTTATTCGTAACATAAATAGATTCAGGTGAAATTATTTTTTCTTTTGTTAAACCATGTATAATAGCCTCTGCCATAGCACCTGCACCTACAAATACAATTTTCGTCATATAATTTTCCTCCCTTTAGTTTACCTGATTTCCATTAAAGTTAATGAAAGTAGAGCGGTATAAAAACTAGGACAAAATAAAAAAGCGCTCTCATCCCATACAATAAGGACGAAAACACTTGTTTTCCGCGGTACCACCTAGATTTGCTGATAAATTTTCAGCACAACTTATTCCTTCGTATCGAGAAGGTACGACCATGTTTACATAGTTGCTCAGAAGTAGGTTCTATAAACGAGCGGGAGGTGAAATTTGCACCAGGTCATTTCACTCTCTTAACTCCATCGTATATGTACTAATCTTCATCGTAGCTTTTATATTCTGAATTAATGAAATTATATGCATCTTATCATAAAAAGTCAACCATATTTCCGTGACGGTAACCCGAAATAAGAGTACAATGTAATGAATGACTATTCATTAATAAGGAGAATTCAAATGATACATAAAATTATAGTTCCCACTCCCTTTGCAGTAGGGGATGTCAATACATATATAGTTAAAGGCGATGCATTGACATTAATTGATGCTGGACCAAAAACAGAACAAGCATTATCCGCATTAACACAAGGTATAAAAGAAGCGGGCTATGAGCTTACTGATATTGAGCAAGTTGTTTTAACTCATCATCATCCCGATCATGCTGGTTGGACAGATGCATTTGAACAAGCAACTATTCTTGGTCATGAATACAATCAAGTATGGATGACCCGTGATGAAGATTTTCTACAGTATCATGACCGATTTTACTTACAGTGTCTAAAAGAAGAAGGGGTTCCGGAGGAGTATTTTAATTGGGTGGAGAAGATGAGAAGACCATTAAGCCTTTTAGGGAGTCGTTCTCTAGATACTTATTTATGTGAAGGGGACATTCTACCAGGTCATCCTGATATCCAAGTGCTTGAAACGTTAGGACATGCACAAAGTCATTTGGCATTCTGGTCTGAAAGTTCCAAAGTTCTAATAGGTGGGGACCTTATTCTCGAAAAAATTTCATCTAACCCATTAATTGAGCCACCATTAAATCCACAAGAAGAGCGCCCAAAATCGATGCTACAGTACAATGCTTCATTGAAAAAAATACAGCAACTACCTATTGAGAAGGTTTATAGTGGTCATGGTAACGAAGTATTTAATATAAAGGAACTAGTTACATTTAGACTAGAAAAACAAAAAGAGCGGGCACTCAAAGTACTAGATATGATGAATGACGGTGAAAAAACAATTTTTGAATTAACTAAACAATTATTTCCAAAAGTTTATGAAAAGGAACTTGGCTTGACACTTTCTGAAACAATTGGTCAAATAGATTATTTAATCGATAATGGGCTTATAATTGCAAAACGAAATGAAAAAGGAATTTTGTTATATGAGCAAAACTAAAAAAATTTTAATAACGGGTGCTACAAGTGGAGTTGGACTATTGCTTGCTAGAACTCTACATGATGTTGGTCATCAAATATGGGCGTCTGGTAGAAATAACGATGTATTAAACAATTTATCAGCTATTGGAATACATACAATTGAAGCGGACTTAACTATCGAACAATCCTTCGATTCACTTTTTAACAAAATGGGTACACCAGATACCGTAATTCACTGTGCTGGTGTTGGAACCTTTTCTTATTTATTGGATATGGATGAACGAGATATGGAGAAAATGTTTAATGTAAACGTATTAGCACCGATGAAGCTTACAAAGTACTTTGCAGAAAAAATGAAAACACGAGGGTTTGGTCATTTCGTTTTTGTTGCATCTCAAGCAGGTAAAGTAGCTACTCCTAAAGCATCTGCATATGCAGCATCTAAGCATGCCATTCTCGGGTTTGCAAATGCTATCCGAATGGAACTAAAGGAATTTGGTATCGAGGTTACAACTATAAATCCAGGACCAATTGATACACCCTTTCTAGATTTAGCTGATCAAACGGGTAATTATAGAAACAGTATGAAAAAACATCTATTGACTCCGGAAAAAGTGGTAGGCTCTATAGAAAAAGTGATTGAAAATCCGGTAAGAGAGGTTAATCTTCCTTCTTACATGAGTATTACAAGTAAACTATATGCTATGGCTCCGTCAATTGTCGAAACAGTTGGGAAAAAGTATTTCATAAAAAAATAACACATTAAAAAACCGACTTATCCTTTTAAAAAGGATAAATCGGTTTTTTTAACAATTTTTGATGTTTTTACTCAAAGTTTTGGTAGAACCATTGGAAGTTAAGATAGGTATCTGTATATACCATTTTTAGGAAACTTTTCGTTGGTATCTATTGAGTAGTTCATCCAGCTCCTGACTGCAAGTAACGACAATTGGATGAGTAAATCCAAGTCTTTTTGCCTTTTTATACATATCCTGTTTTTTTAGCTCGATTCGTAGCAATAACGATTTTTGGTGCAATTGACTTTTCACAATATTTCTTCCTCCATAGTGTGTATTAGCTTCATCTCATGAAGTGTATATCTTGTAGGTTATGTAGCAACTTGATTATTGTATAATAAGGATATTGCAAAGAATGTCGGATTGTGAAAAATATACACATTTCACAAAAATGTCACATTTGGATGATTTCTATCGTAATTATTATAACAATTGAACATTTTACTGGACATTTTTTAGTTTTTATATCCCTGATATTTTATATAATCTTTCGACATAAAAAGGAATAATGAGAGCTGATGAAGAATATTAATAAAATTGAAATTGTGCAAAAAAGCTGGAAATTTGAAAATAGCTACATAAAGCTATTTCAAAACATAAAGTAGGAAAGTGGGGTTTTGAAATTGATAAAAGGAGTTATATTTGATTTTGATGGTTTAATTGTAGATACAGAAACTACATGGTATGAAGCATTCAAAGAAGTTTTTTATGAAAGTCATCATATAAATATAGATTTACTAGGATATTCTCAATGTATTGGGACAGGAAATGATGTTTTATACAATTACTTCCGGGAACTAGCAGGTGAAACCGTCAATTGTGAAATGCTAGAAAAGCATGCAGCTATTAGGTACGAAACTATGATGAAAGCACCTATACTCCGTGAAGGTGTTAAAGATTATTTAGATGAAGCTAAACAAAATAATCTTAAAATAGCACTAGCTTCTAGTTCATCAAAGAGCTGGGTACATAAGTACCTAACTCAACTAAACATAATGGAGTACTTTGAGGTCATTAATACACAAGATGATGTGAGCAATATTAAACCTGATCCCGAACTATATCTTAAAACATTAATAGACTTAGGACTGTCACGTGAAGAAACAATTGTTTTTGAAGATTCTCTTAACGGATTGAGTGCAGCAAAACAAGCAGGTATTCGCTGTGTCATAGTTCCTAATAATGTTACAAAACATCTGAAGTTTGAGAACTTTGATGAACGAATAAAATCTATGGGAGAAATCTCTTTAAGTGAGCTATTAAAGAGGATAGAACAAAGGTAATTTTATAAGTTGGAAGTACAAAAAGGAGTGTTAACATGATATTAGAGGCAGTAATGCTACAAGTTAAACCAGGTACTGATAAAAATTATGAGGAGGCTTTTCGTCAAGCATCCAAAATTATTTCAACTATGCCAGGTTATATATCACACGAATTACAACGTTGCATGGAAGTAAAAGGTAAATATTTACTGCTAGTAAGTTGGGAAACCTTAGAAGATCATACAGTTGGTTTTAGAGAATCGAGCGAGTATCAGGAATGGAAGAAACTACTTCATCCATACTACGATCCCTTCCCAGTCGTCGAACACTTTGAGAAAGTGCATATATACTAGAACAAAACATAGACTTAGTACTCTAATTAATAGAGTGAACTAAGTCTATTTTTTTGTACCTTTCATATAGTGTTCCCGTATTTAGATTAATAGCATCTTTCAAACATGCTGATGTCGACACAGGTCAAGTTTTAAGCCATCTCAACTACAACTAATCATGATGACTTCTCTATCTGTTTCCAGATGATTAGTCACCATATTTAAGAAAAACAATTAAGTGACTAGTCCACAATAGAATTTTACTCGGGTTATTTCCTCTATAGATGACATCATCGCATTATTAAATTTAATACCCACAAGCACCTGCTAACTTTTTTAAACGTAATCCAATAGCAATCGTTCAAAGTACAGTTAATGAAGGAATGAATAATTATTAATAATTATTAATAATCAGTTGTATTTATACATAAGTCATGTTACATTATGTATATTAATACTGAAAAGTTGTATATAAATTCATTGGAGGGATATATAATGAACAAAAAAGTTGTATTAGCATATTCAGGCGGGTTAGATACATCGGTTGCAATTACGTGGTTAAAAGATGAGGGGTATGATGTTGTAGCGGTATGTCTAGACGTTGGAGAAGGTAAGGATCTTGCATTCGTTAAGAATAAAGCACTAGAAGTTGGAGCTATCGAAAGTTATATGATTGATGCAAGAGAGGAATTTGCTAATGAATATGCACTGATCTCACTTCAAGCACATACTTGGTATGAAAATAAATATCCATTAGTTTCTGCCTTATCTCGTCCATTGATTTCTAAAAAGTTAGTTGAAATTGCAGAACAAACTGGAGCAACAGCAGTTGCACATGGTTGCACAGGTAAAGGAAATGACCAAGTTCGTTTCGAAGTTTCCATTAAAGCATTAAATCCAAATTTAGAAGTGATTGCACCAGTTCGTGAGTGGAGTTGGAGTCGTGAGGAAGAAATTGCATATGCCAAAGAAAAAAATATCCCGATTCCGATTAACTTAGACAGCCCATTCTCTATCGATCAAAACTTATGGGGGCGTGCAAATGAATGTGGTATTTTAGAAGACCCATGGGCTGCTCCACCTGAAGAGGCTTATGATTTAACAGTTTCTTTAGAAAATGCACCTGATACTGCTGATGTAATTGAAATAGAATTTTTAAAAGGAGTACCTACTTCGATAGATGGAGTTGCATATCCATTACACGAATTAATTTTAAAACTAAATGAGTTGGCTGGAAAACATGGTGTCGGCCGTATAGATCATGTTGAAAATCGTTTAGTTGGTATTAAATCACGTGAAGTATACGAAATTCCAGGTGCTCATACATTGCTACTTGCACATAAGGAATTAGAAGATATAACACTAGTAAAAGAATTAGCTCATTTTAAACCAGTTATGGAGAAAAAGTTAACAGAACTTATATATGAAGGACTTTGGTTCTCTCCACTTAGAACTGCACTTGAGGCATTCTTAAAAGAAACGCAGCAATATGTGAATGGAACAGTACGAGTGAAATTATTTAAGGGTCACGCAATTATAGAAGGACGTAAATCACCTAATTCTCTATACAATGAGAAGTTAGCGACGTATACAAAGGATGATGAATTTAATCATGCTTCAGCTGTAGGATTTATCGAACTTTGGGGTCTTCCGACTAAAGTTCACGCTATGGTGAATAAGGGAGCAGAGAAGGTGGAAGTATGACAAAACTATGGGGCGGCAGATTTCAAAAATCTGCCGAACAATGGGTTGATGAATTTGGAGCATCCATCGGATTCGACCAAACATTGGTAATAGAAGATTTAGACGGTAGTATTGCGCATGTACAAATGCTAGGCGATTGCAATATATTACCATCTTATGATGTGCAAACAATTTTATGTGGTCTTGTTCAACTAAAAAAACTGGCTTTAGAAAACCAATTAGATTTTTTAGTTGCAAATGAGGATATTCACTTAAATTTGGAAAAAATGCTTATCGATTTAATCGGACCAGTTGGTGGAAAGCTACATACTGGGCGTAGCCGTAACGATCAAGTCGCGACAGATATGCATCTATTTTTAAAAAATAGAGTAGGAGAAATAATCGAGATAGTCGAGCTTTTTCAACAAACACTTGTGGCACAGGCAGAAATGCATATAGAAACACTTGCACCAGGATATACGCATTTACAGCGTGCACAACCTATTTCATTTGCCCATCATTTAATGGCTTATTTTTGGATGCTAGAACGCGACAAAGATCGCTTCAAAGATTCGTTGAAGCGTATTGATATTTCACCGCTTGGAGCAGGTGCGCTTGCAGGAACAACATTTCCGATTGATCGTCAGATAGCAGCTAATTATCTTGGTTTTGCAAATGTCTATGAAAATAGTATGGACGCTGTTAGTGATCGTGATTTTATTATAGAATTTTTAAGTAATTCTTCTATGATGATGGCTCATTTATCTCGGTTTGCTGAAGAAATTATTTTATGGTCTAGCTCTGAATTTAACTTCATTGAATTAGATGATTCTTTTTCAACTGGATCTAGTATAATGCCTCAAAAGAAAAATCCAGATATGGCGGAGCTAATTCGCGGGAAAACAGGTCGAGTTTATGGAAATCTAATGGGATTATTAACTGTCATTAAAGGACTCCCACTAGCTTACAACAAAGATATGCAAGAAGACAAAGAGGGCATGTTCGATACTGTACATACAATCGTTGGCTCATTGAAAATATTTGAAGGTATGGTCCGGACAATGGTTGTTCATACGGAACGACTATACGACACTGTCCACAAAGACTTTTCTAATGCTACAGAACTTGCCGATTATTTAGCTGCAAAAGGACTCCCATTCCGAGAAGCACATGAGGTAACTGGGAAATTAGTTTTCCTGTGTATCCAACGTGGATATTTCCTACTCGATTTACCACTGGAAGATCTCAGTAAGGCAAGTGATTTGATTGAATCGGATATATACGATGTATTATCACCACTAGCTGCTGTTAGAAGAAGAAATTCACTCGGTGGTACTGGTTTCGATCAAGTGAAAATCCAAATTGCAGAAGCTAAGAGGCGACTAGCATAACAAAAGAACCTGTAGACATTCGTGATTACGAAACTGTCTACAGGTTTTTGAATTGAATCACTGGATTTTATAAAAAAAGACATAATTATAATTCTAAAGACACTATTAATTTATTGACAATTTAGAATTATATATTTATAGTGAAATATGTAAGGGCTTACATATTAGTTATTAACCTAAACGTTTTTTGTGAATGCTCATAATGGCTTCTACATTAAAACGTATTTTTTTTCTATAAAACTAAAACGTTTTCGTAAGGTTTACTTAGGCTTTAGGAAAGGGGTTTTAAGTCACATGATAAGTTATTCACGTGGTAAAGGGAATCTGGAAAATTGGATAGTTTCTGAAGAGTTATTCCATCCAGATTCGCTTGGAAAAAGTGAAACAATTATGTACCTTGGTAATGGGTACATGGGCTTGCGCTCTGCTGCAGAGGAACCTTATATGAAAGAAGTAAGAAATTTATTTGCTAATGGTACTTTTAATAAAGCAGGTGAAAATGAAGTCACAGAATTACCAAATATAGCGGATGTGACACGGTTAGATATCCGAATTGACGGTGATCGGTTCAGCCTGGAATTTGGAAAAACAAAGGACTATATAAAACAATTAAATATAAAAACGGCAGAGTTAATAAGGTCCTTTGTATGGACATCTCCAAAAGGAAAAGTTTTACAATTTGAATTTAAACGATTTGTGTCTTTAGATAATTTACATCTAATTGGCATGAAAATGTTTGTTAAAAGCTTAACTGATCCCGTTCATATTTCTATTGATACTGGAATAGATGCACAAATGAGTAATTCTGGCGCACAGCATTTTCTAGAAGGCGAACGGAGAATATTTGATAAAAAGGATATTCAGCTAGTTCAAACAACTAGTGAATCTAAAATAGATGTGGTGATCAGTTCGACTCATAAAGTCTTAGTGAATGATGTTGAAAGTATAAATGAACCAGAAATGAACATGGCTCGAAGAAAAGTATGGCTCACTTATAATATTAAACTTGAGCCAAATGATAGGGTGGAAGTAGAAAAGCTGACGACAGTATATACGAGTCGTGATAAGGATTTAGATTTTACTGAATATACATCTAGGCATCTCCGAGAAAAATCATTAAGTGATTTACGTAACTGTGCAATAAAAGGATATGATTCAAACTTTCATTTGCATAAAGAAGCATGGAATAATCGGATATGGAATTCATACGAATTAGAGATCAATAGTGAAAATCCTTATGATTTGCTTGCTCTTCGCTTCTCTCTATATCATTTAACAATTATGGCTCCTGCCCATGATGATCGAATGGGGATTGCAGCAAAAGGATTAAGTGGAGAAGGTTACAAAGGACACTCCTTTTGGGATACAGAAATCTTCATCCTACCATTTTTTACTTTTTCTAATCCAACAGTAGCAAAATCACTTTTAACATACCGTTACTTCTGCTTAGAAGGTGCTAGAAAAAAGGCTAGGGAAAGTGGTTTTAGTGGTGCGATGTTTCCTTGGGAGTCGGCATGGCCGACTGACGGAGAAGTAACTCCAAAACTAGGTGACATTGATATTGTTACAGGGAAACAAACGAAAATTTGGTCCGGATTTATAGAACAACATATTTCAGCAGATATCGCTTTTGCAATTTATCAATACTTTAATGTTACTGCCGATCAGGAATTTATGAATCACTATGGCTATGAAATAATTTTTGATACTGCAAATTTCTGGGTAAGTCGACTTGAGTGGAATGAAGGCAAGCAGGCATACCATATTAATAATGTTATAGGACCTGATGAGTATAAAGAGCATGTAAACAACAATGCTTTTACGAATTATATGGTTTTTTTTAATATGAAACTTGCCATTCAATATTACGAAACACTAAAGAAAGAAAAACCTAGCATACTAAATAAACTGACAACAAAGTTTGATATGAAAAAATCTTACTCTTTATGGAAAGCAAAGGTAGGAAAAATATATTTGCCGCAACCACGCGCAGAGGATTTTGTAATTCCACAGGATGATACTTACTTAACGTTAAAAGAAATTGATTTAACAAAATATAAAAATCAAAAAAAACTTAGAACAATTTATCGTGATTATAATTCAGAACAAATTAATGCCATTCAAGTTACGAAGCAAGCAGATATACTGCTAATGTTGTATCTGTTAAACCAAACTTTTATAAGTGAAGCCGTTCCACTGTCAAATGAAATAAAAGAAGCTAACTTCTATTATTACGAAAGAAAAACGCTACATGATTCATCGTTAAGTCTATCAACACACTCCATTCTAGCAAGTAAAATTGGGGACACAGATTTAGCTTATTCTTTGTTTAGGAAAGCTACCGAAGTCGATTTAGGTCCCCGAATGGACACATCGGATGAGGGTATACATGCTGCATCCATCGGCGGAATATGGAAAGCAACAGTCTTTGGCTTTGCTGGAGTTAGTGTAGTAGATGGAAAACTGAGGATAAACCCGAAGTTGCCAAAGCAGTGGCGTCATTTGAAATTTAAGATTCACTGGCAAGGTCAGCCAATCACATTAGTACTTAGTCATACTACTTTTTCTATTAAGGTTGAAAATAAGAGGAAAATAGAATTTGAGCTTAATAATCAAATCTATGAGTGTGATGATGTACTAAATATAGATTTTGAATATAAAAATGGGTAGTTATAAAATGATTCTTCATTTTATTCACTATAGCAATTCAAATCGTAGGGGAGGAATTTTAATGAAGTTCCAAAAAAGAACATTTAGTAGTCTATTTATAATCGCTTTTCTATTGCTTTTAGCTGCTTGTAGTGGCAGTGATGAAGGGGGCACTAAAAAAGAAAACAATGGCGATAGTGATGAAGCTTCAAATCAAAAAATTACTATTTTCCAAAGTAAAGTTGAAATTTCCGATCAATTAGAAGCGCTAGCGAAGGAATATACAGCTGAAACTGGTGTTGAAGTTGAAGTATGGGGAACAACAGGTGATGATTATTTTGAACAACTTCAAATTCGTTTGAACAGTGATCAGGGTCCATCCATATTCAGTCTTCAAAATGTAACGGAAGCTGAAAAAATGAAATCTTACGTAGCCGATTTATCTTCTGAAGAATATGCAAAGGACATTGCTCCTGGTATGGAATTAAAGGTAGAAGATAAAATTGTAGGGGTCCCATATGGAGTAGAAGGGTTTGGTTTAGTTTATAACAAAGATTTAGTGAAACCCGAAGATGTTACCGATTATGAATCTTTTGTTAGCACTTTAGAAAAGTTTAAAGCAGAGGATATTACGGGACTTGGTCTTTCTAAAGAAGCTTATTTCTTAATTGGTCATATTAGTAACTATCCATATTCTTTACAAAGCGATCACTATGAATTTATCGACAAGCTAACAAGTGGTGATGTAACAATGGCAGAAACAAAGGAATTTCAAGAGTTCGGAAAATTTATGGAAGCTATAAAAGCAAACACACCAAGTCCTTTAGATGTGACATACGATAAAGAAGTGGGTGATTTTGCAGCTGGGAAATCAGCCATGATTCACCAAGGTAACTGGGCTTATGGGATGCTTGCAGATTTTGATGTAGATTTTGAGGTAGGTATGCTTCCATTCCCATTAAATGGTACGGATAAATTAGCAGTTGGTGTAGGTAATAACTGGGCAGTCAATGGTAAAAAGGATGAAGCAGAAACGAAAGCAGCAAAAGACTTTTTAAATTGGATGTTTACAAGTGATACAGGGCATCGATACATTGTAGAGGAATTTGGATTTGTTCCTGCGCTTACAACTATCGAAGCAAATGACTTAGATCCACTATCTCAAGACGTTTTAAACGCTTCCAATAGTGGTCAAACAATTCCTTGGGCACAAAATTATTACCCAGCTAATATTGTTCCGAATGATTTTGCTCCAAAAGCGGAAGAATTCTTTTTATCTAAGGATATGACTGGTGAAGAATTTATAGAAAGTTTAGATGATGCTTGGAAAAACGCTGTAAAATAGTTTAATTTGTCAGGAAGATAGATTAATAAAGTCTGGACATCGCATTTAAATGGTGTCCAGTACTTACCTATTCAATCAATCCATTTATAAACTATTAGAAAGGAGTGTTTTCATGCAAAATAAAAATAATAAAGGGTGGTATTTATTATTTACGGCGCCGTTA
The DNA here is from genome assembly GCF_038003165.1 of Psychrobacillus sp. FSL K6-2365. Taxonomy (NCBI): domain Bacteria; kingdom Bacillati; phylum Bacillota; class Bacilli; order Caryophanales; family Bacillaceae; genus Psychrobacillus; species Psychrobacillus sp. FSL K6-2365. Next base: position 2,130,041 of record NZ_JBBOOO010000001.1, on the reverse strand, counting down.
TTTATTATTTTTTTGACAGTAGTAGTTATTCCATTCGTAATTGGAATATATTATTCCTTTTTTAAGTGGGACGGTATAGCAGCCAATCCAAAAGTGTTTGTTGGCTTTGATAATTTTATCAAGTTATTTGGTGATACACGTTTTCTTGAGTCTACATGGAAGACGACTCTATTCACCATATTAGCGGTTATCTCCGTAAATATAGTAGGACTTGTTTTTGCACTATTGGTAACATCAAAACTTAGAACATCAAATGCGGCACGTACTATGGTATTTATGCCATATTTAATAGGTGGTCTAATATTAGGATATATTTGGCAGTTTATTTTCCTTGATGTTTTTACATTAATCGGTCAAATAACTGGACTTGAAAATGTCTTTTTTAATTGGCTTATTGATATGGATTTTGCCTTATATGCTTTAGTCTTCGTTTTTACTTGGCAAATGGCAGGATATATTATGATTATTTACATCGCTGGAATACAAAGTATACCTAATGATGTAATGGAGGCATCCATGATTGATGGTGCAAGTTGGTTGCAAAGGTTAAAAAATATTACATTTCCTCTATTAATGCCTGCTTTTACGATTAGTCTATTTTTAACGCTGTCATCAGCATTTAAAATCTACGATGTAAACCTTTCATTAACGGGCGGGGGACCTGCAAATTCCACTGAAATGTTTGCAATGAACATTTATAACGAAATCTTCGGCTATGGTAATTATGGATATGGTCAGGCTAAAGCAATTATTTTCTTCTTAATAGTAGCAGCAATCACTCTGACACAAGTTTATATTACGAAAAAGAGGGAGGTAGAGTTGTAATGAATAAGTTTTATAAATTTATAAAAGAGCTTTTACTCCTCATTACAGCGCTTTTCTTTCTATCACCGATTTATATAATTATTGTCAATTCATTTAAAAATCGACAGGAATTATACGAAAATGTTATAGCACTTCCTAAAGAATTCAGCTTCCAATATTATATAGAAGCGATGGAAAAAATGAACTTTTTGAATGCACTTGCTAATTCATTATATATAACGATACTTTCTGTTCTAATTATTGTTGTCTTATCCTCTATGACTGCATGGATGCTAGCAAGAACGGATAATAAGTTAAGTAAAATTATTTTCATGATTTTCATAGCAACCATGCTTATTCCCTTCCAAACACTAATGATGCCTTTAATGCAATTCATGAGCACTATAACTAATACGTTACATATTCCAATGATTAATACTCGTGAAGGTTTAATATTTATGCATATTGGTTTTAGTTCTAGTATTTCCGTCTTCCTATACCATGGATTTGTTAAGTCTATACCAATTACATTAGAGGAAGCAGCTACAATTGACGGTGCATCGAAGTTTGGGGTTTTCTGGAGAATTATTTTTCCAATTCTAAAACCAATCACAGTAACAGTAATGATTTTAAACGTTATTAATATATGGAATGATTATCTACTACCTTCTTTAACACTTACTGATAAGGGACTTCGAACAATCCCACTATCTACTTTTTATTTCTTTGGAGAATTTACGATTCAGTGGAACTTAGCAATGGCTGGCTTGATGCTGACAATCATTCCTGTTGTAATTTTCTATGTTCTTGCACAAAAACATATTATTAAAGGTATTGGGGAAGGGGCTGTCAAATAGAGTCTATTTCTGTGGGAGGTTAATAAATGCAAGGGTTTTCAGGTTTTACAGGAGCATTGTACAGTACAACTGAATGGATTATGCGATTTTCTGTTGTTAATATTTTGTGGTTGATAATCAATCTTCCTATCGCAATTATTCTATTAAGTTTGTACGTTAATAGTTTCAGTATAGAGTTTGTAGCTTACTATTTACCCTTAATACTTCTAGTTCCTATATTATTTGTCCCAAGTACGATGGGATTGTTTGCAATGGCACGTGATTGGGTGTTGAAGATAGAGCATCCATCACTTATGAGAGCGTATTTTTCGTATATGATATCAAATTACAAAAAGAGTTTTATAGCTGGTCTAATGTTGACCTTTATTTGGGTTATTTGGATAATGGATTTTTACTTTTTTGCAAATGAAAACGATTTATTGCTTATGGTAATTTCGATTTTGGGAGTTGTATTATTTGTATCTACAGTTAACTTTTTTTCCTTGAATGTGCATTTTCAAATGAGCATTCGAGAATTATTAAAAAACACGTTTTTTGTAACGATCGGAAGTCCTTCATTATTTTTGTTAGTCCTTTTGATTAATTTCTTATTGCTTTACTTAAGCGTTACCAAATTTATTTTTATGTTTCCTCTATTTACAGGATCATTGAGTGCCTTTGTATCTTTTACTATATTTTATAGATTTACATTGAAGATGCAAGAGAAAGCTTTAGTCAATAAAAGTAATTAAATATTATCGAATTTTGAACCTATAGGGCAGAACTTAATGAAGGTTTACTTATTAAAATTGGGAAGTGATTCATGAAAATGACTACTATAAGAGATGTTGCTAAGGCTGCTGGATTATCAGTGAGTATTGTTTCAAAAGCCTTTAATAATTATACAGACGTAAATGAAAAAACAAGACAAAGAATTTTTGAAATCGCCAATCAAATGGGCTATACCCCTAATTTAGTAGCTAAGAACTTATCATCTAAAAAACAAACGACTATTGGTTTGATATCATCAGGAGTTCTAAACAATAGTGAAAAAGATAATAATGCATTTAATATATTCAAGGGAGTATATACCGCTGTAACTACAAGTCAATTTGAATTATCCATTTACCTAATAGATTCACAGCGTCAGAAGCAAAAGAGCTATGCACAATACTGTCGAGAGCGAAATATTGGGGGTGCACTTTTACAGGGAATACGTGTAGACGATCCATATTATATGGAGCTGATAGATACAAATATACCTTGTGTTGTTCTAGATATTATACCTGAAACGAATAATGGGTTAGTAGGTAGTGTTTCGATAGATAACGTAAAAGCGAGCAAAGAAATTGCAATGTATTTAATTGAGAGAAATCACCGAGATATTGCTGTAATGGCAGGTAGAAAAAAAACTTATGTAAATTCAGAGCGGATTAAAGGAGTTCAAGAAGCTTGTAAGGAAAATGAGGTAGAGTTACAAGACAACGAAATTTTGTATGCTGATTTTTCAGAGGAAGAAGCATATGTAATAGCAAAAGAATATTTGAAAACTAAGCGTCCTACGGCTTTTCTTTGTTTTAGCGATCTAATGGCATTTGGAGTTATGAAGGCAGTAAAGGAAGTTGGTTTGAAAATTCCTGAGGATATATCTATTACAGGATTTGATGATCTAATTTTTAGTAGTTACACAGAACCGCAACTAACCACAATCGGTCAAGACTTTTTTGAAATAGGAAAAATGGCTGCCGAATTACTTCAAGACTTAATGGAAAATAAACTGGAACGGAAGCATGTAAATATTGATCATCGATTAGTAGAACGCGGAAGTGTCAAGACTATTTTTTCATAAACACAACTTTTCTACTCTACCTTTATTTATCAAGAAAGGAAGGTTTTAATGTCACAGTACCCAAAAGTCTTTATATTCGATTTGGATGGTGTTATTACGGATACAGCAGAATTTCATTATTTAGCATGGAAAAAACTTGCAGAAGGAATTAACATCTCATTTGACAAACAATTTAATGAACGACTAAAAGGTATTAGTCGCATGGAATCCCTTGAACTGATATTACAGTTGGATACTTCTTTATTAAAGCTGGATAATGAGAAAAAAGTGAAATTGGCCAATAAAAAAAATGAATACTATTTAGAACTAGCAGAATCTATAACTAAAGAAGATGTCTTGCCTGGTGTTGAAGATTTATTAAAGCATATTAAAAAACAAAATATTAAAATAGCTCTCGGTTCAGCAAGTGAAAATGCAAAAAATGTAGTAAAAAAACTAGGCCTCTCTAGTTACTTTGATTATATTGTGGATGCATCTAAAGTGAAAAAGGGAAAGCCAGATCCAGAAACGTTTATAATTGCTGCAGATTACTTTGGTATCCCTTACAAAGAGTGTATTGGAATTGAAGATGCAGCAGCAGGAATAGAAGCAATAAACAAAGCAAATATGTTCTCGGTTGGTGTCGGTTCTGTAGAAAATTTATCTCAAGCTTACTATTTAGTTGAAGATACTTCTAAGTTAAATTTTGAAGAAATAATAAAGAAATACAGCGATAAAAATAGCTGAGGTGAAATTTAATGACATGGAAATTAACAAGATCCGAATTAGATAACCAAAACCTTCTGTTAAATGAAAGCCTTTTGTCTTTAGGGAATGGGTATCTAGGTGTTAGAGGAAATTTTGAAGAGGGTTATAAAAGTACGTATAGCTCTATTCGTGGTACATATATTAATGCTTTTCATGATGAAACTGAAATTAATTATGGTGAGAAACTACATGCATTTCCTGAGATACAGCAGAAAATTTTGAATGTCATTGATGCACAAACTATAAATATCTATTTGGATGATGAACAATTTTCTTTATTTGAAGGGGAAATATTACATTTAGAAAGAAACTTGCATATGGATAAAGGCTACTCTGAGCGAATTGTTCATTGGAAATCTGCAAAAGGTAAGGAAGTCAAAATTCACTTTAAAAGACTTATTTCGTTTGTTACGAAAGAATTGTTTGCGATAGAAGTCAAAATAGTACCAGTAAATAATATTAAACTAGTTAAAATTGTTTCAATTGTCGAAGGTAAAGTTTCTAATTTTGTGAATAAAAACGATCCTAGAGTTGCTTCTGGTCACGCTACAAGACTTCATATATCAGAAGTACGACAGCATGAAAGTTTTAGCATTGTAAAAAATATTACCTATGCAACAAAGCTAGAAGTTGCCTGTGTTACCTCGTCTGAACTTAATAGAGTTGAATACGAGTATGTCAGCAAAATAACGGATAGTAGTGTGGAAGAGACCTATTTGTGTAATGGAAATGAGCCAATCCAATTTACAAAATATAATGTGTATACGGACACATTAAGGCATGGAAAGGATATTGTCGACGAAGCGCTTGCTATTCACCAGCAACTAGAAGATATATCTTTTGAAAATCTCCTTCTAGTTCAAAGGGATTACTTAAATCACTATTGGCATAATGCAGATGTAAAAATCAGTGGAGAGGATTCCCTTCAAGAAGGAATTCGTTTTAACCTTTTTCAGCTATTACAATCAGTTGGTAAAGAACAACAAAGTAATATTTCAGCTAAAGGTTTATCAGGAGAAGGATACGAAGGGCATTATTTTTGGGACACTGAAATTTATATATTCCCGGTCTTCTTAATGACAAATCCAGAAATGGCAAAAAATTTACTAATACAAAGATATTCAATTTTGGAGAGTGCTAGGGTAAGAGCAAAGGAAATGGGACATAAAAAAGGGGCATTATTTCCGTGGAGAACTATAACAGGGCCAGAAAGTTCAGCATTTTTCCCAGCAGGAACAGCACAGTATCATATAAGTGCAGATATTGCCTATAGTTATATTCAATATTATTTAGTAACAAAAGATGAAGAATTTTTAAAGTATTATATGGCCGAACTTTTATTTGAAACAGCACGTCTTTGGATCGATGCGGGACATATGAAAGAGGGACTCTTTAGAATTGATTGTGTTACAGGACCAGACGAATATACTTGTATTGTCAATAACAATTACTATACCAATGTCATGGCAAAACATAATTTACTGTGGGCTGCTAAGTTATATAATCTTTTGAAAGAAGATGATAGCAAGTTACTAAACCAATTGGGTGATAAATTAAATTTATCAGAGCAAGAAGTGAGTGAGTGGATTGATGCAGGTGAAAAGATGTACCTGCCATACGATGAAAAGTACAAAATCAATGCACAGGATGATAGTTTTTTACAAAAGGATCGTTGGGATTTAGCAAATACCCCTAAAGAAAAATTCCCACTGTTACTGAATTATCATCCACTAACTCTTTACCGATATCAGGTATGTAAACAAGCGGATACAGTACTAGCACACTTTTTATTGGAAGATGAACAGGATCTTGAAACAATGAATAATTCCTATAATTACTATGAACAAATTACAACACATGATTCTTCCTTGTCTTCCTGTATATTTAGTGTGATGGCTTCCAAATTTGGTGATAAAGCAAAAGCTTATGAATATTTTAGAAAAACAGCTCGGCTAGATTTGGATAACACTCATGGTAATACGAAGGACGGGCTTCATATGGCTAATATGGGAGGGACTTGGCTTGCAATTGTTTATGGTTTTGCAGGCTTAAGAGTGAAAGAAAGCGGTCTTTCATTAGCACCTGTCCTCCCTGATAATTGGAATTCACTTGAGTTTCATCTGCTATATCAGAATAGAACAATAAATATCAAAATAGAAAGACGTACTGTAACCTATTCACTACTAGAAGGTGATAGTTTAACCATTTCGCATATGGGGGAACTTATTTATCTCCCGATTGGAAAGTTTGTGAAAAAAGCGATATAAAATAGCGGTTGTTCGATTGTTCCTTAAGACAAGATCGTGTTCATAGGTTATTATTATTGTTCTGCTTGGAGCAGTAGCTTTTGATGTACTTAATAGGAATAAGTAATTTAAAATAAGAGAAAGATCAAACGTTACAGTAAAAATCTGTAGCGTTTTTATTATTTCTCTTATTATTTAAATATTATGGTAAAATTTAGAGAAGTCTTCTACCTAGTGAATTCAAGCATTGAGTAGAATAAAAGAGGTGTGTCAAATGATTGACCAGTTAAAGGAAATATACTCTACACTAATAGTATATAAGGATGGATCGAATCAATTAGGCTTAGATTATAAATGGTTTGCCACAGAAAATGATGAAATCATTGGTATACGGAACGATGAGCTAACTTCCAAAGATGTCTCGCTATTAACTACTTTTCTTTCTCCGTATAATGTGAAGTTCCCTACACCAACAGAAGCAGAAAAAAACTGGAGAAAAATTCTTTTTTCTTCTGTTTTGAAAAAAGAAGAAAAGGATTGGAAACCGAGTAATCCCTTTCGATTCGTTTATTTTGCGTTTAATAAAAATCAAATAGAACCGGTCTTGTTTAAAGATGCCATAGAAGCCCTTTTTGATAAACAGGTTCCTATTTTATGGGAAAGTGAGCACGAAGGTTTTATCATAGAGCAGCAAATGATGGAAGAGGAAAGCATTTCATACGAACAGATAATCGATATTTTAATGAGCGATTTATATGTGAAAATTAACTTTTTTGTTGGGCCATACAAAAAGGATATTGTTGAGCTAACACCGCACTACAATTCATTAACCAATGTGGCCAAACGCGTTTTCCTTTATACGAACAAATCGGTAGTGACATATGTGGAAGCCATACCATTTATACTAACAAAGCAAACAGAAGAAGGATTGCGATTGGATATTTCTAAAACTATATTGCAAGAGTACATAAATGACGAAGAGACGATTAAAATGATAGAGACTTTTTTCAAATGTAATTTAAATCTTTCGGAGACAGCAAAAATCCTCCATCTGCACCGAAACAGTTTACAATATCGATTGGATCGTTTTGTTGAGAAGACAGGGATTGATATTCGTCAATTTCATGATGCGATGACTGTATCCTTGGCATTACTAGCTAGAAAATGACTAGTTTTAGTAAATATACACTAAGTTCTTCATGATCTTTGTGCACTATTCCCATTTCTTGAAAATTTAAAATATAGTATTCTATTAATAATGAAAGCACTTACAATTCAAGGGGGAATCAGGTTGGCTGAACTTAAGTTAGTAAATATTAAAAAGGTATATGACAATAACGTAGTTTCTGTAGAAAACTTCAATTTAGAAATACGGGATAAAGAATTTTTAGTATTAGTTGGCCCATCGGGTTGTGGGAAATCAACTACATTACGTATGATTGCTGGATTAGAAGAAATTTCTTCAGGAGATTTATTTATTGGTGATAAACGAGTGAATGATGTGCCACCAAAAGATCGTAATATTGCGATGGTTTTCCAAAACTACGCGCTTTACCCACATATGGATGTATACAATAATATGGCTTTCGGATTAAAACTTCGTAAATTTAAAAAAGATGAGATTAAAAAACGTGTAGATAACGCTGCAAAAATTTTAGGATTAGAAAGTCTGTTAAATCGTAAGCCGAAAGCTCTTTCTGGTGGTCAACGTCAACGTGTAGCGCTAGGTAGAGCGATTGTTCGGGATGCGGAAGTTTTCTTGATGGATGAACCATTATCTAACTTAGATGCAAAGCTTCGTGTGCAAATGCGCGCTGAAATTCAAAAGCTACATAGCCGTTTGCAAACTACAACGATTTATGTAACGCATGACCAAACAGAGGCTATGACTATGGCTACTAGATTAGTAGTTATGAAAGATGGGATTATTCAACAGGTTGGCGCACCAAAAGAGGTTTACGACGAGCCAGATAATGTATTCGTCGGTGGTTTCATTGGATCTCCAGCGATGAACTTTTTAAATGGTAAGTTGGTTGGCAATCATTTTGTGATGGATGATGTAAAATTGTTAGTACCGGATGGTAGGCTTAAAATTCTTCGCCAGCAAGGATATGACGGAAAGGATATAATTCTTGGTATTCGTCCAGAGGATATTAATGACGAGCAAGTATTCCTAGACTTTTCTCCTGAAACAAAAGTGAATGCATCTATAGAGGTTGCTGAGTTAATGGGTGCTGAAATTATTCTTTATTCGCAAGTAAACAATCAAAACTTCGTTGCACGAATTGATTCGCGTTTCAATATTTCAGCAGGGGATACAATAGACTTAGCATTTGATCTTAGTAAAGCACATTTCTTTGATAAAGAAACGGAACAACGTATTAAATGAAGAAGAAAACCGCCAAAGTAATTTCTTTAGCGGTTTTCTTCTTTTAAACTATTTGAATATTCCTCGTTATCAAACTAGTTGTAATTCCTACAAAAAAGATTGTAATAACCGACAGGAATAACGTATCAGCAGACAATAATAGCCCCCCACATAGAACAACGATGGTATCAATAATAAAGATAAGTATACCTACATTTACCCCTGTTTTATCACTTAGTAACTGAGCAACTAAATCTGTGCCTCCTGTACTTGTCTTAAACCGTAGCATTAAGCCAATGCCTAGACCAACAAAAATTCCACCTAAAATTGAGCTATATATCGCCTCAATATGTATGAAGCCTACTATTGGCTGTAAAAAATCAATCAAAAAAGAGGATATGATCATCCCATGCAAACTATTATAAAAATATTCTCTATAATTGAACCAAGCGATGATAAAGATTGGAATACTAAAAAAAATAATCATTAACCCTGGCTTTAAAGCCCATAGATAATTTAAAATCAAGGCTATCCCAATGATACCACCATCTAACACTTTATATGGTATTAAAAATAGATTAATACCTAATGCTATAAAAATACTCCCACCTAGTATAACTAAGCCTTTTCTCATTAAACGCATCTCATCACTCCCAAGGATACCCATGTATATAGAATATGAGAAAATGAAAGTGAAAATGTAAAAAAACTTGGTTTTGTTAAAGGAAAAATTGGTTTACTACAACTATGTTATTAACACCTAACCGAGTCAATTTCAAAATTACCTTTTTCATTTTAAATCAAGGATATTTGTGTAATTTTCAATTCTTTGATTCGTTTTTATAATATCGTTGATTGGAGAGGAAGGTGACGACTCCAGATACTTTTATGAATAATTGAATCACCCTACAATATATTCAGCCTTTATACAATAATAAAGGGAAAACGATAGTGTGTAACGAATGTTTTAAGGTGCTGAAAAGTTGAAAACGATATTTAAGGAGAATGTTGTAGTGGAAAATTACATAGTAGTAGAGGAATTTAATCAAATACAATTAGAAGAATTACATAGCTTATTTAAAAACGAATGGTGGACACAAAAGCGCTCACTACCTGAAATTAGGAAGTTGTTAGACAATAGTAGTGTAGTACTTGGCTTGATAAACAATAAAACTGGAGAATTAATAGGGTTTGCAAGGGTAATTTCAGATACTTTATATAGAGCATTTATATTTGATGTTATTGCTAAAGAGGATTATAGAAATAGTGGTATCGGTACTATGTTGATGAACAGAATTCTAGAGCATCCTCAAGTTAAAGATGTTGAGAGAGTAGAACTTTACTGTCCCGATAGGTTAATTCCGTATTACGAGAAATTTGGTTTTTCAACAGATGTAAATGGAAGTAAATTAATGAGAATTAGTAATAACATTATTAGATGATTTAGTTAAATGTGAATATCATTTAAATGGTATATTTTTATAATTAATATCAAGAGGAATTTGACTGTACAAAACTAAGTTGCAGGTAATGTTGGGGGATAAATATGAAATTAAAAAGTATCAACATAGAAGAACAAATGAAGCATTATAATGTACTAGGTTTAAGTATTGCTTTGCTTGAGAACGGTCAAATTATCGGAACACAAAATTACGGCTTATTAGAAGCAGGAAGCGATAGAAAAGTAAATGAGAATTCTATCTTCAGTGCCTGTTCTATTAGCAAGTTCTTAACAGGAATGATTGCTTTAAAACTAGTAGAGAAAAGATTTCTCAACTTAGATGAAGATATAAATAAAAGACTAGTATCGTGGAAAGTACCAGAAAATGAATTTACTAAAAATAGTAGAGTTACATTGAGAAACTTACTTAGTCATCTATCTGGAATTAAGGACCCAGAAGGGAGTTTTTTAGAACTAAATTTTGAGTTAGGTATTCCTTCGATGGTTGAATTATTAAACGGGACAACTCCTTATTGTAGAGATCCTATTAGAGTCCAGTGTGAACCAGAGAGTGAATTTCACTATTCAGATGCCGGTTTTTGTATTGTGCAGCAACTTATTGAAGATGTTGTTGGAAAACCGTTTTATCAAGTGGTGAATGAGTTAATTTTTAAGCCATTAGGAATGGGAAATAGCTATTTAAATACAAAGACAATAATAGAAATGGATAAAAAAGAATTTTCTTATGGTCATAATAAAAACGGTGAATTGATAGATCAAAACTATGCTATATATCCATATCCAGCTGCTTCTGGATTATGGACAACTTCTTTAGATTTAGCCCGATTACTTCTTGAACTACTTAATGCTCTAAGAGGAGAGAGTAAGCTTGGTATTTCAAAAAGGTTAGCAAACGAAATGATTACACCGCAAAAAGGGAGGAGTTGGACTGGATTAGGCGTGTTTCTAGAAGGACCCGAAATAGATTTAGAAATTACATCACTTGGTTGGGGAGTAGGATTTCAATGTATGATGGTAGCACTTCCAAACATTGAAAAAGGGGCAGTTATCATGACGAATGCAGAATTAGGTGTTCATCAAATGGAAGGAATTATCGGACAAATATATAAATCACTTATGTCTTAAATTGCACTTTCTTTCTATTACAAGTTTGCAAAGTTGAATGTGGCTGTGAAACTCTAGTTTTACATGGTAAAATATACTAGATAAGTATAAAATATTAAACGAATGGAGAATGAATAAGTGAAATCAATCAAAATATGGACAGGTTTTTTAACTTGTTTACTGTTTTTATCTTTTTCTTATGAAGAAGCATCCGCCGAGTCAACATGGACATCTAAATGTTCAACATATGGAGAAACTAAGCCAAATCAAAACCCAACTTTTCAGCATATAAACTGCCTACTTACGAATGCGGCTTTAGAAGCAAATATTCCGCCCGAAGTAGTAAAAGCCGTGGCTTCAACAGAAAATGGTAATTGGAAACAATTTGATGATAAAGGCCAACCTATAATCTCAAAAGATAATGGGATAGGTCTTATGCAAATTACCAATCAATTAGATTATAATCAAGAAAAATTGAAATCCGATATCACATACAATATACAGGTAGGCGTCGAAATTCTTAGTAAAATGTATAATCGCACAGATCTTCCAAAAATAAAAGATGCTGGACCACAAGTAATCGAAAACTGGTATTTTCCTGTAATGGCATATAACGGTACAAAGCCTGTTAACAGTCCAATATATAAATCTAGTGGATTAAAGAATAAGAATGCTTATCAAGAAAAAGTATTTTCATTTATTGAAAGAGATAGTTATATAAATGATACGAAATTAGGTCAGTTTCCATTTAGTACAGCTGACTTTGAATATGATTCTAACAGTAGTGACAATATTGGATTCCGTAAGATGGATTATACATTAACTGATCAGCTACATGCCTCTGCATATCACTTTCATATCGGCGACAAGGTATCGATAACAGAAGACACTGTAAATTTAAGATCAAAACCTAGTACTTCTTCTGTTCCAAAATCTATATCCAAAAACTCTACATTAATTATTGATGGGAATTTTTTGTTTGACCAATCTTTAACAAGTTTAAATCAATTCGTATGGTACCCAGTTAAGACGGAAGATCAAAAGTTAGCCGGTTATATTTCCTCTGCTTACATTACGAAGAAGTTGGGTGCACCTGTAAGAGTTATGTGGGGAAAAACAGAACTTAAACTAGGGCAAATAGGCAAAGTGACTATTCTATCTAATACAAACTTAGTCAAATTGGCGAACGACGGTTCACTAACTACAGTCCGTCCTTTGAAAAAAGGAGAGGAGTACCGAGTATATAGCTATAAGGGTAATCATGGTGGTTTATATGGTGTTGGTGGAGGAAGTTATGTTCAAAAATCCACAAAAGTAAAATACGAAACACCATCTAAAAGAAAGTTAGCATTACTTACAAAATAACCATGCACAAAGACCCTTATTCAATGATTTTTAAGGTTCAAAAAATCTATACTGCATTCTGTTAACTTAAATGCCACTTACTCCAATACCTTATACGTTGGAGTAAGTGGCATTTGTTAATTTATTTACTTGAGTTATTTTCTAATTGCTTATATATACAATTATCCGTTTTTCTAAAATTGATCATCATTGATAACGTGCAAGGTGGCGACTCCAGTGAGCGCAGGGCGCCCTCTGTGACCAATGACGTCCTTTTGACCCACAGAGATGGAAGTTGTGCACACGGAAAGCGTCCGCTTGGAGAGCAATTAAAAGTCGATAAAGAAGGAGTAACATTTTTTATGTAGAACTTATTGTAAAGGAAGAGTTTTTACTGAAGAAGACTACCTATAAAAAATAGAGAATATACTCAATATATTATTTCAATCATAAATTAGGAGGGGAATTTTTTGAGTAAGAAAATTTATAACGGTAGGTTTATTGCTAGTACAGATGAGACTTTTGTTTTATTTTTTATTGGCATGCGTATTAATAAAATCTTTTCATTTACAAAGTGGGTACCAGTTTTTCTTGCAATGGGACCTATGATAAAGGAATTGTACCAGAACCCTGAATTAGGATTTATTCACACTGAATTTCTTCTAAATTGGAGGGGAGTTACACTGATCCAGTATTGGAAGAGCTTTGAGGATTTGGAGGCATATGCTCATGGGAAAACTCATTCTGTAGCTTGGAAATCTTTTAACCAAAAGATTAAAGATGATGGAAGTGTTGGGATTTACCACGAAACATACATAATTGAAAAGAGTGCATCGGAGGCTATATATAATAATATGCCAAGGTACGGGCTTTCCAAAGCTTTTTCTCATATTCAGGTAGTTTCGATGACAGATACAGCAAGGAGTAGAGTAAGTAAATAATGTATCTATGCCAGTTATTTTAACACAACCAAACTAGCAGTATGATATAGTTTTTGCTCACCCTGCCATCAATTTCTTTTGCAATTTACTAAAAATTTTCTATCTTTTGTTTTCACTATGTTATGATAATTTCATCATAACTTATTGGCAACAGGGGGATTTTTTGTGAAACGTTTTATGCAGTGGATGCTAAGGTTAGGTGTTGCATTCATCGGTATTCTACTAATCAGTGGATTGCCAATTCTTATTAATGGTTTTCAAAAAGGAGAGCTTTGGTGGAGAGAATATGGTGAACATTTACTCGTGATTTTTCCAACGAATCGTTTCCTAGATACATATTATAGTAGTTATATTGGGGAGTATATCATCTATTCACTAGAAATATTATTTTTAGCACTGCTTGCTGCAGTTATTTTAGCTTTATCATTCACCATAATTACTATGCTTTTTAAGGAACGTTCTCGACAAAGAATCAAGACATTATTTTTCTTTTTAGAGTCATTACCTGATATTCTAGTTATCTTGCTTATTCAATTACTAGTTATCATTGTCCATAGACATACGGGTGTTTTTATGTCAATCGCATCAACTGGAGGAGAAAAAATCTACCTGCTCCCAGTTTTTTGTTTAATGATTTTGCCGATGGTTCAGCTTTACCGCTTAAGTATGCTGACTTTTGAAGCAGAAGAAAGAAAGTTGTATGTAGAGCTCGCTAGATCACTTGGATTTAATAAGGTCATCATTTTATTTATACATATTTTTCGTAATGCTATCATTAGTATTTTCTTTCAGTCCAAAAAAACGATGTGGTTTATGCTATCCAATTTATTCATCTTAGAGCGAATGTTCAATATGCCGGGTATTATGTTCCACTTAAGTGAGCATTTATCTGGAGAGTTATTTTTAATAACTGTATGTAGCTTTTTCATACCAGTGTTCATCGTATATAGCTTTTTTGAGTGGTACTTTTTACGTCGGACAAGCCGTGGAGGTGCTATATTATGAAATTGCTATGGAAACAACCTTATTTTGTATTTGGTTTTCTCATATTAGCTTTCTTTCTTATCGGAAGCTTTGTATTTGAATGGATAAATGGTCCAGACCCGAAGCAAACCTATTTTATAATGGAAAAAGGGAGAGTTATCGAGGCCGCACCGCTTTCTCCAAGCTGGCAGCATCCGCTAGGGACCGATCAGTATGGCTTTGATATGTTCGCTAAAATTATGCTCGGAGCAAAGTATACGATTATTTCAGCTATGGGTGTCGCTGCAGTACGTATGCTAATAGCCGTACCATTAGGATTTGCAATCGGGACCTATTGGCAAAAACGTCGTAGAACGATTAATAGTTTCATCGATCCTCTTCATTATGTACCGATGACTATTTTTTCCTATTTAATGCTCTATCCGGTGTTATGGGAGCCGATGGAAGGATTCTCCACAACTGTCTGGGAGCGTATTGTCATACAAGTCGTTTTAATGGCCATTATTACAGTGCCGATTGTTTCTGCACTTATTGGCAATGAAGCGAACTTATTGTATCAGCAGGAATATATTTTAGCCTCGAGAACTCTAGGGGCAAGTAAGTCCCGAATTATTACTAGACATCTATTCCCAATGATGCGAGAAAAGCTATTCGTTTTATATGGTCAGCAGGTCGTAGAAACATTAGTTGTCTTCACTCATTTAGGACTTTTACAATTGTATATCGGAGGGACAGATGTCAGTTATGATCCAATGATGGGTGATCCCCCTAAATCGATTGCCTATGAATGGGCAGGTCTTTTTGGATCCTCCTTCCGTTATTTGCAGGGAGTTCCTTGGTTGCCGCTAGGTCCAGCTATTTGCTTTGCACTTGTCATTTTAGCCATTGCTTCGATGATAGAAGGCTATACTCGAGCTGTTAGTGGTCAAGTGAAAATACCAAGGCGTAAGAAAGTCTCTTTTGTCTCAGATAAAACTGTGGAGTGGAATCAACAGCAACTAAAAGAAAAAATGCAGTTACTTTATAAGGAAAAACAAAAACTGTAGAAAGTTATCTGCAGCTTTTGTTTGGAACATTTATTCTTCTACTTTTTTACCTCTTGTTAACTTTTCAAATGGTTTCATTTCTTTATCCCGTTTTGGAAGATAGTTGAATGGATTTCTTTCTTGAGCAAATTCTTCTTTTGCATTCAATTTAATACCGATTGTAGCACCAGCAGTTGCCGTTGGATCATTTATTATATTTTCTTTTTCACCATCAATATGTGGAGTGGGATTCACATGTTGATTGTCACTTCTTCGTGGCATTATATCATCTCCTTTGTAGTTAATATGACAAAGGAGAGGTTGTTCTATTCGAGGTTTGGGTTTTATCTTTTGCTAAGCAAATTTATTTTACAAATGAATCGAGGTTTTAACAATGACTATGCCAATTATTGAAACGTCAAGATTATTATTAAGAGAAGTTACAAACGAGGATGCTTCTGACATGTTACGCTATTTGTCAGATAAGAATGTTGTAAAACATATGGGATTGGAACCTTTTCAATCTGTAGAAGACGCACTGGATGAAATCAGTTGGTATCAGTCTATCCACAAAGATGGATCTGGCATTAGATGGGGAATTACGCTAAAAGATGCTGGAAAGGTTATCGGAAGTTGTGGATTTCTTAATAGAAGTACAAAAAATTACCGTGCTGAGGTGGGATTCGAATTAAGCAAAGAATATTGGGGAAAAGGAATTGCTTTTGAAGCTCTAGAAGCAGTTATTAAGTTTGGTTTTAATCATTATTCATTCGAACGAATCGAAGCCTTGATCGAACCAGCCAATGCCCCTTCACAAAAGTTAGTGGAGAAACAGGGGTTTAAAAGAGAGGGCTTACTAAGACATTATGAATATACTTGTGGAAAATTTGATGATTTGTATATGTATTCTATTTTAAAAGATGATTTAGACAGTTGACATAATTTTGAACTTCTTGTAAGATATCTAAAATCATAATGTTAAATTCATTGAAGAAGAGAGTAGTCGATACGAGACTGGGAAGCGAGTTAGGGATGGTGGGAGCCTAATACACGAAGAATCGATGAACCGCACTTTGGAGAAATGTCCTGAAAGTCTAGTAGGGAAAATCGGGGAAGGCACCTCGTTACGAACGGAAAAGCGGTCACAATTGTGGCAACTAGAGTGGTACCACGGGAATTTTAGCTCTCGTCTCTTATTTAGAGACGAGAGCTTTTTATATGGGAGGAAAATACATGAACCTGACAAATCAAATCGCAAATGTCATTTCAATTGCTTTAGAAAATGAATGGACTGCTGAACAAGTAGAACTGTTACTGGAAAAGCCAAAACAGACAGAATTGGGAGATATTGCATTTCCTTGTTTTACATTAGCCAAAAAATTACGTAAAGCTCCACAGCAAATAGCGTTAGAGTTAAGTGCGAAACTAGAGGGTCAATTAATAGCTAGCGTTCAAGTCGCTGGTGGATACGTGAATATTTTCCTCAATCAAGCTTTTGTTACAAACCAAGTTTTACATTCTATTATGACGGATCTACAGAAGTATGGAAGTAAAAATAGCATGCATGAAAAAATTGTAATCGATTTTTCCTCACCGAATATAGCGAAGCCTTTTTCCATGGGGCATCTACGTTCAACTGTAATCGGTAACTCCTTAGCAAATATTGCGGAGAAGAATGGGTATGAAGCTATTCGCATTAATCATTTAGGAGATTGGGGTACACAATTTGGCAAGCTGATAGTTGCTTATAAATTATGGGGAAGCAAAGAGAAAATACTTGCAGCACCTATTGAAGAGTTATTGAAGATTTATGTACATTTTCATGATCTGGCAGAAAAAGATGATTCTTTAAATGATCAGGCTCGTGCAGCTTTTAAATTACTTGAAGAAGGTGACGAAGAGGCTCTAACCCTATGGAATTGGTTTAAAGAAGCATCTTTAAAGGAGTTCCAAATAATATATGAACTTTTAGGAGTTCATTTTGACTCTTATGCTGGGGAGGCTTTTTATAATGATAAAATGTCTAGAGTAGTTGACGACTTAAAGAAAAAGGGATTGTTAATTGAATCTAACGGTGCTTTTGTAGTAGAACTCGAAGATATGCCACCTAGTCTGATTACCAAAAAAGATGGGGCGACTCTTTATGCGACACGCGATCTAGCAGCAGCTATGTATCGTCATCAAACATTTCATGCGTGTAAAACGTTTTATGTTGTGGGGAATGAACAAACACTTCACTTTAAACAACTTTTTTCTGTACTAGAAAAAATGGGATTTGAATGGTCCAAAAATCTAGTGCATGTTCCATTTGGTATGATGCTCAAAGACGGTAAAAAGATGTCTACACGTAAAGGTAAAGTCATATTGCTTGCGGACGTAATAACTGATGCTATTAAGACTGCTCAGCATAATATTGAAGAGAAAAATCCAACATTAGAAAATAAGGAAGAAGTTGCAAAACAAGTTGGAGTAGGTGCAGTGATTTTCAATGATTTAAAAAATGACCGGATGAATGATATTGAGTTCTCGTTGGAACAGATGCTTAACTTTGAGGGAGAAACTGGTCCTTATGTACAATATACCAATGCTCGAATTTGTTCATTGCTTCAAAAAGGTAGCTTTGAGGCTGAAGCATTCACTTTTTCTTCAATTGGGGTTGAAGCTTGGCCAATTATCCAGCTACTCGAGGATTTTCCACGTGTAGTAGAAAAGGCATTTGATAATGCGGATCCATCCCAAATTGCAAAGTTCAGTTTACTGCTTGCGCGCCAGTTCAATAAATATTATGCTAGAACAAAAATTTTAGCCGATGATGGAACGACTTCTTCTAAGTTAGCATTCGCATTTTCAGTTTCTGTTGTCCTGAAGGAATCCTTACGACTTCTAGGTGTACCAGCTCCAGAGAAAATGTAATACTAATAGAACTCATATACAATTTGATTAATTAACACTCCCGCTAGCCTGGGAGTGTTGTTTTATTTGAGGGCTATATGAAGGGATTTTTGACCTTAGATAGAATAAGTATGGTAGTACGGATTGGAGGATAGTTGATAAAGATAATTGAATCAGTATAAAAGCTCTGGATGCATATTTTCTAGAAAAAATAATATAACCGGGAATAGTGCAGATATAGCAATTCTAATTGCAAATAAAATCGGACTTTCTCATAATAATTCTCATTATCGGAAATCTGGACGAAGCCATTGAGCCGTGAAATCATTTAATCTTTCCATCGAAGTAATTTAGTCGAAAATGTGGATGATGCCGTTGAACAAATCAATGAGTTAAACCGGAAGAAATAGGAAAGGAAGACTTATATGAAAAATAGAGAAGTGAATCAATCTGACTATTATGACCAAAAGCTTTTGCCGCTCGATGACCAATTATGTGAACTTTTAAAACAACGTAAAGAGCTTTCAAACAACAATCCAGGTGTTCCACCAATTGAATCGATCTCCAATTGGGCGGAAAAGTATGGAGTTTATGTGGATTTGTTAAACTCGTTATTTGGATTATTGAGAAATGAGGAAATCTTTCGGCCACAGGTTGAACCAAATAATTTCAGAAGACATCTGCCAGTTATGAAAGCGATTGAAAAGGATGAACGTTTATATGCAATTACATTCATTCGGCAGTTTGACAATGCAAGTGTAATATACCTTACTATAGATTGGGATGCCCCGAACATTTCCGATCCTCTGGAGGAAATGCGTCGGAGTCGTTCTGAAGGTGCTTTATATCTATACATCAATGATAATTTTGATTGTCGTACTACTGGAAAAAGAGGATCGGAAGGTCATTTTACACACAAATTTATTGTATCTCCAGCACTGCCAGATGATTTAACCGGATTAAGTTTAATTTTTACTGAGTATACGAGTCATTTAAAAGAGAACCTTACCGGTCTCGAATTTGTCATTAATCTCGAATAATTAAAAGCATTCCTACGATAAGAGCGTTTTTTCATACACAATTATTTACCATTGAATAAGAACTTGTGTTCGTAATATACTATAGAGAACGTACATTCCTAGAAGGGAGTAAATAATATGTATGAGGGACTAAAAAATCGGCAAATTATATGCATTGATATACGAAGTTTTTTTGCAAGTTGTGCAGCAGCAGACGCAGGTCTGGATGTTACGAATACCCCGATTGCGGTCATCGGAAATTTGCAGCAAAAAGGAAGTATTGTGCTTGCTGCATCTCCACCTATGAAAAAACAGTTTGGTGTAAAGACTGGAACTCGTTTGTTTGAAATACCAGATCATCCTTCGATACATCTTATCGAACCTAAAATGGAGTTTTTCGTTCGAGTATCTATGGAAATTACACGCTATTTACACCAGTTTGTCCCTCACGAATCAATTCATGTATACAGTGTTGACGAGTGTTTCGTAGATCTTGGAGGAACAGAAAAGCTTTGGGGGCCCGTTGAAAACACAATAAAACGTATTCAAGATGAACTGTATGCTCAATTTCAATTACCTTGTGCGGTTGGAATGGGACCTAATATGCTTATGGCTAAGTTAGCCCTAGACCTAGAAGCGAAAAAAACTGGTTTTGCTAAATGGACGTATGATGACGTTCAGGAGAAATTGTGGCCAGTAACTCCCTTAAGTGAAATGTGGGGGATTGGTTCTCGTCTCCAAAAGACTCTAAATAATATGGGGATTTTCAAGGTTGGGCAATTAGCAAATACTCCATTATCTCTACTCGAGGAGAAGTTTGGTGTGATGGGAAACCAACTTTATTTTCATGCGTGGGGAGTAGATATATCCGAGCTTGGAGCACCTCTAGCAGAAGGACAAATTAGTTATGGAAAGGGTCAAATATTATTTCGGGATTATCGTAGTAAAAAAGAAGTTATGGCAGTCGTTTTAGAAATGTGTGAGGATGTTGCTAGGCGTGCACGTGAAGCAGAGATGGTTGGTAGAACGATACATCTATCCGTTGGGTACAGCCAAGACGAATTTGGCGGAGGTTTCAATCGCTCTCGTTCTATCGATGAACCTACAAATGCTACATTGACCATTTATAAAGTATGTGAACAAATCTTTGATGAATTTTACGATCGCCGTCCTGTTCGGAAATTATCCATCTCGATTACCAATTTAGAACCAGAGTATTCGATGCAATTAAGTTTGTTTGAAGAAAATAAATGGAAAGAACGAAAGCTTGGAAAAACTATGGATGCCTTACGTAGTAAATACGGATCTACTGCAATTTTACGTGCAGTATCTTACACAGAAGCAGGAACTGCAAGAACACGTGCAGGATTACTTGGTGGGCATAAAAAGTAAAAGGAAAGAGTCAGCCCGTAAAAGGGAATGACATAGTAAAGAAATTATGCTGTGCCAAGTCAAATCCTTAAACGTATTTATGGCTACATCACGCGGCATTCTTTCACATGTTCTTTGATACTGTAGATAAGTAAGGAATTAGTTGTAGAAAGACCAAGCTAAATGGAGGTGCAAAAATGTTATTATTATGGCAGCTTTCATTATTTGTTTCAATTTTAGCTTTAATGCTGGGTATTGTTAAAAGGTCTTGGGTGTACATAATAATTAGTACTTTCACATTCATACCGATAGCATATTACTTTTCAGGGGCAAATAATGAATGGAAATATGTTGGTTTGACTCCGATAATACTACTTGTTCTAACGATATTAATTTGGTTCATAAGCAAGAAAAAATTGAAGTCAATTAAAGGATAAATCGGAAGCTATTGTTTCAACAGAAACAGTCGCATTTTTACTAAAGAGTTAGTTAAGAGGAGTAATTCCTTTTCTCGAGAGGCACGCATAAGTAACTTGAAATACCAGTGAAACCTAAGCCTATAGGTCACTCCTCAAACTCCGCATAGAATTTAAACAAGTCTCTTTGGCAAATTTTTTCGAAAATACCCACGTAATAACCTGCAAGATTGTGAACTTTTTTCTTTTGTGATGCATGCAATGAAATAGTCAATGCCTGGTATCCAATTTTTTCATAGAAGTCCTTATGCTGAGGAAAGTAATTAGTAACACGGTAAGTCAGGCTACGGTAAACACCATATAATTGACTTACTGTCTTTTGGTCTTCTCCAAGCATCGAGAAAATAGTTGATTGGAACAGTTGGTAGAATGTACTCAAATTTTTATTTGTAGAATTATCTACGGAAAATGAAGAGGATACAATTTCGTTAGAATACGTTTTATGTAATAATTCTTTTTTAGAGCTTAAAGAATAATACGTTTCTTCTTGCGAAAGGTGCTGTTCAGTACTTGGATTTACTAGCGTTTGAGAATCTACTCGACTGATCATTTCCGATTGGTCATCGAAAGGCAAAATGATTAAAATATTAGCTCCATAACCCTTTGTCACACGTCGAATAGTTGAGATTCTCTTAATGACATGAAGGCTTTCTAGCTTGCGCAACGTCCTTCGAACAGTCGCATCCGATTTAGTTATTGCTTGAGAAATTGTCTCAACTTTCAAATGAGTAGCTCCAGCATATTTACACGCATACTGCGCGAGCAAAGATAGCACTGCACGATCCGTATCATTTAACTTATAACAATTCTGCGTTATATGCGACCTAATATGTGTATCCATTTCTTGAACGCTTTCAAATACTTGAAATGTCTTTAGATAGATAGTCATCTAATTTCCCCCTAGAGTCCGAAGTGAATTTGCGATTAGTCAACTGCTTCCCAACCATTACATAGAAGAAAATAGGGAGAAAGGATACAATATGAATAGATAGCACAGTAAACAGAACTTTAAAATAATGACTTCCAACAAAGGGGGTCATTTTTTATATGGAAAATGAGAAGGGATTTAGAGCAATCGAGGAGAATACATTTAAGGACAGGAGCATTAAACGAAATTAGGGGGAGTAGGATTGGAACAAAAAATTTTTGAGCATATGCAGACAGTAAGGGGAATAACAGAAAAATCTATCCAACAAATACCCGAGGAACTAGCAGATATTATTCCAAAAGGATTTTCGAATAATATTCGTTGGAATTTTGGTCACATTGCATATATACAGGAAAAACTAGTATTTGGTGTCTCAGGAGATAAGATGACTCTTCCTGAAGCATATGAAGTCTTTTTTAGTGCAGGCACGAAACCAGCTAATTGGATTGGAACTCCACCTTCACTCGCAGCAATTTCGGATGAACTGATTGC
The DNA here is from genome assembly GCF_038003165.1 of Psychrobacillus sp. FSL K6-2365. Taxonomy (NCBI): domain Bacteria; kingdom Bacillati; phylum Bacillota; class Bacilli; order Caryophanales; family Bacillaceae; genus Psychrobacillus; species Psychrobacillus sp. FSL K6-2365. The sequence continues at coordinate 2,107,153 of NZ_JBBOOO010000001.1, read as the reverse complement.
ACAAAAACAAAGAATAGAAAATTCCCTACCTGGAAATCTACAAAAAAAATTACCTGAACCTTTCACTAACAAGGTTGGCATTACATTTCACACACTTGGAGAAACATTTCTATTCAGTTTCTATCACGAAGCACTACATATGGAATCCATCAAAAGGATTTATAGAACTATTAAACAATAAAAGGGGGAAACTATGAAGTTTTATATTGCATCTAGCTTTAAAAATATAGAGTTGGTGAGATATGTTAGTGAAAATTTAAAGAATAGAGGGTATATCCATACGTATGATTGGACTGTAAATGAAAATGTAACAACATTAGAAGAATTAAAGATAATAGGTGAAAAAGAGAAAACTGCTGTAATAGAAGCTGATTTTGTTGTAGTTATATTACCAGCAGGTAAAGGGAGCCACATTGAACTAGGTATTGCTATTGGAAATAGGAAAAATATCTATCTGTATTCACAAAACAAGGAGATAGATAATATTGAAACAACAAGTACCTTTTATCATTTACCCGAAATCGAAAAATGCTTTGGAACATTAGATGAGTTAGTTGAAATTATAGACAGTAAATCACTTAAACTATCGTAAGTAGAAGTATTCCATCGTATGGACATTGAACGACTACACGATTTTTAAGTAAAGTTTGAGTCTGCTGAAAGAATAAGACTGGAATGAACTATATCAAGAAATATTTGATTATGCTGTAGTTCTAAAATAAAAAATGGATACTTTAGTGAAATAAAGTGGATTGATAATACAGCTCTTTTTTCTTCTTCACTTAATGCCAGCTAGTTAGTTAGTTAAATAAGTCATCCAATAAAATTCCGTGATGAAATAAGGTGAAAAACGCTTCTTAATTCAACTAATAGTATGACAGTCCAAAAATCTGAGGTAGCTCTTTATATATAGTTTAAGAAGGAATTCTGAAGACTATTGAAGAAATAACTAATCAGTATAATCTATTGTGTGGAGTGAGTAATATGATTATTAGAAAGCTAGTTACCACTGTAACCACTTGTGTATTGGTTATGTTAATCTATTTCTTCGAAGGACAGACTGCTTTTGCAATCGTAGTGGTTCTATATTTATTTCCAATACTTTTGATTTATGGAGTACCAGCATCACTCCTTTCTGATTTCGTCACAAAAAAACTTAGAGGACTGTCTAGAAGAAGTTGTGCATTATTAATACACTTATTCCTAGGCGCTTTGTTTGTTGTGATTCCAATCTTGTTAACAGGATGGGAGAGGAAATTTCTACTTTCAGACATCAAGAGCTTATTTTCTAATTTTTATTTCATTACCTCTCTTCTATCTTCATGTCTGTTCTACTGTTTAGATGAGTTTCTTAGATCTAAATTAGCTAAATGTTTGTATAAAAGAGCTAAAGCTCTGTTTGAAAAGATTGGGGATATGAGAATTTAGAAAAGTGAAATTATCTTGTGTTCAGCTTCATTAATAGCAAATTATTTTGACCTAAATTGTTGGCAAATGATGGGCATTAATGAAAGTTCATTGATTTATTATTTCAATACATTTTTCTTGTTCAATTTTAGACGCAGCTATGTTGAACAAGTAGTAATTTATACAGAATTGTAACTATAACAACCGTGAAGGAGGTTCTTTAATGGATAATCAATTTTCAAAATTTTTAGATATATATTTAGATATTTGGAGAGAATCATCTTTAAAGGACTTGAAAAAATTAATATCACGTGATTATAAAGCAAGAGAAATAATAGGTGGAGATATATTTGACTTTGGTTATGAAGAATCATTAAATGGATGGGAACAAGGTTTTAGCTTTGCTAAAGAAAATAATGCTCAATGGAATATAAAAGTAATCTCAATTCTACCTCTAAGAGAAAATGAAACTATGGCTATCTTATCAGCTACTTTGATTATACAAGGTAAGAGTATTGAAACAGCGAATTTGTTCTTTCAGACGTTTAAAAAAGATAGCATTAACGATTGGAAATTAGTTAGAAGTTATATAGAAGCTGGAATTCCTTTTATTAGTGCAAACAGTGTGCTATTCAATAAAGGCAATTAGTAAAAAAAGGTATATAAAAATAAAGAGTCTGCATTTCTTCAAGGTTATCGAAGATATCATAAACTTACAAATAAAAATTAAAACGCTTAATAAAATTAACTTTGTGAAAAGAAGTAGCATGAGTTCAAGTTGTTAGAGTACAAAATTCATCTCCATAAAAAAAGAATTAATAAAGAATTATCATATATAGAGGGGGAAATAAAGTGTCAGAAACAACAATGCAAAATAAGACTATTAAAGAGCTTGATGAATTAAGGTTAGTAGGTTTTCGAGTTTTATGTTCTAGTGACCAATATTTAGTTGAAATACCCAAAGCGTCATTAAAGTTAAGTCACCGTTTAAGTGAAATTAAACAGGTTGTTAATCCAACTGAACAATTTGGTGCATTTGTTGTGGAAAATGAAACTGCTGATGAAGATGGCTACTGGGTTTGTGTGGAAGTTAAAGAGTACACAGATATTCCATCTGATATGGTAACTCTAACGATACCACCTCAAAAATATGCTGTTATGAGACATAGAGGCTCAAATTATAAAATAATGGAAACATATAATGACTTACATAAGTGGGTTGAAGACAATAATTATGTGAGACTAGCAAATAAATGGCATATTGAAAGATATTATGATTGGAAAGATACCGAAAAAGTAGATGTTGAGCTGTTAGACACTATTGAATAAAATATATTAGTCTTACAACTAAGATAATCAACCTTTGTGAGCTGAATTACTGTATCGGGATTGATATTTGTTAATATAACACTATTATGTTGAAAACAGGTATTGAATACCTAGTAACAATATAATAGTGTTTTTTCGCGTTTTTACATGTATCTTTGAAGAAAAATGATGTGTAAATATTTATATTACATAATGAATTCATGAAAAACAGAGTTAGATTAGCTGTCAAAGGAAGTCTAAATACTTAAATTATATTCTCCTAAGCTATTCAAATAATTGCTAACTAATTTATTTCATGGGAATAGACTTTTGAACTTGTAAAGTTATTTTGAAAGTTGTCGATATAGTGGGTAGATATAAGGAGATAGGGCTTAGGTCATAGGACTTAATTGTTCATAGAAATGGGAGGATAAAGAATGAAACGAGAAAAAACATCTTTTTTAAAGACGAATAAAATATCTACTAAATTATTGTTTCTAATCAGTACTATTATTTTATTGACAGCCATAATCGTGGGTGGAACTGGATATTTTTTAGCAAAAAATGAACTCATTTATAGTGGGAAGTTGGATTTAAGTCATATAGCAAATAGTTCCTTGGCTACACTCACAACTTTAAACGAACAGGTTGAAAGTAATGACTTAACGCTTTCCGAAGCACAGGAAAAAGCACGTGTACTCCTTAATGGCCCCAAACTTGCGGAAGAGGGTTATGATTTCACGAAGTCTAATTTTGTATATAAAGATAAAGGGTATTTAGTTGCTTATGGGTCAGATTACTCCACTAAACTACATCCTAAAAATGTAATTGAATCCATTCCAGAAGATACCACTAATCGTGAAAAGATGGTGAAAGGCGCACATGAAACTACATATAATGAACAATTCGTAACCTATCTCGATGAGGACGAAAATGGAGATATGAAGAATAAAATAGCGTATATGACCTACTACGAACCATGGGATTGGAATGTTGGAATAGCCGTTTATGAAGATGAATTCTATGCCCAATTAAATAAATTGAAATATATTCTAATTGCCATCACGATAACCATTACAATACTAAGTCTATTGTCTTTTTATTTCCTAACAAAAAAGAAAATTAAATTCTTAGTGGACGTAAAATCTGCAGCATTAAATATTGCAAATGGTCAACTACAAAATAGTCAATTACATGAATCTAAGGATGAGATTGGTCAATTAGGTTACGCGTTCAATCAAATGTCATCACAGCTAAGTCAACTCATAAGTGGTTTACAAAGTACTAGCGATAATTTATTGGAATCAGCTACTGAGCTATCTGCTGTATCTGAAGAAACGTCTGCAAGTAGTGAAGAAGTTGGAAAAGCCATTTCTGAAATTTCAAATGGTACACTAACACAGTTTAATGATTTAGAGAACACAAACCAACGGATAAATCATTTACAACAATCTATTAATACTATGAATGAACAGAGCCATGTAATAAAAGAGTTATCCATTAACTCTGAAAAAGCGACTCAGCAAGGCAGAGAGATTGTGCAACAACTTCAAAATTCTAATGAAGAATCTCTTAAAGCTTCTAGTCACATTAATACAGGAATAACAAGCCTTTCCTCTCGAGTGAAAGAGATTTCTCGTATCACTGAAACAATTGAAAGCATTGCAGCTGAAACAAATTTGTTAGCACTAAATGCTAGTATCGAAGCTGCCAGAGCAGGGGAACATGGAAAAGGGTTTGCTGTAGTGGCAAGCGAAGTACGAAAACTTGCCGAACAATCTAATAAGGCTACACACCAGATTCAAGAAATGATCACTGGTATCGCAGAAGAAACACAAAAGACTGTGCATGCCATGTCACAAACTACCCTGCATTCAGAGCAATTGAATCAAGTTGTTAACAAAACCGAAAAAGAATTCAGTAATATCGCAGCTTCAATTTTCCAAACTATACAAGCGGTAGATACATTAAATACCGAATTAGAACAAGTAACTGAAGAAAATAATAATATTACTATTGCTATCCGAAATGCCACAGGCGTATCGCAACAAACTGCTGCGACTGTCGAAGAAATCCATGCGTCCGTAGATGAGCAAATAAATGCAATTGCCAATGTAGCTAATTCTGCCGAACATCTTACGCACCTCAATCACCAATTAAATAGTATGCTCAATAAGTATTCGAAATAATGAACGGATGTTAAGAAGCTCTTTCCCAAAAAAATATTGAACAAAATTGTTATTGAAGAAATCAATAGCAAGTCCAATTTTGCGACTTTCTCATAGTGAGTTAGTCGCTTTTTTTATTATCAAAATTATTTAAGAAGTGTTCTATAGCAAGAATCACCATTTAAAGACAGTTAATGTTTAAATAAAATCACAATCAAGCTGGTTAATTGAGGTCCAATACTTATAGAACTTTACATTTTTATCTGATTGCACCACTAAAGATTATAGATGCAGCCAGATCGATATATGAACCCGATGGAATCCAAAATTTTGTTAGATCAAAGTATTTTAAGTAAATATAAAGATTTATCATTATTTTATATAAGTTTACTTTACTTTTATATAAACAAAGTTTATAATTTATTTCAAGAGGTGATGGTCATGAAGAAAGATTTTGGTGATTCAATAACAAATAAGGTTTATGAATATCGAGTACTTGCCAGAATGTCTCAGCAAGAATTAGCTGAGAAAGTTGGGGTTTCCAAACAAACCATCTTCGTAATGGAAAAAGGAAATTATATACCGACTATGCTGTTAGCCTTTCGAATTGCCCAATTTTTTAATGTGGATGTAAACGATATTTTTACTTACGTGAAAGGAAGTGATCAAAATGCAAATTAATTTCTCAGATATTTCTAACGCAATTTTTTATCCTTTAAAGTCCTGGGCTGAACAATCTACGGGAAATTGGAATTTACTCATTGGATTTGGTTTTTTACTACTCATGAGTAGTGCGATTTTTGCTTATGTATTTTATAAGAAAATTGGGAAAGAAGACGAACGGACGAATAGCATCTTTTTGAAAAGCAGTTACTGTATGCTGTGGACAATTATTCTATGTGACCTGATTTTTCCTAAAGATTATATGTGGACCATTTTTTTCTTGTTCAAATATGCGCTTACATTTTTAGCTGGTGGAATTTACCTAGCAATACAATATAAAAAAGATTTTTAGTAGTGCTATTTACACGATTTTAACACCCAAATTGTTCTTTTTCCAAAACACTTATGAAGATTTATCATTTTAAAAGGCTGGGACAGAACCTCAAAACAGCATTTTTCTCTGTGAGAAAAATGCTGTTTTTTGCTGTGCACAAAATTGATTTCCATTCCAGGGACGCTTTCCACGGGCGTGGCCTGAGCCTGTAGTCTCAGGCGTCACGCTATTCCCGTAGGAGTCGCCCCTCCATTCCAATCAGTTTTATTAAATATCCATTATTTAGTAAAGGTTTCTCCTTGTCCAATAAAATTTCTGCTTCTGTCCCAATCTCTTTTTATGCGTGGTGAAACTAAGATATTCAGTTATGCGATCAGATAATAGGTATTCAATATCCTTCAAAAAATTCATCATATGTTAATTTACGGTTAAAAAATAGGCTCTTTTTTATACCACTGATGATTTGGGAATATAACTGATAATACAGTTGCAGCGATTGCACTTGGAAGTAAAATAAAAGCAAAAAATTGAAGCATCATCATCCCACTTACATCAAAGTGACTGTGGATTGGTCCTAAAATTTGCATTGCTGTCATTATAGCAACGTGGAATCCTATGGAAGTCCATATGTTTCCTGAAACCGCCCTTAGATAACCCAGTATCAGAGCAAATCCGGGAATGAATTGAAGCTGCTCGAATGAATAAATCGCCCCTATTAAATAGGCGAATAATGAAAAAAGTAATGACTGAATAATAAGTGTTATCCAATGAGGAAAATGTACATTTAAATAGCGATAAATATATCCTCTAAAAATAAGTTCTTCAGGCAACGCTTCAATCAAGAATACAGTAATGAATAAAATCAAGATACTAATCAATAAATTTTCTAAATCGGAAAATAATGTTACTTCAACCCAACCTAGTGTTAAACAAATAATTAAACCAACGGATGCAGGTACAACCCAAAGAAAAAATCCAAGTGTAAATAAAAAAATATTCGTTTTGAATGTTCCTTGTCCAATTGATTTCCAAGGTATTTTATCAACTTTAAGTGCTATTTGGATGAGGATAAAGGTTAATGCAGAAGTAATTACAGCAATAAAAAAATGATTTGTTCGACTATATCTTTCCGCTATAAACGTATCACTAAGGTAGGTTATAAAATTCCAAATAGTGATGCCTATTATCACTACTACTAAAATTCTTATCCACACGTTTTTCATATTAAATGTCTCCATTTCACCCATATACTCACTCTCATCTTTTTATATTTCAATTAAAAACACCGTTACTTAAGTACATATCTTTAATACATTTTCCTTATTTTAGCATATTTATTACACTAAGTATTCACCAATCTGGTCCGATAAACGAATAGCAACACTTGCGTTTTCAAACAACATTATTGTTATTTATCAGTAATATTTACTTATGTTTCTCTACATCACTATTTAAAGGTTGTTCTCTATGAAGAATGTCTTTTTGCGGCAGCAGAAACAAAAAATTGTATTTAGTGGAAATTTACGAATTGACTATATGGAATATAATGCTATAATTCAATTGTAAATCGTAAATAGTAATCATTACTATTTACGATTATATTACTCTATAAGGAAGGATCATTGGAAATAGTATAGGAGCAAACGATTGAAAATATGACTCGACTTAAAAAATAGGATCATATACTGACAACCACTGGAATCCGCTAGAAGGTGGAAGTAATTTAAGTTAGATCATGTTTACTCATTGCGATAATTCAAATTAATAATGCTGAAGGGGAGAAATATGTTGTTAATGAAAAAGTTTAAGTTAGAGTGTTTAATAGTATTGGTTATATCTATTTTGGCGGCTTGCTCAGCTGAAAGTTCTAATAATGAGAAAACGGGTGATGCTGCTAATAATGAAAACGAGATAATTTATGCATCTGCTAAAGATATTAATGACATGAACCCGCATTTGTACTCAGGCTCAATGCCGGCTCAAGGGATGGTCTATGAATCCTTGGTTGAAAACACGGAAGACGGGATTAAACCTTTACTCGCTGAGTCTTGGGAAGTTTCAGAGGATGGGAAAGTATACACGTTCTTTTTAAGACAAGATGTGAAATTTCATGATGGGGTGCTGTTTAACGCAGAGGCAGTGAAGAAAAATATTGAGGCTGTACAAAATAATGCAGAGAAGCATGCCTGGATTAAGTTATCTACAAAAATTGAAAGTGTGAATGTAGTAGATGAGTTCACAGTTGAATTAGAACTGTCCGAAACATACTATCCAACTTTGGCTGAATTGTCTATGACAAGACCTTATGTATTCATATCACCCAAAGATTTTAAAAATGGGGAAACGAAAGATGGCGTAAGTGGCTATAACGGTACTGGTCCATATATGCTCACAGAACATAAAATCGATGAATTTGCCACTTTTGAAGCAAATGAAGACTACTGGAATGGAACACCTGAAATAAAAAAAATTACCTCAAAAGTACTTCCTGCTGGGGAAACGACATTGCTAGCATTACAAAAAGGAGAAGTCAATTTTGTATTTACAGATGATCGTGGAGCAGATAGTCTCGCTATCGAACCCATGAATCAATTAGTCGATTCCGGAGAATATCAACTTATAAGAAGTGAACCAATGAACACTAAAATGATAGTAGCCAATAGCAGTAAACATGATAATCCAATAAGTGAAATAGCGGTTCGTGAAGCCATATGGTACTCAATTGATAGAGAAACAATTAGTAAGGATATCTTTAATGGTACAGAGTCAGTGGCCAATACACTATTTTCACCAAATGTAAACTATGCCAATGTTGACTTAAAGGAGCGAGGCTATGATGTAGAAAAAGCCAAAGAAATTCTAGAAAAAGGTGGATGGAAACTAGAAAATGGAGATGAAGTTAGAACCAAAGAAGGAAAAAAATTAGTTATGAAGCTCTATTATGATAGCAATTCTTCCTCTCAAAAAACACAGGCTGAATTTATACAAGCTTCTATTGAAGAGATTGGCCTTCATCTGGAGATTATAGGGGAAGAGTCAACTTCATTAGCTAATAGAAGATCTACCGGCGACTATGATTTATTATTCAATCAAACCTGGGGTCTAGCGTATGACCCACAAAGTACAATCTCAGCTTTTACTTCTGAGGCATCTTATTTGCACACGACAAAAGGCATTGAACATGCAGATGAACTTTACAAGAAAATTGAACAAATTATGGTTTCTACAAATGAAGAAACTAGAAAATCATTGTACGCTGATATTTTGACAATTGTTCATGAAGAAGCAGTTTTTATCCCTATTTCAAATGGAAGTGTCACTGTAGTAGCCCCACAAAATTTAAAAGGAATATCATTCAAGCAAACTCAATTTGAGCTTCCATTTGAGTTGATGAACTTTAAGTAAAAATATTAATAATAGAGGGGATTTCCCCCTCTCAGCTTGACGACAAAAATATTTTTATAAACTGCTATGAGTAATAATAAATATCTTTAAAAAGGTTACTTTATCTAAATAAAAGTATATATAGTAGAAACCTTTAAGGAGTTGTTTATAAGGCAAGGACCACCACGAAGACTCCGGTGGGAACAGCTTGAGCAGAAGACCCCGCAGGAAAGACATTGGTCGAACTTTGTTTGACCAATGTCTTTGCGAAGAGTAACCGCAGGAGCATATGTTTTCGCAGTGACGAGGAGGCTGAAGCCAAGCCCACGGAAAGCGAAGTGGTGGTCCTTGCCGATTTTAGTATACAACTCTATGCACCAAAAATTGAGTATGTCTACAGTCTGAGAGGGGATTTCCCTCTCTTTTACTAGCAAAAAAAGAATAAATGTTTAAAGTTTAATAGTTCAATGGAAAGGAGATTTGCTATGGGAAGTTACATTGTTAAAAGGATCCTCGTATCCGTCCCTTTACTTTTAATCATTTCGTTTTTGACGTTTGTCTTAATTAATCTCTCTCCCTTAGATCCAGCTGAAGTGGTATTACAAGCGCAAGGTGTTCCAGAGATAACAGAAGAATTATTAGAACAAACAAAAGAAGAGTTGGGGCTAGATAAGCCATTTATCTTACGTTATTTTGATTGGTTCATTTCCTCCTTACAGTTGGACTTTGGAGATTCATACATTAATGGTAAACCTGTATGGTCACTGATAGGTCCAGCATTTTTAAATACCTTAAAGTTAACGTTAATTTCATCTATTGCCATTATCTTTATGTCCATATTATTAGGAGTTACTTGTGCGTTAAAGGAAGGGCAAGTAATCGATAAATCAATAAGAGGATTATCGTTTGTTTTAACAGCAATGCCGTCCTACTGGTTAGCGACAATTATGATTTGGTATGTCTCCGTTAAATTAGACTTATTACCAACAAGTGGAATGGATTCGTATAGCAGTTATATCTTACCGGTTATTGTTATCACGATAAGTTATGCTGGTATATATTTTAGAAATATTAGATCATCCATGTTAAACAATTTAAATGAGGATTATGTCTTGTATGGAAGGGCATCCGGTTTGCCTGAGATGAAAATTACCATGCATATATTAAGGAATTCATTGCAAGTATCCATTTCAATATTTGGTATGGCAATACCTATCATATTGGGAAGTACAGTCGTTATAGAAAATGTTTTTGCGTGGCCAGGATTAGGAAGTCTAAGTGTGAAAGCAATTCTAGGTAGAGACTTTCCTATTATTCAAGCATATGTGCTTATATTAGCAGCTGCCTTTGTTTTGTTTAATACAATCTCCGATATTATTAATGCGTTTATGAATCCTAAGTTAAGGAATGATCTTTAAATGAGAATACTGAGAAACTTAAGTAGAGATAGGTTAGCTACGATTTCCTTATTAATAATTGCTGTCACAATTATTGCTGGTATTTTCGCACCATTATTTGCACCATTTGATCCTAATGAAATCAACATGAGTCTTAGATACGCTTCACCTTCATGGGAACACTTATTAGGTAATGACCATCTAGGAAGATGTATTTTATCCAGAATTATATATGGAATTCGACCAAGTGTATTATGGGTTTTAGTTGTTCTGTTTATATCTGTTTTAGTTGGTGCCATTCTAGGTTTTCTAGCTGGTTACTTTAGAGGGAAAATCGATGCAATAATTATGAGAATATGTGACACGATGCTTTCTTTTCCTGGATACGTTATGGCGCTTGCGGTTATTGGAATATTGGGGGTTGGCCTTGAAAATATCCTAATTGCATTTGCTTTGATAAAATGGGCTTGGTTTGCTCGAGTTATTAGAACTTCTGTTATGCAGTATGCCGAATTGGATTATGTGAAGTTTTCTAAAGCAACGGGTATTAGTGATTTTAAAATAATTTTCAAACATATAGTTCCGGTTACCTTCTCTGATATCGCAGTGATTTCGAGCGGATCTATAGGATCAATGATCTTGCAAATTTCTGGTTTTTCATTTTTAGGTTTAGGAATTCAAGCCCCAAATCCAGAATGGGGAATGATGTTGAATGAAGCGAGGGAAGTTATGTTCACAAGACCGGAATTAATGTTGGCTCCTGGATTAGCGATTGTCATTGTGGTATCGGCATTCAATTTTTTATCTGACTCACTTCAAGTTGCTCTAGACCCCAAATTAGTAATCTCTAAAAATAAGTACAAAGAAAATTCTCCTTTTTCTACTGTAAAGGTTCGAGAAAAAGAGGTAGCAAATTAGATGAAGAATATACTAGAGGTTAAAAACTTAATGGTATGGGATATAGTTTCTGGGAAAAAGATCATTCAAAATAGTTCATTCGATTTAAAAGCAGGAAGCTGCTTAGCGATTGTAGGAGAAAGTGGTAGTGGTAAGTCTGTAACTTGTAGGGCAATAATGAGATTAAACAGCAGCTCACTTCAACAATCGGGGGATATACTTTTTAAAGGGGAGAACTTAAACCAACTATCCACAAAGGAGTTGAGAAAAAAAAGGGGAAAAAACCTTTGCATGATTCTGCAAAATGGGATGACTGCATTCGATCCCTCCTGTGTAATCGGTGTACATTTGAGGGAAACACTTGCTGAACATTTCGATTGGAGTAAAAACGAAGCGGAAGTAAGAATGAAAAGTGCCATGGAAAGTGTCATGTTAATAAATCCAACAGAAATTATGAACAAGTATCCACATCAGTTATCGGGGGGGATGCTACAACGAATTATGATTGCGTTGGCCATTGTGCTAGAGCCAGATATCATTATCGCTGATGAACCGACAACAGCACTAGATACCATCTCACAATTTGAAGTAGTTGACCAATTTATTAACTTACGTGAAAGAATTGGTTGTTCCATGATTTTTATTTCCCATGATTTAGGTGTTGTAAGGAAAATTGCTGATGAAGTATTAGTGATGAAGAATGGAAAAATCATTGAAAGAGGAAATACTGAAGAAATATTTTCAGGAGCAAAACATGAATATACAAAATACTTAGTTTCTACAAGAATGGCTCTGAGTAATAACTTTAAGAGGATTATGGGGGAGGGACAATAGTTGCTGAAAGTTGATAAAGTGCAAAAATCCTATAAAAAAAACGGGTTATTTTCTTCGGAAAGGCAGATTATTTTAAAGAATGTTAGCCTCGAATGTAGAAGTGGAGAGTGTCTTGGTATCATTGGAGAAAGTGGCAGTGGTAAATCAACTTTAGGGCGTTTGATGTTGGGAATTGAAAAGCCAGATTGTGGGACGGTTTTGATTGATGGTATGAATGTAGAAGACAGAAGAGTGAGATTAGGTAATATAAGCGCTGTTTTTCAAGACTACAAATCTTCCATTAACCCTTTTTTTACTGTTGAAGAGGCGATCTTGGAGCCATTGAAGATTCAAAACAAGAGTAAAAAGGAGAATATAGACAAGATTACTACTCTATTAAATCAAGTTGGACTGCCTTCGTCTTATCGAAACAAATATTCTCATGAGTTATCAGGAGGAGAGATTCAAAGAGTTTGTATTGCAAGAGCTATCTCAACAGAACCAAAATGTATTTTATTAGATGAAGCAATCAGTTCATTAGATGTATCTGTTCAAATACAAGTGCTTGAATTGCTCAAGGATTTAAAAAGAATCTACAATATGAGTTATGTTTTTATCACTCATGATATACAGGCTGCTGCTTATATTTGCGACAGAGTCATTATTTTTAAGGATGGACAAATAGAAGAAATCGTGGCAATTGAACATTTGAAGGACGTTAAATCTGTCTATGCAAGAAAATTACTAAAGTCGTTGATAACGTTTTAACCAGGTAAAGCCATAAGTACATAATTTTTAATAGTTTGGAGGAGAAAAACTTGTGAGTGGAGCTATGTCTTGGCCATTTATACGATTATATTTGCTGGTACTACTTTATTTTAGTGCCAATTCTATACTAAATGTTATTATTCCTTTACAAGGGGGGAGCTTAGGAGCAACTAATACAACAATTGGTTTGATCATGGGGGCGTATTTGTTTACTACCATGTTTTTTAGACCATGGGCAGGTCATTTTATTCAAAAACATGGACCCATAAAAGTGTTGAGAGTTATTCTTATTATTAATGGATTTGCATTAATATTATATACATTAACTGGGCTTGGTGGGTTTTTGATTGCTCGTATGTTACAAGGAGTCTCAACAGCTTTTTTTTCAATGGCATTACAGATCGGAATTATTGATGCACTACCAGAAAAAGATCGTTCACAGGGAATATCACTTTATTCTTTATTTTCTTATATACCAGGTATTATTGGACCTTTATTGGCATTAGGAATTTGGCAGGGAGGAATGGAGTACTTTGCAGTAGTGATGGTAACAATTGCTATCATAACTGGAGTATTTGGATACAGCACTAAAATGAATAATTCCGAAACCCGACCTACAAAAATGGCTGAGCAGGGTGGAAGTATGTTTAATTCATTTAGTCAGCTAGTAAAAAATCCACATTTATATAAATGTAGTGTTCTTATGTTAGTTGTTTCCATTATATTTGGAGCGGTTACTATTTTTACGCCACTATATGCTGAACAAGTAAAAAACGGCAATGCCGGTATATTTCTAATGCTAATGGCAGGGACTGTTGTCTTTTCACGGTTTTCCTTAAGAAAAAAAATTCCTTCTGACGGAAAATGGCATTCATCTTTTATAATGGGAACAATACTTCTTTTAGCAATTGGAGCACAATGCGTAAGTTTTGCAATAAATGGTGGGGTACTCTTTTTCTATTTAGGTGCTGTTTTAATAGGTATAGCTCAGGCAATTCTCTACCCAACATTAACCACATTTTTAAGCTTTGTCCTGCCCAAGGCAAATCGCAATATATTACTAGGTTTATTTATTGCGATGGCAGATTTAGGTGTCTCCTTAGGTGGTCTCATTATGGGACCACTCTCAGACCTTTATTCCTATTCAACTACATATATGATTTGCTCGATTTTAGGTGTGTTAATGCTCTTCGTTGCCTATGATCGGCGAAAGATGTTTATCGGATAAATCTATATAGATTAAGCTGCTTAAAAATTATCATTATCCATATAAATTGTAATAGTTAGTTTTTGTGTGTTGAAATTTTCTCCAGGGGTCACTTTATCCATTTTAAAAGGAATAAGTATTTATCAAATATTTATGCACTATGTAATATCCATATTATATTGGGAAATTGAAAGAAAGTCATAAATTCATTGAATACGTAGGTGTTTCTGTATTAATCAGAGACACTTTTTTAGTTAAGAGTAGCATAGTTAAATATAAGAATTTGACACAAACTCGCAGTAAAAGGAAATAAAAAAACGAACACCCATTGATGTTCGTTGATAGTAATTATTTTTCAGTGGCTGTATTACCCATTGCAATTGAAATTCTGTTCCAACTGTTGATTTGATTGATGATTAGAATAAGGTCAACATATTGTTTCTCGTCATAATGTTCTCGTACCCGCTGATAAAGTTCATCTGGAACACGTTTTGTCGGTATTAATGTCACGTGCTCCGTCAATTCTAAAGCCACTTTCTCTGCTTTAGTGTAGAATTCACACTCTTCCCATGCACTAACACAGTATAATCGCTGTTCTGTTTCACCCATTTTTCGGGCATCGGTTGTATGCATGTTTAAACAAAAAGCACATCCGTTAATTTGAGAAGCACGAATTTTAATTAGCTCACGAATTTTTCGTTCGATCGCAGTTGTTTTCGTATATTTCTCCATTTCCATCATAATATCCATACCTGCTGGTGCAATTTCAGAATAAGGTAACCTTTGTGCCATAAAGCAAGACCCCTTTACATTTTAGATAAGGCTATTATACCCTAAAAAGAACGTTTGTACTATTTTTTGTACTTTTGACATAACATAAGAAGAAATCCAATTGTAAAGTGTATTAGTGTTACCTTGTCGTACGTTCATAATGTGAATTAAATTGTCATAAAAGCGGATTAACCTTTAATTAATCTGAGAAGAAGTGATGCTTCATTTTACATTACCTATAAAGGTAAATGTATAAATGAATTTTCCACCAAACCTATAATTTGGTGGATTGTCGGAACCACTATATGGGGAGCCGAGGGAATTAGCTTCTCACGGATCGTCTATAAATAACACAATACGGCAACTTGCTGGAGCAATCGGTACAGCAATTATTATGACGGTTTATTCAATTCAATTATTGAATGTTTCTTTAGAATCTAAGCAAAGTTATATTAATGCCGCAAGTAGCACGTACTTCTATATGTTTGTTCTTTCAATAATTGCATTCATAATCACCTGGTTTACGCCGAAAAAGACAAATTAACTTAAATTACGAAAATACTAGTGACTCAAATATGTGAAAAATAAAAAGACTTAAATCCTATCTAGTTGGATTTAAGCCTTTTTATTTGTATGATACAGTACACTTATTTGTTACGTTCGCGATTACCTCTTTTATACCACCATAAGCAAAGGACAAACCAACTATATCCAAGCATCCAACCAGCTAAAACATCAGAAGCAAAGTGACGTCCCTCTGTTATGCGAGAGAGCCCAATTAATAAAGTTAATATAATGGCTGAAATCCAAACGATGATTGAAGCATTTTTCGTAATGATTACAGTTCGATTGATTAAATAGGCGATTGTTAAAAGATACAATAAACCATGCACTGCATGTCCAGAAGGAAAACTAAAAGTGGAAAACTGATCAACAATCTCAGGACGTGGTCGTTCTATTACACGTTTTAAAAGTTGGTATAAACCATATCCAGCACCAACAGAAAAAATGACAAAAACCGTCAATCTATAGTCATGTTTACGAAACCAAATAATGATTAAAACAATTATGGTGACAGCAAATATGAACTTAGTTTCACCTAAATAGTGAAACATTGTAATGAATTTATTGCCATAAAGTGAATCCGAGACTATCCTGTCGAAGGATTGTATGAATGATGTCTCATAGGTCATCCATATAATACAGAATACAACGAAAGTACACACAGCTATAACATATATAGACTTGTTCATATTAATATTCCTTCCAATAATTATACTTTTACATCCCATTATCATAAAATATAAATTAGTATGGCTAAGCTTGAATGAAAAATACAAATTATATTATAGATTAGTTTTAAAATACAAAAACAGTAGGAAGCTGATACTTTCTACTGTTTTGTTCTGTTATTTAGCTTTTTTTATTAACCTTTTTGGAAATTCAATTGATTTATTTTCGCTAACAAATGTCGAACCTAAAAGCAATGCACCACCTACCATTTGAATAAAGGTCATTTGCTCTTGCAAGACAATAGCAGAGATTAATAATGATGTGATTGGATCAGCATAGCTTAGTGCAGCAATGCTTTGTCCTTTTAAATTCTGCATACCAGAGAAGAATAATAAGAATCCAATACCAGTGTGTATAATCCCTAAGATTAATATAAATGGCATTGAAGAACTTGATACTCCCAAAATTCCGAATCCCTCCGTAAAGAAAACGTATGGAATGAGAATTATTGTCGCTGTTCCAAGTTGAAGGAACGTGGTTTCTAAGCCATCCATTTTCTTTATGAACTTATTCAGTAACATTAAAGACGCATAGAATACAGCTGCTAGTAATCCATAGCCAATTCCAATTAGATCATCTAATCCAGCTGTACTTAAACCACCATTACCAACAATGAATAACATACCTAGCATTGCTATACCAATGCAAATTAGTTTCTTAGCTGATAATTTTTCCTTGAGTACTAGTGGTGAAAGAATCAGGACAATAACAGGTGCAAAATAGTAACTTAATGCAGCGTTAGAAATGGTCGTATGCTTGTATGATTCGAACAGGAAAATCCAATTTCCGCTAAGTGCAATACTAGAAAGTACTAAAACTAGAGCATTTACTTTGACCATTGCCCATGAAATTTTCTTCTTCATCATAAACAAGACTGTAGTTAAAAATAAACTAGCAATTAAACCACGTAATAAAGCTATTTCACTCGAAGATAAGTCAATGTATCTTACAAAAACACCAATTGTTCCGAAGATTATCATTGATAATAAGAACTGAATTTTAGATTTCATCGTCTACTCCTTCGAATCTGCGAAAGAGTTCATATATTCGCAGATTCTTAATCTGTTTTTAATATAAGCTTATTCAATGCCGACTGGGCAGCAGGAGTAAACAGTGGTGGCGGTGATGTTGAAAATGGCTTCCGAATGCATCGATTTACAGTTGATAATTGCATGAAAATTCCCCCTATTTATTGATGAGCTAATTATACTAAATAAAAAATGATATGACTAACTCTCCTATAATAATAGATTTACTTAATCATAATGTTCTATTAGGAATCGGATAATTCAACAGTCGTTTTCTAAAATATGGCCTTCTTAATAGAGTTTTCATAGTCCCATTGGGAAATAAACAGGAAACGGCATATGTACATTTAATGTGAATATTGCAAAAAATGGAACTTCGAATCATTAAAAACGTATTAAACTAAAGACGATTGATAGTGTAGAGGAAAAAGGAGGAATTGTATGAAAAAAACTGATTACAAACTAAATCTTATAACAGATTATATTAATGAAATTATCCATGAGCAGCAGGGAGTTGGATTAAGCATTGCAATTGTTAAAGACTCAAGTATTATCTATTCAAAGGGTTTTGGTTACTCTCAGCTTCAACCAGTAAAACGTGGAATAGATGGTGATACATTGATGAGTATTCAAAGTATTTCAAAAAACTTTATGGCATTATCAATTATGAAGCTTGTTGAAAATAACTTGATATCCTTGGATCATCCTGTTCTTAAATATTTGCCTTACTTTAAAACAATAAATAAAGAACAGAGTGACACTATCACCATACGTCATCTTTTATCCCATACGGCAGGGTTCCCTTCAAACTTAGGAATTGCCAATATGATCGCCCCGAATGTAAAAGAAATATTTTCAGATACACCCACAGAATTTCAAGAGGCATTAGATTATTACAACCTTACTGAAGATGAGATAAGAAATATTCGAACTCGAGATGATATAACGAAATGGTTTAAAAGAGTAGAGTTGGAATATCCTGTAGGTCAAGGTTGGAACTATTGTACAGATACATATGTAATACTTGCTGATTTGTTTGAAAAAGTGACAGGTTTTAATTGGGAACTATGTCTTAAAGATGAAATCCTCACCCCTCTGAATATGAATCGTACAACTAATGATTCACAAATAGTTAAAAAAGATAAGAACAGTGCCAGATATTATTTAGGCCAGGATAGAATAGAAACTCCTTTTCCAATAAACTCAATTTCAGCTCCTATAGGTTACTTGTATTCAACAGCAAATGATTTAGGGAAATATATGTTATTCCATTTGGATAAAAGCTCAAAAATTTTAAAACGAGATTTAGTTGAAGCAATGCAAAAACCTATTCATCTTGTAAGTGAGGAATGGCGTTTTGAAAGTGAAATCAGAAGTTACGGACTGGCATGGTTTACAGATAAATATAGAGGATTAAAAATAGTGGAGCATGGAGGCGGTCAACTAGCTGTAAGGTCACTGATGTCAATTGTACCTGAACTCAATTTAGGAATTGTAGTCTTACTAAATTTTGACGGGACAATTCATCACGATATTTGTAAAAAAGCAATAGACATTTTCATTGATTCATAAAATTATTACTATTCTAATTTTATAACGTAAAGAAGCGAGACAGAGAGAACCGAGTTAAAATAGTAGGGGTTTTTCTGCATCGAGAAGTTGCAGGTGAACGATAGCACAGCCCCACAGGAAGATATAAGAGGGCAAATACTAAGTTCGCAACCTCGTGAATCAGAAATTTTTATAGGTGGTTAGTTTAACTAGAGAATAACTTATATATTAGATTTCGATAAGGGGTATTTTAATATGACACATTTGTTTATATCCAAACTTAAAGATTTAGAAGAAATAGTGAAAATTGATATAGAAGTGATTGGCAATGATAGCAGACGAAATTTCATAAAGAATGCTATTGAAGAGGAGAGATGTATTGCTATTAAAAATAAGTCCTCATTTGTTAGATTCTTGATTTTTGATATAAATTTCTTCGAATGTAGCTTTATATCTTTGATAGTTATTAAGCCAACTGAAAGACGTAAGGGATATGCAACATCCCTCATTGAGTATTTTGTAAGCATAGCACCAACAAAGAAAATATTCTCTTCCACTAATCAATCAAATATAACAATGCAAGAAGTATTCAAAGTAATTGGATTTATACAAAGTGGATTTGTTGAAAACTTAGATGAAGGGGATCCAGAGATAATTTACTTTAAATCAACAATCGAACCAGTTTAGTAATAATTAAGTACAAAATGGGGTGGCTGACAATGAATAAGATTGCATTAATTGGTTCAGGGGGAGCAGGGAAGTCTACTTTGGCAAAAAGATTAGGAGAAAAATTGAACATTGAAGTTTACCATCTAGATGCATTGTTTTGGAAGCAAAATTGGGAGCCAACATCTAAAGAGGTACAAAGGAAAGTTCAAAGCGAATTGGTTAAAAAAGATAAATGGATTATTGATGGGAATTATAACGGGACATTGGATATTAGACTGAATGCGGTTGACACTATTATATTTGTTGATATTAGTAGGTTAATTTGCAGTTATAGAGTTTTTAAGAGGATGGTTCAATATCACGGGAAATCCAGACCAGAAATGGCAGAGGGTGTTAATGAGAGGATAGATTTTGACTTTCTGAAATGGGTTTGGGATTATCCAAAAACTAAGAGACCTGCAGTGTTAAAGAAAATTAAACATTTACCTAAAGAAAAGAAAGTCATTATTTTAAGATCTCCTAGAGAAGTAAAAGATTTTTTAGATAAAGTTATTAATGAATGACCTTGACTTTTTAATGAACTACCATGAGGAAATAGTTGGATATACAGAAATTAGTTGAAGTAACGTTGTTTTTAACTTACCAATGATACTTAATACTGAAGCTTTGTAGAGTGTATATGTTTATTTACGATTCATTTGAAGTGTTAGGAGTATTTCTCCAAATGATTCCTGTATTTATTTAATACCAAAATTTAGAGGAATGTATAACAATGAATTCCCAATACTTTTATCATCAATTTTTGGTATAATTTTATCTGCTCAAATATTCTATTATTTATATGTTTGGTGAACTTGATAAAGCCAAGAATATCATTGTAATTTTTGCTTACTTCCTTGATAGTTTTGATTCCTAAGAGTAAATATAAGAAATCATCATAATATTAAAGCTAACTCAGTATTTTAGCAGAATAAATATTTAATGACTTCTAGTTGGTATTTAAGATCTTAGAGAGAAATGAGGATAAATAATATGTATGTGCAAAGCTATTTTAATGAGAAAATTTGTTTAGAACATGCTTTAAAATTACTGATTAAAGTTGGTCAAGTGCATTTAAATGAAGTTGTTATACAAAGAACTTTTGAAGAAAAAGATTGCTCAGAAGAACATTATGAAGACTTACATAATTTTTTACAAAGAAATCATTTTAAAGAAAGGTATAACAAGGTGGTTATAGATAATCCATATAAGGCTATGCCTTCTGAATTTGATGCAAAAATTTGTTTGGTAGCGGCGTTATCATTTCTAACAGATATAGGTGAATTGAAAGGTGAAGAAGTGGCGAAAATTATCATGAACGAAAGTTATCGAGGTGTATACAAACTTTTAGAAAGAGGTATCCAAGGATAATATTGTTATCAAACTGATTTACTATTTTATAGCTGTTCATGTTTTAATGTGGAGCATAAAAAGTAGTTATTGCATGCAACAGAACAGAAAAATTATAATTACTGAATACATTACAATTTCAGAGATTTTAGATTGAAAGTTTATTTGTAAAAGAGTTTTAATCTGCCAAGACAGCGGCTGAAGCTGAGCCCACGGAAAGCGTCCGTCCTTTGTTTACATCAAAGGTATATATACGTGTCTTTTAGAACCGGGCATCTTTTTGCCTGGTTTTTCAAATATTAGGGCACAATCGAAACATTTATGGAAAAGAAAACAATCTCCCTATTTTCAATGTAAATTGTGAACGAGTTTTGTTTATCCCGGCTTACCTAAATAGTTACAGATATGCTTAAAAAGCATACTATAACATTATTAAAGGGAGGAGGGAATTTCATTGACAAATACTTATTTAGATTTATTAGCTTATTTTGGAATTGGTGGTGCACATCCTGGTGGCTTTAATTTAACAAAAGCTATATTGGAAAATGAAAACATTCAACCAAATGAGTCTGTGCTTGATGTTGGGTGTGGAACAGGGCAGACCGCAGCCTTTTTAGCTGAAAAGTATAATTGCCAAGTGACAGCGATTGACAATCACCCAATTATGGTTCAAAAAGCTAGGCAACGTTTTAAAAAAATTAAAGTACCGGTAATGCTGTTGGAAGAAGACGTGCACAATTTAGATTTTGTAGATAGTTCCTTTGATTTGATTATAGCTGAGTCTGTTATTGTTTTTACTGATATTTCGAGGACGTTAAAGGAGCTTTCTCGAGTTTTGAAAAGTGATGGAAGCTTGATAATGATTGAGATGACTGCTGAACAATATCTGTTAGAAAAACAACAAAAATTAGCATGTAGTTTATACGGAATTAAGGAAGTATTAAATACCGAAGAATGGATACTACGGTTACATCAAGCTGGATTAACCAAAGTAGAAATAATAAATACTCCACCAGAACTTATTAAAAGTGAAATTAATGACACAAATCCTTCTATTCAAATAAATATGGATCTCTTTGACATATGGGAAAAGCATAACGAATTTTTACTTCATAACGGGGATATTATCAGCTATCGAGTATTTAAATGTCGAAAATGATAAGAAAAGTTTATTCCTACTACAAAATTTTCACTTTCTAAACTAAAACAATACACAGAAAACAATATGAAATAGAAGTTGGATTACTATAACTCACAATAATATATGGCGCATTTATTACACTTATAATAAACTACTCCAAGTTATTCCTCATCATTCTACAAATTTATAAAACAATAAAAAACCTCAAACTTTCATTTTCTAGACGGTTGTCTATTACACAATCTTTTCAACTGCATATGTTAATAACGACATATTAAGTAGTCTTGAAAGGAGGATGAAAATGAATCGATCTGATTTATATAATCAATGTTGTAGGTTTAATGGACAGCGAGTGAGAATTACATGTCATGATGGCAGGGTTCACGTAGGGGAAATTACAAGAGTTAACAGAAATATGGTCTGGATACGACCTGATGAAAATCTTGGAGGTTATGGTTTAGGATTTTTTGGTGGATATGGAGAATCCGGCTTTGGTTTTGGTATTGCGCTGGGTGCTATCGCCGGCATCGCTCTAGCTTCAGCATTTTTTTGGTAAGATAATCTTAATACATTTTTCTAGTTAATTCATTATTCCAACGGTTATAACTGGTGGTTTTGAAATTGATAAAAATTCTACTGCTTGAACTTGGTGTGGCAATTATTAAAGGCTAGACTCTGGAGTATATGTCAACTAGCTCTATAAAAATAAGAATTTCACAATAAAAGAGACAGTGCGAACTGTCTCTTTTATTAGTACCTAGTTGGAAACTCTGCATGACACGGATGTCTGTGACAAAATTCAGCAATAATATTTGAAAGATTCTATTCCAAAAACTTTCACATTGTAATAACGACTTTTCCTTGAGTATGCCCTTCTTCAAAATACCTAAAAGCATTAGGGACTTCACTCATTTTATAGTATCTATCAATTATAGGTTTTAATTGACCGGCTTCTATAAGGTCCCTGATAAAAATCAAATCAGTTTGATTTGGTCTTTGCAAAAAGCTGCCCAATTTCTTACTTCCAGTCATGGAAAGTAGAGGACCCAAGATCATTGCTTGAGTCAATTGTGCTCCGGAACCACCGACCATTACATATTTACCATTCTGACTAAGAGAACCCTTATAAGCCGAAATTGGGTGATACCCATTTACAGCAAGAATTAGGTCATACAATTCGTTATTTTTGGTGAAGTTTTCTGTTGTATAATCAATGACATTGTCTGCTCCAATAGAATGTATAATGTCTAAATTTCTTGTGCTACAGACCGCGGTTACCTCTGCCCCAAATGATTTGGCAATCTGTACTGCAAAAGTACCTACCCCACCAGATGCTCCGTTTATCAAAACCTTTTGACCAGATTTGATCTTGCCCTTATCTCGTAAACTCTGAAGGGCGGTGGTGGCAGCCATAGGCACTGCAGCAGCTTCCTCAAATGAAATATTACTTGGTTTAATCACCAATGAATTTTCAGGAACTGTTGCATATTCAGCAAAGCCTCCCCACCCACAGCCAGAGAGGTCACCAAATACTTCGTCACCTGGTTTAAAGTGTTTTACATTTTTACCAACAGATTCAACCTTTCCGGAAATATCACCTCCGGAAATAATGTATTTAGGTTTAAAAAGTCCAAATGCAAATCGAGCTAGGAACGGTTCTCCTTTTAAGAGAACTAGGTTTCCATAATTCAAGGAGGCAGCGTAAATTTTAATAAGCACTTGATTATCGTCAGGAATAGGATTTTTCACCTCTTTTAATTCAAGAATATCAGGTGAGCCATATTTATTAGAGATTATTGCCTTCATCGGTTTCCCCCTAAATGCTATGAGATTTCCCCATTTAACTCATTAGAAAATATGCTAAAAAGAAATAAAAAGACCTGAAATTTGAACAAATGAAAACAAGTGAAAAAAATCCATAATACCCAAGGTAAATTTACCTTGGGTATCAATAATTTATTGATGCTTGGTTTTAAATGCGATCATGTAATCACTTAGAGCTTTACATGTTTCTAGTGGAACCGAATTATAAGCAGAAGCACGACAACCTCCAACAGAGCGATGACCATTTAAACCGATAAAGCCTGCTTCTTTTGCTTCAGATAAGAATTGTTGTTCCAATTTTTCGTTTGCAACCCGAAATGTTATGTTCATTAGAGAACGGCTTTCTTTTGAAGCATGGCCTGTATAGAAGCCGTTACTATTATCAATCACATCATATATCAATTTTGCTTTTTCCTCATTTTGTTGTGCGATTGCAGTCAAACCGCCTTTTTCTTCTATCCATTTTAACACCTCTCCAAGCATATAAATGCCGAATGTTGGTGGTGTGTTGTAAAGAGAGTTACTTTCAGCATGTGTGCTGTATTTTAAGACTGTTGGGATTTCTGAATTGGCTTTTGCGAGAAAATCCTTACGAGCAATAACCACAGTTACTCCGGAAGGTCCTAGGTTTTTTTGAGCACCTGCATAGATCATATCAAATTTACTAATATCAACAGGTTTTGACATGATATCACTAGACATATCTGCGATTAATGGAACTTCGCCTGTATTAGGAAACCCGGACCATTGTGTTCCGTAGATTGTATTATTCGATGTGACATGTACATATGCGTCATCTGCGTCGATATCAATTTCGTCAAATGTAGGAATATTACGGTATTGATTTTCTTTTGTACTTGCAATCTGGACAGGTTCACCAAATAGTTTAGCTTCTTTATAGGCTTTTTCTGACCAAACACCAGTCATAATATAGCTTGCGGTTTTCCCATTTTTTAAGAAGTTCATCGGAATCATAGTAAATTGAAGACTTGCGCCACCCTGTAAGAAAAGAATTTCATAGTCGGTTGGAATAGCGAAAAGTTTTCTTAAACGGGAAATAGCTTCATTATGGACTTTTTCAAAAGTTGCACTGCGATGACTCATTTCCATTATAGACATACCTGACTTTTGGAAATTAACTAATTCCTGTTGTGCCTTTTCTAATACTTCTAGTGGTAGCGCAGAAGGTCCTGCATTAAAATTATATGCGCGTTTATTTGATTGATTCAAGATGACCTCTCCTATCGTATAGTGGTTTGAATATATTTATCTATTATATACGTTTTTTATCCTACTATATAAAAAATTGTGCAATTTTTTAAAAGTTAATAAAGTATTAACATTCTAATTTGTATTGAATTGATTTAATTAATATTAAATAGTAAATTCCGAACAAAGTAGATTTGGACTCCAATTAACTTTCATCTATTGAAGCTAGTGAAGCGAAGCAAAAACAGGCGAACACTTTTCGAGGTCACAGCTTGAATTTCCTTGACCAACAGGTTGTCGAAGAAGGATGGGTTACTTTCTGTGCTGTAAACATTTGTTATTAGGTTGGAGTCGTAGGCATGCGCTACAAGCAACGAAGTCCACTTATAAGGATGTTCCTATATGGTATTACAAATTATGTTTTCTGTTGAAGTAAGCAATTATGATAATGACTAAACTATCAAATATACATTATTCTAGTGAAAATATTTCAGTAACCGAATTATTTTGTTATACCATCTATCGGAATGTTCAAATATTTGCTAAAATAATAAAGTCTTAATATATATAGTGGGGGAAGAAAAGTGAAAGTATTTTTGGATTTAGGATGGTTTTTTAAACAAAGAAAAAAGCAGTATCTGATTGGGATTCTGATGTTATTGTTTGTTGCATTCCTACAGCTACTACCACCAAAGATAATAGGGTATGTTGTAGATGAAATCAGTCAAAATACGCTAACTACTGAATTTTTGGTTAAATGGTTAGGTATCTTAGCACTGGCGTCAATTGGGATGTATATTTTGCGTTATTATTGGCGAATTATGATTTTTGGTTCATCGATATTTTTAGCAAGACAGCTTAGAGAAAATTTGTTTCGTCATTTCACAAAAATGTCTCCTTCCTTTTATCAAAAAAAACGTGTTGGAGATTTAATGGCCCACGCAACAAATGACTTATCTGCTGTTCAACAAACGGCGGGTGCAGGTGTATTAACGCTTGTGGATTCACTAGCAACAGGAGGATTTGTAATCGCTGCAATGGCTATTACGATTAATTGGAAGCTAACATTAATAGCATTATTACCCCTACCGTTAATGGCTATTTTAACTAGCTATTATGGAAAACTGTTGCACCAACGGTTTCGTTATGCTCAAGAAGCTTTTTCTAATTTAAATGATAAATCACAGGAAAGTATTTCTGGAGTTAAAGTCATTAAAACGTTTGGACAGGAAAAAGAAGATACGGAAGATTTTGTTCAATTATCACAAGAAGTAGTAGATAAAAATATACGTGTAGCTAGGGTAGATGCATTATTTGATCCGACGATTTCTTTAGTTGTTGGGATGTGTTTTTTCCTATCCATTGTATTTGGTACTCGTTACATACTCGCTGATGAAATGACTATCGGTGATTTATTTGCGTTTACGTCTTATCTTGGTTTGCTCGTTTGGCCGATGCTTGCGTTTGGGTGGCTATTTAATATTGTTGAGCGAGGTCGTGCATCTTATGATCGTATCAATAATTTAATGGACGAAAAGATTGAAATTGATGATATTTCAGATGCTGTGAATGTAAAGCCAGAAGGAGATATTCACTTTCAAATTAAGGAATTCAAATTTCCAGGAGACGATCGAGCAGCATTACATCATGTAGATTTTACGCTTAAACGAGGGGAAACGCTCGGGATTGTCGGTAAAACAGGTTCTGGAAAAACTGCAATATTGAAGCTCTTAATGCGGGAATTTGAAGGATATACAGGGGAGATTCTTTACGGAAGGTATGCGATTGACAAATATAAAAAACGCAGCTTACGTGAAGCAATTGGTTATGTACCACAGGATCATTTTTTATTCTCTACAACTGTTGCAGGTAATATAGCATTTGCTAATGCAGGAGCAACTATGGAGGCTGTTAAGGAAGCTGCAAAATTGGCTTACATACATGAGGATATTTTACAGTTTACTAATGGCTATAATACGGTCGTTGGAGAACGTGGTGTATCGTTATCAGGGGGACAAAAACAACGTATATCAATTGCTCGTGCACTAATGATGGAGCCTGAATTACTCATACTAGATGATTCTTTATCGGCAGTAGATGCTAAAACCGAGGAAGCAATTTTAGAAGCATTAAAAGCTAATCGTATCGATGAAACAACTATTATTACCTCTCATCGTTTAAGCGCGATTCAGCATGCACATCAGATAATTATGATGAATGAGGGAACGATAGTAGAAAAGGGGTCTCATGATCAATTAATGCAGCAACAAGGCATGTATTATGGGATGTATCAACTACAGCAGTTAGAATCATTAGTGGAGCAAGGGGGTGAATCTTAATGGATGAAAAACAACCGCAGCTGACAGGAAGAGACCAGTGGGTAGTTTTCAAACGTTTACTCAGCTACTTGAAACCACATAAAAAAACAATTGCAATCGCCTTACTTTTACTATTATTAACTGTTACAGGTGATATTCTTGGTCCATATTTGATCAAAACGTATATGGATGATTTTTTAACACCTAGATATTTCCCGACAGGTCCACTAGTAGGCCTTGCAATAGGTTATATTTTTATACAAATTGGAAATGTAATTGTCAGCTATTTTCAATTATTAACATTCCAAAAGCTAGCGCTGAAAATTATTCAACAGATGCGAATTGATGTATTTACGAAAGTACACAAATTAGGAATGCGTTATTTTGACAAAACTCCAGCGGGGAGTATTGTATCCCGTGTGACTAATGATACTGAAGCTATCAAAGATATGTTCGTTAGTGTATTGGTGGGATTTGTACAAAGTGGTTTTTTAGTAGTTGGTGTGTATATTGCAATGTTTATATTAAATGTGAAGCTCGCACTTGTGACAACTATTTTATTACCAATATTAGCTATAATTATCCTGACGTATAGGAAATATAGTTCGGTAGTTTACCAGGATCTTAGAGAGAGATTAAGTCAACTAAATGCAAAGCTAGCGGAATCATTGCAAGGCATGACAATGATTCAAGCATTTAGGCAGGAAGATCGGTTACAGGACGAATTCAATGAGATCAATGATTCACATTGGAATGCAGGTAAAAGAAACATCAAACTTGATAGCTTATTACTACGACCTGCTATTGATTTGGTTTATGCTTTAGCAATTATCATGGTACTTAGTTATTTCGGAATTACATCCATGAATAATATCGTAGAAGTAGGTGTTATATATGCCTTTGTAACATATATTGATCGTTTCTTTGAGCCAATTAATCAAGTAATGCAGCGGCTTTCTATTTTTCAGCAAGCAATTGTTGCAGCTTCAAGGGTTTTCAAGTTATTAGACGAGAAAGACTTAGCACCAAATCAACAAAACGTTGAAAATGCAAAAATTGAACAAGGAAAAATTGAATTCCAGAATATCACTTTCTCTTATGATGGAAAAACTGATGTGCTAAAGAATATTTCGTTTACTGCTGAACCTGGTCAAACTGTTGCTTTAGTTGGTCATACCGGTAGTGGTAAAAGTTCTATTATAAACTTGCTTATGCGATTTTATGAATTTGAACAAGGTGATATTAAGATAGATGGTCACTCTGTGAAAAGCTTCAAATCAGAAGAGATGCGAGAAAAAGTTGGCCTTGTTCTACAGGACCCGTTCATGTTTTATGGGGATATTGAAAGTAATATTCGTCTTCATGCAAACAACATGACTGATACAGCAGTAAAAGAAGCGGCAGAGTTTGTGCAGGCAAATAATTTTATCGAAAAACTACCAAACGCTTATAAACAAAAAGTGACGGAACGTGGATCCACTTTTTCGAGTGGGCAGAGACAATTGGTAGCATTTGCTCGAACTATAGCTACTAATCCAAAGATTTTAGTGCTAGATGAAGCAACTGCAAATATTGACACAGAGACAGAAGTAGCTATTCAAAGTAGTTTAGAAAAAATGAGAAAAGGAAGAACGACTATAGCAATCGCCCATCGTTTGAGTACTATACAGGATGCAGAACTA
Source organism: Psychrobacillus sp. FSL K6-2365 (assembly GCF_038003165.1). Lineage (NCBI taxonomy): Bacteria > Bacillati > Bacillota > Bacilli > Caryophanales > Bacillaceae > Psychrobacillus > Psychrobacillus sp. FSL K6-2365. The sequence goes on along the minus strand of NZ_JBBOOO010000001.1, from coordinate 2,077,932 downwards.
ATTCTGGTGCTGCATCATGGTGAAATAGTTGAACGTGGGACTCATCAGGAGCTATTAAACCAAAAAGGTTTGTACCATAAAATGTATCTACTACAGAACAATGTGGTTAATGACATAGCATAACCCTAAACCAGCTAGAGTTTTGACTCACAGCTGGTTTAGTTTTGTAAAAAAGCGGATAAATTGTAATGACTATTTATTTGTGAAAGGATATAGATGGAACAATTTTGAAGGGAGACGATCTGATGAAAGTAGGAGTAATTGGAGCAAACGGACAAATTGGACAACATGTAGTGAAGTATTTACAACAGAGTGACATACACTCTGTGACCGCGGTGGTCCGCAAAGAAGAACAAGCAGAGAAGCTTATTACTAACGACATCCAAGCAATCGTAGCTGACTTGGAAGGATCTGTTGAAGATCTTGCAAAAGCACTTGCAGGAGTAGATGCCATTATTTTTATAGCTGGTTCAGGAGGCCATACAGGTCCTGATAAAACATTATTAATCGATTTAGATGGTGCAGTGAAAACGATGGAAGCTGCTAAACAAGTAGGAATAGACCGCTATATTATGGTAAGTGCATTCGATGCTGACAAACGTCAAAATTGGAACGAAGGAATGCGTCCCTATTATGTAGCTAAACACTACGCCGATCGAATTCTCGAATCAAGCGGTTTAAATTATACAATAGTTCGACCTGGTGGCCTTGTAAACGAAAAGGCAATTCGTAAAATTACAGTAGGACCAGAAGCAAAACCAAGTACCATTGCGCGTGAAGATGTGGCATATACCCTTATAGCTTCGTTAGAGAATAAAAACACATACTACCGAGCATTTAATTTAGTAAATGGGGAGCATTCTATTGAAACAGCGCTAAATAACCTTAGGTAGAAAACTATTTCCATTATATATTGGTCGTCTCTTGAGAGTATACTCGAGAGGCATTTTTTAGATTAAACGATGCTACTGAATATCGTATGAGGATTTTAGCTAAGAATGGCACAGTATCCACGCCTCGTTTTAGGGTTTTCTTAACTCATATCTAGTTGGAGTGGCAACTGTAACAAAAGTCAATAATGGAGTGGAAGTACATACCTAGTAGACTTACTATATGAAAGTCTTTTTTATATTTCAGAAATCGAATTATTTAGACTTCATGTCTTCCACAATGGTTGAAGATTTGCTAAACTTAAAAAGTCTTAAAATATATTCTGAAAAAGTATATATGTGAATCAATTTCATAATTACTAGTTTGATTTTAAAAAAAGCGATCCCGTTGATTGGAGTGGCAGGTGGCGACTCCAGTGGGAACAGCGTGAGCGGAAAGCGTCCGCCTAGAGCGGAAATGAGCGTTGTTCGGATTTCTCAACTTAATATGCATTTATGAAATTAACGAACTTACTTCTGAATATAGTATAAAGACTTAACTGTTTTAAAGAGTCAAAAAGCTGTCACAAGCAATTATGAGGTCAAAAAGAAAGAAATTTGATACGATAGGTACAGTAATTTGGAAAGGTTGACTGCCGTGAGTACAGATGTAAACCTCCTACTGGCATTTGGTGCAGGGTTTTTAAGTTTCATTTCACCTTGTACACTACCATTGTATCCTGCATTTTTATCATACATTACAGGAATGTCATTAGAAGAAATTAAAACAGACAAGAAATTAATGCAAAAAAGAGGAATGCTCCATACATTATTCTTCTTATTAGGTTTTTCTATCATTTTCATTGCGATAGGCTTTGCAACATCCCTGGTAGGTACATTTTTCATACAATATGATGATTTACTTCGTCAAATTGGAGCAATATTCATTGTCATATTCGGTTTAATCATTGTAGGTATATTTAAGCCTGAGTTTTTAATGAAAGAAAAAAAAGTTCATTTTAAAAACCGACCTGCTGGATACTTAGGAACTATTTTAATCGGTATGGCATTTGCTGCTGGTTGGACACCTTGTACAGGACCTATTTTAGCTGCTGTTATAGTAATGGCAGGATCAAATCCTGATGCAGGTATGTGGTATATGCTAGCTTATGTATTTGGGTTTGCTATCCCATTTTTCGTATTATCATTCTTTGTTACACGCCTTAACTGGATACGTAAAAATAGTAATTTAATCGTAAAAGTAGGCGGTTATATTATGATTGCTCTTGGATTAATTTTATTTTTTGACGGTTTAACGTATATAATTCGTATATTAAGTCCTATTTTCGGAGGTTTTACTGGATTCTAATGTAAGGGGGGCATTGCAATGCCAACAGTATTAGTAGTAGACGATGCAATATTTATGCGCACGACGATTAAAAGAATGCTAGAGAATCATCAGTTTGAAGTTGTTGGCGAAGCATCAAATGGACTAGAAGCAGTAGAGCAATATAAGACGCTTTTGCCAGATGTCGTAACGATGGATATCACCATGCCTAGGATGAACGGGATAGAAGCAGTAAAAGAAATTATAGCAGAATTTCCAGAAGCTAAGATAGTAATGGTTACTGCTTTGGGTCAACAAAAGTTAATCGTAGATGCACTAGAATTTGGAGCAAAAGATTTCATCACAAAACCTTTCGATCCAGATCAAATTGTAAATGTGCTACATAATGTTACTTCTGATATGTAAAACTTTAAAGTAAAGTAACTAATGAAATAAAAGATATGGGGAATAACAAATGCTAGATAAAATATCTCCAAATATGATGCTGATTGCTTCCACAGTGGTCGCAATTGGCATGGGAATACTCGTTACCACGGTTCGTGCAAAATCTGCTAAGAGACCAGCAAGTGTGAAAAAAATATTATTACCCCCAATGTTCATGTCAACTGGAGCATTAATGTTCATTTTTCCATATTTCCGTGTAAATTTGATGGAATTTATAGAAGCAATTGGTGTAGGAATGCTATTCTCTATTGTTCTTATTTGGACCTCTAAATTTGAAATTAGAGAAGGAGAAGTATATTTAAAGCAATCCAAGGCATTTATATTTATATTGTTCGGTTTGTTGATAGTCCGTATTATTGGCAAAATAATACTAAGTTCTACCATTGACATTGGTGCACTTAGTGGAATGTTTTGGATATTAGCATTTGGGATGATTGTCCCTTGGAGAATTGCGATGTACGTACAATTTAAAAAATTGCAAAATAAGATAAAAAAGTGAGCATCCAGTTATAGGAGGCTCACTTTTTTATTAGATTTAGTTAGTTGTTTTGTCCACTGATAGCTCGAAATACTTGTTAAAAGGGGTTACATCAATGTTCAATTCAGCAAGTTTTTTTCGTAAAAATTTATGATCTCTCTTTGGTGTTGCGATGATATAACCGCGTATTAACAGTTCCCGAGTTATAGATGTTGCTTTTTCCTCTAAAGCTAACTGTCCAATTTTTCCTGCTATTTTTTGTTTAGCAACAGGTCTAAACAAATCAGGAACAGGTGTAACTAATTCATTAAGCAACAGCTTTTGCTCATCATTCCAAAGATGGATTGTTTGATCCACATAATATTCTTCCCAATCTAAATCTGATTTTCCGTCTTTCTTAGGCAGTGACTTTCCAAATTTACGGAACATAAAGAAGCCGCCAATACCCATAAGTATCACTAAAAGTACTACCCAAAAAAGGATAAACCACATAAACCAACCTTCTAGCAAACTATTCACCTCATTCTCTTATATTCAGTATAAATCGTTCCTTAAAATATTTCATCCTCCATGTATACTTTCTTTAAAAAAAGTTCTATTTAGTAGTTGAAAGGAGGGACACACATGGCAAACCTAGAGCATAAGTATGCAGTTTTGAAACTCATTTTTGAAGGAGAAGTAACAGAAGCAGGCAAGATGATAACAAAGTCAAAATCTTACCGTAATGTTCGAGCAAATGCAACAGCAGACCAACTAGATAATGTTGCAAAAACACTTAGTTCATTTTCCGATAGACCATATATCGGAGCAGAGAAGATTGAAACCATGCAAGTAATCTAATAAAGAGAAAGGAGAGAAGGGGAAATGAGTAAAACACTTCAGCTACAGTTTGAAACAGCACATGGAAAGAACGTAACAATATCAGTAGATGAACCGAAAAGTAATTTAACAGAAACAGACATTCAAACAGGAATGCAAGCAATTATTGCAAGTAATGCTTTTCAGTCTGATGGCTCACCTCTAGCAGTTATTAAAAGTGCTAAAGTAGTGGACAGAACAGTTACCGAATTTATTTAACTTCTAAAGACTCTCCATAAAAGGAGAGTCTTTTTTAAAAACAAGAAAATGTATAAAAATGTCCGTGAATACTTAATTGATGGTATTTAAAAAGAAGAAAAAATACTATGATTTCCGTTTCATGTGGACACGCCCACGGGCGAGGCAGAGCCTCCTCAGCTTAGTACAATGCTAGCGACAAATATGTCATCATACGATATGTGATTCTGGTCTTCTTCCTAAATATACGCTGCCTGTGGATCTCGCTTTTCTCGCTATCTCTTTGGAGTCGCCACCTTGCACTACAAGCAATGAAATGTGTACTACCTATCGAGAGGATTAAGCATAGCTTATCGTTAAGACAATTAAGATGGATTAAGTAAATGTATAGATGAAACTATTCTGTTTAATTACATTAATTAATATTAGAAATACAAAGAAATAGTTAGTGTTGACCAAAAAAAGAAGCGGAATAAGATTGTAGAAAAAAGAGCTGCTTGTCGTGACGTTAGTTAAGACAAGCAGCTTTAAAAATCAGTCGGTAATAATATATTAAAATGTTTGTCCAAAGCCTACTCAATAGGATAGAAACAGATTTTGATTTAAGGACAAGGTTTCTAATTGCCCGGTTTTTATTAAAGTATAAAAATGAATGGATGTGAATAATATGGAGCAGTGGCTAAGTGTAATTCAAGATATTGGCTTTCCTATCTTTGTGTCTTTCTATTTGATGCACCGAGTGGAAAACAAACTAGAAGAGATAAAAAACGTACTGTTATCACTTAATTAGTACATTTATTCACAAAACTGTTGAATTAAATAAGACAATGTAGTTGAAGGTCGAAATTTGTTTCGCTAAGATTAGGCTATGAAGAGAAAAGCGAGGTCTCATAAATGAAAAAGTTATTTGTTATATTATGTATTTCCTTATTTGTTCTTGTAGGTTGCGGGAGCAGTGGCAATTTTGAAGCACAAACAAACTGGGAAGTTTCAGATTTTGAATATGATAATCAGCGTGGAGAAATGGTTTCTTTAGAAGATTTAAAAGGAACGGTATGGTTATCGACATTTATTTTCACTAATTGTGAGACTGTATGTCCACCAATGACATACAATATGAGTGACATTCAAAAGATGTTAAGTGAAAAGGGTATTGAGGATTACAAAATTGTTGCATTTAGTGTCGACCCAGAAGTTGATACTCCAGATAAACTCCAGGAATATCTCGGAAATTATGATGTAATAGATGAAAGTAAATGGGAACTCTTAACTGGCTATTCACAAGAACATATTGCAAGTTTTGCAGCGGATTCCTTTAAAACTCTAGTAAAAGACGACCCGAACAATAACCAAGTTATTCATGGTACATCCTTCTATTTAGTTGACCAAAATGGTGTAGTTGTAAAAAATTATAGTGGTAATACCGATGTACCGAAAGAAGAAATTGTAATTGATGTGGAAACATTAATTGAAGATGGAAAATAAAGAACAGCCTTTCCTAATGGAGAGGCTATTTTTTTATTATGCGTTATTTTGCTTTTTTAGTAAATCTCTAATCTCTTCTAGTAATACCTCTTTTGAATCAACAGGAGGTGCATTTTCTGTAACTGCTACAACATCTTCTTTACGTTTAAATTTTGATAATAATCGTATAAATATAAAAATAGAGAATGCAATTACTAGGAAATCAAAGACCGATTGTATAAAATTGCCGTACAAAATTTCTGTTTCCTTATACTTGAATGATAATGAAGTGAATTTTATACCATTTAAAAGTAAGCCAACTAAAGGAGTTATAATATTTTCAACTAAAGATGAAACAATCTTTCCAAAAGCTGCTCCAATGACCACAGCAACTGCTAGATCTAGAACATTACCTTTAAAAGCAAATTCTTTAAAATCTTTCCACATATTTTTCACCCCCATACTGTCATACTACAAAAAATCCAATAGTTTGTATATACCGACATTATCTGTATTTAGACTATTGTTTGTAATGAATTTGTGCTATTGTTTTTATAGAATCTAAGCAAGGCGTTATACATATACCAGTGAAAAAACAAATTGAAAAGTATCTGTTATTATTTATATAATTATTAGGTTGTTGTGTATACTATTATCTGATGTAATGTAATTTAGATTTCTCATAGAAAGTTATCACATATAACATATCTAGAGGGATTATCTTATGGATAGTTAACTTTATGAAAAAGAGTTTATAACCTGAACAAAACAAATTATAAAAAAATATTATCTAGCTCTACATGGTCTATAGACAATGGTAAAACAAAAGCGATTATACAATCCATTACTTCACTTGCACATTACTTAGATTAAAATTTTTACAGAAGGTTAGAAAACCTCTTCCAGGTGACTAGTTTATAGGAAATGGATTGACCTATTTACAAGTATTTTTTCACTAAACCTTTAACAATAGACTAGCTTTTACAGTAATATAAGCAGAATAGGTGAATGAATAGATGAAGAAACAAAAAGGAATTTCCTATAAAACAAAGCTTTGGATGATTGTGTTACTTCTTCCATTTACCGTCACAATCTATATACTTGCAATTATAGGATGGAAAGAACTTGTGAAAATACCCGTTGTACAGGAATGGGCAGAAACGCTACAAAAAAGTACAGTAAAATTGGATGTGCCATCTGAATATATTGAGTTGTATAAAAAAGCAGAAGAAAATTATGGTGTCCCTTGGACATTATTAGCAGCACATCATCGCATTGAAACTAGATTTTCGACAATGGACCCTTTACTATCTCCAGTTGGTGCTGAAGGACATTTACAATTTATGCCTTGTACTTTTGTTGGTTGGTCGCACCCCAGCTGTGGGGGATTGGGTAAAGGAGAGATTCCAGAAAAGGATAAAATAAATCCAGCTGTTATTGAAAAGTATGGTGGCTATGGGGTAGATGCTAATAATGACGGTAAAGCAGATCCATATGATCTAGAGGATGCTGTTTATAGTGCAGCCAACTATCTCGCAGCAAGTGGTGCTGCAGATGGTGAAATAGAAAAAGCCATTTTCAACTACAATCACAGCGAGAAGTACGTAGAAGATGTTCTTTATTTTTATAACTTGTATGAAAATCAGTTAAAAGAAATTCAAGCAGCATATTACCCAACTGAATGAAATGAAGATTCCAGCTAGAAAGTACTAGCCAACGAGACTAAATTTCAATTACGCATTATCCTAAAAAAAGGAAGTACTCATAATGAGCACTTCCTTTTTTCATTTTTAAGCTTTACGCATAGCTTTTAAGATAAAGCTTAAAATTAGGACTAAAATAATTGCGCCGATTAATGCTGGAATAATTGCCATATCCCAAATTACTGGACCCATGTCGGAGAATATTAATCCGCCAATCCATGCACCGATAATACCTGCTATAATATTACCGATAATTCCACCTGGTATATCTTTACCTAAGATAAGCCCAGCCAGCCAACCGATTACTCCACCAATTATTAAGTATAAAATAAATCCCATTTTTTCCATCTCCTTATGAATGAATTATTGCTTCACACTCTTTATATATCCATTCAGGAGAGATAATAAACCTATACCAATTATTTTTCCTTACATTTGAACTTAATGACCTTAAAAAAAGACCTAGCCCACTCGTAACCGGCAGAATTTTAGCTTGAAACTTCATAACTGACTTCCCCTAGAAAAGGAGTGCCATTATTGAAATACATTCATCACTTTTCAAGTGATGACATTGGCGTTTGCACTTTTGTTATTTAACTGAACCACTTACAAACTGTTCATCTTTATAATACATATTTTTCACTAAAATATTTGGTCCTAAGCATTTAACAGCAGGACAATGGCAATTAAGTGATTTCGAAAGAGGAGAAGCTAGCCATTTATCAAAAATTGCTGGAAGCGTATCTGTTTGAATGTTTCCAAGAGCAGGTGCATCTCCAAAATCAGTGACAATAACTTCACCAGTAAATATGTTAACGTTCAGCCTAGATCGACCATCTGGATCATTCCTAGTGGAAACATTCTTCGTTTGGCGTAGTCGTTCTAATAATTGAATGCTTTTTTCATTTTGACTGCATGGATAAAAAGGTAATGTTCCAAATAACATCCATACATTGTCATCTCTGAAATCTAATATTTGTTCGATTGCTTCATGCGTTTCTTCTAATGTTAGTGACGTTAATGCGCTAGCAAAATCGGAAGGGTACATAGGGTGAATTTCGTGTCGAGCACATTTCATATCTTCTACTATTTGCTTATGAATATGCTCTAAATAGGGAAGTGTTTTTTTGTTCAACATTGTTTCTGCTGAAACCATCACTCCAGCCTCGGAAAGCATACGGCTATTGTCTATCATTCGTTGGAATAGGTTAGCTCGCTGTTCATATGTAGGTTTTCGTTCCATCATGGCAAATCCAGTTTCGACAAATTCATCTACAGTTCCCCAGTTATGAGAAATATGTAATACATCTAAGTAAGGCGCGATCATTAAGTAGCGTTCTGGTTCTAATGTTAGATTTGAATTCATCTGCGTACGAACGCCTCTATTATGAGCATACTTTAGTAATGGAAGAACATAATTGTTAATGGATTTTTTGGAAAGCATAGGTTCTCCACCAGTAATACTTATAGTTTTTAAGTGAGGAATCTCTTCTAATCGTTGGAGGATAATTTCTATTGGAATTGCATTAGGATCTTTCGTTTGTAATGTATAGCCCACTGCACAATGGGCGCAGCGCATATTACATAAAGTTGTTGTAGTAAATTCAATATTGCTCAATATTAGTTTTCCAAACTGCTCCATGTCTCGGTAGGCTTCCCACGGATCATTTATTGGATTCATCGTTTTCATTTCAATCATTATTTAAACTTCCTTTCAATAGTATATTGTCGCATATTTGAAGTGAAAAGAAAATAAGAGCCGATACTTGCTTGTTTATCATTTATAATGGGTATAAAGAAAGTACAACGTAAGGAGTGGAGGAATTATATGTTTATAGAAAAAATTAATGAAATAAGAAAGAATTTGTTTGTACAAATCGATTCACTAACGAATGAGCAATTTAACGAAAAACCAGATGAGGATTCTTGGTCACCGAAAGAAATAATAGATCACTTAGTGAAAATGGAACATACTATTATTAAAGGGATTAAAAAAGAGCTCGATAACCCAGCTAGTCTAAGGGCAAAGAAAAAACCAATACAATTATCAACATTACGAATAGTTAAAGTGAAGGCTCCAACCCATACCGTACCATCCAGTGAATATAAACGAACGGAAGAAATGAAAGCACAGCTTCACCAAGCAAGAATGGAACTCCTCTCTATTTATAAATCAAGCAATCCTTCCTTATTAAAAGAAAAATCTCTAAAGCACCCTATATTTGGACAAGTTCCTTTAATACAGTGGTTTGAGTTTACGGGATTGCATGAAAAAAGACATGCCAAGCAATTAGAAAAGACAATCGAAAAAATAAAAGGTCATTAACAATAATTATGACTTATAATAATTTTAATCTAATTTACTTATCAAGTATATTCAAGTATGATTAGTAGTGGAGAAAAGTCACTAGATAGACACTTTTCAATAGATCTTAGGAGGAATACACATGGCAAAAAGTAATTTACACAATAGCCGTACTTCGTTTTCTCTAAATGGTAAAGAGTATAACTACTATCGTTTAGCAGCATTAGAAGAAGCTGGCATCGCAAAAGTTTCACGCCTTCCTTATTCAATTAAAGTATTATTAGAATCTGTTCTACGTCAATACGATGGATATGTGATCAAAGAAGATCATGTAAACCAATTAGCAAAATGGGGTAAGGATGCTAATACTGAAGCAGAAGTACCATTTAAACCTTCTCGCGTTGTGCTTCAAGATTTCACAGGAGTACCAGTAGTTGTGGATTTAGCATCACTTCGTTCAGCGATGAATGAAATGGGTGGTAACCCAGACAAAATCAACCCTGCAATTCCAGTTGACCTTGTAATTGACCACTCAGTACAAGTTGACAAATATGGTACTGCATCGGCTCTACAAGCTAATATGGATCTTGAATTTGAGCGTAATGCAGAGCGTTACAACTTCTTAAAATGGGCTCAAACTTCATACGATAATTTCCGTGCTGTTCCTCCAGCTACAGGTATCGTTCACCAAGTTAACTTAGAGTACTTAGCACCTATCGTACATGTGAACGAAAAAGCAGATGGTACACTAGAAACTTTCCCAGATTCAGTAGTAGGTACTGACTCACATACAACAATGATCAATGGTCTTGGAGTACTTGGATGGGGTGTAGGTGGTATTGAGGCAGAAGCAGGAATGCTTGGTCAACCTTCATATTTCCCAATTCCGGAAGTAATCGGAGTAAAATTAGTTGGAGACCTTCCAAACGGAACTACTGCAACTGACTTAGCACTTAAAGTTACTCAAGTATTGCGTCAACAAGGCGTTGTTGGTAAATTTGTAGAGTTCTTCGGACCTGGTGTATCTAAATTACCATTAGCTGACCGTGCAACAATTGCGAACATGGCTCCAGAGTATGGTGCTACATGTGGTTATTTTGCAATCGATGAAGAATCTATCAACTATTTACGTCTAACTGGCCGTGACGAAGAACACATTGCTGTTGTAGAAGCTTACTTGAAAGCAAATGACATGTTCTTTGATCCAACTCTAGAACCTGTTTATACAGACGTTGTAGAGATCAATCTTGGGGATATCGCAGCAAACCTTTCTGGACCTAAACGTCCACAAGATTTAATTCCACTTACAGATATGAAGGCTCGTTACCGTGAAGCAGTTGTAGCTCCACAAGGTACACAAGGATTCGGTTTATCGGAAAAAGAATTTGATAAAAAAGCTACTGCTAAATTTGCAGAAGGTGATGTAGAAATCCCAACAGGTGCTGTAGCAATTGCTGCAATCACTTCTTGTACAAATACATCTAACCCATACGTAATGTTAGCTGCTGGTTTAGTTGCTAAAAAAGCAGTAGAAAAAGGTCTTACAGTTCCTGCTTACGTTAAAACTTCTCTTGCACCAGGATCTAAAGTAGTAACTGGATATTTAGAGGATTCTGGTCTAAACACGTACTTGGATCAAATCGGTTTCAATACAGTTGGTTACGGTTGTACAACTTGTATCGGTAACTCGGGTCCATTATTGCCGGAAATTGAAAAAGCAATCGTTGAAGAAGATCTATTCGTAACGTCTGTTCTTTCTGGTAACCGTAACTTTGAAGGTCGTGTACATCCACTAGTAAAAGCAAACTATTTAGCTTCACCACCATTAGTAGTTGCTTATGCTTTAGCTGGAACTGTAGATATTGATCTAGAAAAAGATTCTTTCGGTACAGACAAAGACGGCAACGAAGTATACTTTGCTGATATTTGGCCATCAACAGAAGAAGTAAACGAAGTTCTTTCAACTGTTGTTACTCGTGAATTATTCCAAAAAGAATATGCACGTGTATTCGATGAGAATGAAGCTTGGAATGCAATTGAAACATCAACTGAATCTCTGTATTCATTCAATGATAAGTCAACTTACATTCAAAACCCACCATTCTTCCAAGGACTATCAAAAGAACCTGGTGCTATCCAATCACTTGATAAAATGCGCGTAGTTGCTAAATTCGGTGATTCGATTACAACAGACCACATTTCACCAGCTGGTGCAATTGGTAAAGATACTCCTGCAGGTAAATACTTGCGTGAAAATGGTGTTGAAATCCGTGACTTTAACTCATACGGTTCACGTCGTGGTAACCATGAAGTAATGATGCGTGGTACATTCGCTAACATCCGTATCCGTAACCAAGTAGCTCCTGGTACAGAGGGTGGATATACAACTTACTGGCCAACAGGCGAAATTATGCCTATCTATGATGCAGCTATGAAGTATCAAGAATCAAATACTGGTTTAGTAGTACTTGGCGGAAAAGATTACGGTATGGGATCATCTCGTGACTGGGCAGCCAAAGGAACTAACTTATTAGGTATCAAAGCTGTTATTACAGAAAGCTTTGAGCGTATACATCGTTCAAATCTAGTAATGATGGGCGTATTACCACTTAATTTCTTACCTGGTGAAAACGTTGAAACATTAGGCTTAACTGGTAAAGAAGAAATCAGCATAAATATCGCAGAAGGTGTGAAACCTCGTGATATTTTACAAGTTACGGCTAAAGCTGAAGATGGATCTGAAAAAATCTTCAATGTGCTTGCACGTTTCGATTCAGAAGTAGAAGTAGACTACTACCGTCATGGTGGTATCTTACAAATGGTATTACGTAACAAAATGTTAGAAGTATAAGAAAAACACTAAAGAGACTTTTCCTTCATAGGAAGAGTCTCTTTTTTGGGTTCTCAACACTTTTAAGAGAGAATGATACCGCTGAGATGATAAGACTGGTCAAATTTTAGAAAGTGATCAAATTTTTTGTAATCACTTTTGAATTAGAAATGCTGTTATTCTAATGATAAATGGGGACAGTAAAATTTCTCTGTACTAGCGTCCAGTAATATTTACGAATTAACAGGAACAATATGTAGCTTCGTCTAAAGACTCTATTCATTTCGCAGAGCAATATTGTCTTTGAGAATGTACAGGTTAACGACTCGAAGTAGTAACGTAGAGGCAAGTAAACAATAGGTGAGAGTATGTAAAGAAGAAATAGAATAGATATGACTTTACTTTTTTCATTGTAAACATAGATAGAATTTTAGTTTATACTTAAAGGAACAACAAAAGGGGGAGTCTCAGTGTTTGGAAATTTATTTAAAAAGAAAGATCCCATCGAGAAATTTTGGCAGTACTTTATAGATCATGAAAAAGAACTATATAATTTACGAGATGAGGACATAGAAAGATTATTTGGAGATTTACATAGATTGTTAAACAAAGTAAATAACCAACTAGCGTTCTCTACACCATTACCATTAATTGAAGGTAGAAGGGAATTTACAATTAGTGGTTCACGTATCACAAAAAACTTTCCCGATGTTAAACGTTTAGTTGAGGCAGCTCCGGAAATGGATAAGTTTACTATCTTCGCATTTAATCAACCGAATGATGATGAAGATGGAGTAACACATAATGATGTAAAACTTTCTCGAGACGATGTCTTTTTTGACTATACATATAATCAGGAACCTGATGAACTCTTTATTACACTGTATATTAAAGGGTTTGAAGAAGAAAATGATGATTACTATGCAGTAGCTTTGGATTTGCTAGACCTAGTCATAGGGGAATATGTGCTCGGTACTGAAATTACCGAAGTCGAGTTTAACAAGCTAAATACAGAAGATGAACTATTACCAATCAATGATTTACCCAAAATACTAAAAGATGTTAGAAGAAATAAGAATGATATGAAAAAAATGTAAAGTATTCTTAAACAGTATTTTTATTTTCTTTTTAGTATAATGGTCACTGAGGTGACCATTAATGTTTTTAAGTGAAAAACAAATTGAAATACGTTATGCGGAAACAGATCAAATGGGCGTAGTATACCACGCAAACTATGTCATTTGGTTAGAAATCGGTAGAACCCAGCTTATTAAAGACTTAGGATTCTCCTATGCAGGTCTGGAGCAGGACGGATACATATCGCCCGTAACGAATGTGAACGTAAACTATAAAACTCCTGTTAAGTATGGCGAAACGGTTGTTATTAGAACATGGATTGAAAAACACAGTAAGCTTCGAACAACATACGGATATGAAATTGTTCATGAAGATGGAACTGTAGCCTCTAACGCTACATCTGAGCATGTAATAGTAAAGAAAGATAACTTCCGGCCTGTATCTCTAAAGAGGGTCCATGAGGCTTGGGATGCAAAGTATGTTGAAATAGCCAAGGTGAATGCTTAATGGCATTTGGAATTAAACGTCACGAGTTGAATGAATGGAAAATGGATGTAAAGAATGGAAAGATAGCATTTTTAACACACTATTGGATCGACGATCGATTTCCTGGCTGTAACACTGTGACTAAAGTTGGATGCAATGATGTGGCAAAGTTAATCGAATGGGGCCAGCAGTACGGCTTAAAGGCAGAATGGATCGACTATAAGGAAGCATATCCTCATTTTGATTTATTTGGCAAATATGAATTAGAAATTATGAAAAAGGAAGGATTGAAGGATCAGTTAGATAGGTTTAAGCATTCCTTTAGTCGTTAAGGTACATAAAAACAGCTTGTGATATGTAAAATCACAGGCTGTTTTTATTTACTACTAGCAGTTTATAGATACAATTAGTGAATTATTTCATTCTAAACATTTAGATTTGGATTAGCGTCTTGAGTACTTTTTACTGGGTCACCATAAGCAGTAGTATCTTTCTTTTTTGATTTAATATTTAATCTTATACTGCTATCATTTTGGGTGCTTTCAGCAATTGGTGAAGTAGCTTTAGCATACATATTATTGCTTGAAGGAGAACTATCTTTTATAGGATCACCGTAAGCAGTATAGGTAGAAGTATCTTTATTATCCAAACTTTTGTTTGAATTAATTTTGCTTTTTTGTTGGCCCATTTGTGCGTACTCTCCTCTCTTGTTACAAATAACAACCTTATAATCTCCAAGTGAGAAAAAATTATACTTGATAAAACTTTGAATAAAAATTATGATAAAGTACGTTTATATCCTAAGAAACTACGAAGAAACTCTCCAAACAAAAAAAGCGAAACCTCTAAGGGTTACGCTTTTTTGTATGCATAAGATAATTCATCTCTAGTAGAATCTAACTCTACATATAAATCATGTCCATCAAAATACCATTCGTCCGTTTCTTCTATAAAAAATAGGATATCATCTTTTTTATAGGTCACAGTAGGCTCAAAAGGTATGTCCTTAGTGACACCTAAGGAAAATCCTTCATGAAGAGGACTCGACCCTCCGTAACGAGCAAAAAAACGAATTGTATCGCCTTTTACAGCTTCCATTTCTGTATGAAACCAATTCATTGCTTCAGTAGATATTAGTATTTTCATACGTACCACCATACTTTCATCAGATTAGATCCAAGTTACTTTTGGTTCGGTACCAGCTTTAATACGTTTGATATTTGCTCGGTGACGATAAAATATAAATAGTGCTAGCAATAACACAATAATTATTAGCGGCCAATCATTATCTATCGTAAAGTAATAGATAACACTATAAAGGACAGCAACAATCGCTAAAATCATTGAAGTTAATGATACCATTTTCGTCAATTTCAAGATGATAAAAAATCCAATAACTAAAATGACAAAAATTGGCCAATTATAACCTAGCAGAAGACCACCTGAGGTTGCTACAGCTTTTCCACCCTTAAACCCAGCAAAGATTGGGAACATATGACCCACAACTGCTACAATACCAAGAATAAGTGGATGAACATTTGCAGCTTCAAAAATTGCCAATGAGCCTAACAGAGTTGCTGCAGTCCCTTTCAGAATATCCAAAATAGTAACAACTAATCCAGCTTTTTTACCAAGTGTTCTAAAAGTGTTTGTACC
Source organism: Psychrobacillus sp. FSL K6-2365 (assembly GCF_038003165.1). Lineage (NCBI taxonomy): Bacteria > Bacillati > Bacillota > Bacilli > Caryophanales > Bacillaceae > Psychrobacillus > Psychrobacillus sp. FSL K6-2365. The sequence continues at coordinate 2,062,216 of NZ_JBBOOO010000001.1, read as the reverse complement.
ACCTAAATTACCGCTACCATGCTCACGTATATCTATATTGTAAAATAGTTTACCAACCCATAGTCCGGATGGGAGAGAACCAATAAGATAAGCGAGTAAGAGTAAAAGAATTATAATCATAGAATACTCCTTTAATATAAATCTATATTATCCTTAACATTTTAAGTGTACCATGTACATTTGTTAGTATTCAATGCCCTAGCTAGAAAGGTTTTTCAAATCTTTTCTTAAGTCGTGATACAATTGAATAGATAAACGAAAGAAAATTACATAAAACCAAATAAATTGTTATTATTAGGTTATAATCAATGGTAGTCGAACTAGTAGAGCAGATGGGGTAGCTATACGCTTACTCCAATTTTTTATTCCCTATTTCTATTAGTCAAGAAGGAATACTGTAAGGAAATAGAGAATGCATGAAAAGGTGGTTTGCATTCTTATAAATCTTTCCTTACAATTATATTCTGACATTAAATACTGAAAAAATTGACATAATGAGTATCCATTTGTACGCTTAAGAAATAATAAAGAACAGATGTTTTTTTTTGGAGGGAACGTATTTGAGTAAAGTTGGAACAGTAAATAGCTATAGTGATGATGATATCCAGGTCTTAGAGGGCTTAGAAGCAGTTCGTAAAAGACCAGGTATGTATATTGGTTCAACAGATGCAAGAGGTTTGCATCATTTAGTATATGAAATAGTAGATAATGCAGTAGATGAAAGTCTTGCGGGTTTTGGAGATCATATCATTGTAACAATTCATGAGGATCAAAGTATAACCGTGCGTGATTTTGGCCGAGGAATGCCAACTGGTACACATAAAACAGGAATACCAACTGCAGAAGTTATTTTTACTGTTTTGCATGCAGGTGGTAAGTTCGGTCAAGGTGGATATAAAACAAGTGGAGGACTTCATGGTGTAGGTGCATCTGTTGTCAATGCACTTTCAACGTACGTAGATGTGGAAATCCACCGTGAGGGTAAAAAGTTCCATCAAAGATTTGAAAATGGTGGTAAAGTTGTTCAATCGTTAAAACAAATTGGAACAACGAAAGAGACTGGGACATCAGTACGTTTCTTACCTGATGCCACGATTTTTTCTGTATCCAAATACAATTACGAAACATTATGTGAAAGGTTAAGAGAATCTGCTTTTCTATTAAAAGGACTAAAAATCGAGTTAATAGATGAGCGTACCGAGGCACATGACGTATTCTTTTATGAAACAGGTATAGAAGCGTTCGTTTCCTATTTGAATGAAGAAAAGGACATCCTGCACCCTGTATTTTACATGGAGGGCATACAAGATGAGATTGAAGTAGAATTTGCCTTTCAGTTCAATGATGGATATTCGGAAACCATTCTTTCATTCGTAAATAATGTACGGACACGTGATGGCGGAACTCACGAAACAGGAGCAAAAGCAGCTTTAACTAGAGTTTTTAACGAGTATGCACGTAAAACTAATCTGTTAAAAGAAAAGGCGAAAAACCTAGAAGGCTCAGATATAAGAGAAGGTATATCTGCAATTATATCCATTCGTATCCCAGAAAATATTTTACAATTCGAGGGTCAAACTAAAGGGAAACTTGGAACTAGTGAAGCTAGAGGTGCTGTCGACTCTGTTGTTTCTGAGAAATTACAATATATTTTAGAAGAAAATTCAGAGTTAGCATCTTCTCTAATACGAAAAGCAATTCGTGCACAACAAGCAAGAGAAGCTGCTAGAAAGGCACGTGAAGATGCTCGTAACGGGAAAAAGCGTAAACCTTCTGAGTTACTATCGGGTAAGCTAACTCCTGCCCAATCTAGGAACGCTGCGAAGAATGAACTTTATTTAGTCGAAGGAGACTCGGCAGGTGGGTCTGCAAAACAAGGTCGAGATCGGACATTCCAAGCAATCCTTCCACTGCGAGGAAAAGTTATTAATACAGAAAAAGCAAATCTAGCAGATATTATGAAAAATGTTGAAATTGCAACGATTATTCATGCAATCGGTGGAGGCGTAGGGGCAGAATTCCAACTTGATGATATTGCATATGACAAAATAGTCATCATGACGGATGCAGATACCGATGGTGCACATATTCAAGTACTTTTATTAACTTTCTTCTACCGTTATATGAAACCATTAATTGAAAATGGAAATATATATATTGCATTACCACCACTCTACAAAGTTTTTAAAGGTGTAGGTAAAAAGGAAGTTTCTGAGTATGCATGGACAGAAAAAGAATTGGAAGCTGCTTCCCGGAGGATTGGAAAAGGATACATACTCCAACGTTACAAAGGTCTCGGGGAAATGAATGCTGACCAATTATGGGACACAACGATGAATCCCGAAACCAGAACACTCATTCGTGTGACCATTGAAGATGGTGCACGAGCAGAAAGACATGTGACAACTCTTATGGGAGACAAAGTAGAGCCCCGTCGAAAATGGATAGAAGCAAATGTTAACTTCAGCTTAGAAGATGATTCGAATATATTAGAAAATGATAGATTACACACGGAGGATGAATTAGCATGACACAAACCGAAAGTTATCAAAATTTGCCATTAGAAGAGGTGATCGGTGATCGGTTTGGTCGTTATAGCAAATACATCATTCAAGATCGTGCACTGCCTGATGCCCGAGATGGTCTTAAGCCCGTTCAACGCCGTATCTTATTTGCCATGTTCCAAGAAGGCAATACAAATGATAAACCATTCAGAAAATCCGCTAAAACTGTTGGGAATGTAATTGGGAACTATCATCCACATGGTGATAGTTCCGTTTATGAAGCAATGGTTCGAATGAGCCAGGACTGGAAGCTACGCCATATGACCGTAGAAATGCATGGTAATAATGGTTCTGTTGACGGAGATCCCCCAGCTGCGATGCGTTATACAGAAGCAAGACTGTCAGCTATTTCTCATGAACTACTTCGCGATATTAATAAAAATACAGTTGACTATATTCCAAACTTCGATGATTCTGATTCCGAACCGGTAGTATTACCAGCAAGATTCCCAAATTTAATCGTAAATGGATCTACAGGTATATCGGCTGGATATGCAACTGATATTCCACCCCATGCGTTACATGAAGCACTTGATGCAGTACTGATGAGAATTGAAAATCCTGCTGCCACTGTAGATGAGTTAATGACCGTTATCAAAGGTCCCGACTTCCCTACAGGTGGAATAATACAGGGCGTAGAAGGTATTAAAAAAGCATACGAAACAGGAAAAGGTAAAATTGTAGTTCGTTCCAAAACGGAGATAGAAACTATAAAAGGTGGTAAGCAACAAATTGTTATTACCGAAATTCCTTTTGAAGTGAACAAAGCAAATCTAGTGAAGAAAATTGATGAACAAAGACATGATAAGCGTCTAGAAGGTATTGCGGAAGTTCGAGATGAATCCGACCGCACTGGTTTACGCATTGTCATTGAAATGAAAAAAGAAATAGATGCACATGGTATTCTTCAATATTTGTTAAAGAATACTGATTTACAAGTAACTTATAATTTCAATATGATTGCCATTCATAATCGAAGACCAACAATGATGACTCTACCACTTTTGTTAGATTCGTATATCGACCATCAAAAAGAGGTAGTAACTCGACGAACGATTTTCGATCTGAAAAAAGCTAAGGATCGACTACATATTGTAGCGGGTCTCATGAAAGCACTTTCTATTTTGGATGAAGTAATTAAAGCAATCAGAGCATCTAAAGATAAGAGAGATGCAAAAAATAACTTAATTTCATTATTTGATTTTTCAGAAGCACAAGCTGAAGCAATTGTTTCCTTGCAATTATATCGATTAACTAATACAGATATTACAGAACTCAAAAATGAAGAAGAAACACTCAATAAATTAGTTAAGGAATTAGAGAGCATCCTTGCAAAAGAATCAGTTCTTTTAAAAGTCATTAAAAAAGAACTTTTAACAGTACGAAAACAATTTGCAGAACCACGTAAATCAATAATTGAAGATGAAATTGAAGAGATTAAAGTAACATTAGATGTCCTTATACCAAGTGAAGAGGTATATGTTACTGTGACGAAGGACGGCTATATTAAACGGACAAGTACACGTTCATATACAGCCTCTAATGGCCAGGATTTTGCTATAAAGGATTCGGACTATTTACTTTATAAAGAGCCAATTAATATGCAGAGTCATCTGCTATTATTTACTTCTAAAGGCAATTACATTTACCAACCTGTACATGAATTACCAGATATTCGTTGGAAGGATCTTGGTCAGCATATTTCGAGCATTGTACCTTTGGATTCTCAAGAAAGAATTATCCAAGTCATGGGAATCGATTCCTTTGACAAAGATTTGAGCGTTTTAACAGCTACCAAGGATGGACAAATAAAACGTTCATTGCTCTCTGATTATGTTGTACAAAGATACGCAAGACCGATTAAAACGATAAACCTGAAGAAAAACGACGAGCTAATCATGGCAGAACTCGTCGCACCATCCGATGATGTATTAATAACGACATATGCTAGCTATTCAGTCCGCTTCTCTCTAGATGAAGTGCCAATCACCGGTGTGAAAACTGGTGGGGTTAAAGCCATTAATCTAAAAGACCAAGATTTTGTAGTAAGTGTCAATCCGATTTCACAAGAAAGCAAAGAAGATATTATGCTAATCACCCATAGAGGTGCTGTTAAAAAGATGGTCATAAATGAAATTGAGTCTGGCGTCAGAGCTAAGCGTGGGGTGCTCACTTTAAGAGAGCTTAAATCGAATCCTCATCGCGTATATGATGTATTATTAGTAGAAAAAAATGACCTACTTGTTATTGAAACAGAGAAAGGTCAGGAAACAATAGAAGTAAATGCTTTCCGCCCATCGGATAGATATTCTAATGGTTCATTTGTTGTTGATACAGACAAAGATGGTCCTTTAGCTCGTGTGTGGAAACAGTCAAAAGAAGAGAATTTATAAACACAAAAGACAGGCAAATGTAAGTATTTGTCTGTCTTTTTTTATTGATGAGAACAAGGCTCTCACATGTGGAATTGATTCTCTATTAAAAAAAGCTTATTCAAATCTCAACCATGTTTAAAGGGGCTAATGAAAGTACGCGAAACGAAAATCAATGTTATTAAGAAATACATCAATATAAAAAGCATTTCCATCAGGTATCATACCTTTTGTGAAATGCTTCTTGTATTTTGTATATTGCTGCTGTAGTTTTCCTTTTTTTGATTTAGTCATTCGGACATGTGTACTAAAGTTAACCTCATTCCTTGCTATTGTTACATCTTTACCTAGATTACGCAATTGGTGCTCGCGTTTACGTTTAGCTGCGGATTTAGCCACTAAAATCACTCCTATTTAATATTTTTTCTCTTTAAGGGTATCTCATTCGAAGTAAAAATACAAACTTCACACTTTCTTCATAGCTTTGTGGTATAAGTAGTAGGTAGTAAATAAAACGTATAAATTTTTTGGAGGCAAATTATGAAAAAAATACTTTGGATGACAATTGCTTGTGTCTTATTATTTAGCAATCATGCACTAGCACATACTGGCTTGGAAAGCTCAATTCCAGCTCAAGGAAGTACAGTAACAGAAAAGTTAAACGAGATAACACTTACGTTTTTAACAAAGATCGAAGAAACAAGCTCATTTACAGTAACAAATTCATCGGATGAACCAATTGAAGTAGACGGTATTACTGTAAGTGAGAATGTGCTAACTGGTAATGTGACAGATAGCTTAGAAAATGGGACATATAAAATCAATTGGAAAATAATAGGTGCTGACGGCCATCCAATGGAAGGAGTAATTGATTTCGTACTAGAGGCACCTGAAGAGGTTGAAGCGGTAGAACCTATTACTGAACCAATTGATATAGTTGAACCGAATGAACCTAGTTCGGAAGAGTTGGACACAACAGTAGAAGCAGATAATGAAGAAGAGGGATCCAATTTCACTATAGGAATTATTATTGTTTTAGTCATTATCTTGGCACTTGCTGCTTGGTGGATGACTCGGAGAAATAAAAAATGATATTTATTTTAACAACTATTAGCGAAGCACTTTTATATGTGTGCTTCGCTTTGTTGATGGGAAGCTATATTATTTCTTTATTCCCAGACGATTTAATTCCTACTATTGTTGTTCCTAGAAAAGTGAAATTATTTGCGGTAATTGGCATAGCGTTATTTTCTTTTGTTCCACTTATTAGTCTAATCATGTATTTATATGAAGACTATGGTTTATTAGATTCTTTACAATCCATTTTATTGACCTTTGAGGTAGGTAAATCATGGTTGTTTATGTTTATTGTAACGGTTTTTTTAGGACTGTATATTCTTTTCTTTCATGAAAAAAAATCAGCCTATTATTCAATAGTGGGAATTTTATTAGTTTTTGTTGCAATCATTGGTGTGAGCTGGTCAAGTCATGCCAACTCTATTGAAAGCTTGAAGGGGTTAATCACTCATTTTTTACACTTTGCATCTGTTGTCATTTGGGTCGGTATATTGTTTGTAGTAGCTTGGTTTTCCCAAAATACGAATAACTGGCTTTCGTTTTTAAAATGGTTTCATATAACTGCACTTTACTGTTTTGGGATAGTTATAATCACTGGACTTTCACTGATGAGTTTTTCAACCCCATTAGATGCATATTCTGATACTTGGATGATTTCATATGGCCAAAGTTTACTTATCAAACATTTACTTATTATTCCTCTAATTGGATATGCATTTATAAATGGTGTTCTCATGAAAAAACGATTACTTAAAAACAAAAACTTCGATGCACGGCCTTGGACAAAAGCTGAGTTTTTCATACTTCTGCTAATTTTTGCGGCGACTGGTGCTATGAGTCAACAATCACCACCACATAATCTTTTCGAAACAATAAATAATGAAGGTTTCTCTTCTTTAATTTTACTGTTTCATGACGTTATTGCTTTTTCAGATATAACTGTACAAATGGTATTTAATACAGAAGGAGTAATCTTACTATGTATCTCTACTATATTTCTTGTAATAACTCTATTCTCATTCGTTAAAAAGCAGCCAGCCATATTTGGCTTCATTATGAGTCTATTCGTCGTAATAGCGGCTTATTTTGGCCTGATGTTAAGTATTCAAATTATTTAATCGAGTTCTTTTAAAAGCATTTCCAACGGTGTATAATCCATCTTGGAAGTGTTTTTATTTATAGGAAAATGGGGAATATGGATGAACAAAGACATTGTGATAACTGAAATGCTACATTCTGATTGGGATTATGTAAGAGAAATTTTCATCGAAGGTATTAGAACCGGCAACGCTACATTTAGAACAGAAGCCCCAACCTGGGAAGAATGGGATGAGGATCACTTAACTAATAGCAGATTTGTCGCTAAAATGAATGGGGAAGTAGTGGGATGGGTTGCATTAACTCCAATTTCCAGTATGCGAGCTTTTTTAGGAGCAGTAGAAGTAAGTATATATATTGCTTCAAATGCTGCTGGAATGGGAGTTGGTAGTCTTTTGCTTGAACATATAATTGACTCCAGTGAGCAAAACGAAATATGGACAATTCAAGCAATGATTTTCCCAGAAAATATTGCTAGTATAAACTTACATAGGAAATTTGGTTTTGAAACTGTAGGTATTAGAAAACAAATTGGGAAATTAAACGGAGTTTGGCGCGATGTGGAATTACTTGAGCGTAGAAGTTCTAAAGTCGGTGTATAAAAGCATGGATTTGAACTTATACCCAGATGTACGTTTAGTATAATAGTTGATATAAAGATTAGTAATCTAATGTGGGGTGCACTCTTCTTCTATTTCTGACCTTGAAAAGTAGACAGGAAGGGGGTGCTACTTCTGACTGAGTAAATACGATTAGTATTTCAACGCCAAACATTACGCTTATTACAGTGAATTTTCAGATGACATGTAAAAGTAATCGACCTATGAGTTAACTATCAAATGAATGACTTTTACCAAACTGCCGATGCCCCCTGAATGAAACTGATCTTTTGCCGTTTAGATGCAACCACATCTAAACGTTTTTTTATATACCTTACTATCTTGGATGATTAAGTTGGCAGTGCATGTGAAGGAATTGAATTTAATAATTTTTTCTAGTTTTATGTCATTCATTTCTTCGATAACAGAGTTATAGGTATGATTAAAAGGTTTGGATTTGTACATAATAGAAGAAGTTCTATAGACATATTTCAATTTACTAAACGGAAGAAAAATAGAGGTTACAATGTACTTATAAAAAAATAAGCTCCGCCTGTACTAAGAGGTTTAATGTAATGAGAAGTTAGGAAGGTGAACATGTGTATTTACCTATAATTTTTCAGGCAAACCAAATGACGCACTGTTCCTGTTCATTAAAAGATAGAGTGAATGATAACCCCCAAAAAGATGAGGAGAGACTTAAATGAAGGCAATAGCTATAAAGCAATATGGTGGAAAAGAACAATTAAAAGAAATAGATATTCCAAAACCAACTCCTAAAGAAAAACAAGTGATCGTGAAACTACACGCTACCTCTATTAATCCTATTGACTGGAAACTTCGTGAAGGATATCTAAAGGCAATGATGCCATTTGAATTTCCTATTATTTTAGGATGGGATGTTGCTGGCATGGTTGAGGAAGTTGGGGAACATGTTCAAGACTTTAAAGTTGGGGATAGGGTTTTTGCTCGTCCCGAAACGACTAACAGAGGAACATATGCGGAATATACAATAGTTGACACTCATTTACTTGCTAAAATTCCAGATAATATAAGTTTTGAAGAAGCAGCCTGTGTTCCTCTTGCTGGCTTAACTGCTTGGCAATGCTTATTTGACTTTGGAAACATCCAAAAAGGGGATAAAGTTCTTATTCATGCAGGAGCGGGAGGGGTCGGAACGTTTGCCATCCAACTAGCAAAAAGTGTTGGTGCATATGTTGCAGCTACAGCTGGAACACATAATGTTGAGTTTTTAAAATCACTCGGAGCCGATGAAGTCATTGACTATAAAAAACAAGACTTTGAAAAAGTTCTTTCAGAATTTGATTTTGTACTTGATTCACTTGGAGGAGAAAACCAAGAAAAAAGCTTTACTGTTTTAAAAGAAGGTGGTAAGTTAGCTTCTATTGTTTCTGAACCTAATCAAGAAAAAGCTAAACAGATGAATATTAAATCGGGAAATGTTTGGCTTGTTCCCAATGGACAACAGTTAGAAAAAATCGCTAACCTGTTGGGACAAAATAAATTAAGAGTAATTATTGGGCATAAATTCCCTTTTTCAGAAGAAGGTATTAAGGAAGCCCATGCCCTAAGTGAAAGTCATCATGCTAAAGGAAAAATTGTTATTCAAATAAAGTAAACAATTTAAAAGTATGTTGTTAAATAAAGAATAGCGGGGTACAATTCTATTTTTTCGTCGAGAAGCTATTTTATCCTCTCAGTAATTACTATAAAAGTGTAATCGCAGAAGAACGAAAAATTCCAATTTTTCAACATTAACATTGAAAAATTGGAATTTCCTTAGGGTAATCAAAACGACCAAGATATGTTAATTGATAAACATCTTTTCCTCCTTTAGTATAATTTTTTTACCAAAAACCAGATAAAAAACGTCTTTTAAGGCGGACTCCACTTAATGCTTCTTCCCACAAAGCATGATTCCCTTCCCATATATCAATATTAGGAAATTCTAAAATACATACTTTTTCAAGTGGACTTGATTTTTCGACTAACCCTGACACAGTGCTATGATTGATTAACAAGATGCTAAAATCGTGTTTAACTAACTTAGACAATATATCTTGAAGGTGTGCTGCTTCTGCTAAGGTTCCTTCCGTACGAACAAACAATATTCTTTTCGCAGATTTCATTTTCTTAAGAAATCGTTGAATTCTTCTATCATATTTCTCCATGACTTCGGGGTATGAGCTTAAATTTTCAAGTGTATTTTTATCGATACTAAAATCATGATTTGACACAATGTTATATCTATCATCTGATACACAGATGTTGTTATCGGCATACCCAATTACCCTCAAGTTTTTATAATCTAGAAAACTCAAAAAACGATTCTCTATTAGTTCACTAACATTTGACAGATTTGGACTAGCTACCCAGTCAAATACACCAGAGTAAGGTCTTAAATTGTGTTTTTTTAATTGGATAGAAGTTAAACAAAGATCCCCTAAACTAAATATTGCATCATATTTTCCTTTAAGTTGTGACAATTCCAATATTTCACCCCCTAACTTTAAATATTTCTCTACTATACTAGTAAATTCACTTATTCAATGCTGCGAAGGGCATCTTCCTAATTTCCGAAAAAATAACGAGATAAGATTCCTGAAGTATATTGAAGAGGTTTTGAAACATCTATAGAAATGGATCAATTTCATAAAGAATAATATATAGTTAAATCCGAACAACGCAGATTTCCGCTCTAGGAGGACGCTTTCCGCGGGCACGGCTTCAATCTCCTCGCCACTATGAAAACATATGCAACTGCGGTTACTCATCGCGCTGTTCCCGCTGGAATCGCCGCCTGCCACTGCAATCAACGGGATCACTTTTAAAAAGAAGAATAGTATATTGCGATATTTAGTAAACATTCGTATTTTTAAATAAAACATGTAATTATGAATTGACTCAAATATATGGATGGGGAATAGGTGGAAAAGTATAATTTATTCATTTTATAGGTTGGCAGAGTACAAGAAAACCACCAAAAAGAGGATTTATTTTATCCTAAACCATTTCTAGATGAATAAAGTATTGTAGAATTAAATCCCTTTTGGAATACAGATTCGTAAGTGGAGAAAAAAAGTAAAGGCAGAAGTGTCTTATTAGTCCAATTAAACATACTATAAGGAAATTGGGATTGGGAATGTTACAAGGAGGGGCTTTACTTGGTAAAAAAAGTACTACTATTCGGAGATATTGGTATCGATGATACAGTTGCTTTAATTTACGCAAGTTTAACTAAAAAAATCGAGATTGTTGGTATAGTTGCTGATTATGGTAATGTATCTAGAGAAGATGCAGTTTCCAATATCTATTATTTGATGAAATTATTTGACTTTCCACAAGGTATCCCTGTTATTCGGGGAGCAGAAGTACCTTTAACAGGTGAACAGCCCACTTTCTATCCAGAAATACACGGGGAGCGTGGACTAGGACCAATTATTCCGAATGATGATCACAGTTTAAAAATAGAAAACTTTTTAGAAATAGTGAATCTAATTGAAAATTATAAGGATGAACTAATTATTGTAAACATTGGTCGCCTTACTTCACTTGCGACGATGTTCATACTATACAGGGATCTTATGACAAACGTAAAAGAGTTTTATATTATGGGTGGAGCTTTTTGGATTCCTGGAAATGTTACAACCGTTGCAGAAGCAAACTTTCATGGGGATCCTGTTGCTGTGAATATCGTCTTGACGTATGCTAATAACGTTACAATTATTCCATTAAATGCAACTCAAAAGGCAATTGTGACACCTGAGATGGTTGCGTATATAGAACAATTCGGGAAAACTAAAATTTTCAAACCATTAATGGATTATTATACAGGTTTTTATAAAGAACGAGACCCGTCCATTCAAGGAGGTCCCGTCCATGATGCCCTAACACTAATGGCAGCAATTCATCCTGAAATGTTCATGTTTGAGTCTTATCCTGTTGTAATTGTTGATGACTTGGATGGACCAACTAGAGGACAAAGTATTGCTGATACTCGGCCGTATACAAATAATAATGGTGAAAAAAAACATCGTATAGCATTCGATATTCATTATGAAATGTTCTTCTACAATTTTTTGTCTGTTATGACAGGTCAAGATTTAAATAATGGATTAACTTAAGTATGAGTATATAAAGAATTTGAGGTCAATTAACATTACTCAAAAACTCCGTTTCTTAATATGACAAAATCTATATCGACATTTACTTTCATATTTTTATACATTTCATGCCATTTTTCCTTTGTCAGTTCAGAATTTCTCACTTTGCTTCTATAATTTTCTCCAAAGCCAAAAATATCAGATTCTACTTCCTGAGCATGAGAAATAACCCTGGATATTTCATTTGATAGGTTTTTACTGATTGCTTTTTCTAGTTTCGTTACACGTTCAGGATCACCAAGATTTACATCTGGATATATTTCTAATACTCTTGCTTTTAACTTTAGATTTAGGTCAAATTCAGGCGTGGAAGTGGAAGCATCTTTTAATTTCAATTCTCTTTTTGAGCGAATGGCATCAAATACAATTGAAATTTCGCTCGAAGGGTTTTTCAGTAAACCGGGGGGGATTTGATCTTCCTTTAACTTAGTCTCAAAAAATCCTGACTTAAAACTATCTCTTACCAGCTTTACATAAAAACTATCCTTTACTGGAAGTGAACTTACCATTGTGCCACCTTTGAATAGAGCAATCCCACTCATTTCAATATGTTCTTCGTTTCTTTTTATAATTGGCATAGCAATATCCCTACCGATGGAATAAAAATCGTGTGCCGTTTCATGCAGAGTAGGAGAGATCATATATTCCTGACTTATGTTTTGTTCTAATAGCCTAAATATATGTTGCCCAATATCATCAATATTTTTATATTCATAATTGAGTAATGGTGCCGTTTCATCTTCTACCACAGCCATATATAGACCATTACTTACATTTGCATTTTCTAAGTTTAAATCAATATAGTAATGGAGGTTTTCTTTAGCCAACTTTTCACCGAACAAAATGACCCTCATTTGACCAACCGTAATTTTTTTAGATAGTTGTCGATTAGCTTTCATCCGATTACCCTTACTAGTGTCATTTTCTGTTGTAATTATTTCCACATTACTTTGAAATTCAGGATTCACTTCGCGAATAACTGCAGTAATTTCCATTTTATCTTCGGTGCCCAAATCATAGCCAACTAAAGTCGTCAACCCTATTTTATCAAGAATATTTGTCTCAGCACATCCCGATAAAAGACTAGATAAAAAAAGAAGCATGAGACAGTAATTATACTTTTTCATCTTTTTGTCCCTTCCTTGATGATTTTTTTCTTCAACATAGTAATCATGAATAAGAAAATAGGATAAACAAATACGATAAAGAAAGCAATTTGTCCAAAATGAGTGTTAATTGAATTTATCTGTGTGCGAGTCTGAACTATTAATGTACCAATGAAAATAAGTAAAGAGAATATCCAAACGAATTTAGTTCCGCTTATTTTAACTAATCGTATTGTCCCCCGATAAGCAGCCCAAAGATAAAGACAAAGATTAGGTAAAATGATCAACATCCAAAAACAAACCGCAACAAACTCAAATCGCTCCATAAATGGAAAACTGATAAAACTAAACAATGTCAATGTCGCCCATATTGTTTTAAGTAACTTTCCTTCACTATAATAGGTAATCGATACCATCATGACGGAAAGATAAATAATGGTCGTAGCTAACAAACCTAAATGCACATACTTTTTGACTTTTTTCTTTTCTTTGATGAAAGGATAAATCACATTTAAGATTTCAAAGCCAATAATCGTAAAAGTCATAGATTGTGCTCCTTTAAATATAGAGCTTAAGTTTGTCTCCAAAATAGGAAATAGTGCTTCCGATGAAGAAAACTTCATAGGAAATATTAACATTGGAAAAATCCAAAGTGCGAGTATAACACTAAAAAAAGAAACGCCGACCACTACCCGAAGTCCACCTGTAAACGCATAAATAATAATAAGTAATAAGGTAGCTGAGAGAAACCAAGTACCTAAGTTTGGAAAAATCCATGCTTGGATAACTTCAATGTAATTTCGTAAAACGGAGAAAAATGCGATAAAACAATAAACTACATAAAGGGCATTTAAAAAATTCCCAATCCAAATTCCAAAAATATCTTGTTGAATTCCATAAAGGTCATTGGAACCGTAAACCTCTAGTGTCTTAATCATGCAAAAAGCAACGATGTGGGTTGCAAGACCTGCAAGTAAAACTGAAATCCATGCATCGTGCTTTGCATCTTGATATATAATACGTTGGAACCCCTGTATCCCTACTCCAACTTGAGCACTATGAATCACAAAAAAAAGTAAATATGCATTAATCATATCTTTAGAACTAAGTCGTATTGGATTCTTCACTCATGTCACCTACAGTTCAACTTTTTTCAGGCTTTATAGGTTGGGGATCAAATTTTTCTTCATTTGTCGGTCTTGTAAGAGCCGGTCTTTTGACAGTGAACGGTATAGGCATTCTTATAATACTATTTCGCATATCTTTCAGCCTTGGCGGATAAAAAGGGGATAAATATGGCGCACCCATACTAGATTGACGCAAAAGATGAATGAGTATAAAACAAAAAGCAAGCATAATACCATAAAATCCCCAAAACCCTGCTAGTATAATAATTGGGAAACGAATGAGTCTGATAACATTGCCCATCATATAACTTGGTGTTGTAAATGATGCTAATGCGCTTAAAGCGACAAAAATGAGTAGTATATTGCTTGTAATTCCTGCTTGGACAGCTGCTGTCCCAATTACGATACCGCCAACAATCCCAATAGTTTGTCCAATTTTTGTTGGTAATCTCGCTCCAGCTTCTCTAAGTAATTCAATAATAAATTCAAGAAGTAATGCTTCAAACACAGGTGGAAATGGAACTAATGCTCTCGATTCACTAAGTGGAACCAGGAAGGCTTGCGGGATTACTTCATAATGAAAGGTCAGTGCTCCTACATATATCGGTGTCAAAAATACTGATAAAAGAATGGCAGTGAATCTTAATAACCGAGCAAAAGTAGCAATATGCCATCTCAGGTTTTGATCCTCTTGACTTTGAAAGAATTCAACAAACGACTGAGGACATATGATAGCCATAGAGCTACCGTCCACAATGAGACCTATTTTGCCATTTAAGAGACCGTCGCAAAACCTATCAGGTCTTTCAGTCAATAGCATTTGTGGAAAAACCGACAATGAGTTATCATCAATCATCTCTGATAGAACAGCACTGTCGATTAATGCATCTAATTCGAGACTTGTGATTCTTTGCTTCAACGAATTTATCATTTGATCGTTAGCAATACCATTCATGTACAATAACGCAACTGATGTATTTGTGCGCTTTCCAATTGTAAATTTTTCATTACAAAGGTCAGAACTCGCAATATAGCGACGGATTAAGGAAATATTGGTAGAAAGGCTTTCATTAAATCCTACCTGAGCACCTATTACTTGTGATTCATTTTCAGGTGCTGCCAAACTACGAGATTCTCTTGTGGTGATATTTGCTATTACTGCTTGAGGGTAACCATCCAGATGTATAAGGACAGATCCATGAATAATTGATTCAATCGTTTTCTCTAGTTGACCATATATATCAACTTCAGGTATGGAGAGAGCACCTTTAATAGTTTCCGGTGTTTCATTATGTTTATTCTGTAAATTGGATATGATATGCTCGTTTAAGGTCTGGTCTTTAACTAAATTATCTATATAAATAATAGTAATATTGGGTGGAATTGATTTAATGATTAAATCAAATGGATTGTTAGTAGCATCTTTTATCTGCTGAATAAAACCATCCTTTGAAGGAGTAATCATTTTTCCATCTACAATAGATTCTTCTACTATTATTGGCATTTGCTTCTTATTGAAAGGTAGTTTAAATTTCATCCTGAATATTAGTCTCCTTCCATTTGTTTACTTTCTTTATAGAATAGGCTTTAATGGGTTAATCTATACTTTTGTCATTAACTTTTAATATTTCTGGATTTATTGAATAACGCTAATATAAAAAACCAAACGCTTGAGGCATCTAAAAAATACCTCAAGCGTTTTTTGTTCTTTTATATAATGTTTATTTACACAATTCCTCTGCATACGTTAACTGCAATAAAAAAATAACGAAAACCAATAATAATATATTGATAAACGATAAATTTTTTGTTATTATAAAAATTATATTAAATGTAGGAGGTACTTTTTATGAAACGAGGATCAACAATTTTCTTAAAGTTAGCTGTTATTCTTATGGGAATCCCCGTTCTTGCTATGTGTATTTTTTTATTGCCTCAAATAGCTGGTGAAGCACATGAAGCAATAGAGAAGGGATCAAAATTAGCTTATGTCGTATACGGACTTTTAACGGTAATGTACATTTCGGCAATCCCATTTTACTTAGCTTTATATCAATCTTTTAAACTTTTAAGCTTTATTGACAAGAACCAAGCTTTCTCAGAGTTATCAGTCAGAACTCTGAAGAAAATTAAAACATATGCAATCATCATTAGTGGCTTATATGTAGTTGCTCTACCATTTGTAGCTATCATGGCGGAAGTAGATGATGCCCCTGGGTTAATAATAGTCGGAATGATCCCTATTTTTGCTTCCTTGGTGATAGCTGTATTTGCGGCTGTTCTTCAAAGACTTTTGAAAGAAGCTATAGATATAAAAGAAGAAAATGATTTAATAGTCTGAGCTGAGGTGAATAATATGGCAATTATAATCAATATTGACGTGATGCTCGCTAAGCGAAAAATGAGTGTAACGGAACTTTCAGAAAGAGTTGGAATAACGATGGCCAATCTTTCAATCTTAAAAAATGGAAAGGCAAAAGCGTTGCGATTATCCACATTAGAGGCAATATGCAAGGCTTTAGAATGCCAACCTGGTGATCTGTTAGAATACAGAAATGAGGAAGATAACCAGGAATAATTCAGTGGCTAAAATTATTATCTAAAGAGATTTAAGGTGTGGATTATGATCAGAGAAAAAACGGTTTATCTCCTTTTAACTGATACAGGTACTATTTTAACAAGGATAATTAAAACCTATACTAAAAAACCCTATAACCATGCTTCCATAACTTTTGATGATGAATTGATCGAGACATATAGTTTTGGTAGAAAAACAGCTAAAAATCCTTTTATCGGAGGATTCGTTAGAGAAGATATTCATTCTGTATTATTTAATCAAGCATACTGTGCCATCTATTCCTTAACTATAACGAATGATGAATATCAAAAGATGTATCAATATATCCAAGAAATATCTGCCAAAAGGGAATATTATCGCTATAATTTTATAGGATTATTTGGTGTAATGTTTAATAAACCAATAAATAGGAAGAATGCATTCTTCTGCTCCCAGTTTGTTGCATCAGTTCTTAAGGAAAGTCAAATCATTGGTTTTGAAATAGACCTTTCACTGGTGGAGCCTTATGACTTGCCACATTCCGCAAATTTTCAATTGATTTATGAAGGAAGACTAAGTGATTATAAAGATAGTATTAAGAACAAAAAAGTACATGTGCCTTATCCAATAGTCACTAGTTAAATTAGAAAACTACGAGTTATTATATTCAAATGCTTTATCAAAGTAAAAGTCCAATTTCTCCTTTGTAGGATAGAGAAATTGGGCTTTTTATGTAGAGAATTTTATCTGCATGCTAAATTGAAATTGAGTGAGTCAATTTCATAATTACTAGTTTCATTTAAAAATACGAATGTTTACTTAATATCGATATATATTATTCGTTTTATTAAAGCGACTCCGTTGATTGGAGTGGTAGCGGCGACTCCACCGGGAACAGCGCGAGCTGAAAGCCCCGCGGGTACGTAGTGACGAGGAGATAGAAGCCGTGCCCGCGGAAAGCGTCCCCCTAGACCGGAAATCAGCTTGTTCGGATTTAACTATATAGTATTCTTTATGAAATTGATTCAAGTAAGCAAAAATATAAAATAGAGTATTTGAGTTATTTTTAACATTGTCTGATCAACGTAAAAGTGGGAGCGAATTAATATTATAAGCATTATTAAATACAATTAAAGGAAAAGGTGCAGTTAGAGGTTTTATAAAGAAAGTAAATGAAATAAATATCGAATATCAGTGGTATACTTATTAGAACAATTGATATAAACAATTTGCTATAGAATAATTTCAGAATAATGAATCAAATTTTATCGAATAGTCAATATGTCTGGCAAGTAGCGCTTTAGTTTCAAACTCCACTAACATAACAATACTAAATAGAAAGAATGGATAGGATATCATAATATGAAAATAAAACAATTGATTGCAAACAATATCAATAACTTAAATTCACTACTACCAGTAGATAAATCATTAGGAATTGCTGGTTTATCTGGGTCTGGTAAAACAACTTTTTGCCAAACAATTGGGGAGGAATCCAAGAAACGTCTCGTTTCATTATTACCAAAGGCTGAATATCAGTATTTATTCCCTACTATTATGGAAACCAATTTTAGTGCCATCAAGATGGAAGAAATGCCTTTGGTCCTTTTTCTCGGAAAGTCATCCATTTCATCCAATCCACGTTCTACCATTGGCACTCATACTGGTGTGTTTAAAGAGATTCGAGATACTCTTGCTGAGCAATTTAATGTATCTCCAGAAGTTTTTTCATTTAATAATGAATTAGGCTGGTGTACCGCATGTAAAGGACGTGGTACTACCAAAAACATTGTATGTAAAAAGTGTGATGGTATGCGCTACAATTCAGAAATTCTTCAAAAAAGAATAGTATTATTGGATCAACCCCACAATATTTCAGACATTAACAACTTAAGTATCGAAACGATTCTTGCATTATCTAAAGATTTACAAATTAGTGAAGCGAAACAACATATTCTTAAGAATACTATTAATATGAACATTGGTTACTTGACATTAAATCGTATAATGGGCACATTGTCAGGCGGGGAATTAACACGTCTTTACTTAGCAGAATTTATGGCAGCAAGTGAAAATACCGTCATAATTATAGATGAAATCTCCGTAGGGCTTGACCAACAAACACTATTGAAAATTTTAGAACAGATTAAACAATTGGGTTATAAAAATCAAATTTGGCTTATTGATCACTCAGATACAGTGCTCGACACAACCGATGAGCAGTTGTACTTTGGACCTGGGAGTGGAAAATACGGCGGAAAAATTGTTCAAGAATCTCCGCGTCCTGAGCCAATCACTCGTGAACGAAATGAAGAAATGCCAACAAAATTCTATCATTTTCACGATCTATATAGTCGTAATATACAAATGGCTGAAATCCAAATTCCACAAAATCGAATTGTTACTTTTACGGGAGAGTCAGGGTGTGGTAAATCTACACTGGTTAATGAATGTATAGCCAAAGATTTTGTAAAGCGATATCCAAAAGATAAACTTGTAATGGTGGGGCAAAATCGAAACCAATCAATTACAAGTCGGTCAACAGTTGCGACTTTTCTTGATATAAAAAGAAAACTTACAAAATATAGTGAAGATATCGATGATATTTTTCTGCGCTCGATTGAAGATATTATTGATGAACTGCCAAATGAAGATATCGTTCATAAAAGATTGAGCTTATTGATCAAGCTTGGTCTTGGTTATTTGACGTTGGAAAGAAAAACACAGTCCTTATCGAATGGTGAATTTCAATGTGTTCATTTAGTTTCTGAGCTGTTTGCCAATACAAGAAACCCACATACGCTTTTCATATTTGACGAGCCTTCAAAAGGATTATCACAGAATATATTAAATCAATTCATTGATAGCGTTAGGATCATCCTTGATGACGAGTCTGTTTCTATCATAATGATAGAACATAACTCGTACATGCTTGATAACTCAGATTTTATCGTGGATTTTGGTAAAAGACAGCATTCACCTGTAGAACATCTTGCTGTTGAGAGTAATGATGAATACTATCTTAAGCAAAACAATGAAGATAGCATTGATTCATTACACATTGCTTCTAAGGTCCATCAACAAACTGGGATTAACTACTTAAACGAAAATCAAATCGCTTATTTTAAAGATGCTGAAAACGTCTATAAGGGAGGAATATTAAAAAGCCTATCCTCAATGGCACGTTTGATATACGGTGAGTACGAATCTGATAAAATTGCACCGGTCATCGCCATTGATCTAGAACGTCATTTATATAGCCAATATAGTTTCCTTTATGAAATTGGGGGACTGATCAACCATATAGTAGCATCACATCCCACCAATAAAGATACGAGAAATTTCGATTTTTATTATCAAGACAATCATTGCCCGAGTTGCTCGGGACGCGGGGTAATAGAAGAATTTGATTTTGATGTGGTTATTCAGGATAAAACGGTGCCATTCTGGGAGGGCCAATTGCATCCTGATGTAATGGAAGTATTAAAATACTACCAATACCCAAAATTAGAGTTTTTATTTGGAGAGATAAAAAATGAACTTGGTCATGATATAAGTAAAAGTTATAATGACATGTCGGAAGAAGAAAAGCATACATTTTTGTACGGATACTGGGACAAGTCATTTTATGATAAAGCAGGCAAGACACAAAGAACATGGCAAGGCTTTAATAACATAATTGGGATGTATATGTTCATTTCGAAATCGATTATAAAAGAGCATATGAAAGCATCTAAAGAAATGATTACTTGTCCTATCTGCAAAGGCTCTATACTTAAACATCATAAACAGCTCAAATTTGGCGATGTGGACATTAGAGAGATTATTAAACAACCGCTTAACAAAGTTATAAAAACAGTAGGAGAACTACCTGAACTAGTAAAATTAAAAGCTATTGTTGGAAGCGAAATGATTTTGACAGAAGATGTCTCACTGTTGCCTAGAGAAACACAAGTATCCCTTAAAATGCTTGAATTAGAACTTGCAAGCTTTGCTGGTTATGAAATTGTACTACAAAATGTATTACCATTCTGGAACAGCATTAAGGAAAATATTGAATCTATTAGTAACAATAATAAGGTAACCATCTGTGATTTTGACAATATTAATGAAACTAGAGAAACTATCATTGATAAGTATTTCACTAATGGAAAATACAAAAAACTAACTTATGTATACGAAGCATTCGGATACAAAAAACTTGTTACCCAAACTAATAAGATAAAGAAAAGTCATCCATGTCCATTCTGTAAAGGAAAGAAAGTCATAGCTGAAGATAATCTACATGACGGCGTGCATAAATTAACGATACCTTGTGTAAGTTGTAATGCTACTGGTATCAATGTTGAGGGACTAGAGGAAGTTGTGGAAGGAGTATCAGTTAAGACTTGGCTTACCGGAAAAGTTAGTGATGTTGTTAATGGAAGTACAAGTCTTAAATCTGTTACAGATCTTTTAATTTTCAAGCGTATTCGCGAGTTAAACAAAAAGGAAATGATGGCAATTTACCAATACCTTGAGCAAAATAATTAAATTGGGACAAAAATCTATAGCTAGTGATAAAACTCATTTGCATTAATTGCGAATGAGTTTTTATGTTATTCAAGATGTTCTGTTAAAGTATTGGTAAGTATGTTTTAACAGAACATGTTAATTGAGGAATAATTATGTTTTTTAATATCTAAATATTTCGTTTTTTATCACAAGTTTTTTTAGGAGGAATTATTAGTGACTATTATTTTTAATAAGTTTTGCAAAGAAGAATTAACGATTAGTGATATACAAGATGCAATGGAAAAAGGGGACCTAACATCAAAAGAATTGGTTATGTATTACCTATATAGAATCGCAAAGTATGACCAAGATGAACCAAACATAAACTCAGTACTTGAGATAAACCCAGATGCTATTTTCATAGCTGAAGCAATGGATCATGAAAGAAAAATAAAAGGTATTCGAGGACCATTGCACGGAATTCCTATATTGTTAAAAGATAATATTGAAACATGTGACTCAATGCATACGAGTGCAGGTACTCTTGCGTTAGAGAATTATACTGCAAGCAAAGATGCATTTCTTGTTGAAAAGCTTCGTGAAGCAGGAGCAGTCATTTTAGGTAAAACTAATATGACGGAGCTAGCTAACGGTATGTCAAGTAAAATGTGGGCAGGTTACAGTTCAAGAGGTGGACAGGTATTAAATCCTTATGGAGATTCAGACCTTTTTGTTGGCGGTTCTAGCTCTGGGTCTGCAGTCGCTGTTGCTGCAAATTTCACTGTTTTATCCGTTGGTACAGAGACAGATGCTTCCATTCTTAGTCCGGCAGTTCAAAACTCAGTTGTAGGTATTAAACCAACAGTAGGCTTAATTAGTCGAAGAGGAATTATTCCTTTTACATACTCTCAGGACACAGCAGGCCCATTTGCAAGGACCGTTAGGGATGCTACGATTTTACTTACGGCTCTATCTGGTATGGATAGGTTTGATTCTGCAACATATAAAAGTGAAGGTAGAGTCGAACAGGACTATTCTATTTATCTAGACTCCAATGGTCTTAGAGGAGCTAAGATAGGTGTATTTAATAACGCAACTAGTGATTTTCTTAACTCAGATGAGTATGATGATGAATTATTTAATAATGTTATAGATTCGATTCGTGACCAAGGAGCTGAAATATTTAAAGATATTGATATTCCATCATTTCATAGAAATTGGAAGTGGGGAGTAACTCTATATGAGATGAAACATAGTTTAAATAATTTCCTTTCACAGCTACCACCTAGTCTACCTGTTCACTCAATTACTGAGTTAATTGAATTCAATAAAGGTATAAAAGATAAAGCACTTAAATATGGACAGAATAAATTAGAACAAAGAGAACCTCTCTCTAATACACTAAGAAGTCCAGAATATTTATTAGCAAAATTGGAAGATATATATTATTCACAGGAACAGGGAATCGATCTTACTTTGAAAAAATATGACCTCGACGCCATTCTTTTTCCGTCTTATATAGGATCAACAATTTGTGCAAAAGCAGGATACCCATCTATTGCTCTACCTGCTGGATATATGAAAAATGGAAGACCTTTTGGCATCACATTTGCAGGTACTGCATTTAGCGAAGGAAAATTAATTAAACTAGCATATGCATTTGAGCAGGCGACAAAACTAAGACTAAGTCCGATATTGCCATATGCTTAATACTTATACTTCAAATTGAATTGTTTTTATCTATGAAAATCAAACATATTTATCCAAACTCAGCATTTTTTAGGTAAAAGTGTTATACTCAAAATATATTTATTAAAGGAAAGAGAGGGGTTCTAATGGCTTCTACAACTCTAATGAATCTAAGTAGCACTGCTTTATATATATCTTTTATATTATATTTAATTGCTATCCTTCCTTTTGGACTATCTATTAAGTCAAAAACAAAATCTTTTGTTTATACTGGAATAAGCTTAACATCGTTAGGTTTTATATTTCAGATTTTCTACTTTATTTCCAGGTGGTATGTAATTGGCCATGCTCCGGTAAGTAATTTATATGAATTTATGACTTTCTTCGGCATAATGCTTATTGCAAGTTTCCTCATTTTGTTCTATATGTACCGCCAATCTATTATCGGTCTTTTTACTCTCCCAGTCGTACTATTAACTTTAGGCTTTGCAAATACATTTTCGAGTGACGTAACACCATTAATACCAGCATTACAAAGTGAATGGTTAACGATTCATGTGCTAACTGTAGCCTTTTCAAGCGCGGTATTATCTATTTCTTTTGTTACCGGTATAATTTATCTTTTAAAAGTAATTGCTCTAAATGAAAAAAGTATACGAGCATTCTTTTTAGAATTAGTTATGTATTTTTTAGTTACAGTCTTTGGTTTTATAATAATTACAGGTATATTTAGTTTTACGGATTACACTAAAACAATTACATTTGAGGATACTAACTCAATTCAAGAAACATTAGAATACAATTTGCCTATAATAGTTGCTCCATCAAATATAATAACAGAACAGGAAGGACTTACTGACGTTCCACTTTGGGTAAATGCAAAAAAACTAAATACAATTCTATGGTCATTCTTAGTAGGAACTGTACTCTATTTAATAATACGTCTTGTTACACGCAAAAGAATTATCTCACTTTTAAAACCACTCACAAATAAAGTAAATATTGACTTGATGGATGAGATTACGTATCGAGCTGTTGTTATTGGATTTCCTTTATTCGCTCTAGGAGGATTAATTTTTGCAATGATTTGGGCACATATTGCTTGGGGAAGATTTTGGGGATGGGATCCCAAAGAAGTTTGGGCTTTGATAACGTTCCTTTTCTACGCTACATTCCTACATCTGCGATTCGGTAAAAACTGGATTGGAGAGAAAAGTGCATGGATGGCCATTGGAGGATTTGGTATTATTGTCTTCAACCAAGTTTTTGTTAACTTAGTTATTGCAGGACTTCATTCCTACGCTTAATGATTTATTAGAAATAAATACGACTACGAATTTAAACTTGGATAATACTTTTGTTAAATATTACGATATTCCGGAATTTATGTTATCACAAAGTAAATAAAGCCTAATTTCTCAATGCCGAGAAGTTAGGCTTTTTCAATTTATGTTTCTTAATTTTGTAGATCCACATTTTCCAGACGCTTAAATTTCAATCCTAAGGTGCATAAGAATTCGGTCTTGAGATGTACTAATAATTTTTAATTATCTGTTAAATTTGTTGTATGAAAGTAAAACGAATATGGAGGTGACTTATGTATAACAGAATAATATGGAATGACATTTTAAAAAGCAAATTGATAACGTTGACTACAATGATATTTGTTGGTGCAGCTGCTATGCTTGTTTCGCTAGCGGCAATACTCGTCTTTAATCTTTCTGGCTCGTTAGATACACTTATGAAAAATGCTAAAACTCCTCATTTTATGCAGATGCATTCTGGTGAAATTGATACTGTGCGGCTTGAGTCCTTTGCTAAGCAAAATAGCAATATCAATAATTATCAGGTGGTTGAATTTCTTAACATAGACAGTGCCCAAATCATATTGGGCAATAATTCGCTTGCTAATAGTATTCAGGATAACGGCTTGAGTGTACAAAACGAACAATTCGATTATCTACTAGATCTTAGCGGTAACATCATCCATGTTTCCGACGGTGAGATTTATGTTCCAATATCTTATATGAGGGATAACACTACAAAGATAGGTGACCATGCAATCATAAGTGGGAAGGAATTTATCGTTGCGGGATTTCTCCGTGACTCCACTATGAATTCATCGCTATCTTCATCAAAACGATTTTTGATAAGCACCAATGACTTCGCAGAAATTAAAGACCTTGGAAGTATCGAGTATCTAATTGAGTTTAGGTTAAAGGATTACTCGGCGATAGGTGAATTTGAAGCAGATTATACTTCAGCAGGACTTGAAGCGAATGGCCCAACGCTTACCTATACGCTTTTCAAAACGTTGAACGCGATTTCTGACGGGATGATGATTGCAGTTATCCTTCTTGTAAGTGCACTTGTCGTTACCATCGCTTTTATGAGCATACGTTTTACGCTTCTAGCAAAAATTGAAGATGATTACCGTGAAATTGGTGTTATGAAAGCAATAGGGATTCATCTTTCGGACATCAAGAAGATTTATCTTGCTAAATATTCAGCTATTGCCGCGACAGGTAGTATTCTTGGTTTTATTATTTCGCTTATGTTTCAAGGAATTCTTCTTGAAAATTTACGGCTTTTTATGGGCAAAAGTGAAAATTCTTATTTTGCAATAGTTTTAGGAATCATTGGAATACTGATTGTATTTCTTGCAATTGTTGCTTATGTAAATGGAGTGCTCAAACGTTTTAGGAAAATCTCCGTTGCGGAGGCTATTCGCTTTGGTACTTCTCAGGAAAAAAAAGTTGTAGCTAAGCGTTTCTCCTTAGTTAGAAACAGACTGTATAGTACTAATATTTTTCTTGGAATCAAGGATGTCTTTACAAGAAAAAGACTTTACGCCACAATGCTTATGGTACTAGTGGTATCAACATTTATAATTATTGTACCGCAAAACCTGTTCAACACAATTTCTGAGAAAAGCTTCATCCAATACATGGGAATCGGCAACTACGATTTACGTATACAGACCAATACAGCTGACAAAATCAAAGATATTGTCAAGACAATAGACAGCGATAGTGCCATTTCAAAATATGTTGTTATGACAACAAAGACATTCAAAGTAAAAACGAGTAACGGATCTGAGGAAAACATTAAGGTTGAACTTGGTGACCATTCGGCATTTCCTATAGCATATTCTGTTGGCAGAGCCCCTGCAGCAGAAAACGAAATCTCTCTTTCATCGATAAACGCAGATGAACTGGGAAAAGAGGTTGGAGATGTTATGAAGCTGGTGATTGAAGGGAGGGGGAAGGATCTTAGAGTAAGCGGAATATATTCAGATGTCACCAATGGCGGCAAAACCGCAAAGGCATTATTCTCCGACAATACGACGAGTGTCATGTGGACTATCATTTGTGTTGAGTTTTCGGATAAATCTCTTGTCGATAGCAAGGTTTTAGGATATTCGGACAAATTCGATTTTGCAAAGATATCCGATATCGATGAATTTGTTTCTCAGACTCTAGGCTCGACAATAAGTTCAGTTCAAAAGGCATCCTTTGCTGCAATTGTTGTTGCGCTGATTATTACCGTAATAGTTACACTGTTGTTTATGAAAATGCTTATTGCTAAGGAGAGATATTCGATTGCCATCATGAAAGCACTCGGTTTTACAAACTCAGATATTAGGACACAGTATGCTTCTCGTTCTGTTTTCGTTCTCATTGTCGGAATTATTCTGGGTACTCTTCTCGCGAACACTTTAGGAGAAGAACTTGCTAGCGCACTTATCGCTTCGTTTGGAGCAGCAACTTTTAGTTTTACAGTTAATCCACTAACAGCATATTTTCTTAGTCCATTGATGATGTTAGTCGCGGTGCTTTTCGCTACAAAGTTAGGCACATCAGATGCTGGGCAAATAAATATTTCTGACAATATAAAGGAGTAGGCATATGAAAAAGATTATTATCGGAGATCACATTGTGAAATCTTTTGGCGTGAAAGATGATCAGCGAAATGTTCTTGACGGAGTGTCTGTTGAAATAAATGAGGGTGAATTTGTTGCAATTATGGGACCTTCGGGATCGGGAAAATCTACACTGATGTTTGCTTTAAGTGGAATGGATAGCCTCACTAACGGTAGAGTCATTTTTGATGGTATGGATCTAACGGAGATAGGGGAGAAAGAGCTATCAGAAATACGTAGAATAAAAATGGGATTTATATTTCAACAGCCAACGATGCTGAAGTATCTAAATATAATTGATAACATTGTTCTACCATCAATGCGAAATAACAGGAAAAATGCACCGAAAATAGCTGAGAAAGCACGAAAGCTTATGCGAAGAGTAGGTATTGGAGATTTTGAAAAGCGGGATATAACACAGGTTTCGGGAGGTCAGCTTCAGCGAGCAGGAATTTGCCGAGCGCTAATGAATAACCCCAAAATCATCTTCGGTGACGAACCTACTGGCGCGCTCAACTCTAAATCTTCGGAGGAGATCATGGACATATTTTCAGAAATCAACATGGAGGGAACTGCGCTTATGCTTGTAACACATGACGCAAAAGTGGCTGCTCGATCAGATCGTATTATGTTTATGCATGATGGAAAAATTGTGAGCGAATTGAAGCTAGAGAAATTTAACGGGAAGGATATAGAAGATAGAATCAACGAAGTTACAGTTAAAATGAGGGAAGTAGGAATATGACTTCACTTTAGTCTTATTCTCTCCTCCAATTTAACTACTTTCGGTGGATTTCAACACTTAACTAAGAGGCTGTTGATTGACTCCCGCCACCTCCACATATCCGAAATTTCAAGAAGATGCCATATTATGTGCTTAAAGCATAAAGATGTCAGATTACATCTTTATGCTTTATTATTTGGTTGACAATCTTATGCTTTAGAAAGTAAAGTGAGTTTTTTAAAACTTGTGCTCTCAAATGTTTTAAGTATATTTAAAGCCCGTAAAATTAAGTGTGGCACTGCTATAGTGGCTTTATTTTAGAAAACTTTATAGTTAATTCTTTTGCGACTTTAAGTATATCTTTGCCATAATGGCAAGGGTATACTTAATTTTGTTTTAGGGACTCTGGAAGGAAGGGATTAACGTTTGTTTTGTTGAATTTATTATACTAATAGATCAAAATACAAAAAAATGATTGTAGTAAGACCTATAAATAGGTAGTCAGAAACCATTTGTTAGAGGAGTTTGTGAAATGTTTCACTTAAACTAACGAAGCAGGTTAGTTGAAGAGCGTTGTTTAACTTGTGTTCAAGAATCGGGCCAAATTGAAGGATTCTAGTACTTTATCTTATATTCATTCACCCCAAAAAAAATATATAAAACCAAAATGGACGGAGTTTATCTCCAATGGAGGGATAATTGTTTAAGAATATAATTAAATCAGTAAAAAAACACTGTCAGTTATCGACAGTGTTTTTCTATTCATTATTGTGCGCCTAGGCCACCATCAACTACGAATTCTGAACCACTTGAGTAGGACGATTGGTCGGAAGCTAAATAGGTAACAAGATGTGTTACCTCTTCGATTTTACCTGCTCTACGAATTGGTAAAGTTTGCTCCAGCTCAGGTGAAACTAAATTTCTAGTCATATCAGTTACGATAAAACCAGGATGCACAGAATTTACTCGGATATTATAATCACCAAGTTCTAATGCGGCAGCTTTAGTCATTCCACGAACTGCAAATTTTGAAGCTGTATAAGCCACTTTTTTATAAGCTCCAACCATACCTGCTAGTGAAGAAATGTTTATAATGGAGCCGCCCCCAGCTTTTTTCATAGATTCAACGACAGCGCGCATACCTAAAAATACAGAGTGTTGATTCACAGCAATGACTTTTTGATAAGTACTAAAATCGGCTCCCTCAAGATTAACCCCAGGTACATCAATACCAGCATTGTTTACCAATATATTTATATTACCAAAAGCTTCAATCGAAGCTTGCACAACATCTTTCCAGTCATCTTCATTTGTCACATCATGCTTAATAAAACGTACAGAATTACCTAATTCCTGTGCAAGTGCTTGACCTTCGTTTTCTAAAATATCTGTAAAGATAACTTTTGCACCTTCATCAACAAATCGACGAACGTGAGATGCCCCCATACCTTTAGCACCGCCAGTAATAATAGCTACTTTACCATCTAATAATCCCATATCTATTTCCTCCTCAGTATTAACATTTATTTACTAAAGTAGACAACGGTGTGTCTTTAAATTATTCTATTATATGAAAGCGTTTTCCTCAATCATCAAAATTAGAAGGAATGTTGTATAGTGTACATTTATGAGTATAGTGTCGAAAAAATAATGATAGTTCTTGGAGGAATGTCAGTTGAAAAGTGTAGTTGACCCTCGTGTGGCTCGTACCCGCAGGTTACTTATGGACGCATTGGCAAATTTGATTACTTTAGAGGGGCATTCTGCTATTACAGTTCGTGAAATTGTTAGGAAAGCTGAGGTCAATCGTTCAACGTTTTACCTTCATTTTCTTGATAAGCAGGATATATTGACACAATTCCAAAATGATATATTGAATGAGCTGAAAGAATCAATGAAACTGACGGAATATTCCTATGAATCAGCTATAAATGAGTTCAAAAAATCAAATATACCGATTAAATCACACGTTACCATGTTTGAACATATACAGAAACAATCGTCTCTTTACAAAAAAATGTTAACTGAAAGTGAATTTCGTGGCCGTTTTACGAAAGAGATTATTAAACAGATTCTTCATTTTAGGGACAGTATTTTGGAAGCAACCTATATGGCAAATGGGGCAGTTGGAATTATTCTTTATTGGTTAGAAAATGGTATGAAGGAAACAGTCATAGAAATGAGTTTATGGCTTACAAAATCTATTTTGTTTCCTTTAGGAAAATTTGATAACTAAATTGTGAGTGGAAAGTATTTCGCAAATGTTACGAATAATATAAACGTCTATTTAATAGAGTGTTTTGCTAAGTTTGTGAAGTCTTCTACTTAAACTACCATGAAAATTAATTTCTTCAAGAAAAGAAAAATGAGAATACTTAAAAAGACCCCTGCTTAATCGTTTAAAAAAAGAGGAGAGCGAACATTAATAAGTCTATTGTTTTCGGTAGACTATTAGTATTGACTCAACTAACCATTTTCATTCTCTGTGGTGAAGCGCTGATTTTGCGCTTCATGGATGGCTAACGGGTGCTGTGCTTCAAGAAGGAGTAAACCCTTTTTTTCATATTGAACTAAAGCGGCAGTAATAACAACGTTCCAGTACATAGCAGAATATATAAAATCGTATATTAATATTTAGACTTTATTGTTTAACTAAAAGGTGTTGTTTATGATCTACAAAATTGTTTTTTTCGATGTTGACGGAACTATTACAAATTATCTGGATGGAACCATTTCGGATAGCAAAAAGAAAGCAATAAAATTATTAAAAAACAATGGAATAAAAGTTGTAGCTGCGACCGGAAGACCCTTATCGATGTGCAAAGAGTTAGTTGAATTAGGAATAGATACTTTCATTACAGCAAATGGTGGCTATGTAAAGCATAATACAAAAGTGATTCATAAGATTCCGATGGATAAAAAGATGATGTTGGAAGTCATTGAATTTGCAATGAAAGAAAATCATGCATTATCATACTATACCGAGGATTTTAGCATGAATGGCATAAAGGATTTAAAAGTACTTAAAGCATTAAAGGAAACATTATCATTAAGCGAGTATCCTAATACGAACACGTTAATTTATGATGAAGAAGTTTATTTAATGTGCTTATTTGCCAACGATGACGATGTTTTGAAATACAAAAACACATTTCCTCATCTCACTTTTAAAAGGTGGCATCCATATGTAGTAAATGTCCTACAGCATGATGTCTCAAAATCAATAGCTATTCTTAGGGTTTTAGACTACTTTGGAATTGACTGGTCAAATTCTGTAGCTTTTGGGGATGGAGAAAATGATGTTGATATGTTGGAGTTAGTAGGGTTAGGTATTGCGATGGGGAATGGAAATGAAAAATTAAAGAGTATTGCGGATTTTGTAACGAAGAAATCCAGCGAAGATGGAATTGAATTCGCACTTAAGCAGTATGGATTAATTTAAATTAACTAAACTAAACAAGCTAGTTGTATAAATGGATCTACGTCAAGATTCTGGACACAAAAAGATTAAGTTTTTTTCTGCACAACCACCATTCAGGAAGTGTTCCACATCCCAAGTAAATCGTCAAAGTGAAAAGAGCCTTTGACAATCTACTCGGGACGTGGAGAGATTAACCCATGGATGTTGTGCCTGAAAAATGTGGAGGGGGGATTGGCTTTTACCCCTAAGACTCAGGCTGCTGCGCGACACATTATTTCATACGCCTCTGGCGTTACAAAGCCGATGCTTCCATGAATTCGTTTGCGATTATACCAACCTTCTATATATTGAAATAGCGAGATTCTCGCATTCTCAAAGTATTCATATCGTTTTTGATAGACTTCTTCTTTTTTGAGTGTCGCATGAAAGGACTCGATGCATGCATTGTCATAAGGGCATCCTTTACGACTGAATGATGCAATCATTCCATATTTTTTTAACTGTTCTTGAAATGCCTCACTTGTATATTGAGTACCCAGATCCGTATGCATGATCAATCCCGGTGAAGGATTTTGGAATTCGACGGCACATTTTAAAGCATCCAACACGATTTCTGTGGTCATCGTACGGGAAAACTTGTAGCCTACTATTTTCTTTGAATGCAAATCGAGGACAGACGCTAGATAACACCAGCCATCTCGAAGCGTATGGATATACGTGATATCTGCCACCCATTTTTCATTGATTGTGGTTGTTGTAAAATCTTGCTTCAACACATTTTCTCGTTCTTCTACTAGTGCCTGTGTGCTTGCTGGACGGTATTTCTTCACAATGTTTGACTGGATGCCTGCTTGTTTCATCAGACGTTGGACTCTTTTTATACTGCAAGAATAGCCTTCTTTTAAAAGTACTCGATGTATTTTGGGGGCGCCATAGATACCTTTACTTACTTTATGAATGGCTATTATACGATCCAATATTGCCTCATTGGCCACGTGGTAGCTGTTCGGTTTCTTATGAAATGATTGATAATAGGTACTTTTAGGCATCTTTAAAATGCGACACATCACTTGTACTGGATGATGCCCGCTTTCATTTGTAATGTAGTCGATCAGTTCTTCATCCTCTATTTTCTCGCGAATATGGTCATAGCCTTTTTTAGGATTTCAAGTTCCTGTTTTAACCGTAGGTTTTCTTTTTGAATCATTTCTACATCGGATACAGTTAATTCCTTTGTCCCTTCGATTGTAGAGAGTTGTTTAATCCATTTATAGATAGTTACTTCTGAAACACCATATTCGCTAGATAGTTGGCTGACCGGGGTACCTGAGCTGTGAAGCTCCACTACTGTTTGTTTAAATTCTTGGTTATAACGTTTTTGACTCATAATACAGACACGACCTTTCGTTAGTTCAATTTTATTGACTTAACCAAGATGTGTCCATACATCTATACTACATTCAAAAGATTCATAAACCATTTAGATTATCTTCATCTAAATGGTTTTTTTATTGAACTAGTTGTACGATTGTACTAAAATAAAATCATGAGTATAAAAATTAAATCAACTAACCAAAAAGAAATGTCGTTCATTGAAAAAGCCCGTAGATCTCAAATTGTGGAATGTGCAATTGAAACTATCGCTGAAATAGGTTACGCTCAAGCATCTTTAGGACAAATTGCAAAACGTGCAAAAATCAGTAAGGGAGTTATTTCGTATCACTTTGCAAATAAAGAGGAATTATTGGATCAAATAGCTATCGAATACTATACGGCTTGGCAATCTTATATTGCTCCACTAATAGAAGCTCAAAAATCTCCTAAAGAAATGCTTCGGGTTTATATTGAATCCAATCTAAAATTCATAGAAGAAAATCGGAAGCATGTTATCGCTGTTATAGAAGTGGTTTCTAATAAGAGAACTGCTGATGGTAAATTTGGGTTTGCTTCAGACCATGATGAAACTATTTTACTTCCTATTGAAAATATTCTCACCCTAGGGATGCAAGAAGGAATTTTTCGAGAATTTACCAGATCATCTTTAAGGGTGATGGCGTTAACAATAAGAAATGCCATTGACGGATTCACCCTTGAATTAATGAAAAAGTCTCATTTAGATGTTCAGGAATATACAAGAGAACTGGTTACACTCTTCGAAAAATCAGCTACAAAGTAAGGTGTTGTTAAGGAGGATAACAATGATA
Source organism: Psychrobacillus sp. FSL K6-2365 (assembly GCF_038003165.1). NCBI lineage: Bacteria > Bacillati > Bacillota > Bacilli > Caryophanales > Bacillaceae > Psychrobacillus > Psychrobacillus sp. FSL K6-2365. Next base: position 2,029,078 of record NZ_JBBOOO010000001.1, on the reverse strand, counting down.
TACTATGAGATACTTTGTTATAGTTGTAAAAGAACATTCAAAGAATACGAAGGTTCACTAAAATATAAACAGTTTAAGGAAAGAAAGAGTAAGATTTTTTGCTGCGACGATTGTAGTCATAAGATACGCATTGATGCAATTAAAAATTTCTTCAGATAGATATTTGGGGAATACCTTAATAGATTGTGAAATAATGTACTTAAATTAACATTTGCTTTAGTGAAAAAACATGGCTGTGTTTGTTATAGCCTTTTCTTATTGTGCTAACGTACAATCGTCATTAGCTTTTTTTCAACAATCGGGCCAGATTATGGAGCAACACAGTCAGGACATTTTGCTAAAATTAGGTAGATATAATGAACAAGTGTACTTAAAGTAGAGGACAGGATCATTGAAAATGGAACCATATTTACAGTGTGAACATATTGAATTTGTTATACTTAATTATAAATTAGAAGTAAATGAAGAAGTAGAGAATGTTTATTAACTAATAAAAGGAGTGTAATCATAATGGTAGGAGTAGAAATTGATTTGGTTGTTACAGATAGTTTAAAAGCATTAGATTTATACGAAAACATATTTGAGATCGAACGTATTGAGGTTTCAGATTTACCCAAAGGAACAAATGAAGTAGTATTTACCCTCTACGGAGTACGCTTTCACATGTTGGATGAAAATGCAGAATTTCAATTGATAGCACCAACCAAAGATGACCCCAAAACAATTTGGTTTAACGTTTCTGTCCCTGATATCAAGGAAACATATACTAAGGCAATGAGTTTGGGGTGCACGGAGATACAACAGGTTACTGATCTACCTGATTATGGAGTGTCAAATGCAATATTTATGGACTCTTTTGGTTATGTATGGATGCTTCACCAAATCCACAAAGTAGTGAGTCATGAAGAGCGTATACGACTTTGGGAGGAAAAAAGGAATCATTAATATTAGATGTATTAAATAATTATGAACCTCTCAGGAATAAAGTCACGAGTGTTATTGGCTATTTAATAAAATCTAATAACTGGTACTTCAAGTAAAGGGCACTTTTCTTTAGTAAGAAGGTACCTTTTTTGTCTGCTCCTACACAAATAATTGTGTAGGTTTACACTTAAACTAGCGAGGGGATTTAGTTAAAGATTCACATTCCTAAATAATCATTTTTTTATAAAACCAAACTTAAATACTGGAAAAGAACCCTCTTTTTACCAAAATTGGTTCTTGTTATTTATGTATACTATAAAATTTTAAATCAACACTTAAATATACTCACCTAATAGTTCAGATTTCCACTTATGAATAGCATGGTTTTCTCTTGCAAACACTTTATTTATAACAATGTTATGGTTTAGAAATTCAAGTGAGTTATTTAAAACTTATGGTCCCAAATGTTTTGAGTATATTTAAAGCCCGTAAATTTAAGTGTGGCGCGCTTGCTATAGTGGCTTTATTTTAGAAAACTTTATAGTTAATTTTTTGCGACTTTAAGTATATCTTTGCCATAATGGCAAGGGTATACTTAATTTTGTTTTAGGGACTCTGGAAGGAAGGGATTAACGTTTGTTTTGTTGAACTTATTATACTAATAGATCAAAATACAATGAAAAATTGATTTTAGTAAAACCTATAATAGGAAGTCAGGACATTTGTTAGAGGAGTTTGTGAAAGTGTCGAAACAGGTTAGTTGAAGAAGGAATAATTAAATCTTTATTGAATATGAATAGGAGGATTCAATACAAGGGATGGTGATAATTGGCTTTTTTAAAGCGGAGGCCATAGTAAGAATATCAAAAAGATAGTTACAAATATCAAGAAGAATCGAGGAGATTACATAAATGAGTATACCTGTAATTCGAACTTATAAAGATTCAAGTGATTTAAAGCGAATGCAGAAACTTACACAAGCTATATGGTCACTGGAACCTAATTACCATATAGGCGATCTAGCTTGGCAACGCTACCGACACGCTGGACGCGAGGATGATTGGGATACTGCAATTTGGGAAATGGATGGGAAGCCCGTTGCTTGGGGATGGATTCAAAACCCTGGTGAGTTAATATGTCAAGTTGATCCTGATTTTCCTGAGGTGGCCAAGGATGTCATTGACTGGTTTGATAAAATAACTATAACCAATGAGCAAAAAGTGATTGTCCTAGAAAAGGAATCGCATCTTATTTCAGCCTTAGAAGATTCTTTATTCAACCCATTAGCAGAAAATCCAGAAGTCCTCACAAAAATTTCATTGGATAGTTGTTCATTCCCTGTTCAATTGCCAGATAAGTTTAAAGGGCGCCATATCAAGGGGTCTGAGGATTTAAAAAATCGTGTGGCAGTACATAAAGCTGCATTTCATGGATCCAGAGTCACAGAAGAAAGTTACTTGAACGTTATGAATACCTATCCTTATGATTCTTCTCTTGATTGGGTAATAGAATCCCCAAATGGTGAGTTCGTGGCATCTTGTTTAATTTGGTTTGATGAAGAAAACAAGGTGGGGTTACTGGAACCTGTTGGAACGGATCCGAGATTTAGGAGAATGGGGTTAGCCAGTTCAGTCTGTAAGCTTGCTCTTAATGCGTTGCGAGATAAGGGCGCAAAAACGGCAGTTGTTGTTTGTACTTCCCCTAAAACACATGAATTTTACAAGTCTATTGGATTTGAAACATTTGCTCAAACAAAATCATTTCATCGTCTTAAAAATGCTTGATAAACTTCGCTTTTCTTCTTCAACTAACGTGTTGCTTTACTTCAATATGGGGTAAAGCTTTTTTCCTATTAATCTAATGGTTCAGTTTTAGTATAAGAAGAGGTTAATATTATCTAAGTAGGTAGATAACAAAGGGTGATATTGAAACTATTGAGTATCACAAATAAGCTTAGTTATTCAACTAACGGTGTGCTTTACTTCAAGAAGTGGTAAAGCCTTTTTTTATTGAACTCCTTGAAAATTAATATCTTCGATTCAGAGAAAAAGGCAATACAAAATCTGACGCAGCTCAATAAATTTTTTAAAAAAGTGCAGCGCCTAAATGTGATTAAATTGTGGGTTGGACTAGGAAGCGTTAAGGGGGAGTTGCTGATTCTTTGAGAGCATGTTGTGTCCTCCGAACGGAAATAACGCCATGTTTTACTAAGGAGCGGTAAAAATATTTTACATAATGAAACCTTTTTGATAAATCCGCACTCTAAGTTATTAGGAGGGAATGCAATGGAACAGTATGTACTACGAGCACTTGCGAAGGATGAAGGATCGATTCAGCATTTAATAATGATATATAAGCCGAGATTACTCGCTAAAGCATTTACCTATGTAAAAAATAAGCAGGATGCGGAAGATATTGTGCAAGAAACTTTTATAAAAGCGTTTAGTGCGCTAGCTCAACTAAAGGAGCTGAAATATTTTAGTACATGGTTGCACAAAATATTAATTCGTGAAAGTTTTTATATGTTGAAGAAACAGGAACGGATGAAGATCTTAGAAGTAGAAATGCTAAAACAATTTCAGTTACTCTCTCAAGAAAATAGCGAGGATTACAGTGCATTACATAACGCAGTTGGAAGTCTTAAAAAAGACTATCAAATGGCAATTGTGTTGCATTATTACTATGACTTTAAAGTAGTTGAAATCGCAGAAATGCTCGAGAAGCCGCCCAATACAATCAAAATGCATCTGCATCGTGCTAGGAAAGCGCTTCGTGGAAAGCTAGAGCAAACGATGCAGCAATCATTACAACCAAAGGACGTGAAACGTATGTTAAAGGAACAGTTATTCGAATTAGCACAACAATATGCAAATGCGCCTACATACTATGAGCTCGAACTAGAAAATTACCTAGAGGATGGGATTTCTTCGTTCATGTGGAAAGGGCAAAGCAAGGATGAAGGGGTTTTTATTCGATTAGATAATAATGGACGCATCGAGGATTTTGCAAAAACGCCCACAAAAGACGGGTCACCTATTACAGAAGAGAAAAAGCTTACAATAGCCCATCAGCTACTGCGTGAGCAATACCCAGAAGCAATTGCCTATTATACACTAGTAGAACAACAAAAAAAGGAATCATCGACAGGCTTTAAGTATGTGCAAGTTGTAGATGGATTGCCTCTAGATGGCTATTATTGTCGAATAGAAGTAACCGATCCTGGTGAAATTATTCAGTTCACCTATACAGGCTATACGGAAAATCCACCGACAATGCCAAAAGAACTTTATCCTCCAGAGCATATTTTACATGCATTGAACAAGGGGGAATGGTCGCTTAGTGCGGAATGCTTTAATGAACAATATGATTCCGTTTCAGAGTCAGGTATATATGCAATTTATGAGTCGGAGCTATTAAGGCAGGCGTATGACGCGGTGACGGGTAAACCTTTATTTGACAATGACGATGAGCCAAAGCGAAGCTATGTGCCGTTCCCAAAAGTAGAAGCGTTGTCAAAAAAGGATACAATTGAAGAAATACTGGGCATTAGTGATGAATGGGAGCGATATGAAGAGGAAAGTATGGATGAAGAATTTGAAGAGGTAAACTGGCGTCCCAAATCTTGGAAGGATGAAGAGGGGAAATCATACGAGCATTACATGAGGCGTAAGTTTGAACATCGTATGAGAGCAAAGGTGGATAAACAGACGAAACAATTAAATAGCTTCATCTCGTTTACGAAAAGTGAAGGAGAGGCAAAGCTTTCTGAAGAGGAATGCTTACAAATTGCTATACAGTTTATTCAAACCTATTATTCAGAGTTCGCATCTTATTTATATGTAGAGATGAAAGAGGAAGAGGATATAGTGAAAAACCGTGCCTTTTTCCGATTTGTTGTTCAGAAGGACGGCTACTTTGTTGGGAATGAATTTTTTCACATGAATATAAGTAAAAAAACAGGTGCTATTTTGATGTTTTCATCACCGAATATAGCGATTGAAGAGATTGAAAAGTTTGAGCCAAAAACCATTAAACCTATTAAAGAATTACTACCACTAAAAAATCTGAAAGTACAAGTTGAATGGGATAAGGTTTATGGGGAAACGGAGCAGGATGGGGGCGAGATGCGGCTCATTTATCGTATTCAGACAACAGACGGAGCCTTTGTAAAAGGGATTTATGCGGAAAATGGTGAGGTTATTTATAGTGTAATCTAATCTTAAAGCAGTTTGCCATGAGAGTAGTACAGTTTTATTGGCGTGTCGGCGTGCGTGTGGAAAAATCAATACAAGTTGTTAAAACAACAGCTGATTAGTTGAATAAGAGAAAATTTTTATCTCGGAGGATATATAGATAGATATAGAAAAATGGATAATCATTATAGTATTAAAGTCAATAACAAATCTGTAAAAATAATTCGATCGTTGTTATAAAGAGTGCTGTATGAATTTTGTTCAACAAGTGGTCCATTTTGTGGAAAATCAGCAGAAACTTTTGATATCTTAATTAATATAGTAATTAATCTATTGAAGTTGTAAAATAAAGGTAAGAACAGTTCTGGGGGAATTTATATCAATTATAATGCTATTAATCTAAGCGAGAAACTTTCCAAATTCAGTGAACACTGGTCGCCAAAAGTTATTGGTGAAATGAATGATTATCAGTTTAAGTTAGTTAAGATTTTTGGGGATTTTGTATGGCACGATCATAAAGACACCGATGAGGCATTCATCGTGATAGACGGTGAGATGTCCATTGCTTTCCGCGATGGAGAGGTTAAACTTTCCAAAGGTGAAATGTATGTGATACCAAAAGGTGTAGAACATAAGCCTTATGCTGAAAAGGAATGCCATATAATGCTGGTAGAGCCTAAAGGTGTAGTCAACACAGGTGAAACTAATTTAAAACTAACTGCTGAAAATAACATATGGATTTAAACCAATAATTCAGTTACTTTCTTTGAATTCACATATAGTGGAAGAAGTTACGTATTTTCCGTAATCGAGAGCGATTCTTTAATAAGAATCGCTTTTCTTATTTAGATGGTCTATTCTTATGCCCAAAACATCAGGCGGAATTGTACGATTGTGAGATATTACACTTAAATGTAGAAGTAGTTTATTGGATGAAGACATAATCATATCAATGTAATAATAATATCTTTAGTATGTTTAACTACTTTAAGGTAGATCTGAAATAGAATGTGTGGTAAGTATAAAACAATACATCTCAACTCACATGAACATTATTTTAGATAGGCTTTGTATAAATACTAAGCAAAGATGTTCAATAGTAAGCAATAAAAGGAGTTGAGTAAAATTGGAAGTCAATAATGGACAGACTATTAGTATGTTTGAAAGAATAAGTCGTGTTTTATTTATTATAATGGGAGCACTTATTACAGCTATCGGTTTAGAAGCGGTACTAATCCCAAACGATATAATCGATGGTGGTATAACAGGAATATCTATCCTGTTATCACATTTAACAGGATTCTCATTAAGTTTATTCCTGTTCATACTAAATATTCCCTTCGTATTTATCGGATATAAGGTACTTGGAAAGTCATTTGCATTTAGTTCGGTAATAGGTATCACTTTCTTGTCGATTGCTACTAGTTTATTGCATCACATTCCAACTATTATTTCAGGGGATACCATGTTAGTTGCAGTATTAGGCGGTATTATGATCGGTTTAGGGGTTGGTATTGTTTTACGAAAAGGTGGTGCTTTAGATGGTACAGAAATTTTAGCTATACTAATCGCAAAGAAATTCCCTTTATCGGTGGGGGAAGTTATTATGAGTATTAATGTCTTAATATTCTCATTCGCTATGTTAATTTATGGACTAAGGGGTGCCTTATGTTCGGCTATAGCTTACTTTATAGCTATGAAGGTAATAGACATGGTGCAAACCGGCTTTGACGAATCTAAAAATATTATGATTATTAGCAATAACTCACGAAAAATTGGTGACGCAATTCAAACACGTTTAGGTAGAGGAGTTACTTATGTGATTGGCGAGGAAGGACAAACCAAAGCACGTGTTGAAATAGTTCTCTGTGTTATTAATAGGTTGGAAGAACCTGAACTTAGAACACTCATTAAGACAATTGACATAAATGCTTTCATAACAATTAATGGTATTGTGGAAGTGCGGCAATATTAATCTACTCTACAAAAGTGGCGATATAATCCTAATTTATCACTAGCAACTGGTTAGTTGAATCCAATGAATTTGGTGGTAAGCTTAAAAAGTGGTATTGGAAGCTTGTTAAGAGCGATATAGGATCCTTATAAAAGTAATTGACAATTATGTAGTTATTCTTCCACGATAATGAGAGGTGAGATTATATGGAAAAAGACTGGGACAAAGTTTTTTTATCTCTTTCCAAAATTAAAGTTTTTTCAAATGCAAATAACGAGCCTGTAACCATAAGTGGTGACCTTGATGACTTGAAGTGTATAGGTGTAGGGACAGATGCGGCTGTTTTTCAATCTCTTTCCGCCCCAGACTATGCATTTAAATTATATGCCAAAGACAGAGTAAACAAAGTAAAAGTTGAAGCAAATGTTTATCATATACTAGGGGATTCACCCTTCTTTTCAACATGTTTTGCTTCATACGACGAATACCTTGTTTTAAGCTACGAAGAAGGGAAAACTCTCTTTGACTGCATTCTTCAAGGTATTCACATTCCAGAGCAGGTTGTAAATGATGTGGAGAATGCAATAGAATATGTTCGAAATAAGGGCCTTAATCCACGTGATATTCATTTGAAAAATATTTTACTACAAAATGGAAGAGCAAAAATAATTGATGTCTCAGAATACGTGCTGCCTGGTAATGATTATCGATGGGAGCATCTAAAAAAAGGATATGAGCAATACTATCATTTAATAGATGGAAATTCTGTTCCTTTTTGGTTAGTAGAAACGATTCGAAAGTGGTATAACCAGCGGGCGGAGACTTCTTCTTCATTTGAAGAGTTTACAAAAAAGATTTTAAAACTTCTGTAGAAAAAATAGGTGAACTAGCTATATTCAAAATATTGTACATGAATTTAGCTTATTGTACTCCATTGAAAATTAATAAACTCTCGAAATCTATAGAATTGCATAACAAAATAGACTCAGAAAAAGATTTTTAAAAAAGTATAGCTTTTAAACCATTTAAATTGAATTAATCAAGAATCAACTCCATTCTTGTTGAATTAATGGTAGACTGGTGCAAAAACAGAGTAGGATGTGCTACTCGTAAAGAGTGCGACAGTCTGTGATGCCCCGGGGTCGTTGGAGTCAGACTAACGGATGGGCTCTAATGGCACCATAGTTCATCGACCTTCTTCGCCTGCCATACTATACCCATTCTGAAACAATTTTCATCCTCTGTGGTGCAATATCTTAAGTGCATGAAATATATTCAATAAGGAATGATTTAATGAAAAAAATCTATTTTATCCTCTTATCGGCAGCTGTTATCATGATAGTTTTTGTTTTAAACAATTTAAATGAAAAGCAGAATCAAGCTATTTACGTATCTCTAAATGGAAATGATCAAAATGATGGTAAAAAATCAAAGCCATTTCGCACACTAAAAAAAGCGGCGTCAGAAGCAAATGCCGGGACTACCGTTCTCATACGAAAAGGAACCTATAATGAAAAGCTTGTCGTTAAATATAGTGGGACCAAATCAAAACCAATTACTTTTAAAGCCTACAACAAGGAGAAGGTTGTTCTTAGTGGAAAGGATATAAATGATGTTGAAGGGGATACATCCTTAGTTACGATAAAAAATAAAAACTACGTGACCATTAGCGGGCTAATTATACAGGATTTATCTACTGATTTAGCAGATGAAACTGTAATGGGGATATATGTAACAGGCTCTAGCAATCATATAACACTAGAAAATAACCATGTGCAACGGATTGAAACCCATGCAGATGATGGGAATGGCCATGGGATTGCTATATATGGAACTGGCACAATGAAAGATATAAATATTTTGAGTAATACGTTGGAAAACTTAAAACTCGGTTTAAGTGAATCTCTAGTTCTAAATGGAAATATTGACGGTTTTAAAGTAGAAAAAAATATAGTTCGTCGAAGTGATAATATCGGAATTGATCTAATTGGTTATGAAGGTACCTCTAATGATAAAAAAGTGGACTATGTACGAAATGGTATAGTAAAAAAAAATCAAGTTTATGAAATATCCTCTTACGATAATCCAGCTTATGATGGAGATTATTCTGCTGGCGGAATTTATGTAGATGGTGGAAAGAATATAATCATTGAAAAGAATACCATTTATAAAAGTGATATTGGAATTGAAGCAACCTCTGAGCATGCTAAAAAATACGCTGATAACATTAAAATAATAAACAATATTATTTATGACAACTTTTACACTGGAATATCAATTGGTGGGTATGATAGGGATCGGGGAGGTACCATCAATTCTACTATCACTCAAAATATTCTATATCGAAATGACACGAAGGGGCTAGATGGGGGACAGCTATTATTACAACATGATACAAAAAACAATTTGATAGAAAAAAATATTTTAACCGCTGGACCATCGCGGATTTTTATCTCCAACTATTTTACAACCAATCAAGAAAATAAACTACAAAATAATGTATTTCATAAAGAAAAAGGAGAAAAGGGTATTTGGATATGGAAAGAGGAAGAATATACATCTTTTCCTAAATTTAAAAAAGCTTTAATAAGTGATGAGAAATCAATTTATTTAGATCCAAGATATCAAAATGCAAACAAATATGACTTTAGGCTGAAAAAGGATTCGCCTGTAAAAAAAATTGTAGACTAATTTTGTATTCTAATTATCTATCCACCCAGGAAAGGTCAATGACAACAGTCGTTTTGGTGTTTTTCAGATGGTGTTTAAATAGCTCCGTATCTTTTAAATTAAATTCATGGTATATAAATTTATCTTTTAAATGTGGATAAGAAAGAGAGTAGACAATTGCTTCTTTCTGTTCATAATCTATCAAATGAATGACGCAATTATTCATTACATGATAGATCGGATCTTTCTCATCCTGTACAGAATTATTTAGGATGGAAAGTATTCCGTTCGCCACACCACCTGCACTTCCCAGTATTGTGATAATATGTTCATTTTTCTCCATTTCAAAACCCCGTTTAGTTTTATACATAGTCTATGTTTAAGAGAGAAAATGGTATAGGTGGTTTTCAGCTGTCTTTCTAAATATATACTTTCATGCTAATTCAAACACTTAAACTAAAGGTGCAGGTTAGTTGAACAAAGATAGTTAAATAAATTATCTTTAATGATGTAATAACTACATAAAGAGTGGTAGTATATAGAAAAATGAATGGGGAATGATATTATGGGGAATTTTACCGGTGTTGAACTGAAGCATTTTTCAAGTGAGCATATGATAGTATTAAACTCTTTTGTCCTAACAGAAGAACAAAAACAATTTTCTACATTACCAAACAAATTCGGGGAAGTTACAGAAGGACAATATCGTATTGTTATTTTAAGTGAAAAAACACCTGTTGGTTTCTTTCTACTAAATTCAAATGAGCGAGTTAAGAAATACTCCACTAATCCGAACGCTTTGTTATTAACTGCACTATCAATTAATCATACAGAGCAAGGAAAAGGCTACGCTAAACAAGGGATGTCATTATTGATTGAGTTTGTTAAATCAGAATTCCCTAAATGTGATGAAATTGTATTAGTAGTAGATATAGATAATATTCCAGCTCAAAAACTATATTTGAATGTAGGATTTGAAGATACAAATGAGAGACAAATAGGACGTATCGGCGAAGAAATTATCATGAGACAATCCATAAAATAATGAAAAAGACCATAACTAAAAACAACTGCATTTTACACTATCAATTATACAATAGAAAAACGATTAGCTAATTACCATAAATTTTAAATAAATGCCCAAGAACCAGGATGATTCAATTTTATTATATCAACTATTTTTTGGCACTTAAAACCTATTCCCTCGGTGGTAACAATTAAATGGACTTCGAAATGTAAGAAAATTCATGATGTAAAAAAACTCTCTCTTTTTCAAGAGGGAGTTTTACTCTTTTAGTTTTGAAATAGAAGAGGAGAATGATATTAAAATATTTAGATTCATATAACCAGACAAATAAATTGAAGCAACCCGAGTTACTTAAGCAATGTAAGTAACTCTTTTATTGCATTATCAACAAATGATCGTTTTGGACGAGATTTCATTATTACAGTAAGTCCAATTAACGATACTATTAGTGCTTGTGCTAAGGCTTTAGAGTTTACATCGGTCTCAAGTTCTCCTGATTGTATACCTCGTTCAATGGTTTCTTGAAATATGATTGAAAGGTACATTTGATGTTCCCTTGTAAGAATTTCAAATTTCTCATCATGTGGCGCAAGTTCGACCATTGTATTAATGCAAAAGCATCCTCTACTGGGGCTTTCAGTGTATTCCTCAGCAACCACTTCTTCAAAAAAAGTGCAAAATGCTTCCTTTACTGATGGAAAGTTTTGAAGTCTTGTTCGGATATCTGAAGCATGGGACATCGTGTATTTGCGTAGAGCAGCTTCGAACAATTCTTTTTTCCCCCCAAAGGCAGAGTAAATACTGGGTCGTTGAATCCCCATTCTGGCAGTTAAATCACTTAATGAGGTTGCTTCATATCCCTTCTCCCAAAATAATTGCATAGCTGCATCTAATACTTTTTCTTCGTCAAATTCACGGGTTCGTCCCATAGTCAAAACCTCTCGTTTCTTTTTTTTGTTTAATTATAACTAATCAAATGAAACTGCCATTTGTCTTCTTTTTTCTTACTGAACAGTATAATATAAATATATATTTTTCTCTTTATATTGTCAAATTTAGACTAAATAATCCTAACAAGAGATTTCCCAAAGAAAGATGACGTTATTACGGGGAATATAATTTATAAGTTGACAGAATTAGTTTCTATAAGTTATATTTACCAAGAAATATAACTTACTGTTCGGTACGTTATATTTCAGTATTTAAAATTTATAGGAATAAGGGGGGTACTGAGTGGAGGAAGTTAAAGAAAAAATAGCAGTCAATGCAGAGTTAAAGGCGAATTCGAGTCAGGGAGCATTTATCCCATCTGATTCAATCCGTGTTACTTCTATGTCTCGTAATGTGTCATTATTATTTGCGGCTGCCTGTGGGATGTCAGTCGCAAATATCTACTTCGCACAGCCGCTACTTGATCAGCTATCTAGTGAGTTTGATATTGACTATTCCATCATCGGAATTGTTATTACCATTACTCAAATCTTTTATGGATTAGGATTGATACTGCTAGTGCCACTCGGTGATTTTCTGAACCAGCGTCTATTGATTATCGGCCAGATGTTATTAACCATAATAGTTTTGGTTATAGTTGGAACTGCTTCCAACAGCACGATACTATTTGCAGGAATGGCTTTAGTGGGACTTCTTGCAGTCGTAACTCAGACTCTTGTTGCATTCGCAGCATCTATGGCTGCTCCTGCTGAACGAGGGCGTGTGGTTGGTATTGTAACAAGCGGAATTGTAGTCGGCATACTTCTTGCGCGGTCCTTTGCAGGAATATTAACGGATGTTGCGGGGTGGCGTTCCGTATATCTAGTCTCTGCTGCACTAATGCTTTTAATGGTTTGTATGTTTTTTAGGGTATTGCCCCAAATTGAACGAGATGTAAAATCAATGTCCTATCCCCAATTGCTTAAAACGGTGTTTATATTGTTTAAACATGAACGAATCTTACGCATCCGCTCTGTTCTTGCCCTACTTATTTTTGCTGATTTCAGCATTTTGTGGACTTCACTAGTACTGCCTCTTAGCACTCCGCCATTATCTCTTTCGCATAGCGCGATTGGAGCACTTGGTCTTGTAGGAGTGGCTGGTGCTTTATCTGCAGCGCGTGCTGGAAAGCTAGCTGATAAGGGTTACGGGCAGAGAACAACAGGCATTGCTTTGACTTTATTGTTGATTTCTTGGTTATTCATTAGCTATACAGAGCAATCGCTATTAGCATTAGTTATAGGTATTGTACTGCTTGATTTGGCGGTGCAAGCCATACATGTTACTAATCAAACGATGATTCTTCCATTGCGTCCGGAGGCACGGAGTCGGTTAACAGCTGGGTACATGGTGTTTTATTCTATTGGCAGTGCTAGCGGATCAATTGCTTCTACCCAAATGTACGCGCACTATGGGTGGATAGGAGTATGCTTGCTTGGGATATCAGTTAGTGCTTTAGCTCTTCTTTTTTGGTTAGTAACTAGGCGCGATACTGCTTTCGAATAAAAATATGCCAATGTCATATCATATCCAGATTCAACATCATAAATCTGAGTAACACTGCAACAAGTTTTAAAAGAAATGAATACTAGTACAGAATAAAGATCAAATATAGGAATTTGTTACTTACAAAGGTGTGATGGAGAAAAACTTGAAATAGGAGAGGATTGTTTATGGAAATAGGCATTACTTCATTAGTTGAAACTTAACCAGATATTCAGTCTGGAGAAATGATGAGTCACGCACCACGATTGCGAGAAGTGATAGAGGAAATTGTCCTTTCTGATCAGGTGGGACTTGATGTGTTTGGCATAGGTGAGCATCTTAGGGATGATTTTGCGACCTCTTCACCAGCAGTTTTGCTGTCTTCCGCTTCTATACGAAACTGTTAGGCTGACTAGCGCCGTTACAGCGCTTTCTTCAGCAGATCCAGTACGCGTTTTTCAGGATTTTTCAACGCCTGAAATAGCAGATATGTTTTTCCCATCTACCCAGGCAGGCATGAATAAACCTGGAAAAGAGCGGGGGTGGGCTCATTATGACCGTACTAGCTTAGATGCCGTGCGCTGTATGTTGGAGATCCATAAACTATTGCTCAAAAGATTATACACCTCCGTAAAAATGTAGGCATCACACGCTTTATGATGTATGTTCCATTAAGCACTATGCCGCATGACCAAGTGATGAGAGCAATTGAGCTGCTAGGAACAGAGGTAGCGCCACGGCTTCGAAAGAAAATAACCAAGTGGGAAACTGAGACTGAAAATGTATCATCATTCAAGTTAGATTCATAATGCCTCATACTAAATTGAGAACTAGTTGGCCATCAAGCTTCTGGCGAAAAGCCCACTATTCGTTTATCAGCTTCAAACGAAGACCATGCATTTAACGGTAATAGCACTAAAATAAATTTGGAGGTTTTCAAATGACACCAGAACAAATAATTAGAAATTTTTTTGAAGAAGTACGATCAGGAAAAAATCCAGACTACTCTAATCAATTAATGTCCGAACAAGTATTGGCTCATCAAATTGTATCCGAGGAAGAACAAACAGTTTTAAGGACGCCTAAAGATTATGCTGAACACGTAAGAGAAATGATTGAAGCCTATGGTAATTATACTTTAGAAATTCAAGAATTATTGGTACAAGGACATAAAGTATATGTGCGTTGGAAAGAAGTAGGTAAACACGTAGGAGTAGTCGATGGATATCAACCTACGGGACATTCAATAACTCAAATGACAAGTGCAGTATATAAGATAGAAGATGGGAAAATTTCCGAGTATTGGATTCAAATAGATAGATCTGGGGTTCAAAAACAATTAGAGTACAATAAACATATTAAATAGTTATTTGATATTCCACTAACGGGTGCCTGTGAGGCCGAGCCTAGGTCGTCATATAGCGGGTGGGATTCTCGTCGAGAAAGAATTAGCCATTCACTCGTAGCGAGTCTTGGAGGGCTCATAGTAACATTAGCCTTTAAGCTTAGACTGATAAATGGCGGGCCGAAAGCCAAATGGTTGTAGAGATAGAGGTCCACAATGTTAGTAAATTCGGAAACTCGGTAGACCCTACCGTTCTTTTCTTCCTTTAGAAGAGTATGGTGTACAAGCGATAATAAGCAAGGAAAACAAATGCCTTTGTAGGGAGTGGGACAGCAACGTAGTACCAATGAAGTTGGATAATGCCGATGGAGGAAAGGCTGCTACCAAGTTATCACCCTCATAAGGGACACATTCTACACACATCGGTAGATAACAAATGTATACTAAACTATTGAGGATAGCAGAATCACCATTTTGTTAATGATGATTTGGAGAGCCGTGTGCGAAAATAGCGCAAGCACGGTTCTGTGAGGGGGGGGAACAATCTACCATAAGGTAGAGAGGTTCCCTTCTACTCGACTAGTTAAAAAAGGGGCTGCCTGTACGGGTAGCTTATTTTTTTCGAAGAAGGTATTAATAAAATAATATCGAAATAATAAAGAAGCAGGCTAGTTCAATAAGGTATGCAGCAGTCAAGAAAGTTCATGAGAGTGATAATACTTGGAGCGGTGAAAACTAGTATTAGTGGTATGAATGGTATTGGAATATGATATAAGTAGAATAAATGATTTGAAAATATCGTTATGGTATAATTGGGAAAAAAAGGAGTGAAATTATGAAGAAGATAATTCTTTCCGTCTTATTATTAGTCTTAGCATTTACTACTTTTTTTGTAAAAACAGAAGCAGCAATGCCAACAAAAATCATGTGGGATAACATGGAGCTTAAAACAGGACAAATAGGTAGGGTGACGATGTTAAAGTCAGGATTTACCATATCAAAATATGAGAATGGTGAATTTCGTCCAGCTAGAGTCGTTAAAAAAGGAGAAGTATTTAGAGTATACGGAATAAAAGTAGCTACTTACGCAACTCACTTAGATTTGGGAAATAATTTATGGGCATACCATAGTAGCCATAGAAGTGATGGTAGTAATGTTTATCTTCAAAAGACTGTTAATTATGAGACACCCTCGAAGTCTAAATTAGCATTGTTAAAAGAGTATATTAAATAATTTCAGAAGAACCAATTTTTTTGTTTTCATAATCAAAATAGGTGCTTTAGTTAAAAATTATCGGGTAGCATACGCTGCCCTTTTTCTTATTGAACTAACGCAGCAGTTTAGTTCTATAAGAAAGCTGCAACTTTGGTACTCAACGAATAAAAGAAATTCTGCTAATTAAAGGTCCGATGAGAGGTTAGGAAATGCCAAGTTGAATAGTTGAAGAAGGGGAGTCTCTGAATAGACGCTGCAATAAGGGAGACTAAAGAGGAGTCAGGTATTGATATTGAAGTATTTAAATTCTGCGGTGTATAGTAAAGTTTGATAGTGTGGAGGGATAAGATGTCAAAGTATATTAGTATATTTTTCTTAACTTTGTTAGTTAGTGTAATTTGCTTTTTTATATTTTCTAATGTGTTTGATGGCGGGGATTATGCCGAAACAGCGATTTATACATTCAGTGCAATAATTATCATACTACTATCATTTTTGGTTTCACTCATGTACTACTTAATAAATTTATTAAAAAGAAAACTATAATCTGACTTTTCATTAACGAATGCTTTCGTATTATAAAGTTAACCAGTTTTTACTGGAAGGGTTAAAGCCTAACGCGGTAGGATAATAAAACAACGCCTTAGAAAATTTAGAAATTATAATGGAGGTTATTAGCTTTGCAAAAATGCGAGAAATGCAATACACATTTTAGTTGGAGTAAAATCTATGAATCCTTCTGGCTAAATTATAAACCTATTAATTGTAACGAATGCGATACAACACATAAGATAACAACACCAAGCAGGATAATTTTTGTTTCTTTAACTATTTTTCCAATGCTCACCTTCGGTTATTTTCTGTCTCCTTTTAGCAATGGTCTTGTAACACTTGGCATAGCTATTTTTATTTTACTAATTGGTTCGTTGTTGGCACCTTTTCTTGTTACTTATAAAGAGTCTTTGTGACTAATGAACTTAAGCTAACGGAATGCTTTAGTTGAAGAAAATCCAATACTGGAACACAAATACATATAAAAGGAGGAAACGACAAGTTGAAACTAATTTGTAAAACATGTAATTTGGAAATCTCTGAACCACTATCAGAATTAAAAGACCTCAATTTGATTAATGGAAAAGACGGTCAAGATTATATTCCTAGAGGCTTTTATTTAATTCAAGAGGAAACATCTTACGAACTATTAAAAGGTTCTATCATTATAAACATCAAGGATTTAATCAATTCAAACCGCCATTCAGATAGCAGTAGATTAAATGGTTGTTGTGGACTTGACGGCTGTGATGGAATGAACAGGGTTTGCTTGCATGATCACGAAATTGGTACAGAATACTCTGATTGTTGGAGATTTCATAAAGTTGTATTAAATCCAGAGTTAGTACAACTTATTTGAGATTTACATTTTCATTCCGTATCAAACTAACGCTGCTGTTTATTTGAAGAAGAATTAATGTTCATAATGAAGGTATAATGATGATAAAGGAAATGGATATTCAATGCCATTTAAGGTGAGAAATCGCCAAATATGGTGCGGGGCGGCTGAGTCAATAAGTTTGTTAGTGTCCCATTTCAATTAGCAAAAAGCCTATTTCTTTTTTATAGGAGATTCGCTTTTTTCTTATTAATGAAATTGTGAGGGAGTGATTCATTTATAAGAAGCGTTAACCGTTATATAGAAGTTTCTGACATTTATAAATTTTTGCAGCAAATGAAAGTCTGAAAAGCATAACTCTAAAATGATCTATAAAAGCTAGGAAAATTGATAACTAAAGTTTATGGAAGTTCTGTCTCAAAATCAATTCCTCGAATCAGGAAAAGTGTTGTATAGAAGTTCTTGTCCGTATATACAATATTTTTTGTAAAAGGACACGAACATGGGGACAATGCGAAAGGCTCTACTACAACTTTTATATATCTATAGTCCACATGTCGGTGTCTAATAATTTGGACAGCAACTTGTGGACTATTTAAATTTTTGGACAACAGGTTGAGGACGGTTTACAATGATTTTAACCAGAAAGGGGTAAATTGGTATGTATAATCCTATAATTCATAACGGTTCGAATAAGTTTGGAAATAATAGGTGGAAATCTAACAGTATAAAAATACATCGAGATGTATTTTTGTATAGTGATTTGGAATACGATAATTGGCTATTAGTTGAATGCAATCCAAAAGTGATTACCTTTTGCGAACAACCATTTGAAATAATACTTCCTTATAAATCACAAATCAGAAAATCCATACCTGACATGTGGATTTTATACGACAATGGCGATGAAGAGATTGTTGAAGTAAAATATGCAAGTGATTTAGAGAAGCCCAAAGTGATAGAACAGATTGAAATTCAGCAACAATGGTGTAAAAATAAAAATTTGAAACATCGAGTTTCAACTGATGTAAATATTAGAAATAGTAAAACTTTACTTTCTAACTACAAATTTATAATTAAAATGTTAAAAAATCACCGCAAAGTAAATTCAAATTTTCAAACACAGCTATATAATGACCTAGTTGTTAATTCACACATAAAATTATCGGAATACTCTGTATATAACGAGTTTTCAAGTAAGGATATTTTAAATACTATTGCTTTTTTATTATTTCATGGGGACATTTTAGCAGACCTATCTGATAATCATTTTGGGTTAAATATGGAGGTGAGTTTGAATAATGGAAAAAGACTTTAAAAAAATTCAAAACTCTGGTTTTGATGATTTATCCATGTGGCCAACAGTTTTAGTAGACGATTTGTCATCAGAAAACAAAGAAATTTTCAAAAGACGAAGAGCTGCTGTTCAAGATTATTTTAAAGACAAAGCTACAGTTAATTTAATATGTGAAAAGTATAAATTAAAAAGAAGTAATTTTTATCGATTGCTAGCAAGGTGTTTAGAAATACATTCGGATGGTAAAATTTATGGATATAGGGCTTTAATTCCTAATCAAAGGGTGAAGAGAACAACTCATGCACCATTTGAAGGTTTGTTAAATCGTTATCCTATGTTAGAAGAAGAATTAAAGAGAGATTTTTTTAATGCATATAAAAAGAATGAAGTACGAGAAAAGAATATTAACATAAAGAATATCCATAAAAGGTTTGTGAGAAATTGTGTTAATGTTGGCATTGATTTAAATGAATATCCGTTAAACACTAGTTCAAAAGCGCTTAAATCTGTACAAAGATTCTTAACATCTTTAGCTGATAAGCACTTTATATCTGTTACTTCTAGATATGGAGATGACGCAGTAATGGTTGCTAAAAATACTGGAAGAAATTACTCGGATTTTGAATCCACAACTCCAATCAGACCCTTTGAAAGAGTTGAATTTGACGGTCATAAGATAGACGTATCTTTAGCAATCATTTTTAAGACACCAGAAGGTGATGAGATAGTGGATACTATTAATCGAATTTGGATTCTTTCCATTATCGATGTCGCTACTAGATGTATATTAGGCTATCATTTATGTTTACAAAAAGAATACTCATCTGATGATGTTCTAATGTGTATTAGGAATGCAATAAAACCATGGGAGCCTAAACAGTTAACCATTCCTAAACTTGTATACAAGGAACACTCAGGCTTTCCTTCCTTTTTAATTGATGCAGCTAAATATGGGATATGGGATGAACTTTGTTATGACAATGCAAAGGCGAACCTTGCAATAATTGTACAAGAGAAATTGACAGAATTTGTAGGGTGTTCGATTAATATGGGACCAGTAGCTACCCCTGTAAGACGACCGCATATAGAGCGTTTCTTCCAAACACTTGAGATAAATGGATTTCAACGAATTGTTAGCACGACAGGTAATAGCACAAAAGACCCTCGTAGAAGAAAAGGTTCGGAACAGATTGCAGTAAAATATCAAATTTCGTCCGAACATATAGAGGAAATTGCAGATGTAATAATTGCTGAATATAACATTACTCCCCATAATGGATTGTCAGGACTTACTCCAATAGAAGTAATGAAGCAAAGGATTGAAAAAGGAATGCATATAGATACATTAGCTGAAGACAAACGTAGCGAGTTTCTATTTTTCACAACTAAATTTAAGCGTACGATTCGTGGAAATCTTAATAAAGGAATTCGACCGTCAGTCTTCTTTGAAGGAGTTAAATACAAGAATGATATCATTGCCCATACACCAAGTCTAATCGGAAAAACTGTTACGCTATTAGTGAATGTTGACGATATACGATTTCTAAAAGTGTATTTAGAGAATGGAAGTGAATTAGGGATATTGTCAGCAATTGGAAAATGGGGGGTTAGACCTCATAGCTTAAGAGAAAGGAAAGCTATAAATAAATTAATTAATAGTCGGGAGATTGAAATTCCTACTGGAGAAGATCCTATTGAGATTTATCATAATTTCTTAAAAACAAATGCTTCATCAAAAAATGTTAGAAATAAGTTGGCGAGTTTTGAAAAAAATCAATCCAGTAAGAAAAAACGATATGAAATCACTGCAGATGAAGTTCCTGAGCAAAAAGAGAAAAAATCAAAGCCTAAAAAAGTTGAAGCCGAGCGAGAAAAGGTGAAAGTAAAATTACGTAAGACACTACAATTTTAAAATAATTGTAAAGTAGGTGTTATAAATGTCAAAAAACATAAACCCTTATGCAAAACCATTAGTTGATAAGAATATGCATCCTATAGAAATAGGTGATTATTACTTAGCAACGAATGAAATTAATAGATTGTATTCGCATATTTCTAAGTGGATTAGAAACAGAATACCCGGTGCAATTATTTACGGATATCCAAGAATGGGGAAAACTAGGGCAGTAAATTATGTGATTAGAATTTTGCAAGATGAATTAGGTTCTGACTTTCCAATGTACCACATTTCCAGTCGTACAAGAAAAAATCCAAACGAGAACTATTTCTTTGAAGATTTGCTTATTGGAATTAATCATGATTTAGCATTGGTAGGTTCTAAACCCAATGTTAAGCGAAAAAGACTGTTAAATGCTCTTATAGAACAAGCAGAAATGGCCAACTCGAATAAGGTTGTTTTATTTTTAGATGATGCTCAAAATTTATTCGAACTAGAATACCGTTGGCTAATGGATCTATATAATGAGTTGGCTTTAAATAATGTTCATCTTATAGTATTTTTAGTTGGCCAAATAGAGCTTATGTTCCAACGAACTGCGTACAGAGACAGTGGCAAGTATCAATTAGTAGGTCGTTTCATGTCTCAGGATTATGAGTTTAAAGGCTTATTAGATATAGATGATATTGAGGAATGCCTTGCAGGATATGATGAATTTTCAGAATACCCTATAAAAAGTGGTTGGAGCTATACCAGATTTTATTTTCCAGAAGCATTTAGTAAAGGGTTTCGACTTACACAACTCTCTACTGATATTATGGATACAGTTCAGTCTTTAAGACGTAAAAACCATATTAAAAATCAATTAGATATTCCGATGCAATATTTTGTACTTTTTGTAGAAAATATTATGTTACAATATGGCTCTTTTAATGATGAAGAGTACGATATTTCTCACTTAACAAAAGAACAGATTGAGGAGATTTTCTTGCAAACTGGATATATTGAGTGGGAAATTCATGGTAGAAAAACTTAATTTTTTTCGAAGACAGGAGGAGTATGTATATCAAAAATTTCTATATTGTGGAATAAGGAATGGATCCAAGATTATGAGTCAGTTTGGGGAATAATTGAAAAGTTTAAACTTTCAAATGCAATAAATGGATATGAATTATTGCCTCTTATAGGGGATAGAGAAATAATGGAGAAAAATAATTTTCAAAATGTAGGTATTAAATTTAGAGAAGTAATTGCAATGTCTCACTTATCTCCCACATTGATTGAGAAATACTTTGCTGTTAATTTACACAGTTACAATGAGGACTTAATAAATTCAGCTGTTCATGTTTTTCCTGATCACCAAAAATTAGCTTCATTATTTTATCCAGCATTATCTTATTGTTCAATTTGCTTAAGCGAAGGTTATCACAGCATATTCCATCAAATTAGACTTTACAGTCACTGTGCCTTTCATCCATCTGAAAAATTAAAGCTAACATGTCCTTATTGTGATGAAATTTTCAAGGAGTATTCTGTTGGAAAGAAAGAAGATGCTTTTTGCTGCCAGTACTGTCAAAATCCCATCATTAATAACATGTCATTACAAAAGATTAAATATCACTGGAAAAGCCGTAAAGTCATTAAGCATAAATTAGTGGAAGATTGGTTGAATATATCACAAGAAACAGTAAATAAATATCACTTTTACTTCTCTTCTAATTCCTTAAATGCAGATGAGCTAGTTAGCGGAATGTCAAACTATTATGCTGACTTCCCAAAGCTATTCAATCTTTTTTTTAACCTACAAAAAGATGAGCAAAATATAGGTAATTATCCCTCTAATCTACTACAAATTAAGCCTAATACACTGAAGTATCAAGAAACAGAAGTTAAATATAGCTGGAATTATATGTATCAGAAACTATTTGTTCAGTATCTTGGAGAAATCTCAGATAACAAAGCAACTGTCCGAGAAATGAATTTAAGTTTGCACTTTGAATGCTATATTCAATCAAAAGCAATTTTGAAAGCTGCAGAACGTTACATTCTAAATAAAAAAATACCTCATCACAAAAAATGTGTGAAGAGTTTTTTTAAAGAACAATCTGGGAATAATAAATGTGTTTATGCAAGGGCTTTTGTAGAATGGAAGAGCGAGAGTTATGGATATGGGCTAGAAACATGGCGAATAGAAAGGCCACTCGGTATGACTGCACCCAAATTTTATAACGAGGATTGGCTCGACAGTTTTCAAATTTTCCCGAAATTAAATTGCTCAAATGAATTTGAATCTGTTTTGAGATACCTAACAAGAAATCGGTGTAACTATCAATTTAACGTCATTTCATATGTCATTAACGCATTTTTGTTTAAAATCCTAGTCAATCGTTTTGAACAGTTTGTAAATATATTTGATAAAGATATGAATTATTATTATCATGACATTCTACGGAGGAACACACCATTATTTATTCTCGCTGTAGGGAAGGATGAAAGGAAGGAAATATCCATTTTACTTTAATTTTTTAATGAAATTCTCCAGATTGACTTCATCATCTGAGTAAGATTCAAAAAAAAGATGAAGGAGACTATCAAATTGATAATCACTAAAAGCGATCTTTTCAAAATCTTAATACCTAATGAAAAGAACAAGAGTAGTGTTTGATAACAGTTAACCTATTAAATAACTTGGTATCATGTAATCGCTACTTTGTTTTTCCATCATTTCTGAATAAAGTAGAGGGGCTTAAGAACCAATTAATGCAGCATCTAATAGTGCTTCTTTGTTTTCTAAAATCTTCATGGTGGTTATGTAATGACACCTATCCTACAATGCAATTATACAAACGAAATAGTTGTTTAAAAAAGCCCCGCTTTGTTTTCCATACCCAAGAAATATCCATAAAGGTAAAATTTTTATTACAAATTTAAAATAATAAGGTTGCAAACTACATATAAGTTGAGTATTATATAAGCAAATCATTATATACTAATAGTGAAATCATATAAGGAGGTGTCTTTAAATGGATTTATCTAAGGTTGAGATTGAAAAAGCTGCAACAATATTGAAGTTGTTAGGTGACAAAACAAGACTAACCATGCTTAAAATGTTAGACACGAATGATTATTGCGTTTGTGAATTTGTTGAAATATTTAAAGTAAGTCAGCCTGCTATTAGTCAGCACGTAAGGAAATTAAAAGATGCGGGATTGGTACGTGAAACAAGAAGAGGTCAATGGATTATCTATTCATTGAACAAGGAAAGTGATGTTATTCCATTTCTCCAGAGCTTGATTCATCACCTTCCTAACCAAGATTTTAAACTACAAGAATTAGAAGAACAGGGATTACGTATCTCATGTGAATAATGGAGGTTAGTATTTTGTCACCAGTTATTTTAGCATCATTGATTTTCTTAGTAACGCTTGTGTTTGTTATATGGCAACCAAAAGGGTTGAACATTGGTTGGTCTGCTTGTGGTGGAGCTATTATAGCGTTATTAGTAGGAGTTGTGGACTTTGGTGATGTCGTAGAAGTTGTAGACATTACTTGGAACGCCACTTTGTCCTTTATTGCAATTATACTTATTTCCTTAATTTTAGATGAGATTGGCTTATTTGAATGGTCTGCATTACATATGGCAAAGGCCGCTAAAAGCAATGGGATTAAGATGTTCATTTATGTAAGTGTGTTAGGTGCTATTGTAGCTGCCTTTTTTGCTAATGATGGGGCTGCGTTAATATTAACACCAATTGTTTTGGCAATGGTTCGGAACTTGAACTTCAATGAAAAAATGATTTTCCCATTCATTATGGCGAGTGGGTTTATAGCAGATACAACATCGCTACCATTCGTGGTTAGTAACCTAGTTAACATTGTATCAGCTGATTTCTTTAATATTGGTTTCGTGGAATATGCTTCTAGAATGATTATTCCTAACATATTTTCTCTGATTGCAACAATCAGCGTATTATTATTTTATTTTAGAAAAAGCATTCCAAGAACATATGACTTATCAAAACTTAGAGAACCAAAAGAAGCTATTAAAGATATAAAAATGTTTCATCTTTCATGGTATGTACTTGCTGTATTAGTTATCGGTTACTTTAGTAGTGAGTTCATCCAGGTTCCTGTTTCCATTGTAGCAGGATTAATCGCGATTTTCTTTATTATCATGGCAAGAAGAAGTAGTGCTGTTGATACAAGAACAGTTATTAAAGGAGCTCCCTGGAATATTGTGTTTTTCTCTATAGGTATGTATGTTGTCGTTTACGGCCTAGGGAATGCAGGACTTACAAGCGTTTTAGCTGGAGTTATAGAAGTAGCGGCAGAACAAGGACTATTCGTAGCAACGATGTCGATGGGCTTCATTGCAGCCTTCCTTTCATCCCTTATGAATAACATGCCAACCGTAATGATCGATGCATTAGCGATTGCAGAAACGAATACTTCTGGTATAATTCGCGAAGCACTTATTTATGCTAACGTGATTGGATCCGACTTAGGACCAAAAATCACACCGATTGGTTCACTTGCAACACTAGTATGGCTTCATGTTTTATCCCAAAAAGGCGTAAAAATTTCATGGGGTACTTATTTTAAAACAGGTATTGTCTTAACAGTACCTATTCTATTTATTACATTATTAGGTCTATATATTTCCTTATTGTTTTTCTAATATGGGAAATTAATTAATGTAACTCAAAAAACTATTACTTTTTATAAAGGTTGAAACCAAAGGAGATTTCTTACTATGTCAAAAAAAACACTTTACTTTTTATGTACAGGTAATTCATGCAGAAGCCAAATGGCAGAAGGCTGGGGGAAAAAATATTTAGGTGATGAGTGGGAAGTTCTAAGTGCGGGTATTGAAGCACATGGCTTAAACCCGAATGCTGTTAAAGCAATGAATGAGGTTGGAATCGATATTTCTAATCAGACTTCAGATATCATTGATATGGAAACGTTAAATAATGCGGAGTTTGTAGTTACTCTTTGCGGTGATGCTGCAGATAAATGTCCAATGACACCACCACACGTTAAACGTGATCACTGGGGCTTTGACGACCCTGCAAAAGCAGAGGGAACTGATGAAGAGAAGTGGGCTACCTTCCAACGAGTTCGTGATGAAGTTGGAGAAAGAATCAAGCGTTTTGCTGAGACAGGTGAATGATTTCCATTACCAAGAGAATATTCTCTTGGTTCTCTTTTAACTGAGATATAAGTATATGCTTATTTGATACTATATAGGGAGGTTTTTAGGTATGAAAAAAGTAGAAATTTTTGATCCGGCGATGTGTTGTTCAACTGGAGTATGTGGACCAAGTGTTGACCCAGAATTAACGAGAGTCGCTTCGGCTTTGTATTCACTCGAAAAAAAGGGATTTAATATTACCCGATATCAGTTAACAAATAACCCGGATAAGTTTGTTGAAAATAGTGCAGTAAACAATGCGTTACATGAAAATGGAACAGATGCTTTGCCAGTAGTTTTAGTAGATGGTGAAATTGTAAAACTAGGAAGTTACCCAACAAACGATGAACTTGCAGAATGGTTTAATGTAGGTTTGGAAGAACTAAAAGAAAAGCCTAAAGGTCGACTTTCTATTAATTTAAATTCACTTTAAAACGGAAAGAAGAGATAATTATGTTTCAAGATTTTCAGCCAAAGAATGTAATAAATACTCCATTTTTGTTTTTGACAGGAAAAGGGGGAGTAGGAAAAACTTCCACAGCTTGTGCGACTGCTATTTCATTAGCAGATAAGGGGAAAAAGGTCTTATTAATTAGTACCGATCCTGCCTCCAATCTACAAGATGTATTTGGTATCGAACTAACTAACTCACCAAAGGAAGTTCCAAATGTTGATAATCTATATGCATGTAACTTAGACCCGGAGGCTTCTGCAAAAACCTATCGGGAAAAGGTTGTTGGACCGTATCGAGGAAAACTTCCTGAATCTGTAGTCATCACGATGGAAGAACAATTATCAGGTGCGTGTACTGTGGAAATAGCCGCATTTGATGAGTTTACAAGCTTGCTGACAAACAATGAAGTGGTAAGTCAGTATGATCATGTTATTTTTGATACTGCACCAACTGGGCATACATTACGACTTTTACAACTTCCAACGGCATGGAATGGGTTCCTAGAGGAAAGTACGCATGGAGCATCATGTTTAGGTCCATTATCAGGATTAGCTGGTAAAAAAGATCTCTATTCTAAAGCAGTAGAGGTTTTAGCCGATGCTACAAAAACTACATTAATTTTAGTTACAAGACCAGACGTTTCTTCTCTGTTAGAAGCTGATCGTGCATCAATGGAACTAAAAGATATAGGGATAAAAAATCAACTTGTTATTGTGAACGGGCTTCTTCGTGAGTATCTAAAAGAGGATGAGGTATCATCTGCATTTTATCAACGACAAAGAAATGCTTTAAAACAGATCCCCAAAAATTTGAAGCAGTCTGTAATATATTCTTTACCTTTTGTTTCATATTCCTTAACAGGTGTAGAAAATCTTCGTTATCTATTCAAAATGTACACATCATCAACACTTATATCTAACAATCAGCCTGAATTAAGTAACCAATCTAAATTGAAGGATATTATAGCTGACTTTTCTTCCTCAGATACAAAGTTAATCTTTACTATGGGTAAAGGCGGGGTCGGAAAAACAACTGTCGCATCAGCAATTGCAGTTGGTTTAGTTGAAAAGGGACATCGTGTCCATTTAACAACAACAGATCCTGCTGCACATCTTAATTATCAGTTTCAAAGTAAATTAATGAACCAAAATTTAAGCATCAGTAGTATTGATCCAAAACGAGAAGTAGAAAAATATAAAGCAGATATATTATCTAAAGCAAGTAAAGATTTGGATGAAGACGGCATTGCGTACCTACAAGAAGACCTAAATTCACCTTGTACAGAGGAAATTGCAGTATTCCGTGCATTTGCAGAAGTAGTGGCTAAAACGGATGATGAAATCGTAGTAATCGATACAGCACCAACAGGTCATACTTTACTATTGTTAGATGCAGCTCAGTCCTACAGTAAAGAAATAGAGAAGTCTACAGGTGAAGTACCACAAAGCGTGCAAAATCTACTTCCTTTACTTCGAAATCCAAAAGTAACAGAGGTAGTTATCGTAACATTGGCTGAAGCCACACCAGTTTTAGAAGCCTCTCGACTACAAGAAGATCTAAGACGAGCAAAAATAAGCCCCAAATGGTGGGTTATTAATCAAAGTTTATATGCTACTAATACAAAAGATCCAGTATTAAGTGCAAAAGCAATGGGTGAGTTGGAATGGATTCATGAAGTAAATAAAAATAAAGCATTAAACTGTGCTATTATTCCGTGGCTACATGAAGAAAAAGTTGGATATGACAAACTAAAAGATTATATTAACTAATTGGTGGGTGAATGTAATGACAAAAAAGAATTATCAAGAATTGATTAAAGAACGCATTTATATTGGCGGTGCCGATGATGTAGTTGATGTACTCGGAAATGAAAAAGTAGATACAGTATTTGATTTAAGAGCGGAATCGCCAAAAGTACGCTCTAATGAGATTAGTGTACACTGTCCAATCATTGATGATGCAGACCAGCAAGACACTTCTATAAAGAACTCAATTGAACAGGTAGTGGATGCATATAATAAAGGGAAAAATGTCTACTTTCACTGCCAGGGTGGAAGTAACCGTACTGGAACAGTGGCGATTGGAACGTTACTTACATTAGGAAAAGCAAACACAATTGAAGAAGCAGAAAAAATAGCTAAAGCAGTACGACCGAAAATTAGTGTAAAACCAGAAATGAAAGAAGCTTTGAAAAGAATCTTTCCAAATGCATAAAAAATTTTAGGAGGAATAATTAAATGAACATTACAGATGGAGCGAAAAAACTACTAGAAAACTTTATAAGCGAAAAAGGTGTTGAGGGAATTCGCCTCTTTACTAATGCTGGTTGCTGCGGACCTCAATTTGCATTGTCTTTAGATTCACCACTAGAATCGGATACGATTCAAACGATCAATGGCATTAAGTTAGCAATTGATTCACAAGTTACTTCTACAGAGGGTCTGACTCTTGATATCGAAGAAAATAACGAAGGTGCTGGACTTGTTCTTATAGGTGGTAGCAGTTCCTGTTAATGAAAATTAACGGTGTTTCAAAAAATGCTGAACAATAAGCAAGGAATGCCGTTGGTTTGGAATAAAGATTGATTAACACATCTTCAGATGCTAATACTAATAGAAAATTATAGCCCCTATTTTGAACAAAGGATGATCAAAGGGGGCTATTTTTCATGTCTATTTTAGTGCTTTTTGTAATAAAGAAGATTATTTCGGAAGACGAATATTCAACTAAAGCACCCGTGAGTTCAACAAGGAGTATTCTTTTTTTCAAGTTGCCCTATTAGTTCAAGTAATTTGTTCTTAATAAAAGGATCGGTTTCTGCAGGTAATTGGTCTAATTTAAAAAATTGAGCTTCAATTGCTTGATTCTCATCAGGTGTTAGTTCTCTTTCAAAGTCTGAGCATAGATAGCCAATTGCAACAGTCTGATACTGATCGCCACTTTCCTCGACACGATTAATTAATTCTTTGCCTGAATAGACACCAAATAACTGTAATGTATTTAACGTGATACCAAAATCTTTTTGTACAGTTCGTTTAATACATTCCTCAATAGACTCATTTAACTGCAATATGCCACCAGGAATGCCCCATGTTCCACCTATGAATCGATACAATAAAATATCTCCAGATCGATTGATGATCGCTACACTTGGTCGTACGATGATTAATGGGGAATTTCCAATCATTTCTCTCATTTTTTCACAATAATCCATAAAAACCTCCTAAGAAAATTGATTCATATAACACCACATAAATGAAGGTTTAACCTGCACAACAAGATAATTTTGATACATCTTTATCAAACGTAAGGGCAGCTAATTTTAATCCTTCTGCCATTGTTAAATATGGAGCCAGGGTTTCTCGGAGATCCTCCACGGTTAAACCGAATTTGACAGCCAGTGTCGCCGCATAAATTATTTCTCCTGCATTTTCTGCTACCACATGAGCGCCTAATATCTTCATTGTTTTTACGTCTGCCACTAATTTAAAAACTCCTGTGGTTTCTCGATTAACCAAAGCTCTCGGAACGGCATCTAAAGGCAAGACGGATGTTTTCACTTCATAGCCTTTTTCTTTTGCTTGTTGCTCGGTTAAACCAACGGTTGCAATCGCTGGAGCTGTAAACGTAACCCCTGGAACCACTTCTAAATTCAGCTTCTTATTCAGTCCTCCGATGGCATTTCCTGCTGCAATTCCACCTTGATAAGCTGCCACATATACAAATTGAGGACCAAGCGTCACATCTCCTGCTGCATAGACGCTTGAATTCGTTGTTTTTGAATACTCATCGATCATAATTTCACCACGGGAGCCTACTACAACACCAGCTACTTCTAAATTCAAGGTCGTCGTATTTGGTGTTCTTCCAGTGGCAACTAGTACTTGATCTGCTTCAATGATTTGCTTCTTGCCATTGATTTCAACATGAACCTTTTTAACGTCTCCGTCTTGTTCGATTCGTTCAAAGGATGCTCCTGTTACTAAATTAATCCCTTGTTCTGTTAATGCTTGCGTGATCGCTTCTGAAACTTCAGGATCGTATTCTTTTAACAGTCGTGGACTTCTTTGCATCAACGTTACTTCTGAACCCAAATGATGGAATAGTTGTCCCAATTCCATACCGATATAACCTGAACCAATGACTGTAAGACGACTTGGAACCTGTTTTAATTCAAGTAATGATGTACTTGTTAAATAATCTACCTCTTCTATTCCAGGAATCTTTGGTACAGCTGGTGAAGCACCTGTCGCGATTAAAAATCGTTTAGCTGATAACTGCATGCCATTCACTTCGACGGTTTTTTCATCCACGAATTTCGCTTCACCTTTTATTAATTTAAAGCCGTAGTCATCAATTAAATCAACATATTTCGAGTTTCGAAGATCCGTCACCAAATCGTTTTTCTGCTTAATTAATGGAGTCAAATCGACATTGCCTGCTGACG
Source organism: Psychrobacillus sp. FSL K6-2365 (assembly GCF_038003165.1). Lineage (NCBI taxonomy): Bacteria > Bacillati > Bacillota > Bacilli > Caryophanales > Bacillaceae > Psychrobacillus > Psychrobacillus sp. FSL K6-2365. The sequence continues at coordinate 1,998,595 of NZ_JBBOOO010000001.1, read as the reverse complement.
TGTGCAATCCCACAAACGGATTGTTTTTTGCTATATGATTGATTTCTCCAGCTCTTAACAGCGTCTTTGAAGGAACACATCCGATGTTCACGCATGTTCCACCCACTGTGCCACGTTCGATGATTGCCACGTTCGCTCCGTATTTCGCAGCTTCAATGGCAGATGAAAAGGATGCTCCACCAGAACCAATGATAATGTAGTCATAATCATAATCGCCTTCATCTCCAAGTTGCACCGTTTCTTGCTGTTGTACCTCTTCTGTCTCTCCAGGCTGGTATTCGGCATCAGAAATTGCCTTTTTCGCTATTTCCACCTCCACGTCATTCGGAAGTTCAAATACAGCTTCCTCGCGACGAAAATCCACTTCAATCTCTTTTGCACCCATGTTTTCAAGAGCAACAGCAACATGCTCTTCACAGCCCGTGCAAGTCATTCCAATGATTTTAACCCGATATTTTTTCACTATTTATTCCTCCTTATATTGATAAAATCAAGGGTGATATTCAATCAAAGATTACCGTTTCAATAATTGGACATTGATGTAATGCTTTTTGATCTGGACATCGACTTTTTAAGTCCCTTAACATTGACTCAATACGCTTTAAATCTGCAATTTTTTCCTGAATTTCTATTTCCTTTTTTGATACAAATTCAAATATATTTTTGCAACGAACTTCATCATTATCAACAACTCCAAGCAATTTATAGATTTCATTCAATGAAAAGCCAAGGTCTTGTGTTCTTTTGATAAATTTTACACGCTTAACATCATCATCTGAATATATCCTATAACCTTCATTCGTTCGGGAAGGCTCTTTTAATAATGCTCTTTGTTCGTAATATCTAATCGTTTCTTTATTTACATCGCATTTTTCTGCAAATACACTAATTCTGTAACTCATATAACTCACCCCTATAAACATAGTAAACCGCGTACTAAGGTACGCGGTCAAGTATAATATTAAATTTATCTTCTTCAAGTAAACTGCCGAGTTAGTTTAAGTGTATTTCTTCACAATCTTTATAGCAATTTTAACATTTTAATAATTAACAATGCTGCTTAGTATTAATGTAAAGCCGAAGAAAATATATTGAAATAAATATAACTAATTCATTCTTGGAAAGGGATACTCTTTAGTGTCCTTTTCATATTTTAAAAAGTTTTTGCATTTTGCAATTAATTAAAGTATAAATGTGTTAAGAGAAAAAATTAATGCATTGGCTTTTTCCAATCAAACTTACTTTTTCTCCAACGATGATTATTCAAAATGTACCCAATGAATATTTTTTCACTTATTATACTTGTAAAGTACAAATAATTGGGAGGGTTTTTGTGAAATCAATTTTAGAAACAGTTGTCATTGGTGGAGGGCAAGCCGGTCTTGCTTCGGGCTATCACTTACAAAATGAGGGGTTACAATATCTAATTTTGGAATCAAGCAATGAGGTAGGCGGTTCCTGGCCAAGTTATTACGACAGTCTTAAACTGTTCTCGCCGGCAGGTTATTCCTCAATGCCAGGCATGAAATTCCCAGGGGAACAAAATAGGTATCCAGAGAGAGATGAAGTGGTTCGTTATTTACAGGAATACAGGAGGAAGTTTCATTTGGAGGTTCAGACCAACCAACGCGTAGAATCTGTTGAAAAAGATGGAGAAGGTTTTACTATTCGTACGATGACAGGGGATATATATAAGTCACGAACTATCATAAATGCAACCGGCTCGTTTAACAATCCATTCAAACCAAATATAGCTGGGCAGGACGTGTTTAATGGAATAACACTTCATTCCTCTAAATACAAAAATTCAGAACCATATATAAATCAAAGAGTGGTTGTTGTGGGGCGTGGAAATTCTGCTGTCCAGATTGCAGTCGAACTGGCTAAGGTTAGTCAGACGTCGTTAGCAGTACTAAGACCGGTCCAGTTTGTGAAACAACGTGTATGGGGGAAGGATTTGCACTTTTGGTTGAAACTCATTGGTGTTGATAAGTTTCCATTCTGGCGATTTGGAACAACTGCACCAAGTTCTAGTGCAGTAAATGACTCGGACCAATACAAAAAGCGATTAGCTGAAGGTAAACCAGATCATCGACAAATGTTTACTTCTTTTTATCAAGATGGCGTTATTTGGCCAAATGGAATAAAAGAACAGGTGGATACAGTAATCTTCGCGACAGGATACAGGCCACAACTATCATATCTTCAGACTATTGGAGCCTTAGATGTGGATGGAAGACCGACACATAAAGCAGGTATAAGCGATGTTCCTGGGCTTTATTATGTGGGATTGGAAGGGCAACGTTCCTTTGCTTCGGCTACTTTAAGAGGGTTAGGGGCTGACTCACATTATGTTGTGAAAAAAATATTGCATTATCTTTAACATTGAATGTGAGAGGCAAGTTGCTCTTTTCGGTAAATATAAAGACCATCAAAACAGGTTGTATAGGTGTTCAGTAATTGTTGTCTTATGAAACACACAAAAAGAATCCATTTTATATTATCAAGATGGATTCTTATATTGTTATTCTTTACAAATTTATTGGGGTGGAGAGGACAATTTAAGAATCTTCTTCTAATCCGATAATACTGCTTCTTCTCTCTAATAAAACATTATCTATCCATTTTCCATTTAATTTTCCTATTTTTTCTCTAAACCCTACTTCTCTAAACCCATTTTTCTTGTGCAAATAAATACTGCTATTATTTTCAGAAAAAATTGAAGCCTGTAAAGTCCAAAATCCTTGCGCTTCCGATATAGAAATCAAATTTTTAAAGAGTATATTGCCGACTCCTTTGCCTTGTGCTTTGGGATGGACATAGACACTAACTTCGCCCACACCTGAATAAGCCGAACGATCTGATATAGGTGTAATTTTGCACCAACCAAATATTTTATTCTCGTTATGTGCAATTAGAGTACATTCAGAGTGGGCTTTTAAAATCCATTGTTCATATGTGGTAGGTGCTTTGGTTTCGAATGTAGCTAAACCTGTGGAAATTCCAGCTTCATAAATATATTTAATTTCATCCCAATCATCTTTTTTAGCATTTCTAATCAATAAATTCATGTTGGATTCCTCCATGTAATAGTAAAAGTATTTAATGAAATTTTAAAGTTAATTGTTGCACATTGCAAGTAAATAATGTATATATTATATAAGAGGTGAAAACATGGAAAACAAACGTGAACTATTTCAAGTACTTACTCGTAGGTTTGGACTACTTAATAAAAATTGTTGTTCGGTTGGAACCGTGGACATTTCACCGGTACAAAGTCACATTCTTTATGAAATAGATAAACAAATAACACCATCCATGCAACAAATTGCAGATGCAATAGCAATGGATATAACAACCTTTAGTAGACAAATCCAGACACTTATTAAAATGGAATTAGTAAAGAAAACACCTTCCTCAGCAGACAAAAGGGTATATATTCTATCCCTCACAGTACAAGGTAAGTTTGTCGCAACAACCATTGACGAATCGATGAATACTTACTTAGAGGAAGTATTCTCGCATATGAACGAATTTGAGAAAGAAACAGTTATTCGTTCTATTACATTACTTAATCAAGCCATGTCCAAATCAAGCGTTTGCTGTACACCTTTACTTTAAGCAAGTTAAGTCTTGCTTAAAAAAATATATAATACTTGCAAAATGCAATTAATTAGAACATGTAAACAAAATTTTATGGAGGTATAGAGATGAACAACATTGAACTGATACAAGTAAACACTGGTGGATGTTGCGAACCTGTTGCAAAAATTAATGTAGATGTAGCATCAACTTTAAGCAAGGAATTACCAATAGTGGTTATAGGTGCTGGTCCTGTAGGTTTAGCAGCGGCTGCCCATCTAGCCGATATTGGGGAACGTTTTATACTAATAGAGTCAGGTGACAGTGTTGGGAGTAACATTCTAAGCTGGGGTTATGTACGGTTATTTTCACCGTGGCGGTACAATATCGATAAGATTGCTAAAAAAACTCTAGAAAATCACGGATGGAATGCACCTGTTTTAGATCAACTTCCATTAGGAAGTGAACTAGTTAAAGAGTATTTAAAGCCACTAGCAAATTTACCTGAAATAAAACCTTATCTATTACTGAATACAAAAGTTGTTTCGATTAGTAAAAAAGGGTTTGATAAAATGAAGACTGCTAATCGTGAAAAATCCTCCTTTGTTATTTACCTTGAACAAAATGGTATGTCTAAAAGAATAGAAGCAAGGGCAGTTATAGATGCTACGGGAACTTGGTCACAACCAAATCCAATAAATGCAGATAGTATTTGGACAAGAGAAGAAAGAGAATTAAAACAGTACATTTATTATGGCATACCTGATATTAAGGGGGAGCATAGAGAAAAATACAAAGGCAAACGAGTTGCTGTTGTAGGTGGCGGTCATTCAGCGATTAACACAATATTAGAGTTATCACAGTTAAATGATGAAGTGGAAATTATATGGATAATGCGAAAGAAAAGCGTAGAAGATGCTTACGGTGGAGAAGATAAAGACGCTCTTCAGGCAAGAGGGGAGTTGGGAAGTCGTATACATCAATTAGTTGATGCTGGTCAAGTAAAAGTCTATACTCCTTTTCTTATTCATCAATTGACTAACACAAACGATGGAATAGGAATTTCTGGTGAATCAGAAGGCAGTAAAGTAACACTTCCTGTCGTTGATGAAATCATTGCAAACACAGGTAGCCGCCCAGACTTCTCATTTGAAAGAGAAATCAGACTAAGTATAGATACTGCTACAGAAAGTGTGGAAGCTCTTTCTCCGTTAATTGATCCAAACCTTCACAGTTGCGGTACTGTTCGACCTCATGGGGAAGAGGTATTAAGACAGCCCGAAAAAGATTTTTATATAGCTGGGATGAAAAGTTATGGTCGATCACCAACCTTCTTAATGGCCACTGGTTATGAACAAATTAGATCTATTATTGCTCATCTGACGGGTGATTATGAGTCAGCGAGAAAGGTAGAACTTGATCTACCCGAAACTGGTGTATGTAGTGTTAATTTGACACCACAAAACTCTACAATATCATGTTGTGGAACGGAAGTATCTAAATGTCAGAGGTGAAGCTACGTGATTGTAAATAATGGTGCTAATTTATCTAAAGAATACTTTATTTCCTACCTAAAACTGGTCAGAGAAGCCAGATCTTTCTCTCTAGAACAAGCACAAAACTATATGGTTAACTACTTTTTTAAAAATAATAATGATGTTTACGGAAAAGACAGTTACCGCAATTTTTTGCAGGCAATAGAAATATTAAAGTAGAAAGAGTTCTCAGCTATTGTAAAGATTAATTGGCCACTTAATTCATGTGATAGTAACAACACCGCTCATAATCATGTAGAACGGTGTTGTTTGTGTTTAGATATTCGAGAATATTGTTCTCGGCTAACTCTAGCGGACCATTTTATATTCTACATAAATTAACTATCTTTTTATAGCTATGGGTATGAACCTACGAGTTCAATAAATAAAATAATTTGTATCTAGAAAAAGTATTAGTAGATATGTCAAAGTAAAAAGGATTTGTTATTAATTATTTTGTGATACTATTTATATAAATAAAAATTTTCTATTGTTTAAACATAAATTTAAGTGAGGGATAAGTATGAATGTAGTTAGATTTGACATAAGTTTAAAATTTCAAACTAAAAATAATGAGATTTTTTTCCGATATAATAAGATCCAATTTTTAGAGAAACACCAACTAAAAACGCAATAGTTAAACGCTTATAGGATTGATATTAGTACCTATTATAAGCAACCAATATAAATTTAAAGATACATTACTAAGATGTAGTAGTCATATAAATGGTTCATTGTGGTATCCAATATAGGTAACTAACTGAACAAAATATTAAAGATCTGAAAAATAATATTACTGGTAACCATTAGTAGATACTATTAATCGTATCTATAATTCCGTATTTTTATTGATTTTTTTATGAGGTTTATCAATTAGATGACAAAAGTAAATTTGGAAAAGTACAAATCAAAATCGGAATAATTTAAAAGAAATTTAACTGTGATAGAATGTGGTGGATATCCTGCTCACAAAGGTCCGACAAGCGATATTATTGCACTAGATAATCACTTGTTCTTTCATTTATTTTCACCTTTAAGTTCTTGGTCATTCGGAACAATGGTTCCATCTGGATATTCTCTTACCCATCCATTTTTAGTATTATAAATAATATATGTGTTATTTGCCTTGGCATCTATTTTAGCTCGTTCACCAGTCATCTTCACCCATTTATCAATCCACTCAAATTTTCTTCCTCTAGATTTTTCACTATTGTTTACTACGATATTCACCGCCTATTCCATCTCATTTTCTTATATTTTATAACAAAAGGTAATTAAAATGGGAACATAAGCAAAGTCGATATTTGGAGAACGTTATGAATATGAAAAAATTGATTACTTGGTTCCTTTGATGAAATATTTTTTATCACAATCGGATACTATAGAAATCCATTGTTGGAATGAAGAGGAAGTGGTTGACGAGGAAACAAAATCTATGCTTAAAGGCTCATTTGAAACAATTGTAGAAAACAATCTCACTATTTCCAAGGGAAATTAAGCACTAGATGTTGTAAATCATTTATTATCTAACAATGTAGATATAGAGGGGAAGATAAAATGGCTTTCAATTTTTTTGAGTAAAAATGCCAACAGTATTTTTAATTCCGAACATAGGGGTATGGAATTTTTTGCACCCAATGTTAACGAAAAAGATATTGCATTCATTAAACGGTAATGCCAAATGAAACGAACTTTAATCAATTTAAATAGCGAGATTACTACTTCTTTCTTCAACGAACATATGCTTTAGTTTAATATGAATATTACAAAAAGGACCTATTTCTGGTTCTTTTTTTGTTGACTAATATTAATATTTATTAATCAGTCCTTTCATAAATGCATTTTGAAACCCATATAGAATTAAAACAAAGAAAAACTCATAAGGGTGGTTTAGTGTCTTATATATGGGTCATGGGCTATTTGTATACTGCAATAGGATTTAGTATAGGAGGGGGTATAGCTTGGGGTATTAAAGGTTTTCAGAAAAAAATTGATTTTATTTACAGTGTTTGTGCAGGTCTAACCATCGGTTTATTAAGTTTTGAAATTGCACCAGAAGCAATAGAACTAGGAAATTGGATTACTTTCATACTAGGATTTTTAGTAGGGATTATAATGTTTGAAGTTGCACATAAGATATTGAAAATATTATTAGGAACAACCATTAGTCAAGATAAAAGTTTTTCTTTACAAACAGGCATACTACTAATACTCAGCATTTCATTTCACAATTTACCGATAGGTATTGTTTTGGGATCTACAAAAGATACATCATTAGATTTTTCAATGCTTCAAGCCATCCTTCTTCATAATATACCGGAAGGGATAATAGTATTTACTCCATTGTTTGTTGCCGGACTTGGAGTATGGTCATGGTTATTTTTCTCTTTAATGGTTGCAGCCCCTGTGGGTATAGGAGCTTACTTTGGCAGTACATTAGACATTGGTCATCCTCTTGTTTTGTCGTTTTCGATAAGTCTGGCTGTAGGTACAATTTATATGGTTATAGTGAAGGAAGTAATACTGGGAGCTATTAAGGATACTTCACAAGTGCTATTAATAGCTATTATCAGCTTTGGTTGTATTGGCTTCTATTTCTTGCTTTTATAATTTTCTTGGTGTTTTCGTATAAAAAATAATCCATTGAAAACCTACCAATTTTAAAGAAACAGGAGATTTTTTTATCTTACATTCAAATGAATGTTTGACTGTTTTAATAAAGGTGAATATAATAAATATAACAATCAAATAAACATTTGAATGAAAGGGGATTGTAAATTTTTTATTATTCATTCAAATAAACGTTTGACCGTTAGAATAAAAATATATATAAAATTAATACGATCAAATAACCATTTGAATTTAATAGATAATTATTATGAATAAGGATGTATGTGAAGTTACCTGTGTTAATGAAGAAAAAAGTTTGAGTTCAAAATCATGTGGAAGTGGAGTGGTGATTTATGGAATTAAATAAGTTAGAGTTTTATTTGATGAATAATCCTTTAAGATATTGGTTACAAAGGAATGTTGAATTTAAAACCTTTAAAGAGTTTTTAGATAAGCATAATTTTTCTTTAGACGGAAAAGTGGTTTTAGATGCTGGTTGCGGTTCAGGATATAGTACATAGTTAATACAAAAATTTTCACCAGCTGAGCTAGTAGGATTTGATTTAATGCCTTCGCAAATTGAAAAGGCAAAAATAAAAAATTCCGAATTGGGTTTTTTTGTTGGTAATGTATTAGAAATGCCATTTGATTCTAATAAGTTTGACGCTGTTTTTGTCTTTGGAATTCTACATCATATTCCTAAATGGAAAGATGCTATTAGAGAACTCTATCGTGTATTAAAGCCTGGTGGGGTACTATTAGTAGAAGATTTGAATAAGGATGCATCTCAATTCTTTGTAACTTATATGAAATTAGATCATCCCCCAGAAGCCTATTTTACTTGGGAAGAGTTTGCTTATCATCTTGAGGCAACAGGGTTCAATATTTTAGAGCAAAAAAAGATTATTTCTAATGGAGTAAGATCTTTCCTTTGCATTAAAAGTTAAAGTAAATATTATAAACATTTATTTACTGTTATTAATAGCATTTATCGCTTTGGGTGTATTGGTTTCTTTTTTCTTTTATTAATCAGAAAAATATTCAAACTAAGCCTGCCAATTTCTGTTTTTGAATAGAAACAAAAATTTTTTTATTAATCATTCAAATAAACGTTTGACCGTTTGAATAAAGGTGAATATAATAAATATAACAATCAAATAAACATTTGAATATAAGGGGAGAATTAATTTGAGTAAAGACGTATGTGAAGTAACTTGTATAGATGAAGGAAAAGTGAATAGTGTCCAAAAACAGCTCTCAGGTCAAAATCATTTGGAAGTAGCCAGGATTTTTAAGGCATTATCAGATGACACTAGAATTAAAATTGCATATGCTTTGTCCTTAGAAGAACTATGTGTGTGTGATGTGGCAAACATTGTTGGATCTACCACTGCAACAGCCTCGCATCATTTAAGATTATTAAAAAATCTTGGTTTAGCAAAATATCGTAAAGAAGGAAAGCTAGTGTTTTATTCATTGGATGATGAACATGTAAAGCAACTAATAAAGTTAGCGTATGAACATCAGAAGGAGGTTGTTGGAGTTGGGTGAAGGTACAAAAACTTTGGAAGAAAAAAGTGTTTATCGTGTTGAGGGTTTTTCATGTGCAAACTGTGCAGGAAAGTTTGAAAGAAACGTTAAGGAACTTCCAGGAGTTCAAGATGCAAAAGTAAACTTCGGTGCATCCAAAATCTCTGTTTACGGAGAAGTAACTGTTGAGGAACTTGAAAAGGCTGGTGCTTTTGAAAATCTAAAAGTAGCCTCTGAAAAACCAAAACGTCAACAGCAATTGTCAACAATACCTATGCCAACTAATGGAGATACTGTTTATCGAGTAGAAGGTTTTTCATGTGCAAACTGTGCAGGAAAATTTGAACGTAATGTAAAAGAAATACCTGGTGTTCAAGACGCAAAAGTAAATTTTGGAGCATCTAAAATCTCTGTCACTGGAGAGGCTTCCATTGAAGAATTAGAAAAGGCTGGTGCTTTTGAAAACCTAAAAGTATCTATAAATACACCTAGTTACGCATCTACAACTTCTGAAAATGGTAAAGCACCGACAGAAAAGAAAGTTCCATTCTACAAAAGGCATACCACTTTGTTGTACGCTGTACTATTCATCGTATTTGGCTATCTGTCTCAATTTGTAAATGGTGAGGATAACCTCATCACTTCCTTATTATTTGTTGCTTCCATTGTGATTGGTGGTTTCTCTTTATTCAAGGTAGGTTTCCAAAACTTAACTCGCTTTGACTTTGATATGAAGACTTTGATGACTGTGGCGGTTATTGGTGCAGCAATAATAGGCGAGTGGGCTGAAGCATCTGTAGTTGTAATTCTCTTTGCCATTAGTGAAGCACTTGAACGTTACTCGATGGATAAAGCAAGACAATCTATCCGTTCGTTGATGGATATTGCTCCAAAAGAAGCACTTGTAAGAAGAAATGGCCAAGAAATAATGATTCATGTTGAAGACATTGCAATTGGTGACATTATGATTGTCAAACCCGGACAAAAGATTGCAATGGATGGAATGGTTGTTTCTGGTTATTCAGCCGTAAATCAAGCAGCTATCACAGGAGAATCAGTCCCTGTAGCCAAGACTATCGATGATGAAGTATTTGCAGGGACATTAAATGAAGAGGGCTTACTTGAGGTCAAGATTACCAAACTTGTAGAAGACACAACGATATCTAAAATTATTCACCTTGTAGAAGAAGCGCAGGGTGAACGTGCGCCAGCTCAAGCTTTTGTTGATAAATTTGCGAAATATTATACACCAATTATTATGGTAATTGCAGCCCTAGTTGCTGTAGTACCTCCATTATTCTTTGATGGTGGTTGGGAAACTTGGGTTTATCAAGGTTTATCTGTTCTTGTTGTTGGTTGTCCTTGTGCATTAGTAATTTCCACTCCTATTTCGATTGTTTCTGCCATAGGGAATGCAGCCAAAAAAGGGGTGCTAATTAAAGGCGGTATTTATCTAGAAGAAATGGGTGCGTTAAAAGCTATTGCATTTGATAAAACGGGTACATTAACAAAAGGTGTTCCAGTTGTTACAGATTTTAATTTATTAAATAATAAAACAGATGAAAATGAATTACTATCGATTGTTACGGCATTAGAATATCGCTCACAACACCCCCTTGCATCAGCGATAATGAAAAAAGCAGAAGAGGTTAATATCACCTATTCCAATGTCGTGGTAGAGGACTTCTCTTCCATTACTGGCAAAGGGATCACGGGTAAAGTCAATGGAACTTCCTATTATATTGGAAGCCCAAAACTTTTTAAGGAATTAACTATTTCAAATTTTGATAAGAACTTAGAGGAAACCGTTACAATACTCCAAAATCAAGGCAAAACAGCTATGGTAATTGGAACAGAGAAAGAGATTCTTGGAATCATTGCAGTTGCAGATGAAGTGCGTGAATCAAGTAAAGAGGTGATTCAAAAGTTACATCAACTTGGAATCAAAAAAACAATTATGCTTACAGGTGATAACAAAGGTACTGCGAATGCAATCGGCAGTCATGTTGGAGTATCTGAAATTCAAGCAGAGTTAATGCCACAGGATAAGTTGGATTATATAAAACAATTGAGATCCGAATATGGCAACGTAGCAATGATAGGTGATGGTGTTAATGATGCTCCGGCACTAGCTGCATCTACTGTTGGGATTGCAATGGGTGGTGCTGGTACAGATACAGCATTGGAAACAGCTGATGTAGCACTTATGGGTGATGATTTAAGAAAGCTTCCTTTTACGGTGAAACTTAGCCGTAAAACACTAAATATTATTAAAGCTAACATTTTCTTTGCTATTGCGATTAAGGTTATTGCCTTACTCTTGGTTATTCCGGGTTGGTTAACACTTTGGATTGCCATACTTTCTGATATGGGGGCAACAATCCTAGTAGCATTAAATAGTTTACGTTTGATGCGAGTGAAAGAATAGAGAGAAGGGCTTTCCTTATGAATAGGAAAGCCCTGTTTTTTATACTTGAAGGATTTCAAAATATTTTTCTTCCTTAATCAAACGAGATAATTATATCCTCGGTTTGCTTATACAGATACATATTAACATTCAAAATAACCAAAGGAGATGTAACAAATGGCTATAATTATTATTTCAGCGATTGGAGCGTTTATCGTAACAAATATTGATGATATTTTTGTGTTAATGCTACTTTTCTCCCAAGCAAAGACGCAAGGTAAAAAGAATAAAGGCAGTATTAAAGAGAATTCAATCTTTCCGAAGGATATAGTTATTGGACAATATGTAGGCTTTATTCTGTTAGTAGCAATTAGTCTGTTGGGAACTTTTGGTGTTACATTAATTCCAGAGAAATGGGTTGGAATTCTGGGGCTAATACCAATCTATTTAGGAGTTAAGTTATTTATCAAAGGAGAAGATGAAGATGAAAGGTCTATCATCTCTAGTTTAAACTCAGGTAGATTTAATAAAATCTTTCTGAGTGTAGCTTTTATTACATTTGCTAATGGTGGAGATAATATTGGAATTTATGTGCCTTACTTTTCTACTCTAAATACAAGCGAACTGATAAGCACGGTTATTGTCTTTTTAGTAATGGTGGCTATCTGGTGCTTTATTGGATATAGATTGGCTGCGTTCAAATATGTATCTGAGACATTAGAGAAGTATGGGAGATGGATTATCCCTCTTATCTTTATTGGTCTAGGGATATATATCTTGTTAGAGAATGAAACATTAACTACACTTTGGAACCTGTTTAATTAAGATAGTTAATTTATCTAAAAACCTTTTTGACTTCCCAGGGTTAGTGGAATAAATGCAGACAATATTTTGTCAATATTATAGTCAAATGAATGTTTGAGTGAAATATTATTACTGCTATAATTTAAGGGGAACAATTTCAGGAGGAACTGCAATGAAAAAGATATGTGTTTTACTTTTAATACTATTATTCACATTCACACCATCAGCTTTAGCACATACTGGTCTTGAGAGTTCTGTTCCTCAAGATGGGGAAGTTATAACGGAAAATATATCCACCTTGTCGCTAACTTTTAATACAACAATTGAAGACACCAGTACATTTAAAATTACTAAAGAAGGTGGCAAGGAAATATCATTAGCTGAACACATTGTCAAAGAGAAAGAAATGGTTGGAACCTTGAGTTCTCCCCTGCAAGAAGGGACGTACATAGTTACATGGAAAATTATTGGAGAAGATGGGCATCCAATTGAAAAATCGTATTCATTTAGTGTAGTTACTTCAACTGAGACTGTACCGGAACTTTCCGAACCCCCTGTTGTAACTGAAAAGGATAATAGTACTAGTAGCCCTGATCAAGACATTATTTATCAAAATCAAAGTTCCAATTCAAAAGTCATTATGGTCGTAAGCGTTGTGTTATTAATGGTAATAGCATTTGGCACTACTGTTTGGTTATTGAAGAGAGGGAAAAATTAATGCTTTGGATTTACTTTTCGGAAACGCTTTTATATCTTTGTTTTTCTCTCTTAATGGGATCCTTTATTGTCGCTTTGATACCTATAAATAATAAACCATCCATAATTGTCAGTAAGAGATGGTTACAATTTTCTATCCTAGGGATAATAGTTTTATCACTTTTTCCCATTATACGACTTGTCCTCTTTCTATATGAGGATATTGGATTAAGTTTAACTATCCAAAACGTTATCGCTGGTTTCGAAGTAGGCCAGGCATGGACATTTACTCTTTTCTTAGCTTTTATTTTTTACCTATATGTATCCATATTTTCAGTATTTAATAGTAAAAAGCACATTCTAGTATCTATTTTATTTACATTAGGCCTTATTTTATCACTGGGCTGGGCAAGTCATTCTGCATCCTTAACAGAGTGGAGTGGATTTATTGCACATTCTCTTCATTTTCTGGCAGTGACCATTTGGGTCGGAATTTTAATTGTTGTCAGTTGGTTCTCTGTAAACCATCTTAACTGGACTCCCTTACTAAAGTGGTTTACACCAGTTGCTATAGTGAGTTTGGTGGTCATAACGGGTACTGGACTATTCCTAATGACTTTGGTTCAAGATTTTAGTGAGTACGCAAATTCATGGCTCTTACCTTATGGACAAGCATTACTCATTAAACACGTAATAATTATTCCTATAATCGTTTTTGCTTTTATTAATGGAATTTGGATGAGAAAAAGAATTAGACTGGATCCTAAAATAAATCCTCTACCTTGGGTTAAAGCGGAAAGTGGATTACTTTTATTAATCTTCACAGCGACCGCCGTTCTAGGCCAGCAGGAACCACCTCATAGTGTTGAATCAACCGTATCTGGTGGTGGTTTATCAAGGATTTTTGGAGCGTTGCATAACGGAGTTATTACTAAACCAATCGATGCTAGCATGGATATCAACTTAATTGGATCATTATTTTTTATACTAACTCTTGTTTTTTTAATCCTTACAGTTGCCGTGTTCGTTAAGAAGGCACCTTCTGTAGTGGCTTTTATAATGAGTGTCTTATGTATAGTATCTCTATACCTGGGTCTCATGAATAGTGTTGCCTTTTAACAAAAAAATCAAATAGGAAGTGTTAATTATGAATAAGTCAAATATGAAATTTACAGTAATATTAACTGTAGTTGCAATTGCATTACTAGCGATAATCACAATATTCATTAGCAACCAAACACCGGATGAATCAGAAATACAAAGAGAAGAAGTCGATTTAACTGGACAACCGGTACTTGGACAAGAAAATGCACCAGTGACCGTTGTTGAATTCGGAGATTTTAAATGTCCTTCATGTAAAGCTTGGGGAGAAATGGTTTATCCTCAGCTAGTCCAAGATTACATTTTTTCAGGAGATGTTAAATTCTCTTATGTAAATGTCTTGTTTCATGGAAAAGAGTCTGTATTAGGGGCTATGGCAGCTGAATCAGTGTACAAACAAGACCCAGATGTTTACTGGGATTTCCACAAATCCTTGTTCGATGCTCAACCAACAGAAAATCATGATGCGGAATGGATAACAACTGAAAAAGTTCTAGAAGTTGCAAAAGGAACACCTTCTATCAATCAAGAGCTGTTGAAACAGGATATTGAACAAGAGTTGACGTCAGAACAAGTGAATATTGATAAAGAGTTGTTCACCAAACATAACGTATCTCAAACGCCTACTATTAACATCAATGGTATTACAATGGAGGACCCGTTTGATTATGAAGCGATAAAAGAATTTATTGATCGTGAACTTGAGGATTCTAAAAATGAGTAAATCCCCTAACAAAGTTGAAAAAAAAGTATGGGTGCTATACTTTGCATGGCTCGTATCTATTGTAGCTACGTTAGGAAGTCTTTATTTTAGTGAAATAAAAGGTTTTATACCTTGTGATCTCTGTTGGTTCCAAAGGATTTTCATGTACCCACTTGTAGTTATTTTAGGTATTGGAACTTTCCAAAGTGATATTTCAGTGAAGAAATTTGTATTACCTCTGTCTATAGTTGGCGGTTTGATTTCTTTATTCCATTACCTTGAGCAAAAGGTTCCAGGGTTCGGTGGAATAAGACCTTGCGTAAGCGGAGTTCCATGCAGTGCGGAATATATTAACTGGTTTGGTTTTGTAACAATTCCATTCTTAGCTTTAACTGCTTTTACTTTAATAACTATTAGCATGATTTACTTGTTCTTAAAAAAATCGAAATAACCACTTGAAGGAAATCTTCTTACGACAAACCTTATAAACTAGGGGGATTCTTGTTATGTATAACACAATAGTTATAGGTGCGGGACAAGCAGGGTTAGCGATGGGTTACTATTTAACACAAAGCAACAGTAATTTTCTGATCTTAGATAAAGGAAACAATATAGGGCAAGTGTGGAGAAGTAGATATGATTCACTCACCCTGTTCACTCCTAGAATGTATAGCTCTTTACCAGGACTTACGCTTGAAGGAGATGCGCAAGGCTTTCCTACCAAAGAGGAGATTGCACTTTACTTAGAAACGTATGCGGCTAAATTTAAGTTGCCTATCCAATTAGAAACAGAAGTATTAAAGGTAGCTCATAACAAGGATATTTTTTCTGTTGAAACCAATAAGGGAATATTAACAGCCAGGAATATCGTAATGGCAACCGGACCATTCCATCATAAATATATTCCGCATTTTGCGGAAAACTTAAGCTGTGATGTAATTCAACTTCATTCTTCAGAATATAACAATCCCTCACAACTAAAACCAGGAAATGTCTTAGTAATTGGTGGTGGGAACAGTGGTGCTCAAATTGCTGTTGAACTATCTGGCACAAAAAATACGTTCTTGTCTGTTAGTCAAAAATTACGGTTCCTTCCCTTAAAAGTGGGAGGGAAAAGTATTTTCTGGTGGTTTGATAAACTTGGAATATTAAAAGCAACAAATACATCTAGCATAGGAAAAAAAATTCAGCAAAACGGGGATCCTATCTTTGGGTTCGAACTAAAAAAAGCAATAAAAGAATGTGAAGTTACGTTAAACGAAAAAGTCATAAATATAGAAAAAACTCATGTGTTTTTTAAGGACAATACTAAACTTCAAGTAGACAATATCATTTGGGCTACTGGTTTCAAACAAATGTATTCTTGGTTAGACATTGATATATACAATAAAAAAGGGACGATTAAACATCGAAGAGGTGTGACTTCAATTAGGGGTTTGTATTTCTTGGGTCTTCCCTGGCAGTATAAAAGAGGTTCTTCCCTTTTACAAGGTGTTGGCGAGGATGCAAAGTATATTATGAATCATATAAACAGTTGATTTTTTAATGTTGTCGTTTTGTTAAATAATTTCTCAATAAGAAAGAATGGTGAAATGATTTGTTTGAACAATTAAGTTTATTGCTTGCTTTTGGGGCGGGATTATTGTCGTTTATATCACCTTGTTCACTACCCCTTTATCCTGCATTTCTTTCCTATGTTACTGGCGTATCACTAAATGAACTTAAAGAAGAAAAAGGTATATTAAATAAGAAGGCATTGGTACATACCCTTCTATTTTTACTTGGATTTTCAGCCATCTTTATGGCTTTAGGCTTCTCCACTTCTTTTATCGGGACGATTTTTATTCAATATCAGGATCTATTACGACAAATAGGTGCGATCATTATCGTGTTTTTTGGTTTAGTAGTTCTAGGGATATTTAAATTTGATTTGTTACTGTCAGAGAAAAGAGTCCAGTTTAAAAAAAGACCTAAAGGTTATATAGGCTCCGTGTTAATCGGAATGGGATTTGCGGCAGGATGGACACCATGTACAGGGCCGATACTTGCGGGAGTTATTGCTTTAGGAGTGTCAGACCCAGGAAGAGGAATGCTGTATATGCTATTTTATGTTCTTGGTTTCTCTATTCCGTTTCTAATTATGTCCATGTTTATTGGGAAATTGAAGTTTCTTCAAAATAGAAGCGGATTGTTTATGAAAATAGGCGGATCCCTAATGATTGTAATGGGAATACTGCTGTATTTCGATATGATGACAAAGATTATAGCATTTTTAACACCTTTTTTTGGCGGGTTTACAGGATTTTAAAGCCATTTATTAACTGATAAGAAAGAAAGGAAAGTTGGAAACTATGGATAATAAGAAGAAAAAAAGGTTTTACATGCGCCTTATACTTTTGGTATTAATGGTTGGAGTAATAACCTTCACCATTTATTCTAACTTAACGAAAGAAAAAAACAGCGTACTACAAGTGGGAGATGAAGCCCCTGACTTTGTACTAACTGATATGAATGGAGAAAAACATCAATTATCGGATTATAGAGGTCAAGGAGTCTTTTTAAACTTTTGGGGAACTTGGTGTAAACCGTGTGAAAGAGAGTTTCCTCTAATGGATCAACAATATCAAAAGGTTAAAGACGAAGGTCTTCAGATATTAGCCGTAAATATAGGTGAGTCTGATTTTGCTGTTCAAAAATTTGTAGATCGACTAGGTTTAACTTTTCCTGTATTAATTGATAATAATAAGAGTGTAATGGAAACATACAATATTAATCCGCTACCAACCACATTTCTTGTTAATCCAGAAGGTAAGATAGAGAAAATAATCACTGGTGAGATGAGTGAAGAAGCGATTAAGAAATATATGGCGCAAATAATCCCTGGGAATGAAAAATAATTTGGAGCTAAACTATAATAAGTTTGAGTTGATTTTATTTAATGAGATGTAACCCAATGTTCTGCTCTAACTTACTATTCAGGATGTTGGTAATTTAAATTAAACAAACATTTTCTTACAAAAGGACCTAAAATAAAATAGGTCCTTTTAATAATGAACTTGATAAAAAATGGATAGTATAACAAACCAGATTTACGTGCTGAGCTAGCAAATTTTTAATGTATGAAGTTTGACTGAGAAATCTTAGAATTACTTACTAAGCCTCCATTATATTCAACCCATTTTTCTTTTTCTCGCTCTACTGCTCGATTTTGCCATTCGAACCACAGATATGTACATTCGCTACAATGACTTTCTACACCACTATTATTGCTCACATCTCTTCGCGTAAATAGACTCTTTTTACGACAGCTATAACAATAGATTACTTTGTCATCTTCTTTTTTTAACATAGCTAGTTTTTCCTCCCTGTTTCAATATTTAAAGTTTATCCGTTAACTAATTCGATGATTAAAGTAATACAAGTCTAACCAATATAGAAATTTCTTAGTCAATACAGTCATTTTAGAAGATATATAATGCGCTGGCTGACTGACTATTTTTCTCTAGTAGGTGGGGAAATATGAAAAAAATAAACTGAATTACTGTCATCACAGTCGATTGTTGTTATCAAGTCCTAATCTAGTTAATTAATTGTTTTAAATCATGGTTTTTAAAACGTTGGATAATTAGAAGCAAATGATTTACACTACATATAGTTGGTAATTACCGAAAATTACTGTATATAGTGTCGTTAAAGGGGTAGCAAATAAAAAAGAATGGTTTTTTTGATTATTGCTCATTAGGAGAGGGGAAGTAATACTGAAAGATTTAGATGATTTATTAGGTCTATCGAGTGTAGAAATTGATTTTCATACACATCTTTCAAATATTTCTAATGTAGATGATTCATTTACAAGAATCTCAAATGCAATTTATAGATTTAAAATGCCTACTAATGAGCTTCTAATAAACCATTGGGAAGAGAGGGTATGAAGCATTGGTAAACTCACATTTCACCTGGTCAATTAGTTGGATTCACCCGTATGAATCAACTTGGGGGATATTTGAAAAATTCAAGTATGCAAATGCCATTGATAGTGATACCATTTTAAGTCTGTTTGGAAATGACAATGTACAGAGGCTGAAAAAAATTTCTAATGCTGGAAGTGGCATTAGAAATTTAATTAGCTTGGATAGCATCGATCCCAAGTTAACAGAAAAAATTATTGGAATAAACTTGGTAGAAAATCAGAATAATCAAATGGAAAAATTGATACACATTTTACCCAATGTTAAATATGTAGGCGATTACATTCGAAATAACTTATCGTATTGCCCGGAGTGTTTAAAATCTGGTTTTCATAGTATTTTTCACCAAATCAGATTCTTTGATTATTGTGCATTTCATCCCAATCAAAAATTATTAAAAGAATGTATAAACTGCAATAAGCTCATGCCTGAATATATTATCAACAATGGGAAGATAACCGCCTTTCATTGTAGTTGTGGCTATTCTTTTCTTGGTTCAGATTATATTAGGACAGTGTTTAAATCCTGGCAGTTTCAACCATTGCTAAATGAAAAAAATGTTGCAACTTGGTTAGAATTAGATAAAGCTGTAGCTCATAAATATAGTTTTGTTTACCCTCTAAACTACACTAAAGACCTTGGACTGTATAAAAATGAAATAGACTATTTACCACAGGTAGCAGAATTATTTATTGCTGCTATAAAAAATGAACAAAATAATATTGGTACTGTAAAAATAGCATCCAAGCAAAATATATTTAAAATGAAAAGCAATGATCATCGTTTGCAAGAAGAGTATAAAGAGGTTTTTTCATATCGATTTACAGACTTTGAATTCAAAGAACGTGATCAGTTGGATAGCATTTTTTTTGAAATATATAAGCAAACACGTAGTATATACAAATCGATAACTCGTTATATATTGCGAAAATTAATAAAAGATCACCATAAATGTATTAAAATATTCAACAAAGCTAGATTGGAGGGACATATTTGTCCACATGCTCTTGCTTTTATCTTATGGAAAATGGAGTGTGAAGGTAAGAATACGTTTTCGGAGATCGAATCACATAGACAAATAACTAAATCTTATGATTTTGAATGCGTAAATGAACAGTTCACTATCTTTCCGCAAGGAGTGTTTATGACACATTTGAAAGAATTTTTAAATTCTAGCTCTAAAGAGAAAGGATTCAATCTACTCGAACTTAATGTTAGAAGTTTAAATTTTATTGTAAATAGATTAACTTCAAACTTGTTAATTGAGCGTTATATTAAATGGTTAGAAATAGTTCAGCAGCCTAAAAAAATTAAGCACTTTCACCTCGATGATAGAGTACCGGCTTATCTGATACAAATCCCGTTAAATAGAAGTGGAGAAATTAGTTTTTATTTTCCAAATCATCGTTATCAATATATGCGAACTATTATAAATGACATAAAAAAACAAAAAACCTGCCCAACAAATAAATTTACTCATTATGCTCCATATAAGTCACCACTGCGAATAGTATTAGAAAGAATGGAAACCTAGTAGTGTAATCAAATTGATTAAAGAGGTGATGTTTAAGAGGAACAGAGAATCTCAATTCAATCTTAGGTGAAGTTATTTTTTGAACCACAATTCGATATGATCAACGAAAAAGACCATAAGCTTGTGGTGTAAGATTAGACATTTAAAAAAACCAGAATAATACAAAAGAAATATACCATGTGAATTTTTTCTGTTTTATACAATTTATTAGCGTATAAAAGTATGCACAAAACATTTGAGGGACAAAAAGAGTATACAGACTTATCTGTTAACGAAAAAATCCAAAGAATCGATGCAATTTTCAAGTCAATCATTAGAAGAACAATAGTAAATGAGCAGGGAGGAGAACTACTATCCTTATTCACCAGTAAAATATCAGAAAATAAAATGAACAACTGGAGTTAAGTAAAAGGGTACGAAACTTTCCAATATAATGCATAAAATCCTGTATAAAAGGAAATGAAATTGGAAATAAAATTAGCAGTTCTTACTTACAAACAATTTAGAGTAATTCAATGTCCTCATGTTGATGTCCAGACTGTCCACATGTTGCTGTCCTTCAACATTTTTCTCTGATATCTCACTATTACTAGTATACTTATATTATGAAACGTAACTTAGTATAATATATATTATGACCACATCCCTATTTTATATATTAATTATTACACTCTTCTTTACTCCTTTTCTATTCTATATCTCCAGTTTGCATGTTTAACCTCATCTAAATTTATATAGTTCTCACTAGCTTCAATAACGTCATTTAAATTGAGCTTATTACTCTTTGCAAATGAGCGTAATGCCTCCAGTATTTCTTTATCACAAGTTGTACGTAATTCTACGCGATCTTTTGGTCTATTTTTCTTATCAAAGATTAATGAGCTTTCATTTAAAATATTCGTAAATCCATTTTCTAATATGTATCCTATATGCGAATTATTTTCTGCAGCCATTTTTTTTAGTTTTTTTATAAAACTTGAACTTATACGTGTTTTATATTCTGTTCTTGTTTGATCAACTGTTTGCACTAATTTTCCATTTATAATTTTCCACATACTACATTCCATCCATTCCTCAAATACTTATTTTATTTCATTTTGAATATTGATCTAAATACCGATATAGCGTTGATTTACTAATGCCCGTTTCATCTTTAATTTGTTGAAGGGTAAATGCTTTACTTTCATACATATCAAATGCTTTCTGTAAATTATCGTCTGATTTTTTGGGTCTACCAATACTTTTACCTTGTTTTTGAGCTTCTCTAGCACTAAAAATTGACTGATGTCGCTTAATCTTAGTTTGTAAATCCGTTACTAAAGCTAGTAAATCTACTAACTTCATCCTTAGAATATCTGTACTTTTTATATTTTCTTCAACGAATGTAACTGTTACTTGATCTCTTTCAAATACGCGTAGTAGGTCTTGGAAATGAGATAAAGAATCCGCTAATACTACTATACTTTGAACATATAGCTCATCCCCACTAGTTAATCTCATAAGTAGTTCTTCCAATTCGTTCCTTTTTTTCATATTTGGATGATTTTCACTCCATACTTCTAAATAGGACATATCTTGAAGTTGTTTTAATCCCTTTTCATCATTTATTAAAGGTCTCTTATATCCGTATTTCATTTTATTCCTCCAAATTCCCAAAATCATTCCTTTTTAGGAAAAGTCATGTTATGATATGAAAAGCTTGTCCTAAAAGTAAGGCTTTTGGGACTTATTATTGACTATATCTGAAGGAGAAAGTTTATGCAAACATTACAACAACAATGGTTTGGAAATATTAGGGGCGATATTTTATCAGGAATTGTAGTCGCTTTAGCACTCATTCCAGAAGCCATTGCATTCTCTATTATTGCGGGTGTTGACCCTATGGTTGGACTCTATGCTTCATTTTGTATTGCTGTTATTATTGCCTTTGTTGGTGGTAGACCCGCTATGATTTCTGCAGCTACTGGAGCAATGGCGCTTGTTATGGTCAATTTGGTAGCCGATCATGGCTTGAACTATTTACTAGCTGCAACTATATTAACTGGTGTTATACAAATACTCTTGGGCGTATTTAAAATTGCAAAGCTTATGCGCTTTATACCTAATTCGGTCATGATTGGCTTTGTAAATGCGTTGGCTATTTTAATTTTTATGGCACAGGTCCCGCATATTTTAGGAGAAGGAATTATTACGTATATTTTTGTCGCTGTTACTTTATTAATCGTGTATACAGTCCCCCGCTTTTTTAAAGCTATACCGGCTCCACTAATCGCCATTATCATTTTAACTGCAATTACTTTTATTTTTGGAGTTGAATTAAAAACAATTGGGGATTTAGGGATCATTACACAAAGTTTACCAAGTTTCTTCATACCAAATGTACCTTTTAATTTGGAAACGTTTCAAATAATATTACCTTACTCTCTAGCTCTTGCAGTCGTAGGTCTTTTAGAATCTTTACTAACCTCCCAAATTGTTGATGATATGACTGATACTAAATCGGATAAAAACCGTGAAGCACGAGGACAAGGTATTGCCAATTTTATCACTGGTTTTTTCGGTGGTATGGCTGGCTGTGCGATGATTGGACAATCCATGATTAATGTTAAATCTGGTGGACGTGGACGCCTATCTACTTTAGTAGCTGGCGTATTCTTAATATTTTTGATTATTGTACTTGGTGACTTGGTAATAGATATTCCAATGCCTGTTTTAGTTGGAATCATGATCATGGTTTCCATTGGAACATTTGATTGGGGTTCGTTTAAGTATTCCATAACAGCACCACGTGCAGATGCTATTGTGATGATTGTGACCGTTGCAATTGTTGTATACACAGATAATTTAGCAATTGGTGTCGTTGTTGGAGTTATCTTAAGTGCGCTTTTCTTTGTTGCTTCCATCTCAAAGGTTAAAATATCCGAACAGGATGGGACATATATTATTGAGGGTCCTCTCTTCTTCGCTTCAACTCAGCATTTTGTTCAAACAATCGAACAAGCAACTGCTGATCATATTACAATAGATTTATCAAGTAGCCATTTATGGGATGAATCCTCTGTTGGAGCAATCGTAAAAGTAGTAACTAAATTAGAAGAACAAGGGAAAAAAACTACTGTAAAAGGTTTAAATCCTGCAAGTGAAATACTTTATCAAAAATTAATAGGTATATCTACATCACATTAAGGAGGAAGTTCCATGTATCAACATATTCTTCTAGCAGCTGATGGATCAGAAAACTCAGTTCGAGCTGCAACTGAAGCGATTAAATTAGCAAAAAGCTCAATAGATTCTATTTTAGAATTAGTAATGGTTGTGGATATTGAGAAATCTAAACAAGATGTTCTTCATTCCAGGTCCTCTGAATCCTTATTAATTGAACGTCGACGTAGAATTGCGAATGTTGAACAATTACTTATCGACGAGCATTTAAATTATAAGATAACAATATTAAAAGGTGCACCAGGACCAGAAATTATTCGCTATGCAAATGAACAGAAAGTAGACATACTTGTAATTGGAAGCCGAGGCCTGAATGGATTACAAGAAATGGTCCTAGGAAGTGTTAGTCACAAAGTGATGAAACGTGTGCAATGTCCTGCATTAATAGTTAAATAAATTTCTCTTTGATGATTTTTGTAAATATCATGTATACTTTAATGATGAATAGCTCATAATAAATCTTGTAAGATAACTTCTATTCCAGAGTAGCTCAGTGGTAGAGCAATCGGCTGTTAACCGGTTGGTCGTAGGTTCGAGTCCTACCTCCGGAGTAAAAAATGAAAAGAATGGTTAATCGTAAAAACATTACGATTGGCCATTCTTTTTTTAACGGTATTTTTTTAAACCTTCAGTATTTTTCTTTTAACACAAGTTTGGAGGAATTGTATCTGTATTGGCATTTATAACTGCTGGAGGTGTGTTGAAAATATTTGGTGGAGCTGGATTTAGTTTTGGCACGTCACCAAAAGGCACAGGAAATTCTACATAATTAAATACCCCTTCCCCGTCTGGAGCCATCCCATGAGCCCAAGGACCTGCTGCACTCGCATTCCCTTGAGAATAATTGAATAACGTATAAGCAACTTCTCTTTTTTCGAGACTTTTTGGGAATGTACTAGGTACAACAACGTTTTCTTTTGATTCTAACTCTCTAATAGCAGCGATCCACTGGTTCTGATGCATTGTATCACGGGCGATTAACCAAGAAAGCATATCTTTAACACCTCGATCGTTCGTCATTTCGTATAAACGACAAACCTGGAGCCTTCCCTGCGATTCTGCATTTAAGTTAGCTCGAAAATCAGCAAGTAAGTTTCCACTTGCAATAATATAATCTGCTGTCCATCTATTTCCTACACTATCTGCTGGCATAGCACCAAGTCCAGACACTATAGCATGTTGGGGATTCATGCCCCCGAGTATGGCTCCGATAATCGGATTCTTGGCAGCTGTTTCTAAATCACCAACAGGTGCGCCATCTAACAATCTAGCAATCATAGTTGCAAGCATTTCAATATGTGCTAATTCTTCTGTACCCGTATCCATTAACAGATCTCTATATTTACCATCACCTCTTACACTCCACCCTTGAAACAAATACTGCATAGCAACAGAAATTTCTCCAAACTGACCACCTAATACCTCCTGTAGTTGCGTAGCAAATATTGGATCTGGTCTCTCCGGTTTTGCGTGATACTGTAACTCTTTAACGTGATAAAACAATATATCTTCCCCCATTATGTTTTTCATCATTCCATCTATTTTATGAATAATTTATATACATGTTACTAATATAAGTAAGTAAATTAAAAAACTCCTTATAAATCTAGAATATGAGGCAATACTTAGTATAGCTATTTTGAATGGGAGGATAACGATGAATACTGAAAACAAAAAAGTATCGATTTTCGCATTAGGTGGAATAAATGAAATTGGAAAAAACATGTATGTTATTCAATCAGATGACGATATCGTTGTAATTGACTGTGGTTCTAAATTTCCTGATGAAACTTTACTAGGAATAGATCTAATCATTCAGGACATTTCCTACTTATTAGAGAACGAGGATAAAGTGAGGGCTTTAATCGTTACACATGGGCATGAGGATCATATTGGAGGTATCCCTTATTTCCTTAAACAACTTAATATCCCGATATATGCAACAAACCTAACATTAGGTTTAATTGAGATTAAATTGAAAGAACATGGTTTATTAAGAAATACACAACTTTTCTTAATAGACTCGGAATCCAAGTTAAGACTTGGAACAATAAAAACGTCCTTCTTCCGTGTAAGCCATAGTATCCCAGATTGTTTAGGAGTGGCTTTTCATACCTCTCAAGGAACAATTGTTCATACAGGAGATTTCAAATTTGACATGACACCTGTAGATGAACAAAATCCCGATATTCATAAAATGGCTGAACTCGGTCAAAATGGTGTATTATTACTCCTTTCAGAGAGTACTAATGCAGAAAGACCAGGCTCTACTCCCTCTGAGCGTAAAATTGCAGACCATGTAGAAGAAGCGTTTAGAAAAGCACCAAGAAAGATTTTCATCTCCACGTTTGCTTCCAATGTCCACCGGGTACAAACGATAGTAAATGCGGCTATCAAGACTAATCGGAAACTGGCTCTATTAGGTAGAAGCATGGTAAATGTAGTGTCTGTAGCTATGGAACGAGGATATTTAAGTATACCCGAAGGAATGCTGGTTGATCAAAATGAAATCAATACAATGAATCCAGAAAATATTGTGATATTATGCACAGGAAGTCAAGGAGAACCTATGGCGGCTTTATCCCGATTAGCAAGTTCAAGCTTCCGTCAAGTTGAGGTCCTTCCTGAGGACACCGTCATTTTTGCTGCTGGACCAATCCCTGGTAATGAAAAGAGTATTACCAGAATTATAGACAACTTATATACGTTAGGTGCCCACGTTATCTATGGCTCAGGTAATGTCACAGGTATGCATGTTTCTGGACACGCTTGTCAAGAAGAGCTGAAACTTATGCTCACATTGATGAAACCAAAATACTTCATCCCAATCCACGGGGAATATCGTATGCTTCATCATCACCAGCTTTTAGCAGAATCAGTAGGCGTAGAACGTGATAATATTTTTATCATTCAAAACGGAGATGTAGTTGACATTGTTAATGAAGAGGCTATCCAAACTAGAAGTATTGAAGCGGGAAATGTCTTTGTTGATGGTTTTGGTATTGGGGATGTTGGCGAAATCATTTTACGTGACCGAAAATTACTTTCTGAGGATGGGATGTTAGTTATTGTTACTACATTAAGTAAGGCAAATGGCAAAATAATTTCTGGTCCCGATACGATTTCACGTGGATTTGTATATGGGCCTGAGTCAGAGGCACTTATTAATGAAGTAAATCAAAATGTTCGGTCTACCGTTTCAAAAACCAGAGATACAAACAGAAATCAACGTGTTTTGAAACAAAACATTAAAAAGTCACTTGAAAAACTTTTATACAGTCGTACAAAGAGAAAACCTATGATACTTCCTATAATTATTGAAGTGTAAGTAAATTGGAGGTAAACCAGTGGCTGATTCAGAAGAAAACTTTATTGAACAAGGTTATAAAAAATATTATGGGGATGAAATAGACATATACTTTCATCCCACTAAATGCACCCATGCTGCAAACTGCATTAAATACCTCCCTTCCGTTTTCAATGTTAATCATAAACCATGGATTTATCCAAATGGTGCTCTAAGAGAAGATGGCAAGCGTGTTGTTCATAATTGTCCCAGTGATGCCTTAAAATTTATAGATAAAAGAAACGTTCATTAGAGGAGTCTCTAGTGAACTTTTTTTGTCTATATTATATTTGGGAAGATGATACGAACACTGGTTTCATGCTATTTAATAATTGAGTATTCACGTGATTTCGTGTCATCTTTTTTGGTGGCAACCTCTGCATGAATAGCTCCATACGTATCGGAAATTGACCACATTTCTATGTGACACTCTTCTATAAATTTTTAAGCATTTTATCTCCAAGTTTTTTATTTTCAGAAAAAACATATTACTTTAGTGAGATTTGTTATAAAATGGATGAAGTGAGTCTATTTAAGTGGATTGTGTTAAATAGAACTGAAAGCCCCGTAGAAATATGTCCACAGACTAAGTTACGCTAAATTGTCTGATAGCGCTTTCGGGGACCAACTTCCTGTTAGGCATGAAATTGAAGTAGTGCCAGCGGAAATTGCCCCACTATTTATGCATTACTACACTAGCTTCAAAACATGAAAATGGGCTGAAACAACTATTAATTCGGATATCACTACTAAAATCTACTTATAAAGGAGTTTCTATGTTAAATACTAAACAATTGAACGATATTGAAGCACTACAAAAAGAATGTGAAACACATGACAATATTCAGCTTAAGCTAAATTGGGATATGCTAAAAACTCGTTTCGACGATAATAATGATTTCCTGTTATATGAAAAGGATGAACTGATTGCGTTTCTGGGCCTATATCCCTTTGGAACGACCGTAGAGATTTGTGGCATGGTAAAACCACAGGAACGTAGAAAACACCATTTCTCTAAGCTATTTGAACAAGCTATATCTTTTGCTAGAATGCAAGGCTTTACAAAAATTTTGTTAAATGCTCCAGCTGGTTCTGAAGAAGCAAGATCGTTTTTGAACGTCAATAAAGCCGTTTATAACTTTTCTGAGCATCAGATGAAATGGGAACAAACAGAATTAGAAGAAGTTCATGGATTTGATCTACGCTTAGCAGAACAAAGAGATCTACCTTTACGGATTCGTTTAAATGTTGAATCCTTTGGACTTAATGAACAAAGTTCCTTAGAAATAGAGAATAGAGTCGATCTCGAAAAAGACAATAGCGTGTATATCATTGACGTTCAAGAGAAATCGGTAGGTAAAATAAGAGTAAAGGTAGAGGATAACGAAGCCTGGATATATGGATTCAGTATTCTTCCCCACTTTCGTGGGAAAGGGATTGGACGTAAAGTACTCCAATATATAGTCAAAAAATATTCAAAAAAAGGCAATACTCTCCATTTAGAAGTCGAAACAGAAAATGCACATGCTCTAAATTTATACAAATCAATGGGCTTTCAAATTGTCCATGCCCAGGATTACTATACGTATAAATAATAATGACCCTGATGTAACATTAGCTTTGTTACATCGGGGTTTTTTTACTTTTTCCAATCACTTGCTAGCATTCCATAAACCACATGATCGACATAATGGTCATATAACCACTCTGCCTGCCTTACACACCCCTCTTCTTTGAAACCTAATCTTTCAGGGATAGCTCTGCTTTTTTTGTTTTCCACTGCTGCCCGGATTTCCACACGATTCAATTGTAAATCCTGTAATGCATAATCTACAAATGCTTCAACTGATTTAGTCATTAACCCTAGTCCAACATAATCGTTCCCTAACCAATAACCAATACTGGTCGATTTGTTATTCCAATCAATTTTATGAAAGCCTATAACACCAGCGAGGCTTCCATCATACCAAATTCCAGCTTGAAAACCATTATTATCACAAAACTGTTTCATAGTCGATTGTATGAAATTTTTCGTATCGTCAGAAGTTCTAGTAAAATCAATAAAAGGAAGCCACTCTCTTAATGTATCCTTAGACTGAATTGTTAATGCGAACAAATGTTCAGTGTCCCGTAAATTTAGCATTTTTAAATTCGTTTTGTCATCTAATTTGAATAAAAACATGTAATTTCTCCTAATTCCACAATTTTAATTTACATAATATTAATATTTTAAACTATACTTGTTTTTGTACTTCTAATAATAGCTTATATTATTTTATCACGGAGCAACACCGCATGACTGTCTTATAACAAGTCTATGAGGTATTATAATTCGTTTAACAGGTTCATTTTCATTTTTTAATAGTTGTATTAAGCTACTTACGGCTTGGTAACCAAGTTCTTTAATATTAATATCAATCGAGGTAAGTGGTGGTCTGGACATTTCTGCGAACAATGCATTATTGAAACTAACGATAGATACCTTGTTGGGAATATCAATTTCCATTTCAGTGAGTGAATTCACAACACCAACTGCCATCAAATCATCCGTTACAAGCAAAGCTGTTGGTGGAATAGTTCTTCTCAGAAGTTCTTTGACCGCCTCTTGACCACCTTCTCGTAAAAAGTCTTCATGGATAATATAGTCTTCATTAAGTTCTATATTAGATGCTTTTAAGGCTTCTTTGTAGCCCTGAAGACGATCTATTGTAACGGTTAAACTTGGGCTCCCTCCAATAAATCCAATCTTATTGTGACCAAGTCCGATTATATAATCGGTTGCTTCTTTAGCGGCCATATAATTGTCATTATCTACATGGGTAATTTTATCAACAAGATCAAATGGTTTTCCTATTACAACGAAAGGAAAGTTTCTTTTCGATAAATATGAAATAATCTTATCGTCCACCATGGAGTACAGTAGGATAATACCATCCACTCTGCCTCCTTGAACCATCTGTACTACACCCTCGTAGGAATCGAATTCTGTTTTCCCACTAGTCATTTGTAGTGCATAGTGATTTTCATGTACACCCTCGCTTAACCCTTGTATAACCTCCGAAAAGAATGGATTTTGAAAAAACACGCCAGAAGAGTGAGGTAACACTAAACCTATCACTTTTGTTGATTGGCTCGCTAGACTCCGGGCGATAAAGTTAGGATGATATCCTAAATCATCCATTGCATCCCGTACTCGTTTCTTCGTGGTTTCACTTATACGGGGACTATTTGCAATCACCCGTGAAACTGTTGAAGGAGCAACATTAGCTTGCTTCGCCACATCTTTAATTGTAATTGCCATTAGAAAATCCTCACTCTCTTTCTTTTCCTATATCCATTATAAATCACTTAAACAAATATACTCTTACTTCGTACGGTTTTAGAGATATAGCTTCTGATAGCTGCTCCGGTGCATCTATATAATTATATAATATTAGTTCTGTATTGCGTTGTGGAAGATGTTTTAATGTAAGTTCCGAACTATTTTCCCTGAAATTGCACAAAACAATTGTAAACTGATCTTCCATAGCTCGTGTATATATATATACATCCGGATGGTCTTCTTGTAATACATCATATTCTCCATAAACAAACACTGGATTTTCTTTTCTAACCTGAATCATTTTTTTATAGAAATGATAAATAGAATCATTATCCTCTAGCTGATTAGCAACATTAATCGTCACATAATTTGAATTAACTTTCATCCAAGGTTCCCCTTCGGAAAATCCACTATTTAACGAATTATCCCATTGCATAGGAGTTCTTGAATTATCTCGCCCATTCCTCCAAATTACCTCCATCACTTCTTGATGTGTGCGACCTTTCGAAATTTCTAACTCATAAAAATTCTTCATGCCAATATCATCATAATCATCAATGGATGGGAACTGAACATTTGTCATTCCGATTTCCTGCCCTTGATAGATGAATGGTGTTCCTTGCATTAGGAAGTAGCATGCTGCTAGCATTTTAGCACTTTCATTCCAATATTCTTTATCATTTCCCCAACTTGAAACACTACGTGTCTGATCGTGGTTCTCAAGAAATAGCGCGTTCCAACCTTTTTCATGTAAACCTTTTTGCCATTTAGTAAGTGTTTGCTTTAATGCAATTACATCTACAGAATTATTAAGAGCCTTGTTCCAAAGACCAAGATGTTCAAATTGAAAAATCATATCAAATTTTCCGTTCTCTTCTCCAACCCATTCATCAGCTTCATCAATACCAACACCATTTGCTTCTCCAACTGTCATAATATCGTATTTAGCAAAAGTCTCTTCCTTTAACTCTTTTAAATACTCTTGTATACCAGGTTGGTTCGTATGCATGTCAAATGAGGAAACATATTTTTCTTTATTGGGATTTGGCATATTCGGCAATTCATCACGTTTTTTAATATGACTAATCGCATCTACTCGGTAACCATCGATTCCTTTATCTAGCCACCAATTCACCATTTTAAAAAGTTCTTTGCGAACGTCCGTATTTTCCCAATTTAAGTCAGGCTGCTTCGTCGCAAATAAATGTAGATAATATTGATCCGTCAGCTTATCATGCTCCCATGCGCTCCCAGAAAAAATACTTTCCCAGTTATTCGGTTCAAGCTCTCCAATGCCATCTCTCCATATATACCAATCCCTTTTAGGATTATCCTTAGAAGAACGTGATTCAATAAACCAAGGATGCTCATCGCTCGTATGATTAATAACTAAGTCAAGAATTAGTTTCATACCTCTTTTGTGAATTTCTGCTAAAAGCTCATCAAAATCATCAATAGTACCATACTGCTCTGAAATGCCCTGATAATCACTTATATCATATCCATTATCTGCATTGGGTGACTTATAAAACGGGCTGACCCAAATAACATCGACACCCAAATCCTTTAAATAATCTAGTTTAGTAATAATACCTCGTAAATCACCGATTCCGTCACCATTGCTATCCTTGAAGCTTCTTGGATACACTTGATAACTGACAGCTTCTTTCCACCATTTTTCTTTCATGATTGAAGTACCCCTCTCGTGCTGCTCTTTCTTCTATCTGTCTCGATTACCATTTTAAATTGAGCCTATTAATAGATCACTATTTCTACTTGTTTCGAACTAAACGGTTGAAAAGAACCAATAATAATAGAATAATAATCCCTATTAAAAAGCCTAAAGATAACCGATTATCTTTGTCACGATCAACTAATTCATATATTTCAGACTGTCCACTGTCTAAATGAATTGCATATCCATTCTTACCAGACTTAACTACCCCACCACCTATTAATCCTTGTAAATCCATTCCCGACTCTATCTCATCTTCTAGTACTACGCTTTGAGATTCTGAGGTATTATTAATTGCTACAATAAGCGTCTCATCAGCGTGGCTTCTCTTATAAATAGCTAAACCTGTATCGTCTACTAAAAGCTCCATATCTCCTCTTGTTAATGGTAGCTTCTGCTGTCTGACTGCTGCGAGTTTCTTTATATACTCAGTAAAGTTATCATCTGCATTGAAATCCATCATTCGACGATTATCTGGATCGTTGCCTCCATCCAGTGCGGTTTCTGTTCCATAGTAGATAATTGGAATACCAGGAGCAGTATACATATATGTTAAACCAAGCTTTAATTGCGTTATTTGATCCTGATTGTTTAGTACTGCTAAATTAGTGAACCGCTGCATATCATGATTGTCGATAAATTGCCCAAGCAATTCTGGACGCTTAAACAATTTATTATTTCGTTCATTAGTTGAAAACAACCAACCCAGTGATTCATTTGATTTTTCAAATGCAGTTCTAAGACTTCCATTTTGGGAGAAATCCATGAAGCCATCGATAGCGGTGTCCTGATAGCTAACGATGACATTTGGGTTATCATGCCAAACCTCTCCTATTAGAAAGAAGGATTCTTTCACTGATTTTACTCCTGCTGAGAAGTCGGTCCAAAATTCCTTTGGTACATGTTTGACAGTATCTAGTCTATAGCCATCGATATTTGTTTCTTGAATCCACCATTTTGCAGCATCTACTAAATACTTACTAACCTCTGGATTATCTTGATCTAAGTCGGGTAGGTCATATAGCCAGCCTGTTTCAACTTCTAATGGATCATTCCAATTAGAAATGGACTTATTTTCGTGAAACCAGTCCCTTTTAACAGGATCATTTAGCCAGTCATGGTTGGGCCCAACATGGTTAACGACAAAATCCAAAATAACTTTTATATCCCGTTTATGAGCTTCTTTTACTAACGTTTTGAATTCTTCCATCGAACCAAAATATTCATTGGTCTGATAAAAATCCTTTATCCAGTAGCCGTGATATCCTTTGTCCATATTCTCAAAAATGGGTGTTAACCAAATAGCTGTAAAACCCATTTCTTTAATATAATCAAGCTTTTCGGTGATTCCTTTAAAGTCTCCGCCATGATATGCAAGTGGATCGTTAAGGTTAGCATCGCGATCATTACTCGTATCACCATTATTAAAGCGGTCCACCATAATCATGTAAATGATCTCATCTTGCATTTTTCGTTCCTCACTAGCGAGAGCAGTCTGCGTACTTAAGGAGGCAATAACAAGTATTATTAAAATGAATACCATAGCCATTTTTTTCATGGTCACACATACCCACTTCTTTCCGTTTAGGTAATTAACCTTTTGTACCACCAGCTGTAAGTCCAGAGATAAAATACTTTTGAAATGATAGGAAGAGTATTGTAATTGGAATTGCTATCAAAACAGACCCCGCTGCGAAGGTAGTAAATTCATTTCCAAACTGCTTGGAAACTAATTCGTATAGACCCACGCCCATTGTGAATTTTTCTTCACTTCTTAACATAATACGCGCAAGAATGAAATCTCCAAATGGAGCGATAAATGAAAAAAGTGCTACCACTGCTATGATTGGCTTTGACAAAGGCATAATAATTTGCCAAAAAATTCGTAAATGACCTGCCCCATCCATACGTGCAGATTCATCCAATTCTTTTGGAATTGTATCTAGGTACCCTTTCATTAACCAAGTATTCATCGGAATTTGGCCGCCAACATAAATAAGTATTAGTCCAGCATGTGTATCTAACAGATCCGTTCGTTGCGCAAGTACAAAAATTGCAATAAGCGCTGCGAAATTGGGTATCATTTGAAGGACTAAAAAGGTTAAAAGTCCATTTTTTCTACCAATAAAACGATACCGAGAGAAAGCATACCCGGTAACTGCCACACTTAGTACTGCAAATACCATCGTTATTAAACTAATTTTCATAGAATTCAAGTACCATAAAACATAATTGGAGTTCTCTGTATCAAATAAGCTCTTATAGTGCTTGAATGTCGGGTTTTCAGGAAACATCGTAGAGCCTGAAAGACTTTGCCCAGGGTTAAAGGAAGATCCTAATACCCATAATAGTGGGTAAATAACGATTATTGCTGCAATAAGAAGAATAAGATAGGAAACTGACAGTCTGATTATTTTTTCAGTCTTATTAGTCATTACATCATATCCTCCTCTTTGAATGAATTAGTACGTTTAAATTGCCATAATGCTACAACTATTACAATCAGAGATAAAAGCATCGTAATTGCAGCAGCTTTCCCATATTGTCCAGAAGTCATCGTCAATTGATAAATCCAAGAGATTAGGATATCTGTTCCACCAGCATTTTGCCCTGGTATTGCAGGTCCTCCACCATTAAACAGGAAGATGACATTGAAATTATTGAAGTTAAATGTATATTGCGTAATAAGAATTGGAGCAGTTGCATACAGCACCATTGGTAAAGTGATACCTCGGAATTTCTGAAAAATAGAAGCACCGTCTACGTTTGCCGCCTCGTATAATTCTTCTGGGATAGATTGAAGTACTCCAGTTGTCATGGCAAATATAAATGGAAAACCGAGCCATGATTGTATTAAAATCAATGCTAATCTAGTCCACATCTCTTCTGTCATCCAAGGGATAGCATCGATGCCCAACATACTAAGTATTTGTGTATTAATGACCCCAAAAGATTCATTGAACATACCCGAAAAGATTAAAATCGATACAAATGCTGGTACTGCCCAAGGTAAGATTAATATTGTACGAAAAAATGCTTTACCTTTTAAATCTTTTTGATTGATGACAACCGCTAAAAATACACCAATAGCAACTTGTAAGGTCGTTGCTCCAAAGGTCCAAACAATTGTCCAACCTAATACACCGAAGAATGTGGATCTCCAAAGATCTAATTTAAATATATCAATATAGTTTTGAATCCCTACCCAATCTACTAGTTTTGCAGGTGGTGAATGATATAAGTCATAGTTTGTAAATGAGAGAAGGATTACAAAGATAATTGGGAAAATAACTACGAAGATTAATAGTAAAAATCCAGGGGAAATCATTAGATATGGAAAACCATTATCAAGAAGATTATGATATTGCTCCCTCACACTGTTTAATAGGAACCCTTCATCCCGTTTTTTTCCATTGTTATATGCATCGTAAATATTGAATGCATAAATTCCAAGACCGATGATTGCTACCAATAATGCGATAATTCCATCGATTAATAAGAATATGGAATGATCAAGAATTGGAATTTCTCCAAGAGTGATCAAGCCCCAGAATCCCCAATTTAGCGTTTGTGAGAAACTACTGAAGAATGCTACTGTTAATACTAAGAAAATGATCCCTTTTACAAACTGTTTATTATAAAATTGTCCAAAGCCTGGAATGATAGATAAAAACCCAGCATTTTTTCTATGTTTGGTTGTGACATTACTATCCATCGTAAATGTCGCCTCCTTCTTTCCTATCAAAGGAAAATACTCTCTTATTTTCGTGCAAATTTTCTTGAAATCATTATGTTTATATTAATATAGTAGCAAAGTCATGCTCCCTAATAGGAAACATGACTTTGCCTTGTTCATCAATTTGGGTGGTTTGTTTCTATATTTGTTTGAATAGTTTTTAGTGCATCATCCATTGCTGCTTTTGGTTCTGCTTTACCAGTAGCAAGCGTTTGTAGTGCAGATGCTGCTGGTCCCCATACTTCAGCCATTTCTGGAATATTTGGCATAGGTACTGCGTATTGAGATTGAAGAGCTACTGCTTTTGCCCCTTCGTTATCAGCAATAATAGGATCTTCAATCAATGATGTAACCGGTGGAATTTCTTGAGTTAATTCAAAACGAATTTTTGCATTTTCTTCATTTGTTAACCATTCCACTAATTTAGTTGACCAGTATTTATGTTCTGTAAAAGCTGATACATGCCATCCTTTAACTCCCATAAATGTTTTCATATGTTCGCCATTTGGTAATGTTGGCATTGCTGCAACTCCGATATCAATTCCAGCATCTTTCATACCTTGGAATGCCCAAGGACCATCCATCACGGAAGCAACTTTTCCTTCATTGAAAAGACCATCTTTAGCTGAACCGCCACTATCCCCAATAATTCCTTTAGGGAATAAACCTTCTGCATACCATTTTTGAATATATTCTGCTCCAGCGATAGCTCCTTCGTTGTTTAAACCAATATCATCGCGGTCAAGTGCTCCATCATTCTCTTGGAATACATATCCGCCCATACCTGCGATGACACCATGTGCAAAGTAGAAGTCATCCCATTTTGCTAAAAATCCAAACTTTTTACCATCAGTAAAATCATTTGCAAACGTATATACTTCATCCATTGTCTCTGGCGCTTCCGGCATTAAAGCCTTATTGTAGATAAACACCGGTGTTTCTGTAGCCTTTGGTAGTCCGTAGAGCTTACCATTATATTTTTGTGCAGTCACAGCTGATTCACTAAAAGTAGAAAGTACTTCATCACTTACTTCGATTTCTTGAAGTAATCCTTCTGTAACAACTTGCCCGATTTGATCATGAGGTAAAGTTACTACATCTGCTCCAGTTCCCGAGGGACCATCTAAGCGCAGTTGATCACGCATTTTATCTGCCATACCTAATTCTTTAAATTCTACTTTAATACCGTATTCTTTTTCGAAAGATGCTATTGCGGGTTCTAAAGCGATAGACTTATCTGTATCTTCCCAAACAACAAGTTTTTCTGGTTTTGCTGGTTCTTCAGTTGATTCTGCTTCAGTTTCTGTTTCTTTTTCATCCGTGTTCGTTGGAGTTGTTTCCTCTCTTTTTGGCCCACATGCAACAAGTAGAGCAGCGGTAATAATGAGCATGAACAACAATGTTAATGACTTTTTCATCTTTAAACCCCTCCTATGTTCTGTTTAATTACTACATCTTCCAAGTTGGACAACCGTTTGCACAAAAATATAAAAGAAAGCGCTAACATAAAATTGCTAAAAAATAATCTTTTCCATCTACAATCAGTGTTTATATGTGATTTGAAGAATAATACTAGCTTTAATTTTATGAAAGCGATTGCACAACTTATTGTTTTATTATACATTTATTTGAGGAGGAAACAATCTATTTTTTATAAATTTTTTAAATATTTTATTTTCACATGCTCAACCCAGGCACTATGATACGTTGTGCACAGGTATTCACATTAATAAACGCAACCAGGCGCGTTTAAAAAGGAGATGTATTATGGAAAAAACAGCTATTTTTCACCGATCGACCGATAACTATGTATATTTACTAGACAATCAAACACTTCAAATACGAATCAAAACAAAGCATAATGATGTAAATACTGTTTCTCTAATAATGGGTGATCCGTACATTTGGAATAATGGACAATGGCAGTATTCAAAAATGCCCATGAATTTAGTTGGAAATGATGGTCTCTTTGACTATTGGGAAACAGA
Organism: Psychrobacillus sp. FSL K6-2365; assembly: GCF_038003165.1. Classification (NCBI taxonomy): domain Bacteria; kingdom Bacillati; phylum Bacillota; class Bacilli; order Caryophanales; family Bacillaceae; genus Psychrobacillus; species Psychrobacillus sp. FSL K6-2365. Next base: position 1,960,776 of record NZ_JBBOOO010000001.1, on the reverse strand, counting down.
AGCCTTTGTTGCAACTAATAGACTAAGATATGGCTTTAAATTGGGTTCATCTACTGAAGAGGTAATTTATACTGAAAAAGGATTTTATGACAGCATACCTGAAGATAGTGACTATTATTTTTGCTTTCCCTATTTACATGAAAATGAACTATTCCAAGCTCCAAAATGGGTAAAAGATACTGTTTGGTATCAAATATTCCCCGAACGCTTTGGTAATGGTGATCCTACCATTAATCCCGAGAACACAAAAAAATGGGGTAGCGAACCTCCCGCCGTGAATAATTTCTTTGGTGGTGATTTTGCTGGTGTTACAGCTCATTTGGATCATTTAACTGATATCGGTGTAAATGGTATTTATTTTACGCCAGTGTTTAAAGCACACTCAAATCATAAATACGATACCATTGACTATATGGAGCTAGATCCGCAGTTTGGCGATGCAGCGGCTTTAAAAGAGCTAATCACACAATGTCATAAGCGCGGCATTAAAGTGATGCTTGATGCCGTATTCAATCACAGTGGTTACTATTTCCCTCCTTTCCAAGATGTCCTGAAAAATGGTGAAAACTCAGTTTATAAGGATTGGTTCCACATCCACAACTTCCCGGTTGTTGGAGGAGATAAGCCTAATTACGAAGCTTTTGGATTTGTAGAATCTATGCCAAAGTTAAATACTGCTAATCCGGAGGTGAAAAAGTATCTGCTGGATGTAGGTGCCTATTGGATTGAGGAATTTGATATTGATGGATGGCGACTTGATGTTGCAAATGAAGTAGATCAGCCTTTCTGGCGTGAGTTTAGAAAAATAGTAAAAAAAGCAAAACCAGATGTATATATTCTTGGGGAAATATGGCATGACTCAATGCCATGGCTACGAGGAGATCAGTTTGACGCTGTAATGAATTATCCGTTTAAAACGAACGTACTGAATCTCTTAGCAAATAATAGTATTAATTCACAGCAATTCGTGGAGAACATGAGTAAGGTTTACTATAGCTACCCGAAAACTGTGTTTGATTATACATTTAATCTTGTAGGCAGTCATGATACGCCTAGAATTCTTACCGAATGTGGGGATAATATTAATAAAACGAAGCAGGTATTTACAATTCTCTTAACATTCATGGGCACTCCCTGCATTTATTACGGGGACGAAATAGGTCTCACAGGTGGTCAAGATCCTGGCTGCAGAAAATGCATGGACTGGAACGAAGATAATCATGAGCTGGAGCTTAAAAACCATATCCGCATTCTAAATACGCTTCGGAAAAAAGAAAAGTTGCTAGCTAATGAAGGTTTTGTAACATTCCTACATCCTACCGAACCTAATGGTATATTTGGGTATAAGAAATATACTGCTAATAAAACTATTTTAGTCTTACTTAATCCAAACTCTAGTAACCAAAAATTTTCGCTTGAGAAAAGCGAAAATTATAATATACTTTATAGTTCTAATATCGTAATAGAAGGTACTCAAGTTAACATAGATCCAGATGGATTTGGAATCATTGAATATAACGTATAACTATTCTTTCTAGGCAAGTACTTACACTTGCCTAGAAATATTTTAAATGTAATTTAGTTTACATAATAATATTATTGATTTTATTTGTTAATCAAATCCATCTCTTAAAATATTGATGACTTCACCACTAATCGATAGCCCCTATATAAATAATCGTTATATATTAAAACAAGTGAATCAGTTTCATAAAGAATATTTTATAGGTAAATCCGAACAACTTTGACAAAGCTTCAATCTCCTCGTCACTACGAAAACATATGCTCCTGCGGTTACTCGACGCAAAGACAGTGGTCAAACAAATTTCGACCACTGCCTTTTCTGCCTCGCTTTCAGCTCGCTCTGTTACCGCTGGAGTCGCCGCCTGCCTCTCCAATCAAAGAGATCGCTTTTTAAAAAAAGAATAATATATTGCGATATTAAGTAAACATTCGTATTTTTAAATGAAACAAGTATTCATGAATTTGACTCAAACTGAATACCAATACATATATTTTATTAATAATAGATGAAAGAAGCACCAATAAATGAAATGAAAAGGGGCTGACAGAATTACACCATATGAATATGAACAAAGAAAAAAGGACGTTCTTTCAATGGATAAATTTTTTAATTCCGTACTTTTATACAGCAGGAATCACACTTATAATATCGTGGATGATTGTTGCATCTATACTAATTGGTTTCCATACATGGAAAGATAATCCCCAGGCTTTTCTTCCACAGAATGAAAGCACAAACAATAGTGGTTCTACAATTAATACAGCAGAAACAGCGTTTTCAATAATTGTTAAGCCTTTCGTTGAATCCAATTTTAATCAAATCATTTTTCGAGGCCTTTTTTTGCTTTTCATATGGTTGCTTCTATTTCTTACTGTACCTGTTGCTTTTAAACGTTTAAAAAGATTCAAGTTTTTAAATCTTGAATTTGAAGTAGATAATATCGAGCAGGCTGCTATAGAAACTGTTGAGATCAGTGGAACTAAAGCAAGACTTATGGCATATTTTACTGGGGATGATGCTTCCGGAAGAACATTAGATTTTTTGACTCAATCTACAATAGACTTTAAAGAAGTACTTGAGTATTTCCTAGCTGAAACTCAACTAGGATACAAAAATCATCCGATCAATGGGGTCTTCACGTATGAAATATACAATGGTACTGCACCTGAAAAATTATATGAGTTAGTGGAGGAATCCAAAGAATCTGGGGAATCTGCAGTTTTTAACAAAATCAATGAAGAGAATTTGTGGAAGAAAAGCTATCTTGTGTATTATTTTGCTTTTAACCATAATGAATACATTACGGTAATAGAAAGTTATTCCTATTCCTTTGATATACTAGACAAGTATTTATTTGAGCTGCTTCATAAAACGATTAGTAAAAACCTGGAGAATATTGAGTATATGGTAGCTTTAACAGACACTGAAGAAGATACAAACAATGGTGATTACTGATCTTGACTATGTATTATAAAAAATCATATATCCTAGAAAAAAGGAGTCATGAATATGGTAAGTGCCAGAAATCCGATCAATACAGATGATGTTAGAGTGCGTGCAGCAGAAAAATTAAGTCGATTTAGTGCAAAACAAAAAGATAGAAAAGCTAACATAATTACAGGTGATATTGTTAAACCGATTTACCTTAGTAAATCAGAACCATTAGTAAAACGAATGACGTGTTTCCAAAAACATAATTAGTAAATACCCGCTTTCTTCAAAGCGGGTATTTTTTTTGGTGCTTTAAACTTTTGGAGTGTTTTTTGGCTATTTCTTGCATAATGGGTGAAGATCCAACCAAATCTGCTGCATGTTTTATAGGCAGTTTTCCTAGGTTTATTTCACTAATGCTTTTAAATTTTTCTCCCTTTAAATACCTTTTATAAATTTCTGTTATTTTCAAATTTTATTGCCCCCCTCTTCCACCAGCGAAACCGTATGCGTATATTGTAGTATATTCTCTTACTTCAAAAAGTTATAAATGAAAATGAAAATTATTCATATTTCGTCTTATTTCAGCAATTTTTCTACAAGTGAAACTAAATAATTCCACTGTATTTAGTTTACATAATAATATTATGTTAACCTAATTGGTTGAAAGGATTATTTTCTATTACTCTTTCAATTTCTTTATCTTCCACATGTGTATAAATTTGTGTAGTAGATACACTAGTATGACCTAAAATATGCTGTAGACTTCTAATGTCTGCACCACTTTTATACATAAGAGTTGCAGATGTATGTCTTAACTTGTGCGGAGTTAGTTTTTCTTTATTTAAACCAGAATCCTGGTTTATTTGTTTGATAATTTTTGCTACTGTTTGCCTTGTCAGTCTAGTTCCTTTTTGTGACAGGAATAGCGCTTGATTTGTAGATGCATCTTGAATGTATTGGCGTTCTTTTTCCATATATGTATGTAGAGAAACAGTACAAGCTCTGTTTAGAAAAACGGTACGTTCTTTATCTCCTTTACCTATCACATGCAATACATTATCCTGAATGGATGTAAGGTTTAAGCTGCAAAGCTCCGAAACACGAAGACCTAGATTTAATAAGAACATGATCATGCTATAATTTCGATAGTAATGATTACTTTTTTTTATTCCTGCAATAAATATTTCTGCCTCTTTTTGATCCATATAAATCGGCTTTTTCTTACCGATTTTCGGCGTTTCCAATTCATCCGCTGGATTATCGTCCAACATTCTTCTTTTCCCTTTCAAATATTTAAAAAAGGACTTAAGTGTTGCTGCCTTCCTAGCTCGTGAAGCAGCACAATTACTACGCTGTAATTCACAGTATTCCAAAAACAAATACATATCTTCTAGAGAGATTTCTCTTATAAAATCTATCGTTACATCTTTAATAGAAATTTCATCGATTTTTGATATATCTATATCATTTTCCACTGCTATTAGAAATCTCAAAAATAAAGTGATGTCATACTCATACTCTTTTCGTGTTCGTAAAGATTTCCCCTTTATAGTCGTTAAATAGACCAAAAAATCTTTTACTACTTTTGGTAATTCTTTTTGCATTGCTTCCACCTCTTCTACTCCCATTTTATCACAAATTAAGGTTCCCAAATATGTATTTGGGAACCTTATTGAATTTTATAGTGTTTTATCGTGAAAAATCCAATTTGGCGTTAATTTACTTCCAAATATTAGGGTGCTTCAAATTCGCATTGAGAGCCTTTTAATTTTGAGTTGATGAGTTGTTGTACGAAACTTACTTCTGTGGCCGCAAAACTCTATTATAATTAGACTGTTTAGTTAATTGGGAATTTGCACTCTAAATTTATAACTTAAAACACATCTTCATTATTCCCAGACAAATTTAAACTCCTACAGTTATATCGAATAATAACAAAACAATTCATTAAACCAAATATGGCGAACAATGCTACTAAAAGTCCCTAAGAAATTTTGGATACACAAAAGGACCGAATAACTTTGAAACATTATTCGGTCCTTTTGTGTTCGGTAAATACACACCGTATTTACAAACTTATATTTCGATTACTCTATTTTATTAGTAACTCCATCCTTTAAGTACAGCAATTAATAAAATCTCAGCATATAAAAAATTGAAAAATTCATGGTTAGCCATAAAACCCATAACTTCTGCACATATTCATCCTTTCAAATGCTGAAGCATCAAGTCAAGAATCTAATAAATTTGGACTTCTGAACTCTTCAAACCATTGTGCACATAAATATGTATTTTTCCAATCAGAATTATTATCATCTATTCCCCAACAAGCATATAAAATCGACATTGCAATTGCTGCTTTTAAAAGTCGATTTTTGTCCATTTGCATTTCATCACAAAGCAGGTTAACCCTCTGTTCTAGTACCTTTTTTGGATTTGGTTTATTAAACAATTGATTAATTAAGAATGAAGTTGTATCAAAATACGGATCGCCAGTTACTCCTTTTGGATCAATTGCTATCCAACCATGAGTATCCGAGTATAAAATATTTTCATGATGTAGATCACCATGTAGAAGCTCGCTGCCTTTTGAGGAATTAGTTATTTCAATAAAATAGGTTTTAGCAAGACAAATAAAATCATCTGAAATATGTCCTTGGTTAGTTGGATTTGTTGCCTGAAAACGATCTAGTGACTCCATCCAATTGCCTATAGATGGATGGTTTGCGTTTTTTTTCACTGATCGCCTGAGAGCACTCCAAACCTTCGCAAAGTGACTGATTGAATTTAGTTCTTCTACTTTTGTAAGCATCGTGCCAGGAAGTATATGCTCAAGTAACATTGCCCCGTTTTCAGCATCTGACTTGATTATTGCTGCACATCCTTTTCCCCCATAAGTTTCAAGTGTTCTTATTTCATTACTAAAATCGTAATTTGGAATACCGATTTTCAAAATGAACGGATTATCTTCCGCATCTTTTACTTTTACGACGTAATTATAAGATAGATTATCTACAGGGGCTACAAAGGTTAAGTTCCATTTTTTTATATAGTTTTGAACAATTGAATCCAACTCTTCTAGCCATTTTTCTCCAATGGCACCAAATGCACCGACTACTTTTTGACTGAACTGATCCGTGTACTCCATGATTTCCCCACCTTTAATCCTATGTATTCTCTCTATATCTACATTTTACATTAGACAACTGTATTTTGCAGGGGACGATCTAAAAATAATTATATGCTTTGTTTATAAAGGCTAATACAGTACCTTTTGCCGGTGGAAAAACTGGCATAATTTCTGTGGTTTCATACTTGTTTTCTTTGTAGTATGATGAAAGATATTTGAATATTAAAAAGCTGATGTCTAAATAAATTATGACATCAGCTTTTTTTTAGTTCTGAGCAAAGTGTCCATCGACTTCAACAGTTTCAACAATATTTATAAATGCATGCTCATCATGCTTTCTTACAATTTGTTTAATTTGCATTGTTTCGTATCGAGTAACGACCATCATTAAAATATGTTTTTTCTCCAATGTGTAGCCACCATATCCTTCTGTAACTGTCACACCACGATAAATACTTGCTAGTAACTCTTGACGGATGGGTTCCCCAGCAGTTGTAATTATTTGCATTGTTAGTTTTTCATGATTCGTGTAAAGTGTGTCAATCGCTTTTCCAGTCAGATAGATCGATAATAATGTATACAATGCAATTTCCCAGTTAAATACGGCTCCAGAAATAAGTACGATTACACTATTCATCCCAGTAAGTAAAAGACCAACACTAAAATTACTTGAGCGAGAAATAATAATAGCTATTATATCCATTCCACCAGAAGTTCCTGAGTATTTCATAATAAGACCTATTCCAAGGCCACCTATAGCTCCACCAAATATAGCAGATAGCAATATATTATCTGAAATAGACTCCGCTGGAATTATATATAGAAAAACAGATAACGATAGTACACATACAAGCGTATTTAGCGTAATTTCTTTTCCAAGCTTGTAATACCCTAATATTAATAAAGGTACGTTCATAATAAAGTTAAGTATACCTGTGTCAAAAGGAGTTATAATTCCTAATAAAATAGCTATACCACTTATTCCACTGCTTAAAATTTCATGAGGTACTAAGAATGCATTAAATGCAAAAGCTATTACAAAGGAGCCCACAATTACAATTAGGTTTTTCAACATGACTGCTCCTTTCTTCCATAAAAAAACTCGCCCATTAAGGACGAGTTTTTCTTCTACTAGAATTTTCTCTTCGCAAATGATATAAGAAATAATTTAACAAAGATTAACGCACTCGTCAATATATTGCTTGTATTTCTTTATTAATTTCCCTTTTTCAAAGAAATTATTCCATTATCAGTATTTATACTAATCTTATTCTCTCCATTACCAAAAACGGTCTTTTCATTCGAAGAACCAAATATATCGATTCTTCCATTATCTATTTCCGCTTGTATTGTTGCATTCTTAGGTTCAGATGTTGTACGAATATCAACAAGTCCATTATTCGTTTCTAAAGTAATTGATCGATCTAGATTATCGGTAACCATTGAAATTTGACCATTATCTGACTCCGCTTGTATATCTCCGGTCACATGATGAAGATCAATCTTCCCATTGTTTGTTTTTACATTGACCATCTTACTTTCCAAATCCTCTAATACGATTTTTCCGTTATTCGACTCAATTTCGATGTTTTCAAATTGTAGTTCCTGTACGAAAATTTGACCATTGCTAGTCTGCGTTGTCAGCTCATCGTATTTTTCATCTGGAACTGATACGATAATTTTGTTGCCGGAAAAACTGAATCCAAAGTCGAAGACATTAAATAGCTTCTTTTTCATTTCTACATGAAGAGTATCACCTTCCACGTATGCATTTAATTTATTGCTTGAGCTTTTTTTACTTATAAACTCAACTTTGCCGTTAGAAGCAGATGTTCGAACTACTTCAATAGCCGTGTTGTCCCCTGTAATATCTATCCGCGAGAACTCTTCCGCTAACTCAATTTTTTCTGTATTTTTGATAAACCCACCTGCAATATTCATCCCTACGTTTATAGCTGCTCCTAAAACTACAACTATTATTGCTATAATACCAATCTTTTTTAAACTCACTACTGTAACCTCCATTTGTTTACCTCTTACATTTCATTATAAAGAAATAAATACCATTTCCTATGGTCTTGAGATGGGAAATTCTCTAAGCCTTAAGATGTATATCATTTAGGGATAAATTGACAACTAAAGCTAAAATAAATCGTATACACTTAAGAATAATAGAATTATAAATACTCAATATCCTATGCAAAGAAGTATATAAACCGTTTATGTATAAATACTTGTCACTCTCTAGCTTAGTTCCAAACGTCATCAAGATGCTTAGAGTAAAATTTTAATGCTCTTTCATATTCAAGAATTTGTTTATCTTCAGTCGTTTCCAATAGTACCTCTAATAATAATTCGGTGGCATTTGAATGGTCGCTAAGATTGTATAAAGTGATGGCATAGAAAACTTGAATAGCTTTATTATTTGGAAATAGTTCGATTCCTCGTATGAATACTCTTTTCGATTTCTCATAATCACCGAGTGCTCTGTATGTGCTCCCCAATCCTATAATGGCCCCTTCCATTTCATCATTTGGGAGGCCGAGATCTATTGCTGTTTCATAGAATGCTACTGCTTTTGTCTCCTCACCTAAAATGTCGAAGCTCCAACCACATTGGTAGAGGATGCTTGCGTTACTCGGGTATTTCTCTACTAACTTTAACAAAAGTTCGTTTGATTCATTTTTCATGCCATTATTCCTCAAAATAATCGCTTCCTCTATTTCCTTAATCATAATTGAATATCCCTCTCTATTATGGTATTTGTTATTGAATGTAGAATACTAGAATGTAAGGAGTTAAATGATGGATTTATTATATTTGAACTTTTTTTCATTTTGTTGATTACTCGTATGACTTACGGAAGACGCAAGATGTATTATCAAACCTTTGATGATGCAATGTCCGGTATCGTGCCAAGTATTATGAGATACCAAGCATGAAAAGAGTTATGAAGAACTAACTTCGAACAGACTAATTCTTTTCTATTTTATATGCAATCATTGCATGTTTTATTTGAAATCCTGATGCCTTATAAAGAGCAATTGCAGTTTTGTTATTTGCCCCCACACTTAAAGTGATCTCTTCTATTTCTTCATATGAAAATAAATGATGAAGAGCAGCTTTCATTAACTTAGTTGCTATTCCTTGCCCTCGATACTCTGATGAAACAGCAATGTATTCAATTACTCCTTCTCCGTGAAGTGGGACAGCCTCTACGTACACATATCCCTTTACATCGTTATTGTCTTGGATGATGAATAATTGATTGTCTTCACTAATTCTCGAAAGGATTTGGTTACTACTATAATAAGTATTTGGAAAGGCTAGTTTATGAAGGGCACTAAAGGACGTATGAAAGGAATTTTCATAAGTTTGGATATGTAAATTTTGTCCTTCCTTGATACTATTTCTATCTATACTTAAAATAAGATGATTCCCATTTTCCTCTCCATTTTTACTTTCAATAAATTGCCTAACTAAAGTATTTTTTTCATTAACAAAAAACTGGTACTCGTTTAGTTTGAAAGGAATGGTATCCTCTAATTCTATCCATAAATCATTTGCCAACTGAGGATAGTCGTCCTCATTCTTTATAAAGGGACCCCATACCTCTGTACTTTTATTTTCTTCATCAATGTCAAATCCTAAAGCTCCAATTATGTTGTTCTCGGAATAGGCAACGACAAATGATTTCGTTATATCGATATCAGAGAAATCAGTTGTAAGAGTATCGTAAATCTCCTTTTTATATTGTCCGCAATAACCAATATGGTAGGAATCATCACTATTTAAAACCTCTAAGAAAAAAGCTAATTCCTCCAAATGCTTAGGGGGACTTATATAGGTTGTCATAGAAATCACCTTTTCTAAATATCTTTATCAGAACATTTTATCATTTAGATAATTGTAAAGATATACACATTTGGTAAAAAGAACTACACCTTTGATAAATAACTTTTGACAAAGGAAAAATTTATCTTTATATTATTCTAATAGACCGGTTGGTATAATTTATGAGGTGATTTAAAATGTCCGCTAAAAATAATTCCAAAGATATTCTTATTGAAACTGCTTCACGGCTATTTCGGATAAAAGGCTACTATGGAGTAGGACTTAAAGACATTCTTGAGGAAAGTGGAATTCCAAAAGGATCTCTTTATCATTACTTTCCACAGGGGAAGGAACAACTAGCGATTGCAGCGATTAATCATACTAAAGAAATTGTTGTAAATGAAATTCAAGCATTGTTTGATGAATTTGAAGATCCTATCAAAGCATTTCAAACACATTTGCAACATTTATCCGAAATCATTATAAAAAGTGATAACATAGGGTTCCCCATTGGAACTATTGCTGGTGAAACCTATTCAACAAGTGAACCAATCCGAATGGCTTGTCATTTAGCATTTGAAGAATGGCAAGCAATTTATAGGAAGAAATTACTTAAATGCGGATATGACAAAGCTCAGTCAAATGACTTGGCCCTTGCGGTAAATCTAATGATTGAGGGTGCTATTCTTTTATCTTTAACAAATAAGAGTAATAGACCGCTTGAAGTTGCCAAAGAGCAAATTACATTATTATTAAGAAAAGATTAATTTAAATTCTTCAGAAAATGTATTATATGGACGGTCTATGTAGTCATTAATTGGAGGAATTTGTTCATGATTGAAAAAGCAACACAACAAGAAAAACAAGTATTTAAAACAACCCCTATCTTAATTTCGTTTTTAATTGCAGGGTTTGTCGGATTATTTAGTGAGACAGCACTGAACATGGCACTAGGAGATTTAATAGTAATATTTGATATTAGTCCACCCTCAGTCCAATGGCTAACAACTGGTTACCTCTTAACATTAGGGATATTAGTACCTATTTCAGGATTTATCATGCAGTGGTTCACTACAAGACAATTATTTATAGCTTCTCTGCTATTTTCTATTATTGGAACACTTATTGCAGCACTTGCACCAAGCTTTACTGTATTAATGCTATCACGGGTTATACAAGCAGTAGGAACAGGATTACTACTACCATTAATGTTCAATACCATTTTACTCATTTTCCCTGTTCATAAAAGAGGAGCAACAATGGGAATCATGGGATTGGTGATTATGTTTGCACCAGCAATTGGGCCGACTATTTCTGGTCTTGTGCTTGAGAAACTTACTTGGCACTGGATTTTCTGGATTTGCTTACCATTCCTTCTGCTTGCTTTATTGTTTGGAATTAAATTCGTGCAAAATGTAACAACTGTAACGAAACCTAAAATAGACATACTTTCTATTATTTTATCAACTATTGGTTTTGGTGGAATTGTGTATGGCTTTAGTAGTGCAGGAGAAAAAGGTTGGGGTAGTACTATAGTTATTGTTACTATTATTGTCGGTCTTTTCGCACTGACTTTGTTCTCTATGAGACAATTCAAAATGGAAGTTCCAATGATTGACTTACGTGTTCTAAAATATCCAATGTTTACACTAGGCTTATTAAGTGTATTTATTACCTTTATGGTAATCATGTCCTCGATGATACTATTGCCTTTATACTTACAAACAGGACTTGCATTAGCAGCATTTACGGCTGGGCTCGTACTTTTACCAGGTGGGGTCCTAAATGGTTTTATGTCTCCTTTGACTGGGCGAATATTTGACAAATATGGTCCAAGAGGTCTTGTAGCACCTGGTTTCATCATCATGATTATTATGTTGTGGATGCTATCCAATATCACTGTTGATACTTCTATTATTATGGTAATTATTATGCACTCTGTTCTATTTATCGGGGTGTCTATGGTTATGATGCCAGCTCAGACAAATGGACTTAATCAGCTTCCAAGAAACCTGTATCCTGATGGAACTGCTTTGATGAATACATTACAGCAAGTATCTGGTGCGATTGGAACGGCTGTTGCAATTACAATTATGTCAACTTCTCAGAACGCTTATTTAAAAAACGCAACCAATTTAATGGATCCGGAAACAGTTAGTATGTCATTAACTGCTGGGGTTCAAGATGCGTTTATATTTGGCTTAATCCTAGCTATTATTGGATTAATCATGTCCTTATTTATCAAAAAGGCATAAAATCTAAAATACAACCCTATTCTATGAGTTCTCTACTCAGAATGGGGTTTATTTCTATGTTTTTGCTTAGATTGTTCGGTATTACAATTATTTAATATCTTTTATTTTATACATACGCATGGATTGAAGGTCTCCCTCATAAGACAACTGTCCTAAATGAATAAGAGAACGTACACGGTATTCTATCCATGCATCCGATACCACTTGCTCCGATAAACCAACCACTTCACCTATCACACGTGTTGCATTCAAAAATTCTGTATTTTTTCGTTCACTATGTAACTTCCCCACACATTCCATTATAAACGAATCATCTCTTGTTTCTAATTCATCGATGATTTCCCCTTGCTTCCAAGACCGAACAATGCTTGTACTCTGTAGCAGTTTTTCCCCCTCCTGTTCTAAAGTTCTAGTCAATCCATCTGAAATCTGAAAAATGGAAAATTCATGAAAATGAGCTAACTGCTCTGCATTACACTCCCCGGTATGACGAATTTCATTACGCAATTCCTTACGTTCTGTATAATCTCTCATTGCTTTGTAAGTATTTACAACATTAATTTCAACTTGTTTTTCTTTTAACAAATTACAGATGATGCGAAGACCAATTTGCTCTGTAGCATTTTCACAAGTCCAAATCGTTACTTGGTCACCATGCTTTATATCCGCCAATTTTTGTAATGACTGTTGATACATTGTTTGGTTATCTTCAAAATTACCCCATACTGTGTGGTATGAATTTTCCAACCAAGTAAAATAACTTTTAATACCGCTGTTTTCATAAACATTTCTAATTGGTCCGATAGAAAAGTCTATAGGGAAACCAATTATTTTGTGATTATGTTCACTTAAAGCGTGTTTTAAGCTACCAATCGCAGAATCTCCAAAAATGAGATGAATCACACGAACACTTCCGATTCTAAGTATATTTTTTCTTTTTGTTAAATTATTTGTACATGAAATATATGAAATATGAATTCATTTCTGCTCACATTAAATCTCTTCCACTTCTACCAAGATTTGAGTGACATAATTATCACTTCCACTTACAGTGATTTCATCTAGTATATATTCCTCGTACGAATAGCTTCCAAGCTTTATTTGATGTTTATCGATAAATTTCATGATTTCTTTATAAGTTTTAGAAATATTTTTATCGTTCCCAACATGATAAGCGACTACATATAATCCTTTTGGTTTCGTGTAAAATGATATATTTTTTACATCGACCTCTGTTTTCGTGTACAAGTAAGAATAATTGTCATAATCCTCTTTCATCAGCTTCGCCCTATTTACCATGGCACCAATTGGATAACCAATATCAAGTTCATTTTTGTATAAAAAATCAATGAAATGGGAGACAGATTTTAAGAAAGATCGATCAGAACAATCCAATATAGAGTCACTTAAAAATAATAACTCCTCTTCCTGTATCTCTAGACTGATTTGTTTAAAATCTAACTTTAGTGCATTTTCCGTTAGAGCTATCTTTGTATCGATTATCTTTTGTATTTGGTTCAAATTATTTATCTTTTTTTGGATTTCCAATGACTTCACTTTTAATTACTCAATCAATTCGTCAGGGGTCTTATTGTTCAAGAATAGTTTAATTTCCTTTAAAGGCATGTCCACCTCTTTGAGGAGTTCAATAACGTTAAAAACATCAAATTGATGATAGGAATAATATCGATAACCTTTTTCGTTTTTGATTTCTGGTGAAAGAAGCCCAATTTCATCATAATGAAATAAAGTCTGTTTTTTCACGTTACATAACTTTGCGAATTCACCTGTCGTAAAATATTTACGTAAATTCTCGCTCATTTACTAATTCCCCCTTGACTGTATGGTTACCGGATACTTTAGGATGTAACTATACCATTTAAAACTATCTATTTGTACTAAAAAGAAAGGATTTGATAGTCATGAATATTTCCATTCGTGACGTAGCGCAAGATAATGTTCAAGATATATTAAAGTTAAGTGTCGGAGAGTTACAAGCTTCTTTTATAGAAACAACTGAACAATGTTTAGCAGAAGCCCGTGAATGCACTATATATAAACCAGTGGGTCTCTATTCTGACGAGTGTTTAATCGGATTTGCAATGTATGGGTTTTTCTCTGAAGAAACAGACAATGGTCGAGTATGGTTGGATCGTTTTTTAATAGATTCCAGATACCAAGGTTTTGGTTATGGAACTATTATGCTGAATGCATTAATACAGAAACTAGTCAATGAATTTTCATGTACCCAAATATATTTAAGTGTATATGAAGAAAATAAATCTGCGATTCACTTATACCAAAAATTTGATTTTCATTTCAATGGTGAATTCGATCTAAAAAATGAAAGAATTATGGTGAAAAATATAACAAACTTAAACGGACAGCTAGAATAACTCTACTCTACAAAACAACAGGTGAATAATATGAATGAAACATTAAGAAATACCCCAACTAAAAAATTATTTCTAACGTATCTAATCCCTTCCTTACTCGGAATGCTATTAATGGCAGTCAATATTTTAGTCGACGGCATTTTTGTTAGTAATGGAATAAGTCCCGAAGCCCTTGCAGGTATTAATATAGCGGTTCCTATATTCTCAATTTTACTATCTATTTCGCTCTGGATTGGGATGGGGGGAGCAACACTATTTTCCATTTCACTTGGAGAAAGTAATATTAAAGAAGCACGCTCAATCTTTTCACAATCCTTTTTCCTAGCTGTTATCATTGTCGGTGTACTTGTCATACTAAGTTTATGGAAGCAAAAAGAAATCGCTTATTTGTTTGGTGCAAGTGATGAAATTTTCCCTTATGTAAAAGATTATCTTCATATCATTCTAGTGTTTGGTGTCGTTTATGTGATTGAAAATATATTAAGTATTTTTATACGAAATGATGGAAATCCAAAACTTGCTATGCTTGGACTGGCTACTACCTCAGTTCTTAACATTGTATTTAATTATTTATTTATTTTTGTAATGGAACTTGGTGTTGAAGGTGCTGCCTATGCAACTGTTATATCAACCGCTATTGGTTTAGTCGTTTTACTACTCCATTTCACTCGAAAAAATAGTATGTTGAAATTCACTAAATTTAAATTTGAGCTAAAGACAGTTATTGAGATATTAAAGATTGGCTTGCCAAGTTTTATAGTAGAAGGTTCTGTAGCGATGACAATTATTGCGTATAATGTTACGTTTATGCATTTTGTTGGAGCAGTTGGTGTTACTTCGTATGCAGTTGTGAATTATTTACATGCCGTTTTCATCATGCTATTTATTGGGATTGGGGCGGCACTTCAACCTATTGTTAGCTTTCACTACGGTGCGAAGTTATATGATCGTCTACAGCAATTCTTGAGATTAGGTGTGATAACAGGGATTTTATTCGGTGCTTGTATATTACTAGTCGGGTTGTTGTTCGGAGATGTGATTATTTCGTTATTTGGAGTTACCTCTGAAGAAGTGTTTACTTACACGAAGACAGGCATTTCCATGTTTTTCATTGGTTATTTATTTTTAGGTTTTAATTTAGTATACGCCGAATATTACCAAGCGATTAAGAAGATTAAACTTTCTTCTATTATAATCATTGCTAGAAGTATTGTGCTTTTTTTACCACTTTTATGGTTATTACCAACCTATGTAGGAAGTGATTACATTTGGCTTGCCTTCCCACTAGCAGAAGGAATTACAGCAATTGGTTTAGTAATTGCCAGATATACACTAAAAGCCCTAGCTCCGTTTAGAGATACCTCTGCAAAAGACATGCAAGGACTCAAATCATAACAAAGTATATATATAAAATGTCTCGTGAACACTGGCATCATTGGACTGGAAAGAATGATTAATACCGCTGGTTTCTGTTTAAGCGGACGCTTTCAGCGTGGGAGAGATGAGTCTTCACCGCAGGGAGTTGCCGTCATTCACTCCAATCAGTTTGCTGTATAGTACTCCCTACAATGGGTGTGCTCAGGACAGACAAAACCCATAAAATAATCAAAAAAATGATATTGATTTTGACGAATGTCAAACCAATATCATTTAAGATTCACGCGGTTATTATATAGCAAAACATCTGTCTAAACCCTTCTAAAACGATAGATACTTGATTATAAACTTAAAGGACCGGGAGCGTTTTTTGCCCGGTTTTTCTTCGTTTATAGTAAGAACAAAATCTAGTCAAGACATTAAATCCAACTTATTTAAGCACTTTCTTAGACGCTTCAATTAGCTCGTTTATTTTTTCTAATTCAGTTCGATGAAATGCCTCGACTATCGCGCTTCCCACAATTACACCATCTGCCAGGGAACCTACTGTTCTCACTTGTTCGAGAGTTGAAATTCCGAAGCCAGCGAGGATTGGAACCGGGCTAATATCTTTCAATTGCTTTAAGTGCTTTTCTAATTGATCATCAAATCTATCCCTTACCCCCGTAATTCCATTTACTGTTACCGCATAGATGAAGCCTTCACCAGCAGCAACTATCTTTTCCATACGTTCCGGTGAGCTAGTTAGAGAAACAAGTTGGACAAGTGCGACTTCTGTTTTTATAAGTAAACTCTTCAATAATTCACTTTCCTCTAACGGTACATCTGGAACGATTAATCCCGCAATACCTAATTTATCACATACTTCTGCAAACTTTTCCAGTCCGTAATTTATCAATGGATTATAATATGTCATTAGAACAAGTGGTACACTTACCTCTTTATAGAAGGTCTCTAGTTCCTGCAGGATTGATCGAAGTGTTATGCCATCTGCAAGTGCTCGTTCACCTGCTTTCTGGATGGTAGGTCCATCTGCAACAGGATCAGAAAATGGTATACCTAGTTCGATCGCAGTAACTCCTGCTGCTTGAAGAAATAATATTTTAGACTTTAATGTCTTTAGTCCACCATCACCTGCCATTATATAAGGAACAAATGCCTTATCACCATGAGCATTTACTGATTGTATAGCATTTAAAAGTTTCGCTTTAGCCATTGTCATTCACCCCTAACGCATCACGAACGGTTTGGACATCCTTATCCCCTCGGCCAGATAAACAAATAACTAAAATTTCTTCCCGAGACATTTCTTTAGCCAGCTCCGTAGCAAAATAAATAGCGTGGGCACTTTCAAGAGCCGGTATTATTCCTTCTTTTCTCGATAATAGCAGTAAACCTTCTAAGGCTTCAGAGTCTGTAACAGAAGTATATTTCACGCGACCAATATCATGTAAGTATGAATGCTCTGGACCTACTCCAGGATAATCTAAACCGGCGGAGATAGAATGTGCTTCTTGGATAAATCCATTGTCATCCTGCAAAATGTACATATAAGAACCATGTAGAACTCCTTCTTTTCCTCCGGTAACAGCGGCTGCGTGAAGTCCGGTTGAAATACCACTTCCCCCCGCCTCTACGCCGTACAAAGTAACAACCTCATCTTCCACAAAAGGGTGGAACATGCCAATTGCATTGCTACCACCACCAACACATGCCACTACTGCATCTGGTAATTTCCCAACTTTTTCTAAAATTTGCCGTCTCGTTTCTAACCCGATCACCCGCTGAAAATCACGAACAATTTTCGGGAATGGGTGTGGTCCAAGCGCAGAACCTAGTATATAATGCGTATCTTCTACATTTGAAACCCAATATCTTAATGCCTCATTGACTGCATCTTTTAATGTGGAGGATCCCTGATCCACAGAAACAACTTTTGCACCTAATAATTCCATTCGAAATACGTTAAGTTCCTGTCTCCGCACATCCTCTTTTCCCATGAAGACAACACATTCTAAATCAAACAATGCGCATACTGTTGCGGTTGCTACCCCGTGCTGACCAGCTCCAGTTTCTGCTACTATCTTCTTTTTCCCCATACGCTTGGCTAGCAGCGCCTGACCAATAGTATTATTTATCTTGTGGGCACCAGTATGGTTTAAATCTTCTCTTTTCAGATATATTTGAGCCCCTCCAAGTTCCTTTGTAAGTCTTTCTGCAAAATATAATGGTGTTTCACGACCAACATAATCTTTTAAATAGTAATTTACTTCATCTAAAAACATTGGATCACAAATAGCGTCCTCATAGGCATTTTCAAGCTCTATCAAAGCAGTCATTAATGTTTCTGGAACATACTGACCACCAAACCTACCATATCTACCAACTCTTTGTCCCTCTGTATAATTAACCATCATTCCCCACCCCTATCTTTTACAGCATGTATAAATCCTTGAATAAGTTCTTTATCTTTGATGCCATTTCGTTCTACTCCACTAGACACATCTACCATATAAGGATTTACTCTCTCAATAGCATCTTTTACATTGCTTGGCGTCAAACCACCTGCTAGAATAATTTTTTCAGTCGGTATATCATTGACCTCCATCAGCTGCCAGTCAAATACTTCTCCACTACCGCCCTGATAATCTGTACCAGGTGCATCAAACAAATAAAACTCTGTCTCGTACTTTTTCGCCTGAAGAACATCCTCTTCATTGTGAACCGATAATGCTTTGATTGAAGGTAGATTGTTTGTCAGTATAAATTCAGGAGTTTCCTGACCGTGATATTGTATATAATCAAGCGGAACCTCTTTGAGTGCATTTATTAGTTCCTCTTTTGTTGGATTTACAAAAACTCCTATCTTCAAAACCCTAGGAGGCACTTCTTTGGCTAGCTCGTGCGCTTTTGCAACAGTTACTTTCCTCTTACTTGGTGCAAAGACAAAACCAATCGCATCAACACCAGCATTAACGGCGATTTCCACATGTTCTTTCTCCATAAGCCCGCAAATTTTCACCTTCGTCATGAGGTAATTACCTCCCTTTTAACCTGTAAGCTTCGAACAGCATTTTCAATTTCTCCACTACGCATTAACGATTCCCCCACTAGCACTGCACTAGCACCATAGCTAGCTACTTTTATAGCATCAATGGAGTTCCAAATGCCGCTCTCACTAATGAGCACACGCTCTTCTTCAAACGGAAATATTGCTGCGATTTCCGCAGTTCTAGATAAATCTACTTGAAATGTTCTAAGATCCCGGTTATTAATTCCTATTAATTTCGCATCTAGCTGCAAAGCTCGATCTAGCTCTTCAGAATCATGAACTTCCATTAAAACTTCCAAATTCTTACTTACTGCATATTTATATAAACTATTAAGCAACCCCTGTTCTAGTGCAGCTACGATAAGTAAAACAACAGACGCTCCAGCATTCTTTGCATAGTCTATTTGGATTGGATGAATGATAAAGTCTTTACAAAGTATTGGGATATCTACGGTACGAGCAACTTCTGCTAAATCATCAAATGTTCCTTGAAAAAAAGGGGTATCGGTCAATACAGAAATACAAACAGCTCCTGCATCAACATATCGTGTTGCTTTTTCACCAGGATTGATTCCTTCTGCTATCAATCCTTTTGAAGGAGAAGCTCGCTTAATCTCGGAAATTACCTGTAACGTTTTAGATTGATAAAGTGCATCAAACAACGACGGTCTGACAATAATTTCAGCTTGATCTGAAACCGGTCGAAGAAGCATCTGCTCGATTTCCCCTTTTTTAGCATCCAATATCTTATCTAAAATTGTTGTCATAATACCACCTCATGTCTTACAGATTGTTGACTAAAAGTTATAGCTGCTTCCAGCTTTTCTAATGCTTTTCCTGAATGGATAGTATCTTTGGCCAACTTAACTCCTTCTTGAATCGAGCTAACAATTCCTGAGGCAAATAAACCAATACCACTATTAAAAAGAACTGTATCTAAATAGGGACTTGTTTCACCTTTGAGAACATTGTGCAGGATTTTGGCATTTGTGTGACTATCTCCTCCTTGTATTGCAGAAATAGGAGCAGAAGCTAAACCTACATCATTTGCTGTCAGCTTAAAGGGTATTAAATCACCGTGATCTACTAAGACTAATTGATTAACACCTGCCAGAGACGCTTCATCCATCCCTCCAGCACCACAAACAACTATGGCCCTTTTTCTGCCTAAAATTCTTAATACATCTGCATATTCCATTGTGAAGTCTGAGCGATTAATCCCAGTATATTGTGTCAGTAATCTAATAGGATTAGTTAACGGTCCAACTAGATTAAAAATAGTCGGTTTTCCAATCATTTTTCGGGCAATTCCAATTTTCTTTAGTTTGGGATGTACATTTGGTGCGTAAAGAAAAGTTAATCCCTCTCGTTTAAGTAATTCTATTGATGCTACTGGGCTAATTGAGGTATGAATCCCTAACGCCTCCAGTACATCGGTGCTTCCAGCCTTACTTGAAATTTTTCGATTTCCATGTTTTGCTACTGTAACTCCTGCTGCAGCTAACACAAAGGCCGAGGTAGTGCTAATATTAAAGCTATTCAAGCCATC
This sequence comes from Psychrobacillus sp. FSL K6-2365, assembly GCF_038003165.1. Lineage (NCBI taxonomy): Bacteria > Bacillati > Bacillota > Bacilli > Caryophanales > Bacillaceae > Psychrobacillus > Psychrobacillus sp. FSL K6-2365. The sequence goes on along the minus strand of NZ_JBBOOO010000001.1, from coordinate 1,940,224 downwards.
ACCACCTGTACCGCAATTGTCCATATATTCTCCAATAGGCTCATTCAAGTTAATAGCAAAGGACTTCATAACTGTTGCAAGTGCAGCAACTTCCATGGAAGTCTCACCCTTTTTGGAAAGTACACTTAGGAAATCTACAATATATTGTACTTCCGTATCTTCCGCAAACATCGCCTTCGAAGCTACAATCATTTCCTCATACAATAAATGTTCACTCTTCTCAACTTTTTCTATAAATTCTCTCATCTCAATCTCTCCTCTGCTCTGCTCGTATCTTGCAAAATAAAAAAAGTCCTCTTCCAAGGGATTTCAGAAAAATCCCTTGGAAGAGGACGGTATTGACCGCGTTGCCACCTCTAGTTGGAGTGTAATACTCCCGCTTAAGCTCCTGTAACGTAGGAAAACGTCTGCCTCTATAACACTTAATGTGTTTCGAGGAAGCTCTCATAAGTCCATTCACATCAGTAACAAATCAGTTTTCACCAACCACTGACTCTCTATATTGTCCACTAAAGCTACTATTCTTATTCAAACAATTTCTCAGCTATACTAAGCTATTCTCTGCTCATCTGTTCTTAGGCGACGCTACTTTTAGCGTCTTCTACCTATATCCGAACATAAAAGTTAACTATTATGATAGTGGGAATACTTTTAATTGTCAAATATTTTTTATCCTTTTACTCTTTAATTGCATAACTTAGGTTATAAGCAGACAAGGAGGATTTTTAACGGTGGTAAATCCAATATATGGTCAGCGGATTACTTTAGAACAAGCAATGAGTATTGCCTTACAGAGAATATCCGGGGAAATTGTACACGTTGACTTGGATATGGAAGATGGCATTTTAGTTTACGAAGTATTCATCATGTCGCCTAACAACCAGATTTTTGAAGTAGAAATCCATGCAAGAACAGGTAATATATTAAAAGTAGAACAAGAAAATGACATTGATTATGATTGAATAAACAAACATGTAACAAAAAAAGAAGCAGTGATATGATTGGGAACAACTACTCCGTTGATTCCCTTCAGGATAGTTGGTATAATAAAGGAAATACAGGTATACAATAAAATACCGACTGGATGTTAGTAGCACCCAATCGGTAAAATAGACTGATTCCCTTCAAGGGTGTCGGCAAAGTAGATTAAGTAATCCATCCGAGCGCTAACTCACAGGTGGATTACTTTTTTCGTGTCATTGAAAAAGTCAGCGTAATCAATGCAATGATCAGTGAAGAAAAACTGATCATAATTACGAGAGATTCAAATATCGTCAAAAGCAGCACCCCCTTCTGTAACTGTCATTAAACAGAAAGGAAAAAGTGAGGTCCACCCATGAGATCATCAATCTATATACTTAATTATACCACACATACGTTCTATTTTAGGCGTTTATCGTATGAAAAGTAAGTTATTTTTGTAACTCTCTATACTAATTTTAATATTCTGTAATTTGACATTCCAAAAAATCGAGTTAAAAATCTACATATAATCCATGGGTAACCCCTTTTTCCATTAGTTGTGTTATATCTTCCTCAAGAGATATTAATCTACTACAATATTCGACTATACCTGATCTAGCAAGTTACTACCAATTTGTTCAAGATCACACTTTAAAAGTTACTTTCTATTTCATATCGTTAAAAAGTAGTATTGCTGGCACTAGTTGTTCTCGATTCCATACACAATCTTTTGACCTCTATCAACTGCTGTTCATAAAAAGAGAGTTGGTAGATGTCAGGCATTTCAAGTTCCTTCCAAAAACTAAAATCATAGACAGGGTCAAAGTAATTCATTATTAAAACCATTAGATTTCCATGTGTCCCTATTGCGACATTTTGCCCTACATATTTCTCCAAAATCTCTTTTGTTGCGTGGACACCTCTAGCTTGAGCATTAAGATTAGATTCTCCACTCGGGTGTGAAAAATCAAAATCAGACCACACTTGAAGAATTGCTTCATTGAAATTTGCTACTGGCTGTTCAGATAAGATCCGTTCCTTTAAGGCATCAATAATTTCTATTTCTTGCTCTAAGTGGAGTGCAATTCCTTCAACTGTTTGAAACGCTCGCCTATAGGGACTCGATACAACAATGTCTATATCTTCTACTATTAATAAATCAGTTACTTCTTTGGCATCTATTAATCCCTGCTCCGACAACGGTCTACCTAACTCATCAGCTGAATAATTAGAGTGCGCATGCCGAACAAAATATAAATTTGTTATCATTTCTATTCACCCCTTATTAATTCGCTTATTAAATATTCTTTTTACAAATGGTTCTTTCAAATCTGTATACAAATTTATATTAATATCCTTTAGTTTTGCACTGTTTACTTTGATCATTCGGTATTCATCTCTAGCTTTAGCGTTGGAATTTAAATAATTATGAAAGAATAGTTGGTTTATCCATAATTCATTTTCATATTCAATCATATGAATGAAATGTGTTTTTATTTCATATGTACCATCTGTAAACATAGCAAGAACTATTTCACCCGGTCTTTCTACTCTCAGTCTTAGAAATCCAATATTTTGTAGGGCTTTAAATACAGACTTATCTATATTTGCAATATCATCTACTCCCACTAATATATCTATGATTGGCTTTGCAGACATGTTAGTTATGGCAGTACTTCCTATATGCTGAATTCGGTTTCTCCAAGTCTTGTAACAACAATAATTTGTTGCTTTACTCTGTTAAACTCTTTTTTCCATTCAGCTGTTTAAGGAAATAACTTCACTTCTTTTTTTTCTAATCCTAGCTCCAGTAGAAATCCTCCAATATTAACTTTGTTTTTTGGGAATAGATAATGTGGTCCATTTCTCTTCAGTAGTTGTTTGTTTGGCAATGTATATCACTTGACCAACATGGGAGGAAGTATGAGAAAGACTTCTTATAACAGCTTCCATTACAGTATGCGGCTCATTTCTAATATAAATGGTTTGGAGCAGATGTTCCGATTTAATAGTATCAAGAGCACTCAAAAACACCTGACACCCCTCCGACCAAATTTCCATCAATTCTTCACGAGTTTCAATTGTACTTTCAAATTCTTTGTCCCGATTTCTAGTAGTTTTTTCACCATCTGTCGTCAAAAAGTCTGTCCATCGTGAAACCAGATTTCCACTCAAATGCTTAATGATTACCTCTACACTATTGGAATGATTATTTGGTGCCCAAAATAGCTTATCTTCTTCCATCTGAACAACTGCTTTTTCTGTATCCTTCATCAAATCTAAAAACTTCTTCCTAACTACTCGCATAAAATCAATGTGTATAGAAGATATATCGTTCAAAATAATCCACTCCTTTTCTTTTTATTATAAAGTAAATATTCAGAAAAACTATATATATCCTTGAATATTCAATGAACATAAATTAGATGGCCTATTCATAATTTATCAATTTCCATATTATGCAATAGAGAAAGAGAATTTGTCTTTCTACTAATTCTAGTATTCATACTAGTAAAAGAAAGGAGGAAATTGAATGGTAGAAAAAATATTTATCAATAACACATTAGCAGCATTTCAAATTACACTCTTTGTTCGTGAAGGAGAATTCCCGTACAACCAGGATGGAACCGTAACATTTACACTAGAGCCTGGTGAAACAGAGAGTGTTACCTATGGTAGCGACACAAATATATTTTTAAATGGACTAACAATCTTTACAATTTATGAAGGTGATCTTTTCAGTTCAGTAAAATTTGTAACAGCTCAAATGAGTGAGTTAGACAATCTTCTTAATACAAATGACACAATAACTATTTCACAAGTACAAACAGATTATGTATTATCTGGTTCCAATATATTTCTGGACGCGGTTAATGATGCTCAAACATTAGCAGAAATAAGGGCAGCAATTGAAGATCCTAGTTTGGGGCTAAATTTAACAGCTTATAACGCTCTTTCTGAAGCTCAGAGAGATGAAGTAGCAGGAGTATTGCTAAATACTAGACCTGTTGGGGGTTACACTTCCATTGCAAGTGTCCAAGCATCCCTAGATGCAGCAATAAATGAGCTTGTTGATCCAAACAATATTTACGTAAGTGCAGGAGCAGTTGGAGGAGATGGGAGTATTGCAAATCCTTTTGGAACTATTACCGATGGAATTGCAGCTGTTAATCCTGGAGGAACCGTGCATATTTTAAGTGGCACATATCCAATCACTTCCCAAATTTTAGTTAACAAAATGGGAATAACCTTATTAGGAGAACCTGGAACAACTCTTCTTCTTCAAGCAGATATTATAGCCTTATTAATTACTGCAACTGATACTACAATTAACGGTCTAACAATAACTAGTGATATTCCATATGCAAAGGAATTCATCCAAATTGGTGGTACAAATACAAACTTATTAAATAATACGATATTTGGTCCACCACAAGCATTGCCAATGTCAAACTGGGTTGTAAACCGGGCAGTAGTATCACAAGGCGGGATAAACATTGTCGTTGAGGGAAATACGTTTTATTCATTACGAACCGGGATATACATTAATCCAAATGTAACTGGCGAGATAGATAATAATGTAGTATATAACACAAAAGGCGCTTTCTTAGTAGACAGAGCTTTCACTACTTTTGTGGGCAACTCATGGGGTATTCCAATGAATGAGTTTGATATAGTATTATTTGCCGGTACAACTTCCGGACCACCATATGATAATCTTCAAGCTCTTAGTGCAGCTAATAATAATGCAACCATATCTGACCAACGTAGTTAATATATAGGAAAAAGTAAAAACCAACTTATTTGGAAGTTGGCTTTCAGACTGTAGAGAAACTCAATTTTTGGTGCATAGAGTTGTATACTAAAATCTGCAAGGACCACCACTTCGCTTTCCGTGGGCTTGGCTTCAGCCTCCTCGTCACGGTGAAAACATATGCTCCTGCGGTTACTCGTCGCAAAGACATTGGTCAAGTTGTTCCAACAGGAGTCTTCGTGGTGGTCCTTGCCTTATAAACAACTCCTTAAAGGTTTCCACTATAAATACTTTTATTTAGATAAAGCAACCTCTTTAAAGATATTTATTATTACTCATAGCAGTTTATAAAAATACTTTTGTCTTCAAGCTGAAAGCCAACTTATTTGGAAGTTGGCTTTTTTTGTGGGCATTTCACAGATTCCGCATGTTAATAAGCATTTCTTATTGTCGCCCATTTTGTATTGGTGAACTTACCACAAAGTACCTGTATCTATTAATTTATAAACATAGTAATATATGAAAGTTATAATACTACTTTCAAACTAGAGGAGAATGGGTTTAAGTGAAAAAAGTACTTCCTATTTTTATTATATTTGTCTTATTTCTAAGCTCTCACCCTATACAAAGTACAGCCACTGGTAGTTCACTTACAGTGGGGACTGTTCAAATAGATAACGTTAGCGTATTAAGTTTACCAAAACAAGGTTCGACTGTTATCACCACTTTAAAAAAAGGAGAAGAATTCCCTGTCCTATCTACTGCATCAGGAGACTCATCTACCGTTATAGTGCATACTGTAAGTCCTGGAAATACATTATGGAAAATTTCAAACCAATACGGGATTCCACTTAGTGCACTTCAAGAGACAAATAAGCTATCTTCAGCAGAAATTCGAATTGGACAGAAATTAATAATTCCACAAACACATACACTATATACTGTTATAAATGGTGATACTTTATGGAAGATTTCTGAAAAATTCAATGTAACTATAAATGATTTAACTAAGTTGAACAGACTACAATCTTCAAACCTAATTGTCGGTCAAAAATTAAACATTCCCGATTATTACGTACAAATTCAGTTGTTGGGTGGTAAAAAAGGCTGGGTTAATAAATCACTTTTAAAACAAACGAACCAGCAACGAATCGTAATGGGATGGAAGTATAACGGAAGTTCGCAAAATTATTCACAACAATTGAAGCACTCTAATTTAAATGTGGTGTCACCAAGATGGTATACTTTAAATAACACAGGTAATTTTGTTTTAATTACAGCTGACACAAATTATCTGAAAGATGCACATAACAAAGGCAAGAAAGTTTGGCCCCTAATTGGAAATAAATTCGACCCAGTTTTAACTGACTTGGTATTAAGTAATCCTGAAAAACGCAAAAAATTAGTGTCAACGCTTAAAAATTCTTTAGTTCAAACAAAAAGCGATGGAATAAATGTGGACTTTGAAAACATCGATCCGAAAAACAAGCAAGATTTTATCCGCTTCGTAACCGAACTTAAAAACGCTCTTCATCCACACGGAATTAAAGTATCTGTAGACGTTACTCGCGAAAACAAGGATCCTTTTTGGTCTGGCAGTATAGACCGTTATGCGTTAGGTCAGGTTGCTGACTATATCATTATGATGGGGTATGATGAGCATTGGGGAGGTAGTCCAATAGCGGGGTCTGTAGCTTCTATGCCATGGGTTCAAGAAGGTATTGAACTGTTACTGGAAGACGTACCATCTCACAAGATTATCTTGGCGGTACCTTTCTACACAAGAGAATGGATTACTAATTTAACGACAAAAAAAGTGAAAAGTATCGACCGTACAATGGGTGAGGTTGAACAAATTATCTCTTCAAAAAATCTTATAAAAGTTTGGGATCAAAATACCCAGCAAAATTATGTGGAATTTACTGCAAACGGGGATAAGCACCAAATATGGGTAGAGGATAAACAATCTATCAAACTTCGTATAGACCTTGCTAACCAATTTAACTTAGGTGGAGCAGCTGCTTGGTATATCGGCTCTGAAACACCTGATATTTGGAATATACACCATTTCAACAAATAAATGGAGTGTGAAACCCTAAAATTTAATAACAATTTTCAACCTGAGTCTATATTTAGATGAACTCAGGTTGTTTTAATTTTCCACTAAAAGTAAAAGCACCCAGTCTTTCTCTAAATTACGAGTTGACTGGAACCTTACCCTCTCATCTTCAATCCTGAATCTTATTTTTCAGATTAGGTAGTCACCCATACTTTATATATATTTAATCCATCCTGCTGAGTATTGACTCTAAATGTGTCTATCGAAGCTAATCTAAAAGCAAGAGAATAAGCAATTTTGTAGTCTGAGGTTATATATCCATCGTAAATTCTTCCGTAAATTTCATTTGCTAAAGAATCGGCCCAAACATCGGCTTCATACAATGTTTCAAAAATTATTTCTTCTCTTTTCCACCTAATATTCATAGCTACACCAACTTTGTAAAGTTATTCCCATTCATAAGGTGTTTCTTGGTAAACATAATAATTCAACCAATTGGAAAATAGCAAATGTGTATGTGACCGCCATGAGTTCATTGGCTTTTGTGATGGATCATTGTTTGGAAAATAATTTTCTGGAACATCAATCTCCACACCTTTTGATATATCTCTTTGGTATTCATCTGCAAGTGTTGTTGCATCATACTCTAAGTGACCAGTAATCATAATATGCTTTTTATCTTTAGATATTACTAGGAAAACACCTGCATCTTCCGAATTGGAAAGCAATATCAGTCGAGGGTCTTGTTTAATCTCGTCGTATAACACAGCCGTGTAACGAGATACAGGTGCATAAAATTCATCATTAAATCCTCGTACTAATTGAATGGTTGGATCGGATAACCGATGACTAAATACACCAAAACATTTTTTGGGTAGGTCGAATTTACCAATACTATAATGATGATAAAGCGCTGCCTGCGCTCCCCAACAAATATGAAGAACAGAGGTCACATGCGTTTTGGACCATTCCATTATTTCAGTCATTTCAGGCCAATAATTAACATCCTCGAATGGTAAATGCTCAATTGGAGCACCTGTAATAATCATTCCATCAAATTTTCTGTGTTTGATATCCTCAAAAGTCGTATAGAAAGTATCTAAATGAGTTTTACTAACATTTTTGGAATCATGTGTTGCCATATGTAAAAAAGTCACATTTACTTGGAGTGATGTATTCCCTAATAATCGTAACAATTGAAGTTCGGTTTTCTCCTTTTCAGGCATAAGATTCAAAATAATTATGTTTAATGGACGTATATCTTGAGTTATTGCTCGATCGGTATCCATGATAAATATTTTCTCTTTTTTAAGAAGTTCAGCTGCTGGTAATTGTTTAGGTATATTTATCGGCAAAATAGTACTCCCCCTTAAATTTAAAAACCCTCTTTTCCTTTATATAAGAAAAGAGGGTGAACGTTTTGCTCTCGATTCTTATCTTTCAAGAAATTATATCTTGTAGGAGTTAGCACCTTTCTGATAAATCAGAGGTTGCTGAAGCTTCAACGGGCCATGTCCCTCTGCTTCTCTTGATAAGAGTTATTAAATTATAATGTTCTTTATTAAAGAATATTAACATGTGTTTTCCAATAATTCAACTTCTTTTAAACTTTGAAACGATTTACTGCTTCCGCAAGTTTATCACTAAGCTCTGTTAAGGTCTCGGATGCTGCAGCAACCGACTGAATCGCTCGTAACTGCTCATCAGAAGACGCACTCACTTCTTCACAGGCTGCTGCAGTTTGTTCTGAAGTTGCAGCCATCACTTGAATAGTATCTACTACCTGATCTTTATAGTTGGAAACCTGTTCAATTTCTGCTGAAACTGCATCAATAGATGTTTGTAAACTATTCATCAATATTGATATTTCACTAAATGTTAACTCAGTATCAGTTACAACAGAACCTTGTTCGCGGAATGTTTTGATGGTGTCTGTCATTTGCTCCCCTACAATATGGGATTCACTTTGTAGCTCCGTAATAGTTTGTTTTACTTCCTCTGTGGCTTTAGCAGATTGTTCTGCAAGCTTTCGCACCTCATCCGCAACGACCGCAAAGCCCTTTCCATGCTCACCTGCACGGGCCGCTTCAATACTTGCATTCAGTGCGAGGAGATTCGTTTGTGATGAGATTTCCATAATGGTTTCCATAACACTGCCAATCGCTTTTACTCTAACTTCTAAAGTTGTAAACAATGTAGACATGGAGGTAAGATTAGACTCCCAGTTTTGGAAAGAAGTTTTCAATTCACTCATTTGGTTTTGACCATTTGTATTCATTAAATTTGCTTTAGTAGCTATATCAGTCATCGTTATTGATTTTTCGTTAATGAGATTGATTTGCTCGCTTAAGTGCACGGAACTCTCTGTTACTTCACCAGCATCTTCTGCTGATTTAGATGCACCTTCTGCAATTTCACTAACAGCTAATGACACTTGTTCCGCAGAAGCATTTGTTTCTTCAGCTACAGCACTTAAATTTTCAGAATTTGACTGCACGTTATTTGCGGACTCTTTTACAACCTGAATAATTTCATTCATACTGCTAGACATTTTGTTGAAGTTTGTAGCAAGTTGACCAATTTCGTCCTTAGACCCTATATTCGCTTGTACAGTTAAATCTCCATCAGCAATAGAATCCATTAATTTTTTTAGTTGGCCGATTGGTTTTAAAATAGCGCTAATCATGAAATATAATACGATAAATATGATTGCCTCAATGGCTAAAACAATTATTATTATCATTGTACGTATACTGTCTGCTGTTTCGTTTATCTTATTTTCCTCATAAACAGCTCCTATTTTCCAATCCAATTCTGGTAAAGTTGTAAATACAGTAATTGTATTAGTACTCTCCGTTCCGTCAGTCACATTTCCACTTTCCAAGGAACTAGATAGCATTTTTTTAACTGATGAATTCTCAGATATGTTTTCACCAAATAAAGTGGGATGAACTATAGCATTACCATCTGCATCCACAATAATTGGATAACCTTCATAACCTAACTCATTGTTTGCTAACGTTTCTGTTAATTTGGATAATAGAATATCAATGGCTAATACACCAACCACTTGGCCATCTCTAATAACAGCTTTTGCACCAGAAATTGCATATTCTCCAGTAGAAGCATCTACAAAAGGTTTAGACCAGCTGAAACTGTCTTTATTTGAAACTGCATTTAAATACCATTCCCTTGAAGTAGGATCAAAATCTGCTCCTAGGTCTGCTTCTGGGATAATTTCAATCGATTTATCAGGTAAAGCTATGTAGACTGAAGCTACAGCGTCATATAATGAAACAAATTCATTAAATTTAGTATCTAATTGTTTCTCTAATTTCTTGGCTAAAACTCCATCAGTTGCTTTAGCACTATTATGAAAATCTACAATATCATTTGAAGTTGATAATTGAATAAGCCCTTTTTCATATGTAGCTAAATAATTCTGAATTGATGTTGACATTTCTTGAACTATAACTTGGCTTTGATCAATTAAGTCTTTTTCCATCTTTTTACTAATAGTGTTCGTACTAATGGTTATTAATGGTGCCATACTTACAATAATTAGAGCCATAACAGCAATAATTATTTTCCACTTTATAGATTTACGCATTACTCATCTTCCTTCTCTATGTATTGAATATGCTCCGATATGAATATTCCATATATAAGTATATTTATACTATTATATCGGCACAATGAGAGAATATTAATGCATGAAAAATAACTTACTCTTCAAAAAAACAAATTTCGGTGAAATACCTTCTTATTTACCTTTCTATCATATTTTCTGCAGATGATGATTTCAAACATATTATTAATGAAAATAAAGGAACTAAAAATAAATCTTCCAATTTGAGATACCTGACTTGAAATCTCACAAAAGAGACCACCTTCTTAAAAGGTGGTCATAATCATTATAAGTAATTCTAATACTTCCTAACCAATCCATTCCTCCAATAAGATTTCAAGTTGTTCTTCTTTTGCTTGAATAGATTCGATAAGCTTTTCATAAATTCCCCAATCAGTTTCTATTTTTGCATTTTCTTTTAAATATGAAATTTCACTTTCCAAACAAGAAATTTCTTCATCGATTGTTCGCTCTTTTACACGTTCCCTTGTTGGTTGTTTAGTTTTAGTCTTTTTCTCTGAAACATCTTCTACTTCTCGCTTAGAATACATTTCCTCCCATTTTGTTCTAGCCCACTCATATGGTCCTTCAAATGTAGTGAGCTGGGCTTTTTCTAACCAGACAGTTTTAGGAAATAATTTATTTAAAAAATACCGATCATGTGATACGGCCAATATAGTTCCATCAAAATCAGCTAAAGCATCTTCAAGTACTTCTCTAGACTCAATATCTAAATGGTTCGTCGGTTCATCAAGAATTAGGAGATTAATATCCTGATGCATGAGCTGTGCTAACCGAAGTCTCATGCGCTCACCACCGCTTAAATCACCTATTCGCTTAAATACATCTGGTCCATAGAACATAAATTTTGCGAGAATATGTCGTGCATCTCCCTCGACCACATTTAACTCACTTCGAAATACATCAATTAGCCTAGACTTCGGATCCTGAATTTCATAATGCTGCGACAAATAACCTGCCCGGACATTACTACCTAACCGAGCTTCTCCATTGTCAATAGGTATCTCTCCACGCAGAAGATTTAATATAGTGGATTTACCAGAACCGTTTCGACCTACTATCGCAACTCGGTCCTTCCAGTATAGATTTAGCTGTGCATTTTCTAGCAATGCTTTATCTCCAAATGATTTATATACATTTTTCATCATAACTACTTCTTTTCCACTTCTAGAAGCAAATTCAAAGGAAAGCTCCATCTTTTTCGGGTCGATTAAAGGTTTTCTAACTTTTACCATTCTCTCTAGTGCCCTTTCCATATTACGTGCCTGACGAAATAACTTTGGATTTGGTGGAACCGCTTCATTTGCCCATTGTCTAAGTCGTCTTATTGCATCCTTCATTTTTTTGATCTTTTTCTGTTGTTCCTCATACTCCTGGAACTCACGCATTAATCTAGCTTCTTTCTCTAAAATAAAGGAAGAATAATCTCCATGATAAAGAGAAAGCTCACCTTCTTCTAAATCTGCAATTTTGTTTACGACCTGGTCTAAGAAATATCTGTCATGCGAAATGATTACAACAGTCCCTGAATAGTTAACCAAATATTGTTCCAACCACTCAACTGCAAATAAATCTAAATGATTCGTCGGTTCATCCAACAATAATATATCTGGATTTGACAGTAAAATTTTCCCAAGCATTATTTTTGTTTGTTCGCCACCACTTAAACTAGCAAATGATTGGTTTACGAATTGGTTCAACTGAAGTCCCTGCACTACTTTTTCAATTTCAGACTCCATTGTATAACCGCCTAAAAGTGTAAATTGTTCTTGTACTTCTCCGTATTGCTGTAGCAGGTGCTCCATCCCTTCTGAATTTAAGGTTGTCATTTGTTGCTCCATCTGAATCATTTTCTTTTGTAACTCCGTAATCTTTTGAAAAGCATAATGGAGGACATCAAGACCTGTAATATCTTCTGAAAAAGTAGGTATTTGAGCCAAATAACCAATGGATACACCTTTCTTAAAGTTGATATATCCTTCGTCAGGTTTTTCATTTCCTGCTAACAATTTGAACAATGTAGTTTTACCGCTACCGTTACGACCAACAATGGCTAACCTGTCTCCCGTTTTAATATCAAGAGATATGTTTTCGAAAATCGTATTTCCTCCAAGCATTTTTGTTATATTTTGTATTGTACATATCATTATGATCGCTTCCCTTCAATTCTTTATGAGCTAAGAAGCGCCTTTTTTTCGCAACAAAAAAAGACTGTCTAAAAAGCACAGTCTTCTCGCTACCATTTAGGATCCGAAAGAATGACTTCTTAGCTATGAACATTACTTTGAAATTGTCTAAAAATGGACAGACCTGTCCCGTTGTTAGCAATTTCATGAGTAATTGCACAAGAAGTGGATAAAAATTCCAACATAAAAAATTGTGCATTCATAGCGTTTTTCATTCTTTCTTCACCTCCGTTCGAATTAGTTAAATAAATAATAGCATAATTATTCAAACAATTCAATCGTTATTTTCATTTGGTTTTTCAAAAGATGGATCATTTATGGATTCGTCCACTTTAGGAATACCTACATCATTTTCTTCATTAACTTCTTCATTACCTGTATTTGGAATTTCTTGATCTTGGTTGTCTATTTGCGTCTCAGGGTTAGCTGGTTGATTGGAATTCCTTTGAAATCCACAGGCAGTTAGTATGAAACAAGAAATAATAAGTATCGAAAACATTCGTTTAAACATTGTTAGTTTCCTCCTAATTTAACATTAGAATGCACAACCTTCGTAACTTTATACTATAAAATTTATTCAACTATCTTTTCATGGTTTAACTTTTAGTTTAATTAAATTGATGATGTTTTTTTGCCAAGTAGATTCTCTTATAAAAAAAGAGCTCTAGCACGAGGCTAGAGCTTCATAAATCATTCTTCAATATCAAAATAAATTTCATCTTCGTCGTTATATTCAGAACCATTTTCGAATAATACTGTTGTTCTTAAAATTAGTCTTGTTACTTCCTCATTACTATCTGGAATCCATCTTTCATCTGGCATAATTTCAAAAGGTATCATTTGCATGTCCTTAGATGCAGCTGCTCCTACTAATTCAATTGAGTGCTTCGATACAATTTTAGGTGATTCACCATTTGTCAGTTTAAATACCTCTAATTTGATATTTTCTACCGATTCATCGTGTACCCCTTCTATATAAATCGTGCCCGACAGATTAATACCATGTTCAATATAAGGGTGATCGACAATCGTGTCTATCTTTATAGATTTTACTTCTATGGAAGATTCAAATTTCTTCGCCATTATTCTCAGTCCACCTTGTGATTTGTATACTCATAGTGATTTTCTATTACTGGTTCAAACTTATTATAACGCTTTTTAAACAATGTATAAAAGTGTGAAACGATTACTTTCAAAATTGCATATCCTGGAATTCCTAATATTACTCCTGGAACACCAAATAATGCACCTGATGTAATAAGAACAAAGATAATTGTAATTGGGTGAACATGTAATGATTTACCCATAATTTGTGGTGATATAAACTTCCCTTCTATTAACTGGACAATCGTCCAAACTATCGCCAACCCTACTAGCATAAGTGGTGATTTTACTAGGGCTATAATAGCAGCAGGAGTAATAGCTATCACTGGACCTAAATAAGGTACTACACTTGTAACCATCGCTATGACTCCAAGTAGAAGTGCATACGGCATACCGATAATTGTAAATCCAATAGAAATCATTATTCCAATACACATTGATACTAGTATTTGTCCTTGAATATAAGAACTAATTTGTCTATCTATACCTGTAAATACAGATTGTAAATCATCTCTCATTCTTGGAGGAAACAACTTCAGAACAAAGTGGGGTAACTTCTCGCCGTCCTTTAAAAGATAAAAAACGATAAAAGGTACAGTTACTATAGCTAAAACAAAACTAGTTAATACACCAACAATCGATGAAATCCCAGTTATAATACCGGTTACAGTATCTTGTACAAACTCTCCTATTTCAGCTGGAAGACCATTTAATACTGAAGTAACATCATTCTCAATTTGTAAATAATATTCCTGAAAAATAGATGTTCGTAAAAATTCATCTAAGTCATTGAAGAGCTGAATAAAGTAAGTAGGTAATTCTTCCACTAATTTAAAGACTTGACCCTTTAAAAAAGGAAATACTAGAAACACTAGTAATGTTATTAATCCGATTAATACTAAGAAAATAATAAGTATGCCCCATACTCGTTTAATTTTTATTTTTTCTAATAAACGTAGTATTGGTCGTAATAAGTAATACACAATAACTGCTAAGATTATAGGTAAGATTACATTACCCAGAAATACCGTCAAAGGTACAAATATAAAAGAAATCTCATCATAAATCATAATAACAAGACCGATCATCAGTAAAAGAACCAATGAAAAGATAGTATTACGTCCACCTAAAAATTTTATGTATCTAGTAGAAAAAAAAGAAGGTTTTTCTGGCTCCACTTCTATCAAACTTCCTTTCTATATATATTTATTTTACGGAGGAAAAATAAATATGGCAATCTTAAAGCAAGTTATTTTTCTAAAAACTCTGTAATTGCATTTTTGTTCTTCTCTTCGTCGAGTACAATGACTGACCCAGCATGACTATAGCGCTTAAATGAATATGTTCCTTCCACTGGAATTGTCATTTTTTCCATTTCTAACTTACCACTTACTAGTGCATCTAATACTCGTTTTGTTTTGTCAGAGCGTGAATAATCTGTTTGGATATATCCCTCTGTTGCGCCAATGAATTTAGGTAAATTTGGTATATTTTCTATGGATAATAGCTCATCTTTTAAGATTTCCATTACCAACTGTTGTCTTCCAACTCGTCCAAAGTCTCCTTCAGCATCCGAACGAAAACGAGCATAACCGAGCAATTCTTGTCCATTTAAGTTCTGTTGCCCCTTGGTTAATGTAACACCAATTTTCTCTGACATGTCCTTCTCTACATTAACTGGAACTCCATTCGGTGCAATTATGTCAACAAGGGATTCAAAGCTACTAAAATCGATTAATGCATAGTGATGAATTGGTAAATCGAACATCTCTTGCATAGTATCTTTCAATAACTGTACTTTCCCTAAATAGAAAGCTGTATTTAATTTATAGGATTTATTCCCAGGGATATCGGCATATATATCACGCATGAAAGAGATTACCTTAACATCATTATTTTGCTTATCCCAAGAAAAAATCATCATAGTATCTGTACGAGCTTTGTCTTCCCCTCTGGAATCTACACCTAAAACCAAGATGTTTTCTCGTTCACCTTGCTTAAGTACATCTCCTTTAAAGTCCATTGGTTCTTTTTTATCTGTGTCAGCTAATTTATAACCGCTAGAATATTGTGTAAATGTATAAATACCTACTCCTACAGCCAAAAATAATAAAATAACAAAAAGCATACGTCCTATTCTTGGACGTCTTTTTCTTCTACGTCTTCTAGTTTGTTGTAATTCTTCTTCCATCTTGAAATCTCCCCTTTATACCCTAATAATAACGTATTTCAGTTAAGAAAAGTTTCAGATTTTTGTACTACTACTAAACAAGTGGTAAAATCTATTTTACATAAGACAATACATCAATTAGTGAGAATAATAGGAGGAAAGATCATGGTAGAAATAGCAACTTTCGCAGGCGGATGTTTTTGGTGCATGGTAAAACCATTTGACACTTGGGACGGAATACATAAGGTAACTTCAGGATATATGGGTGGTCATCTTGATAACCCTACATACGAAGACGTAAAAAAAGGAGATTCTGGTCATCTAGAAGTGGTAGAAATACAATTTGATCCAAGCATCTTCTCCTACAAAAAGCTATTAGAAATATTTTGGCAACAAATTGATCCTACCGATGATGGCGGTCAGTTCCAAGATCGAGGAGAAAGATATCGCACTGCTATATTTATTCATTCAGATGAACAACGAGAGCTTGCGGAGCAATCGAAAGAACAACTTGCAGCAAGTGGGAAGTTCTCTAAACCTATTGTTACCGAAATTCGTGATGCTAAAACATTTTATGAGGCAGAAGAGTATCATCAAGACTATTATAAGAAAAGCCCAACTCACTATAAAGAGGATCGTGCACAATCAGGTCGAGATGAGTTTATAGAAAAAAATTGGAAATAGAATTTTAGATCTACACCAACGAAAGTACCTCCAAAATTTTGGAAGACATCGGTTAATAAAGAAGAAATAAAATTTAGACGAAAACCACTTCAAAATTGAAGTGGTTTTCATCATTGTCTTGCAGTCCTTTATTCTCGTTAGATGAAAAGTTGGATAAGGGAGACACCCCAGTCCGCTCATAAACAGATAAAACCTGTTAAATAGAGGCTTAAAGCCAGAATATTTGTCCTAACCCTCATTAACAAAGGGATTCTGTATTTTGTTTATATTTCATGTTATAATAAGTTCATTGTGAATTTTAGGAGGTACTAGCATGATTGCAGTAAGTAACGTAAGTCTTCGTTTTGGTGATCGTAAATTGTTCGAAGACGTAAATATAAAGTTTACACCAGGAAACTGTTATGGTTTGATTGGTGCAAATGGAGCTGGAAAGTCAACATTTATCAAAATCTTGTCTGGTGAAATTGAACCGCAAGAAGGTAATGTTATTATGAATCCAGATGAACGTTTAGCTATTTTAAAACAAAATCACTTCGAATACGAAGAACACACTGTTTTAGAGACAGTTATGATGGGGCATAAACGTTTATATGAAGTAATGAATGAAAAAAATGCTATCTATATGAAAGAAGACTTTTCAGATGAAGATGGTATGCGTGCAGCCGAATTAGAGGGTGAATTTGCTGATTTAAATGGATGGGAAGCTGAATCAGAAGCAGCAATACTCTTACAAGGTCTTGGTATTCCTGATGACATGCACCAAAAGAAAATGGCTGACTTAACTGGTTCAGAAAAGGTAAAAGTTCTACTATCTCAAGCGCTTTTTGGCAAACCAGATGTACTTTTACTAGATGAGCCTACTAACCATTTAGATATTAAAGCTATCCAATGGCTAGAAGACTTCCTCATTAACTTTGAAAATACTGTAATTGTTGTATCCCATGACCGTCATTTCTTGAACAAAGTATGTACACATATTGCGGATTTAGATTTCAGTAAAATTCAAGTTTACGTAGGAAACTATGATTTCTGGTATGAATCGAGTCAATTAGCTTCTAAATTAGCTTCAGATCAAAATAGTAAAAAAGAAGAAAAAATCAAAGAACTACAGGCATTTATTGCTCGATTTAGTGCCAATGCTTCTAAATCCAAACAAGCAACATCTCGTAAGAAAATGCTAGACAAAATAGAACTAGATGATATTAGACCATCATCTCGTAAATATCCATATGTAAATTTCGCGATGAAACGTGAAATCGGTAATGATGTATTACAAGTTCAAGATTTAGGTCATTCAACAGAAGACAAAAAACTATTCTCTAATTTAAGCTTCACTATGAATAAAGAAGACAAAATTATTCTTTTAGGTGATGAATTAGCGAAGTCAGCTATATTACGTATCTTAGCTGAAGAAGAAGAACCAAAAGAAGGATCAATACGTTGGGGTATTACTACAACACGTGCCTACTTCCCGCTTGATAACGCAAAATACTTTGAAGGTAGTGAGCCTTCATTAGTAGACTGGTTACGCCAATATTCTCCAGATGATGAAAGCGAAACATTCCTTCGAGGATTCCTTGGCCGTATGCTTTTCTCAGGTGAAGAAGTAAAGAAAAAGCCTTCTGTTCTTTCTGGTGGAGAAAAAGTACGTTGTATGCTTTCAAAAATGATGCTTTCGGAATCGAATGTATTATTACTAGATGAACCAACGAACCACTTAGATCTTGAATCTATTCAAGCATTGAATAATGGACTTACATTATTCAAGGGTGCTATGATATTCACATCACATGACCATCAATTCATCCAAACAATTGCAAATCGCGTAATCGAAATTCGTGATGACGGATCTATCTTAGATAAACAATTGACTTACGATGAATTCTTAGAGTGGAAAGAAACACAAAACTTATAAGATAGATGAAATAAAGAGTACAGGATTGTGACATTGTGTCATGATCCTGTACTCTTTTTTTGTAATACTTTCGTTCTATCTTAGTTAATCTCTTCTGGTATGTTGTTATAACAATTATGAAAGTAATCAAAGTAAAATTTTTTGAAAGGATTAATTTTTAACTAATCTGTCCTTTTTTGAAGTCTTAATAAATCTACCGAGTAATGACCTTGTTGGTAATTTACCTAGTAATGAATCACTTGTTTCTGAGATATTCTTCAGGACGTTCAATAATTTATCGTCCCCTGCCCAATGTTCTTCAATCACTTCTGGTTTAAATTTATTTAATAACATGTTGACTACAAAAGTAGCTACAATTATATCGTCTATAAACCCACCTGGTCCAACTAATCCTTCAGGTAATACATCTAAAGGAGTGATGAAATACAAAATCCCACTACCAACGAGTGTTTTACTTTTGGCATCTAATCGTTCATCAAACATCGACTTCACTAATAAATGAAATAAATCCGGCGCAAACAGAAGATATGGAGTAAACTTCCCTGCTTTCCCCGATTTACTTTCTACATAATCTGTGATCTTAGAACGTAATTTTATATAGAAGTCTTGCTGCTCCTCATAAGTTGGTAGCTCTTTCTTGAGTTCTACATTCATCGCCATATCCCCTTTCTCTTTTCACTATACCAAAAAAAAGACAATTTGAAACATTATAAGCATTTCTTAAACTACTCAAAAATTTTATACAAGGGCTAAGAGAACTTATAAGTTAGGAAATAGATAACTCCGAAAAATTATTAAAAGGTGATTCGTATCTATTTTTACGAACCACCTATTCTTTACTTAATTAAGTATTGGTTTAATGCTTGTTGCAGAGTTGCATAGGTTTTTGTTTCTTGATCAAACTTAATACCTAATTGAATCATTTGTCTAACAACATCCGGTCTTAAACCAGTAATAACTGTATCACAGCCCATCATCGAAGTACCATAAATAATTTTCATTAAATGATCTATTACCTCTATTTCCATTTTCGATATTCCCGATAAATCCATTATTAATGTTTGAATGTGTAAACGACCAATCTCGTTTAGTATTTTTCCCTCCATTATATTTGTTCTATAAGTATCCACTGATCCGATTAAAGGTAAGATACATATAGTTGGCGTAATCGGTATTATCGGAACCGAAAGCGCTTCCACTTCTTTTCGTTGTGAGGAAATAAGGGCATCTTTATATGTTGAGTAGTTAATAAAGAATTCATTTAAAAAGTAATCTATTTGATTATTAATTTGTTTTTCTAACTCAAAAAAGTCGTCGATAGCAATTAGTTGTACTTCATTGCTATATTTTTGAATAAAAGCCCACATCGTTCTCCTAATCGCTTGAATCCACTCCAACTTAAACGATAATGTTAAGGAAAATGTAGCCCATGCAATACCCTCTTGCCTTGAAAATGCACTAAGTTTATCCTGCTCATTTCCATCAATAATAAGATGAATAAGATTATGAGCATTATTGATCAGATCGATATCTCCAACTTTTAATATATCATCGATTTTCTCTCTAACATTCACAGCTTGGTTCAATAAATACTCTTCAAAATTTTGTTTGTTTGCCTGCAAATATTCTTTCAATTTATGATCAAGTAATGCCTCATCCAAAATTATTCCCCCTATGAAATAATAAACTAAGCTCTTTATACCCTCGGTGAAAATAATTAAACCTACTAATATTTAATCTATCTGAGTATGTATAAAACTATAAAATGTGAAAAAGAAGCACACCCTAACGGTGTACTTCTCTGTACTCTTATAGTTTTGTAACGTTTGCAGCTTGAGGTCCGCGGTTACCTTCAACTACTTCAAATTCAACTTTTTGTCCTTCTTCAAGTGATTTGAAGCCTTCTCCTTGAATTGCTGAGAAGTGTACGAATACGTCGTTTTCACCCTCTACTTCGATAAAACCAAAACCTTTTTCTGCGTTAAACCATTTAACTGTGCCTTGTTTCATTCTATTACCTCCAAAAAATTAATCAATACGTGAAAAAAATTCACATATTCCATGAAGTACCGATCTCACATCGATCACTTCATAGGATATGTGAATAATTAATACGGTATTTTTCACTTAAATTGTTAATTAAATTATATCAGTTGCTAGAATTTAGTCAATGAATATTTTCGCAATTCTAAATAGTTTGTTGCGTTTCATTCCATATTAGTCCATGGTATATTTGTAAATCATCGTCACAAGAATCACAAAAACATACCTCTTTTTCTGACCAAAAAGCCCAGTATTTCTCATCCTTATTTGTTTCTTTTGGAAACATCTCCCGCAATTCCACGAGTTTACTATCTAAAAAGGATTTTGCCTCTGCTTCATTTTCAAAAACATGCTTTTCTACGATATACTGTTCCCAACCTTCAAAAAGCCACCAGGGCTCGTAGTCTGCCTTCATGTAAATTACTTCATACATTTTCATCGCCTCTAACATTTTTTATTAACTCATATTTTACTTCTCCAATATAAAATGTCTACTTAAACGGCTTAGGAATTTATAAATTGAAAATTCCTACTTTTTCAGTTAAGTTATAGATACCATTATTATTTACAAGTTAGGAGACTTAGTTATGAAAAAGCGAGCTTTTATTCAAATGCACGGGGATGTGGATGGAGTAGGTTTTCGATTTCTAGTGAAACAAAAAGCTCAATCACTTGGATTAAAAGGTAGCTGCAAACAGACAAACGACAAACTTATCGTTATTGATATAGAAGGCGATTCAGAACAGTTAGAAGAGTTTTTAGAATATATTCAAAAAGGTGTTTCACCTTTATCTCAAACAAATGCATTTAGTATTGAATTCTATGATGATTTAAAAGGTTATACCACAATGGAGTCAGATATCGTTTAAATCTTTATGTTAATGAAACCTTCTTCTGGTTGAATCGTATATAATAGTATAGAAAAAGTGAAACTTCAATCGATGGGGTTTTTCAAACCCACTGATTGTCAGTTGAGCCATTCAGGCTTTTACGGGCAGTTCTCTCCCACTAATGCTTGGTACTTTGGCCCAAAACTTTAAGTGGGATAATTATTGCCCGTTAATACGGGATAAAAGGAGGTAACATCATGAGTGAAGTAATTCAAACCTTCATACGCCATTGCTTAAATATACCGATCATGATAACTTCTTGGTTTGTTTTCTTTTTTTCAATCGAAAGTGGATTTTTTTGGAGTTCCGCTTTAGCTATAGGTGTATATATTGTCACTAATTTTGCGATAAAGAAAATACAACAAAGAAGAATTATGAAAAAACATCAAATGACCCTTTCTGAGTATTTCCATATCCAACAGCAATTAAAAGAAGCAAATAAAAAGATAAAAGCGCTAAATAGTCAATATTTGAAGGTACGTTCTATTAGTTCGTTTAAACAATTATTTGAGATGAATCGATTAGCGAAACGAATTATATCACTTGTTAAATCTAATCCGAAGAAATTTTATAAGGCAGAAAATTTCTTTTATGCACATTTAGATTCGGCTGTAGAACTAACCTCAAAATATACGCTACTAGTTTCACAACCGGTGAAAAACAAGGATATGAAGTTAGCATTACAAGATACAAGAGATACATTAGAATCAATTAGTACAGTCATGGAAGATGATTTAAACAATGTACTTGCCTCTGATGTAGAGCACCTTAAGATGGAATTAGACTTTGCAAAATTATCCGTTAAAACAAAGGAAAAACCTTTATATTTAGAAGGAGAATCAGAAGATGAGCGAAAAGTTATCGAATACAAGTGAAGATATATTAATGGACGAATTATTATCTAGTCCATTTAATTTGGATACTACTAAAACACAAGCAGCTTCTACAGAAACAGAAGCTACTCCAACTAAATTGATAGATCGATTAACAGAAGCGGAACAACAAAAGGCTCGACAATTAGCAGAGCAGATTCCTGCTGGTGACTATGAAGCCATTCTAACTTATGGTGCTAATGCACAGTCGGAGCTTACACGGTTTTCTCACCAAATGTTAGATCATGTTCAAAAGAAGGATATAGGGCCTGTTGGAGATATTTTAAGTGATTTAATGAAAAAATTATCTGAGATTAATCCAGAGGAGCTATCCACCGAGAAAAAGTCGGGTATTAAAAAATTGTTTAGTCGTGTCAATCGCTCCGTTCAAGAACTAATGACTAAGTATCAGAAACTTAGTACACAAGTAGACCGTATTGGTATTCAATTGGAGCATTCCAAACGGGGACTTGTTGAGGATGTTCAAATGCTCAATAAACTCTACGATCAAAATAAAACTTATTTCCAGGCATTAAACGTCTACATTGCTGCAGCAGAATTAAAGCGAGATGATATAGTAAACGTCACTATTCCAGAGTTAAGGCGTAAAGCAGAGCTATCTAATGATCAAATGGCATTTCAAGAAGTAAATGACATGGCTCAATTTGTAGACCGATTAGAAAAGAGAGTTTATGATTTGCAGTTATCTCGACAAATAACAATTCAAAGTGCACCACAAATACGTATGATCCAACAAACAAACCAAACACTTGCCGAAAAAATACAGTCATCTATTATGACATCTATCCCACTTTGGAAAAATCAAATCGCTATAGCTTTAACTTTAAATCGGCAGCAAAAAGCTGTTGCTGCACAAAAACAAGTAACTCAAACAACGAATGACCTATTACTTAAAAACTCTGAGATGCTAAAAGTTAATAGCATTGAAACCGCAAAAGAAAATGAACGAGGTATTGTAGAAATCGATACATTGAAAAAAACTCAGGAAAACTTATTACAAACAATTGAAGAAACTATGCGTATACAAGCAGATGGACGCGTAAAACGTAAAGCGGCAGAAATAGAAATTGGTCGTATGGAAGAAGAATTGAAACAACGTCTTCTTCTTATAGCTGACCAGTCTAAAAACCGCTCTTCCTAATATATGAAGCGCCGTTGATTTGATAACACATATACCACAAATAAAAAGAATTCATTTTAAAATCATCTTGATTTTAAATGAATTCTTTTTTATGTCGCAATAATCTTCAGAATGACTTTAACATGTTTTTCTTACTCTCTTCATTAAAAACTATTACTTCATGGGAAGCATCATAGGAATCACCATAAAAATCCTCATCTTTATACGTGTGGATATTTTCGTACGTCCATTTCATTGCTTCATAAATTGCATACTCATCTTCATCTGATGGCGACCAATATAAAATTTCCAAAATAGTATTTTCACCTGTTGCAAGAGAACGTCTTGAATAACCAATACGGGTAGCATGTTTGAATTCTTCACGTGCATAAAATCTTAGACGTTTTTCTGAATCCGAATCTTCGTAGTTAATAGGCTCTACTTCCAATAGAATTACCTTATTTTTTTCTTTTAATTGATTCAATAATTTCCGTCCAAGGCCTTCTCCCCGAGCTTCCTTAGAAACAAATAAATAATCCACAAAGACAAAGTTCTCAAATTCAACGTACATTAATACATGCTTTGGCCCCTCATCTTTTATATAAACATTTCCCTTTTCAGCTAAAAGTGTTTCCATATGATCTCTTGATTTCATCTCATCGACCGGAAAGTATTGATTGAGCTTTTCATACCAATTCATTCGGAACATTTCTCCTTCCAAAATTGTATTTTGCTCGGTTTTTTTATTTTTTTAGAGAAACAAAATTGCCGAGAAAAATCCTCGATTATATTTATTCCCTATTTTCCGGGTCATAAACATACTAAGCTCTCTCTAACAGTAATTCACTATTTTCTTAGGAACCTTGCACAACAAGATGGAGCATTTTGCGTAGTAATCTAAGTGTTTCCTCGGAAAACTTTTCTAAGGAAGAAGCAGTTGCTGATTTCTTGCCAAAAATTAAGCGAAACAAATTCAATTGCTCCTCTGTAGCCTCATGATCATTTAAAAATAGATGTAAAACGTTTATACCAAGCTGCTCTTGCTCTAACACTGCTTCTGCGGTATCCATAATACCATTCTGGGCATAACCAAATGCAGAGGGTTCCCCATCCGAAAATACAAGCAGGAACTTATGATTCTCTGCTCTATTCTCTAATCGTTTCCCCAGCCATCTTATTGCAAAGCCATCTCTGTTATCTTCATGGGCAATCATGGAAAGAATGTCTAAACCGTTATCCATTTGACCATCCTCTAACTTATGAATCCATTCAAATGCGTTTGGTTGGGAAGTTTCCGTTGCTTCATAGGCATCTTCATAATGAAGTACAATTTCATGCGTAATTTTCAGCTCTCTTAATACATCATGAAAAAGTAAAACTGCCTTTTTAGTTTCATCCATTTTGTCTTGCATAGAAGCAGATCCGTCTACTAACAAACCAAATACGGCATTTAACTGGATACTCGGAGCATCTTTTTTATAAAAAGGTTTAGGTCTTTCATCTGTCCAAAGAGGCGTCAATTTTGTAGATAATCTCCCTTTTGTAAGGTTTGTACGCTTATCTATTCGCTTTTGATCTAAACGTTTTTTCATTTCTTGCACAAAAGCCTTTAGAAATGGTGCATGCTCCTGACGATACTTGTATAGTAGATTCTTATTGTCAGAAGCGTCAGTGATTGCAATACGCTGTTCCTTATAAACGACGTTTATATGTTCTTTACCGAAAGACTTACCAGCTTTTTTCAAATCACTGGATTGATCATTAGAGGATTGATCCACCTGTCCTACCTTACTATTTCCGCTAGATTGGCCTTTACCAGTCATCGTAATCTCATGACCTTCTTGTCCTTCCTCAGCCTCAATGGCTTGTTCTGCTTTTCCATCTCTTCCATGCTCAAGTTCATATTGAAGGTGGACTCCATTCTCCTGCTCATTTTCCCGATGCCAAGATCTAAATATCTCTTCAATCGTATCTTTCTTATCTTCTTCACCGAGTTCAGCGTTTTTTACGCCTCTATGATAATGAAAATCCTTTGGTGGTAAACTGGTGTAAGAAATAATTGCGTAATATTGCAGTAAGCTATCCTCTTTCACATATTCGTTTAAAAGAAAATACAGCTGAAAAACTAAATCAATAGACTGCTGAGTTGTTTTAGATTCATATACTTTTTGAATAATATTATTTGCTAGCTTAAACGAATCTGGTCCTTGTACATACATCGTGCCCTCATATAGGGAAATATATAAATAACTGATAAAAGCATCTGCTAAGAAACCTTTCTGTATATTTACACGTAGCTGCTGTTTATGAAAATCCAAATATGTTTTTATGCGAGTTTTAAATGTTTTTTGCGTACCAACTCTTTTTTCCTGAACCACTTCAACCAGTCGAAATTCTTCTATACAAAATAATAACTGATCCATGAATTTTGATAGTTCAGTTGGTTTTTCTTCTAGAAAATCCTGCCATATTAGCACATCAAAAAACTTCCAAAATCCTTCTGACATCAGAAAAATATCGGACAATCTACCTTCATGCATCACTTGTTCATCCCGATGTCTCCAAAACACACTTATAGAAATAGTTTGATCCACAGGTTGAAATTCGATTAGTTTTCGTTCATTTATTGCTAATAACGTATTTTTTGTTAAAGCTTTTGCAACATTTTCATAATGCATTAGCTGTCTTGCATCAATAGTTTCATTATTGAACTGTATAAACCTGTCAACTGAATCCATTTATTTCCCTCACTTTATCCAAGAAGAAGCCAATGCTAACACAAGTTGTTTTTCTTGGTCATCCTCTAGCTTTTCAGCGATAGCATAAGTTATAGCCCTTATTGGATCCATATATAACGCCAATTCTGTTGCATATAGCAAACTTCTAATAGATGCCGCTTCCTCTGAAAGCAAGCCTTGTTTTACTTGTTCCATCAAATCATCTGCTAGGTTTAACATAAGAGTATGTAATGTCTTCGGTGCTGTTGGGAACATCTCCTGCCATAGTTTTTCAAGATGCTCACCAGAAATATAAGGAACGGAAAAGGTTACGAAACGATTTTTTAGTGCTTCATTCATGGGTGTTGTGCCGATATAACCTTCATTGATCGCAGAAATCACCGAAAAATCAGGATGTGCCTTTATAACTTCTCCAGTAAAAGGGTTTGTTAGCATGCGTCTATAATCGAGCACACTATGCAATATAGGAAGAGTCTCTGATTTAGCCATATTGATCTCATCGATATATAAAATATGTCCTTTTTTCATCGCTTCAACTACAGGACCATCAACAAAATCAATTTCACTCACACCATCATTAGTTACGATTGTTTTAAATCCTAGTAAAGCCTCCGCATCTAAATCCACCGAACAGTTTATACTTTGGATCGGCTGAGTAAAGAAGGCTGAAACTGTTTCAGCAAGCTTTGTTTTACCTGCACCGGTTGGACCTTTTAGCAAAACTGGCTTTTTTAAAGAAACAGCGATAAGCACGTCCTCTAGTAAATGTTCTTCTGGCGAAAGATATCCACCAGCTCCAATAAGTGCTCTGTCTTGTTCAATATGTACTCTATTTAATCTCTTCTGTTGTTCTACCTTTACGATGTCTACCATATTCTACTCTTGTCTCCTTATGAAAAAAAACCGATGAGTTCACATCGGTTTTTTTATTGAAAATATTCTTTGTAGTAGCCGCCAACTTTTCCTGAGTTGTCAATAACAAATATAAATTCATCTGTTTCATTTTTAACTTCATATGTTTTTCCAACGGTAAGTACATTACTCACAAGAAATTTTTTAGCATCTGTATGAGAACACGTCACTGTTTTGATAGTTGGCTTTGTAGCCCAATTAGTATGTATCATATAACCACTTCCTTTATAACTAGTATACGGTTCAGGAGAACTTTTTTCAATTAATCATTGAACGAAAAGAGGAGAAAATTATATAGTTCCTCTTTCCGGTTTTATTATGGGAACAATTGCTAGCACATTATCAATTCTAAATGTTCGTTTCGCATGCTGTTTAAAACAGTATGCATGGAATAAATCTCCTTGTACTTTTAATAACCTAATTTTACGCTTACTTATTTCACCAACTTTTGAGATATACATCATATCGACAATCCAACCGCGATTTAAATATTTAACCAAATCATTTCCCACAATTGTTCCCTCCTTTTTACAGTGTATGCGAACGTACGTTTTTTCATCTACGATTTCTGCTTATTTTTTACAAGTTCTTTTAATTGGTTTAATACAATCGCAAATCTTTCATTTTCCGTTTCCACTCGGAAATTTTGAAAAGGATTTCCTTCATATTTTATACGATCTAACACATGTGGAATCAAAAATTCATCTGGTCTCAAGGACTCTCTAACCTCCTCCCATTTCAATGGAGTCGCAATAAGTCCCAAATTATTCCCTCTTGGTGAAAATGGAGAAATGATAGTTTTTCCTTCTTTATGTTGAACATAATCCAAATACAATTTATTCCCACGGTTCTTTTTCAACCTTTCAGTAGTGAACCATTTTGGTTCCTGCTCCACTAAAAACTCTGATATAAACTTAGTGAAAATACCAGTTTCTTCATATGAAAAACTATCCTCCTCTAGTGGAACATATATCTGAATTCCTTTTCCACCAGAGGTTTTCACATAGGATTTAAGCTGAAATTGATCAAATATAACTTTCATCTGTTGAGCAGCTTCCACTGCTAATGAGAACTCATGAACCGAGGGTGGATCCAAGTCAAATACAATCTCTGTAGGATTAGTCGTATTTACAGTTTGAAAAGGAACATGAAATTCTAATGCAAGCTGGTTTCCTAACCAAAGTAAGGTATCTAAATCATTACATAAAATATATTTAATATCTTCTATTTGCTTTGTCATAACAAAATCCGGAACATAATCTGGACTATTTTTCTGATAGAAGCTTTCACCTGCTACACCATGCGGAAAACGAATTACAGTAAGAAGCCTATCCTTTAAAAAAGGTAAAATATATGGCGATATGCGTTGTAGATATAAAAGGTAATCATCTTTTAGTATTCCCGCATCTGGCCATATAGGTTTATCAGGATGTGTTATTTTAGTAGATGATGGTAAAGGATATAACTGCTTTTGCATTTGTTGCCAATTACAATCCTGTATAGGTTTATTCAGATTAAACGAATGGAATCTTGGTTCTCTTAACTTTTTACCATCAAAATCAATACAGGCAATTTCTATGCAAATAGACGGTTCTAACTCCCAAATATTATTGGATAGTTTTGTTCCATTCGTTTGAAATAATTCTGTTAAGGTACTTAACTCCATTTCGGATAGTCCGTGACGAAACGTAGCGATTTCAACTAATGAGTCCTCTTGATAAAGTGCACCATGAAAAAATCCATTATTTTTATCGTACTTAGTTAAAATGACACTAATAAATCTCCAGTTTTTAATTTTCAACCATTTTTTAGTGCGTTCCGCGCTATTCCATGTACTGCTTTTTTGTTTAGCGATTAAGCCTTCCCCATTATTTGAGACTATTGTATTCCACAATAATGTATTTTCCTCATAAACATCAATCATCTGTAGCTTATTTATATCTTGATAATTTATAGATATAGGCAACTGAACTTTGTTAAACAGTCGACCCATCTGTTGCTTTCGCTTTATCAATGAAAGTTTAGTTAAATCCTTACCTTTATATTTGAGTAAATCAAACACAATATAATGACAAGCAAATATTTCTGCATTATTCTTAATGGTCTCGAAATTTTGCATTCTTCCTCTAGTTTGCACCTTTGAAAAGTCACTTTGAAAGTTATTTATTAAACATACTATTTCCCCATCCATTGTTAGTGGTAAAAAAGATTTGATTTTATTATAAATTTCATTACAGAATTTAATAATCTCTGGAAACATATCGTTTAGCAATTTTCCGTTTCTGCTTTTAAGTAAAGGCTCATTATCCCATTCCAAAATGCATCGAAATCCATCATATTTCGCTTCGTACAGCCAATCATTTCCTACAGGAATTTCTGTCGAAGCTGTTAAAAGCATGGGCATCATTTATATTCCTACCTCCACAGTTTTTTCTTAGTTTTCATATTTAATCTACTTTTGATACATAAAAGACGTTAAAGATTGCATAGTAAGAAGAAAATGAAAAAGTGGTGAGCATAATGCATACAGTATGGAAAGGAAGTATCAGCTTTGGTTTAGTTAATATCCCCATTAAGCTACATGCAGCAACAGAAAATAAGGATATTAAATTACGTCAACTCCACAAGGATTGCCATACCCCAATTAGCTATGAAAAGGTTTGTGAAGGCTGCAAACAAGAAGTGAAGAATGAGGATATCGTCAAGGCATATGAATACTCTAAAAACAAATTTGTAATTTTAGATGCAGAGGAATTGGAAAAACTGAAAAAAGAAAATGAGGATAAGGCTGTAGAAATAATTGACTTCGTAAAATTAGAAGAAATAGACCCTATTTACTTTGAACGAAGTTATTTTATGGCTCCTGATAGTGGTGGTGGAAAAGCATATTCACTTTTAAGAGAAGCACTCCATGAATCGGGTAAAATTGGTGTAGCTAAAATTATGATTCGTTCGAAAGAGCAACTAGCAATCGTACGAGTATACAAGGAAACTTTAATCATGGAAACAATACATTTTCCCGATGAAGTCCGTAATACTGCAGATGTACCTAATATTCCCTCTGAACAAACTGTAGTAAAAAAAGAACTGGATACAGCACTAATGCTTGTAGAACAATTGACCACAGTGTTTGAACCGGAAAAATACACAGATGAATACAGAACTGCTTTGATGGAGCTAATAGAAGAGAAAAAGGCTGGAAATAATGTAGTAATGACAAGCGAAAAACAAACAGAATTACCTTCAAATGTGACAGATCTTATGTCTGCACTACAAGCTTCTCTTGACAATACAAAAAAGAAAAAACCTACAACAAGAAAAAGAGCTCCGAAAGCTAAAACCTCTTGATGAATCTGAGGACCTTTGTACAGAATTTTTTTATATATTTTTAAATAGAATTCAAAAACGCAAAAATGCTTAAATTAGCATTCTTGCGTTTTCAACTTTCTATGTTGTAAGTTAAGAATCGACAGCTAAATAGTTGTACTTTTTGATTAATCACAAATGGGCATCATAATAAGTGTCGCTTCATGTAAACAAACTCTTGCAATAATATGTTAGAATTTTTCTATAGCTTTAGTGCAATCAGATCATCAGACCTTGTTTCTTTTATACTAAGAATTCAATTCCATGTTCTAGATTTGTAGTATAGAGAAGTGTATTGGTAAAACCATACATCGTATTATGTTCAACTACAAGATATTCATCAAGATGAATAGTACCGAATAATTTTTTCCATTTGAGTTTCTTTTCCATCTTTTTTGTCTCTTCATTG
This sequence comes from Psychrobacillus sp. FSL K6-2365, assembly GCF_038003165.1. Lineage (NCBI taxonomy): Bacteria > Bacillati > Bacillota > Bacilli > Caryophanales > Bacillaceae > Psychrobacillus > Psychrobacillus sp. FSL K6-2365. The sequence goes on along the minus strand of NZ_JBBOOO010000001.1, from coordinate 1,909,369 downwards.
TCTCTATCCTTTTTGATTGTGTACAACTCGTATCGTTATTGAACTAAACCGGCTCGTTTGAATAGGGGAATACTTTCTTAATTTCATACTAATATTAACATAATTATCCAGCACAAGATTATTAAGGGAAACCCATTCCTACATTCATTAACAATTTAAATACAACTGTATGCAACGTTTAGAAATACTCTTTAAGTATCTAAAATAAAAGGGAATTTCCCTGATTAAAATGACGATATGAAGATATCCGTGATAGTTACTCTTGTCGTTAAAGATACATAAGTCCTAAGTTAATTTCTTTTTTAGTAATAGGTAATATTAGAGATAATGGTTGGCTACATAATAATCCTTCAATTGATATTCTCAACTTTTCTTCATAAAATAAATAAGGGTTGTTTTGGGGACATATATGCTATTGTTAAATTTAATTGACTTAATTTTAAAAGTGTGTATAATACAAGGTAATTGCATAGGTAAAATGTTTTCTAGGGTTCCGCTACAGTCAATGTTGGTCTGGTCCGAGAGAAAACTCACGGCTATGCTGTGTCACGGAAGGATAAAAGCCTGGGAGAAACTGTTTTTACAGTTATCTCTTAGGCTTTTTTTCTTTTTTGAGAAACTATAAAATTGGAGGTGTATTTTAATGAATACTGAATGGACTAAAGTATATATTGCTGCTTTATTTGAAGTATTATGGGTGATTGGTCTAAAACATGCTGATGACTTTTGGACTTGGACTGGAACAATTATTGCTATATTCATCAGTTTTTATGTAATGATCATGGCAGGACGAAAACTTCCTGTGGGTACTGTATATGCTGTTTTTGTTGGATTAGGAACTGCGGGGACTGTTTTTTCTGAAATTTTATTCCTTGGTGAACCTTTTAGAATGGAGAAGATACTTTTAATTCTACTTTTATTGGTAGGAGTAATTGGTTTGAAATTAGTTACAAAGGACAAAGTTCAGAAAGGGGATGAAACTTAATGGCATGGATTTCTTTAATTTTAGCGGGAGTGTTTGAAATGTTTGGTGTAATAATGATAAATAGATTGCATCAGGATCCTAAATGGCAATCAATAATTTTATTAATTTTGGGGTTTGGAGCTAGTTTTATTTTTCTTGCTTATTCAATGAAAACACTACCAATGGGAACAGCCTATGCAATTTGGACAGGAATTGGTGCGTCTGGTGGAGCAATTCTAGGTATGGTTTTATATGATGAATCAAAAGACTGGAGAAGACTTGTTTTTATAGGTATGGTTTTAAGTGCAGCAATAGGTCTAAAACTTGTATCATAGGATATTTTATGATGAAGATAATTTATTTTTATTTTATTACAAATTATCTTCATTATTATTCTATGAATCGTGAAGCTAGTATAAAAGGTACTTAATTAAAAACTCATAGTTAATAGCAATATTACAGTAAAGAATAAAAGACAGATGTTTTGACAGCTTAGAGAATGGAATCAAGAGAAGATTGGTAAGTAAATCTGTACCTCTTCCTCTCCCTCTTCGATCGGATGATATGTCTCTACAATATAACTTTCAAAGTTTTGTGTATGACCTTGCTCTTCTGCCCACCTCAATAACTGAGAATGTAGATTACCGATATTTGATATTTTCCCTCTAGTTGAGACATAATCGTGAGCAATTTCAATAAAATCCATTCCAATAGGAACTTCTTTTAAAGAATCTTTCACTTTCAATCCCACATAATATTCGCCCTCATGGTGATCACTACCCCTTTTTGGTTCAAATAGAGCAATTTCAATTCCTAGATGATTTTGTATTTCGTCAGACCGACTTATTAATTGCTTTGCAAGTTTTGGGACTTCTATACTCAAGTTCTCAAATGCCCCTCTGCCTTTAATGCCTACCACTTTAAATTCAACCTTAACACTTTTAAACTCCATCGTAACCCCTCCAAATAACCTAATATATTTGTGCCATACTAAATAGATATCTCTTATTATTCTACTCAAATATATAGAAATCCTTCTTTTGGATTTCTTATTTAACTAGTAATTTTGGAACTTTTTAAAGTATTGGAAATATAGGTGGTAGATTAAAACTAGAACTGATTTTTGTATTAATCCAAGAACAAATATCTCTATAGAAAAAGACTCCCATTTGGGAGTCTTTTTTTTATAGATATTATGATTCTAATAATAGATCTTCTGGATTTTCAAGTAACTCTTTAACTGTTTTCAGGAATCCAACAGAATCTTTACCATCGATTACACGGTGGTCATACGATAATGCTACGTACATCATTGGACGGATTTCAATTTCATTTCCAATAGCAACTGGGCGTTTTTGGATTGTATGCATTCCTAAAATACCCACTTGTGTACCATTTAGAATTGGTGTTGACATTAGTGATCCGAAAACCCCACCGTTAGTGATAGTGAAAGAACCGCCAGACATATCTGATAGAGCTAATTTGTTATCACGAGCTTTTTTAGCTAGTTCCCCGATATTAGCTTCGATTTCTGAGAAGTTTTTACGATCTGCATCACGAACAATCGGTACTACAAGACCACCTTCTGTAGAAACAGCAATACCAATATCATAGAAATTATTTTTTACAATGTCAGTTCCGTCAATTTGAGAATTAACGTATGGATATTTTTTAAGTGCAGCAACTACCGCTTTAGTAAAGAAAGACATAAATCCTAGACGAACATCGTGATCCTCAAAGAATTTATCTTTTTTACGTGAACGCAATGCCATAACATTTGTCATATCAATTTCATTGAAAGTTGTAAGCATAGCAGTATTTTGTCTTACTTCTAATAAACGTGATGCAATAGTTTGACGACGACGAGACATTTTTTCTCGAGTTGTTCGGCCGTCATCTTCTTTTGTAGCACTTGCTGCTGATGGAGGTGCTGCTTTTGTAGTAGTTGGTGCAGAACCATGAGCTGAAACATCTTGTACACGAACGCGACCCATTGGATCTACTGGTGAAATTTCACTTAAATTAATGCCTTTTTCACGAGCTAATTTACGCGCTGCAGGACTAGCAATAGTGCGGTCTTGCTCATTTGTAGTTTCCTCAGCAACTGGTGTTTTAGGTGCTTCAGTAGCTTTTACCTCTTCTTTTGCCTCAGACTGTGCAGCAGGTGCAGGTGCTGATGCAGTTGAACCTGAACCAGCTCCTACTACTGCGATTACTTGCCCTACTTGTACTGTATCTCCTTCAGCAGCTAGAAGTTCACTTACTACTCCAGCTTCTTCAGAAATAACTTCTACATTAACTTTATCTGTTTCAAGTTCTACGATGAACTCACCTTTTTCAACTGTATCACCCGGTTGTTTTAACCACTGTGCAATGGTACCCTCTGTAATCGATTCTGCTAACTCTGGAACAATAATTTCTGCCACTTCAATTTCCTCCTCTTATCTTTCCTAACTTATAAGCTCTTTAATGTTTCTTCAATTATCCGCGTTTGTTCGACTTTATAAGTATCGCCGTCACCTTCAGCAGGGCTTGCTCTATGCACTCGACCAACATAAGTAATTTCTTGATCTTTTGCTATTTCTAATAAATATGGTAGAGCAAAGTTCCAAGAGCCCATGTTTTGTGTTTCTTCTTGAGCCCATACAAGTTGCTTCACATTCGGATAACGAGACACAATTTCCTGTATTTTTTCTTGTGGGAATGGATACAGTTGTTCAACACGTACAATATGAACATATTCAAAATCTGCTCCATCTTTTACTTTGTCTGCCAAGTCTATTGCAAGTTTACCACTAACAAAAACAATTTTCTCTACTTTTTCCACTTGTTCACCTAAACCTGGTTGCTCAATAATTGTTTCAAATTGACCTGTAGTCAATTCAGACACATCCGCTCCAACTAAAGGATGACGTAATAATGACTTTGGTGAAACAATTATTAATGGACGAATTGCTTCATCTTTAAGCATTTTTGCTTGTCTGCGTAAAATATGGAAATAGTTAGCAGCACTTGATAGATTGGCTACAGTCCAGTTATTTTCAGCAGCTAGTTGTAAATAACGTTCTAAACGTGCACTAGAGTGTTCGGACCCTTGGCCTTCTGCTCCATGTGGCAATAGCATTACTAAACCAGATTTAAGCCCCCATTTAGCGCGTGCCGAACTGATAAAGTTATCAAACATTACTTGAGCCATATTAGCGAAGTCACCGTATTGTGCTTCCCAAATAGTTAGTGAGTTATTATCTTCTAAATTATAGCCAAATTCATACCCTAGAATAGCCGCTTCTGTAAGAGGACTATTGTGCACAACGAATGATGCTTTCCCATCACTTATGGAATGAATTGGTGTTAATTCAGCTCCAGTTTTTTCATCATGGAGTACTAAATGTCTATGTGAGAATGTCCCACGTTGAGCATCTTGACCAGATAAGCGAATAGAATTACCATCTTGTAAGATTGTTGCAAATGCTAGTGTTTCTGCATGGCCCCAGTCAACTTTCCCCTTACCTTTAAATGGTTCTTCACGGCGCTTTAATATTTTTGCTAATTTTTTGAATGCGTTAAAATCAGAAGGCCAAGTAAGCAACTCTTCATTAATTTTAGCAAGCTTACTTTCTTCAACACCTGTTTGAAGTTCTGGAATACCATCTAAAACTACCTGAGGTACTACAATTTCATGAGCCGTTGATTGTGGAAGTTCTTTAACACGATCATAAGCTTGTTGCATTCCAGCGAAAACCGATTCATCCAACGTTTTAACTTCTGAAGAATCCATTAAACTTTCTTCCACTAACTGCTGTCCATATAATTCACGAACAGTTGGATGCTTATGAATAGAATGATACATAGCAGGATTTGTTACTAGCGGCTCATCCATTTCGTTATGACCATAGCGACGATAACCTAATAAGTCAATTACAATATCTTTTCCAAATTTTTGGCGATATTCATGAGCAAACTTAGCAACTCCAACTACTGCTTCAGGATCATCAGCATTCACATGCACTACAGGTACTTCATATCCTTTTGCTGGATCAGAAGAATAGTTAGTAGAGCGTGAATCATAATGTTCTGTGGTAAAACCAATCATATTATTCGCAATTATATGGATAGAACCACCAGTTTGATATCCACGAACTCTGCTATAATTCAAAACTTCAGTTACTACCCCTTGCCCTGGGAATGCAGCGTCACCATGCACTAGTATAGCAAAAGCAGCATTTTTATCTTGAACAGGGTAACCAGCAGCATCAGTTGTTTCTTGTGCGGCACGTGTTTGACCTGTAACAATTGGACTAACCACTTCAAGATGTGAAGGATTATAAGCAAGTTTTACTGTTAAACCAGATTGCGAGCGGTAACTTGCTCCTTTATGGTATTTAACATCCCCGAACCAGCCCTCAGAAAGTTCCAATGAACCATCTTTTGGTAAAAAAGAGTCAGTAGGTACATGGGCAAATTCCGCAAACATCATTTCATATGGTTTGTTAAGAACATGAGTTAACACATTTAAACGACCACGATGTGCCATACCAATATTTACTTGCTTAGTTTTTGTTCTATCTGATTGACGAACTAACTCATCCATTAATAATACTAAAGAATCTAATCCTTCAATTGAGAAGCGTTTTGCTCCTACAAATGTTCGATGAATGAATTTCTCGAATCCTTCAACTTGTGTTAAACGTTTAAGTAATTGTTTTTTGTCTTCAGTTGAAATTTTTTCTTTCACATTGCCTTTTTCTATCTTCTCTTGTAACCAAGCACGTTCATCTGAGTTAACAATATGAGCAATTTCAAATGCAATCTTATCAGAATACATTGAACGTAAATGTTCAATTGCTTGTAATCCATTCATAATATTTGCTGGTGCATTGCGGATTAGGAACGATACAGGTATTTCTCTCAAATCTTGCTCAGTTAAACCATAAGTACCTAGATTCATCTTAGAATCTTCTTTTGGTCCATCATTTAATGGATAAATATTAGCAGTTAAGTGACCATGAGTGCGAATTGCATCTGCAAGCTGAATTGCGTTAATCACTTTCTCGAAATTATTCGGCTCGACTGCTGGTGTATCAGAGTTATTAGATGAAGCAGAAGCCGGAATCTTAGGTGCACCGTATTGCTGAAATAACTGTACTAATTCAGGATCTACATCGTCAGGAGACTGTAAAAACACATCATACTGCTCCATCACATAACCAAGGTTCGGACCAGAAAAAGCTGACCAAGGTGTTTGATTGTTCGACATTTAAAAAAACCTCCAACATTTTGTGCCTTCTAGGCATTTATAAAAAAATACATTTTAATGGATAAAAAAGTTCCAGTATATATAGAACATAATACACGCAAATACACGTATATAGTTTACCTCTTTTTTATATATCTCAAACTATCCTTATATAAGAACAATTTTTCCATCTCAATCTTACTACTATAGGAAAAAAATACAATGGTTTTTTTCAAAAAAATAAAGTAATTTGTCATATTTTTTATACTTTTACACTGAATCATTATTCACTTGTTAATTTAGGGAATAAAATGTAAAATTTTGTACCTTTACCTTTTTCACTTTCCACTGAAATTGTACCGCCATATTCATCTATCAAGCTCTTGGTTATACTTAATCCTAACCCTGAACCACCATTACTTTTAGTTCTCGCTTCATCAACTATAAAAAAACGTTCAAAAATTTTAGGTAACAAGGAATCTTTGATACCAACTCCATTGTCTTCCACTGTAATTTGCACTTGATCTGTGTAATTTGCAACAATCACCCTGATATATGGTTGATTATCATTATATTTTATCGCATTTTCTATTAGATTACGCAGAATTTGCTCTAAAGCAGTAGGCGGAACAGGTACTTTTATTTGTTCATCTCCAAGAATTTCTATTGTTGTCCCAGTTGATAAATGTAAATAACTTTGCTGTAGCTGTTGAAGGATATTTATTACAGTAGTTGCTTCCTTCATGTTATTATGCTCATTTTTTGCAAGCTTTAACATTTCTTCGATTAATAACTTCATTTTTTGTATTTCAGAGAGGGATATCTCCAGGGAATCATCTAGTATGGAGCGATCTTCTTTTCCCCAGCGATTCAATAGCGATAAGTGCCCCTCCACGACCTGTACGGGGGTACGTAATTCATGGGAAACATTTTGGATAAATTCTTCTTGTCTTGTAATCGTTTTAGATACTTCATCCATCAATTCCTTGTAAATTTTTAAAAGCTCTCCGATTTCATCCTCATTGTCATATTGAAAACTCACTTTTTGGGTGAACTTAGTCTGTTTCGCAAGCTGCATCTCATCTCTTAATTCCTTAATTGGCTTCAGCAATATCGAGGATAGTACAAAGGCTATCAACGCAGATAGAACTAGTGCAATGATTGTGAATATGCCCATAGCAATTAATATATAATTCATGAGCTGAGAAAAACTTTCCAAACTATGAGAGATTTGTACATATCCTTTAAATAATCCAAAGTCTATCTCTGCTACCTTATGAAAAACTAGTTTTCCATCTATCTCTTCTCTAACAAATTCCTCCGTTTGGAATGTACTTGTTTCTGGAAACTCGCTTGCATCATTGATTCTAAGAATCTCTATGCCATCGTCGTTTAAGATACGAACCGATTGTTTTTGATTGACCAATTGATTGAGTAAAGTCCTATTTTTTTGAATATCTTGTATGGAAATAATGGGTCCATTAGAAATAAAAAAATGAGAAACTTCATCTAATGTATTCTGGGCAATTTTTTTCTCGGAAATTTGCAACCAATTGAAAAGAGAAAAATATAATATAATACACATCATAAGAAAGCTTAAAAATATGGAAATCGCGGAAGCATACGTCCATTTTCGTTGTAAAGTCCAATGTCTAATCATCTCATAACATACCCTACGCCTCTAACCGTTTCAATTATTGCAGCAATTTCAGCAGGCAGTTTTTTTCTCAAATGCCTTATGTATACATCCACTACATTTGTTTCAACCTCAACATCATATCCCCACACTTTTTCCAAAATGGCATCTCTAGACAACACCATATTATAATTTTCCATTAAATAGACGAGCATATCATACTCAGTTTTTGTTAATTCAATTTCTTTTCCATCATAGAAGACTTGATGAGCTTTCTGTTCAATAGTTAGACCTTGGATTGTCAATTCACTTTTACCATCTACTGCTGAGGGCTCTACCCTTCTTAGAACTGCTCGTATTCTTGCTAATAGCTCTTCGATAGCAAATGGTTTCACCACATAGTCATCTGCTCCAGTCTCTAGGCCGGATACACGATCTATAATCGCGTCTCTGGCAGTGATTAGTATAATAGGCGTACTTTTCTTTTTGCGTACACGTCGACATATTTCTAATCCGTTCAAATTTGGTAGCATGACATCGATTAGCATAAGATCGTAATCATGATTTAAAGCTAAATCTGCTCCTTCTCGCCCATCATTAGAAACAGTAACTAGAAAATTTTCATGCTTTAGCTCAAGCTCCACAAACTTCGCAATATTTACTTCATCTTCTATTAATAAAATATGTTGTGTCATCTCCTACATTCCTTTCTATACTTGTTCCTTTGTTCACCTATCATAGGACAAATGAAAGAAAAAGCCGTTCTATTAAGTCTGAACGGCATTGGTATATATATAATTGTTCTTTCCATTCTTCTTTGCGATGTATAGCGCTTGATCGGCATGATCTAATAGCTCGTCTATGGAAGAGCCGTCATTTGGGAACATGGCAATCCCAATCGACGAAGTTGGCGAAAAGTATGACTCCTCTATAATCCAACCTTTTCGTAGGTTTTGCTGGATTGTCTGAACAATTTCTTCAATTGTAATGCTTCTTCCATTCACGTAATCTGCAATCTGATCAATGATTATGACAAATTCATCGCCACCAATTCGATATACATTGTACTTATAGTGTAAACTGTTCTGAAGCTTTTCAGCAAAATGAGTTAAAAACTGATCTCCAACATCATGTCCGTATTGATCATTAATCGCTTTAAAATTATCGCCATCAATATATAATAACCCTACATTCGGAAACTCTGAACTTACAGATGAGATATAAACTGGAAAGTCTTCATAAAAAGAACGTCGATTTGGTAGACTAGTTAAACTATCATGATAGGCCATAAACTTTAGCTTATCTTCTAAGGCTCTTTTCTCTGTAATTTCACGAGATACAATAACGAACCATTTTTCCTTCTCATCATCGACTGTGTTCTCTACGGTCGTTACTGATGTATCCGTCCAAATAGAGTTTCCATCCTTTGTTTGTAGAAGAAGTTCTACTCGGAACTTATCTAACATCTTTAACTTAGATAAACTTACTGTTTCGGTTTGATCTGTTATCAGATTAAAATAATAACTACCTAGTAATTCTTCTTTATCATATTTTAATATTGTTTCATGACTTGGTGAGGAGTAAAGTAAGTAACCTTCTGCATCTGTTATAGCTATTAAATCATTTGAGTGTTCTGTAATTAATTTAAAGGAGCGCTCTATATTTCGAAGTTCGTTCATCATACGTTTCTTTTCCGTATCATCAAATTGTATAGTTAAATACTTTTCAATTTGTCCTAAATCATTTTTAATGGGTACAACGGTCGCATTCACCCAAAAAAAGGATCCATCCTTTGTTCGATTACGTATTTGGCCATGCCAAATATCTCCTTTACCTATCGTTTCCCACAAATTAGAGAAAAAAGATTCGTCATGATAGTTAGAATTTATCATATGAAATGTTTTACCTATCACATCTTCTCTTTTAAATTTCGTTGTAGTTTCAAATAGTTCGTTTACTGTTTCAATTATTCCATCCTGATTTGTCAACGCAACTAATGCAACTTCATTAATAGCTTTACTGTAAGACTCCAAAACATAGGTAGAATCTTTCATATTCTGTGTCCGAGAAACTTCTTTAGTTGTTGCTAAAATATAACTAATTCCATTTTCGTAAATGGGTATAGCTGTTGTTTCATTTATATTTGTTTCACTTTGTACACAATGATGATCATGGTAGGAAACAGATTTTTTTTGCAAGCATGCTCGATTATAATGTTGAATAATGGTTCTATTGTGCAGTTCACTAAAACATTCATCCAGTGTCTTCCCTATAGGATTTTCTGAAAAAAGCTCTTCTGCTTTTTTGTTGATAAACTCATATATATAAGAAGAATCTTCTTTTCGCATAAAGAACACATATTCATCGGCTAAATCATATAATAAATGAAATTGAGTATGGTTTAAGAAAGATTGAGACATCTATTTAAAAACTCCTGTCAAGTTCTATACTAAGCTAATTTAATCATATGTATTTAAGAAGAAACATACAAGTATTTAACATATATTTTTAGATAATATTTTTTCCAAAAGTTTAATTATTTTTAAAATACTTTCTACTATGCAAAATAGAAAAAACAAAGTATATTATTAATGCAAATAATTTTATAAGGCAAAGTTCGCTTTGCCGAGGGAAGGCAAATGGTGCGCCACCAGTTTTGAGCTGGTCCTAGTAGGTTCGATTCCTACCCCGAAATTTTTTATGCACGATGAAGTGAAAAATTTCAGGGGAACTAGGATGACTCTGCTCATTTATTGGTTCTTTTTAGGGGGCGCTTTTTTTGATAAAAAAACGGGATTTATTCGAATGTACATCTCTTTATGAACTAATGTCAGAACCAACTATTTTGCCTTTCGTACGTCATAAAGCTAGTTCGGCAGATGAGTATTGGTTTGTGACGAAACAGTTAATGGAAGAAGAAGAAAAAGGAACTGTTATTTCTCGAACAATTGTTAGCAACTTTGGTCAACCAATCGGAACAATTAATCTGTTTGATGTAGAAGATGGTGCAGGATTTTTAGGCACTTGGATTGGCTGCCCTTTTCAAGGTCTGGGATACAATAAAAAAGCTAAAGAACAATTTTTACAGGAACTTTTCTTTGATTTAGATATCCATACAGTTTTTTTACGAATTCGCAAAAACAATGTGAAAAGTATACGTGCCACGGAAAAACTTAGATATGCATTAAAAGCAAATGAATCACATCCTTCTATCTATGCAGAAATAAACGCCTTAGAAGAAGCATTTGATCTATACTATATACCAAAAGACTTGTTCCACTTAGTCCTAATGCAACAAGAAAACGAAGAGGAACAGGCAATGTAAAAAAAAATCCCGTCACTTTAAATAGTGACGGGAATTTTTTACTTTTTGTAAGTTAGTAATAATTCAACGAACTGCTCGGGTGTTTTTGAAGTGTTAGTCTCGAACATCCGATCAATCATTTCTTCCTTATTGTTAACCATATGATTTATAGAATCCATAAAAGTAGTGGGTGTAAGATTTTCTTCTTTAAGTACATTTGCAAAACCTTTTTTCTCAAAGTATCTTGCGTTCAACACTTGATCCCCTCTACTTGCCTGAATTGATAACGGAATAAGTAACATAGGTTTTTTCAATTCTAGAAATTCGAAAATAGAGTTTGATCCAGCCCGGCTAATTACATAATCGGACAGTTTCATCAAATGAGGTAATTCATTTGTAACATATTCAAATGCAATATAATTTGGTTTTCCAACTAATAACTCATCTTTGTTTCCTTTACCACATAAATGGATAAGTTGAAATCTGCGAGTAAGTTGATCTATATTCTGCTTAATGACATCATTTATCTTAGCTGAACCTTGACTACCACCCATAATTATAATTGTTTCTTTCGTTGCATCAAATCCAGTTAATTGTTCTGCAATTTTGTCGTTACCTTGAAATAAATCAGGGCGTAGTATTGCCCCTATCGAAGATGCTTTGTTCTCAGGTAAGTGTCTTATTGTCTCCTCAAAAACAGTGAAAATATGTTCAGCAAAAGAAGAAGCAATTTTGTTCGCTAGCCCCGGTGTTAGATCTGATTCATGAATCACAACTGGTATATTCGCCAATTTAGCAGCAAGCACAACAGGTACAGATACAAAACCACCTTTCGAAAATACAATAGAGGGTTTGACTTTTTTCAATACTGATAAAGCCTGTAATGTACCATACAAGACTTTAAATGGATCAGAAAGATTTTTCAGTGAAAAATACCTTCTTAATTTCCCATTAGAAATAGGATGATAAGGTATTTCTGGAAATCGTTCTCCAATGATTGTTTTTTCTATTCCATTATACGATCCAATATAATGGATATTATATTTTTTCTTTATTAACTCGGGTATTATAGCTTCATTTAACGAAACATGACCGGCCGTTCCCCCACCGGTTAATACTATTGTGTTATTATTCATTAATAATCTCCTAACTAATTTTATAACTTAAAAGGATGTATGCCAACATGCACGAAATGAGAACTCTACCAGAAAAAAGTAAGTATATGATTAAGATCGTCTTGCCCATACTAATCACACAAATTGCACTCTATTTAATGACCTTCTTTGATATTTTAATGACAAGTAAATATAGTATTGCCCATTTAGCTGGTGTTTCTATAGGTTCTTCTTTATGGGTACCTGTATATACCGCCCTAACCGGTATATTAATAGGCATTACGCCCATTGTAGCACAATTAATAGGAGCAAAAAAGAAGAAAGATGTACGTACCTTTGTACAGCAAGGTTTTTATATTGGAATAGTACTAGCTATTATTGTATTTTTAGGTATTTTCCTACTCATTGACCCAATATTAAATTTAATACCTCTTGAAGATAGTGTACGCATCGTGGCAAAGAATTATTTGTTAATGCTGAGTATCGGTCTTGCCCCATTATTTTTATATAGTGTCTTACGTTCTTTTATCGATGCTTTAGGTAAGACGAGAGTTTCCATGTTAATCACCCTGATATCCGCGCCGATTAACATTGCTTTAAACTACTTGCTTATATACGGAAAACTGGGCTTTCCAGAATTAGGCGGGGTCGGAGCGGGACTAGCCTCTGCGATTACTTACTGGCTAATATTACTTATAGCAATTATTATCGTTCTTCGCAGTAATCCATTTGCGAATTTAAAAATTTTTCACGGTTGGACCAAGCCGTCTTTAGTGAAAATACGTACACTGATGAAAATTGGAGTTCCAATTGGAATATCGCTTTTTGCAGAAACAACTATATTTTCAGCTGTCACAATATTGATGAGTGTATATTCAACTCAAGTTATTTCAGCTCACCAAATAGCCATGAATTTCACATCTCTGCTTTACATGGTGCCTCTTAGCATTGCAATGGGTGCTACGATATTAGTAGGGCATGAAATTGGCGCTAAACGATTCTCAGAAGCACAGACCTATAGTTGGTTGAGTGTAATAACAGCAATATGCTTTAGTCTACTTTCCATTTCTATATTATTATTATTTAGAGAGCAAATTGCTTCTGTTTATACAGATGATCGGTATGTTATCGAATTAACAGTTCAATTTTTCTTCTTTGCTGCACTGTTCCAATTATCTGATGCAGTTCAAGCTCCAGTTCAAGGGGCATTGCGAGGTTATAAAGATGTTACGATGACATTTATCATGGCTATCATTTCCTATTGGATAATTGGTTTGCCAACTGGATATATCCTAGCCAACTACACTTCATTTGAGCGCTTTGGATATTGGATCGGATTAATTGTAGGATTGTCTATTGGAGCAATAACACTAACCTCACGACTTATTTATTTACAGAAAAAAATGAAGAAGCAGTAAAAATGACTTCACAGCAATCGAAACGATTAGATACTACGGATGTGCGCTGCCGCTACTTAGGAGGCGCACACCCTAGTTATCGTAGAAAATTAGGAGTGAATTATTTCAAAAGTGATGACTAATAATCGCAATAGTAAAAAACGACGCAAAATTAATCTGCGTCGTTTTTTTGTTAATTATTTACTGATGAATTGTTGTGTCCAATAATATCCACTATTAGATAAACCTACTCCGATATGTGTAAATGAACCATTCATAATATTAGCTTTATGTCCTGGAGATTTCATCCATGCATCTACAACTTCAGCTGGGCTACGTTGACCCATCGCAATGTTTTCTGCTGCAGATTTATACGTAATTCCCATTGACTTCATTTGATCAAAAGGTGATCCATAAGTTGGGCTTGTATGAGAAAAATAGTTTTTATTTTTCATATCTTGAGATTTTGCTTGGGCTGACTGAGTTAGTTTTGTATCAATTTGAAGTGCTTTTAATCCTGCCTTAGCACGTTCTTTGTTCGTTAAGTCGACAACCTGTTGAATTTCAGAAGTAACTTTAACCTCATCTTTTGCTTCAGTTGATGGCTCTTTTACAACTGGTTCTTTTTCAACATTTTCTTTTACTGGCGCTTCTGGTTCTTTTACTACTGGTTTTTCTTGAACTGGTGTTTCTGGTTCTTTTACAACTGGTTTTTCTTCAACTGGCTTAGTTGGAGTTACCACTTCTGGTTTTTTTTCTGATTCCATTGGTTTTTCAACTTCAGGTATAGGAGTTGTTTCTTCTTTTTGTTGCTCATTTTCTTTATCTATTACTGCTGGTTTCTCTACTTGGTTGACAATAGTTAGAAGCTTTGCAAATGATAATTGCGTATTGTATTTCCATTTTACATTATAGGAAAAGCTTTTTGGAGCGTCCCATTTGTAGGTAACGGATGTCTTTGCCTCGGAAGTAGTTGGTGAAAACGCAGTATTCATAGATGCGTTAGCTGTATTGGTTGAGATTAATAATCCACTAGCTAAAATTCCAGCCATAATCATATGTTTTTTATTCATGTTTCATTTCCTCCTTCTTTTGTGCTCCCCTATTGTAAACACAAAATAGAATGAAATTTTCACATAAAATATTCCAACAAAACCAATTGAATCTTTTTATCTTTAAATTCTATAAATCTAGCAAAGAATTTTGGATAACATAACCACTTTGCTAAAATATTAGCTATTATCTTCGGTTGACAGTTTTATTAATTCCTCTTTATATAGTTCAACCATCGCTTGCTGCTGCTTGTTGGATAGCTTACTATTTTCAATCCGTTCTAATGCCATACTATATTTTTTTTGAATCGACAATCTAGCTCTTGGGTGAGTATATTCATCTAATAACTCAGAATGAATGATGGCTCTGAGCTCTTCTTCTGTCTTTATTGAACTAACTGACTGACGGTTTTGATAAAGTAATTGAAACGCTTTAATCATTTTGAGCGCTTCCTATGATAGTGATAGATTCTACTTGATCACCTATAATAACAATCTGTGGATGCATTTTAATGTATTCAGGAAGCCACTGCACCATCCCGTATGCATATTGAAATAGAAAAGGATTTTTATGACCTTTTAACGGTACATAGCCCTTCATACGATAAATAGTATCTGGAAGTTCCTTTACCCACTTTTCAAATTCATCCTTGTTTACTGGCTCTGTAAATGTGTGTAATCGCGAAGACAAGGATAGCTGTTTCCCTATTGCAGCTGGTTGTATTTCTTGACTAAAATATGTGGCTTCTAAGTTTGTAATCATTTTTAAAGGTAATTTGGCATTAGATGTCTGAATAATAGGAGCGTGACTATTTAACCCCTGAATTTGCAATGTCACCAAAGCTATTTCATTGTCAGAAAGAAGATCAACCTTATTTGCTACTATTAAATGCGCATGTTTAATTTGCTCCATAAATAACATGCGTGTTTGAGGGGTCATTTTATCTCTATCTATCCATCTTTTACAATCTGCTACTGTAATAATACCCTTCATATTCAGCCTACTTGCAAAATATGGGGATAAAACTGCATCCATAGCTTCTACAGGATGAGCCGCACCAGTTGTTTCGATTAATAGTACATCGAATTCTTCACCTTCTAATAACATTTGTAATTGTGCTTCCATTTTTTCAGCACCAGTGCAGCAAATACAGCCTTCTAGCATTTCTTTAATAGGTACGTCTTCATCCACGGATTTACTATCAAAAGGTAATTTCCCTAATTCATTCATAATAACAGCAGGTTTTAGTCCTTCTGCTTTCAGTTGTTCTATTAAATGAGATAATAAAGAAGTTTTCCCACTCCCTAAAAAGCCACTTAGTAAATATACATCTTTCATATTCTTTAACTCCCTTAATATCGTTGAAAAAGCTGACCGTAAAGGTCAGCTCTTATTCAACGATTTATTTGTTTATCAAATCTGTTGCAATTTCCTGCGCTTTTATTAACTGTGGATCCTCTTCTAAGATTTTCGCTCTTAGCTGATCCATCAATAGGAAAGATGTTTCTCCATCTATATCACCTGATACAGCAAGTTTGTTGTCTGATTGGAACTTCTTCACAGCAGTATTCATCTGTTCGTCAAAGTTCCCGTCAACTACTCCTACATCATATCCTACTGCTTTTAACATTTCCTCGGCAGTTTGAACAGCTTCGGACGATTGGTTTTTTTTCAACGTTATAGCTGTATCTAAAGGAGGTAACATTGCATAAGATGGATATTCAACTACATGATCAGGAAGAATCCCTACGTCATGAATCCAGTTTCCATCAGGTGTTAACCATTTAGCAGTAGTAATTTTAATATTGGAACCGTCTGGTAAATCATTTACTGTTTGAACAGTCCCTTTACCAAAGGAATTTAAACCTACTAACGGTACATTTGCTGATTCACTTAATGCACCAGCAAGAATTTCTGATGCAGATGCACTACCTTCATCAATGATTAGTGTAACAGGAACTTTAACACGTGACCCAGGCGTAGCAACTGTAACTTCTTTATCGCCCTGAATTTCAATTTGCAGTAGGTTTTTACCTTCTTCTACAAATAGATTAGAAATATCAATAGCAGAAGATAGTAAGCCACCTGGATTTTGACGAACATCAAGTACTAGTGCTTTCATGCCCTCTTCCTCCATGGAGTCAATTGCTGTCAGCAATTCATCATATGTGTTTGTAGAAAAGCTCGATATAATAATATGTGCCACTTGATCATCTAACATTTCTGCATAAACAGTTTCAATCGGAATATCGTCACGTACAATTGTTACTTCCATTTGAGCATTAGTACCTCTTTGTATAGACAATGTTACTTCTGTTCCCTTACTACCTCGAATAAGCAATACTGCCTCCGACGCACTATATCCTTTAATATCTTTACCATCTACCGCCAAGACTTTATCATTTGGCATCAAACCAGCTTTTTCAGCAGGTGAGTTTTTGATAGGTGACACAATGTTAATATAACCATCTTTTTCTTGTATCTCTGCACCTATACCTTGAAAACTAGACGAAATATTTTCATTGAACTGTGATGCCTCGTCTCGATTCATATAATCAGAATATGGATCTTCTAGTGCATCGATCATCCCGTTAATTGCGCCATTGATCACCGCATCTTCATCCACTTCTTTATAGTATTCTTCCTCTAATTTATCATAGGCCAAATACAATTTAGAAAACTCAGAACGCTCAGCTTGATTAGCTGTATTGATGTTAACGACTTTTTCGTCTCCCCATGTTAAAACAATCATAGTAATTGTTGCTGTTGCTACTATTAGGGCAAAAATACTCAATAGGAAAACAAATGGTTTCATTTTTATATATTTGGATGCTGGTTTTACCTCAGTAATGTCTTCTTCATTATTTTGTTTTTGATCGTCCAAATTCTTTCACCCTTTTCAGAAAAAACTTTCCTTAATATGATATGTAGTATTTAATACTTTAAGACATAGTTTCATTTTAAAAATAGACTGTCATATATATGACAGTCTATTTTTAATTGTTATCATATTCTTAGTCTTGAATTGCTGCTTCTAATGCAACAACAATCATATCATTAAACGTTGTTTGACGTTCCTCAGAAGAAGTTGCTTCTCCTGTGATTATATGATCACTAACTGTTAAAACAGCTAATGCTTGACGACCGAATTTCGCAGCAAGTGTATATAGAGCTGCTGATTCCATTTCTACAGCAAGGACACCATAGTCAGCCCATTTCTCATTTTGAGCGTTTTCATTGTAGAATAAATCTGCTGTAAATACGTTACCTACTTTTAAGTTTAGACCAGCTTCTTTACCTGCATTATACGCTTTGTATAAAAGGTCAAAGTCAGCTGTTGGTGCATAACTAATATCATCCAACAACACTTTATTTAATGTAGAGTCAGTTGATGCACTTTGAGCAAGAATTACGTCACGAACTTTTACATCTTTTTGGATTGCTCCACAAGTTCCTACACGGATTAATTTTTGTACATCGTAGTCATTCATTAATTCATGAACATAAATAGATATAGAAGGTACACCCATTCCCGTACCTTGTACAGAAATTCTTTTTCCTTTATATGTCCCTGTATATCCGAACATATTACGAACCTCATTATATTGAACTACATCCTCTAAAAATGTTTCAGCAATATACTTTGCGCGTAATGGATCTCCTGGAAGTAAGATTGTGTCTGCAATTTCACCTTTTTTTGCACTAATATGAATACTCATTTAAATAACCTCATTTCTTATACGTTTCGGCTTAATGATACCGTTTTTTTCCTTCAATTGCAATGAACTACCTACTTTGAATCTTCTATATAATACTCCCATATTTCATCAAAGACCGTTGCAGGCATATTCGGGTCAGCAAGCTCCTCAATATATAACGATATATTATCAAAAGAAGTTTCCGCCTTTGGAAAATCGTGATGGTTAAACATACTATTGGCGAATTTTACCTTTTTATCTTCCTTTTGACCTCCCCGGAATTTTAAAGTAAACAAATAAAACGATTGTCGCATAAAAATAACCCTCCTTTAGTCATGAAGACTTATAAAAATCAAAAAAGTGTAGATAATTCAAACTAAAACAAGTAAACTTAAAAATGTTAATAGTTTGACATATTGAAAGGATTGATATGGTTGAGAAAAAACTTTGCAAGAAACTTAAAATCAATGAATTTCCCAAAAATAAAGACCCGTAAAAAGAACGAAGGAAAAACTAAAAGAAGCAAACCTATCTTCCTATTTAAGAAGTCTAAGAAGGAGGATAAAAAGCTAAATCTAAACCGTAACGCCAAGGCAAATTTTCTGCATTCTATTCGTGGTCGAGTTCTTATAATTTTTACAGTTCTTATTGTTGTTTTAATATCGATGCTCGTCCTAACGTCTACAAAAATGTTTTCTGCTCAACAAGCATTAGAGAAGTTCACTAATGTGGACATTAAAGAACAGATGATGGTAAATCAAATTGCAACTGAGATTGCACAGCTTGCTAATGCAGAACAAAGTTATATTATAACTGGTAAGAGTAATTATATGGCAAGCTATAGAAAATATAAAGATTCAACTATTACAAACATAAAAGAACTATACAAAACATACGAAAATCGTCCAGAAGAGTTACAGAAAATACAATCTATTGACCAATTTTTTACAACTTATTTACAATATTCTGACCGAGTTATCAGCATTCGTGATGAAAAAGGTATAGAGTCAGCACAAAAGTTAGTGAATACTGGCAACGGTAAAACTGCCATGAATTATGTTGATGTACATATCGCTGCAATGAATGAACTTCTTGAAAAGAATAATGCAAATCAGATTGCTTTATTGAAAAAAGAGAATAACACATCTCTAATGATATTTATAGCACTAACTGTTTTCTCTGTAGTTCTAACCTTATCTTTCGGTATTTTCTTGTTCTTTTCGATTAAACGCAGTACGAATGCTATTAACCGATCCATCTTAGATATCGCACAAGCTGGTGGTGATCTGACGAGACGAGTGAAAGTAAGATCTAAAGATGAATTTTCAGAGATTGCGAATAGTACAAATGTCCTGATAACATCAATTGCCGATCTTGTAAGAAGAGTCAGAGAACTTACAGTGAATGTTTCTGCCAGTGGTCAAGAATTGATGGCATCATCAGATGAAACAGCTTTAACAATACAATCTATCGCTGATTCTACGAATGAAATTGCTGCTGGAAGTGATCAAACATTACGAAGCATGACAGAAGCAATACAAAAAATGAATTCATTAGAAGAAGCAACAAGATACTTAAACAATGACGCACAATCAGTGAAAGAAGCTACGGACCATATGATTGAGGCAGCCCAAAAAGGTGGAGAATCTGTACAGCATTCTTCAAATGTCATGATGAGTATCGAAGAAACAATGGCAAATACTACTCAAACTGTTGAATCACTTGGGACCAAATCAACTGAAATTACCTCAATCATCAAAACAATTACAGCTATTGCAGAGCAAACGAATTTACTAGCTTTAAATGCTGCTATCGAAGCTGCTCGTGCTGGTGAACATGGTAGAGGTTTTGCAGTAGTTGCAGATGAGGTAAGAAAACTGGCAGAACAATCCCAGAAAGCAGCAAAAGAAGTTACAGGGATTGTTACTTCAATACAGTCAGAAGTTACTTCAATTGTTAAACAAAATCACGAGGGTGTCGAAAGTGTAATACGAGGAGTGGAAGTTGCAAATGAAACGAATGCTTCTCTTGACCAAATCATGAATCAAACAAATGAAACGATTTCTATTATTGATAAGATGGTGAAACAGATTGAAGAAACGCTAAACTTTAGTCAGGAAGTTGCCGCATCGTTTATAGAAGTAACTCAAATTGCAGAGAATACAGCTTCTAACACCGAAACTTCTGCTGCTGCTGCAGAACAAGGATCTGCTGCAATGCAAGAAATTAATGCGTCTGCTGTAGAATTATCCCACCAAGCAGATGAATTAAGTAAGGTAGTAAATGAGTTTAAACTATAAATCTATCATCATAAAATGGTTGGTTATGACTTTCGTCATGACCAACCATTTTTTATCGCATATTTAACAAGTACTTTTGAGGACTCTCGCACGAAGATCCAAGGAAATACATCCTTTAAAATTATGTTTTTCGCATAAATTTTGAGTGAATTACAATAATTGATGGATAATTTTCCCGATTCGCAAGTAAATTGCCCTTAAGAGCAAGTAAAGTAAGTGTGAGGGCAAGTATACGAAGAGTACAGCAAGTAAATTCACTTAAAGCGCAAGTATTCGTTATGCCAAAGCAAGTAACGTAACATAATCACAAAGGAATTTTTCAATTGAAAAGCTCTATAATATTATACAAAATAAAAAATCGGCAAGCGCCCTTTCGATCAGAACTTCCATCTATCGATCGTTTCCGAGATATGGTGGTAATTGTAATTTTATAGGAGTTGTTTGTCCGACGCACTTCTACATCTTTAGTAACTGTATTATTACATTTTGTATAATGAAAGAATTGATAGAGAAAGCTCACGAATATACAATTTCGTGAGCTACTTCTTTTATTAATTTAGTGATTTCTCTTTATATCCACAGATATAAAAGAAAATATACTTTCTTTCGTGGTGCTCTAAACCCATTGTTCGCTCGATTAGCTATTAGAACATTTTGATATACTCTTCATAGCCTTCTTCTTCCAATTTATCTTTAGGTACAAAACGTAGTGCCGCGGAATTGATACAGTAGCGCAGTCCTGTTTCTTCCTTAGGTCCATCTGGGAATACGTGGCCTAGATGAGAGTCCGCTGTTTTGCTTCGTACTTCAACACGTCTCATACCATGGCTATCATCAAATTTTTCTAAAACCTCATGCTCCTCAATTGGACGAGTAAAACTTGGCCAACCGCAACCAGCATCATATTTATCTTTTGAATGAAATAAAGGTTTACCAGATACTACATCTACGTATATTCCCTCATCAAAATGCTTATCATACTCACCTTGGAACGGTGGTTCTGTACCATTTTGTTGTGTAACATAAAATTGCATTTCAGTTAAGTTCTCTTTCATTTATTGCCCCTCCTTCATTCTTTCAACAAACGCAGCTCTACCAGATCCCGTGAAATAACGATTATAGTGGCCAGGGTTTTTCTTATAATAATCTTGATGATAATCCTCCGCAGGATAAAACTCAGCGGCCGGTAGTATTTTCACAGCAATTTTAACATTAAATCTGCCAGATGCATCTAAAGCATCCTTTGAGGCGATTGCTTTTTCTTTTTGCTCTTCTGTATGATAAAAAATGGCCGTTTGATAAGAAGAACCACGGTCAAAAAATTGGCCATTATCATCTGTTGGATCTATATTGAGCCAAAAAATTTCTAATAAACGATCATATGAAAATACAGCTGGATCAAAAGTGATTTGTACTGCTTCGTAATGTCCCGTTGCATTGGAGCAAACCTGTTCGTATGTTGGATTAGGTACATGTCCACCCGTATATCCAGAAACCACTTTTTCAATTCCATCGTACGAATCAAAAGGCTTTACCATACACCAAAAACAGCCGCCTGCAAAAGTTGCTTTTTCCATTTTTTCGCCCCCTATTCTGTTGGTATTACAATTTCCAGCGTAATGATATCCTCTGCTAAATTCAACTCTTTTGCTCGGACATGAACACCTGAGGTCATCGGAATATCTGACAACTGAATAAGGACCTCTTCTTCTGCTGGGTTTACAACCATCCATTTTGGAAGTTCAACTGAATCTCTCAATAGCTTTAAAATCATTTCAGGCTCCATTTTTTGTGGTCCAATTTCAACGGATGATTGCTCTAATCGAATATTCCCGTTCTCTTCTACATATGGTTCAAAAAACATTTTTACTGGTAAATTTATAGAAAAAACAGTAAACTCTGACGATAAAACAATTTGATCATCAACTGTAAGTTGAAGTGGGAGAGGCTTTCCACCTATCTCTTTTTTTATATAAGAATTTGCAATAGCTTGAAAATCCTCTTTTGTTGCATTTACAGTTAACACATTCCCTTCTGGAGGCGTGTTAGCTTCCTCTATCCAAACGGATTCTACAGGAGTTGTTATCCAATAAACGAAGGTTCCAATACTACCGATAATAATTATTACTAATATAAAAAATGCAATTTTCCATTTATTCAATCCATCAACTCCTTAAAACAACAATTCCCTACTATCCGCATCTATTAAACCACATTCTTGCATAGAACTAATTATTTCTTCAATCACAAGTTGATAACCTTTACTGTTTGGATGGAAGAAATCAGTGTGGTAAACCAAATTAGTATTAGTTACGAAAAGATGGTCGATCGGTACATAACAAGCATTGCTATCACTATAAGCAATCTCCTGTATGGTTTCATTCCAATCATTTAAAATGAGGTCAAACTCACTTTTTTCATCTGTGACAATTGTAATAGGATTATATAAACCCATTATGATAATCGGAGCAGTACTATTAATCTCCCGAATCTCCTGAAT
Source organism: Psychrobacillus sp. FSL K6-2365 (assembly GCF_038003165.1). Lineage (NCBI taxonomy): Bacteria > Bacillati > Bacillota > Bacilli > Caryophanales > Bacillaceae > Psychrobacillus > Psychrobacillus sp. FSL K6-2365. Next base: position 1,886,166 of record NZ_JBBOOO010000001.1, on the reverse strand, counting down.
AATTTGATCATAGTTCCTTTCAAATTTACCTAATTCTTTTTCAAAAGCCTCTACTTTAAGATTAAACAAGTCTTTCTTAACAACTTTCATAATGTCATTCCCACCAATAGTTAAGGTAATGATATGGGCTTTTCGTATTTGGTGGTCAATTTCTCCATCCTTTAACATCTTTAAAAGTTGATCGCTTCTACGTCCTCTTTTTGCAGTATTGGTTAATGGAACGTCTTCTATTCCTTTATATTGTGAAAAATGTTGCTGCAGACGTCCTAAATAACCTTCTCTCTTTAATTCATCTCCTACTCCTTGTGTCAAAGAATCCCCAAGTCCAACAACTTCTATTGTTCTTGGAAAAAACTTAAAAGGAATGACATAATCCTCAAAAAGAACCTCCTGTTTTTCCGAAAAACTAACTTCCACCAGGTCATTGGAATTACATCCAACTAGAAAAATAACGCTAATAACTATTAATAAATATTTCATCAGAAACCCCTTTTTTAAAAAAGTGAAACTTCAACCAGTTGGAGATCCTTCATACCACTGATTGTTAGATTAGCCTATCTGGATAAAACAAAAGCAGGGATAAGTATTCCTCCCTGCCTGCCTTTTGTCTATTCAGTCGTATACATAAATCCAATAGCTCCAGGTCCTGTGTGCGTACTTATAACAGGTGATGTAAATGAAACTTGGATGTCAAGAAAACCTGATTCCTTAATAAGGTTCATCAAAGGTTTAGCCATTGAAAATCCATTTGCATGAGAAATACCAACCGCTTTGACAACCTTTCCTTTTGTATCTGCTATATATCGGTCAAATAAGTAATTGACAACTTGTTTATGGCTTCTTACTTTTGCAATTGGTGTATACTCTCCACCTGCTAAACTTGCGATTGGTTTAATAGAGAGTAAAGAACCAAGCATTGCTTTACCTTTACCAATTCTACCACCTTTAACGAGATTATCCAAAGTATCTACAACGACAAACAAATCAGTCTTTTGGCGAATATCTTCTACTTTTTGAATGATTGCTTCTTTTGTCTCGCCATTTGAAGCCATTTTAGCTGCTTCCTCAACTTGGAAAGATAACGCGAAGGAAATAAATTTGGAATCAATTACTGTAACATCTGATTCTGTCATCTCGGCAGCAGCCTGTGCCGATTTTACGGTTCCACTCATACCACCAGTCATATGTATAGAAATAACTTGATCACCATCTTTTCCAAGCTCGTCGTATAATTCTTTAAAGACCCCGGATGATGGTTGTGATGATTTTGGTAATTCTTTAGCCATCGACATTTTTTCTAAAAATTCTTCTGCTTTTATATCCACCCCATCAATAAATGATTCGCCATCAATTTGAATGGTTAAAGGTATGACATTTATATTGTATTGTTCAATCAATTCTGTTGTTAAGTCCGCTGTGGAGTCAGTTACAATGTGAACTTTCGGCATATGCTATCCCTTCCTTCCTACTTACTACTATTATAAGAAGAATACTGTTGTTCTGTAAACTATTTGCTAGTGGTTCTAATCATTTCAATTTTTCTAGCAATAGAAGTATGTAAATCCTCTATAATTTTCTTTGTATCATTTTGGTCAATACTCTCTATAGTGTATGTAGGTAAAATGCTAATTTGAACGTTTGCAGGACAGATTTTATTATTATTTTTTTCCATAATTTTTGAAGTCCCATATATCGCTATTGGAACAATAGGAACTCTCGCCTGTTTTGCGATTCGGACAAATCCAGATTTAAAAATACCTATTTCTTTTCCCTTACTTCTTGTACCTTCTGGAAAAATTAAAATAGAATGCCCATTCTGTAAATGGGTAGCTGTATCTTCAATGGATTTATAAGCGCTCTTTCTATTTGACCTATCTATGAACACACAATTCATTTCTTCCATCCATTTCGAAATAATCGGTAGTTTTTTCACTTCTATCTTTGAAATAAACCCAAATGGCTTGGGAATATAAGCTAGTAAGCTTGGAATATCGAAATTACCTTCATGATTGGCAATAAAAAGCACAGGTCCACTTGGAAGATTGTCCTCTCCTTCTAAAGTAAACTGGCTTTTAGTTCTTTTTAAAATTCCACTTGCCCATAATTTTGGTACATTATGGACAAGTTGATCGTATTGCTCAGTTGAAAGTATATTCTTTTGTTCCTTTATTTTTGTATATTTAAGTAAAGAAACTGGTAAATATCCAAATAAAAAACCAAAAGTTCTTAGAGAAGAAAACAAATTATTCACTAACCTTTCTTTCATAAACCAAATAAACATACGTAGTACCATCCGGAGTTTGCATATCTGCGGTTGTGTCTACTAACACCCATTCATCATAACTGTATGATGGGAAATAGGTATCTCCTTCAAAGGTTTGTTGAATAAACGTTATATAAAGTCTATCCGCTTTTGGCAAAATCGCACGAAAAATTTGTTCACCGCCAATTACCATTACTTCCTCATGGTAGGCTGTAGCTATTTCAATGGCTTTCGCTAAATCTGTCACTACCTCCGCGCCTTCTACTTGATAATCTGCATTCCTTGTTACAATAATATTTTTACGGCCAGGTAATACTCTTCCAATTGATTCGAAAGTTTTTCTCCCCATTACCATCGCCTTGTCCATAGTCTGTGCTTTAAAATAAGCAAGGTCCCCTGGAATATGCCAAGGCATTTTGTTTTCAAACCCGATAACTCTGTTAGGATCATGTGCAACAATAAGTGATATCATGTGCTTCCTCCTTTAACTTATTTAAACAGCAATTGGTGCCTTAATTCGAGGATGTGGATCATATCCTTCTAATTTAATGTCTTCTATTTCCAAATCAAAAATAGATTCTTTTTGGTCATTTAATAACAATTGTGGCAATGCACGTGGGTCTCTTTCTAATTGCGTTGTAACCTGGTCCATGTGATTTATATATAAATGAGCGTCCCCTAAAGTATGGACAAATTCTCCGACTTCTAATTGGCATTCTTTTGCTATTAAATGAGTTAATAAAGCATAAGAGGCAATGTTAAAGGGAACACCCAAAAACACATCCGCACTCCGCTGATAAAGCTGACAGGATAGCTTCCCATTTGCCACGTAAAATTGCATAAAGGAGTGACATGGAGGTAAAGCCATTTCATCTACTTCTGCTGGGTTCCATGCAGTGATTATATGTCTTCTAGAGTCAGGATTTTTCTGTATTTGCTCAATGACATTTCGTAATTGATCGATTGTTTGTCCATCCTTTGACGGCCAGGATCTCCATTGACGCCCGTAAACGGGACCTAAGTCACCGAACTTATCTGCAAATACATCATCAGTTAAGATTTTTTCACAAAATATATCCATTTGTTTCTGCACAACATCCTTAAAATCAGGGTCTTTTGCTGCCCGCACTCCAAAATTCGTCATATCAGGACCTGTATATTCTTCACTGTTTACCCATTTTTCAAATGCCCACTCATCCCAAATATGATTATTTGCCTGAATAAGAGTTTTCACATTTGTATCACCTTTTATAAACCATAGTAGCTCGGTTGCCACTAAACGGAATGCCGTTTTTTTCGTTGTAAGTAGGGGAAAACCTTCTGATAAGTCAAACCGCATTTGATAGCCGAAGACACTTTTCGTACCAGTTCCAGTTCGATCTCCTTTTTCAACGCCATTTTTAATAATATGTTTGCACAAAGTAAGGTACTGCTCCATGTCATATCCCTCTTTTCATTTTTCATACAAAAAGGCTCTCACTAAGAGAGCCATTTTGGTGGTGTGTTTATTGACCAAAACACAATCCGTTTAGCGATATATATAATTTTAATAACTAGACATAGAAAAATCAACGTTTTCTATCTATTACATTTTTAACTATTTAATAACTTTAGTATATTATAACATATTGTTTTGGGTATGTTTGCGGTAAAAGTAAATTGTACTTTATCAAATGAAAAACTAGGTAGTATCAAATTGGTTCTTCTTCAGGATTTGTCGATGTTTTGTGCACTAAATCTTAATTCAATCCGTACTGTTATATCAATTAACCCTTTATACGCTAACTGGAATTGAACATTCTTTCTCGTAAGGTATTAATAAGCTTGTCCAAGATCTGTATTTGGTTCTACACCCAGCTGAGGAGATTGCATGATTGCTGCAAAAAAGATGTTTGGTCACATCTAATAGCTTAGGTGTAGTACCGCTGCGAGTGCGATACGTGCGATTCTGACTGCTTCCATATGTTCTAACAATAGCACGTTGGATTTTTGGACCCATGCACTTTAAAAACGCATTTAATGTTTGCTCTGGAGGAACTGGTTTTTGTCCTCCACCGTTAACCCTAGTTGCTAATTGTTTACTTGTGTATTTTTTGCCAATACCGTTTTCCACCTATTTGATTAAGAATCTTCGTTCTGAAGTAGTATTCGAATATTTTTTAAATAGTTCTGGTTCCTCTTCTTTTAAGCGTTTCGAATCAAAGCGTGTAACATCAATTGACTTCCAAGACACTTTCCGAGTAGCTGTAAAAGCTTTTTCGTTCACACCCATAAACGCTTTGATTTTATTTTTATATTCCTTCTCTTTTGTTTGAAGTTCAGTCAAATCAACTTTGATTTGATCTAATGAATCAATAAGTGTTTCCACTTCAGAAGGTAAATGAATTTCTGTGTCATAATCCGATTCAGGATAAAGCGCTTTTAGCAAATCTACAGATGCTTCAGTACCATCAAATGGAGGCGGAATTTGTTTCAACACGTTGTTTTCCCAAAAATCTTTTTCTATATTGATGAGGTATGTGATTAATGCCTCATCACGGTCTATTTTTTTATGGACAAATTTATTTCCTCCAACAAGTACTGCTATGTGCCACGCCGTAAAACCTGTAACCGCCATGTAATGCTGACATTGGAGTTTATAAGCTGTTGGTATTTCTTCACAATCCCACTCACCTTTTAAGTATTCAGAAGTTGTTTTACACAGCAAACCTTCTCGTTTACCAATTATGAAACGATCCACATTAGCTAACATGAAAGGATAATCTGGGTGTTTCAATATTGCATTTCTCCTCCGAACCTTTAAACCAGTTCGTACAGTAAATTCTTTAGCAACTATGTCTTTCATAACATTGCCCCAGTATGCAGCTTCCCCAGCCAAATCCTCATGAGGTGTTTGACCGAGCTTATCTAAATAAACTCCAACCAGAGATTTCCACTTGCTTAGACCTGCAATTGCTGAAACATCACTACCACCAATACCAAGCCGTCTTGCTTCTAACCACTCTTCACGGCTCAAATCAACTGTTTGTATTAACGTTTTCGCTTGCAAAATACTCCTCCTTGAATTTCTGAATCCTACCGATAAAATACAATTATAAATTTAGTTCCAGTGTCCTTTATCAATCAAGAATAGTAGTTTTTCTTATTTACTTAGATCGGTTGCCTCGCCTACTTCGATAAGATGCTCACCCATGCATCCTGTAGAGCAATATAAATTACCATGAAGTTCGTATCCTTCACCTTCGTACAGTTCTTCTCTACAATGTTTGTAGATGCATTGACCAACCTTACTAGGTTGTTGTAATGGTTCTTCGTATCCATAGCCTGCTACCATTCCATTTTCCAACATGTTTCCACCTCTTTGTAATGGTTAAATCCCCTCAAGAAATCTTAGACTTCTTGATGAGAGCAAATGCACTCATGCTATAATATTCATAAGTATTCACTTTTGCTATTTGACTTTGCCGAGTCATTTAGCTTTTTTGTGCCTGAAAACTCTCTTCCACGTATAAATAAACTGATGTTATTATCGTAATAACATTTACCATTACACCTTCTGGACTACTAATCATGTCTTCTCACTGCCATCACTCTGACCCCAGCTGCAACTAACTGAACTAACAAACATAAGACCTTCTTTAAAGTCACCTATTTTCCAAACTCACAATGCTACGGGAAAGAAGTAAGCAACAATAATGAACTAAATAATTTTAACCCTTCTAGAAAATTGGTACATTTATAGAATTCAATGATAACTAAACAGAATTAGCAAAATCCAAGTGAATTTTTTAGAAAATAGAATTCTAACTTCTACAATTACAGTGATATCGTTGATTTTGAATTATTGGAAGATGCCGAATTTATCAGTTATGGTGGCTAGTAGAGTGTTAGCTAATGATGTTTTTATTCTGGGGGTAAATATAGTTAGGTGGGGTAACCGGTAAAAATTATACGAACATTCCTCTTGTCTATGTAGATTTGAATATTTCTGCCACAAACCTTTCCTGCCATTTGGAGTGATTTTGTTTTATATTAAAAATAGGACGCACGTTTCGAAATTGAAAAACAATAGCTTGCCGGTTAGGTGCGACAATTATTTTATTCACCTTATGAATCTGTGGTGGTCCATGTGCTAATCCTGATACATGATAGACTCACTGAATGTGAACAATGGCAAGATTTTATTATGAACTGTGCCATATCGAGTGTCTTCTTCGGAACATCAAGATGGAAAGCTGATAATTTTGCATATTATGACTAGGTACCGTCTTTTATGCTTAATCGAATGGATTTACCTTCTTCCGAAAGAAAAGGCTGTGTGATCGATCCAAGAGACGTTTTTTGTAGAACTTGAGTTTGCTGAAAAAAGGTTGCACCGATATGTGAAAATTTGTAAACAGCACAATCACCAACTTGTAAAGCTCAGTTTACAGAAAGTACAAATACACAACTAAAGGAGACCATCACAGAATTCTATCCTTGTGACAATAAAAAGGGTATTGCAATCAGAAGTTTCGAGAATGTAACAGCATATGTGAAAGTAGAATGGAGATGGCTCGCGAAAAAAATGTCTAAAATATATAAGTTAGCATTTAAACATGAAAACAATATGAAGTTTGCATATCGCTATAAGTAGTACGAGTAGAAAAGACTAATAAGACTTTGATACGAATGAAACGGATAAGCGTATCCTGATTGAGATCGAGGCCGCTGTATTAGATTGAAATGTTAGTTTAGTATAAATAAATAATTTAATAGTGATAAATTTAATCATATTTATGTCGATCCTATGAAATCGAACTGGAAACCTAAAACTGCTCGAGAAACCATGAGTATATTATGGAAAAGTATAATTAAAAGTTGTTCGGTAATAATAAGATTTAGAACGTCACTACACAACATATATGAAATTTAGAAACCTCGAAGAATAAGCGATTTTGAGGTACAGTGTCTTATTCATAATTTCTATATATGCTTAACTAAAATTTAGAATACAAACTTACCTATTAGAAACACTGATATATCAACGTTTGCAAACAAAAAAACACTCATTTTTATATGAGTGTTTTGCCTTTTTTAGGATAACCATTTTGGTGGTGTGTTTTTTGACCAATATATGTCACCCAACACATAATGTTTAGAATACTTATCTTCCGCCAAGTGATAATGGAAATTGAAATAATATCCTTCTTGTGGCTTTTTGTCCGTTCTTACATGAAAACGGATTAAATCTTTTTTAGTAGAATCATTATAAATATTAAAAATCTTTTCATGATAATCACCAGATGGCTGCTCTGAAATAGATAAAAGCGGTATTTCTTGATCGGATGTTTTGGCAATAGTCAGATCAATTGCTTCTTGCATTTTTGGAAATATAACATCGTCAAACTCATGCTGAATCACTGGTCCTATTCGATTCCCAAATTTTATGTATGCTTGTTCTCTGGCTGCATTCGCCATATGCTCATAAATGGAGGAGTCATCTGTAATTGATACTTGATCATAATCTTGGACATCAGAAGAAATAGCCCTAGAAGGACTTTTAATATCTAATATTTGTTCCCAAATGAAATGGCTAGGAGATATTAGACCAAATGTTAGTAATGCAACAGTTATAATTATTGACTTTTGGAACCACTTTTTCATCCTATTCACCTTCAATATTGGACAATTTTAGTAAAACTCTTCATTCTATTAAACGTTTTGATTAAGTAAAGGTTTCATCTTCTTACTATTCATTGTACAATAAAATGTGTAAACATACCACAGAGCTTTTTGAACAAAGGAGGAAAATCACGATGGACGCAGGATTAGTTATAGGGATCGGATTTTTATTTTTATTAGCATATTTAACATCACTTAACTTTACTGATTGATTTAAATTATTAACAAAGTTTTAGGGAGGGTCGTGGCTATCGTCATGGCTCTCTTTTCCTTATTACCTCTTTGTCATACTATAAATCAATAATTCCATAATGAAACTTAGAAGACAACCTAATTTCTCGTTTAAAACTATATTCTTCAAATAGAGTTGAACGGAAATGCGCTTTTAATACTACTCTCTTTCTTGCGAGTCTTCTTGCCTCTGACACCCACTCATCGCTCAAAGAATCATGGGCACCTGCCTCTCTTAATACATGAAAATTGGAGGCCTCCTCAATTATTTCTTCGAACATTGGATCTATATAAACTACATCATAGGTATTTGACGGTACTGTTTTCATGTAAGCCACTGAATCGTGATTAATAAGACGTATATTCCGTAAGCTTTTTAGCATCGCCTGATTGTTTGTTTTGTAATTTTTTAACCCTTCATCTACCACGTACGCTATAATTGGTTCCTTTTCACAAGCATGTACAACCCCTTCAACTCCTACCGCATAAGAGGCAATAATACTATCTGAGCACAGGCCAGCTGTGGTATCTAAAAAATGATCCCCCGCTTCTAGACTAGTTGCTTCCAAAAATGAATCTTGCTCCCCTTTTAATAGTCTCTTCATACGAAACGCAGCAGAATTAGGATGAAAGAAAAAAGGAGAAGTGGAACCGTAAGTATACAGTTCCAATCTCTCATTGCTCACAACAAGTACATTTGCTTGCTGTTCTTTTTGTATAGTAGAAACTGATTTCTTTTGCCGTTTAAAATAAGGTAAATTTAAAAGTTTAGAAATCTCTTTTGCTTTTAAAATATATTCCTCTTTTGTTCTTCCCGCTGTTGTTACTACGGTATTCATGAAGAAACAACTTGTGAAAGAACACCAGATAGATGGTCTTTAATTGTCTCCATTGAGTTGCTCTCAATTTGCTCACGTGGAATGAAATACGCTAACTGATCATCCTTCCAAATGGCAATAGATGGTGAACTTGGCGGTACTTCTTCAAAATACCCTCGCATTGTTGCAGTAGCCTCTTGATCTTGTCCAGCGAATACTGTCACTAAGTTTTCAGGTTTTACTTCTAATTCATTTAGTGCATTAACAACAGCAGGTCTTGCAAGTCCAGCAGCACATCCACATACTGAATTTATCACGATTAAGGATACTCCACTAGCAGTTGACATATGTTCTTGGACATCCTCAGGTGTTATAAGCTCTTTAAATCCAGCCCCTGTTAATTCACTTCGCATTGGTCCAACAATACCTTTCATATACTCATCGTATGCATTCATGACTTCGCCTTCTTTCATTTAGTTTCACATAACCTATTATAACAACATTTTCACAACATAAGCTAATACCCTGTTTTCATATTTTTACATACTTTTTTAGGATTTTAACGACTTTTTCGTGAATTTTTTCTTCTTAATTACTACGTTTGCACGACTTTTGCTTATATTACCATCAAAATACGTATACTTTATTTAATCCAATAGATTACGCTCCATACCATTCATTAAAAATATACGAAAATCTATAATCCATTTTTTTGTTTATGGATGAACAACCAATTGTTCTTACAACAAGTTAATTTTGTATAGAATTCATATAAATACTAATTAATATAAATTTCGTTCAAATTTCACAATTTTTTTATAACATGTAATTTGTATTAGGAAATCAAATTTATTAACAGTTAACAAGGATTAATATTAGACAATGATCCTAATTGCAATTTTGAAGTATATATAGGTTGTGAGAATCATTAAATTATGGGGGAAAAAATTTGAATAATAACAAGAGATTCTATAATATTTTTTGGCGTTGGCACTTTTATGCGGGGCTATTTATTGCTCCATTATTAATAACACTAACATTAAGTGGGATTGGTTATTTATTTTATACTAATGTTGAAAACCAAATGTATGACGATTTATTTTTTGGTGAGGCTACTATTAATGAAAGTATATCAATTGATGAAGCGATAAAAAATGCTGAAAAGCAATATCATGGTTTCAATGTTACAAAAGTTATAGTTTTAAAAGAAGATTATAATACAAGATTTACAATGACCGACGCAACTGGCGAACAGAAGTATGTATTCATAGATAATAATAACCAAATAATAGGTAGTCAAAATGCAGCATCTACCTTCTCAAACGTAATGAGAAGTTTGCATAGTTCTTTGTTTGTAGGAGGAACAGTTGTAAACTATTTGGTTGAATTAGCTGCATGTTGGGCTATATTTTTACTGATTTCGGGAGTTTATATGTCATTGAAAGGGAAAGTCTTTAAAAGACATAAAGGTACTCTAAATAAAAGACAGAGACATAAAAAACTTCATGCTATAACTGGCACTATAATAGCTATACCTATGGTCATTTTGATATTTACAGGTTTACCTTGGTCCGCTCTAATGGGTAATTTCATACATTCTGTAGCCCAATCTCAACCCTCTATCGGTATTCCAGAATTACAACTAGTTCCGCCAACATCTGATATCAACGAAATTCCTTGGGCTATTCGTAAAAATCAGACACCTAAATCTGAGGATCCTCATGCTCACCATAAGATGATTACGATTACTATAGATAATGATAATATGGTGAGTATGCAAAAACTGATGAAAGAGGTTGAAGAATCCCAAATCTCCGAACCGTATTCTATCATCTTTCCAATGAGTGAAGAGGGTGTATATACAGTATCGAAAGGAAGCAACACTGGGGTTACTGGCTTAGATGTTAGCCCATATGAGGAAGTGACTGCTTATTTTGATCAATATAGTGGCAATTTCATCTCAAAAGTTGGTTACGAGGAATATGGTATTTTAGGGAAATGGTTTACATGGGGGATTCCATTACATGAGGGGCATTTATTTGGTTGGCCAAATAAAATTATAAATCTACTCGTTTGTTTAGCCTTTCTAGCAGTAATTTTTTGGGGCTTCAAAACATGGCTAGATAGAAAAGTAAAACATCAAATATCAGCTCCACCAAAAACCCCGGTTGGAAAGAGTTTTGCCGGATTCATAGTTCTATTAATAACTTTAGGTATAATTATGCCGCTTTTTGGTCTTTCTCTGGTGGTAATAGCTTTAATTGAATTAACTATATATGTATTAAAAAAAGATAAAAGTAGAAACATTAACGAACTTCTTTAAGAATTTTAGAACTATAAAAGATTTTTATAATGCGGGCTTACGATATCAACTGTAAGCCGCATTTTTATTGTTTTATTGCCTCAATTGTTAAGTGAAATATTTTTTTGTTTTTTCACACTAAAACACCATATTAATTGAACAATATTTTCCAAACGTATTTTACAAGAGAAAGGAATAAAAAAGCCCCACTCAAATTAATTGCTTAATGAGAAGGTCGCTTTTTATGAAGAGAAAATAAATCTGAATTTTTTACTAACCAATTGCCCTGAAATAACTTGGTACAGTAGACAAATTATATCCCATGAACAAAACGGATGTTGGCAAAATTAAAAACACCCTTTTAATTTACAACAGATTTGTTTAGTAATTCATAAAACTTGCTCCTACGATAATAAGTAAGATAAATAATACTACAATTAATACAAAAGTAGACCCGCTATTACCATAGTCGTTATTACATTCGCCTCCACCATATCCAAACATCTTATTCCCCCTCCTTTCCAATTACTACTTTTTATAGATTATGCAGTGTTTAAAAATGGTTAAGGTAATTTATCTCGTATGAAGAATTTATTTTTATCTTTCTTTGGTATTCCGTTCAACAAAGAATTTTTCACACAAAAAAAACCACTCAAATGAGCAGGAAATAGTGCTAGTTATATTACTTTTTTCTTGAACTTTTTTATCCCTATAGTTACCGGATTCGCCCACAAAACGTTCAATTATTTTCCTATAGGCTCACATGCCCAACCATCTTTGTCCCCATCATATTTAGATGCATATGCAGGATGCCCTTTTTTTACTCCATATGTCTGGATAGTACTCTTTCAATGCATACAATTCTTATAATCGGTAGGTGCTCCTGAAATAACCGCTAATCCATCTTCGACATTTGAAATGTTTAGGTATTTGTGTAGGTTCTGGATATTCACTAATCTCTTTTAATAAAGCTAATTTCGATTTGGAAATAGTGAAGTCTATAGTATTAGAAGCAAAATAAAAAGCCCCACTTCTTCAACAGTGGGGCTCCAATCTAATTAAGATTGTCTGAGAATCACGAAGGGAGAACTTCAGCTTCTCATAGACTTAAATTACCCGAAACGCTCAAGAAATAACCTGGTAATTATATCTAAATAACTTTCACTATTTTCATACACCGTTTTTTCTAAATCTCTTACCATGGTAGCTTGAATTATAATTGCGCGAACATTTCTCCACTATACACCTTAAAATATTTCGACATAGTGCTCCGTCAAACTCAAACATCTTTGTTTTTTAGTTGATAGAGCTCCAAAGAATTTGCATATACCTTGTACGTGTTCCTTAACTACTTTCTTTTGAAAATATTTGTCTAACATTTGTCTTGACTCACTCGGACTATCCATGAAACATTTTCGGAAGGTATGGAATGCATCTTGTTTTTCTAAGAACCTGGAAATTTTGCTCTTTAATACCCTATCATTTAGTCTCCCGCTATACATTCGGCTTTTACTATATGAGTATTTTATTATTAGTATCAGATACCACTTCTACAGCAAGCTAGACTAACATAAAACATACCCATAGTTATTGTATGCAGCAAAATCAATTAGTCTTATATTATTAACTTTTATTCTAAATTTCCCGAAGCCCCCTAATTCATACGGTTATATAGAAAGAGCATCCATGTGGATGCTCTCTTAGAGTGTATTATTCACCTAAACTAAAATCCATATTAATACTACTTGATTATAAATGTCTGAATTAAGCACTGTTCATCATCTACTACATTCTGTGTTTCTTCAAATTGAATATTCATTTCACTATAAATTCTTTTCCAAAACGAAACAGCAGGACTATTCTCCATTAATTCAATTACAAAATAATTCCCTTTCTTAACTTGGAATAATTCTCTTATGGCCTGTCTGCCTAATCCCATACCTTTGTATTTATTTAATATAAATAGGTCATTTACGCCAAAGTCATAATCTTTTTTTAAGAACGGTCGTTCCAATAGTAGTATAAAACCGATGATGTTTTTATCTAAAATGATGAAATATGGAGAAAGCCCTTCTGTTTCCCAAAATTCATCTATTTCCTCATATTCAAAACAACCGTCTTCTCCAATATCAATTAGGGAAGTATATTTTGAAAGGTCATGAAGATATAAAGAATAGAAGTTTCTTAAGATAATTTTTTCAGTTTCTAATACTTCCTTCAGAATAATATTCATTTGAATTTTCTCCTTTTCAAGCTATCATTTATACAATTCCTTATAAGCTAATACTTTTAAAGCGAGCATTTCTTCCTCAGTTAAGTTACTTTCTAACTTATTAAAAATCTCCTGTTTTTCTTCTTCAGTCATTCCATTTTGAGCTTTTGATTGAATTTCTTGGATTTCACCTAGGCCAAACTTTGTAACCAATGCTCTTGTAGCTTCTTCTTTTGTTTGAAAAGGTAGTTTGCTACTATCCACATCTTTACCCTCAGCTATAAATTCCTGAAGCTCAGGATCATTTTCAATTTCCTCTTTTATCGTTTCTAGCTGTCCGCTATCCTGTAACTCTATTGAAACCTTTTCCATCACTTGATCGGCAACTAGCTTTGGTCCAAAATAATAAGCGGCTACCACAAGAATACCTATAAAAATGATAATCCCAAACAGTACTTTGATAAACTTCACCGTTATTCCTCCCAGATTTTGATTAGTCATATCATACTACAATCTCAAAAATAAAAAACTAATGCGTATGACATGAACATCCTCAAAGGCTTAAGCATTGCGTGCGACATTAGCAAGTCAATATAGAATATCTTTTGTTGGCCTTTGTATAATTTCTTCATAATAGTGCAAAAAACGCAAGAATATTGTTCATATATATATATCGAACAGCATTCTTGCGTTTACAATAGAGGTTATTTTCTCTTCATGGTACTATTATTTAGTTCTATTTTCTTGCATCACTCATTTGTTTCCAAACGGATCCTTTAGCTTCTTCTCCGCCCTCAATACGAGAAATCGCCATTAACACCTGAAGTTTTACCTCATATTCTTTATCATTCATTGCTTCTTTAAGGGCTATAAGTGAATCTGTTTCGCCAACTTCGTAAAAATACATTGCTGCTCTCCAGCGAACTAATTTGTTTTTATCAAACAAAGCAATCTTCATCGCATCTGCAAATTGTATAAATCCTAAGTCACTCATTGCATCACCTGCTGTTCTCCTAACTGCTGAACTCTTGTCTTTTAGAGCCATTTCTAAATAAGGAATAACTGCTTCGTCTTCTATTAAACCAAGGTAAACTGTTGCTAGTCGTCTAATAGATACTTGCTCATCTTGCACTGCTCTTTCCAATATTGGTAGGTCTTCTATTTCTGGATTTATCAAGTTATTTAGTAATTGAAAACGTTCCTCCCATTTACTAACCTGAAATTCTTCTAATGTAAATGGAACTCTTATAGCTTTTTTATCTTCTTCATTTATATCCTTATCTGCGATAAGTTGCGCGAGTTTGCTTTCTGGAAAAGTTGCTTCTAGCTCTTTTACTAACTGTTCCCCTATTTCTTTCTGATCACCATAACGAACGCCATAATCCACCCATTTGCGCAACAAGATATAATTTTCTTTATCGCCTTCCATAGCCTCATCTAGTGCTTTAATAAAACGTTCGGATAGTCCATATCTCGATTCTGATTCACTATCGAATACCTTTACCTGAAGAGGAATTCCTTTATACTGCTGAACGTGAACGTATACTTCCCCGTAATGTTCTAATGGTTTGTCTGTGTCATTTACTTCATCGTTTTCAGCACCGAACACATTTTCAACACTAGCTAGAATTGTTTCCCAAGCGAACTTCGCGATACGTTCAATTGCAAGGAAGTCTGCCACATGGTAAACACCCTTAACGCCTTCTATACCAAAGATAGCTTGAATTTCCTTTGGAGCATCAGTTATATTTTCTTTTTTATAGTTATGGCTTTTGCCAAAAGGAAGCTCCTGATCGATTACAACTTTCATCGTATTGGGACTTGGCGTCGGTTCAATTGTTACTATTTTCATTTTATATACCCCCTGTAAGTGAAGTTAAGAAGATGCTATTTCATCTAAATAGGACCATCTTTCAATTAGTTGTTCATATTTGGTGTTAGCTTCTGCTAACTCATTCGTTATAGTTTGAAGTAATGTAAAATCAGAACCCGCAGTTTGCATCTTACCTTCTAATTCTTCGATTAACTGTTCCGTTTGTTCAATTTGTTGTCCAATTGTTTCCCATTCTCTTTGCTCTTTGTAGGAGAATTTTTTCTTTTCTTTCGTTACTTTTTCAGGAATTTCAACTTTAATTTGTTCTACTAATTCCTTTGGTGTTTCCTTTGGTGCCTCAAGCATATCTGAATAAACTCCAAGCCATTCAGTTACTGTACCATCACCATTTAATAGCCAGAGCTTTTTAGCAATGCGATCTAGGAAGAAACGATCATGGGAAATTGTAATAATTACACCAGGAAAAGATTCCATGAAATCTTCAAGTACCGATAATGTTTGAATATCTAAATCATTTGTAGGCTCATCTAAGAATAGAACATTCGGCTGCTCCATCAGCATTTTTAAGAGCACTAAACGTTTCTTTTCCCCACCAGAAAGTTTCCCAATTTGAGTACCATGTGTGTTTAACGGAAACAAGAAACGCTCCAACATTTGAGCAGCAGAGAATTTTTCTCCTGAACCAGTCTCTATTAGATCGGAGGATTCACGTACATATTCAATCATTCTTGTTTGTGGATTCAATTCTGGTAACTGTTGAGTAAAGTGCATTAACTTTACGGTGGAACCTTTTACTATCTCACCCGAATCCATCGGAACTTCGCCTGCAAGCATTTTAAGAAGCGTACTTTTTCCTACACCATTTGGTCCTACGATACCAATGCGATCTCCCGCTTGTAGCAAGAACGAAAAATCCTCCACAATGTTTTTAGTATCAAATCTTTTAGAGATACTTTTTCCTTCTAACACTTGCTTACCAAGTCTAGTAGTAACCATTTCCAACTCTAAGTTTAAGGCTGAATTGTCACGATCTATACTTGCATCTATCTCTTCGAATCGATCTTTTCTTGCTTTCTGTTTTGTAGATCTTGCCTTCGCACCTCTGCGAATCCACTTTAATTCATTACGATATAAATTTTGTAGTTTTTGCTGAGATGCAGCATTCATTTCTTCGCGTAATGCTTTTGACTCTAAATAGTCTGCGTAATTTCCTGTATGCGTATATAAGGTTTTATCTGCTAGCTCATAAATATGTGTTGCAACTGTATCTAAAAAGTACCGATCATGAGTTACAAAAATGATAGAACCTTCCACTCTTTGTAACATGTCCTGTAACCAATCCGTTGACTCTTTATCCAAATGGTTTGTAGGCTCATCTAATAATAAAAGATCAGCTGGTTCGATTAACACTTTTGCAAGTGCTACTCTTTTTTGTTGACCTCCAGATAGATGCAAGATAGATTCTTCAAACTGTGTTATACCTAATTTAGTTAAAGCAGTCTTAGCTAATGAATTAACGTCCCATGCTTGCAAATCATCCATTTTCTGCTGTAGATCCATCAATTTATTTTGAAGTTCCGTTGAATCTGAGTTTTCCATTAATGCTAATAAGGCTTCCTCGTATTCTCTATTAATCTTTAGTATTGGGGAATCTCCACCAAATACAGTTTGTATAACGGTTTCTTCCTTTTCAAAAATCGGTTGCTGTTCCAAATAGGCAATGCGATATTTGTTCGGGTGATCTCGTTCAATTGAATCTGCTTCTAGTTCACCAGCAATAATTGATAGAAACGTAGACTTACCCGTACCATTTATACCGATTAAACCCGCTCTATTTTGGTTATTAATAGTAAAAGATATATTTTTAAATAAGGTTTTTTCCCCTACCGTCTTTGTTAAATCAGAAATGATTAAATGACTCACAGTTGTTCACCTGTTTCTTTACGTAAATTTTCTAGAAAAAGCTCCATAAATTCATGTCTTTCTTTAGCTAGTTCTTTTCCTTTTTTTGTTTGCATACCATCAGAGAGTTTCAATAATTTTTCATAAAAGTGTGTTACGGATGCCGTTTTTTTTGTTCGATACTCTTCAACAGTCATATTATCTCTAGGTGTTTCATCACTGTCGTAAAGTAATCTTCCTTTTGCTCCTCCATAAGCAAATGTTCGAGCAATACCAACAGCTCCAATTGCGTCTAATCTATCCGCATCTCGAACTATTTTAGCTTCTAAAGTCTCTGCTTCCAATTCGTGGCCACCATTGAACGAAATGGCTTTAATTACTGCTTTTACTTGTTCAATTTTATAATCCGGTAAACTCAATTGTTGAATGATTCTATCTTCCTCTTGCTTTTCTACTGTAGAATATTTTGGATCACTAACATCATGAAGTAAAACAGCAAGCTCAATAATCTCTCTATTAGCTGAAGGTTCTGTATCTGCTATATCAAAAGCATTTTTACGTACTCTCTCTATATGCTGAAAATCGTGACTAGCATCAAAATGCATATATACTAATTTTACTAATTGTTCGCACTTCTGAATCGTATTCATATTTTACTCTCCTTACCTGACACTCTTATCTATTATAACGAAAAACAAGGAAAAAGACTGCTTATGCGGTTCGTTTCTCCTTTTTTGAAACATTTGGTTTTTTAAGGAATAAAAATTGCTAAAATTCGACATATTATTGACGAAGACTGACAATTCAAGTATAGTTTATGTATCCATTTATAGAATATTTAGTGGATTAAGGGAGGAACGTTTATGCAACAGGGGAAAGTAAAATGGTTTAATAATGAAAAAGGGTATGGTTTCATCGAATACAACGATGGAGAAGATGTATTTGTCCATTTTACAGGAATTCAAGGTGATGGATTTCGAGCATTAGATGAAGGACAACAAGTAACGTTCGAAATAGTTGAAGGAAACCGTGGACCTCAAGCTGCAAACGTGATAAAAAACGAATAGAAACGCTTCTTCCCGCGGCAAACTAGTCGTGGGACTTTTTTATTTTGAACCCTTTAGTTTACTACCAATTTGTTTAATACTCTCACCAACAGTGCATTGTTCAATACAAAATCTATATGCAGTTGTTTTGCCACTCTCTTTCCTTAATTGCTTTCGAACAAAGCATCCGTCACAATAAGTATCTGATAAATAATCAATTTCATTTATTAACTGTGTGTTTTTCATAACTTACTACTCCTCACTATTTCATAATTGTACTATTATGTTTCTTTTGTTTGCAACTATCCCTCAAATCATTCAAACTAGCTATATCCATTATTTTATTAAAAAGGGGATTATAATGTTAGAAGTATATATTGACGGTTCGACCACTGGTAATCCAGGACCAAGCGGAATCGGTGTGTTTATAAAAGGAGAAGGACACCATGTAAAAGTAAGTGAGTTTATTGGAGAATACTCCAATCACACAACGGAATTTATCGCATTACAAAGAGGTTTAGAAGAAGCAAAAAAACTATCACCTTCCCTCGTTTCAGCACGTACTGATTCACAAATCGTTTGCGCTGCAGTAGAAAAAAGATATGCGAAGAATCCTGAATTTTCGGCTATACTAGAGAACATTCTAGCCATCATAGATTCATTTGACCTGTTTTTCATTAAATGGATTCCAGACGATCAAAATAAAGCGGCCCATGCCCTTGCACGAGAGGCTGTATTAAAACAACTGCCTAAAAAGTAAAAGGCAGTTGTTTTTAGCTATATTCTACTAATTCGTTTTGTTCTTCTTTAAATCATTGTACTTCCTTGTTCTGAGATTGTTCAAAATCTAATTCAATTGCCACCTTGGCTTTATTCAAAAAGTTCACAATAACCTCGTCACTGCCAAATAATTGAAAAATCGACAGCAGTGGATTTTTCGGTTTATTTATAGAAGTATAGATGAATTTTGTTATATTGTCACTTTGACTTACTAATTCGTATTCTGTCGTCATTTTAAAGCGATTATTAAGAAGGAAACTTTCTTGTATTGCTTTGTAGTTAGAATCATTGGTATATTTTTTTATCGTAATTTCATACTGCTCGATCAAAGATCCATTTTGATAGCTTTGATTTATAATTGTACCTATAATTGTTTCTGTTTGTTTAATTACTTCTTCATCTACTACTTTCGGAAATATCCTTTTCTTTTTTGAAATGTCTCCATAGAAGTAAAGCCATGCAAATTCTATAGGTACATTAAGCAGAATTTCTTTTTTCCATTTTTTCATTGGTTTTTCATCCTATCCTATCTTCGATAACATCTTTTCAAGTTTGACTCTCCATTCATCTGCTAGCTCATCTACTTTGAGAATATTTTCAATTCCTTCTTTTGAATCTTTTTGATAAAAATAAATTGAATGAGCGTAAGAAACAGTTACTTTTTCTGGGTGTTCAAAAATTCGTTCGATACGATCAGTGTTAGTAATTCTTCCTTCTTTAATAACACGACATAGATAACCAGTATGTCCAGTTTCTATCATACGTTTCATCAAAGGTTTTATACCAGTTCTTTGGTTGATAGTATTGCACGGTATTCTGCCTTGTGTTACCTCTATAATTGCCTCGCCGATGGAAAATCGATCTCCTATATGTATGTTCTCTTCTAGCATATTTTCTACTAGTAAATTTTCTCCAATTGCACTTACTGGAAAATCCATTCGAAATTCTTTTGACCAACTTCTGTAATGTTCCATGCTATACACGCAAACGGCTCTGTCAAGACCACCGTGATGCTTTAAATCTGCAACTCCGTCGTTATCAAAGCCATCATTTGCCAAATATGCTTCAGTCACCTGAGTTTTGAAAATTCCTGATCGAAGTTCTTCTCCTAACTCATTCTTCACAGTTTTAGGTTTCCCTACTGATATTGCAATTAGTTTCATTTTCTCCAATTTTCAAACACCTCCAAAATATTACTATAATCATAGCATATTAGTTGAAACAAACGGCTGATTTATATGCAAAAAAACAGACTCTCTGATGAGAGCCTGTTAAAGTTAAGTTTTAGGTTTAAAATTAAGCTTTAACTACGTTAGTAGCTTGAAGGCCACGTTGACCTTGCTCGATTTCAAAAGTTACTTCTTGACCTTCGTCAAGAGATTTGAAACCTTCGCTTTGAATAGCTGAGAAATGTACGAATACGTCGTCTCCGCCTTCACGTTCGATAAATCCGAATCCTTTTTCTGAGTTAAACCATTTTACTTTACCTTGTTCCATGTGTATTTCCTCCTCGTATGCAGCAGCTGCACACATTGTGTTACTATCCTTGCTCAACACTGTTAAGTAAAAGTGTTGCCACCTACTAACTAACCGAACAAAAATAATCCTCTTTAAATATAACACGCATTTTCTGATAATGCAACAATTATACCTAATATTTTTTAGTGTTTTCTAATAATGCTCCTATTGCTCCGCTATAGCCATGCTTAGCTAAAAAGGTCGGTTTTTTTAGCTTTAATACTGTATAGGATTCAATGATTTGCTGGAGTAATTCATTGTCCTCCAATGTTGTACCTATGTATATTATATCTTCCACTTGATGAGCATCTGCAACTTGAATACAAAGAGAAGCAACTACTTCACCAATTATCCCTTGGACACCAGCTAACAAGTCGGAAGAGCTTCTATTGTTGCTATTATTTAATGAAATACCGCCAAAATTACTCGCTGTTAAAGTACCTTTTATTGGAAGCTTATTGTTCTTATATATATCGCTTACTAAGACATCAATCTCAGTCCTGCTTCCTTCTCGAGATTGTTTTATGATTTCCTCAAAATCGGATATACCTGTTAAAGCCATTCCCAAGCCAAGAAGGGTTCCACCGCCGATTCCAGTACCACCTAATCGTTTATGTATATTATTTTGCATAATATGTATAGAGGTGCCAGTACCTATATTCGCTATAATTGCTGCTTTAGGTTCGATTGACCCTTGCTTCATTTGATACATGACACCATTCATAGTTGCATCAAATTCAACTATGTATGGTATGTCCTCTTTAGAGCTTAAATGAACTTTTAATTGCTCAGCACGACCACCAGTGACGCAGATAGAAGCATTTGGATGATTAGATTCAATCCACTCCTTAACCTTTTGGAAATCTGATGAAAGAAATCGTTCAAAGACCATTTCATTATTTTCATTCCAATAAGCTATTTTTGTTAATGTTCCACCTGCATCAATACCGATTCTAGTAGTCATTCTAATTCCCCTTTATGTTATGACACCTACTTTATCCATGACCCTACAATAGGATAGTTAAATGTGTCTCCCGTAATCGCTTTAACAATTCCAATAATCGGAACTACAAATGCCATTATACCAAAAATAATGAGCATCGGAATACCAATTAGAATTAAAATTAAAAATGCAGATATAGTCAGCAATACCGCCATAATTAATTGAAACAGTACAGCTTGAATGGAAAGCTTTTTAATTTCTTCATCATTTACTACTAGAAATAAAATAAATGGCACTAGAAAAGGAGCAAACCATGTACTTGCATGTAGCAAGATTTTTAAACCTGTGTTTTCCATTTCTTTTCCCTCCTCTCTTAATATTTATACGTTGAAACTAGATGAATAGTTTCACTTTTCCTTCTGATACACAATTTCCCCTGCTACAACTGTCTTTACTACCGAAGTAGAAAGAATGTTATCTTTTTCAAGTTTATTATCTAAAATAGTAAAATCCGCATCAAAACCAGGTAATATCAATCCTCTCTTGCATTCCCTCCCAATAGCTTTCGCACTACCGGATGTATAAAGCGATACAGCTTCAAAAACAGTTAACTCCTGTTCTGGTAAGTAGGAATTATTAACTGCTGCATCTATCCCAATTAATGGGTCTGCAAGTTCTATTGGCGAGTCAGACCCTCCTGAACAATCGAATCCTTGCTCCAGTAATGATTTCCAAGCGTATGCCCATTGTAGTCTTGAAGGTCCGAGTCTTTCTTTTACCCAAGGGAAATCGGATGCGACAAATATTGGTTGTAAATCTAGGACGACGGGGAGCTTTTTCATTCGCTTAACAAGATCAGGACGCAATACATTCACATGAATTAACCGATCCTTTTTCCCATCTGTTACAGGATACTCTTCTATTAAATCTAAAATCTTTTCAACTGCAAGATCACCTATTACATGGACTGCAATATTCTCATTATAGCTACGAGCCAATTTCACTAAGTTCACTAGCTTTTCCGAACTATGGACCTCCACGCCTTTATTCCCTGGTTCATCAGTGTAGTCTTCCCCTAGTAATGCTGTTCTGCCACCCAAAGAACCATCTACAAATATTTTCATCGCTCCAAATTCGATAAAAGAGGAAGATTCTTCTCCTTGCATTTGTTCAAAAACATCATGATGCCTTAGAAGGTGAACTCTAAAATCATTTTGAACAACCTCACGATATGCTTGTAATGGAACTTCATAGTGTCCGTAATAAGCCATATCCTCAGAATGGACACCAGTTATCCCTTTGGACTTTAAATCCTTCAAACTAGAGCTAATAATGTTCTTCAAATATGATGTAGTTGGTAATGGTATATGCTCTGTTATTAGACTTTGTGCTTCATCGTAGAACAGTCCATTAAGCTCACCCTTTTCATCTCTACCTATTACTCCTCCTACTGGGTTAGGGGTTTCTTTTGATATGCCAGCTAATTTCATTGCGGCTGTATTTGCTACTAAAACATGTCGGCATACTCTTTTTAGCACTACCGCTGTTTCGGTTATGAAGTCGATATCAGTACAAGTTAATGGTCTGCCTTCTTCTAATTTATTGTCGTCCCAACCTTCTGTCATATACCATTCTTCATTAGTTATATGAGAAGCTATCGTTTCTTTTATTTGTTTTATAGAAGAGAAAGTAGATAAATCTAAATAAGATAGTTTCTCACCATGACCAATCAAGTGAATATGGCTATCTACAAAACCCGGATACATGACACATCCATCAAGTGATTCCACGTTATTTGCTAATGGTAGTAGATCTTTTTCCAATCCAGTATGCAAAATTAACCCATCTTCTACCAATATTGCTTCGACGAATTTGTCTTCAGCTTCCATCGTGAAAATCTTTCCATTTGTCCATAGCGTCCTCACTACTTTGTCCCCTTTCTTAGTTCCGTTAATTCATCTACCAGCAATTCTGCCGCTTTTCGATAAGCATTACTCATATTCGAAAGAGAAGCTATAAGTAAAATTAGCTTATCAATTTCTTCAGTTTCCTGATTTTCAACTTCTACTTCATGAGCCTTCATTTCATTAAGGAAATTTTGAGCATTTTTTTGTTGCAGTTTAACCCAGGAATTATAAAAATTTGCTAGCGGAAAATCTTCTACATCCATTTTTTCATTTATCGGCTCTAATACAGATTTAATATCTTTAATAGTTAGTGCCCCTTTTAACTGATATATCAAGCTAATCAGCATTATATGGCTTTTGGAATATTTTTTATTTTTAATGGGTATAAACAATTTTCCCTTGGCATAATTATTGATCATCGTTTTAGTCAATACTTTTTCATCTTCATTACGTAAAGACTCATTATAAGTTGCATCAAATAACTGAATCACTTGGTCCATATACAGATCAATAGCGGGTATATCCTCTTCATGTATTGTGGACTCCAAACTCAACTTTTTTGTAATTTCTTCTGATTTACTCACTAATATACCTCCAGTTTGTGCATTACGTTTATCATAACTTATAAAACACCCAAGGTAAACCTTGACTAAGTGTTGTAATAATAATACATTTATATGTAGTTATAAAAACCAGATGGAGAGGTTGAGGTATTTACATGAATAAATATATAAGAGAGCCGTTTAATAGTCTTTCGCATTTGTTAGGAGCAATATTAGGTCTATTAGGACTAATTCTAATGTTAATAAAAGGAATAGTAATCGATAGTTCCTCATTAACTTTAACAGCAGTTATTATTTTTGGTATTAGCATGATTTTACTTTATACTGCATCCGCTACTTATCACTGGTTGATAGGGAATGTTCACCATATACAATTCTTAAGACGCTTAGATCATTCAATGATTTATATTTTAATCGCAGGCACCTATGCACCATTTTGCCTTATCACGTTAAATAACACTGCTGGATATATCTTATTTACTATTATTCTATTCCTAGCAGCTAGTGGAATTTGTTTTAAAATGATTTGGTTTGCTAGTCCGAGATGGGTTTCTACTGCTATTTATATCGGCATGGGATGGATGATTATCTTCTTGGCACCTACACTAGCTGACTCTCTAGGGTCTGCAGGATTATTTTATCTAATTTTGGGTGGAGTTTCCTATACTATTGGAGGAATTATATACGGGATAAAACCAAACCTTCCATTTATTAAGAAGTTAGGATTTCATGAAATATTTCATATTTTTATATTGTTGGGGACTGTATTTCACTTCATCTGTGTTTATAGATATGTATTGTAAGAGAACAGGGCATTGCTTGGTCCATTAAGTTTAAAAACTGTTTCTATCGTTATAGAAGTGCTTAGGGCAGACGTTTTACTTAAGGAATACCAGGGTGAATTTTTAGCGAGTATTGGTGGTGCCAGATGTTACAACCAATACTTATCTTTTTCGTTAATCTTATGGTAGCATCCTGAGCATCACTCTCCTACAACATTGAGAAATAGGTCTGTACGTTTTAAGATAACTAGAAAACTAATAATCCCTAATTATAGAGAAAGCTCACGAAGAGGTAATTTCGTGAGCTACTCCCTTCACTATTCAACTTTTCAACTATTTTTCTTTATTCCACTAGGTAAAGAGAACTCTCAGCATTCCTCTGTAATTGAATTACAGCTTTCACATTCATCCGCGATTACAAATGATTTGTAACTAAATAAAACTCGGCTAATCATTTCATCAAATCGATATGCTCTTCCAAATTTTATAGTCGAGTATGCTTGTTGTGACCTCAGATACAGAAAATAGCTATTCCCTCTTTCTTATAGCGTTTTAACTCCCACTAGAAGTGTAGGCTCAAGCACTATTTCTACATTACCTTTGAGAGCTTTACTAATCATACAAGTATCTTCAGCCTTCAATAGTAATCGTGTAGCCATTTTGAAATCTTTTTCATTTACTATTACTAACGTTGGTCGATGTATTATTTTTTTATATGTAAAAATACCATCCGTCACATCTACTACAGCAGATGACTCAACAACTAGAGATACTTTTTCTATCTTACTTCTCTCTAGCATGGCAGCAAGTGTGATAATATAGCATGTTGTGGCAGCACCAAGCAGCATTTCGTCTGGATTTGTACCTACTCCTGGTCCATCCATTTCTTCTGGAATCGAAATTTTAGTTTGGAGATTTTGAGCATGTATAGATCCTATATCATTGCGATTACCTGGCCAATTAGCTTTTAAATGAAAATAATGTTCCGTCATAAATATCATTCCTCTCGTTTTTTTTATATTCTAATGGAAATATTGTCATGTTCTTAGTATGATTAGGTAGTGAAAGTAGGCGAATTAATTGTTTAAAAATTATGGTAAAGTTGCAATTTCAATTATATTTATTTCAATGTTTTTACTTATTTTAGGAGTTAAATATGTACTAGGTCAAGATTTAGTTATTATGAACTTGCTTGCATTTGCTGCATTTTCAGTAGTAATTGGCGTTTTAGCAGGTGCCATGTTATTGTATAATTTACAAAAAGCGTTTTATATGTTTGCCATCGGTTTAATAATTGGTTTTTTTGAAATGTACCGCTCCTTTATTACTGGACCCGAGGAATTTGGAGACTTAGCTGGTATCCTCTCCTTATTTATCTTCACTGCTTTTGGTTTTGTTATAGGGTTAATCGTTGAAGCCATATATTATTTACTAAGAAAGAACGAGCAAAAGGACTAGCTGTCAGAATCCTTTCTGCTCGTCTTTTTAGTTCTGTGCTTATTCTAATTTTGCAATCACTGTATTATTACGTCCATTTGCTTTTGCTTCGTAGAGAGCCAAGTCAATTCTGTTCATAAATTGTGTTTGTGTTTCACCGCATCTATACTCACCAACACCTAAGGAAACAGTAAGTTTTGTTTGAATAGGTGGAACCGAATTTTCTATAGTCATTCTTATATGTTCCCCCAGAATATATGCTGCTTGAATATCCTTTTTTGAAAGTAGTACGAGAAATTCCTCGCCTCCAAGTCTAATACACTCTCCTTGTTCAGAACATAAATCTTTCAAAATAATGGAGATAAACTTAAGAACGTCATCACCAGCAATATGCCCATATTTATCATTAACTTGTTTAAAATGATCAATATCTAGCATGATTATAGAAAAATTAGTCTGTTGATCGAATAATTTACCGAATAATATATCTGCATATCTTCTATTCTTCAATCCTGTCAATGGATCTGTGACGGATATTTCCTTAATATTTTCAACTGTTTCCCGCTGACGTTTCCTATAGTTTTCAATAGTCATAGTTAGTTGTTTCGCCTCGAAATACCAAGTTGGTACATCGATTACCTCTTCTTGATCATCCACATCTCTTAGCGTGTAAATAGCGAGCTTTCTTAAAGGTGAGGCCAACTTAGTTGAGACATAAAACGCGGAAACTAAAAAGATAATAATAAACGGCAATGAAAATATAAATATTGTTAACATTATTCCTGATAATGGTTTTAATGCGCTAGTAAATGGTGTTTGTGATACTACTCCCCACTTACTTTTTTCTATGTATGTATAACCTGCTAAAAAGTTAGTCCCAAGTGTATTGTCTAGTTGTAAAGCGCCACTTTTTTCTTCTAATAACTTTTGTACAACTAAGTTACTTTCAACTGATTCGCCTATTCTAGTTTTATTAGGATGATAAATTAGAGTTCCATCTCGATCAACCACATAAACATAGGATCCGTCCTTAGAGTAATGTTCGGCAAGAATATCTCTGATAAAATTGTCTTCCTCCAAATACACAGTACCATTTAGCATACCTAAATATTCACCACTATCTCCAAACAAAGGAGTGGTTATTAGTATTAAGAGTCTACCAGTTTGTGCATAATATGGCTTAGAAATAAACGCTTCTTTCCTTGAAAAGGCTTCTTTTACACCATATGAGGAGATTTTACTACCTACGATTCCAATATTCGGGGTAGTTGCGATTGCAATTCCTTGGTCATTTATAACCGATAAAGAGTTAAAATTTTCACCGCTTATATTAAGCTGTTGTAATATGTTAGTTACTGTTTTAGGATCATTCAGATGTTTTACCACATCAGATTTTCGAGCTTCCAGGTTGCTTTGCATATATGAAAACACCTCATCCGTCATATGAGCTAATTTCATAGAATAAACTCTATTTTGCTCTAAAGAGTTTTCAACCAATATTTTTTTCGTCACAAAATAACTTGAAGAAAGAGTACTAACAATTATCCCAAACATAATAAAACAGATCAATGACAGAATCCAGAATCTTAAAGTTTTCAATAAAACCCTCCTAAACAAAGGAACTGCAATGTAATTCCGAAAAATATTTGTTTCTAATCATATAACATTAACACAAAAAAACTACGACTAATATAGTCGTAGTTTACTATTAATGTCCACCAAGGTAGGCAAGTTTAACTTCTTCACTATTTTGTAATTCCGCAGCTGAACCAGATAGTACAACCCTTCCCGTTTCAATAACATACCCCCTACTTGCTATAGATAGAGCCATATTGGCATTTTGTTCAACCAATAAAACAGTTGTACCTTCACGGTTAATATCCTCAATTACTTGGAATATTGTTTTGACCATCAATGGAGCAAGTCCCATAGAAGGTTCATCTAATAACACCAGTTTAGGCTTTGCCATAATAGCTCTTCCCATAGCTAACATCTGTTGCTCCCCACCTGAAAGAGTTCCAGAATGCTGTTTTTTACGCTCTAATAATCTCGGAAAGATTTCATATACTTTTTGCATATCTTGATGAATTCCTTGTTTATCTTTTCTAAGAAAAGCTCCTAACTCCAAGTTTTCTTCAACAGTTAAATTCGCAAAAACACGTCTTCCTTCCGGCACATGAGATATCCCTGCCTTTACTATCGTTTGTGCCTGTTTACCTGAGATTGACTTATCCAAAAACTCTATTTTACCTTTTTTGGGTTTCAACAGCCCAGAGAGAGTTTTAAGTAATGTACTTTTCCCTGCTCCATTAGCACCAATCAACGAAACAATTTCTCCTTCATTAACAGTAACAGAAACATCACGAAGCGCTTGAATATTCCCGTAAAACACATCTATATTTTCTACTTTAAGCATTGTCATCGTGAACTTCCTCCCCTAAATAAGCCTCAATAACCTTAGGATGGTTACGGATCTCTTCTGGTGATCCTTCCGCAAGAAGTTGACCATGATCGAGTACATATATTCTTTCACAAACTCCCATTACTAAGTTCATGTCATGTTCTATCAACAATATAGTCAAATCGAATTTTTCACGAACAAAAGCAATTAAATTCATTAAATCCTTTGTTTCCTGTGGATTCATACCAGCAGCAGGCTCATCAAGTAAAAGTAATTTTGGTCCTGCAGCTAGAGCTCTTGCAATTTCCAACCTTCTTTGCTGACCATATGGTAGATTTTTCGCTAGTTCATCTTTGTACTTTTCAAGCTTGAAAATCTTTAGAAATTCTAATGATTTTTCTTCCATCTCTTTTTCACCTTTGAAATGAGATGGTAAACGAAGTATAGAGCTTAACATTGTATGTTTAGCAAGAGAATGGTAAGCAACTTTAACATTTTCTAATACAGATAATTCATTAAAGAGTCTAATATTTTGGAAAGTACGACTTATACCTTTTCTAGTTACTTTAAAAGGTTGCAAACCATTTATTCTCTCACCATTAAATAATATATCCCCTTCTGTAGGAACATAGACACCTGTCAATAAGTTAAAGCTTGTAGTTTTACCGGCACCATTAGGACCAATTAAACCAACAAGTTCTCCCTGATTCAATTTTAAGTTTAAGTTCTGTACAGCCTTTAAACCACCAAACTGAATGCCAGCATTTTTAACTTCAAGTAAAGGTTTATTTTCCATGCTGATCGCCTCCTTTTGGCGTTCTCCAGAGCTTGAAATAATCTGTAATTTCCATCGTACCCATTAATCCTTTCGGACGATATAACATTACTAGAATTAATACAAGACTATAAATTATCATTCGAGTTTCTGGATATCCTTGAAGATAAGTAGAAACTACAGTTAATAAAATTGCAGAAAGTACGGCACCAGAAAGACTTCCTAAACCGCCTAGAACAACAAATATTAATATATCAAATGATTTTAAAAATCCGAATTGACTCGGTTGAATGATATAAAAGTTATGAGAATACAAAGCACCGGCAACCCCAGCGAAAAAGGAACCAATCGCAAATGCAGCTACTTTATAATAAGTAGTATTAATCCCCATCGCATCTGATGCAATTTCATTTTCCCTAACAGAAATAGAAGCAATCCCATGTCTTGAATTAGTAAAGTTCACTATTACTATAATGGTAATGACAAGGCAAACAAACGCATATGTCCAAGTCGTTAGATGAGAAACCTGCATTCCAGCAGCCCCACCAACATAGTCAATATTTAGAAAAACAATACGTATAATTTCAGCAAAACCAAGCGTCGCAATTGCCAAGTAATCCCCTTTTAATCTTAAACTTGGAATACCGACAATCAGTCCCGCTAACGCAGCAACAATTCCACCGACAATAATACCAACGATAAAGGGAAGATCCAATTTCATAGTCACTATTGCCGACATATATGCTCCTACAGCTAAGAAACCAGCATGACCAATAGAAAATTGTCCCGTAATACCAATTACTAGATGTAGGCTGACTGCTAAAATTATGTTGATAGCTATAAATATAAGTGTATTAGAATAAAATTGATTCATCATTCCATTTGCTATAAAAATTTGAACCACTGTGTATACTAATACTGCAGCTATAATAAATAGCCAAAACTGTTTTGACTTTTTCATAATTATGTATCACCTACACTTTCTCTCGTGTATTTTTTCCAAAGATTCCCGATGGTCTAAAGATAAGAATTAATATTAAAATGACGAATGCTGCAGCATCTCTCCATAAAGAGAATCCTAAAGCACTAACGATCGTTTCAACAACTCCAAGTACCAATCCACCAACCATTGCTCCAGGAATTATACCAATTCCTCCAAGAACAGCAGCAACGAACGCTTTTACTCCTGGGATAACACCCATCAGTGGGTCAATCTTTGTATAATATATACCGAATATAACACCAGCTGCTCCAGCTAAAGCTGAACCAATTGCGAAAGTTGCAGATATTGTATTATCAACGTTTATTCCCATCAACTTAGCAGCTTCTGTATCATGAGAAACGGCTCTCATGGCTTTTCCTGTTTTGGTTTTGTGCACAATGAACTGTAACAGGATCATTAATACAACAGAAACAGAAAGAATAAGAATAGATTGAATGCTAATTTGTGCCCCTAAAAATGCAAACGAACGATTGGAGAAAACATCTGGATATGCTTCTGGTTGTGCCCCTCTAATATAAATTACTCCATATTCGATTAATAACGATACACCGATTGCAGTAATAAGTGCAGCTATTCTTGTTGCATTTCTTAAACGTTTATATGCAATTCGTTCAATTATTACACCGAATAAGGCACAAGCTGCCATCGATAGAATAAGCGCTGGAAAAAACCCTAATCCGAAAACGGTAATAGAATAAAATCCAATGAACGAACCTACCATGAACACATCCCCGTGCGCAAAGTTGATCAGTTTAATAATCCCATAAACCATCGTGTAACCGAGGGCTATTAAGGCATATATACTCCCGAGTGAAATACCGTTTATCAATTGTTGTATCCATTCCATAAATTTTCACTCCTATTACTTAAGATTTCAAATATTTTAGAATTAGAAAAGGAGGGATATCAATCCCCCCTATAATCATAAGAATCTTAAGGATTAACTTTCGTTTTAAATACTTGTGCACCATCAACATATTCAATAATTACAGCTGATTTGATTGGATGATGATTTTCATCAACGGAATATAAACCAGTTACTAATTCCAATTGATCTGTAGCTTCTATTGCTTCTTTAATTTTCGTACCGTCAGTTGAACCAGCACGTTCAATCGCGTCTTTTAATAGATAAACCGTATCGTATCCAAGTGCATTGAATGAGTTAGGGTCTTTTCCATACTTTTCTTTAAACTTTTCAGAGAAATCTTTCGCTTTACCGTCTGGATCTTCAGATGAAAAAGCAGTAATGATGAATGAATTATTCAAAGCATCTGCTCCAGCTAAGTCAACAAGTGTAGGTGAATCCCAACCATCAGCACCCATTAATGGAACAGTAATTCCTAATTCACGTGCTTGCTTAACAATAAGACCCACTTCTTCATAATATCCTGGGATAAAGATAAATTCCGGATTAGAAGATTTAATATTTGTTAAGGTTGAACGGAAGTCAGTATCTTTAGCAACATATGATTCTTCTGCAACGATTTTACCTCCAGCTGCTTCAAAATCTTTAATAAACGAAGCAGCAAGACCTTTTGCGTAATCACTCGCATTGTCAGCATACACTGCAGCAGTTTTAACTTTTAACTCATTAGCAGCGAAATTTGCTGCTACAGTTCCTTGGAATGGATCGATAAACGCTGTGCGGAATGTGAATGGATTAACCTTTCCATCATCTCCTACAGTAACTGTTGTACTTGTTCCTGAAGGTGAAATCATTGGTGTTTTTGTGTCTGTTGCTATTTGAACTTGAGCAACGGAGTTACCACTAGTTGCTGCGCCAATAATAGCTGTTACTTTGTCTTGACTTGTTAATTTAATAGCAGCATTTGTCGCTTCAGCTGCATCAGATTTATTGTCTACTTTGATAAGTTCGATTTTTTTCCCGTCAATACCTCCAGCATCATTGATCTCCTCAACAGCTAAATCAATTGCATCTGCTTCTGATGTACCATAAGATGCCGTCGCTCCAGAAAGCTCAAGATTTGCTCCAATTTTAATCGTGTCTCCGCCTTCTGAACTACTTCCTTCTTCTGCTCCGCACCCCGCTAAGATTCCGATCAATAAAGAAGATGACAGGAAAAGTGAAGCAAATTTCGATTTCTTCATAAAATAACCCCCATTTTGTTTGATAATTCTGAATTTATAAGTTATACTACTTGCCCTTCTCTTTTTAGCAAGCATAAACTCAAAATCTATCATTTTGTAAGAACAACCCTATTGTAAAACAAACTTTTAATTCAGTCTACACTAATTTTTCGGTATTATTAGAAAATTTATAATATTACACTAGTATAATTTTTATTTACAGTCGATAAGTCCTTATTAAATAAGGATTTATAGGCAAAATTCCCCTCCCGACATTCCCACTATTTACATAAAATAATTTTGATTTAAGATTATGCAATATATTTTATTATTTATACTAATATTTCTTACAATTCATCAATTTCTACGAAATAATTAATTGTTTTTACTTTTCTATTAACTTTATATATACTATTCAATAGTTCGAAATCCGTAATAATAAGGAGAGATAAAATGGTAAAAGAAATGCCAAGTCGTGATCAAGTACAAGTAGAAGAAACGTGGAATTTAGTAGATTTATTTAAAACTGAAGACGATTTTGAAGTTGCATTAAAAGAAATCGAAGTTTCTTCATCAGATTTTAACAAACGTTTTAAGGGGTCCATCCAAACCGCGTCTGATGTTGGTGAAGCACTTCACGAATATACGAAATTATATGAAAAAATTGTACCAGCTGGAGCATTTGCTAGTCTTTCCTTAAGTACAGATCAAACAAATACAGACGCTCAGATGAGAGCAAGTAAATTTGGTTCTCTTTCCGCAAAAGTTAGCAGTCAATTGTCGTTTTTAAATAGTGAGCTAGTGGAATTACCTGATAATATAATTGAAGAAGCAATTTCTAAATTCCCTCCCCATCAGCTTTACTTAGAAAAGTTATTAAAGAAGAAAAAGTATCAATTACATCCAGAAGTAGAAAAAACACTTGCTGCCTACTCTGCTTCGTTTGGTGCTCCTTATAAATTATATGATACGACTAAAATGCTCGATATTTCGTTTGATAACTTTGAGGTAAATGGTCAAGAGTATCCTCTTAGCTATGTGTCATTTGAAAATGACTGGGAAGCCGAATCAGATCCAGAAAAAAGAAGAGCAGCCTTTGATGCATTTTCCAAAAAATTAAGAGAATATCAACATACAACCGCTAAAACCTATGATATGCACTTGCAAATGGAAAAAACAACTTCAGATTTACGAGGTTATAGCTCTATATACGATTACTTATTATTCAACCAAGACGTGGACCGTTCCTTATATAATAGACAAATTGATTTAATTTCTAAAGAACTTGCACCTCATATGCGTAGGTATGCAAAATTACTTCAAAAAGAACATGGGTTGGACAAAATGACGTTCGCGGATTTAAAAGTATCTTTAGATCCTGAGTTTGAACCTAAGATTTCTGTAGCAGAGTCAAAAAAGTATATAGATGATGCTCTTTCAGTGATGGGTGAAGAATATATAGATATGGTCAACCGCGCTTATGATGAACGCTGGATTGATTTCCCCCAAAATGTCGGAAAATCAACGGGCGCTTTTTGTTCTAGTCCGTACGGAAGTCACCCGTATATTCTAATTTCATGGTCTAGTCGGATGAATGAAGTGTTTGTTCTTGCACATGAATTAGGTCATGCTGGTCACTTCTATTATGCAAATAAAGAGCAGAACATCTTTAACGCTCGCCCTTCTCTTTATTTCATCGAAGCTCCTTCCACAATGAATGAAATGCTAGTGGCCAACCATTTACTGAAGAATTCGGATGATCCTAAATTTAAACGATGGGTGATTTCTTCTATAGTAGCTCGAACGTATTATCATAATTTTGTAACTCATCTATTGGAGGCAGCATATCAGCGTAAGGTTTATGACCGTATTGATAAAGGCTTAAATGTTAATGCACAAATTCTAAACGATTATAAACGCACTGTATTAGAAGAATTCTGGGGAGATACGGTAGAGATTACGGAGGGAGCAGAACTCACTTGGATGCGCCAACCACATTATTATATG
Organism: Psychrobacillus sp. FSL K6-2365; assembly: GCF_038003165.1. Taxonomy (NCBI): domain Bacteria; kingdom Bacillati; phylum Bacillota; class Bacilli; order Caryophanales; family Bacillaceae; genus Psychrobacillus; species Psychrobacillus sp. FSL K6-2365. Next base: position 1,851,690 of record NZ_JBBOOO010000001.1, on the reverse strand, counting down.
GGTTTATACCCGTACACATATAGCGCAGGATTAACTATCTCCACTCAGGTATCTAAGCGAATATTGAAGGAAGGTCAGACTGCAGTAGATGAATGGACGGAAGTATTGAAAGCTGGTGGTACCAAATCACCGGTAGAACTAGCACAAATGGCTGGTGTTGATATTACAACTGATGAGCCTTTAAAAGATACAATTGCTTATATTGGTTCGTTGATAGATGAGTTAGAATCGTTAACAGAAGAAATAAATCAAAACGCCTAAGAAAAAACGGTCAAAAGACGCCCGGTCCTTTAAGAACTAACCTGTTTCTAAAGTTTTCGATGTGCTTTGGAAAGCCGTTTTGAAATATTATTACCGAGTGAATTTTTAGTGATATTGGTAGTGACGTCCGTCGCAACCAATATCACTTTTTTTTGCAATCTTAGGGTGTTTGTCTGTCCCTCACCCTCCTGCAACTCCTAGAAACAGGTAAGTGCGTTTTTGGATAACTAGAGATAAGTTACTTTCCAATAAATAGAGTAAGCTCTCGAAGATACAATTTTGTTGGCTATTTTACCTCTTTTTTAGTAAACACTTACTATTTCACTTATTAGTAAAATAAAATCTACTTCCATCCTCTATTATTGGGTAGACTTATTTCTAATTCAAATCGATTACAAATCATTTATTACTCTCTAAAATTCTACCTAACCTTATCATCTTGGCCATAAGCTCTGCGGAAGTACTACACACTAATGGATTGTAGTGGAAGTTGGCGACTCCAGCAGGATCAGTGAGACAGATGAAACATCACAACGTACCCGAAGGGGCGGTGATGGTTCATCGCTCCCCCTGCGGAACGCGTCCACCTAGAACGAAAATCGCTGTACTATCCCTAGCATAAAACAAAATATGCTTACCTACTCTATCATTGAATAAACTTATTTTTAATACAAAAGCGATTACAAAAAATTTATCACTCGCTAAAATTCTATTCAATCTTATCATCTAAGCGATAAGCTCTGCGGAAGTACTACACACTAATGGATTGTAGTGGAAGTTGGCGACTCCAGCTGGATCAGTGAGACAGATGAAACATCACAACGTACCCGAAGGGGCGGTGATGGTTTATCGCTCACCCTGCGGAACGCGTCCACCTGGAACGAAAATCGCTGTACTATCCCTAGCATAAAACAAAATATGCTTACCTACTCTACCATTGAATAAACTTATTTTTAATACAAAAGCGATTACAAAAAATTTATCACTCGCTAAAATTCTATCCAATCTTATCATCTAAGCGATAAGCTCTGCGGAAGTACTACACACTAATGGATTGTAGTGGAAGGTGGCGACTCCAGCTGGATCAGTGAGACAGATGAAACATCACAACGTACCCGAAGGGGCGGTGATAGTTCATCGCTCCCCCTGCGGAACGCGTCCACCTGAAACGGAAATCAGCTGTACTATACCTAGATAATACAAAACCAGCTTCCCTAACCTATCATTGGATAAACTTATATTTAGTTCAAAAGCGTTAAAAATTATTTTCCTAAACACAAAAAAGCACTTGCTTACGCAAGCGCTTTTTCATGTTTATTTTACGTTAGTTGGTTTTTTAGAAACATCCACTCTTTTTACAAATAGCGATAACACTAATGCAAGAACCGTAACAAGCGTAGCAATAAAGAAAGTGAAATTAATCCCTTCTAACATTGCTTGACCACTAATTTGCAATTTAAATTGCTCTAATGCATCTGCAGCTGTTGGAACATTCCCTGCTTTCGCTGCCTCCGCAAACAAACTAGCTCCTTTGGATTCCATTCTTGCATTCATAATTGTGATGAATATTGCAGAACCTATAGCACCCGATACTTGTTGTAACGTATTATTGACAGCAGTTCCATGCGGATTCATCTTCATTGGCAATTCATTAAGACCATTTGTCATGATAGGCATCATTACCATAGACATACCAAACATTCGTATTGTGTAAACAATCATGATGTAGTAATAATCTGAGTCCGCAGCTAAATTACTCATCATATATGTCGCGACCGCTGTTATTGTTAACCCGATAATTGCTAACGAGCGAGCACCGTATTTATCAAACAACTTCCCTGTAACTGGAGACATTAACCCCATAGCTAAAGCACCTGGAAGCATTAATAGACCAGAATCTAAGGGTGAAATACCTCGAATTGTTTGCACATACAGTGGGGTTAGAATCATACCTGAAAACATTGCAGCTGAAACAACTACAGAAATAACGGATGATAAAGCAAACATTGGGTACTTGTAAATACGTAAATCTAACAATGGTTCATCTAGTTTTAATTGTCTAAGGACAAAAATTACTAGAGCAATTACTCCAATTGCAATTGTACTATATACAATTGGTGCATCCCAGCCTTTATCTCCAGCTGTACTAAATCCATATAGAAGACCACCAAAACCTATGGTCGATAAACCTAAAGAGAAAACATCTAGTTTCATATCTTTGTTCGGTGTAATATTTTTTAGTTTAAAAATGGATAGTAACAATACTATTACAGCCAATGGTAATATTAGCTCAAACAATACTCTCCAAGTATAATGCTCAATGATGAAACCAGACAGTGTGGGTCCGATAGCTGGAGCCATAATCATTACTAAACCAAATAACCCCATCGCTGTCCCTCTTCGTTCAATAGGGAATGCAGTTAACATAACATTCATTAGTAATGGCATCATTACCGCTGAGCCCGCTGCTTGAATCATACGAGCTAAAATTAGCACCCAAAACTCTGGTGCTATAGCTGCTAATAATGTACCTAATGAAAATAATGACATTGCAGTAATAAATAATTTTCTATTTGAGAACTTAGTTACAAAATACGCACTTGCCGGTATTAATATACCGTTTATAAGCATATATCCAGTTGTTAACCATTGAACAACAGAAGCTTTGACTGCAAACTCTGTCATAATAGTAGGTAAAGCTACGTTTAATAGCGTATTATTTAAAAAAGCTATGAATGCCCCTACAAAAAGGATTGCAATCATGGCATATGGTGGTTTTTGTTGCGTTTCGTTCATTCTTTTTTTTCCTCCTAATATTTCGGAACTATATTTGCACGAGTTGTACACTACTTTGAACATTTTATACCCTTGGTCCAAAAAATGCAATATCGAAAAACGCTTACATTTAAAATTTATTGATTTAACAGCTATTATTTTGTATTATATTATTTAGACTTGTAGTATAAAGGTGAGTGAATATGAAGAATAGGAAGCATCAAGTATTATTGACTGCTCAAAAATTATTTATAGAAAAAGGTTTTGCAGCCACTTCTGTTCAAGACATTATAAATGAGAGTAAAATATCGAAAGGTACATTTTATAATTATTTTTCATCAAAAAATGAATGTATTATTTCTATTATAGATAACGCTAAGGAAGAAACTGTTCTTAAACGTAGAGAATTATTAATTCATCAAGACATATCCAATAAAGATATACTTATAAAACAATTAATAGTACGCATGGAAGTATACAAAGAACGAAATTTGGTTCCCATTTTCTTGGTCATCTTCCACTCTCAAGATTCAGAGCTGAGGGATATTATTAAGAATAATCATTACGAAGAAGTAAAATGGTTATCCAAACGAATAGTTGATATTTATGGGGCAAAATCAAGGAAATATTCAGTAGATAGTGCAATTTTGTTATTGGGAATGATTCAACAGATGCAGCACCCTTGGACAGTTAAGTCTAAAGAGGTTTCTTCTATTGAATTGGTAAATTATGTTATAAATCGATTGGATTCATTAATGACAGATTTAGTAGAGTCTGATGAAGTTATTATAGACACATTTGTTTTTAATCACTTTTATGATGAAGTACGAATAACCAAAGATCATGTAATTCAGCTAATTCAAACATTTAAAGAAACAAATTTAAAAGAGTTGAAGGCACAAGAAATTGAGTTAATAAACTTTATTATAGAGGAACTAAAAAGCAACCATCCTAGGAAATTTCTACTGGAAACTGTAGTAAATAGCTTCTCAAATACAATGATTAATACTGCTCAATCTATAGAAATAAAAGAAATATCCTCGAATATATGGCAAGTAATCGATTCTCTATAACGGGAGGTATAAAATGAAAAATAAAGTAATTGAACAATATGAAGCAGATGAAAATATGATGATACAAATCTATGTACAATGGTGTGTTAATCATGATATTAATCCCGTAGATCTTTATAGTAGAGCATACCCTAACCAAGCTTCAAATGAGGTTATTTTAGAACTAATGGACAGCACAGAGAAAAATTCTACCTTAATCGACATAGGGACCGTTTTATATGTACTTCAATTATTTGGAAATGACGATCTTGCTTTTGTAGTTTCAGAAGTGGAAAAAAGTAATTTACATTAATAAATACTAATATTTCTTTCAAAATAAAGGAGCTGAAACCAATGGATTCAGCTCCTTTACCTATTCTTCTGGTATATACTTTAGTGACCTTTCTAACAAAATTTGCTGACTATCTAATTTGCATTTAGTTTTGTCTTTATAATGATATTTGCCACTTTGATCTTGGAATCTGGCTTTAACAGTATCTCGCAATTCTAAATCTAGAATTTCCATCACTCTCTTTTTTATAGGAGGAGATAAAACAGGAAATAATATCTCTACACGTTTCACCATATTTCGAGTCATCATATCCGCTGAGGAAAGGTATAATTTAGAATCACCATTTCGATGGAACCAATAAATTCTAGAGTGCTCTAAAAACCTACCGACAATACTCGATACTGTTATATTTTCACTTACTCCTGGGATTTTAGGTAGTAAGCAACATGTCCCCCTTACTATTAGATCCACTTTTACTCCCACAGATGAAGCTTCGTAAAGCTTCAATATCAAATCTTTATCTGTAAGAGAATTCATCTTTAGTTTAATATGACCGTTATGAAATGCCTGATGGCACTCAATTTCTTCATCTATCAAACTAATAAATTTATCTCGTATATCATATGGCGAAACGACTAATTTATCATAATTTGGTTTATCCGTATATCCGCTAAGAAAATTAAAAAATTGCGTTGCATCTGAACCAATATTTTTATCTGCCGTAATAATTCCCATATCAGTATACGTTCTCGCAGTTTGGTCATTATAATTTCCTGTCCCAAGATGGACATATTGTTCGATTCTGTTATTCCTTCTTCGAACAACTAATGTTATTTTGGAATGAGTTTTTAAATTATGCATCCCGTAAATTACAAGACAGCCAGCTTTCTCTAACTCTTTTGCCCACTGCACGTTATTTTCCTCATCAAAACGAGCTTTTAACTCAACCAAAACGGTTACCTGTTTTCCATTCTCAGCAGCACGCTTTAAAGCTAGTATAACAGGAGAATTCCCACTAACTCGGTACAAGGTTTGCTTAATAGCCAAAACAGATGGGTCTTCAGCAGCTTTTTCGATAAAATCTATTATTGGTTGAAAGGATTCATAAGGATGATGAAAAAACAAATCTTGCTTTTGAACTTTCGCAAAAATTTCCTCATCACTTGATATATCTAATGGAGGTTGCGGTATAAAAGGTTCATAGAATAAATTTATATACTTTCCTTCAAAAGATTTAATAAAGGAAAATAGGAAAGTCACATCTAAGGGACCATCTAATTTATAAACATCTTCTGGCATAATTTCTAACTCATCCAGTAAAAAGTTTAACAGTTTCGGTTTGATTTCACTTACTTTTACTTCTAATCTGCTTACCGCTCCCCACTTACGCTTTTTCAACTCTTTTTCAATTTCAATTAGTAAATCTCGAGCTCCCTCTTCATGAATTGTTAAATCGGCATTACGGGTAATTCTGAAGGGGTTTGCATGTTTTACATGATACCCGTGAAATAGATTGGAAATATGTTCAACGATGACATCCTCCAAAAGAACAGCTACGAACGAACCATCCTCTGTCGAAACTTGGATAAACCGTTTTAATACTGACGGCACCTGAACTATAGCAATCTTATTTTGTTCGGTGTTTGCATCTTGATTGTCTTCTATCATTACTAAAATATTCATTGTTTTACTTAATAAAATTGGAAATGGTCGATATGTATCAACTGCAATTGGTGTTAAAACTGGAAAAATTTCTTCCTCAAACAGCTTCTGCAATTCCTGTTTTTGAGGAATTGATAAATCAGCATACTTTACTAAAGAAATACCATGCATAGGAAGTTGTTTTTCAATCAGCTCTTTATAAATTTTCATTTGTCTGCTTACTAATTCTTTCGTAATTAAAGCTATTTGATTTAACTGCTCTTTTGGTGTTAATCCTGCTTTATTTTCAGGTTTATTGAATCCAGCTCTAACCTGATCCTGTAAACCTGCTACACGTACCATAAAAAATTCATCTAAATTGGAACTAAAAATAGCTAAAAATTTCAATCGTTCCAACAGGGGATTCGTTTCATCTTCAGCTTCCTCTAGTACTCGCTCATTAAATGCGAGCCAGCTTATTTCTCTATTATTATAATAGGCATAGTTGTTAAAAGGATGTTTTTGTACCGCTCCGTCATTCATTCCTGAATTTCCTCCATGTCTACAAACTTCAACTTAACTTCCATATCAACTATTTTTTCAAGATGTCTTTTTAATTTTTCCGCTTGGTATTGTTCTAACATGTATTTTTCAGAAACTAAAAATATAAATTCGATAGTATTTGCAGCAGTTTTTGTAAGGAATACATCTTTTATAGGAGATCTTCCTAGTACATTTATTCCTTTTATAAAGCGAATTAATGCTCCAACATCTCGAAGCTTTTTACTTTCCATAGTACTAATAATATGTTGATAGGGTTCAATATATTGTTTAAATGTACCCTTATTTTTATATGAGGCAATTAAGGCGATTTTTAAACGATCTTCATTAGATATACCATCTATTGTTAAGTTGGTTATAATATGAAAAGTTTGCTGACTATACGCATCTTGCTCAATTTCCTTACCAATATGAAATAGTTGGAATGCATGGAGATGTAACTTCTTATTGTCAAGTGGTGCTATATAACCCCACTGCATGAATTTATCATATATAGAAGAAAATATTCCAAACAAATGAAGTGATTCATTTTCATTCATATTAAACTTTCCTAACACATGACGGATAGCGTTCTTAGTCACATCATTTACTTTAAAATCATCAGGAGATTGATCAATAAGATGAGCTAAAATAATTCCTTCCCGTAAACCCTTTTTGCTATAAATAAAAGCTGAACTTTTTACTACCTCCATAAATATCCGAAAGGTTTCTAGTGCAGGCACAATAATATCCGCTCGATCTGAGGAAAGACCGTCTAATTTCTTGAAACGTTCGAAGGGAAATTGAGCAAATTCATAGCTAATCTCCTGTAAATCCGATGCACTTAACTCATATTGATGTATCCCATGTAGTGCAAAGTTCTTGCGTTGCTGATCCACCTGCGCTAAATTTCGTGCACTACCGCCGATAGCAACCACAGGTGCTTGTAAGTTATGTAACCAAGGTAATCCTTGAAATTGTTCCCACACATAAGCAATAAGATTTTCCTTTTCTTCCAATGTAATTGAACTACCCTGTATAAATTTCTTTTTTAAAGAGACAGCTCCGAAAGGAAAACTGTGTGAAAATTTTATCTTTTTGTTTTCAAAATATGTAACTTCCGTACTTCCTCCACCCATATCTATCGTTACACCTGTAGTTATATTAGTTGAATGAATAACAGCTAAATAACCATAATAAGCTTCCTGTTCTCCAGATAATAAAGAAATTTGAATCCCCGTCTGTTTCTCGGCCTCAAGTAAGACCATTTCACAATTGTTTGCTTCTCTAATAGCAGCCGTAGCAGCTGCAAACACGTTCGTCACAGAAATATCGTTTAATATGTCCTTAAATTTTAATAAATTTTCGATTAAAATATGTATACCTTCAGAACTTAAGTTTCCTTCTTCATCAATATGCATACTTAATCGTGCTACAGTTTTAATATTAAGTTGCTCTATTAAACCCTTGTCTCTAGTATAGCTAAATACCACTAAGCGGATGGAATTGGACCCAATGTCTATTATTGCTTTCTGCTCATTTTTAGTTTCCATATTTTCTACTCCTCCAAATATAGTTTATTCCTAATTTCACCCGTCGAATGTTAAAAGTATGTAAATTTTGATTGGAAGGTGACAATGTTCATGTAATTATTTTTAACTTTCTTTGTAAAATTTAGGTTATTTTTCTGAATTATTCTACTAAGCCTGTTTTGTTTGATGTACAATAATTTATAACAATGATTGGAGGGATGAATATATTGAAAAAATTCACAAAAGAAGAGAATAGTTGGTCTCTTTATGATTGGGGCTCTTCCGCCTATTCAATCATCATTACTACAGCTGTTTTCCCTATCTTTTATAAAGAATCTGCGACAGCAAGCGGGGTAAATGCAGCAGATTCCACAGCTTACCTTGGATATACGATTGCAATTTTCACTTTTATATTAGCCATGATAGGCCCAATTTTAGGTACAATCGCAGACTATCGTGGGATGAAAAAAAAGTTTTTTACTTTTTTCTTTGTATTAGGTGTTACGTTTACTACAATGCTAGCATTCGTACCTTTTGATAATTGGCTATTATTATTAATCTTTTATACACTTGCAGCACTTGGTGCAACAGGAGCGAATGTCTTCTACGATGGCTTTATCGTAGATGTAACTAATAATGAACGTATGCATAAAGTATCTTCACGTGGATATAGTTTTGGCTATATAGGGTCCACTATTCCCTTTTTACTTAGTATCATTATTATTTTGCTAGCCGGAAAGGAAATTATTCCTATTTCAACAACGAATGCTAGCCGACTAGCATTCGTTATAACAGCAGCTTGGTGGGTAATATTCTCTATTCCGATGTTCAAAAACGTGAAACAAATTCACTTTGTCGAAAAAGAAGGAAATATCATCTTAGAAAGTTTCAAACGATTAGGAAATACCTTTAAAGAAATACGTCAATACCGGGCTCTTTTTTTGTTTTTACTTGCTTACTTTTTTTATATTGATGGCGTAGGTACTATCATCTCCATGTCTACAGCATATGGTTCTGATTTAGGTTTGGAATCTACCAGTTTGCTTATAGTTTTATTTGCCACACAAGTTGTTGCTGCACCATTTGCTATACTATATGGAAAATTAGCTACTAAATTTTCTGAAAAGAAAATGCTTTATGTTGGAATAATAGTTTATATAATTATATGTACATATGCATTTTTCTTAGATACTATTGTAGATTTCTGGATTTTAGCAATGCTCGTAGCAACTTCTCAAGGCGGTATTCAAGCGCTAAGTAGGTCCTACTTTGGTAAATTAGTTCCAAAAGAGAATTCAAACGAGTTTTTTGGATTTTATAATATTTTCGGAAAGTTCGCCTCTATCATTGGACCATTATTAGTAGGAATCACTGCCCAGTTAACCGGAAACTCAGCATATGGGGTATTTAGTCTAGTAATCTTGTTCATCATCGGATTTATCATTTTAACAAAAGTTCCAGAACCGAAAGAAGCAGTTCCTATCGATCAAATTGTAAAAGCATGATTTTTTTAAGACATACTAGAATTTAGTATGTCTTTTATATTGAAACTATTTAACATTTAGCTCATTTGTTATAAGACGTCTCTTAGTCCATATCAAAGTAAATATCAAAAATAATTCAAATGCATTCGTCACTGCTCCACTTTCTACATCTATAGGTATTGCACTTCCAAAAGTCATAACTACGGCACCTACAAAGAAAACTGGCCATTTGGTTTTTTTCCACAAGATTGCACTTGCTACAATGAGAATGATAGTAACTAATAACACCATTACAGGGGGACCAGTTGATTCTTTAACATTTGAATAGCTTATTACCCCGTATTCTTTCACTACTTCAATGTCTAATCCAACAACCTCTTTAGAAAATTCTAATATCATTAAACCAATCGTATATATAATACCTGAAATAAATAACCACTTTTTCTTTGCCCATTTGATACCACTTTCCTGCAATGTCCCTAAAGAATACATAACAAGTAATGGTGTGATTAAAGCATGTAAGCAAAAACGAGAAAAGTTTAAGCTTTCCAATAACTCCCCTTCTCCAATCCACTTACCTGTAGCAAGTATTGCGTTATCATAGATCAATGGTAGGATCACTAAATAGATGACACTTGTCCATTTTGCTAAATCCTGCTTTCTTATGCCATATAACCCCCAAATTAATAGCGCAGTATATAAAACTACATAAAGAAAATATAATAATGTATCCATTAAAATCAACCTCCTATTCCTTTCATTCCCAAATTTTGAATGTTTTAATCTTAAGGATTAGCTTGATAATAAATAGAAAATCAAATGAAACGTACTTAATTTCGAACTATTTATTTCAATTTCATAATGAAGTGATTATCAGTAAATTACGTGCCCCATTTAAATAATTCAACTTTAAATAAACAATATTATGGCCGACCAACTATGGTACCGTTGAGCACATTGTTAGTCTAACTCCAACGACCACGGCACATCACAGACTGGCGCACTCTATACCAGGAGCACTCATGAGTGATTAATCCTACTCTGATTATGGCACCAGTCCAATCTCATTTTTATTATGTAATTTTATAGATCTTGAAAGCTTTTTAATTTTAACTCTGTTCCTCAAGATCTTCATAATTTACGACAAAAAAGCTAACACCATGTGCTAGCTTCCTCAATCGTATAATGTAAGTTACTTTGTCTTTAGGATAAATTAATTCATTGAACTTTCATCCATGAAAAAAAGCTCCCAAAGATGCCCGTCAATATCCTCAAAACTCCACCCATACATAAAACCATGGTCTTGTGGTTCCATTGAAGGTTTTCCACCTGCTTCTAAAGCCTTGTTTACAATCTCAACGACTTTTTCTTTACTATCAACAGATAATGCCAATATTGCTTCGTTACTTGTTGTAGAATCGGAGATTTCTTTTTTCGTAAAAGTCTTAAAATGTTCTTCAACTAACAACATAGCAAATATATTATCATTAATAATCATGCTTGCTGCAAGCTCATTGGTAAACTGAGCATTGAATTCAAACCCCAATTTAGAGAAAAACGCCTTAGACTTATTTAAATCTTTTACTGCTAAATTTACGAATATCTTATCAGCCTGAAACCCCATGATACTCACCTCTACTATAGTATTGTCATTCACTTTATAATTCTCTATTCCACAAATGAATTCCTTCCAAGAATAAAAATATTTTATAGAATCCGTAATGCGACATAAGTGGCTAGCTTTTCTTCTTCAATTAATCTGCTGTGCTTGTTAAAGTGAATATTTCAATACCACCTCACGGAAAATCAACACTTTCTTTTTAACATAGCCAAAATAAAAAAGAACCTGCTAATAAAAACAATTTGTTTATTAGCAGGTTCTATATAATTTATTGTTTCCCAAAAGATGCAGGCATTAGAACAGCGATCACTTCACCACGAGCGCAGAGAACTTCTCCTGCAAATACTTCTGTAGTAACTTTGAATTTTTTAGGATGAATTTCTTCTACCTGGCCAATTGCTTTTAGAACAATTTTCTGCGGAGTTGGTTTTAGGAAATCTACATGCAAGGAACCAGTAACAAAGCGAGGTGGTGTTTCTCCACTACCTGGTTCAAATCCATTCTTTCGATGTAGAGCAAGCGATGCAGAACCTGTACCATGACAGTCGACTAATGCCCCAATTAGCCCGCCATATACGAAACCAGGTATCGCTATATGCTCTTCCTTCGGTTCATAAATAGTTACTGTTTGCTCTCCATCCCATACTGTACGAAAGTGATGCCCTTCTTTGTTCATTCTCCCACAACCATAGCACCAAGCAAAATCCTCCGGGTACTCATCTTGAATCGCGCGAATTATTTCTACCATTTTAATTCCCCCTTTAGAAAACCATACAAAAAAGCTATCTGTACGTCAATACAGATAGCACTATATCTTTTAATATAGGTCCACTCTACGGTCTTTAAAAACCGGAATCCTTTTTCTTACTTCTTCCACATCATCCATGTTTACATCTACTAAACCTATTGTTTCTTCATCAGCTCCAACCCAAAGAACCTCGCCCCATGGTGCGATTACCATCGAATTTCCGTTAAATGAATTGTTAGGATCTTCTCCGACCCGGTTTACTGCAACGATGAAACATTGATTTTCAATCGCCCGAGCTTGTAATAATATTTTCCAATGATCAACTCTAGTAGCCGGCCATTGAGCAGGTACAAAAATAATTTTCGCTCCTGCCAATGAATGGGCACGGAACCACTCTGGAAAACGCAAATCATAACAGATAACGCCACCCATTTCGACATCATTCAGCGTGAAGATATTTTTGCTTGTTCCTGCCTCTAAGTATAGATGCTCATCCATTAATTTAAACAAATGCGCTTTATCATATTCAGCAATCAGCTCTCCAATATTATTTACTACGTACATCGTATTAAAGAAATGATTGTTTTTTTTTGTTGAAACGGAGCCTCCAATAATATGAATATGTAACTCACTAGCTAACCGAGTTAGGAGATTTTTAGTTTCTTCTCCGTTTATATCAGCTGTTACTTCAAGGTTTGTTAAGTCATAACCAGTATTCCACATTTCAGGCAGTACGACGATTTCTGCATTTAACATCGCTGCTTTCCGAATCTTTTCTTCTACTTTTCTAAAATTTTCTTTTGGGTTACCAAAAGCTATATTTAATTGGACACATGCAATTCTCATTTTTGACACCCCTATAGACATAATAATAAAAAGGTTATAAGATTTGACTAACAAATGCAACTTATTAGAAAACGAGGTTACGAACATGGAATTTTCAAACCGTTTAAAAAATCTACCTTCACAGTTTTTTGCTACACTAGTAAAAAAAGTTGGAGACGCAGTTTTAGAAGGTAGAGATGTGATTAATCTTGGACAAGGTAATCCTGATCAGCCTACTCCTGAGCATATTGTACAAGCACTGCAGGAAGCGGCAGCCAATCCATTAAACCACAAGTATAGTCCATTTCGTGGAACTGGAGAATTTAAAAAAGCGGCAGCCAATTTCTATAAACGAGAATATAATGTTGACATTGACCCTGAAACTGAAGTAGCGATATTATTTGGCACTAAAATTGGCTTAGTAGAGCTCCCGTTGGCACTGATGAATGAAAATGATTTAATGCTACTTCCTGACCCAGGCTATCCTGATTATTTATCTGGGGTAGGACTTGCTAATGTAGCGTTTGACACGATGCCATTACTCAAGGAAAATAATTTCCTTCCTGATTACAGTTCCTTAACAGAGGAGCAAAAACAAAAAGCTAAACTTATGTACTTAAATTATCCAAATAACCCCACTGGCGCTATCGCTAATTTAGACTTTTTCCAAGAAACTGTTTCGTTGGCAAAAGAAAAGGACATTGCCATTGTCCATGATTTTGCATATGGTGGAATAGGTTTTGATGGAGAGAAGCCAATTAGTTTCTTACAAGCTGATGGTGCAAAAGACGTAGGTATTGAAATGTACACATTGTCCAAAACGTATAATATGGCTGGCTGGAGAGTTGGTTTTGCTGTTGGGAACGCTAAAATTATTGAAGCTATAAATATAATTCAAGACCACTTATTTGTTAGTCTCTTCCCTGCCGTACAGGATGCTGCAACGGTTGCACTCAATAATAGTCAAGAATGTGTAAAGGAATTAGTGGATTTATATGAGAGCAGACGAAATGCTCTTATTGAATCTTGTAACAGTATTGGTTGGCAGGTGAATGCACCAAAAGGTTCCTTTTTCGCATGGTTACCTGTTCCCGATAATTTTACAAGTGAAGCTTTTGCTGATTTACTTTTGAACGAAGCCGATGTAGCAGTTGCTGCTGGTAATGGGTTTGGTGGATACGGCGAAGGGTATGTTCGCGTGGGTTTATTAGTGGATGAAGTTCGATTAAGAGAAGCAATTACACGCATTGGAAAGCTTAATTTATTTTAAAAAAGTGCAGCCCATTAATATAGGGCTGCAATTTTCATTTATGTAGATGATTAGGTTTTTCTTTATTCGTTTCTACAGGATAAAACTGATTAGCTCCTGTTTCTTCGTCAAACTGTCTCTTAAACTCCATATCAACAGTTTCTGCCAACACTAGGTCTACTGTAATAACAGGATTTTCACCTTTAATAAAATGACCACCAAAAATATTGCCATTTTGGTCACATATTGTACCGTGGAAATGCGTTTCAAATTGATCATCTCTTTGGCATACAACTCCTGTACCCTGCAAGAACTCAATTGGCCCCTCTTTCACAACAAGATTATTGTATCCTACACCTATAGGGGAATCTTCATTTGGTACTAAATACACAAATCCACATCTTTGAAAACTACCAAAACAACTAAGAATTGTAGCGGATTGAATTCCATTTACTTTACACAATTCCTCTATCCCTTCCAGCAGATCAGTTCCATAAACTAAACGTGCGCTCACTATCTTCCCTAGCTGCCCTACAGCATAATTTGCTCTAATTTTTGACAACGCTTACACACTCCCTATGTATAATTATTTATTGTTATTAAACATAAACTAATTCGAATGATATATGCAACTATAAAAAAAGTCTGTTGACTTTAATAATTTGATGTAGTAAATTATATTTTATGAACTGTTGGAAAACTTAATAGCTGATATCTCTTATCAAGAGTAGCTGAGGGACTGGCCCTATGAAGCTCGGCAACCATCCATATATTTTTTGTATATGGAAAGGTGCTAAATCCTGCAAAACATTTTGTTTTGATAGATAAGAGAGGACAAACGTATGTATGCGCCTCTCTTTCTACTGGAAGAGAGGCTTTTATATTTATACAACGTTCTTAATAATTATTCGGAGGAATGACAAATGAAAAAGATTGGTTTTTTATTATCAACGGTATTATTAACTGGAACTCTTGCAGCTTGTGGGTCTGACGCTGCGTCAGAAGCTAAAGCAATCAATGAAGACAAAATAGTAGTAGGAGTAACTGCCGGACCACATGAACAAATTGTAGAAGTAGCTGCAGAAGTGGCAGCTAAAGATGGTTTAGAAGTAGAACTTAAAGTATTCTCTGATTATATTCTACCTAACACTGCATTATCAGAAGGTGATTTAGATGCGAATAGCTATCAACACGAACCTTTCCTAGACACGTTTAACGAGGATCACAGTACTGACTTAGTACCAGTAGGAAAAACAATTTTAAATCCAATGGGTGTATATTCAGAAAAATATAAGTCAATTGATGATCTACCAGACGGTGCAACTTTTGGTTTGCCAAATGATCCAACGAATGGCGCGCGTGCACTATACATTTTAGAAGAACATGGCTACATCAAAATTAAAGAAGACAAAAGAGAAACAGCTAGTATTTATGACATTGAAGAAAATCCAAAAAACCTGGAATTTATTGAACTAGAAGCTGCTCAAATACCAAAACAATTAAGTGAAGTAGATGCAGCTGCCATTAATACGAACTTTGCACTTGAAGCAGGAATTAGCCCAAAAGAGGACTCTATATTATTAGAATCTTCTAACTCACCTTATGTAAACTTTGTGGTTGTTCGTGCGGAAAATAAAGATGATCCAACGATTCAAAAATTTGTAAAAGCATATCAATCGGAAGAAGTACGAAAGTTTATCGAAGAAGAGTTTAAAGGTTCTGTATTAGCTAGCTGGGACGAATAATGGACTTGAAAACGTTACCGACTTCGGTAGCGTTTTCTTTAGAAAGGAAGATAGTAAATGATTGAGTTAGAAAATGTATCGAAAGAATTTAAAAGCAAGAGTGGAATAGTAAAGGCAGTAAACCAAGTAAATATTCAGGTAAATAAAGGAGAAATTCATGGAGTCATTGGATATAGCGGTGCTGGTAAAAGTACACTGATTCGATGCGTAAATTTACTCGAACAGCCAACGGAAGGCAAAGTTTTTATTAACGGTGTTGAACTTACTTCCCTTCCCCTCCCTAAATTGCGTGAAACCCGCAATAAAATTGGCATGATATTTCAAGGATTTAATCTATTAAAAACAGCAACTGTTTATGATAATATCGCCATTCCACTTAAGCTACTTGGATATAATAAAGCGCAAGTAAAAAAACGAGTGGATCAATATTTAGAAATAGTTGGATTAACTGACAAGCATACAAACTATCCAAACCAGTTATCTGGTGGCCAAAAGCAGCGTGTTGCAATTGCCCGTGCACTAGCGCAGGAACCCGAAGTATTGCTTAGTGATGAAGCAACAAGCGCACTGGACCCAGAAACTACTGATTCCATATTAGATTTGCTTCTAAAGATAAATCGAGAATTAGGTATTACTATACTTTTAATCACGCATGAAATGAATGTCATTCAAAAAATTTGTGATCATGTATATGTCATGGAAAATGGAGAAATTGTTGAACAAAATACAGCTATTAATCTATTTACTAACCCTACACACCCTACAACTAAAAAGTTTTTAAATACAATAAGTCAGCGTAATTTATCCACTTCTTTAATTTCTCAGTTAAATGTTACGGGTGCAGTCACTCGCTTAACATTTGTCGGAGAAAGCACTGGAAAACCTTTATTAGCTGAAGTAAGTCAAAAATTTAATGTCCAACCGAACATATTAACTGCCAATATTATCGAACTTAAAAATGGCATTGTCGGAAATATAGTGGTCCATTTAATTGGCGACAAGGACCAGGTTAGAAATGCTATACACTATTTAGATTCTCAAGGTGTAGCAACGGAAGAACTGGAGGGACAGTCTCATGAGTAGAATCGATCAATTTATAGAACAATGGCTACCGATTATTGGTGAGTCTGTTGTACAAACATTTCAAATGGTGGGTATCTCCCTATTTTTCTCTGTATTAATCGGGATTCCATTAGGTATTTTAATCGTCCTGACTAGACCTGGCCAGGCATTAGAAAACAAATTTATATATCAAATTACTAATTTAATCATAAATATTGTACGTTCTGTTCCCTTTATCATTTTACTATTTTTCATAATTCCTTTTACAAGATTAATAGTTGGAACAACTATTGGAGTTCAAGGCGTTATCGTGCCATTAGTAATTTATACAGCACCATATATTGCTAGACTAATGGAATCTGCTCTTTTGGAAGTGGAAAATGGTGTCATTGAGGCTTATACCGCTATGGGTATTAGTACACGCGCAATCATTTGGAATGTCTTACTTCGAGAAGCTCGACCTTCTATCGTTTTAGGATTAACCATTTCAACGGTCAGCTTAATCGGTGCTACAGCAATGGCAGGTATGGTTGGTGCAGGTGGTTTAGGTGACTTGGCATATCGTTTCGGACATTTACGTTATGAAGTTGATGTAATGTATGCAACAGTAGTAATTTTAATCATCCTAGTACAAAGTATTCAATCTATCGGAAATCGTATTGCAGCAAATATTAAAAAAGACTAGCAGGAGGCGAACTTATGACGAATCTTTTATATGTGGAACGAAGTGGATCAATCGCAACACTTGTATTTAACCGAGTGGATAAGAAAAACTCATTCTCCCTTGCTATGTTCAAAAAGCTCGGTGAAACATTAAATGATTTAGAGAATGATCAGCAAGTTAAATTGTTAATCCTTAAAGGTGCAGATGAAACTGCTTTCTCCTCTGGTGCAGATATAACAGAGTTTCTAGAAAATCGCTTTTCTGCCCAAAAAGCAAAGGATTATAATGATGCAACACTTGAATCAATTGAAAAATTATATCGTTTCCCCAAACCTACTATTGCCCTTATTAAGACATTAGCAATTGGGGGTGGATTAGAACTTGCTAATTCCTGTGACTTCCGATTCGCATCTTCTGGTAGTAAGCTTGGTATAACCGCTGCAAACATCGGCATTATTTATAACCTTGTAAGTACAAAACGATTAGTTAACCTTATCGGAATTACAAAAACAAAGGAATTATTGTATACTGCAAAACTAATCACAGCAGAAGAAGGAAAAGAAATTGGCTTAGTTGACTATATTTATCCGATGGAAGAGATAGAGGAAAAGTGTCATGAGTTCGCTCATCAAATTATCCATAAGTCTTCCGTTGCAAATAACGGTATTAAACAAGTAATTCAAGCAATTATTGATGGTGATAATGAAGAAACAAAACAAATTGAAGAACTTATCTTAGATTCTTTCAGCTCCGATGACTATAAAGAAGGCATCCAAGCATTCTTAGAAAAAAGAAAACCAAATTTTACATAAGAGGTGTTTCATATGTCCACGAATGATCTATTATTAAAAAATATTGGAGCAAACTCCCATTATCCTATTAACTTTGCAGAATTAGAAGAAGGAGCAAAACAAATATTAGAACCCGGTCCATTCGGATACATTCGTTCCTCTGCTGGTGGTGAAGAAACATATAAAAAAAATACAGAATCTTTTTTTAAGTATTCTATCATCCCACGTTTTTTAACGGATGTATCTACTTTAAATACAGAAGTGACGATTCTAGGCCATACATATCCCCACCCCCTTCTCATTGCTCCCGTCGGGGTGAATAAAATTGCACATGAAGATGGCGAATTAGCGGTATCTAAAGCTGCAGCAAAATTCGGATTTTCTTATATTCAAAGTACGGTATCCAGCTATTCTATTGAAGAAATTGCAGCCGAAACAAAAGGTAGTTCTAAATGGTTCCAATTATATTGGTCTTCTCAAAATAAAGAAGTTTCCTTTAGTATGGTAAAAAGAGCAGAAGCAGCGGGCTATGAAGCAATTGTAATAACAATAGATACTACGATGCTTGGCTGGCGAGAGGAAGATATTCGCAATCAATACTCTCCATTGAAACGCGGATTCGGACAAGGAAATTATGCATCAGATCCAGTATTCATGGCTTCACTTAGCGATCATTCTCAAGAGACTATCGTAAATAATATTCTAGAAAATATCTACCACCCTACTTTAAATTGGATGAATATTTCTGAGTTACGCGAGCATACAACTCTACCAATCCTAATAAAAGGAATACTTCACCCAGAGGACGCTAAACTTGCTGTTGAAAAAGGGATGGATGGAATAATCGTCTCGAATCATGGAGGACGCCAATTAGATGGTGTTATTGCTAGCATTGATGCCCTACCAGAAGTCATCCGAGTAGTAAACGGGAGAATTCCTGTTTTATTTGATAGTGGAATTAGAAGAGGATCAGATGCAGTAAAAGCTTTAGCACTTGGAGCCACTGCAGTCTGTATTGGTCGCCCCGTCATATGGGGATTAGCTACTGGGGGCCAAATCGGTGTGGAACGTGTATTAGAGAACTTCCTACAGGAGTTTAGAGTTTCGATTTCGTTAAGTGGTGCTCGTAATTTAGAGGAAGTTAAAAATCTTCAGCTATTAAAAGATTAACGGAAAATATAAGGTGGTAGATATACGATGGAACAAGCATTAAAAGGTATGAAGGTACTTGATTTATCGCAGGTTCTCGCTGGACCCTATTGCACAATGGTTTTAGCGGATATGGGTGCTGAAGTTATTAAAGTGGAAAAATTTCCAAGTGGTGACGACACTAGAAGTATGGGACCATATATAAACGAAGAAAGCTATATGTATATGATGGTAAATCGTAACAAACGCGGGATATGTATTAATTTAAAAACAAAACAAGGACTAGAAGTATTATATAGACTTATTAAAAATGCGGATGTTTTTATCGAAAATTATCGACCTGGTGTTACGAAGAAACTTGGAATTGATTATGATACGCTGAAAGCTATAAACCCGGCGTTGATATATTGTTCTATTTCCGGCTATGGCCAAACAGGGCCTTATAAAGACAAAGGTGGCTATGATATTATGGCCCAAGGACTTTCAGGGCTGATCGATATGACTGGAGAAAAAGCTGGAAAACCTGTCAAAGTAGGCATTGCAATACACGACATTGCAGCTGCACAAACCGCCATCCAATCTATTTTATCCGCCTATATTTATCGGTTAAAAAAAGGTGCTGGACAATATATCGACGTCTCCCTAGTAGATTCTGGTCTCGCATGGACTGTGTGGGAAGCAGCAGCATATTTTGGCAAAGGTGAAGTACCACAAAGAAATGGTACAGCACATCGTGTTTCTGCTCCATATCAAGGCTATAAAACACAAGATGGATTTATACTTATTGGAGCAGGTAATCAGAAACTGTGGGAAAAATTTTGTTTACACGTCGTTCATAAACCGGAATGGCTCACGGACGAACGATTTTTAACAAATAGTATTCGAGCAAAAAATGCTAGCCAACTAGAAATAGAAATAGAGGAAGTTTTAAGCGAACACCACTCCTCCTACTGGCTAGATTTACTAGATTCAAGTGGCGTCCCTTCTGGACCTATCTATTCGTATGACCAAACATTGAATGATGAACATATTCTATCAAGAGAAATGATAGTAGATTATGTACATCCGATAGCAGGTCCAATGAAAACACTAGGTTTTCCAGCTAAATTTTCCGAGACACCAGGACAATTCAGAACTGCAGCTCCCCTACTTGGTCAGCATAACAAAGAAATACTTTTGGAGCTTGGATACACAGAAGATGAAGTAAGAACACTATTGTCCGATAAAGTTATGAATGAGTAATTGTTGTTATGGGGCATTGTATTGCTTTAATGGGCTATGCGCTATAGTTTAAGAGCTATTTCCAAATTTTAATGGGCTATTAGGACGTTCTCAAAATCTATAGAGACTTTTATGGGCTATCTCCAGCATTTTATGGGTTATATCAAAAGCGCAAGCGCCTATGTCAGCCCCGACAAGGGCTGGAAGAATAGCAATAAAGGCGTTCTTTGCCTTTATTCGCTAGTCTGAAGCGACTCGAGCGGCTATGCGCTGGAGTCTGGACAGAGATTCACTTGTAGAAAGTTATCTACATGTCAAAAATTCCATAATTTCCTAAAGTATAAAAAAAGACCGATTGCAATGTGCAATCGGTCTAAATAATTGGCTGCAATAGTGTCCAAATTACTTTTCCCTCTTCTGGACTATCGGGCGTGATAGCCATAGAATGTGGATAGGCTAAAGCGGGAGCTTTCAAACGATAATAATTTGCCACGTAAGCATTATCTTCGCTTGCCAAATCATACGCGTCCTGTGTTTCTTTAGAAAAAAAGCTTTTCTTTTTCTCCATTGCCCAACGGAACCAGCTAAAAAACGCATTATCTGAATCCTGGTAGTGACTCATTAAACTTTCCGCTTCCTCTAATCTATTTAAAGCGATTAGTGTCGCAACTGAAGGATAGCGAACCCCTTGATTGTCCGATGGATTTAATTGTAAAATTTTATTGAATAGATTAAAAGCTTCTTTGAACATCTTCTGCTCAAAACACCATAATCCGTATTTAAACAGGGCTCTCAAATATGGTCTGTTCGGTAAATATCCCCATACGGACTCAAAATTCGGATCAAACTGTTTTTCTCCAATGCTAATCGCTTCTTCAAAAAATACAGACCGTTCCAGTTCATTATCTACTTTTAACAAGATTGCATCAATATTTTGAGGGTCGAGCTCATAAGCAATTGAACCTAGTCGTTCCCGTTCAATCAAATCCATAGAGATATACGCCTCATATGCATACTTTTGTGAAGCTTCTTTATCATTTACAGGGTTAAATTCTTTATCTTTATAAATATCTATATATCTACTCATCTCTTTCTCATTTTTAATAGAAATCTTGCTAAGATGCATACCCATTTTCCAGTTTGAAAATTCTACTAGATTTGCATCTGTTCCTACTTCAAAGGCAAATACAGTATTCTGAGTTAGTTCTTCTTTTGAAATTTCATGCTCATAAAACTCCTTGAATAATTCTTCATATTTGTTAGCCGTAGTAGTTGAAACTTCTAAAAACGATGAGATTTCTTTCTTTGTCCAGATATAAGAAATGATAGAATTTAGCATACCAAACTGCAAGGCCCCTGCCACTAACGCAGTAGGTTTTTTAATCCCCTTAGGAATACCTTTTCTTTGAATATATTCGATAAAGATGTACATTAGCTTATCACTCTTGATATCCATTTCTACTAGACTACTATGTAAAATAGAAATTAGCTCCAGCTCTTCTTCACTAAATAGCTCCTCGATGGAAGTTTCTTTATCTCCTAAAATTACATAGCATTCAATAATATACTTATTATAAAAATCAAGTACTGATTCACTCTTGCTGTTGGTATATAAAGCCTTTACACGTTCAACAAGTGCTTCATCTTTCGCAGGGAATACGATTAAAGAATTTAATAATTTATAGTATCGTTCTTGTTGCCTGGAATCTAATAGAAAATGCCC
Organism: Psychrobacillus sp. FSL K6-2365; assembly: GCF_038003165.1. Taxonomy (NCBI): domain Bacteria; kingdom Bacillati; phylum Bacillota; class Bacilli; order Caryophanales; family Bacillaceae; genus Psychrobacillus; species Psychrobacillus sp. FSL K6-2365. The sequence goes on along the minus strand of NZ_JBBOOO010000001.1, from coordinate 1,829,315 downwards.
AAAAATAAAATCTCCCACTCCTCCTTCGAATGGATTTGGAATTTCTATCATTACCTTTTCTTCAGAAAATACATCCACAACTTCCGCACTATTATTACTTATTTGCAAGATAGTTCCAAGGATTATATTAGGATTCATCCAACCTTCTAAAACAGTTTGAACTCTTGGTCTTTTCGATTTGGCTGATTCTCTTTCTAAATGCATTTGCCAAATATCTACACGATGATTGAAGTAATAACAATCTCCCATAATAGCACTCACTTTATCATTATCGAATCGATCTGATAAATATTCTTCTCTGTCACCAATCCACTCATAAATTTCGTTTGTTTCCTTTTTAGTCGGGTGAGCATGAAAAAAGTTTAGTAGCACTTGTTCTAAATCTTTATTTAGTTCTTCATCTATTGAAATAATATTTTCTTTCTTTAAACAACAAGCTTTATATTTTTTCCCACTATTACAGGGACAAGGGTCATTTCTACGAGTCATTTGTTAAACTCCTTTTCATCGAACCATACTTTCATATCGTTCCAATTTCTATTAGAATAAAAGACATTCTTCGTCTCTACTATGAATTTCGTTGACTGTTAGAAGTGCATAAAATCGTTGGATTACAGCCTCATTTAAACCGTGCTCGTTTCGAATTTCCTTAATGTCTTTAGAGATAATCCGGAGTAAATCATGATCTCTTTCAAGTTTTATAACAACATCTCTTAAAGCCGGATTCTCCTCCACTTTTTCTTGGTAGAATCCTGATTCCTCAGCATCTGCATGGCTAATAACTCTTGTTTCCCAGTAATCTAATAGGTCGTCCGCAGCAAAATTTGCTGCTTCTAGCTCACGTGATCTCAATAATTCTAAAAAGTTATTCGTTTTTTGTATGGCACCTGACAATCCTCCTTCATGTATAGCATGGTGTGAATGCAACTGTTTCAATGCTGGTCCGGGTTTAGTCATTTTCATGCTCCTTTCTTATCCACCAATATAAGACATATTTATTTTTGTACGGTTTTTAGCAGTTTCTTCTGTTCTTTCATCTGAATACCGATCCGTTCTAAGCTCCCACACATTCTTGATAGCATCTGATAACTCATCATTTGTTGCTCCATTTCGTATGAGTTCTCGTAAGTCAAATCCATTTGTAGCGAATAAGCATGTGTAAAACTTTCCATCAGATGATAGTCGTGCTCTCGTACAAGACGAGCAGAAAGATTCCGATACTGATGTGATAAAGCCTACTTGAGATTCAGTTCCTACATATCGATAACGTTCAGCAACTTCACCAAAATAATCTTTATCTACGGGCTCTAAATCAAATTCTTGTTGTAGCATCGTTAAAATTTGTTTTTTTGTTATTACTTTTTCAAAACTCCAGGCGTTATCATTTCCAACATCCATAAATTCAATAAAGCGAAGAGTAATTCCTTGTTCTTTAAAATACTTAGCCATTGGAATAATCTCTTGATCGTTCTCATTTTTTTGGACGACCATATTTACTTTAACTTCAAAGCCAAGATTCTGTGCAAATTGTATATTTTCTAAAATGAAAGAAGATTTAATCCCTCTTCCATTGAGATTTCCAAATAAGTTTTCATCTAATGCATCAAGACTTATATTGAGTCTTGTTAATCCAGCATCTTTCAATTTTTGACCATATTGCTTCAATAATACTCCATTTGTAGTTAGACCTACGTCTTTAATATTGTCCAAAGTGAGCAGTTTTTTAACCAGTTCATCTATATTTCTTCGCATTAACGGCTCTCCGCCAGTTAATCGAATTTTTCTAACACCAAAACTTTCAAAGATCTTTGCTAATCTTTCCATTTCTTCAAACGTTAATAGTTCCTCTCGAGGTAAAAACACATAATCATCACCGAAAATTTCTTTAGGCATGCAGTATGAACAACGGAAATTACAGCGATCGGTTACTGAAATTCGCAGATCTTTCATTGGTCTATATAATCGATCTTGCAATATATTCACCGACATACATTTCACTTCCTTTTCATAGTGGTTTATTTATATTTTGGAACACAGAAGCTGGATTATCACTAATCTGATCTGCAAGAATCCACATTGTACTTACAGTTGACATAAACTGCATTACACTAAAATTTTTGTTCATTAAACTTTGATATATTTTTTCTTTCAAACTTCCACTCCATATGCTTACAAGCGGATGAAATATTTCTCCTTGTTTTACGGCTTTAATGTCTCCAGTAGAACGATAAAGCATTAACCGTTTTAACTCTTCACTTGTTATAAATGGCATATCACACGGAAGAACTACAAATTGATCAGCTTTTATGTTGTTCATACCCGTAAAGATACCAGCTAATGGTCCATCCCCAGAAAACCTATGATCATCAATAAGTAGGGAAAGATCCTTTGGAAATAAAGGCAATAACTCTTCTCTAGTAATAATAATCACTTCATCACATACTTTATCTAATGCAGCATAAGACAAGTTATAAAAAAACTGATTGTTCCATGTTGCGAACGCTTTGGGAGAACCAAATCTCCTAGACATTCCCCCAGCAAGTAAAATCCCAACTGTTTTCATCAGCCACCACTAACCGGAGGAATCAATGCAATTATGTCTTTTTCTTCAATAATATCTTCTGGTAAAGCATATTCCTCATTGATAGCAACCTGGATTATTCCATCTGATAGTCCTTCATATTTACGTTGAAGTTCCTCTAATAATTGTTTTACAGTTTTTCCCGAAAATATAAACTCTTCTTTATCTAATCCAGTCTTTTCCTTCAAACCTGCAAAATACAATACAGTAATCATTTTAGCTCTCCTTCCACTATTGGCTTCTGTTTTTGTTCTCCTATCCATTCCTGACCATTTTCCCAAATTTCTTTCTTCCATATTGGTACAATTTCTTTTATGCGTTCAATTGCATATTCATTTGCCTCATAGGCGACCTTACGATGAGGAGATGAGACGGCGATAACAACTGCAATATCCGATATTTCCAATTTTCCAATTCGATGGGCTATAGCAACTTTAGTGTTGGGCCATTGTTCTTCAATTTCTTTCCCAATTTGAGCAAGTTTTTTTTCCGCCATCGGTATATATGCCTCATATGCCAAATAAATAGTTCTTATTCCCTTAGTCCATTCCCGAACATGACCCGTAAATACTGTTACTGCTCCAGCAGATGCATGTAGCACCGCTTTTCTATAAGGTTCTGGGTCAATCACTGTTTCTACGATTTCAAATAATTTCAAGCTTATCTCCACCAATCCAATCTATTAACCATTCTTTTAATAGAACTGTATTTTCAATATGTATCATTGGATAATTTTCTATTTTCAGGTCACCGTGTACAATTACACAAACGATATTCGTCAGATACTGAAGTGTCTCCCAATCCTTTGAATCTCTCAAAATAACTACTTTCTCATAATGTTCCTGTTTGTATCCTTCTATGAAGATAACCTCGGGTTCACTGATTTTTGCTATTTGTACTAATTGCTGAAGCGTCCAATTATTCTTTGCTTGATGCATTTGAATCGTTTGATCATCTACAGCAATCGAGCATGTGGCTCCAGAAAGGAAAAACTTCATACTATCTGTTTCGCTATTAGGAAGATTTAGACCATTTGCATGTCCATGGTGCTTGATAACGGAAACTACTTTATCAGTTGAAATAAGTTCTTTAACCCAATTATCTATTAAAGTAGTCTTTCTACTATTTTTATACCCTACAACTTGTAAAATACTCACGACATCCATGAAGAAACACCATTTTCATTTCCCAATAATAGAACATCTACTATGTCACCTGCTACAAAATTTCTGGTGCCACCTGGGAGCACCATCAACGCATTACCTCTTGCAATCGACGACACTGCGTTAGATTTGTTAAAACCTGCGGGAGTAATAATTGCTTCATTCCCCTCAAACCTATACACACTTCGAACAAATCGAGTGAATGGATTAGGCTTTAAAAAGTCCTCTGTCAATTTTGCCTTTATATGAGGAGTATAGGGACAATTATTTAGCATCATATTTTCAATAGCTGGTTTTACAAACAATTCATAGCCCGTAAAACAAGCGGATGGATTACCAGACAGTCCAAACAGTAACTTACCATCTGCAAATGCTGCAGTTGTCACACTACCAGGACGCATAGCTACTTTGTTAAATAGTACCTCAGCCTGAAGTCTACGATAGATTTCTGGTAAATGATCGAAATCACCTACTGAAACTCCACCAGTAGTTATGACACAGTCAGTCTCCTCCCACACTTTTTTTACAAGTTGGAAACAGCTTTCTAAATCATCCGAAAGAGTTCCATAGTAACGAGATTCAATACCCCTTCTCTTTAACTGTGCTTCTATCATTGGTCCATTGCTATTACGAATTTTTCCTGGTGCTAATTCATCTTCTACCTTTAAAAGCTCTGTCCCAGTGCAAAGAATACCGACAATTGGTTTTTTTCTAACCTTCACCTTTGCATATCCAAAAGTTGCTAAAAGCGCTATAGTTCCAGGATGGATAAAAGTACCTAATGGAATCAACATTTCTCCCTTTTTCGAATCTTCACCCTGTAAAGAAATGTTTTCAAGCTGTTTAAATGGCTTGCGAATAGTAAAAGTGTTTTCACTTTCTACTGTTTGCTCTAACATGACAACTGCATCTGCACCTTCTGGAATAGGAGCGCCAGTCATAATTCGTACTGCCTCATACCTTCCAAGAGCATGTTTAGAAACTTGTCCAGCACCTATATGATCTATCACTCTAAAATGAATTCGATTATCTCCACTGGCACCAATCGAATCCTCTGAACGGATCGCAAAACCATCATATGGCGAATTATTAAATGAAGGCACATCATGCATTGCAATAATTGGTTCTGCCAAAATGTATCCATAACTTTCTTCAAGAGTAATTTCTATTATTGGCAATGCATTCGCTTTGTCCATTACACGTTTTATAGCATCTCTTACCGCAATTGGTTTTCTGATTTCTACCATTTTTAACAACTCCTTCTACTACACATGCTATAATTTGTTTATCCCACTTGAAAGGATGTAAATGATGTCAGAACTTACACACTTTAATGAACAAGGTCGAGCGAAGATGGTAGATATTTCGGAAAAAAACGAAACTACTAGAACTGCCGTTGCCGTTTCCTCTATCACTGTAAATGATACTATTAAAAGCCAAATCACCGATGGAACTAACAAAAAAGGAGATGTATTTGCCGTTGCACAAGTTGCAGGTATAATGGCTGCAAAAAATACTTCTACTATAATACCTATGTGTCATCCAATTCTCTTATCAGGAATAAATATTACATTCGAATGGTCTAGTAATGAAGAAAATGTAATTAATATCCAATCCGAAGTGAAAACTATCGGTTCAACAGGTGTCGAAATGGAAGCCCTTGTAGCGGCATCTGCTGCTGCCCTAACTATTTACGATATGTGTAAAGCGGGTGGCAAAGATATGGTTATCGGATCTACTATGCTAGTATCCAAAACTGGTGGCAAAAATGGCGATTATCAACGGGAAACTAGTGTCTAGTTTCTCGTTTTTATTTTGTCAATTCGAATACAATATGTTCAAGCTCCGGAAGAATTAGCTTATTTACCGCTAACTTAATAGCTCCGACAGATCCTGGAAGAACAAACACAGCTTTATCATTTACTACTCCAGCAACCGCACGACTAAGCATTGCTTTCGTTCCAACATCCTCCGTAAAACTTAGAAAACGAAAAAGTTCTCCAAAACCAGTAATCTCTTTAGTAAAGCTTGGTAATATCGCTTCAATAGTACAATCTCTTTTTGCAATACCTGTCCCACCAGTTGTAATTATGGCATCTATATTGTCATTACTTGTCCAAATTTTGAGTATAGCCTGAATTTCATTTATTTCATCCTTACATATTAACTTCTCCACCACATGTACAGATGCCTGCTCCAATAATTGTGAAATTAGTAATCCACCTTTATCCGTTTTTTCTGTTCTAGTGTCGCTTACTGTTAATATTGCAACGTTTAAAGTACGATTTAATCCAAATTGAGTTGACAATTGAATAGTCCCCCATCATTTATCCGAAAATTTCTGTATATAGTCTTCTTCCTAGGTTTACATCTTTTATACCGTGTATTAGCAATCTTCCATCTGCGAATAGTACCATTCTATGTTGTTCTCGTTGGAATTCTACAAAGTAAGGGGTTCTTTTCTTGAATGCTTTAATACTTTTTGTTAATTTTTCTGCGTCTTGTAACGTAACTTTCCTACCTGGACTTGGTAAAATTTGAACCGCATCTCTTCCACATAACACAGCATATTGTGATTGCTGATCTCTATCTAGAGATGGATATGTAGCATGTTCACCACATGTTTCACAAGTTTCTTTTTTAAGCTTTGAAATACCAATATCTAAAAACGTGTTATTCCAACAGTCAAAATGATGCACCTTTGAACGAATAGCTCCATCATTTCCAGTCAATAGTTTAAGAGCTTCTGTACATTGTGTAGCTGCAGTAATTTGAACTGCAGGAGAGATTATTCCAACGGTATCACAGGTTTCGTTGACAGTTGGCAAGACTGGTAGCAGACATCTGAAACACGCTGTTTGTTTCGGTATAAAGGGAAATATAACACCAGAGCTACCAACGCACGCTCCATAAATCCAAGGTATATTATGTTTGTATGCTGCATCATTGATCAGCTGTCTTGTTTCAAAGTTATCGGTGGCGTCCATAATTACATCTACTCTAGCAGCTAAATACTCTATTTGCGTATAATCTACGTTTTGTAAGTAAGTGTGCAAAACTATATTGGAGTTAATCGATTTTAATCTTTTCTCAGCCGCAACTACTTTTGGAAGCATTTCCACAGCATCTTCCTCTGTAAAAAGTTGTTGTCTTTGAATATTTGATAACTCTACATAATCACGATCAACTATATAAATTGTACCAACTCCTGCTCTCACCAATGTTTCAGCAATTGCAGAACCAAGTGCTCCACAACCAATAACCGCCACTTTTGCATCACTTAATTGTTTTTGACCAGATGCTCCTATATGTTTAAATAATAGTTGTCTTGAATATCGCGATTCCATTAAAACACTTCCTTTTAAGAAAAGCGCAAGCGCCAATGTAAGCCCCGACTATCGCTGGAAGGACTTTACGTAAAGGCGTTCTTTGCCTTTTCTAAAATCCTAAAGCGACTCGATGGGCTAGGCGCTGGAGCTAGACATATACTGAGTAAAAAGCATATTTAAATTTAAAATAGGGGAAGGCCCCCTATCTTTACGATTGGTTGCCCTCGTTGGTCCGGTGTTCAGTTATATCAGTAAAGGTTCCAACATATCTAACATCTTCACCTGTTTCATCTTTAACTGCACTAATATTTAACCATTCCAAAAATACTTCCCCATTTTTTTTGGTATTCCAAATCTCACCTTGCCACATTCCATCTTTTTGAATACACTTCCACATTTCATCATAAAATGCTTTTTCTTGACGATTAGATTTCAAGATTCTAGGAGTTTTCCCAATAGCTTCTTCCTCGCTAAATCCTGTCAAATGTGTAAACGATGGGTTAACTGTAACAATTGTACCAGCTGTGTTTGTTACCATAATTCCTTGACCAGTTGATTTGAAAACTTCCTGAGCTAATTTTAATCTATCTTGATAATACATAAATACTACTAAAACTAAACTTGCCAAAGATACAGAAGATAGTAGCATAAATCCTATTGAGTACTGTCCAGTTATTGAGAAAATCGTCGCTAATAATAGTGGTGGGAAAAATCCACCTAAACCACCCATCATCGAAACAATACCATTGGCAATACCAGCTTGTTTATTGAAATAAAATGGTACTAATTTAAATATTACACCATTTCCTATTCCTGCACTAATTCCTATAACAATACATCCAATTGTATATAGCATTATAGATGGAGAGAAAGCTAATAATATTGCAGCTATTGTATAAACAGAGAATACCCCCATCAATAGGAATAGCGGTTGAAATTTATCACCTAACCACCCACCAACTGGTCTTAAAACTGTGGCTACTGCGATAAATCCAGCAGTTCTTAAACCTGCATCGACTTTATCTAATTCAAAGTTACTCACTAGGAAATTCGGTAGATAAACAGTAAATGCCACAAACGAACCAAAAGTTATGAAATAGAATAAAGAGAAAAACCAAAGCTTATCATTTTTCCAAACACCTTTAATCTGTTCGATTATAGGTGTTTTTACTTTCACCTCATGTTTATCTCCAAGAAAAATATTAATAACTATAAATACTAATAGTAATATTAAATATAATTTAACTGTCAAAGACCAACCAATTTGAGTCGCAATCATTGGAGCTGCAAAAGTAGAAATAGCAGTACCTATATTTCCTGCTCCGTAAATACCATTTACAAAACCATGTTTTTCTTTCGGAAAGTATTTAGGTAATGATGTAACACCTACAGAGAAAACTGCTCCCCCAACCCCTAAAAATAGACCCCCGATTATTAAATCTATATAACTTGAAGCTTCACTTATATAAAACACGGGGAACATTAGTAGTACAAAGCTAATAAGAAATACAAGTCTTGCACCAATTACATTTGCATAATAACCAAGCGGTATACGTAATATAGATCCCAGTACTACAGGTATAGCAGTCAATATTGCTATTTTATCAGCTGGTATATCAATATCTTCCTTAATAAATGGAAGTAATGAAGAAATGATTACCCAAATCATAAAGCCTAAAACTAAGTTCATTGTCTGTAACGGCAATTGGACTTTCTTTATCATTCATATCACCTTTTCTAATTTGGTATTGAATGATTCACGTATTGATTCCCTACTATTATTTTAACTAAAATATGAAAAGTTTCTAATAGGGGACTCCCCTTAACGGCCAAGGGTATTCCCTAAAAAGATTATATTAATGTAGTTTCTTGATTTTACGGTAATTACTGAATGCTCATTCTTTGAAAATGACTCCTGTTTTAAAGTTTAAAGTATGTATTCATACGATTGTTTGTTTACTTAACACCATCATTTTAACAATAGTAACCAGGAAAAATGAGGTCGGTCCATTAAGTTCAAAACCTGTTTCTAGCGTTTTCAATATCATTGGCAGGAACTAAAAAGTAATTCGCATCCACACTCAGTAATTATTTTCTTATATTTTAAGAATAATTGAATCATATTTTATCTTTACTTGCTCTCATCTTTTAATTACTTACTCCCATCTGTGGATTACTTGCGGTCGTATAGAATTTACTTGCTCAAAGCCTATATTTACTTGCGGACTATTACCTTTTACTTGCGGAATGGATAATTTCACCAAATTACTTTCCCATTTCACAGACTGAATGTGTAGAATTGAATTACTTTTGTTTTGTTCTCTATTCACGTGGGAGAATGCAAAGGATAGTGTTTACTTGTATTTCATCGTGTTTACCATTAAGCACAAGGGATTGAACCCGTGTCCATGGAAATCGATGTGTATTTTAGTTCTCATCACTCTGTAGTGAAATTAATACAAATAGAAAAAATAACCCATAGAGTGAAATGAGTTATTTTAAACAATTAAAGTATTCAGTTGTTCTAACAATTTATCTTGGTCCACTGCTTTCATCACTCGATCAGTCATAGGAAACAATACAGATTCTTCTTTTACAAAATGAACCATTAACACTTCGAAGGCTTCACCTGCGTCCTTCGCTATTCGTTTCATATCATCTAGGCTTAAATGATCTATACCTGCTCTAGTATGATGTAAAAAATGACCTATATATGCATCTATTTCTTCATGCTCTGCTTCGATAGTTACTATTGGACCTTGTTCTGTTCCAATATAATGCCCTAATAACGGGAAAAAGAACTTTTCTTCTTTATCAGTATGATTTTTAAGAGGCTCTAAGAAATCGATTAACAGCTTACGTAGCACCGAGAACTCTGTACGAGCTTCAATTTCCTCATATGCATCGTTTTCAAAGTTTAAAACGATCGCATGCCATTCATTCATTAAGTGCATTAAATATTGATGTTCGTTTTCTAATATTCTCATAGCTGGAACGGGACTTTGGAAATTAGCATTAGCCATTATTAAAGACCTCACTTTTTAAAATTCTAATAATTTCTTTTTCAGTGCATACTCAACTAGCTCTGGACGACTTTTTAAATCTAATTTTTCCATTATTTTTGCTTTGTGTGCTTCTACCGTTTTTACAGATATAAATAGTTTTGCAGCAATATCTTTATTGCCATAGCCTTTTGCAACTAACGGTAGAATCTCTATTTCTCTTTTGGAAAGTACTCTAAATGGATCGTCGTCTACTATATTTTGATCTTTTTTTATGAATTCTTTTACGAGAGAAGTTGCCATTTTGGGATGTATATATGTTCCCCCTTTATAAACCATGCGTATAGCGCTCAAAAGTTCCTCATCTGGTGCATTCTTTAATATGTATCCCGAAGCACCATTTTTCAATACATGGAACATATACTCCTGATCGTCATACATTGTTAAAATAAGAATTTTTGTATCCGGAAAGTCTTCACTAATTTTCCCAGTCGCTATTAACCCACTCTCTCCAGGTGGCATACTCAAGTCTAGGAGAAGAATGTCGGGTTGATGCTTTGCGACCATCAAATGTGCTTCTATTCCGTCGGCAGCAGTTGCAACAACTTCCATATCCTCTTGATAGTTTAGTATCATTGAAAATCCACTTCGTACAACTGCATGGTCATCTGCAATAACAATTTTCATTCGTTTAGCGCTCCTTTAGTGGGATGTATAGTAGAACTTCAGTCCCTTTACCCATAGATGACATAATAGACAATTTACCACCTACTAGTTCAGCTCTTTCCTTCATACCAAACAATCCTAGGCCAGTACCCTTAAACACTCTCTGTGAAGTATCAAAGCCAATACCGTCATCAACAATCTTCAATATTAAATTATCATCTTTCTCATATAGTTCGACGTTAACCTCGTCCACATCAGCATATTTTAGTGCATTTAGAATTGATTCCTGGCATATTCGATAGACAACCGTTTCCATTTCATTAAGGAAACGTTTCCCTTTGATTTCAGATGTATAATGGACAACTAATCCATAGTTTTTTTCAATCCATTTAAAATGTGATCTTAGTGCTGCTTCAATGCCTAGATCATCTAATGACGAAGGTCGTAATTCTACAGACATATTCCTTATTTCATCTAGCAGTCTTGTTAAAGATGCTTCCATATGCTGAACTTTCTGGGAGACTTCCTCAGGACTTTTCAAATATTTCATAAGTCTTAAATCTACTAATGAACTCAATATTTCCTGTGCTACACTATCATGAAGTTCTCTTGAAATTCTTTTGCGTTCGTCTTCTTGTGCTTTAATTATTTGCTTAATCGTTGTATTTTTAAATAGTAATTCTCTTGTTTCAAGTAACTTTGTTAAATTTCTTAAGATAAGTACTTTTGTTCCATTTTCACTATCAATAGTGTGAAAACTTGCTACATAGGGAAGAACCCCTTTATCTTTCGTATCTAGATATACTTGAAATGAACTGAAATCTTGTTTTGGATCGGAGAAATAACAGTTTTCACAGGAAATTAACTCTGTTGTATTCGTATAGCCTTTACATGTTTGACAAATAGACCTTTCTTGACCTTCCAACATAGCATCTAATGCATCTGTATCTACTATTTCTCTCGCAATCGGATTCAAATGTAATAATTTATTATCTTTATTAAAAAAGAAAAAGGCTTCAGAACTGTTTTCGTACATTCCTATTAAGCTATCAACTAACTCTGAATGTGCATTATTTGTCAATTCTTAGCCATCTCCTTACCGTAATATTTTGGAAAATCAATATGGATATTATAAATTATTTTTTCAAATAATTCATACGTCATCTTATCCTCTTCCCTATATCCCAACAATAATACTCCTTGAACTTTATTTTTTTTATAAAGTGGCAGAGCACAAAAGCTTTTAATCTTTTCAGAAACAATTATTGGGTAATTAAACAAATCTCTATCAGGATACTCAGTCACGACATTTGGTACATGCATAGGCTTTCCAGATTTAAAAACTTGACCTGCAATACCTTTGCCGGATTGTAGAACAATTCTTTTCAAACGATTATTAATATTTCCAATAGCGTACTGCCATGTTAGCACATATTCAAGCTGTGCTGGTTGGATAAAGGCTAATGCCACTAAATCTACTTCATACTTGTCTTTAAAAGCGGTTATCACTTTTTGAAAATCAATATCATTTTTCATATAAATACCCCTTATGGATAAAAAAGAAGACCGAAGTCTCCTTTTTCTTTATTCTGATCGATTCTTTCTATATAAGATATAGCTTCTACCTACGTAGTTTAATGGTACACTCCATACGTGAACTAATCTAGTAAATGGCCATAATGCAAATATTAAAAACCCTGTTACTACATGGATTTTAAAAGACATAGGCACATTTAACATATAGGATGCATCTGGCTGTAAGATAAATAAGTTTCTAAACCAGACCGAAATGGAGGTTCTATAGTCAAAATCAGGTTGAACTGCATTTGTAACCAGCGTTGCATACATCCCCATAAAAACGATAAATAATAAAATCACATTTACTATTAAATCTGACGTACTACTCAATTTACGAACAGTTGACTTTGTGAATCTACGAGATGTCAAAATGATCATCCCTGCCAATGTCACAAATCCAAAGAATCCACCAATGTAAATTGCTCCAATATGGTATAAGTGATCATTTACACCAACTGCATGAAGCCATGATTTCGGTATTGCTAGCCCAGATACATGCCCCATTATTACCGGAATAATACCAATATGGAACAGTAAGCTTCCAATCATTAATTGTTTTTTCTCTATAAATTCACTCGATTTTGCCGTCCAGCTAAATTGATCTGTTCTATATCGAAAAATATGACCTACAATAAAAACTGCTATACAAATATACGGAAATATAACCCATAAAAACTGATCAATCATGTTCATGATTTACAGCCTCCCTTTCTATACAGGCTTTGAAGGTTTCTCGTAAGCCTCTGACAAGCCGGAGATATGGGCTATTAAACTTTTCCAATGCTTCAATTAAATTATATGTCCCATCTTCCAGTACAGCAAATAGAATATTAAAACTATCTTTTGCTCTAGAATCACCTATCCATTCTGCGGCGTATAAAAATTCACAGATAAGTGGTAGAAAATCGGAAAGCTCCTCTGCTGGCATATCTAAACCAAACATCTCATACATTACTTTTAACTTCGCAAGCATTTGACCTCTCTCTTTTGCATCCTCAAATTTAAAATAAGTCATATATAATGTTGCACTTTTTTGAAAGTCAAATGTCTGAACATATAGTTCCTGTATATCATCCAAACTATACGTATGAATTTCATCCCAGTACGCTTTCACTAATTCGTACGCAGGATCATTTGGTGAAAATGATTCTTCGATTAGGGTAGGGTGAAAGGTTAGTTTTTCTGGATAAGTTAATTGCTGCGCAAAAAAGCCGAAAGCCGGTTTATGTTTATATAGCTTTTCTAAATCAATCACGCCAAATCCCTCCGTAGAAGTTCTCTTCATAAATTTCCTTACCCGTTTTAGTTGCTGTTGGGTTAGGAGAAGCTGGTCCACATCCGTCGCAGCCCATATCATAACCCATTGATCCTTGTGCACGATAAGGATCCATATATCCTTCTCGATGAGAAGTAGGAACGACGAAACGATCTTCGTATTTAGCAATTGCCAATAATCTATACATTTGTTGTGTTTGATGTGCTGTTAATCCTACACGTTCTAAACGACTTTCATCAAATTCTTTACCAGAAGAAATTGCACGCATATAAGAGCGCATCATGGCCATTCGTTGAAGAGCACCTTTTACCGCTGGTGCATCACCTGCTGTTAACATATTTGCTAAATATTGAATTGGTGTACGCATCTCTTCAATTGCAGGGAAAATCATATCCGGATTTTTGATGGAATCTTTCCCTTCAAAATAGTTCATGATAGGGCTTAAAGGTGGAACATACCATACCATTGGTAATGTTCTATATTCCGGATGTAATGGGAATGCTAACTGGTATTCTATTGCTAGTTTATAAACCGGAGAGTTTTGTGCACCTTCAATCCACTCTTCTGCTATTCCATCTTTCCTTGCCTGTTCAATGACTTCAGGATCATTTGGATTTAAGAAAATTCCACACTGTGCTTTATACAAATCTTTCTCATCTGGGGTTGAGGCTACTTCTAGTACACGGTCTGCATCATATAATAGTACCCCTAAATAACGAATACGCCCTGTACAAGTTTCAGAACAAACCGTCGGAAGTCCTGATTCAATACGAGGATAACAGAACGTACATTTCTCTGCTTTGTTTGTTTTCCAGTTAAAGTATACTTTTTTATACGGACAACCAGTCATACAATAGCGCCAACCACGACATGCTTCCTGGTCAACTAGAACGATCCCATCTTCTTCGCGTTTATACATAGCTCCTGATGGACAAGATGCTACACAACTTGGATTTAAGCAGTGTTCACACAATCTTGGTAGATACATCATAAATGACTGTTCAAAATTGAACTTAATCTCTTCCTCAATTTTTTGGATGTTTGGATCAGTAGGTCCCGTAATATGAGCCCCTGCCAAATCATCCTCCCAGTTTGGTCCCCATTCTAAATCCATATATTCACCAGTAACTACTGATTTTGGACGAGCAACAGGGGAATGCTTCACCTCAGGTGAATTTGTTAACATTTCATAGTCATATGTCCAAGGTTCATAGTAATCTTTCATTTCTGGCATATCGGGATTGTAGAAAATTTTTCCTAATGCTATTTTAGAAAGCTTTGAACCGGATTTCAGTTCCAACTTTCCATTTCGCATTTGCCATCCACCTTTGTATACTTCTTGGTCTTCCCAGCGTTTAGGATAACCAATACCAGGTTTAGTTTCTACGTTGTTAAACCACATGTATTCGGCACCCTCACGATTTGTCCAAGTACTTTTGCAGGTAACACTACATGTATGACACCCTATACACTTATCAAGGTTCATCACCATTGCTATTTGCGCTTTAATCTTCAAGCCAATTTACCTCCTTCATCTTACGAACAGCTACGTATCCATCTCTTTGGTTTCCTATTGGACCATAATAGTTAAATCCATAGCTTAATTGTGCGTAACCACCGACCATTTGAGTTGGTTTAACATGAATTTTAGTAGGTGCGTTATGACTTCCCCCACGTTCTTCTGTTATTTCAGAACCAGGTACATTAATATGCTTATCCTGTGCATGGTACATGAACATAGTTCCTTTTGGCATACGATGACTAACAACTGCTCTAGCTGTAACTACACCATTTCGGTTATAAACTTCTAACCAAGCGTTATCCTCAATGTCATGCTCCGCTGCATCGTCATTATTAATCCAAACAACTGGTCCACCTCTAAATAATGTGAGCATATGCAAATTATCCTGATAAGTACTATGAATATTCCATTTTCCATGTGGTGTTAAATAACGTAAAACTAGTGCATCTTTCCCACCGACAATAGGTTTATCCTTAGTACCAAAGACCATTGGCGGCAATGTTGGTTTGTAAACTGGTAGCGATTCACCATATTGCAAGAATATTTCATGATCAATATAGAAATGTTGGCGACCCGTTAATGTTCTAAAAGGAACTAATCGTTCTATATTTGTTGTAAATGGTGAATATCGTCGACCTAATTTATTCGAACCACTAAACACAGGTGTTGGAATTACTTCTCTTGGTTGAACAGTTATATTTTGGAACGTAATTTTTTCAGCTGCACGATCTGCAGAAATATCCTTCAGCTGCACACCTGTATCTTTTTCTGCTGATTCAAATGCTTTTTGAGATACCTTACCATTTGTTGCTGATGATAAGTGAAGTACAGCGTTTACTGCCTGTCTTGCTGAGTGAATCATTGGAAGACCGTTTTTAATAGTGTCATCAAAATGAGTCCCGTTTATTTTTTTCATATCCTCGTATTCTTCTGCTACAGAGAAACTTACACCATGAGCTCCGATTTTTCCTTTTTCAGTTAAAGGCCCAAGCGAAACAAACTTATCATAAACCTTTGTATAATCTCTTTCCACGACTATAAAGTTAGGCATAGTTTTACCAATGACTGGTTCAACCTCACCTTTTTTCCAATCCTTCACTAATCCCATTGGTTGAGAAATTTCACTCTTCGAATCATGTGCTAGCGGAGATGTAACTACGTCTTTATAAACTCCTGGTAAATGTGATTCCGCCATTTTAGAAAATGTTTGAGCTAATGAGCGGTATACATCCCAGTCGGAACGTGATTCCCATAGTGGGTCTACTGCCGGATTGAACGGATGAACAAATGGATGCATATCAGTAGATGAAATATCTGTTTTCTCATACCAAGTTGCAGCAGGTAATACAATATCTGAGTACAATGGAGTAGTTGTCATTCTAAAATCAATAGAAACTAACAGATCCAACTTACCTTCTACATCGTCTCTCCACTTTATTTCTTCAGGTTTTTCATCTTCATTTGGAGTCGCTAATAATCCATCACTTGCACCTAGTAAATGCTTCATAAAATATTCTTGTCCTTTGGCAGAACTAGAAATTAAGTTTGATCTCCAAACAAATAAGGATTTTGGGAAGTTTTCAGGTGAGTCTGGATCTTCGATTGCACCTTTTACTTCGCCTGAAACGATTTGGTCATATGCCGTTTTTATTATTTCTTCATTTGTTGTTTTCCCTTTTGCCGCTGCTTCTTCAGCAAAAAGTAAACTATTTTTGTTAAACTGTGGATAAGATGGCAACCAACCAAGTCTTGCAGCTAATACATTATAATCTGCAGGATGTTGGTACTTAAGCTCTCCAGCTAGAGGAGATTTTAGTGAGTCATTACCCATTTCTTCATACTTCCATTGGTCCGTAGCAAAGTAGAAGAAGGAAGTAGCATTTTGAAGCCGCGGTTGTGCTTGCCAGTCTTTAGCAAATGCAATAGTGCTCCAGCCTTCAATAGGACGAACTTTCTCTTGACCAACATAATGGGCCCATCCTCCACCGTTAACTCCTTGAGACGCTGTCAGTATAACTAGGTTTAAAATAGAACGATAAATTGTATCACTATTGAACCAATGGTTAATACCCGCTCCCATAATAATCATTGATCTACCTTCTGTATCAATAGCATTTTGAGCAAATTCTCTAGCTACTTGTACAACTACCGATGCTTTTACGCCAGTGACTTTTTCTTGCCAAGCTGGTGTGTAAAATGATTCGGCATCATCATATCCTTTTGCGTTAAATTCACTTTCCCCACGATTGATACCATACTGACTTAGCATTAAATCATATACAGTAACTGCTAGACGAGTACTTCCATCAGCCAAAGTAACTTGTTTAGCTGGGATATGTCTATTAAATGTTCCATTTGCAACATTATCAAAGAACGGGAAAACTATTTCTGTTTGACTTGATTCATAATTTTCAACACTCATTGCCGGCTCAATTCTAGTTCCATCTTCATTTTCTAAAATAAGATTCCAGTTTTTATCTTGTTCCCAGCGTTGCCCCATTGTCCCATTAGGTACAATTATTTTAGATGTAATTTCATCAATAATTACAGGTTTCCACTCAGAATTCTCAGTTGTATCTCCAAAGTCACTTGCGCGTAAGAAACGTCCAGCTTTGTGAATACCTTCATGTTCATCCAATAAAATTAAAAATGGCATATCTGTATACTGTTTTGCATAGTTAATGAACATTTCTTCTTTACGTTGTACGTAAAACTCATCCAAAATAACATGTGTCATCGCTTGAGCAACAGCAGCATCTGTTCCAGGATGTGGAGCTAGCCAGTTATCTGCAAATTTCACGTTTTCTGCATGGTCAGGAGCAACCGAAACAACTTTTGTTCCTTTATAACGAACCTCAGTCATAAAGTGGGCATCTGGTGTACGAGTTAATGGGACATTTGAGCCCCACATGATTAAATAACCCGAATTGTACCAATCAGATGATTCCGGTACATCTGTTTGCTCTCCCCAAATTTGTGGTGAAGCTGGTGGTAAATCAGCATACCAATCATAGAAACTTAACATTTCCCCACCAAGTAAACTGATAAATCTCGAACCAGCAGCATAGCTGATCATTGACATTGCCGGAATTGGTGTAAATCCAGCTATTCTATCAGGACCATACTTACGAATCGTATAGATCAATTGTGCACATATCAATTCCATTGCATCCTGCCAGGAAACTCGGACATGTCCACCCTTACCTCTGGCTCTTTTATAAGTAAATGCTTTCTCTGGATCTTCAACAATACTTCCCCAAGCATCCACTGGATTTGTATGTTCATGTAAAGCAGTTTTCCAAAGTCTCCATAGTCGACCTCGCATATATGGATATTTCACACGTAATGGGCTATATTCATACCATGAAAATGATGCTCCACGAGGACATCCTCTAGGTTCAAATTCTGGCATTTCAGGACCACATGATGGATAATCTATTTGCTGATTTTCCCATGTAATAATTCCGTTTTTCACAAATACTTTCCAACTACAAGAACCAGTACAGTTAACTCCGTGTGTTGTCCGAACTACTTTGTCATGTGACCAACGTTCACGGTACATATTTTCCCAGTCTCGGTTTTTTTGCTCAAGAATCGACCAGCTTCCTGAATATTTTTCTGTAGGCTTAAAATACTTCAATCCAAATTTTCGTTTCATTAGTATCGATCACCCTTCCTATTCGAATGACTAGCATGACGGGAATCAATTACTTGCTCATTCTTATACTATTATTATGAAAGACTATGACAATATTCGACATTAGGGAAAGTCCTAAACACTACCGGGTTTTCCCTAGAGCACAAAATTCTAAGTAGAGAACACAGAAAATGAGAGCATATTCCAGACTATATTTGATAATTTATGGGTTTTATCCCCGTCTGCTTGACTATGGGCTACATTCGTAGCATCCTTTTTGGCGACTTTAAGTCGTTAATGGGTCATTTACACAGAGTATTGGCTATATTAGTATCCTTATGAGCTATGATCTCAGAACGGAAATCAATAATATTTTTATTCAAAAAAAGACTTAAGCAATTAAGCTTAAGTCTCAAATAGTATTCAATAATTCTGGTTACGCTGTATAATCATCAACATGATAAAGGATATAAATATAATAGAAGTAACCCAGAGCCAAGCTAATTCCATATTTCCAGAATCTATCGCAGTATAAATTGCTGTAGGTAGAGTTTGGGTTTGACCTGGTATATTACCTGCAAACATTAATGTGGCACCAAATTCACCAAGCGCGCGTGCAAAACTTAAAATTGCCCCTGACATAAGTGATTTAGATGCAAGCGGTATAGACAAGTAATACAAAATCTTCCACTCACTAGCGCCATCAACTCTAGCAGCCTCTTCAATGTTAGTATCTATTGCTTGAAATCCGGACTTTGCAGATTGATACATTAGAGGGAAAGCTACTACTACCGAAGCGATCACCGCCGCCCACCAGGTGAAGATTATCGGCTGGTTGAACAACCTTTCGATCACTTGCCCAAAAATACTATTTCGACCAAATATAACAATTAACAAAAATCCGACAACAGTAGGGGAAAGCACCAATGGTAGTAATAGCAATGTTTCCACTATCGATTTTCCCTTGAAAGAATTTCTCGCTAGAAGTCTTCCTACTAATATTCCTGAAATAATCACAATAACGCTGGCTATGACAGTAATTTTTAGGGATAACCAAATAGGATTAAAAAACTCGTTTAATGTAATGTTAGTTAATAGTAAATCCATAATCTTCAAAAACCTTTAAACCTTTCTCACTCTGAAGATAATCATAAAAATCTTTCGCTTCTTCATAGTGTTTGGTATCTTTTATGATCCCAAGTGGGTAAATAATTGGTGTGTGCATTTGCTCTTCCACTGAAGCAATTACCCTAATTTTTTTAGAAGAAATTACATCTGTTTTATAGACGATTCCAGCTACAACATTCCCCGTCTCAACATATGATAGTACCT
Source organism: Psychrobacillus sp. FSL K6-2365 (assembly GCF_038003165.1). Taxonomy (NCBI): domain Bacteria; kingdom Bacillati; phylum Bacillota; class Bacilli; order Caryophanales; family Bacillaceae; genus Psychrobacillus; species Psychrobacillus sp. FSL K6-2365. The sequence goes on along the minus strand of NZ_JBBOOO010000001.1, from coordinate 1,809,229 downwards.
GTCTAACATCTTTAGCAAACACTATTTTAAAATCTATATCATTCCAAATCCCTAAATTTTGTAACGACTCTTTTGCATATTTCCCAGCAGGTACTGTTTCTGGCATTCCAATGGAAACTTTTTCTACTTCTTGCTTATTTAAATCTTGAAAGCTATTTAAAGTTGTTTTCCTACCATTTTGAACGATTAATACTAACTCATTTCCTAATAAATCAGTAACATCATTTTTATCCATTAAGCCCTCTTTCACTAATAAATCAAGTTTGTCCTCCGCAGCAGAGAAAAAAAGATCTACTGGAGCACCCTGAGAAATTTGTTGCTGGAGGGAACCGGAAGCCCCAAAGTTAAATCGTAATTTAATATGAGGGTTTTCTTCTTCATATGTATGCTGTATATCCTCCATCGCTTCCTTTAGACTAGAAGCGGTTGAAATGACTAATTCGGTTTTTGCTTCTTCTCCAGCTGTATTTGAACAGGCTACTAAAAATGGGACGAATAATAAGAAAGCTATGATTATTTTGATAAATTTGTTCATAATATCCTCTCCTACCTTACCTACATATTTATAATTATAGCTTCTATACATCTAAATAAAAATAGTCGCTATATTTGTCAATGTATCTTCGACTAAATAGCGACCTTTCTATTAAATTGCTGTCCTTACATTTTCAAACAATATATTATTCTCCAAATGAATATGTTCAAATGTATCTTTTTCGAGTTGTTCCAGACGTTGGTATACCAATCTAAAAGTACCGCAAGCACTTTCTGGTGGTGTGAAATTATCGGTAATTACTCGGAGTTCTTTCAGTAAATTACCTGCATTTTCGTGTTCTTCTTCCAATTCTAGTACATGTGGTTGTAATTGTTTTGCGTGTTCTTCCGTTGGGTTTTCTATAAATTGATTTATAAGCGGAAAAACAACATGATCTTCATCGTCGGTATGATCGATTAACTCACGTTTTAAAACGGTGAAAATCTCTTTAACTCTCATAAGATGAGGATGATTTTCCCCATGCACTTTTGATACTTTAGTTATATACGGTGTTAAAGAAGGTAATTCTTCACGTAAATATGCATGATGTTTTGTTTGTATATGTTCGATCAACGCTTTCTCGTCTAAAGAAGTTGGTAGCAATTGTTTATATTCTGTTTGTTTCGATTGAATGCTTTTCACTTTTTCAAAAACCTCATCTGGATCTAAATGTTGATCTATTGCGGCAGTTCTAAGAGGTATTTTCCCTCCACAACAAAAATCTATACGTAGTTTTCTAAACAAATCACCGGTCTGTGGTACTTCTTTTACAATCTCTGAAACATTTGTTTCTACGGATAACTCAGTCATTTTACTTCATTCCCTTCTTAGTTAGCTACAAGCTAATTGTAAATTGTTAAAGAAAAATAAATATTAGGGAGTTCCCTCTTCCTACAAAAATTTTCTCTATCGTTTTAAAGTCATACGAGATAAGATTTTATATGGGTAAAGGAACATGCTATGATAAGTAGGGTGATATAATGATTAAAAGACTGTTAATAACAGGTTATAAAGCACATGAATTAGGCATATTTAATGATTCTCATAAAGGAATTCCTATTATTAAAAGAGCTATAGAAAATCAACTACGTGTTTTATTGGACGAAGGATTAGAATGGATTATATTAGGTGGCGTCCAAGGTGTGGAAACTTGGAGTGCTGAACTAATTCTAGAACTAAAAGCCGAATACCCAGATGTGAAATTCGCCATTATTACCCCTTTTTTAGAGCAAGAGAAAAATTGGAATGAACAAAAGAAAGAAAAGTATGAACGCCTATTAATGCAAGCTGATTATCATACTAGTGTGACTAAGAAACCGTATGAAGCTCCCTGGCAGTTTATCGAGAGAAATAAGTTCGTTGTCCGAAATTCGGATGGCATGTTACTAGTTTATGATGAAGAAAATGAAGGATCACCGAAGTTCATTAAAAAATTAGCTGAGCAATATGCTGAAAAAAATGATTATCGAATAATCGTTATAGATGCATACGACCTTCAAGTAATGTCAGAAGAAATAGCAGAAGAAGAGAGGAATCAATTTCTATGATTAAAAATAAACTCACTAAAAAAATTGAAGAAACAACAGACCAGGAATTAATACTGACGGAGGAGGAAAAAGATTTTGCAGAGAAAAATCAATTACTTCCTGCAGGATTAAATGTTATCCAACAAAACTTATTTAGCGAGGCAATTATTGAACGATACAACAAAGAAACAGATGAACTGATATCTAAAGAATCAATAGCATTTTTACAATCACCTATTTCATATTTTAAAGACAATATTCAAGAGTATACTTTTTTAGAAACTAAAGTATTGGACATTGTTAGTGTTGATGCAATTGCAGTTGAATACGATGAAGTATTTGAAGTATATACTGCAATGTTCGGGCTATATATTCAAAAAAAATATTCAGCTGAAATAAGAGCTTTTCTAGATGAGCATTATAATTCAGAGAAAATGCAATATAGTATGATGTTTGCAGCTAATGAAGGTTTATGGGAAATAAATTTACCTATCAATTATTTAAATGGATTCAATGACTCCTCTTCAATCGAAGAAATGTATCAATTCTTATATTCCCTAATATTTAAGTTAGCCGCGACTATCGAATAGTTTATCCCAATGATTAGACAATTAAAGATTTTTAGTCACATAGACAAATCCACATGTGACGCTTTACGTCTAAGTACTTGGCTGGGTTTACGTACCACTTATTCTTTTTTACTTTGTCCAAGGTGTAATACTACTCGTTCATGCGAGCTAAATTCAAATCGACAGACAATCCCAAAGAAACTTAGGTGGGATTGTCTTTTTATTTTTTTTGCCCTGCATATTATGTATCATTTTGTTCAATCTATAAAGGATGTTTCATCACATTTTCTAAAAGGAGGAAAAATTGGAATGACACAAAACCCATTTGGACAAGGTCAAGGGCAAACTCATCAAAATATGCAAACAGGTAGCATACCGCAAAATATGAATCATGGTGGTCATGAGGTTTTTGACGTTCATGAAGTACTTTCAACAGCTATTTCTGGTTTGAATTTAAAAACGCTTTTACGTCCACATGTCAAAGACCAAGAATTGCTCAATATTTTAGATCGACAATACGCATTCGCAGTAGATGAGTATAATATTACTGTAGAATGTTTTAAAACCGGTAAAGATCCGTCACATCCCACAACTAGCTATAAAATGCAAACAGGAAACGATTTTATATATGGCATCAAACCTTCACAGCCAAAAAAACCAATCCAATCTGCAAATGAGCTTTCGGATGAGATAATTTCAGGTTATCTTCTTGATGCTGCTAAAGCCTCTGCCACTGCTAAAACTACCGCAGCATTAGAAACAACCAATCCAGTTGTCCGCCGTGTACTTGCAGACTCAATTCCAAACTGTATTGAAATGGCTTATGAGCTTTCCATTTATCAAAATAAACATCATTATTATCAAGTCCCACAACTAGACGAACAAAGTATGCAGGCAATCTTGAACGCTTATGCACCAGCACAAGGCAAAATGATGAGCTAAATTATAAATCTCGCCCCGTTAGTTTGGGGCGATTTTTTAATTATTCATGTGAGTCAATTCATAATTACTTACGTAATATCGCAATTTGGGAATAGTGAGAGCTAAAAGCCCCCTAGAAACGTAGTAATGAGGAGATTGAAACCGTGCCCGCGGAAAGCGCCCTTCCAGAGCAAAAATCATCGTTGTTCGGATCTCACTATTTTATATCCTTTTATGAAATTGATTCATGTATAATAATTATATAAATTATTACTTGAGAAAAGGGTGGAATTTATGCGAGTAGCTATATTTGATTTTGATGGAACTCTCTACGAAGAAGAAACATTTACAATACTAATGAAACATCTAAAAGAACACCCTATCTATCAATCTTCATATAAAAGCTTTTATCGTGCAATTGTTCCGCCATACATAGCAAATAAACTTAAACTATATCCAGCTAGCAGGATGAAAAGACGTTCTATGCAATTATATTTAGAAGCTTTCGAAGGTCTTTCAAAACAGGAAATGGATGCATATTTCGAGGAAATCAAAGGTGTCATGCAACAGGATTTTAACCAAAAAGTGTTGGATAGACTAAAACTTCATCAAGAAGAGAATCTTCACATATTACTAGTATCTGGAGCTTACACACAATTTTTAGAGCGGGTGACAGACGGACTTGTGTTCAATCGGATAATAGGAACTGATATTTTGTATAAGGATGAAAAAGTTTATACCAAAAATATTATTAACCATATAAATGGCGAACAAAAAACATTGAAGGTCCATGAAGTATTGAGTGGTCATCAGATAGACTGGGAAAATAGTTATGCATATGGCGATAGTTTTTCAGACTTGCCTGTTTTAAAGTTAGTGGGTAATCCTGTAGCAGTTAAACCTGAGGAGAAACTACGGAAACTGGCTACTGAACGTGGATGGGAGATAATCGAATAAGATAGCCTTCAGAATCTGCTGGTCTTATTGATCGATTCTTAAACCTATACTAGTGATTCTTTCAAACATTCGAGCGATTCTTAAACACATTCTAGTGATTCTCCCAAACATTCTAGCGATTCTCATACACATTCTAGTGATTCTCCCAAACATTCGAGTGATTCTCTCAAACATTCGAGCGATTCTCAAACACATTCTAGTGGTTCTCCCAAACATTCTAGCGATTCAACATTTCCCCACCAACATTCATCTAAAAATTCAAGCCAGAAGAAATGACTTAGTCTCAGTAAAGACTAAGTCATTTCTTCTATTAAGTAAGTCGTACATTCACATTTTTAGTTTGCAAATAAGATTTGATCTCTCCAATTGTATAATCACCGTAATGAATCATAGATGCAACTAAAGCCGCATCTGCTTTCCCCTCAGAGAAGACTTCCTCAATATGTTCGATTTTTCCTGCTCCACCTGAAGCGATTATTGGGATATTTACTTTTTCAGATAATAACTTTATTAGTTCTACATCATAGCCGTTTTTCATGCCGTCTTTGTGGATACTCGTACAAATTATTTCTCCAGCACCTAAGTCAGCGGCTTGCTGTGCCCACTCAACAACATCCAATCCGGTTTTCTCATGGCCAGAATGAGTGTAAACTTCCCACCTAACAATCTCCCCTTCATCATTATAAATTGGCATGGCATCTAAGCCTAATACGACACATTGTTTGCCGTAAATATCTGCTGCTTCTTTAAGTAACTCAGGACGCATTACTGCAGCTGAGTTTACCCCTACCTTATCTGCCCCAGCTCGTAGTAAATTTTTGAAATCTTCTACCGTACGCACACCACCGATTACGGAAAATGGAATATTTACTTGTTCAGCGACACGCTGTATCCATTCCAGTTTTAAATCTTGGTTTTTCAAGGATGCCGTAGTATCGAGATAGATTAATTCATCAGCACCATCTTCGGTATATTTTTTTCCAAGCTCTGCGGGATCACCTATAATAGTAGGGTTTCTAAACTGTACATACTTGACTGCTTGATCATTTAATACATCAATGGCTGGTACAATTCGTTTTCTAAGCATATTATTTACCTCCTTGCTTGCAGAAATTATCTAAAAGCTGAATACCATACTTACCACTTTTTTCAGGATGAAATTGTACACCCATCACTTGTGAATTACCAATAACCGAAGCAAAATTAATACCATAATTTGTTTCACCTAATATTTCTTCCTGTAACTCTGGTTTCGCAAAATAGGAATGAACAAAGTAAAAGTCCGTTTCATCTGGAATATTTTCAAATAGAAAATGACTTTGAATATCTTTCACTTGATTCCAACCCATATGTGGAATTTTCTCCGATTCATCGGTAAATTCAGGTACAGCTCCTTTGAGTAATCCTAGACAAGGAACATTCCCTTCTTCGCTCGTTTCTAATAAAAGTTGCATACCAAGACAAATACCCAATAATGGAACCCCTTTAGAAACCCTCACTTTAAGATAATCACTTAGGCCTGTACTATTTAAAACATCCATAGCCACTTTTGCGTTTCCAACACCAGGGAGTATAATCTTTGAAATCTCATCAGTATGATCACTGTCTCCCGTTATGAGTTTCGTTTCATATCCAAGTTGTTTAATTGCTTTTAATACACTATGTAAATTTCCTGCACCATAATCTATAATACCAATCATGTTATTGCCTCCATATTCGTTATGTAACTATTATGACATCTTATGGGCAAAAACGGAACAAAAACTTTAGTTCGCTAGCACAGTAAAAACCGGTCATGAGACTATGACCGGTTTTTTACTAACATATTCATCTACTCGTTTAGCTACTTCTTGGCCTTCTTTAATAGCCCAAACAATTAGGCTTTGTCCTCTTCTTGCATCACCAGCTGTAAAGACTCCCTCAACGTTTGTTAAGTAGTCTTTTGAAGATGCAGCAATCTTTTTATTGGTAATTCGTACACCTAATTGGTCTGCTAAAGTAGTTTCTGCTCCTTCAAAGCCAATAGCGATAAATACATACTGAGCAGGCCATACTTTTTCTGTACCTGGCACTTCTTTAAAAAAGTAGAACCCATCTTCACCAAGAATTTTTTCCATTTGAATGGTATGCAATTCTTTTAAATTGCCATTTGCATCCGCGATGATTTTCTTCGTTTGAATTAAATACTCTCTTGGATCTTTTCCAAACTTTGCATCAGCTTCTTCGTAAGCATATTCTAGTTTAAAAATAGTTGGGTCAGTTGGCCATTGATTATCTTCCGCACGTGTTAATGGAAGTTGTGGATGCTTACCAAATTGAACTACACTACGGCACTTTTGTCGAAGGGCCGTCGCCACACAATCGGCACCCGTATCTCCTCCACCAATAACTATGACATCTTTACCTTTTGTATTGATAAACTGGTCATCCTTAAAATTTGAATCTAACAAACTTTTAGTAGTCGTAGTAAGATAATCCATCGCAAGATGTATTCCTTTAGATTCGTTACCCTCCATGTGAAGAACACGTTGTTTTTGAGCTCCAATACACAAGATTACTGCATCGTACTGTTCCTTTAAATAGTCGGCTGAGATATCCACCCCAACTTCTGTATTAAGTACAAAATCAATTCCTTCTTGCTGGAGCAATTGAATTCGACGTTCAACAATATCTTTTTCCAGTTTCATATTTGGAATCCCATACATGAGAAGTCCCCCCGCTCGGTCTGCACGTTCGAAAACTGTAACAGAATGACCTGCCTGATTGAGGTCATCTGCACTTGCAAGACCAGCAGGGCCAGAGCCGATAATAGCAATCTTCTTACCAGTTCTCGATATAGGAATTCTAGGGGCTATCCATCCATTCTCAAATCCTTTATCGATAATAGTGCGCTCAATATTTTTTATGGAAACTGCTGGATCTGAAATAGCCAAAGTACACGAACCTTCGCATGGTGCAGGACAGACTCTTCCAGTAAACTCCGGAAAATTATTTGTCATTTGTAAACGCTCAAGCGCTTCTCTCCATTGTCCTTTGTATACTAAATCATTCCATTCGGGAATCAAGTTATTAATAGGACAACCTGAAGTCGCACCCCTTACCTCTATTCCCATATGACAAAACGGAGTCCCGCAGTCCATACATCTTGCGCCTTGCTTTTGTAGAGACTCATCAGTTAATTTAGCTGAGTATTCCTTCCAGTTATTAATACGTTTGAGAGGGGCCACCTCTTTACCTTTTTCACGCTTATATTCCATAAATCCTGTAGGTTTTCCCATTAGTATCTCCCCTCTCCTTATTTTTTTGCTAGAACTTTCGTTTCTTGTTTCGTCACATTTGAAGTTGCCAAAAATGCTTGCATGGCAGCAGCATCATCTGTTAAGCCTTGAATTTTAAATGACTGAATCCTATCCACCATTTTTTTATAGTCATTTGGTACAACCTTCACAAATTTACTAGCTGCATCATCCCAGTTATCTAATAAATTCATCGCTTTTGTACTCTTCGTGTAATAATAATGATCCATTATTAATTGTCGTAAAGCATGTAGTTCATCTGTTGTTTGAATTTGTTCAAATCCAATCATTTCTGTATTACATTTTTCTTTAAACCCGCTCACATCATCGACAAGAACATATGCTATTCCTCCAGACATTCCTGCTCCGAAATTCTTCCCTACATCACCTAAAATGACAGCACGGCCACCTGTCATGTATTCACATCCGTGGTCACCAATACCCTCCACGACTACATCTACTCCACTATTTCGAACTGCAAAGCGCTCCCCAGCACGTCCATTTATAAATACAGTTCCGCTTGTTGCCCCGTAAAGCGCGACATTTCCAGCAATTACATTTTGTTCAGCCTTACCTTGTATAGGTGCTGTAACAATTAGTTTTCCACCTGATAATCCTTTTCCAAAATAGTCATTTACATCGCCTGTAATATACATCGACATTCCTTTTGGTATAAATGCACCAAAGCTTTGCCCTGCCGCTCCGGTAAATCTTAAAACGATCGAATCATCCGGTAACCCTTGTGCACCGTATTTTTTAGAAATTTCACTTCCAATTACTGTTCCTACAACACGCTCTCTGTTAGTTATAGGGAAATATAGCTCCGCCTTCGATTGAGTTTCTATTACTTTTTTCAATTTCGGCAGTAAAACTCTCATGTCAAATGATTCATCAATTTTATGATCTTGCTGTGACTTCCAAGTTCTCGTACCTTCTGGTTGGAATAATAGGGCATCTAAATTTAGTTGTTTTGCTTTCCAGTGCGATTTGGCACGCTCACTAATCTCTAATACATCTGTTCGACCTACCATTTCTTCCACTGTTCTAAATCCTAATAATGCCATGTATTCTCTAACTTCTTCCGCTACAAATTTCATAAAGTTTACTACATATTCTGCTGTTCCTGTAAATTTATCACGTAACTCTGGATTTTGTGTGGCTATCCCAACTGGACAAGTATCTAAATGACATGCACGCATCATAATACAACCCATTACAATAAGAGGTGCTGTTGCGAATCCATACTCTTCTGCACCAAGTAGAGCTGCCATTACAACATCTTTACCGGTCATTAATTTCCCGTCAGTTTCTAACACTACACGATCGCGTAAACCATTTAACATTAACGTTTGATGTGCTTCAGCAAGTCCTAGTTCCCAAGGAAGCCCGGTATGCTTAATGCTTGTTTTAGGTGATGCACCTGTTCCACCATCATACCCACTAATTACAATTACATCAGCCGCTCCTTTTGCTACACCAGCAGCGATTGTGCCTACTCCCGATTTTGCTACAAGTTTCACACTAATCCTTGCTGCCCTATTTGAATTTTTTAAATCATGGATAAGTTGGGCCATATCTTCAATGGAATAAATATCATGATGTGGCGGTGGAGAGATTAAGCCAACCCCAGTTGTAGAACCACGGACATCTGCAACCCAAGGATATACTTTGTTGCCTGGTAATTGACCACCTTCTCCTGGTTTTGCACCTTGTGCCATTTTAATCTGTAATTCATTTGCTTGAACAAGATAATGACTTTTCACACCAAATCGTCCTGATGCAATTTGTTTAATAGCGCTTCTTCGGCTATCACCATTAGCATCTAGCTCATAACGGCTCGGATGCTCTCCACCTTCTCCACTATTGCTTTTCCCACCGATTCGATTCATCGCAATAGCCAATGTTTCGTGTGCCTCTTGACTTAATGATCCATAAGACATGGCACCTGTTTTAAAGCGTTTAACTATATTATCAACAGATTCCACTTCCTCAAGAGGGATACTTTTAATTCCTTTATCGAAAGTGAAAAGATTTCTTAAAAATCCAATTCGTTCCTCATTTGCCATCTCTGCATATTGTCTATATAATCCATAATCTCCTCTTCTAGTTGCCCATTGAAGTGTATGAATTGTTTTAGGATTGAATGCATGATGTTCTCCAGTACTTCTCCACTGAAAATCACTACCTGATTCTAAAGATTTATCTGAAGCAATAACTGCTTGTTCATGCCTATTAACAGTTTCCATTGCAATAGTTGATAAATCGATTCCACCAAGTTGTGATACTGTACCTGTAAAATAACGCTCAATAACGTCTTTACTTATACCAACAGCTTCAAATATTTGTGCGCCTCGATAACTTTGGACAGTAGAAATCCCCATTTTGGACATGACCTTAACTACACCATCTGCAATTCCTTTACTATATTTAGCGACAGCCTCTGAATAACTACTCGTTATATGTCCATCTTGGATAGCCTCTCCAATCGTCGCATAAGCAAGATAAGGATTGATAGCATCTACACCAAATCCGATAAGTGCAGCAAACTGATGTACCTCTCGCACTTCCCCAGATTCCACAATAATACTTATTTTCGTACGATTTCCATTACGCAATAAATGTTGGTGTACATGACTTGCTGCTAATAATACAGGAATTGTTTGCTGCTGTTTGGAGATCGATCTATCCGAAAGTATAAATAGGCAGGATCCTTCTTCTACCAATTCATCCACTTTTTTTGTTAGAAGATCTAAATCTAATTCTAAATCTTCTGACATATCAAGTGAAAGAACAGCACTTGTAAATGTTTTTATTTTACTCTCTTTTAATTGTGCTAATTGACTATTTGTTAATATAGGTGTATCTAAGAAAATTCGTTTCGCATTAGTTGCGTTCGGATGTAATAAATCCCCTTCCGCTCCAAGCAGTGTCATCGTTGAAGTTACAATATGTTCTCTAATAGAGTCAATTGGAGGATTAGTAACCTGGGCAAAAAGCTGTTTAAAATAATTGAACAATGACTGAGGTCGATCAGATAATACCGCTAATGGTGTGTCATTCCCCATCGACCCGATTGGATCCTTACCATCCATTGCAATAGGAATTATATACTTATGCACATCTTCAAATGTATAACCAAATGCTTTTTGTCGAAATAACAAATCATCTATTTGTTCAACTTTTTCCTTAGTTACTGGAAGCTTATACATATTTTCTGTTAACCATTGTTGATAAGGCTGAGCTTGCGCCATCTCTGTTTTTATTTGTTCGTCAGAAATTATCCTACCTTCTTCCAGATCAACTAACAGCATTCTACCAGGGCTTAGACGTTCTTTATATAGAATTTTTTCTTCATCTATGTCCACTACTCCAACTTCAGAAGAGAACACAATATAATCATCTTTCGTAACTAGGTAACGAGCAGGTCGCAATCCATTACGATCTAAAATAGCTCCTATTTGTTTTCCGTTAGTGAAGGAAATTGCTGTTGGACCATCCCACGGTTCCATTAAACTGCTATGATATGCATAGAAAGCTTTTTTTTCCTCTGTAATATGCGGATTCTCAGTCCAAGGCTCTGGAATAAGCATCATAGCAGTATGGGCTGGTGTTCTGCCAGCTAAAACAAATAATTCAAATGCATTGTCTAGCATGGAAGAATCACTCCCATTTGTATCAATAATGGGTAGTAATTTTGCTAGATCATCACCAAATGCTTTTGATACAAATTGTTTTTCTCGAGCTTTCATCCAGTTGATATTTCCACGTAATGTGTTGATTTCACCGTTGTGGACAATATATCGATTAGGATGTGCACGCTCCCAGCTTGGAAACGTATTAGTACTATAGCGAGAATGCACAAGTGAAAATGCAGAAGTGAATAATTCGTCCTGCAAATCGATATAAAATAAATCGACTTCTTCTGGAGTAAGCAGTCCTTTATATACGATCGTTTGACTAGAAAGACTCGCACAATAGAATTTTAGGCCATGACGTTCTGCCCAATGTTCAGCTTGTTTACGAATAATATATAATTTGCGTTCAAAAGCTAAAGATTCCATTTCGTCATTCGATTGTATAAAAACTTGTCGAATAAAGGGTGCCGTTTCCTTCGATTTATCACTTAACTCACTTGTATCAATTGGTACAGTTCTCCAACCAATGAGAACTTGCCCTTCCGCAACTATCAATTCGTTTATTTTTTGTTCTATTAATTTGCGTTCATCAGAATCGTTTGTGAAAAATAACATACCTACTCCGTACTTCCCTTTTTCGGGTAAGACCCATTCGTTACAAACAACCCGAAAGAAAATATCAGGTATTTGAACCATTAATCCAGCTCCGTCACCTGTTTTACCATCGCCACCTCTCCCAGCGCGATGCTCTAAACGACATAACATCTCAAGTCCTTTTTTTACGATATCGTGTGTTGCATTACCTTTTATATTTGCGTATAAACCTATCCCACATGCGTCATGTTCAAAAGACGGGTCATACATACCTTGTGCTTGTGGTAGTTGGTGAAATGTCATGTTTATACCTCCCTTTAAACTGAAAAAGTGTCTTAGGAATATTGTATGTTTTCAAAATAATATAAACAATATATAATTTGGATATAAATCATCTAATATTGAGATAGATAAGGAGAATACGATGGAACTACGCCAATTGAGATACTTTATAGAAGTTGCAGAAAGAGAACATATATCGGAGGCAGCGATCCATTTACATGTTGCACAGTCTGCTGTCAGTAGACAGATAGCTAATTTAGAAGATGAACTAGGGGTCCAATTATTTGAGCGAATTGGTAGAAATGTAAAATTAACACCAATCGGTAAGATTTTCTTGGAGCATAGTGTCTCTGCAATTAAGGCAATTGACTTTGCAAAGAAACAAATTGATGAATACTTAGACCCAGAAAAAGGTACTATTAAAATAGGTTTTCCTACTAGTTTAGCTGGTCACTTATTGCCAACAGTAATTTCTGCTTTCAAAAGTGAGCATCCAAATGTGGCTTTTCATTTGCGCCAAGGATCATACACTTACTTAATAGAAGCAGTTAAGAATCGAGAGATTAACTTGGCGTTTTTAGGTCCTCTACCTCCTAAAGATAGTATTTTGAATAACACGATTCTATTTACCGAGAACTTCTCTGTTCTTTTGAATGCAAACCATCCATTTGCTAAAAAAGATAAGATTCCTCTCATTGATTTACGAAACGAGGATTTTGTACTATTCCCTGAGGGATACATTATGCAGAAGTTAGTTGTCGAGGCATGTAATTCTGTTGGTTTCACACCAAAAGTTTCTTCTGAAGGTGAAGATATGGATGCAATCAAAGGATTAGTTGCGGCAGGAATAGGACTAACACTACTACCTGAAAGTACCTTCTATGACTCTACACCTAGATTCACAAAAAAAATACCAATTGAATTGCCTAATATACGAAGAACAGTAGGAATTATTAGCCCAGCTACACGGAATCTCTCCCCCTCTGAAAAGGTTTTTCATGATTTTGTAGTACAATTTTTCTCGCTTCTGGGCCAATATCAATAGATTATCAATTCTTTTAACTAATAGCACAACCTGTTCCTACGATAAACGAAAAGAGCGATGCCTTTTAAAGCATCGCAACTAATCTTGATAAATATAGGACTGGACGTTACAGAAGGCTAACAATCATAATTCAATGGTATTCCATTCACGAAAGTTTACATGTTCTCTACATTTGAGGATTCTGCCACCTTGGTTAAATAATATTTTTCTTCTCTTGCCATATGGTCTGCCATTGAAACGGTAAAAGTCCCAAGTACTTCTGCACTAAGTTCCATTTCTTCTAGTTCATTTAAAAAAGTTAAAAATAAATCCATTTCTACTTCTACATTATCATTAAATCTACTTAATGCTGGAAACTTGTTGATATTTGTGCGTAGGTAACCAGTCAATTCAACCGCTTTTATATAAAACTGATCAAAATGCTTGGCAAAGGTTCGACTTTTTTCCTTTAGTCTTTTTTCTACATCATCCATTCGAGCATCGATTGCTCCAGCATGACCGGAAGCGTCCATGAGCCAAATTAAATGATGGTGCAATTCGTGAAAAATTGGTGGTACTTCACCTTTTTCCAGGTAGCTTAATACCAGTTGATACTCTTCTAATTCATTAACCATATGACTCAAGAAAGTAGGCGTGAGGTGGATACCCATGTCCCCTAGTAAATGTCTTTTAATAATAGATAGTTTAAATGATTTTAGTTGTTCCACATACTCTGCGGCAATACTCGCGAAGGAAATGGCATTTGCTTCATTCAAAGAATTTACTTGAGGAAGAAGTTGATCGAACTGCTGGATAAAATAAGTTGCCTTTGCGATGTCCTCCTTCTGTGAAGGATAAAGAGAATCATGAATAAAGCGAGAATGGTCTCCTAGCACCCGAAGCCAAAACTGATGTTCAAAGACAGCACTTTTCAAATAATTTTCCAATCCGAATACATCTCCTTTAATTTTACCTCTACTACACTTTATTCATATCAAATAGTATTATTAATGAAATTATGTGTAACCCAAAATGTCCTTTAGCCTCTATAAAATAAATTTGCATAAAGAGGCGGGGACAGAAGTAGAAATTTTATTGGATATGGAGAAACCTTTACTAAATAATGGATATTTAATCAAATTGATTGGAATGGAGGGGCGACTCCTACGGGAATAGCGTGATGCTTGAGACTACAGGCTCAGGCCACGCCCGTGGAAAGCGTCCCTGTAATGGAAATCAGTTTTGTGCATAGCAAAAAAACAGCATTTTTCTCAGAGAGAAAAATGCTGTTTTGGGGGTTCTGTCCCAGCCTCTTAACATACTTATTTAACTTTGTTATAGAATTCCACAAAATTATTAACGACTTGATCTAAGAAATCACTTGTCGCTTGGTCTGTGATTTCATTTTGTTCATTTATCTTTGTATGAATAGCTCCAATATATACTTCATTGCCTGGCAGTAATTTTGGTTGAAGAGTCGGGTTGGAGATAATTTCTCTTAAATGCATTTGCGCACGTACACTACCTAGTACACCCATAGAAGATCCTACGATAAAAGTTGGTTTGTCTTTAAGGTCATGTCCACTGCGTGACATCCAGTCAATCGCATTTTTCAATGCGCCCGGAATAGAGAAGTTATACTCTGGAACTGCAAATAGTACAGCTTCTGAATTACGAACTTTCATCTTAAATTCCATTGCTCCTTTTGGAGGATTCTCTTCTATATCTGCACTAAACATTTCTACATCATTAATGGATACTATTTGAATATCCAATTGCTCGGAATAACGTTTTTTTATGTACTCCACTAGTTTTAAATTGTATGAACCTTTTCTATTACTTCCTATAATAGCCGCTACTTTAATTGTCATTTGAACATCTCCTCTTTCTCAGTTGTTTAAGGAATTGGTAATGTTTACTTACGGTTGTTAGTATATCACTATAATTCAAAATTATGCTGAGATTTACTCATTCACATCCATAAAAAATAAGATCGCTAATATTTTAGCGATCTTATTCCAATAGTAATATTTTTAACCCACGATAGCATTAGCGGTTACTAACATGATTAATGCAGTTAACCAAGCTAACGTTGTAGGAACCGACCAAACTAAAACCTGTTCCTTCAATTTAGTAATACCAAGCATACGGTTAACAACCCAGAACATGGAATCGTTAAAGTATGAGAATAGCATTGCACCTAATGCGGCTGCTTGAGCAGCAAGAGCTAAGTTGACATCTAAATTCGCTAAAATTGGCGCCGATATTGAAGCTGCAGTAATCATTGCAACTGTCCCACTACCTTGTATTAATCGTACAATAGAAGCAATGAAGAATGGAATTAATATTGCTGGAAGCGGCAATCCTGCAATAATTTCCGCAAGATAGTCACCAGTACCACTATCACGTAAAACAGTACCTAAAGCACCACCGGCACCAGTAACTAGTAAGATAATACCTGCTGTTGTCATACCTTCTTCCATTCTGTCCAACGCTTCTTCACGCTTCATATAATTAGCCAAGCCGTAAATAGCTGCTACTAATCCTAGAGCTAAAGCGATAATTGGTTGACCTAAGAACAATACGTAATCCCAAGCTCCACCTGTAAATTCCAAAGCAGACAAAGTTGTGTTTAAGAATATTAAAATAATTGGTAATAAAATTGGGAAAAACGATTTAAATAAACCAGGAAGTTCTTTCTCACGATCATGCGATGCTGCTAAGAAATCATGATACACTACTTCAGATGAATCTTTACGAACAAATCCTTCTCCATCTTCTTCTGGTAATTGATAGATTCGTTTCCCAAGCCACTTTGCATATAATACTCCTACAATGATAATAGGCACTGCAAAAATGAGACCCCAAAATATCATTTCCCCAATATCTACACCAAAAATACCCGCAACTCCTAATGGTCCTGGAGTTGGTGGAACTGCATGGTGAGTTGCCACCAATCCAATTGCAAGTGCAACTCCAAGTGTAACTACTGATTTACCAGTTTTACGCGATAAAGATTTAACTAAAGGATTTAAAATAACAAACGCTGAATCTACAAAAATTGGAATCGAAACGATATAACCAGCAATTGCCATTGCCCATTCTTCTTTTTTCTTACCAACTAGTCGTATTAATGAATATGCAAGTTTTTCTGCTGCACCAGTAACTTCTAAAATACGGCCCATCATTACCCCTAAACCTACTACTATACCAATAGAGGCTAACGTATTTCCAAAACCAGAGGTAATTGAGTTTACGACTTTAAGCGGCTCCATTCCTCCTATTAATCCGGTAATTGACGCAGCAATTATTAAGGCTAAGAAAGCATGAATTTTAGTTTTTAAAACAAGTAAAATAAGAACTGTAATACCAATTGCTAAACCAAGTAACATTTGCATTTCTAAAGTCATTCCCATGTAACCCCTTTCAAAACTCTATTTTTAAAATAGAAGGAAAGTAAATTACTTTCCTTCTATTATATTACTTACAATGATTCACGAGTAAATTTCGGCGCATACTCTGCAGCAAGTTTGATACACTCGTACATACTTACTTCAGAAGCAATGTTTTTCCAAGCAATATCAAATGCTGTACCATGATCAACAGATGTACGCAGGAAAGGAAGCCCATTTGTAATAGATATCGTACGGTGGAAATCCGTCATCTTCGCAGCTATATGACCTTGATCGTGATATAGAGAAAGAACCGCATCATATTTACCATGAAGTGCTTGGAAGAAAACTGAATCTGCTGGTACCGGACCATAGGCATCGATTCCATCTGCTTTCGCAAGCTCAACTCCCGGTTTAATTTCTTCTACTTCTTCCATTCCAAATAGACCGCCTTCACCTGCATGAGGATTTAATCCTGCAACTGCAAGCTTACGATTTTCAACTCCAAGACGTTGCAGAGCTTTGTCACATCTATTTAAATAGTCACGAACTCTTTCTTTTGTCATTTGTGTGATTGCTTCTGCTACTGACACATGACGAGTTAAGAAGAAAATTCGCATTCCATTTACTTGGAACATTGTTAGTGGATCAGGTGCACCACCTAAATCTTCTAACATTTCTGTATGGCCGATATAAGGAACTTTTGCTGCTTTTAATGATTCTTTATTGATCGGTGTAGTTGCAATTGCTTTAACTTCTCCAGCCATTGCAAGTTCTACTGAGCGTTTGATAAATTCAAATGCTGCTTGACCGTTTTGTGCCGAAACTTGCCCAGGCTCGAATTGTTCCATATTAATATTAGCTAAATCCATTACATCAATTGTTCCATATTCATAAGAACCTTCAGAAGGAGATGTAACAACACTAACACTTAACTTTACTCCTGTTACCTCGATTGCTTTACGAAGTATGTTCGCATCCCCAACTACTAATGGTTTACACATAGTATAAAGTTCTTCTTTTGCTAAAGATTTCACTGTTATTTCAGGACCAATACCGGCCGCATCTCCCATAGGAATCGCAATAATTTCTCTTACTGTAGTCATTTCCTAAACACTTCCTTCTTCTTTTTTGTTTGTTAAAAATCTTACACATTTATAAATAGAGTATTTATCCCCTACCATGCCACCTTTAGTGATTACAGGAATGCCATCAAAAACTCCTCCTATAAAATGACCATACGCCGCTAAAGGAAGTACTTCATCCTGCAAACCGATAGCCTGCGCTTCGCTAACAGAACATAAAGCTGCTGTTACATCTCCACCACTGGAAAACATTCCATCAATTGTGTGCTCTGTTTGGTCAATAACACTATGAGTAACCCTTGCCAAGCCTTCTGTTAAACGTTTAGCAAGTATTTCTTCCGTTACCCCTTCCCTAACGGCAATTTCTTTTAAGTTTAATTTCCCCGCACCAGGTGCATAAGTAGTGATGATTAGAACTTCTTGCTCTTCAAGTTTAATAATCGCTTCCTTCATTGCGCGCTCAATTTCATCTTCCCACGTACTACTGGTAGAAGCTAAGGCCGCCGTATTTACGTAAACCGGATCAGCGTTTTTCTTTTCAATTAAGTAATTAAGCTGTCTTCCAGTTAAAGGAGTTATACTACCAACTGTCACAATGAATTTGTTAGTCAAGACATGTTGATGCGCTTTCAAACGACTATAAGATGCGGATAATGGACCTGGATCCACTGGTACGAAAATCACACCCTCAATTGCAGCCATCGATTCCGCTATATGATCGATTTCCTCATTGGTTACAGCATCTACAACAATAATCCGATTACCAGCCTCTATTTGTCTCATCATTTCTAGATGTATACTATTTTTCCCTTTTAAAACTCTTCCTAATCCTATATGAGAAACCGGATACTGACTTTGCTCACTCATAATAGTTGGCACATGGGATATCGTAATTGGATTCATAGGATCTTTTGCAACATCAGTAGACTCCACAGGTACGCCATCTACTAATAGATAACCTCCAGATAAGATACGTCCCGAATCTGGATAAGAAGTAACTACTACTGCCACACTGTTTTCTCCTAATGCATCTAATAATGTGTCTGTTTCTACTCCAAGGTTTCCACGTACAGTACTGTCGATGCGCTTACAAAACACACTTGCTCCCCATGTTGAAAGCTGTTCGTACGCTTTTAAAACTCTTGTTTGTGCAGAACCCGGCGCGCAGTATCTGCTATCTGTATCTACACTAATGGAGGTAAATCCACCAATTGTTGGTACCTCTCCTCCAAATACTACGGAAGCGCTATTAAATCCGTTTTTAGATAACAACACCCCTGTCGCATTAGCACCAGTTAAATCGTCTGCAATAATTCCAACTTTCATTTTCTCACACCCTTTATAAAGGTAGTCATTTCGCTGTATATTTCTTCTACTTCTTCTGGTAGTGATTGATCTGTTATTATAGCCGTCACAGAATCAATACTTGCTATTTTAGCAAACGCTTTCTTTCCAAACTTCTGTGCATCTACTACTAAATAAACAACTTCACTACTGTTAATCATCTCTCTTTTAATAGAAGCCTTTTCCAACGTGGCAGACGTAATTCCTAATGTAGAATGAACTGCATGTGCACCTAAAAATAGTATGTCTACATGGATTTCTTTTAACATTTTTTCTGCATATGTTCCAAAAACGGCACCAACACCATTTTGTATTTTTCCACCAAGCATAATGACATCCACTTTACTATCCATTAATTCTGCCGCAATTTTGATATCATTTGTAACAATTGTGAGATTTTCTCTCCGTTTTAGACGTTTAGCAATCTCAAAGTTTGTTGTCCCAGAATCTAGGAATACTTTCATGCCATCTTGTACTAGCGTAGTTGCTATTTCAGCAATTTCCATTTTCTGAGGGTGTGCCTCTGAAATTTTTTGTAGATAACTCTGTTCAGCAATAATAGCCTCGGGTATTGCAGCTCCACCATGAGTTCTTATCAGTTTTTTCTGCTTTTCTAATTCATCTAAGTCTCGGCGAATTGTCATAGCAGATACATCAAGCAAATTCACTAAATCTAAAATATCTACTTTACCTTTGACGGAGAGTTCTTCAATAATGCGTTTCTTTCTTAATAATGGAGTCGTCATACAATTCTCCTTTTTATAAAAACATTTACTATGAACATATTATGTTCGTTTTCATCGATAAAGTCAACATTTTTTGTTAATTTCTCATTTTTAATGTGAATAATGAACATTAAATCGCATTTAATTGTTTAATAATTTAGAATTTTATATAAAACGCTGTTGATTTAACGATGTAGTGTGTTAAAATATAGTAATCTTTATCAATAACACCTATGCGCCATTACAGCAGTCATCTCCGCATTTAGAAGTAGGAGGCTTATTCAGACGCAAGTTAAATATAAAAATGGAGGTACCGTTCCTATTATGCAATTAACAGATACGAAATCTATACAAGTCGAGAATGTTCTTATTGCACATCAGTTTTTAAAAGATGTTGTCTACCATACTCCCCTACAAAAAAATGAATATTTATCCGAAAAGTATGGAGCATCTATTTACTTTAAACGCGAAGATTTACAACATGTCCGCTCATTTAAATTACGTGGAGCATACTATAAGATTAAAACTATTGAGGTAGAGGCAAAGGAAAAAGGGGTTGTCTGTGCCAGCGCAGGTAATCATGCACAGGGAGTCGCATATGCTTGTGCACAATTAGGAATCATTGCGAAAATTTTTATGCCATTAACCACTCCCTCACAAAAAATTGAGCAAGTGAGAATGTTTGGACGTGAGTTTGTTGAAATCATTCTTGCTGGGGATACTTTTGACGACTCTGCAGACAGTGCAACTGCTTATGCAGAATTAGAGGATAGAATTTTCATCCACCCATTTGATGATGCTGAAATCATTGCGGGTCAGGCTACTGTCGCGGTAGAAATTATGAATGACATCGATGTTCCTCTAGATTTTCTGTTTGGTAGTATAGGAGGTGGCGGATTAATATCTGGTCTTTCTACATATATAAAAAACGTCTCACCTCATACTAAAGTGATTGGCGTTGAGCCTGCAGGAGCTGCTAGTATGAAGGCTGCCTTTAATAACGAAGGCCCAGTCATGTTAGATTCAATTGATAAGTTTGTGGACGGCGCGGCAGTAAAATGTGTCGGAAATCTTTCTTATAATCTTTGCAAAAAATACGTAGATGATATTATCCTTGTACCTGAAGGAAAAGTTTGCACAACGATTTTAGATTTATATAACAAACATGCCATTATCGCAGAACCTGCTGGAGCCTTATCAGTTGCGGCATTGGATTTATACAGTGAAGAGATCAAGGGGAAATCGGTAGTTTGCGTTATCAGCGGAGGGAATAATGATATTGGTCGTATGCAAGAGATTAAAGAGAAATCATTAATCTACGAAGGATTACTCTATTATTTCATTGTAAAATTCCCTCAAAGAGCTGGAGCATTACGACAATTTCTTGATAAAGTTCTTGGACCAGATGATGATATTACGACTTTTGAGTATACAAAGAAAAACAATAAAGAAAGTGGACCGGCTCTTGTAGGTATTGAATTAAAAAATAGAAATGACTATTCTGGCATACTTTCTCGTATGAATGAGAATGGATTTTCCTTTAAGGAAGTAAATAAGGATAGTACCTTGTTTGAATTGCTAATTTAACGAAAACCTATGTAACATCAACGTTTATAACGATTGATGTTGCATTTTTTATTGTACTAAAATAAAGTTTTTTAAATCTCCACACCTCAATTCTAGCAATATATTCATCCGTTTGATATAATGATTCTTGTATTATAAATATTCTAATCTAGGGGGAAATTGAATGTCAGAAAATCAAAACAACAACAACAAATTGACAACTGCAGCGGGCGCGCCAGTAGTAGATAATCAAAACTCGCAATCAGCCGGACCACGAGGACCACTTTTATTACAAGATGTATGGTTATTAGAAAAACTAGCACATTTTGATAGAGAAGTAATTCCTGAGCGTCGTATGCACGCAAAAGGATCAGGTGCTTATGGTAAATTTACTGTAACTCATGATATTACTCAATATACTTCAGCAGCTCTTTTCTCTGAAATTGGAAAAGAAACAGAAATGTTCGTTCGTTTCTCAACTGTAGCTGGTGAACGTGGGGCAGCAGATGCTGAACGTGATATCCGTGGTTTTTCTATGCGATTCTACACTGAACAAGGTAACTGGGATCTAGTTGGTAACAACACTCCTGTATTCTTCTTCCGTGATCCACTTAATTTCCCAGATTTAAACCATGCTGTTAAACGTGACCCACGTACTAATATGCGTAGTGCTAATAATAACTGGGATTTCTGGACGTCATTACCAGAGGCTCTTCACCAAGTTACTATCGTAATGAGTGACAGAGGAATTCCGAAATCTTACCGTACAATGCATGGCTTCGGTAGTCATACATTCAGTATGATCAATGCTAATAACGAACGCGTTTGGGTAAAATTCCATATGCGCTCGCAGCAAGATATCGAAAACTTAACTGACCAAGAAGCAGTTGAAGTTGTCGGGGTAGACCGTGAAAGTCATCAACGTGATCTTTACGATAATATTGAAGAAGGTAACTTCCCTAAATGGAAAATGTACATTCAAGTAATGACTGAAGAGCAAGCTAATAATATGCCTTACAATCCATTTGACTTAACTAAAGTTTGGTACAAAAAAGACTTCCCACTAATCGAAGTTGGTGAATGGGAACTTAACCGCAATCCTGAAAACTATTTTGCAGAAGTTGAGCAAGCAGCTTTTACACCAGCTAACGTTGTGCCAGGTATTAGCTTCTCACCAGACAAAATGCTTCAAGGTCGTTTATTCTCATACGGGGACGCTCAACGTTACCGTTTAGGTGTAAACCATCACCAAATTCCAGTTAACACACCAAAATGCCCTGTACACTCTTTCCATAGAGATGGAGCGATGCGTGTTGACGGTAATAAAGGAAGCACACTTCACTATGAGCCAAACAGCTATGGTCAATGGAAAACTCAACCAGAATACAAAGAACCTCGTTTAGCACTTCAAGGAGATGCTGGTATTTGGGATTTCCGCGAAGATGATGATAACTATTATGAGCAACCTGGTAAGCTTTTCAGATTGATGAGCTCAGAGCAACAAGAAATTCTGATTGATAACACAGCACGTAATATGAATGGTGTAGAGGAATTTATTAAGATTCGTCATATCATTCACTGCTTCAAAGCTGATCCTGCTTACGGACAAGGACTTGCAGAAGCTATGGAAATTCCATGGGGTAATGTCGAAGCTGCAATGGCTTAAGAAGAAAAACTTAGAGTGGCTAGTCGTAACTAAGGTTACGACTAGCCACTTTTTTAAAAAGCAAGTATATAAAGACGTCTCGTGAACACTGGATTCATTGGAGTTAAAAGATTAAACCCCTGATTTCCGTAACAGGTGGGCGCTTTTCGCGGGGTGAGCGATGAACCATCATCTGTCTCACTAATCCCGCCGGAGTCGCCACCTTCCACTCCTATCAACTGAATGTGTTGCCCTAAACAATGTAGATTTTCTTTTAACATAGTACATTTCATTATTACTAATATTAATAAAAAAACACTTACTTGCGTTAAGAAAATAATTACTTGCGAAACAGAAAATCTATCAAATATCCAGTTACCCAAAATCACAAAAAAATAAAAGAGCAGCACTTTAGCTAAACTGTACCCTTTGTAAAGGACATTTTGAAAAAGGTTAGGCAACTTGTTGAAGCTGCTGTCTGTATTTTGCAGGCGGCAGCTTTTTTAAATTCCATTGGCCTCTATAATAATTGTAATATATCATATAACACTTCACTTCTTGTTTTACTTCTTCTAATGTTTCGCATTCTTTTATATTTGTTTCATCTTTAAAATGCCCAAAGAATGATTCTTGTGGAGCATTGTCCCAACAGTTTCCACGGCGTGACATTGACTGTCCAAGATTCATCTTTTTCACTAATTTTTGATAGGTCGGATTTGTGTAATGAAATCCCTGATCCGAATGAATAAAGGCATCATTTCGAATATGTGAATGACGACGTCTTAATTGGTGAAGTGTATCTAATGCGATGTCTAATGTAATTTTATCTGAGACTTCATACGCTAAAATTTCATTCGTCTCTGCGTCTTTAATCGTGGATAAATAAGCACGCTTTCCGCTTCTGTAGTTTAAATATGTGATATCCGTTAATAACACTTTTCCAGCCAACCCTTGTTTAAAGTTGCGCTGCAATTCGTTCGGGCATGTGCGATGTTCTTTTGTTGCTTTCGCCATGCGGCGATAGGGATTCGCTTTTCGAATTGGACAAACAATCTCAAATTTCTTCATAATGCGGCGAATACGTTTTAAGTTATATGTAATCTGGTACTGGTTTTGGAGTGTCATTTTAATTTGGCGTGCTCCTTTTTTGCGTCCTCGGAAATGATACGCCTTTAAAATGATGTTTTTCACCACCTCGTCCGAACCGCCTCTAATTGCACGTTTTTGAATGGATTTTTCATCAAAGTAATTGTAGAAACCTGATCGAGATACATCCATTACCTCGCAAAGATAACTTACCATACGCTTTAACTCATACTTTTTAATAATCTGGTTAATGAGTTCGAATTTTAATTCTGGCGCAATTTTTATTTCTTCTTCACCATCTGCCTTTCGAGTAAATCGAGCTTTTTTAGGAGTTCGTTCTCTGCCTCAAGTAATCGAGTCTTCGCTTCTAATCGTGCATACTTTTCCTCGAGACTTAGTTCTCGTTCAAGTGGGCGACCAGAACTATATTTCCGAGAATCTTCTAACCCAGTAATTCCTTGGTTTTGGTATGCTGTTTTCCATCGAGCTGCCGCTTTATGAATGCGTGTCATCCCTATCATTTCGATATCAAATCCTGCATCTTCAAAAATTTCACGCGGAAACTTCCCAAATTCATTTTCAGTAATAAATAATCGTTTAAATTCATCTGTGTACGTAATCGCTTTATTGCTTACAGCTTTTACATATGGATTCTTTTTTAGTTCTTTTTGTTGGTTAGGTGTTAAATAATTTTTAGTCATAATTTATCGCTCCGAATACTGTTTTTTTCATTATAAACAAAAAGACCCTATAAGATGACCTTTTTTAAAGTGTCTATCTTATAGGGTACAGTTTAAGCTACTCTTTAACTTTTTTATGACGATAATAGTGTTCGGTCACTCGTAAACTTTTGACCTCTAATTCGTTGGAATTCTTCCATTAGAATTTCGATTGTTAAGTTTTTCTTTTCTACTTCGCCGACCTCTAAAATAATTTGTCCTTTATCCATCATGATTAAGCGATTTCCTAAGTCTAATGCTTGTTGCATATTATGAGTTACCATTAGAGTGGTAAGATTATCTTTTTTGACCAGCTTTTCCGTTAAATTTGTTATTAATTCCGCACGAGAAGGATCAAGTGCTGCTGTATGCTCATCTAGCAATAAAATGGAAGGCTGTGTAAAGGTAGCCATCAATAAGGATAATGCCTGCCTCTCCCCGCCAGAAAGTAATCCAACCTTAGCGTTTAATCGATTTTCCAGATTTAGATGCAATCTTTCTAATGAGTGGAGAAAAAACTCTTTTCTTTGTTTATCCACACCAATTTTTAGACCTCTTTTTCTATTTCTAGAGTATGCTATTGCTAAATTTTCTTCAATTGTCATAGTAGGTGCAGTTCCCGACATCGGATCTTGAAACACTCTTCCGATAAACTGAGAACGTTTAAATTCTGGTAGTTTTGTTACATCGTTATCACCTATTGTAATTTGTCCGAAGTCTGGTGATAATGCTCCAGATACCATATTTAACATGGTAGATTTACCAGCACCATTACTACCAATAACCGTAACAAAATCCCCTACTTTTAATTCGAGATTAATTTGATCTAAAGCAATTTTCTCATCTGCGGTACTTTCATTGAAAATCTTGTTAATATTGCGTAATTTAAGCAAGGTTCTCACCCTCCTTACTTTTTATCAAAGTTTGAGACTCACGAAGTTCATGACGTTTTGCTTTCCTAATTTTTTCACGACGTTTATCAAAATACTGAGGTAAAATTAGGGCAACAATTACTATTATCGCTGTGATAAGTTTCATATCACCAGTGTCCATTATTTCCACTCGAAGTGCTAAAGCTAAAACAATTCGATAAATAATAGCACCTGCTATTACTGCAAGAGTCGTACGAACAATTGTTTTTGTACCGAAAATGGCCTCGCCTATAATTACAGATGCAAGCCCGATCACAATCATACCGATACCCAAACCTATATCCGCTGCTTTAGAATATTGAGCGAACAAAGCTCCCGAAAATGCTACTAATGCATTTGACAGTCCAAGCCCTAATATGACAAGTGTATCTGTATTAACAGAAAAACTGCGAATCATTTTTTTATTATCTCCAGTAGCCCGAATCGCCAATCCAACTTCTGTTTTTAAGAACCAATCAAAAACTAATTTTATAATAACTACTAAAATGGCAACAACAACCACTGTACCCCAAGTCTTTGGAACGAACTGTATACCCATAGAAGTTAAGAATCCATTAATCGATTCATCAATCCCTAAACTTCCCCACCAATTAAAAAACTGACTAAAAAGAGTTTCTGAATTCATTAAAGGAATATTGGGGCGTCCTACCGAGTTCTCAACAGTGAATCCCATTATCCGTAAATTAATCGAATACAAAGCAATCATCATCAATATCCCAGAAAGTAACGGATTAATCTTTCCTTTCGTGTGTAAAAGACCGGTCATACAGCCCGCTAAAAAACCAGCAACAATTGCTACAATTGTTGCAATAGCTGGATGATAACCGAGAACAATCATTGCTGCGGCAGTACCTGCACCAGTCACAAAACTACCATCCACCGTTAAATCGGGAAAATCTAACACTCGGAATGTCAAATACACGCCGAGTGCCATAATTGCATATATAAATCCTTGTTCCACTGAGCCAAAGATTGCTGAAAACATAATATATCAAACTCCTATCTATTCCACAAATTCAGATTTCCACTCATCTTTCACTTCAATCCCAAGAGTATCAACAGTGCCTTTATTCAATACAAATCGCAAGTTTTGTGGATATTGAACTGGTAAATCTGCAGGTGTACTTTCACCTTTCAGAATTTTCACAGCCATCTCTCCTGCTTCGTATCCAATATCAAAGTACTCAAATCCATAAGCCCCTAAACCACCACGTTTTACCGAATCAAACTCACCAACCATCATTGGAAGCTTATGTTCATTTGCAACATCTACTACTGATTCAAGTGCTGATACTACTGTGTTATCCGTAATAATATATAAAGAATCTACTTTTCCAATTAATGATTCTGTTGCTTGTTTTACTTCTGCTGAAGTAGAAACAGAAGCTTCAACAACATTTAATCCAACTTCAGCCATCTGTTCTTTTACTGCATCTACTTGCGCTCTTGAATTTTGCTCACCAGAGTTGAAAACCATTCCAACATTTTTAGCACCAAGTTCATCCTTCAAAAATGCAATTGTGCTAGGAATAGCTTCTGGCTGGGTATCTACAGTACCAGTAACATTTCCACCCGGACTTTCCATTGAATCAACAAGCTCTGCACTCACTGCATCCGTAACGGACGTAAAGACTACTGGAATATCTTCTGTAACAGCAGAAACGGCCTGTGCGCTAGGAGTTGAATTAGCAAATATTAAGTCTACTCCCGAGCTTACTAGATTACTTGCAATTGTTGTATTGGCACTATTATCATTTTGTGCATTTTCAACCTGGTATTCTACCACTAGTCCAGCATCTTCAATCGCTTTTTTGAAACCATCATATGCTGCATTTAATGATGGGTGCTCAACGATTTGAGTAACCCCAATTTTAAATTTATTTGTTTCACCTTTTGTTTCTGATTCGGTAGATGTAGACTTATCTTCACCACATGCAGCTAAAAATAGTATTGCTGCTGATAAAATCACACTTAGCTTCTTCTTGTTCTTATTCATCTTCTAAATACCCCCTATTAGCAATACATCAGCGATTCAACTCGCTAAAGCATTATGATAAAGCAATGTTACACTGGAAATGCATAATAGTCAATAACATTATGAATTATTAAAAAATTTTATAGCGTTATGTGATCGTTACAATTTCTTAACATAGAAATCATGTGTAGGTGACAATTCTTCTTTAAACTATAAATTAGGATATTTTGCTTTATTTTAGGGGGAAATTAAAATGGCAATTTTAGAGAATGATTATTATGATCTTTTTAGTTATATTTTAGAAGAAAAAGCAATAGAAACAGTTTTTCAACCAATTATTTCACTACAAACTGGGCAAATATACGGTTATGAAGCATTAACGAGAGGACCGATTAATACCGTATTATATAATCCCGAGAATTTATTTGATTATGCATTGAAGACCGGAAAGTTATGGGAGCTTGAAAATGTTTGCAGAGCAAATGCATTGAAATGTGCACATGAATTACAAGCTGAAGGGAAACTTTTTTTAAACGTAAATCCCAACGTTATGAATGACCCTAAGTTTAAACAAGGGTTTACGAAAGAATTTTTGTCACTTTTTCAGATGGATCCTGATTCAATAGTATTTGAAATAACTGAACGGGAGGCTATCAATAACTTAAAGGATTTTATAAATACGATTGATCACTATAAAAGACAATATTATCAAATCGCTATTGATGATGTAGGATCCGGATACTCTGGACTAAATATTATTACGGATGTACGTCCGCATTTTATAAAGTTAGACATGAAACTAACTCGTAACATTAACAAAGATAGAACAAAACAATTGCTCGTTAGAAGTTTATGTGAATTTGCTAATTATTCACAAATACATATTATAGCAGAAGGCATTGAAACAATGGAGGAATTACATACACTGATTGCTATGGGAGTGCATTTCGGACAAGGATACTATATTCAAAAACCAAATTCGAAGTTATTTCCAGTTCGCAGCGAGTTAATTAGTATTATCAAAAAAGAAAATAACCGAAAAGATTGTATTATTTCTAATCGCCTAACCGACACATCAATTGAACATATCGCTACTCCCTTACATATGATTTCTAGTGATATGCCTATCTCCAAAGTTAGTAAATTAATGGAATCAAATGACTCGCTTCCTGGTTTTTGTATCAAAGAAAACAAAAAGTTAATTGGAGTAATTACAAGAAACAAACTACATTTGAAATTCAGTGGTCCCTATGGATACAGTTTATATAATAAAAAACCAGTATCAGCAATTATGAGTAGACAATTTATGAAAGTAGATGCTAGCACACCTATAGACGTTGTTGCTAAAATTGCTATGAAACGAGACCCCTTACATTTATATGATTTCATCACTATTACGAAAGAAGATAATTATTTCGGTATTGTCACCGTCAAGGATTTATTGGAGAAAAGTATGCAACTAGAAATTGATTATGCGAAGCATTTAAACCCGCTTACAGAATTACCCGGGAATATTATAATTGAACAACAGCTACAAAAATGTATTGAATCTTCGAACGATCTGATTGTTCTCTATTTAGATATTGATAATTTCAAACCGTACAATGATGTATATGGATTTGAAAAAGGAGATAAGGTAATTATAGACCTTGCCAAAATATTAGAGAAAGTTTGTCCTTCTGAAGGATTCATCGGTCATATTGGTGGAGATGATTTCATTCTAATTACAGATATAGCTAGATGTAAAGATGTTTGTGAAGAGATAATTGAACAATTCAATCAATCCATTGAGCATTATTACTATGCGTATGATTATATAAAAGAATATATTATCTCAAAAAACAGGCACGGAGTAGAAGAACAATTCCCTCTCTTAAGTATTTCAATAGCAGGATTAACAAATCGAGAGAGTCATACTATTTATGAACTTTCAGAGAATGCAACAAAACTAAAAAAACAATGCAAGCAGTTGATAGGAAGTAATTATTTAATTCAGTACTAAATGAGTCAGTTTCATAATTACTTGTTTCATTTAAAAATACGATTGTTTACTTAATATCGCAATATATTATTCGCTTTTTTAAAAGCGACTCAGTTGATTGGAGTGGCAGGCGGCGACTTCAGCGGGAACAGCTCGAGCTAAAAGCCCCAGAGGAAAGACATTAACCGCAGGAGCATATGTTTTCGTAATCACGAGGAGATTGAAGCCTTGCCCGCGGAAAGCGTCCACCTAGAGCGGAAATCAGCGTTGTTCGGATTTAACTATATAATATTCTTTATGAAATTGATTTAAATGAGTAAGTTTAACAAAAGCAAATTGTGGAATCTGAACAACATTTGATATACTCTTATGCTATGATGTAGCTAACAACTCATTATTAGGAGGATCTTGCATGATTACCGTAATAATCATTGGTATATTTATATTCCTAATTGTTTTAGGGCTCACAATTTTCACTATAAATAAAGGATACGCATTTAAGCATACAATTGACGAAATACCTGTAAAAGACGATAAGAAAAACCGGTGAAAAAGCGGTCCGGTTCTTTAAGTTCAAAAACTGTATCCAACACTTTCGAAGTGACTTGGACATACTTGTAGCTATATTATTACCGCTAGATTTTTTGGATAACTAGAGAAATGCCGCTTTCTTATTCATGAAAGAAACCTACAGGAATGCAGTGACGAAGGGATTAAAGCAGTGCACGCAGAAATATAAAACCCCATGAACCCAGTGTTCACGGCACATTTTTACAAATTTTCTTGTCTAAAAAAAAAACGCATAGCCACAATGGCTAATGCGTTTTTTCGTTCATATAAAATTCTTAATTGGAAACTTTTACTTTATCTTTTTTAATTTGTTTACTTCTCAATTGTCCACATGCAGCATCTATATCTGTACCCTGTTCCATCCGAACACCACAATTAATACCTTTGTTTTTCAATGTTTGGAAGAAAGCACTAATAGATTTTTCACTACTGCGTTGATATTGACCGTGCTCATCTACTGGATTGTACGGGATTAAGTTTACATACGAAAGATGACGTTTGTTTTCTAGAAGTTTTGCAAGTTGTTGCGCTTCTTCTACATGATCATTCACATCTTTAAGTAGTATATACTCAAATGTTATACGGCGATTTTTCTTCTCTAAATAATAGTCCACTGCAGCCATTACTTTTTCAATTGGAAACGCTTTGTTGATGACCATAATTTTCGAGCGAAGTTCATCATTTGGTGCATGCAATGAAACGGCAAGATTTACTTGGATATCCTCTTCTGCGAAATCCATGATTTTCTTCGCAAGACCACTTGTCGAAACAGTAATATGACGAGCACCAATAGCAAGTCCTTTTTGATCATTTACTGTTCGCAAGAAATTCATAAGGTTTTTATAGTTATCAAACGGCTCCCCAATACCCATTACAACGATATGGCTAACACGTTCTTCTTTTTGAATTTTGTCTAAATGGAATTGCACCTTCATAATTTGTTCCACAATTTCTCCTGCATCAAGATCACGGCTCTTTTTAAGCAATCCAC
This sequence comes from Psychrobacillus sp. FSL K6-2365, assembly GCF_038003165.1. Classification (NCBI taxonomy): domain Bacteria; kingdom Bacillati; phylum Bacillota; class Bacilli; order Caryophanales; family Bacillaceae; genus Psychrobacillus; species Psychrobacillus sp. FSL K6-2365. The sequence goes on along the minus strand of NZ_JBBOOO010000001.1, from coordinate 1,777,879 downwards.
TTGCACAGAAGCTACATCCGATATTACAACCTACTTGCGTCGTTACACATACTGAAAGACCATACTTAAAGCGCATCAGTACTGTTTCGATTAAATTTCCATCCTGCATTTCAAAAAGGAATTTAATCGTTCCATCCGCTGATTCTTGTTTTACACTTTCTTTTAGCGTCTGTATGACAAAGTTTTCTTCTAATACTTGAAGACAATCCTTATTTACATTTGTCATTTCCGCAAAGCTTTGTACGCGTTTGATGTACAACCAGTCCCAAACTTGTTCAGCCCGGAATTTCTTTTGACCATGTTCCATTAGCCATTCAATTAATTGATCTCTAGTAAGACCATATATAGATTTTTTCATTATTAGCCCTCATTTCATGCGTATACAATTTGCCTATTATACTATAGTTATTTACCCAAGACAACTTATTATACTGGAAATAAGGTTGAAAAGAAATATTTATGCTCGTTTAACTTTATTCAGCATGTTTTTTACGTTCAGATGGAGTCCACAAAGTTAAAGTCTCCGGCGGATGCCATAGATTTTTAAAGGGATTTTTAGAACGAGCTCGAAAAAAATCTTGGCGCACTGTTTTCTGCGACGAGCTTACGCAGGAGCAAATATGCCAAGGCATATTTGATTATTAAGTTTCCACTGCATTCTCTCTTATCCAATCACTATAGCTACCAACATATAGCTGGACATCTTCGTAGCCAGCCTCTTTTAAACATCCATACAATGGCGCCGCTGTAACACCACTACCACAATAAGCTATAACTGGTTTGTCATTTGGAGCCAAGTTACTCAATTTTTCTTGTAACTCTTTCTGCCCTAAAAATTTTCCATCTTTTTTGAGTTGCTCCCAGTCAAAGTTTATCGCAGTTGGAATATGACCAGCAATCGGATCAATGGGCTCATTTTCACCTCTATAGCGGACATTGGATCTAGCATCTATTAATTGACCATCTTTTTCGTTTGCAACAACTTGTCTTACTTCATCTATTGTAAGTAATCTACTGTTGTTCCACTGGGGTATCGTAGTTGAGTGTGTTATGACAGGCTCGATTTTAGATACCAAAAGTTTGGTCTTCAATTCTTCAAATCCAGAACGGGATACATATATATTTTTAAAGCCTGCCCATTCCAACAAAAAATATGCACGTAATGCAAAAGGAACAGCTCCTTGGTCATAAATTACGATAAAATCATTCAGGTTTAAACCAGCTTGTTGAACAAGACTTGTCATTTTTTCTTTAGAAATCATCGGGTGGCGACCATTTTGGCTGAACATATCAGATAAATCACCCTCTAAATCCCAATATATTGCACCATCTATATGTTCCTGATTATACATAAGACGCCCTGCATTTTTATCACTTATGTCAAAGCGAGCATCGATAAAACGGGGATTATTCTCTAAAATCTCTGCTAATTCTATAAATACTTTAGCCATATAACCACTCCTTTTATAGTTGTGCGTATACTGTTTTCCACATTTGAAGTGTTTCTTCTTGCTCTAATAATTTTCGTTCGGCATCGATTTGAGTAATCGACTCTTGTAATAACTTCAAACGTAAAGCCTCCGATTCAATATCAGAGTATTGCTCAATCCAGTTACCTAAACGCTCTTTTTCTTTCGTTAAGTACTCATCTGCCTCCACCTTAGATTCATCAGATAACGCATCACGTAGTTTTTCTTTTTCATTGTTTTCAAAAAAGCTTTTAGGATTTTTATAGTAGGATTTAACGTGTTCATATTTAACAATATTATCAAAAGGCCCTACAAAATCCAGAAGTTCTCTCTCCATAACTTCATGAGGACTAAAGGTAAAACTTAAATTCCAATCTTTGAGTACGCGTATTTCTTCTTTTTCTAATTGAAGGATTTGTTGCTGAATATATTGTAGTATACGGAAATTTGAGACACGCATTTCTTGTTCTAAATCGAAACGTATCATTTTAATAATATCTTTTAATGCAAGATCCAATGCAACAGAAGCAGAGTTATTAGCAAACAACGATGGATTATATGCTTCTTTGAAGAACTCATTAAAACGATAATATACACGTTGCAACACGTAATACAACAGCGTATCTAGCTCCTGCTTTGCTTCTTTTGCAATTTGTGTAGATTTAGAATTTGCGTAACGCTTACGAATATTTTGTTCTTGAGTTCGAAGCTCTATTAATCGTTGTTCTTTTCGTGCAAGATTTGTTTCCGTCTGTTTTATTAAACCAAGTAATTTTGATTGCTGGCGAGTTGCTTCCTCTTCTAGTGCTGAAATGGAAATTTGCTTTAAATCTTTTTCTAGAAAATGATGAAATGATTCTTCAAATTGTTGTATTCCTTCATGCAATGATAATCCAGCGAGTTTCTCTTTTAATCCTTGTAAGCTAGATACTCCATACACTCTTGGGAAACGTATACCAAATCTTTGAAGTTCATCATGGACATATTGTTTTACTAAATTGGCTTCCTCTTCAGAGTCTGCTAAATCGATTGCATTTACTACGAAGAACATTTTATCAAGCTCGAATGCATCCTTAACTCTTCCTAGCTGTATTAGGAACTCACGGTCAGCTTTAGAAAATGCATGGTTAAAGTACGTTACAAACAAGACAGCATCAGCATTCCGAATATAGTCAAAAGCTACACCGGTATGTCTAGCATTAATCGAATCTGCTCCAGGAGTATCTACAAGTGTTACTCCTAGTCTCGTTAATTCACAATCATAATAAAAATCAATGAAGTCTACAAAACAACTTTTGGATTCATCAGCGACAAATTGTCCAAATTCATCCCCAGAAACGTGTAAAACATTCCCTAATTGCTCCTTAAATGTTGGGTATCCTTTATAAAAGGCTGTAACAAACGATTTGTGTACTTCCTCTACTACCTTCTCCTTCATTACAGAACTAGCTTTTTCAAAAGCTTCCTCTAATGTTTGAATAGATATTCCAAGCTGTTCATACGCATAAGCCACATCTTCTAAAATCTGTTCCTTCGATTTTAAAACAACGTCAGCAGTATTATGCAGATGGTGTTCTGTCACAGGATGAATCTTATTAATAGCGGCTGTTGTAGGATTCGGTGAAACTGGTAGTACATTCGCTCCCATTAATGCATTTGAGAAGCTAGATTTGCCAGCACTAAATGCACCAAACAATGCGATGGTAAATTGCTGATTTTCCACTCTTAGTGCTTTTCTTTTAATCGATGCAGCTGCTTCTTCAAAAGCAGGTAATTCTGCTAATACTTCTCCTATTCTTTTGGCACGACTCACTACAGCCTCTGCCGAAAGAAAATCTTCTTCACGCTTTACTTCCACTACCTCTTCTATATTTAAAATCGGTTCCTCAGAAGAATACTCTTGCTCAACATACTCAGTTATAGAACTTTCAAATTGAAGTCGTTCATGTTCCCAGTTTTTTAATAATTCATCGCGATCCTTCCTAATCGATAAAGAAGGAGTATCAACTGTTTTTTCAAATGTTTGTATTCGAGTATCTATTTCTTCCAAAGCATGTATAGCTAATTTTTTTTCGTTAAGATCCTTTGTTTTCGATTCAATTAGGTCTTCATCTTCCATTGGACTCTCTTCTATATAATGTATATTCTCTTCTTTCCATACATCCGTTTGAGTAATATAATACCTATTCACTGCTTCTGTAACTCGATTGGCAAAATTTAAAATTGCATTTCCAGTTGTACTTGCTCCTTCATGTACTGAATTGTCGATCAGGATAGAAGGAATACTAAATTGCATTTCATCGATTTGTTGAATTTTTTCTTCTGTTAATAACGAAAGGTCTTTTAACATACGCTTCATCAATAATTTCATATGAGTAGTTATATTAGTAGAAATAATTTTTTCTAGCATGCTGATAATGTCATTAAGTCTTCTTTGTCTTTCTTCTTCTGTCTTCTTTTTACTACCTAAAAATCCCACTTTAAAGTTTGACTGCTTACTTTCAGCATAAGACTTTAAAGCCTCCCGCATTTCGAACGTCATAATGGAAGCATTTTCTAGTATGTTTTTCCGTCGTTCTTCAAAAGTCTCTTTCCATAGAGTTACATCTTGAAGCTTTACTTGTGTTTGAGCCAGTTCCAATTGTTCTAAAATATCTTCTTTGTTATTCCACTCTTCTTCACTTAGCTGACTCTCAAAGGTTTCAAAACATGCCGCTTTTTCATCCTCTAAAAAATGTAAATGCTCATCTTTTAACTTTTCTAACGTCGCGTTAGCCAGTGTAAGATAATACTCCTCTTTGTTTTCAATAGAACTAGTAACTATTTGCTGAACCTGTGGAAAATCATTATGTATAAAATCATTATTTTTTAAGCTTGTATAAAAAATTCCTTTTGGATCGACAGACCAAGATTTGAATGCATCTGCAACTGATTGCTTATAGGCTGTAAAAGGTAATTCTTCCTCTCTATGTTTATCCACTTGGTTTACGATTAGATATACATTTTCATTATAATGAAGCAATTGTTTCGTAAATTGAAAGTTTAGCTCTGACTGTACATGATTATAATCCATAACGTAAAAAACTATATCAGCCAAATGCAATGCAGACTCAGTGGAAATACGATGTGCATCATCAGTCGAGTCAACCCCAGGGGTATCCATTATGGTAATTCCTTCAGGGAGACTAGAACCAGCATGACCTATTTCAATTTGGGAAACTTTACTTCCATCTTTTGAGTATTTTTTAACTAATTGAATATCATACTCCCCAGAAAACCTAACTGGTGGCTGCTCCACAAAGTGGACTAAAGCATAGTTTTCACCTGTATTTTGGACAGTAACGATATTTGCAGAAGTTGGAATCGGGCTAGTTGGAAGTAATTGTTCATTAACCAAAGCATTAATCATACTAGATTTCCCGGCAGAAAAGTGACCTGCAAACGCAATTGTAAATGTTCCTTTTTCCAATTTGCCAGCAAACAGTTTAGATTTACGATAGCGTTCGTCATCATTATTTTGTTGGAAAACAGTTGCAAGTAATGCATTTTGTTCTTTTATCATTTGTAATTCATTTGAGTTCTGCATATTAAAAGTATATCTCCTTCATAATTCGACAATGTACATCTATCATAGCAAAAATTTAAAGCCTGTAACAATATTCTTTGACTCTTTTATATAAATGAAAACCATTAATTAATCGCAGTTTGAGATGCAAACGCTCTCATTTTATTTTGTGCAATACCTTTCATCTATAGTTACCACCCTTAATGTTAGAAGGATACTCAGTATAGATTTGCTCTTTCTAAAACTTAGGATAAGTACTACTGTGATTTACGTTTCAGATGGTGCTTTACTATTGCGACCATCCTAGAAGGCTCATGTAGCGAGCGTCAAGCACACATCTGTGTAAAAAGCATATATAAGCTTCCCTACCAAAACGATAAAAAGAAAAAAATGACTCTATTTGTATGCACAAATAAAGTCATCTGGGTTATTCATATTATTTTGGTCTTTGGCGCAGTAGACTTTAAAATATATACAGTTAACACACTGTACACTATAAGAGATGCTCCAATTATAATTGCTAACATATAAATCGCCCTCTCAACTGAATTTGATATTCATTCTCATCGACATAATACCATAGTATATTTTAAAATTCTACAATTCCTATTCTTTTTTCCTATATTACATGATAAAATTGATACATCTATACTAGATGGAGGGAAGAAATGAGCGCTTCAAAACATATACAAACAATTTTAAATGGAACCATCCAATCATTAAAATCAGTCATACCAATTGCAATGGATATTAAATCCCCTTCCTTAATGGTTCAACCATTCGAGCAAAAAGAAATGGGTGTACTAATAGGAATTATCGGTGATATTAAAGGACGTATAATTATTGACTCCTCCGCTGAATCCTTTTCTGCAATTGGAGCAACCATGTTCGGCATGCCATTAGAAGGTGAAATGCTCGAATCATTTACAGGCGAACTTGGAAATATGGTCGCAGGAAATATATGTACCTCCGTTGCAGGAAATGGCGTTGAAATCGATATTACACCACCTACTGTTATAGTCGGCACTACTCGGTTATTTGGATTTCAACATGCTTTCAAACTTCCAGTAGAGATTGAGAATGTTGGTGAGATGACAATTATCTTAACAATAGATGAATAAAAAGCAGAGCCTCCTTTTTAAGGATGGTTCTTTTTTTATGTAAAAAATCAATCTAATTAAGTAATTACTCATCTATACTTTCACATTTCACATATAGTTCACAGTTTGCATCCGTTCGTGTGATTTTTATCACATCATCTATTAACCAATCAATTTATTATGGAATTATACAAGTTGAATAGGAGGAGGTGTAAGTAAATGTCGAAAAAGAAAGAAAAAAATCCTGATTTAAAAGGAACTCTTTATTCTGTTGGTTTTGTCGGTTTATTTATATTAGTTTCTTGGTTCATGGCATTTTACTTATTCATTGATAGATTTTAATTTAATGGAGGTTAAAGACTTATGCATATTCATAAGTATGAAAAATGGTGGCTAACTTTTGGGATTAGCTCATTGGTATTATTTTTATTTATAGTAGGTTTTAGTGCATTTCATTATGGCTCACATCCCCCAACTGGAAAAGTTTACATCGATCCTGAGCGAGTTGATGAGATTGTACCTTTTAATAATCCAGGGGTTCATAAAGTAGAAGGTAAAGAATGGGATTATGAGGTAGTGCTAGTTGCATCTGCATTCTACTATAATCCGCCTGAGATTGAAGTTCCATTAGGTTCCACCGTAAAGTTCATAGCAACTACTAAAGATGTTGTCCATGGATTTCAAATTGTAGGAACAAATATTAACATGATATTAGAACCAGGTTATGTTTCAGAATATGTAACAACTGTGGACAAATCTGGCGAGTTTTTAATCTTATGTAATGAATATTGTGGCATAGGACATTCTACTATGACGTCCATGTTAAAGGTGGTGGAGTAAATGACAACGATTAAAGAAAAAGCAAAAGAATTTACAAAGGTGGATCGTCGTGATGGTAAGTTAGCCCTTGCTCATATATATGTAGCATTTATCGCTTTATTCATCGGAGGTCTTTGTGGATTATTACAGGTTTTAGTTCGCTCTGGTAAGTTTACACTCCCTTGGGGAATCGGTTATTATCAAGTTTTAACTGTTCATGGTGTGTTACTCGGCCTTATTTTAACAACATATTTTATACTAGGATTCCAAATTGCTGCTATGAGTAGAACTTCTGGAACTTTTACAAACAAACAACGTTCACTAGGTTGGATTGGTTTCTGGATAATGACTACTGGTACGATTGCAGCTGCAACAATGGTATTACTTAATGAAGCTTCTGTATTATATACATTCTATGCCCCTCTTCAAGCACACTGGATTTTTTATGTGGGAATGGCATTAGTAGTAGTAGGATCATGGATTGTTGGACTAGCAAAAATTATGAAGTATAGAGAATGGCGTAAAGTGCATCCAGGTGAATCTAGTCCCCTCCTATCCTTTATGGTAATTGTCAATATGGCAATGTGGATTATTTGTTCTCTAGGTGTAGCTGTGGAAGTTGTATTCCAATTAATTCCTTGGTCATTGGGCTGGGTTGATAAAGTGGATGTTCTTCTTTCTCGTACATTATTCTGGTATTTCGGTCATCCATTAGTTTATTTCTGGTTGTTACCTGCATATATGGTATGGTATGTCGTGATTCCAAAAATTATTGGAGGAAAAATTTTCTCTGATGCCTTAGCAAGACTTTCATTTATGTTATTTCTATTGTTCTCTATACCTGTCGGATTCCATCATCAGTTAACAGAACCAGGGATTGAATCATTTTGGAAGTTTTTACAAGTAGTTCTAACAATGATGGTAGTAATTCCTTCTTTGTTAACAGCTTTCTCCATGTTTGCTACATTTGAATTACGTGGTAGACAACTTGGTGGAAAAGGGTTATTTGGATGGGTTAAAAAACTGCCTTGGAAAGATGCTAGATTTGCTGTACCATTTATCGGTATGGCCGCATTTATACCTGCCGGCGCTGGGGGTATTATTAACGCATCCCACCAGATGAATCAGTTAATTCATAACACTATTTGGGTAACAGGTCATTTCCATCTAACGGTAGCAACAACTGTAGTTCTAACATTCTTTGGTGCTTCCTACTGGTTATTACCTCATCTAACTGGTAGAGTGTTGACAAAACAAATGAATAAGCTTGCTATTATTCAAGCAATCGTTTGGACTGTTGGTATGTCAATCATGTCAGGTGCTATGCATATAGTTGGATTAATGGGAGCTCCTCGTCGTTCGGATTTTTCTACCTACGGTGGGGCAGAACAAGCAACTGACTGGATACCTTACCAAATAGCACAAGCAGTTGGTGGTACAATTCTATTTGTTGGTATCATTTTAATACTTTATATTGTGGTAAATCTGTTGTTCTTTGCTCCTAAAGGTGAAACAGAGTTTCCTGTTGGAGAGGTTTCGGAGAATGCAGAAAAAACTCCTATGTGGTTGGAAAATTGGAAGATTTGGCTAACAATATGTATCGCTTTAATCTTGTTTGCTTATACCGTTCCAGTTATAGATATGATACAAAATGCTCCGCCAGGCTCAAAAGGATATAAATTCTGGTAATTAGATAATAATAGAATGGTTAGTCGAGACATATGTCAAGACTAACCATTTTTATTTACTTGACTAGAAATAGAAGATTACTCCCTCTTATTCAAAATACCATGTTCACTTAAGAATCATAGGCTGACTTACCTTATCTTTTACGATAGATTTGATCCTATTTTATCTTTACTTGCTCACACCCTTTGTTTACTCGCTTCCACCTGTGACTCACTTGCGGGTCTATAGAATTTACTTGCTTCAAATCTAAATTTACTTGCTCTCTATTACCATTTACTCGCGAAACGGATAATTTTCCCAAAATACTTTATTCATTCATAATAGAATGTCTAGATTTGAATTACGAATAGTTGTTTTCTGCTAAATATGTAGTCTTCGATGGATACTTTATTAAGAAAAACTGGGCAAAAGACATGCCCGGTCCTTTAAGATCAAAACCTGTTTCTATCGTTTTCGAAGGGCTTTGGACAGACGTTTTGTTTTATGATTACCAGCATCCTTTTTTTCAGTAATTTTATGGCGTTTGTCTGTCCGTCGCCCTCCTACAACTTATAAAAACAGGTTAGTACGTTTTTGGATAACTAGAGAAAAGCTACTTTTCTATTGAGAAAGGAAGCTCTCGAAGATGCAATTTCGTTCGCTATTTCACTTCTTTATTCGGTAAACACTTACTATTTCTCTAAACTTCCACTAGTATAAAAGAAAATCTGCTTTCTTCCTCTATCACTACATAATCGCATTTCTAATGTAAAAGCGATTACAAATAATTTGATCACTTTTCAAAATTTGACTATTCCCAACATCTAAGCGATTTGCTATGCTAAATCTTACAGTATAGGACTACACTTATTGATTGTAGTGAAAGGTGGCGACTCCGGCAGGATGAGTGAGACAGATGAGACATCACAAACGACGCGCATGCGACGGTGATGGCTCATCGCTCACCCTGCGGAACGCGTCCACCTGAAACGGAAATCACTAGTATTATTTATTAACTCTAGTACCATGAATCCAGTGTTCACGGGACATTTTTACATATCGTCCTATCTAGATCTCTAAAAAAAGACCCAAGCAACATTCGTCGCTTGGATCACTAATCATTTAAAGCTTATAAATTTTTGTATACTTCTCTTCTAAATAATCTGCCAGATAGTTTCCATTTAGACCTTCTCCTGTTGCTGCTTTTAGAATATCCAATGGTTTTTTAAGAGCCCCATACTGATGTACATGTTTTGTAAGCCATTCCTTGATCGGCACCAAGTCTCCTTGTTCCAACAAACTATCAAACTGTGGAATATCTTTTAGCATTGCTGCTTTAAACTGTGATGCATATATATAGCCAAGTGCATACGAAGGGAAGTAACCGAAACTAGCACCAGCCCAGTGGACATCCTGTAAAATACCTTCTGCATTAGTAGATGGTCTAACACCTAAATATTCTTCATACTTAGAATTCCAAATCTCTGGTAGGTCCTCTACTTTTAAATCTCCATTGAACAGCCCTTTTTCAATTTCATATCGAATCATGATATGTAGAGCATACGTCAACTCATCAGCCTCAATACGGATTAAGGAAGGTTTTACTTCATTGATTGCCCGAAGAAAATCCTCCACTGAAACGTTTCCAAATTGTTCTGGAGAATAGCTTTGTAGCTTTTTATAGTTTTGCTCCCAAAACTTTGGATTACGTCCTACAAAATTCTCATAAAATAATGATTGTGATTCATGAATACCCATGGAAGCGCCACCAGCTAAAGGTGTTCCGGTTAGTTCTTCTGCAACGTTTTGTTCGTATATAGCATGGCCACATTCATGAATTGTACCGAATATAGCAGAACGGAAATCAAATTCATCATATTTAGTCGTTATTCGAACATCGCCTCTATTTAAGCCAGTAGCAAATGGATGTACTGTTTCATCCAATCTTCCAGCATCAAAATCATAACCTAGTTGTTTGAGTATATCTAAACTAAATGCCTCTTGTTTTTGTTTATCAAAAGAGTTAAATAAGAAATCTGTAGTTGGCTGATTGGGTGATTCCGAAATCCGTTTTAATAAAGAAACAATTTTGTCCCTTAACTCACTAAAAACTTGATCTAAAATTTCAGTAGTCATACCAGGCTCGTATTGGTCCAACAATACATTATACGGATTGTTATCCGTAACTCCCCAATACTCCACAAATTTCTTTAAAGTTTCAACCATTTCTGTTAAATATGGTTGGAACATACCCCAGTCGTTTTTGTGCTTCGCTTCTTCCCAAACAGATTCCGATTTAGATTGAAGTACAACAAATTTTTTATATTCATCAGCAGGAATTTTTTTACTGAGATTGTATTCCTTTTTTACTTCTTCAAAAACACGTTTAGTCACTTCATCTACAGAACCCAGCTCCAATTCCATCTGGTCAAGTAACCCTTTTAGTTCGTCTGAAGTCGATAAGTTAAATACATCCGTTGCAAGTACCCCAACAACCTCTGATCGTTGATCGATACCCTTTTTTGGTGCACCAGTTCGCATGTCCCAATAAAGCACCCCCAACGCTTCTTGGTAGGCACCAATTTTTTTCACATAATCTAAAAAGCTTTGTTCTACTGACATTTCTTTTCCCCCTTGTATCATTACGAAATAGTTGTAGGTAAAATTCCTGTAAACCTATTTTCTAGCTTTACTTCTGTTTCATTTAACAATAAATGAATCTCCCCATAATCACTAGATGTACGGATTAAGCGACCAATACCCTGTTGTAATCTTAAAAGCATAAATGGCAATTCTACTTCCTCAAATGGATTATTAGAGAAAGATCGTTTTGCATCAAATAGAGGATCTACTGGTGGAAAAGGTAGATCATAAATAACTACTCTAGTTAGTGCTTCTAGTGGTAAATCTAAACCTTCCCAAAGATGATACGAACATAAAGTAGAATACTCACCATTTTGGAACTCTTTAACAATTGTTGAAAGCTCTCGATCTCCTTCAAAGACGATATCTTTTCTATCTCCTATAGTTGCTCTAAAGGAAGCCATTGCTGCTTTGGATTTGAACAAAATAAGTGTTTGCATCGAATTATTTAACAAGCTTTCTACATAACCGGGTTTATCCTGTTGTTCCATTTCCTTGGTATATATCTTCATTACTTCATCATAATCAAATGGTGATGCGACGGAGAATGATTGGAATTTTTCAATTCCTAAAGAATCTGCTATATACGTAAAGTCCTTTTCTATGGATAATGTAGCGGAAGAAAAAACGATTGGTATTTTAGAGGTAAATAATTTCTCATGTAAAATATCTGTAACTAATCTCGGCATAATGATTAATGTTTCAAAACCATCAATGATTTCTAACCATTCAATCCCATCCCCTTTTTCGGTAAATAAACGAAGTGAGAATGTATATTGCTCTAAAAACTCTTCTACCATACGGAGCTCATATTCCGGGATTGTATATAACTCAGATTCGAATACAAATTCTTCTAGTAAGCTATCCGCTACTCCTATAGCTTGTTTACATAGTTTCATTAACTCAGGAGATTTATCAACCTTCATCCGATCGGTTTCTTCCATATTACTTCCAATGCGTAATAACCCAAATATTTTATCATGTAATTCTTGTAATACTTCCATTAAATTTAAAGTCTTTTCTCTAACACCATCGACCATAACTTTTTCCAATAATCGAATTAGCGTTTCACTTTGGATCTCATAAGTCAAAGCTTTTTGAGCAGCAAATTCAAGTAAATGGCCCTCATCTAGAACAGCCATCGAAACCTCTGGCAATAAAGGCATTTGACCTTCACGGACACGAGATTCCTTCGTCCAAATATGCTCCATTAAAAATTCATGTGAGCATATGATTAAATCTGTAGACTCACGATAATGCTGTCGATGTATTGTTTGACCACAACGATTTCGTAAATCGCATACCATACATTGTTGAGTTGGATGATAGTTTACTTTCTGCCAATCTTCATCACTTACTCCAGCAAATTGGCTGCGTTCGCCATATGGAAAAATCTTTTGCATAGATGAATGAGCATAGACAAAATCTGGAACATTATCTTCAATTTCTTCTAAGAAATATTCGTTATCATCATCTTTTTGTGCTTCTTCTAGTCGCTTTAAACATAAATATTGATCACGTGATTTTGCTAATCGTACATCAATTTTAATATCCAAATAGTTCTGAAGCTTAAAAATATCCCCAGCTTCTTTTACTAGCTGTTCAATTAATGTTTCATCTGCACATGCTATCAATGCCGGTTTTCCGGTATAACGAGCATATGAAATAGCAGGAAGTAAATATGCTATAGTTTTACCAGTACCTACTCCAGCTTCTGCAAATAGTACATTTTTTTCTTTTAACGTTTTTTCAATCTGATAGGCCATGAAAATTTGTTCATCACGACATTCAAACCCTTTTTCGGGTAATTCATCATATAACACATCACCCATCCAATCCCCTAATGATTCGAAGAAAGAACGGTCTTTTGAAAGTTGGAATGGTAAAGCTTGTTTCATCTAAAAACTCCCTTAAATAATAATATAACAGTAAGGGAGAACCTAGTCTCCCTTACTGTTATGAACGTTTACCCCAGAACTGATAGTAATCCGTTCGAATAAATCCATTAAATAATTTACGCTTTTTTGTTGCTCTTCTACCGTATACGTTCTCAAAGTTCTCCATAGACGATAACATATATACGGACCATGAAGGATATTTATCCATTAAATGGCCTAATTCACTTATTACTTGTTCAATTACTTCCACTTCTCCAATACGTTCTCCATATGGTGGATTACTAACCATTACACCGTCTGTAAAATTAGTAGTAAAGTCCTTCGCATGCATTTGCTTAAATGTGATTATATCAGCGAATCCAGATTCAAATGCATTTTGCTCTGCAATTTGGACCATTTTATGATCAATATCTGATCCGATAATTTGAAGTTCTTGATCATAGTTTGCTAAAGATTCTGCTTCATTACGCACTTCTTCCCAAATTGTTTTTGGCATCCATGGCCAAGCTTCACTATGAAAATCTCGATTAAAGCCAGGAGCGATATTTTGACCAATCATTGCTGCTTCTATCGGAATAGTGCCTGATCCGCAAAACGGGTCAACAAATGGTCGGTTGGGACTCCATTTAGAAATTTTTACTAAAGCTGCAGCTAGTGTTTCCTTCAAAGGAGCTTCCCCTTGACCGTGACGATAGCCACGCTTGTGGAGACCTGCCCCACTTGTATCTATCGTAATAGTAGCAATGTCTTTTAATATACTTATTTCCAGTTTAAATGTTGCTCCAGATTCATCAAGAAAGCCAATTCTTTTATGGGCTAATTTTAATCGTTCAACTACTGCTTTTTTTACAATCGCTTGACAATCTGGAACGCTGAATAATGTTGATTTAACCGACTTTCCTTGAACAGGAAAAGCTGCATCCACGGGTAAGAATTTCTCCCATTGCACTGCTTTCGTACGCTCAAAAAGCTCATCAAATGTTTTTACAGGGAACTGAGCAGCTACAATTTTAACTCGGTCTGCAACACGTAACCATATATTTGCTCGTGCTATTGCACGCTCGTCCCCTTCAAAATAAATTTTACCGTTTTCTGTTGTTGTTTCATATCCTAGTGCTTTTACTTCATCCGCAACGATGGATTCTAATCCCATAGCCGATGTAGCTACTAATTTAAATGTTGTCATTATATATTCCTTTCCTGTCTATAAATTTCCCATATCTCGATAAAATCCAAAAGATCATTGGGTGCTAGTGGTTTACTATAATAATAACCTTGAATGATATCGCATCCCATTTCTTTTAAAAGCTTAGCCTGATCTTTCGTTTCTACACCCTCTGCAATAACTTTAATACGTAGGCGATGAGCCATAAGAATGATAGCTTCCACTATAGCTTGTTTGTCTTTTAAGCTAGTAATTTGCTGGATAAAGCTTCTATCTATTTTCAAATAATTAAGGGGAAATCTATTTAAATAACTAAGGGATGAGTATCCTGTTCCAAAATCATCTATTGATATTTTGAACCCCATAGCTTTTAGTTTTATTAGTTTAACTACAATATCTTCTGAATCCTTCATAACTGTGCGTTCCGTTAACTCTAACTCTAGAAGCTGCGGACTACAATTATACTTCATTATGATCGAATTTATGCGCTCGATGAAGTCATCCTGTTGAAAATGAAGAGAAGCAATATTAACGGATACCGGTAATACACTAATATTCCCTTGTGATCTTGACTCCAGTATATCCATACAAACTATTTCTAAAATAACCTCGCTTAAAGGGATAATAAGACCAGTGTCCTCAGCAAGAGGTATAAATTCAACCGGTGAAACAAGCCCTAATTTTTCATTGTTCCATCTAACTAGAGCTTCTACTCCAATAATCTCCTGTGTCGCTAACCCTATTTTGGGTTGATAATGGATATAAAAATCTTTATTTTGTATAGCTTTTCTAAGCTCTGCTTCTAGGACAATCAATCTTTTGGAATCTTTTTTCAAGTCATCAAAATAAAAAGCATATTGATTTCTCCCATTTTGTTTGGCAAAATACATTGCCTTGTCAGCTTTATATATTAATTTCTCTATTTGTTTACCATCCTGTGGAAAAATACTGATTCCTATACTTGCAGTAACATAAACTTCAGTTTCACCCACATAGAATGGTTTATTGAAAAGCTTAGTTATTTCCTTAGCAAGATGTACAGCTTCTTTTTGATTTTCTATATTCGATCTGGAGTATAGAAATTCATCTGCACCATATCGCGCAAAAATATCGGATGGACCTACAATTGAGTTAATCCGGTCTGCAACCTCTATTAAAATATGGTCACCAATTTCATTACCCAAGGTGTCGTTTATCTGCTTAAAACGATCTAAGTTAATAAATAAAATAGAATGGCTATCATTCGAATTATTTACTTTATCAAATAATAATTCATTGAACGCGTTTCGATTTGAAATATTTGTTAAAAGATCAGTTTGCGTTAGTTCCTCTAGTTCTTTTTCCGTTTCTTTTGCTTGAGAGATATCAGAAAAAATCCCATAATAATTTGTTAGTTTACCTGTATCATCATATACACTATGTATCTCAAGGATTTCTGGAAATATTTCACCATTTTTACGTCTATTCCAGATTTCCCCTTTCCAATAACCTTTTGAATGAATTTCTGACCACATTACCGTATAAAAGTTAGAATCTTGTTTACCTGATTGTAAAATACTTGGAAATTCCCCGAGTACTTCGTATGACTTATATCCAGTAAGCGTTTCAAAGGCATTATTGACCAGTAAAATCTGCATTTTTTCATTTGTTATCATAATACCTTCTACAGTAGAATGAAAAATTTGTTCAACTAATTTGTTTGAATATGTCTGTAATCGTTCGGGTGGTTGTTGTTTTTCCACAATCCAGTACCTCCCTTGTTACGAAATTTCTTTAAATCATATATATAATAGAAAAGCTCTCCGAAAATGGAGAGCTTCTTAGTTATTAAATATAGCCACTCATACACTCAATAAGCCATGTTTTGTTTCCACGGTACTCAAACGGTGCATTACCTCGTACGTTTGTGGATGGCAATCATCTATCTACAGATTAAATCTGTTCTTCTATCCGTTCAATTCCTTCAAGAAAATGCCCCTACCATAATTTGGGTTTCTCACTCGTGGGGTTTACCTCGTTCCACCTGTATAGTTTCCTATACAGCTCCGTCACTGTGGCACTTTCAGAGATTGTCAGCCATATCCTAAGACTTAGGCCTTCATCCCGCCGTCAGCTATAAATAGCTGCCTTAGTTTATTTTTTCACTAAGCACGAACACTACATTCATCTCAGAATTGTGTGAGCATGGACTTTCCTCTACAATGTCAAGCATTGCAGCGATTGCCCGAATATATAAGTGGTATAACTATTATATACGAAATACTTGTTAGTTTCAATACAAGATTACATTAAATTCGCTTTGTTGTATTGCTTCACTTTGTTCAGATGCTAGAAAAAAGTGTATCCTGGTTTTACACCAACTTACATGTTAAATAACACAAAAAAATTGTGGTTTATGAAAGAGGCTTTATGTTCTCTCAGTAGGCGTTTTCCATTCAATTGAAAGAACTTAAGTAATTATTCGTACAGTTTACTGCCGAAGACATGTTTTTCAAGATGTGAAAGACGCTTTAAAATATCAAAATTAGTTGCTCCGGTTTGTGGAGGTGCAGCAGCCTGTGTTCTCTTTGGTAATTCTTCTAGTTGCTCTGTCAATTTTTTGTTTTCTAATTGAAGTTGAGCTAGTCTTTTTTCAAAAGCCTCGTAATCTTGAATGATATCGTCTAAAAAAACATCAACTTCTTCTTGGTTATAACCTCTTAAGCCCGTTTTAAATTCTTTTTCTAATATATCAGAAGCCTTTAGTTTAAATTCCATATGGTATCTTCCTTCCATCTACAATTAGCTACTCGTATTATAGCATATCATTGTCGAATAATGGAGTTTTTTCAGCCAATTATATGCGCTTTTTGTTGTGTTCTGCGCTTTCCCGGGAAATATTTAATTTCCGGATTATTCTTGTTTCCCTTTTAATAAGTTCTTTTTTCAAGCGTGAATGCATGTCTGTATTCAGTTTTGCTTCATAATCTATACATTGCTGCGTCATTTCTAGAGCTTTTGGGAAATTTTTAAGTTGATGTTCGAATAGCTTGGCCAACTCGATAAATACCTCAATGCGATATTTCCCAGAAATCTCTTTTAAAGCATGGGTGAAAGCTAAATGACTATCCTCGTATAAACCAACTCTTTTTAGATGGAGTCCAACAAAATAATAAGCAATACTTGACTCTTCGTCTGAAAAATTATTTACTACAAAAGTAAACCAATCCAAACTTCTATCCATCGTTTTTAAATCACGAAACCATTTTCCTATATTCGTATAGGTTGTTGCTGTTTCAACTACTTCCTTCTCTTGAAGTAACTCCACTGAGAGAATATACAAAGTAACTAGCGATAGAATATCCCATTCATTATGTTTTAACACTTTCATCAAATTGATAGGATTCCCACTTTTCACTGCATCAAAATATATTATTGGTGCAAGATGACCAGGAACATCATTTTCTCTTCTAAAACCAAGCTTCATTTCCTCAATTTGTTTTAACTTAAAACGATCTAACTCTCCCTTCCAAATTCTTTTAGAGGAATGCATTAAGTCAATTTGGTGATGTTGCATTAGCCGCGGCAGATTATTTCTATTCATCGTCCATCTTGTAACTAATTGAGGTAGGTCAAAACTCTTTCCGTTATAAGTAATCATAGTTTGTTCGTTTTTCCAAAAACCAGTCGCTTTTAAAAAGCTTACCTCTTGCCCTGGATCTGCCAGTACATATTGTGTCAGCAGAAACCCATTGTCTACTACTTTCAAAATTCCGTTTAAGAAAATTAGCACTCCAGCGCCTTTTAACCCAGTAGTTTCGGTATCATAAAAACTAAAAGGACTTTCTTTTTCAATTGTTAAAGGGTGAGTAGGATATACTTCTTGCATAAATTTTATTGCCTGTTGTAGCTTATTAAGCCCAATATTTCCATGTATATGCTCCGAATGATAAAAAGTTTCCTTTACAAAGTAAAACCCATTTTCATCCTTTATAAACTTCAGACCCGCATTTTGCCATTGTTCAACATAAAAGGGAAGCGCCATATCCGACACTTCCTTTTTTTCTATTTGTTCTACGGGTTTCTTTTTTATTAAACCTTTCATTTCCATTAGTTTTTTTTCATACGACATGACGGCCCACCTGTAATAAATGAAGCAACTTAATAACTTCTTTTTTTAAATTTAGTTCAGCGTCCTGAGCACCGATACATGCCGGACATCCATTAATACAAGAACAATTCTCTACCTGCTCCGTTACTTTTGGTATCAACTCATTCCAAAGGTCGTACATTCTTTCGGACAAACCAATACCACCCGGATAACTATCATACATATAAAAAGTAGGTTTTTCTTCGTGAATAGATTTTACCTGTGGTACAACATGAATATCCTTTGCGTCACAATGAATAAATAGAGGGATAAACGCATGTAATGCATACGAAACTCCAGTCATTGCATCTGACAGTAATGTGTCTTTCCAGTCTTCAGGCTTATCAAAACTAAACCATGTAGAAGAGGTGTGTAATTCTAATGGAGGTAAATGGATTTGACCGGAACCGATGTTATCATGCGTATCGAATTTAATTTTTTTAAATATAGTTGGTTGTGCTAAAACAATGATGTCACCGAACCTGAGCATACCAATTTCCGCTTCTTTTATTTTGTCTTCACTAAGCACTTTTAGCTCTATCGCAATATTGGCATCTGTAAAGTAATCGACATCGACCTCTCTTACAAATGCTTTCTTTTCTTCCCAATCTAAAATTTCTACTTGAAATTGAGTACCTTGATGCAAGTAAATAGCTTCTTCATGAAGTAAGGTCATCGCACTATATTGATCCATTTCACCAATAACCCTCGTTTTAGTTGGAATTGACTGATCAATAATAATGACGTTCTCTTGAGAAGCAGAACGTAGACTTATATTGCTTGCAGGAAAACTATCAGACATCCAATGCCATTTTTCAGACGTTTTTAAAAGGACCCCTTCGCTTTCTAAAAATGCGAGTAATTCCTGTATAGAAAATTCCGCATACGAATCTACAGGTGAAAAAGGCAGTTCAAATGAAGCACATTTCAAATGGTCCATTAAAATAATCATATTATCTGGATGAATCCTAACTTCCTCAGGAGACTGTCCAAGAAAATATTCAGGATGTTTAACCACATATTGGTCAAGAGCAGTCGACCCAGCCACATAAATAATAAGTGCTTCATCCTGTCTTCTGCCTGCTCGACCAGCCTGTTGCCATGCACTTGCGATGTTCCCAGGATAACCCGTCATAATACATGCCTGTAGCTGACCAATGTCTACACCTAACTCTAGCGCATTTGTACTTACAACTGTTCTAATTACCCCTTCTCGTAAACCCTTTTCAATCGTCCTTCTTTCTGAAGGTAAATAACCACCGCGGTATCCTCGTATAGTTTGATCATTAATCTTTTTACTTACTAAAGACTGTAAATACGTCACAAGCATTTCTACTCGAACCCGACTCTTCGCAAAAACAATAGTTTGAATACCATTTACGTATAATTCCCCCGCTAAATCTCTCACTTCTAAAACAGCACTTCTTCGTACATTAAATACAGGATGAACTATTGGGGGATTGTAAAATACAAAGTGCTTTCTTCCTGCTGGCGCACCGTTCTGATTGATCAATTCATGAGTTGTATTTGTTAAATTATCTGCTAATTCTTTTGGATTTTTTATCGTCGCAGAAGTACAGATAAACTGTGGATAGCTACCATAATATGCACATATTCTTTTCAGACGTCTAATAACATGCGCAACATGACTTCCAAATACTCCCTTATATGTATGAATTTCATCTATTACAATATACTTTAAATTTTCAAATAGCGTTACCCATTTTGTATGATGCGGTAAAATTCCCGAATGTAGCATATCGGGATTTGTTAATACAATATGACCTGATTTTCTAATTTTTTGTCTTATACCTGGAGCTGTATCTCCGTCATATGTATAACTAAGTATTTCTTCCCCAGTTGCTTCAATCAAATTATTTAGATCACTTTTCTGATCTTGTGCTAATGCCTTAGTTGGAAATAAATATATTGCCCGTGAAGTTGGATCTTCCATAATCGATTGTAATACTGGGAGATGATAACAAAGTGACTTACCAGAGGCTGTTGGAGTGATAGTAGTATAAGACTTACCAGTTGAAGCAGCATCGAAAGCGAGTCGCTGATGTATATATAACTGATTTACACCACGACTTTTTAACGCCTTTTGAATAGACGGATGCATAGTCTCTGGAAAAGGGGCAAAAATCGCTTCTTTTTCTTCTGTTGTATGAATATGTTCAATTTGTGGAAAGCGATTTCCATCCACTTTCCACTCATCTAATAATTGTTGGATACTCTTTTTTTCAAGCATGCTCATCCCCTACCTCCTTAATAGCTTGGGCAATTGTTTCTAGCGTATATTTGGATGAATGGACAGCTGAAAGAAACCTCTTTTTGCTTGTGCCCTTGTAGTAAGATTGGACGATAAACTGTTTCATGGAGTCAAGTAATGAGTCAATTTGGCTCGGGTGGACATATTTTGGACGTTTTACTTGTATCCATTTCCGAACCAGTTGTTCCCATTCAAAACATATCTCATCTATTTTATATGCATGTGGCTTCACATCTGTAAAAAAATCTGGTTCTTTATCTAGTTCTCTATATAAGTGAAAACGCGAAATACAATCGTCGCATTCTTTCATCAACTGGTTACTAAGCTTTAATAATGACAAAGTGATCCCTCGCATTCTAGTTATAGTTTAGCAAATTCTCACCTATATTACTAGTTTTAAGCGAACGTACATTCTTTATAATTTATTTTCGATTTTTTCGAGCTTTCCAAGAAGTCGAAACGAGTTTTTACTAAAATCCTCTTCAAACTTGTCCTGTTCGTCATTTAATCTATTTTCTAATAAAAACTCCAGAAGTTCTAACTGATCTATAAGTCTTTCAATTTTATTCATCATATACTCCTCCTTTTTAGAGGTATATTCGCTAGTTTTACATTCTCTCCTTCCTGTTTGACAAAGCATCTTCTTTAAAGACAAAACAAGTGTTTACTCGACATCAAGAGAAATGAAACCTTATATATTAGCTGTTCGTCTAATGTACTTGTGATAAACTAATAGCATAAAGAGGTGATTATTTTGGCTATTCATTATCCAAATGGAAAAGCGTATATCCCGGTTACCAAAACAACAAAAGAAAAGAAAAAAGATTACTCTTTCAGTAATAGGGGTAAGACGTTAGAAGACGAAATAAATGATGCAAATGAATTTTATATTGCACAGGATATTGCTGTAATTCATAAAAAGCCAATACCTATACAAGTCGTCAAAGTAGATTACCCATCTAGGAGTAGTGCAGTTATCAAAGAAGCATATTATCGGACACCTTCTACAACTGACTTTAATGGAGTATATAAAGGTAAATATATTGACTTTGAAGCAAAAGAAACGGAAAATAGAACAGCATTTCCTTTAAAAAATGTTCATCTTCATCAGGTTGAACATATGAGAAAAGTTTCTAAACAATCGGGAATTACCTTCCTACTCGTCCGTTTTTCTGCATTAGAGCGTTATTTTTATTTACCTTTTGAACAATTATCGTTATTTTGGGATAGAATGCTAACAGGGGGAAGAAAATCTATTGCTTTATCCGAAATGGAAACAAGCGCTATAGAGATTACTCCAAAATATGCACCAAGAATTGATTATATAAAAATAGTTAATGACTTGAACGTATAAAGTGAAAGTGAGGAGACGTTTATGAGTGAGCAAAAAATGACTCGTGAACAACGCAGAAAACAACAAGAAAAAAAGAAACAACCTAAGACACCAGCTAAATTATGGATGAAAAGAATATTGTTAACTATCGTAATTATAGGAGTTGTAGGACTAATAGCTGGAGGATCCCTGTTTGCCTTCTATGCAAGCAGCGCGCCTGAACTGGATGAAACAGCTTTAAAAGATCCTATTAGTCCAAAACTATTAGACGCTAATGGAGACCTATTCGCAACAGTCGGAGCAGAAAGTAGGGAATATATTCCTTACGATGAAATTCCAAAACAAATGGAAGATGCAATCATCGCTACTGAAGATGCTCGTTTCTATGATCATTTTGGAGTAGATGTATTACGTTTAGGAAAAGCAGTACTTGCTAACGTCACAAATGGTTTCGGCGATCAAGGAGCGAGTACAATTACACAACAGGTAGTAAAAAATTCATTCCTTACAAATGAAAAAACATTAAAAAGAAAAGCACAAGAAGCTTACCTTTCAATTCAACTAGAAAGGGAATATGAGAAAGAAGAAATATTTGAAATGTACTTTAACAAAGTTCTAATGTCAGGAAGAATATACGGATATGGAACAGCAGCTCAGTATTTTTATGGTAAAGATTTAAAAGATCTTACATTAGATCAATACGCTGTACTTGCAGGTATGTCGCAACGTCCAAATGCGTTTAATCCGTTTAAGGATCCAGAGCTTACAGAGAAAAGAAGAAATGTCGTTTTACACTTGATGAACCTACATGGCAAGATTACAGAGGAAGAAATGAAAACAGCTCAAGCAGTTCCAATAGAGGATACTCTCCTACCTGAGGATCAGCGAGTTGCCAACCAAGATTCCAAATATGATGCTTTCATAGATATCGTATTAAATGAACTAGAAGCCAATGGTGATGGAAACGCAATTTCTGAGGGAATTACTATCCACACTACACTGCAACCAAATGCACAACAGCAAGTAGAAAAAACATTAAATTCCGATATGTTCCCTACCGATGATATTCAGTCGGCTGTAGCAGTAATTGATACGAAAACAGGAGCTATCGCTGCTGTTGGTGGTGGCAGAAATTATGGAGCTGATAGAGGTTTTAACTATGCTCAAGACATGACTACACGTTCACCCGGCTCGACGATTAAACCATTAATCGACTATGCCCCAGCAGTAGAATTTTTAGACTGGTCGACAGGACATACACTTGTTGATGAAAAGATAACTTATACTGGATCAGAACAAGTAGTACGCAACTTCGATGGAAAATATAAAGGTAAGATGACATTTAGAGAAGCGTTATATAATTCCCGAAACGTTCCTGCAGTAAAAACACTGCAAGAAGTAGGAACAGATAATGCACAAGAGTTTGTTAACCGATTTGGAATTGACCTAGGTAATGTAACAGAAAGTAGTGCAATCGGTGGTACATCGAAAGCAATGTCCCCTATTCAAATGGCTGGAGCTTACGCGGCATTTGGAAATAGTGGAATCCATACAGAACCATATGCAATTAACAAAATTGTTTATCGAGATGGAAAAACAGAAAAAAATTATAAACCAAAAGCAAAAGAAGTTATGAAAGATTCTACTGCTTATATGGTTACCGATGTGTTACGTGATGTAATGACAAAAGGAACTGGTAAGCGAGCTGCTATCAGCGGTTTAGATATTGCAGGCAAAACAGGAACATCTAACTATAGTAGAGATGATATGAAGAAATGGGACCTACCAAGCAGCGCCTTTCCTGACGTTTGGTTTGCTGGTTATTCCACAGACTATTCAATTGCTATTTGGTCTGGATATCCAGAGATGAAAACACCGATGACTACTAATGAGGAGCGGAACCTACCTCAAAATATTTTTAAAGAAGTCATGGCTAACATTTCTGCTGACTCAGCAAATGAAAAATTTAGTAAGCCCAATTCTGTTGTAGAGGCTACGATTGAAAAAGGCTCAAGTCCACTTAAACTGGCAAGCGAATATACACCAGATGAACTAAAATTAACGGAACTATTTGTGAGAGGCACGGAACCTACAGCAGTTTCTGAGGAATATAAACAACTCGAATTAAACAGTCCATCCAATCTTTCAGTGGAATATGATGAACTAACATCAACTGCAACTTTAGCGTGGGATTTTGAACAGGAAGATCTTGAATCTGAAGTTCAATTTGAAGTGGCTGTTACGATAGATAATGGACCACCTGAAGTAATTGAAACAACTAAGCAAAATGGGTTAATCGTCCAAAGCCTTATTCCAGGAAGTACCTATGTATTCAGTGTAACAGCAGTTTCTGATGATATTCGCAGCGAAAGTGTCCCTGTAACGTTAACACTAGAAGCTATCGTTGAAGAGGATTTAGATGATTTAGATCCAGATGGAGAAGACGTAGAAAATCCAGATGGTTCGAATAATGGAAATGGAAACGGAAACAGTAATGGAAACAACAATGGAAATAATAATGGTAGTAGTAACGGTAATAATAACGGTAATAACAGCGGGAATGGGAATGGAAATGGCAATGAAAACGGGAATGGGAACAGTGGTGGAAATGAAAATGGATCCGATTCAGGTGATGAAACTGAAAATCCAGATGGCGGTTCAACGGAAACTCCACCTACTGGGACTGGAGAAACCGGCGGAAATGGTGAATCTGGAACTAATCCTTAATAAGATATAATAAAAGTAGCAGGTCATGACATTAGTCAAGACCTGCTACTTTTTGTTAAATATTGGACATGAGAGAAGAACATTGATAGTACTGGAAAATGAGAGTTATCTCTAACTTCAAATCCGATCAATCTAATGATTCATTTGTGCTCGTATGCGCGCAATTTTTTTCTTAGTTTCCTTAAAGAGCTCCTCAAGTTGAACAAATGCAACATATTTTACCATATTCGATTCGATAAATATTACGCGTTCTATATAGTTTAGTGGAGCAGCTTCTGCTACCTCATTAAGAATAGCCATAAGAAGATCGATGCCCTTTCGCATTAGTTCAATCTTTTTATTATCATTTGTTTTAATTAATACTATTAGTTCTTCGCGAATAAATTCCCATTCATCCAAATAACGTAGACTACAGAGCGACAATTTTATTCATCCTCTTCTTTCCTTCTCTACAAACCGAAAGTAGGGGGCATTCTGGGCAATTTGGATTTTGCGCTTTACAATGATAACGACCAAAAAAGATTAATTGGTGATGAGTTTTGGACCATAATTCCATGGGCGTCTTTTTCATCAACGTTTCTTCGACTTGTAGAACGGAATCCTTCCACCTGCAAAGTCCCAAACGTTTAGAGACTCTCTCTACATGCGTGTCTACTGCAATCGCTGGGATATCAAATGCGACAGAAACTACTACATTTGCTGTTTTACGACCTACTCCTGGGAAAGTAGTAAGTAAATCACGATTAGGTGGTACTTCCCCATCATATAATTCGATTAGCTGTTTACTAAGCGCTTGAATATTTTTAGCTTTATTTCGATACAAACCAATCGAACGTATATCAGTCTGTAATTCTTCGATGGATACAGCTAAATAATCCTCTGGTTTTTTGTATTTTTGAAATAAGTTTTTTGTTACTTTATTCACTAACACATCTGTACATTGTGCTGAAAGCAAAGTAGCGACTAATAATTCGAATGGATTATCGTGAACCAACTCACAATGAGCATCTGGGAACATTCGCTCCATTTCATCCAAGCAATATAACCACTGTACTTTTGTAAGCAAAATTTACACCTACTCTCTTTCTTCTAACCAGTTGTAAAAAGGCACTTTCAAACTGGAAGATGGTTGTTCTGATGTTTTTTGTACTGGAACATGCTGTCTAAATTGTGCCGACTGATTTTCAGCAGCTTCTACAGTTTTAATATTTTTCTTTTTCCAATCAAATAATATTCGATCTATATAGCGAAGACTCAATTTTTGTGAAAGTACTGCTTCCTTTAAGGCTAATCGGATGAGTGACGCAGAATGCTTGTCTTGATCAAACCACATACCTATAGTCTCATATTCCATCGGGGATAATAATCGACCAAATTCTTGCTCGAATAATTTATATATATCCCCTTCCTCTTCCTTGCTACGAAGATCCTTTACATCATTTTGTTGCTGCTCCATATAATCTACTAGCAGCTCCCATAATTGATGGAATGCATAATATTCATAATGTATACCATTTTGATCTAAATGCTGCTCTATTTGAATTAACCCTTTTTGCATTAGGCGTTGTAAAATAGTTACTACTTTATCTTCACTAAAATAAGTACGTTCTACTAAATTTTGTGGGGTAGGAAAATGAATTCCTGCTTCTCCATAAGCGATTAAATGTAATAATAGAATAGCTTCTTCATCTCTTATATTAATCGCTTTATAATGACTAAAAAAAAGCTGGGAAATAGTTACATTCCCCTGCTCAGTCCAGATACGGAGTCGATCTCGCTTTTGCATTTTCGTACTCCTTTCTCTCTATATAATTTCTATTTACTTATTATGGATACAAACGATTTAATAAACGTGGAAATGGAATAGACTCACGAACATGTTCTGCTCCACTAAACCACGCTACTGTACGCTCTAGTCCTAGTCCGAAACCAGAATGAGGTACAGAACCTTGTTTACGTAGCTCTAAATACCAAGCATACGCTGATTCATCTAGATTATGCTCTGCAATACGTTGCTTCATAAGGTCATAATCATGAATACGCTCAGAGCCACCAATAACCTCACCGTAACCTTCAGGAGCGATTAAATCTGCACATAAAACTACATCATCACGTTCAGGGTGTGGTTGCATGTAAAAAGGCTTAATGCCTACTGGATAGTGTGTAATAAACACCGGTTTATCATAACTTTCTGCGATGGCAGTTTCATGAGGCGAACCAAAATCATCTCCCCACTCTATATCATCGAAGCCTTTTTCATGTAAAAACTTAATAGCATCATCATATGAAATACGTGGAAATGGCGCTTGAATATTTTCTAATTTCGAAGTATCACGACCAAGACGTTCTAATTCTAATGTACAGTTTTTCAATACTGATTGAGCAATAAATGAAACATACTGTTCTTGTACTTCTAAGCTTTCTTCAAATTCAACAAAAGCCATCTCAGGTTCAATCATCCAGAATTCAATTAAGTGACGACGTGTTTTAGATTTTTCTGCACGGAATGTAGGTCCGAAAGAAAATACCTTCCCTAGTGCCATAGCTGCTGCTTCCATATATAATTGACCTGATTGAGAAAGAAATGCATCCTCGTCAAAATATTTAGTATGGAACAATTCAGAAGTTCCTTCTGGTGATGAACCAGTTAAAATAGGTGGGTCCATTTTTACAAAGCCATTCTCATTAAAGAATTCATATGTAGAACGTATAATTTCATTACGAATTTTCATAATCGCATGCTGCTTTCTAGAGCGTAACCATAAATGACGGTTATCCATTAAAAACTCTGTACCATGTTCCTTAGGGGTAATAGGGAAATCTACCGCTGCATGAATTACTTCTATTTCTTTTACCTGAAGCTCATAACCGAAAGAAGAACGTTCATCTTTGATCACTTCACCAATTACATACATGGAAGTTTCTTGAGTTAGCCCTTTTGCAGTTTGAAAAATTTCTTCTCCAACTTCTTCTTTTACTACTACACCTTGTACAAATCCAGAACCATCACGTAATTGTAAAAATGCAATTTTACCACTTGAACGTTTATTCGCAAGCCAAGCACCCATTTTTACTGTTTCACCAGCGTGGTTGGACATATCTTTAATCATGATTTTTTTCATAATACCCTCCAAAAGTTTTGACTATAAGTTCGAAATTCGCTTCCACCATTCCCCATTATCGAATAACAAGTATACATAATTGAGGTTATCTTCTGCATTAACATAGGTTATTTCCCACACCGGCCCTATTTCTTCTACACCAAGTTTAGCATGTAATAGCTTACCGTCTTTAACATCCTTCATAGCTAGGTCCACAGCTTGCTGCTCCGATATACCTTCGTCTAAGCTCACTTCCATTATCTTTTCATCCGACTGCTTGTCTGGCAAAAAATACGCTTTTTCTTTCCCTTTAGCTGTCGTTCCAATTACCGTATGAAAAGTAGAAGTATTGTTATATACATAGGTCTTATCCACCTGAGCTAACAAATTATTGTCCAACGCATATGATTCTGCTTTTTCAGCTGAATCCGAGAATGGACTTTTTGCTTGAAAGTAAATTAATAAGCTTAATATTATAGTTAAACTTAATGCAAAAACTACAATAAATAATAACCATTTTTTAAGTGTCATCTTTATGTCCTATAAATGGTGAAAACAGCTTTATTTTCATCCTGCTTATCTAACGCTAGCCCAAACATTAAATCTTTCTCTTTTAAAGTTCGATTTAATGCATCAACTATTTTATATAAGTCTGATTGGTAGTCGACTACAACAGTCGATAGCGTTTCAATTTTGTTTTCCATATTCCTACCTGCTTTCTAAAATCATCCTTCATTAGTATACCAATTTTCTAGCTCCAAGACCATATTTTCTAGCGATACTTTCTTAACAGGAATATTAGGAATTGCCTGTAAAAAGTCTTTCCCATATGATTTCGTCTCAATTCTTCTGTCTAAAACAATGAAAACTCCTTTATCTGCAGATGATCGTATTAAACGTCCGAATCCTTGTCTAAACCGTAACACTGCTTCCGGTAAAGAGTAAGCAGAAAATGGGTTATGACCATCTTTTGTTATTAAATCTGCCCTTTTTTTGAATAGAGGGTCATCTGGAGACGAGAACGGTAAACGGACCATAATGATCACTGATAATGCGTCACCAGGTACATCGACTCCCTCCCAAAAACTATTCGTCCCAAATAGAACTGATTTGGAGAAACGTTGGAATGATTTTAACAACCTCATCCTGCTACCAGAAGTCATTCCTTGTGCAAATAGCATATAGTCATCCAATAAATGAGTATCTTGTATTAATTCCACTGTTTTTCTAAGCATATCTTGGGAGGTAAATAAAACAAAGCATCGACCTTCCGAAACAAGGACTGTTTGTACTACTGCTTCTGCAACAGCTTCAATATAATCACTTTGCGATACCTGTTTAATATCGGGCATATTTTCTACTATCAGTAGCTCCGCTCCATTATAATAGTCGCTAGAGGCTTTATACTGAAAGATAGGTATTTCTGAATTTAATCCAAGCTGAGAAGTGATAAAATGCCTATTAGAAGGCACTGTTAACGTACCAGATGTCCAAATAACAGCTCCTACTTCACGGTGAGTCTTAATTGCATTTTTAATATCATCTTTATAGTTAAGTGGTCGCTTAATAACAGTGAGGCTACCAGGAATACTTCTTGTATCAATCTCTAGCCATCTCGCCTCTGTTACTCTATTCTGTAAGAAAATCTCATCCCATTCACTAACTTTAATAGTCAATTCTCTTATCCAATACTGCCATTCATTGATGAATGACTGTATTGTTTCTTCTTCAATATGTTTACTGTACGATTCGATCATAGATTTAGTTGAGAAGATAAAAACCTGAATAGAATTAGCAACAGCACGGAAGATAGATTGATCTAGCTCAAGGTCTTCTAATGCAATCATTTTTTTAGTGCTCTTCCCGTTTCTTTTGCTTTTTTGAAGAAAGGCATCAATAACATACGATACAGCGTGATCAAATTTTTCTATGGTTTCTACATATTGCTTTTCTAAACGAACTTGAACAGACAAAGGAACATTCAGAATTTCCAATTTTTGAAGTAACTGTTCGGTATCAAGGGTTCCAAATTGTCCTAACACGTATTTCCAATTAGTATATGAAAAAATACGTTCACCACGGGACATACTAGCATGAATCATTTGATGTGCCTCATCTATAATCATTGCACAACCAGAAGTAAGTATTGGTTGTTCCCTTTCTTGATCGGCCATAATCATCGCGTGATTGGTCACCAAAATATGGCAATCCTTACTTTTGCGAAGAGCTCTTTCATAAAAGTCATATTCCCCTACTTCTTTTAAATTCGATAGACTTCCTCGTCTAATTTTATCTATAAAAAGTTGGCCACCTCCAGAAACATTTAGTTCTGTAAGATCCCCATCTTCTGTTAAAGTCAACCACACTAATATTTGCATAATCGTAAACGTTTCATCGTATGACTCATCATCGAGTTGGACTTGCTGCCAAAAGCTATATAAATCAATATAATGATGCATTCCTTTTAGTGTTGCAACCTTTACATTCATGTTTAAAATCGTATTTATCTTTGGTATTTCCTCACTAACCAACTGATCTATCAGATGAGTTGTATATGTACTAATGATAACAGGTCTTTTCGTTTTGATAGAATAGAGAACAGCAGGTAATAAGTATCCTAATGTTTTACCTATTCCCGTTTCGGCTTCACACACTATTTCTGATTCATTAATAAGAGCTGTTTGAATTTGATCCATCAATTCAAATTGTCCCGCACGTTCTTCAAAGCTAGGAAAACCCTTACTAAATAACTCTACCTTCTCATCCTTTGTTTTAGGATATAAAAGTAATTCGGATACTTCCTCTATCTCCCACGATATTTGCTTTATCGGTATTCCTCGGTAAATTAGATAGTTTTCTGATGTTAACTGTTTTCTTTTACTCACAAGTACATCAAAAAATAATATAGATAAATTAGATTTTAATTGAAAGGACCTCTTATGTAACAGCTCAATAGTTTTAAGTGGTAACTTCATTAATTGATCAATACACTTTATCAATAAATGAGCAGTTGCTTGAGCATCATCATCCGCTCTATGAGCAGATTCCAAATCTATTTCTAACTCAACTGCGATATCCTGAAGCTTATAACTATAAAGGTTTGGAAACATTAATTTTGTGAATTCTACCGTATCCATTGTTTTACATACTAACTTCGGAAGTCCAACTCGTTTCAATTCTTTTTGAAGGAAGGGTAGGTCGAAGTTAATATTGTGCGCAACAAAGATATGATCCTGCAGCATTTCTAATACTTCCGCTCCAATGTCCTCAAATAATGGTGCATTTTGAACATCGCTATTAGCTATGTTAGTCAAATCCTGGATAAATAGAGGAATTGGCTTTTCCGGATTAATAAAAGACGTATATGTGTTTATTAATTTGTTATTTTCAATAAATACAATTGCAAGCTGAATAATACGGTCACCATTCGTCGATGAGTGCCCTGTTGTTTCAATATCGACAACTGCATATTTATGATTTTTCATCATTCCCCAACTCACAGTCCTTTTGTTCTAAAAAAATTGTACCACATTCACTTTCCAGTGACGAAACTTTTACTTTCGAATATACATCTCGAGCGTCTTTTTTGGCTTTGTTTTAAAGTAAGAACTTGGTAGAAAAGACAAGATTGTTAAATCGTTATGACTCTGGTGTTCGGGTTTTCAAATGTTGCGCTGGTTATTTGTATTAAGATTTTGAAAGTCGTCACTTAAATCTATCGGATTTTTTGTCGAATAAGGGATAATTTGATGGTTGTGGAAGTGGGTATTATATGGAGAATATCCTTAATTGAACTAACAAAGTAGCTTCAATATTAACAAAATTGATACTTAGAAAGACGCTTTCTACTACAATCCTATAGTGAAAAAGCGTCTCCATGTTTTTAAAATCGCACTGCGCTGTATAAATTTGAGATATAATGAGAGGCATCTTCCGAATTATAATGTTCTCTGTTAGTTTCACAAACTTCCAACTACATACAAAAAGAAAAAAGCAGGAATTGCAATAACGTTTATTCCAATTTATATCCATTTTTCTATGCATATTACCTTTTTAGCATCTGCATCTAATTTCACCTTTTTACCGATAGCTAATGGATGCATTGGATGAGTGTGGCAAGTATCGAATTCTGCTAAAATTGGAATATCTATTGTATCTAATTGTTCTTTCAACAAATCTAATGGCTGTTTTCCTGTTCCTAGATCATCATATTGTTCATGTTTACCTAAAATAATGCCCGCGACTTTATCAAAAACACCATGTAACTTAAGCATAGCTAAGTTTTTCTCAACAACAGCAGCATTTTTCATACAGTCCTCAATTAATAATATGTCACCATACTCAATTGTTGGAAAATAAGGAGAGCCAATAAATCCATACATCGCATTTACATTTCCTCCTATTAATCTACCTTCTGCTATTCCACTTTGCCCAGTTATCCACTCATTACGATAAAGAGTTTTTTCAGTCGTTTTTTCAAGCCAATTTACCGGCTCATCGGACCAATATGAAGGCATTGGCACTTCGTAAGGAAGTATATTTTCTTCCATGAAATATTGTTCAAAATAACGATATGTATCTTTTACAAGAGGATCAAATTCACCAAAAGAAGGAATAAGAGCAGGACCATAATATGTTGTTATACTTGTTTTTGCATAAAGAGCAAGCAATACAGCAGTCGCATCAGAGTACCCGACGATTAACTTTGGATTATCCTTAAATGCTTCATAATCAATATATGGTAACAAACTATTTGAATTTGTACCCCCAATAGTAGACATAATCATTTTAATATCGGAATCCCTTAATAATTTATTTAATTCTTCTGCTCGTGCTTTTGGAGAACCAGAACGATAAGTATCTGATACTCCTGTCAGATTCCCTTCTACAATAACAAAACCTTTTTCTTCTATAAAAGCCTTAGCACGTTGAAAACGCCGATAGGCTGTAACAGTTGCAGGAGAAGATGGGGTAAATATTCCTATTTTATCTCCCTTTTTTAGCCTTTGGACCATTTTTCACCCTACTTTCTATATGCTATTTTTAATTAGCAAGCATCAAATAATAATATTTTGCTTCTTGCAACAATCTACTTAAATCAACTGATGCTTTGAATGCGATATATATTGCAATACTCGCTCATATAGTTATAATTACTCCGCTATCTTTAAGCATTTTTCTATTTTCTTATAAATTGCCAGCGATGTTATAATCTTTATAATAAGAAAATCTACTTTTTCTAATTGATAAAATATGAGTTAGTTTAAGCCCCTAAATAATGTAATCAATGTGTGCAGCAGAAACACTGTTTAGTTTAGTATTTTATAGTGATAGCCAATGTACCCCATTCTTCTTCTTTTTCTGGTGTATATATGTCATATGTTCCTTCTAACATTTCCTTCATAGACCAACCCCCACAATCAAAGTCTTCAAACGAAATATTTCTATACATTTCTTCAAAAGTATCAAATATCCTTAAATTTGTAACTCGGACTTTTAATACTTCACTTTGTTCGGGCAACCTTATAAATTCGATTGTATCACCTATTTTAATTTCCCTTCTCTTCTTATCGTTTAAGCGTACCTCAACAATCTTCTTACCTTCTCTAATTGGTGTAAAATAATTTCCATATAGACCCATTTGATGTACCATTTCACT
Organism: Psychrobacillus sp. FSL K6-2365; assembly: GCF_038003165.1. Lineage (NCBI taxonomy): Bacteria > Bacillati > Bacillota > Bacilli > Caryophanales > Bacillaceae > Psychrobacillus > Psychrobacillus sp. FSL K6-2365. Next base: position 1,744,331 of record NZ_JBBOOO010000001.1, on the reverse strand, counting down.
CACTACTAATTCACCCATCTTCCCTAATTTATTTCTCCATTCTCTTCAGTTTCCTTCCTAACATGCCTATTTACTTTACTTCAATAAAAAATGCCATTCTACCTCTTGAAGAATAGCACCTGTTATATGTTCACGTATCATTAAATAAATCTCGCTACTTAAAGTGTTGTTGAACTTGTATCATTCCTTTTATAAACATCCTTCTTCGTCATTATTATATTTAACTTTTCTGAACTCAGAAGCATTGCTACAACAAATATTACAATAGCAATTGGGAAAATTCCTATTGTTGACTGAGAGGCCATGAAACCAAGAAGTGGTGGCATGAAAGTTGTACCGGTATACGCAAGCGCCATTTGATAGCCCATAATTGTCTGTGAGTTTTTTTTCCCAAAACGTGTTGGTGTCTCATGCAACATACATGGAAATATTGGAGCCAAACCTAATCCAATAGTTATAAACCCAATAAGTGAGAAAACAGACGGCAATGGTAAAACTAAAATAATAGTACCAATCAAAGCTATTATTTGTCCCCACCGTATAAGCGTACGGTTAGTGATTTTATAAGTAATAAACCCAGTTATTAATCTACCAATAGTTATCCCTGCATAATAAAAAGAAATCCACCCAGCAGCAGTTACTACGCTCAACCCTTTGACATTTACTAAGAAACTGCTTCCCCAAAGACCAACTGTTGCTTCAACCCCACAATAAAAAAAGAAGGAAGAAAGTGCCAATTTAACTCCTTTAGTTTCTAGGGGTTTTATATTATTATCGCCTTCTTCAAGTTCAACTTTTAAGTCTTCACGCTCATCCTGTATTGTAATATCGCTCTTTCTGCTAACCTTTTTCCATATAGGCAAAGTGAAGAGAAGGATAATAACCAATGCAAACTGAACACCAGAAATAACCAAATACCCATTTCTCCAGGAATTGTCTTCTGAAATAAACTGTGCCATAGTAATTGGTCCCAGAGTAGCACCGACTCCCCAAAAACAATGTAACCAACTCATATGACGTGCCTTATAATTAGTAGCTACATAATCGTTTAAACCTGTATCAACAGCCCCTGCTCCTAGTCCAAGTGGAACAGCACATACAATTAACCAAACGATTGATGGAGCAAAATGAAATCCAAGCAAAGCTACAGCAGTCATTAGTACGCTAACAAATGTGACTTTTCCAGTCCCATAACGTTTAAGTACCCTTCCGCTAATCAGACTCGAGATAATTGTACCACCTGCTATTGTCATAAAAAGAACTCCTGCAGTTTCGAGTGGAGCTCCAAAGTCTGGCTGCATTACGGGCCATGCAGACCCCAACAAGGAATCTGGTAAACCTAAGCTGATAAAAGCCAAATAAATGATTATCAAAAGAAATGTTGCCATAATTCACCTCATCTACATTCTAAATATTTTTACTGAATTGTTTCATTTATAAGAAGATTAATTCCAAGACTTTGTAGTCCATATAAATAATCCTGCCTCCAATCACTTATAGTAAGGTTCGGAAGATGTTCTGGTGGTATATATTTAGAGCTTGCTATGGCAATTTTATCTATAAATTCTTCATCCACTTCATTATTGCAAAAAATGATGGTATGTGGATTAATGATGGCTGTTAATGATGCTACTAAACTGCTGATCGGTACGATCTGATAATCCTTGCAAAAGGCAATATCATCATATTTAGGTCCATTTTCCAACGCTTGCTGGAAATTTTGATTATTATTTTGAGGGACAAAAGAAACCTCTCCTGCAAAAAATGTATTTCCTCGCACTACATTTCCATTTATCAACAATCCCGCACCGGGACCATTTTGACCGGAATACAAATATACGAGCGATTGATTGTCCTTAACTCCTCTATTTTGGTGATATCCAAGAACTGCAGCATTCATATCGTTTTCTACAACCACGGGTATAGAAAAATGATCCTCATAGAATCCTTTTACATCCAAATTTTGAAACTGCTCATATCCAGGTATATAAACAATCCTCCCATTATCAACTGAACCAGGAACCCCTATTGCGATTGAATTAATTTTTGGATTATCACTCACTAATCTTTCAATGCATATAGTTAATAAATGCAGATCATTCTCCTCTAATACACTGGGAACTTCTCCGCGTTCCTTTATTTCTCCCAAACAATTAAAAATGACATAATTGGTCTCGGTCTTTTCTAAGTAAATAGCAAGGCCGAGCATATACTCCGGATTGTACTTATATCTCTTTGCCCGTCTCCCACCACTAGATTCATCTAAACCGACTGAAATAATTTCACCATTCATCTCCATCTGTGCAATGAACTTACTTATTGTTGGAAAACTAATTTCTAATCTTTCGCTGAGTTCTACTTTTGTTGCGCTCTCAGATTCTAAAAGATAAGTTCGAATATGAGAAAGAATTTCCTTCTTCATAGATTTTGGAGTAGTATTCACATACGTCACCTCCTACGAAATATACTTAGTAAAATACTTTAATAAGTACGGATAAATAACTTATTAAAAGCCTTTAATAAGTATTTCTCATAACATACCATATGAAAATATCAAAAACAATTAATTTATTTAATATTTCTGATTAATAAAATAATATTATTATTTTTTACATTCAAATGAATATGCACTTGTGATATTATTATGGATTTTTAATATGACTTCTCCATCCACTTCATAACAGCGTGTACTAGCTATATTTATTTCTGAAGTATTGAGATAACTAAATGCAATTGTTAATGAAGTTATTACAAATAAAGTACTAACTAGTATCCAAAAAAATGCAGTAAAAAGTCTATTTTTATATATAATCATTGTTAGAAAACCTCCTATTTGAATAGAACCTATCTATCCTAACCTTTAATACGTTTAAATGTAATAGATGTTCCACTTTCTTTAGTCAATAATCCCTCTATAAATATTACTGATTAGTTACTAGATTAACATTATTTTCCAACATTCCTCTATTAAATAAAAAACCTATGAAAATATCATAAGAAGTATGATATGGTAAACTATCTACAACTAAAGATTAGAAGGTGAAGAAGTCCATGCTAGAAGTAAGTGAAAGTAAATTAACACAGTATGTAGTCCATTATGTAGGAGATACGCTTGTTTTGGGAGATGGGGTATTCTCTCAACCAGAGACTATGCTGGAAGCAGCTTTTACTCAATTAGCTTTTAACAAAATTGATTTAGAGCAGCAATACGAGTTTTTTCACGAATCAAATATAGGATTAAACGAAGTCTATACATTTGTAAATTCAATTTTTGATCAAGATAGCAGCTTTTATGAACAATCCAAGCATATTGCCAATCATTTAAAAAGTGTATCTCAGCACCCTAATATTAAAAACGGTGAATTGTTTATAGGATTATTCGATAACTGCTTATGGCATACAGAAGTGAAAAAGGTGATAGCCATCGTAAAAATCGATGAAAAAGAGATGTTTTTAGATGTAAAAAATGAACAAAACAAAATGATAGTGAACGGGATCGACGGTATTAATGTAAAAAAAATCAATAATATGGCTGTCATCATGGACATGGGACCAGACGTAGCACCTGCTGTTTTTATGAAAACGAAGAAAAAAGAAGATGTCGTATATTGGCAAGAGCGTTTTCTTAAGATTAAAGTAGCTGATGAACATTATCATAAAACAAATCTAGCATTAACAGAGTGTAAAAAATATATCATTAAAGAAGAAAACTACACAAACACGGAAAAATTGGGTTATTTGAATAAAACACTCGATTACTTTAGAAATGAAGAAGAATTCCAAGTAGATAGCTATATTGAAACAGTATTTGAAAAAACCGATTCAGTCCAAAAGGATATTATCGTCAATTCAGTAAAAGCTTATGAAACAGTTATTTCTGAGAGTGCTATTGCAAAGGTAGAAAAAACGTATAAACGTAAAATAAAACTAGATTCCAACATCGAGATTCAAGTAAATGTACGGGATATAGAACAAATCGATGAGCTGATAGAAGTTGGCTATGATGAATCAACCAATCGGAAGTTTTATAAAATCTATTTCCAAGAAGAAATATAAACTTTAAAACTCACTAATATCTAATGAGAACAAGAAAGACTAGAAGAAAAGCCAGATCGAGGATATTACCTCAATCTGGCTCATTTAATTATACTTTCCACTCTCTTTGTTTGACTCGCATGCTAGACACACCTAGTAATTGAAATGGTACTAGCTTGGTTGTGAGACACCAAAAATTATATAAAAAGCGCCTACCCATAAAGCTATTTCATTTTTTTCATGAGTAGATCGATTCTTTTTCAAATTACATTACTGTAGCTTCAGGTTCGTAATGGATGATTTGATCGATAGAGTTATCTTGATTCATAATCGCAACTGTTGGCTTATGGGATTGTGCCTCTTCATTCATCACATATGCATACGATAAAATAATCACTATATCTCCACGTTGAACTAGACGTGCTGCTGCACCATTTACACAAATCACTCCACTTCCACGTTTACCTGAAATAATATATGTTTCAAAACGAGCTCCGTTATTGTTGTTAACGATATGCACTTTTTCGTTTGGTAACATACCAACAGCATCTAGTATATTTTGGTCGATTGTAATACTTCCAACATAATTTAAATCCGCTTCCGTCACAACTGCGCGGTGAATTTTACCATTTAACATCATACGTAGCATTTGTTACACATCCTTTTTCTTATATAAATTTCTTAAAAGCAAATGAGATCGACTATTTAAGTTAAAATATTATCTATCAAACGAGCTTTCTCAAAAAATACTGCTGTCGCAAATAAAATTTCCTTCGTTTCGTCAGTAACATTCTGCAAATCTGGATATGACAATGCCTCTAAATAATCAACTTTACCTGACGTATTACTTTCAATATGTTCTTTCCCTTTTGCAATTGCCAAAGTTAAATCATTTGTTTTTTCCCATGTTATTTTGGCTAACTGTAATGCTTGGTATAATTGAACTGCCTCATCACGTTCTTGAGCACTTAAAAATACATTACGGGAGCTTTTAGCAAGTCCGTCTGGTTCTCTCACTGTTGGTATACGTACTATTTGTACTGGAAAGTTGTACGCATTCACAAATGTCTCAATTATAGCTAGTTGCTGCGCATCCTTTTGTCCAAAATAGGCATTCGTAGCTTGAACAAGATTAAATAGCTTAGTAATTACCTTAAGTACTCCATCAAAATGACCTGGTCTGCTCTCCCCACATAGCTTTGTCGAAAGAACCCCCACATTTATGGTAATGCCGCTTTCAAAAGGATACATTTCACTAGCACCTGGAAGGAATAATATATCCACTCCTGCATCAGTCGCTAACTGTGTATCTCTTTCAATATCTCTTGGGTATCGGTCTAAGTCTTCATTTGGTCCAAATTGAGCAGGATTTACGAAAATACTTGCCACAACAATGTCATTATCGATTCTTGCCTTATTTAATAATGCGAGATGTCCTTCGTGCAAATAACCCATCGTTGGAACGAAGCCAATTGTTTTTTCTTTATTTAAAGTGATTATATTTTTAAGCTCATTTATCGTTTGTACTATTTGCATGATTGCCTCCATAAAGTGCGGAAAGTTGTTCTTCCTTCATCGTAAAGGAATGCTCTAGTGTAGGAAAAATACCACTTTTAACTTCCTCTACATATTGCTTTATTCCTTCTAAAATTGGTTCACCAACATTTGCATATTCCTTCACAAATTTAGGAATATGATGTGTACCGTATTTCACCATATCATGGAAAACTAACACTTGACCGTCAGCTGCTGGACCTGCTCCAATACCAATAGTCGGGATTGTTAAAGTTTTAGAAATTTGTTCTGTCAGTTGATGTGGAATACATTCTAAAACGACCGCACATGCTCCTGCTTTCTCACATAATTTTGCATCCTCTATTAGCTTTTCTGCAGCCGCTGCAGTTTTTCCTTGTACTTTATATCCACCTAGGACGCCCGCAGATTGAGGCAGCAAACCAAGATGAGCAATAACTGGAATACCTGCAAACGTCAGCTTTTCGATGACTGGTAATACATCATCCGCACCTTCTAGTTTCACAGCCTGTGCCCCTGTTTGTTGCACTAATTGTATTGCATTCGTTAGCGCTTGGTCTAATGTAGTATGAAACGTTCCAAAAGGCATATCTACAACTAGGAAAGTATCCTTCGCTCCACGTCTAACAGCTTTCCCATGATGAACCATGTCATTTATCGTTACGAAAACAGTAGTATCATAGCCAAGTACTACCATACCTAGTGAATCTCCCACAAGAATCATATCCATTCCTGCTTCTTCTGCAAATTTTGCAGTCGGAAAATCATAAGCTGTCATCATCGTAATTTTCTCATTGTTATTTTTCATACTTATAAAATTACTCGTCGTTTTCATACTATTATCCCTCCATTTGTTGTGAAGAGAAAACCATATAAAAACCCTTCTATTCCATTTGGACAGAAGGGCAGAAAAATTATGTTCATAGGTTTTCTCCGTCCCTGTCATGTAGATCAAGGCAGACTATTTAGTTAATAAGATTTTTCTAAAGGTGCAGTTCAATAAGATACTGCCCAACACATACAGAATAACAAAAAAATATGAATCCGTCCAAATTAATTTTTCCCTAGTAAATGGATATCTGCAGAATACACACCACGTATTTCACCACTATCCAACTTTATTTCTAAAACGCCATCATTTGTAATACCTAGGGCAACTCCCTCGAGGGTTTCTTGTAACGTAGTGGCACGTATGCGTTTCCCAATCGTACAGTTATGACTTTCCCAAAGAATTTTAATAGGTTTAAAGCCATTTTCTACATATAGCTCCCCATACTTTTCAAGATAGTAAAGTATTTTAGCTACTAATAATGAACGATCTATCTCTTCACCATTCTCTATTTTCAATGATGTAGCGGTTTTTTGAATGGATTCTTCAAATGCACTCAGTTCCTGATTTACATTAACTCCAATTCCTATAATTATGGAATGGACTATATCCATATCAGCCTGTAACTCGGTCAAAATACCTGTAACTTTTTTTCCGTTAATAAGAATATCGTTTGGCCATTTAATCTCCGGAGTAAGATTTGTCACCTCTTGAATTGCTTGTGTAATTGCTACGGCAGAAACAAGTGTGAATTGAGCAGCGAACTGGGGACTAATTGCTGGACGAATAATAACACTCATCCATATACCTTTATTTGCAGTTGAGTTCCAGCTTCGATCTAATCTTCCTCTTCCATCAGTTTGTTCCTCTGCAATGACAACTGTACCATGTGGGGCAGCTTCACGTGCTTTGTCAGCCGCAATAATTTGAGTAGATTCGCAAGTTGTATAATAGTCTATTGTTCTTCCTAATTGCTTCGTATTCAGATTAGGAATGATTTGCTCTGGAGTAACTAAATCAGGTATAGACTGTAGTACATAGCCTTTCTTTTTGATGGCTTCAATAACATAGCCATCCTCTTCAATACTTTTCAAATGCTTCCAGATCATGGTCCGTGAGATATGTAATTCATCAGCAAGCTTCTGACCAGAGACCGGTTCACCCTTTGCATTTATTAGTTGAGATAGAATTTTTTCTTTAATGGAGATATTCACGAGAAAACCATTCCTTTATATCATGTCTGTCATTTTTTATTTGACCATTGACTATCATGCTTGTTAATATGTCTAATACTTCTTTTATCCATGGACCTCTTTTTTTGTTTGCCCATTGCATAAAGTCATTTCCGTTTACAACTATATCTTTTTTGGAGTTAATCGGAATAGCACGTTTTTGAAGCAAAAATTCCTCAAGCGGAAGAGCTATACAGTTTGAAAGAATGGATTTTCCATAGTGATACGCTACCCTTAAAACTTCATCACTATATTGAAATAATTCATCAACCGTCCAAGCGCCATTTAACAAATTATGAACTGCTTGAATAACATTTTTCACCTGCTTTTTCTCATCATTTGAACATTTATAATGATTTAATAGCTCATTAATATCATTTTCCTCTATCGACTGAATGAGTACAAAGAATGCCCACCCATTTGCTTTAAGATTAAAACTAGAGAAGTTGACCCAACTCTGTAAATTTCTTTCCCAATCTCCCGGAAAAATGCTCGATAATCCACTGTCTACAAAAAGTTTCATGCCTTTGTATGGAAACTCACTTAGCCATATTTTTTCCAGCTCGACTTTCACTCTTTCAATGGAAACATGCCCAATAAGTGCATGCAAGGAACGGATTGCATTAAACGTCTCAGAATCAAGTGTAAAATTTAACTGTGCCGAGAACCTAACTGCTCTAAGCATTCGCAATGCATCTTCTGAAAATCTTAACTGAGGATTACCAACTGCTTGAATTATTCCTGCCTCGATAGCTTGTCTTCCTCCAAAATAATCGACTAACTCATCTTCTTTTGTTAATGCCATCGCATTTATCGTAAAGTCTCGTCTTTGAAGATCCTCTGTTAACGTATGAACAAATTTAACTCCATCTGGTCTTCTAAAATCTGAGTATGTCGATTCAGATCTATAAGTAGTTACTTCAATTGGCTCGTCCAATACAACTAATACAGTACCATGTTCAATTCCAACATCAATCGTATGAGTAAATATCTTTTTGACTTCATCCGGTGTGGCGTTTGTGGTAATATCCACGTCGTTTACTGGAGCGTTACGTATAAAGTCTCGGACAGCACCTCCCACTACAAATGCTTCGAAACCTGCTTGTTCCAGTTCATCAATTATTTTATAAGCTGCTGGCCACCGATTTTTCATAACGCTATTTTCTCGCCACTCTTTCATACATCTCTTCATACTGCGCCACAATACTTTGGGAACTGAATCGATCTTGTATAATCTCAAATGATCTATCTACTATTTGTTTATGTAATGTTGGGTTTTGTAAAATTTCCACACCATATTCCGCTACCTTTTTCCAATCTCCTAATTCAACGATATATCCATTTTCCCCATTTGTAATAACCTCAGGAATCCCACCGACATTTGTTCCAATACATGGTACACCGCATGCCATTGCTTCTAATAGCACTAAACCAAATGACTCTTTTTCAGAAAGTAATAGCATAAGATCTGAAATTGCATATAGTTCAGATAAACTTTCCTGTTTTCCTAAAAACAGTACATCCTTTTCGACGGAGGTGCCTTTAATGGACTCCATAATAGGATGTTTTTCAGGACCATCTCCTACCAACAAAAGTTTAGCTGGAACATCCTGGTGAATAAGTTTAAAGCTTTCCACAATATCGGGTATATGCTTCACTTTTCTAAAGTTAGAAACATGAATAACTACTTTTTCATCAGGTTTGATACCTAATAATTCTTTTAGATTACCAGGATCTTTTTTAGTATATTCTCGTTCATCTATAAAATTATATATCGTAACAATTTCTTTATTCGGGGCTATTAAATCCATTGTTTCTTGAGCAAGGGAGTTAGATACCGCAGTAACAACATCCGATTTTTCTATACCATATTTAATCGCACCTTTTAGCGACGAATCATATCCTAGCACTGTTATATCTGTTCCATGTAAAGTTGTAACAATCCCAATGTCTGAATTTGCCATATTTTTTGCCAAAATAGCACACACTGCATGAGGAATAGCATAATGGACATGTAAGACATCTAATTGTTGATCAACAATTACCTCTGCCATTTTATTGGCTAATGCAATATCATATGGAGCATATTGAAAAACAGAATAGCTATTCACTTCCACTTGATGGAATGTTATTGTTGGATATATTTTATTTAATCTGAAAGGGATCCCTGAAGTGATGAAATGTATTTCATGCCCTTTTGCAGCAAGCATCTTCCCTAGTTCTGTTGCAATTACACCTGATCCACCTACTGTTGGATAGCAAGTAATACCTATTTTCAATTTACGCACTTAACCACTTCCTTAACGTGAACGTCTCTCTTCCAATAAACGCCAATCTAAAAAACCTTGTTCTATTCCTTTTAATAGTATTTCAGCTGTTCCCATGTTTGTTGCAAGAGGAATCTGATATACATCACAAAGTCGAATGAGCGCAGTTACATCTGGCTCATGAGGTTGAGCTGTAAGCGGATCCCGGAAAAATATGACCATATCCATTTCGTTATTTGCAATTGCAGAACCTATTTGTTGATCTCCACCTAGCGGTCCTGATTTATATCTAAATATTTTTAAGCCAACTTCATCCATAATTCTAGTACCTGTTGTTCCGGTAGCATATAAGTCATGCTCCTCTAATATCGATTTAAAGGCAGTTACAAACTGTATTAAATCTTCTTTTTTCTGATCATGTGCTACTAATGCAATTCTCATTTTATACCTCCTATAAAATAATATCCTCTAAACCGTAAGTCAGTATATTACGTTTCATAACTTCTTCGATAGACAGTACAATTCCAGACATAAAGGAAGCACGGTCAAAAGAATCATGACGTAGAGTTAGCAATTGACCTTCTCCCCCAAGTAGTACTTGTTGATGTGCAACTAAACCAGGTAATCGGACACTATGTATATGCATGCCATCCATATTTGCTCCTCTTGCGCCCTGAATTGTCTCTTCCTCCTCAGGATGACCTTGTTCCATTGAAGTACGTGTTTGTTGAATCATTTGAGCCGTCTTAATAGCTGTTCCTGAAGGGGCATCTACCTTTTGATCGTGATGCATCTCGATAATCTCTACATTAGGTAAATATTTTGCAGCTGTTTGTGCAAACTTCATCATAAGGACAGCACCAATAGAAAAGTTAGGGGCGATAATACACCCTACCTGTCTTTCTTCTACTTTGTTACGTAATGTATCTAATTGTAAATCAGTAAAGCCAGTTGTACCAATAACTGGTCTTACACCATACTCAAGTGCTGTCATAGCATGTTCAAAAACAGCTGAAGGTACCGTCAAATCGACTAATACATCAGGTTCTGTCTGCTCGATTAATAAATTTAAAGATGTGAAAATGGGAATATTATCTCCTAAGCACTCCATATCTTTTTTAGAATCTAAAACCGATACTAATAAAAAATTCTCGTTCTTTATAACCGTTGCTACTGCTTCTTTTCCCATTTTACCCCTAGGGCCAGCTATCGCTACTTTAATGACCATTATTAGTCCTCCTTGATCGTCCATCTATCTTTGTCTCTTGTATTGTATTTGTTTAAGACTTGCTCTAGTGACTGCTGCAGATCTATACCTTCCGCATTTGCCAAACACATTAGTACAAAAAAGAAATCTCCCATTTCATCAGCAATTTCTTTTTCCACTTCTGTAGGTTTCTTTTTCTTTGTCCCATACTTATGTTGAACCTCCCTAGAGAGCTCCCCTAATTCTTCAGTAAGTCTTGCTAATAGCTCCATAGGTGGAAAGTAACCTTCTTTAAATTGATTTATATATGTATCTACCTCTAGTTGTAATTCGGACAACGTTTTTTTCTCTTCCATTGTTTATCCCTCCTATATCCTAATAAAAATAGCAGCTAGTTGTCAAAAGCATCGAAATAATCGATAATAACTTTAGTATGAACTAATAAGTGAGGTGGAACAATGGGACTTGGACTTAAATTTAAAAATATTGTGATGATTATTTTGGGAGCAGCTATATATAGTTTTGGCTTTGTTCATTTTAATATGCAAAACGAACTTGGAGAAGGTGGATTTTCTGGTATTACTCTCGTTTTATACTTTGCATTCAACTGGGATGTAGCCTTGATGAACCTTTTATTAAATATACCAATGTTCATCATAGGTTGGAAGCTGCTCGGCCGGAAAATGTTTGCTTATACATTAATAGGGACCATTTCAGTATCTATATTTTTAAAAATATTTAATATTTATGAATTTCAGTTAGGGTTAGAAGATGACCTTTTTCTCGTATCACTATTTGCTGGTGTTTTTGTAGGATTAGGTTTAGGAATTATTTTCAAATATGGAGGTACAACTGGAGGCGTAGATATTATTGCCCGTCTTGTATTTAAATACAAGGGATGGAGCATGGGTAAAACTATGTTTATCTTCGATGCATTTGTCATTTTGTTATCTTGGGCAACTTTCTTAAATGAGCGTTCTATGATGTATACCCTAGTAGCCGTATATGTAGGTGCAAGAGTCATTGATTTTGTTCAAGAAGGAGCTTATTCTGCTAGAGGTGCATTTATCATTTCAGAAAGACAAAATGAGATTGCAGATCTGATTACCAATAAGTTATCTCGCGGAGTAACTATTTTAAATGGTCATGGACATTTTACAAAAAGTAGTCGTGAAGTAATATATTGTGTTGTAGCTAAAAACCAGATAAGTGTGTTGAAATCAGTTATTAGCTCTGTTGATCCACATGCATTTGTTTCTATTACAGAAGTAAAAGATGTAATGGGTGAAGGTTTCACATTAGATGATGAGAAAAATCCGATAGAATAGTTATAAGGGATTGTTCAAGTATTTTACTTGGGTGATCCTTTTTCTAACTATTCGTTCCAGTGCAATTAAAAGAGATTAAAAATTACTACAGGATAAGATTTTACCTACATAGCGGTTGCTTAATACACCATTAACTTGCTTCTAATGGAGACTTATTTGCTTCCCTTATCAGTTACTTTCACATATTCTTCAAATACTTGCTCCATAGAATGATTTACTTTTGGAACGGCAAATTCTTCCTAGATATAAATAAACCGGGTGAAAAGACGCATGAACCTCTTCAACAGAAATCTAGATATGCAGTTGATTTCCTCAGCGAAGCGAAGGATTGAGACAATGCCCTCGGTAAGCGGCGAGAACCCAATGTTTACGGAACACTAAAAATAAAAAAATGAAGAGGATGACTACTGTCATCGCCCTTCATTCTTTTAAATAATCTTAATCATTCCGAGTCATTCCAGTATAGATCAATACTAAACGTAACAACTCTAAAACAGCGACTGCTGCAGCAGCAACATAGGTTAATGCGGCTGCATTTAATACTTTTTTCGCATGAGGTTCTTCCTCATTGCGAATAATGCCGTGAGACACCATTTGGTTCATAGCCCGGTTAGAAGCGTTAAATTCCACTGGTAACGTAACGATTTGGAATACAACACCCGCAGCTAACAACACAATCCCTATTAATAAAAGATTAGAGAAGCTAGCAAGCATACCTATCATAATGAATATCCAGGAAGCATTAGAAGAAATATTAGCAACTGGTACTAATTTGTGTCGTAAACTTAAAAATGAATATGATTCTTTGTGCTGAATAGCATGACCAACCTCATGTGCTGCAATCGCAGAACCTGCAACAGATGCTTCATGAAAGTTGTGAGAAGATAATGCAACTATTTTTGTCATTGGATTGTAGTGATCACTTAAAAATCCTCTGCTTTCAACAACTTGAACATCATTCAAACCATTTGCATCAAGAATTGTTCTTGCCACTTGAGCACCTGTCATTCCTGAAGTAGAACGAACTTTTGAATATTTTTTATATGTTCTTTTAACTTTCATTTGTGCATACAAAGGCAATAATAAAATTATCGCAAAGTATATGAGATAAGAAACCAAGTTTCTTTTCCCCCTCTCTAATCTATACTATTTATTTTAATAGGAATAATAGAGACATTCAACTAATAAGCTTTGACCTTTTTTGATATATGAAAGAAGCTAAAGAAATACAAGCAATGGATAGCCAGAATGTAAAGTAACCAATCTGATTAGCATATTTGTATAAACTGCTATAAACTGGCATTTGATCAAATACATAATCTATCACATCATTATGTAATGTCCAAATAGCAGCAATAAAGATATGTATCCAAGTAAAGCGATAAAAAGGAATGTATAATATAGCTTGGATTGCCATTGCAAAATGTGATGCAACAAGCATCCATCCCATCCAACCGAGATAATCATTTTCCACATACGTCCAAATATTCATCACTACTGCCCATAATCCATATTTTACAAGCGTGATTAATGCTAAAGCTTCGATTAACTTCCAATTTTTCTTAAACAGCCACGCCAACAAGGCAATTGTAAAAAATAAACTTGCTGTAGGACTGTCGGGCACGAATAGGAGAAACTTAGCTTCAGTTTGGGACAACTGCCCTTCATACCAATAGTAACCATAGATGGTACCAAATAGGTTTACTATGAACAATAGCCACATAAATGTTTTGTTAAAGAGAACCATCTTTGTATACAGTAGCAATTCTTTCATTTATCTGGGCTCCTTTTTAATATGAAAAAAAGAGAGCCAGTTTCCTGACTCTCTTCACTTGTTAATATTATTCTGCTGGTTGAAGTGTTGTAATAAACTCAGCTAGTTTTTGTAATTCTTCTTCAGTACCTGTGTAAGTTCCACCAGGCATACCGCCTCTACCTTCATGAGCGATTTCTACGATTTCCTCAGCAGTCATGTCTAAACCTGCTAATGGTAAACCAATACCGCCCTCAAAGGAGTTACCGTGACACCCAATACATGAAGAAGCCTGGTAAAGTTGATAACCCTCCGAGGTTTCATCATATTCAACAGAAACTTCTTCTTTAATTTCACCGTAAGCTTTAGCAGCTTCCCAGTCATGGTTTACAACAGATTCCCATGTTAAGAAAATAATTGAAGCAATTGCAAGAAGCATGAATCCTGTCGGTAATGGACGTTTCCATGGGCTTCTTTCTTTACTTGTATCTAAAAATGGTACTAATAATAGCGCTCCGAAAGCCAATCCTGGCATAACGATTGCTCCAATAATATTATACGGTCCAGAAGCAAATTCATATTTTAATAATTGGTATAAAAATAAGAAATACCAGTCTGGTACTGGAATATAACCTGTGTCAGCTGGATCAGCTGGGCGTTCAAGTGGCGATGGATGTGCAACTGTTAATACCAAATAACCAACTAAGAAAACCGCACCGACTAACCATTCTTTAAGTAAAAAGTCAGGCCAGAAAGCTTCTGTTTTACCTGGATACTCTGAATAGTCCTTTGGAGTGTTTTTCTTACGATTAGAAAGATCTGGTACACGTGAGTCTCCAACAAATTTCATGCCTTTTCCGCGATGCATAATGTCCCCTCCTTGTTAAGAATTATCTGAACCACTTACCCATTATAGTGGTCCAGAAATACCTTGACGACGAATCATGATAAAGTGAGCTGCAAGTAATCCAAATAAAGCAGCCGGCAAGAAGAACACATGAATCGCAAAGAATCTTGTTAATGTTTGTGCACCGATGATTGTTTCATCACCAGCTAAAAGTGTTTTAATTATTCCACCAATAAATGGAACAGATGCTGCAATTTCAATACCAACCTTCGTTGCGAACAATGCTTTCATGTCCCAAGGAAGTAGGTAACCTGTAAATCCTAAACCTAACATAACGGCGAAGATTAGTACTCCGACCATCCAGTTTAGTTCACGAGGTTTTTTATAAGAACCAGTAAAGAATACACGTAATGTATGTAAGAACATCATAACAATTACAAGTGATGCTCCCCAGTGATGCATCCCACGCACTATTTCACCGAATGCTACTTCATTTTGAAGGTAGTAAACAGATTCCCATGCATTTTCAATATCCGGTACATAATACATAGTTAAGAACATACCTGAAAGAATTTGAATTACTGTGATGAAAAATGTTAATCCACCGAAACAGTATACAAATGCAGAGAAATGGTGTGCAGGGTTTACGTGTTCTGGTACTTCATGGTCTGCAATATCACGCCATATTGGTGTAATATCTAGACGTTCATCCACCCAATCATAGATTTTATTAAGCACTGATGTCGTACCCCCTTACTTTAAACTAATGTGTTAGGAATAGCTTTCCCAATTTCTAAGAACCCGTCATTTTCACGAACTTCATATTGATCCAACGGACCTAGAGGTGGTGTTTTTGGAACATTTTTACCGTTTTTCTCATAACGACCCGCGTGACATGGACAGAAGAACTGATTTTTGTGAGCTGGGTCTGCTTCCCAGTTTACTGTACAACCCAAATGCTTACATACAGGAGATAGTGCGATAATTTCATCGCCTTCTTTGTATACCCAAGCAGCATTGGTAATATCAGACTTGTACCATGCATCCACTTGTTCAAAAGTGAAGTCAACACGTTCTGGAACTTCCGTAATATCGGCAATTTTCTTCTCCGTTAGTACAAAATCTCCGCCTTCTTTTTTCTGCAATACAGGATCAACTGCAAATCGTACCATTGGCATAAGCATTCCAGCTGCCATAAAACCGCCAACACCTGTTAAAGTGTAACTTAAAAATTGACGTCTTGATACTTTATTGTTACTCATCCTTTTCCCCCCTCTTACTTAAAGGTCAGTCCAATGGACATACTTGCTTGAATAATAATACTAGGACATATACATGATATATCAATAAAAAAGGAAGGTCAATAATCGATTTCCTCGAATTATAAACTTTATAGACAAATCATGAAACAAATTGTCACTAATTCGCCCATTTTTTCGCGAAAATAGGAATAAGTTGTCGTAATTGATCTTCTAGTACTGAGTTTCTCATTTTTTGGTCCATGGAATCCAGTGGTACAGATGGAATCCAAATAATATTTTGTTCCTCTCCCATTGTACTCCACTCTCTATCAGAAGTAACGTAAAAGATATGCTTGAAGGATGCTTTGTTTAGTTCTTCCTGCCAATCTTTAAATACGGATTGCTTGTCCTGACTTTTTGTATAGGAGAAGGAAGGAAATAAAACAATCCTTCCTTTGAACTGATTTTCAATTACGTTTGCTAGGGACAGTGTGAAGTCAGCTGCAGATGCTGCAAATTGGAAGCCCTCATCTGAGCCATCAATTTGTATTAATGGAATCACTGCTGTGTCTATAAATTCTTTTTGTGCTTGATATACTGTGCTATCTTTTCCGTTCCAATGCATTTGTAACCTCTCCTAAACCTCTTTTTGTTGTATTTGTTTCCACAATGAAGAAAGCTCCATAAATTTTTCTTTGTTATTATCATCTATCGCTTGATCAATCTGCTTTTTTAATTGTTCCACTTGAAATGAATACAAGCTTTCACTAACTATATCCTCGGCTATCAATTTATCTTTTTCACTAATCTGCAAATATTTCGGCATATATGGATTCTCTTCTAATACCGCCAAATACTCAGGACTAGGTGGCATCATTTGAAAGTTCAATTGAATGTACATATCTTCTTCTGGATGTAACCGCAAATCATGGAAGGACTTTTCAGCATCAGCAGTCATGATACTTCCTTTGTAAAAGCGAAATGGGATGCCTGAGGACGTCGTAACCGACATAATCATCGCTCGAGGACAATAATGCGCCTCCTCCACAAAGTGTACATTATTCAACAACGTTTCGTGGCTTATCAAGTAATTCAAGATCCACACGCACTCTCTTCTTTTCATCTGATACTTTTTTAAAAACCACCGAACAAATTCTTTTTTCTCACCAACTGAAACAGAAGCAGTCACGTAACCTCTCCTTCCTTCATTTATTCAAACATTTCAAACCATTCACTATTTTCAGGTTGAAGTTTTTGTAAAATTAACACAATATCTTTTGCCTCTGCTCTTTTCCCTTCTTCTAAAAGGAAATAAACGTATTTCTCTAAAAAAGGAACATCCTCTTTATGTTCAGTATATGCAAGCTGATAAAATTCGTATGCTTTTTCGTAGGATTCTAATCTTTCATACGCAGCTGCTAAAAATGGATACATTGCATACCATTCAAAATGCTCTTGCTTCAACGTTTCATAGAGTTCCACTAACTCCTCATCTTTCTCTTCTG
This sequence comes from Psychrobacillus sp. FSL K6-2365, assembly GCF_038003165.1. Lineage (NCBI taxonomy): Bacteria > Bacillati > Bacillota > Bacilli > Caryophanales > Bacillaceae > Psychrobacillus > Psychrobacillus sp. FSL K6-2365. Next base: position 1,726,554 of record NZ_JBBOOO010000001.1, on the reverse strand, counting down.
TTGAAAATAAGGAAGACAAAATGAAAATAGCATCCATATATTCTGGGTCAAGAGCAATTGCTTCTCTTAAAAAAGTTTCTGCTTCTTTCACTTTACCCAATTTCAAGGAAATTTTACCTGCAAATAAATAATATTCTTTTTCATATTCATCACGAGTGATACCATCTGTAATTGTTTTTAGAGCATCCTCATTTTTTTCCAGCATTGCATAGGTCTCAGCAAGAAGCATATACCCTGAGAAGTAGTCAGGATCAATTTGAAGGAGATCTTCTAATTGTTTTGCAGCAGTTTCATAATGCTGTACCTGGAAGGATGCATAAGCTGCATGGAAAAGTACGTCTGGGGCAACTTCTTTTTTCAGTGCTTCTGTATAATATGGAATCGCTTCCTCATATGCTGCCCCAGCACTATAGATTTCTGCTAGTTTAAGAGGTAAATCTACTGCTTGTATAGAGTCCTGATGAGGCAGTAAATCCTCCATTACTCGTGCTGCCTCTAGGTATCGACCAGTTTCAAACAACAATTCACCTTTAGCATACATTAGTAAAGGTTCTTTTGGTAATAGCGTGATTGCTTCATTTATCTTTTGTTCTGCAACCTCATATAACCCAATCATTTGATAATAGTCAGCTAATGTAAGTAGAGCCTGCGGGTAAGCATCGCTAGTTTTTTCGATAGTTGTTAGCATCTCTAGAGCTTCATCTTCTTTATCCATTTCTAAATAAAGCTGGGCTTGATCAATCTTCAATTGATTCTCTTCAGGAAATAAAAACTGAAGATGCTCTAAGACTGTAATAGCTTCCTGTATAAAACCAAACTGTGTTAGTAGATCTGCAAGCTGGTATTGCTCATCTGGATCGCCATTCAATAAAAAATCATCAATCATTGTTCCAAGTTTTTCCATGTTTCCTTCTTCCATCGTCTGGATAAAAGGTGTCAAGTTGTCCATGTTATCACCATTCTTTCATTATACCTTTATCCTACAAGAACATTTGTTTTTGAACAAGAAAAAAAACCTCTTCTAAAAAAGAGGGTTTTTATTTTTTCATTTATTAATGAGGTAAAGCACCCGTGATGTTTAACTATAAAGGTGTTCAGCTAATGATCAGTAAGGAATGAAGCTTTCCCTAATCTAAGATTCATTTGATCACACTCGAAATATCTTCAAAAAATGTAGGGTATGAAACAGCAATACATCCCGCATTGTCAATTGTGACAGGTTCTGTTGTTATTAGGGAAGCAACTGCAGCCATCATACCAATACGGTGATCTCCATATGTGAGAATATCTCCGCCATGAAGTGTTGTCGGCCCCTCTATTATCATTCCATCATCTGTGGCAGTAATATTTGCTCCTAGTTTCTTCAACTCATTTACTACTGCATCAATTCGGTTCGTCTCTTTCACTTTTAGCTCTTCTGCATTTTTAATAACAGTTTTGCCGTTAGCCTGTGTAGCGAGTAAAGCTATTATAGGTATTTCATCGATGAGCCGAGGTATGAGTTCTCCTCCGATTTCTGTTCCAACTAAAGAAGAGGACTCAATTTCAATTGTACCCATCTCTTCGTGACTGCTATTTGCTGCGTCATTAACTGTAAAAGAAGCACCCATTGCTTGAAGAACATCCATAATGCCTGTTCTTGTTGGATTTAACCCTACATTTGTTAAAGTTAACTTACTACTAGGAACAATTGCACCAGCTACTAGGAAGAACGCTGCAGAGGAAATATCACCAGGTACGACAACGGCAGTTCCATTAAGCTTTTGTCCGCCTAGAAGTCTGATCGTCCTATTATCAACGGTGATGTTCGCACCAAAGTGTTCTAGCATTTTCTCTGTATGATCCCTAGAAGTTTCTATTTCTTCAACTACTGTTTCACCGTTTGCATTTAAAGCTGCTAGTAATATTGCAGATTTCACCTGCGCACTAGCTACTGGCATCGTATAGTGAATAGCTTGTAATTTAGTACCTTCTACAGCAATAGGAGTAAACTGACCGTTTTCTCTCCCGATTAGCTTAGCATTCATTTGTTTTAGAGGATCTGTAACTCTTCTCATTGGACGTTTTTGGATTGATTCGTCACCTATTAATACCGAAGATACCGATGAACCAGCTAAAATTCCAAGCATTAAGCGAGTAGTTGTCCCTGAATTCCCCGTATATAATATTTCATCGGGTTCTTTCCAGTGCGTGATTCCCTTACTATTGATATTTACTTTGTCACCTTCTATAGATATTTCAACTCCAAGCTTTTGAAAGCAATCAATCGTACTTAAGCAATCATCACTTTGCAAAAAGCCTTCAACTGTAGTAGTCCCTTCAGCAATAGCTCCGAACATGATAGAACGATGCGAGACAGATTTGTCCCCAGGTATACGAATAGCACCCTCCAATGAGGGCTGTGCATATTCTAATTTCTTGCTAGTTATCAAGATCACCCCTCCTTAAGAAATATACGTTTCATATGATGTATTATTGGCAATACAGTCTACCGCTTTAGCACGATCATCTGTTGATTGAAAGCTTATGACAAGTATTCCGAAAACGTCTTCACGAGTTTCTACAATTCGTAAATTTGTAATACTAATATTGTCTTTAGCTAAATATCCTGTAATCTCCGAAATAACACCAGGATAATCAGGTACATCAACATAAAGGTCAAAAGAGCTAAACATTGCCCCTTGTGCATTTATAGGAAGATCATCTCTTACTCTTTTAGCGGTAGCAAAATATTCTTCTATATCACTAGAATCTGCGTATGTTAGTAAGTCCTGTAATCTACTCATTTCATTCGTCCATGCATGTAATTGATTACGTAGTTCTTTACGATTTTGAAGCGTTATATCTCTCCATACAATCGGGTTTGCAGAAGCAATTCTCGTTATGTCTCTAAATCCTCCGGCTGCAAGTTGTTTTGTAAATGGATATAGTTCGTTTTCAAAAGATAATTGATGCACAAGTGAGGCGGCAACTAAGTGGGGGAAATGACTAACTACAGCAGTCATATGATCATGTTCCTCTGCTCCGACTTTTACCAACTTCGCTTTCGTCACCTGCAATAAATCTATCAGAACTTGAATTCGTTCATAAGATTCGTCTTCAAAAGGTGTGAGCAAATAATAAGCATTCTCAAAAAGAATCGGTCTGGCAGCCTCTACACCACTTTTGTGGGAGCCCGCCATGGGATGTCCACCTATAAACGTAATGCCCTTTTCTCTTAATGAAATGGCAGCTTTCATAATTTCTTTTTTGGTACTTCCCGTATCCGTAATAATTACTTGGTTCTTTAGTTGCCATTTTGGTAATTCATTCATTAATCGGATTGTTTCACTTACTGGAGTAGCAAAAACAATTACATCCGAACACTCCGTTCCATCTTTCATGTTTATGACTATTTCATCTATGACACCAATTCTTTTCGCTGTTCTAAGGGTATGACCATTTTCATCATACCCAATTATTTTCACATCTTTATTGCGTTTTAATCCAAGTGCTAGAGATCCACCTATTAATCCGAGACCAATAATAAAAACTGTTTGCTGCATTATAAGACGCCTTCCTCTTTTAGAACTTCATCTAGCTTTTCTAATAACTCGCTATTTTGCTGTTCTGTTCCAATTGTTATACGAAGGTATCCTGGTTTCCCTAATGCATTCCCACTTCGAACGATAAACCCTCGCTTCATTAATCCTTGGAATACTACGTCACTATTAGCTTTGACTTCCATTAAGATGAAGTTTGTTTGGGAAGGAAAATAATCTAAATTTCGTTCCTCGCAATATGCCACGAATTGAGCTTTTCCAGTGTTATTTTTCTCTTTACATTGTTCTATAAACGCTTGATCTTCTAATCCAATAAGGGCTACCTGCTGACTTATAATTGTATTATTAAATGGCTCCCGAGTTGGTTCTAGTTGAGCTATTACTTCTTCTGAACCAATCGCATAACCAATTCGAAAGCTTGCAAGTCCATAAGCTTTAGAAAATGTACGCATTATTAATATATTTGGGTGTTTTTCTAATAATCCAAGAGAATCCTTGTAGTTATTGTCTGTTATGTATTCTGTGTATGCTTCATCTAAAACGATCAATACATCCTTTGGCACTTTTTCAATAAAATCTTTCAATTTATCGCTAGGTGTTAGTGTCCCTGTTGGATTGTTTGGATTACATACCCAAATGATAGCGGTGTTCTCATCAATCGCTGTAAGCATATTGTTTAAATCATGCTCCCCGTTATTTGTAAGGGCGATTTCACGAACTTCTGCTCCTTCAACAATCGCATTATGCTTATATTGACCGAATGTTAAATCTGCCATAATAGTATTCAACCCAGGTCGTAAAATAGCTCTTGATACGATTAAAATATTCTCGTCAGAACCATTACCAAATAATAATTGTTTTTCAGAGATGTTTAAATGATTCGCTACAGCTGTTCTTAGGTTTGAAGCATATCCATCAGGGTAAATGGCAAAATCTAATTTCGCATTTGCGAAGTATTCTTGTACTCTTGGTGAAGCACCGTATGGATTTTCGTTAGATGCAAGTTTCGTCACTTTTTCTAAGTTATACATTTTCTTTACTTCGTCGGAAGTTTTGCCAGGCTGATATGCATGTAACCCATTAATCTGTTGTTTGAATTTCATTTTAACCCCTCAGTTCTATAGTTTATTTGAGTAAATCTGGTCTTAACTGTACAGCGTTATTTAAATAAATATGTTGTATCTCTTGCTGCGGTTTTGTCGTATTTACATGCATTAGTAATCGTATACACTTTTCCAACGCTCCAGGAACGTTCATTTCATGAGTGCACATTACTGGGACATACGCCCATCCTTCTATGCCTCGAACAGCTCTTGCAGGAAAAGCAGAAATAATATCCGTCGTAGTAGATATGATGACTGAAGCGATATCTTCTGGTAAAATACCATTTGATTTTGCCATTTCTTCTACAAGACGCCTAGTTTCCTGAAGTACTAATTCATTTGAATCCTCTGTTACTGTAGTTGCTCCTCTTACGCCTCTAATCATTAGTTACCTCCTTAACCCATTGCCGCAGTTGTTCATCGGACCTTTTAATTTCTTCTACCGAAATTATTTGCACAAATGGATTCCCAATTTCTTGAAGCAGCGCAAAATGTAGTTCTCCATTTGTCGTTTTCTTATCTTTTTGCATAAATTTAGATAAACTTTCAAATGAACACTGAAGCACATGTTCAAAATTATAGCCAAGTCTTTTCGCTAAATCATATACTTTTTTGGCATATCCTTCTTCCACATTTCCATGAAGTTCACTTAGCATTAACGCTGGAATCATTCCAATCATAACTGCTTCACCATGCGTGATTTTACCGTAACCTACAGATGCTTCAATTGCATGACCATATGTATGACCAAAGTTCAAGAATTTACGATAAGATTGTTCCTTTTCATCTAATTCGACAATACGAGCTTTTACTAGAATTCCTTTTTCAAGCCATTGTAATAATTCTTTATTATTGATTGCCTTTAAGTTGGGAAGAGCAATAAATTCATCCATCCAGCTAGCATCACTGATAATCGCATGCTTTATAACCTCTGCAAGGCCAGAGCGAACTTCTGCTTCTGGTAACGTTTTTAAGAAATGAAAATCATATAAGACTTCCGAAGGTTGATAGAAAGCCCCAATCATATTCTTTCCATTTGGGTGATTGATCGCAGTTTTACCTCCAACGGCACTATCATGTGCTAGTATAGTTGTTGGAATTTGATAAAAAGGAATACCACGCATAAATGTTGCTGCCACAAATCCAGTCAAGTCCCCAACTGCTCCCCCTCCTAATGCGATAAGAGCAGAATTCCTTGAACAATTTTCTTCCAGCAAAAAGGTTTGGACTTGAAAATAGGATTCAAACGTTTTGCATGCCTCACCATTTGGAACAATATAAAGTTTAAAAGACAGATTAAAATTAGTACGAACATAGTCTTCATGAAGTCTCCAAACATGTTCATCCGTGATTATCACTAGTTGATCATATTTTTTAAAATCTGCTGCTCGTCTTTCACAAAAAGATTGTAAAATATTCTCTCCTAAAAAAACTTCATAAACAGAGTCTTTCGTTTTTACTTGGATAGACATCATTAAAACCCCTTTGTATATGCTCTATGACTCTCTATATCTGCAAGTAATGTATCTATTTTATCTCCATGAAAGGTTTCTAATACCGCTTGTGCAATCTCCCAAGCAATAACTGCTTCAGCAACTACTGAAGCTGCTGGTACCGCACAGCTATCAGATCTTTCAATACTAGCCTTGAACGGTTCCTTCGTATCAATGTCCACACTTTGAAGCGGCTTATAAAGCGTAGGAATTGGTTTCATCACACCACGGACTACTATTGGCATTCCCGTAGACATCCCGCCTTCAAGTCCACCTAGACGATTTGTATCGCGTGTATATCCTTCTACTTCATTCCAAGAAATTTGATCATGAACTTGACTTCCAAAAAGGTTAGCCATTTCAAATCCTAATCCTACCTCTACACCTTTAAATGCATTGATGCTCATCATCGCCATTGCCAACTTGCCATCTAACTTACGATCATAATGGACATAGCTTCCAACTCCAGCTGGCATACCAGAAACGATTATCTCTACCACTCCACCAATCGTGTCTCCAGCTTTTTTTGCATTATCGATTGCCTCTACCATTCGGGCTGATGCTTCCGGATCTAAACAATATACCGGATCTGCCTCAACAATCTCACGAATTGCTTCTACTGTTTTGCCATTAGCTAGACTTAAATCGGCTTCAATCCCACCAATTTTCGTCACATGTGCCACGATGGATATACCTAGTTTACTAAGCAATTCTTTTGCAACAGCTCCTACAGCAACTCTTACCGTAGTCTCGCGCGCAGAAGATCGCTCTAGAACATTTCGTAAATCGCGATGACCATACTTCATACCTCCAACTAAATCGGCATGACCAGGACGAGGTCTTGTAATTTGTCTTTTAATATCCTCAGGGTCTATTTCTTCTCCAAGAGGCTCAATCCCCATTATATTCGTCCAATGCTTCCAGTCATCATTATTTACAACTAGGCAAACTGGAGATCCTAATGTTTTCCCGTGGCGTACACCTGAAGTAATAGCAACTGTATCTTTTTCAATTTGCATACGTCTTCCACGACCATGTCCACCTTGACGACGTTTTAATTCTTTATTTATGATTTCACTCGTTATTTCTAATTGGGCTGGTAACCCTTCAATAATCGCTGTTAGTTGTGGTCCATGTGACTCACCTGCAGTTAAATATCTCACAGCACTTTCCCCCTTCAACTCGCTAAAGTATTTGTTTTTCACTATAACAAAATTTTAGAACAATGTATACAAAAAATGTGTAAGTATCTTTTAAAGGCTCGTTGTAAAATAAAAATCATTCCGCAACTGAAGTCAACCTTTGTTCATTGAACATTGTCTTGACTTATCTATACTTTCTTTTCATTGATCAGTTACCACTTTTCTTCCATTATTGCTGAATTCGTAAGACCTTCTATTCATTATCTTTGCTTAGAAGAAAAACTGTCCGGAAATTCTCGGACAGTTCTTCTTATTTTTTCCGATAAAAAAAGGTATCTTCCGTTTCAAATCCATATTTTCCTGGATTGAATATTTGCTCAGTACTACCAACAAATAGTATTCCGCCAGAACGAAGGGAATCGCTAAAGTTTTGATAAATTTGATCTTTTGCTTCCTCTGTAAAGTAAATCATAACATTTCTACAAACAATCAAATCAAAGTTTTTATCATATGTATCTTTCAATAGATTATGTTTTTTGAATGTTACCGTTCTTTTAACTGCATCACTCATCTTATAAAATGGAGTTTGGTTCTCAAAATGCTTATTCTTCATATCAGTTGGAACCTCGGCTAGGGAACGTTCAGGGTAAATGCCTACTTTCGCACGTTGGATTGCATTTTCATCTAAATCCGTTGCGTGTATAGCAACTTGAGTTAAAGGAACATGATTGGACAGAACCATTGCAATGGTATAAGGTTCTTCTCCAGTAGAGCACGCTGCACTCCAAATTTTTAGCCGCTTATTTGTTTCTAATAATTTTGGAAATATTTTAGTCTGTAATATTTCCCAGCGTTTCGCATTCCGATAAAACTCCGAAACATTGATTGTCATCCTGTCTAGAAATTCATTCATTAAATCTCTATTTGAGTCGAGAGCTTGATAAAATTCAACAAAATTTTTATATCCCTTTTTTTCATACAACGAAGTTAGTCTCCGACGCATCTGCGCCTCTTTATATGCTGCAAGATCAATGCCTGTCTTTTTCTTAATGGAATCCACAAATTTAATATAATCCGGCAAAATGATTTCGCCCCCTTCTAAAACCTATAATTAGTATATCCTATACGCAGCATTTCGAACATACTAAAAAGACAGACAAATATGAACACTTACCTACCATTTAGTTTGTTGTGTGTGAGTTTCTCTCGTTTAGGTCAATCCTCCTTGGATAAAACATTTGCCCCTCCTTTATACTCCAACCTCTCTTAAATAGATCGATATGCCATTCGAATAACAATGTATTTCTCGATTAGCAGTTATTCTCTCTCTCATTTAAGCTTAATCTCATCTCATAGCTTCTTTTTTCAGAACAAAAAAAGGTTGTTTATGAATGAAGTCATAAACAACCTTTTTCTATTTCTTATTAGTTAATCCAGTTGTTAGCATCTTTTTTGTATGATACTAGCTCTTCTTGCTTGAAGAATAATCCAATTTCACGTTCAGCGCTTTCAGGAGCGTCAGAACCGTGGATAATATTTTTCCCTACAGTTACTGCGAAATCACCACGGATAGTTCCTGGTGCAGATTCTTTAGGGTTTGTAGCACCCATCATTAAACGAGCAGTTGAGATAACATTTTCGCCTTCCCAAACCATAGCGAAGACTGGTCCAGAAGTGATGAATTCTACTAATTCTCCGAAGAATGGGCGTTCTTTGTGCTCGCCGTAATGTTGTTCAGCAAGTTCAGTAGGAATTTGCATTAATTTTGCTCCAACTAATTGGAATCCTTTTGCTTCAAAACGACCTACGATTTCACCGATTAAGTTACGTTGTACGCCATCAGGTTTTACCATTAAAAATGTTTTTTCCATATTTAACACTCCTCGAATATATATAATGGACTTTATTCTCCACCGTTACAAATATTATCATTATAATGCATTATTTTCAAATTAAATTAACAACTTAGTTTTTCGCTACGGAGTTCCTAAAGGAAGCAACTAATCAATCTTCCTCTTAAAATTTCCTTTTGCTCATGAATAGCGCAATATTTTGTAACGATTTCTTCGCTGAATTTGCCGGTAATTGCTTAACCTCATCTAGCGCTTTTTGTAAGTATATATTACTTATTTGTTTGGCACGTTCAATACCGTCTGATTCGCGAATTTTCGTTAACAATATTTGTCGATTGGTGTCGCTAATCGTTCCAGCTAAAATATCACTTAATAAAGGTTCAATGGCTGGATCGTTTTTAACGAATAAAACAGGCAGAGTAATATTGCCCTGCGCGAGATCAGATCCAGCAGGTTTGCCTAATTCCTCGTCAGAAGATGTGAGATCTAAAATGTCATCAATTATTTGAAATGACATACCAACATAATATCCAAACCGCTTCAAATGACTAACAGTTTTTACATCTGCTTTGGAAGCAATTGCACCTAATTCACAGCTGGCTGATATTAATATTGCCGTTTTTCGTTTAATTCGACGTAGATAGTCTCTAACTGTTTGCTCAAGATAGTGCTTATCCTCAATTTGAATAATTTCACCAATACAAAGTTCCACCATTGTTTGAGATAACACTTCATGTGCATATGTATTTTGTAAATCTGTTATGTATTCAATTGCATTTGCAAAAAGAAAATCACCTGTATACATCGCAACCCGATTGTTCCATTGCGCCTTTACAGTTTCTCTGCCCCGTCTGGTTTCTGCATCGTCTATTACATCATCGTGGACGAGAGATGCCATATGAATGAGTTCAACTGAAACAGCCACACTTTTTATTGAGTCTATAGAGTAATTTCCGAATTTCGCTGCAAGCAAAACGAAAACTGGTCTAATTCTTTTACCTCCAGCAAGTAGTAGATGAAGAGACGCTTCATTCAATAAGTGAGAAGAAGAATTCACCGCTACAGCTAATTCTTTTTCGATGATTTCAAGATCCGATTTTAAATCGGAATAGAGTAACTTCAACTTCATCTTGTCCACGGTTACAACCTCACTCACTTAAATATCTTTTTTATATCCAATATGTCTAGCTGCCGCTCCACCACTATATGGTTTACTAGTTACATTGACCAAACCCACTTTTTCAAAGAGCTTTGTTAAATCAGCTCTATTTGGAAATTCTTTAGCTGACTCCTGTAACCATGAATATTCTTTATAGCTTTTAGCAAATAGTTTTCCGAATAGGGGCATAATATAACGGAAATAGAATCGGAACAATCCATTAAATAGTTTAGAATCTGGTGTAGATGTTTCTAAACATACAACCATTCCACCCGGTTTAACAACACGGTTCATTTCACTTAATACTTGTGTATAGTCGGGAACATTGCGTAAACCAAACCCAATCGTTACATAATCGAAAGAATTATCTTCGAATGGCAATTCCATAGCATTTCCTTGAATTAACTCAATTTGCGAAATATGCTTAACTTTTTCTAATCCAACATTTAACATGTTCTGACTAAAATCTAATCCTCTTACTTCGCCAGTTGGTCCTGTTGCCTCTGCCAATGCGATTGTCCAGTCTGCTGTTCCGCAACATACGTCTAATGCTTTGCTTCCACGTTTTACTTGCATAGCCTTCATCGTATCTTTTCGCCATGCTTTATGTTGTTGAAAGCTAATAACCGAATTCATTGAATCATAATTATCGGATATCTTTTCAAAAACTTCATGTACATGTTGTTCTTTTGATTTTCCCACGATTTAACCTTCTCTCAACTGCTTTTCTAAGGTGCATCTCATTAATTTATCTAACAGTAGGCCTTTCAGTTGATCTTGCAATAGCTCTGAGTTAGTTATTTCTTCCTTGAGTAAAGACTCAACTTTTTCTATCTCCACCTGTAGCAAATTAATATTGGCTTGTAATTGACTAGATTTACTAATGTAAAATGGTTTGCCGCCTTTTTCATATGCTTCTAGTTCTCTTTTTAGAGCAATGAGTAGCAATGATTCTTTCATAACGAATACATATTCATGAAATGAATAATATTCATATAATTGTTCTATAGATTTAGATTCAATCAGTTGGATAGATTGTATGATTTCCTCAAAGCTATATAATTGTCGATCATAAAATCTAGTCTTCTGTTCAGATATAGTTGCGACACCATCCGACAATTGTTGGATTAAGTCTAATTGTTTGTCACTAGCTAGTAACTGGTAATACTTCCCACTATAATAGTCCCCAGCTAATACTTGTAGTTGCTGTTCCTTAGTGGTTGCATTCAATTCTTTTACTAAGTCGTGAGCAGCTAATGCAGAAAAGATAAGTGTAACTGCAATGGCAGATTTACTTTGGGACTCATCCCATTCTTCCCCATTAAATAGTGGTAAAAGTGTAAAAAACAAACGCTCTTCATCAATGACAGGAGCCCCGGTATATTTTAACAAAGTACTATGCTGTACTTGTTTGAATATGCCATCTTTATACTGCTTTATATGTTGTTTGATCAATGCTTCGTTCATACACTTTACTCCATTTCCCAACTGCGCTTAATCTGTCTATCTGTATATTTTAATTTATTTTTTAGAATCGGATTGTATAATACCATTTGCAGAATGGATTGATGCTTTCCCTCTGATCTTCATGGCCGACGTATGTTCGGTAAATTGGGCAATCATAACTTCACCATTATCCAGTTTTTCAGAATGATGAAATTTTGTATCTGTTCCTCTTGTAAGACCAATTACATGAACTCCGTCTTCCTCTGCTTTTATCAAAATATAATCTGAACTAGACATATTATAGTCTCCTTTGTTCACAGTCTTTTTCCATCATACCATATTCTAAAGCCGACATCCAAAGGTGTTACTTCATCTTTATGAATGAAAGTATTTCTGAGCGCTTCACATCGTCAGTTTCTAAAATTCCACGTGCAACAGCAGTAATTGTTTTTGCACCAGGTTTTTTAATACCTCGCATTGTCATACACATATGTTCTGCTTCCACTACTACATACACACCATGTGGATTTAGCATTTGCATTATATCATCCGCTACGCTTGAGGTGATTCTTTCCTGTAGTTGTGGGCGTCTTGCTGTAGTTTCAACAGCTCTAGCAAGCTTACTTAAGCCCGTGACAACCCCATTACGAGGAATATATGCTACATGTGCTTTACCGTAAAAGGGAACTAAATGATGTTCACACATGGAGTAGAACGGTATGTCCTTTACTAAAACTAACTCTTCATGTTCTTCGTTAAAGACAGTTTTAAAATATTCCTTTGGATCCTGATGTAAGCCTTCGAACATTTCTGCGTACATTTTAGATACTCTCTTAGGTGTCTCTAATAATCCTTCTCTATTTGGATCTTCACCGACTGCTTCTAAAATCATTTTAACAGCTTCTTCTATCTTGTTCAGATCGACTTTTGTCATCTGTAGACCCCCTAAAACTATGTATTATATCAATTGCATCTTAGCATATGACATAATTATAATAAATAAATTTATTCTAATGTCATATCTGCATATTTTATCTCGTTAATAGCTGAAATTCTTTTTTTGGGTTATAGCTTAACAATCGAACAATCTGATAACAGAACTTAATTGAAAAGAACGGCTACCGTGAAGCAAGCTCCACAATAACCGTTCTATGTACTACAACATCAGTTATTTAACTGCGTCTTTAAGTGCTTTACCTGGTTTAAACGCAGGTACTTTGCTTGCAGCGATGTCGATTTCTTTACCTGTTTGTGGGTTACGTCCTTTACGTGCAGCACGTTCACGAACTTCAAAGTTTCCAAAACCGATTAATTGTACTTTTTCACCATCTGCAAGAGCAGTTTGAATTGATTCAAATACAGCTTCAACAGCTTTAGAAGCATCTTTTTTAGAAAGTTCTGTAGCTTCTGCAACAGAGTTAACTAGTTCTGTTTTATTCATACCATTCACCTCCTCTCAAAGGAAGATAGCTTCAATCCTGTAAAAAGAGTATCACAACCAAAAAACCTTCGCAACACAATTTACACGAGTTTAGCTAAGTTTCCTCAAAAAAAGGACATTTTCACACAATAACAGGACTTTTTGCATACTCGCAAAAAGTCCTGTATTGACTTCACAATATAAATGTGACCATCCCTCGGTCACCTTCATTTACCATTCGTTCAATCGTTTCTCGCATTCTCTTCTTCGCTACGTCAGAAACACTTTCTGTTTTATAACGTAAACTTTCTTTTAAAACTTCCACTAGAGAAGTTCCAAAAACCTGTGTTTGCCATAAAGCATCTCGGTCGTGTAAATACCCATGTTTTAAATCCTTTAATAATTGCTGACTATGAAATTCAGACCCGATTAATGGTGCGAATTCAGCTTCCATATCTACACGTATAATGTGGAGAGAGGCAGCTTTTGCTTTTAAGCTTACACCATAGAAATTATTTTGTTTGATAATTTCGGGAGCAGTAGGCTGAAAATCTTGAATTGTTGGTAATGATACGCCATAACCATGTTTTTTAGCTGCTTCCAAAGCATCTGAAAATTTATGATATGCCTTCTTTGCGGTAGATGCTTCTTTAACGAACAGTAGCCAATCCTTCTTCGACTCAATAGGTTCCTCTAACCATTCATCGCAAACTTCCTGAAACACTTCGGGTTTTAAGCCAATTTGGATACATGCTGACCCTCTACCGGGATTTGCTTCTACAACTTCTGCTGACTGGATAAAGGGAACTTGCTTGAATCTAGAAGCTAATTCTTTCACGTCTTTCATTTTGGATACTATTTGCAGCCATTCTTGTAAGGAGGAAGTGATAGCATTATTGACAAAATGGTCAGGTTCTAACACATCTGTCCAATCTGGTTTTACTAATTCGATATCCGTGATCGGAAATTCATAGAGTGCTTGTTGGAGTATGTATTGAATTTCCTCAGCAGTCATACGATCAACGGCAGTTGCAATTACTGGTACTTCATGCTGTCTTTGTAATTCTTCACTTAATTGAATCGTCTCTAAATGACCTGGATTTTTGCTGTTTAGAACGATAACGAATGGTTTACCAATTTCCTTTAATTGTGTAATTATTTGTTGTTCTGCACTTTCAGCTGCCATACGAGGGATATTATTTACTGATCCATCCGTTGTGACAACAATACCAATAGTAGAGTGATCTCTAATTACTTTGTCTGTCCCAATTCTAGCAGCTTCCTCGAAGGGTATTGCTTCGCTATGCCATGGTGTATGCACAAGCTTTTGACCTTCTTCACCAGAGTGCGTTTTAATGCCATCGATCATATAACCGACACAGTCTACTAGTCTGATCTGTAAGCGTAGCTGATCTTCTCCTAAGTGGATATTTGTCCCGTGTGCTGGTACAAATTTCGGCTCCGCTGTCATAATCACATTACCTGGAGAACTTTGAGGCAATTCATCTTGTGCACGTAGTCGCTCGGCCTCTTCCTGAATATTCGGGATTACTACTAACTCCATTACACGTTTTACAAAAGTAGACTTACCTACTCGGACAGGGCCGACTACACCAATATACACATCTCCATTCGTTCTTTCTGCTATCTGTTCATACAGTTTACTCGACATGGATACTCTCCTTTCTTAGCAATTTAATATATGCACAAAAAAAACGTTTCATGCATATCGCACGGAACGTCCTTTTCAACTTCTAGAAACGAATGATTATTAATCCTCATTGTCTTGCTCAAATGCATATTACAGCTAGAAATAGAAACTGTTACTTAAATACTAATATTAGTTAATAATAAAATGTGACAAAACCATTTATTAATGGTATTTGAAACATAGATGCAATTATTTTATTGTGATTTATAGATGTAAAGATTTTCAATTTATATAAGTTTAAATGATTCTATTTCACAAAGAATATTATATAGTTAAATCCGAACAACACTGATTTCCGCTCTAGGCGCACGCTTTCCGCGGGCACGGCTTCAATCTCCTCGTCACTACGAAAACATATGCTCCTGCCGTTACTCCTCGCAAAGACGTTGGTCAAACAAAGTTCGACCAACGTTTTTCCTTCGGGGCTTTCAGCTCGTGCTGTTTCCACTGGAGTCACCGCCTACGACTCCAATCAACGGGATCGCCTTAAAAAACGAATAATATATGGCGATATTAAGTAAACATTCGCATTTGGTAAATGAAACAAGTAATTATGAAATTGACTCAAATAGTAAATATTTATCCGATTAGGAAAGAAAAACACAATAACATTTATATTTCGAGAACCACAGGATAAAAGTCAAATTCACTATTCTCTCTAATAGTTTTTGAAGGTGGACTGACAGAGAAATGTCATAAAATTATCAAAAAAGTGATTCTGATTGCAACATCCATCACAATCAAAATCACTAAAAATTCACTTGGTAATAATATAACATCAAGAATGATCAAGACATTTTGAAAACAATTTAAACAGTTCCCCACTTTAAATTTAAGTCTTTATAACTATTTTTTCTTACTTACTCAACATAAAAACTGGCTCATTTTGTTCATTAATCGTGTAGGGAAGCGAATATGCAGGAACAATTGCAAAATTATCCGTTAACAAAAAACGAATGTCATCTCCCGGTTTTATTTGCTCTTCTGTTTCTTCGAGTAATCTATTCAATTCTATTGAGTAATCAACATAGACCTCCCCATCGCCAGTAGCAACAATCGGTAATTGAGTATCAGAATATGGACTTTGAACGGATAATTCACTATCATATCCCATTTTTTTATAGTCCAACTTATAAACACCTTCTACAATGGTCTCAGCAATAGGTCCGAATCCATTTATCCCTTTTCGATGGTTAATGTCACGAAGGGTATCTGCAATACGTAAGTCTACTAATTTAACAGTAGGATTCTCTTCTACATTCATTAGTACATATTGATAAATACCCCCAGCTTCATAAGAATTAGCAGGAGCCTCTCCAAGTTTAGATGGAATGATTTTACTAAAGTCAATTGGGTATTTAATGTATTGGTCAGTTTCCATATCGCGTGTTTTTATCGGTAATAGTCCACTGGAATCTTCCTGAAAACTATCAACAGCATTTTGAACTGCTAACAGTTGATCTTCATATGGCAATAAATTTTCAGGTTCATAACCACTTTTATAACTACATCCAGCTAAAAAAATCACTAACATAATTACAACAGCAAAAAGTTTAAAGTTTTTCATAGGAATCTCCTTACTAAGCCTTAGTTGGGTTAGATATTATATAAATCATCGTAATGAAACCTATAAACAATAATATGTATGCGATTAAACCTAATATAAATTTCAAGAATTTATTTTTCAGTTTATTCTTTACGAAAAACATAAATGCCATAGCTAAAAACATACAACCCATAGATCCAAACGATATCCACATTTTATCCATTGATGATACTAATAACACCACAACAACTTCCACACCTTTCTTCAATAAAAATACAAAACAAACTAAAAGCGCACAATGCCAATGAAAGCCCCGACAACTTGCTTATATAACAAGCTTTACTTCGGGGTAAGCGTTGGTAGAATTTCACGTGAAGACGACCCTTTGCAAAAAAGTTATTCTGTCTAAGATCGTGACACCATGTAACAACCAATGACTACTATGCCATCCAGCTTCCCTGAAAGCCCGATGCGACTCAGGAAACTAGGTGTTGAAGATAGACAAATTCTAACAAAAAAGTTCGGGGCAACACTTACAAGGAACTATTTAATAAACAACATTTCAAGTATACAGTCAAAAAAGAGTTGTTATTATCAACAACTCTTTCCATTTGTGACAAATTTAGAACGTTTTATAATCTTCTAATTCGTGTTTTTTCGTGCGGTGCATCAAAATATCTACTGCCTCTTTAGGATTGACCTGTTCAAATAAAACGGAGTGCAAGGCTTCTGTAATCGGCATGTCCACTCGTTGCTTAGTAGCGAGCTGATATGCTGCTTTTGTAGTACGCACACCTTCTACGACCATTCCCATCTCTTCTAACACAGTATCCAGGGTAGCCCCCTTACCTAACATATTACCAGCGCGCCAATTTCTTGAATGCACGCTTGTACATGTTACGATTAAGTCACCCATACCTGTTAATCCAGAGAAAGTGTATGGTTGCGCACCAAGACTAATGCCTAGACGAGATATTTCTGCAAGCCCTCTAGTTATTAGAGCCGCTTTTGCATTATCTCCGTATCCTAAACCATCAACAATTCCAGCTGCTAATGCAATTACGTTTTTTAAAGCCGCACCAATTTCTACACCGATTACATCATCGTTTGTGTAGACACGGAAAGATTTGTTCATAAACAAATCTTGAACCTTCTCGGCTGCCAGCATATTTTCACTTGCAACTGTAATAGTTGTTGGATGCTCTAAGACAACCTCTTCTGCATGACTAGGACCAGATAATACGACTATTGCTTCCGTAACACCCGCAGGTAACTCTTCCTCAATCATTTCTGATATTCTTTTTAGCGAATCCGGTTCAATCCCTTTAGAAACATGCACAAATAGTTTCTTCTCATCCAAGATAGTTAACATGTTTTCGCAAACTTCTCTAATCGCTTTAGTTGGCACAGCAATCACAATAACATTTGCATGTTGAATTGCTTTTTGAAAGTCACTAGTAGCCTTTAGATTAGCTGGCAAAATAGTGTCAGGCAAATACTTTTTGTTTGTATGGTTTATAGTTATTTCTGTTGCCTGTTCATCTCTGTGTGACCAAAGTAAACAATCATGGTCATTGTTTGCAAGAACCATTGCAAGGGCTGTTCCCCAACTTCCTGCACCCAGTACAGTTACTTTTTCCATCGCTATTTCGCTCCTTTAAAACTAATAGGATTAAGTTCTTGCGCGTGTGATAATCCGGATTGGAGTACCCTCAAAGTCAAAGGACTCTCTTATACGATTTTCTAAAAATCTTTCATAAGAAAAATGCATCATCTCTGGCTCATTAACAAATACAACAAAAGTTGGCGGTTTAATAGCCACTTGAGTTGCATAGTAAATACGCAGTCTCTTCCCTTTATCAGTTGGAGCTGGATTTCTCGCTACAGAATCTTCAATTACCTCATTCAATACAGATGACTGAACACGCATTGCATGATTTTCACTTACCTGATTAATGACCGGTAACAGTGCATGAACACGTTGTTTCGTTTTAGCAGAGACGAAAACAATCGGTGCATAGTCCAAGAATTGGAAGTGATCTCTAATTTTTTTCGTCATCACATTCATTGTTTTGTCATCTTTTTCAATAGCATCCCATTTGTTCATGACAATAATAACTGCTTTTCCAGCCTCATGTGCGTAACCAGCAATTTTTTTATCTTGTTCTTGAATACCTTCTTCTGCATTCAAAACAACTAAAACAACGTCAGAACGTTCAATCGCCTTTAAAGCACGTAAAACACTGTATTTCTCCGTCGTTTCATATACTTTCCCTTTTTTACGCATACCTGCTGTATCAATCATTACGTATTCTTGGCCATCAAAAGAGTATTCCGTATCAATCGCATCTCTTGTTGTACCAGCGATATCACTTACGATTACACGATCATGTCCTAAAAATGCGTTTATCAAAGAAGACTTCCCTACATTTGGACGTCCAATTAGAGAAAATTTAATAACTTCTTCGCCATATTCTATATCTTCTACATCTGGGAAATTCTTCGCTACTTCATCTAGCAAATCACCTAATCCAAGTCCATGGGAGCCTGAGATTGGGAAAGGTTCACCTAATCCTAAAGCGTAAAAATCATAAAGCATATCACGCATATCCGGATTATCGATTTTGTTAACAGCTAATACAATTGGTTTTTTAGTTTTATACAAAATTTTAGCAACATATTCATCTGCTGAAGTTATTCCTTCCCGACCATTAGTCAAGAATATGATAACATCAGCTTCGTCCATCGCTATTTCTGCTTGCTGCTTAATTTGTTCTAAAAATGGTTCGTCGCTTAATTCAATACCACCTGTATCAATAATATTAAATTCATGTGTCAACCAATCGGCAGAACTATATATACGATCACGTGTAATACCTGGAATGTCCTCCACAATTGAAACACGCTCTCCTACGATTCGATTAAATATAGTCGATTTGCCAACATTTGGCCTACCAACGATTGCTACTACTGGTTTTGTCATTACTTTTTCATCCTTCCAACTTCGTCTAAGTTGTATTATACAACAAAAACACAAAAACAGGCGACTTTATTGAAGTCGCCTGTTCAATATATGGTATTTTTTAGTTATTGTTTGTGAAGCCTTTCAGCTTGTCTCCTAATACATCACTTATAGAGAATCCTCGTGATTCTTCAGGCATTTGATAATCTTCTATATTGTATTTATCTTCATTTTCGACTAATTCTTTAATGCTTAAAGAAAGACGTTTATCAGCCAGGTTAACTTCAATCACCTTAACTTGTACTTCTTCACCCTCTTTTAAGACCTCTTGTGGATTACTAATATGCTTATGTGCAATTTGAGAAATATGCACAAGCCCTTCAACTCCAGGGAATACTTCTACAAACGCACCATATGAAACTAGACGTTTTACTTTCCCCGTAAGTACTGCTCCTTTTGAAGCTTTTTCTTCCACTTCAGCCCATGGTCCAGGCAATGTATCTTTGATAGATAGAGAAATTCTTTCTGCATCACGATCGATAGATAAAACTTTTACTTTAACTTCTTGCCCTTCTTTTAAAACGTCTGCAATATTTTCTAAATGCTCGTACGAAATTTGTGAAATATGAACAAGTCCATCCACTCCACCAATATCCACAAATGCACCGAACGATGCTAGACGTTGTACTGTACCTGTTAAAATGTCACCACTTTTGATGGATTCAAATGTTTGTTGCTTGCTAACAGATTTTTCATCTTCTACAACTGCTTTATGAGAAAGAATCAGTCTATTTTTATCCTTTTCAATTTCCACTATTTTAAAAGTTATTACTTTCCCTTTATAGTCTTCAAAGGACTCTACAAAATGATCCTCTATTAATGAAGCAGGGATGAAACCACGGACACCTAAATCTACTACTAGTCCGCCTTTTACTACTTCTTTAACCTCTGTTTCAATAATTTCTCCAGATTGGAATTGCTGCTCTAACTTATCCCAAGCTTTTTCCGCATCCACTCTTCTTTTAGAGAGAACAAAATTAGTTTCTTCCACTTTAGTAATCATTAATTCCAATTCGTCACCGATGGAAACGGAGTCGGATGCTTTTTCAATATGCAAGCTAGATAGTTCACTTATAGGAACTATTCCATCATAAGGTGCTCCTTCAATTGTTACGATTATAGATTTTTCATCTACTTGTGCAACAGTTGCTTTTACTAGTTCACCCTCTTTAAACTCATTCGTGTCGTTTAAGTTCATTTCTTCTGACATATGATATTCCTCCTTCACAGCGTCTCTATTCTATATTATGCGAATTGGCACAGAATTACAAAAGGAAGCACTTTTCAAATTAAAATTTTCTAATTATTTTGATTGGTGCTCTTTTAATAATTGAGCAATATTCTCCATTATTACTTCTGTAACTTCATCTGCAGAAGCCTTTCTTTCACGATAAGGTTTAATATCAATTGGTTCGCCGTATACAACTTTTAACTTTTTAAAAGGTTTATAAGGACCAATTATAGCGCAAGGAACAACATTTGCTTCTCCGCGTAATGCGAAGAACCCCGCTCCACTAAATCCCTTCCCTAACTTGCCATCTTTACTTCTTGTCCCTTCAGGGAATAATCCTACTACTTCCCCTTCTTTTAAAAGCTTTATAGCTGTTCTGAGGGCATCGCGGTCACTTAGCCCTCTCTTAACTGGGAAAGCATTTACACCAGGTAAAATCCCTTTTAATAGTGGGACATTAAATAATTCTGCTTTCGCCATAAAATGGACTGGCCTAGGAGCAAGTATCCCTACTACTGGTGGATCTAATGCATTAATATGATTGGAGCATAATAAAATACCACCATCTTTTGGGAAATTTTCGGTTCCAATAACTTCAAATCTATATATTGGTTTTAATGCCGAAAAAACAACCGTCTTTGCAAAGGAATATATATTCAAATTAGGACATCCTTTCTTTTGCAAGTTGCATAATTTTTTCAGATACTTCTTCAACCGTTAAGTACGTCGTGTCTATATAAATTGCATCATCTGCCTGTATTAAAGGTGATGCTTGTCGTTCACTATCTAACTTATCTCTAAGCGCAATCTCTTGTTTAAGTTCTTCTAAGTTGGTTTCAATTCCTCTATTTTGGTTTTCTAGATATCTTCTATTTGCTCTTTCTTCTACACTAGCACTCATAAAAATCTTTAGCTCAGCATCCTTTAATACATGGGTACCAATATCTCTACCATCCATTACAATGCTCCCATTTTTACCCATTTCCATCTGTCTTTTAACCATTTCTTCTCGTAATGTTGCATGTGCAGCAACCGCTGATACAGATGCTGTAACTTCTTTCGAACGAATTTCCTCAGTGACAGCCTTATTATCAAGAAACACCAATTGACCGGTTGGAGAAGGTTTTAACTCAATAAAAGTATCCTTTAATAAGTATGTTAATTTATCTTCGTCTTGCAAATCTATGTTTTCTTGTAGTGCTTTATACGTGATTGCACGGTACATTGCACCTGTGTCTACATATGTATACCCTAGTAATTCTGCAGTCTTTTTTGCAATCGTACTTTTACCTGCTGCTGCAGGGCCATCAATGGCTATTTGTATTTGTTTCTTCAATCTATTTGCCTCCACTCTATTCCTTTACATTTTATCATAGAACTGTATTAATGAGAAAAAAGCAAGTGTCCAAATGATAATTTGTGTTAGATTTCTCAAAAAGCCTTTTTTAAACTTGACTGAAATTTCTATCAAAAATTTTAAGAGGCTACCCAAAAGTTATACTTTTGAACAGCCTCACTTCTTTTCATTTAATTTATCGTTTTCTTTCGAATCGATAGTTGACGCTCAAAACAAAATCTTACTATTTGTTGTTTATCTAGGTCATCCGTATCTGTAAAGTTTAAAGAAGCAATAGTAAGTGATTCTTTTTCCCAAATCCTAATTACTTGGGCTAGAGTTGTGACATATTTAAGGTCTCCATTGTTAAACAATAGAGGAATTAGTAATGTTACTTCGTCTCCAGCTTTAAAGTTGACTGGTTTGTTCAAGATAACAGCGGATCCACCGGCGCTGATATCATCTGTAACGAATTGGTATCTTTCCTCTTCAAATTGTACAGAAATATCGATAGAAGTACTTACACGAACAAAATCTCTACGCTGAATTCGCAAAAATTCGGAATCTGCTGGAAGCGCAAGTCTAACCATTGGTATTTGTTTTGATTTTTTTCCTAATACCTCTGTTTGAAATGCATAAACTGCCTTTGAATCTTCTACAAAAGTTGCTCTTAGCTGCATGCCGTCCATTAAAAAAACTGTCCTATTGGATATTGTATCCGTCGGGTAATCGATATAAATAAATTGTTCGTCTAGATCAACCACTTTACATCGATACTTTTCTGTTTTATCAGTAAAGGTTGGCTCTAACGTTAATTGTGTACCAACTTTGATTTTCATAAGCAACCCTCTTTAGTGTCATAATATACTTTCTATTATGACACTGAAATGAGTATATTTCTATAGAAAAAAGTTCTATGGAAGCTTATCTGCATGTAAAATTTCATGGTTTTCGGTATCTATATAAATTTTGTACGTGCCAATAGAATCATTTTTAGCTAATACCTGGTAGGCCAAACGTTGCTCTAGTTGTTTGTTTTCTACATATGCTAATCTCTCTTCCTCAATGTAAAAGTTACTTGAAAAGAGACCCACATTATCTAGCGGTACAATTTCTTGCTTACCAATTTTTTCTTTCTGAATATATTCCATGGCATTTAAACCGAGCAATTCTCCATTGTCCTTAGCAATTTTCAATTGAATACCATCTGCATAAATTAAAGCATCATTATTTTCGTCTTTTCTTGCAAATGATAAATGCCAAGCCACTGAGTTTTCACGATATTCTACCAACTCTGTGTCCGTAAACCCTAATGTTTTCATATATTCAGCTGACTTATCTTTCATCTGCTGTACTGTTATAGTCGTCTTTTCAAAAGGTCTTTCCAGCAAAAATGACAGAATGTGTCCACCTTTTTTGGTCAAATCTGCATATCCTATCCGAATACCTTCATGGAATTCGATATGATAAAAAGGATAAGGGGCATCCTGGGAACTTTCTGTTATATGAATTTTTGCATCCTTAAATTCTGGAAATAATTTGACGAACTGTTCCTTAGCCTCATCTTCCGTAATTTCGGAGTCCTTAATATGCTGTAAATCCTTTTTCTTTTGCTGATCCGTTTCACTAGCAGTCATAGGGAAGTCGCTTTCTGTATATGCCTTTACAGAGTTCCCTAGTGACTTCCAATTTTTCTCACCATTTTTATCTAATTTGTTTTGAACAAAGGCTGTTACAATATAATCTTTATTTCCACCGTCTTTGTTCGTAAATGCCCACTGATCTGAAAGGGCTTGCAAGTTTTCTCTAGTACTGACCATATTCTTTTGCCATTCCTCAATTGGCACTTCTCCATTTTTCACCTGTGCAGCACCATTACCTAATCTGTTTAAATAATTCATCCATACTGTAGAAGTTTCGCTACTAATAGGCAATGAACTTATAGAAGTTCTTATATCAGAGGAAATCCGCCATACATCATCTAAGGGCTGTTCTAGTGCTTCTTTATCCTTAAATAGCATTGTCTGATCGACGGATTCAGTTAGCTTAGTCAATTTTTCTGATGCTGAGGTCAATTGATTGGAGTATTGTACTGCTAATGCATTTTCTAACCTGTTATTTTGAGACTGAACTGAGAAATGATACATAAGAAAGACTACTGCGACCGAAGACACGATTACCCATATAATTTTTTTCATTTTATCTCCTTATGCACAGAAAATATGCTGTCCTATTGTTTTAATTTGTGGTCTGCTCCATATCCATTCACTTGTTGCAGTGTCTGGATTGAAATAATAAATAGCATTTTCAGTTGGATCCCATCCATTTAGGGCATCTAACACAGCTTCCTTTGCACGTTCATTTGGTTCAAGCCAAATTTGCCCATCCGCTACTGCTGTAAATGCTAAAGGCTGAAAAATTACTTCTGAAACCGTATTCGGAAAATCTGGATGTTCGATTCGGTTTAAAATTACTGCTGCTACTGCAACTTGTCCTTCATAAGGTTCTCCACGCGCTTCTCCATATACAGCATTAGCAATCAGTTTCAAATCTTTTTCCGAATATTGTGGAGGCAGCTGCATATTTGTACTTTCTGCTTTTTTGTTTTTTACTTGCTTATCTAAATCCACCCCACCATAATGTGTAAAGCTATTCCCTTTGTTTATCTGCTCGTGGACAAATTCTTTATTGTAATCTGAAACACCTACTAATTTTTTCTTAGTGTCTTCTCCCAGTAGGCCGTCGATTGGAAGTCCATATTTTTCCTGGAAATTCCTCAGTGCCCAGTAAGTACTATAACCAAATTTACCATCTATCTCACTCTTATAAAATCCAATATACTGTAACCTTGCTTGAAGTTCGATAACGTCGTCTCCGTAAGCACCCCGTTCTAATATTTGAGCAGAGAAAGCCTGGGTAGTTGGTTGCTCATTGATTAATGAATAACTAAACGTACAAAATAGCAAACTAATCAGGATGTATTTTATTTTTTTCAAACGACATCTCTCCTTTTTATTTAGCATGGAGCATGAAGTGTCAAAATATACAAAAAAAGTCTAGCATATAGCTAGACTTTTTCTTCTACATAATATTCATGATTCTTATATCTTTTTCTACGGGATAAGATATGGGCTTTCTTTACTTTCGATAAACTAAATAGCCACAAAAACAACATAAATGGTACCATTAATAATAACTCCAAGCCTGTAATGCCCAGAATACTATTATAAATAGTGTGCAAGGCTAGTGGTCCTATCAATGCGTAAAATATTTCATAACGAGATTTCGTTAAGGTCGTGAATTTTGCTCTACCGATATAATACCCCATTAAAACGCCAAATAGGGCATGACTGGAAACTGGAAGAATTGCACGTAAAATTGCTTCATCCATACCAAAATTCAATAAATATAATATATTTTCAACAGTCGCAAAACCTAGTGCTACGCTAGCACCATATAAAATGCCATCGTAGGGGTCATCAAACTCTACATGCCCATAGATAGCTACTATAAGAACCAACCATTTAAAGAACTCTTCTAGTGCACTCGTTACAATAGCTTGATGTAAAAATAAAGAAGAAAAAATCTGTTCCTCTTGAAAAACATGTTGAATAAACATTATTGGAAATGTTAATATAGCGCCATATATAAATGTATGTAACAATAATCTGGAGGGTTCTGCAGATATTTCTTTACGTAAGTAAAAAAAACTTAATAATGCCAACGCTGGGGCTATTGCAACGGAAAGTAGTATGAACATAAACTTACTCCTTCCATTTCATTATTACTATTATACCTTAAATACACAGATTATGGGAGGTACTTACATTGAAAACTATTTTATTAATCCATACAGGTGGCACAATATCTATGCAGGTGCACGCAGACACAGGAGCTGTTGTTCCAGCAGATCAAAACCCACTTTTAATCGAGGCAGGAAAACTTAAATCATTAGCCAATATAGTAGAAATAGAGGCATTTAATCTCCCTTCACCTCATATTACACCCGACGAAATGTTAGAGCTGAAACAGCTAATAGATCAATATATTATAACTGACGATATAGATGGTGTTGTCATTACGCATGGAACAGATACATTAGAAGAGACTGCATACTTTTTGGACCTCACTGTTGATACGGAAATACCAATTGTCCTTACTGGTGCTATGCGTTCTTCCAATGAGATTGGTGCAGATGGGTTATATAATTTAATGTCTGCTATCCAAGTGGCTTCTTCCGATGATGCAAAAATGAAAGGTGTACTAGTTGTATTAAACGATGAAATACACACTGCAGAAAATGTAACTAAGACACATACCAGCAATGTGAGTACGTTTCAGAGTCCACAATATGGACCTATTGGGTTTATTTCTAAATCCATCGTACATTTTCATCATTCACCCAATCACCGTATCGTTTTTCCGATTGAACATATTGAGAAAAAAGTTGCATTGTTTAAAGTATATGCGGGAATGGAGCCAGACTTGCTAAAAGCATCGATAGATTTAGGATACGATGGAATAGTATTAGAGGGGTTAGGTCAAGGCAATGTACCTCCAAGCCTTGTTTCTGTCATTGAAGAGACATTAAACAAAAATATTCCAATTATATTGGTTTCTAGATGTTTTAATGGAATTGCACAAGATGTGTATGGTTATAGAGGAGGAGGTAAAGGCCTTAAAGATGCTGGTGTAATTTTTGCACAAGGCTTAAATGGACAAAAAGCTAGATTAGCATTGCTGATAGCATTAAACCATCCTGATCCACAGAAAGCAATTGAGTATATTTTTTGAGATACGAAAAAGCAGTGTAAAACATTTAAGAGTAGTTGTCGTACTGACTATACGACAACTACTCTTTTTTCAATCAAGATAATAAAGTGAAGAAATTTGTAAAATGTTATCACAGAAACAAGCATTAAAATATTTGACTCATGTAGTCATGAAAATGACTCACATATTGTCTTGTTTTCTCTTAATTTCTTTTGCTATTTGCTCTCCATGGAATCGTCCATTTTCTATAAAGATTTCATTTGCATTATTACCAGCTGCAATTACACCAGCTATGAAAATCCCTTCTACATTCGTTTCCATTGTATACGCATCATGAGTTGGCCTTCCTGTAGCTTCATCAATTTGAATACCCATTTGTTTTAAAAATGTATGATCAGGGTGATAGCCCGTCATTGCAAATACATAGTCATTTGACAATTGGAATTCCCCAGTTTGACTATTTTTTAATGTTACATTAGATACTCCTATTTCTATTACTTCTGTATTAAAATGCATTTGTACCTCGTTATTTCTTACGAGACCATCAAACTCTGGAAGTACCCATGGTTTTATACTTGGTGAATATTCATTTCCTCTATAAGCTACCGTTACATTAGCTCCAGCTTTGTTTAGTTCTAAGGCTGCATCAATGGCTGAATTTTTTCCTCCGATAACCAGTACATCTAAACCAAAATACGGATGTCCCTCTTTAAAGTAATGTTGTACCTTTCCTAAATCTTCACCAGGAATATTCATATAGTTCGGATGATCATAATAACCAGTTGCTATTACTACATATGTTGCCACATAAGTTCCTTTAGAAGTATATACCTTAAAATTATTTTCTTGTTTCTCTACTTTTAGCACCTGTTCATATTTACGGACATCAAGGTTTTTAAGTTTTGCTACTTCTCGATAGTAGACTAAAGCCTGATTTCTCTTGGGCTTTCTCTCCTCTACTATAAATGGAACTTCACCTATTGATAATTTCTCACTTGTACTGAAGAAAGTCTGATGTGTGGGATAATTATAAATAGCCTCCACTATATTTCCTTTTTCAATTATGATGGTTTTTAGTCCGATATTTTGTGTAGAAATAGCTGTTGCTAACCCGCAAGGTCCTCCTCCAACTATTAATACATCTACCTGTTGAAACACAAAAAAACTTCCTTTCTTTGTTCACTTAATTTCTTCCACTTATAGTAACTATATGGCATTCAGATTTTGCTCCCAGTCTCAATGGCACCGCAGTTGTTCCAAATCCATTACTTATGAGCTCTGCACTATTTTCTTTTTCACGATAGCTACCGTTCTCATAAATCCCAAAAGGGCCAAAGCGTATTTGGCCACCATGGAGATGACCCGCTAAGAGAAGATGCGGCTTACATACCTTTTTGGCATTATTAAAGTATGCTGGAGCATGAGTTGTAAAAACGATAATATCAGATTCAATAACGTCTTTGAACGCTTCATATATTTTAACTGGTCCCACAAATCCATCATTAATCCCTACTACACGAACAGAAAAATTGTTTTTTTCATATTTAATAGAGTTGTTCTCCAATATACAGACATCATGCGAATAAAGGATATCTCGTAAATTTTGTTCCCCAACTTCCCGATCATTGTTACCGAAAACGTAACAAGTATTTCCTAACTTGGCAAGTTGTCTGATATTATCATTCGTCCGTTTTAAAGGGACTCCCCTCTCCGTCAAATCTCCTCCGATTATAACGATATCCACTTTTCCGCTGAGTTTTTGAATAAGCTCATCACTTATTCTTCTGCGATGGATGTCGGATATGAAAAAAATATGAAAATGATCTTCCTTCTTCCATTCATCAATATACAATGAATGGGTATGAATATTTGTTTGAAAAGCTAAAAATAACATATACAAAAAAATAATAAAAAATATAAACAATCCTATACCAATTATCCATCCTATCAAATATATACCCCCATATAACATGGAAAAGGACAGGGAAATTCCCCTGCCCTGCACTCGTGTTTCCTATAAGCTAATTTTACTCTTCTTTGTCAATATGTAAAACACGAAACCCTGCTTTTTCTAAATCTGCTAGAATACGATCAATTTTTGAATCGTTTTCAATCTTTAATACAATACGTCTGAATAGTTTATCTGTTTCATCAAATGTTACGATTGAAATGACCGAAGCGTGATATTTATGCAGTACATCCGTCATTTTTTGAATTCGTCCTTCAGATTCTACAGAAGTAAAAGTTATACGCGTTCCCTTACTATTCATACCAAATGCACTTTTAAATTGTATTACTGAATCATAACGAGTTACTAAACCAAGAAATTTTCCATCCTCCACAACAGCTAGGACAGGAAAATCATGAAGCTTAATCATTGCATTTTCGAAAACTTCTTCGTAACCAACAAATATATCCTCATTTGTCATAATATCTGTTACTTTCGTTTGCTCCATGAAAGTTTGTTTTTCAAGATTGCTATAGAAATGCGCTTTATACAAAAGGTATTTGTTAAACATACCTACATATTGTCCGTTATCTAAAATCGGTAAAGCATCCATTTCTTTTTCCTCTAAAACACGAAGAGCCGACGATACTGAAGTATCTACTTGAACTGTAATACATTTTTCTTTTGGGATCATTACACTTTTTACAAACATATTAGCACCTCTTCCAACTAGGATATACCCTATATTATATATTCAACATTTATGAAAAATATCCTTCTTTATATATGTTTAAGGTAGTACTAACTTTTGACCAACAGAAATTTCATTTGACGAAAGGCCATTAGCAGATTTTATTTTTTCGACCGCTGCTGGATCTTTATAATAATTAACGGCTATACGATATAGTGTTTCATTTTCCTTAACTATATGCGTTTTAGAACTAGCTGCTTCTGTAGTTTCTGTTTTATCTACTACTACTTCTTCTTGCTTTGGCTCTTCAGTAACTTCCTCTGTCTGTTCAGCTGGTTGCTGAGTTTCTTCAGGAGTAGTTACCACTGGAACTTCTACTTCTTCTTCTTTTTCTTCTGCTTTGGTAGTTTCATCTTTTTCTGTCCCATTATTAATAGCTTGCGTTTCTACATGTATCGTATCATTTTTTACTACTTCTGCTTTATCTGGATCAGCTACATAGAAAAATTGTACGTAAATAAATATACTAATTGGGATTAATATGAAAATGCAAAAAACAACTGGGATTAATAAATTTCTAGATTTTTTCTTTGGTTTTTGATTTGAACTTCTACTTCTTCTCATTTCATTGGTATCGTCATCTTGTCCTATAGATTGTCGATGTTCGTCGATTTTTTTTTGATAATCATCTTGGTTCATTTTATTCAAACTCCATTTCTGCCTTCATTTCTACTTCTATTATGACGAATATTGTAGAAAAAGTAAACTTAACAAAAGTATTATGATGGAAGAAGTATATTTAATCTATCTATCCAATTCATTTCATCTTGCCTATTCTTTTCATCAGTTCTTTTCCTTAAAATGCTCGAGACATTTAATTCACATTTGGAGCAACAATGATGGGGGCGTTCTATTAATGCTTGATCAAAATAATGAAGTAGCTGCTCCCTCAAACAGGAATCATTTCGAATCATTAAGTAAAAACTTTGAATATCCTGCCACTTTTTTTGTTTAATTTGCTTAAATAATTGAATAGTTTGCTGTTCATTTAATTGCTCTTTCCAATAAGCTAGAATGCGGCTTGTAGTCTCTGCCTGTTCAACTTCAGAATATTCTTCTTGATAAGCAAAATGTATGTCTTGTTCCTCTGGAAAATCTTGCATCGCTACGTAAAATGTTTGCTCAACATCTGAAGAAGTATATAAGAGTGAGGCGATTGCCTGATTGCCATCTCTTGCAGCTCTTCCAACCTCCTGCATATAGCCTGCTACAGAGGTCGGAATATGATCATGAATAATTTGCCTGATATTATCTTTGTGAATACCCATTCCAAAAGCATTAGTCGCACAGATCCAATCTAATTGTCCCTGCTGAAACTGTTGCTGGATTAATATCCTGTCACTTTGCTCCATTTTTGCGTGGTAATAGGCAACAGAAATTCCTTGTTCTCTTAGCATTGTTGCATAAACTTCCGTCTTTTTACGTGATTGTGTATAAATTATTCCTGGACCTTCAGTAGAGATAACTCTACCTAATATCCAATTCATTTTTTCTTGGTGGTTTTCAACCTCTACTATTTCATATGCAATAGCAGGACGATCAAGTGAATGAATGTATTCAAATGGTTTTGTCATCCGTAAAGTTCCTTTAATATCTTTGACAACTTCGCTTGTCGCAGTTGCTGTTAATGCAAGAACATTCACAGCTTTTAGCGAATGTATCCAACCTGATATCCTCAAATAATCAGGTCGAAAATCAAACCCCCACTGAGAAATACAATGCGCCTCATCTGCTACAACATATGCGATGGAAAGCTCTCTAAGCGCACGGTTAAATTGTTCATTTTGGAGCATCTCTGGTGAAGTAAATATAAATTTAAAATCAGCTAAGTGACGAAAAGCCATTTCTCTTTCTTGGAATGGTAAAAATGAATTGATGGCAATAACTCTTTTTTCTCCTAGTAATTTTAGTTGCTCTACTTGATCCTGCATAAGAGATAAAAGAGGTGACACGATAATCACAGTTCCTTCCATTAGGTATGCTGGTAGCTGATAAAGAAGGGATTTCCCCATACCAGTAGGAAGTATAGCAACAACATCCTTTCCTGCTATAATTTGTTCAATTATTTCCTGTTGCCCATCTCGGAAGTTTTCATGACCGAACTTTTTCTGAAGAATTTCATTTAATTTATTCATGAATTCTTTTCTCCCTTCGTCAATGCTAAGCGCACTTGAAAGAAACTAATTTCCGGTAATCTTTGTTTTATTAATGTGAGTTTTTTTGTTTCTAGCTCGTTTGATAGATGAAGAATTTCTTCTATTTGCTCCTTAGAAATAAAAGCAGAAATAGAGAAGTTTTTATTGTTTGAGACTATTTCAATAACATGATCTTCTATTGTATTAATCTTCAATTTTCTTATTTTTGCAATTTCTTCAATAGAATATCCCTTTTCAAATAGACTATTAGTTTTAAAAGCAGATTCAGTTAGAGGCGTTTCGATACGAATATCTTTAGCTAAATTAAATAACTGGGGACTTGTCTCTACCGAAATATTGTCTAACATACTATGTAAACATTCTAAAAAAATTATTTTAATGTTCAAGTCAGTCATATGATAGTGGCGAGCCAGTTGTTCCCATGTCAAACCAGTTGTCTTATAGCCACTAAGCCGATAAACAAGCAACGTTCTGTGTATGTCATCAAAAGAAGGATTTTCAAGTAAATAAAAAATTTCTTGCTTAATATCGTTATTCAAGTTAAATTCACGAAAATTATTATGGATTAAAAAGTCTTTAACAAAATGCTGTATAGAAATATCCTTTTGGTTTGGTACGAATTTTTTTTCATTCGCTTGGAACTGCGATAATGTTTGGATAACTAAGTCTATTCTTTTCCAAAAAAGTTGTTCCTTGCCCCTATATTTCCAACCATTAAATAGAGGTTCTTTATCACTCGGTAGTATTTCAATTCCTTTTTCAGTTATATATACGAGTGATTCATTTACCCGAATAAACTCATTTTTAAACAGCTCATTTATCGCTTCATCATAATCTTCCTTCGATAATTGTGGAAGGATAGAGAAGAAAGCATGAAGTTGAAAATATGTCACATCTTGAATGGTTTGTCCTGATTTTTTGCCTTTTAATAAATAATATGGGGCATTCTCAGAACGTTGCCCAGATATTTTATGTATTATAAATAGTAATATTTGATGAAAATGCATAGGAATACCTCTCTTTTCTGAAGTATTTTGGTTGAAATGTATGGAAAACATCTTTAGAATGAATAAGATAGCATATTCGTTTTAGTAGTTATAAAGGAGAGAATATAATAATGGCAAAATATACAATTGTAGATAAAGATACATGTATTGCATGCGGAGCATGTGGAGCAGCTGCCCCAGATATTTATGATTATGATGATGAAGGTATTGCCTTCGTTATTTTAGATGATAACATGGGTACAACAGAAGTTCCAGAAGAACTAATGGAGGACATGGAGGATGCATTTGAAGGTTGTCCTACTGATTCTATTAAAGTAGCAGATGAGTCATTTGAAGGCGACGCTCTGAAATTCGAATAGTATATTGAATGGTGGTTGTGACTCTTGTCATGATCACCATTTTTTTATTCTGTAAGAAAAACTGGGTAAAAAAGATACCAGTGCCTTTTTTCCCAATCGTTTGCGAAGGCTTGGACAGACGTTTTGCTATATCGTTACCAAGGTAATTTTTAGTGATATTGGCGTTTACCTGTCCGCGCCATTCTGCAATTCTTAGAAAAATACCTAAGTGCGTTTTTGGTTAACTACAGAAAAACTACTAACTATTCCTAGATTAAGCACTCGAAGATGCAATTTCGTTCGCTCTAACGCTACTCTATACGATTGAAACCAACTATTTTTTGTCGTATGTCTTCTGTCTTCTTACTAGTTGAAAGATGCTTGATAACAAATCCAGAGCCCCTGTTTTGTATGCGATGCACTTCATATCATAAAGTACTAGGAACATGGACTTTGTGCGTATACATCCTCATCTTTTATGAAATAATTGAATCCAATTTTATCGTTACTTGCTCTCCCCTATTGTTTACTTGCTTACATCTGTGGCTTACTTGCGGTCGTAAAGAGCTTACTTGCCCATAGTCCATAATTACTTGCGGTTTATTACCTATTACTTGCGAAAAGGATAATTTCCCCAAATAATTTGATTAATTCACAACCTAAATGAATGTAACTGAATTACTAATTGTTATTTTCTACTTATTAGTTCCAATGCTATAAATGATGTCTTTAGATGATCCTATAATAATCACTGCTTACTTAGTTGATTGTGGCGGAAATCAAAGCGGTATTATCCATTTATATTTACTTTCCTCTAAAAAAAAGTTGTTCCTCCTAATGGAGAAACAACTTTTTTTAATTTGTATTAGGTTTCATATATGAATTAGTTACCTTATCAAGTAAAGGTTTTATACGTTTAAATAATACAATCATCACAATAGTTACTATTACGCCTTTAATCAAATTAAAGGGTAAAATACCGAAAATGATAGTATTAAACAAGGCAGTACCGGTTTCCATTGGGAAATTTAAGAAATAAGTGTACATTGGTAAAAACACATAATAATTTAATACACTCATACCAATCGCCATTGATACTGTACCTGCTCCTAGTCCTACCATAATTCCTTTTGATGTAGTAACTTTACGATAAATAAAATACACTGGTGTTAAAAATAAGATACTAGTTACAAAATTAG
Organism: Psychrobacillus sp. FSL K6-2365; assembly: GCF_038003165.1. NCBI lineage: Bacteria > Bacillati > Bacillota > Bacilli > Caryophanales > Bacillaceae > Psychrobacillus > Psychrobacillus sp. FSL K6-2365. Next base: position 1,692,378 of record NZ_JBBOOO010000001.1, on the reverse strand, counting down.
CCATATGACCAACAGGTACACCAGTTGGACTTCCTGCAAATAACCAATCTAACACATTCTTTAAAAATGCAACTAGAATTCCTGCTATTGGTCCCATCGTGATTGCAGCGATTAAAGCTGGTATATCACTAAAGTCGACCTTCAAATATGCCGGTAAAACCGGTAATGGAAAAGCAAGTAGCATTAAAACAAAAGAAATACTACTAAGCATTGCGACTGCAATAAGCATTCGCGTTTTGCCTTTTATCATAAAATCCTCTCTCCTTTTGCGATTCACTCCACAAGAAGAAAGGTTCAGCTCGTTTGCACACTTAAAGAATCCCTTGAACCAATAAAGTTCAAGGGAGAAACAAGGTACACTTAAATAAGCGTATCCGTATAAGCATACGAGAAACGACTGCACCTTCACCTTCTCCCATCCAGACTATACTGTCGGCTTTGGAATTTAACCAAATCAACCTGTTAAGGTTCGCGGGCTGAAGAAATAAATTTCTAATACCGCCGGTCGGGAATTGCACCCTGCCCCGAAGATGAATCAATATTTTGTTGATCTTCAAGATTAATATCTTGAATTAATAACATTTTATCAAATATAAACAATATATGCAACAGACCTGTTTGTAATTGAGACCAACATCCTAATATAGGCTATAATAAAAAATTTACGGGCTTTTTTGATTTAATTAAGGGCTATATTTAAAATCTTATGGGCTTTCATCTCGTTATTATTCCTAGATTGATTGTTTATGGGCTATTTCCACAACTTTATAGGCTATCGCGTACCCAGATACAAAAAAACTGCCAAGCTTTAGTTGATAAGCATTGGCAGTTGACGTTATTTAGTTGGTTCGCAAAGTAAAACCATTCGGTCCGATTGGAACAGGAAGTGAGCTGCTTAAATTAATTCCATCCCAACTATCTTGTACAACATTTTCTAATTGGATGGATTGATTAAAGCTTGCGGCAGTTAGGGAAAAAGCTTCTAATAATCGAGATGCCTCACTTACATCTAAAGATTCCAGGTTTAAAGGTTTATCGAAGCGTATTACTAAACCTTTATCCTCTCTTATTGTGTAGGCCACATTATTTGGTATAACAGAAGTGTAAATATCATTTCCAGGATCTCTCATATCCATCAATGCTTCCGATAATGTAGCGAATGTTTTATTAAAATTTGGTGCTAAATATGTCTCTCCATTTGAACCAATATATGCAAAGTAATTTACCTTTTTCTCTGTACCTTTTAGCTCAACAGGTTCATCTAGCGTACCGACTTGATCCCAGTCAATCGGCGAACCATCTTCATTGACCCTTAAAAAGGAATCAAAATCAGTGAAAATTTCATTGATAGAAGCTAGATACGGCGCCATTGCTCCAGGAGCAGCATCGTAACCATGATCTACTGGTAAGTAGTGCTTTAACATTTTACCTTCTGTCAAAAAGTAACCTTTGTAAGGATGGTATTCTTGGAATCCAAGGGAAATCTCATCAATCCCAAATGCGTATCTTTCATATAACTCCAAGCTATTTGGTGTCTTATTTGGAAAATCCATATCTATTTGTTCTTTAGGAATTACAATCGTTATTGGAATAGAGAGAGCATTTTCTAATAAAGAAAAATGAAATACTGTTCCTCCATTTAAATCGTTTTCGTAAACAGAGGTAAATAGACTGTCGAAAGGAACTAATTCATACGAAGATACTATTTTTCCAGACATAGTCGACATATCGCTAGACTTGTCTTCTTCAGTAGCCATTGATGCTTCTTCTGGTACGTCCATCGTTCTCATATGATCTTTTTCCATTGATGACTCTTGGGCTTTATCAGCTGTGGAACTCTCATTCTTATTTATAAAGGAAGAGACGAGAACTGTTAATATAAGGACAGAAGCTACGGAAATGATAAAAGGTAGCCATTTGTTCATTGAAACCTCTAGTCGATTACGTTTCTCAGGCCTCTCCTGAATTTCTATTTTGGATTTTACCAGTTTATACATTTCATCTTTCGAGCGTTTATCTGTAAACTTCGGCATGTTATTTAATAGCTCATCTAATACACGATCTTCTGTCTTTTTCTCACTCATGATGAACATCTGCCTCCTTTTGCTTATCAGATAATCGTTCACGAAGTGCTTTTATTGCACGATGTTGCGTTGTCTTCACTTTCCCTTCCGACCAATTTAGAATTTCCGATGTTTCCGCAATCGAAAGTTCCTGGAAATATCGCATAATAATAACCATTTTCTGATCTCCCGTACAATCATCCAATGCAATTAATAATGTTCTCATCTCATCATTAAGCTGTACTAAATCTTCCGGTAACATTTCGGAAGATGCAAGTTGCATCTTTTCCCAGTCAAATGAGTCAAATAACCTCTTTTTTCTGACGGTTTGTTTTCTAAAATGGTCAATTGCAATATTTTTGGCTATTGAAAATAGCCATGTCTTTTCTGAGCTTTTTCCCTCAAAGCTGCTATAAGCTTTAAGCACTCGTACATATACTTCTTGAACCAAGTCTTCTGCAGTTTGTCTATTTTTCACCAAATATATGAGAAACTGAAAAACGTCTTGATGATAGGTATCATACAAGCGGTGGAAAACGGAGTCATTCATAGGCTCCCCCCGTTCTTTCAATTAGTCGTTTCAAGTACAAATTTGTTACACGCCTTTTATCCCACATTAATAGACAATACGACTCCCAATTAGAAGATAAGATGGGAGAATAACTGCCTATATAAGCGCAACGTAGAACATAGTTCAAAACGCTACGACAGATGGGTCTGTCTCTGTTACACGGTTCCTGCGAGACACGGACCATCAGGATGCTGTTTACTCAGGTATTGCGGTCCGAATCAAGACACAGCGTTATATACAAGAGTCCATTTTCACTCATCGGGATGTGAAGGTAATCTTCACAGTTTGTAGAATCACTTTATAGGCAAGTTAATAATAAAGGATGTACCTACTCCAATTTCACTTTCTGCAGTTAGCACACCATCATGTCTTTCGACAATGTTTTTCGCAATTGCCAAACCTAAACCAGTGCCACTTTTCCCTCTAGTTCTGGCCTTATCAGCTTTATAAAAACGTTCGAATACATACGGAAGATCTTCTTTTGGAATGCCATATCCAGTGTCGACTACCTTTATAACAAATTGTGTATCTGACTTACTTAATTGGACGGTGACAGAACCATTCTCTTTTGTATGCCTAAGGGCATTATCGATTAAATTGGTTAACACTTGTTCCATACGATCTTCATCAATTTCCATCGATAAATTTTCATTTATATTATGTTTAAAAGAAAGTCTAATATTATTTTCTTTGGCAACTTGATCAAATTTTTGTGTTATTCGTTCAATTGTCGGGACAACAGAAACCTTTTCTTTATATATACTTAGATAACCTGACTCTAGGCGGGCTAAATCTAACAATTCAGTTACTAGTCTACCCATTCGCTTAGACTCATCGTATATAATACGGATCATTTCATTCTTATCCTCTTCTGTTGTAACGACATTATCTATTATTGCTTCTGAATAGCCTTGCAACATCGAAATAGGCGTTCTAAGCTCGTGCGAAACATTTGCGATAAAGTCTGACCTCATTTTATCTAAACGATGCTGTTCAGTCATATCACGAAGTACTATTACTGCACCACGCACAACATTACCACTAGTGTATAAAAGACTAATAGATGCAGCAAAATAGGAGCCTTTAATCTCTAATTTTTCGTCAAACTCCTCTTGAACATCAAAGACGTACTCTAAAAGATGATGAAGTTCAGCAGGTAGCTTAGAATCATCTAACGTCTCTGCATTTGCATACCATTTGTTGAGAAGGATATCTGCCTGTGGGTTACTAACTTGAACTTCAAATTTAGTATCAAATGTAATAACCGCATCCGTCATGGATGTTAGTATACTCGCCAGTTGTTCCTTTTCTTGGTTAATCACTTCTACATGATGTTTCAATTGTTTCCCCATTTGGTTAAAAGCGATTCCTAGTTCTCCAATTTCATCCTTTTGCAGATACGGAACTTTTGTTTCAAAGTTACCTTTAGCTAATTGAATCGCCGCTTCCCTCATAGACCTAAGTGGTAAAGTAATACGAGAGGTTAAGAAAAAAGTAAACATAGTAGTTAAAAGTAACGCAATAAACCCAGATAAGAAAACAATTTTCGTAGTACTATTTGTCGTCTTACTAACAACTTCCAAACTTTGATAAATAAATACAGCACCATGAATGTTTTTATTGGATTCTAAAGGGGCAGCTAAAATAATATAATCTTCCATCCGATCCTCACTATTCATAGCGGGCATTAGCATTTTCTTCACAATTGGCTCATCAGAAGTGTATATTTTAGATAATTCCTTATTATCCAATATTTTTTTCTGTACTACATCCTTGTTAAGCCCTTCATGGACTGATAAAAAAACGGATTCTGCATTGCGTACAATTAAAGTATTAGTTTCTGTACCTAAAATATCTTGTATAATTTTAAACGAATCTTCTACATTGTCATGCTGCTCAACAATTTTACCGATAGTAACTGCCTCTTTACGGAGTGACTCCTCCGCCTGCTCTGTATGAAAATCACCTAGAAATTCAAGTAATAAAACGGTTACAATAAATAACACAAATAAGACGAGAAGCAGTATGGTTCCCCATAGCTTCCCGACAACACTATTCCAAATTCTATTCATTTATGACCTCGAATTTATATCCGACACCCCATACAGTCACAATCATTTTAGCAGACTTTTCAGAAACTCTATTTAGCTTTTCACGCAACCGTTTTACATGAGTATCAACTGTTCTCAAATCCCCAAAGAAATCATAATGCCAAACTTCTTTTAGTAATTGCTCACGATCAAATACTTTATCTGGTGCTTTCGCTAAGAAATATAGTAGTTCATATTCTTTAGGAGTTAAACCTACTTCTACCCCATCCGCAGTAACTCTATGCGCATCATGATCTATCGTTAGATGCGGAAAGACTACTATTTCTTTTGAAATAGATGTTCCTTGAGAAGGTGCAAAAGCAGTAGAGCGTTTCAAGAGAGCTTTTACACGTAATACTACTTCTCTTGGGCTAAACGGTTTTACAATATAATCGTCAGCTCCAAGTTCAAAACCTTCCACACGGTTTGCTTCTTCACCTTTAGCTGTCAATAATATGATAGGTGTTTCTTTATGCATACGTAGCTCTGTCATCACTTCTATGCCATCTTTTTCAGGCATCATTATATCTAATAGGATGCAATTATACTCAAATTCTAATGCAAGCTGTAATGCGACTTCCCCATTTTCAGCTTCTTCTACTTCATATCCTTCTCGTTCTAAATACATTTTTAAAAGACGACGAATGCGTTCTTCATCCTCAACTACTAGAAGTTTAATTGTTTCAGACATAGTTTTATCAAACCTTTCTATCAACATCTACTTTATATTGTACAATTACTGTATCCAAAATGAAAGAAAAGCTCTTCCTCCCGTTAAGTAAAGAGTAAAGAGCTTTCTAACTGTGCACTAGTTCTATCTTTTATTCTAGATCCATCGCCTAGCTCCTCGAGTCGCTTCAGGATTTCAGGGTCGCACGATGCGGGTCAGACAGTCGTTGTGACACGATGTCATGACCTTAGACTGACTCCCCCTCTGCAAAGGACTCCTTTACGTGAAATCCTTCCAGCTCTTGCTCCTGCGCAAAGCTCGTTGCAGAAGATCGTTTTGCTCCTGCGCAAAGCTCGTCGCAGAAGAACGGTGTCGGCGCTTACACTTTTGTTATGCGTAAGAATGTAATCCCGCTAAAATTAGATTTACTGCAATCAAGTTGAACATAATTATGATGAAACCAATTAGAGCAATCCAAGCCGATTTCTTACCTTCCCAGCCTTTTGATAAACGAAGGTGTAAGAACACTGCATAGAATAAGAACGTGATAAGTGCCCATACTTCTTTTGGATCCCAGCCCCAGAAACGTGACCATGCTTCATGCGCCCATATCATGGCGAATATTAATGCTCCAAGTGTAAACACAGGGAAACCGATTAATACTGAACGATACCCGATTTCATCCATCAATTGAGAATTAGACTTTTTCGTAAGTGGTTGTAAAACAGTAGAAATACGTTTACGTAATATTAAACGAAGTAAAACATAAATTACTGTACCAAATAAAACAGACCAAACAACTGTAGTTAATTTTTTTGCATTTACTAGCGGTGGCATTTCCACAAGTGGTTCAAATGCTCCATCTGTAATTGCTTCTGATTCATTCATACCAAATAGGGCTGGCATTGTGTATACAATTGTATGTTGTGTTTCATCTTTACTTATATAGTTGTATTCTGCATTATAATTCACTAAATAAAACGATAGCGAAGCAACAACAAAACCTACTACAAGGACTAAAACGTACATAACTGCCTCAATCCAAAAACGTTCCTTGGATCTCTTTGTCAAGTCAATATTTTTCAACAAATAAATAAATCCTGCTACAGCACTAATCGCTAAAATTGCCTCACCCATTGCTGCAGTAATTACATGAATGGTTAGCCAGTAACTTTTTAATGCAGGTATTAGCGGAGTAATTTCTTTTGGGAACATACTTGCATATGCAATGATTAGTAAAGCTATTGGTAATGCAAACAATCCAAGAGCAGGAGCTTTATATATAAAGTAAATTAGAATAAATGCTCCTACAATCATCATTCCAAATGCAGCAGTAAACTCAAATAGGTTACTTACAGGCGCATGTCCAGCAGCAATCCATCTAGTAATAAAATAGCCGAGATTAGCAATAAATCCTATAATAGTAACGGTAATCGCTAATTTGCCCCATCTATCAAAGGACTTGGTGGTTTCAGCATTTGAAGATTTCACTGCTCCTCCAAATAAAAATGTAGCAACTAAATATGCTACAAAAGCTATAAATAATAAGGTACTACTTAGAGATGCCATATCCATTTTGTTAAACTCCTTCTTCTTTATCCACTTTTTCTTCTAAAGAATCTATATCCTGCTGATCTAGATATTTTGGAAGATGAGCTACTTCTGTAACCTTGTCCAAATCTCTCTTAACACTTAACCAATTTTTGTTTGTATGCGCAGCAACAACCGTCTGTCCATCTTCTGATAATTGAATCCAAATTCGACGATGGTTCCAGTAAGAGCCTTGAGCTACACCTATCATAAATATAAGACCACCTAACGCAAGAAGTGGAAGTGTTAAATCTTTACGAACTGTTAAACCAGATACATCTCTCGTTTCCACGCTTTGGAAAGCAATTTTATGTTGGTTTACCCCTAGAGGTTCTACAGTTTCTTTAATCATGACAAAGCTAGTTTCACCTTTAGGGAATTCAGGACTATACATTTTTATCAAAAAGGCAGGATTGTTTGGAAGTGGTGATTGAGATTGCGGAACCCCTTCTTCAAATCCAGTAAAATCAGCGTAATAATCCATAACCTCGACCTTATATCCCTCATCTAATTCATAAAAAGGTTGAGGATCTGCTAAATCAATTGTAAACTCTCCAAATGATTGCTGTGTCTCTTTATCCTGTAATTGGAATGTCATTGTTGCTAATTCATCCAAGCGGAAGTCCATTTGGAACACTGAGAAATTATCAAATTTAATTGGCTTATTTACTTGAATAGAAGCTTCCTTTTCAAATTTCAAGTCTTCTGTATGTCCTGCTACAGAATCTTCTGGTCCTTTATATAAGGAAACGTCTGTTTGATAGTTCTTTGCAATCGTACCTACTCGATCAATAGCATCACCGTATACTTCTTTAGATTCTTCTTTCGAGTATGTCTCATAGATGAATTCTTTACTTTCTAAGAAATAACCGTCTGTTTCAGGTACATAAAGCGTTTCACCTTCACGTAACCACATCGTTTCATCTACATAAAAACCAGGAAGGGCACGAAGCATTACACCAAAAAGGAAAATAATTAGTCCTAAATGGTTGACGTACGGACCCCAACGTGAAAAACGTCCTCGTTCTGCTAAAATCGCATTACCTTCACGTTTTATATTGTATTTTAGCTCTTTAAGCTTTTCTTCCGCTTTCAGTAATGACTCCTCAGTAACATCCGATTTACCCATGCCAAAAATACGTTGTCTCTTCAAGAAACTTAAATGTCTCTTCGTCTTTTGTTTTTTCAAAGATTTATAAAGAGGTATGACTCTATCTAAACTTGCTATTACTAGTGAAATACCAAGCATACCAACTAATACCTGAAACCACCATGAGCTGTATAAGTCCGATAACCCAAGCTTATAATACAGGGTTCCAAACCCACCATACACTCTCTGATAATATGCAGCAATATCAGTTTCATTTGTTGCAGGCACATAAAATACTTGTGGAAGTATAGTTCCAATTGCAGCTGCAATTAGAATCGCTACGATTATCCACATACCTACTTTTACACTGGAAAAGAAATTCCATACTTTATCAATTATCGTCTTATTATACGTTTGAGACCGTCTTGCAGATCCTTCATAGCGCATATCTACAATTTTTTTCTCTTTTGTCTCTTCAGTTAATGGACGACCACAGCTCTCACATAACTCTGTACCAGCTGGATTAACGTTTCCACATGCACAAACTATCTTGTCCATTTTTAAGACTCCTTCATGAAGGTTTAATTTGATCCATAAAATTCGCAATATCTTCTTCGGTCATTTCGCCTTTAATAATTTTCTCAATCTTACCTTCTGGATTGATCAAAAAAGTAGTTGGCAGCGGATCAATATTATACGATTCCATTACACTTTTATTACGATCAATTGCTATAGGAAAAGTTAAACCATATCGATTTGAAAAACTATTTACCTTAAGGTCTGATTCACCAATATTAATAGCCAGTGTTTGGACACCCTTATTAGCATATTCACCGTATTGGTTGTCCATGGCCGGCATTTCTTTAGCACAAGGCTTACACCATGTACCCCAGAAGTTCAGAAACACACCTTGCCCTTTATAATCAGACAAACGCCTTTCAGTTCCATCCATATCTACTAATACGAAATCTGGAGCTTTATCGCCTACTTGTAATACAGCATTTTTCTCTTTATTTAAGTTGGAGTAAACTGTAAAAACTATAGCTACGACGAGTACTGCTAATATAGCTGTTCTCATATAAAAACGTCGTTTCTTAGACTGTGCCAATTTGCTAACCTCCATTTCCAAGCATAATCATGAATTATTATAACAAAATTTACAAATTAAAAGAGCCTTACTTATGAAGGCTTTGTGAACACATAGGTTTTATTTTCCTATTTTCCCCGTCTCTGCTAACACTCTCATTTGTTTTACTTCATGAGTAGTCAATTCTCTCCATTCCCCGGCATTTAAACCGTGAAGAGTTAAGAAACCAAATTGTTCTCTTTTTAGCTTTTGAACAGGAAAACCTATTGCATCGAACATTCTACGTACTTGTCTGTTTTTTCCTTCATGTATGGTGATCTCTATAATCGATTTATCAGCTTTTCTCTCGGAAGATAGTAGCTTTACTCTAGCAGGAGCTGTTTTACCATCTTCTAAAACAATTCCTCGTTCCAGTGGTCGCAACTGTTCCTTTAAAGGGATACCTTTTACTCGTGCTACATATGTTTTATCCACTTTATATTTTGGGTGTGTGAGGGCATAAGAAAAATCTCCATCATTAGTAAGAAGTAACAAACCTGATGTTTCATAATCCAGTCTTCCTACAGGATATAAGCGCTCTTTCACATGTGGCAATAAATCTGTTACTGTTTTTCTGCCTTTATCATCCGAAACAGCCGAAATTACTCCACGTGGTTTATAAAGTAAATAGTATACTTTTTGCTCTTTTTCTAATTTAACCCCGTCAACTTCTACTACATCATTGTCGGACACTTTTAACCCTTGTTCTGTTACTACTTTTCCATTCACTTTAACTTTTCCTTGTGTAATCATTTCTTCCGCTTTTCTTCTAGATGCCACACCTGCATGTGCGAGCACTTTTTGTAATCTTTCCAACACATTCACCTCGTCCATTCTATCCAAATCATATGAGTGAATTATGTCATACTTTGGGACAAATTAAAAGAAGACAGTCTTTTGTAATAACTGTCTTCACCATAATTCTATTTAATTTTCATTACGTTAAATTTTAATGCAATCTCATTATTAATCGTAACATTCCAAAGATAGGGTTTTTTTTCTGATGATTTACGTGGAATCATCAATACATTTTTAGTCGCATCTTTTTCTTCTTTTTTAAGTAAAAGGAAATAATCTTTTTTCACTTCAATAATCTGTTTATCTAACAGACGATATTTTCCTTTCTCCACAACCTTGACATTATCGTATGTCCGAAAAACATTTGCTGCAAGAGAAGAATGAGTATTCCAATCATTCGAATGGTTTAATGTTACTACAATAACTTTTTTCCCATTATCCTCAAAATAAGTCACTAGTGTTCTTCCTGCTACTTTTGTATACCCGGTTTTTCCAGCTACCGCAGACTTATTAAAGTGCAATAATTTATGTTTATTTCTCCAAGTGACGGATCTTTCTTTAGGAGTATAAGTTTTAGCTGATGCAATTTGAGTATATGAGTCGTTCTGCAACGCCAGTCGGAACATATTAGCCATATCTAAAGCAGAAGCATAGTGTTCATCCTGGTGGAGTCCCGATGGATTAGTAAAATGAGAGTTTTCTAACCCAGCTAACTGTATTTTTTCGTTCATCAATTTTGTAAAGCCTTCCATAGATCCACCTGTATGCTCAGCAAGTGCATAAGCAGCGTCATTACCTGATTGTAACAGCAACCCATACAATAAGGATTCGACAGTCCAAACCTCACCGGCCTTTAAGTATAGAGATGACCCTTCTTGTGTTGCAGCAGCATTTGAGATTGTTATTTCGTCATCGAGCGACACATTATCCAACACTGTTAAAGCAGTCCAAACTTTAGTGAGGCTTGCGATTGGTAGTTCTGTATTTGCATTGCTACCCTCTAATAATCTCCCTGTATTTGCATCAATAACAGCATAAGAGGACGAGGCTTCCACATCATTTACATTCCACAAAAGAAAAAGCAACAGAAAAAATACCATTTTTTTAAAAATGAATCATACTCCTCATTCGATTATTTCTACCCTTCAAAGGTCTCTTGAAATTTCGTCATAAATAAATCTGTGTCTTCCATTTCATCAACAGACAAATCTTCTGGTAGTGGTGGAAGTGCTTTAATATCTTTTAACCCAAAGTATTGAAGAAATTCAGTTGTCGTTCCATATAAAATAGCCCGACCTGTCCCTTCTGCACGGCCTATTTCTTGTATTAGACCTTTAGCAGAAAGAGTATGAATTGGTCGCTCTGATTTGACCCCACGAATTTCTTCAATCTCTACTCTCGTAATAGGTTGCTTGTATGCAACAATTGCTAGAACTTCAAGAGATGCCTGCGACAATGACTGATTTGTTGGATTCTCTACTAGTCTCTGAATACTATCTATATTTTCTTGCTTCGTAACTAATTGATAGGTTCCTGCTAATTGTTTTATCTCAATTCCCCTAGTGTGATTTGTTTTATATTCCTGTATCATTTCCTGGAGGATCGCTTCTATTTCCTCATCTGCCGAACTAGTTAGGAAAGCTAATTGTTTTTTAGTTAGACCATCCTCTCCACTTACAAATAATAGACTTTCTATATTACTCATCAATTTCATCTTGGAATTCACTTTCTATATCTTCCTTTCGCAAATGCACAAACAAATCTTCAAAATTACTTTTTTGTTCTACATGTATAATCTGACGTTTCATCAGTTCAAGTAGAGATAAAAAAGTAGTAACGATCGAGGTCTTATCTCTTGTAGGGAATAAATCGTAAAATGATAATTTCCCTCCTCCCTTTTTCAAAACCTCAATAACATTTTTCATCTGAGCTTTAATCGATATTTCTTGTTTACTTATTCGTGTATTAAGAGGTGCATTTATTTGTTTTCTTCGCAACATTTTTTGAAAAGCACCGAGCATATCGTACACATTTGCGTCTAATTCAAGTAATTCTAATTGTTTACTGGTTTGGTATTCACTTAAATCTGTTGGTGGCCTAGAATAATAGAGTGAACGTGTCTCCTCCATCTCATGCAAGTTTTCTGCTGCTTCTTTATACTTCTTATATTCTATTAATCTTAGTACAAGTTCATCCCTTGGATCTTGTAAATCCATATCGAAATCATCGTCCATGTCATCGTCTTGGTGAATTGGCAATAACATTTTACTTTTAATCGATAGTAAAGTTGCAGCCATTACTAAGTATTCACTTGCTTCATTGAGTTCTAGAACACGCATTGCGTGAACATGCTCCATGTACTGCTCTGTGATTTCCGCCATTTTTATATCGTATATATCTATTTCCAAACGATTTATTAAATGTAATAATAAATCTAGAGGTCCTTCAAACGCTTCTGTTTTTACTTCGTAAGTCATAAAACTCCACCTATTATCGGTTTTTAACATTATTATAGAGGAAAGGTGATTGTATTGCACCCTACATTTCATACTAGTTTTGTCGCATTTCTAAAACATTTCAATGAAACCTTCGATTATTTTGAGTGTCACGAGTTATTGGAAGACTATTGGAAGGAAGTTTCTCCAAGGCATAAAAATCATGCGTTAACTGCTCTAATCTTGTTAGCAACTTCTATGTATCACTGGCGTCGCGGAAATCTAACGGGAGCTATTAAAACGATGAGAACAAGTATTAAAAGAATGGAAATAACGAAGAATTCTCCTTTCTTTGAAAACCTAAATTTCCAAAAATTAACAAAAAATATGACAAATGCACTCGAATTAATGACTAGTAGCCAAAAGTTTCAAGGATTTACTATTGAGATAACTAATCCTAGTCTACAGACGCAAGTAAGTCGCGTCCATTTAGAAACGAATGAGGACATACATTTTCTTATTCATAAACATATGCTTCGAGATCGTTCAGAAATACTGGAGGAACGAGAAAGAGAGAAAAAAAAGAGAGATGACTTATAAAATTAAAGTCATTCCTCTTCTTTTTTTGTTTGGCATTTAGTATAAAATGGTTCTACATCCTCAGATGGCTTTATGGAATTAGTTTGTAAAACGGCTGGAATTTTTTCCAACATTTTTTCACCGAGACCTTCACCGCGATGTGAAGGGTTGACTGAAAGATGTTGAATTACTGCTTCAGTTCCTTCCATTCGTACTCCTATTAATCCTACTAAGTCGTCCTCTTTCTTCCAAAGAAACAAATGCCACTCTGGATTTGTCTCATACTCATGAATTGTTTCTAATAGTTTTTTTACGTCTTTTTCATGAGGCATAAAGGAAAGTAACCCCATTGAAATTTTTTCAAATGTTTTTTTATAGCGAAGTAGCATAATTAAAACCCTCTTTTAATTTCTTGGCTTGTTTATTCATTCATTATTGATATTATACATACGAATATACAACTTTAATTTAAGACACTTACAAATGTAATTTAGTTCGTAAATCTATAAACGTATCATACTCAACACTAAATTTAACATAGTCCAATTTCTTAAAATATCTGTATTATCGCACCTTAACTTACCATTTTTACAAATTCGCATTTGGTGCTATAAATAACCAGTATATGACACCCCATACTATTCCAACAATAAAAATCATTAGAAATAGCATTACGTTAGCCTTTTTCATCTTGTTCACTCCTTCTCCATTGTTAAAGGAAGGTCAAGATGTATGAGGTCTTCCAACGTCTCTCTTTTAACAGCTAATTGATGTTTACCATTTTCTACAAATACAACCGCTGGTTTCGTTAAACGATTATAATTACTAGCCATGGAATAACCATAAGCGCCTGTGCAGAACATCGCTAGAATATCTCCTGGCTCAGCTACAGGTAATTGTATATTTTCGATTAGCTTATCACCAGACTCACAACATTTACCAGCAATTGTATAATTATTTGTTAACTGTTCGTCCATTTTGTTTGCAATAACTGCGTCATATTCAGCTCCGTATAATGCAGGTCTGATATTGTCGGACATACCTCCATCAACCGCTAAATAATTTCGAACATTTGGTACAATTTTTTCAGATCCGACAGTATATAACGTAGTTCCTGCATCACCAACTAATGATCTACCCGGTTCTATCCAAATTTCTGGCATTTTAAAAGAAGAATTATGCACGAGCTCTTTTACAATTTGTATCATTTCTTTTACATATACAGCTGGTTCAAGCGGAGCATCCTCATCTGTATATTTTATACCGAAGCCACCGCCTAGATTTAATACACCGCATAAGAAGTTATAATCCGTATACCACTCTATCATTTTAGTAATTAGCTTCTCAGCAGCCACCTTAAAACCAGTCGTGTCAAATATTTGAGAGCCAATATGACAATGCAAACCAAGCAACTGGATATATTTATCCTGATATACATCCAGAAATGCTTGGTCAGCTTGTCCATTCAACAGATCAAACCCAAATTTAGAATCTTGTTGACCAGTTGTAATATAATCATGCGTATGGGCTTCGACACCAGGTGTTACCCTTAACAAAACATTAACTTTTTTCTTGGTTTTTTCAGTAAGTATCTTTAATAATTCTATTTCATAAAAATTATCGACAACTATACAACCAATATTATGCTCAAGAGCTAATAATAATTCTTCTTTACTTTTATTATTTCCATGAAAATGAATTCTTTCTACTGGATATCCTGCTTGAATCGCAGTATACAATTCTCCAGCAGATACCACATCTAATGATAAGTTTTCTTGTTTCATCAATTGATACATTGCAACACTTGAAAAAGCTTTACTCGCATAAGCAACTTGTGCCGATATATGTTGATCTCGGAATGTCTGGATGAATGCATGTGCTCGTTCTCTAATTAGAGACAGATCGTACACAAACAATGGTGTTCCATATGTTTTTGCAAGCTCTAAGCTATCTATTCCACCAATCATTAAGTGACCTTTTTCGTTTACAGCATGCCGTGAAACTAGCACCATTTAGTTCGCCTCTTTTCCCTATATCTATTAAAACTTTATCACAATAGATAAGGAAATGGCAATGCACATTATGAACGTTTACGATCTGGTGATCGTGTTATAAATGGTCGTTTCGCATCATCAGGCATTGGAAACCTAATGATCAAACGCATAAATGCCCTTGGAAAAAAAGGTTGAAGTGGCCATAAATAAGGCACATTTAAAGGTTTAACAGAACATACGTACCAAAGCAAAGCTAAAGAAGCTACAAAAAATCCACTCGGTCCAAATAACGCAGTACTCAACAGAATAATCGTCCTAAATATTTTTGTTGTAATACTAAGCTCATATGAGGGAATAGAAAAAGTGAATATCGCTGTTATAGCTGTATATAAAATAACCTCTGGCACAAAAATTCCTACATCAACAGCCATTTGTCCAATAACTAACGCAGCTATAATCCCCATCGCAGTTGAAAGCGGAGTAGGAGTATGAATAGCAGCAAGCCTTAAAAATTCTATCCCAATATCTGCAAATAGAAGCTGTAATAACAGCGGTATTTCAGTGGATTCTTTCGGTCCAATGAATTCAAGAGCCTTTGGTAAAAACTCTGGATGTACTGATAATAAATACCAAAATGGTAAAAGAAATAAACTTAGAAGAACCCCTACAAATCGAATCCACCTAACCACTGTACCAATTGCTGGTGCTTGCCTGTATTCCTCAGCATGTTGTAGGTGGTGAAAAAGGGTCGTAGGTACTATAACTACGGATGGAGATGTATCTACTACTATTATTATATGTCCTTCTAGTAAATGCGCTGCTGCTATATCTGGCCTTTCTGTAAATCGTACAAAAGGCAAAGGGTGAAAACCTTGTTTAAATAGCCATTCCTCTAATGCTTTGTCCGTCATAGTAATTCCATCATGTTTTATTTGCTTTAATCGATCTCGAATTTGAGTAAGATTATCTTCATTAGCAATATCTTTAATATAAGTTATTGCAATATCAGTTTGACCTAACTCCGTAATTTGGTGTAGCTCAAAGCGCAAATTGGTATCCCGAATCCTTCTTCTAATGAGTGCTGTGTTTTGGATTATGTTTTCTGTAAATCCATCCCTTGAGCCTCTTACAACCTTCTCATTATCAGGTTCTTCAGGTGATCTTCCAGGGTATGAACGAACATCTATTGTATATACTGAACCATTTGTTAATATAAAAGTTACTTGTCCACTCAAAAGTGCAGCAAGCCATTTTTCCTTGGAATCATATTGCGTAATAGAGTAATACGGTAAATAATGCTCAATGATATCATTTTCGCTTATTGTTTTATCTGTAATTTTCATTTGGGTGTTCGTTAATAATTGTGTAATTACTAGGCCATCAATCAGTCCAGTAATAAATACGAGTAGTACAGGAAATTCATATAAATGGGTATGTAAAATTCCCACATCAAAAGACTCGTTTTCACCGAACTTTTCTTTTAAATATAATTCTGCTTCATCCTTACTAGTAAACAAAGGTTTCGTTTCAATCACCTATCTTTTGCATTTGTATTCGTATGACCTACTGGTACTAGCCAGGTTTTTAATTGAGTTAATATTTTCTTCTCTAGTCTCGACACTTGTACTTGGGAAATTCCTAATCGTTCAGCAATGTCACTTTGTGTACAATCAAGATAATAGCGTAAATAGATAATCATTTGCTCTCGTTTTTCCAGTTTTTCTACTAGCTCACGTAACGGAATATGCTCAAATGGTTTCTCGGAACGCTCGTCCTTCATTTGATCCATTAACGTTAGTGCATCCCCGCTATCATTTTCATAAAGCTGCTCCTGTAACGATGCCGGATCACGAAGAGCATCTGTGGCCATTACTATTTCTTCTCGTGAAACCTCTAAAATATGCGCAAGCTCCAAAATAGTTGGTTGACGCTCAAACGTTTTTAAAAAGTCATCCGTAGCATGACGAATTTTAAAATTTAACTCCCGAATCGAGCGACTGATTTTCACCATTCCATCATCTCTTAAAAACCGCTGAATCTCCCCTATAATCATAGGAACCGCATACGTTGAAAACTTCACTTCATAGGACAAATCAAATTTATCTACCGATTTCATCAAGCCGATACAGCCGATTTGAAACAAATCCTCTAGATCTGCTCCTCTTGATGCAAACCTTTGGACAATAGACCATACAAGCCTAGTATTACCCTCAATCATTTGCTGCCTTGCTAATTTATCACCAGTCTGTGATAGTGCTATGAGCTCTCTCATTTTTTCTTGAGTTAGTAAAGTAGACGGTTTTTTATTTATCATTAGACGATCCTACAAGATTCCTGGATTGGTACAAATTGCTTTGTTATTGTTACAGTCGTCCCCCTATCAGGAATGGAGTAAATCTCAACTCCGTCACTAAAGCTTTCCATAATTGTAAAGCCCATTCCCGAACGTTCCTGCTCAGGCTTTGTCGTAAATAGTGGTTCACGAGCTTGATTTACATCACGTATTCCACGGCCATAATCTACTATAGAAACGATAATTTCTCTATCTACTCTTTGTGCATGCAATTCAATTTTTCCGATACCATCTTCTTCATAACCATGAACGATAGCATTCGTTACAGCTTCGGAGATGACTGTTTTAAATTCAGATAACTCTTCAATTGTCGGATCAATCGTTGCGATAAAACTAGACATAACCATTCTAGCTAATGCCTCATTCTCACTTTTAGCGATAAAAGATAATGTGATCTCATTGTCCATAAACTATTCCCCCTAACTTAGACATTATTTCAATTTCGGATTCGCTATAGATATAAGGGCTTAAACCTGCAAACTGAAAAATTTTACGCATTGTTGGTGACGGATTTACAATAATTGTTTGTCCATCTATCGGAGCAAGCTCTCTCATTCTGCCTAAAATTAACCCTATCCCCGAGCTATCCATAAAATTCAAATCTTTCAAATTCCAAACTATTACTTTAATAGACCCGTTTTTTATCATTGGAACTATCTCATTTCTGATATCATTTGTACTGTGATGATCTAATTCACCTTTTAATCGAATAATAATAATTTCGTCTCCTACTTTTTCTACTTCATGAATCATACAATCGCCTCCTTAGATAGCGCTATTCCACATGTTCCTTGAAAACTCCTTGCGCTTGACAAAAGTAGAAGAAATCATCTCTTATTAGTCGATTTTCGACAGAGGGTGGTCATTTAAAGTATGGGAACATATTCTTTTTTTTAATCAAAAAATAGGCATCTCGCAAAAGTTTTTAAAAACCTCAGCGAGATGCCTATTTTGAATGTTTTAAACTGAAAAAAAACCCCTGTTTCGCAAGTAAATGTCACCCTAATGCAAGTAAGTAGACATGGAGACCAAGTAAACGAAATAATTGTATCTTCACTTAGTTGTTTCTTTGGAAAAATAATCCACTTCGCAAGTAATTGTCCCTCATGAGCAATTAAAACTACTGCACCCGCAAGTAAACAGCCACGGAGAGCAAGTATTCAAAACGGAACGCAAGTAAATAGCATGCAAAAGCAAGTAATCGAAATAATTGTATACCTTCACTTAGTTGATTCTTTGGAAAAATAATCCACTTCGCAAGTAATTATCCCTCATGAGCAAGTAAAACTACTGAACCCGCAAGTAAACAGCCACGGAGAGGAAGTATTCAAAACGGAACGCAAGTAAATAGCATGCAAAAGCAAGTAATCGAAATAATTGTATACCTCCACTTAGTTGATTCTTTGGAAAAATAATCCACTTAGCAAGTAAATGTCCCTCATGAGCAAGTAAAACTACTGAACCCGCAAGTAAACAGCCACGGAGAGCAAGTAAATGAAATAATTGTATATCTTCACTTAGTTGATTCTTTGGAAAAATAATCCACTTCGCAAGTAATTGTCCCTCATGAGCAATTAAAACTACTGCACCCGCAAGTAAATAGCCAAGGAGAGCAAGTATTCAAAACGGAACGCAAGTAAATGAAATAATTGTATCTCCACTTTGTTGAGACATTGGAAAAATAATCCACTTCGCAAGTAATTGTCCCTAATGTGCAAGTAAAACTACTGCACCCGCAAGTAAACAGCCACGGAGAGCAAGTATTCAAAACGGAACGCAAGTAAATAGCATGCAAAAGCAAGTAAATGAAATAATTGTATCTCCACTTTGTTGAGACATAGGAAAAATAATCCACTTCGCAAGTAATTGTCCCTCATGAGCAAGTAAAACTACTGAACCCGCAAGTAAACAGCCACAGAGAGCAAGTATTTAAAACGGGACGCAAGTAAATAATGCGAGTGCAAGTAAATGAAATAATTGTATCTCCACTTTGTTGAGACATTGGAAAAATAATCCACTTCGCAAGTTATTGTCCCTCATGAGCAAGTAAAACTACTGCACCCGCAAGTAAACAGCCACGAAGAGCAAGTATTTAAAACGGGACGCAAGTAAATAGCATGCGAGAGCAAGTAAACGAAATAATTGTATACCTTCACTTAGTTGATTCTTTGGAAAAATAATCCACTTCGCAAGTAATTGTCCCTCTTGAGCAAGTAAAACTACTGCAGCCGCAAATAAATAGCACACGAGAGCAAGTAAACGAAATAATTGTATATCTCATTGGATCCTTCAAATTTTAAAAAGTGATCTAGTTAACTTATCTTTGTATTATTTATTTTTACACTTCTACAAAATAAAAAGTTGGTAAGCTAAATCCAATTAGCTAACCAACTTTTTCTTTATATTGTATAGAATTATTTTACATTATTTTCAAGATAGAATTATTTTTGACTGGTTCATCTTCAATAATTTTATAAGCTTCTTCAATCAATTTTATTGATTCCGCTACATCATCTTTGTTTGAATATAGAATAGCTAATGTATCACCTTTTTGAACTTCTTGACCTGTTAATGATACCAGTTTAACTCCTGCATCAAAATCAAGGGTGTCCGCTTTTGTTAAACGACCTGCACCTACTAATAGAGAAGCCATACCAATCAATTCAGCATCAATTAAATTGATATAACCATCTTTTACAGCTTTTACTTCAATCGTATGCTTAGTGTCTTTCGGATTAATATCAGAAGCATCTCCGCCTTGAGCAGTTATAAACTCTTTGAATTTTTCCAATGCAGCACCATTTGTAAGTGTTTCTACTACTTGGTTTTGTGCTTCATCTTCACTTACTCCAGTAGCTAATTGATACATTTTTGAAGATATAGCTATTGTAACTTCTAATAAGCCTTGCTCACTATCTTTATAGTTTCTAAGGAAATCATGTGCTTCTGCAACTTCTAATTTATTACCAATGTTATGACCTAAAGGTTGGTTCATATCAGTAATAACAACTGATACCTTTCTACCTAAACTTTCACCAATGCTAATCATAGTAGAAGCCAATTCTGTAGCATGATTTAAATCCTTCATGAAAGCACCTTTACCACATTTTACATCTAGTACAATGCCGTCTGCACCACTAGCAATTTTCTTACTCATAATTGAAGAAGCAATTAACGGGATTGAGTCCACAGTACCTGTTACATCTCTTAAGGCATATAACTTTTTATCAGCTGGAGTTAAATTACCAGATTGACCAACTATCGCAATTTTATGTTCATTTACTTGCTTTATGAATTGATCAGAAGTTAATTCAACATTAAAACCTTCTATAGATTCTAATTTGTCTACAGTACCACCTGTGATACCTAATCCTCTTCCACTCATTTTTGCAATGGGAATGTTTAATGATGCTAAAATCGGTGCAACAAGAAGACTAATTTTGTCTCCTATTCCTCCTGTTGAGTGCTTATCAACTTTGAATCCTTCAATAGAAGATAAGTCAATAACATCACCTGATTCAACTATAGATTTTGTTAACCATGATGTTTCATCTTTATTCATTCCATTTATTAAGATTGCCATCAACATGGAACTCATTTGATAGTCTGGAATTTCATCATTTGTATACTTATTAATCATATATTGTATTTCTTCTTCGGTTAATGAATTGTTTCTTTTTTTCTTATCGATTAAATTAAGCATATTCATATTAAATAATCTCCTTACACATCTCTTTTATTTTTACAGGCGTCCACCTGGAGTGGAATTTTACTACCCTTATGAAATTAATTCATATAAATATGGATTATTTTAATAGAGAAAGAAAACTCTCTCCGAATTCTGTAGTCGATACACCAAAGTTTTCACTAATCGTTGCTCCAATGTCGGCAAATGTATTACGTAGTGGTAACTCTGTTATTTCCTTAAATTTTGGTGAGTATACAATTAACGGAACATATTCTCGCGTATGATCTGTTCCTGGCATAGTTGGATCATTTCCATGGTCTGCCGTAATTATCAACAAATCTTCCTCTGTTAACTTTGGAAATACTTCTTTTAAACGTACGTCGAATTCTTCTAAAGCTTTACCATAGCCTAATGGATCGCGGCGATGACCAAATAATGCATCAAAATCAACTAGATTTAAGAAACTGATTCCTTTAAAGTCTTTATCCAGTGTAGCGATGAATTTATCCATCCCATCCATATTATCTGTTGTTCTTTCCGTAGAAGTGATGCCTTCACCATTATAAATATCGTTAATTTTACCAATTGCGATTACATCTAGTCCCTCGTCACTCAGTTCGTTCATCGCTGTACGACCAAAAGGTTTTAACGCGTAATCATGGCGATTTGATGTACGAACAAATTTACCCGATCCTCCGATAAAAGGACGAGCAATTATACGACCTACTAAAAATTCCTCCGACAAAGTTAATTCACGTGCAATTTCACAAATACGATACAATTCTTCTAACGGAATTATTTCTTCATGTGCTGCGATCTGTAGCACAGGGTCAGCAGATGTGTATACAATTATGGCACCAGTTTTCATATGCTCTTCGCCAAGCTCATCTAAAATTTCTGTTCCACTTGCCGGTTTGTTTCCAATTACTTTACGACCAGTTTTCTCCTCTAATTGGGAGATTAACTCCTGAGGAAATCCGTCTGGATATACTTTAAACGGTTTATCAATATTAAGACCCATGATTTCCCAATGACCAGTCATTGTATCCTTACCAACAGAGGCCTCCTGCATTTTACCAAAATAAGCGGTAGGCTGAGTCTGTCTAGCAATCCCTTGAATATCATCAATGTTACCAAGTCCAAGTTGTTCCATCTGAGGCATATGAAGTCCGTTCATTTTTTCTGCAATATGCCCAATTGTATGTGATCCTACGTCACCAAATACGTCGGCATCTGGTGCTTCTCCAATACCTACAGAATCCATTACAATAACATGTATGCGCTTAAATTTATTCATTTTATAACCTCCTACTATTTTCTTCTAGTTTACCAAAAAAAAACAAAATGTACAGGTCAGACCTCTGACAATTTATGCTCTAGGATGGAATTGTTTATAAACATCCTTTAAACGGCTTTTGCTAACATGGGTATAAATTTGAGTCGTAGAAATATCAGCATGTCCTAGCATCTCCTGAACAGCACGTAAATCCGCTCCATTTTCGATTAAATGTGTTGCGAATGAATGGCGAAGTACATGAGGTGTAATTTCTTTTGAAATCCCTGCTGTAGTAGCATGCTTATTTAATAACTTCCAAATTCCCTGTCTAGTTAGACGTTTTCCACGTTGATTAATAAAAATTGCTTCCGTTTTTTCGGACTTCAATAATTCTGGTCTTGCATTCTCTATATAAGTTACACATGCTCTAATGGCAGAACCACCTAAAGGTACAATTCGTTCTTTGCCACCTTTTCCAAATACACGAACAAATCCCATGGATAAATGAATATCTTCCAGATTTAAGTTCAAACACTCACTAATCCTCATACCACTAGCATACAAGAGTTCAAACATTGCTAAATCCCTTTGGCCCTGTGGTTTGGACTGATCAATACTATTTAATAGATTATTCAATTCCTCCACTGACAGATATGTAGGCAGTTTTTGTTCTAGTTGGGGCAAATCTAAATGGACAGAGGGATCTGTGTTCGCCACTTTCTCTCTTAATAAAAATTGATGAAAGGAACGTATAGAAGAAATATGCCTAGAAATGGTTCGAGCAGATTTTCCATTTTCTTTTAAACTTCGCAGATACAAAACAATATGCGTGCGTTCAATCTCATTTAGACTTTGTAGTTGCTGCACTTCAAATATATGATGTAAATAATCGGTTAAATCTTTTTTATAGGAGGTCAATGTATTACTCGCTAACTGGCGTTCAATCTGCAGGAAGTGCATATAATCCTCTAAATGTAGTATTCCATTATTCATGTTATTCACTCCTTTTGATAAGACAATCTAGGCAAATTTCGTAATGAAGTATTTGAAGTAAAATTGATTTCCATTCCTACTAACCTTTCATTCTTCGAAACTAGCGTAGCAATGTGAAAGCATTTACCGCTCCCACTGGAATCACTAGTTTGTGTGTAATTATATTGAAATAAATTATGCAATTGACTTAATCATTTAAAAAAAGGATAGCAATAAGCTATCCTTTTGTTTATTTATCCTCTTGGCAACGGTAGCATATACCGTGAAATGTTAGACGATGGTCTTTTATTCTAAAGTTCCACTTCTTTTCTACAATAGCTTCTACATCTTCTAACAAATCTTCTTGAATTTCATCTACAGCTCCACATTCAATACATACTAGATGATGATGAAAATGCGCTGCACCTTCTTGTCTTAAATCATAGCGAGATACGCCATCACCGAATTGAATTTTATCTACCACATTCAATTCGTTTAATAACTCAAGCGTTCTATAAACTGTTGCAAGTCCTATATCAGGTGATATTTCTCTAACTAGTAAAAATACATCTTCTGCACTTAAATGATCTTCTTCATTTTCAAGCAAAACTCGGACCGTCGCTTCTCGCTGCGGCGTCAGTTTATAGCTCGCACCAGATAATTGTTTTTTTATACGATCAATACGGCTTTCCATATGACGCCTCCTTAACTGAATCCATTATACCAATAATTGAATTCTCATTACAAGAGATTCACATAATAATAACTATTAATAAAAACTAATTATTAAATAATATAAATGGTATTAAGATGGATTCTATAATTATAACAATTATATAAAAGGATAGCGAAAAAATATTAATACGATTTGCTAAAGCTAATAACAAGACACAATACACTAGCTGAAATGGAAACCACCAAAACACATAAGGAAAAGTAGATTCCTGTGTTTGTAGTATATAACTCGAACAATATCCATAGAATGTAATCTTAAATGCACAAATAACTAAAATTAGCTTTCGTAAAAAAGGATGCTGATAAAACAAAAAAAACACAATGGCAAACATGAGGTGAGGAAAAATCGTTTCTAAAAAAGTAGGCTGTTCTATTAATAGAACGCGTGCATCCAAGAGATTAATAATCCATTGCTGCTGTTCTGCCGTACTTTTTTCAAATAATACTAAACCTCCGATAAAACTAACAACGAGTACACATAATGAGATGAAAATAGTATAAGTCTGGTTCAAATTGGAACACCCCCCTATCTACTTTCATCATATGCTTGTACTATCTTAAATCATGCTTCTTTAAAATAATCTTTCAACCAAATATATGCAAAGGCAGTTTTAGCATCATAGATTTGTTGCTTTTTTACCATTTCTTCCATCTCGGAAAGACTCACATGTAGTAATTCTACAAACTCATCTTCGTCCAAGCCTACTGGTTGCTCCAGCTTTTCAATATTCTCTGCAAAATATAGATGTATAATCTCATCAGCAAACCCTGGTGATGTGGCAAATGATTGAATGTATTGAAGTTTGTCCGTCGTATAGCCCGTCTCTTCTTCCAATTCACGCAGCGCAGTTATTTCGGGAACTTCATCAATCTCTATTTTTCCAGCGGGAATTTCAATAATTGATCGTTCTAAAGCTTTTCTATATTGTTCCACTAAAATTATTTTCATATCTTTTGTAACGGCTATGACCGCTACAGCACCAGGGTGTTTAACAATCTCTCTATTACTAGTTTTGCCATTTGGTAGTTCTACTTCATCTATCTGAAGAGATATTATTCTTCCTTTATATTTAACCTCAGATTGAATTGTTTTTTCTTCAAATTTTTTCATAACGAATCGTCCTCTCGTTTCTAGTGTTTCACTTTAGTTGAATCTATCTATTTGACATTGTACCATGTAGAAAAGGACGTGATGAAACTTGAAGAAAAGACAATTAGGTAAAAGTGATATATACGTATCTGAAATCGGACTAGGATGCATGTCACTTCCATCAGATCAAAAAGAAGCGGATAACATTATTCAAGTAGCACTAGAAAATGGTATTAATTATTTTGATACAGCAGATCTTTATAATAAAGGCGAAAATGAAAAGATTGTTGGTAATGCCCTTAAGAGCAATCGACAAAATGTTATATTAGCTACGAAGGTTGGAAATCGACTCAATAATTCTGGAGACGGTTGGTCATGGGATCCAACTAAGGAATGGATAACAGATGCAGTTCATGCCTCTTTAAAGCGACTTCAAACGGATTATATAGATGTATATCAGCTACATGGGGGCACGATGGAAGACAATGTAGACGAGGTTATAGACACAATGGAATCTCTTCAAAAAGAAGGGTTAATTCGTGAATATGGTATATCCTCTATTCGCCCAAATGTCATAGACCGATTTTTACGCAAAAGTAATGCCGTCTCTGTTATGATGCAATATAGCCTACTAGACAGAAGACCCGAAGAGTGGTTCTCCTTGCTAGAAGACCATCAAGCTTCACTGTTCACGCGAGGAACAGTTGCAAAAGGTTTACTTACAGCAGATGGTCTTAATCGTGCAATTAAAACAAAAGAATATCTTAGCTACACGCAGAAAGACTTAGTTGATACTATCGAAAAATTACAAATATTAGAAGCTCCGATTGCTTCTATTGCACTTCAATTCGTGTTACAAAGAAAAGTGACAGGTTCTCTGATCATTGGAGCTAGTAACTCGGAACAATTACTTGAATCGATCGAAGCTTATAAACAGCAAGTGCCAGACACCATTCTATTAAAAGCAACGGAAATAACAAAGCAAGAGTTGTATATGGAGCATAGAGTTTAAAGAAACCTTCATAATTAGGGAAGTGCTGATACAGGAATATCGCGGTTCGAGGGATCATGATAGCTTCCTATGATATGAAATTTTTAAGCCATGCTAAACGATGTAATATAGTAAGATATAAAGCCTAATACATCCTACTCTAGTAGTTACACGAAAAAACACCCCCTGAATAGTTTTCAGGGGGTGTTAAACATTTTTATACTTTGCGAACAACAATTTCATCATCCATAACATCTACATGGACCTTTTTAATCATTTCTTCCTCTAAAATAAGATCTGTTAATGGATCTTCAATTTTGTCTTGAATCACTCTGCGAAGCGGTCGAGCACCGAACCGTTTATCGTAACCTAATTTGACCAAGGTTAGTTTTGCTTCCGACGAAATCGTCATATCAATATTATTATCTGAAATTGTTACTAGTAAATCTCCAAGCATCAAGTCTACGATTTTTAGTAAATTTTCTTCTGTCAGTTCATTGAATGCGACAATAGCATCGAAACGGTTGAGAAATTCTGGTTTGAAATAAGCCCCTAGCATTTCAAGCATATTGATGGATTCATGTGCTGGTTGATTGAATCCTACACTTACTTTTTTGTCGCCTGTTCCAGCATTACTCGTCATTATTATGACCGTATCCTTGAAACTGACTGTACGGCCATGCGAATCCGTTAATCGACCATCTTCCATTATTTGCAGGAACATATTTTGTACGTCAGAATGTGCCTTTTCAATTTCATCCAACAATAAGATGGAATAAGGATTACGGCGAACATGTTCTGTCAGTTGACCTGCTTCCTCATGGCCTATATAACCTGGAGGAGAACCAATAATTTTAGACACCGAATGTTTCTCCATATATTCACTCATATCAAGACGAATTAACGTATCACGTGAACCAAATAATTCCTCTGCCAGCACTTTTGTAATCTCTGTCTTACCGACACCTGTTGGACCGACAAATAAGAAAGAACCAATAGGTCGATTTTTAGATTTTAGCCCTGCACGACTTCGACGGATCGCTTTGGCAATTTTATCGACCGCATCTTCTTGGCCAATTACTTTTTCACTAAGATTTTCTGCGATTCCTTTCATTTTTGCCTGTTCTGCAGATTGTAGTTTTGTCACAGGAATTCCAGTTTTTTCCTCTACTATTAATTCGATATCTGCTACCGTAACTTTTACTCGAGGTGTGTCCTCATTTTGTTTCAATTGCTCCAATTGTTTCCGCAACTGGATTTCCTCAAAGCGTAAATTTGCTGCTCTCTCGTAGTCTTCTTTTTCTGCGGCTTGATCTTTTTGCTGAATGACTTCGTTAAGACGTGTTTCGATTGACTCCGAATATGCTGACGTATGTGTCAGATTTAATCTTGCCCCCACTTCATCCATCAAGTCGATTGCTTTGTCTGGTAAAAATCTATCTTGAATATACCGTTGTGATAAATTAACAAAAGCATGGATCGTGTCTTCTGGATAGTGTACTTCATGGAATTTTTCATACCGATCCTTGATACCATTTAGAATGTGAATCGTATCTTCTGTAGATGATTCCTTTACAATAATTGGTTGAAAACGACGCTCAAGTGCAGCGTCTTTTTCAATTTGACGATATTCACTCAACGTCGTTGCACCAATAAGTTGCATTTCTCCACGCGCTAAAGCAGGCTTCAAAATATTACCGGCATCCATTTTTGACCCTTCAGCCGTGCCTGCCCCAACTAGTAAGTGAATTTCATCAACAAATAAAATCACGTCTTTCCGTGTTTGAAGTTCCTCGATTAATTGTTTCATTCGTTCTTCGAATTGCCCTCGAATACCGGTGTTCGTTACGAGTGAAGCGACATCTAATAAGTACACTTGTTTGTTCATTAATTTCACAGGTACATCGCCTTCATGGATTTTTACTGCAAGTCCTTCGGCAATGGCAGTTTTACCAACACCTGGTTCCCCAATTAGAACGGGATTATTTTTATTTCTTCGATTTAACGTTTCGATGACACGTTTTACTTCTTGATCACGTCCAATTACCGGATCAATCCGCCCATCTTTAGCATCGTTGGATAGGTTTTTACCAAGTTGATCTAACAAACTATTGCCATGAGATTCTTCAAAATGTTTCGTTTGTGTTCGTGCCTGTTGGCTCCCATTCGATTGGAAAAAATGTTCTGCATTATCACCAAATGACGGTATTTTTCCTGCAGTCAATTGTCCTTGAATATCTTGAAAACATATGTGGCATAAGTTCATTTGCATTCCTTGATGATTCAACTGCACTTTCAGGCTCATCGTTGCATCATTTTTACTACAATGTTGACACTTCATATTTATTTCCTCCTATATTTAACTATTTGACTTTGACTATATTTAACCTTTGAGATTAGTATACACTGACCTTTTTTGACTTTCAAATAAGATGCTTAGCTTTTGAATCTATTTTGCTGACTCTTATCAGACAGAGTTGTTTCGCTAAAAACTATGTAATGAATATAATTATCAATCAAAAAAACAGTTTAGCAATCCATTTATTGGATTACTAAACTGTTTCTAATTCACCTAAAACTTAGAGCCACCAAAGCCATATTCATCTAGTAGTTCTTCAAACGATTTGTTTTTTTCTTTTTCTTTCTTTTCGAAAGCGAGTTGTGCTTGTCTTTCTTCCTCTTTCTCCTGTTCAGCAGTTACTAATTGTTTCTTCGTTTCTTTAAGTTTTGCTAGAACGTCAGAAGAAAGTTGGTCAGACAATGAATTCCCTTCATCCAATTGCTTAGCAGGCTTTACCTGTTGTTGTCTTTGTTTTTTCTTAGCCAATATGTTCACCTTCTTTATTAACGTTTAACTATGGTTGCAACTCCTTGGCCACCACCGATACATAGTGTTGCTAGACCGGTTTTCGCATCTCTCCTCTTCATTTCATGAAGTAAGGTAACGAAGATGCGTGCACCACTAGCCCCAATTGGATGACCTAATGCAATCGCTCCACCATTTACATTTAGTATATCATGATTAAAGGATAGCTCTCTATCAACAGCAATCGATTGTGCTGCAAAAGCTTCATTTGCTTCGATTAAATCGATATCCGCTAATGATAATTGAGATTTGTTTAATACTTTTTTTACTGCTTCCACAGGTCCAATCCCCATAATGCTAGGATCCACTCCTGCAGATGCATTTGCTACCACTGTAGCTAGTGGTTGAAGACCAAGTTCATCCGCTTTTGCTTTTGACATCACCACTACAGCAGCTGCTCCATCATTAATCCCTGAAGCATTACCCGCAGTTACAGAACCGTCTTTTTTAAATGCTGGACGAAGCCCCGCTAATTTTTCCTCCGTAGAACCTTTCTTTGGATACTCATCCTGAGAAAAGATTACTGGATCCCCTTTTCTTTGAGGAATTTCCACAGACACGATTTCATTTGAAAACTTACCTTCTTCTATTGCTTTAGCTGCTCTGCTCTGCGACCGTGCAGAAAATTTATCTTGTTCTTCTCTAGTAATATTATATTGATCACATAGGTTTTCAGCGGTTACCCCCATATGGTAATCATTAAAAGCACACCATAGCCCATCTGAAATCATGCTATCTACTACCTTTTGATCGCCCATACGGAAGCCATCTCTAGCGTTTTTCAACAAATAAGGAGATTGACTCATGTTTTCCATTCCACCTGCAACAATAATATCTGCATCTCCTGCAATTATAGCTTGAGTAGCAAGATGAATTGCTTTTAAGCCAGACCCACATACTTTATTAATAGTCAGAGCAGAAACTGATTGTGGTAAACCAGCCTGAATAGACGCCTGTCTAGCCGGATTTTGTCCTAAACCTGCTTGAAGGACATTCCCCATAATTACTTCGTCCACAGCATCTTTAGAAACCCCTGCTTTTTCTAATGCCTTTTCAATTACAATAGCACCTAGTTTAGTAGCTGGCACATCTTTCAAAGCCCCTTGAAACGAACCAATTGCAGTTCTAACTGCGCTTACGATTACAACTTCATTTGTCACGTGATTTCCTCCTTGTTTCCCCTGTATTAAACAAACTTCTACAAAGCAAAATTTAAATTTGCTTGTTTAACCATCCTTTCTTTACAATAAAGAGGGAGGGATGATTATGTTTAGTTTACCAAATAAAGTGACAATTATCGAGGTAGGTCCAAGAGATGGCTTACAAAATGAAAAAAACGAGGTGCCGACAGAAGTAAAATTAGCCTTTATCGAAAAACTGCAACTTGCAGGAATAGAGGAAATGGAATTGACTTCTTTCGTATCACCAAAATGGGTACCACAAATGAAAGATGCCAATGAAATAGTCACCCAAGTTAAAAAGTTGGGTAGACAACTCGTATTAACACCTAATCATAAGGGCGTTGAAATAGCCAAACAATCCGGTGCACAGAATTTCGCCGTTTTTGTTGGGGTTTCAAACAGTTTTAATAAAAAAAATATTAATAAAACTACGACAGAAAGTATGGATGAACTCAAGCCTATTGTGGGAAAACTATTACAAGAAGGTCATTTTGTTCGTGCCTGTATATCCACTGCATTTTATTGTCCATATGAAGGAAAAGTAGATTCATCGGACACGCTTGCATTATGTAAGGAATTTGTTTCATGGGGTGTAAACGAACTTAGCGTAGCTGACACTATTGGAATGGCTAATCCTCGGGAAAGCTATGAATTATTCGACTCACTAAAGAAGGAATTCCCTGCTACACTAATAACTGCTCATTTTCACGATACTAGAAAAATGGGAATAGCCAATATTCTTGCTAGCCTACAAGCAGGAATTGATCGATTTGATACATCAGCTGGTGGTCTAGGCGGCTGCCCTTTTGCACCTGGTGCTACAGGAAATGTAGCAACCGAGGATGTTGTGAATATGCTACATCAAATGGGCATTGGGACGAATATAAATCTCGACTCATTGCTTAAGGCAGTAGAAGTGGTTGAACCGTATGTGTCCAGGCAGATAGACACGGGAATGTATAATCTATTTAAAAGTAAGTAGGGGTTGATCAGATGAAGAAACGTGTAATTATTTGGACGAGTATTTTTACTAGTGTCTTGACCGCTATGGCTACGTTCTTTGGTTTCTTTGTAACTAATAGGCTTATGTATATGAAGAAAAAAGAAAATGATTTTATATTAAACCGTGAAATAACTTCTAAACGATTAGATGAAGCATGGTTTAACGCAGTAAATAAAACCGAACAATGGATTGAATCTAAAAATGGATATTCCTTAAAAGCAATTTTTGTCGAGCCATTAGAAACAAATAATTATGTCGTTATTTGCCATGGAGTTACAGAAAACAAAATTAACTCACTACGTTTCGTTCGTATGTTCGAAAGACTAGGCTTTAATAGTGTCGTCTACGATCATCGTAGACATGGTGATTCTGGTGGCAAGACAACTAGTTTCGGCTTTTACGAAAAGGTAGATTTACAATCTATTGTTGAGGCAGTAAGAGAAAGAGCTGGGAAAGATGCGGTTTTAGGTATCCATGGGGAATCTATGGGCGCTGCTACTACATTATTGTATGCTGGTTCTATAATAGATGACGCTGATTTTTATATTTCAGACTGTGCATTTTCTGATTTTGAGCAGCAAGTTTATCATATAATGACACAGACGACTCCACTTCGTACTAGTTTAGCCATTCGATTTGCTAATTTGTTTTTGAAACTTCGTGATGGATATACGTTAAATCTCGTCTCACCAATTGATGTTATAGACAAGATTGAAAAACCTGTCTTGTTTATCCACAGTTTGCAGGATGATTTTATCTTACCTAAAATGACCGAAGATTTATACGAAAAAAAACAAGGCCCAAAGACTTTAGAATTATTTGATATTGGTGAGCATGCTAAATCCTTCAATGAAAACAGCAAGGAATATGAGCAAGTTGTTGCAGATTTCCTACAAGAAAATGGCTTACTAAACAAATAAAATCTATTTTCAAATGAAGTAAAGTTTCTTTCAAATAAAAAAGCACTCAGCTGAGTGCTTTTTTATTTTTGCATTTTATTCATTTGATTCATCATTTGTTTAACTTGTTTTTCAGAAGGCTTACGACCCATTTGTGCCATCATCATACGAAGCATTTGTTCATTGATCGGTGGATTTTCTTTTAAATATTTCATCATATATTGACGTGCCGCAAAAAATCCTATTGCCACACCAGCGATTAAAGCAACAATTATAATAACAATCCAAATCCATGTTTGCATATATTCTCCTCCTTTACGAACTTATCTACGTGTACAAGACACCACCCCAAATTATACTATAGATTCTTTTTGCATTCTATTATAATTTTAAATAAAGTGAAACTTCACTTTGAAAGGGTATCTTCTACAGCAACCACATGCAATTGCGCGTATAAAAAAAACAATTCGAATACTTAATATCAAAGTATTCGAATTGCTTGTACAACTTTTTACTTTTGAAGTAATGCTTTCATTTTTGCAACTACGTTCTCTACAGAGAAACCATATTCTTTCATTATAATTTCACCAGGGGCACTTGCACCAAATTTATCAATAGCAATTACGTCCCCTTCAAATCCAACATAACGATGCCATCCTAATGAAGCACCCATCTCAATTGCAAGACGTTTCGTTAAATGAGATGGTAGTACCGCATTTTTATAAGCCGAATCTTGCTTCTCAAACAAATCCCATGATGGCATAGAAACGACAGAAACTTCGATTCCTTCTTTAGAAAGTGCTTGTTGTGCTTCAACAGCAAGACTTACTTCTGAACCAGTTGCAAGTAAGATTGCTTCCGCTTTTTCATTAGGTGCTACAACATAAGCTCCTTTTGAAACTCCTTCTTTAGCTAGTTCAACAGAATTTTCAAGAGTCGGTAAATTTTGTCTAGAAAGAACTAAAACTGTAGGATTATTTTTTGATGATACAGCTAGTTTCCACGCTTCTGCAGTTTCATTAGCATCAGCTGGACGGATCACAGATAATCCAGGCATTGCTCGTAAAGAAGCTAAATGTTCCACTGGCTCATGAGTTGGGCCATCTTCCCCGACAGCGATACTATCATGCGTGAATACATACGTTACAGGAAGTCCCATTAATGCCGATAAACGAATTGCTGGTCTTACATAATCACTAAATACGAAGAACGTACCTCCAAATACATTTAGCCCACCATGTAAAGCCATTCCATTTAAAGCAGTTCCCATTGCAAATTCACGTACACCAAACCATATGTTTTTCCCAGCATAATCATCAGCTGAAAAATCTCCAACATTTTTCATAGTTGTTTTGTTCGATCCCGCTAAATCGGCACTACCACCGAAGAAAGATGGTAGGTTTTGAGCAATTGCATTAATTGCTTCTCCAGAAGCAGAACGAGTCGCATGTGAAGTACCAGCTTCATATGTTTTAAGAGCGTCTGCAAAGTTTTCAGGTAATTCACCAGAAATCGCAGTTTTTAGTGTCGAAGCTAACTCAGGGAATTCAGACTCATACTTCTTCAGTTTTTCATTCCAAGCGGACTCTTCTTGAATACCTAAACGTTCTGATGCTTGTTTAAACGTGTCATAAACTTCATCTGGAACATAAAAGTCCTCTTCAAATAACCATTTATATTCAGCTTTAGCTAAAAGTGTTTCGTCTTTTCCTAACGGCATGCCGTGAGCATCTGACTTACCAGAACGGTTAGGAGAGCCAAACCCAATAACAGTTTTAACTTCAATAATTGTTGGCTTGTCATTTTGAGACTTCGCTTTTTCAATAGCACTTGAAATTTCTTCAATATTATTTCCGTCTTTTACATGAATGTAGTTCCAACCGTATGAATCAAAACGTTTTTCTACATTTTCTGAGAATGATTTATTTAAATCACCATCTAAAGAAATATCATTACTATCATATAATACAATTAATTTATCCAACTGAAGATGTCCAGCAAGAGAAATTGCTTCTGCAGCTACACCTTCCATTAAATCACCATCACCACATAAAGCGTAAGTGTAATGATCAATAATAGAATGGTTTTCTTTATTATAAGTAGCAGCTAAATGCGCTTCCGCCATCGCCATTCCTACTGCCATTCCAATTCCTTGACCAAGTGGACCTGTTGTTGCTTCTACTCCTGCAGTGTGACCGAACTCTGGATGTCCAGGAGTTTTAGAATCCCATTGTCTGAAGTTCTTAATCTCCTCCATTGGTAAATCATAGCCACCAAGATGAAGTAAGCTATATAAAAGCATAGAGCCATGACCTGCCGATAACACAAAGCGGTCACGGTTGAACCATGTTGGGTTACTTGGATTATGACGTAAATGTTTTGTCCATAATGTGTAAGCCATTGGCGCTGCCCCCATTGGTAAACCAGGGTGACCAGAATTTGCTTTATCAATTGCATCAATAGATAAAGTTCGAATCGTATTAATTGCTAATAAATCGGATTGTAATGACATGAATGACATCCTCTCAAACAAATTTTTTCTATATTTCTAGTTTAGACAAGAATGTCTGTATTATCAATGGTTTCTGAAATGATTAATTAATTCAGAAACTTTCCTTTCTTTGCTTCCTGAACTTTTACAGGTGTTACATCATTTCCTTCGGGGTCAATTATTTTTACACTTTCGATTGTATCTCTCATTGTGGAACGAAAAGTTTCCAAATATTCTTTGCGTAAAGAGCTTTGTTCTTTTGCTTCTTCAATAGAAAGACCCGATGTTTTAGATTTTCTAGATAACTCGCCAATTCTCGCTAATTTTTCTTTGCTTAACAATTTATTTCATCCTTTCACTTTATCTAAATATAAAGGTAAGGAAAAAACACACAGAGTGCAAGTCATTTCACTCCATGTGCTTCTATATACTCAATATAACGTCTATGTACTGTTGCTTTACTAATATTAAATCCTAAACCTTTTAAGGTCATTGAAATCTCTTCATAAGTAAGTCCTGCATTCCGAAGTCTGACTACTTCTGCTAAAGGAACATCTATTCTTTCTCTACCTTCAGGATTGCCTTTTGTCTTTAAGTTTTTCTCTGGTCTATATCCCTCGGAGACCGCTTTCTTCATACCTCTTCTGATTTTAGCGTTGTGTAATTTCCTTTGATATTCTTCTACAAGCGCAAGTATTTCCAGTAACATAGAATCCATTTCATTTAAATTGATAACACCCTTATCCTGTAAAGTATATATTGAGGTATTTGTTTTTTGAAGAAGATGCAGAACTGCCATTCTTCCATTTCCTCTACCAATCCGGGTTTCATCTTGAACAAATATCGCTTTAATTTCATTTTCTTTTATATAATCCAGTAAATCTAATAAGCCTTCACGTTCAATATCATATCCACTATGTTGATCTATAAATACTTTCTCTACTTCATAATTGTGTAGCGCTGCAAATTCTAATAGCTCTTCCTCCTGTCTTTGTAAAGATGTCTCTTGAGATTCTTTTTCAGTACTCACTCGACAATATATAACTGATTTCATTTAGTATCGCCCGCTATCTCCGTTTCGTGATTGAAATGGTAACTTTTTTCCTCCACTGGGATTTTAAGCATCTCCCCAGCTTTAATATGTCCATCTTGTAAATTATTCATAGCTATAACCTTATTAATCCATACTTTTTTATCTTCCTTCACGCCATACTCATTTGCTAACTCCCATAAAGAATCGCCTTGCTCTATATTAATATGAAGACTCTCATCAGTTGAAAAAGAATTCGAGATTATTATAAACATTATAAAAGCAATACTACACGCTACAAATATTGTTAGAAAATAGTTTTCTTTAATCCAAGTCATAAATAATACCTCCAATAGAATGTGTGTTCGTAATGTATATTTCAATAATAATGCGAACACTTGTTTTTGTCAACAACAATTAGAACCTATGTTTGCATTAAAGTTCTTCGCCTGTTATACTATTAATAAGATAGAAAAGGATAGAGATTAATTACTCTAAAAGAGGTGAGCATATGAAAAAAGCATCTAAGAGACAGGAAGACATTCTAGCTTTTATAAAAGAAGAAGTTCGTAAAAAAGGATATCCGCCATCTGTTCGAGAAATAGGAGAAGCTGTGGGCTTAGCCTCTAGCTCAACCGTACATGGACATTTAGCACGACTGGAAAGTAAAGGTTTGATAAGAAGAGACCCAACTAAACCACGTGCCATTGAGATTCTTGATGGATTAGGTAGTATTGCTGAAAAACAAAACGTTGTGCATGTCCCCCTTGTAGGTAAAGTTACCGCTGGTGTTCCCATTACCGCAATTGAAAATATAGAAGAGTTCTTCCCGCTTCCAGAAACTTTTGGTACTGCCGATGATAATTTATTTATGTTGGAGATAATGGGTGATAGTATGATTGAAGCAGGTATATTGAATGGTGACTACGTCGTTGTAAAACAACAGCAATCAGCCAATAATGGAGATATTGTAGTTGCTATGACAGAGGAAGATGAAGCAACCGTTAAACGATTCTTTAAAGAGAAATCTTACTTCCGTTTACAGCCTGAAAACTCATCCATGGAACCTATCATCGTAAATTCAGTTAGTATTCTCGGAAAAGTAGTTGGTGTTTACCGCAATATTCAATAGATTTAACGGACTTGACAATATACTTAAATGTCAGTAAGATAACGAAGAGCCGATATCATATTTCAACGAAAAGTGGACATTTTCGTTGAAATCATCGAAAAACCCCTTTACCTTTATGGTTGAGGGGTTTTATTTTGTCCGAATTTCTTTTTTAGTTAACATATTCTGTTTTCCTCTTAGTGTTTTTTATTTATTCTTTAAAGCAGCTAAAGTTCTTGGCCCAACAATTCCGTCAACTGCCAAGCCGTTTTTCTTTTGAAAATCTTTAATTGCTGCAATTGTTAAAGGTCCCTCGATCCCATCAACCATTAGTTTATAACCTACTGAATTTAAACGTTTTTGTACTTCGGTTATATCTGTTTCGCTTATATAGTTTAAAGGATTCACTGCATTTGGCTGCCCCACCTCGTAAGATGGTATGTGAATTTCAAAATGCAAATGTATTCCTGTACTATTTCCTGTTGTGCCCTTTATACCAATCTGTTGGCCTTGTTTTACATTTTGTCCAATCTTTACGGTGAAAGATTTTAAATGAGCATACAAGGTTTCATATTTCTTACCGTTTAAAGTATGGACAATTGTTATTGTGTTTCCATAGCCACCTATAACTTTTGCTCTCGTCACTACTCCACTTGCTGATGCCTTTATAACCGGACTTCCATCACTTCCGAAATCCACTCCTTTATGCTCTTTAACTATATTATTCTTTCGAATTTCCCCAAAATGCGATGTAATTCTTCCTTCGCATGGTCTGATAAACAATGTTTCCCCCCCCCTTCTAATTTAAGTAGAGATTCAATATCCCCTTACTAGTAAATGCTAAAATAAATAGTAACAAATAGTCAAATGCCATTATATTTATCAAATAAAATAATAAAATGGTTAAAAATGCGTAAATTTGGGTATTAGTATTTATAATTGAACATAGGTTAAATTAATTATATTATTTTATGTCAGCCTATATAACTATAAAGGGGCAAAAAACTTATGAAACTAATTATAGTAGAACTAAAAAAGCTAATTAATGATTACTATAGATGCAATAACTACCATCTGAAGGAAGAAATTTTGATCGATATCAATTTGTTAAAAGATGCTATAAGAATCTTAGAAAAAAGAAAGTTAGAAATAAACACAAACAGCTCACTTGGTTATTAACCAAGTGAGCTGTTATATATATTTTTTTAAACCATACTTTGTTTTATTGTATCTCTTTAAATCACCTACCTATATCAAACTACTTCAAATCCCTCCATATTTATATTATTTATTCATACGAGATAATCAATCTAACTAGTTCTATTAATTTATAGGACATATATTACTGTATGCCGATATTTTGGCAAATCTATTAAAAGGAGGTGATTTATATGGTTCTTGTACTTCAAGAGTTTACTACCCCAGCTAATACAACTGTCATTGCAGATACAGCTGCACCACCCGGAACACTTCCTACGCCTGCAATATTAACTCCTCCAGCAATGGTTTCACCGTTAATAGACGGAAGCAATGCTTACATTTGGTCTCCAAACACAGAATCCAATCAGACAGTGACATTTCAAAGTATCTTTGATATTGGAGCTTTGCCACTTCTAACTCTAGCATTACCTATTTCCGCCTACTATGCTTTTGCAGCAAACGAAACCGCTACAGTTACTGCATCTTTAGAAGTAGTAAATCTTCTAGGTATTGTAATTGCTACTATTCCACTTTTTGATGGAGCAAACTCAGGTAGCTCTCAGGACGTTGCTATTACATCCGGTGACACATTAGTTGGAGTAGGCCTTCTAGGCAATACAGGTCGTATTGTAGTTAATGCTACTGTAACTTCTCCAGTAGCTGCCGGTTACTCACCAAATCCCGGTAGATATTTGGGACAACTTACAGTGCACAGTTTTCTAGCAGTGTAGTATGGATGAAAAAATAAAATAAGGTAACAGTATTTGCCATCAGTGACACCTTGAAATAGAGAAAAAGGCTCCTTTTCTAACAGAGAAAAGCACACATTTCTAGGAACAAGCCCTCCTTGTTTGTGGAAATGTATATATTTTGGAGGGGCGCGTATAAAACCGAGCCCCTCCAATCTTTCTATTTATAACTAACTATATACAATTGCATTATATAAACTTACTAAAGCTACTAACATTTCAAAAATTATAGGTCAAATTCCTTCCAATTACACATAATATGTTACATAATATAAAATAGGAAATATAGATCATTAGGGGGAGTAATTTTGCCTATCATTTTAATTTACAAAGAACTAAATCACCTAATAGATGATTACTACAAATGTCCCTTTACTCATATAAAAGAGCAAATTCTCATAGATATTAATCTTTTAACAGACGCATTGTTAATGTTTGACGCAGATATTCAATTGGAAGCTCAACTTAAATCTGTTTAAGTACAATCAACTTATCAACGGAATGTAGGTTGGGCAATTCTTGTCAACACATTAAACAAGGACATGTGCTACAAAAGACCATATGCAACTTACAACAAATGATATGGTCAACATATAAAAAAGCGTTGATAGCTTCGTGCTACCCAACGCTTTTTTATTTTATCATTTTCAAGCATTGTTCAAGAGTAATAGCCAAGGTGCTCGATTTTAATTATTTTTACCGAGTCATTCATCTAATATTTCAACTTTAAATACTAAAACTGCCTCTTAAGAATCTCAATGAGGTTGTTTACTTTTTGTGTTTCCAATAAAATGAAATAAAGGGAGATGATAGAGTATGAAAAAAATATTTTTCATCGGCGCTTTAGCTGTATTATTGTTAACTGCTTGTGGGAATGAAGGAAATTCTGATGAAACCAATACCTATAAAGTATCACAAGGTAAAATAACGAATGAAAAGCTATTAATTAATCTAGCAGTTCGCGCAGAAACTATTATTGAAAAATATGATGGAGTCGATAGTGTAAAGGTAGAGGATGCTGAAATTGAAGCTAAAAAACATCCTAATTTGAGAAATGATGAAACTAAAGAAATTTATAAGAATGTTTACTATATCGAAGGTGAGTATTCATATCAGGGTAAAAAATATGATTTCGTGTGGAGTGTCTCTTTTAATAATAACGATATTGATTCTGGAGGACAAGTTCTTCAATATATATCTGACATGGAAACAGGCGAAAAAATAAATGTCAATAGATCACTAGCAGATTGATTATTATAAACCTCTACAATATCTAAAAAGCGTTGGAAGCTCAGAGCCCCAACGCTTTTTTATTAATACATTTTTAAATATTGTTCACGTTCCACGGATGTACAGTCGTTCTAATGACATACTTATTTAATTTCAAGTTATTTGAGGTCAGAGAAGTACCATTATATTAACGTTATCGTGATTATGAATTATGTGTGATTATGCTTACTATTTTATTTTTGGGGTATTCATGGGGTGAATTATGGGGTACGAAAAATCTAGACCATGCTAACAAAGGTGGTCTTTTATTTTTATTATTCACTACCATAATAACCAATTCTCCAAATTAGGATTACTTTTCACAA
Organism: Psychrobacillus sp. FSL K6-2365; assembly: GCF_038003165.1. Classification (NCBI taxonomy): domain Bacteria; kingdom Bacillati; phylum Bacillota; class Bacilli; order Caryophanales; family Bacillaceae; genus Psychrobacillus; species Psychrobacillus sp. FSL K6-2365. Next base: position 1,652,142 of record NZ_JBBOOO010000001.1, on the reverse strand, counting down.
CTATTCTTTCCTCAATCTCTTCTAACCAGTTATAAAACTTCACAGGCTTACTCACACGTAGTTGTTCCTCCACAGATGATATGGATGTATTCTTATTAGATCGCTCCATCGATTTATTATAAGCTCCTAAGAATGCACTCCTTAATGTCTTAGTTAAAGTTAATGTTCCATCTGTAATATCACTTATAAGCTTGAAGATAACATTCTTCGCTTTAATGAAATCAGATACATTATTTAACTCTGTTGCTAATACTGCTTTATGCAGCTGATGATCTAAACAGATGGTTAATAGGTTGTCCAAGTCTAATGCAAGCTCTGGATTCGTTTCGATTTCTTTAATATGATGGACATTCAACACAATGCTCTTTCGTTGTCCTTTGACTTTGATTGAATCGATATGAACCTTCCCTTCAGCTTTACATAGTTGGCAATAGAATCATTCAGTTCATTTTGATTTAATGAAAGTGAAATTAAAGCCAATCAAAATCATATTCAATTTCAATCTTTGCAGCTTCCCATTCTGCACCATATGAAGAACAAACTCTATCACCTTCAAACGTTACTGGAAAGCCTCTGTCACAATAACGACATTCCCAACGCTTCACCATTGCCATCACCTCACACTGTTAATTCATCTAAATATCCTACAAGCTTTATCAACATGGCATGTTTGTTATATATAGTACCTTTGCTATAACCTACTTCATCTGCAATTTCACCAAACATCTTTCCTTCGATATATCTGCCATATAGAATCTTTGTATCTACTAAACTGAATTTTTGGACCATACGCTTAATATCAATCAAATCATTCATTTTATGAGCGAGATTAAATTCTAAAGTAAAAATTTTTTCTTCAAGTTGCGCTCCGTAACTATCAGTGGATAACTTGACTCCTATCAAGTCACCGCCTGTCCAACGTCCTAATTCACGTTTTGAACGGGTAATCGAATTTTCTAACTCAATGATATCAATTTCAATTTTTCGATAGTCTTTCAGCCATTCATACATGTAATCACCTTCCTTTGTGGTATTGGTATCTCAAGACCTGCTCAGCAAATGCCCTAGTTGAAACTGACATAGATTTATGATTTATTCAATTGTCCAAAATTTCGCAGTAAGATATTTTTAAACTCATAAAAACTCATGTCGAATACTGTAGAAATTATCATACTAAATGCCCTTTATTTCCCATTTTTTCAATGTTACAATAGATTTAATATTCAGAAAGGATGTGATATTAATGAAAAAAATGAAAAAAGTTATTATATCTGCCTTACTTCTTTCAGCAATATTTGCAGGTACAGCGACATCAGCATTTGCTGATAACTCAACCAAAGGGCCATGCGGCGCTAAGCCATGTCTTCAAACACCTTAAAACATGCACTATGAATGTCTATTCTTTGTCTTGAAGAAAATATTCTTTAAGGCAAAGAATAAATAATCAAGTGAGAATCTCAATGAGGTCATACTTTTTTATAAATTCCCTCTTTCACATAATGTTGTCTACTGCGTCGTACCTCTCCATTCTTTTAACTCGCTTACATAAATTCAAAATGTATAGAATGTTTTCCAATCCACCAATGGCTAGAATAAGTAGGATGAATAGAATGATTGTAATATTCCAGAACTTTTGAATCATGCATATCAGTACGGTTATATTTATTGGATATTTTTCAAAGTGCTAATTGAAACAGGCATGCGAAAAGGTGAAGCCGCTGCTTTACAATGGAATGATATTAATTTAAAAGAAAAGACTATTTCTATTAGTAAGAGTATGGATTTTCAACCTGGAGAAAATGGAGAAATATTCGGAGATACCAAGAATAGAAAGACAAGGGTTATCGATATCGCTGATACTACAGTAAATGCATTGAAAACACATTTCAATTCACAAAATCAAAACAAACTTCTTTTAAACGATATTTATCGTCATGATTTAAACTTAGTCTTCTGTAGGAAAGATGGGCAGCCCATGCCCAAAACTAGTCTATTCAATGCTTTTGGCAGGATATTAAAAAGAGCTGGATTAAACTCTTATCCAATTCATTCTCTACGTCATACGTATGTAGTTATCCTATTAGAAGATGGTGCAGATATAAAATACATTCAGAAACAACTAGGTCATGGCAGTCAACAAATCACTTCAGATGTTTACGCTCATTTATCTAAAAAAATGAACAAGAAAAACACCGAACAAGTCAACGAAAGACTGAACGATGTTTTTAAGGGTATAAGTAAATGATATTTTTTTATAAAAATAATGGGGTGAATATGGGGTGCGAACTATTTCTTTGAACAACTTTATAATTACACCCCATACCAAAACCCTTTAAAACTCTATATTACGGGATTAATACATTTTTAAATATTGTTCACGTTCCCACGGGTGTACAGTCGTACGGAACATATCCCATTCAATTTCTTTCGCTTCTACAAAGTTTGCATAAATATGCTCACCTAATGCTCCGCGAATAGTTTCACTCTTACCTAACTCTTGTACGGCAGCATGTAAAGTTGGTGGTAGGTTATGAATGCCATTTTCAATGCGTTCTTCTTCTGTCATTACATAAATATTACGGTCCACTGCTGGTGGTGGAGTTAGTTTATTTTTAATACCATCTAAACCAGCTTGTAGAATTACTGCCATCGCAAGATATGGATTGGCTGCCGGATCTACTGAGCGAACTTCAACACGTGTACTTACACCTCTTGAAGAAGGAATACGGATTAATGGACTTCTGTTTTGTCCTGACCATGCCACATAACAAGGAGCTTCGTATCCAGGTACTAGGCGTTTATATGAGTTAACTAATGGATTTGTAATTGCAGTAAAGCTTTGTACATGCTTCAATACGCCAGCCATAAATTGCATTGCTGTTTCACTTAAGCCGATTTCTGCTGATTCATCATAAAATGCATTTTCTTTCCCTTTAAATAAAGATACATTAAAGTGCATTCCTGAACCGTTTACGCCAAATAGTGGTTTCGGCATGAATGTCGCATGTAAACCATGTTTACGAGCAATTGTTTTTACTACAAGTTTGAACGTTTGAATATTATCACATGCTGTTACTGCATCTGCATATTTAAAGTCAATTTCATGTTGACCTGGAGCAACCTCATGGTGAGATGCTTCAATTTCAAAGCCCATTTCTTCTAGCTCAAGAACGATATCGCGACGGCAGTTTTCCCCTAAATCCATTGGTGCTAAGTCAAAGTAGCCACCATGGTCATTCAGTTCAAGTGTTGGCTCCCCTTGAGCATCTAATTTAAATAAGAAAAATTCAGGTTCAGGTCCTAAGTTAAAGCTAGTAAATCCTAACTCTTCCATTTCTTTTAGGATACGTTTTAAATTATTACGGGGATCTCCTGCAAAAGGAGTTCCATCTGCTTTATTTACGTCACAGATTAGACGAGCCACTTTCCCTTTACCCGTAATCCAAGGGAACACTACCCATGTATTTAAATCAGGTACTAAGTACATATCTGATTCTTCAATTCGTACAAAACCTTCGATAGAAGATCCGTCGAACATCATTTTGTTATCGAGAGCTTTATCGAGCTGACTCACTGGAATTTCTACGTTTTTAATCGTACCTAGTATGTCTGTAAACTGAAGACGTATAAAATTCACCTCATGCTCTTGAACGAACTTTTTAATATCCTCTTTTGTATACTTGCTCATTGTTTCACTCTCCTAGTTAATTAATGTATATGAACCTCGATTATCTAAAAAATCGAGATAGGTCCCCTTGTCGCAGAGAAGCTCGTTGTTGTCTTTGAGCTAAATGCATTTCTTCTTTCACTATTGCACGTAGTTCTCTGTCCGAAATTACTTGTCGAACTTCTTTTGAAGTAATTGGACTGTTTTTCATTTCAAAAATCTGCTTGATTCCCGCAATATTAACACCTGTTTTCAATAAATCTTTAATCTCTAATAATATATCAATATCATCTAATGAAAACATGCGCTGTTTACCTTCAGTACGTGCAGGGTGAACCAGTTCTTGCTCTTCATAGTAACGAATTTGCCTTGCAGTCAAACCAGTAAGCTGCATGACAATATTCATAGAAAGTAATGGCATTGAACGTCTCCATTCCTTTTCCATCACTGCACCTCCTAGTAGGTTATATAAATAGTATATGTCATGTTAGTTAACATGTCAACATCATGTTAGGAAAACTAACAAATATTTTTCAGAAAATTAAAACCATTCCTTATAACTCAGAAATGGTTCTACACTTTTTATTTGTTGAATGTTTGTACGGCTCCTAAAATAGCATATTTCACATGTTCGTATGTTAATCCACCTTGAATAAATGCCGTGTAGGGAGGACGGATTGGCCCGTCGGCTGTTAACTCCATACTCGACCCTTGTACAAATGTACCTGCAGCCATTATGACATCGTCAGCATAACCTGGCATATAAGCTGGTTCAGGCATAAACTGAGCATTTACTGGGGAATGCATTTGTATTGCTTTACAAAACTGAATCATTTGATCGGCAGTTCGGAATGATACCGATTGTATTAAATCTGTACGGGGCTCTGCATAGTGTGGTTCCGTTGTCATTCCGATTTCCTCCAAAAGTGCCGAAGTGAATATTGCTCCCTTCACTGCTTGAGATACAACATGCGGAGCAAGAAAGAATCCCTGGTACATATCCATTAATGCATTTAAAGAAGCACCCGCTTCTGCTCCTATACCCGGTGAAGTCATTCGGTAAGCACATTTAGTGACATATTCCTCTTTCCCCGCAATATAGCCCCCTATTTTAGCAAGACCACCACCAGGGTTTTTAATCAGAGAACCAGCCATTAAATCTGCCCCCACGTCCGTCGGCTCCAACTCTTCCACAAATTCTCCGTAACAATTGTCCACAAAAATAACAGCATCCTCTTTAATACTTCTAATTTCGATAACCATTTGTTTTATTTGTTCTATCGTAAACGAAGGACGTACTGCGTAACCCTTCGAGCGTTGAATTGCAATTACTTTCGTATTACTTTTCACAGCGCTTTTTACGGAGTCCCAATTGACTTCCCCAGTATCCATTAAATCCACGTGATTATATGTAATGCCAAAGTCGGCTAGGGATCCAGTATCCTCTTTCCCTCCACTAACTATCGATTGTAAAGTGTCATAGGGTTTGCCCGTTATATATAGTAATTCGTCATTCGGTCTAAGCACACCGAACAAGCTTATAGAAATCGCATGGGTCCCTGAAATAATTTGAGGACGCACAAGTGCTGCCTCTGAACCAAACGTCGTTGCATATACTTTTTCCAGTGTATCTCGACCTTCATCATCATAGCCATATCCAAATGACGGATGGAAATGGTGATCACTAACCCCGTGATTCTTAAAAGCCTGAATTACTTTTTGTTGATTTAAAAATGCAATTTTTTCTACAAGTTTGTGATATGGTGCTATTTTGGCTTCAACCTGTTCTGCACGATCCAATACTTCTTTTGATAATGTGGTTGTAAATGTCATGTAATATTCTCCTATTTTTCTTCAAAATACAAATAGAAAAGACTAATCTCATAAATGAAATTAGCCTTTTATCTATAAGTTAGAACTGCAACTCGCCGTCCCAGTCCATCATACCTCCAGCAATGTTCGTTACATTATATCCATTTTCCTCTAGAATTTCACAGGCCATTGCGCTACGGCCACCCGCTTTACATACTATGTAATGAGGAACTGATTTGTCGAGTTGATCCATGCTGTTTTCGATTTGTCCTAATGCGATATGCTTAGCACCGGGAATAATCCCAGTTGCCACTTCATCACTTTCACGTACATCGATGACACTGATTTCTTCGCCAGCATCTATTTTTTCTAAAAGTTGTTCTGTCGAAATAACATTCATATTAAACTCTCCCGATTCTCTGTTTATTCTATAAAATCATAATAGGAGCATGCCCATCTGTCAAACAATTCATGTTACTCTTCTGTTAGCTTAACTGGTTTAGAAGGAGCAAATGTAGAAATTGCATGTTTGTAAATTAACTGTTGCTTTCCATCTGATTCAAACAGGACGGTAAAATTATCGTAAGACTTTACTAACCCCTTTAGTTGGAAGCCATTCAATAAAAATACTGTTACAAAAATATCATTTTTTCTAAGCTGATTTAAATATAAATCTTGAATATTCATAGGTTTCATCCCAATACCCCCATTATACAATTTGCATGTGTAAACATACTACATTGTTAATATTCGCTTTAATTATTCATTTTCCTGCATAAATTCATTAATTTCTTTTATAATTTTTTCGGAATCAGTAAACGGATTATACCAATGGATATCCATTTTGTTTCTAAAATACGTTAACTGCCTTTTTGCATACCTTCTAGAGTTTTGCTTCAGCTGTTCAATTGCTTCCTCGAATGAAACCTCTCCATCCAAATATGCATATATTTCTTTGTAACCGATGGCTTGGATTGATTGAACATTTCGGATGCCTTTACTGTAGAGCGTCTTTACTTCTTCCAAGAGTCCTTTTTCTAGCATTATGTCTACTCGATCATTAATGCGATTATATAATTGCTCACGATCTATAGACAGGCCAATAATATAATGTCGATATATATCTTCATGACCTTGGTTTTGTTCAATATCATTCTTTTGCTTCCCAGTTAGTTCCACTCGTTCAATCGCTCGTATCACACGTTGGATATTATTTGGATGTATATCCTTTGCCGCCTCCGGATCAAGTGATTGTAAATGTTCAAATAATTTATAAGGAGCCATATTTTCTAATTCCGCAAGTCTAGTTTCATCTCGATTCGGTTGTTCCGTAAATCTAAAGTCATACAGAACAGATTGAATATAAAGACCAGTTCCTCCAACTATAATCGGAATTTTACCCTTTAATGTAATTTCCTCAATTTTACCTCGTACGAGCTTTTGATACTCCGCAACAGAAAAATTCTCCTCAGGTTCCTTAATATCGAGTAAGTGATGAGGAATACCTTCCATTTCTTCTTGGGTAACCTTTGCAGTTCCTATATGGAGCTCTCGATACACCTGCATCGAGTCTCCATTTATAATTTCTCCATTAAATGCCTTAGCCAGTTGAATACTTAAAGCAGTTTTGCCGACGGCAGTCGGTCCGACTATTGCAATTACATTTGCAGTATTATGCATTTTCTATCATCCAATTTGCAATTATTTCATATGTTTGAAGCTTATTTACCTCGTTTAATATTTCGTGTCGCGCATCCTCTATCAAATGTAAGGTTACGTTTGTCATTCCAACACTTTTTAATCCAGTAGCGACTTTGAATAAATCTTTTCCGTCTTTTCCAACAGGATCCTTGGCACCACTAATAACTAAAACGGGTAAATCCTTTTTTATATGATTATTTTCTATGTCTTGGTGAATTATTTTTAATCCATCAAAAAGGTCAATATAGAATTGGTTCGTTGGTATAAAACCGCATAGCGGATCTTCAATATATTTTTGTACTTCTAGTTCATCTGTTGTAAGCCAATCAAATGGTGATTTCGGATTTTTTATTTGTTTATTGAAACCTCCAAAGGCCATACTGTTCAGTAATTTCCCTTCAGATTTGGGACTTTTTACAGCAGATATAAGTTTACCGACTACTTTACCAACGTCCCCCATAACTCCAGGACTATAAGTGGTGCCAGAAAGGACAACTTTCGTTAAGGAGTCACTATATTTTTGCATATATCTTCGAGCAATAAACGACCCCATGCTATGGCCGAATAAAATAAGCGGAATATCCCCTAAATCCTCCCTCACATGCAGCAAAACTTCGCGAACGTCTTCGGCAACCCGTTCAAAACCTACCTTATCTGCAAAATATCCAAATTGCCCATTTTTTTCAGCTGTTTTACCATGTCCACGATGATCATGACCGGTAACGACAAACCCTTTATCAACTAGAAATGTAGCGAAATCATCATAACGACCAATATGCTCTACCATTCCATGTAGAAGATGGATATGTGCAATCGGGGGTGTATCAGGAGAAAACTTAACGATATGAATTAGATGATCATCTGACATTTTGCCTTCTAAGATAGTTTTCAGCTTAATCCCAACTTTCTTTTAATGTAGCTTCATTCAAGAGTGTATCTAGTTGTTTATTAAAAGCCTTTGTTTCCTCGTCTGAGTATTGAAGCAATTTTTTCATCACATTCACTATTTCTTCTTTATACTCGTTAAAATGCTGTATATCAAAATAGAGCATACCTGTTCTTCTTACCAAAAAGTCTTCAGGAGAATATGCCATCTCTTCATGCACTGCGTAATAAATTTGGGCTAGTATTGCCATAGGTAAAGTTGAAGGAAATGTAGAAAGAATTTGTGCATACTGAAATACTTTATCTACATTCGTCCCGTACATTTTGGCCAGTTTCCTTCCTTCCAAACCAGAAAGTCCGTAAACTTGAGCTACTTGTTCCTTTTGAGTGAGAAAAGCCTCCCATTGTTTAGAGCCTCCAACGTCTCCTCCGGATAGCGTTAAATGCCTCGTTACACATGGTCCGTATTTTTCATCCCCTAATTGCTTCGATATTTTATCTACAATAGTTTCAGCCATTTTTCTATACCCTGTGAGTTTACCTCCAGCTATTGTAAATAAACCAGCTTCCGACTGCCAAATTTCATCTTTTCGAGAGATTTCTGATGGATTCTTCCCATCCTCAAATATCAATGGACGAACCCCCGCCCATGTAGACTCCACTTGATTTGCGGTAATATGAACTAAAGGAAACATAAAATGAATTGCTTGAATTAGGTAATCGACATCTTCCGTTGTAGCTACAGGATGCCGAATATCACCTTCAAAGAACGTATCTGTTGTTCCTACATAAGTTTTACCATCACGTGGGATAGCAAAAACCATTCGTTTATCAGGTCCATCAAAATAGACAGCCTGTTTAAGAGGGAAAACAGATTGGTCAATAACAACATGCACACCCTTGGTAAGCTTTAGTTTTTTATTGTTCTCAATAGCATCCAAAGCACGAACTCCATCAACCCAAGGACCAGTAGCATTAACTATTTTTTTGGCATGAATGGAAATTCTTTTATTGCTAACTGTATCAACGATTTCCGCACCAATTACTTGATTATAATCGTCATATATAAATGAACGTGCTTTAGCATAGTTTAAGCACACCGCACCTTTTTCCATTGCTTTTTTTAGCACCTCAATCGTTAGACGTGCATCATCTGTACGATATTCAACGTAGTATCCTCCACCTAGCAACCCTTTACTTTTTAGTAGAGGTTCTTTTTCAAGTGTCTCTTGATCGGAAAGCATTAATCTTCTTTCCTCTTTCTTAACCCCAGCTAAAAAGTCATACATCTTTAAGCCAGCTGATGTAGATAATGGTCCAAACGTACCTTTTTTATGAAACGGTAGTAGCATCCATATAGGTTCAGTCACGTGAACCGCATTTTCATATACAATTTCTCTTTCTTTTCCTACATCAGCAACCATTTTCACCTCCAATTGTTTCAAATAACGCAAACCACCGTGCACAAGTTTTGTGGACCTACTGGAAGTTCCAGCAGCAAAATCCTGCATTTCTACCAAAGCAACAGACATACCTCGTGTAACAGCATCTAGTGCTATCCCCGCGCCTGTAATCCCTCCACCTATAACCAACACATCGAATTCATAATAATTTAGTGTATTTACTATTTGGTCACGCTCTACAGAAGACTTCAATTATTCCACCTCTTCGTCTGAAAGTTTGAAAATACGTGTTGCCTCGACTGCTTTTGTCCAACCCTTATATAGTTGTTCTCTTTTCTCACTTTCCATTTTTGGCTCATACTGCTTTTGACTTTCTCGCAAACCGGATAGTTCTTGTTCATCTTTCCAGAAACCAGTAGCTAACCCTGCTAAGAAAGCAGCTCCTAATGCTGTTGTTTCATTGAGCTTAGCAAGTTCTACAGGTAAGTTTAATAAATCACTTTGAAACTGCATAAGAAATTCATTGCTTACTGCTCCACCATCTACTCTTAATACCTCTACATCTACTCCCGAATCTTTTTCCATCGTATCAAGCACGTCTTTTGTTTGGTAAGCAAGAGATTCTATCGTTGCACGTATGAAATGCTCCTTAGATGTGCCTCTCGTTAATCCAAAGATTGACCCCCTTGCTTCAGAATCCCAATAAGGAGTTCCAAGCCCGACAAAAGCTGGAACAAAATAGACACCTTCCGTAGAATCTACTTTTTTGGCATATTGTTCTGACTCAGGTGCACTCTTTATCATGCGAAACCCATCTCGAAGCCATTGGATCGCAGAACCAGCAACAAATATACTTCCCTCTAACGCATAGGTCACTTTACCATTTAATCCCCAAGCGATTGTCGTTAATAAACCAGAAGGCGAAGTAACTGCTTCTTCACCTGTATTTAAAAGCATAAAACATCCAGTTCCATACGTATTTTTAGCCATACCCTTCTCAAAACAGCATTGCCCAAATAGTGCAGCCTGTTGGTCCCCAGCTGCTCCTGCAATGTCTATTTCTTTACCAAAGAAAACAGACGGATCAGTCTGTGCGTATACTTCAGACGAAGACGCTACTCTAGGGAGCATTCCCATAGGGATAGATAGCTTTTCACAGATTTCTGAATCCCACTTTTGATCATATATATTATAAAGCATCGTCCTAGATGCATTGGAATAATCAGTCACATGTGCTTTTCCATTTGAAAGTTTCCAAATTAGCCACGTATCTATCGTTCCGAAAAGTAGCTCACCCGCTTCTGCTTGCTCTCTCGCACCATCAACATTATCCAATATCCATTTTACTTTGGTCGCAGAAAAGTATGGGTCTAATTTCAAGCCGGTCTTGTCTTGAAAAAAAGTTTCCAGATTATCTTTTTTAAGTTCCTCGATAATGGATTGAGTTTGTCTGGATTGCCAAACAATCGCATTATAAACAGGTTTCCCTGTATGTTTGTTCCATACGACTGTTGTTTCTCGTTGATTTGTAATTCCAATCGCATGGACATCCTCAGGCTGGTTTCCACTTTCAGTTAGGACAGCAGCCAGTACCGATAGTACAGATCCCCAAATTTCTTTCGCATCATGCTCAACCCAACTCGATTTAGGAAAATATTGTTTAAATTCTCGTTGAGCAGAGTGAACAATATTGCCAAGCTTATCAAAAAGTATTGCTCTAGAGCTTGTCGTTCCTTGGTCAATTGATAATATATATTTTCCCATTCCCGTTTCCTCCTACATAACTCGTTTGAACATTTTCTCAACCTCATACGTCGAAAAATGTACGATTACTGGTCTTCCATGTGGGCAAGTCAATGGATGTTGCGCATTTTTTAAGCTTTCGAGCAGCTGTTCCATATCATTCATCGTTAGATAATGATTTGCTTTGATGGATAGCTTACAACTCATCATAATAGCTGCATCTTCTCTAAGCTTTTTTATATCCGTTTTACGATTGTTCAATACCTGTTCAATCAGACCCTCGATTATCTTTGTCTCATCACCTTTAGGGAACCAAGTAGGGTAATCTCTTACGACAAAGCTAGCAGAACCAAACTCCTCTAAAAAAATTCCTACATTATTTAATTCGCTCAATGACTCCTTAATACGGTATGCCTCGTCTAAAGAATAGTGAAAAGTCAGTGGCAGCAATAGTGATTGTCGTTCATTTGCATTTACTTCCCCAATCTTTTCCTTATAAAACTCATATTTTACACGCTCTTGCGCAGCATGCTGATCTATCAAATAAAAACCATCATCACTTTGGGCAACAATATATGTACCATGGATTTGTCCTACAACATGCAAATCAGGAAATGGCTTTTTATCCTCCACATATTCAATCGGTTGAATATCGAGGTCCGCCAATGGCTCTACCTCTTCATATACAATACTAGGCTGTTCTTCGGGTGGATTATGTGTTTGTTCGGATATCACACCCTCATAGTTTGGAGTAATGGGTTCCTTTTGAACTGGCTCATATGTTTGTTTGAAGAAATCGAATTGTACACTCGGCTGCTTTTTCACAACTGGCTTCTCTATAATTTCAGGTGGTTTCTGCAGGCGATGCATGATCGAACGTATTGTTACTCGGATCATTTCCATCAGCTCTTTTTCCTTACTTAGACGAATTTGATGCTTAGCAGGATGAACATTCACATCCGTTAGTATCGGATCCATTTCAATATTTAAAACAACAATCGGATATCTGCCAATCGGTAACAATGTATGGTAGCTATCTACTATTGCGTTATTTATACCATAGTGTTTAACCCAGCGACCGTTCACGAGAACGGTTATATAGTTTTTAGAGGCTCTTGTTATTTCTGGTAATGTTGCAAAACCTAAAATACGAAAATCTGATGATTCCTTGTCGAAGGCAACCATCTTTTTTACATTAGAAATCCCATAAATTGAAGCTAAAACCTGTTTCAAGTCTCCCCTTCCACTGGTCTGCACAATAGTTTGATGATTATGTGTAAGTTTAAACGCAATCCCCGGGTAACTGATTGCTAAACGGTTTATCAAGTCAATGGAATGCCCTAACTCTGTTTGAATCGTTTTCAAATATTTTAAGCGAGCTGGTGTATTATAAAATAGCTGGCTTACGATTATATCAGTCCCTCTTCGAATAGGAGCAGGGGTATTAGATAATACCCTTCCACCTTCTAACTCTACTTTTGTCCCAATATTTTCGCCATTTGATGTCCATAAACTAATTTTAGATACAGAGGCTATACTAGCAAGTGCCTCTCCACGGAAACCTAATGAACGTATTCTAAAAAGGTCATGCTCCGTAGTTATTTTAGAGGTCGCATGTCTAGAGAACGATTTTACAGCATCCTCCTCATCCATCCCCTTACCATTATCAGTCACTTGAATTTTAGACAGACCCGCTTCTTCTAGTGTAATTTCAATAGAGGTACTTTCTGCATCTATTGCATTTTCTACCAATTCTTTCACAACTGAAGCTGGTCGCTCTACCACTTCACCGGCAGCAATTTTGTTGGACAGGAGTTCGTCCATTAAAATGATTTGTCCCACTTCATTCACCTACTTCCTGCGCTATTCTAGCTCGTTTTGTAACTCGTACAATAGTTGTAGTGCTTCTAAAGGAGTCGTACCTGATATATTGACTTTCTTCAACTTTTTTATTATTTTATCCGTCGATTTATCATCTTGGATAACTACTGGTTCTTTACGTGTCTTTGGTTGCTCATCGAAGAAGGATAATTGGGTTTCGCTTACCTGAACAGCACTTCCTCCTTTTTCCTCCTGATCCTCGAAGGTCGCTAGGATATCACGTGCTCGGGAAATAATTTGTTCCGGCAATTGTGCTAACTCTGCTACATGGATACCGTAGCTCTTATCAGCCGGACCATCTTTTAGCTTGTGTAGAAAGACCACTTTGCCATCTTTTTCAGTTGCTGACACATGTACATTTCGGAGCTTTGGTAACGAGTCCTCTAAATCCGTCAGTTCATGATAATGAGTGGAGAAAAGCGTATTAGCTCCTATATTTTCATGAATATATTCCATCATCGCTTGTGCCAAACTCATGCCATCATAGGTAGAAGTACCACGGCCAATTTCATCGAATAACAACAAGCTCTTACTTGTAGCATTCATAATGGCATGCTGTGATTCCATCATCTCAATCATGAAAGTACTTTGCCCACCTGCCAAATCATCGGCAGCCCCAATACGAGTAAATATTTTATCGACAATTGGAAGCGTCGCAGATTCTGCAGGTACATAGCATCCAATTTGCGCCATTACAGTTGTAATGGCTATTTGACGCATAAAAGTACTTTTACCAGACATATTAGGACCAGTGATCAATAGCATATTAATATCTTCCGTAAGAACACAGTCATTTGGTACATATAACTGATTGTTCATCACTTTTTCAACAACTGGATGTCTTCCCTCTTTAATAATCATTGCATTGGAATCATGGAAAACAGGTTTCGTTAATCTATGGTTCTCTGCAACCTGGGCAAAAGAGATAAAAACATCTAGCTCACTAATTTGTTTCGCTAATTTTTGAACTAGCGGAATATATGTTTTTATTTCTTCTCTAACTTGCGTAAACAATTCATATTCCAAAACTAGGCTTTCATCTTCTGCAGATAAAATAAGGGATTCTTTCTCTTTAAGCTCGTCGGTAATATATCGTTCTGCATTCGCAAGTGTTTGTTTACGGACATATCTAGACTCATCTGCTAAATGAATATTCGATTTTGTTAGCTCGATATAATAGCCAAAAATCCGGTTATATCCTATCTTCAAGTTTTTAGAACCTGTAATTTCTCTTTCCCTTTGCTCAAGTTCTGTAATCCACTTTTTACCGTTAACAGAGGCATCACGTAGTTGGTCCAGTCGTTCATGGAAACCGTTGTTAATCACTCCGCCGTCTTTTACGGAAATCGGAGGGTTCTCACTAATCGCTTCTTGTAACTTTCTCCAAATAACTTCACAATCCTCTAATGCGTTCCCAAGTTTTTGCAACTCTTGATCTTCCGATTCTACGAGTAGCTGTTTAATAATAGGGACCTTAGAAAGGGACTGCCTTAACTGGGCAAGATCTCTCCCGCCAGCACTACCAAATCCAATACGGCCTACAAGACGTTCTAGGTCGTATACTTCCTTGAAAGCTTCTTTAATCTCTTCACGAAGCATAAAGTCATTCAAAAAACTCGTTACTATTTCTTGACGCGCTTCAATCGATTGTCTGTTTGCAAGGGGCTGATGAATCCATTGCTTTAATTTGCGTCCACCCATTGCAGTCACTGTTTCATCTAATAACCATAATAATGTACCTTTTTGGTCACCACTTCGAATAGATGATATTAGCTCTAAATTTCGCTTAGAATGATAGTCCATTGCTAAAAAGGATTCTCTTTGTTGAAAAGTGAATGGTTGAATATGTAATAGAGATTGTTTTTGCGTTTTTTGAATATATTGTAATAATCGTTTAACCGTTTGATGTGTTTGATCGGGATGGTTCGGAATGTATTTATGAATATCTTCATTCGATAACTCATCTTTTTCAATGGAAACCGTAAAATCATGAATAGCAGATAATTCATTGATCAAGACGTACATTTGTTCACTGACGATCAATTCTTTTGCCTGGATTGCCAGTAGCTCCTGTACTACTTCCTTCTCATCTCCTGTAAGAATAGTCGTAAAGCCATCTCCTGTTGATACATCTAAGTATGCAAAAGCGACTTCATTTGTAGCAAGCAAGTCAGCAGAAGAAATAAAATAGTTAGACTTCGTTTGCATAGCTTTTCCTTCGATTATAGTTCCTGGTGTAACAAGACGTACAACCTCTCTTTTAACTACACCCTTCGCATGTTTAGGATCTTCCACTTGTTCACAAATAGCGACTTTATAGCCCTTACTTATAAGCGTTTCGATATATCCTTGAGCAGAATGATGAGGTACTCCACACATCGGTATATTGTCCTTCCTACTAGTCAGCGTAATTTCCAAAATCGCAGCAGCTTTAATAGCATCATCGTGGAATAATTCATAAAAATCACCTAAACGGAAAAACAAAAACGCATCTATGTGGTCTTCTTTAATTTTTAAGTATTGTTGCATCATTGGAGTTTGTGTAGTCATTTAAATCCTTCTCTCTTCATTACTAATATAATGATTATACCAAAAACAATAAGAAAAGAGGCAGAAGTAAGAATCGCGTAAAGGATATATGCGATTAGTACTAATAAAGCGAACCCTGAATTAACTACCTATTCAGGGTTCATAATTAGGTTACTTTTTAATCGGATTTTTTTTAAATGACTCTTCATCAGCACGTTTGAATTCTTTTGGATATATTACTTCTTGCATAGAAGATAATCCATTATCTTTCTTCGTAAACTTCTCATGTGGTTGTTTCCGGTCCTTCATAGTGAACACTCCTCTCATTTTTAATCTTTATTAGTTTTTCCCTTATCATGAGAGATATTCAGTCAGTTATATAAATGAAACAATTGAATAAAACATAAAAAATAAATTCACGTAAATATTCATTTTCTTGATCAAATAATTGACTCAATAAAAAAAGTCATTTCCTAATTTTTTAGGCAATAAAAAAAAAGCCGGAAGAAATAGCCGGCTTGTTAAAGGGACGAAGAATCTTCTGCTTCTTTGGAGGAACCGGTGGATCCTGCAGAACTTGATGACGAACTAGAAGAGCTTTCTTCCCCATATGCCCATTCTTCTTCAAATTCCGCTTCATGAACTTGAATGCATATAGTTGTTTCTCCTACAACCTCAACAAGTATTTCTCTTTCTACAGTTACCTGGAACTGTGTTCCTCCTGAAATAATAATTGCCTCTGTACAATTTGGTTGCTGTAACACACGTACATGTACTTCTTCCCCAGTAGAGTCTTTATCGCGATAATGTAACTTAATACGATCTTTGTAATTGATCGTTTCTGTGAACACAGAAGTTTTGGAATGATCATGATGTGCATACCAAACGTTTATATCAAATTTTCCAGTTACTTCAACATATCTTCCGTGTTTTTTAGACGAACATGTGTGATTAATAACCCAACATCCTAAAATACTCGACGGTGTATTTGGTGGACGAAGCACTTCACAGGATTCTGTTCTCTTTTTACCTTTAGCAACAACAGCTTTCGTCACAATATGGCGCATGTGTTTCATTTTTTTCCTCCTTGTAATCAAGTCATAACATCATATGCGCCCATCGCCCAATCGGTTCATCAAGTTTCAAATGTTATGTAGAATAAAAGAAGGAAAACAAAAACTAATGTACTTTTTGCCACATCTTGCTGTTACTTATACTTATATTTGGCCAAATAGAATGCCAGTTTTTCCTATGGATACGTTGCTCGTAAATTTCTAAAAGTTCTTTATTTGTTGCAAATCGAGGAACTGGTTTCACTGTCATCTGCAGGATATCCACTATTCCATGTGGAGCAACAACTACTATTTCATTCTGATCATTTAATTTCACTCCTATTGCTGTCACTGTTTCCGGAAAATTGGATATTCCATCTTCCGAAGATTTATAAGGCGGCAGGTTATTTATCCTATGCATTCTAGCCTGATTTTTCACAGACCATGGAATATTTGGTCTCAACTTCTGTAGCTGATCCTCCCATTTTTTCTCCTCTGACTCTTCCTTATTATGAGGATTAAAATAAATAACATCGATATCCGCTAATGGAGTTTTTTCGTTATATCCATGTAAAGTATCCCAAATCTTCGAGCGTACAAACCCTGCGCATATCCACCAGTCTGGCAGCTCCAATTGCTGAGCTACTTTTAATATATCCATCATCCATTTATCTTCTATTATTAAATTCTCTATATCTTCTATTGTTTGAATAACAATTCATCCCTTCGAGAACATTAACTTCCACCCTATGAAAATACTTATTAACAGTATGAAGGCATATATCGGTAAACCATAAGGAATGATTAAAACCACAGCATGCAGCGCAGCCATAAGCCCTACTATGAACATACTACCGAAAACTTTAAAAAAGGCATTAGTTTGTGTATGCTCATGCGAACTAGTGAAGGGAAACTTCCCCTTCTTAAAAATGCCATAAGATACTAATGTTAGTGCAATTGTGGCTAATAGGACAACGACTAAGTCCAGAATTATTTTAAAAGAAAAAATCCATAAAAATATAACACTAAGCATAGTTAAAATAGGTATGAAATAATTCATTATGCTTGCCTTTAGAGTTGCACTATAAACAATTGATTTGTTTTTAATAGGAGCAGCGTAGAAGATCCATTGCCCTTTATAATTACCAGAGTACTCGAGCATTTGCACAACGGATGGAATCATAATTAGCGCAAAATATATGACCATAAATGAATTTCCGCTTTTCATTTCCTCATAAGAACTAGTGCTTAATGTATTGAATAAAAAGATAAAAGGAAAAATAACCGCAAATCCTAGTAAGGGAAATATTTTTAGCTTTAATTCCCTTTCTTCTTTTAACATAAGAGATGCAAACTTATAAAAAGTACGCTCCTCTTTAGTTCTACATAAAATTTTTGCAAAAACTAATTGTAATTTACGATTTTTCTTTTTCCTTCTGTTTGTATCACTTTGTAATTTAGATAGATTTCGTTCAAAGGTCGGCATTAGACGAATATACACCGCAATCGCAAGAAATGGAGCTACAAGAGCGAGTAATGATAATACAATTATATGAAAAGAAAAATCTTTATTTAAGATTAATTCAAAAGGTGCTGCGAACCAAAAAGGAGGCAGTAACGTATGCCACCAAGCAAAGGCATACGAAATATCAATATTAACTATTTGAAATACGCGCCCAACTAATTGATAACTTACCGCCATTCCAATTGCTAGGAAAATTTGTACATAGTTAATAATATCCTTTAACATTTCACCACTAAAAAAACGGAGAATGAACAAATAAACAAAAGCGGTCAATACCACAGCCAAACTACTTATCAATATTATTTCTATTAAAAATAAGAGCGCAAATATAATACCAAATTTAAATATACTTACAATAAGAGGAATAATTACAAACGCACCAGTTAAAAGAACCATATATATCATAATATGAGTAATCTTCGCTGCATTTAAAGTCTTTTCACTAATGGGTTTCGGGTGAAGTATATTTTTATCCCGTATATCAAGCAGAACAGCAGAAAAATCAGATACCATTGATGTCATTAAAATGACAAATAAGGAGCTGAACATAATAGTAAGAGAGAATAGAAACTCATTACCTAAAAATAGAAAAGGAACTAAAAAGAGAATTCCAAATAACGCGTACATCCATAAGGATTTTAGAAACTGGTTCCCTTCTTTTTTTACATTTGAACCACTAAAGATAGCCGGCATCCTTCTGCTATCCATCGTCAGCTTCAGTTGTAGAATCAAACGCATCACATCATAGTCTATATTCAACTTTTGAAAGACAGGTCTAAAACGATCTAGTATTCTAAGTGATGCAAAATCATTCATGGACGCTGCCTCCACGAACTAAATCTACAAACCTGCCTGCAATGTCCTCGTGCTCGGTAAAACCAGTCAACTGATTGAAGATGTCTTCTAATGACCCTTCCTGATTCTGCGATTTTAACTCTTCAAAAGTTCCATCCGCTACTACTTGACCATCTACTAATAATACAATTCTGTTACTGATTTTTTCTACAACATCCATAATATGGGAAGAATAAAAAATAGTCTTCCCTTGCTGTGCAAGCTTTGCAAGTATCTCTTTTATAACCATCACACTGTTCGCATCTAAACCACTAAGCGGTTCATCCAAAAACAATAAATCCGGGTCGTGTAACAAACTCGAAATGATTAATACTTTCTGCTTCATCCCTTTTGAAAAAGAGGAAATTCGTTGATGAAATACAGTTTCTAAACCAAATTCCTTCATTAAACCGAATGCCTTTTTCTCCGCTTCCTCACTACTTAATCCGTATAGTTCACCTGTGAAGGATAGATATTCGAATGCAGTAAGATTTTCATAAAGCTCAGCCGTCTCTGGCACATAGCCAATTCTCTTTTTATAGGAATAATCACTTTTGAGAATATTTTCTCCAAAAATTTCTATAAATCCAGTATAGCCATCTAAAAGGCCAAGCATCATCTTTACAGTTGTACTTTTTCCTGCTCCGTTTGGTCCGATATAGCCAATAATTTGACCTTCAAATACATCTAGATTGACACCTTTTAACACTTGTTTATTTCCAAAACTTTTAGATACTCCCACCAATGATAATACTTTCTTAGCAGTCAATTGAATCCCCCTATTAGCACATCAATTTCGAATTGTAAATATTTACATATCTATTTTATCATAACAATTCTCTTAATATTCCATTATTTTCTTTTATAGAAATATCTTTCTAATATATCTATTGAACTTCAAGGACAAAGGGTGTAGCATTTTCTAATATCGAAATACATAATCTCGTAAGGAGAGAATTCATTTGTTAACGAATCAAGAAACAAATAAAAAGACAATTGCATTATTAATAATTGGAATTATTTTCATTTCAACGACACTACGAGCACCACTTACTGCCGTAGGCCCAATTATTTCGTACATACGAGATGGATTAGCCATATCGAATGTATTAGCTGGGTTTATCACAACGATTCCACTTCTGGCATTTGCGATCATATCCCCTTTTGCCCCAAAGATTGCACGACGCTTAGGGATGGAAATGACACTCTTTCTGGCAATTCTATTATTGGCAATCGGAATAATTATTCGCTCGCTCGGAACACCATTCTTCTTACTATTAGGCACTGCTTTAATAGGAATTGCGATTGCTTTTGGTAATGTATTAATCCCAAGTTTTATAAAGCTTAAATTTCCTTTACAACTTGGTCTAATGACTGGAGTGTTTACCGTGTCCATGAACTTATCTGCAGGTATTGGGGCAGGTATCAGCTATCCAATAGCAGATGGGACTTCATATGGCTGGCAAGGTGCACTTGGTTTTTGGTCGGTTCTTGCGATAGTCGCGTGTATCATATGGTTACCACAAATCAAGCAAAAACAAATAGTTGTCGTAAGCCCTAAAACTAAAGTGGTAAAAGCTAAGTCTATTTTTAAATCACCTTTAACCTGGACCATTACCTTATGTATGGGTCTACAATCACTTATTTTTTATACAACTGCAGCATGGATTCCTGAAATATTACAAACCAAGGGAATGGATGCTGAAAGTTCTGGATGGATGCTTTCCTTTATGCAATTTGCGCAGCTTCCAATGACTTTCCTTATTCCAATTCTCGCAGGTCGACTTAAGGATCAGCGAATACTTGTTGCATTATTTACGGTTTTCTATTTAATAGGTTTCACTGGTTTATTGTTTGGAGATATTTCACTTTCTTTACTTTGGATGATTACACTTGGCTTAGGTGGGGGGGCATCGTTTGGTCTTGTAATGATGTTCTTTTCGCTTCGTTCTCGCACACCCATGGAAGCAGCTGATTTATCGGGTGTTGCACAGTCAATTGGATATTTACTCGCAGCAGTTGGACCGGTGTTCTTTGGATTTATCCATGATGAAACAGGAAGTTGGTATACACCAATGATTTTATTCATTGTAACCGTCGTTCTCCTCTTCTTAGCTGGAATGCATGCTGGGAGAGATCGATATGTCTCGGAGGAAGTCTAACAAGAATTGAAAAAAGAAGCATGAAATCATGCTTCTTTTTTAATACGGTGATGGTTGATAGGAATAATTTGGCGTTACTTTTTCATTATTGTATTGCTTATGGAAGATATGAGTTGTAGCAGGGGACATTGGAGGAATTAGCCATGTCCAGTTGCCTGTTACGTCACGATCTGCATCCTTCTCAATTTCTTCGAATTTTTTAAATTGCTGTGCTGCAGTATGATGATCTACAATACTGACACCGTCTTTTTTGAAGGAATACAATACCGCTACATTTAGTTCCAACAGCGCACGGTCTTTCCAAAGTGAAGCATTAGATTTCGTATTTAATCCCATATGTCTTGCTACTGAAGGTAACATATTGTAGCGATAATCGTCGGCCAGATTCCGTGCACCAATTTCAGTTCCCATATACCATCCATTAAAAGGAGCAGCAGCGTAAGTAATACCTCCCATTTCTAACTTCATACTTGAAATCATCGGAACTGCATACCATTTTAGTTGTAAATACTCAAACCATTCATATTCAGGATGACGAATGGGCACTTCTAAAATATACTGCTCCGGAATATCAAATAATTTCGGAGGGTGATCTTTTATCTGAATGACAAGTGGTAGAACATCAAAATTGGTTCTCTTCCCTTTCCATCCAAGCTCCTCACATTTTTTCGTAAAATCAATAGAATCAGAATCTCCTATTATCCAATCTTCCGTTTCATAGCCAGCATATCTAATTAGCTGATGATTCCATATCCGTACATCTTTTGGTGAAAATATTGTAATGGTAGGTCTGATCCGACCTTCATTTGTCGCAAACTGCATATGCTCTATTAGTGCTTCAAATACAGCGTCCTCGGTATGTAAATCCCTTTTATCAAAAACAGTAAGGCTTTGCCAAAATAGTCGTCCTATGCACTTATTGCTATTGCGCCACGCTACCTTGGCCCCAAATTCTAACTCTTCGGTAGTATGTTCATAAGTACCTTCTATTTTTATCTGATTTTCTACTTCTCTAAATCGCGTATGCATGTCTAATTCTTTTTTACCAGTTTCATCATAAAAAAGACGAATAAAATTTTGTGCTTCCAATAACATGATTGTAGCACCTCCCCTATATCTCCATCTTAGTAGAATGATGCCTCTGCAAACAAGTACCAGAGATGAAAAAGATGTGAGGAATTTATGACAGTAAAAGTACTTGTTTTAATCCTTTTTGGTATATAAGTATTTATCTAATATATGTTAAAATATAATTAACATGAGATATTATGGTTCGTCTACTTCGGGTTTTGAAAATCTGCTTAAAGTTAAAGGACCCTTTTAGATTGAAAGAACGAGATATAGTTATCTATGTCTCTTTTTTATCAAATGGATATAGTAGTTTTTACACACACCTTTAGACATAGTTATTTACTTATTGAAAAAATTTAGGAGGAGTTACAATGAAACGAATTTCAGTAATTTTACTTTCAGCAACATTAGTTTTTGGAGTTTCTACAATTTCACCAACAGAGACAGATGCGGCAGCCAAAAAATTTAACAATTGCACAGAGTTAAACAAAACCTATAAAGGGGGAGTAGCCAAAGCTGCGAATATTAAAAACAAAGGTGGAAAAACTAAATTCACTCCTTTTGTATCAAAAGAAATTTATGATGCTAACATAAAAAGCGATCGTGATAAAGACGGCATTGCTTGTGAGAGATAACTATAAACTAATAGTTTGAGAATAGTTTTATGAGATAGAATATTATTCTCTTGTTTTACATTAACTCGATTCCATTTTCTACTTTTTGATATAACTATAAAATAACCTTGAAAGGTGTTAGCTTTTCAAGGTATTATTTTTTATTTAGTTTCAGGATTCCTCTTTTAATAAAGTGATTTTATGTAAGAATATATCTATAAAAGTATTCCTTTTAGATATATACTAGCTCCCTACTTTATAGTATATTTATATAGAGAAACATTGAAGTATTATGAGTTTCTTTTTTCATTATGGTCTTGTAGCTCAGTTGGGAGAGCACCACCTCGACAAGGTGGGGGTCGCTGGTTCGAGACCAGTCGGGACCATCTAAACAAAAGCCTTTAACCTCAATGGTTTTGGGCTTTTTTCAATTAAATTTAATACCTATAAAACAGGTGAAAATCCTTCTTACGTGACCGATATGTGACGAATTTATTAAAAACGTGTTTTTTGGACTTTGTACAATACAAATTTCCATAAAATAAATCAAACCACCTTCCATTAATCTGGTTGGTGTTCTTTAGCTTTCTCGACTTCTGCAGCTTCCGTTCTATTTATGACTTCGCATAATTTACCTAATGCTACAAGTTCTTCTCTGTTCATTCGTGACATCTCATCAAGGGCACCTAGTATTAACTCCGGAGGATGTTCATCCAGTAACTTATTAAATAGTTCTTCCGTTCTGTCCAATACTTTCACAACCTTTAATCCATTATAGTTACGTCAACTATTTCATCGAGCTTTAATGATAACAAATAAAAAGGATCTTTCAATTCGATTTCTCGCTTCTGCAAATTTACACTTTCTACCGTTCCTCTGTTGTATATAAATTCTCCATTTTTCCATCTTTTAATTTTTGTATCAGCTTTACTTTTAATGGCTGCATCCAAAGTATGTTGAATGGCATCATAATCCCATTCGTCTAATTCTGGTTTA
Organism: Psychrobacillus sp. FSL K6-2365; assembly: GCF_038003165.1. NCBI lineage: Bacteria > Bacillati > Bacillota > Bacilli > Caryophanales > Bacillaceae > Psychrobacillus > Psychrobacillus sp. FSL K6-2365. The sequence goes on along the minus strand of NZ_JBBOOO010000001.1, from coordinate 1,628,267 downwards.
GGTTCTCTTTTAATTTCTTCACTATATTGTCTTAATAAAGCTACGTGTTCTGGAAGCATCATTGCTACCTATTTCTTACTTCCTCTGTCTTGTAAACGTGACAAATCAAATATTGGCTCATCCTCATAAAAATCGTGATTCATACAACTTCACGCTCCTTATGGATGATGGGAACGTATGCGAGCACACTATCAATGATAAATGTACGTTTAGCATTTCGCTTAAAACATAGCGCCTGAAAAGTAGTTCCTTGAAACTTGAGGACTTTCACTCGTCTTTTGCTTATATTACCCTTTGAATCCATATACATTAATTCAATCAGTTGATTACGTTCCATACATTTCATTAAATTTATACGCACATCTGTTCCCTCCTTCTATCGTTTAGTATACGAACAATAGTTCTTTTTTACAACTAGTAATTTTTGGACACATAAAAAAATCACCTCCAGAGAGGTGATTAAATAGTATTTTTTTTGAATGCTTTTCTTAATACATCTGAGAAACCCAATAATAAAACAACTATTGAAAGTGCAATTTGTTGTTCCAAATCTAAATTGTTTAAATAAAAATAAAAGACGCAGCATGCAATTAATAGTATGGCTAACGTTTTTAATCTTTTATGATTATTATTATCATCTAGCATAGAAAATAATATTGGAAAAATAATTAAATAAGGAATAGTTGGAAACCAAATTAAAACTAAATAAGATATATATAGTATCATACGAAAAAATAAATTAGATTTAGAATCTAATTTCATAGCAGATTTCTCCTTACATTCTTATGTCTACTCTAAAAGTAGTATCATTAGTAAAATGAGTGTCATTTGTTTTATAGCTGTTATTAAGAATATTATATGTCAACTAACCTATTCTTTTACTTTATTACGTATAAAAGCAATAGAAGTTCCAATTATTTCAAAATATAAAGTTCCCCTTATTGAACTAAACTGCTGCGTTAGTTCAATAAGAAAAAAGGCTTTACTCCTTCTTGAAGTAAAGCACCCGTTCGTATTATAAGGTTAACCAGTTTTTTAAACTGTACCCTATAAGATAGACACTTTAAAAAAGGTCATCTTATAGGGTCTTTTTGTTTATAATGAAAAAAACAGTATTCGGAGCGATAAATTATGACTAAAAATTATTTAACACCTAACCAACAAAAAGAACTAAAAAAGAATCCATATGTAAAAGCTGTAAGCAATAAAGCGATTACGTACACAGATGAATTTAAACGATTATTTATTACTGAAAATGAATTTGGGAAGTTTCCGCGTGAAATTTTTGAAGATGCAGGATTTGATATCGAAATGATAGGGATGACACGCATTCATAAAGCGGCAGCTCGATGGAAAACAGCATACCAAAACCAAGGAATTACTGGGTTAGAAGATTCTCGGAAATATAGTTCTGGTCGCCCACTTGAACGAGAACTAAGTCTCGAGGAAAAGTATGCACGATTAGAAGCGAAGACTCGATTACTTGAGGCAGAGAACGAACTCCTAAAAAAGCTCGATTTACTCGAAAGGCAGATGGTGAAGAAGAAATAAAAATTGCGCCAGAATTAAAATTCGAACTCATTAACCAGATTATTAAAAAGTATGAGTTAAAGCGTATGGTAAGTTATCTTTGCGAGGTAATGGATGTATCTCGATCAGGTTTCTACAATTACTTTGATGAAAAATCCATTCAAAAACGTGCAATTAAAGGCGGTTCGGACGAGGTGGTGAAAAACATCATTTTAAAGGCGTATCATTTCCGAGGACGCAAAAAAGGAGCACGCCAAATTAAAATGACACTCCAAAACCAGTACCAGATTACATATAACTTAAAACGTATTCGCCGCATTATGAAGAAATTTGAGATTGTTTGTCCAATTCGAAAAGCGAATCCCTATCGCCGCATGGCGAAAGCAACAAAAGAACATCGCACATGCCCGAACGAATTGCAGCGCAACTTTAAACAAGGGTTGGCTGGAAAAGTGTTATTAACGGATATCACATATTTAAACTACAGAAGCGGAAAGCGTGCTTATTTATCCACGATTAAAGACGCAGAGACGAATGAAATTTTAGCGTATGAAGTCTCAGATAAAATTACATTAGACATCGCATTAGATACACTTCACCAATTAAGACGTCGTCATTCACATATTCGAAATGATGCCTTTATTCATTCGGATCAGGGATTTCATTACACAAATCCGACCTATCAAAAATTAGTGAAAAAGATGAATCTTGGACAGTCAATGTCACGCCGTGGAAACTGTTGGGACAATGCTCCACAAGAATCATTCTTTGGGCATTTTAAAGATGAAACAAATATAAAAGAATGCGAAACATTAGAAGAAGTAAAACAAGAAGTGAAGTGTTATATGATATATTACAATTATTATAGAGGCCAATGGAATTTAAAAAAGCTGCCGCCTGCAAAATACAGACAGCAGCTTCAACAAGTTGCCTAACCTTTTTCAAAATGTCCTTTACAAAGGGTACAGTTTATTTACTGGTTGACCTTATAATACGAAGCACCCGTTAGTGAAATAAACTTCTACTGTAAATTTTCTATTCCTGTCTCATTTTGGCTTAATACTCAAGTATACTTACGATATCATTTGTATTATAAGTTTTATCTTTCAATTCTTTATTTTTGTGTAGTACTTCTCTCAGTTCAACTAAAATTTGTTTATCAAATTCTCGGAAAACATTTTCAAAATTATTTCTATCACTCAATCCGATTAAATATATGAGTATTATCTCGTTAAAGAGTGGAAACTCTCGTTTTATAGCTTCTTGGTTGTCCAAAAACGACCTTACATAATCTTCGAAATTGTATACCTTTGCTGGATAATAGTCTTTTTTTCTGATTTTAATTGGTACAAAAACATTGGCTGCCTTTGAATGCCAATGGGCGAGTGCAGACATGAAAATGAGAAGCGAGTACTTTCGATACTCTACATTTGGATGTGTAAAATATAAATAATAGTCATCATAATTCACATCTGCCCACTCTCCACCATGTTCTATAGTTTTATAATCATCGGCACCTCCTGGTAACCCCAATAATATCCTTTTCGCTTTTACAATAATATTTTCTGTAATAGATATCCGTCCCTTCCAGCTACATTATAAAGTCTCAATAAAAAATATCTGTTAACTATTACTCTTAAACTAACCTGCTGCGTTAGTTCAATAAGAAAAAAGATTTGCCTAAGCAACCCATGAACTTTAACTAAGCACCCGGTAGTTTAAGTGAAAACCTTCACAATGATGATTATAAATGCAATTACCTATACCAAATAGGTTTTCCTCTTTGTTCAACACTTCCTACCTATGTTAATTTCTAAATATTTCCTAAAAAACAAATCCTATATTGTGGTAAAATTATTATAGATTTTAGAAGGGATTGGTATTTAATGAAAAAATTATTGTCTTTTATATTAATTGCTTTATTCTTCTTTTCCTTTAGCGTCTCTTCTCCTGAAGCTTCTGCACAAAAAATAATGTGGGGGAAAACCGAATTGAAACCTGGACAGATTGGAAAAGTAACAATCTTGCAATCAACTTCTTTATTCAAAGTAGAAGGTGGTACTTCAGGACCTGTAAAGATTTTTGACCCCGTGCGCCGATTAAATCCAGGTGAAGAATACCGTGTGTATGGCACTAAAAATATACAGGGATATGCTCCGCTTTATGATGTTGGTGGTGGCTATTATGTGATACAAAGTGCCTATCTAAATATAGGTCACTTGATGTATGAAACTCCCTCTAAAGCAAAATTAAATTTATTAAACAGATGATAGCCACAATTTGTGGCTATCTTTTTATTTAACAGAACCTACCTTTTGTTTCATTAAACCTTTACAATTTGCCTATTACAAAATACGTTATTATGACAATTAATAATTATCATAGTTATGCACTTTGTTAGTCTCAGGAACATTACTTTTTCCCACACTTTCCCATACCTTTTAAGTATCCATTTAAAACCTCCTAGCGTCACATTTTCTTCTCAAATGCGACATAAAAAGTTTCCTCCTCTTATTGAACTAAACTGCTTCGTTAGTTTAAGTGTAACATTTCACAATGCATATCTGAGATCAACTTAATATATTGGACATAAAAATAGATCATCGAAATGATGATGCTGCACCACAGAGAATGAAAATGGTTAGGAAGTGGCAACACTGATACTGACCTTAATCCAGTCAACCGCATTCCATAGACTTATTTGCGCTCTCCTCTTTTTTTTAACGATTAAGTAGGGGTCCTCTTAAGTATTGTCATTTTTCATTTCTTGAAGAACTAATTTTCATGGGAGTTCAATTACAAATACAATGACTTCAGAATCTTCTTCAAAGGATTTACCAAACTATTGCTCATAAAATATTGGAAGTAAAATTAATCCTATTAGAAATAACACTGGAATCGAAGATATAATTAAAGCAAAATTTCTCCATTTCCCTTTTTGGCTAAAGTATGCTGTTAAAAATGAAGATATTATTAATAAAATAATCACAATATCCCCAATTTCCGAGGTTCCGTTCACTACGATTGGTGTAATAAAACCAAAAATAATGAACAAAGAAAATAATAACAATGAAATAACACTCAAATATCTTCTCAACACAATTACCTCACCTTCTCGGCTCTTTTTTACAATTGACTATATTTATTGTACTTCTTGTTCAACTAAACTGCTGCTTTAGTTCAATAAGCAATAAATGCTTTACCCCTTCTTGAAGTAAAGCACACCGTTAGTTGAATAAGAACAGAGACGCTTTTTAAACAATGGCGCCAGTTTGTTTTACAATGCGCTCCTACGCCGATATAAAAACAACGTAAGTGCATTTAATAAAATGGTAACAATGACAAGTACCGTTGAAGCAACAGCTACACCGTGCATTTCCGACAGAGCAGACCAGTCTTTAATGTTTACCAAGTAAAGGTTATAAAAAATTTGTAAACATATTGAGATAGCGCAAGCGCTGAAACTGATAATGGTAAGAGCAATCCATTTCTTATTCATCTGTTTTTTACCTACTGCAAGATTAATAATAGGAATTATCCAAGCTACTAATCCAAGTACCAAACTGCCGATGTTAAGCCAACCAGCATCGAACATATTTCATCCCACCTTCATTTTCTTTCTAATTTATCCTCAAAAAAATGGTCCGTTTGTTGCACAAAAGTTAAATAACACTGTTCCACTAACCTGCTTCCTTCTTTAGTTCAATAAGAAAAAAGAGTTGCCTAAGCAACCTAAAAGTACCTGTCAGTTAAACAAGAATTGATTTTTCAACAAATCATTTACATGATTCGTATTCTCAAGAATGATTTTTAAGTAATTATGTCAAGAATCTTATTAGATAAAGTTTCACTCTGTAAGCGATTAAATGTTTTTGGGTTAGCAGTTACAATAATTGAAATTTTTTCTTCTGGATATATGAGAATTTGTTGACCGCCTGAACCTAAAGCACGATAAATTTCATTATCTTTATAATTTTTAATCCACCATCCAAATCCATAATCACCGTAACTTAAATTTGTTGGGATGCCATTTGTAGTAGACACATTTAGCCAATCCTTAGGAATTATTTCATCAGTATTTTCTATTCCATTATTTACAAGTATTTGAGTTATTTTTATTAGACTTTTAAACGAGATCTTTAAACCAGTACTCCCGACGGTGACACCCTGAGGGTCACTTTCCCATTCAACATCTTCTATTTTTAATGGAGAAAAGAGATTTGTCTGAGCAAAATTAGACAGTGTTAATCCTGTTGACTTACTAATAATTGCAGATAGGAGGTGATAATCAACTCATTTATACCTAAATGTACCCCTTCCTGCTAACGGAAAGCTTAGAATGTCTCGTACCCAATCATTACTACTTCGAATCAGTCCATATAAGTCTTTATCATCAATATCGAAACCCGAACACATTGTAAGTAAATCTCTTATAGATATATGACTAGGAGCACCAGGTAGGTAGTGATTAACCGGAGTTTCAAGAGACTCTATATATTCTTTTTTTAATGCAATCCCAATTAAAAGTGAAACTATGCTTTTTGTCATTGAACGAATATCTATTAAATGTGAAATTTTCTTATTCTGTGATCTAAATATTTCTTCGTTTGAAATGGATACATATAAATTATGAATAGATTCATTCTGTTCATATAATCTTAGAATTTCTTTAATCATTAAAATTCATTCCCCTTGTCTTCATATATTTCATCTGCAATAGGCAAGAATTCCTTCTTCCACTAAACTCCCCTATACATTAAAACGTTTGAAAGGAATAGATGTTCCAATTTTGAAAAAATTCTCCTCCTGAAATGTCAAAAACCCATTTTTTCTTATTGAACTAAACTGCCGCTTTAGTTTAAGAAGAAAAAGGCTTTACTCCTTCTTGAAGTAAAGCACCCGTTAGCTTAATAATTTTTCCTTTTATTATCAGCACTTTTAAACATATATCTAATACCTTTACCTGCAAGTGGTTCATCTTCATACCTTGGTAATACATGAAAATGAGAATGAAATATATGTTGTCCTCCAATCTCGCCACAATTCCATCCGAGGTTATATCCTTGGGGATTATACCTTTCATCCAAGTAATTTTTTACATCTTTAAGAAGTGTATAGGTTGCAATCCATTCTTCTATTGTTAAGTCAAATGCAGTTTCCCTATGTTTTTTAGGTACAATTAGCCCAGCACCTTCAAGTTGAATACCTTTCTCTTGTGCTTGTTCTAACTGCAAAAACATACAATACTCGTTGCTTAAAATGACTTTTTGGGTTGGTTCTAATTCCAGATTACAAAATATACAATCTTTCATTCAAATCTCCTTCTCCCCGTTCGTTATTTTCTGTTTTTATTTTAACTTTGTTATTACACTAACCTGCCGCTTTAGTTCAATAAGAAAAAGGCTTTACCCCTTCTTGAAGTAAAGCACCCGTTAGCCATCCATGCAGCCCCAAAAAGCTGCACCACAGAGGATGAAAATTGTTGCAGAGTGGGTATAGATTAGTATGGCTGGCGAAGAAGGTCGATGAACTATGGTGCCTTAGAGCCCTCCAACGACCACGGTGCATCACAGACTGTCGCACTCTATATGAGTAGCACTCATGGGAGATTAATCCTACTCTGGTTTTTGCACCAGCCTGCCTTTATTCTTACAAGAATGGAGTGATTATTGATTTACCTTTTAACACAAAACTCAATATAAGCATTCTGAAGGCTCAGCCTTTTTTTAAAAAAGCAATTTCTGAGTCTCTTTTGTTATGCAATTTTGTATATTTTGAGCATTTTTTAATTTTCATGGGAGTTGAATAAGAATAGTAAAGCTTATTTAACAATAAAGCCAGATAGGAACATCATCAAATCAAATTTTTTCAACCTATAAATGAATAATTAATCGAGCGGAAAATAATAGCCAACATAGCTAAATACATTGCTGAATCCAATATTTTCTGCAACTGCAACAGAGGGAGTGTTCTTCTCCATACAATCCCAATACGGAACCTTATTATTCTCCAAACAATCTTTAACAAAACTGTGAGCTACTCTTTGAGCTAATTTTTTTCCCTGATGGGTCTCTAATGTTTCAATATCAATGCAGTGTACTTTTCCAACGACAAAACCTGAAAAACAAACACTAACAATTTCATTTTTATAAACAATACAATAACCCAATCCACTATTAAAGAAACTCTCAGGTGAGGACCAAAACTCTAATATTTTTGATTGTAAAAATTCAATGTTTGTTATTGAGTTATTCTTATTTTCAAAGAAAGTATTACAGATTTTTATAACCTTATATTCTTGTTCGATTGCAGGTTTGTAATTACCTTTATAATCAGCCTTATGTAAGATATAAACCCTTTGATTCCAACTCTCTAATTTACGATGTTCAAAAACTCTTTCAATAATGTTATTCCATTTTTCGTGATTGCCGACTCCTTCAAACCATTTTAAATGGACCTTTTTTGCTTCTGATGCGATTACATTGCTAATAAAATGGTTTAATTCATTATTAAATACTTCATTTTGCTCACTTCCAAAAAATATAAATCCATCATTATTTCCTAACCAAATAAGCCCAGACACAGGATTATTAATATCATCTACAAAAATACCCCCCGGATTTATATTTTCAACAATTGCTAATGCTTCTAATTGCCCTTGTTCATTTAACAATTTTCTACACTTACTAAATTCAGATTTATCTAATTCGAATATCATATACATCCCCTACACCTTCATATTTATAGGTAAAATAAATATTTCAATTTATATACACTAAAACTCCTAATTTCCCTTTATCCATTTAATTCGATTTTAAGACAACTAAAACCTTTATAATACTAAACTTTTATTTAACAATCTGGCCTAATTGTGAACTAAACTGACGCTTTAAAGGCTTTACTCTTGAAGTAAAACACTCAATTAGTTGATTATGTGGTTTGTGTGTTTATTGCTAGTATTTTATAAAAAAAATAATTATTTCGGAAATCGAATTTTCAACTAACCTGCTGCTTTAGTTCAATAAACAATAAATGCTTTACCCCTTCTTGAAGTAAAGCACCCGTTAGCCATCCATGTAGCGCAAAATCAGCGCTACACCACAGAGAATGAAAATGTGAAAACCTGGGTATAGGATACTACGGCTGGGAGAGGAAGGTCGATGAACTATGGTGCCATAGAGCCCATCCGTTAGTCTGACTCCAACGACCACGGTGCATCACAGACTGTCGCTCCCTTACGGGAAGCACTCATGGGAGATTAATCCTACTCTGGTTATTGCACCAGCCTCCAATACTATTTGCCGTAGAAAGGATGATTACAATGGAAGTAATCATTGAACGTGCTTGTGGAATGGATGTCCATAAGGATTCCATTACTGCTTGTATTATTACCCCAAAAGGAAAGGAGATTCAAACGTTTTCCACTAAAACTGTATTTCTATTACAGTTAATTGACTGGATTAAGGAGCATGATTGTACTCACGTAGCAATGGAAAGTACAGGTGTATTTTGGAAGCCTATTGTTAACTTGCTAGAAGCCGAGAGCATTGAGTTTTTAGTAGTGAACGCTCAACATATGAAAGCAGTACCAGGTCGTAAGACCGATGTAAAAGATGCAGAATGGATTGCCAAACTTCTTCGTCACGGTCTACTTAAAGCAAGTTTTATTCCAGACCGAAATCAGCGGGAATTAAGAGAGTTAGTTCGATACCGTCGAAGTATTATTGAAGAGCGTGCGAGACAACATAATCGGATTCAAAAGGTTTTAGAAGGAGCGAATATCAAACTCGGTTCCGTTGTCTCCGACATCATGGGTGTTTCGTCTCTTGATATGCTCCGTGCTATCGCCGATGGCGAAAATGATCCTGAGAAATTAGCTAGCTTTGCCCGCCGATCAATGAAGAAGAAAAAGAGTGAACTGGAGCTAGCTCTTCGAGGGTATATCAATCCACATCAACGTCTCATGTTAAAAACCATTCTGGTCCATATAGAATTTCTAACTGAGCAGATTGAGCTATTAAACGAAGAGGTTGCTACTAGGTTATCCTCCCATCAAGAAGATATAGAACGATTGGATTCCATTCCTGGCATCGCCACTCGAATGGCCGAACAAATCTTAGCCGAAGTCGGTACAGATGTGGAGAAGCAATTTCCCAGTTCGGCGCACTTATGTTCCTGGGCAGGATTAGTACCTGGGCATAATGAAAGTGCGGGCAAGAGGAAATCAACCAACATGAAAAAAGGAAACAAGTACTTGAAATCGGCATTAATTGAAGCAGCTCATTCTGTTAGAGGATCCAAAACCTACTTGGGAGCCCTGTATAGGCGTACTGCATCAAGAAAGGGTAAAAAGCGTGCAGGGATATCAGTCGCTCATGCCATTTTAAGAATCAGCTATTATCTCCTAACACGCAAAGAAATGTACCTAGACTTAGGGGAAGATTACTTTGACAAACAAAAAGAACAATCGATTGTACGATATTCTGTTCGAAGACTTGAAAACTTAGGTTACAACGTTACAATCACTGAACCAAATGCCTCCTAGTCCAACCCATAATTTAATTCTCATTTAGGCGCTGCACTTTTTTAAAAAATTATTGAGCTGCGTCCGATTTCGTATTGCCTTTTTCTATAAATCGAAGATTTTAATTTTCATGGGAGTTCAATAACTTTTCCAAGATATTCGCTACACCATCTTCATCATTTGAAGTTGTATTATTTTTAGCAATTTCTTTTAATTCGTCTATCGAATTTTCCATAGCTATTGGAATTCCACATAGCTTAAATAAACCTAAGTCGTTAAAGTCATCACCAAATACCATTGTTTTTTCTAATGAAATGTTTAATTTTTCTGCAAGTTCTGCTATTGCGGATTCTTTCGAAATACCTAATCTCATTATTTGTGTAAGTTGATTCGAGTCCGTATTAATAACATTTACTTTATCGCTGAACTTTTTAGTGAAATCATCAATATTCTTTAAGTGTGTAACAAGGATTTTCGTTGGGCTTTTTAATTTCATTTCTACAATATCAATAATTTCAGGATTATTAGAAACCTTCATAAATGAACGATAATCAATCTCTTCATAACTATACCAAGTATCATTGACCTCAATAGAAAATAGGTGTTCAGGTTCATTGGATATTAAGTATTCAATAATTTGCTTGTTTATAGTTGAATCGATAGAATAATGTTCATTTATTTGTAATGGGCTATTAATAATTAATGCACCGTTATAAAAAACAATAATTGCAATTTCTTGTAATTCCTTTGGAATTAATTCTTTTACTGTTCTTGGGGGTCTTGCAGTTGCAATAATAATTGGTATTCCAAGTTTATGAATTTCTATTATTGAATCTAAATTTCTCTTACTTACTTTCTTATCGGAATTTAATAATGTACCATCTAAATCCAATATTACTGCATCTACTTTATTTCTATCCTTTAAAGAATTCATGTTTGCCCTCATTATTCAACAAATATAGTAGTGGTTAATACTCTTTATCTAATAAGTTTTTTTCTCCATATTGAATTAAACTGCCGCTTTAGTTCAATATGAAAAAAGAGCTGCCGAAGCACCTATGATCTTTACTAAAGCACCTGTTAGTTCAAAAACAAGGAACAACTCCTTGAACTTTAAAACAAAGGTCTCTGAATATTTAAAAACCATTTAGAGCATTTGAAATATCCCTAATAATTTCTTTATGAACGTAAATATTCCAAATAATAAAGGTGGTAAGGAAGAAAAACAATACAGCAACATACAATTTCACGTTTTTTCTAGGTCTCAAAGGTTTAAAAAGTAATACAAAAAAGACTGAAATAAAAAACCAAAGTATAAAGATAGTGAGTCTCCACATTTCATTCGCTTTATTAATTGGCAATATTACTTTTATTGCTTGAATTACAGTATCTTCTACATTGTACACTTCTTTTTTTACAAATCCCTCTTCAATCGTTAACATCATTGATTCTTCATCCAAGTAGTAATTATAACCAGTTAAATTGAAATTGCTTTTCAGTGTTAAAAGTATAAGTATTGCTGCCAGAGAAAAATAGAAAAATAAAGGTAAAAACCTCTTATTAATTTTAGTGATAGCTACCCCTCCTTATAACAACCTTTTTCTTCAACTAACCTGCTGTGTAGGTGCCACCCGAGACTTGAAGTAAAGCACCTCTTTCGTTCAATAATTTACATATATTAACTTATTCAACACAATCGCAAAAAAACCTTCTTCTTCAACTAAACTGCTTCGATAGTTCAACAAGAAAAAGCCTTACTCCTTCTTGAAGTAAAGCACACCGTTAGTTCAACAAAAAAAAGCTGTTTTATACCAGCAGCTTGTAAGTGGAAGATTCTTTTTTATTCTTTATAGGCTTCGACATATACTGTTCCAAAAAACTTTTCATCAATATATGCATCCATTTTCCACATACCTATTTTGGGTAATGACATATAAGTGTGTTGGGATCTATCTGCTTCGTTAATAGGACCAGTAAGTTGTACAGTTTCTGCCAAGAGAACTTGTTCTCCATCATCTTGGTTGGTAGCAATTACTTTAAACCTTCCATCAAGTTCTGTTTCATCTCCCCAAAAATGCCACATGTACTTTTGTGTTTTATTTGGATAAAATCTATCCACTTCTCTATCATCATATATAAAGCCCAAGCGTCCTTCTTCTCCAATCATTGTGTAAACTCCTGATTTAAAAAGAGAACTCTGTTCCCATCGGTCTTCTTTATTCTCTACTTTATTTACAGCATCAGCCTTTTGCTCAACAACATTATTACATCCAAATATGACCAGTAAAATAGTGCATGAAATAATTAGAGTAATATATTTTTTAAACACTAAACACTAGCCCCCCTCCCCCGATCTAGAAACATATTCTTACCTATGTACAAATATTACCTGTTAAACTAAAGCACCCATTAGTTGAAGAGGAAACGTTATTCTTACACACGCAATTCCTTTGACCATTCAATAAACCAACTATGAGGTAACTCTAATTCTGACTGATCTCTATTCCTTAATTCTTTTTCACTCCAAAACAAATCCCATTGACATTCGATATCCCTTGCGACGCCTTTAGCTAGTGAATCATAATCATTCAATTCTTCACCTTCATCATCGTCAAATGCCATCGTTAAAGTATCGCACCACATAGCAAAATCATGTTGTGAAAATCCGTTTTCTTTCCGACAAACAGTATCTAACAATGTCCTTAAGTTTTCGGATGTATATGGAAGTTTTATGTTGGTATCATTCCAATTCCAATCCATTTATGTTTCTCTCTCCCCTTTGAACTGCTTTTCTTTGTACTATATCTAACCTTCTTAGTTAGTTCAATAAGGAAAAAGGCTTTACTCCTTCTTGAAGTAAAGCACCCGTTAGCCATCCATGTAGCGCAAAATCAGCGCTACACCACAGAGAATGAAAATGTGAAAACCTGGGTATAGGATACTACGGCTGGGAGAGGAAGGTCGATGAACTATGGTGCCATAGAGCCCATCCGTTAGTCTGACTCCAACGACCACGGTGCATCACAGACTGTCGCTCCCTTACGGGAAGCACTCATGGGAGATTAATCCTACTCTGGTGACCAGTTCATTATCCTTACTCTCTTCTTCACAACCAAAGATAGTAAGCCCCCCAAAAACTATCAAAAGGAATAGATATCGTCTCTTCATTTATTTAGCTCCTCCCATTATTGAACTAACCTGCCACGTTTGTTGTAGATGAAAGTAGTAATTTCTCTATTTATATTGATTAAAGTTTGTTTCTTTTGGCATTACCGATTTAATAAAGGCTATATCTTTCTCGTTAACATTGGGAGCAAAAAATTCCATCCCCCAATGTTCGGAATGAAAAATAGTGGTGGCATTTTTACTCAAAAAAATAGAGAACCATTTTATCTTTCCCTCAATATTTACATTATTAGATAATAAATGATTTACTACATCTAGCGATATATTCCCTTTGAAAATAGTAAGATTATTTTCATTAACTGTTTCAAATGAGGCTTTTAGCATAGATTTGACTTCCTCTACAACCTCTTTTTCTTCATTCCAACAATGGATTTCTATAGTATCTGATTGTGATAAAAAATAGTTCATCAAAGGACCCCAGTAATCATTTTTTTCATCTTCATCAGATACACTAAAATACAGTTGGAAAACCATTTTACTTCCTCCTTTACGGGGTTTTTTATATACTTTTGCTCAAATTTCTTATTAAACTAAACGTCGTGTTAGTTCAATAAGAAAAAAGACTTTAATCCTTCTTGAAGTAAAGCAGCCGTTAGCTTAAGTAGGAATATTAACAAAATATGATTTTATTATAATGGATAGTAATGATTAACTATCTTAATAAGACGTTCGTTTTTTTCTGATGATACATTTTCAGATAATCTTGCTCCTGCAATGATTGGAGCCCATTGAAAAATGTCATCTTTAGATAAACCACTTTTTTGACAATAAAGACGCAAATACATATCTGCTAATTCAATTGAGAACTGTTCATACAATAGATACGTTCGATAGACGTCTGCACGTATATCCCCTGCACTGGAATCCACCCAATCAATAATTGTCACTAGGTTATTATCTGACATAATTAAATTAAACATATGAAAATCTCCATGACATAACCTTTTCTTATATATAATCGTATCCATTTTTTGTAGTAAAGCAGACTTATTCCTTTTATCTAACTGTTGTGCTGATTCAATTTGACGGCTTAACTTTAAAGACATTGGTTCAAGCGAATCAGCTCCTATCATATGAATTTTTCGCTGTATATCTATGGAGATATTCATGTAATATTCTGCTTGATCCATGTTTTCGGATAAAATATTACCTATTGTTTTCCCTTTAACAAACTCCATTATTATGGCTTGTTTCCCATTTATTGTCGTGACATCGAATATTTTAGGTACAGAAAGTCCACATGAATGGGCAAACTTTTGTTTATTTGCTTCATATGAAGATTCCGTATCGGGCAAGAAATCATTGAAAACTTTGACAATCTTGTTTTCGTAGAGATAGATTTGTGCTGTATTTCCAATTGCTATTGGAACTCCTAAATTCATGGGTTTCTCTCTCCCTTATTTTATTTAATAAGAATTATTAAACATTATTTCAAATGATTTTTCACGGACTTATTGAACTAAACTGCTTCATTAGTTCAATAAGAGGCTTTACTCCTTCTTGAAGTAAAGCACACAGTTAATTGAATAAGGTACTTACTGTATTACTTTAATTATCATAGTGAGAAATATAATAAACAATAAAACAATATGTATCCATACCATATATTTTATGATTAATGCCGCCCAGACTTTCTTTCGTAAACCATAGTGAAGAACAATAGTAAAAACTAAGAGACTGATTATCCCGCGAAGGATACTACCATCTACAAAGAATAAAACTACATTTATCAATACAGATATAACAAATAAAATGACATATATCTTTTCCTTTCTTTGCACCTCGTGTTGGAACTGAAACATTTCTTTTCACCTTGATTTCTTCATATTATTGATTAATTGATAATACCTTATTCAACTATACTCCCGCTTTAGTTTAAGTGTAACAATTCACAATGCAAATCTGAGAACAACTTAATGTTTGGACATAAAATAGACCATCGAAATGATGGCCAAATTTGCTAAAGCACATTGTTAATCTTTACAGGCAGCCACTTGGCCATTCACTACAACTAGAGCGTCGCATCCAATTTCTGAATCCTCGAGTGGGAAATTAAAAAAACATTGCCAAAAACGTCGATTTTATCTTCCTTTACACGTATAGCGCAATCTTTGTTAGACGCATAAATATTTATTTCTTCCGATAGGAGAGATAGTTCGCTTTGAACCAGTGCAATGTTATTTTCAAGATCAAAATGAGACAGGACGGAAAAATTGTCAAGACCTATTCCGTTGAAAACAGTGCTCATTTTAACTTTATATCCTAAGTTTTTCGAGCATAACCATTTAGCGGACATGTTGATTGCACCAGCACTTGCTCCCATCACTACGGCGCTGCTTTTTTTAATCGAATCCGATAATTCATATTCTATCAAAAAGCCATTTTGTTTAAGAGTATCCCCTCCTAATAAGAAAATGACTGAAGCATTTTGAATTATCGTTTTGGCATCTTCCTTCTGGACGCGATAATTAATTAAATGATATTCATCAAACATAATGCCAGCCTGGTCAAGCCACGAGCGTTCAGTAGCACCAGCTTCTTCATAAATAGATGGATTCGAGCTAATCATAACAAGCGATTTTCTATCAGTTATATCCTGCTGTAACACACTGCACAGATTCACTGGAAATAAATTGTTAAACCAGCCTAAATAATAGTGAGTTTTCATAAGTCCCCCCGTAGTATAGCGTAAATAACATTTATTCCTTGTGTCACTCATTCCGTTTTCTAGTTACCACCACAAAATACTCTCCATATGGCCCAAATGTTGTACACAACAACGCTTATTTATATATTTTTTATTTTCTATCCTATTGACTTATTTATTCATATAATGGAACTCGCCATTTGTTCTCTATCTCAAAATAGTTAGTTGCAGTAAGAAGATGTAAAGATATTTCTTCCGGAATGTCATTTAAACCATTCGTTTTGAAGTATAGCGTATGCTTGAAATCCCCTATTTCACCTGTTGTAGTTTCACTATCAAGTTTAAAATACCTTCCAGTATTTTCTTTCAACAACCACTCACCAAATTCCGTTTCATTACTTTTTTGATTCACTGCCATTTCAATTTCAAATATAGTTGGATCACTTGTATTGGCACTACTTTGTAATTCAGCCTTTTTTATTGTTACCTCATTTCCCATATATTTAAACGATACAGGATTCTCTATAATTTCTTTAGGATTAAACTTAATAGAAAAATCAGTGGGAATTACTTTATAGACACCGTCCAATACGAATGTGAGATTGCTGTCATTTTTATCAGGTACAAATACTTCTTTCCATACAGCATGCCCTATTTTTTCTTTTCCGCTTGCAGAACTTATGATTATTTTATCATCCATAGGTTCGGTCTGAATATAAGGAGAAAATTTCATTATGACATTGTTATCTTCATTTTCTATATGATATTTAATAGATGTTCCAAAGGATGTGAGTTCGCTGACGTCCAATCCGAACTGTTCTTTTAATGCTTTAAAGTTTTTCTCGATTTCTAATTGTTCTGATGCTTCGTACGAAGTTTCATAATGCAAGGTATTCGACGTGGGTGCGAATTGTATTTCTTTTAAATTAATTGCTACTCCATTTATCGTTTGGTTTTCTTTAGTAAGATTCACGTTTTTGGTGTTTTCTTTGTTACCTGATATTTCTACTGGTATTTCTATGTCCCAATTTCCCTGTTTGCCATTTAACTCGACAAGATGAAAATTGATTATTACTTTCTCTAATCCAGGTTCATCACTTATAAACACTTGAAAAGAATTATAATCTAATCCACCATCCAATCTGTAACCCATTGTATAATTGTATTCACCATTAAAACCAGTAACGGAGATTCGGTTACCTTTTATTGAATGATCTATGCTCGGTTTTTCTACAATTCCTTTTTCATTAATAACTTGTAAAGACAAAGCTACTCGGGATGAATCTACAATTATATCCTCCACTTTCAATGTAAGTTGTTGATCTGACACTTCCACATTAATCCTTTCACCTAACCCATCATCTGATGCCATATTTAATCCCTCATCTACCTGCTTGGTACTAAACATGCCACTTATTATCTGCGCAAAGGTAGGGCTTAATGTTGCAGTTAAAACTACAGCTAACGTAATGGTAGCAGCCAGTAGGACGATACGTTTCCAAATCAGTTTTTTTCTTCTAATATCTTTTTTCTTATAAGGTTCCAGTTGGTCCAATACAAGTGATGCAAAATGATCTGGTAATGTTGGTGATTGTAAATTTACCTTTAAAAATTCCTGTTCCTCTTTAAAAAGTTGAACAATACTTGTACAAGTATCACAATTGTTTAAATGAGAAAGTATTTGAGACTGTTCTTGCTCTGTTAGTAGGTTATCAGCGTACTGAGAAAGTTTATCGGCCTTCGGACAGTTCATAAAAATAGCCTCCTTCACGATTTATTGTTTCTCTCATTTTTTTCTTTGCTCTGTGAAGTTTATTTCGAACCCCCGAAAGGGGCACTTCAACCAGTTCACTTATTTCCTCATAGCTTAATTCATTCACATATCGTAATAGAATAATCATTCTTTCATCTTCAGGAAGCGTTAAAATTAGTCGTTCTAACTGTCTACTCTTTTCCTTTTTCAATAAAATAATCTCTGGATGATTAGAATCTACAACTCTTTCTTCGTTAATTTGTATTTGTTTCAATTGATAGCTTTTCTTTCTAAACTCATCCATACAATGGTTAATAGTCACCCGATAAATCCAACTTGAAAATGATCCCTTATGATTATACTTTCCAAGTTGGTGATATACTTTAATGAATGCCTCTTGAACTAAATCTTGTGCAATCTGTGGATTTTTGGTCATCCGTAAAACAGTCGCATAAAGTAAGTTTTTGTATTTATTTATAATGTGAGAATAAGCCTGCTTATTACCAGTTAATATCTCTTGAATCCATTGCAACTCTTCTTCCATATGAACCTCCTTCTAATACAATTATGGGCATGTCTTGTTTTTGTTTTTCCCTCTTCTCTAATAACGAGTTCTATAGTTAAATAATTTCATTTTTAGTGAAATTAATTTTATTCGACATAGTGAATACCTAATTTTAAGTGTGAACGATTTTTTCTTGCTGTACTTAAATCTTTATAAATATAAAAAAGCTTTACCTCTTCTTGAAGTAAAGCACACCGATAGCTGAACAAGTAGTCCGTTTTAAAGTTTTTTAAATTCATAAGAATATCTATCTGGTCCAGACTGTACCCTTTCTTTGCTATGACTTGAATAATATCTATTTCTTTGATGCCATAAATAAGGAAGGATTTAACTCGACACTTTCAAATACAATAGCAGTTAACCCATTTTCTGATTTCGTTTCATGCCATTCATCTTTTTCCCAAAATACCGCATCTCCAGACTGAACTTTAAAATATTCTTCTCTGTCATTACTAACATATCCTTCTCCTGTTATTACTACCAAAAGTTGAGGCACTACTGCTTGATGGTACCCTACAATGCCATTTTCTTCTAAGTGCATATATCCTATATTAGTTGCTTTATCTGTTTGAATAACACGAGACATAAAAAAATTTGAATCAAACTTTGAAATTCTCTTACCGCTATCTTTACTAAATTTATAAAACTCCATCATGTACCTCCAAAGAATTAGTATAGATAATACTTATTCAACCACGTTGAACGATAATCCTTTAATTCTTATTCAACTAAACTGCAGCATTTCTTTATGGGGAACATTTCACAATCTATCGCGGAAAGCTATTCGGATAAAGCTATGTTTTAGAATTGTCCTTCATTCCTGTAAAAATAAAAGATATTATAGTGAATAGTCCCTAAATCCATGATTTCTTATTCAACTAAGCTGTTTCTTTAGTTCAATAAGTACCACAAAAGCTATTAAAACCAGTATAATCACGCTTTTGGTTTTATTCTTATTCCACAGATTTATTGCTGATAAGAATCCTCCTAAAGTAAAAAAACCAATTCCAATTAACTCCATTATCCTAATGGCGAATAAAGACCCTAAATGTGCAAAGAAAGTACCCATTACAATAAATCCAATTGTTAAAACAAAACGGCATGACCTAAAATCATTGATTGCTGATTTTTTATCATCAGTATTCATTTTAAAATAAGTTCTAACAACTATAAAAGCTGGTAATCCCCAAATAACTATAAACGGGATAAGAGAATCAGCATCCATATTAATTATCCATTTCCCCTTTCCACACTTGGGTAAATTACTCTTCAACTAAACTGCACCTTTAGTTTAAGTGTAACATTTCACACTGCATATCTGAGATTCTGAGATTAATTTAAGATTTTGGACATAAAAAATAGGACATCGAAATGATGACCATATTTGGCTAAAGCACCACATTAGTAAAAAAATTTTAATCCAAAAAAGTTTCTCCTTTATCCAAATCCAAAGTGTGATTGTTAATTATAATAATATGGTTATTGTCCCATTCCACATCTACCTTGTGCATAGGGTCTTCATAATAAATCCTCTTTTTAAACCAAAGGGGACCATTTACAATTCCTTCTACACTAATAGAGGTAGCTGCTCCACCGTTTAATGTGTAAAAGTCGATGATGATTTTAGAGTCGGGTGATTGTGCTGTTTCAATGGGTTCTCTCGCAAATGTATTTACTGCTACCCCTAATAGAAAAATTACCGAAAGGGGAAATGTAATTAGCACAGTAAGCCAACTTCTCCATCTTGATGGTCTACTACTTTTGTCTTTCAATCCAATAATGCCCGTAACGAAAGCAATAACAGTGAGTAACCATAAAGTCAAAGCAGGTGGTGCTACTTGCCAAGTTCGGTTATATGATGCATATAACGATTGTAATGAAAGCACTAATAATAACAAACATAAAATGAATGACCACAAATTATATTTTCTTCCCACTAAATTACCTCCCGATTAGAAGTTCTGGTGTTCCCCTAAAAAACTTCTTATTGGATTAACTCGCGGCGCTAGTTAATAAAAAGCTGCCCATAAATACTGCCTCATGTTCTGCTAAAGTACACTGTTAGTGAAATAATTATTATCCAAAATTCCTATCCAAAAACAGAAGTAGATAACTACCTGCACAAAGATAAATTGCAACTTGAGTTATGATATAAATTGAACGTTCAGGAAAAGTTAACTTTCTTTCCCTCTTAATTTTCTTGAAATGTCTAAAATAATAGAATGAACATAGGAGTAGTATTATTGCTGATACTTGGAATAAGGTTTCCAATATACTAACCAAAAAATCGTCTCCCCACATTATAATCTTTTTTATTTTATTCTTCTGTTCCTACTTCAATAAAATAGAATTACTGTTGTTACACTAAAGCTCACAAGAAAAGATTGATATCCATTAACCGCTGTTATTCTAATTGTCCCCATTATTTCTTTTAGGTTGAACAAGCCAAGTTACTAGTAGAAAAAACAGTCCAAAGCAAACTCTATATAATGTATTTATTACTCTACTATTTTCATCAAATAAATCTATTGATAAAATAAAACTTAAACAATATCCAATAATAAAGATAACGAAATAGCGGAATATTATTTCTACACCCCTATTCTTTAAAAAATCCAACTCAAACATCGAAATCAACTTGGTATTCTTGGTATAACAATAGATCTTCAAAAAGTGATAGCCTTGTTTAACTAAGCACCCGTTGATTTAAGTATGATTTTTCACATTTTTTGTTTATTAGTATTAATTCTATTAATTTACTCATATTGAACAGCTAAAAATTCTAAACGCCCCTCTTTAAAATAGCTCTTCAGTTTTCGTTTACTAACAATAATCTTCCTAGTAATATTTTTAAAAATAACGTGCGTACTATTCTTCGTTAGCTGAAAGGTAAAACTTTCGTACTCAACACTTTTAAATCCTATCGAATAGGTTTTGCGGTACTGTAATTTGGGAGGTAGCCAATTAAATTTATGATGTAACATAAATGGCTTCATAATTACATCTCCTTTTTATTCCCTTTTACGACAGTTATCAATGAAAATTGTTTTGTTCTTGTTCAATTAAACTGCTTCGTTAGTCACTTAGAAAAAAGGCTTTAATCCTGGATTTTCAAATTAAAAAGCTTCTTTAACTGACCATCCTTTGTACTCACCTTTATATTTTTTTGAATATAAAGCCATGAGCTCAGTTTGATAATCAACAAGTGCTAAAGCCTCTGTTTTTGTTACTTTAATGTTAGTACACTCGCTATTTTTGTTACTGATCGCAATATTAAATCCTGTTTCACCTATCTCATTGATACATTCTTCTGCATATTCATTTGGTATGGTAAGAGCATGAGTAATGAGACATGTATTGTCCTGAGATAAGTTAATTTTAGTTTCTTTTACTTTTAGTCTGTTTTCTCTATGTCTTTTTTCTCTTTCCTCTATAGTTTCATGATAATTAAATAAACCTTCTTCAAAAGCGTAGTCTATTTCAATACGGTTATAGTCTAAAATCCACTTTCTAAACTTATGGTATACAGGCACAAGAGTAGCTTTATTTAAACCAAAAACATCACATCCACGGTCGTCATACATGTGAAATATTATGCCCTTTTCAGTGCTAATAAAGTAAACAGATTCTCCAATTGAAGGCTCTCTTCCTTGTTCATAATTCCCTATGCCTTCCAACACTTCCTTGTAGCTTATAGACTTTAAACGTGAGTATACAAATTTCATTTTGTATTCATTTTTTATTTCTATTGTTTGACCCGTTAACTCATCATAATACTCATCTATATCGTAAAAAGTTTCCTCTTCTATATTTTGTTTACTCAATAAGTCATACAGGTATTCTGGGGTGTTATTTCCAAACATAACATCCTCTGTTACATTCCAATCTTTTATAAAAAGATAAATAAAATCATTCGGCCTGAACACTTCCTCGAACAATGTGGTAACTCTTGTAACAACTTGATTAATTCTTTCTTCAGTTCCATTTTTATATGGATGACCTAGTTCGAACCTTAGATGCAAATCACTTGATAAGTTAGGGAAATTACTTTCTATGTACATCATTATTTTTTCCTTTATTGTAATTCCTCCCTTAAATAAATTCTGTATAGTTTCCATTCTGCTTGTAAATTCGCCTTTAGTATAATAAGAAGAAAAGCACACGCTTAGTTGAATAGGTTCAATAAAGAGTATTAATCCTATTAAAATCAAAGAAAGTGCTAGTAATACAAAATTATTTTTATCTCTTCAACTTTGCTCCCAAATCTATCAGGAGATTCGTTCTTGATATCATTTAATAAGTTCAATACCATCTCCTGATTTTGAACATCAACCTCTTTTAATGCTTCACCAAATAGTCTCCTATATTCATCATGGTTTAAAATCCTAAAATGCAAAATTTCTATCCACTCTCTGCATTTATCAGCGATTTTAAAGCTTCTTTTGGAGAAAATTCACTTAAATATTCTATTGTGTGTACAAGCCCCCACTTAATTTCTTCGTGTTCAGTATCATCCTCTAATATATCAATCAACTTTCCAATTATATGATAATCACTGGTTTTACCTATTACTGCTAATGCTTCTTCAAATAATAGAATTTCATTTTCAGTTTTCATAAAACGATTTAATTTCAAAGTATTAATTTGATAATCTAATTTCATGTGACTTCACTTCACCTCTTTAGTACCAAATTTCTATATGCACAGACATTTTTATTAGACTAAACTGCTTCGTTACTTCAATAAGAAAAAGGCTTTACTCCTTCTTGAAATAAAGCACCCGTTACTTTAAGTGAAGTCTTTCACAACCGTTATATAAGAGAATACCTTAATATTAATTTTTTTCTTTTCTGAAAACAAAAAAATTGTACTAGATTATTAATTGATGAACTTCACCTGTAATAAACATTAATAACCCCAATAAAGATAATATTATTCCCATAATAAACGTCCAAGGATTATCTTCTTTTTCCTTATCAAAAGTAAAAAAAGTTACTATACAAAAGATCAGAGTAATAATAGAAAAAGGATATTGAGGAAATACGAAAGCAAATCCACTAATAATCATTCCTACCACTCCATACGGATTTTGAGATGGAATGCTATCCATATATTTTATATCATCCTCCGATAAATCCTCGTTCCTGTCTCCCCATATGTCTATGTTCTTCCATCTGTTGAGGAAGTCGATAGTTTTTTTTAATATCTTCATCATAAGTCACCACTTTTCAAATCATCGGACTTTTTTTCCTCAAAAACCTACAATGTCATTCGAGACCACTAAGGTTTTCATCATAAATCATTTTATAAAACTAATCTGAGGCATTACTTAATTACGTTTAAAACAAGTTGAGATTCTATTTTGAAATTAACTTTCCATTTAAACAAGCAAAAAACTATTTTCCTTATTCAACTAACCTGTTGCTTTACTTTAATACGTATGAAATAAATAGAAGTTCCAATTTTAAACAACTTTTCCATTTGAAACAAGCATAAATCCATTTATCTTATTAAGCTAACTTGTTTACTTTAATTTATTTAGAAAAAAGGCTTTACTCCCTCTTGAAGTAAAGCATCTCGTTACTTTAAATATATTTCTTCACAAACTATAAATTCCCCATTAAAGTTGGGTCAGCACCAAACCATGTTTGAATATCATTTTCTTCTGTCAATGGTTGAATCCAACAAACACCAAAATAAAATTTTCTATCTGGAGTATTGTGATATGTTACATATTGAATTCCATCACTTAAATAATCCCCACCATAATCAGTATAATTTTCGTCGTCTGTGAATTCTCCTTCTATCCCAATTGTGAGTTTTATTTCATTTCTGTAAAAAGATATTGCTTCAAGCCTTTCACCATTTTCAAAATCTCCCTTTACATCTATTGAAGGTATACAACATTTAATCTCTTGATTTTTCATATCACTTTTGTATTCATATTGAATTAAATACCTACCACTTACATCTCGACAATGCAATTCTAAATCTAATTTTACAGCAGTAAATCCCACTTCATCATCATTAACAAATAATTTAATAGCACCTAAAGGAGTCAATAACATTTAATCCCCCACTTATTATTATTTTATCTTTTTAAACTAAACTGCTCCGTTAGCCATACATGCAGCAAAAAAAACGCTGCACCACAGAGGATGAAAATTGTTGCAGAACGGGTATAGGATACTACGGCTGGCGAAGAAGGTCGATGAACTATGGCCTTAGAGCCCTTCCGTTAGTCTGACTCCAACGACCACGGTGCATCACAGACTGTCGCACTCTATACGAGTAGCACTCATGGGAGATTAATCCTACTTTGGTTATTGCACCAGCTTGCCTTTATTCTTAGGAGAATGGAGTTGGTTCCTGATTTACCCTTTAACTTCATATAAAAATTCTGAAGGCTCAGCCTTTTTTTAAAAAAGCTTTTTCTGAGTCTTTTTTGTAATGCAATTTTGTTGATTTTGAGCATTTTTTAATTTTCATGGGAGTTCAATAAGAAAAAAAGGCTTTACTTCTTCTTGAAGTAAAGCACCAGTTAGTAGAAGAGTAACACTAACAAATTATACAAAGAGTGAATAATAATTACTGACCAAAGAGAATTACTTTTCTTATATACAACCCCAAATATAATACCCAACACAAAAACTGTTAATATGGAACTTAGAATATAAGGGAATTCAAACAGATCTTTATAAAACCAAATAGGAAAATGAATCAATACAAAGAGTAAAGCTGTAATTGTATTTGCTATCCAGAATCTAAAAGAATCCATTAGTTTTCTTAATAAAAAACCTCTAAAGACAATTTCCTCAGTTATACCAACCAATAGAATAGTATTAAGCCAGCCGTTAAATCCTATTTGAAAATCGATATTTTTTTTAAAAATGATAAAATTTATTAGAAAATAGAATATCAAGGCTAAGGATACCCAACCTGTCCATTTTAGACCTTTTCTAAAGTTATGATGTAACTGTAAATAAGAAAACGGTTTACTTTTTTCCATAATTTTAACTAATAAAATAACAGGAATGATCCAAATACCTACTTTAATAGTGGCTGATGATATAGCTCTTGGGACGGGGGCCATCAAATCTAAATATTGCACCAACCATAATTCTCTGATACACCATAGGGCATAAAATATTATGAAATATACCCAAATATAATTTTTATCTACTTTTAATTCTATCAGAAACTCCCCCTTCTCTTCTTCAACAATATATCCAATTCTACATGTAAGATAGTTGGCATAATAGCTATTTGTGAAAAACAGCCTTTACCTTTTACACCATTACTCAAGCATCCAATAGGTGAAGAACTAGTATTTTATTATTCGTTCAATTGTTTTAACAGTTCAATTATTTCTTTATTTTGTTCATTTGCTTTTCTTAACTTCACTTCAATAGTCAAGCAACTTATAGCTATCACAATAACACCAACGGTTATAATAAAACCCATCTTTAATTCTCCCTCACTACATCTATATTGCTTCATAAAAACCTAGAATCTTCTTCAACTAAACTGCTTCGTTAGTTCGATAAGAAAAAAGCTATACCCTCCTTGAAGAAAAGCACCTGGTTATTTGATAAGCATTTCTCTTTTAAATACCTAATGTATGTTTACCATAACCATTATTTAAGCTTTGAACAAGTAGCTCCACACAATTAACCGCATCTACTATATCTTCAGTTTGTACTACTGTTTCCTCTAAACCTTTTCCACGGAATCATATAACAAATATACCCAACACATACAATAAAAAGTATAAGAAACACTCTTAGCAATAATCATGAAAAAATTCATCTCACCCGTCTCCTTTGTTTTTCCCCTCCACTGTAATATAATAAAAAAACTAAACTAGAGGTAGGTGCGAACAAACATGATTCAATTAACAAACCGACAGGCACGGCAATTTCTGTTGTTGAAGCATGGACTTTTGGGCAAATATAAATTTAGTGGGAAACAGGGCTTATTGGATTTTGCTCGCCAGGTCAACTGTATTCAGTACGACCCCATCGATGTTTGCGGAAAAAACGCTGAATTGGTGCTACAATCGCGAATTAAAGGATTTACCAAGGGAATGCTCTACGAGTTGCTTTATGAAGATAGAAGCCTTGTAGATTATCCCGACAAAAACCTGGCCATTATACCTGTCGAGGACTGGCCGTATTTTGAACGATACAGGCAAGCCGCCCGACAACATGCTGAACGATATCCTGAAATGGAAGCATTAACAGAGCAAGCACGTGCTCACATCCAAAAACACGGTGCACTAAGTTCGAATGATTTAAAATTGGATGGAGATTTCTCGTGGCAATCGGCCATTCACTGGAGTGGAGGAAACAATTCATCTCGATCGGTGTTGGAACAGATGTATTCGACAGGGGAGTTGATTATCCATCATAAAAAAGGAACGCGTAAATATTACGATATCGCCAAGAAGTACATACAGCCAAATCTACTGAATGCATCAGAACCGCTAGAGGATGAGCTTGAACATCATAAGTGGCGGGTACTGCGTCGAATTAGCTCTGTAGGTCTATTATGGAATCGTGCATCAGATGCATGGCTGAACATATGGGGGTTGAAAGCAGCACAGCGCAACGAAGTTTTCCACCAACTATTACAAGAATCTTCCATTGTTGCAGTTGCTGTGGAACAAATGAAGGATACACTGTATTGCCTAGCAGAGGATTTACCGCTTATTGAAGCCGTTCTGCAAAATCAGGAGCAGAAATTTCGTTGCGAGCTTATTGCCCCGCTTGATAATTTCATATGGGACAGAAAACTTATCAAAGAATTGTTTGACTTCGATTATACATGGGAGATTTACACGCCTGCAATCAAACGAAAATTCGGCTATTATGTATTACCTCTATTATATGGAGAGGGTTTCATTGGACGCGCAGAGATAATCGCGGATCGAAAAACTGGAACGCTAATTGTTAAAAACATCTGGTATGAGAACGATGTGAAACAAACAACACGATTACAAACTGCTTTGAACAGTTGTCTCCAAAGGTTTGCGTTATTCAACGGGTGTGAGACGATTACGACAGAGTCTAAGAATTGATATTTGTATAGAAATAATAAAGTTGTTTACTTTTGGAGAAAAATAATAAGAGCATTACTATCTTTCATTTTTGTAGTAAGCACTAATCGAGTAGATGGAATTCTCTCTACCTTGTGGTAGATTGTGTTTCTCCCCCTCCCCAAACCGTGCTTGCGATCTTTAAGCATATGCCTTCTCTTAGTCATCATTCACAGAATGTAACTAATCTCTTTTCATAAGTCGTATATATTCACCTTATTTCTTGATGAAGGTAGCGGATAGGTCTTAAGTAAAAACTGGTTTTATCCCAAGTAAAAGATTTTCTTTGACTTCTTCTATTGAATTGTTGATATAGTAAATAGTAGTTTTCAAAAAGAAACGATTGCTCGACAGAAATACCTGCATACATACACCTGAGGTAAGCAAAAATAATTTTACTACAATAAGATTTTCCATTCTAATTAATCAAATATAACCAGTCTTAATTATGGTTTTAATTTGATTACTCGAGTGCAGGGTTTGTTGCGCAAATTACGTACATGCGTATTATTTGTGCAATTATCACCAGCCTAGTGAATTAACGCGTTTTTTGTAAAACAGGTAGTATGCAAGGATTTACATAGTAAAAAATAATAGGATGGTGCTTCTATGATTGGTTTTGGTTATCGGACGATAAAGACTGCTGTAGGAGCAGGTCTGGCAATTTGGATTGCGAGTTTATTGGATTTGGAATTTGCAACATTTGCAGCAATCATTGTTATTATGTGTATTGAGAAAACGAAGAAAAAAACATTAATTACAATTAAGGATAAATTCTTTACCTCTCTTTTATCTTTGATTCTTGGTGCTTTGTTGTTTGAATTATTGGGTTATAATCCTATTGTCTTTTCCTTATTTATTATTTTATTTGTTCCACTCCTCGTAAGAGCTCATATCCAGGGTGGTTTTGTCACAAGTATGGTTGTCGTTTTACATGTTTATACGGTAAAGGATGCTAACTGGGCTATTCTTCTGAACGAGCTCTATATCATTTTTATAGGTATGGGTATTGCTCTTCTTGTTAATAGTTTTATGCCAAATCTCAAGCGAGATATTGAAATCTTTAAGAGGGAGATTGAACAAAAGTTTGAAGTTATTCTCTTTGAATTCTCTGCCCATTTAAGGGATAGTATGCGAAACTGGGATGGGAAAGAAATACTTGAAGTAGAGGAATTGATTAATCAATCCAAAAGCATAGCCATTCAAGATGTAGAAAATCATCTGTTGCGAAAACAAAATAAAGACTATTATTATTTGGAAATGCGAGAGGATCAACTGGAACTCCTAAAACATATGATGAAAATCGTTGCTATCTTCTCTTCCTCTAGTCTAGACGTCAAACAGAAAGAAATGATTGCAGAGTTTTTGGAGAATTTAAGTCGAAACGTTCATTCGGGAGATACAACCGACATTTCATTAAATGAGTTAGAGGATTTAAATGCCTTGATCCGCAAGATGGATTTGCCAAAGACAAGAGAAGAATTTGAAGTACGGGCAAATCTATTTTATCTGATTTTTGAAATGAAGAACTATTTAAACATAAAGAAAAAACTTTTTGTAAAAAGAAGTCGATAATGGAAGAGCTAGCGAGAATGGATATTTAGTTCATTAACAATAAAAAGCTCTCTTGTAGCTTATTAAATCCAGTCCATCCTATACTTTTTACGGCACTTGTGCGAATCAACTATACTAGTCAACAAACATTTACAGATTAAATTATCACCAATTTATCCCCAGTTTTATAATTTCCAAAACAATATAAAAAAGCGAGGTATTCGATTATTAAATCGACAAATACCTCGCTAATTTAAACTCTATTCCAATGGTCTCGGTGAGTGTTTCTCTGCTGAGCACTTATTTGTTGTTTTTAATATAGTCCATACCTTCTGGTGTTATAGCTAAAACTAGGTTATCTGAACCTTGCCCACTATCTAAGGCATATTCCTTTTCGATAAGGTACTCAATAGCTAGTTTGCTATTGAGGTCAGCATTTACCATTGCTTTAGGTAATACATAACTTCCTCCATTATTAGCAAAATGATAGTCATACAGACTTTGCAATAATATATTTGATAGTTTGTTTATTTCTTCATTAGTCATAAATAATCCCTCCTCACTATCAATATACAACACAAGAGGAAAAAATTCTTTATTTTAGCATTCGATGCACAATATTCATTATGGACCACTTTACACTCCGAGAAAAGTGTTGCATGTAATTCATCCCCTCTAGCAGTATAGATAGCAC
This sequence comes from Psychrobacillus sp. FSL K6-2365, assembly GCF_038003165.1. NCBI lineage: Bacteria > Bacillati > Bacillota > Bacilli > Caryophanales > Bacillaceae > Psychrobacillus > Psychrobacillus sp. FSL K6-2365. Next base: position 1,598,717 of record NZ_JBBOOO010000001.1, on the reverse strand, counting down.
CAACCATTTATACTATCTGCTATTTCTAATGGAATCATTCTAGTTAACAAGCTTTCTCATAACCAATTCAAGTGGACCTCTTTTAAATTTCATTCTCCATATTATTGAAAACAAAATACTCCCTACAAAAAACAAAACAGAAAATATCAATGAAAATCCAAGTGTCTGATATTCCAATTTACTTAATAAAATCAATATCCCAATACCAACAAATACGTGACTTACATAATGAGTTAAGGCTAATTGGCCTGTTTTAACTAAGGCATTTATTAACCAATTCCTAGAGAATTTACTAGTAATATAAATGGAAATTACTACTACAAGTAAAGCTGAAGAAGTATTTGATATTAGGTAGAATAGATTTGGAGGTATTGGTCCTGTTTGAAATAAATAACTTGCACTTTCTACATCTAATATCCTAAGAGAAAACTGAAGTAAAACTCTAGATATGAACTCAGAGAATATTAAAAGTATTGAGGAAATTATTCCTATTTTTTTAAGGATAATCTTATTTGTTAAATCGTGCCGTCCTATAATCATGCCTATTAAAAAGAAGCAAACCCAAGGAAATATAGGATGGTAACCATTAAACAATAAATTTCTTAAATATCCTTCGGCAGTCCAAAAGTCTGTGTATTCTATAAACGGTCTATCGAGATTCCATCCCTTTAAATAGTTACCTGTTACTTGCATAATTTGAGCAATTAGGCCAAAAAGGATACATATTATTATAATAATTTTGTTAGAAGCAGCAATTAAAAATGAAGCGATAAACATAAACATACCGTAATAATGTAGAATATCTCCAGTCCAACCTGCAACGTATAAAACCATACCTAGTAGAAATAGAAAAACAGATCTTTTCCAGATGATTTTCTTGCTATTTCTTATTAGTAAATCAGAGTTTCCATTTCTAGCTTGCCTAGTCATTAAGGATATACCAATTCCAGCCAACAAAACAAAGATTGCAGAAGCTCTGCCTTGAAAAAGCTCTGTAAACCATATTAACCACTCTGCACCATTACCCTCAGCCCCAACTATTACTTTATAGTTAACAACAAACATTCCAAATAAAGCTAATGCTCTAGCAAAGTCGAGCCCCTCTATCCGTTGATTTGTGATTTGGTGTTTAATCATTTCTAACTCCCTTTAGCACACTTTTTACTGCTTCTTCCCATGTCCCCTTGTAATCTAATTCAAGCCCTGTCAATATAAAATTGCCTATATTATCTATAACCATTACAAGTATATTAGATTTGTTTTCAACATTATCCCTATTAACAACACCAATTTTAACGCCATAATTCATTAACATACTAAAGTTTTCAAAGTAGCTTTTCTGTATTTTATTTAACTGAGTCATATATTTATCATTCCTTGTTGCTAATAAAATATATTCATTAAATATTTTATTAAAATAAACATCTCTTTCCTGTTCCTGGATCATTTTAAATCCAAAGTTAAGCAGAAATTGTTCAAAGTTATTAACTGTCAAATCATCAAGCATAATGGTAGATTGAATCATTATTTCCTTGCAAATTTCCTCAAATAAAAAATCAATTAATTTTTCTTTCGAGTCGAAGTAATAATAAATAGCTGGCTTTGAAATGCCTACTCCTTTAGCAATCATGGCTAAACTAGTTTTATCAAATCCATTTTCTGCAAACATTTTATAAGCAGTTTCTACTATAAGATCATACGTTTCTTTTTTATCTTTCATATTATTACTCCTCAAATTTTACTTACCGGTCGGTAAATTAATGATAGCATCGAATAAAGAAATATAGTAGAGACTAGTTTATTTTTAATAATTTTAAATTTTAGTATATTTATAATTTTCAAATTAAATTATAATATAAGTAATTATATTAAATACATAATTTAAAGTAATAATTTTATTCCTTAAAAATTGAATATCATAATCACTTTATTTAATTTAACCATAGAGACAAAGCTATGATTACCCAATAATCTGGAGGTATTTTTATGAAAAGCTTAGTTAGTAAGAAAAAATTGGAATTTATAATAGAGATCAAAAGAAAAGTTATGTGCAAAAAAGCAATAATTTTAGGATTTACTCATCCAGAAGTGGTTAAATGTAGTCAAGAATTAGATGTATTACTTAATATTAGAAAGTAGTCAAAAACGTCATCGAACTTTAAAGAATATGTTACTTTCTTCGGAATAATTCCAAACTCTAATGTCACGATTCAACAGTACATTACCAAAAACCTTTATTTAATTCATTAAAATATAGATTCTCATAAAAGCGTAATTTTTGCATTACAATTACAAAGAATCATTTTTAGATAAATTGATGCTATACTGGTATTTTCCATCCTTTTAGTCTTATTTTCATATTATTATATCTAGAGAACTGAGCTTGGAGAAAGATTTCCAAGCTCAGTTTATTCTGGCACATTCACTAAACACCCGATTTATCTTATTCGAACAATGGCATAATATGCTTTCTAATCAATTCAATTCTATCCTTGGCACGTGGCATAAATCGAGAAGCAATAGTGATTATCATTTCCTTTTTGAGGTTTATGAAAATTACGTTTCCACCATCACCCAGAGCTGCATAGCAATCATCAACAATCCACCATAAGTAACCGTATGACAACTCTCCCCATCGAGTTTTTTCATTAGTGCTGTCCTTTATCCATTTGGAAGATAGTATTTGATTACCGTTCCATACACCACCACTTAAATATAACTGACCTATTTTTGCCATATCCCGTGCCGTTAAAGTAAGCCCCCAACCGGCGGTGTTTATACCTTTAGGGTCTACTATCCAACCAGTAACATATTTATCCTTAAGAAAAGCTAAATACTCTTCTTTGTTTTGTATAATTACATTTTTAGGAGCTCTGATTTTAAGAGGGTTAAACAAGCTTTCCGTTGCGAAATCAATCACAGATTGACCTGTTGCACTTACAAGTATACCTGATAAAATATGTGTACCAACGGTTGAGTATTTAAACTCTCCAATATCGCCTTTCCCCCCTAGCAAATCCAATGTAGCTTTTATCCAATCATCACTTGTATAAATTTTAGTATATGGCTCTGACTTGTATTTGTACGGTGCGGTCATTGTCATCAAATTTTTTATGGTGATATTTTGTATTGTTTTTTCGCCACGCTTAACTGTGTAATCCGGAAAAAATTCTAAAACTTTCTGTTCTACATTTTTAATATATCCTTTATCTATTGCAATACCAATAAGAACAGATATTATACTTTTGGTTACAGATGCTATATGCAAAACATCGTCTTTGGTGTACCCATCAAAATATTTTTCATAAATCAAACTTTCATCCTTTATAATAACAACGCCTGATATATTGGAATATTCTTTTTTTATTAAATCTTCAAAGTTAGAAATAGGATTATTATTCATTTTCACCTTTTTGTATTGGCATATTGACGTCAAATATATCAATCCATTCCTTTCGTTAAGTTGTTTTATCAATATTGATGTAATAAAGAATAATTTATTATAAAATTATATTCAATTCTTTTTTTTCAATTAAATAAGAATATGCGAGGCAGCACTTTGTCAATTCAAATCCTTTATCCATCTTTTCTTTGTCTTTATAAATAACTAAACAAAACGTAGGCACAAACATGACAAAAATCAGTACAATTGATCAAATAAAAAATAACATAATTCTCATCTGTACTTTCTGAATTATGAGGAACACATATATCGCAAATAACACTTGAATGGTTGGAGAATTGGTAGTAATATCAATAAAGTGATCACACTTAAAACTATATAGAAACTGTATAATCTCTAGAATATGGCTAGAGGGTATCTACCAGGAACCATAACAATCCTGACTACAGAAAATGAATTTTTTCATTTTTTATAGTCAGGATTATTTGTGTTTTCTGTAGATAATCTTCAGAGCAATTTCTTTATTTTAACTTAGAAGGGAAATGAAAGAATATGAATTTGAAAGTATTTATATTAGCATTATCAACCGTTGCGGTAGGATTGGTTGAATTAATCGTTGGTGGAATATTGCCGACGATCGCCGATGATTTTAATATTTCATTAAGTACTGCGGGGCAACTTATTACGGTGTTTGCCCTTATCTATGCCATTGCCGGACCAGTTCTGTTGGTATTGACCAACAAGATAGAGCGTAAAAAATTGTATCTTGCTTCTATGTTTGTATTTTTCATCGGAAATGTAATGACATATTTTAGTCCAAACTTTACCTTTATGATGGTAGCAAGGGTGTTTACGGCAACTAGTACAGCACTTGTAGTTGTCCTTTCATTAACTATCGCTGTTAAGGTTGTTGCTCCTGCTCACCAAGCAAAAGCTTTGGGGCTAATTTATATGGGGATTAGTTCGTCACTAGTGTTAGGTGTACCATTGGGAATACTAATTTCCAATATGTTTGGATGGCGTGTAATATTCCTTGGAATTGCTGTATTATCAATTGGATCGATGGTACTAATTTCTCTATTTTTGGCCCGCATTCCCGGAGAAACAACAATTCCACTTTCACAACAATTAAAGGCTTTAGGAAGTCAGAAAATAATCAGTGCCCACCTTGCTACGATGTTAATGCTAGCAGGACATTATACGATTTATGCCTATTTTACACCATTCTTAGAGACGAATCTTCATTTAAATTCGAACTGGATTAGTATCTGCTATTTTGTATTTGGTATTGCAGCTGTAAGTGGTGGAGCATTCGGAGGAACTCTTTCTGATTGGATTGGTGCTCGCAAAAGTATCATCATCGTTATCAGTGCATTTGCTGTTGTATTGTGTATATTGCCATTTACAACCTCTTCACTCTTTTTATTTATCCCAACGATGATGGTTTGGGGAGCATTGAGCTGGAGCCTAGCACCGCCCCAACAAAGCTATTTGATTCAAATAGATCCAGCTACCTCTGCTATACAGCAAAGCTTTAATAATTCCGCATTACAAATTGGTATTTCACTTGGGTCAGCAATTGGTGGCCTAGTATTAAATCAAACGGGCTCAGTTTCTAGTACAGCTTGGTTTGGGAGCGGCATTGTCATTATTGCGTTATTATGTGCTATTATTTCTATTACGAGACCTATTATATCAAGAGAAAAAAAGGAAGCGGTCTAATTTTCCCAAATGGTTAAGCGCTGGCGATTGTAATATTAAAGTTTATTTTGTGCCATTTCAAAGAGTGTATTTATAAGAAGGGTAACTCCTCAAAATATAAATGCACTCTCAAATGCTGTATTAATACTATTTTATTTATTTTAGAACTTGTTTTAAAAAACATATTTTTCCTTCGTATCTTCGCTGTTTACCCTTTAGTCTTCAGAAAGTAAATTCGACTCTCCGTCAATTTCTTCAATGACCCCTGTTCTTTTATTAAATTTTCGAGATATATAGACTGTTGCTTAGAGTAATTATAATATTGGAAGTCAATTGAACAATATTATTCTTAAAATATGCTTATTGTACGAAAAAATAGACCATCAAAATGATGGCCATGTTACTAAAGCACTTTTATATTAAATACTTTAAAGATACTTAATATCTTTAATTAAGATAAAAGTCAACCGGTTAATTCGTATTCTGCGCAATGAGCATGTATAGAGATTCCGTCGGGAAAAATTTCTCTGTTATCTGGAACCCTGCTTCTTTCAGTTCCTGCTCCATTCCTTCCATGGTAATTCTCGGTGCTTTCTTGGAACTTCCTTTTGGTACAAGTTCCAAACAGATTAGATAGCCTTCTTTTTTCAGTACTTTTTTCATTTGCCGTAACAGCGGAGCTAGCGGCTGAATTTCATGTAGTACCAGGGAAGCAATGATTATATCGATAGAACCTTCAGGTAAACAAAGAGCCTCCATACTGCCCTGTACCGAGACAATATTACTGAGCTGTTCCTCCAAGGCTTTCTCATTTATTATTTCCAGCATGGTAGCGTCGATATCCAGCGCATATACTTTCCCTTTAATTCTTTTTGCCGCAGGGATGGAAAAATAACCGGTACCAGCACCAAAGTCCAACATGCTGTCCGTTTCTTTTACAGGAATCATGTTCAACAGCTGTTCCGGTGAGAACTCTTTTCTTCGTTCAGGACTTTCCAAGTAAGATAATTTTCCTTTATTGTGCGAGTGATGCATATAAATCCTCCTTTTTTAAGCAGCTATTTAAGCGTGCTGTTACTACTAGTTAAATTTTTCTTCTATCAGTTCTGCATTTACAGCTATAGCAGCCATACTGCCTTCCCCCGCAACAATAATTAGTTGAGAGGGACCAGCAATTCTTGTATCCCCGCAAGCAAACCCCCTTTCAGTTTTACGTCTTGATCTTCCAAGTACTAAAGCAGCATTCAGTCCAGCCTGCCCTCCACCAATAATAGCGCAATCTATTATCATCTTTTCCTCTCCATTTAAAATAAAAATTTAACTTTTTACTTCTTTCAGTTTGGATTCTGCCTCTTTAGCAATATCGATCAATAACTTTGATTGAAGTTCACCTTTCATATTCTCCTCTGCCTGCCTCATGACATTCTCAATCAAGCAGCCTTCATGATGAATGGAGCAGTCAAATAAGCTAGTATCTCCTTCAATCGCATTTATAACATCCAAAAAGGATATTTCATGTTTTGTCCTAGAGATTTTATAGCCTCCCTTCGCTCCAGGCGTCGACTCAATCAAACCTGCTTTTGTAAGTTTGGTAAGTATCTTAGAAAGATACGTCGGGGAAAGATGCTGCATTTCGGCTAATTCCTGCACTCCCACCAAGTTTCCTGCAGGCTGCAGTATTAAATGAACCATCGTATGTAAGGCGTAGTTTGTCGCATTTGAATACTTCATACATTACCTCCTTATATTTAAAAGCGATATTAAAGACTTTTAATGTCTCTAATATAAATAAATTTATCACTAGACGTGCAAAATGTCAACTTGGGGGCAATCTTAGAACTAATTCCTAACCTATCAAATTTCCACTCCAAACTTTACATTCCATTTGAAATGGAAGCTAATTTATACTCTTCTCTTAATTCCTCTAGCAAAGCAATTCTTCTACAAATAACTCACAATGACCGACAAAGAGTACAGTAAAACAATTCATTTATTAAATTAATTTCTCCAAGTTCTTCTGCAAAAGTTCCATAATAACGCCTATTTGTATAGTTTAATCTGTATTGCCTTTTAACCTAACTGCTGCTTTGTTTAAAAAAAAAGAATAGTTCGCACTTTGAACTACTCTTTATTAAATATTAATTTCATAGATAGGGCATATTGGATTATTTTGCTTATACAAATATAATGACTTTCCAATATGTGTTCTAGTTATTGTTTCAATATTAAACTAACACTCTAAGTACATCGTCTATTTTTTTACTACTGGCTATTTGGCCATGGTTCATCCATGTCATAAAATCGACTTCGAACGCACGACAATTTCTAACAGCAGGGATTTCCTTCCAATGAGGGTGATTAATCTGACGCCTTTCTGCCCCTATTTCTCCTTCATGCCATTTATCAAACACGAAGAAAATATAATCTGCATCTAGTGATTTTAACCATTCCCATGATACACCTGCTCTACTTTCCTCAAGAGTTAACTTCTGAATCTTAGGATGAAGTATAATTCCTAAATCCTCAGTAAGAAAGGACTTTGTATATTGTTGATCCATAATAATGCAGTCGCTCTTAAATCTTATGAAGGCATACGTTTGACTTTTCTTGGAATGGTTCAACAAATTCCTTGCGCTTGTTAATTTTTCTTCATATTGCTGAATGGCAATCTCTGCTTGTTCAACGCGTCCCAATCGTTTGGCTAGTGTTCGTAATGTTAAACGCCAGTCTGCATCATCTTTTGAAATAATTTCGGTATTTGCAAAATTCTTACATCTCTCATATTGATTGGAATGGTACTCGTATTCACTTTTACGTGCAATAATTAAATCCGGCCCATATTCCGAAAGTGATTCGTAGCTTTCTTGCAAAACATTAAAAGTTGGAACATGTATTAATCCAAGATAATCTAGCTGCCCCCATGCTGGGTGAGCCCACTGAACAACAGGGGTAATCCCTAAAGTTACTAGTAAATCCTCCATAAATAATGAAACAACACGAATAGTACTTTGGTTTTGTTTACGATACTGGCCCGGAGCTAAACCCACAGACTTACTAAAGCATCTATTAAAGTAAAACTCATTGTTGAAACCAACATGATTAGCAATCTCATGTATGCGATCCTCTGTTTTTAATAGTAAATGCTTCGCTTGATCGATCCTCAGATTATTAACAAAACCAAGGGGAGTTTGTCCAGTAAGCTTTTTAAAGATTTGTGAGTATTGCCATGGAAGCATGTTCACATCTTCTGCAAGTGTAGCCACTGTCACCTGCTCGGCAAAATTGTCTTTTAAATATTTAATCGAACCTTTAACTGCACTATGTAAATCCGGTAAAGGTGCTAAACTTTCTTTTTGTTTAAGCACATACCTAATTAATTCCTCGAATCGTACATGATTGTAATATCGCATCAATTCGTCTTTCTCATGACTTTGCCGTTCAATTTCCTCCAACAAATCAATACACTTTGAAAATGGTACACAATTCCATAGACCAGTGCCTGTGAAAATGGAAGATTTGTACTTATCATTAGAACTATCCGAATTTGGGATTTGAATCACATTGAATGTAATAACATAAAAAGAAATGCTATTTTTATATGGATAGATATGAACGGCTTGATTTGGTTTCACGATAGCTATATTACCTCTGACAATTCCTTTCGCACCATATCCAATATCCATATCTGCCTCGCCATCCGTTATTGCAATTAACATGTGTTCACCAGAACTACTAAATTCTTCACCGTTCAATTCATTCAAATTGATATGTCTGATTCCGACCATAATGTAAAAGACTGACGGATAACAAGGAGGAATCACTTCACTACACAATATACATCATCCTTTCCATTACGATAATTATAATCTTAAAGAGAAAGCCCTTCAATGATACTGAAGAGCTTTCCCATTTCTTTTGCTATATAAATATGAAAGCTCTACTTCACTATTAATCTTAGTAAATCTTCCATTTTCATTGTGTTCGCTTTAATAGCCCCTGATTGCCAATGAGATCGATCCAGTTGATAAACATGGTTGTTTTTTACAGCAGGAATTCCTTTCCATAGAGGATCTTGAAGCAGTGCAACAGCCTTCGCATTAGACTCCGAGTCCCAGGTACCATTGGAAGGGAATATGATAATATGATCAGCGTTAAACTCTGGGATTTTTTCCTGTGAAATAACATCATGTGCCTGGATATTTTTCACCCACTCAAACGGTTCCAAACCAAGGTCTTTGTAAATCATTCCCGTATATGGATTATTCAGACCGAATAAACGCAATTCTGGTTTGTCTCCTACATCCAGACGTACTACAGCAACTGTCTCGCGTCCAATAGCCTCTTCCAATTTCACTTTGGTGTCGGCAATCTTTTGCTTGTAATCTGCTAGTACAGTAGTAGCCTTTTCTGGAATACCCAATAAATCAGCGATCGTTTTGAGAGTCTCTTCTGCATCCCAAAGTACTTCATCAGGAACGCGATAAGTAGGTGCGATTTTAGAATACAATTGATAAGATTCATCCATTCCCCCAGTTAGGATTATTAAGTCTGGATTTTTTTCCAACATTGCTTCCAAACTTCCTGTGATATCAAATAACGGAACATCTGACAATCCTAAATAATCTTGTTTACCCCAGCTTGGATGGTACCATTGTACAATTGGTTCAACACCTAGTGCCACCATATAATCCTCTAAGTAAATCCCTGCTATTCTCTTCGGCTTGACAGGAATTTCAACCTCGCCAAAAGCATCTTTAACCTTCCTTGTGTCAGTATTCTCTTCCTTCTTACTTGTTTGTTTATTGTCTTCAACATTCGTGGATGTTTCCTTTCCATTATTACATGCAGCCAAACTTACCATAATAGTGAGTAGGACCACCAACCAACTAATCTTTCTTAATTTTCGCTTTGCCATAATATACTCCCGCTCCTTTATTTCCTATTAATACAATTAAATGATTATGATTATCATTATCATTAATCTCACTTATCATTATATTCTTTATACATAACTGTCTCAATGCACATATCTAAATCTATTTTGCACAAATACTATAACTACAACTTTTTAAATACATCAAAATGTCTTTTTAAAAAAACAATGTCACCAAACCAAAATATATAATCTATCATTCCATATTTAACTAACTTGTCGTATTAGTATAATTTAAGTGTAATGTCTCACAATGGATTGACGAAATCTACTTAATGTTTTGGACGTAAAAAAGACCATCAAAGTAAACTGCCCCGTAAATGTTAGCCACCGACTAACATTTACGGGGTGTTTTTATGTGAGTTAAGCTACAAACGTTAGAACGCTATTTAACTGGAACGAAAGCTATCAAACCATTGCATAAAAGTATTGGCGCAGCAAATTCACAGGTTATTACTCGGGTAAAATAATTTTTGAATAAAAAAAATAGACCATCAAAATGATGGTCGTGATTAACTAAAGTGCCCGTTAGCCACACGTGTAGCGCGAAATCAACGCTACACCACAGAGAATATAAATGTGAAAAACGAGTATAAGATACTACGGCTGAGATAGGAAGGATAGTGAACTATGATGCCATCGAGTCCGTTCTTTAGTCTGACTCCAAAGAACACGGTTCAACACAGACTGTCGCACTCAATATGGGTAGCACTCATGGGAGATTAATCCTGCTCAGCTTTTAAAAACTATTTCTGATCCTCTTTTGTTATGCAATTTAATAGTTTTTCAGCATTTTTTAATTTTCATGGGAGTTAAATAAGGGGTTAACGATTAGCGTAATATTCTTTTGGATTTGTTATTCCATTTTTGTGATAGCACACCACATTTAAAAAATATTAAAGTCCCATTCTCTGGATATTTGCTTTAACAGCATAACTCCTGCAACACTATTACCAAATTCATCAATGGCAGGACCATAAATCCCTATTCCACAGCCATCCATAAATGGGGAATCACCGGATCTACCTCGCGGGGGAATTGCTGCCAATATACCACCCGATACACCACTTTTTGCAGGAATACCTACAAATGCAGCAAATTTACCAGAAGCATTGTACATACCACATGTGACCATTAACGCTTTTGTTAACCTAGCTACTTCCTTAGAGAAGATTTGCTCCTTACGGATAGGATGAAATCCGTCATTTGCAAGGACTAGGCCAATCATGGCAACATCTTCGGTAGTTACTTCAATTGAACATTGCTTTAAGTATACTTCTAATGCTTCTTCTACAGTACAATCTAAGAATCCCATCTCTTTTAGATAATAAGCTAAAGCTCGATTTCGATGAGCCGTTTGCCACTCAGAATGAAACACTTCCTCATTGATAGTTGGATATCTCCCAACGATTCTTTCTATTAATAGAAGTATAGATTCCACTTTTTCGACAGGATTTCGTCCACCTAGTAATGATGCAACTGTGATTGCTCCAGCATTTATCATCGGATTAAAAGGTCTTCCAGGTTTATGAACTTCCAGGCGAATAATCGAGTTAAAAGCATCCCCGGTTGGTTCGACGTCCACCCTTTCTAACACATAAGAAATTCCATAGTCTATACATGCAGCTATAAAGCCAATTACCTTTGATATACTTTGTAAAGTAAAAGCGGTATCAAAATCACCCGTCTTTACCATTGAACCATTTGAATCAATGATACAAATACCTAACTGTGAAGGATTTGCTCTTTCTAACGCTGGTATATAGTTAGCACATTTCCCTAAATTCGTATAAGTTCTGCTATCTTGTACCCATGCTTTTATTTTGCCATGTTCATGATTATTAAATATATTTTGTGTATCTTTCTGTACAACTTTCATATCTTTTCTTCCTTTCGGTATCTAGTGCACAACTGTGGCTTAAATAGCCTAGTAACTACATACATATATACCACAAAAAAAACAAGAAATCTAACTACATTTTCTTTATAAAGGAAAGGTATAAATTCGGTTTATCGAAATAGTAGATGAAGTCAATAGAAAGCTTCTTTTTCATATTCTAAGGGTTCTAATTTTTTCTCCATTTTCTTTATTATTTAAAGTATTGTTCAAAAAGTGCTTAATGAGCTTTCAGGCCGCCACCTAACTTTCCGATCACCTATTCTTGAGAACGCTGGATGGATTGTCACATGAACCGTAAACTCCTTGAAATACTCGAAATGAGCAAGTAAAGTCTTGCTTATTAATCCATAATAGTTACATCTACTATTTCATCTAATTTTAATTGCAACAAAGAAAAAGGATCTTCTAGTTCCATTACTCTACTTCGTAAATCTATACTTTCTACAATACCTCTGTTGTAAATGAATGCTCCATCTCTCCACATCTTCACTTTAGTATCAGCCTTACTTTTAATGGCTATATCCAGTGTGTGATGTATTGCATCGTAATCCCATTCGTCTAAATCTGGTTTAGGTTCTCTCTTAATTTCTTTGCTATACTCTCTAAGTAAAGCTACATGTTCTGGAAGCATCATCGCTACCCACTTCTTACTTCCTCTATCTTGTGCCTTAGATAAGTCAAGGATTTGTTCAGATTCGTAAAATTTATCGTTCATACAACTTCACGCTCCTTATGGATGATGGGAACACATGCGAGCACATTATCAATAATAAAATTACGTTTAGCATTTCGCTTAAAACAAAACACTTGAATAGTATCCCCTTTAATCTTCAAGACTTTTACCTGCCTCTGGCTTATATTACACTTAGAATCCATATACATTAACTCAGCGAGCTGATTACGTTCCATACATTTCATTAAATTTATACGCACACTCGTTCCCTCCATTCTTATGCTTAGTATACGAACGTTTGTTTGATTTTACAACTAGTAATTTATGGACAAATAAAAAAACGATTTACCCATATAGAGTAAGTCGCAAATTTTAATCATTTACTTAACTGGTCACACTTTCAATGAAATCAATAATTTTTTGTGTAACTTCATTATTAAAGCATCCGTTTGGTAATATATGTATAATTATTAATTCACTCGAAAACAGGTCTCATAAAGCTTCTCTCATAACTTAAAATACATCTTGTTTCCTCTGCAAATTTATAAGCTTCCTGACATTCTGCATCCAATGCCATCTTTCTTCGGTACTCTTCATAAGCAGTCAAACTAGGGAAACTGAATAAGGCATATGCAATATTATTAGCACCTTCATGTGGGAGATAATAACCTTGATGTGTACCACCTAACTTATTAACTAATCGAATCCACATTTTACTATATACTTCGAATTCCTTTAATTTATATGGGTCAATAATGTATTTTAAATAGCATGTAATCATCTAATTACCCCCTTTTTCTCATCATAACATAATATTTATCTAACGATTCCTTTCAATAGAAAATTCTAATAATTATTATTTGTACATGAATAGATAAATAAAAAAATCCCGGTCAAATTAATGAACAGGACAGTAGATTTATTTACTATTTAGTTTTGCAATCATACTTATAACAACGCTTTTGTTCCAGACATGAAACAGATATTATAAGTGTAATTTGTTTAACTAAGTACGCTTATTACTTCAAGAAGATTTAATCAAGATGGTCTCCCCATTTTCATCAAATGCTTGCTTAAAATCAAATGCAAAAGGTGTGGAGCCGTTCTGGATATAATAGTTATATCTTTTGAATGCCTCCTCCCATGAGACATCCTTGACCTTTTCTGTCCACCATACTACATATGAAAGATGTTTTTCTGGATATATCTCAATCCATTTGTTTCTATCCCGTAATGCTTGCAAATGCTTTCCTGAATAAGTAAAACGATATAAGGATTGAATGTCTTTCCATACTGTTAATGTAAGAATAGGAGAACCATTACCCTGTATGGTTTCTTCAGAGATAGTGACTCCATCAGGTGAAAATGCCTCTACAAGACCAGATCTAGTTGCATGACGATATACTCCATCTCCCACTTGAAAAAATTCACGAGAGGCAGAGTGATTATAAGGGTGGTTTAGCCTACCAACAGTATAGATTGATACTAATGTCATAAGGACTCCTCCATCATTTAGCCTTCACCTATATATATTCTAATATAAAGTGAAAAATCCTTCTTTTACTAACCTTATTAGTTAGATGAAAAAGTTTACTACAAATCCTTTTTGGCGAGGGAATTTCAATTCTTTTCAGAGATTCATTTTGGGGCTATTAAGAATTTGAAGTTATTACTTTTTTTCAAGAGCATTAGTATATCCGTATTTTTATTATGACTCTGTGCACATTAAACTTTAGGAGGTGACGATAATATCATGTCAAATAAAAGCAAACCAAACTTTAAAAAGAAAGAACCTAATTCAAGAAATGACAATCGTGAGGAATTTGCAGAAGACTTATATTCTAAGCAGACTAAGGGCAAAAATACACAACAAAATAACCAACAGAATCGATAATTCAACCATTAGCAGGATTTAATTATGGAACAACTCTTATCACCATGTAGAAAAGTCAATAAAACCTATTATTTATTCCTACTTCATTGAAACAAAAGATTGACTTCGTAAAGTCAGTCTTTTGTTTGCCCCTTTTTAGAAAACAAAATATAGAGGAAGATTAAAAAAATTTAATCCTTTGATGTTATCGGCCTTTTTACTCTTTGGATTCTATTTCATTGGTCACATTAATAATTCTTTCAAGCGTAGTTGGATGAGAATATCGAAACCATTTAACGAGGAGTGGAGGATTCACCTCGTTCAAACCAGCTTTCGTAAGCTCTTGAAAAGTACTCACAGCAGCACTTGGGTCCTCTACTAACTCTATTGCATACTCGTCAGCTCTTACTTCTAGATATCTAGAAATGTAATTTGAAAGTGGACTTGAAGCAAATAATAGGAAGGAAGTAATAAGGAAAAACAATGGTAATGAATGGATAGCATTTATCTGTTTTATTTTTAAAATATGTTTAAAACGAGCGATAAACCAAAGCATTAATTTCGCTGTTAACCAAAGCCCTAAAAGCGTAGTTATAATGGAACGTGTTATTCCAAAATATATATGTTTCTCCACGTAATGACCCATTTCATGTGCCATAACGAATAGGATTTCACTTTCTGATAAGCGATTTAATGTTGTATCCCATAATACAATCCTCGAATTACTCCCGATCCCCGTAACATATGCATTTAGCGCATTAGTCTTTTCTGCCATATTTACTTCATATACATGTTCTGCTGGTATATTTGCTTGCTTGGACAATGTAAGAATTTTCGTCTCCAATTCTTTGTTAGTGAGTGGGTAGAAATCATTGTATAGTGGGTCGATTAATACAGGTTGAATGAACATGATGAAAATGGAGAATGGAATCATTAGCAAACTAGCAGTTAACCACCATTTCTTTGGATTCCTATTAATTAGCCAATAAAGAACAGTAACAATTACTACAGTCGTTCCGAAGTCCACCCAAAATTCAATTACATTATCACGCATCCAGGAATTGAAAGTCTGGGTACTGATTCCATAGTTTTTGCTTAAGGAATACCTATAATAGTCTAAGGGGAATAAAACGAGAAATATAAAAAGAGAAAGTAAAAATAAGTATAAAGCGTTTTGCAAAAACGCCCATTGGCTCTTCACAGTAGTCCATTTTTCGAACACTTGAGAAAGCCCAGTAATTAGTATAAATAAATAAACAATCCATTCGAAGGGTGTTGCTACAAAATAGAGGAAATTTTTTATTTTTGAATATTCTTCGCTAAGGTACAATTCCTGCTCTGACATAAATACATGCGGATCTACAACAGTTCCTTTCAGAGGTACCGGTATACCCCCACTATTACTATGAAAAATATATACATACATTACTATCGCGTATACCCCAAATAACAATAGGGCTGCAATCCCACATTTTCTTGCCAAATCCACTTCAACTCCATTCACTCTTTCATACATTAAGTGTAATCAGAAAAAAGAAAGATAGAACCACTTTCTATCTCCCTGTCCATACTTACATTAGTCGCTATCTATTGGGGTATACTACAACCATCAAAGACCTATCAAATTCAGTAGGGTGGACTAGTTATGAAAAATAGTTGGGTTATTTTCAAGACAGACATTCAAAATATAAGCAGGAATTGGGTTGCTGCAATTCTTATAGGGGGTTTAGTTTTTCTACCTTCTTTATATGCATGGCTTAATATATACGCTTCTTGGGATCCTTATGCTAAAACTGACCAAATTCCTGTTGCCATTGTGAATGAAGATGCAGGAGCAATGGTTCGCGGAGAACAACTAAATGTTGGAAATCAACTGGTCGACACATTAAAAGATAATCGAGACATGGACTGGTCTTTTGCTTCACGCAAGTTCGCTATGGAACAAGTTGAATATGGTGATTTTTTTGCCGTAATTATTATCCCTAATAATTTTTCCGAAAAGTTAGCTTCCGTTGTTTCAGATAATCCCCAGAAAGCGGATATCGAGTACTATGTAAATGAAAAAATTAACTCCATTGCACCCAAAATAACGGAAAAAGGTGCAACGGTTATTGTTCAAAAAGTTAGTAGTCAATTCATCTCAAGTGTGAATGGAGTCATTTTTGAACTCTTTAATGATTTAGGAATTGCAATAGAAAGTGATCTACCAGATATTCAAAACTTCGAAAACTATGTATTTAAAATGGAAAAAGAATTGCCTACGATCCATAAATTGCTTACTGGTGTTCATAATGATGCTTCTTCCGCACAGAAAATTATCTCACAAGCTAATTCAATGGTGCCACGAGCCGAACAAATAACGACTGAAGGTTTGAGTTCGATTGAAAAAACAATAGATTTCTTGACGAAAGCACAAAATCGTTTAAATGAACTGGCACCTGTAGTTGAAAATGATTTGGAAAAAGTATCGGAGATTGCACAAAGTACAAATGAATTTATTCAAAACGTTCAAAACGTTCAATTGGATTTTACAGAGTTGGACAGAGTAAAAGAGGATTTAGACAACAAGATAACCTCTAATATACAAATAGTTGACTCTATTGGGAAGGACCTTAATTGGTTAAAGGAAGTAGCCAATAGCTCTAATGATTCTAATTTGGAAGAAAACAGCGTAGAACAACAAACAAAACTAGCTCATGCAATTGATAGAACGAACGAACTGAAAGCTTTTTTACAAGAAGCGCAAACAAATGCACGAACAATTGATACCCTTATAAAAGATAATGAACAACAAATGCAAAAAACGTTGAATGATTTACAAAAAATAGCTCAGAATACATCCGTCCAACTGGATGCCTTTATATACGAATACAAGAATACGATTGAACCAACTATTCTTTCCGAAGTAGCTAAAGCAAAAAAGACTTTAGGAAATGCCAAAGAAATGCTAGCCAGTATACAGTCCACTCTACCAGAAGTCACCCGTACCCTAAATAGTACAGACGCCCATATAAAAGAGGGAAAAACAACATTGGATCAAGCATTGGCACAATATCCTTATATAAGTGAAAAAGTAAACCAGTTAGCAGATAGGATACGAAAAGTTCAAGGTGAAACGAATATTAGTGAAATAATCCAGTTACTCCGCAATGATCCACAAGCGGAACGTAGCTTCTTTGAAGAACCAATCGTCTTGAAAGAAAACAAACTTTTCCCTATCGCAAACTACGGAACAGGTATGACTCCTTTTTATACAGTCCTTGCTATCTGGGTCGGTTGTTTGCTTCTTATCTCCCTGCTTGCTACAGATACCAATCATGAAAGTAGTATAAGCGAACGCGCAGTGTATTTCGGTAGATTGTTTACATTTTCAGCTATTGGTCTTCTACAATCATTAATTGTAACAATAGGTGACATTGTTCTTTTAGGTGTTGATGTTAAAGATTCCTTCTGGTTTATATTATTTGGGTTTCTTATTAGTTTCGTTTTCATGTCAATTGTTTATACGCTAGTTTCTGTATTTGGTGATATAGGTAAAGCGTTTGCAATTATTATGCTTGTCTTGCAAATTGCTGGGGCAGGTGGTACCTATCCAGTCGTTCTATTACCAGAGTTTTTTCAGGCGATTAACCCTGCACTCCCTTTTACTTATGCAGTAGATATTATGCGAGAAGCTGTAGGTGGTATAGTGTGGCAGAGAGCAATACGAGATGCTTCCTTCCTTTTGCTATTCAGTCTAGCATTTTTAATATTCGGCACCTTCCTTAAAGAAAAGATTAACCGAAAAACAAAACTAATGTTGAAAAAGTCACGAGAATCCGGATTATTTCACTGAACTATAGTTATATAGAAAATGTGGGGAATGTAAATTAGATATACAAGAGCAATTAGAAATAGGCACCAGGTTCTAATACAATTTAGAGTCGTTCAGAATCTGGAACCAATACTAAAAAACCTCAACTGATTGCCTCTTTAACCATTCTACTAAAGCTAAAGGTGTTACAATTAGCAAAATCAGTATTGAGGAGAACATTACTTCTCCCACAAAAAAAGATAAAAAAGACCCTTTAAACATACCAATGGGGGAATCGCATTTCGACCGTTATCTAGGAAATTCGACGAGTGCATTGATTTGGAGAAGCATGTTGTCTTTCGGCACGACTTTGTAAATCGCCATAAAAAGGAGAATTTTTAGATAGGAGAAAAATTTCTTCTTGATAAGCAGAAACTAGTTGATTTGCGTGGAAGGCGGCGACTTCAGCCGGAATAGCATGAGGTGAAGATCCCAGCAACGAGGAGGCTGAGGCCATGCCGACGAAACGCGTCCGCCTGGAACATATATCAACGGCTCCCCAATTTTAAATAGCGAGTAAGCGAACGATAAATCGTTCACTTACTCGCTATGAAATACCTTTGAGGACTCTTTCAGTGCCCTTTTCAAGGTCAAATAGTTTTTATATCACTGTTCACATATTCTTTAAGGATAAGTAATTCCAAAACGTCTTGCGCCGAATATCTATAAACCGCATGCTTAGGAATTGATTCGTTAAATTGGTTAACTAATTCATTAAGCGTTTCAAAATAAAAATCATTCAATGTTACTTCTAATTTCGTAATAGTGTTCACCTACTTCTTTTTTAGAAGTATGAACTTATCAAGTGAAAACTATTCAGTTTATGGGATGCCAGTGGAAACTGGGACAATTGAAGACTATTAACTACTAATTAATAGTCTTCAATTGTCATATGAGGAGTTTCTTAAACGCTAAAATAAAGTGAGCAATTCAACCTCCGAATGGCTCGATATATACTTCAGTCGATCTTCCAAGATATTTAGGAATTGTGAAATGCATGCCAAACCTATCTATGTGTTACCCACCAACTATATACTAGGTGTATTACTCCCTATTTTTCTTCATTATCAATTTCTTCCGTTACACCCTGATTATAATTGAATTCGGAAGGATTAACTTTAGAAAATCCCGCAGGTGTATAGAATCTCAATAAGTCACCATTTACAACTTTATCGGATAATTGTAATTTTTTATCCACTTCTTTTTTATACTCAATCGCTTTCTCTAATTGCTTATCATCATCTAGTGGTAAACCTGTTGTTGCATCATAGAAATTCTCATCAATCGAATAGATGGTAGGAGTTACATAATCACCATTTCTAAATGTTACTACATTATTATGCTCTTTTGATAATAAGTCAGTACCAAAATGAACGTAATTTTGTGAATCAATACCAAGTAAGTGTAATAAGGTAGGGAGAAGGTCTATTTGCCCTCCGTAAGTATGATTAATTCCACCTTGCATTCCAGGAACGTGAATAATTAATGGTACACGTTGTAAATTGGTACTTTCGTATGGAGTAATTTCTTTTCCTATGATTTGTTCCATTGCTTTATTATGATTTTCTGAAATACCGTAATGGTCACCATAAAAAACAAGCATACTATTATCATATAAGCCAGACTTTTGTAATTCACCAATGAACTGTTCAATTGCTTCATCTGCATAACGAGCAGTTTGGAAATAATCATCTACACTTGCATCACCAGTATCAGCTTTATCAATTGTTGTTAAGTTTTGATCCATTTTATACGGATAATGATTCCCAACTGTTATAAATTTAGAATAGAAAGGCTGAGGTAGAGCTTTTATATAATCTAATGATTGTTCAAAGAATGGCTTATCTAGCAAGCCATATTCAGCCATATCTTCTCCAACAGTAGTGTCATAATAATTGGCATCAAAGAAATGGTCATAGCCGAATGATTTATAAATTTCGTTACGATTCCAAAAGGTTCCGTTATTACCATGGAATACGGCAGATGAATAACCACTCTCTTTTAAGATTGCGGGAGCTGCTTGATAGGTATTCTGACCTTTTGTAATAAATGCAGATCCTTGCGGTAAACCAAATAAAGAATTTTCAAGCATAAATTCAGCATCCGAAGTTTTACCTTGTGCTGTTTGATGGAAGAAGTTATCAAAGTATAATGTATTCGGATCTTTAATTAAAGAATTTAAGAATGGTGTAACTTCTTCACCGTTTATTTTATAATTCATTAGAAAGTTTTGGAATGACTCTAAATGGATATAGATGACGTTCATTTCTTTTGCTGCCCCAAAATATTCTGGGTTAGATTCACCATAGTTAGATTTTGTATAGTTAATAATTTCTGTCATATCATCGCTATCAGCTAAAACCCTTTGTGAAGACGCCTTTATAGTTTCAGTAGCGTCATAAATAGTATAGTTATACATTCCTAAATACTTCACAATATAGCTCCTATCAAAGCCACGAGTTAATAGCTGTGGTCGATCAATGTTAGCTAGTCCTAAATTTAGTGTAGATATTGCTAACACAAAAGCAATTCCTGTAATAGCTTTTTTATATCCAATTCTACTATTATCTTTTTGTGTTTTTTTAGATAAACATAGGTAAATTAACAAGAGTACATCAACAAAGAACAATATATCGTAGGGTTTTAATAAAGAAATTACACTGCCACCTAAGTCTCCAAAGTTCTGCGTTTGAGTAAACGTAGGTAATGTAATAAAGTCACTAAAGAATCTATAATAAACTGTATTTGCATATAAAAGAAAAGACATTAAAGTGTAGAATATTACAAGTAAAGTATATTTTCCTCCTCCTTTGAAAAAGAAAGAAAACCCAAGAAATAACATGGCGGAGCCGAGTGGATTTAATAATAGAAGGAAATGTTCAAGGAATCCTTCTACTCCTAAGTTAAACTGAGTTACTTGTGTGATATATGTTTTAATCCATAGCATGAAAACGGCTAAAAAATATAGACTAGAAAACTTGTTTAAAAAAGTTGCCTTTTTATTACTTAAAATTTCCATTTTATCACCTTCCGATTAGAATAGCTTTCAAGCTTTAAATTATTGGAGTAATTTGGTAACAATATTTTAATATAATTTTATAAAGCTAATATAACCTACATCTTTTTCTGACTTATGTCAAGTAAAAGATTACCTTCTCTCTTTACTACTCCTAATCTTTGTAACTATAGACTCTATTGGTGACAGTTCATTCTTATCGGTAATAGAATTTTTTAACTACAAAATTATTTCAATTGTGCTCTAAACTCAGCAATAAAGTTTCAAACAGTTATGATATCACTTTCTTCTATGTATTTTAAAAAACGAACCTCGCAGTTCTACTACAGTATCAATAGACTCAATAGTAATTAAGGGTTAAAAGAAAAAGCTTTTAAAGTCGAACTTCCATCAATTATTCCTAGCATGTTGGAAATAGTATCTATCCTATGACTAATTATTATATTTTTTTGGCCAACTTCCTCTCTAATTTCGAACGTATTTGTATTAATTAATAAAACTTGCTCCTACAAATATTAATTAAATAAACAGTACTACAATCAACACGAAGTTCGACCCATTATTTTCATTTTCACTAAATAACTATTAACGCATTTGCATTTAAATCCCTAGTTACTTTCAATTTGCAGAACTACACAAAGACGCATCCCTCAATGGAATGCGTCTTTGTGTAGATTATCAGGTTTTACAACCATTGTTAACAATTCTTGATTATTAATGGGACTTAAGGAGATTCTCATACAATTTTATATATTGCTGCGATGATGAAAACCAGCTAAAGTCCAGATCCATAGCGCGACCTACCAGATGGTCCCACTTAGTAGGTTGGGAACGATATAGTGCTACTGCACGCTCAATTGTATGAAGCAATTCGTGTGCATTATAATTAGCAAAGCTGAATCCATTTCCTTCTTCTGTTATTTCATTGTATGGCATAACTGTATCCTTCAGCCCCCCCGTTTCACGGACGATTGGCAAGGTTCCATAGCGAAGTGCGAGCAATTGCCCAATACCACACGGCTCAAACTGAGATGGCATTAAAAAAAGATCCGAACCGGCATAAATCTGTCGTGCCAATGCTTCGTCAAAATAAAGGTTAGCTGACACTTTATCCGGATAAATTCCTTCTAAATAACCGAACGTTTCTTCATACTGCTGATCTCCTGTTCCTAGTAAAACAAATTGAACATCTAGACCAATAATTTCATGGAAGACATGTAAAATCAAATCTATACCTTTTTGATCAACTAGTCTAGTAACCATTGAAATTATGGGAATATCAGCGTGGATAGGTAGCCCAAGTTTTTCCTGAAGGCGCATTTTATTTATAGACTTCCCCTTATAATCGGCGTATGGGAGGAATAGATTTTCATCTACTTTAGGATCGTAGGAATTATTATCTATTCCATTCACGATTCCTTGCAGATTAACACCTCTTTTTCGTAAAAATCCATCCAGTTTTTCCCCATAATAAGGAGACTGTATTTCAGATGCATAGGTTGAACTAACAGTTGTTAGACAATCTGCGAAGGCGAGTCCTCCTTTGAGGTAGCTTACATTACCATAAAACTCTAAGGCGTCCAAATGATAATATTGCTCGTCTAGATCCAACAAATCAGTTAGAACTGATTTAGGATATACACCTTGGTAGCGTAAATTATGAATGGTAAACACAGTTTTAATTCCCTCATAATATATATTGGTTTCATAATTGGCTCTCAATTGAACAGGAATCAGCCCTGTTTGCCAATCATGACAATGTATAATATTCGGTCGCTCCTCTAGAAATGGTAAGGCCTCTAGCACTGCTCGCGAAAAGAAAGCGAAACGTTCACCATCGTCCTCAAAGCCATAACTACCATGCCTTTTAAAATAATATTCGTTATCTAGAAAATATACCGTTACTCCTTGATAATGAATTTTCTCTATACCACAAAATTGACGTCTCCATCCCACTGGTACTTCAATGCTTTTAATCCACTCCATCTGTTCTTTAAAATTCAATTGGAGATCGTCATATTTAGGTAATACTATGCTGACGTTTACTCCCTGTTCTTTTAAAGATTGAGGCAAGGCGCCAATAACATCACCTAGTCCCCCGGTCTTTATAAATGGGGCGCACTCCGAGGCTGCAAATAAAACATTCATGCTAGTGTACCTCCAGTTTAAAATACTACTTCTTTTCTGATTACGATTGGCTTATTCATTGCTGTGATTATTTGATTTTTAGTGATGACAACTTGTTTATCCGTAATCACATTTTCTATATGAGCTCCCTCTTCAATATCACCTTTTTGCATAATGATACTGTTTTTAACTACTGCTCCCTTTTTAACTTTAACCCCTCGGAAAATAATACTATTCTCAACAGTTCCTTCAATAATACATCCATTTGCGATTAATGAGTTAGAAACCTTGGAAGAATTTGCAAATTCGGCAGGTGCTTCATGTTTGATTTTCGTGAAAACTTCCCACGAATCATAAAAAAAGCTTCGAAGAATTTCTGGATTTAGAAATTCCATATTACTAGCATGGTATGTTTCTAGGGAATGAATAAATGGCATATAACCTGTAAATCGATATCCTTGTACTTTAAGGTTGTTTAAATTAGCTTTAACAATATCCTTTAAAAAATCATATTCATCATATTCTATACAATTCTTTATTAAATCTATTAATAGTTGTTTCTTAATCACATATGTTTCCAAACATATATGATCTCCTTTCTTAGGTGACGTAAAAAAATTTATATCACGAACTACACCGTTTTTATCAAGTGAACATTGATGATAAATTGGTCTTTTCACTGACTCCCCATCGTAATCCTTATACAGAACTGTAATATCAGCATCATTACTTTCATGTCGTTTGATCACATCATTAAAGTCAATTTTACAAATATGATGGCCAGGAGCAATAATTACTGTATCTGCAATTGCCCGCTGGAAAAATTCTAAATGATCATAGAACTGCTGCAAATCTCCTTTAATTTTTTCGTCAGGATGGATTGAAGGTAGAATGAACAGACCTTGTGAACGGTGATCGAGATCCCATTCCTTTCCGGAACCTAGATGATCCATCAATGATCGATATTTATCTTTTGCGAAAATAGCAACTTTACTTACAGAGACGTTCATAAAGTTTGACATAGTGAAATCAATCATCCGGTAACGTCCGCCAAATGGTAAGGAGGCTAAGCAACGATGATGAGTCAATTCTTTTAACATAGGTCTTTCATTTACAAGATTAATAACACCTAATACATTCCTCATTGAACCTACCTCCTATTATAAAGCCTTCAGCAAAGCACTTTCCGAGGAAACCTGTTGATTTTCACCAATTAATATGAGTCCTTTTTTAGAGTCAGAGATTACAGCACCATCTTCAATAACTGTACCGCTACCGATAATAACTTTTTCAACAATAACATTATTACCGATTTTCACATTTGGCATGATTACAGAATTTTGTACAATAGAGCCACTGCCAACTTGGACATTATAGGAAAGAACTGAATGATCTACCTTTCCAAACACTAAACAACCTTCATTGACTAAAGATTGTGTTACATCAGCATCTTCAGATATATATTGTGGGGGGTGGTTGGCATTTCCTGCGTATATTTGCCAGTTTGGATCTCCTAACTTGAAATTTGAAGGTTCCTCCAATAAATCCATATGTGCTTCCCACAGGCTTTCAATCGTTCCGACATCTTTCCAGTAGCCTTTAAAGCGATACGCTTGTAGTTTTGCTTCATCCTTCAGCATTTTAGGAATTATGTCTTTTCCAAAGTCATTAGAAGAACTAGTATCCTGTTCGTCTTCTGTTAAATATTTTTTAAGATGTTTCCAATTAAATATATACACACCCATCGAAGCTAAATTACTTTTTGGATATTTTGGTTTTTCATCAAATTCAATAATTTGATCCGTTTCGTTTGTATTCATAATACCAAAGCGATTTGCTTCTCCCCAAGGTACCTCTAAGACAGCTATCGTCGCATGTGCATCCTTTTCAATATGATCTTCGAGCATATTATTGTAATCCATCTTATAAATATGATCTCCTGAGATTACAAGTACATATTCTGGATTATTATGATCGATAAAGTGGAAGTTTTGGTAGACGGCATTTGCTGTACCTTTATACCATTCACCACCATCTTTTCCCTGATAAGGTGGTAGCATCGAAACCCCACCGTTATTCCGATCAAAATCCCATGGACGGCCGTTACCAATATATGAATTTAAAATGTGCGGCCGATATTGAGTTAGTATGCCGACAGTATCAATACCTGAATGTGTACAGTTGCTTAAGGTAAAATCGATAATCCGGTATTTCCCTCCAAATGGCACTGCTGGTTTAGCTAAGTCACTCGTCAATTCCCCGAGTCTCGAACCTTGACCACCTGCTAAAAGCATTGCAATCCATTTTTTAGATGCCATTTGTACTGACTCCCCTTTTTCTTTTTTTCGTTTCTTTCATGAATATAGCTATCCCTAATGGTGGTACAGTTATTTCTAAGCTATAAGGTTGGTTATTGCGAGAAATTTGACTGGCATTCATTGGGGTTGAATTCAACTGTCCCGACCCTCCATATGAAGTAGCATCACTATTAAATGCTTCGAAATATGTACCCTTAGTCGGAACTCCTATTTGATATTTATGGTAAACAACGGCTGAAAAATTACAAACAACAATGCAATAATCCCCCTTCCGTTTTCCTTTTCTCATAAAGGTAATCACGCTTTGATCGGCATTATCCGCTTCGATCCAATGAAAGCCGACTGGCTCATGATCTAATCGCCATAGTGAAGATGTTTCTTGATATAATTTATTTAAATCTTTATAGTACCGAAAAAAAATGGAATGAGCGTCAAAATCTAATAGCATCCAATCCAATTCTTGTTGGTATTTCCATTCGTCAAATTGTGCAAATTCACTACCCATAAATAAAAGTTTCTTCCCTGGATGCGCAAATAAATAGCCAAATAAGAGGCGAAGGTTTGCAAATTTTTGCCAGTAGTCACCGGGCATTTTATTTAGTAATGACCTTTTGCCGTGAACTATTTCATCATGTGAAAATGGAAGGACAAAGTTTTCTGAAAATGCATATAAAAACGAAAATGTTAATAAATGATGATGCTCTGGTCGTTGATTAATATCAAGCATCATATATTTGAGCACGTCATTTGACCAGCCCATATTCCATTTATAATTAAATCCAAGTCCACCTGCACTAGTTGGACTTGTTACCAACGGCCATTCGGTTGCTTCTTCCGCCATCATCAGCGCACCTGGGAATCTTTGAAAAATAGTCTCATTTAACTTTTTTAGAAATTCGATTGCTTCAAGATTCTCTCCACTTCCATATTGATTTTTCAATTCTACAGGGAGAGGATTATCATGATTTAGGTAAATCATGGATGAAACTGCATCTATACGAAAACCGTCTACATGATAGACATCCATCCAAAATATTGCGTTTGAAATGAGGAAGCTGACGACTTCTGGCTTACTATAGTCAAAGCTATATGTTCCCCAAATTGGTCTCTCTGCTCTCAATGGATCTGCCGATTCGAAAAGTGCCGTTCCATCGAACTTTCCGAGTCCATGTATATCCTTACAAAAATGTGCAGGTACCCAGTCAAGTATTACACCAATGTCCTTTTGATGGCATCGATCTATAAAATACATTAGTTGCTCAGGCGTACCATATCTGCTAGTCGCTGAATAGTAGCCAGTTATTTGATAACCCCATGAACCATCGTATGGATGCTCCATAACAGGCATCAACTCAATATGTGTAAAGCCATTATCAATTACATAATTGATCAATTCATCTGCAAGTTCTTGATAATTATAAAACTCCCCACCTTCTTTTTGTTTCCATGAAGCCAAGTGAACTTCGTAAATCATCATCGGTTTGTGATAAATATCCTTTTTTACTCGCTTTGCCATCCATTTTTGATCTTGCCATTTAAAAGTATTCAAATTGTAGACAATTGAAGCTGTTTCTGGTCGGAGCTCCGAATAAAAAGCATACGGATCTGCTTTTAACTCCTTCCGTCCGTCTGGTCCTGTAACCTCATACTTATAGATGTCACCATGAGCAAGTTCAGGAATAAATAAAACCCAGATTCCAGATTGATCCAAGCATTCTAGTTTATGCTGGGTACCATTCCAATTATTAAAATTACCTACAACGGAAACCTGTCTTGCATTTGGTGCCCATACTGCAAAACGAACACCTTGTATACCTTTCTCATCAAGTATATGAGCTCCGAGCATCTTATAACTTTCATACAGTGTTCCTTCATGAAAAAGGTATACATCAAAATCACTTGGGTATAGCTGGTTATTCAACTTCATGACTTCTACCATTTAAACACCCCTTTCAATCTATGATTTTCTCAATATAAATACCAATTCTACTCTAAATTATTCGCCATATATCTTTAAATACCTTTCAATATTTAACTATTCTTAATATTTGATAAATATAGACATAATAAAAAAACCTCCATACAATGGAGGTTTTTTGGAAAATACATTTTGTTCATGCAAAGTTAATAACAATAAAATACTAAGGTCCGTTAATCGTAGAAAAGTTATCAGCTGTCCTCCTTATTAAAAGGTAATCTTATACCTGTATTTTGAGCTCAGTCATTTCCTGTCAATTGTGTAGAATGTGTATTAACCATACGGTTTAAAAATAAATATGAAAGCGCTACGGACCATGCTAGTGGAGTGTTGCCATTCGGGACATTTTTACCGCCAATATATAATTCAGGGACTTCCCAATTTTCTGGTACGATTCTTTCCGTTTTATCCACATATTCATAAGCCTTGTCATGCAACCCCAGTTCAAAATAACACAGTCCAAGCCAAGGTAGTCCAAAGCACCATTCTGCTTCGCTGCCTTCGTTATAATACTGATCGTTACGATAACGAATACAGCCATTTGTCCGCTCAAGTTGTTCGGAAACCATCTCGACTATCTTAAGTGCAGTTTTCCTTTCAATTACACGATACGGATAGATAAGTGAAAGAAGTGATAAATCTGTTTCTTTTGTTTCACTTTCACGAGGTAATAGAAAACGCAGCGTCTCTTCACCTTTTTGAATTAGTTCATCCTTAACATTCACAAGCATTTTCACCGCACTCAAGCCTGCCACACATGCACCTACACTTGAAGCATGTAGTTCCATATTTTCTTCCCACATTCCATTATCCTTTGCTTGCCAGTACCCTAGACACTCTAGATAGTCGACTAGTTTCTGAACAATAGAAAGATCATTCTCATCACGGATAACTTTATGTCCGTGGCTTAATCCCACTCCTACTCCCCATAGGAACGCTCCAATCGCATCATTCTGCGCATGACCCCATTCTTGGCTCAATTCCTCTAAATCTGTGGAATATCGCGAGTGGATATACTCAAAAAGATAAACCGGTTTTTTTTCTCGGTGAATATCTATTTTCCATTCGTATGTTTTAAATAGTTCAAATAAAGCATGATATGCTTTTTCATACCGATCAGAATTGCTTTGTAAAAAAGGCAATACCGTGTATACGACATCACGTATCCAGACAAAATGGTAGTCTTTTGAAACGCTGGCGGTATAAGCTCCATTCGATAGACGCATCCGATCTAAAACTTCAATTGCATTGTTGATTTTCATATACGAGACCTCCCTTAAATAATACCCATACAATGATGGTTAACCATTTGCAATTATTCTAGACAAACAATCGTTTGAAAACGCTTCCATTATGAAATAGAGAAATTTAAGTACTTATATTCTATGTAGGAAATTGTTATTTGGAAAAGCAATCAGACCCAATACCCAAAAATTCATTGACAAACACTTATGAATGACCACAATTCTAATTCTATTAAGGCTGTTAATAAGTAATTTTACTAATACCCGAAAGACAAAACTTCAAATCAACTTTGGACATATGTATTGATTTTTGCCTTTTAATTAGTATTTTTATAGAAGAAACACAAAATTACTCTTCACTTACAAACAAGTAAAAAACACCTTCACGTTGAAAGGGCAAACCCGTTTTTACGTATAGGTGTTTATTTAATATCTAAAAGTTTAGCGGTATCATTCTAAATACTGAATAGGAGAAGTGCTAAGGTTAAACCTAAACCTTATAATTCTTCTGCTATTTCTTTAACAATTTCATCAATCGCAGTGGAAGCTCCAGATTTATTTTGTACTAACACGCTAAAGATGTACGATTGGCCGCTACCTGTTTCTAGATAACCACTCAATGTACTAACACCGGTTAATGACCCGGTTTTTGCATAGACTTTTCCTGCTGTTAATGGATCTTTCAGTCGATTTCTTAAAGTACCTCCTACCATTCGATCTGTATTTGCAGCTACTGGCAAGCTAGTAAAATAGGTAGTAAACCAATCTTCTCGTTGCACTTGATATAACAACTCACTTACCAATAAACTGGAAACCTTATTTTCGTGAGACATTCCTGACCCATCTTCAAATTTCCAATCCGTCATATTTAAGTTAATTGAGTTTCCATAATCTCTAATAGCTTGTAAGCCAGCCTTTGTGCTACCGTGATTATTTTTCACTTTACCCATCGTTTTCACTAAAATATCCGCAATACCATTGTTACTTAGTTTCATATACGGGATTAACAGTTGTTCCAGTGTCATCGATTGCTTCATTGCTACGAGTTGAGCACTATTTGGTGTTGCAGCTTGAAATACTTTTTCTTTTGAATACTCAATTCCTGAATCTACTAAAACTGCCTGGAACATTGTCAATGTATGTGTCGTTGGATGTTTAACAGTCACCCATTCTCTTTTTGTTTTATCGACAGGAAGGTTACCACTAATGACAATCTTGTTTGTTTGATGTAATCTTTCGATCGTTATTGTATTGGCTTTTCCCACTTCCACTGTCTGTGCTTCATTTAATATTTGTAAATCACCATTGTGTGGCGTTACCTTAATGGCCGGTAAGTCTCCAACTACAGTCCCAACTGCTTCTACGATAATCGTACCGGAATCGTAGTCTGTGTTTGGAGAAGTGGTTAAAGCTGAAATAGGTGCAGCGTAATAATAAGACTCGTCCCCAATCCATATTCCCGGTGTTAATAGATCATTATCAAACCATTTGTCATCACCAACAATTCGACCATCAATTTTATGGATACCCTGTGCTTTTAACTCTTCTGCGAACTGTTGTAAGTCTTCTATGGATAAAGTTGGATCACCTTGTCCTTTTAAATAGACATCCCCTTTTAAAACTCCATTCGACACCTTCCCAGAAGTATAAAGGCTAGTATTGAAACGGTAATCCTTTCCCAATATGTCTAAAGCTGCTGCAGTAGTCAAAAGTTTCATATTAGACGCTGGTTTTACAGTTGTAAGACCATTGTAGTCATAAATCGCTTCTCCGGACAAGCGGTCTCTTACAGTAATACTCACATCTGCTCCAGCTAATTTTTCTTCTATAACCCTAGTAATAGAATCGTTTAACGTTTCCTTTAATATTTCTTCTGCTTGAGCAACATTTTGAAAACTGAACATACCCATAACTAATACCCAAGTCATCACCATGGTAATCCATTTTTTCTTCATGATTTTCCTCCTTATTTGAATTTTTTGATTATTACTTAAGTGTATATTCATCAAAAAAAAAATTTATCCTTTACGATTACAAAAAACAGGCTTATCGATCGAGATTAAAAGAATTAATCTAAATAGATAAACCTAAAGTTTTTCAGAAATTATGTCTATTGACCCTGAAAATTTGAACAATATATTATTATTTATAGTTTCATTAAATTTATGTGTGTTAATTCTTTTTAATTTGTTCAGCTCCTGAACACCTAAATAATAATAATAATAATAATAATAATAATAATAATAATCCATGCCTTACACTAGTAACAAAGGATTTAGTGGTTAACTCGATAGAGTTAAATATTAATTTTAGCGAGCAATGTAACAAATAGATTTTCTATCTTTATATAGAAACTGTTTCATTTTTTTGGGGTTGTTGATTCTTATAAGAATAATTACATAATCATTGGATTTTTCTACAAAAAAAGACACTCCGAAAAGGAATGTCTTTTTTAAAACTGACCTTTCACCACCATCTATTGGAAACACAGTTCCAGAGTTCTTTAATTAAAGCATAAGAATTCAATTTGGTAGGAGATGTTTTCCTTAAAGTTGATCAACAGCTTCCTTCAATATTTCATATGAACGTCTTCTTGCTTCTTGATCGTAAATATAAGAAACAGCCATCAATTCATCAACGTGGAATGCTCCTAGGAATGATTTTAATTGGGTACTGATTGCATTTAAATCTCCCTTAAATGTATAAACAGACATTCCACGGACAGCATTTTCTTCTAAATGGTTCCAATGACCATCCATTGTATCTATTGGGGGCTGTAACAAATCCTTTTTACCGCTTACTACATTTAAATAAAAACGATCACTAGATGTTGCAAGCTTTTTAGCTTCCTCATTTGTATCTGCTGCTATCACATTTACACAAACCATCACATATGGTTCTGACAAATACACAGAAGGAACAAACTTATTACGATAAATTTGTATCGCTAGTTCAAATTGTTGAGGGGCAAAATGCGCAGCAAATACATAAGGTAGTCCCAAACGAGCGGCTAACTCTGCGCTTGAAGTACTCGAACCAAGAATGTAAATTGGTACTTTGACACCTACACCAGGAAAAGCACGAACTCCACCTTGCTGATCTAAAGATTTAAAGTAATTTTGCAATTCCACAACATCCTGTGGGAAAGAAAAAGAAGTTTCCTGAGTCGTTCTGCGTAGAGCATGAGCAGTTTGCATATCAGTTCCCGGAGCACGACCCAGTCCTAAATCAAGTCTATTCGGATAGATTGTTTCAAGAGTACCAAACTGCTCTGCAACAACAAGTGGTGCATGATTTGGTAACATAATACCACCTGAACCTACTTTAATAGTTTCTGTTTTTTCCAATACATGACCGATTAAAATAGAAGTAGCAGAACTAATAACAGTCTGCGAATTGTGGTGCTCTGTTAGCCAATATCGATTGTATCCGATCTTTTCCGCATGTTGTGCCAGGCTAACCATATCTTTAAAAGCTTCTTTGTTTGACTGGCCTTCTTTGACAGCCACTAAATCCAAAACTGAAACAGGAATGGGCGTAAGTTTTCTAATCATATTTTTTCTTCCCTTCGTTATTTAAACGTCTCTAATAGATAATAATTCTAGGTAAATATTTGTTCAAGGTATCTGCTTTATAAATGACCGAAACTAAAAATAGACACCTTAGATTGTATAAGTAGAATAATATATCAAGAAAAACGAAAGTAACTTTTTTTAAAATAAAAGAAGCCCCACTACTTTTGCAACAGTGGGACAACTTTATTAAAATTAAGATTCTCTGTGAATTAGGGGGATCTTCAACTTTTCAAAATATATTCTTTCTATTCAACGTTTCATTAGACTCTAGCAATATACATAGCTATAAGTATTGATATTTACCTCACATTACAATAATTATTTTAATACAAGAAAACCTGGAAATATAATTATTTTTTAACCTGTTACTATCTCATAATCTATAACTTTGTCTTCTTCATCAAACCAAATAATTAGGTAAGAGCTATCCATTTGTATGAATCCTAACTCAAGACCAAGCAGGTATTCTATAGCATTCTGTTCGCTGTAAAACGAGTTTTTTTCTGGAACTCCTAATTGCTTTTGGATATCTTTTTTTGTTTGTCCGACTATTTTATTTTCTTGTAAAAAATCATAGACAATATACCTTCTGTCATCAGGATTATTCAACCACTTTTCCGTTGTAAAATTTAGTTTTTCCTCATTCTTCCCTAACATATCTATCAAAAATAAAGGCGGAATGAAACTAAGAATAGCAAAAACCAGTAACAAAGTTCTACCTTTTTGTGCATGCTTAAGATAACTATATTTCCACAAAATTAGTATAAACACTAAAAACAAAAAGAGTGGCACAAGAACTGCAGACAGACTTAATATGCTAAATGTCGCATAAAAAAAAGCTATGAAAGCCGCAAGCCCTAAAAAAAGTAATGAATACAAAATAACGCCTAAGATTAATATAATATCTAATGATTCTTCTTTAGCCAAGTCCTAATCTCTCCTATATTATATTTCCTTAAAATTGCTAGCTTTTATTTTTAAAAATACATTTGGTAGATAGAGAGTATTTGAAAATTCCTCTCCCTGCAACCTATGGATACCCTTAATTCCCACTGAGCCCAGCTAATTAGAAATTATGGAGTTTGCTTATCTCTATACAAATTCCTTTCTTTTCAAAATGCTATGATAAAAACCCTGCACAATATCTCTGAGATCGTATGATTTTTCACTTAGATAAACAAAGTAGCTCCCCTCCTGCGTTCGAATGAGTCCCAAGAATAATCGATCCTCACACCTATTTTCCATATTAACCCACCTCTTGAAGTAACAGTTAGACGAATTGCGCAAAAGAATAGTTTCATTTTACTTTGTATAAAATTTTGAAATAAAAAAAATTCAATAGTTTATGTTAAAATACTAATGGAATAGACCAAGATTAAATAAATGTCGACAAAATTGCAGTGCTTGGCACTGAAAAGGAATGCTTGTATTCGTTTTTTAATTGAGTTCTATAAACATAAAAAAGTTGGCCAAAAGTACAGTGATAATTTTACTTATAAATGAGTCAATTACATAATTACTTGTCTTATTCAAAAATCCGAATATTTACTTCATATTGCAATATATTAAAACCGATTCCGTTGATTGGAGTGGCAGGCGGTGACTCCAACGGGAACAGCGCGAGCTGAAAGCCCCGGAGTAACGTAGTGACGAGGAGATTGAAGCCGTGCTCGCGGAAAGCGTCCGCCAAGAGCGGAAATCAGCATTGTTCGGATTTGACTATATAATATTCTATATGAAATTTATTCAAATATATAAAATGATCAATTATTCACATTTGATGCAACTAAAACTACGTTGTTGTATCTTTCAAAGTTATTGAAGCCTAGGGTAATAGAACTGGGTATATGTGATTAATATAGAAATAGGGGAGATTTTTTGAAGAATTACTTGCCTGGTTTTATCATATCGTTGATTCTATTTATAATCCTAGCTATAGTAAATCAACAAGTTTATAGTAATGTCATGTCTTTAGATTTGCTGATTCCTTTGTTGGTACTTCAAGTTACCTTTTATAAATTTTTTATTGTAGACAAAAAGCGTTTACCGTATTTTATTTTAATTTGTATTTTTTTAATCACTGTTTTATTTTCTTTACCAGAGTTAACTCATAATCAAGCAAAAGAGAAGGTAATTAACAAGTATGAAATGAACATTTTAAAAACAGACACGATTCCGATTGAAAACGACAATATCTGGAATCCTTTCAACCCAAATAGGGCTTACTTTTTTAAAGGATATAGTTCAAATTCAAATAAAGAAGTTTCAGTAATGGTTATACCTAATAACGGTATGATTGTTGTAATAAATCAGTAAGAAAGCGCAAAAATTTCGCATGGGAATAATTATTCTAAACCTCTATTTTTATAATTAAAGCCTAGGAAGATAATGGAGATCTACCCTGGCGATGCAGGTCAATATTTCTAATCTAACTTTATTTAATGTATCTATTCTAATTTAGATAATTTTGGTATTAATTTTAATTCCGACGATCAATTTCGTTCTTTATCTCCTCTTCATGTTCCTTCAGTTCTGCTTTAAAAATTCTTCTAATCACTTCTTTATCACCGAACATTAAAATGAAATCTCCGGCTTGAAGCTCGGTATTTAGTCTTTCCTTTCGGATAACAATTTCTCCCCGCTTTATTGACAAAACATTTATGTCTTCCTCTGAATTTAATTTCTCTATTAGTTTTCCACCAATCATAGTGGAAGAACTGTGGAGAGGAACTTCCACTAAGTAATCATTCTCTTCTGTTAAAAAGACATCTTTTATAGTCATATCTTGAAGATCAAAGTTTCTTTCAAGTTCATGCTCAAATAAGACGGTTAGTTTATTTTTGACTTTACCAACTTTTAAAACAAATAAGAACAAAACCAATGTTCCAGCGACATAACCTATTTTCATAGTGAAAAATTCATCTGACAATATGCTGCTAATTGCAGAAATAATAACCGCTAAAGAAAATGCACCAAAGAGGATTAAAAAAGCACCAAGCCTTCTACGTATGGGGTGATCAATAATTAGTTCTGATTCCCCTGTCGTAAATCCAGTTCCTGTAAGCATGGAGATAACCTGAAATCTGGCAATATTTTTTTTAAGTCCTGTAAAAGTAAACAGGATGGTATTAATTTCTATTACAATTAAAATAATCGTTAAATACACAATAACAAATACATAGCCCATATAGTTCCACCCCTGATTAAAAGTCCTTTAAGTTAATCTTTATTATCCAACAATTTACTAATATATATACTTGGACTTTAAGCTTCACTTTCCCACAAACTGCTTGATTAAAACATTTCACTTAAATAGTTCCCATACCTATATGTCTATTTGTTTCTATTGGTACCCAAAAACAAAGCATGTGTAAATTATGTTAAAATGATTTTTAGCGAGAACAGTAAACTATTTAATGAGGTAGAAAAATGACAAGGAAAATTATAAATCTTTTACCGGGACTATTAGCTTGTATTGCAATTGCAATGTTTGGTATAGCTCTCGGTAGAATATTCCCTAATTTAGGAAGTGGCTTATTTGCGATTTTGATTGGTATATTATTTGGCAATCTAAAAATAGGTTCATATTCTATTTTAAAGTCGGGAGTAAAGTTTTCAGGAAGTAATTTATTATATATTTCTATTGTGCTGTTAGGAGCTACTTTGACTTTCAATTCATTATTGGAAATCGGAATATCAGGACTAACTTTTATTCTCATTCAAATGACAGCGACGATTATGTTTGTTGTTTGGTTAGGAAAAAAACTACGATTCGGCGAGGACTTTGGTTTACTGATGGCTAGTGGAAATGCAGTCTGTGGCTCATCTGCAATTGTGGCAACTGCACCAACCATTCAGGCGAGGGAATCTGACGTTGCCGTTTCTATTACAATTGTTAATCTGCTGGGGACGGTTTTGATGGTCATGTTACCATTGATTATAAGTGTAATTTTTCATGACAATGTATTGCGTTCATCTGCTTTAATAGGTGGAACATTGCAATCTGTTGGACAAGTAGTGGCTAGCGGAAGTATAGTCGGTGAAACAGTTAAGGATCAGGCAGCCGTCTTTAAAATCAGTCGAATTATATTTCTAGTAGGTGTTGTTTTCGTTTTGAAACAAATCAAACTAAAAAAGGTAGAGCAGCCAAAAACAAAGGTCCCATTTCAATGGAATACAATCGTTCCATGGTATGTCGGAGGGTTTTTCATATTATGTTGTATAAATAGTATTCTACATATCCCTGAAATAGCTACTCATTCCATTAAAGGATTCGGAAACTATTTGGAAATAATTGCTTTAGCTGGAATTGGATTGAGTGTTAAAATTAAAGACCTTACCCTAAACGGTTGGAAGTTATCTGCTTATGCCGGTGGAATCGGACTGTTCCAGATTGTATTTGCTCTATTATTGATTTTGCTGTTATTGTAAAATGAGCTTCCTATTGGGAAGAGGATGGGGAGAAGTACTATGAGTTAACTAATAAAGGTTTAACTTAATACAAAAAGAACAATTACAGTTAAAGAATCGATATTCCTTAAAAGATTTATTCCAGCGTCCCTGGAATGGAAATCAATTTTGTGCACAGTAAAAAATACAGCATTTTTCTCACTGAGAAAAATGCTGTATTGGGGTTCTGTCCCAGCCTCTTAGTGCAATTAGTTTAACTGTATGCTAAAGCTTACTTTTTGATTATCTAATATAATAGTTATTGATGAGTCAGATTCAAGATCTGAAACAAATTGTATATGATGAACCAATACATTTGTTTTTATTAAGGAGTCATAACGCTCAATTAATGATTTAGAATCCTCGTTGCAACTTATTGAAAGATTTATATATTTTTCAATTGGATAATTATGCTTTTTACGTGTGTCCTGAATGATACGTATAAAATCACGAATTTGCCCTTCTTCTATTAACTCAGTAGTTAGCTTCGTATTTATAAGTACCTTATAGATTCCATCCTCTAAAAATGCATAACCTTCTTTCATATGGGATTCTGTATTTACATGCTCTTTTAACAATACATAGGATTCATTTGCCAAAACTATTGTTATATTTCCTTCTGATTTTAGTAATTCTTTTTCGGAAACCGTCAAATTCTCCACATACTGTTTCACATCATTCACATTTTTACCAAATACAGCACCAGCTGTTTTGAAGTTTAACTTAAACGAAACTTCTTCTAGCTCTTCCAAATCCGTTACAAAATTTATTTTTTTTATGTTTAGTTCGTCTTGAATAATAGATTCATATTTCTTTAAGTTTTCGTTGGATACTACTGTATAAATGACCATTTCGGCTAGTGGTTGTTTTACTTTCAAGTTATATGAATTTCGGATGCTTCGACCTAACTCCACAATCTTCAATACAGTATTCATATCATCCTCTAATTTTCTATCGATGAAATTACTTTGATGTTTTGGATAGTCCTGAAGATGAACGCTGGCATTTTGTAATTTTAAATGTATGTCCTCTGCGATGTATGGACTAAACGGTGCAACTAATTTACTAACAGTACTTAATACTTGGTATAGAGTATTAAATGCTGCAAGTTTATCGTCAGAAAAACCTGTCGCCCAAAAACGCTGTCTCGATCTACGAACATACCAATTACTTACTTCCTCTACTAATTCAGCAATTTCACGAGTAGCTTGAGTAATTTGATAATCTTCCATAAACTCTGTTACCTTTTGAACTGTACTATTCAGCCTTGAAAGAACCCATCGATCCATTTTTGTTTGTTCACCAGGTTTCGTTCTATCGAAGGTAAACTGATCAATATTTGCATATAGTGAATAAAATTTAAAAATATTATCAAGTGTATCGAGTAGCTTAGAACTAGCTTCTTGTACAATCTTTGACGAAAAACGTTTTGGATTCCATGGAGAACTATCGACTAATAATGACCAGCGTAATGCATCGGCACCATACTGATGCATTAAATCAAGTGGATCTAGTGCATTCCCTTTACTTTTAGACATTTTTTGACCTTGTTCATCTAATACATGTCCGAGTGATAACACATTTTTGTAAGGTGCTTTTCCTGTAAAGAGGGTTGATACAGCAAGCAAACTATAGAAGAATCCTCGAGTTTGATCAATTCCTTCTATTACTACATCTGCAGGGAACTGATCGTTAAATTGTTTATTATCACCAAATGGATAATGGTGCTGTGCAAAAGGCATTGATCCGCTATCAAACCATACATCGATTACTTCAGGCGTACGCAACATTTCCCCACTACATTTTGGACAAGTACAGAGAATTGCATCTATATATGGCTTATGCAACTCTAAGTTTTCAGGCAATGGCTTAGATGCGAGTTTTGCTAAAGATGTAATACTAGTCGGAGCTACTTCATATTCACAGGTTGAACAAATCCAAATGTTTAAAGGGGTTCCCCAGTAACGATTTCGGCTGATATTCCAATCCACCACATTTTCTAAGAAATTCCCAAAACGCCCTTTTTTAATATGGTCAGGATACCAATTTACCGACTCATTATTTTCAACTAGCTGTTCCTTTAATGCTGACATCTTAATGAACCAACTGTCCGTTGCATAATAAAGTAGAGGTGAATCACAACGCCAACAATGAGGATAGCTATGTTCGTATTTCTCCTTATGAAATAATAAGCCGTTATTCGCTAATAACTTAATGATCTCAACGTCACTGTCCTTCACAAATTGGCCAGCTAAATCTGTGACCACTTCTGTATAACACCCTCGTTGATCCACGACATTTACGAAAGTAAGTCCGTTTTGTTGTACTGTTAGATAATCATCCTCACCATATGCAGGGGCAATATGCACTATTCCTGTACCACTCGTTTCTGTTACATAATCCGCTAACACAACAATATGCCCTTTTGTTATATCTATATAATGGAATGGCGGAAGATAAGGAACACCTTCAAATTCGACTCCTGAATGTTCACTTAGGACAATAGCTTTTTCTCCTAACACAGCAGGAACTAATGATTTTGCAAGTATATATATTTCACTTTCTACCTTAGCCCGCACATAGACTAGATTAGGATTCATAGCAAGCGCTACGTTTGCTGGTAGGGTCCAAGGTGTTGTAGTCCAACCAAGAAAGTACTCATCAGCATTTACGAGTTTAAACTTAACCGTAGCAGAGAGATCCTTTACATCTTTATAACCCTGTGCCACTTCATGTGAACTCAAAGATGTTTGTCAGCTAGGACAATAAGGTGATACTCGATGTCCTTTATAAAGCAGTTTATCGTGATGAACCTTACTTAAAATATTCCAAACACTTTCCATATACTCGTTACTTAATGTTAAATATGGGTTATCCATGTCTACCCAATAACCAAGTTCTTCGGTAAAAGAACGCCAAATTTTTTCGTATGTGAATACACTTTCCTTGCACTTCTTAACAAAATCCTCAACACCGTAATTTTCAATATCTTGCTTCCCTGATATTCCTAGCTGCTTCTCTACTCCAAGTTCAACTGGTAAACCATGTGTGTCCCATCCTGCTTTTCGCTCGACTCTAAACCCTTGCATAGTTTTATAGCGAGCTACAACGTCTTTAATCGTTCTTCCTAATGCGTGGCCGACATGCGGTAGGCCATTTGCTGTTGGTGGTCCCTCATAAAAAACAAATGGAGTGTTCTCTTCCCGGTTTTGTACAGACTTTTCAAAAGTTCTATTGCTTTGCCAATACTCTCGAATTCTTTGTTCCCTTTGTACTTTACTTTCTTTTACATCTTGCGCACTCATCACTATTCCTCCTATATATTGTATAAAAGGCATACAAAAAAACCCGTCCCAAGTAAAGGGACGGGGTTAACCGCGATACCACCCTAATTCTATTGAGCCGATCCAATAGCACTTAGCAACGTACAAATCATACGTGTTCTTTTTAACGGTAGACACCCGGATAAGCTTACTAAAATCTTCAGCTCTTCTTCTCAGAGAGGATATTCATGTATAACCTGCACACTGACTTTCACCAAGTTGTCAGCTCTCTGGGGAACAAATCGATACATTACTCTTTCTCTTCAACGAATTTATATGCTTTTATTGAATAGTAATATAGCAAAATTAGAAGATAGTGTCAATTATTTATTGTTCCAAAATATCTTTCACTCGTTGTACATATTCTTCCGTATCATAGGAAAAGTATAACTGACTTGCCAAACGAACAGGATCACCAAAGAAAAAACGTTCATATAGTGTTTGTCGTGTACCAAATGCACTCATAGTTAAATCCCATGCTAATCGGAAAAGTTTGACACGATCCTTTCCAATGTCTTCCCAAGATTGTAAGTAGTGATTTAAATCATTTCTAATAGGCGATTGAAATGCACTTTCGGTTGGGATGGACATTAATCCACTGGCACCTAAGAGCTGAATTATTTCGCTAAAACGCGGATATATGCGTGGAAATACATTCATAGCAATTTGTAATGTGGTGCTGTCTGGTTGCATCCATCCGCCTTTGTCTACTTTGGCCTCTGCTTCTGATTTTAACACCAACGCTTTCATCGTTTCCAAGGCAATAATTATTTCAGTTGCTTTCTCTTGCACATGTTGATATTCTTCAATATTAATTGTTTCAATAATAGATTGGACAATTCCCAATATGAATTCAGTTTTCACAATCTGCCTAGATGCTACTTGATGAAGCGTAAAGGGCAAGAACGAGCTCGACTTCATAAAATTAGTTGATATAAATAAATTGTCATAATAAAATACACGCTCCCAGGGAACTAAAACATCGTCAAATACTACAATACTATCAATTTCTTCGTACTTCGAACTTAATGGATAGTTAAAATTGGAGTCTCCTCCAACAAATGATTCCCTACCGATGAACCTTAAACCTTTTGTATTACAAGGTATGGAAAATGCAAAGCTATTACCTTCTTCTGCTTTCCCCCCTGCTGCAATAACTAATAGTTCATCCGTTATTCCACCTTGTGTCGCAAGTAGTCGTGCACCTTTTATAATGATTCCATCTTTGTTCTTGCCTACTATTTTTGCGGCTATAGGTTCATCTGAACGTTCCACATAAAGTTGTGTGCGATTTACTTGTGGTTCTATAAACGTATGAGTCATAGAGATGTCATTTTCTCTTGCATATTCGTAAAATGATTGTAGATTATCTGGAAAACAATTCTTTTGGTCCCGCAATAAATGAACTGATGAGGCTAATGCCATTAATACTGTGTTCATATAATCCGGACTTCTTCCCATGAGTCCATTATTCGATTTAGCCCATTGCTGTACCATTTCTCGTCTTGCCACTAAATCCTCTTTTGTCTTGGGCTGCAAATATGACATTCCTACCCATTTTTTTGTAGTTGGAGATAAATAAGTTAGAACATTTTTTAAGTCTTTGTCATGCTGAAGATCGTACAATCTAGCCTGACTTTTTATAATTCCTTTAAATGCAGGATGCTCAGAAATGTTCCCTGATACAGGTTTTCCGTCTATCCAAACTTCCGCTTTAAGCTGATCTATCCGATTAATGTACTGCTTGCCTGTTATAGCTGGCATACTTTCACTCCTAATGTATAGGCTGCACTTAGCTCTATAATATTACTTTTAGAGTAGAGTTGTGACTGTATAGGCGGGGATCATTCCGCTGCGCTTTCAGGAGATGGTTTGTGAATTACAAATAACCATGTGGTAAAAAAGTAATATTACAGGATAGCGAGGAAGAAGGTTTAATTCATGGCTATTAGAAAGTCGAAATAGAAATAAGTAATTGTGGGGATATGTTATGACTTCTAAGAAATCAAAAAGAAGTGATTTTCTTATCAAAGCAGATACAATGGAAGAACTTGTACGCAAATGTGAAGTTGACTTGGAGGACTTCAAGCAACTATTAAACTAAAAATTACTGAAAAAGCTACAAATGAGGATTGTGGTCGAGGAAACTCTGCTTATGATCTAATATAAATATTGACTGATTTAAATAACTAGAAACCCTTTTACAATTAGGATTTCTAGTTTTGTTTTCAATTCTATAATATTATTAAATTTACATTTTAATTGAGTCAATTTCATAATTACTTGTATTATTTAAAAGTACGAATGTTTACATAATATTGCAATAAATTATTCGTTTTTAGGGAAAGTTGATCCCGTCGATTGGAGTGGCAGCCGGCGACTCCAGCGGGAACAGCACGAGCTGAAAGCCCCGCAGGAACGTAGTGACGAGGAGATTGAAGCCGTGCCCGCGGAAAGCGTCCGCCTAGAACGGAAATCAGCATTGTTCGGGTTTAACTAAATAATATTTTTTATGAAATTGACTCAATTGATATTCTATTTCCCTTAAAGTGTTCCACCAGATCCACCGTCGATATTTACGGCTGTTCCAGTTACATAGGAAGCAGCATCGGATACTAGAAAAGTAATGACATTTGCTGCTTCAGTTGTTTCACCAATTCGTTGAAGTGGAATCGTAGGACCTACTACATTTCTAGAATATTCTTCCCAAGTAAGTTCTGGAGCATCCTTTTTCCATTTTAATTCGATTTGATTACTTCTGATAAGTCCAATGCAAACTGTATTTACCCGAATATTGTCTTTGCCTAAGTCTTTACTCATAGCTTTAGTCAAAGCCATACCAGCTGCTCGACTAACTGTCGTTGGTAAAGAACTTGCAGGTGGTGTTTTCCCTAAAACTGCTGTTACGTTTACAATAGCTCCTCCGCCTACTTCTCTCATATAGGGAATTGCAGCTTTTGAGGTATGTATTGCTCCAAATAATTTTAAGTCTAAATCTGTTTGCCATAAATCTGTATCCACTGAATCGAAAGGATTGGCAGATGAAGTACCCGCATTATTAACTAAAATATCAATTCGACCATAATGACTAATTGTTTTTTGAATGACTTCTTTACAAGCTTCCTCTTTTGTAATGTCAGCAGGAACAATTAATACGTCTGCTCCTGTTTCAGTTTTAATAAATGCCGCTGCCTCTTTTAATTTTTCTTTTCCTCTTGCACATAATACTACACTTGCTCCCTCTTGCACTAATTGCAAAGCTGTTTGTAA
The DNA here is from genome assembly GCF_038003165.1 of Psychrobacillus sp. FSL K6-2365. Classification (NCBI taxonomy): domain Bacteria; kingdom Bacillati; phylum Bacillota; class Bacilli; order Caryophanales; family Bacillaceae; genus Psychrobacillus; species Psychrobacillus sp. FSL K6-2365. Next base: position 1,555,081 of record NZ_JBBOOO010000001.1, on the reverse strand, counting down.
ACCTATACCTTTACTTGAACCAGTAACTATTGCTACTTTTCCTGTTAATCCTAATTCCATTATGTTGCCCCCTTGATTTCAGTATCCTGTTCATCTTTCATTATATTACAAGTTTATCATTTTTCAGAATTATTACTCTCATTATATATATAAACAGACTACATGAAAGAATATATGTACTGATGAAGAAATACAACTTCCTTAAAACCTAAATTATGTTGTATTCGATAATGTTTTAATAAACATGGCTCTTCATAGAATTATTTTCAACGAAAGACTCATCCTAAACAAAAGGAAAGGAGTTTAATCATGCAGAAAATAGTTATTGCACTTGGAATTATTACTTCTACCCAATTAGTTCCAGCACATATACAGTCGATTGCACCTACACAACAGGAAATACCAGCTTATGCTAAGTGGGGACAGCTAGCTATGAAAGAAGCACAATCCAAATATCCGAATGCAAGTATTATTGACTACCTACATGAAGGAAAGGAAACTAAAGAAAGTTCTACAATTGAAAAATTTAAGTTATGGTTAAAAGATAGTGGTAAGGAATTTGGAGTATCTGTAATGATTGAATATATTACTGATACTGATGAGCTTGTTAATATTCAAATACAAGAAAATTAGAATTTATTTTCAACATTTTTTACTTACTATTTTAAAAATATTGTAAGGAAAATCATAAGTAAACCAACCAATGACCTGTTGAGTTGGTCATTGGCTTTCTATATTATTATTGCTCTTTTTACATTATCTTCAAAAGATTTGCCATCTCAATTGCTGATATAGCAGCATCGTATCCTTTATTCCCTACTTTTGTACCCGCTCGTTCAATAGCCTGTTCAATGGATTCAGTTGTAACAATACCGAAAATAACTGGTACTCCAGTTTGTAAACCTACTTGAGCGATTCCTTTTGCAGCCTCATTACATACATAGTCATAGTGTGTAGTAGCTCCACGAATTACTGTTCCAAGACCAATAACAGCATTATAATTATGTGATTCAGCCATTTTTTTTGCAATAAACGGTACTTCAAATACACCTGGAACCCATGCGACTTCTATATTTTCTTCCTTTACCCCGTGACGTTTCAATCCATCTATTGCGCCATCAACAAGCTTTGCATTTATAAAATCATTAAAACGCCCTACGACAATACCTATTTTCAAATCTGTTCCGATTAAATTTGCTTCTATTGTTTTTACCATCTTATTCTCTCCTTAGCTAACTTTATTATTTGTTAAGTAATTTGATAATTCTTCAATTGTTACAATCTTCACTTGAAATTGTTGGGCAAATTCCAGTAAATCTGGTAAGCGTGCCATTGTCCCATCTTCGTTCATAATTTCACAAATTACACCAGCTTTTGACGATGCACAGAGTATTCCAAAATCCACGGCAGCTTCTGTATGTCCTCGTCTTTCTAATACACCACCTGGTTTTGCAATAAGAGGAAAGACATGTCCAGGTCGCTTAAATTGTAGTGCTCTAGCTTGTGGATTAATCACTTGCAACATTGTTTTAGATCGATCGAAAGCACTAATCCCTGTTGATGTCGTCTCATGATCAATCGACACAGTGAATGCAGTTTGATGAAAATCTGTATTGTCAGAAACCATCGGATGCAATTGCAATTCCTGGGCAATTTCTTCATGAATAGGCATACAAATCAACCCCCGACCATATTTGGCCATGAAATTAATATTTTCTGGTGTAGCAAATTCTGCTAAGCAAAGAAAATCCCCTTCGTTCTCGCGGTTTTCATCATCTATTAAAATAATGATCTTACCTTGTTTTAAATCCGTTATTGCTTCTTCTATCGTATTTAGCATGTTATTATCTCCTTAAAAACCGTTCTGCTTTAGAAAATCTTGTGTAATAGTTGATTCCTTTTTATTTTTAACATATTGATACATATACTTTCCTAGCATGTCACATTCAATATTGACTAGTTCACGCTCTTTCTTCATCCCTAACACTGTCTCTTTGTTTGTATGGGGAATTAGTGAAATAGTTATTGTCGACTTAGTTATTTCAAAAATAGTTAAACTTGTACCATCTACGGTAATAGATCCTTTGGGAATACAAAAGTGACTTACATCTTCTGGTACAGTAATATCAATATAAACTGCATTTGCAGTAGGTCGTTTCTTCAATATCGTACCTACTCCGTCGACATGTCCGGAAACGAAATGTCCACCAAAACGGCCATTTGCGCCCATTGCTCGTTCTAGGTTAACAGCTGAACCATTTTTTAATAAATTGGTTGTAGTCGCATGAAATGTTTCTGGCATTACATCTACTGTAAATTCAGTTTGAGAAAATGTGATTACAGTTAAACAAACACCATTTACTGAAATGCTATCGCCCAATTTTATATCTTCTAAAATTCTGTCAGCTTGGATAGAAAGTTGCATACTGCTAGCACTTTTTTGAATGTTTTTTACAATACCTTGCTCTTCTACAATTCCTGTAAACATTGTATCCTCCTTTACTAATATGTTTTGAGGAGAAATCAGAAGCTTCTTAAAAACAAAAAACTCCGCCCACAAAGGTGACAGAGGAAAATTAGGTAGATTCAAACAAGCCTTTTGTCAATATTTCTCAAAAAGCATCGAACTACTCCTTCTCCCATCCAGACTATAACTGTCGGCTTTGGATTCACACCAAATCATGCTTTTTACGGCTCACAGGCTTCAAGATTGCTCTCTTACTGTCGATTGGGACTTTCACCCGACCCCGAAGGATAATTATTTAATTTTGAAAAGCGCTAGCTCCTATGTCAGCCTAGACAACCGCATAATAATTGCAATAAAGGCTACCTTTGCCTTTATTGCCCAGACTGAAACGACATGAGGAGCTATTCGTTGTAACTAGACATAAAAAAACACATCCAGAATTCATTGGATGCGAGAGAAGTCGTACTTTAATAAGCCCTTTTATATCGTTTTTTAGTATAACTAAAAAACCTATACAATAGGCACTTATTCCTTCTCCCATCCAGACTATAACTGTCGGCTTTGGATTCACACCAAATCATGCGTTTTACGGCTCACAGGCTTCAAGATTGCTCTCTTACTGTCGATTGGGACTTTCACCCGACCCCGAAGGATAAATTATTTAATTGGTCTAAGAATAACAAGTCCTTAAATTTTTTGCAAGTTATTCCGATTACAAACTCCTAACAAAAATTAAATCAGAAATCTAAAAGTACGTCCACGTTAACCTTTACAATTGCAATGATTGCCTATTTCAGCCTGAACTAGTCTGTCTTGAGTTTATTGTTTTGAACACCTCTTCTTTTTAAATAGATATACAAATATGTTTACAACTTATAGAAGTTCTATATCTTTCAAATAATCATAAAATACATAGATTCTAAAATATAAAATAAGGGGAAATGGAAATGTATGCTGTTCATTTTATGGAGAAAAATATAATTGTTTTAACTCAAGTATTGAGAGATATCCCTGCGGTCGAAGACAATCTAAAAATTAAAGGCCGAAAAGGTAAAGTGATTAGTGTCCAAGAAACCGAAGAAAATGGCATCCATGTACAAGTTGAATTTGAACAGATTGTAGATAAAAATAAAGCTGCTACAAAAGAACTTGGGAAGAAAAAACGAAAATAATTTTTTTATAATAAATACCCGTTAAATGACGATAGTTACTCATTTAACGGGTTTATTGTATTAGTGAATATCACGTTTTTTGAAGCTACCGCCTCTTACTTCTGCCACATCTGTGATCACAACAAAAGCACTTGTGTCCAATTCTTTAATAATCGTCATTAATTTGTTTTCTTCCATACGAGTAATTACACATGTAACAATATCCATTGTTTCATTTGAAAAACCGCCACGTCCACTTGAATATGTAACACCACGACCTAAACGATCTTGAATTGCAGAGCCAATCTTCTCAGATTGTTTACTAACAATACGCACAGATTTAGACTTTTCAAGACCAACTTGAATTACATCAATTACGATTTTAGCTATGTAATAAGTAGTAGCTGAATAAAGTGCACTTTCTAAACCATATATAAAACCTGCACCTACAAAAATAAACGCATTGATAAGTAAAATGATATCTCCTACTGAAAACGGTACTTTTCGAGATACAAGGACTGCTAAAACTTCTGCTCCATCAAGAGCTCCACCGTTTCGAAGGACAACCCCAATACCAACACCTAGCATTACTCCCCCAGATATTACTACTAATAAAGGATCCTTTGCACTTAAAATTGGCTCGATATGATGCAGTAAAACTGTAGAAATAGATAGTGATGCTATTCCAACAATACTCATTATTGCAAAGGTTTTACCGACTTGTTTATATCCTAAATATACAAATGGAATGTTTAATACAAATAGTAATACGCCAAGAGGAATATTAAATAAATATGTTCCCATGATACTAACGCCTGTTACCCCACCGTCAATAACTGAGTTTGGTATTAATACAGCTTCAAGTGCATAACCCGCAATAGCTGCTCCTATTACGATCAAAATTATTCGTCGGGTTGTATCCGCTACTTTGTTCGTCTGCATACGCTTTTAAAACTCCTTTTTCTAAAAATTGAACCTAACTAGATTACTCTTTAATTTTAAAGATAAAAAAGCTATGTTACAAGTTAGAGTTCCTATAATTATCCCTTTCTGAATTATATAGTGTTTGTTATATTCATTTTGCTATACTCTGCTTGAACATTCGCTTAAAGGGTATAGTAAAACGATTATACTTTTTATATTGGAGAGGAGATTGTAAATGAATTACGAACAAATTACAGTTGCCGGTAGTGGAGTTTTGGGAAGTCAAATAGCTTTTCAAACGGCATTTAAAGGTTTTCAAGTTGCAGTATATGATATTAATGATGAGGCTCTTGACAATGCAAAAAATAGAATGATGAATTTAAAATTACGTTATAAAGAAGATTTAGGAGCTACTGACGGAGAAGTTAACGAAGCATATAATCGTATTTCTTTCTACACTGATTTAGAAAAAGCTGTAATTGAAGCGGATCTCGTAATCGAAGCAATCCCTGAAGTTGTACCAATAAAAAATAATTTCTATAAGGACTTAAGCAAAGTTGCACCACAAAAGACAATTTTTGCAACTAACTCTTCTACATTACTACCTAGCCAATTTGCCGAAGAAACAGGTCGACCAGGAAAATTTCTAGCATTACACTTTGCCAATGAAATTTGGATGAACAATACAGCCGAAATTATGAAACATCCTGGGACAGAGAACCAAGTTTTTAATGATGTGATTAAATTTGCCAAAGCTATCGGGATGGTAGCTTTACCATTACAAAAAGAACAGCCAGGATATATATTGAATTCCCTTCTAGTTCCTTTTTTAGAAGCTGCACAACAATTATTAATAAATGACGTTGCTGATCCTGAAACTATCGATAAAACTTGGATGATTGCAACGGGCTCTCCAAAAGGTCCATTTGCTATTCTGGATATCGTTGGAATTAATACCGCATACAATATTGCCAATGCAAAAGGACAATCTGGCAACGATCATTTCATTAAATTGGCCAATATCTTAAAAACAGATTATATCGATAAAGGCAAAACTGGCAGAGAAGCTGGAGAAGGATTCTACAAATATCCAAACCCCAATTATTTGAAACCTGATTTTTTATCCTAATTATTAGTAAAAGCCTGTAAACTTAGAATGTTTACAGGCTTGTTTTAACTTTTTTTAAGTACCGCAAAACGTTTTATACGGTCTTGAGGTATCAGGGGGTAGTGAAGTATAATCCATATGATCAGAACTATAATCGTATGGTTTAGAAATTACTTTAAGAAGGCTCTTTAGCACACTATAATCTTGATTATTCACTGCTGCTTCAATTGCATCTTCTACCCGATGATTTCTTGGAATGACTGCTGGATTACTTTTCTGCATCAGCTGCTGGATAAATTCTTTAGACACATCTTGTTTTTCAACTCTAGCTAGCCACTTCTCATACCATTGGTCAAAATCTTTTTTACCAAACAAAACAGTTTCCTCTAACTTATCAAGAGTCATCAATCGGAATGTATTAGTATAGTCTGCTCTGTATTTCTCCATAAGTTGAAGCAAGTTATCAATTAACGAAAGGTCCTCTTCTTCTATATTAAAAATACCTAGCTTATTCCCCATTCCCGTCAACCAGTAAGTCTCATATTTTTCCGGAAATGCCCCTATTTTTTCTGTTGCAAGTTTGACTGCTTCTTCCTCATCTTCATGAATAAGTGGTAATAAACTTTCTGCCAGCCTTGCTAAATTCCAAGCGGCAATATTCGGTTGATTTTCATAAGCATACCGACCATGAGTATCGATTGAGCTAAATACTGTTTTCGAATCAAAAGTATCCATGAAAGCACAAGGACCATAATCGATTGTTTCACCACTTATTGTCATATTATCCGTGTTCATCACTCCATGAATAAAGCCAACAAGTTGCCATTTCGCAATTAAAGCTGCCTGATGCTCAATCACTTCCTGGAGTAATAATAGATAACGATTTTCTTTATCCAATAGTATCGGATAATGTCTCTCTATTGCATAATCTGCCAAGTCTTTTAAATCGTTTATACTTCCCCATTTTGCAGCAAATTGAAAAGTACCTACACGTAAATGACTAGAAGCTATTCGCGTCATTACAGCTCCTGGTCCAACAGTTTCCCGCATAATATCCTCACCTGTAGTGACTACAGAAAGGCTACGAGTCGTTGGAATACCAAGTGCATGCATAGATTCACTAATAATATATTCACGAAGCATTGGTCCAAGTCCTGCTCTTCCATCTCCTCCACGAGAATATGGTGTTCTACCTGAACCCTTCAACTGGATATCAACTAGTTCTCCCGAAGGCTTAATATGTTCACCGAGCAGCAGAGCTCTACCGTCCCCTAACATAGTAAAATGTCCAAATTGATGCCCAGCATAGGCCTGTGCTAAAGGTATCCCACCTTCTATTGTGCGATTGCCAGCCAGTTCTTCAATACCTTGTCTACTTTCTAAAGCTTTAGGATCTAGTCCTAACGTAGTTGCTAATTCTCCATTTAAGACAACAATTTTGGGGTTGCTAACAGGATTTACGTTAATAACTGTATACATTAATTCCGGCAGATTGGTATAAGTATTTTCCAAGTTCCATCCTACATTTATATTAGCTTCTGTCATCGAATCTTCCTTTCCTTAATTGATAAAACAATACTAGATACTTATTTTTATTATACCCTTACTTAGTCAAGATACGCTTCCTTAGCATTTATACTTATCTTTCAAAAAGAGAATGCCCTATAAAAGGCATTCTCTGTATATTTAAACAAATATTTATTATTCAGGAGCAATAAAGCCCCTACATTTCGCTGATGCTTTATCAGACTTAAAACTAATCCACCATTCGTTTTTTATATACAACCACAGTTAATATATATACGACCACAGTCCAAATTAGAATTATAGCCAGATTTGAAATTACATCACCGAATCCTGCTCCACTTTCCACTTTTGTTGCAAGGTCAATTAGTTGAATGTTTGGCAAATATTCAACTATCTGCAATACTGGATACTTCTCTATCCAAACAGTTACAAATGATCCCATTGTAAAAACAGCAATAACAGGAAGAACTATTACAGAAGATTCCATAACTGATTTTGCAATAAGGCCCAATAAAGTTCCTAAACCTATGAAGAAAACAGATGAAATAACAATAGCTGTTGCAATGATTGCAATATTAGCTGGACGATATTCCGATAAATATGCACAGAAGAATGCAATAACAATAGTTAATACAAATGATAACAGGCTTTTTCCACCAAGAATTTCTAATGTACTGGCTGGAGATAGCATAAGTCCACGTAGTGTGTTCTTTTCTTTTTCTTCAGCTATCAAGCAACATTGGACGTATGTACCAACCATGGCAAACGTCATATTGATATTCATAAAATGAGCTTGTATTGTATCTAATCCCATACGGCCATATACAGCAGCTAAAATTAGTGGTAAGAATACCACGATTGAAACTGCTAAGTTTCTTGAGAAATCCTTAAAGTCTTTTTGAAAAATTGCATTTACTCTCTTCCATGAAAACGTCATACCAATTCTCCTCCAGTCACTTTTACAAATATATCTCCTAAAGTTGGTTCATTTGAATGTACCGTTTGAACTCGATTCTCTTTCATAAGCTGGAACATTTCTTCTGCTCCCTCTGAATCCTTTCGTAGTACAACTTTCTCATTGTTCGATAATTCTACAGTTACTGTCCCATCTGCAAATTGTTTTTTAAGCTCTCCTGGCTTATCAAGAAGTTGAATTTTTCCCTTGTGAAGGAAAGCTACTCGGTTACATAAAACATCAGCTTCTTGCATGTCATGAGTAGTTAGGAATATCGTTGTTCCTCTATTATTTAATGCACGTAAGCCATTATAGATATGTAGTGTATTTACTGGATCCAATGCAGAAGTTGGTTCATCTAAAAATAGCAGTTCAGGTTCATGTAATATTGCTCTAGCTAAATTGACTCGCTGCGTCATTCCTTTAGATAAAGTGGAAATCTTCTTTTTCCCAGCTTCCTTTAAATTGACAAAATCCAATGCCTCATCAACTTTAGAATTGGGTAAGTCGTAAAGTTTGCAGTAAAGCTGAAGATTTTCAATTATTGACAGCCTTCCATATAATCCACTATTATCTGTTAGAACACCAAATCGTTTTCGAGCTGTTGGATTTTTCAGGACAGAAACGCTCTCTCCAAAAACGAAAGCTTCTCCTTCTGTTGCATTCAATTGTCCCGTTAAGATTTTAATAGTTGTCGTCTTGCCAGATCCACTAGGTCCAAGAAATCCAAATATCTCTCCCTTTTTAACTTCAAATTGAACATCTTCAATTGCTTTAAAGTTTGAATAATATTTTGCTAGACCTTTCACTTCGATTGCGTTTTCCATTTAAAAACCTCCTAATTTTTTGGTTGAGCATTTTTGTATGAACAACCTAAGATTAAGAGATATTCTCATTAAAAACCTTATATTTCAGGTGAATGGAGTTAAATTTGGGGTGAACGGAGCTTATTTTAGGCCCAACATTCCTTTTAAATCAGTCATTTTCGTCTTTGAAAGTGGTATAGATGATTTTTCCGTATCATCCAGAACTAAACTGTAACTATTTCTAGTCCATGTAATTACTTCGCGCACTTTTTGTAAATTCACAATATAAGATCTGTGACAGCGAAAAAATCCAAAGGGTAATAATCTTTCTTCTAAATCATTTAACGTAAATGCACACTGAAAACTTTCTCCCTTATTATGCAAAAAAGTTTGTCCCTCAATGCTCTCTATATAATCGATTTCTGGTGGATCAAATAATACAATTTTTTCATTTACCTTAGTTGGTATTTTTTCAAAACGAATAGGTTGAACAATCTTGTCTTTATGTTCATTTCCTGTTTTCTTATTTGAATCATTTTGCGTTTCCACTTCTAATTGAATTGGATGAAGTCCTTTTTCATCCAAGCGGTATATTTGATCAGAATAAGCTAAAGCACTTTCTACTTGCCCCGTCAAAATAAGAATTGTTTTCTGTGACGAACTCAACATTTTAAGTATATTGATAAAGATTTTTTTCGATTCAATATCTAGATTTTGATCGGGTTCTTCCATTATGTATATGGCAGGATTTTGGATAAGTATATGTGCAAGTTGAACACGTTTCTTTTCAGAATATGAAAGTTCTTTTATTCTCTTATTTTTTTTGCTTTCCAACTGCACAGTCTGTAAAACTTCTTCAATTGATTGATCGGATTGATGAATACGATGGAAAAATTGTAGAGATTCCTTCACTGTAAGTCTTTCATATTCCCCTTCACGTAAGAAATAAAATCCTAGTTTTTGCTCGGGATCAAATTCTATCTTGCCTTTCGATAAGTTCGTTTTCCCTAGCAATATGAATAACAGTTGCTCGCGAACATTGACGTTTGAACAAAGTGAAACGATTTCACTTTCATTAATAGATAAGTTAAACTCCGGAAAAAGTATTGCATCATTCATCTGCTTTTCAGCTAGTACAAATTTCATTGACATGTAAAAAACCCCAATTCTTTCTATCTTTACTCTATTATATAAAAACACGAGCCAAAATGGGCTCGTGTTTTACTTTAAATTTATATTTTACTTAAGAAGAAATGAAATTTTAATGTGCTATTGCTTCTGGATTATTCTTACCCTTAGTAAACAATTGAATTGCTAATAGGATTGCAAAGATAATTAATCCGGCAATATCTGAAAAACTTTCTGGGTAAATCAAAAGCAACCCAGTTCCAACTGCAAATATTCTTTCAATCCATGTTACCTTGCGATACCAATATCCAATCATTCCTGCACCAATTGCAATCATTCCGGTAATTGCGGTAAATACAACCCAAATAACTTCAAGGAATGTCGTATCTATCATGAGTAATGCAGGCGAGAATATCACCATATATGGAATGATAAATGCTGCTATTGCTAATTTAGCAGCCACAACTCCAGTTTTAATTGGATCTCCACCAGAAACCCCTGCTGCTGCAAATGCTGCAAGTGCAACAGGTGGTGTAATATCTGCAATAATACCAAAGTAAAATACGAACAAATGCGCAGATAAAGCGACAACTAATGGTACTGTAGCACCTGCAGGCATATCAAGCATCAAAAGTGTGATGATAGCCGGTGCAGCAATTGTTGACGTAATTACATAATTGGCTGTTGTTGGAGAACCCATACCTAAAACAATAGATGCTAACATCGTAAAGAATAGAGTTAAGAGAATATTTCCACCTGATGCAGAAATAAGACCATTTGCCAGGCTTAGTCCTAATCCAGTTTTTACAACTACTCCAACAATAATACCAGCAGCAGCGGTTGCCGCTGCAACTGCTAATGCAGTTCTTGCACCATCAACTAGAGCATCAATTATATCTTTAAAATTCATTCTAGTTTCCTTATCAATTGCACTGAATACTACGGCAGCAACAATCCCCCATAACGCTGCTTGCATCGTTGGTACCCCTATAAACATTAGAACAATAATCGTTATAATTGGTATTAATAAATATAACTTTTTCAAAACTTCTTTGCGATCTGGCATTTCTTCTTTTGACATACCTTTTAGTCCAACGCGTTTTGCCTCAAAATGTGTCATAATCCATATACCAGCAAAGTATAAAACTGCTGGTATCGCTGCTGCTTTTGCAATTTCCCAATAAGTAATACCACCGATAAACTCTACCATTAGGAATGCCGCTGCACCCATAATTGGGGGCATTAATTGCCCGCCTGTAGACGCTGCTGCTTCTACTCCACCTGCAAATTCCTTTCGATAACCTAGCTTTTTCATCATTGGTATCGTATAAGAACCAGAAGTTACTACGTTAGCAACTGAGCTTCCTGAAATAGTACCCTGTAACGCACTGGAGAAAATGGCAACCTTTGCAGGTCCCCCAGTTAAACGACCTGCAAGTGTTACCGCTAAGTCATTGAAGTACTGCCCAACTCCGGTTTTCACTAGGAATGATCCAAATAGCAGGAAGACAAATATAAATGTAGCAGATACACTAATCGGAGTACCTAAAATCCCATCTGTTGTAAAGAACATTAGATGCACTAAACTGCTTAAATCTTGCCCTCTGTGCGCTAAGAAACCTGGAAAATACGGTCCGAAGAATGCATACACTAAGAAAACAGTAGCGATTATTGTAATAGGTAACCCGACAGTACGGCGAGCTGCTTCTAAAGTTAATAATATTGCTAAAGCACCTACTATAAAATCTAAATCTGACATTGTTCCTACTCGAAAAACTAATTCTTGATATTGTATCGGCCAGTAGAGACCTACTCCAATAGATAATATGGATAAAAGATAATCATATATTGGAATTTTTCTTTTTCGAATTGATTTTTTCATTGCGGGGAACATTAAGAAAATAAGGGATAATGCAAACCCTAAATGTATTGACCGTTGAATATAAGCTGTAAATTGACCTTCAATAGCTGTATAAAGTTGAAATAAAGAAAATGCTAATAATCCAAAGAAAATTACCTTCTTCATAATACCATCTACAGATCTTGTATTAGATTCAGGATCGTATTTCTGTAAAATGGCTTGCTGTTCTTCTTCCGATAACTGTTGAAAAGATTCTGTTTCAGACGATTCGCTGTTCGGTTTTGATTGTTTTTCAGTCATTCATCTTAGCTCCTTTCCATTGTTCATATAGAGATACTTTTTTTACTTTAAATTCATAAGCTTTACTACGTTCTAACAATTTTTTTAAGTCATAATCCTTTTGTTTATATTTAAATATTAAATCCATATCAATATCGGCAACAAAAAGCGTAAAGGAATCGATAACTTTATCGTCGTAGGAAAGTTTATAGATTCCATCTTTCTCTTCAAAAGTTTGCCCTTCTTCTGCGTGTCCAGGCATTCCAATTGCTAAATCCTCATACATCATTGATACTAATTGAATTTTAGAATCCTCTGTTATTTTATAAAGTTCTATTACATCACTTTTATGTATAGAATGTGTGAATATAATTTGGAAGTCTCGTGCATCCTCAATCCGTAAATAATATAATTTAGGATCGTCACTTCTAGTTTCAGTAAAAACAAATACTTGTTGATATGGAAAGAAAAATGAAATGCCAACTACGCATAAAAGGACTATTATTCCAAACACCTTAAGAAACCGCATTTCTTTGCTCCACCATTCTTTCAATAAAAAAGGGACATGTAAGCAACAGCAACATGCCCCCGAGCATTTAATTTTATTTATTTACTTCATCAAAATACTTTTGAGCACCAGGATGAATTTTAATCCCAATACCTTCTAGCCCAGTTTCAGGTTTAATAAATTGACCTTTTGGATGAGTAATACTACCAGCATTATCATAAATTGCTTTTGTCATTTCATAAACTAAGTCCTCTGGTAGCTCGTTAGTTACAGCTAGCATTGCTAATACAGATACTGTAGGTACTTCTTCAGTTAATCCATAAGTACCCGATGGCACTACATCTTTAGCGTAATATGGATATTTTTCGATTAGCTCATCAGCTTTTGCATCTTCTACAGGAACGATTACTACATTAGCAACTGCGTTCAACGCTTCTACAGCCCCAGTTGGAGTTCCCGCAGTAATAAATGCCGCATCAATTTGACCAGCTTGTAAACTATCTTGTGATTCACCAAAATCTAAGTTTTGTGGTTCAATATCGTCCATCGTTAATCCATGAATTTCAAGTAGTTGTTCTGCATTTGCATATGTTCCTGATCCAGGAGCACCTACAGAAATTTTCTTACCTTTTAAATCATCGAATGACTTAATCCCAGTTTTGTCCGTAGTTACTAATTGAACTGTTTCTGGATAAAGTGCACCAAGTGCGGAGATTGTATCTACTTTATTGTCCTTAAACATTAACTCTCCTTCTGTTGCATAGAAAGCGATGTCTGTTTGAGTGAATGCAATTTCTGCAGTCCCCTCTTTTAGTGCTGTCATATTTGCTGCTGATGCTTGTGAAACCTCAGCTGTAGTTTTAATCCCAGTTTCACTGCTGATTAATTCCGCAAATGTTCCCCCAAGTGGATAATACGTTCCTTGTACCCCACCTGTTAATAAGCTTAAAAAATCGTAGTCTTCTTTTGTTTTACCAGAATCTCCATCTGACGATGAATCCCCTTCGTTTGAGCCACATGCTGCAAGTATTAATAAAACAAAAATACTTAGTATGCTTAATAGCTTAAATTGCTTTTTCTTCATACAATTTCCCCCTCATATATATATTCCCAAAGTACATAATAATTTTAACACAAAAGTTTATCAAATTGCCAATCAATTATGCATTTTCAGTGTTTTTATACAAGTATATTACAAGTTTCCTTTTCAGTACCGAACTATCATTAACCCAGTTTTGAAAGACTCAGAACAAGTAATTAAAGGCATCCATTTAACCTTTTAGATTAAATGAATGCCTTTTAAAATAATTGTATTATGAACAACTATCGTATGTTGTATTTTTTACTTTTGATCCTGTTTCGCCTCTTAATAGGTCACCATCAGTTGCTTCAATAATTTGATTTGTTACGTTATTAGAAATTGAATTTGCAACTAGTTGTAGCAGACTATTTACGTCACCTTGTGATTGTTTGAATTGTTGTACAATCGGTAGACTATCAATTTCTTCCTCGATTGCTGAAATTTTACCCTCAATAAGTGTAAGAGCTTTTTCTTTCCCTAAATGCTGAAAGTTGACAGCTTGTTTTTGTAAGCTTTTAAGACTCGCTATTTTTTCGCGTACCTTTGTATTTTCATTGATTTGCTCTTCGGCACGTTTGAAGAATTCTACTTCTTCTGTATTTGCAATCATAGTAGCAATTTCTTTTGCTTTTTCAATAATTTCGTCTCTAGTATATTTTGTTGTAGACATTATACTCCCACCTTTTGCTCGATTGTTTCATTTACTAGTTCCCCAGTAAGTGACCATGTTTTTGCTTCTGTTATTTTCACTTTAACTAGTTGACCGATAATCTCTTTAGGACCGACGAAATTAACTAGTTTACTTTTGCTTGTGTATCCTGCAAGTACATCAGGGTTGTTTTTACTCTCACCTTCGACTAAAACTTCCACAATTTGTCCAGCATGTCTTTTCATTGCTTCAGCTGACATATCATTTACTAACTTATTTAAACGCTGAAGTCTTTCTTTTTTCACTTCCATCGGTACGTTATCTATCATTTTTGCAGCTGGAGTACCTTCCCGTGGAGAGTAAATATACGTATAAGCAATTTCGAAACCGACTTCTTTATATAGTGATATTGTTTCTTCAAATTGTTCATCGGTTTCATTTGGGAACCCAACAATTATGTCGGTTGTTAATGAAACATTTGGGATAGCAGCTTTTATTTTACGAACAAGTTCTAAATAATGCTCTCTTGTATATTTACGAGCCATTATTTTAAGGATATCCGATGATCCAGATTGAACTGGAAGATGAATATGATCGACTAAGTTTCCGCCTTTTGCAAGCACTTCGATTAAGTGATCATCAAAGTCCCTAGGATGACTAGTCATGAAACGTATGCGAGCTACGTCAATCTTCCGAAGGTCATCCATTAGATCACCAAAGCGATAATCTAGATCTTCAAAGTCTTTTCCATATGCATTTACATTTTGACCAAGCAATGTTACTTCCTTGTACCCTTGCGCCGCTAGATGTCTAATTTCTTGGATAATATCTTCCGGGCGACGACTGCGTTCTTTTCCACGTGTATATGGAACGATACAATATGTACAGAATTTATCACAGCCATACATTATATTAACCCATGCCTTAATCGAACCCTTACGTACTCTCGGCAAGTTTTCTATAACGTCTCCTTCTTTAGACCAAACTTCCACTACCATTTCTTTAGAAAGGTAAGCCTCGTTTAATATATTAGGAAGACGGTGAATATTATGTGTACCAAAAATCATATCTACTTGATTGTAAGTTTTTAATATTTTGTTGACAACTGATTCTTCCTGCGACATACAACCACAGACGCCGATTAATACATCTGGATTTTTTTGTTTTAAATGCTTAAAATGACCAAGCTCACCAAATACTTTGTTTTCAGCATTTTCACGAATGGCACAAGTATTTAGTAAAACAACATTTGCATCGTCTACAGTATCCGTAGGTTCATATCCTAGTTGCATGAAAATGCCTGCCATTACCTCTGTATCATGCTCGTTCATTTGACAGCCATAAGTACGTATATAAAATTTTCTATTTTGACCCATGCCTTTAAATTGCTCTGCAATAGCAAAGTCGTTGTGGTATTCTACCTCTTCTTTGCCACGTTTCTTCGCATCTTTTAATGATGGTGGAGTATAGACTGCTTGAAAATATTTACTATAATCCTTCTCGGACTTTTTATCCAAAGAGCTAGCTTCCTTCACTTGAGTACTTTGTAAACGTGATTCCTCGTTCATAAGAACTCTCCTTTCCTTCATTCGTGAAAAGTACGAATATCCCTCCTATTATACTGAATAGTTCTCTAATGCCACAAGGCTTTCAACTTAAAATTTCTTATTTAGACAAATTAAGCTCAGATAATTGAATTATTGAGGCGTTTAGGAGCAGTTATGGGCTATTTCTTCATGTTTAAGGTCTATCCAAGCATACTTAAGAGCTATAATCTGTCTATTAAGGGCTAGCATGGTTTTTATGGGCTATCTTCTGCTTGTTATGGGCTATTTTTTAATATTTACGGGCTTTCGCTTGTATAAAAATAGCCCATGAACATTAACGGTTCATGAGCTCAGTTATATCACATAAAGTCTTGAATTAAAGCGTTGAATTCCTGTTCACTCATCTTCAAATTTTGATCGACAAGTGGGGTTGGTGCATAACCAGGAACTTGTTCTTGGTAGGATGGGGCGTTTTCATCTTGATAAATAATACCTGTAACAAGACCTTCTGTTTCCATTACTACTTTCATAGCTTCTTCTCTGTTAGTAGAGTCATATCCTTCTACAGCGGAAAGCTTTGTTAAATGTTCTTTAAACCAGTCATAAGTATTTACCTTATTGTAAGTTACGCATGGGCTAAAAACATTGATGAACGAAAATCCTTTATGATTAATTCCAGCTTCGATAATTGCAGTTAGCTCTTTAATATCAGAAGAAAATCCTTGCGCTACAAAAGTTGCTCCAGAAGTTAGGGCCAGTTCTAACGGTTGAACAGATGGTTCAATTGCTCCACCAGGAGTTGACTTCGTTTTAAAGCCCTCTGCTGAACGTGGGGATGTTTGCCCTTTTGTTAAACCGTAGATTTGGTTGTCCATTACAACATAAGTTATATCGACATTACGACGGATGGAATGAATGGTATGACCCATCCCTATTGCAAATCCATCACCATCACCACCAGAAGCAATAACATGTAAATCTTTGTTTGCCATTTTTAATCCCTGTGCAATTGGAAGTGCACGACCGTGAATACCATGGAAACCATATGAATGAATATATCCAGAAATACGCCCAGAACAGCCGATACCAGAAATTACAGCTAAATCATGTGGTTGAATGCCAACATTTGCTGCAGCACGTTGAATTGCTGCCTGCACCGAGAAGTCACCACAACCTGGACACCAGTTAGGTTTTACATTATTACGAAAATCTTTAAATGTTACCATCTGTTAGCAACTCCTTTACTTGTTTTGCAAGCTGTAATGGTAAAAATGGTGTGCCATCATATTTTGTTACACTTACCAATTTATCATGACCGCCAACATTCATTTTAATGATATTTGCTAATTGACCAGTTGCATTATTCTCTACTACAACTACTTTTTTCGCTTTTGCAACTAGTGAGTGCATTTCTTCCACTGGGAATGGATGAATTAAACGAATATGTGCATGATTTACTTTAATATCACTTTCAATAAATGTTTGTTGTAATTCTTCTAGCACTCCTCTAGTAGAGTTAAAGCCAACAAATAGTATATCCGCTTCTTCGTAAGGTGCGTTTACGTATACCGGCTCTTTGAAGTTAATATGCTGAAGCTTCCCTAAACGTTTATCCATTTGAGCTTTACGATTTGTTGCTGCCTCAGATGGTTTACCTGTTTCATCATGCTCAACCCCAGTTACATGGTGAATTGCATGCTCTGTACCCGGTAGAACACGTGGTGATATTCCATCTTCCGTTACTTCAAAACGCTTGAAGTACGATTTATCTTCAGCTACAGGAATTTCATCATTTTCTACTAATTTACCACGACGGATTTCAACCTTAGAATAATCAAATGGCTCTACTGTTTGTTTACCGAGTGATAGTTGTAAGTCTGATAAAATAATTACTGGAAGCTGCAATTCCTCCGCAATATTGAAAGCTTGAATAGTATCATAGAATGCTTCTTCTCCAGTACTTGGTGCAATAACCACCTTTGGAATTTCCCCATGAGTTCCATAAATCATTTGCATTAAATCGGATTGTTCTTGTTTAGTCGGTAAACCAGTTGAAGGTCCCCCACGCTGTGTATCCACAATTACAAGTGGTTGCTCCGTCATACCGGAAAGACCGATTGCCTCCATCATCAGTGAAAGCCCTGGACCTGCAGATGCAGTAAAAGCACGAACACCACCATAGTTTGAACCAATTGCCATTGTAGCAGCAGCAATTTCATCCTCTGTTTGTATAACAGCTCCACCAAATAATGGTAGTTTTTTAATCATATATTCCATAATTTCCGATGCAGGAGTAATCGGATATGCAGCCATAAAGCGAACACCTGCTGCTAATGCACCAAAAGCAATCGCATCATTTCCTATCATAAACATCCGATGTTTTCCGTCAGCAGGCGCAATTTCCCACTTACCAAGACGATCTCCCAGTTGCTCAGCCATTGTTTCAAAGCCCTGTTGAATAGCTTGCATGTTTTTTTCTACTACTTCTTGTCCCTTTTTACCAAAAATTTCATCTACTACCCCTTGGAATACTGCTTTATCCAAGTTAAGTAGTGCAGCACTTGCGCCAATTGCTACCATGTTTTTCATAAGAGATGTTCCAAGTTCTGCTGCTACCTCTGTGAAAGGAACAATATACATTGGTGCCTTACAATCTTCAGGTGCTACTGGTGAGAATTTCGCATCTGCCAAAACTACACTTTTTTCCGTTAACTCTTTGTAGTTGACATCAATTGTTTCTTGATCGAATGCTACTAAAATATCTAAATCATCTGGAATTGTACGAACTTGCGTTGGACGTACACAGATTTTATTGTTTGTATGGCCACCTTTAATTCGAGAAGAGAAATGACGGTATCCGTACAGATAGTATCCTAGGCGGTTCATCGCCATTGAGAATATTTCTCCTGTACTTTCAATACCCTCTCCTTGCTGCCCTCCTACTTTCCAAGAAAGCTGTTGCAACATATAAACATCTCCTTACTATTCGATTAAATACTAATTTCCTTCATAAGTTTATCACGAACTAGCAGTTATCACTATGTATTCCCCGTATTTTTATAGAAATTCAGACCTTTGACGGAAACGTAGTGTCACAAATTATTCGAAAAAAATCTATAAATTCATTTAGTTAGTACTAATTATTAAAAAGAGAGGTCGCCTACTATAAAAGTAGCGACCCCCCGTCTATTTTGCTTTTTTTTCAACAAGTAACTTTAAAGCTGTTCGATCTTCACCTGATATGACAATATCGGTGAAGGCAGGAGAACAAGTTAGGTCTGTTCCACTTGGGGCTACAAATCCTCGGGCAATTGCTATCGCTTTGATAGCCTGATTTAATGCTCCTGCTCCTACTGCTTGCATCTCTGCATACCCTTGTTCTCTAATTACTGCAACTAATGCCCCAGCAACTGAATTTGGGTTTGATCTGGAAGATACTTTTAAAGAATCCACTATCATTTCTCCTTTTGTCGCTATATTATGAACTTGCTTCTGGTTCATAATCTAACTTATGCGCAGGAGTAATCTTTTAGACTTTTAGCCTTTAAATGGGTAATCCTCGTTTATATAAATTCGTTCCTGGTGTATTGCTTTCCCAGTGGTATTGTCCACTTCTACAAAGAAACCGCTAAGCACAGAACGTCCGGTCTTTGGTACTTCAAAACGAGCTGGCATATTCGTTTGAAAACGGTAAAGAACATCTTCTTTTTTCATACCTAGTACCCCATCGTATGGGCCTGTCATACCAACATCTGTGATATAAGCAGTACCTCCAGGTAATATACGGGAGTCTGCAGTTTGAACATGCGTATGTGTTCCAACTACAACAGAAGCTTTTCCATCTAAATGCCAACCAAATGCGATTTTTTCACTTGTAGCTTCTGCATGAAAATCTACAAAGACAATTGGTGATAGTTTTTTCGCATCTTCAACCATTTCAGTAGCCATCTTAAATGGATCATCATGGGGTGGTAAAAATGTGCGGCCATGCATATTGATCACTGAAATGGTATGCCCCCCTTTAGAGATGGAAGTCATCCCTTTACCAGGTGCATCCTCTGAAAAGTTCGCAGGACGAATTAAATAATCCGTGTCATCGATAAAATCCATTATTTCTTTTTGATCCCAAGTGTGGTTACCCATCGTTACTACATCTACGCCCATATGGAGCAATGATTGAAAAATACTTTTAGTAATCCCACGACCTGCAGCTGCATTCTCCCCATTAGCAATAACTACATCTACATTATATTTTCTTTTTAATCTTGGTAAATAATCTTCTAATGTATCTCGTCCCATCGAACCAACGATATCACCTATAAATAATATTCTCATTACTATTTCATTCCTTTCACGAAAAAAAGGCTTCATTTCGAAGCCTTTTTGTTAATACTAACTTAGCAAACAGTAGAACACCATTATTGAATGTTATTTTGCATATTCTACAGCTCTAGTTTCTCTAATAACAGTCACTTTAATATGACCAGGATAATCTAATTCTTCTTCAATTCGTTTACGGATATCTCTCGCCAAACGATGAGCAGTTAAGTCATCAATCTGATCCGGACGAACCATTATACGAATCTCTCGACCAGCTTGAATAGCAAATGATTTTTCTACACCCTCATAGGATTCAGAAATTTCTTCTAATTTCTCCAAACGACGAATGTAGTTTTCTAATGTTTCGCTTCTTGCACCAGGTCGTGCTGCTGATAATGCATCGGCAGCCGCCACTAATACGGCAATAACAGAAGTAGCTTCTGTATCTCCATGATGGGAAGCAATACTATTAATGACTACTGGATGCTCTTTATATTTTGTTGCAAGCTCAACACCAATTTCTACATGGCTGCCTTCCACTTCATGGTCAATTGCTTTCCCAATATCATGAAGTAACCCTGCACGTCTTGCAAGTGTTACGTCTTCACCAAGTTCTGCAGCTAATAACCCAGCTAAATAGGCAACTTCTGTTGAGTGTTTTAATACATTTTGACCATAGCTTGTACGATAACGAAGTCTACCTAGAATTTTCATAAGGTCGGGATGTAAATTATGAATTCCAATATCGAATGTAGTTTGTTCACCAATTTCGCGAATTTGCTCATCTACTTCTCTTCTAGACTTTTCTACCATTTCTTCGATTCGTGCAGGATGAATTCGTCCATCCTGTACCAGTTTTTCAAGTGCTAAACGGGCAGTTTCTCTTCGAATTGGATCAAAGCCTGAAAGAATCACAGCTTCTGGAGTATCATCGATAATTAAATCAATACCAGTTAACGTCTCAAGTGTACGAATGTTTCGACCTTCACGGCCAATAATACGACCTTTCATCTCATCATTTGGCAAGTTAACTACAGAAACAGTTGTTTCTGCAACATGGTCTGCTGCAAAACGTTGTAACGCAAGGGAAAGAATCTCACGAGATTTTTTATCGGATTCTTCTTTAGCTCTAGTTTCCGATTCCTTTGTCATCACAGCAATATCCGTAGCAAGTTCATTTTCTACTTCTTGAAGAATTATGGATTTCGCCTCTTCACGAGTTAAAGTAGAAATTCTTTCTAGTTCAGTTTGTTGCTTTTTAACTAGTTCATCCACTTTGCTTTCTTTCTGTTCGATATGCTGTTGTCTTTCAGTTAGAGCATCATCTTTACGCTCAAGACCTACTTCTCTCTTGTTTAGAGCATCATCTTTACGATCAAGGTTCTCTTCTCTTTGTAATAACCGATTTTCCTGTTTTTGCAGTTCGCCTCGGCGTTCACGGATGTCAGATTCTGCTTCATTTCGTAATTTGTGAGTTTCATCTTTGGCTTCTAAAAGTGCTTCTTTCTTCAACGCTTCCGCTTCTCGCTTTGCTTCATCTATGATACTTGCTGAAGATTGTTTTGCACCAGTCACTTTTGAATCGTTCACGTTTTTCAGATAAATATAACCAACAACGGCACCGACAATCAGACCAAGCAAAGCGGAGATGATAATTTCTGTCATTCGAACACCCCCTAATGCTATACTTTTTAGTTTCAGTCGGCACGTATATACAAAAACATATACGTAATGCCTATAATCATTTAATAATAAAGAAATTATACAATTTTAATTGTATAGATGTAGAAATACTCTGTCAAGGAAGGGAAGTATAATATATGAAAAGTAGGACAAAATAAACATCTGGATATATGTAGTTTCATTCAAGCGAATAAAAATACAGTTTTTTATTGAAAATTATGGCTAGGTTTGAAAAAGTCTACTTTAAAAAGCATAGGCTTTCTTTACGGTCAAAAACCGTTTCTATCTTTTTTGAGGGCTTTGGTCAAACATCCTACTATATTATACAGATGGACTTTTTGGAGAGTCTGGTCGTGACTAACGTCACGACTAGTCTCTCTATTTTTCGGTAACCTTATTGCATTTTATAAACTTTTGAAAATAGGTTAGTGCGTTTTTGTTTAACTAGAGAAAAGATGATTCGTATTCAAAGTGAAAGGTGGCGACTCTGCCACGATCAGTGAGACTGATGAACCAACATGTTGAGCCGCAAGCGACGGTGATGGTGCATCGCTCACCCATGCAGAACGAGTCCAACTGAAGCGCAAAACAGCTGCATTATACATTCTTAAAAGACCTGTGAACCCAGTATTCACATTACATGTTTATAAACTTTCAAAAAAAGTCTCTCATATGAATGAGAGACTTTCTGGACTTTATTCTTCATCTAATAGTAATTCGAACTCTCCGTCTTCTTCCTCTTCGACTTCATGTCCACCAATCGTTAGTGAACTTGCCGCCATTCCAAGTGATTCACGGATTTTACCAGTTATTTCAGATTTAATAGAAGGATTTTCTTTTAGGTACTGTTTTGCATTTTCTCTACCTTGACCTATGCGCTCTTCATTGTACGCATACCAAGAACCACTTTTTTGAATAATATCAAACTCTGATCCTATGTCAACTACTTCTCCTTCTTGTGAAATCCCTTCACCATACATAATGTCTACTTCTGCAGTTTTAAATGGTGGAGCTACTTTGTTCTTAACTACTTTAATCTTGGTTTTGTTCCCCATAATATCGGTACCTTGTTTGATCGCTTCTGCACGTCTTACTTCTAAACGAACAGAGCTATAGAATTTAAGCGCACGACCACCTGGTGTAACTTCTGGATTTCCGAACATTACTCCAACTTTTTCACGAATTTGGTTAATGAAAATTGCAATCGTATTCGATTTATTAATTACACCTGATAGCTTACGCAATGCTTGTGACATTAAACGTGCTTGAAGTCCGATATGAGAATCTCCCATCTCTCCTTCAATTTCCGCTTTTGGTACTAATGCTGCTACCGAGTCAATTACTAAAATCTCAATTGCTCCACTTCGTACAAGAGCTTCTGCTATTTCAAGTGCTTGCTCCCCTGTGTCTGGTTGCGATAACAGTAATTCATCAATGTTTACACCAAGTTTTTGTGCATAGACTGGATCTAAGGCATGCTCAGCATCGATAAACGCAGCTTGACCACCAGTTTTTTGTATTTCTGCGATGGCATGAAGAGCAACAGTTGTTTTACCTGAACTCTCAGGACCATATATTTCAATAATACGTCCTCTTGGATACCCGCCTATTCCTAGTGCAGCATCCAGTGCTAATGAACCACTAGAAGATGTAGAAATTTCTAGATTTGTTTTTTCTCCTAGTTTCATAACAGAACCTTTACCAAATTGTTTCTCTATTTGTTTTAACGCCATATCTAAAGCTGCTTTACGATCATTGTTAGCCAATTATATTTCCTCCTCAAAAGAAATGATGATGTTTTTTATTTCTATTCTTACTATACTCGGTCTTTGAGAAATTTACAAGAAAAAAGCGAACGTTCATTCGTTTATTTTTTATAACTATTTAATTTTGAGTGTGAAAAACGACTCAAAATTAAATTTTGGGCCGTTTTTATAAATCAAAATTAAATTCCTGATAATTTTAGTTCCCGCAACAAACGTATCAAATAATAGATTGTAAACTTCACTGTTCTAATTCTATTCGTGTTTCGTAAACCTGATAGATTAAGCTTATATGTTACTGGCTTAGTATCGCCTAATGCGATTCCAATCCAAATTGTACCTGCCGGTTGACCCCCATGACCATCAGGACCCGCTGCCCCGGTAATGCCCACACCGATATCCGTCTGAAACTTTTCTTTAACTCGAAGAGCCATTTGCTCAGCACACTGACTAGAAACAACGCTGTATTTCTCAATAATATCAGCATCAACACCTAATTGGTTAATCTTCACATCTTCTGTGTAGGTAATCATTCCACCCACCAATGCTTCTCCCATTCCTGGTACTGCAGCAAGCTCCGATTGGAAAAGTCCCGCCGTCATACTCTCTGCTGCTGAAATAGTTAGACTATTTTCAATAAGGATTTCTCTCAATTTCGATGGTAGAGAGTCATTATTATAACCATAAACAAATTTACCTACACGGTTGAGGATTTCAGCTTGTAACATTTCTATCTTTTTCCAAGCTTCTTCTTCAGAATTACTTTTTGAGGTTAAACGAAGGGTAACCTCACCATCAGATGCAAGTGGAGCAAGTGTTGGATTCGTTTGGTTCTCTAAGAGATCCTGCACTTCTGTTTCCAATTCTGCTTCTCCAATTCCATAGAAACGGATAACATGGGACAAAATAACATTTTCATCCAAAAGGAGTTGAGGTAATAATGGCTTCGCTTCGAATTGGAACATTGGCTCCATCTCTTTCGGCGGTCCAGGAAGTAGCATATATGAATGACTATCCGTAGAAAGTAACATCCCTGGTGCCATACCATGTTTGTTTTCCAGCACGGTGCATCCTTCTAAAACAAGTGCTTGTTTTTTATTGTTTTCCGTCATTTTACGATCCATACGCTTAAAGAAATCTTCAATATACATGATTGCATGATTATCTAGCACTAAGTTCATACCTAGATGCTTTGCAATAGTTTCTTTCGTCAAATCATCTTTTGTCGGACCTAATCCCCCTGTGAAAATAATAAGGTCTGCTCGTTTCTCTGCAATTTTAATCGATTCTAACAGCCGATTCGCATTATCTCCAACAACCGTGTGATAGTATACGTCCAGACCAATCTCTGCTAATTGAGTGGAAATAAAACGGGCATTTGTATTAGAAATCTGCCCTAGTAATAACTCTGATCCTACTGCAATAATTTCTGCCTTCATGAAGAACTTCCTTCCTACTTAGAATCTAGTAACACTTTGCGGTTCAAATAAAAATAATCCCATCCAGACCAGACCGTAAAGAATAGACATACATACAGCATGATCATATCAAATGGTATATGGAACATTTCAAAGAATATATTACCCAATAAAAGGGAGGAAATCGCAACAATTTGTGTCCACATTTTTATTTTACCTAATTGATTGGCAGCTACTACCTCGCCTTCATTCGCTAATATCAATCGAAGACCAGTAACTGCAAACTCACGGCTGATAATTAATATTACTACCCATGATGGTGCCATTCCAAACTCAACTAAAATGATTAAAGCAGCTGAAACTAATAACTTGTCTGCTAAAGGGTCAAGAAATTTCCCCATATTCGTAACTAAGTTATATTTTCTAGCGTAGTACCCATCGATAAAGTCTGTAATCGAAGCAATTATAAAAATAATAGCACCAACTAGATGTCCAACTGGAATAGTTGCTCCCAATAAAGTAATATCTCCCCAATTGAAGTCTACAAGCATAAAAAACATAAAAACAGGTATTAAAAATATACGAAACAAAGAAATTTGGTTTGGTATATTCATTTTCATGAAAAAAACTCCTTTCAATTTCAAATAAAATAGCCATCACTAAGATGACTATTTGTTGAACTGTATTACTACATTTTGAGCAACTTCTGTGCTTTTAAACTCTACCACTTCGTCATTTATTGTAACAGTATTCCCAGGCGCATGCCCAAGACGTATACGGATTTTAGAAAATGCATTTGCATCAAATTCGAAGGTTTCTCCAGCCTTCACCGATTGATCCACAAGAATTTTGTCATTTTCATCCCTAATATTCAACCATGTAGTATTTGCTGCGACCAATTTTACTGCATAATTTTCTGCATTGGTTAAATTATACGTTGAAGTTACACCTTGTATATCTACGAATGATAACTGCTGTGCAGGTGGTTCTGGCTCTTCCACAACTTCTTCTACAGGTTCTTCCTCAACTGGCTCTTCTTCAGAATCAGGTTGTATATTTTCATTGTCTTCAAAAGTTGGTTTATTCTCTTGCGTTAACTCGTCGTTAGTAACTTCTGTATCCGGATCATCGGCTCTATTTTGGTATAAAAACCAAAACATTACGATAATTGCAATAACAAAAACTACAACCATAACCATTGGGAAAATCTCCATCAATTTACTTGACGATCGTCCTCCTAATGCTCGTCTAGATGGTGTTGTAGGAATATTTTTTGTTACTTCCTCATTTGATGGAGAAGGGATTTCTGATTTATACGTTTCTAATAATTCGTCTCCATTCAATCCAACTGCCTCTGCATATTGTTTAATAAATGCACGAACATAAAATGCACCTGGCATAGTTGCATAATTACCTTCTTCAATACCTGCTAAGTACCGTTTTTGAATTTTTGTTATTTCTTGCAAATCGTCAATACTATAACCCTTTGCTGTTCTCGCTTCTTTTAAGCGAGCCCCAAGTTCAGTCAATTAAAACACCTGCCCATTAAAAATTGAATCCACCAAATCCGCCAAAGCCCGTCATTCCTTTGTCAGACATTCCGTGGTTTTTTTCCATCATTTCATATGTGATTTGCTCGTCCGGACTATGACGAAGCTCGATAATATAGTCAAAATCATCAAGAGAATACTCAGAATGCTGGATGAACATATCAGGATGTTCCACAACCTTGATAGTCGGCATCCGCATCATTTCCCTTACTAACTGTAAATGCTTTTCATCATTTGATTTTCTTGTTACAATACCATCTAATATAAAAATATTACGATCACTAAACTCGTCTCCTGCCAATTGACTTCTAATTGTTTGTTTGATCATCGTAGAGGACAAGAATATCCATTTTTTATTTGCACATACACTTGCTGCTACGACTGATTCCGTCTTCCCTACTCTTGGCATTCCTCTAATTCCAATAAGTTTATGTCCTTCTTGCTTAAAGATTTCAGCCATAAAATCTACTAAAAGACCAAGCTCATTACGAACAAATGTAAATGTTTTTTTGTCGTCTGCATCACGTTGAATATATCTACCATGACGAACTGCAAGACGATCTCTTAGCTTAGGTTCCCTAAATTTAGTCAATTGAATCGTTTCCATTGTTGAAGCGATATGTTCAAAACGTTCAATGTTTTCTTTTTTCTCTGCTTTTATAAGCATACCCCGTCTGCCTTCATCTACACCATTAATCGTTACAATATTAACTCGAAGCATACCAAGTAAAGAAGCAATGTCACCTAAAAGTCCTGGACGATTAACTTGAATTTCATATTCAAAAAACCATTCACTAGCCATGTTATATCTTTCCCTTCTCTATAGATGACGTTTCACTTCATGATTAGTTCTATCATATATGATTTTGTAGTCGAATAAAAGAAAAAAAGAAAAGAGCGTGTAATACTCTCTTTTCTTTTTCTATTTGGTTTCACTATTTGCGACATGAAGTAGGATATTAAATATACCATCCACCATTAACCCGAATGATTTGACCTGTTATGTATTTGGCCTTTTCACTCGTTAAAAATTCGACGGCATCCGCTATATCTTGTGTGGATCCCAAAAAACCGGCAGGAATTTCTTCAAGAATCAGCTGACGAGCTTCCTCTTCAATATGAGCGTTCATTTTTGTATCGATAAATCCTGGTGCGACCGCGTTTACCCTTGTACGTTGTAGTGCAACCTCTTTAGCATATGCCTTTACAAAGGCATGCTGAGCTCCTTTTGCAGCAGAGTAGGCAACTTCAAAAGAGGCACCTGTATCTCCCCATATACTGCCAACAAAAATAACTGAACTACTAGACTGCTGACGAAGCTTACTATTTAGTTTTCCTAATAATGCCATAGGATGCTCCACATGCACTTGAAATAATAGACGAATATCATCTAAGCTAGTGTCCTCTAAACCTTTGTACAGACTATGTCCCTGGGCAAATACTATCGCTTGAAGTGTAAATATAGAAGCAACTATTTTTTCAATACAATTCGGATTACTCATATCTGCTTGTACTACGATAAACTCTTGTTCAGGATAAGACTTGTTGAGTTCTGTGACTAATGTTACTATGCTTCCTTTATTGTTTGCATAGTGTAGGTACATGGACCAACCGGCTTCCGCGAGATTACGACATATTGCGTGACCAATTTCACCGGATGCACCTAACACCAATGCAAACTTTTTACTCATTACTTTTCTCATAAGGCAAGATTGTAAAGACAGTATGTGCATTATCGTCTATTAACGATTGGAATGCTGCTTTCACCTGATCCATTGTTAGTTTCTCTAAAGCAGGAACAACATCAAATAAATTCATGTCATTGAAGGAGTATCGTGTAAATTGATTTGCTATATATTCTATGGAATTTAGTGCTCTTAAGAAAAAGCCAATTTTCTTACGGACGATACGTTGTAAATCTTCATCCTCCACATTCCAATTAGAAGCATAATTTTTAATGGTTTCCTTTATTTTCTCGGTTAGTTCAGTCGGGTTAACGGTATCTGATCCAATCATTGTAAAACCATAGCCTTGCTCCATTGAGAAATCTGCTGAATAAGATTCATCAATCCATCCATTCTCATATATTTCTTGATAAAATGCCGAACTTCTACCGAATATCATTTCAATTGCTACTTGCATCGCTAGTTCATAATTTAACATTTCATCGCCAGAGATGTCGGTATTACTTGCTTTAATTCCAAATAATACCTTAGGTTTTTGAACATCCATCTGAAGAGTACGTTCTTTTTTATCGACTGCTTTTTGCTCCTCAGGGTAGAAACGTTTGATCTCCTGTGGTTCCTCAAATGTTTTTGCCGCTTGATCTGCTTTGATGAAGTCCATCATCTCTTCTGGATCAACTGCCCCCACTACGAATAAAACCATATTTGATGGATGATAGAAAGTGTTGTAGCACTCATATAAATGTTCTGCTGTAATATGGCTAATAGTATCAATTGTCCCTGCAATATCAATCTTTACTGGGTGTTCTTTATACATATTTTCGATTGTCCCAAAGTACAAACGCCAATCTGGCTGATCGTCATACATCGTAATTTCCTGACCAATAATACCTTTTTCCTTCTCTACAGTTTGTTCTGTAAAATAAGGCTGTTGAACAAAATCCAACAAAGTTTTCGTATTATCTAATACATGGTCTGTCGAGGAAAACAAGTACGCCGTTCTTGTAAAAGAAGTAAATGCATTTGCAGATGCACCTTTCTCACTGAACTTTTGAAATACATCCCCTTCTTCTTTTTCAAACATTTTATGTTCGAGAAAATGAGCAATGCCATCAGGAACAATAACAGGTTCATCTTTACCTAAAGGAATAAATTCACGGTCTATAGAACCATATTTTGTAGTAAAAGTGACAAATGTCTTCGAAAACCCTCTCTTCGGCAAAATATAAACATCTAAACCATTCGGAAGTGTTTCGTTGTATAATGTTTCTTCTAATTGTTGAAAATAAGTTTTATTCATTTGCTGCACCTTCCTTGCCTGAAAGGAAATAAACAAATTCCTTTTCAATAGTTAATGCCATTTGTTGTATTTGTTCTTTTGTAACATTCATCCATTTTCCGACCCAATCTTCTACGGTAAAGGATGCGTTCAATTCTTTATATTGGTCGTATATTTCAATTTGAGCACGTGCGGAATCTAAAGCTTCTTTCAGTTGATTGGTAAGCATAGATTTCGTTTGGTTTAATTCTAAGTCGGAAATATCACCTGCTTGCATTGCTTTTAGTTGTTCATCTATTAATGCGACCGCTTTTTTCTGCAAATTAGAATCTATTCCTGCTAACACGAATATTAATCCATAGAGTGAAGAGTAGCTACTCGATGCATAATAGGCCATACTTTCTTTTTCACGCACGTTCATAAAAATTTTAGAATGCGAAAATCCACCTAAAATACCATTTGTAAGCTGCATAACCGGAAATTCTTCCGAGAAAAAAGTGATAGGTGTTTGATAGGCAATATGAAGTTTACCTTGTTTCATATCTTGTATTTCATGAAGAAATTTCTTATCAGTTGTTTCGCTTGGTATATCAACTGGCTTTTCAATCTTTTCTGTTCGATCTACAAAGGAAAAATGACTCTGCATTTTTTCTTTTATTTCCTGTATATTTACATCCCCAACTACATAGATAGATAAATCGTCTTTTGTTAGTAAATCATGATGCATTTCAATTAGTTGCTCGTTTGTAATCGCTTTAACAGCCTCCACTGTACCATTAGATGTAATAGAAGCTGGATTATTTGGGCGAATGTTCTCTAACAAACGTTGCTGCGCATATCTGGTTTTGTCATCATACATGGATTGAATTCGTTCAATTACCTGTTCTTTTTCTCTTTTTACAATTGATTCACCAAATTTGCCATTCTCCAAATTTGGTTTAAAAATAACGGTATGTAATAAAGAAAATACTTCATCGACAATTTTTTCATTGGATAAGTATGCATCGTTTACGGTTTCTGCGTTCAGTGAAAAAATATGGTGGCTCCCTTTTTTCGTTGTATCAAAGTATAAAGCAGTTCCATACAAGTCGTCTAAGCGCTTTCTAAAAGCTGCATTTGTAGGGTATACTTCATTGCTGAATTGTAATATATTCGCTAAAACTGCACGAATAGATGCTTTTTCTACTGTTAAAGGTTGTTTCCATTTGAACGAGATATTGATCGTTTTGAATTGTTCTGTAGGTCTCACAAAAAGCTTAACGCCACTTGCAAGTTCGAATTGTTGAAACATAAGTGATCCCCCTTTTTCTTTCTAGTGTATCTCAGTTAGTGATTCACTATACATTTTCTAATTATATCAGTCCAAACAAAAAGGGACCAATTAATTGGTCCCTCTTCCATTTTCTATTTAGTTTGGTTAAGTATAGACTGGCTTAACTACAAAACTTTAAATTATCGTTTTCCTTTAATATAAGGTATTCCACTAGCTTTTGGTGCGTGTGCTTTTCCTATAAATCCGGCTACTGCCAATATAGTTAAAGCATAAGGCAAGATGTGTAAGAAATAAGTTGGTACTTGATCTACATAAGGAATTTGCCCACCAACAATACTTAGTGCTTGAGCAAACCCAAAGAACAAAGCTGCTCCAAGTGCTCCAAGTGGATGCCATTTACCAAAAATCATTGCTGCAAGAGCCATGAACCCTTGTCCATTAATAGTAGTATGACTAAATTCTCCAGAAATAGACTGAGAGTAAACTGCACCACCTAATCCTGCAAGCGCACCAGAAAGGATAACAGCAATATAACGCATTTTAGTTACATTAACACCCATTGTATCTGCAGCCATCGGATGTTCCCCTACAGCGCGTAGACGTAATCCAAATGGAGTTTTGTAAATAACGAACCAAGCCAACACTGCAACTCCGATTGCTAAAATTGAAGTTCCATATACATCTTTAAATAGCATTGGTCCAATTATCGGAATATCACTTAATAGTGGTATATCAAAGCGAATAAATCGCTCTTGAATATAATCTGTTTGACCTTTATCATAGATCATTTTCACAGAGAAAAGAGCAATTGCAACACCTAGCATATTGATCGCAACCCCAGATATTGTTTGGTCCGCACGGAAGGAAATCGATGCTACTGCATGCATAACTGAGAATAGCCCAGAAACAACCATTGCTGCGATTAACGAAACCCACGGAGTCATCGCTCCAAATGTATCTATAAACATTAAGTTAAATAGAATACCGATAAAAGCACCCATAACCATTAAACCTTCTAATCCGATGTTGATAACACCAGATCGTTCTGAGAAAACCCCACCGATAGCTACGAAGATTAAAGGAGCTGCATAGAAAATCGCAGAAGGGATAATAAAATATAATACATCTAAGAAGCTCATATTATTTCGCCTCCTTTTTCTTGTTCGCTTTTTCAAGGAAATAGCGAATAACGTAACCACATGCTACGAAGAATATAATAATAGCTATTACAATTGAAACTATTTCTACTGGAATACCAGCTTCGTTTGGCATATTGAGAGCTCCATATTTTAATGATCCAAATAGCACCGCACCAAAAATTACTCCCAGTGGAGTATTCGCTCCTAATAAGGCAACTGCGATTCCATCAAAACCAATACCAGTAAATCCACCTTTAACATTTGCGTATTGGAACGTACCTAACGCTTCCATCGCACCAGCTAGTCCAGCAAATGCACCGGAAATTACCATAGAAAGAATAATATTTTTGTTCACATTCATACCTGCGTACTCAGACGCATGTTTGTTAAAACCAACTGCTTTTAACTCGTAACCAGTTGTTGTTTTTTCTAATAAAAACCACATCAATAACACCATTGCTAATGCTATGAAAATACCATAATGCAAACGGGAATAATCTGTAATACTTTCGAAAAATGCAGACTTTAAGGAAGCCGTTGCATTAATCGTTCCTGTATTGTCTCCGCCATCCGATACAACTTTTATCAATGCATTTGTTGTATGTAAAGCAATATAGTTCATCATGATTGTTACTATTACTTCATGGACCTGTAATTTTGCCTTTAAAAGACCCGGAATGAAAGCCCATAATGCTCCAGCTAAAGCTGCTGCGATAATTGCAAATGGTAAATGGATATACATAGGTAGATCAAATGCAATCCCAACATAAGCTGCTGCAAACCATCCTACTAATAATTGTCCTTCAACCCCAATGTTAAATAATCCTGTACGGAAAGCAAATGCTACTGATAAACCTGCAAGTAAATACGGAGTAATTTGACGAATAGTCTCTCCAATTGCATAAGTATCCCCAAAAATACCATTCCAAAGTGCAGCATAACCTTGCACCGGATCATATCCACTTACTAGCATGACAATGGCTCCTACGAGCAATCCTAAAATAACAGAAATTACAGGGACAAGTATATTGACTACTCTATTCGACATGAGTTGTTTCCCCCTGTTTATCTATGTTTGAATTCTTTTTTTGACCTGCCATCAATAATCCTAACTCTTGTTCAGAGGTTTCTTTAGGCAATAATGTATCTACAATTTGTCCATCATAGATAACTGCAATGCGGTCGGATACATTCATAACCTCATCTAATTCAAATGAAAGTAAAAGTACCGCTTTACCCTTATCTCGTTGTTCAATAAGACGCTGATGAATAAATTCAATAGCTCCTACATCGAGTCCACGTGTTGGTAATGCCGCGATTAACAATTCTGGATCACGTATAACTTCTCGTCCAATAATTGCTTTTTGCTGATTTCCACCAGAAAGTGCACGAGCAGGTGTGTGTTCCCCTTGTGTGCGAACATCAAAGTCGTTAATAATTTTTTGAGCTAGCTCGGAAACTTTTGAATAATTCATAATCCCATTTTTCGAAATAGGATCTTGATAGTAAGTTTGTAATGCAATATTATGACCGATAGAGAAGTCTAAAACTAAACCATGCTTATGACGATCCTGCGGAATATGACCTACACCAGACTCTGTAATTTTACGTGGTTTTTTATTGGTCAAGTTGGTTCCATTTATCATTATTGAACCAGACTTTGATTTCCGTAGACCAGTGATTGCCTCGATTAATTCACTTTGCCCATTGCCATCAATTCCTGCAATCCCTAATATTTCACCCTTACGGACAGTTAAGTTTAATCCTTTAACTTTATCGATTCCACGATAATCTGCTACGACTAGGTCCTTTATAACGAGTGTATCATCTGTAGGATGTGCTTCACTTTTGACAGTCTTAAATTCTACTTGTCTACCAACCATTAATGATGCCAATTCATTTGGATTTGTTTCCGCGGTAACCACAGTACCAATTCCTTCACCTTTACGAATAACGGTAACTCGATCAGATACATCCATAATTTCTTTTAACTTATGCGTGATCAAAATAATTGATTTACCCTCTTGTATTAAGCGCTTCATAATTTGGATTAGCTCATTAATCTCTTGAGGAGTAAGCGAAGCAGTCGGCTCATCAAA
Organism: Psychrobacillus sp. FSL K6-2365; assembly: GCF_038003165.1. Lineage (NCBI taxonomy): Bacteria > Bacillati > Bacillota > Bacilli > Caryophanales > Bacillaceae > Psychrobacillus > Psychrobacillus sp. FSL K6-2365. Next base: position 1,520,881 of record NZ_JBBOOO010000001.1, on the reverse strand, counting down.
TATCAGTATATCTGCACCGCGATAAAGCGTTTTCAATATTTCAACTCGCTGCTGCATGCCAACAGAAATATCTTCAATCTTTGCATTAGGGTCTACATCTAATCCATACATTTCTGAAAGCTTTTGAATTTTCTTTGCTGCATCTTTAATATTGACAATGCCTGCTTTTGTTAGCTCATTTCCTAATATTATATTTTCTGTTACTGTAAAATTCTCAACAAGCATGAAATGCTGATGGACCATCCCAATACCTAACTCATTCGCAACATTTGGGTCCGTAACTTTAACAGTCTTTCCTTTTACTTTTATCTCGCCGGCCTCAGGTTGATATAACCCAAATAATACGTTCATAAGGGTGGATTTACCAGCTCCATTTTCTCCTAAAAGAGCATGTATTTCGCCCTTTTTTAACTGAAGGGTAATGTTATCATTTGCAACAAACGATCCAAACTCTTTCCGTATGCCAAGCATCTCTATTACATATTCCAATGAATTCACTCCCCACTATAATACTAGTACTAAATTAATACAGGAAAGACTTTATACTTTGAAAAGTTAAAATCTTTCATCTATTAATTTAAAATATCATAAAGACCGAGAAAATTCGGTCTTTATGATGTTTGGTAATACTATTATTCTACTGTTTCAGGAACAACGATTTCCCCAGCAGCAATTTTGTCTGAGTATTCTTGAACTTGATCTAAAATTTCTTGTGGGATAGCTCCGCGAGAATCAGCAAGCTGAACTCCTTTTTCTGCTAAACCATAAGTTACTGTTTTCCCGCCAGGGAAGTTTCCAGCCATTGCTTCTTTTGCAATTGTTTGAACTGCAATGTCTACACGTTTTTGCATAGATGTAAGAGTTATATTTTTATCGCCAACTGCACCTTCTTCGTATTGGTCAGAGTCAACTCCGATAACCCATACGTTTGCATTAGCATCTTTTGTTTTACGTTCTTTTGCTTCTGCGAATACACCGTTACCAGTACCACCAGCAGCATGGAAAATAATATCTACGCCTGAAGAATACATACGGTTTGCAGTTGTTTTACCAAGTGCAGCGTCATCAAATTTACCAGTGTATTGTACATCTACTTTAATAGATGGGTCTACAGCTTTAACACCTTCTAAGAATCCAGCTTCAAAACGTTCGATTACTGGAATTTCCATTCCACCAACAAAACCGATTTGTTTAGATTCAGACATTAGAGCAGCAGCAACACCTGCAAGGAATGAACCCTCTTGCTCTTTAAACATTACAGATGCAACGTTTGGTTTATCTACGATAGCATCGATAATTGCAAGTTGTGCTTCTGGTTGTTGGTCTGCAATAGTACCAATCGGTTTTTCCATTAAGAAACCAATCCCATAAACTACATCAAAGTCACGACGTACTAAGCTATTTAAGTTTGTGATATAGTCAGCGTCACCAGTTGATTGAAGGTAGTCATATCCACCATCGCCTTTTTCAAGACCATTTTCTTTACCGAAAGCTTCAATACCTTCCCAAGCTAGTTGGTTGAAAGATTTGTCATCAACTCCACCAACGTCAGTTACCATTGCTAAAGAAAAATCTACTGCTTCAGTAGTACCCTCAGAACCTGTACCCTCTGAATCTTTTGGTTTAGTTGTTTCTTCATCTTTAGATCCACATGCTCCTAGAATTGTTCCAGCAGCTAGTACTAGTGATAGACCTAATCCAAATTTACGTTTTGTCAACTTGAAAACCCCCATTATTTTTCTTATTAGCAGGAATTATTACATTTTACACCCTTTTCCGAACAACGTGAAAGCTAAATTTATCTGCTCGAAAATAATTTTTCGAGTACAAAACCACACGATCGTTTTCATCGTAATGGAGTTGTTTTAAAACAAGCAATGAAGTTTCTGGCTCACAATTCAAAGTTGGTGATGCAATCTCGTGGTAACCCACAGGATCTATAAACGTCACCGCGTACGAAATATGTATTTCCCCAGACTCCTCTAATGCAGTAAAAATAGAGCCTTCTTCTCTAATGAGAAAATCATTAGGTAAATAATTTTTCGGAACCTTATCGACACAATATACAACTGGTTCGCCATTTGCAGTACGGACACGTTCCATCGTAACAATCGATTGCTCATCACCGCATTGAAATCTTAAAATATCATCCTCAGATGGAATCGCTTGCATAGAACTCAAGTAAATAGTACCTGGCTCCATCCCAGCTTTACGAATCATAGAAGAAACGCTTGAAAGCTGTTCGATACCTGATGTGAAAATTGGCTTAGAATTTACAAAGGTACCCACACCATGCCGTCTGATTATTACATTTTCTTCTTCCAATAAGCGAAGAGCCTCTCTTAAAGTTGCACGACTTACTCCTAGCGACTTGGCTAATTCAAATTCAGAAGGAAGTTTTTCCTTTTCTTTAAATATGCCCTTATCGATGTCTTGTTTAAGACGATCAATCACTTGCAGATATAAATGACGATGGTCTACTTTTATTGTCATCTAAAACACCACCATTTTGAAGAGATCAGACCTCTGATGTAAAACTTTCCTACTAATCAGTCATACTATACCATTTTTAAAACGTGAAATAAATACTTTTATTTATATTAGGTTAAAAGTCGTTACAAAAACTTTATTGTTTTGTAATGATTTTGTCATACTTTTTTTAGAAAGTGTTATACTATTAAACCTTTTGACTCAAATAAATTCATCATCTACTGAGTGTTTGGAGAATAGAACCTGTCTTGGCTTACTTCCTTCATAAGGTCCGACAACTCCACTAAGTTCTAGCTGATCAATAATTCTGGCTGCTCTAGAATAACCGATTCTAAATCTTCTTTGAAGTAATGACACCGACGCAGTTTGCATTTCTGTTACAAGTTGAACAACCTCATCATATAATTCATCTCTATCTATTTGCCCTTCAGATTCTTCCACTTCGTCAGGAATCATTTCATCTTGATAATTTGCTTTTTGTTGTTCAATAACAAAATCTACAATTCTTTCAACTTCTGCATCTGACAAATATGCTCCCTGTACTCGCACCGGTTTGGAGCTACCAGCTGGGAGAAATAACATGTCGCCTCTACCTAATAGTTTTTCTGCTCCGCCCATGTCTAAAATAGTTCTAGAATCAATAGCTGAGGAAACTGCAAACGCAATTCTAGAAGGTATATTTGCTTTAATAATTCCTGTGATAACATCTACACTTGGTCTCTGTGTAGCAATAATTAAATGAATACCCGCAGCACGAGCCATTTGGGCTAAACGAGTGATAGAATCTTCTACATCATTAGAAGCTACCATCATTAAATCCGCTAACTCATCTACAATTACAACTATAAATGGAAGTTTTGGATGTTTTTCTTCATTTTCTTCATTCCATCTATCAATATGCTCATTATAACCTTCCATGTTTCGGGTTCCAGTATGTGAAAATAGTTCATATCTTCTTTCCATTTCAGATACGATTTTTTTCAAAGCTTGTGATGCCTTTCGTGGATCTGTTACCACCGGCGCAAGTAAATGTGGAATTCCATTATACATATTAAGCTCTACCATTTTTGGATCAATCATCATCATTTTTACTTCATGAGGTTTTGCACGCATCATAATACTTGTAATTATGCCATTGATACATACGCTCTTCCCACTACCTGTGGAACCTGCAACAAGTAAATGCGGCATTTTATTTAATTGTGCAAGAACAGCTTGTCCAGTAACATCTCGACCAAAACCTATTAGTAGCTTTAGATTCGGTTTATTATTTTCTTCTGATTCTAGGACCTCTCGTAAGCTTACAATTGCTACTTCTTTGTTAGGTACCTCAATACCTATTGCCGATTTCCCAGGAATAGGTGCCTCGATCCTAATATCTCTAGCAGCTAAAGCTAGTGCAAGATCATCATGTAAACTAACGATTCTGCTAACCTTTACCCCAACGTCAGGTAGAACTTCATATTTAGTTACTGCTGGCCCTAAGTGAACTTGAGTAACCTTAGCTTTTACTCCGAAACTTAAAAATGTTTGCTCTAACTTTTTGGCATTTGCTTGAATTGCGTTTAGTTCTCCACTTTGGTCACTATAGCCAGGGGAATCTAATAAGCTAATAGAAGGCAATTGATAATCTTCATTTTCAACTGTCACATTTTCCATATTAATCTCTAATGGTTCAACAGCTTCAGATGGTTCCTCAACCACTTCTTTTCTAGCTATTCTTTCAGTGAATGCAGAAATGATTGGCGACGAAGATTGTTCTACTTCTTCCGTTTCAACAGGAATTGCCTCTATTACAGTAACTGCTTCTTCTTGAGCTGCCTGTTTTTTATTTCGACGGGACTGGCCCTTCGGTGGGGCTGGGGCTGGTTTTACTTTCTTTTTTTTCGTTCTATTTAGGAAACTTTCTTTTAGCTTAGGAAATGTCTCTACTAAGAAAGGAACAAGTGCTTTTCCAGTCAGCAGAACGATCCCTATAAATAACATAAGCCAGCCTGCTACTTTTGCTCCTGCCGAATCGAAGAGAACATGGAATGTCGCAAAAAGAATGGCTCCTATTATTCCCCCACCTAACGAACTATTTCTGTCGGTAATCCCACCACTTTCAACTAGAACACGATAACTTTCTCTTAGAACCGAATTTGTCACCAATGCTTTTCCTTCAAATAATTGCTGAAATAAAGCGATGTGACTAAACAATAGTAAACTGCTTAATATAAATGCACAGCCTAATAGTAATCGATGATTCCATGCTGGAACTGATTGTTTAATCATAATTATAAGTGCATAAACGATGAGCATAAACGGAACCGCAATATGCCAATTACCAAATAAGAAATAACTTATATAAGCCAAGAATTCCCCAACAAGCCCATATTCAAAAAAAGAAATGATGGATAATCCAATAATTAGAAGTCCAATAATTTCATAAAGGAGCGGATGCATTGTTTTTTTTACTGGCTTTTTTGTCGGTCTTTTTTTCTTCCTTGCCAAAGTGTCACCTACTTTCTACATTTTATTGATATCACTTATAAAAAACACCCGGTCCTCTCAGAACAGAAACCCAGATATGCCCGTTGATCTCCGCTCCGAGCGGATGCTTTCCGTGGGCACGGCTTCAGCCGCTTCCTTTGCTCCTGCGCAAGCTCGTCGCAAAAAAGATTTTCGCTACGCTCAGTCAAGGGTCTTCAGCTCGCGCTGTTCCCACTGGAGTCACCTCTCTGCGCTCCATCAACTAGGTCCACTTTATTTAAACGAATAATTGGATATAAAACCGCCTAAATATACGTGTTTTATCTTAAAATAAGTAAGGATGAAGTGAATTCAGATAAAAGAAAATCTATTTTCATCCTTCATAATAAAATAACATACCAACTGGCAGTCGGTTTTTATCCCTATAATAGTTTTAAATAACCTTGTTATCTCAGCGATATGCTTTGCTAAATCTTAAAGTACAGTACTACACATTATATTGATTGTAGTGAAATGTGGCGACTCTGAAAGCCCTGCAGGAACGTAGGGACGAGGAGATTGAAGCCATGCTCGCGGAAAGCTTCGACCTGTTTTTACATTGCTGCGCTTGCTTCGAAACATGAAAGTACGTTGTAACGGAAATAACAGTATTATTCATTCTTTCAAATTCCATGAATCCAGTCTTCACACTACATTTTTAAATACTTCCTTTAAGATAAAAAGGATTTCCTTTCGTATTCGGAAAGGAAATCCTTAATTCACATTAATATTCCATAATAATCGGGATGATCATTGGACGTCTTTTTGTTTGCTGGAATAAATATGAATTTAGCGTATCACGGATTTCTTGTTTTATGTTTGTCCATTCAAACGTTTCTTTATTCACATATTTTTCAACAACTGTTCTAACTAAGTTAGCAGACTCGTCCATTAGCTCTTCAGACTCACGAACATAGACAAATCCTCTCGAAAGAATTTCTGGCCCGGAAGCAATTTTCTTCTGTGCTCTGTTTAACGTTACAACTACAATAAATATACCATCTTGTGAAAGTAGCTTACGATCGCGCAGAACAATATTGCCTACATCACCAACACCAATTCCATCGATTAAAATGTTTCCAGCTTGAACTCGACCACTCATTCTCATTTTACCGCTCTTATATTCAACAATATCGCCTTTATCGGCAATGAAAATTTCCGATTTGGACATTCCAGTTGCTTGAGCCAATTTCGAATGGGCCATCAACATGCGATATTCCCCTTGGATCGGTATAAAGTATTTAGGCTTTGTTAAGTTAAGCATCATTTTCAAATCTTCTTGACTTCCATGACCGGAAACATGGACATTTTTTTCAGAAGTTAGTACTTTCGCTCCAACTTTTGCAATTTGGTTCATCGTGTTATACATCCCTACCTCCATACCAGGAGAAGGAGTAAAAGTGATTAAGACTGTATCTGTATCTTTTATTTTAATATCTTTATGGTGTTTACGAATCATTTTTTCTAAAGCTTCTAATGGTTCTCCTTGCGTACCAGATACAATGATTACAATATTTTCATCATTTTGTTTAGAGATTTCTTTAATAGAAATCATTGTATCCTCTTCTACATTGAAATAGCCTAGATCTAAACCAATTTCAAAAATATTTTCTAAGCTTTTCCCTGCAATCGCAACTTTTTTCCCGGTTTCAATTGCTTTGTCAATTACTTGTTGAATACGGATAAAGTTTGATGCATATAGAGCAACAAGTATACGTCCTTTAGCAGCGTGGAATGTTTCTGATAATTGGTTTTCAATTACCGCTTCTGATGTGGTATAACCCGGTCTTTCTGCTTCAGTTGAATCAGATAGAAGAATAAATACACCATCTTCACCTAAACCAGCTATTTTTGCTATGTCCGGTCGATATTTTCCTTTAGCCGATTGATCAAACTTAAATTCCCCTGTGTGAACAATTGCACCTTCAGACGTATGGAAAACAATTCCCAGCGAATCCGGTATACTATGCGTTGTATGGAAAAAGGTTACATATGTACCTTGGAAATTCATCCGACTTTTGTTTGTTACTTCGAAAAACTTGACTGGTTGCTTTGTCGGCAACGCTTTTAAATGTGTTTTTGCCAGAGCTATAGTCAATTTAGAACCATAAACTGGTGCTTGTACCTTCTGTAGTAAATAAGAAATAGAACCAATCGCATCCTCGTGACCATGCGTTAAAAAGATTCCTTTTACACGTTCTTTGTTTTCCACCAAATACGTAATGTCTGGTATAACGATATCTATTCCTAGCATTTCATTTTCCGGGAACATTAATCCACTGTCTACGATAAATATTTCTTCATCTATTTCTACTACATACATTGCTTTTCCGATTTCCCCAACTCCACCGAGCGGTATAATTCGAATAAGTTCATTTTTTACTTTTACCAAATCTTTTCCTCCTATAAATCAATTACGCCTCGATATTACGTCCAGATTTTGAATTGTACTTAGGCCTGCTTAATGCAGGTCAGTTAGCTACTATCGCATGAATACGACGATTTTATTTCAGCAACTTCTAAGAGTCTGTTCAAATTCTGTGAGATCCGCCAGAGGCTTAAATTATCAGCAAGTGCTAATACTCACCGAGTTGTTATAACATTTTAGTATTCATCTCTACGCTTTCTCCAGAAGTGAGAGACATCTATTCCTACGTTTGCTTGTTAAATTTTTACTGAAGAAGGTAACCCGACCAACATCCACTAATCTTCATTATATCGGACGTCAACGATTCACACAAATAAAAAAAAGGCTGAAATAGGAAATTTTCAGCCTTTCCACTAAATTATTTAGTATTCAAGTATTGTTCCCATACTACATCAAATTCCCTTTTTTCGCTTTCCGCCATTTCAATAAGCGGTAGGCGTAAACTTCCTGCATCTATCCCTACCTTCGAAAGTGCATATTTTACAACAATCGGATTGGGATGTTTGAATAACGCTTGTATTAGCGGCAATAAGGATTGATGAATTCGTGAAGCTTCCTTATGATTACCAGTTCGAAAAGCTTCAATCATTTCATGCATTTCATTCCCCACAATATGAGAAGCAACTGAAATTATTCCGGAGCCCCCTATCGCTAGTAAAGGAAGAGTTAATGAATCATCTCCACTATATACTTCCAAATTACCTTTTGTTTCTGACAGAATTCTGGTCATCTGTTCTAAATTTCCATTAGCTTCTTTTAGAAATTTAATAGATGGAATTTGACTCAACGTTACCATTGTCTCCAACTCCATATTTATAACTGAACGGCTTGGAATATTGTAAACGACAATTGGTAAAGTAGTTGCATTTGCGATTGCAGTAAAGTGGGCAATTAACCCTCGTTGATTTGGCTTATTATAATATGGTGTAACGATCATAAGACCATTTACTCCAAGAGCCTCCGCCTTTATAGACAAGTCAATAGATGCTATTGTACTATTACTTCCTGTACCTGCAATAACAGGAACTCTATTATTCACTTTCTCTACAACGAATTTCAGTAAACTTAGCTTTTCTTCGGTTGATAGGGTAGGAGATTCCCCTGTTGTACCAGTAATGACAAGGGAGTCAGTCCCTGTCGCAAGTAAATGTTCGATTAATAGTTCTGCCTGTTCATAATTGATAGAACCGTCTGACCGAAATGGGGTAACCATTGCCGTAGCAATAGAACCTATATTCATTTTTACACCTCTTTTAATATACCTTCAGAAATAAGTGTTTCTGCAATTTGTATAGAGTTCAGAGCTGCACCCTTCAATAAATTATCTGATACAATCCACATATGAAATCCTTTATCATTCGATGGGTCTTTTCTTAAACGGCCTACAAATACACCGTCCTTATCCTCAGCGTAGTACGGCATAGGGTATAATTGTTGATCAGGAGCATCCTGTAACGTAATACCCTCAGAATCTGCAAGAAGTTGCCTTACCTGATCAAGAGTGACGTTATCTTGTTCTACTTCTATATATACAGATTCGGAATGCCCCGTCACAACTGGTACCCTTACACATGTAGCTGCGATTGAAAGATTCGGTAAAGACATAATTTTTTTCGTTTCATTCATCATTTTATGTTCCTCAAATGTGAAACCATCTTCGGTGAATACATCAATTTGTGGAATAACATTTCCGGCAATAGGATAATGCTTTTCAGCACTTTTCACTGGTAAAATTTCTGGTTTTACTTGTTTATCTTTTATACTTTTGGATTGTGTTGTTAGTTCGTTAATAGCAGCTGCACCTGCACCAGACACTGCTTGATAAGTAGACACTATAACTTTGTTCAAACCAAATTTCTGTCTAATAGGTTCAAGTGCGCAAACCATCTGAATAGTAGAACAATTCGGGTTAGCAATAATCCCTGTTTGTTCATGCAACGCTTGTTTATTCACTTCTGGAACTACTAGTGGCGTATCTTTATCCATCCGGAAGGCGCTTGTATTGTCGATAACTATTGCTCCTCTATTACTAGCTTCTTTTGCTAAAGCTTTCGATATAGAACCACCAGCAGAGAAAAATGCTACGTCAACACCTTCAAAAGCCTCCGGCGTCGCCTCTTCAATTGTATAAGTGCTCCCATTTACTTCTACTTTTTTTCCAGCTGATTTTTTGGAAGCTAATAATTTTAAAGTTGTATATGGAAAACTTCTTTCTACCAATTTTTCGATAATCTTTTGACCGACTGCACCCGTCGCTCCAACTATTGCTACTGTATACCCCTGTGACATGAAAAGCTCTCCTCCTAGAACAATGCTATTTTTCGATATTGTATTATATTATACATGAAAATACATCGTCATCAATATTTATAATTCGTGAGAAATTAGTAAAGGCTGTAATTGTTTAAATTGAATTGCATGTTCTACTGTTGGGACTATTTTCGTAAAATCAGCAATAAGTGAGTTTGGTTTGTTATGAGGGCTATCTTGGCCGAAGGGGATAAAGTATATATTTTTGGTAGAAAGCAGTTTCATAATATTCATACCATTCAATCCTAATGCATCATTTGTTGATATTCCGAGCACTACTGGTTTTCCATTTCGTAATGTAGCCTTTGCTGCCATTAACACCGGAGAATCTGTTTGAGCATTGGCCAGTTTACTAATAGAGTTCCCAGTCATGGGAGCGATTACCATACAATCCAATGGGTTTGTCGGTCCAAATGGTTCTGCTTCTACTATTTTTGATACTACTTTACTACCACTTGCCTGTTCAATTTTCTGTATCCATTCCTCACCTGTTCCAAAACGTGTTGCCGCAGTCAGTACAGAATAGGTAATAATAGGAACTACAGTTGCTCCTAAATCCGTAAACTGTTTAATCATTGGAATTACTTCCTCATAAGTACAATGAGAAGCAGTAATCCCTAATCCAATTCGAAGATCCTTTAACACTATTTTTCCCCCTCCAGTAAAGCCAATTGAGTTTGCACAGCCTTTGCTATTAAATATCCTGCATCCTTCGGAAAATACAAGCCTGGTAAGCTAGTGGAGTGTATATAATTTGTAGGGATTGAATTGGCTGACTCGAGTAGACATCCTGGATTTGAAGCTAGATCATAAACTTTTTTAAATCTAGTCGTATCGGACGGGCTGAGCCATCTATTTGGAATGGTATTAATTAGATAGGTTGAGAGGCCACCTTGTTTTTTAACTGCATGCTCCAATTGCTCTATTTGGTACCCATAACTTTTTGCTTCAAATAACTGATGATCAGAACGTACCGAGATAATTACCTCGGCACCTAAATGATGCAGGGCAAAAGCCAGTCTTTTTCCTACTCTTCCGTAGCCTGTAATGATGAATTTTTTGTTATATATTGATTCTTTTTCGCTTCTATAGAAGTCATTTATGAATCCCTCTGCTGTCAGATTTGCATTTTCCCAAATCCACTGTTCATCCTCTAAATAATAAAAAGCATGGACTTGGCTATTTTGTATTTCCTGTTCAATCTGTTTATTCTTTTTTCCAACGAAAAGGAGAAGACATGACTCTGGCAAAACGAAAGAACTTTCAATTTGTAATGGTGGTATAGGTAAAAAGATTATGTTAGGTTGAAAATCGTTTATTGCAGCTTTGAGTTCTTCCGTCCAAATCATCGTTGGAAATATTTTCACATCTAGTAAGTTATCTAATGTTTCTTGTAAAAACGGTAGACGGGCATCTGTACCTATGATTGCACATTTTTTTTTCACGAATATTCACTATTTCCAATTTCATAGTTTGCTTCATTAAACAGGATTCTGTCTTTTCCAATGAGAATAATTTCTTCCCATGCAATAAATTCTTTTTTCTTACCAGATTTATTCCCTTGAAAAAATGAACCTGTTGTTCTTTGAAAAACTTCAAAACCTTCAATTTTTCCATTCTCAGGATTGAAGAGTAATTCAGTATCTGCTAGCTTGCCATACCTTGCGCCGTCCTTAACTTGGATAAGTTCTTTTTCTGCAAGTTCCGAAAGTAACAATCATTCTCCCCCTTATTGATTTCTATTTATATATATGCCATTTCACAGTACAAAGTGAATAAAAGAAAACCTGGGCTCTAAGACGCACGGTTCTTAAAGTACAAAACCTGCTTCTAGCTTTTTCAGTAGGCTTTAGTCAGACTTGCTATATTATTACCCTATAAATTTTTAGGGATGCTGATCGGTAATTTTATGGCGTTTGTCTGTCCCTTGCACTCCTACAACTCTTAGAAACAGGTTAGTTCGTTTTTGGATAACTAGAGAAAAGATGTTACATATTCATAGAGTAAGCTCTCGAAGATGCAATTTCGTTCGCTATTTTGCTTCTTTAATTAGTGAACACTCACTATTTCCTTTTATTTCTACTAGTTCTAAAGAATATCTACTTTCTTCATCCTTCATGACAAAATAGTATCTCTAATTCAACAGACGGTTTTATCCCTATATTAACATTTACTACTCTTATCATCTAAGCGATAGGCTATTCTATATCTTATAGTATAGTACTACATATTATATTGATTGTAGCGGAAGGCGGCGACTCCAGCGGGATTAGCTTGAGCTGAAGACCCCGCAGGGAGCGCAGCTAACGAGGAGGCTGAAGCCAAGCCCGCGGAAAGCGTCCGCCTAGAGCGAAAATCAGCAGTATTATCCATCATTCCAATTCCCATTACCCCAGTGTTCAATGACCATTTTTATATATTTCCCATATAAAAAAAGCCGATCAGTTTTGATCGACTTTTGGTTTGATGATGGAAATAGCTGGTTTGTGAGAAAATGTTTCTGCAGCAAGGTCCATTACTGATTGTAATGTAACTTCATCAATTGATTCACTTACTTCATCTAATGAACGATGTTCTCCGTAGAGTAATTCATTTTTTCCGTTACGGCTCATTCTAGCATTAGAACTCTCTAATCCAAGAAGTAAATTACCTTTTAGTTGCTCTTTAGCATTAGAAACTTCTGTTTCAGTAAATCCCTTTTCAAGGACGGATTGTATCGTTTGCTGAATAGACTCTGATAGTTCTTCTAGTTGGTTGTTTGAAGTACCACCATATATAGCAAGTGCCCCTGTGTCTTCATAGGAAGAATGATAAGAATAAATAGAGTACGCGAGACCTTTTTCTTCTCTGATTTCTTGGAAAAGCCTAGAGGACATGCTACCACCCAAAATATTATTCATCACGACTAAACTATAAATATTATCAGCTTTTACGCTTAAACTTGGATAAGCTAAACAAAGATGTGCTTGCTCTGTCTCTCTAAAGTTTTCCACATGCACTGCTTTCAAATTAGGGGTTGCTACATGTATTTTCTCATTACTATTTTGATCTAATTGACTAAATAATGTTTCAATATGCTGTATTAGTCCTTCAGGAATATTTCCCGCAACAGAAATGACTACATTTTCTGGCGTATAATGTTTTTTCATATAAGCCAAAATCTTTTCTTTTGTGAAACTATTCAATGTTTCCTCTGTTCCAAGAATAGGAGATCCTAGAGGATCATTTTCGTACATCGCTTGCCATAAATATTCGTGAACGATATCATCTGGTGTATCCTCTACCATATTAATCTCTTCAAGAACAACCTGTCTTTCTTTCTCTATTTCATTTGCATCAAATTGAGAATGAAAAAACATGTCTGCAAGTATTTCTACTGCATGTTCGGCATGATGATCCAATACCTTTGCATAGTAGCACGTATTTTCTTTTGAAGTGAAGGCATTGATATTTCCACCAATACGATCGAATTCTTCTGCAATTTGCTTTGCTGTTCTCTTTTCAGTTCCTTTAAATAACATATGTTCAATGAAATGAGTTAAGCCATTTTCTTCTGGCAGCTCATATCTTGACCCAGCTTGCACCCAAATCCCTACAGCTACAGAACGTACATATGGGATGTGCTCAGACACAATCCGAAGCCCATTCTTACATGTAATTTTGTTTATCAAATTAACACCTCTGTTTATTCTATTCAGCTATTTAAAAAGGTTGCCGTAGCTACATGTCTACGGTCAACCTTTTATGTCGTGCTGATATTGTTGATTATTTGTTTTCTTGTTGCTCAGCGCGTTCTTTTTCTTCCTTAATTACAACTTTACGAGATAAGTTGACACGACCTTGGTTGTCGATCTCGATTACTTTCACTAAAAGCTCATCACCTAATTTAAGGACGTCCTCTACATTTTTCGTACGTTCCTCTTGAATTTCCGAAATATGCAATAAACCATCTTTTCCTGAGAAAATCTCTACGAAAGCACCGAATTTTTCAATTCGTTTTACTTTTCCTAAGTAATATTCGCCAACCTGGGCAACTCTCACGATGTTTTCGATAATTTCTTTTGCACGTGCAATCATCTCTTCATCAGCTGAAGCGATATAAATTGTACCATCTTGCTCTGTATCAATTTTCACGCCTGTTTCATCGATAATTTTATTAATTTGTTTACCACCTGGTCCAATTACATCACGGATTTTATCCGGATTAATCTTGATAACAACAATCTTAGGCGCATATTTAGACAACTTCTCACGTGGGTCAGAAATTGTCGCAAGCATACTTTCTAAAATTTGCATACGGCCAATTTTAGCTTGTTCTAACGCTTCTTCAAGAATTGTTCTTGATAACCCATCAATTTTAATGTCCATTTGAAGTGCTGTGATTCCTTTAGATGTACCAGCTACTTTAAAGTCCATATCTCCTAGATGATCTTCCATCCCTTGAATATCCGTTAAAATTGTATAATGTTCGCCTTTTTTCACAAGTCCCATTGCAATACCCGCAACAGGTGCTTTTAAAGGAACACCTGCGTCCATCATCGCAAGAGTAGACGCACAAATACTTGCTTGTGATGTAGAACCATTAGATTCTAATACTTCAGCTACTAAACGAAGTGTATATGGAAAATCAGCTTCATCTGGAATAACTGCTTCTAAAGCACGTTCTCCTAATGCACCGTGTCCAATTTCACGACGACCTGGAGCACGAATAGGACCAGTTTCTCCAACACTAAATTGTGGGAAGTTGTAATGGTGCATGAAGCGTTTAGTTTCTTCTAGACCGATACCATCAATAATTTGAACATCACCTAGAGGTCCTAAAGTACATATACTCAAAGCTTGTGTTTGACCACGTGTAAACAATCCAGAACCATGTGTTCTAGGTAATACGCCAACTTCTGACGAAAGAGGACGGATTTCCGCTACTCCACGGCCATCAGGACGAATTTTATCTTCTGTAATCAAACGACGAACTTCGTCTTTTACCATTGCGTCTAAAATTTCACGCACTTGTTTCAACGTTTCGTCTGTAGCTTCTTTTTCTGTGTATTGTTCTAAAACTTCTGTTTTTACTTCAGTAATAGCATCTTCACGAGCGTGCTTTTCTTGTACTTGAATTGCTTGTACAAGTTTTACTTCGCAAATGCCCTTCACTTCTTCGAAAAGCTCTTTATCCAACTCAAACAGAGGAATATCTTTTTTCGCTTTTCCAACTTCAGCTACTACTTTTTCTTGGAATTCGATTAACTTGATAATTTCATTATGACCAAACATAATTGCTTCAAGAACCGTTTCCTCTGAAACTTCTTTTGCTCCAGCTTCAACCATGTTGATAGCGTCTTTCGTTCCAGCAACAGTTAGATCTAAAGTGCTCTTCTCCATTTGCTCAACTGTGGGATTAATAATTAGTTCTTCGCCAATTAACCCAACTTGTGCACCTGCAATTGGTCCATCAAATGGAATGTCTGAAACGCTAAGAGCTAAAGAAGACCCTAACATTGCTGCCATCTCTGAAGAACAGTTTTGGTCAACAGACATAACGATTGAAATAACTTGTACCTCGTTACGGAATCCATCAGGGAATAAAGGACGAATTGGACGGTCAATTAAACGACTAGTTAAGATTGCACGTTCCGATGGACGCCCTTCACGCTTAATAAATCCACCTGGTATTTTCCCTACAGCGTAAAGTTTTTCCTCATAGTTAACTGTTAATGGGAAGAAGTCTAAATTCTTAGGGTTTTTCGATGCAGTTGCTACAGATAATACAGTAGTATCCCCGTATCTTACTAAAACTGCTCCGTTCGCTTGTTTTGCAAGTTGTCCTATTTCTACTTGCAACGGGCGTCCTGCCCATTCGTACGTAAATACTTTCTTTTCACTCATGTAATCTGGACTCCTCTCGACTTCAAAAACTCCTTAAAAAAAGGGTATATAATGGTTATATGTATCATAAGTAGTGTATCAAAAATCTTTCAACTATGCGAAGTTTTTTATGCAAAAGAAAAAGCGGGATAAATCCCGCTTTCCTAAATCGAATCTTATCGACGTAATCCAAGTTTTGCGATTAGATCACGGTAACGTGATACTTCGTTTTCACGTAAGTATTTTAACAAGTTACGACGACGTCCAACCATTTTGAATAGACCACGACGTGAGTGATGATCTTTCTTATGAGTACGTAAATGTTCGTTTAAAGAGTTAATCTCTTCAGTAAGAATTGCGATTTGAATATCAGCAGATCCAGTATCACTTTCGTGAGTTCTGTACTCAGCGATTAGTTCATTTTTGCGTTCTTGTGTAATTGCCATGTTGTTTTCCTCCTAAATTCTAGTTATCCCCTAATCCTGAGCAATCGTTGGAGAATCGAAAAAGCCAAGGAAAGGTTAAGTACGGTATTGTACTTATAAAGATTATCATAAAAAGATTAGTGAAGCAACTAATTAGTAATAGAGAAAATTAATGATTCTTGTAAAAATCTGAGAAATTTTTATGTCATTGCACTAAAAACTATATATTAATTCTCTGATTTCCGTTCCATACGGACGCTTTCCGCGGGCGAGGTCGAGCCTCCTCGCTTCACTCGCTGTGGGGTCTCGACTTACTCGCTGTTCCCGCTGGAGTCGCCGTATTGCACTCCTATCATTATGTGAGTAGTACTAATTATGGAGATTGAATACAGAACTTATAATAAAAACTATCACTATCATTTTGACAAGCGTATTGAAAACTTCAAATTATAAAATAGAAATTGAACTCTATTAATGGACGTAACTTCTGAGTAGACCAACCAGGAGTGCACAAAATAATACGTAAATTTTACCAGAACTTTCCGATCCATAAATAATGATTATATCATGGGATTTTTCACTACACTAAATTAGACCAATTTCTATGATCTATTCGATAGACTGTGCTATATCATATGTTGAATGCTACTCACTTCCTTGATTGTAGCGGAAGGCGGCGACTCCAGTGGAATTAGCTTGAGCTGAAGACCTCGCAGGAGTGCAGCGACGAGGAGGCTGAAGCCAAGTCCACGGAAAGCGTCCGCGTGAAGCCAAAATCCGTATCTTTTTTCATTCTTTTAAGTCCCTTAAAACCAATTTTCACATGACTGTTTTAAAAAACTACCGAAATTAAACTTCGGTAGCAAATCTATTATCAGTCATCTTCTTTTTTAAAGAACTCAATTGCAACTTGCTTGTCTTTTCCGATTTGTTCTTTTAATTCTTCAATTCCATTGAATTTTTGTTCTGATCTAATGCGCTTATACCAAAGTACCGTTACTTCTTCACCATAAATAGATTGATCAAAGTTAAAAATATGTACTTCAATTGAAAGCTTTTTCTCTTCGGGATTATTAAATGTTGGTTTATAGCCTACATTACATACACCTTCATGCCAAGTCTCCTGAACACAAATTTTAACTGCATAAACCCCAATTGCTGGTGTAAATTGCCCCTCAGATGGATCGACATTTGCCGTTGGGAAGTTAATAGTTCTTCCTCTTTTGTCTCCATGTATAACTACCCCTGTTAACTTAAAGGGTCTCCCTAATAATTCCTTTACTTGCTCCATATTACCAACAGTTAGCTCTGATCTAATACGAGTTGAGCTAATCTTGTCACCAACTAACTCCTTTTTATCTACAACTGATACTTTAAATCTACCAACAGAAAGAAGCTCCATATCTTTCATAGTTCCTTTTCCAAAAGCTCCAAATGAGAAATCAAAACCTGCTGTAACATGCTTAACATTTGCTTGTACAATAAAAAATTCGATAAATTGCTCAGGTGTTAATTTTGCAAAGTCGGAAGTAAATCGAACAACAAAAACCGCGTCCACTCCCAATTTTTTCAAAATTTCTATTTTTTCTTGAAGAGGTGTTATATAGAATACTTTTTCTTTTCTACCGCCTAACACTAATGAAGGATGGGGATCAAAGGTCATAACTGCCGTTTTAATATTTAACTCTTTTCCTCTATTAAGCGCTTCTTGAATTACTGCTTGGTGACCATTATGCACACCATCGAAAAATCCAATAGCCATAGAATATGCTTCGTTTGATTTATTGTTAAATAAATGATTGGGATAAGCTAAGTGATGTACGTCCATATTAATCTCCTTTTTCAGATGAAAACATTTTTTCTGGTTTCATCATACCATTTTTTGTTGGATGTTTAATATAAACTGCAATCGGATTCTCCAGCAATAAAAATACTACTTTCTCATTTTCAGCTAGTAATGGATGGATTTCTACTACTTGTCCATTCGTAATACTCTTTATGTTTTCATCATTCACTTCAATTGTTGGCCAATCCGATAATGCATCTTTTAAAGGGAGTAATGTATCTGATAAAGTTTGTTCATTAACAGCTTCCTGTACATTGGTTAAAGTTAGGCATTGAGCTTTAGTAAAGCTTCCTGAAGAAGTTCTAACCAAAGACGACATATGTGCAGGATAACCAAGAAGTTCACCAATTTGAACAGCAAGTGTTCGGATATAGGTTCCTTTTCCACAGTCAATTTCTATGTTAAAGGTAACCTCCTTTCCTGAAAAAGTACCTGCATCATCCAATAAGTTAATATTATGAATCATCACTTTCCTACTTGGACGTTCTACTTCTTTTCCTTCACGGGCATATTCATACAACTTTTTCCCGTTCACTTTGACTGCTGAATACATAGGAGGAATTTGAGTAATTTCTCCAGTCAACTTTTCTAATACTCCTAAAATTTGTTCACGGGAAAAAGATTTTAGGCTAGAGTCATTTTCTACAATATCTCCATCTGCATCTTCAGTCGTCGTTGATGTACCAATAGAAATAGTAGCTACATACGTTTTTCCTTGATCCATTATGTATTCAGACACCTTAGTAGCTTGCCCTAAACAGATGGGTAAAACTCCCTCAACACTAGGATCCAATGTTCCAGTATGTCCAATTCGTTTCATTTTTAGTATTTTTCTAAGTTTAAATACACAATCATGTGAAGTCATTCCTTTTTCTTTCCATAAAGGCAATATTCCTTCGTACATGCAGTTCACCCCCGGTATATAACAAAGAAGTCTGCTTCAATAAAATAAGCAGACTTCTTTGTTTGTTTTATTACTCAGATGGTTTATTAATTTGTCTTAATAAATCATCGATACGATTACCATAAGCTGCAGATTCATCATATTCAAAGATTAGTTCAGGCGTAATACGTAAGCGAATACGCTGCCCAATTTCCGAACGAATAAATCCTTTCGCTTTTTCTAATGCTTTTAAAGTATCAGCACGGTTTCCTTCAAGGACTGTAATGTAAATAGTCGCTTGTTGTAAATCACCAGTAACAGCTACATCCGTTACTGTGATAAAACCGATACGTGGGTCCTTTAACTTACGTCCGATTATTTCGCCCAACTCTTTTTTCATTTGTTCAGCAACTCGGTTAGCACGCATTGACATGATCGCTACACCTCATTTTCATTTATAAATATTCTTTACTTATATTAATGCATTCCCATTCAGGATTAGATTCGAGAAAACGGATGGCGTTCATAAGCTCTCGTTCAGCTGCATCTTTTTGTGAGGCAATTGAAACGATCCCTATAGTAGTACGCTGCCATGTATCTTGATGATCTAATTCTGAAATAGAAACATTATACTTCTGTTTTGTTCTAGTGAGCATTCGTTGAAGGACTGCTCGCTTTTCTTTTAAAGAATGTGCAGTAGGAATGAGAAATTCGCAATCTGCATATACAATCATTATCGTTTAATTTCTTCCATGATATACGCCTCTACGATATCGCCTTCTTTGATATCATTAAAGCCTTTAATAGTGATACCACATTCATATCCTTTAGCAACCTCTTTTGCATCATCCTTGAAGCGTTTTAGTGTATCAAGTTCACCTTCAAAAATAACGATTCCGTCACGAATGACACGAACACCACTATCTCTAGAAATTTTACCCTCTGTAACGTAAGAACCAGCAATCGTACCAACTTTAGATACTTTGAAAGTTTCACGAACTTCCGCTTGACCGATGATTTTTTCTTGGAATTCAGGGTCAAGAAGTCCCTTCATCGCATATTCAATTTCTTCGATTACTTTATAGATAATACGGTGCAGACGAATATCTACGCCTTCTTGATCTGCCATACGTTTAGCATTTGTATCTGGACGTACGTTAAATCCAATAACAATTGCATTCGATGCAGCTGCTAAGCTAATATCTGATTCCGTAATAGCTCCTGCTCCAGTGTGAATGATGCGGACATTAACACCTTCAACATCAATTTTCATAAGGGAAGCAGCCATAGCTTCAACAGTACCTTGAACGTCTGCTTTAACGATTAAGTTTAACTCTTTCATTTCACCTTGTTTCATTTGATCAAATAAATTGTCTAATGTCACACGAGTTTTTTCTGAACGTTGAGTTACTTGAGCTTCTGATGCACGAGATTCTCCAACTTGACGAGCTGTTTTTTCATCTTCAAATACGACAAAACGATCACCCGCTTGAGGTACTTCGTTTAAACCAGTAATCTCTACTGGAGTAGATGGACCTGCCTCTTTCACACGACGCCCAAGATCATTAACCATTGCTCTTACACGGCCAAATGCATGACCAACAACGATAGGATCTCCAACTTTTAACGTACCATCTTGAACTAACAATGTAGCAACAGAACCTCTACCCTTGTCAAGTTGTGCTTCAATTACAGTTCCTAATGCAAGGCGATTTGGATTTGCTTTTAACTCTCCAACCTCAGACACAAGTAATACCATTTCTAATAGATTTTCGATTCCTTCACCTTTAAGGGCTGAAATTGGCACGAAGATTGTTTCTCCACCCCATGCTTCTGGAACTAATCCATGCTCTGTTAACTCCTGCATAACACGGTCAGGGTTAGCAGATGGTTTATCCATCTTATTAACTGCAACGATAATTGGAACCTCAGCTGCTTTAGCATGGTTAATGGCTTCTACAGTTTGAGGCATAACACCATCATCTGCTGCAACTACCAGAATCGTAATATCCGTAATTTTCGCACCACGTGCACGCATTGTTGTAAATGCAGCATGTCCTGGTGTATCTAAAAACGTAATCTTTTTGTCATTATCAATAATCTGGTAGGCACCGATATGTTGAGTAATACCGCCTGCTTCCCCTGCAGTTACTTTTGTATTACGGATTGAGTCAAGAAGGGTTGTTTTACCATGGTCAACGTGCCCCATAATTGTAACCACTGGTGGACGCTCCGATTGCTTAGTACTGTCTTCTGGAGTAGGATCGAAGTGAACTTCTAAATCAGTAATATCGATTCGAATTTCTTCTTCCACTTCTACACCATAGTCTGCACAAATAAGTTCGATTGCATCCTTATCTAACACTTGATTTATTGTCGCCATAACGCCAAGTAGGAATAACTTTTTGATGATTTCTGCTGGTTCACGACCAATTTTTTTCGAAAGTTCTAGAACAGTTAAAGAATCGGTAAACGTAATTTTCTCTGGAAGTTCGCGTTCTTTTCTTGGTACTGGTGGTTGAACTGGTGTAGTAGGACCTTTTCTACGTTTTTGGAATTTTTGACCAGGTCTATTACCACCTGGACGATTTTGACCACCCGGACGATAAGCACCAGCTGGAGCTTTGTTGTTAGTAAATGTCTTTTTAGGTTGGTTATTACTTCCTTGTGTGCTACTAGCTTGAGTATTAGTACCTGATGTACCAGGTTTTGTATTCGATTGGTTAGCCGGTCTAGATTGTCCCTGTGAAGCTGGTCTTTGTTGACCTTGGTTAGCTGGTCTCGACTGTCCTTGTGATGTTGGTCTTTGTTGACCTTGGTTAGACGGTCTCGACTGTCCTTGTGATGAAGACCTTTGCTGTTGACCTTGATTAGTTGGTCTTGATTGATTTTGTTGTACTGGTTTTGAAGATGTTTGAGCAGGTTTAGTTGTTTGCTGTGTAGACTTTTTATAAATACCATCAAGTTTTTTGATAGCTTCACCTTCAAGTGTTGACATATGATTCGTTACTTGAATATTCATCTTTCCTAGTTGCTCAATAACTTCTTTACTTGATTTATCTATTTGTTTCGCGTATTCATGAACTCTGATTTTAGTCATTAGCTCACCCCCGGTTATATTCGTTGAGAAGGCCGGACAGTTTTTTAGCGAAACCGTCATCCATAATGGCTATTGCCACCCTGGCCTCTTTTCCCGTCGCATGTCCGAGATCGTGCCGGTCTCCAAAGACATGCAGCTCAACGTTAAAAGATGCACATTTATCGTTAATTTTTTTTGCTGTATTTTTAGAAGCATCATTCGATAAAACAACTAGTTTTGCCTTTTGGCTTCTTATTTCTTTAACTACTAATTCTTCACCAGTTATTGTCTTTCTTGCTCGAGTTGCTAAACCCAATAGATTAGATATTTGTTCTCCTAAAGTCATTTGAGTTTTTCTCTTTCAATAATGACGATTAACTGATCGTATATTTCATTTGGAATTGGTGCTTCTAAATGAGTGCCTAATGAATTTTTCTTTTTCGCTTGGTTTACCGCTTCGATAGATTTAGATACATAAGCTCCACGACCTGATTTTTTACCAGTTAGGTCCACAGATACTTCTCCTTCTTTCGAACGGACGATACGAATCATTTCTTTTTTCGGAAACATTTCACCAGTAGCAACACATTTACGTAACGGTATTTTCTTTTGAACCGCCATACAAAATCACCATCCTTGCTTATTCTTCTTCTTTATAAAAATCGAAATCATCCAATTCTTCTTCATCCAAGTTTTCTATTATAAGTTGTGGAGAATTTTCATTTGGATAAATTCCAAGTTCTCTTGCATCTGTTTCACTTTTAATATCAATCTTCCATCCAGTTAGTTTTGCTGCAAGACGAGCATTTTGACCTCTTTTGCCAATTGCAAGAGATAACTGATAATCTGGAACTACAACAGTTGTAGATTTTTCTTCTTCATTTACTTGAACGTCGATAACTTTAGAAGGACTTAGTGCATTTGCTACAAACACTACCGGATCTTCAGACCATTCAACTATGTCAATTTTCTCTCCACTTAGCTCATTTACAATTGTTTGTACTCGAGCTCCTTTTGCACCAACACAAGAACCAACTGGATCTATTTCATCATTATGTGCAAAAACAGAAATTTTAGAGCGGTCCCCTGCTTCACGAGCAATAGACTTAATCTCGACAATACCTTCAAAGATTTCTGGTACTTCCATTTCAAACAGGCGACGAAGTAAGCCTGGGTGTGTTCTAGAAACGAATACTTGAGGACCACGTGTTGTGCGTTCTACTTTTGTAATATACACTTTTATGCGTTCATGAGGTCGGTATGTCTCTGTTTGAATTTGTTCATTCGCAGGTAGTACTGCCTCTACTTTTCCTAATCCCACGTATATATTTCGTGCATCTAATCGTTCCACAATACCATTTACGATATCATCTTCACGATCCACATATTCTTCGTAAATAAGACCACGTTCAGCTTCACGGACACGTTGAGTTACAACTTGTTTAGCTGTTTGGGCAGCAATACGACCAAAATTACGTGGAGTTACTTCCTCTTCCACTACATCACCAATTGCATAATGTGGGTTTATAACTCGAGCATCCTCTAAAGAAATTTGCAAGCGATCGTCCGCAACTTCTTCTACTACATCTTTTCTTGAATAAACCAGCATAGTACCAGTAGCTAAGTTAATATCCACTCGAACATTTTGGGCTTGGTTAAAATTTCTTTTGTAAGCTGTTACTAAAGCAGCTTCTATTGCTTCTATTAAAACATCTCTTGAAATTCCCTTTTGTTGTTCGAGCGCAGTTAACGCGTCTAATAATTCACTACTCACTGCTTTCACTCCTCCATATACGTTATGCAGAGAAATCAATTGCTAAACGAGCAAGCGCAATTTTCTCTTTTTCAATTTGAATTTTAACTCTTCTAGTTTTAACTCGTACTTCAATTAATGCGCCTTCATCTATTGAATATGAAAGTAATGTGCCTTCAAATTCCTTTGCCCCGTTCACTGGTTCGTATGTTTTGATGTAAACATATTTACCAATTGCCTTCGTAAAGTCAGCATCTTTTTTCAAAGGTCGTTCTGCTCCTGGAGAAGAAACCTCTAAAAAGTAATTTTCCGATATCGGATCTTCTACATCTAGCTTTTCACTTAACTTTTCACTAACTTGAGCGCATTGTTCAATATCTATACCGCCAGTTGGAGTATCGATATAAATACGTAAAAACCAATCTCGGCCTTCTTTTACATATTCTATATCTACAAGATCTAAATTTAACTCTTGTAAAATAGGCGATACAAGCTCTTCAATTTTACTTGTAATATTACTCATATAAGCCTCCTACACAACAATGATTTTCTATATAACAACAGAAAAGAGCGGGAAATCCCACTCTTTCGTCACAGAACTATGAAACATTGGTAGTTTTATATTACCATACATCATGTAGCCTTGCAAATTTCCTACTAAAACAGTGAAAGCTGATTGGCATCTGGTAACCCTTCTAAACAGCCCATCGTATCCATATAATCGATGATTGTCTTCGACACTTTACCTCTCTGCTGAAGGTCTTCCTTCGATAAAAATTCACCATCAATTCTTGCTTTAGCAATTTGGAAAGCAACATTTGTGCCTAATCCTGGTATCGAATTAAAAGGAGGAATTAACGTATTTCCTTCAATTTTAAATTCATTGGCATGCGATTTGTATAAATCCACTTTTTGGATTTTAATACCTCTTTCGGACATTTCAAGCGCAATTTCTAACACCGTTGATAAACTCTTTTCCTTTGGAGATGCTTCCAAACCCTTCGCATTTATTTCATCTAATTTAGCACGAATTGTATGAGAACCATTAACCATAGAGATTAAGTCAAAATCAGATGCTCTTACTGTCAAATACGCTGCATAATATAGTATGGGGTAATGAACTTTAAAATATGCAATACGAACAGCCATTAAAACATACGCGGCAGCATGGGCTTTCGGGAACATGTATTTAATTTTTTTACAGGATTCAATATACCAATTGGCAACTCCCTGTTTCTTCATCTCTGCTTCAAATTCTGGAGTAAGTCCTTTCCCTTTCCGGACGGACTCCATGATCTTAAACGCTAAAGAAGGCTCTAACCCTTGATAGATCAAATAAACCATAATATCATCTCGGCATCCAATTACGTCCGAAAGCTGACAGGTGCCAGCTTGGATCAGTTCCTGAGCATTTCCAAGCCATACATCTGTACCGTGAGATAACCCAGATATTTGGACTAACTCAGAAAATGTAGATGGCTTTGTTTCTTCTAGCATTTGACGAACAAAACGAGTTCCGAATTCCGGAATTCCTAATGTACCTGTTTTACAGTCAATTTGCTCTTCGGTTACACCTAACGATGCCGTTCCACTAAATATCTTCATTACTTCTGGATCATCAGTTGGAATTGTTTTTGGATCAATACCAGATAGATCTTGAAGCATACGTATAACAGTTGGATCATCGTGCCCCAGAATATCTAGTTTTAACAAATTATCATGAATGGAATGGAAATCAAAATGAGTTGTTTTCCATTCGGAGTCTTGGGCATCTGCAGGAAACTGTATTGGTGTAAAGTCATATATATCCATATAGTCTGGAACAACAATTATACCACCTGGATGCTGACCAGTGTTTCGCTTAACTCCAGTACAGCCCTGTACTAAACGATCGATTTCCGCACCACGAAGAGCTATATTATTATCATTCATATAGCCTCTGACATATCCATAGGCTGTTTTTTCAGCTACGGTTCCAATTGTACCAGCACGAAATACATAATCCTCGCCGAATAATTCCTTCGTATAGTTATGTGCAATAGGTTGATACTCACCGCTAAAGTTTAAATCTATGTCGGGTACTTTATCTCCTTTGAATCCTAGGAAAGTTTCAAACGGAATATCTTGTCCATCTTTTACATAAGGAGTATCACATTTAATACAATTTTTGTTTGGTAAGTCGAAGCCAGAACCAACTGACCCGTCCTGGAAAAACTCTGAATGCTGACAACTAGGACATACATAATGAGGTGGTAACGGGTTTACTTCTGTAATTTCAGTCATTGTTGCTACAAGAGAAGAACCTACCGAACCCCTTGAACCAACCAAATAACCATCATTTAATGATTTTTTTACTAATTTATGAGATATCAAATAAATAACAGCAAAACCATGACCTATAATGGATTTTAGCTCTTTCTCAATTCGTGCTTCAACTATTTCAGGCAATTCTTCCCCATAGATTTCTTTAGCTTTAGAATAAGTAAGATTTCTTACTTCCTCATCTGCTCCTTCAATCTTAGGTGTATATAAATCATCTTTTATTGGTTTAATGTCTTCAAGTGAATCTGCTATTTTTTGAGGATTAGTAATTACAATCTCTTTTGCCAGGTCTTCTCCAAGAAACGCAAAGGCATCTAACATTTCATTGGTCGTACGGAAATGTACTTTAGGTAGCCCATGACGATTTAGTGGATTGGCCCCACCTTGTGAGTTTACTAATATTTTTCTAAAAATAGCGTCATTTTCATGCAAGTAATGCACATTACCGGTTGCTGCAACTGGTAAATTTAGTTTTTTACCAAGTTTAATCATTTTACGGATGATATCTTCTAAATTCCATTCATCTCTAACTAATTCTGCTTCGATTAAATGTGCGTATACCTCTTTAGGATGTATTTCTAAATAATCATAGAACTGAGCAATCTCTTCTACTTGTTCTAATGGTTTTTGCATGAGTCCCTCAAAAACCTCTCCTTTATCGCATCCCGATCCAATGATTAGACCTTCTCTATGTTTTTGAAGCACAGATCTTTTTAATCTTGGTACACGATAGAATGTAGTAGTATGAGCAAGGGACACTAATTTAAACAGGTTTTTTAAACCTATTTCATTTTTAGCTAAAATTGTACAATGAGTTGGCCTAGCTCGTTTATAAGAGTCACCTTGTCCAATATGCTTGTTAAAATCATCGTGGTACACTATTTTGTGTTCTTCTGCTTCTTTTAATAAATGAAGCAATAAATAACCTGTTGCTTCACAGTCAAAGATTGCACGGTGGGCTTGTGTGAGCTCAATATTGAATTTTTTAGTTAGAGTTCCAAGTCGATGGGACTTCATCTCTGGATGTAAA
The DNA here is from genome assembly GCF_038003165.1 of Psychrobacillus sp. FSL K6-2365. Lineage (NCBI taxonomy): Bacteria > Bacillati > Bacillota > Bacilli > Caryophanales > Bacillaceae > Psychrobacillus > Psychrobacillus sp. FSL K6-2365. Next base: position 1,493,939 of record NZ_JBBOOO010000001.1, on the reverse strand, counting down.
AAACGAGCAAGCTCCAAAGTGTCTATAACTGGGTGATTGAAATGTTCTATTCCTGTTCTACGATATCCCTCGTACAAGAATCCCATATCAAAAGATGCATTATGTGCAACAATAATGCCATCTCCAATAAACTCATAAAAGTCTTTAATAACCTGTTCTATCTCAGGTGCATTTCGAACCATTTCATCTGTAATTCCAGTTAACTCAATGGTTGTTGCGGAAAGTGCATGGTGTGGATTTACAAATCGTTCAAACTTATCTATTATATTGCCGTTTTGCATTTTTACAGCGGCCAATTCAATTATTTTATCGTAAGTGGCAGATAACCCTGTAGTTTCAACGTCAAATACAATATAGACAGCATCTTCTAATGCAGTATGTTGCTCATCATAAGCAATAGGAACCCCATCATGTACAAGATTCGCTTCTAATCCATATAGAATTTTAATGCCATTCTTTTTCCCTGCAGCATACGCCTCTGGAAATGACTGCAAATTAGCATGATCTGTAATAGCTATAGCCTTATGCCCCCACTTAGCTGCTTGCGAAACTAGTGATGAAACTGAAGAAACAGCATCCATTTGACTCATCGGTGTATGAAGATGTAATTCTACTCGTTTTTCTTTCGCTGTATCCATTCGAACCATCGGATTTATTTCATTCATATCTTGTGCCATAATGATTAAATCTCGTACAAATGTATCGTTTTGCACTGAACCTCTAACCTTTATCCACATACCTCTCTGCAGTCGTTCCATCATTTGAGCATCTTCTTTATCTCTAGAGAACATCTTCACTAATATGGAGTCTGTATAATCGGTAACTTTTGCAGTTAGAAGTGAACGGCCACTTCGCAACTCTTTAACTTCTACATCGAATACAAATCCTTCAATCGTCACTCTACGTTCTTCATCCTGGATTGTTTTTATATCGATAATAGGCTCATCTTTTTTAAGCGGTACCCCCAGTTGGAAAGGTCCGTCCGTATTTTGGTTTCCATTTTCCTGTCTATTTTGATCGCGTTTTTGCATATCTTCTAACGCTTTTTGACCAAGCATCTCTTCTTCTAAACGTCGTTGTTCTAGAAACTCCATCTGAGCTTTAGCTATTGCTTCAGTATCTTCTACTAATCGAAAGTCGAAGGCTATTTTAGGAAATCCAAACCCGACATATACATCCGATAATTGTTCGATATATTTCTTTTTAAACGTACGTAATTCAATCTCCTGTCCACAGGTTAAATGAATCATCTGACCGTTCCATTCAGGTTGTTGTTTTAATAAGCGCTCTTTTAAAGGTGGAGCCATATCACTTAACTCTTTAAGAACTAACGGCCAATATTGATTGATCAACTCCTGTGAAACATGATTTCCATTACTTTTAATAGTTAGCAATATATTAGCAATACCAGAAAACTTTTCTATTAGCCTTGTCTGGAGTATCGTAAATACATCTATAGGTAGTATAGCCTCTAATTGAATTTGAAAATCCCATTGCCTATTTTTCTTATGTACAGTGAATCGATCTATCGAAGCATGTTCAAAATGCTTTACGAAAGAATCCTCTGTTAAATCCAGCTGTTGCAATAACAAATGCATTCTCATTTTCCCATCATCCATAACTCTAATCCCTCCTTACTCCAAAGATAAAGGAAGGAAGTTCAGATAGTTGAACTCCCCCCCTTTAGAATTTTTACCCATTAAAGAAAAACCTTTGTATGTCATTCCAAGTAACGACAACCATTAATACCATGAGCAGCATAATCCCTACAAAGTGGACCATACCTTCTTTTTGTTTATCTACTGGTTTCCCACGCAGGGCTTCGAACAAGAAGAATAATAACCTTCCTCCGTCTAATGCTGGTAATGGTAATAAGTTCATAATACCAAGATTTATACTAAGAATTGCAGCCCAGTGCATTAAATTATACACACCATATTGAGCAACTTCTTCCGTAGCTTTATAGATTCCAACTGGCCCTGATAAATCATCGATGGAGAAATTACCAGTAATTAATGTTCCAAGTACGGTAAATATACGTTTAGTCCATTCATAAGTCTGTTCTGCTCCAAAAACAACTGCCTTAGCTGGATTTTTTTCCATAGGACTAGTGTATTCAACACCAATTTGCCCAACTTTTTCTTTCTCTACTACCGCTTCATTTGGTGTCATAGATAGATTTACTTCTTGTCCATCACGTTCAACTGTAAATTCCATCAGTTCATTTGAACTAACCTTCACTTTTTCTGATAGTTCGTCCCATGTAGTAATTGAGATTCCATCTATTTTGGTAACTAAATCACCATCTTGCATACCTGCTTGTGCGGCAGGACTGTCTTTAACAACCCTAGTTATAACAGGTTCATATGTTGGTAATCCTTGGAACAAACCAAGTGCTAAGAAAATGAAAAAGGATAGGATAAAGTTAAAAAGTGGTCCTGCAAAAATAGTCATCGTACGTTGTCCAACTGACTTGGAACCGAATTGACGATCTGCAGGTGCAATTATTGTTTCATTGCCTTTTTCATTGATGACAGCATTTCGCGCTACCTTATATCGCACTAACTTTTCTTCTTCATTGTATCCTTCTATAAACATTTGATCTGTTAAATTAGATCTTTCTACTTCTAAAAATAACATATCTGGAAACTGTTTGTTTTGATTTAATAAAATTTGATCGATTTCATCTAAATCATTCAAATGTATACCTAAACGAAAACCTGGCTGTAGTTCAACGGAGTCCATATCTTCACCGGCCATACGGACATATCCACCAATTGGCAATAAGCGCAGTGTATAAAGAGTCTCGCCTTTTGTATATCCAAAGATTTTAGGTCCCATACCAATCGCAAACTCACGGACCATAATTCCTGCTCTTTTAGCAAAGATAAAATGCCCTAGCTCATGGAAAAATACAATACTTCCAAATATAATTATAAACGCAATGGCTGTCTCCATTATATCCCACCTTTAGTTTCTAGCTGATTATACTTTCACATTTCATCATTTTACCATGTTCTCAACGGAATTTCTTGTTTTTGCATCTACATGTAGAATTGTTTCCAAATCTGGATCTGAAAGGCTCTCATGCTCATTCATTGCTCGTTCAATTAACTCATCAATTGTTAAGAAACCGATTTTTTGTTGTAAAAACAAAGATACAGCTGCTTCATTTGCAGCATTTAGCACCGTTGTCATTGTACCACCTGCTCGTCCTGCATCTATGGCCAATTTCAATGCATGATAACGCGTGTAATCCATCTCTTCAAAATTTAATTTCCCTATTTGAGCTAGATTAAGACGCGGTGCGTTTTGTCTTGTCAATCTCTCTGGATAAGACAATGCATATTGAATTGGTACACGCATATCCGGTGTTCCTAGCTGTGCAATAACACTAGTATCTTGGAATTCAACCATCGAATGGATAATACTTTCTCGGTGAAGCAACACTTCAATGTCATCATAAGCAATATCAAAAAGTACTTTCGCCTCGATTACTTCCAGACCTTTGTTCATCATCGTGGCTGAATCAATCGTAATTTTCGAACCCATCGACCAGTTCGGATGATTAAGTGCATCCTGTACTGTTACATTTTTTAATTCGTCCCGTGTACGGTCACGAAAACTTCCACCCGATGCAGTAATTATTAGCTTTGCAATTTCCGATCGTTTTTCTCCGTTCATTGCTTGAAATAATGCTGAATGCTCACTGTCTACTGGTAGAATAGGTACATTATATTCCTTTGCAGCTTTCATTACTAAGTGACCTGCAGTTACTAGTGTCTCTTTATTAGCAATTGCAATTGTTATTCCTTGTTTGATAGCTTCTAATGTTGGTCTTAAACCCACACTACCTAAAACTGCATTCACTAAGACATCCGCATCAGCATGGGCAGCAACTTGTACTAATCCATGGTCACCGAAAACTATTTCGATTTGAGGAAACTCTTTTCCCAAATGAATGGCATCCTCTTCGGATAAAACAGAAACTAAAGGAACAGCAAAGTCTCGAATTATCTGCTTTGTAGTTTCTATATTTTTCCCCGCTGAAAATGCTACTAGTTGAAACTGATCTGGATGTTCTTTTATTATATCCAGTGTTTGTATCCCGATAGAACCAGTGGCTCCTAATAAACTTATTCTTTTCACCATGAAATAATGTCGTCTCCTTATATAAAATGTAAAAAGTGAAGAAGCGGTAAGACAAATAAAATACTGTCAAAACGATCCAAAATTCCACCGTGACCTGGCAACAGATTACCAGAATCTTTCACATTATAATGTCTTTTTATCGCTGATTCCACTAGGTCTCCCAGTTGTCCGAATATAGATGCAACAATAGTAATTCCTATTAAAACTAGAATCGATGAAGTAAGTGGGCTGATCCATTGAATGATAAAAGCAGTAATTAACGCCCATATAATTCCTCCAACAAATCCTTCTACCGTCTTATTTGGAGAAATTTCTGGCCATAATTTCCTTTTCCCGATTTTTCGACCGGTAAAATAAGCACCAGAATCTGTTGTCCATACAATAAGCAATGCAAAGATAACGTATGCCAAGCCTTCATTTCTTGTTTCAATAAAATAATAAAAACCAATTCCAACGTAAAGTGTACTCAAAATTACAAATGCAGCATCATCAAAAGTAAAACGATTTTTTACTAATACTGTATAGATTAACACTAAGAAAACTCCAACAAACAACCATTCTAATTTCGTGTGCCCTGTATATGTTAATATCTCTTCCGCAAAGGATGACGGCAATAATAATAGAAACAGGAGTAGAAACGAAACTAAACCAGCAAATGAAAATATCCTTATACCCTTCATACGCAGCATTTCATGCAAGCCAACCGCTGCTATTATGTATACTAATATCGTGAAAACAGACCCGCCTAATAAAACAATCGGGAGGAATAGTGCTAACGCAATAGCACCAGTAATAATTCGTTGTTTCAATTCACTTCTTCCCCCTTAAGTCCACCGTATCTTCTATTTCTTTTTTGATAGCTTTCGATAGCCTCTAACAAACTAGCCTCATCAAAGTCAGGCCATAACGTATCTGTAAACCAAAACTCAGTGTAAGCAAGCTGCCATAGCATGAAATTGCTCAGTCGCACCTCGCCACTCGTTCGAATAAGAAGGTCAGGTTCCGACAAGTCTTTAGTCATTAAATGACTGTTCAATAACTCTTCCGTAATTTCTTCTTCGGAAATTTCATCTTGCTCTATTTGCTTGGCAATACGTTTAACTGCTTGCACAATTTCATTTCTACTTCCGTAGTTCAAAGCAAAATTAAGTATCAGACCATCATTTTTTGCGGTTTCCTCTACCGCTTTGTTAATAGCTCTTTTAGTATGCTCAGGTAGCACATCTAAATTCCCCATCATACGCACTTGAACATTTTGCTCGATTAGTTCTGGCAAATAAGTCCCTAAAAACTCCTCGGGGAGTCGCATTAAAAAGTCTACTTCCATTTTCGGACGCTTCCAATTTTCTGTTGAAAAAGCATACAAAGTTAACGTGTCGATTCCTACTTCATTGGCGAATCGAGTTATTTTTTTCACAGTCTTCATACCTTCATGATGTCCAGCAATACGGGGAAGGGACCTCTTTTTTGCCCATCTACCGTTCCCATCCATAATAATCGCAATATGGCATGGCAATTGTTCTTTTTGGGCATTTTCTTTTCGTTCATCTAAATGAATATCGATTCTTTTATCATTTTTACGAATAAGTTTTTTAAACATTTAGAAACCCCCAATCTAAACCAAGTCGAACGTCTATACCTATCATATCAAAAAAACGTACATATAAAAAGACGTCCCCTTCAAAGGACGCCTTTTTTAAATAAAAGTTCAAAGGTGCTTGACCAAAATACTTCATTGAAAAAGATATTGGTATTCTTTACTACTTTAATCCCAAACACATCTTCTTAAAGATTAAACATCTAAGATTTCTTTTTCTTTTTCTTTTGTAATTGCATCGATTTTTTCAATATTAGCATCTGTTAGTTTTTGAATTTCATCTGTATAGTTTCTTAACTCGTCTTCTGTTATTTCACCAGATTTTTCAAGTTTTTTCAAGTCGTCATTGCCGTCGCGGCGAACATTACGAACATTTACTTTTGCTTCTTCCGCTTCTTTTTTCACTTGTTTAACTAATTCTTTACGACGCTCTTCCGTTAATGCTGGGATTGCAATACGAATTAATGTTCCATCATTAGTTGGAGTAATCCCTAAATCAGATTTCATAATCGCTTTTTCAATATCCCCTAGAATTGTTTTATCATAAGGTAGAATTGTTATTAAGCGGGCTTCAGGTACAGAAATACCAGCCATTTGATTGATTGGCGTAGGTGCTCCATAATAATCTACTGAAATTTTATCAAGTAAAGAAGCACTAGCACGACCAGCACGGATAGTAGATAATTCTCTACTATAAACTGATATCGTTTTTGCCATTTTATCTGTTGTTTGCTCTATCACTTTTTTCGGCATTATGAATTCCTCCTAACGACTGTACCTATGGTCTCCCCTAGCACAGCCTTTTTAATATTACCTTTTTCCATTATTGAGAATACAATAAGAGCTATGTCATTATCCATACATAAAGTAGAAGCAGTAGAATCCATAACTTGCAGACCTTGTTGAATCACTTCGATAAATGAAAGATTATCATATTTTACTGCTGTACTATCCGTCTTAGGATCAGCAGAATATACACCATCTACATTATTTTTGGCCATTAAAATAACATCTGCTTCTATTTCAGCTGCTCTTAAAGCTGCTGTTGTATCTGTTGAGAAGTATGGATTTCCGGTACCTGCTGCAAAAATAACTACACGCTTTTTTTCTAAATGACGAATAGCTCTTCTACGTATGTAAGGCTCTGCAACTTGTCGCATTTCGATAGATGTCTGAACGCGTGTTTCGACACCTGCTTTTTCAAGAGAATCTTGTAGTGCAAGTGAGTTCATAACTGTAGCAAGCATACCCATATAGTCAGCAGTAGCACGATCCATGCCCATTTCGCTTCCTACTTTACCTCGCCATATATTTCCACCACCAACAACTACCGCAACCTCTACACCAAGATCTACAACTTCTTTCACTTGTTCGGCTACAGATTTAATAATGTCAGGAGATAAACCGAAACCTTGTTCTCCAGCTAATGCCTCGCCACTTAATTTTAAAACGATTCTTTCGTATTGTGGTTTGCTCATAGGTATCCTCCATCTCTATCTTGAAAAATAGGGAACACAAGTTACGTGTTCCCTGGTTGTTATTGTATATTATTTCGAGCAAAAACGCTTATAAGGCGGCTGCCGCTTTTCTATATTGTCCAGCTTCGGCGCCTAGCACCTCGAGTCGCTTCAAAATTTCAGCAAAGGCAAAGTACGCCTTTACTTGAAATTCTTCCACCGCTTTTCGATGCTAGATTAGGCGTCTGCCGCTTTTCTAGTATTAGTTTCCTTTAACCTGGCTCATTACTTCTTCTGCGAAGTTGTCTTCACGTTTTTCGATTCCTTCACCAACAGCATAGCGAGTGAATGAAACTAGTTTACCACCAGTTGATTCAAGAAATACTTTTACTTTTTGGTCTGAGTTTTTAACAAATGATTGCTCTAATACACAAACTTCTTCAAAGTATTTGCCAAGGCGACCTTCTACCATTTTAGCAACGATATTTTCAGGTTTTCCTTCATTTAAAGCTTGTTCTGTTAATATTTTGCGTTCACGTTCTACTTCATCAGCAGAAACCTCATCGCGTGAAATATAAGCAGGGTTTAATGCTGCAATATGCATAGCAACATCTTTAGCTGCTTGCTCATCTGTTGAACCTTCTAATACTGTAAGAACGCCGATACGTCCTCCCATGTGTAGGTATGGACCAAATGCATCTGCATCTGTTTTAGTTTCGATTACGAAACGACGAAGTGTAATTTTTTCTCCGATTTTAGCAACTGCGTTAGAGATTAAGTTTTCTACTGTAACTCCTTCTTCAACAGTTGAAGCTAAAGCTTCTTCTACTGAAGCTGGTTCTGTAGCTAATAAATGAGAAGCTACTGTTTGTACTAATTGTTGGAAAGACTCGTTTTTTGAAACAAAATCAGTTTCTGCATTCATTTCTAATAATACAGCTTTGTTTCCTTCAACTTGAATATAAGTTGTTCCTTCAGCAGCAATACGATCTGCCTTTTTAGCTGCAGATGAAAGACCTTTTTCACGTAAAAAGTCGATTGCTGCTTCTAAATTACCATCTGATTCAACTAAAGCTTTTTTACAATCCATCATACCTGCACCAGTTTTTTCACGCAATTCTTTTACCATTTGTGCTGTAACTGCCATTATAAATTCCTCCTAGTACATTTAATATCATTTTCTCAAAAAAAGGTGATAAGAGGTTTGGCCGCTTATCACCTGTTAATTACAATTTGTATTACTCAGGTCTTACTCAGCTGCAACTTCAGCAGAAGTTACTTCTTCGTCTTCACCTTGTCTTGCTTCAAGTAATGCATCCGCCATTTTAGCTGTTAATAGTTTAACCGCACGAATTGCATCATCATTTGCAGGAATTACATAGTCGATTTCATCTGGATCACAGTTTGTATCAACGATTCCTACTAATGGAATGTTTAATTTGCGAGCTTCTGCAACTGCAATACGCTCTTTACGTGGATCAACAACAAACATTACATCCGGAACAGCTTTCATATCACGGATACCGCCTAAGAATTTAACAAGACGCTCATGTTGTTTTTTAAGTTGAACAACTTCTTTTTTAGGAAGTACTTCAAAAGTACCGTCTTCTTCCATTTTTTCAATTGCTTTTAGACGAGCTACACGTTTTTGAATAGTACCGAAGTTTGTTAAAGTACCACCTAACCAACGTTGGTTAATGTAGTAGTTACCTGAACGTTCAGCTTCTTCTTTAATAGCTTCTTGAGCTTGTTTTTTAGTTCCTACGAAAAGAACTTTCCCACCGTCTTGACCTACTTGACGCATGAAATCATAAGCTTCTTCTAATTTCTTTACCGTTTTTTGAAGATCGATAATGTAGATTCCGTTACGTTCAACAAAAATGTATTTTTTCATTTTTGGATTCCAACGGCGAGTTTGGTGACCGAAGTGTACACCAGCCTCTAATAATTGCTTCATTGAGATTACTGACATGATTTGTTTCCTCCTGGTTTGGTTTAGTCTTCCGCATTCATCATTTTTCTTTAGCTACTCTATAAATAGAGCACCTGCTAAATCCATCCGAAATGCGTGTGTATTCATACCGTTTTCTAATATAACATATGATTTTTATACTTTCAACTATTTAGTCGTTAAATTTTAGAAAAAGCTCCACTTCCGTCTTCCCTATTTGTAACATTTTTGCTATTTCGTCCGGATTTTTTCCTTCTTCATAATGAAATAACACTTTTTCTCTCACAGTTTCAGGAACTTTTTTCGTTGTCGCTTGAGCAGTTTTCAAATAACTGCTTGCAGCTATTTGTTTAGATACAAATGAAGTCTGCGGTTCAAAAGCTGTAGCCTCTTTTATTGATGGTTTTTCTAAAACTTTCGTAGGTGTTGTTCTAGGTACTTCTGTATTTTGCAGTTCCTTCAAAAGTCGATTATTTTCATCTGTAATTTCAGCGATATAGGCACTAAAAGAATCTTCAATGTCGCTCAAAACTTGTTGTTGCTTTTCTTCCATCTTACTAAACTTTGAAATTTTGGCATTTAATAGAGCAATAAAGTAAAAACTCATTACTTGCAATAAGAATAATATTATTAAAATAGTCGTTATCATAACTGCTCCTAACCACTAAAATCTACAAAGTTCCCCTTGAAAGGATGCTTTGTCTCTTTTATTTCCTGTTCTCTCTTTTTTCTATTTTGACGCTCTTGCTCCATTCTTTCTTTTTCATCATCTTGGGAACTTGTCTCCGATGCTTCAGTAGACTTTGTGACCGTTTCTCTATTTTTTTCTAACTGTCTTTCAGAAGCTGCTTGCGCATTAGATTGTTGTATTGCACTTTGTTGTTGGATTTGATCGGCTACTTTACCAGCATCAAACGTTTTAGGAATAGCTATTTGAAGTTCTGCTAACTTTAAGCTCATGGTAGTATCCCCTTTTTCTATATATACCAATTTAATAATTTAATAGTAATATCCGAAAGGTTGATTTTCGCTCCAACGCACTTTATGGATAATTGAATATCACATCACTATTCACGTTTTATATTGAAGTAAGTAATTATGCATTTAACTTATACATTCATCATTTCATTCATTAATAGTTTTCTAAGTTTAAAAAGTGCTTTCGAATGAATTTGAGATATTCTAGAAGTAGACAAACCTAGCATTTCTCCAATAACTGTAAGCGTCAATTCTTCTGTATAAAACAAATTTAATACTAATTGTTCATTTTCATTTAGTTGTTGAATTTGATTTGCTAAATCTTCAATTAGCTCTCGTTTAACCATTTGTTGTTCTGGAGTTTTCTGAGAGTCATCTCGAATGACATATGATTTGTGTTCAGGTTCTTCACTTTCTTGTAGCTGCTCATCAATTGACAATACATTCGAGAAAAAATGCTCTTGTACTGTATGATATACATCTTCTACAGACATTTCGACGAATTCTGCTATTTCTTCTGCAGATGCATGTCTCATCAACTTTTGCTCGAGTTCTTCAATTTTAGATTCTAATTTCTTCGCTTTTTCTCGCGAAGATCGTGGAAGCCAATCTTCTTTCCTCAATCCGTCAATGATAGCCCCTCTTACCCGAAACGAAGCATAAGTATCAAATTTTAACTCTCTACTATAATCAAATTTATTAAGAGCATCAAATAATCCCATCATTCCTAAACTTTTAAGCTCTTCTCTAGATATATTTTTAGGGATACCTGCACCGATTCTTTGCACATGATAGTTAACTAGCGGTATATATTTTTTCATGAGTAAATCTCCGGCCTGAGGATCTTTGCTTTCAGTCCAACTCTTCCAAAGAAGTTGCTCATCTGTCGAATCATGATCTATCAAAATTATCCCCCTTTCCAATATATCTAATCATTATTGTTATTATAACAAAAATCTCACTAAAAAGGGGAGTCGAAACTATCGACTCCCCCGATTTTTAATACATTTTGCGATATTAGTGCTGTGAATTAGGTTGTTCCTCTTCGTTTAGCATTGTCTTTACTAGCTCTGCATAATCTTCTGGAGAAATTTCAGATTTTAAAATTTCAGTATCATTATCTATCGGCATACCTTCCATTTCTTCCGGGGGATTACTTATTATATATCTAATAATTGCTCTACCCAGAAATGTTAGAAGAAAAAATACAACAGCAACAATACACGCATCAAAAATAATTCCCATACCTTCTATAAAAGGATAAGAAAATAAAAAATATACACTAAAAGCAATAAGCGCTACCCAAAAGTTAGAAAGAATAGTTCCTACCATCATATATCTCTCACTCCTTGGTTCACTGTTCTAATATTTAATAGTTTTGTAGTAGGATCAAACTCTATTGTTCTACCACTGTTCCCCCCCGTATCTTCTGCGATAATAGGAATAGAAAACTTTTTTAAATACTCTTTGACTGCCTCGACATTACGCGGCCCAATTCTCATCGTCTCACTAGTAGTAGAGAACTGAAACATTTGAGCCCCACCTGCTATTTTAGCTTTTAACTTATAAGGTTGAATACCTTCAATTTTTAACTGCTCCACCATCGCTGGAATACCAGTATCTGCAAATTTCGCAATATTTATCGCTTCCGCTCTTCCTAGACTCGAATCAGGTAGCATAACATGGATCATACCTACCGTCGTTGATCTCTCGTCATATAGAACAACTCCTACACACGATCCAAGTCCGGAAGTACGTATTTTATCTGGAGCTTTTGCAATATTCATATCTGCTATACCGACTTTGACTATTTGACCTTGTGCGTTCATATTAGTTAACTCCTAAAGCTTTAAAAATAGCTTCAAATGATTCTGGATCCGGTAATAAAAAGAAATGTCCTTTCACACTCTCTTCGTTCGGAACATCCTCTTCATTGATAGCTGTATCTATTACAATGACATAATCACTTATATGAGATAACTCTACCAATCCAAAACTTATAATAGCACCAACCATATCTACGCTTAGGGCAGGTACAGTAGGGTATATTTTTAAACGGGTAAAGTCTGATAATGCAGATAGATAGGAACCAGAAAGTATATTACCAAGCTCTTGCATGGCAGAGGCCCCTATTTCAGATACTTCACCTGTTTGAAAATCGAAAGTTTCATCTTGTACCAATCTTCGTATAAATCGATTCGCCTGTTCCACTGGTAGAACAAAAAACATACTACCAGTAACGTCACCTTCTATACGAAGATAAATACCGGCAACTACACTCTCTGGGCCTCCAGCTAAATCCATCATATCGTCAAATGATACCATTTCCACCTTTGGTACCTTCATATCAATTTTTTTATTTAATAACGTCGACAATGCTGTCGCCGCATGAGCAGCGCCAATGTTTCCTATTTCCTTTAAGACATCTAAATGCATGGAAGTTATTTTACTGTCATACATCATTTAAACTCCTGACTTAATAGGATTTAATACATGATTTAAGTGAAGAAGGATTAACAAACGGCTATCGATTTTCGCAACTCCAGCTATAAAGTCTTGTTCCATACCTCCAACTACCTCTGGCTGTGGTTCAATTGAACCTACTGGTATATCCAATACATCATTAGCAGAGTCAACAATTACTCCAACATCCATATCATCCAACGTTATTATAATAATACGAGTAGATTCGTTTAAACTACTCTCTCCTAATCCAAAACGATTTTTCAAATCAATAATAGGAGTAACTACTCCACGTAAGTTGATAACTCCCTTCACAAATGAAGGGGTTTTAGGGACACGTGTAATATATATAAGTTTCTCAATACCTTGAACCTGACTAACAGGTATAACATATTCTTTATCTGCCAATTGGAAAACTACTACTTTTAAATTTTCATAATCTACTGCTGTTTCTGTCATAACGCTCTCTCATCCTTTCTAGTAGATGCTATTTAACTGATTAATGCATTACAATCTACAATTAGTGCTACCTTACCATTACCTAAAATAGTTGCACCGGAGATTGCGAATACACTTGATAAATATGCACCAAGTGATTTTAAGACAATCTCTTGTTGACCGATAAACGAATCTACTACAAGACCAGCCATTTTGTCTCCTTTTCGAACAAGAACAACAGAGTGAAATTCATCATCAGTACTTTCTCTAGGAACATCAAATACATTTTCTAAGAATACTAACGGAACGACCTTGCCACGGAAATCTATTACTTTTTGATTGTGAGCATTTAATATATCAGATGAACGGATAATCGCAGTCTCAATAATAGAAGAAAGAGGTATAGCATAAATTTCCTCACCAAGTTCTACTAACATTACAGAAATAATAGAAAGCGTCAACGGTAATTGAATAGAGAATAATGAACCTTGCCCTTCCGTTGAAGATATATCAATAGAACCACCAAGGGATTCAATCGTCGTTTTTACTACGTCTAATCCAACGCCTCTACCTGAGACATCCGAAATAACATCAGCAGTAGAGAATCCAGAAGAAAGAATTAGCTCTGCCACTTGTTTATCACTCATTGCTTGAGCACTTTCTTTTGAAACAATTCCTTTTGATATAGCTTTTTTCAAGACTTTTTCACGGTTAATGCCCGCACCATCGTCCTCAATCTCGATAAACACATGATTACCGCTATGGTATGCACGAAGTACTACTGTACCTTCCTCTGGTTTACCTTTAGCTAAACGGATTTCAGGGCTTTCTACTCCATGGTCTAAGGAATTTCTAATTAAATGTACAAGTGGATCCCCAATTTCATCAATTACTGTTCGGTCTAATTCTGTTTCAGCACCGATCACTTCTAAATTGATTTTTTTATTTAAATCACGTGCTAACTGACGTACCATTCTTGGGAATCTATTAAATACTGTTTCTACTGGAACCATACGCATATTTAATATAATATTTTGTAGGTCACCGGTTATGCGGGACATACGTTCTACAGTTTCATCTAACTCACTGTTATGTAAATCTTCCGAGATTGACTGAAGACGTCCGCGATCAATTACTAACTCCTCAAATAAATTCATCAATATATCTAATCTTTCAATATTCACACGAATAGTTTTACTAGATTGGACTTGATTGTTTTTAGATGTCGGCGATTTTTCAGGAGACTTTACTTCCACTATTTGTTGGTTATCTTCAGTAACATCTGTCATTTCCACCACTGAAGTCTCTTCAACTTTGTCTACCTCAAAACTATTACGTTTTTTTAGTTGTTCTAATGTTACTGAGTTTACTAGTACTTCAGTTACTTCAGAAACTTTCATCAATTTCTTTTGCACATCGTCTGAAGGTTCATTTGTCACTAGAGCTACATAGAAAATCTCATCAAAATCTTCACCCTCTAAATTCTCAACAGTTGGGGAAGATTTTATAACGTCACCCATTTTTTCTAATAATTCAAAAACCATGTATACTCTAGCAGCTTTTAGTAAGCAATCTTCACGCAGTTTGACAGAAATTTCATACGTAAAGAAATCCTGTTCGACTGACTGCTGAATTACAGTCATTTCATAATCGTCATAAGTTAACCAGTTATCCTGTGTAGTATTAGTAGTAGTATCATCTATAATAGAGGGTTCTACTGTAGTAGCAGCAACTGAAATTACTTCTCCAGTTTCTATTTTATGGAGCTTTTGTACAGTATCTGTTACATCTAGCTTTCCTTTTCCTCCCGCTGCAATGTCCAATACCATTTCTTCCAATTGATCGACTGCAACGAAAACGACATCTAATAATTCAGCAGTGACATGTAGACGGCTATTTCTAATTTCATCTAAAACATTTTCCATCTTATGCGTTAAATTTGCGATATCTTCATAACCCATTGTTGCTGACATACCTTTTAAAGTATGCGCAGAGCGGAATACTTCATTAACAATTGCTATATTCTCAGGATTTTTTTCTAATTCTAATAAATGTTCATTACAGGCTTGTAAATGTTCCTTACTTTCTTCTATAAACATTTCCAAATATTGATTTGTATCCATTGATTAACACCCCTTTAAGGTAGATATTGTATGATGGTTTTTGCTATTTGATCTAAATCCACTACTTCATTTATTAAATTTGTTTCTACAGCAGCCTTTGGCATTCCATAAACAATGCAAGTACTCGCTGCTTCTGCAATGGCCACAACGTTTCCGCTATTTTTCAACTGTTTAAGACCAAGAGAACCGTCAGATCCCATTCCTGTCATAATAACGGCAATCTTATCAAAATCATTAAACTGGCTATTATCTTCAAAAAGTACATCTACTGCTGGTCTATGTCCAGATCGTGGTGCTTCTTTGTCATCTAGTACTATGTAGTATGATGACCCTCTTTTCTGGATGCGCATATGATAGCCGCCAGGTGCAATATACGCATGTCCATTTTGAAGCACATCGCCATCTTCCGCTTCTTTTACCTCTATTGCTGATAATTGATTGAGCCTTTGTGCCAATGATTTTGTAAATCCAGCAGGCATATGTTGAACAATTAATACTGGAGCCTTTATATTGCTTGGTAGTTTTGTAATCACTTCTTGAAGTGCTCTTGGACCTCCAGTTGAAGTTCCAATTAAGACCATTTTCTTATTCATCTTGTCCCATCTGATAACATTTGGTGAGTCGGTCATTTTCTTTACTTCTACATTTTTTGTAACTCTATTATTTAATGGTAATGGTGAACGTTTCTTCATTTTATTTATTGGTACTTGAGCTGCATTTTCTACTTTTTCTACTAATTCCTCTTTAATCTTATGTAAATCTAAAGAAATAGTGCCACTTGGCTTCGCGATGAAATCAACGGCACCATATTCCATTGCTTGAATCGTACTTTCCGCTCCACTTTTTGTTGTACTAGATAGCATTACAACAGGAACTGGCATATCGGACATTATCTGGCGTAGTGCATCCAAACCATTCATTACTGGCATTTCAACATCCATCGTGATGACATTTGGTTGTAGAGTTTTTATCTTTTCAATTGCGTCTTTTCCGTTTCTAGCGATACCTATTACTTCTATCGATTTGTGATCAATAAAAAAGTCACTAATAAGTTTACGCATAAATGCGGAGTCATCTACTATTAACAACTTCATTTTTGGTTTCACGTCCATCATCTCACGCCCCTATGCGAAAAAAGACTTTTTAATCGAGATATGAATTTATTGTGCTTAGGAATAACTTCTTCCGCGCCATCAAAATCAGTAAATGCAGAAGTAATTTTTTTTAACTTTTTTGTTATTTCAGCTTGTGGATATAAAATAGAAAATGGTATTTGTTCCCTTACTGCTTTGCGAACAACTGAATCCTCAGGCAGAACACCTAATACCGTAATTTCTTTTGATAGAAATTTGGACATTGCTAATTTTAATCTACCGGTTGTGTCTAAACCTTCTTCATCGGTAAATGCTCGATTGCAAATAAGGAAAAAGTTTTTCTCAGAATCTTTATAATAAATATATTTCATCATTGAATAGGCATCTGTAATGGATGTTGGCTCTGCTGTTGTTATAACAATAATATCGTCAACTGATACTAACAAATCCAATGTCTGACTCGTGGCACCAGCCCCCATGTCAAATACAATATAATCAAAGTTCTTCTGTAAATATTCGAATGCTTCTATTAACCGATCAAACATATCTTCTGTCCATTCCATTACACCATTTAACCCTGAACCACCAGATATATATTGTAAATCGTTTGGACCTTCGAACATCACTGATTCTAACAACTGATCTCCCACTAAGTAATCCTTTAAGTTAGAGGAAACTGATTTACCCAGTAATATATGAATATTCCCCATTCCAATATCCATATCAATTAATACAACTTTTTTACCTTGTTCACTTAAAGTTGTAGTGAAATTTATAGAAAAATTACTTTTTCCAACTCCACCTTTACCACTAACAACTGCTATTGATCGCCCAAGCCTATTTTGGTTCCGAAGCATTTTCATTCTAAGTTCTTCAGCTTGATCTCTCATAGTGAATCCCCTTTAAGAACAATTTGAGTAATTCTTCAAGACTAGCTTCCATAATATCCTCCGGGACTTCTTGACCATCTGTATAGTAAGCAAGTCCCTTATTATATTTAACCATTAAATTGATAATTGAGCCAATAGTATTTGTTTCATCTACCTTAGTAAAGATAAATTTTTCAATTGGAAATTCACTAAATTGTTCTATTATTACTTCCATGTCCTTTTGTTTAGATGTTGAAGAGAGTACTAAGAAAGTTTCTGTATTTACTTCAAATTCTATTAACTTTTGTAGATCTCTAACAAATTTAGTTTCTTTATAGTTCCTACCAGCTGTATCTATAAATACGATATCTAAATTTTCAAATTTAACCATTGCTTCTTGCAAGTCCTGTTCGTTGTAGACAATTTCGAGAGGAGCTTGAAGCAAACCAGCATATGTTTTAAGTTGTTCAATTGCAGCAATCCGATATGTATCCGTTGTTATAAATCCGACTTTTTTCTTCTTTTCTAAAACTGCTCGTGCTGCCATTTTAGCTATTGTCGTCGTTTTACCAACACCTGTTGGACCTAGAACATTTATATATTTCTTCGTATACGAAATCCCACCGAACGGAAGGTGCTCCATTTGTGTTTCAAGTATATTTTTCGTTATCGTAATTTGCTCTTCCATTTCAAGAACTCCTGTATTACTTTTCAGATGCACAAAAAGCTCATCACTAACAGGTGTGATAAGCTCCTCTGACAATTCTTGCTCTTGTAAATAGTCTATAAGAGTCTTCATTTCTGTTGGATATGAACTTAACATTTCTGGGCGCCCGATGTTCTTTACCATTAGTTTTAAGTCTTCTAATTCCTTTTTTATCTCTACAGAAACATTTAGATGTTCTTGAGGTACCACCGTTGGCACCTCAAATGTATTACTCGATTGTTCGAATGTGTCCATACCAGCTACTACTTCGATAGATTTTTTCTTTAACAAGCCTAAAAAACCTTTTGAAAAGACTACCTTTGAACTTAAAATAACTGCGTCATCACCAAGTTCTTTACGTATTAACTTCATAGCTTCTGGCATTGAACTCGCTATATATTTTTTCATCTTCAATCTACATTCACCACCCCGACACTTTGTACCTCAATGGAGGATTCTAGTTCATTATAAGAAAGAATTGGTACATGTGGGAAATATCTTTCTGTCATTTGTCTTACATACATTCTAACTGCGGGTGAACAAAGAATGATTGGAGATTGCTCCATCATTGAAGCACGCTCAATCTCTTTAGCCATAGATTCTAGTATCGCTTGAGAATCACTTGGATCTATAGATAAATAGTTCCCATGTTCTGTTTGTTGAATACTATCAGCAATTAGTTTTTCCACTTTACCAGAGACCGTTAACACTTTTAACACATTACTATTTCCAGCGTATTGCGTCGTAATTTGCTTCGCTAAAGATTGTCTTGAGTATTCAGTTAATACATCGGCATCAGAGGTCATTTTTGAATAGTCCGCAAGGGTTTCAAATATGATTGGTAAATTCCGAATTGATACATGCTCTCTTAATAGATTGCTTAATATTTTTTGAATCTCTCCTACTGTCAATGGAGTAGGTGTTAACTCGTCTACTAAGATTGGGTATGTCTCTCTAATATGATCGATTAATTGTTTCGTTTCCTGGCGTCCTAATAACTCATGTGCGTTATTACGAATAATTTCAGTCATATGTGTTGAAACAACACTTGGTGGATCCACAACGGTATATCCAAGTATTTCAGCTTCTTCCTTCACAGATTCCGTTATCCATTTAGCTGGTAAGCCAAAGGAAGGTTCTACAGTATCAATACCCTCAATTGAATCATCGTCTCCAGGACTCATAGCTAAATAATGATCTAAAAGAAGCTCTCCTCTTGCCATTTCATTGCCCTTAATTTTTATGCGATATTCGTTTGGTTGTAGCTGAATATTATCACGTATTCGAACTACCGGAATAACTACCCCTAATTCAAGTGCAAGTTGTCTACGAATCATTACGACCCGATCAAGCAAATCCCCACCCTGAGCAGCATCCACTAAAGGAATCAATCCGTAACCAAACTCAAACTCGATTGGATCCACGTTTAGCAAATTAATAACATTTTCTGGACTTTTCATATTATCAGTTGTTACTTCCTCTTCAAATTCTTCCATCTCATCTGGATCTTCTTTTCTAGCCTTGCTCATCATATAAGCTCCAACAGCAAGTGCAATCGCGATAGGCAAAGTTAAAACTAATCCAATTGGTGTTATAATGCCTAGAAGCGTTATTGTTGCAGCAGCAACATAAAGAAGTTTCGGTTGATTAAATAGTTGGCCGGTAATATCTCCACCAAGATTCCCTTTAGATGCGGCTCTTGTAACAACTATCCCAGTTGCAGTGGAAATTAATAATGCTGGAATTTGGGAAACTAGACCGTCCCCTACTGTTAGTGTTGAAAATTTTACTGCAGCTTCACCAAATGGAAGTCCAAATTGCACAACTCCAATAATAATACCGAATAATAAATTGATAATAACGATGATGATACCTGCAATGGCATCCCCTTTTACAAATTTTGTTGCCCCGTCCATAGCACCATAAAAGTCTGCTTCACCGCCAACCTTTTCACGTCTTTCACGTGCCTCTTTCTCGGAAATCATCCCAGCATTTAAATCCGCATCGATACTCATCTGTTTACCCGGCATTGCATCTAATGTAAAACGAGCTGCCACTTCAGCTACACGCTCGGCACCTTTTGTAATTACGATAAAGTTTATAATTACTAAAATAGAAAATACAACTAAACCAACAAGCATATTTCCGCCCGTTACAAATGTACCAAAGGTTTCAACTACTTTACCCGCGTCACCTTCTGCTAAAATTGCTCTTGTTGTGGAAATATTTAACGCAAGCCTAAACAATGTTATAAGTAAAACGATTGTTGGAAATACTGAGAACTCTAAAGCTTCTTTCATATTCATAGCTGTCATCAATATTAATAACGCTAGTGTAATATTTATAATAATAAGAAAACTTATTAACCAATGAGGAAGAGGTATTACGAGCATCGCCACAATAGATATTACAGCTGCCAATACGGTTATATCGCGGACTTGCATATACTTCCACCTCTATCTTTATCAATTATATTTTTTGTTTAATACGATATACATAAGCCAATACTTCGGCTACTGCTTTGAAAAACTCGTCAGGAATTCGTTGACCAACTTCTACTTGGTCATACATTGACCGAGCAAGTGGTCTATTTTCAACCATGACAACATTATTTTCCTTCGCAATTAGCTTTATCTTTTGTGCAACAAAATCTGCACCTTTTGCTACTACTGTTGGAGCATCCATCGATTCATCGTCGTATTTTAAAGCAATTGCAAAGTGTGTAGGATTCGTAATAATGACATCGGCCGTAGGGATTTCTTGCATCATGCGACGCATCGCCATCTCTCTTTGCCTTTGTCGTATACGTGACTTAATAATTGGATCACCATCCGAGTTTTTATGTTCATCTTTAATATCTTGTTTAGACATTTTAAGATTTTTTTCGTAGTCATATTTCTGATAAAAGAAATCCAGGATAGAAATAAATAATAATACACAAGAAGCACCTATCCCCATTGTTCCAGTTAACCAGCCAACAGTGGAAAGTGCATCCCAAGCAGTTTTAAACGATAGAGATAGAACTTGTTCCAAATTAATCCAAAGGATTAAAGTAGTTACAGAACCAATAAAAGATATTTTCAAAATAGATTTTAATAGCTCTATAATTGCTTTAAGGGAAAAAATCCTTTTGAGACCTTTTATAGGATCAATCTTTTTCAAATCAAACTTCAAGGGCTCTGTAGTAAACAATAACCCAAACTGAAAGAAATTTGCACTAACTGCAGCTACCACAGCTACCAGCATTATTGGTAATAAAATTATAGCCATTTCAAGAAGCATATCTTTATAAATAATTATTGCTGTATCAATTGTCAAAGTTTCTATTAACATGTACTTAGTAAAGGTCATGCTAAAAAACGAGAATATCTCTGTTCTTAAAAAACTAGCAAAGAAAAATAGAAATACAAAAACGGAGAGTAATACAATCGCACTTGTCACATCTGGACTCTTTAATACTTGTCCTTTTTTACGAGAATCCAGTCTCTTTTTAGGAGTAGCTTTTTCTGTTTTTTCTCCCGCAAAACACTGGAGATCCAAGCGTAGAGCAAGCATATTAGCCACCACCTAAAATTATCATTAAGTCACGCATTGCAACAACCAAAGATTCAAATAACCGCTGTACGACTGCCAGAAGTACCCCCATCATCACAAGAAGAACTATAAAACCTACAGCGATTTTAATCGGAAATCCAATAACAAATATATTTAACTGAGGTACAGTCCTTGCAGTAATACCAAGTGCTATATCCACAAGAAATATTGTAGCAACTATTGGTATAGACATTTGAAATGCTACAGCAAAAACTCCAGCGAAAGTTTTCATAATGAATTCTACATAATTCTCTTGTCCAAAAGATAGCCAAACCATTTCCATCGGCATAAATTGATAGCTATAAAAAATACCATCTAACAACAAATGATGACCGTTTAACGCTAACAACAACAATAAGGATAAAGTATTCAAAAATTGTCCTATTAATGGACTTTGAGTACCTGTCTGAGGATCAATAACATTTGCCATTGCAAATCCCATTTGAAAGTCAATAAATCCACCTGCAATTTGAATAGCTGACATAATAATATAAGCAAGTAAACCTATAAATAATCCAAATATAACTTCTTTAATAATCAACAGTATATAATCTCCATTTATTTTAAATGGTTCGACATCGAGGGTATAATACATCATCCATGATAGGACTACAGCAAAGGCTATCCGATGTGTTGCAGGTATTGTTCGATGCGAAAATAGTGGTAACACTACAAAAAATGCGGAAACACGAGCAATTATAAGTAATAACACAGTTAAACTTGGTAAGATCGCATCCATAGTATCAACCAATGTATCGTATTAAATTCTCAAAGATATCGGCTGCATAGGAGGTGACTTGCGAAAGCATCCAAGGACCAAAGAAAACTATAGCAACTAAAACTGCAACAATTTTCGGCACAAATGCAAGGGTTTGTTCTTGGATTTGTGTAGTTGCCTGAAAAATACTAACTGCAAGACCTGTTATTAAGGCAACTAAAAGAAGAGGACCTGATGCAAGAAGAATGACCCAAATTGCTCGTTCTGCAATTGAAATTACCATTTCATTATTCAATACAATCAGCTCCTAAAAACTTTGTAAAATAGATTTCATAACTAAATACCATCCGTCTACTAAAATAAATAGTAAAATTTTAAATGGTAAGGAGATCATAACTGGCGGTAACATCATCATACCCATAGACATTAGTACACTCGCTACAATCATATCAATAACTAAAAAAGGAATAAAAATCATAAAGCCAATTTGGAATGCTGTTTTAATTTCACTAAGTGCAAATGCAGGTACCATAACCGTTAAAGGAATATCCTCGATTGTTTCAGGCCTTTCTGCTTCTGAATACCTTAAGAAAAGTTCTAAATCTTTTTGTCTCGTATGCTTACTCATGAATTCTTTAAAAGGACCACTTGCATTTTTGTAAGCTTCTTCTAGAGTAATATCTTCATCAAATAAAGGAGTTAGTGCCTCTTCATTAACTTGTTGTAATGTTGGTGCCATGATGAAAAATGTTAAAAATAGTGCTAAACCAACTATCACTTGATTTGGTGGCATCTGATTAGTTGCTAATGCCGTTCGAACAAATGAAAGTATAATAACTATTCTGGCAAAGGACGTCATCAATATTAAAATACTAGGAGCCAATGATAAAACCGTTAGCAAAAGCATTAATTTTATAGATGTGGAGAGATTTGATGGGTCGCTGTCCGAGAAAAACTGGACAAATTCATTCATTGTTATCGCGCTCCTTCGTCTTCCAATCCTTTAATACATTACTACGGTCTTTTTGAATTTCTTGTAACCTTTTCTGAAAGGTCTCATCAAACGAAGGTTTTTTATCCTCAGTCTCCGTTCTTGAATTTCCTTTTTCTTTCAAGCGACCTATTAACTCAGATATGTATGGAATATTCTTTCCAATATCTATTTTTTCTTCATATACTTTAGTTAAGTTTTCTATTTCTTCTGGATTAGTTATTTCTTTTAACAAAGTAATATCGTCTCCAATACCAACTAAAAATATGGAATTACCTACTTGCATTAGCTGTAAGGACTTCCCCTGTCCAACTCCAACCCCACCTAAATTATGAATAAGCTGATTGGTCTGAAAGTTTTTGTTTCTGCTATTTACAAAACGAAGTAATCCATAGAGTAAAGCAATAACGAACAAAAGTGCAAATATCATTTTGATATAATCCCAAGCTGTTACAGAAACACCCACAGAAACGGGTTCATCATTCGTTTCTGGAGTTTTTTCTATATTAGCCTCTGTCTCTTTTTCGTTATTTTGATCTTTATTTAATTCTTTATAGTAATCTTCGATACTTTTATTTGAATCTAATTCTGCTTTTACATCTAGCTGGGTTCCAAAAATTAGTAAGAGAAGAACACTTAATAAGAGGGGAAATTTCCTCATCATGTCATTACCCTAATGCTTTTGAGATTGCTTCAATTACACGATCAGCTTGGAAAGGTTTTACAATGAAATCATTTGCTCCGGCTTGAATTGCATCAATTACCATGGCTTGTTGCCCCATTGCAGAGCACATAATGATTGTGGCAGTTGGATCTTTTGCTTTAATCTCTTTTAGGGCAGCAATTCCATCCATCTCAGGCATTGTAATATCCATCGTAACTAAATCAGGTTTAAGCTCATTATACTTTTCAATTGCTTGAACTCCATCTCCTGCTTCTCCTACTACTTCAAAACCATTTTTGCTTAAAATATCTTTAATCATCATTCTCATAAATGCTGCATCATCTACTATTAAAATTCTTTTCGACATAATATGTCTCCTCCAGTGCTTATCTTAAATTATTAATACGTTCAGCTTGACTTAAAATATCTGTAATACGAACACCAAAATTCTCATCAATTACAACGACTTCTCCTTTGGCTACATGTCGATTGTTGACAAGAATATCTACAGGCTCTCCAGCCAATTTGTCGAGTTCAATGATGGAGCCACTTGTCAGTTCCAAAATTTCTTTTACAGTTCTCTTAGTACGACCTAATTCTACTGTTACTTGGAGAGGAATATCAAGTAGTAAATTTAAATTTCTAGACTCATTTTGCGATAAACTTGGTGCTTCAAAGTTAGCAAATTGTGCTTGTTGTACTTCCACTTGTGGGGCTTGTGGTCGTGATTGATGCTGATTATACTGCACTTGCGGATGCATTTCAGCTGCTTGTTGTGTTTGCGGTTTAGACTGCTGTTGAACTGGTTGCTGATGTACTTTTTCTTCTGTAATAGTTGCAGCTACCTCAGGTTCTTCTCCACCTATTAATGATTTCACTAAATTAAGCCCAAACTCTAATGGTAATAGCTGCATAATATTGGAATCTATTAAATCACCAATTTTAAGACGGAAAGATATTTTTATAAGTAATTCATCTTCCGGAAGTGCATCTGTACCTTCACCTTCAATTAGATTCATAAGATCGATGGTAGGAGGTGAAATATCCACTTTTTTATTAAAAACGGTAGACATTGAGGTTGCAGCTGAACCCATCATCTGATTCATCGCTTCTTGTACTGCGCTTAGTTGAATTTCGCTAAGTTCTGGTTTTGGATCTAAACCATCCCCACCAAGCATTAAGTCAGCAATAATAGCAGCATCCGATTGTTTTATAACGAGAAGATTCATACCAATCAGTCCAGTGGTATATTGTACTTGGACCGCTACATAAGGATGAGGAAACTCTTCTTTGAGTTTACTACGGTTAATCATACTAATGTTTGGTGTAGTAATATCTACTTTTTGTCCTAAAAGGGAAGAAAGGGCTGTAGCCGAACTACCAAATGAAATATTACCAATTTCCCCGAGGGTATCCTGAGCAAATGAATCCAAATAGTCTTCTATATTTATCTCTTTCGTATCTACTTCTTTTGTACCTTCTTCATCTATATTCGTTCCTCTAAGGAGGGCCTCAATTTCTTCTTGGGAGAGCATATCATCACTCATCATCATCCTCTCCTCCTTTCACAGTTTCAATGACTTGAACAGCCATTCGTTTTTTTAGTTTACCAGGTTGACCAATAAATTTAGGAATGCCACCAACATTAACTGTTAGCGGGTCATCAATTTTAGTATTTAACTGAATGACATCTCCTAATTGTAAGTACAACAGATCTTCCATAGATATATCCGTTGTCCCAATTTCCGCAACAATCGGAATTTCTGCTGCTTTTACACGTTTTTTTAGAACCTCTAACTGTTCAGGAGATACTTCTTTTTTATTCGTTTGCATCCAGTATCGCACCGATAGATTAGGGACAATCGGTTCTAATACAACATGTGGGATACAAATATTAATCATCCCACTTGTTTCTCCAATGACTGTATTAAAGGAAATGACCACTACTGTTTCATTGGGAGAAATCATTTGTAAAAATTGTGGATTGACTTCTAACTCTGTTAGAATAGGATCGATATCCGCAATATTTACCCATGCTTCCCGTAAATTATCAAACGAACGCTCAAATAAATTGGTCATAATCTTCGTTTCAATTTCTGTTAAATTATCCACTTTTGTATGTGCTTGTCCTTTACCACCCATCATTAAATCCAACATGGAATACGCAATATTTGGGTTAATCTCCATCAGAATATTTCCTTCCAGTGGTGGAACCTCGAACACATTGATCAATGTCATATGTGGTACCGATCGGACGAACTCTTCAAACGGTATTTGATCAACCGACACGACCGATATTTGCACATATGTTCTTAACTGGGCAGAAAAAAATGTAGTTAATAGACGCGCAAAGTTTTCATGGATTCTCGTTAAACTTCGAATCTGATCTTTTGAAAAGCGAAGTGCTCTTTTGAAGTCGTATGTCCTTACTTTTCTAGCCTCTTGCTCACTTTTCATTTCATCTGCTGTCATTTCACCTGTTGAGAGTGCACTTAACAATGCATCTATTTCTGATTGAGATAATATATCACCTGCCAATCTGCCCACCTCCATTCGAAAAAGTTACTTTATTGAATTATATAAGAAGTTATATAAACTTGTTTAATTTTTCCGTCATCCATTAGCTCATCAATTTTTGTTTTTAATGCAGTTTCAAACAACTCTTTGCCATCTTTACCATTTAAGTCTTCAGGAGTCATTTCAGACAGTTCCGTAATTACTATATTTTTCACTTGGAAATCCCTTTTTGTTAACTCTTCCGCTGCTTCCTTACTATCTGTTTGGACCTTTAAAGAAATGCGGATAAATTTGTTAGCTGCTAAATTTGTTGTTATTTCCGGTATATCTACAGAAGACTCGATAATTTCATCAATTGTCGGCTTACTATCACTTTCATCTGGCTTGTTTAACTGCATAACTATTAGCAAAGCGACTACACCTACTAACGTAATCGAAACTAAAATAATAAGCATTATGGTTAATAGTTTATTTTTACTCTTCATCTTGTTCACCTCTTATATGCGGGTTCGATAATATATGTACTTCTTTGTAATACTGAGCGATCTTGTTTTCTACCTCTTCACGAGATTCTAACGCAACATATTTATGACCATTCGTGAGCGTTATAGTAGTATCCGGAAAAGATTCAACCGTCTCTATGTATAATGCATTCAACGAAAACTCTTTGCCGTTTAAACGAGTAAGATTAATCATTATAAAGGGCCGGGCCATTAAAGGAACGGCCCAACCCTCCCTTACAATAAATATTAGTTAAATAGATTAACGTTTTAAGTTAATCAGCTCTTCTAAGATTGAATCAGAAGTTGTAATAATACGTGTGTTTGCTTGGAATCCACGTTGTGCAACTATCATATCAGTGAATTCTTCAGAAAGATCGACGTTGGACATTTCTAGGAAACCTGAGTTTATAGTTCCCAGTCCTGCTTCTGTAGCAGTTTGCAAAATAGGTGCTCCTGAGTTAGAGGTATCTTTGAAATAGTTTGATCCTACTTTTTCCATACCACCCGGATTTGGGAATTTGGCAAGAACAAGTTGACCAGCCCAACGCAATGTTCCTTCTTTGTCAACAAACGTTACAGTACCATCTTGTCCAACATTCATACTTTGTGCATCTGTTGGTATTTTAATTGGTCGATACTCACCATCAACAGTAAGTGATGTATCAGGTAAATAACTGCCAGCTATATCAAGACTACCTGAGATTTCTGGATTTCTAATTACATTTGAAGGTTCTGGATTAATTAGATTAGCTACAGCAGCTTCCTTAACAGATAATGCAGTGGCTGAAGCTTCCGCAGTTTTACCAGCCGTATCAGCTGCCAATCCAAAACCTACTGTCATATCTTTGGAAAGTTTTAACGCATCTTCTGCCGTAGTAAGAGCAGTTTGAAGAGTAGCGTCACTTGGGTTAGCTGCCAGGGCTGCTTTCGCAGTTGCAACAGCCTCTTCTTTTACTTTTACATCATCTGCATAAGTTTTTGAAGCAGTTGCGGCTAATTTTGCATCAGCGGCGGCTTTTGTTGCTGCAGTTACAACATCAGCTTGGGCAGCTTTAAGTTTTGTTTGATCTACTTTAGTAACTCCACCAACTAAAAACTTCCCATCTCCATTTACTAAATATCCTTCATTATCCATATAGAAATTACCTGCACGAGTATAAAGTGGATTTACAAAACCATCACGGTTAGCATTGGTAGAATCAGCTACTTGAAAAAATCCGTCTCCTGAAATAGCAAGGTCTAATGTGTTTCCAGTAGATTGCAATGAGCCCCCAGAATGGATAGTATCAATTGCTGCAAGTTGAGATCCTAAACCTACTTGTTTGGCATTTACACCCCCACGCGTACCTGTCCCAGCAGAAGCACCTGCAGTTGTTTGTGATATTAAGTCTTTAAAAATTGTACGACCTTTTTTAAAGCCGTAAGTGTTAACGTTCGAAATATTATTACCTATTACATCTAGTTTTGTTTGGAAGTTTTTTAAACCTGAAATACCTGAGTACATTGAGCGAATCATATATTTTGTCTCCTTTCAATTTGCGTGCTAGCTTCAATCAATCAGCTACACTTAGCATCCTTTTCAGGTCCTGCTAATTTTTATTAGTTCAGCACAATTGTGCCATCGATATTTGTAAATAATTGATCTCTCGCTTCTATGCGGTCCATTGCAGTAATGACAGTTGAATTTTTTGCACTAACTATTAACGCTGCTTGATCCATCAATACTAATGAGTCATTCACACCTTTTGAGCGTGCTTCTGATACTTTTTCACTTACTATTTGCCATTCCGCTTCAGAAATCTTAATATTTCTTTCTTGTAAACGTTGATTTGCATGTTTACTTACCTTTAATTCTGATTTTGTTGAAGCTTCCTGTAAATGCTGCAAAAAAGATTGTTTAGGTGAAGCTACTTGTCTTGATGTGAGAGGTTGTCGGATAGATGTTTTCAGCGGAATTTGGTTAATAGAAATATTGCCCACATTACATCTCCCCGTTCTTATTTTATAGATACAAATTGATCTGCTTTAATAGATACGCTTCCACTTAAATTATATACGATAGTACCGTCTTTTTTAGTTACAGATTCAACTACCCCAGAAAGTACAGTATTGCCGTCCGTATATTCAACTGTCTTCCCAATAATCATACTAGCTTCTACTAAGCTACTTGAATTATTACTACTATTAAGAACTTCTGAAATATTGCCTGGTGTAATGACTTTACCATCAGCTAAAGTAAATTCTACGTTTCCTCCAACAAACTTAATGCCTTTAATTAATCCAGTACCTTCGTTTGTAATTGGATTACCTTTGTCATCTTTTTTGTCTGTCAGTTCATGCCATTTTACTTCTTTTCCAACAAAGTTACTAAATTCAATCATTTGGCTCTGCTCTTGAATAGCTGCAAATTCTTGAAAAGCAGTTGTTAAGTTAGTCATCTGCTCTAGAGAAGAAAACTGCGCCATTTGTGAAATGAATTGTGAGTCATCCATTGGTTTTGTAGGATCCTGATTTTGAAGCTGGGTCATTAGAATTTTTAAAAATGCATCTTTACCTAACGTACTATTCCCAGTTGTAGGAGTTTTTTTCGCTTGGTTTGAAAGGTACATACTGTCTGTAATTTTAGACATTTCAGCCATAATTTAGGCCTCCATTTCTTGTAAATAATCTTCGAAAGAGAACTGTTCCTCCAGCTGATCATTACTATTTTCTTGTTGATCTTGTTCTTCTTGTTGCTGTTTAAATGATTGTTGAAAATCTTGGTTCTTTTCTTGTCTTGTCGATTCTTGTAAAGCTTGCGTTATTTCTAACTTCTCAAGCTGAATATTTTGACCAGCAAAACCTTGTCTCAATTGACTAGAGTTAGAATCTAACATCTCTTTACCTAGTGCAGTGGATGCCAGTAATTTCGCTGTCAACATTCCATCTTTTTGGATCAATTCAATTCGAATGGTGCCAAGTTGCTCTGGAAATAGTTTAAGAACTAGTCTGTTTGCTCCACCCGCTTGTCCAAATTGCACTCGATTCATCACTTTTTGCAATTCTTTTATGAACTCCTCAGACTGTGCGGCTTTTTCAGTTGGTAGTGTCATAGAAACTGATTCTACTTTTGTTTGTATTACTGTAGTAGTGCTTGCTTGTACATTTGTAGTAGTTTCTTTTGTTTCTGTAACTACCACTTCTGGTTTGATCAACTGAGATACTTGTTTAACTAAAATTTTAGTTTGGACAATTGACTGATTCAGAACTTGTGGTTTCGAAGTTGTTTCATTTGCATAATTCTTCCCTAAAGTTTCCTTCACATTTTCAAGCAATTGCTTTATATCAAAGAGTGTGGACTCTTCCTTAATTGTTAAATCCGATTTATTTCCGATTAACTGTACTGTTTTAAGCAACTCTATAGCCTGTTTGGCATCAGTCGGATTGCTCGGTCCTTGTCCATTAAGAGAAGAAATGATAGCTTCTACAATTTTAGTTGCCTGTTCATTTATTCCTGCAAGTACATCCCAAACATTCGATCCTATTAGTTCTTCACTAGGGTTTGTATTTACTAGTGACTGATTTGTCTCGCCGGCTAATAATTTTTCTAAAAGCTCTTTTAATTCCTTAGTACTAACAGTTAATTCTTCTGAACCTACTAATGATTCAAGCTCTTCTAAAGAAGTTACATTAAGGATTGCTAGCAAGTCTTGTAGTACATCTTCTTCTGAGTTTGCTTGTGGTGTAGCAACAGGTTGTATTTGTGAATTAGATAAAATTTGTCCAAATACAGAACCGAACTTTTGACTGCTATCCATACTTGTTTGCATTTTACTATTTGCTTGAGAAATAGCATTAATATTTGTGTTTACAGCCATTGCAATATTCACGTTTATTTCACCTCCTTTTAATGGGAAAATTTTATTGTTTGGTCATTAACTCTGTATACTTGGCAGCATCTTCTGGAGTCATTTTTTCATAAATACTTGCTACTGTATCGGGTTTAAGACTCGTCAAAATACGTAAAGCTTCTGCATCACTCATTTTAGTAATAACAGGTGCTGCTGTTTTTGCAGACATTTTTTCAAAGGTAGAAACAATTTCTTCGTAATCACGCTTGGCGCTTTCTTGGTCTCTTGTTAATTTTGCAATTTCATCTAATAATCTTTCTTGTTCTATTAAAAGAGCTTCTTTTTCTGTTGCTGAGTTATCTAGTTCTGTTTGAACTTTATCAATTTGAGCTTCTTTTTCTTGGATTTCTGCTTGTAACGAGACAACTTTTTCTTCTAATACATCTGTTTTTTTGTCATCTGTTAAAACCTGTTCCTCACTAAAACCAGTTATCTCTTTTGCTTTTTCAAAAACATTTATATTTGCTATTTGAGCAATTACTAGTAAGAGAAGTAAAGTAAATAAAAGAGGAATTATAAACCAATAAAAGAACATTTTTATTTTACTTATACCTTTTGTTTCACCATTTGCTTCAATGCTTTTATTTGTTTTGTTCTTTTTAGCCATGCTTCTATTCACCTAATCTCTTTGTTTTGATACTTCAAAGAAGATATTTCATCTAATTGAATTGTTTCTAGTCTTTGTTGCTCTTGATGAAAATGCTCGAAATCTTTTTCTTTTATCTTTTCGAACTTTTTCACCTCTAGTGATTTTTCGAGAAGTTTCTCTTCCATCCAGTTCATTTTAGATCTAGCTTGAATGACTTCTTTTTGAATGATATCAATTCTTTTTTGTAGTCCTTCAATATAGTTCGAGTAATGATGGATATTGTTAATGGAAAGGCCAGAAACTAGTAAGCTATTTTGAGTTTCCGTAGTGTCTTCTCTTTTTTTCAGCAAGTTATAGAGTTCTGTTGCAACTTTTTCAAATGCAGATACCGATTCCTTGTAAGCCAATTCAGTTTCTGATTTTTCTTGTTCCCGAATTGTTAAAACTTTGGCAAATTTAAATTCATATGCAACCATCTATGAAACACCACCTGATAATTTCACTAATTCATCTACGGAGGAATCTAAAGAGACTTTATCTAAATATCCTTGTCTTAAAAATGAAGTTATTAAAGGTTCGTACTGTATAGCTTCGTCAATTTCACGTGATGTACCACGCTTATATGCTCCGATATTGATAAGATCTTCCGATTTATTGTACGTAAAATATAAATCTCTCAATCTTTCCGCAGCTTTCACATGATTTTCATCTGAAATATGATTCATCAATCGACTAATACTTTTTAATACATTAATAGCTGGATACTGTCCCTTGTTAGCAAGTGAACGATCCAACACAATATGACCATCAAGAATACCACGAACGGTATCGGCAATTGGCTCATTCATGTCATCACCATCTACTAAAACTGTGTAAAATGCTGTAATAGTACCGTTTTCATTTGTACCTGTTCTTTCTAAAAGCTTAGGTAAAATGGAAAATACAGAAGGGGTATATCCTCTTGTTGCTGGAGGTTCTCCCACAGCAAGACCCACTTCCCGTTGTGCCATTGCTACACGAGTAACGGAATCCATCATAAGCATTACGTTTAACCCTTTGTCTCGGAAGTATTCTGCGATAGCTGTAGCTGTAAATGCACCTTTAATCCGCATTAATGCAGGTTGGTCAGAAGTAGCTGCAACTACAATCGATTTTTCTAATCCTTCTTTTCCCAAATCTCTTTCGATAAACTCTCGAACTTCTCTGCCGCGTTCTCCAATTAGAGCAATGACATTTAAATCAGCGTTAGTGTTTCTAGCAATCATTCCAAGTAATGTACTTTTTCCAACCCCTGATCCAGCAAAAATACCTACCCTTTGACCTTTTCCGACTGTTAACATTCCATCGATTGC
The DNA here is from genome assembly GCF_038003165.1 of Psychrobacillus sp. FSL K6-2365. Lineage (NCBI taxonomy): Bacteria > Bacillati > Bacillota > Bacilli > Caryophanales > Bacillaceae > Psychrobacillus > Psychrobacillus sp. FSL K6-2365. The sequence goes on along the minus strand of NZ_JBBOOO010000001.1, from coordinate 1,461,293 downwards.
CTTTACACCGACCTCAATTTGTTCTTCAATAGGTGGTCTTGTCAACGGATTTGGGGAATCTTTTTCGGTACCAACTGTCATCAAACCTTTAGGTAAAACAGAACCATCAATTGGATTTCCCATCGAATCTAAAACTCTCCCTATTAACTCTGGACCAACCTTAATCTCTAATGGACTATTTGTCCCTTCGACTAAACAGCCAGTTGATATTTCTCTAATATTCGTATAGGGCATTAATACTACGACTTCTTCCTTGAATCCAACTACTTCAGCAAGAATAACGGAGGCACCTGTTTTTGGTGAATTTATATGAATCTTACAAACATCACCAACAGAACTTTCAGGACCTTGTGATTCAATCATTAATCCAACAACTCGACTAACTCGACCATATTTTTTAAAAGTAGGTACATTCGAAATTTGTTGAATTAAATCTACAGCTTTCATCACATTCACTCCATACTATCAAGAATATCTACTAGCTTTCGTCGCAACTCCTGGACCTGCTCGTCAATACTGACAACGATTCTTCCATGATTTGTTTCTATATAACAATCAGTTTCATTCATATCTTCATCTACGAAAATCATAAATGGGACATCTACTGGAAAGATGGAAGAGAGTTCTTGTCTATTATTAGATACGAGTTCAAAGTAGATGGGTGAGACATAAAGTTTGATCTCTTTCATTTCTCTTGCTTCTTTTAAACCTCTTTTAACAATCGATAAAAATAACTCTTCATTTTCATCTAGCTTTGTTGCAATAATTCTCTCTGTGGTTCGTATAGCCAATTCTAAAATGACCTGTTCTTGTTGTTGCAAGTAATTTGCCGCATTCTCATGAGCAGTTTTCAATGCATCATTAGCTAATTTTAATGAGTTTTGCATTTCAGCTTGAGCTTTTAAACGGCCTTCTTCCATTCCTTGCATAAAGCCTTCGTCATACGCTTGTTGCTGATAGGTTATCTTCTCTTCTTCCCATTCACTCAGCTGATTTTCGATATACTGTTTAGTTTCTTCGATATCTTTAGTTAATTTAGAGCGTTTCTCTTCTATTTCTTGATTTACTTCTTCTATCATTTTACTTCGTTCTTGTATAAGAACATCTAAAGTCAACGGCTCGTCTGTGTTCAACACTTCTTGAACATATAAATTCCTTATTTGAATGGGTATTGAATTTTCCTTTGTTTCATTCAAATATACATTTCGGAAAATTTTAGACAATGATGTCATCTCCTCCACCACGAGCAATTATTATTTCGCCTGCGTCTTCCAATCTTCTAATTACAGTAACAATTCTAGATTGTGCTTCTTCCACGTCACGTAGACGAACTGGACCCATGATTTCCATTTCTTCTTTAAATGTCTCAGCCATACGTACGGACATATTGCGGAAAATAACATCTTTAACTTCTTCACTAGAAACCTTCATCGAAAGTAGAAGATCTTCATTTTCACAGTCACGAATAACTCGTTGAATAGAGCGGTTATCAAGTGTGACAATATCTTCGAATACGAACATTCTTTTCTTAATCTCTTCTGCAAGTTCTGGATCTTGTATTTCTAGAGCATCCAAAATTGTTTTCTCAGTTGTTCTATCCACACCATTTAACACTTCTACGACTGCGTCGATACCGCCCGTTTCTGTGTAATCCTGGGTAACCGTCGAAGATAGCTTGCGTTCAAGTACAGATTCAATTTCACTAATCACTTCAGGTGAAGTAGAATCCATTGTAGCTATTCTTTTTGCAATATCTGCTTGTACTTCCTGCGGTAATGACGAAAGAATTATTCCAGCTTGCTGTGCTTCTAAGTAAGAAAGAATCAGAGCAATCGTTTGTGGATGTTCATTTTGAATAAAGTTAAACAGTTGAGCTGGCTCTGCACGCCTTGCAAAATCAAACGGCCTCACTTGTAAAGAAGAAGTAAGTCGATTAATAATTGCCTGTGCATGATCTGTACCTAATGCTTTTTCTAAAACTGTTTTTGCGTACCCAATACCACCCTGCGAAATATAATCTTGTGCTAATGCTATATTGTGAAATTCTTCTATTATATCTTCTTTAATCTCAGGCTCTACTTTTTTTACCCCAGAAATTTCAAGAGTTAAACGCTCGATTTCTTCTTCATTTAAATGTTTATAAATAGAAGCAGACACTTCAGGTCCGAGAGAAATTAATAAGAGCGCGGCTTTTTGTTTTCCACTTAATTCTTTTTCCTGCTTGTTCATAGCCGTCCCCCCAATCAATTACGCTTCGGCGTAATTGTGTCTAGATTTTAAACCCAGCGATATTGGGTTTAAAATCTTTGACATCCCGCCGGAGGCTTTAACTTTATTTTACTAAAACAAAGTTAATCCTCTGATATCCAAGTACGTAATAACTTCGCAAATTCCTCTGGCTTGTTTTTAGCCATTTTTTCGAGTTGTTTTCGTCTTAGTGTCGATTCGGTTTCTTTTTCAGTATTTATATCATCTACCTTAAGCTCTTCTTGTTGCTCTTCTAGAATAAACATTTCTTCCTCATCGTTTTTTCTAGAACGTAGTAAGGATATTACAAGAAGTATTATTGCTACTAGTAAAATTCCACCGATTACATATACCCACCAAGGAATAGTCGATTGCGTACTTGTCGTTGTCGTCGCTTTTCCGTTAAATGGTTGCACAGAAACTACAATTTTTTCTTGTAGTAACTCCTCAGTCAATTCTCTACCTGCTTCTTCATCTATAGAAGTACGAATGATTGTTGCAAGAATTTGTTCTATATCTTGTTCTACACCGTCTGGCATAGTAGTAACATCATCAGGAGTAGGTGGTTCGACCATCACTTGAATACCTATATCTCTAATTTTATATGGGCTTTCTACTATTTCTTTTCGGATACGATTTACCTCACTATTAATCGTGTCCTCAATTCGCTCATAATCACCATTTGACGTAGAACCTTCTACATAGTTTGTAAAGTTATCAGTTGCATCCTCTGTTGCTGGAGTACCACCTGCTACGGGATTATCACCAGTAAAAGTTTCAGAAATACGCTGGGCACTAATTTCAATTCCCGCCATATTTTCTTCATCAACCGGTTCTACTAAATTTTCTTCGCGATTTTCCTGTTTGAAGTCAATGTCTGTAGTAACAGAGACGACTACTTTGTCTTGTCCCATTAAAGTACCTAACATTGTTTGAACTTGACGTTGCAAATCACGTTCAATTGTTTTCTTAATCGACATTTGATCGTTTACATTCGCTCCTGCTGTATTTGCATTTGCTTGTTCTAAGTCAAAGTACTCTAAATACTGATTTCTTATGCTGATATCTTCTGGAGCTAGATTAGGAATTGACTTGGATACTAAGTTATATAAGGACAATATCTGTGAATCTGTAAATTTGTATCCTGCCTCTGTATTCAAAACTATCGCTGCACTTGCAGATTCAGTGGTTTGAGATAAAAATACCCCTTCTTCAGGTAAAGTTATCATTACCTGGGCATCCTTTACTCCTTTGACACCTTTAATCAATTTAGCAAGCTCTGTTTGCATGGAAGCCAGTTTTAACACATTAAACTCATTATCTGTCATACCAAATCCCGCGTTTTGGGAAAAGAAATTATAGTCGATCATACCCGATTCAGGATAACCTTCTGCTGCTAGTTGTACTAATAATGAATCCACTTGCTCCGCTGGTACTAAGATGGACGTTCCACCTGGAGCAATTTCATTTGGCACTCTTTGTGCATCCAATGTTTCTTTAATACGTCCGATTTCAGATGGTGATACATCTGTATAAAGCGGAACAAAGTTAGTTTTATTCATCATTAAAGTTACAGCTATAGCTAGAACGATAATTCCTAACACACTACCAATCATTGTTCCTTTTTGCATTTTAGTGCGACTCCCCCAAAAATTGGTTACATCGCTTGTCATTTTTTTTATACGCTCATTCATTATTATCCTCCGGCTATGGTGAATATTTTTACCCGATATTTAGCGATAACCGAGAGAGGTTATACTGACATACGCATTATTTCTTGATATGCCTCTACTACTTTGTTCCTAACTTCTAATGTCGCATTTAATGTAATACTTGCCTTTTGAGATGCAATCATCACATCGTGTAATTCGATATTCCCACCTGTTAATAGCTTTTCAGTAGCTACATCTGATGCTTTTTGATTATCATTCACAGTTTGAATGGCTGTTTTTAAAAAATCACCAAATTCACCTTGTGCCTCTGCAGGACTTAATTTCGAAGTAGCCGAAACTGGATTTATTTGTGAAGGATTAAATAATGATATGGATTCTATTGGCAATTTAAACTATACCTTCTTTCTTATTTCCCTATTTCTAAAGCCTTAGACAACATCGCTTTGTTTGCATTAAAAACCGTTACGTTCGCCTCATAGGATCTCGTTGCTGATATCAAATCAACCATTTCTCTTAAAGGGTCAACATTTGGCATTTCTACATACCCATCTGCATTTGCATCGATATGTGTCGGATCATACACTAATTTAAAAGGTGTTTCTGTATCCTCTTTTACATCACTAACTTTTACTCCACTACCGACATTTCTATGTTGGGAAGAGCCCATTGCCACATTTAAGAAATTCGAGAAATTACCTTCTAAAGGCTTTAAAGTAACAGACTTTCTTCTATATGCTTGCCACTCACCGTTTACTAACTTTGCTCTAGTTGTATCTACATTCGCCATATTGGAGGAAATTACATCCATTCTCAGTCGTCCCGCAGTTAATGCTGAAGCTGTCGTATTCATTCCATGAAAAATCGACATAATTAGCGTCCTCCTTTAATAACAGTTTGTAATGTATTCAACTTGCCACTTATTCTATCTATTAGAGCATTATAATAGATTTGATTTGTCGCTAGATTTGCTTGTTCTTTATCCATATCAACGCCGTTGCCATTATGGTTATAGCTGTAATTGTAATCGAACACACCTCTTGCACTAGAATTTCTATGAAAATCTATATGTTTTTCTTGTGTTCTATGCGCTGATATAGTCGATTGTTTAGCATCGGATAAGTATTCACTAAAACTAACACTTTTTGCCTTATAATTAGGAGTGTCGACATTTGCTATATTTTGCGCAATTGTCTTTTGCTTTACCGCTGCGAAATCTAATCCTTGCTCTAAACTTGATATTGCACCACCAAATATACTCATTTTGTTCACCTCTTCTTTAAAGTATTCGACATATATTTCTGTAATTTTCTTTTAATATCACGATAATCTTATTGTAATGATTATGTAACATTGTGTCTATTGAATTTTCGATAAATTAATGGGACTTTATACCTTTTTTTTGGGTATGTTCCGTCAATTTATGTCGATTTTAATCATTTTTTTAATATTCAGTTATATTTAAAGTCCTAATAATGTCTCATTTTTATTCCAATCAAAAAAACCCTTCCACATAAAATGGAAGAGTTTTAATTTATTCTTGTTTATTTCATTTTAAGATGAGCTAATTCTGCAAGAAACTTATCATTTAATACTTTGATATATGTTCCTTTCATCCCAAGAGATCTTGACTCAATTACACCAGCACTTTCTAATTTACGAAGTGCGTTTACGATAACAGATCTTGTAATTCCTACGCGATCAGCAATTTTAGATGCTACTAATAGACCTTCACTGCCATCTAATTCTTCAAAGATATGTTCGATTGCTTCTAATTCACTATAAGACAATGAGTTTATAGCCATTTGAACGACTGCTTTACTACGAGCTTCTTCTTCAATTTCCTCTGATTTCTCACGTAGAATCTCCATACCAACAACTGTTGCACCATATTCGCCAAGGATTAAATCATCATCTTCAAACTCTTGTTTTAGACGACCTAAAATTAATGTCCCTAAACGCTCACCACCACCAATGATCGGAACAATTGTTGTTAAACCATCTTTAAATAATTCACGGTTTTCTTCTGGGAAAACAGAGTGCTCACTGAAGACATCTAAATTTGATGATGTTTCGTCCACATGAAAAAGGTTTTTTGTATATTGTTCTGGGAATTGACGCTCTTCCATCATTTTAATCATGCGCTCATTTTCAATTTGTTGATGAACTTCAAAACCTAATAGTTTTCCTTTTCTAGATACGATAAAAGCATTACTTTCGATTACTTCACTTAATGTAGCAGCCATTTCCTTAAAGTTAACTGGCTTACCAGCAGATGCTTGTAACATCGAGTTAATTTTTCTTGTTTTAGTTAATAAATTCATGAATTGAATCCTCCATTTAATTTTCTTATTTATTTTAATATTCTAAAGGTTTTTAATTGTTTTAGATACTAATTTGAATTGATTTTATAAAATAAATTGCGATAAATCTCTATTCTTCACAATTTTGTCAAGTTTTTGGTCTATATAAGCAGGGGTGATCTGAATATGAGCTGGCGAAATGTCAGACGCCTCAAAAGAAAGCTCCTCTAAAATCTTCTCTAGAATTGTGTGTAAACGTCTCGCTCCTATATTATCGGTCTCCTGATTGACTTCATAAGCGATTTCACCAATTCTTTCAATAGATTCTTCTGAGAACGTAATGGTTACTCCTTCAGTTTCTAATAGAGCCTCATATTGTTTAATTAGGGATTGGCGCGGCTCTTTTAAAATACGAACAAAATCTTCTTTTGTCAATTTTTCTAATTCTACACGAATTGGAAAACGTCCCTGTAATTCGGGGATCAAATCTGACGGCTTAGCCATATGGAAGGCTCCCGCTGCTATAAACAAAATATAATCTGTTTTTACTGCACCATATTTTGTAGTAACTGTAGATCCCTCTACAATTGGCAGAATATCTCGTTGAACACCTTCTCTAGATACATCTGCAGAAGAACCGGCACCATTCTTACTTGCTATTTTATCCATTTCATCGATAAATATGATACCTGTTTGTTCTGTTTTTTCTATAGCAATTTGAGATAGTTCATCTTTGTCTATCAACTTGTTCGCTTCTTCTTGCATTAATACTTTACGTGCATCTTTTACTTTCATTTTACGTTTTTTCTTTTTCTTTGGCATTAAATTCGATAGGGCGTCTTGCATATTCATCCCCATACTCTCCATACCACCTGGTTGCAGAGCATCAAATAGTGAAGGGGTTTGTTCCACAACCTCAACAGTTATAAACTCTTCTTCCAATTTTCCATCTCTTAAATCTTCGGCAATTTGCGAACGTTTTAAACGTACATCTGTATCTTCTACATCAGTAGTATCTTCTTCTTTGCCTCCGAATAATGCTTCAAATGGATTGGAATTAGAATTCTTTTTCTTTAAGGAAGGAACAAGTAATTTAACGATTGCATCATTTGCCAAACGAATCGCTTGGTCTTTTACTTCTTCCATCTTTTCTTCTCGAACAATTCGTATAGCTGCTTCTACCAAATCTCTCACCATGGACTCAACGTCTCTACCGACGTATCCTACTTCAGTAAACTTTGTTGCCTCCACTTTTATAAAAGGTGCTTTTGTTAATTTAGCAATCCTTCTTGCAATTTCTGTTTTCCCGACTCCTGTAGGTCCAATCATTAGAATATTCTTTGGAATCACTTCATTTTTCATCTCTTCATCCAATAATTGTCGACGATACCGATTTCGAAGTGCGACCGCTACTGCTTTTTTTGCAGCTTCTTGACCAACGATATATTTATTTAGATGCTCAGTAATTTGTTTTGGGGTTAAGTTAGTTTCCTTCATTCACCTAATACCTCCACAATAATTTGATGGTTTGTAAATACACATATATCTGCAGCCGTAGTTAGCGCTGCCTTAGCAATTTCTTTTGCTGTCATATTCTCTCCAGCGTATTGCTTTAAAGCTCTTCCAGCAGCTAATGCATAGTTCCCGCCAGAGCCGATAGCTAGTATACCATCATCCGGCTCTATCACTTCACCCGTTCCGGATACAAGCAATAAACTATTTTTGTCCATCACTAGCAGCATTGCCTCTAATTGACGTAGCATTTTGTCACCTCGCCATTGCTTGGCAAGCTCAACTGCTGCTCTTTGTAAATTTCCGTTATATTCTAAGAGCTTTCCTTCAAACATTTCAAATAATGTAAATGCGTCTGCTACAGAACCTGCAAAACCTGCTACAACTTGACCATTAAAAAGTCTTCTCACTTTTTTGGCAGTATGCTTCATCACTACTTGGTTACCTAATGTCACTTGCCCATCTCCAGCCATAGCATGGCTGCCATTATGACTAACTGCAAATATCGTGGTTGCATGAATATTACCCATTTTTATTACCTCCAATATTTACGCACGAGGATGCGCATTCATATAAGTTTTACGTAAATGCTCTTTTGTTACATGTGTATATATTTGTGTGGAAGATAAGCTTGAATGTCCTAATAGCTCCTGCACACTTCTAAGATCTGCTCCATTATTCAATAAATGAGTTGCAAATGTATGTCTAAGCATATGTGGATAAATTGTTGAATTTATAGATGCCTTTTTCAACATTTGGTTTAATATATATCTTATCCCGTCTGTTGTTAAGTGTTCTCCCCGACTATTAACGAATAAAAATGAATGGGTTGTTTTCTTCATCAGCTTCGGTCTACTATTGACCAAATAATCATCAATTGCCGCTAATGCATAATCACCTACAGGAACGTACCTCTCTTTTCTTCCTTTACCCATCACTCGCACGACACCATACCCACTATCAATATGACGCAGTTCAATCGCCGTAAGTTCACTAACACGTATTCCAGTAGCATATAACAATTCTAATATAGCGATATTTCGGATTGATAAAGAATCAGTTCCTCTATTCCCTTCAAACAATTGCCTTATTTCCTCTTCATAAAAAAAATGAGGTAGTTTTTTTTCTTTTTTAGGATGAAACAAAGATTGAAATGCATCATCTGGAATATTATATTCTTTATGTAGAAATTTATAGTAAGAACGAATGGAGGAAATCTTTCTAGAAATAGAGGTTCTTGCTAGTTTTTCCTCATATAGCTTTGTCACATATAATCTCGCATGGATATACTCAACCTCATTTAATTCAGAAACTCCCTCGATGTCTAAAAAAGACAAAAATTGCTTTATATCTTTCTCGTACTCCTGAACTGTATGATTCGAATAATTCCTTTCTAATCGTACGTATTCCATAAAAGCATGAAGTTCTTCAAACCCTATAATGATTATCAACTCCGCTCCAGTAAATCTCCATTGTAAAAGCCTCTAAAAGTATACAACTTTTAAGAGGCTTTTAGCAATTATAACGCAGTACTTTTCATAAAATTTTGAATTGTTGTCAACGCTCTATTTGCTAATTGTTCGACTTTTACTTTTTTATCTCTAACTTTCGGCTGTAATTCAGGGAATAAACCAAAGTTGATATTCATTGGTTGGAAGTTTTTCGGGTTCGCTTCTGTAATATATCTTGCCATGCTACCAAGTGCTGTTTCAGCCGGTAATACGACTAATTCTTCACCTTTTACCAATTTCGCCGCATTTATTCCTGCCAACAACCCACTTCCAGCTGACTCCACATACCCTTCTACACCCGTCATTTGACCCGCAAAGAAAATTTGTTTGTTTGCTTTTAGTTGATAAGTTGGTTCTAAGACATATGGCGAATTAATGAACGTATTACGATGCATCACACCATAACGTACTATCTCCACGTTTTCAAGACCAGGTATTAGCTTCAATACCTCTTTTTGCGGTCCCCATTTTAAATGTGTCTGGAAACCAACAATATTATAAAGAGTCCCCGCACCATCATCTTGTCTAAGCTGAACAACCGCATATGGGCGTTTACCTGTTTTAGGATCTTCTAACCCTACAGGTTTCATTGGACCAAATAATAATGTCTTACGACCACGCTCAGCCATTACCTCAACAGGCATACACCCTTCAAAGTAAATTTCTTTTTCGAATTCTTTTAACGGCACTACTTCAGCTGCTACTAATGCATCGTAAAAGCGATTAAACTCATCTTCAGTCATTGGGCAATTTAGATAAGCAGCTTCACCTTTGTCATATCTGGATTTCAAATAAACTTTATCCATGTCGATGCTATCTTTTTCTACAATAGGTGCTGCTGCATCATAGAAATACAAATAGTCTTGACCAGTCATTTCTTTTACTTTTTCTGCAAGTGCCGGAGAGGTTAACGGACCAGTTGCTATAACAGTAATTCCTTCTGGGATTTCTGTTACTTCTTCATTTACAATTTCTATTAACGGATGATTACGTATAGCATCTGTAACTCTTCCAGAGAAATCATGTCTGTCAACAGCAAGTGCACCTCCTGCTGGTACACTGCTGTTATCTGCTGATTGTATAATAATAGAGTCTAACATACGCATTTCTTCTTTAATAACGCCTACAGCGTTAGTTAGGTTGTTGGCTCTAAGCGAATTGGAGCAAACCAATTCAGCAAATTTGTCTGTATGATGCGCTGGAGTTTGTTTAACAGGGCGCATTTCATAAAGACGTACTTTAATACCTCTTTTAGCTATTTGCCATGCTGCCTCGCTTCCTGCAAGTCCTGCACCAATAACGTTTACTATTTCAGTCATGTCGTATCCTTCTTTCTAACTTTGCGGATCTTCTTTATAATCACACGCAACACATTGTATTTGTATACCTTTTTTTAGTTTTTTCTCTACTAACATTTCGTTACACTTCGGACACGGTCGACTTATCGGCTTGTCCCAAGAAACGAATTCACATGTCGGATATTGGTCACAGCCATAAAATAATCGCTTCGTTTTACTTTTTCTTTCAACTATCTGACCTTCTCCACACGCTCGGCAAGGGACGCCAATTTCTTTGATGATTGCCTTCGTGTTACGACAATCCGGGAAATTGCTGCATGCCATAAATTTGCCATATCGCCCTAATTTATACACCATTGGGGAACCACAGTTTTCACAATCTTCCCCAGTTGGTTCATCTTTAATTACGATTTTCTCCATCTCAGCATCTGCATACACGACACGCTTCTCGAAATCCTGATAGAAGCCATCAATTACTTCCACCCATTTAACCTGTCCCTCTTCTACACTATCCAAATCTCTTTCCATCTGTGCGGTAAACTCTATATCTAATATTTCAGGGAAAAATTCTAACACAAGCTGATGAACGATTGTTCCAAGCTCTGTAGGAACAAAACGCTTAGTCTCTAAAGCCACATACCCACGTTTTTGAATCGTATCTAAAGTTGGAGCATAAGTAGAAGGTCTACCTATTCCTAACTCTTCCAATGTTTTCACCAGTCTTGCCTCCGAGTATCTTGGAGGTGGTTGAGTAAAATGTTGCTTTGGATCAATGGACAAAGCATTAACCTTATCTCCGACTTCCAGAACCGGTAATAGTTTATCCTTGTCGTCTGTTTGATCATCTGAACCTTCTACGTACACCTTCATAAATCCAGGGAATTTAACTTGTGAGCCATTTGCTCTAAAGTAAACTTCTCCATTTTTTAGATCAACAGCAACTGTATCTAATATAGCCGATGCCATTTGGCTAGCTATAAAACGCTCCCATATTAACTTGTATAGTTTTAGTTGATCTCGAGTAAGTATCGCTTTTAGTTCATTAGGAGTTCTTAGGACACTTGTAGGTCGAACAGCTTCATGTGCATCCTGTGCTTTTTTCGATTGCTTTTCTACTTTCTTCGTAGAAATGTATTCAGAACCAAATTCATTTTTGATATATTCCTGTGCGTCAGCTTTTGCACTATCCGAAATTCTTGTTGAATCTGTACGCATATAGGTGATTAACCCGACCGTTCCTTGTTTTTTACCTAGATCGATACCCTCATACAATTGCTGTGCTAGCATCATTGTTTTTCTAGCTCTAAAATTTAGTTTTCTTGCAGCTTCCTGTTGAAGCGATGATGTCGTAAAGGATGAAGCTGGATTACGTTTGCGTTCTTTTTTCACTACATTTGCAACTTCGAACTTTTTGCCCTTCATTAACTTCAATACTTCTTTTACTTCTTCTTCTTTAGATAGCTTTCTTTTTTCTTTCTCACTTCCATAATAAAGTGCATCGAAAGCTTTCTTATTCTTATCGAATTGTCCTTCGATTGTCCAATACTCTTCTGGTATGAAATTATTAATTTCATTTTCTCGTTCAATGATTAAACGAAGAGCTACAGATTGCACACGTCCTGCTGAAAGCCCTTTTTTTACTTTTTTCCATAAAATTGGACTTATATTATAACCTACAAGTCGGTCTAAGATTCTTCGTGCTTGCTGAGAATCTACTAAATCCATATTTATTGGTCTAGGGTGTTTAAACGATTCAAGAATAGCATCTTTTGTAATTTCATTAAATACAACTCGGCAATCCGATTCTATATCTACATTTAAAGAATTTGCCAAGTGCCACGCAATAGCTTCCCCTTCTCTGTCGGGGTCAGCCGCGAGATAAATTTTCTTCGCTTTTTTTGCTGCTGTTTTCAATTCTTGTAGTACCGGGCCTTTGCCCCTTATCGTAATATACTTTGGTTCGTAATTATTTTCAGTATCGACACCCATTTGACTTCTAGGTAAATCACGTACGTGACCAATCGATGCTTTCACTTTATATTTTTTTCCAAGATATTTTTCTATTGTTTTTGCCTTTGCTGGCGATTCAACAATTACCAAATAATCCGACATAAATCTGCCTCCTTATAGAAGGTAACTCGCTTTAATCTTCAAAACAAATACCTGTTGCAAAATGTATAACAGTTTTCTTATAAAAGCAAGACTTTTCATTTTTTAGTTTTTTATTTATTTAATTCTTCTAGTATTTGATGTCCATTCCAGATTGGTTTCGCACCTTCTAATATTAGCATATTTGGACCTATTGAAAGCGGAGAGTGTATGGAACCAGGGATTGCAAAAATCTCTTTACCATTTTCTAATGCATGCTCCATTGTGGAAACTGTACCACTCTTTTTTGTTGCTTCTGTAATAACAACACCTTGGGAAAGTCCACTAATAATTCGATTTCTCATAGGAAAATTCCATTTTTGAGGTGTTATATAAGGAGGGTACTCCGTTAATAATAACTGATTTTTCTCCATTTCGTTCGATAATTTCAAATTTTGTTTAGGATATACGTGAAATAATCCTGTTCCAAGAACTGCAATTGTTTGTCCACCTAAATTCATCGTTATTTGATGTGCCAATGTATCCGCACCCTTGGCAAGTCCACTAATAATTACATACTCTTCATTTACTAACGGAGGTAGTATTAATTTGATACTTTCTGCGGAGTAATCCGTAGCCTCTCTCGAACCGATAATTGCTATTTTTTTAGGATTGGCAAGTAATTCTATTTTACCTTTTAGGTAAATTACAGCAGGAGGATCATACAGATTTAATAGACTTTTAGGATAGTTGGGATTGGAAAAAAGAATTGGGGTAATCGAATGCTTTTCATACATTTGAAACATCGGAATTTCGACAAATTCCTTAAACATTTTTTGGAGTTTAATAGCTCGATCGAGGGAGATTTTACATAATTTCGCCAATAAATGCGGGGATATTATATCAAATTGAGCTAGACTTTGATCATATTCAAGTAACGGACGTAGCTTATTTAAAGGTACTGGATAAACATAATGTAAAGCTAAAAAGCGGTTAACAAATTGACTTTTACTCATCGGTTTCCTCCTCTATTATACGACTAGTTTAGTATTGTTTTTCTTTCATACTTAGAATTATTTAAGAAAGACCCAGGCAAAAAGATGCCTGGTCCATTACGAACAGAAACATAGATATGACACTGATTTCCGCTTCGGGCGGACGCTTTTCGTGGGCACGACCTCAGCCGCTTCCTTCGCTTCGCTCGTCCAGGGTCTTCAGCTCGCGCTTGTTCCCAAAGGAGTCACCGCCCTGCATTCCTATCAAGCTTGTATGCTTGAAGTAAGCGGATAATTGAGTTAATAGTACTTACTATATTATCGTGTATTTGGAAATAAGTAATGTTGAACTGGAAACTAGTACAAAGAAATTTTACTGTCCAGAAGTTATCATTGAATAACAGCATTTCTAATTCAACAGAGATTCTAGATGATGTTTTCAATAAATAAAATTGGACCACTCTTACTATCTATGCGATAGGCTTGCCCAATCTTATAATGGAGGAATATACACTTGTTGATGGAAATAGAATGTGGCGACTCGAGCGGGATAAGCGAGAAAGTTTAGACCCACAGGTTGCGGAGTATACGAGGGGGCTCGGCCTCGCCCACGGAAAGCGTCCACATGAAACAAAAGTCACAGGATTATTCATTATTTACCACAAACGAAGTTTTTCTGTTCCATTTTCATCTACCTAGAATTATTTAAAAAAATACGGCAACATCAGTTGATGTGCCGCACTTCTATATTAATGTGTTTTACAAGAATCGTAAATACCTGCTTCTTTAATCGCTTCGATTAAAGTTTCACCAATTACAGATGGAGTTGCTGCAACTTTCATGCCAGCCGCTTCCATTGCTTTGATTTTTCCTTCTGCAGTACCTTGTCCACCGGAAATAATAGCTCCAGCATGACCCATACGTTTACCAGGAGGTGCAGTTTGCCCACCGATGAATCCAATGACAGGTTTTGTCATATTAGCTTTAATCCATTCAGCTGCTTCCTCTTCTGCAGTACCACCAATTTCCCCAATCATAACTGCTGCATATGTGTCAGGGTCATCGTTGAATTCTTTTAGAACATCGATAAAGTTTGTACCGTTAACTGGGTCTCCACCAATACCTACAGAAGTAGATTGACCGATACCTGCATCAGTTAACTGAAGAACTGCTTCATAAGTTAGAGTTCCTGAACGTGAAACTACTCCTACATGACCTTTAGTATTGATGTAACCTGGCATAATACCAATTTTACATTCATCTGCAGTAATAACACCCGGACAGTTCGGTCCAACTAGACGTGTTTTTTTACCTTCCATGTAACGTTTAACGTTAACCATATCTAATACTGGGATGTGCTCAGTAATACAAATAGTCATATCCAATTCAGCGTCAACTGCTTCTAAAATTGCATCTGCAGCAAATGGTGCTGGAACATAAATTACTGAAACGTTAGCGCCAGTAGCTTTAACAGCATCTTCAACTGTATTGAAAACTGGTACTCCTTCTACTTCTGTTCCACCTTTACCAGGTGTTACCCCAGCAACGATTTTAGTTCCATATTCTAACATTTGTTTTGTATGGAAAAGAGCAGTTGAGCCCGTAATTCCTTGTACAATTACTTTAGTATCTTTATTAATGTATACGCTCACTTTTTGTCCCTGCCTTTCTTATCCTACAAGATTAACGATTTTTTGAGCACCGTCTGCCATTGAATCTGCAGCAACGATATTTAAGCCTGATTCATTTAATAATTTTTTACCTAAATCTACGTTAGTACCTTCTAAGCGAACTACAAGTGGTACTTCTAATCCTAATTCTTTCGCTGCAATAATAACACCCTCAGCGATGATGTCACACTTCATAATTCCACCGAAGATATTAACAAAAATACCTTTTACGTTTTTATCAGAAAGGATGATTTTAAATGCTTCTGTAACTTTTTCTGCAGTCGCGCCGCCCCCAACGTCAAGGAAGTTTGCGGGTGATCCGCCGTAATAGCTAATTGTGTCCATTGTTGCCATAGCTAGACCTGCTCCATTAACCATACAACCGATATTTCCGTCTAAAGAAATATAGCTCAAGTCATATTTTGAAGCTTCGATTTCTTTTGGATCCTCTTCATCATAATCACGCATTTCTAATATATCGTTATGACGATATAATGCGTTACCATCGAAGTTGAATTTTGCATCAAGTGCTAAAACATTGTCATCAGCAGTTACTACTAATGGGTTAATCTCAACGATTGAAGCATCTTTTTCTTTATAAACTTGATATAAACCAAGCATGAATTTAGCTGCTTTGTTCACAAGTTTAGCTGGAATATTCATGTTAAATGCCATGCGACGTGCTTGGAAGCCTGTTAAGCCTACAACTGGATCGATTTCTTCATAGAAAAGTTTTTCAGGTGTATTTTCAGCCACTTCTTCAATGTCCATACCACCCTCTTCAGAGCCCATTAATGTTACACGTGAAGTTGAACGGTCTAAAACTAGCCCTACATAATATTCTTTCTTAATGTCGCTTCCTTCTTCGATCAGTAAACGTTTAATTTCTTTACCTTCAGGACCCGTTTGGTGAGTAACAAGTACTTTACCTAATAGTTCCTTCGCGTATTCACGTACCTCATCTAGATTTTTAGCGATTTTTACTCCACCAGCTTTACCACGCCCACCAGCGTGAATTTGAGCTTTAACAACAATGACGCTTGATCCTAATTCTTTTGCTGCTTTCACTGCCTCTTCAGGTGAGAAAGCTACAATTCCGTTAGAAACTGCTACGCCATATTGTCTCAGGAGTTGTTTACCTTGATATTCATGGATATTCATCTTACATCCTCCAATCAAACTTATGTCAAGTAATTTACTACCTTTCTAATTGTATTAAAAGTGTCACATCTTGTCCACAAAAGTATGATATTTAGCTAAAACAACTAATATTCAGACTACGTGTCGAAAGATTTAACCCTGGCTTCTTTTTCTTTATCAATTTTATAAATATAAGCAAATACCTCTGCAACCGCTTGATATAACTCTTCTGGAATCGATTGATTGATATCTAATTGTCCGAGAAGTTCAACTAAACTTGCATCTTCCTGAACCGGTACATTAAATTCTTCTGCTTTTGCCAATATATTTTCTGCTATTTTACCTTTTCCTTTGGCAACTATCTTTGGGGCATCACTAAAACCTGGATTATACGTTATGGCAACTGCTTCTTTTCGAGTATATTTTTCATCTTTCATATACGAATGTCTACTCCTTGCATGTCAAAAGTCTTTGGTTTTGACTTCAAAACAGATGTCATTTTTTGTTCCTCAAAAGTTTTTACGAATACTCCTGATAGTTGATAGCCGACTGAGGATAATCCTGCCTTTAATGTTTCCTTAAATTTATTAGCGAAGGAAACCAACTGCGTATCATTGTTATATAAAGTAATTGATACTACTCTATTTTGCACCTGCATATCTACCACGGTTTCTTCTAAAGTATCTAACTGCAAATAAAACATTATCCTAGCAAACTCAGAATCAATTTTACCATCCTCTTTCATCCGACCATTCCATTCAAGTGTAGCATCCATTTTTTTACCTAAAAACTCTAATGGAACTTGCATTAATAGCTGGTGTTGCGGTCCATTTTCATTGGATAATATTTGTAATCCATTCATGCGTCCAAGTACCACTTCTGCGCTTTCTCTGACCGCTGAAGAAATAGTCTGGTTTTGCAGTAACTCCACAATCTGTGGCTTTAGTTGGGTAGCTAATTGCCTGATTTCGTCACTATTAGCCCCAAGTTTCGCTTCATAACCAAATCCTAGTGATTTCAATACTTCTTTCATTGCATGTTCAAATGCTTTTCCATCTAATTGTTGCATAACTTGCTGTTCTGATTGCACTAGTGTTTGAGTTAATACAATACTACTCGTAGAATTTTTACTAATATCCGTTATTTGCTGTAGAGTCTGAGCAATCGATTCTACAGAACCCCCCTTACCAAGCAATGACACTAAATGATCCTTGGGGGTTAATCCATTCATATCCTTTGTAAAAATTGCTTGCTGACTTTGCTCAGCAAATACTTTCGTCAGGGCATTGTTTATTACTTGAAGCTGGTTAGGCTGATTATCACTTTTCAGTAAAGCTATCACTTCACTTTTTTGGTTTGCCGTTAAAGTAGGTTGCTGAATTACCCAATTACGAAATTGTTCTAACGCTGTTCTTTTTTCTGCTGGGACAGCCTGACCAAGCTTTAACAATTGGTCTCCAGCAGAGTTCACAATTGACTGCTGGTTAGTTAATGGTGTGGGATTTGCAAGACTTGCAGTAGCTGGCAGAACGCTGTAGTCCTTTAATGTTTGTAGCATTGGCAATCGTGAGGATATCGGTTGCTGCTGGTTTTGAAGGGTTTCTATTTGCTTACCAAGTATCGCTCCAGCCACTGGTCCATTAAATGGTTCTGCTATTTTCTGTAGATTTTGAAGCAGATTATTTTTCAAAGCTGGCTCTACCGTTTGATCTTGTTGTAATTGAAACTGCAAATTTTGTAGGATATTATGCAATCCATCGGTAGATTTACCACTCAACACTGTTTGAAACATTGAATTCGTTAAAGGTAACTTCATATCAATTATCTTCTGAATTGTTTCGAGCGCCGCTTTCATCGTCATATCTTTTGGAAGTTGTTTTAATAACTGTTCTACTTGCATTAATGTTTCTTTAGAAACGGGTAATTGTTGTTTTAAAAAAAACTGTATCGCTGCTTGCATTTCAGTTGTTTTTGGTAAGTTCATCGCTTGTAATAATTGTTGCCCTTGTTGCACCAATGTATTTCCTTGCGTGAGAGGTCCTGTAACTACTTTCAGCTGTAATTCAGGAGCGGATTTTTCTACTTGGAAAAAATGAGAATCTCCAGCTTTTAATGGAGTCTCTAATTTAGCTATTACTTTTTGATTTCCTATTTGGACTTCTGCAGTTTGATTTGGATACAGTTTTTTTATCGTACCGTGAATCACTTGACCTTCCTTCATAGGAGTTTGTGACTGAGAAGTAACCCCAGAAGTTAATTGGGATTGAATAGTTGAAAAAGATGTCGAAGTCACTTTATCACCTCATTCTTAATATGGATTTGATCGGTTTGAATGTTTTTCGATGATGCTCAGTTGGACCGAATTTCTCTATCATTTCAACATGTAGCTTTGTACCGTAGCCTGCATGTTTATTAAACAAATACATTGGAAATTGCTCGTGCAATTGATCCATGTATTCGTCCCGTGCTGTTTTTGCTAATATGGATGCTGCCGCAATTGCTAAGCTTTGTGCATCACCTTTTATGATTGAATGGACTTTAATATCAATCGGCAAATTCATTGCATCTACTAATACGACATTTGGTCTAGTTTTTAAACTTAATACAGCTTCTGTCATGGATTGTTTCGTTGCTTCATAAATATTAAGTTGATCTATTTTTTCTACCGATTGGAAGTGGATACTGTATGCAACTGCATTTCGTTTAATCGCTATAGCTAGTTCTTGTCGTTTATTTCTGGATAATTGTTTAGAATCGTCTAGACCAATTAATTCTTCTGTCACATTTTGAAGAATTACTGCTGCTGTTACTACTGGACCGGCTAAAGGGCCCCTACCTGCTTCATCTACCCCTGCTACTAATTCATTTTCCAGAGAACAATAGCTTCTATCGAAGACAACTTTTTGTTCATGCGATTGACGTTCTAATTGTAGAAGCTGTTGTTTTCTTTTCCAGCTCGTCCATAGTTTTCTAGCACCAATTCGTTCATCCTGTTCTAACTCAGTTATCCAATCTTCCGAGCCCGTTGATTGTTCCAATTTATTTTTGATCTCTTTTAGACTTAACAATTTATTCACATTCTTTCTATATCTAATCTATGTATCGGCATTTGAGTCAATTTCATAATTGTTTGTTTCAATTAAAAACGAAAGTATACTTTTATTACAATATTTATTGGTTCTTTAAAAGTCTATATTGTTGATTGGAGCAGAAATCAACATCGCACGTTCCATTATGTACTAATAGGACACTCTTTTGAAAAGAGAAAACCCTTTTTACCAGTGGCAAAAAGGGTAGTATGTCTGTTTAATATTCCTCTACAAAATCAAATGTTAATCTTCCTAGATGTAGGTTTCGAACGTCCCGAACAATCAGTTCCGATACTTGATCGTAATCTATTTCGGTCCCATTTGTATAACATCTTCTTAACTTCCCAATTTTGTCAAATGTTTCTACTAAATCTTCGCTCATCTCTTTTATTTGATACCGTTCTTCCATCCGTTTTGGATAGTGATCTTGCAAGAAGTTTAAGCCATAGACTGCCAAATCTTCCATATTAATCACTGCATCTTTAATAGCACCAGTAAGGGCAAGCTTATAGCCCACTTGTTGATCCTCGAACTTCGGCCATAAGATACCTGGAGTATCTAGCAATTCAATTTCTCTTTCAACTTTGATCCATTGCTGCTTTTTCGTTACACCTGGTGTATTACCGGTTCTCGCAATATTTTTCTTGGCAAATCGGTTAATCAATGTTGATTTACCTACATTTGGTATACCAACAATCATTGCACGTATTGCTCTTGGCTTTATACCCCTGTCCTTCATACGGTCCCATTTAGGCTTTAATAGCTCTTTTGCCGCCTTGAATACAGTTTGTAGCCCTTTACCTTCTAAAGAGTTAATCGCCACCGCAGGGTGACCTTTTTCCTCAAAATAAGCAATCCACTTTTTAGTTTGTGTTTCGTCAGCCATATCCATTTTATTTAATATAAGTAGTCTCGTTTTCTGATGTATAACTTCATCTATCATAGGATTTCTAGATGATAGCGGTAAACGTGCATCTATTAATTCAAATACGATATCCACTAATTTTAAGTTCTCGGTTACTTCTCTTCTTGCTTTGGCCATATGACCAGGAAACCATTGAATTGTCATAGTGCACTTCCTTTTTACTTTATCAAACCAATTTCATTGAGTGGCCAAAAAACAATGTTTGTATTTCCAATAACTTCATCAATTTTAACTAAGCCAATATGTCGACTGTCTTTACTATATCTTCGATTATCTCCCATTACAAAAATATAACCTTCAGGGATTTCTGTCTCCTGAGTAATCTCTTCTAAAGTGAAATCATCTGTAAGAGTACCTTCTGTTATTTCACTTTTGTATTGATCTAAATATGGTTCTTCCATAGCTTCTCCATTTACATACAACTGATCATTTTTATACTCTACATGATCACCAGGAAGCCCAATTACACGTTTTATATAATTTTTTTGCTCTGGGGCATGAAATACTACTATGTCATAACGATCAGGTTCACCAACCATATAGCCGATTTTGTTGACAACCATACGATCCCCATTTTTTAAAGTAGGCATCATTGATTCTCCGTCTACTACGATAGGTGTAAATAAAAAGAAGCGAATTATTGCTGCTAGTCCAAAAGCAATTAATAGAGCTTTTGACCACTCCCATAATTCATTCTTTTCTTTTTTTACTTGTTCCATCAACTTGCCCCCTTTGGTTATTGTCTTTATTGTACAAGGAAATCTCTTTTCAAGCAAAAACAATTGTCCACTTTTCTTGTTGTTTACGTGATTTGTTTATATGAACTAAATAGAAAATAGCCTTTTAATGAATCTATTATGATCATCTGATATAAATGCCATTATACTAAAATATTTGTGAACAAATCATATTAAATATTTCTTTAACTCGGACATAATTATAATAAAAAATGTTGTAGCAAAAGTGTAAACACCTTTACTACAACATTTACTTTTGCTATTAACGACGCTCTTTAATACGAGCTGCTTTACCACGTAGGTCACGTAAGTAGTACAATTTAGCACGACGAACTTTACCACGACGGATAACTTCTAAGTTTGCAATTTTTGGTGTGTGTACAGGGAATGTACGTTCAACACCAACACCGGATGAAATTTTACGAACTGTAAAAGTTTCGCTAATTCCACCACCACGACGTTTAATTACAACACCTTCGTACATTTGGATACGTTCGCGAGTTCCCTCAACAACCTTAACGTGAACACGAACTGTGTCCCCAGGACGGAATGTTGGAAGGTCTGAACGTAATTGTTCTTTAGTGATTTCTGAAATAATGTTTTGCATCATTTTCTCTCCTTCTGTAGAATGCTCTTACACACAGTTGCTGTTGCAGCGGAACACCCAAAATCAGTACTTTTCATAAAAGCACATAGTAAAATATAACACAACTAATTATTGGATGCAATAATTATTAGAAATTTACTCTCCTTTTATTTCTTTTAATAAACTCTCCTCGTCGGAGGTTAGTTCAATCCGCTCCAATAAATCTGGCCTGCGCATGAATGTTCTTTTTAATGATTCTTCTTTGCGCCACTTTTCAATTGCTGCATGGTTTCCAGACATTAAAACATCTGGAACTGTATGACCTCTGAATTCGACTGGACGAGTATAATGGGGATGCTCTAGCAAACCAGTGGAAAAGGAATCTTTCTCATGCGATTCTGCATTACCTAAGACGTTAGGCAATAATCTCACAACACTATCCACCACCGTCATGGCTGCAAGCTCGCCACCTGTTAAAACAAAATCTCCAATAGAAATTTCGTCTGTCACTAAGTGCTCTCGAATTCGTTCATCATAGCCTTCGTAGTGTCCACAAATAAAAACAAGCTCTTCTTCCCGTGCTAGTTCTTCCGCTTTTTTCTGCGTAAAACGTTCTCCCTGAGGACACAAAAGGATAATGCGTCTACTCGGTCCTTTACTTGGCGGAAGAGCCTCTATGGCATTAAAAATAGGTTCTGGCTTTAACACCATCCCTGCACCACCGCCATATGGATAGTCGTCCACTTGATGATGTTTGTTACCTGAGTAATCCCTAAAATTTACTACATTTATCGTTGCTTCATTCTTTTCTTGGGCCTTTTTCAAAATCGATGAATTAAATACACCAGTAAACATTTCTGGAAAAAGAGAAAGAATGTGAATGTTCATCATGATAACAGACCATCCAATACTTCTATTTTGATTTTTTTATTTTCAATATCAATTGATTTCACTACGTCTTCAATATAAGGAATATAGTGGTCTTTTTTTCCTTTTTCGGGTCTCACAGTCCAAACATCGTTGGCGCCAGTTTGAATAATTTCTGTTATAGTTCCAATAATTTCACCTTCAGTAGATTCTACTGTACAACCTATAATTTCGTGAAAATAGAACTCATTTTCTTCTAACTCTGAAAGGTATTTTTCAGAAACCTTTAAAATTGCGTTTCTAAATGCTTCTACATCCTTCAACAATGAGTATCCTTCAAAAGTTAATAAATCAAAATTCTTATGTTGACGATGACTTGCTACTTTAACAATAATTGGTTTAGAACCATCTGCTTTATGTAACGCAAGTTCGCTTCCAACTTCATAGCGTTCGTCAGCAAAGTCTGTCGTAGAGATTACTCGAACCTCTCCCCAAATACCGTGTGTATTTACTATCTTACCTACATTAAACCATTCCATTACGATTACCTCCTAGTAAGAAAACCGGGTAAAAAAAGACGCCAGGACCTTTAAAAATAAAAATGTAGATATGTCATTGATTTCCGCTCCGAGCGGACGCTTTCCGTGGGCACGGCTTCAGCCGCTTCCTTCGCTTTCGCTCAGTCCAGGGTCTTCATCTCGCGCTTTTCCCACTGGAGTCGCCGCTCTGCGCTCCAATCAATTAAATCCACTTAATATGTTTGGCTAACTAGTATAAAATCACCTAAGTACACATGATTTATCTTAAAACAAGTAAAGAAAAAAGGGACTTAGGAAAAAGAAGATCCACTTTCTACATTCTTCTTTACAAAATAGTAGCTCAGTTCAACAGACGATTTTATCCCTATATTACCCTGACTAAATTTATTATCCAAGCGATAGACTATGCAAAATCTTATAGTGCAGTACTATTCACTTAATTGATTGTAGTGAAATGTGGCGACTCCAGCGGGATAAGCGAGAAAGTCGAGACTCCGCTAGGAAGAATCGTAGCGCCTGACTGAGGAGGCTCGACCTCGCCCGCGGATGCCAACAGGATGTTGGTCACAAAGGCTTTGCCACAAGACGTGGCGCACTTGGCCTTTGTTCTCCACTTGTAACGCAAATCAGTAGTATTATTTATTCATTCTTTCATCCTTAAAACACAGTGTACACGGTACAATTTTATATACCTTCTTAATCTTATAGAAATGCGCAGGCGCCTAGGTCAGCCCTGACAACGTTCTTCTGTGACGAGCTTTACATAAAATCCTGAAGCAACTCAGGTGGACTAGGCACTGGAGCTTGACATCTGAGTATAATGTTTTCATAACTATCAAAAAAGGAAGAACAAATTGTTCTCCCTTTAATCTAATATGTCGACATATGTTTTTTTCTTTTGGTGACTGCCTGCTGCTGAGTAAACAATTGTACGAATTGCTTTCGCGACACGCCCTTGTTTGCCAATTACTTTCCCCATATCTTCAGGATGAACAGAAAGTTTATAAACTATACGGTTTATACTTTCTTCTTTTTCAACCTTTACATTTTCTGGATAATCAACTATCGGTTTAACGATTGCTTCGATCAGCTGCTTCACATTGTCCCCTCCGATTATTTGCCGAGTTTTGCGTTATGGAATTTTTCCATAATTCCTTGTTCTGAGAACAAGTTACGTACTGTATCAGATGGTTTCGCACCGTCTTGAAGCCATTTTAACGCTAATTCTTCGTTAATTTTAACTTCAGCTGGTTTAGTAAGTGGGTTGTAAGTACCTACTGTTTCAATTTGACGACCATCACGTGGTGAGCGAGAGTCTGCTACTACAATACGATAGAAAGGAGATTTTTTTGCTCCCATACGTTTTAAACGAATTTTAACTGCCATTTTCATTGCACCTCCGAATAGTTTCACACAAGATAGTATATTATCAAGGTTTTATTTGTTTGTAAAGTGTTTTTTCTTAACACCCTATTTTTTTTAGTAAAACTCTACTTAAACAACGAGTCTAGACCTGGCATTTTCATCTTTTTCTTGCCTTTTTGTTGCATGTTGGTCATTTGTTTCATCATTTTTTTCATGTCTTCGAATTGTTTCAGTAATCTATTTATATCTTGAATAGATGTACCAGATCCTTTAGCAATTCTCTTTTTTCTTGGTCCATTAATAATCTCGGGAGTTGTTTTTTCTTGCGTAGTCATCGAATAAATGATGGCTTCTACACGATCCATCTGTTTTTCATCCACTTTCGCATTTTCCAATCCTTTGATTTTACCTGCACCTGGAAGCATTTTTAGAATTTCGTCTAAAGGTCCCATTTGTTTCACTTGGCCGATTTGCTCTAAGAAGTCATCAAATGTAAAACTCTGCGTACGGAATTTTTCTTCTAATTCCTTCGCTCGTTCCTCATCGACATTTGCCTGGGCTTTTTCGATTAGTGACATCATATCGCCCATACCTAAAATTCGAGAAGCCATTCGTTCCGGGTGGAATGGCTCTAACGCATCCATTTTTTCACCCATCCCGACAAATTTAATCGGTTTTTGAGTAACGGAGCGAATAGATAGTGCAGCACCACCTCGTGTATCTCCATCTAACTTCGTTAAAACAACACCAGTTATGCCTATAGCTTCATTAAAATTATTCGCTACATTGACTGCATCCTGACCAGTCATTGCATCTACAACTAAAAACACCTCATCAGGCTCTTTGATCGCACGGATATCTTTTAGTTCCTGCATAAGTGTCTCATCAATATGAAGACGCCCTGCAGTATCTATAATAACTACATCGTGATGTTCTTCTTTTGCTTGCTCCATAGCCTGTTTGACTATTTCAACAGGAGAAATATCTGTCCCTAATGCAAACACAGGTAATGATAGCTGTTTCCCAATAGTTTGTAACTGTTGGACTGCCGCTGGTCTATAGATATCGGCAGCAACTAATAGAGGCTTTTTATTATACTTTTTACGTAGAATATTGGCCAATTTACCCGTAGTTGTTGTTTTCCCTGCACCTTGCAAACCGACCATCATAATAACTGTCGGGGGTCTAGTAGAGAAAGAAATTTGACTTTGCTCTCCACCCATAAGTTCAGTCAATTCATCTTTAACGATTTTAACAACCTGTTGTCCTGGTGTTAAACTTTTCATCACGTCTTGCCCAACGGCACGATCCGATACATTTTTGACAAATTCTTTTACTACTTTTAAGTTAACGTCTGCTTCAAGAAGTGCATATCGAACTTCTCTCATCATTTCTTTTACATCGGCTTCAGAAACTTTCCCCTTACCTTTTATTTTCTGAAGTGTGCCTTGGAGTCGCTCAGCTAACCCTTCAAATGCCATGCTCGTTCGCCTCCTAATCCCATTCTTTTAATTGATTAATGAGTTGAATCAGTTCTTTTTCAGATGATTGATCTTTTACAAGAGAAAGCAGTTGTTCCACAGTTTCTTGTCTACGTTGAAATTTAGAAAACAGACTAAGCTTTTCCTCATACTCTTCCAACATAGCTTCAGTTCGGCGTATATTATCATATACCGCTTGCCTAGAAATAGTATATTCTTCTGCAATTTCTCCAAGAGATAGATCGTCTAAATAATAAAGCTGCATATAGCTTCTTTGTTTATCTGTTAATAAAGCCTGGTAAAAATCGAAGAGAAAATTCATGCGAGTTGTTTTTTCAATCATTCCCATCTCTCCTTACCATTTCACTTGTCATACTATATTTTAGTAAGAGAAGAGACAACTGTCAAGTAAAATTACTTGTCTGACTCTTCCGCGTCTTCTAAATCCAATCCATCAGCAAAAAGTCCGTATACATACTTCTCAGCATCAAATGGTTGTAAATCATCCATTTTTTCCCCTAGTCCAACAAATTTAACTGGGATATGAAGTTTATTGCGTATAGCAAGCACTATACCACCTTTTGCAGTACCGTCTAGCTTAGTTAAGACTATTCCCGTCACATTTGTTACTTCTTTAAATGTCTGTGCCTGAACAAGTGCATTTTGTCCAGTAGTAGCATCAAGAGCTAATAGCACTTCATGTGGAGCATCAGGTATCTCACGAGAAATTACCCTATGAATTTTTTCAAGCTCATTCATTAAGTTAACTTTGTTTTGTAATCTCCCCGCAGTATCACAGATCAACACATCCACATTGCGAGATTTAGCCGCTCTTACAGCATCATACATAACAGCTGCGGGATCAGAGCCTTCAGACTGCTTAATGACTTCGACTCCTACTCTATCTCCCCAGACTTGAAGCTGATCAATTGCACCGGCACGGAAAGTATCCCCCGCTGCTAACATGACATTTTTGCCTTCCTCTTTTAGTCTATGAGCTAACTTTCCAATAGTTGTTGTTTTACCAACCCCATTTACTCCGACAAACAAAATTACAGACAATCCACTTTCTTCTAGTTGAAGTTCTGCTATATCGTCTTCTCCAGCTTTATAAATTTCTACTAATTTCTCAGAAATAACCGATTGAATTCCAGAAGTATTTTTAATATTTTTGCGTTGTACCTCAAATCTTAAAGAATCCATCAGTTCTGTAACAGTTTCAAAACCTACATCTGCTTGAAGTAAAATTTCCTCAAGTTCCTCAAAAAAGTCTTCGTCCACTTTACGGTATTTGGCAACTAAATCATTAACCTTTGACGTAAATTGGTTCCTTGTTTTGGAAAGACCTTCCTTGAACTTATTGGTAATCGAAACTGTTTCTTCCACTTCTGGAGTAGAACCTAACATTTTCTCTTTGAATTTTTTAAAAAAGCTCATATATAAACTCCTTTTAAGTTACTAGTTCCGCTTCTAATTTAACAGAAACTAATTTAGATATACCAGATTCCTGCATTGTAATACCATACAGGACATCTGCACCTTCCATTGTTCCCTTACGATGTGTAATAACGATAAACTGCGTATTATGACTGAATTTCTTCAAATAATCGCTATAACGAGTTACATTTGCCTCATCTAGAGCTGCTTCCACTTCATCCAAAATACAAAATGGAACCGGGCGTGTACGTAGAATAGAAAATAATAACGCAATGGCAGTAAGTGCTCGTTCTCCACCAGATAGTAAAGAAAGATTTTGGAGTTTTTTTCCTGGAGGTTGAGCAAGAATATCAATACCCGTCTCAAGTAACGAAGTGGGATCAGTTAATACTAAATCTGCCTGCCCACCACCAAACAATTCTCGGAACACCACTTTGAAGTGACGTTGAATTTCATTGAAGGTTGTTTCAAAACGAATCGTCATTTCCTCATCCATTTCTTTAATAACCTCATGTAATGTTTCTTGAGCAGATAATAGATCTTCTCTTTGTTCTGTCAAAAATGAGTGGCGCTCGCTAACTTGTTCATATTCCTGAATCGAACTAAGATTGATAGGACCCAACTCTTCAATAGAACGTTTCAATAATTTAACCTTTTTACGGGCTAAATCCTCATCCATCTCAAATGGATAATCCCGCTCTGCATCTTCCAATATCATTTCATAAGTTTCTTCTAAATGATTTTGTAACGTTCTCATTTCTACTTCTATTTTACCTTGCTTTATATCTAATGCACGTTCTTCCGTAAGTTGAATATTCGCTTGTTGTTGCAGCTGTTTCAATGCAATTTCTGCTTGTAAAATTGTTTGTGCAAGTTCTGCACGCTGAGTTTTACCAGATTGAATTTGGATGATTAAATGTTCTTTTGTCTGTTTGCGTTGATCTATTAGTTTCATTAGTTCTTCAGGAGATGTACCACCCTGGTCATCATTTTCATACCAAGCGATTTCCTTCTGCAGTGTTGCCACTTTTTGTATACTGGCTACGCTAGACTGATCTAATAAAACCTTTTCTTTGTCTTGTTGAGAAATTTGTTCATTGACCACCGCGATAGAAGAAAGTATTTCACCTAATTCATTTTGGAATTTGTCTTTTTCTTGTAGGGATTGTTGTTTCAATGTTTGCAATTCGTCGATTGTCTTCTGAATAGAAGTCAACGACTCGTTAATCTCTGCGCTTCTGGAAGCAGTTTGTTCTTTTTTCCGAACTAAGCCTTCATGTAGATTATTCTTTTCTGTTTTTTCTTCATCGTATTCCAACAACTGATTCGTCAATCTAGAAATTATAGCAGCACATTCTCTGGATTCTGAGAGTAGTTTATGTTCTAGCTCTCTCAATTGCTCACCGGAGAGTCGAGTTTCTTCTAAATCTTTTTTCAATTCTTGAACTTCTTGCTTTCTTTTGGAAACAGAAACTTCTGCTTCCAAAACAGATTTTTCTAGTTCCACTAGTTTAACATTAAGTTGCTCTAGCTCTGCTTTACGGGTAAATAAAGATGATTGCTGTTTAACTGAACCTCCAGTTAAAGAACCTCCAGCATTCACTACATCCCCATCTAGAGTAACGAAACGGAATTTATATTGTAATCGGGCAGCCATTTCATTGGCACCTTTTAAATCTTTGGCAATAATAATATTTCCAAGTAAATTTTCTACAATAATTTGATAACCACCTAAATAATTTACAAGTTTATCCGCTGTATTCACAAAAGACGGATGTTCCTTAATAGAATTTAGTGTGGATTCGTTTATTTTACGAGATTTCATAACCTGTAAAGGCAGAAATGTTGCTCGTCCCACTCTTTTCTTTTTTAACCAATCTATTGCAATTCGAGCATCCTGACTACTATCCGTAATTATATGCTGAGATTGGGGACCAATTGCAGTATCAATTGCAGTCATATATGATTCTGGTATTTGAATTAGCTCGGCAACTGCACCGTGAATTCCTTTAAGTTCCTTTTTATCTCGCGCAATAAGGACCTCTTTAACTCCTTGGAAAAACCCTGAAAACTCAGATTCTAACTCTTCCAATGAATCTCTTCTAGCTTGCATTTGATGTTTCATTTGATAGGCTTTTTGAAGCATTGTCTGCTGCTCTTCAAAAGAACCTTCCAGTCGTTCTGAAACTTCTCGTTTGGTTTTATAATCCTCTAGTTTTTGTTGTAGATCCTTTTGACAATTTACCAATAATGGATCTAGTTCATTTTTGCGGATTGTTAGTTTTTCTAATTCGTCTTTGATTTCCTGATAATCTGCAGTCATTCTTTCAGAAGAAACTAATTCAAATTGAAGTTGCTGCTCCATATGCTTCATTTCGTTTTTCATCGTTGCTTCTTCATTCAGCAAATCGATATACGTACTTTTTAAATCTTCAATTTCTTCTTCCATTTCGGAAGCTGATTTACTCAAAACATGATCGATTTGAACTTTCTTAGTACGAAGCTCTTTGAGTTGAGCTAGCTTTTCAGATTTAGCTAAACCATTAGTTTTCAATTGCTCTTCTAGTGTTTGGACTTTATATTGTTCCTCTTCCAGAGCTTTTTTCAACTGCGATATTTGCTGACTAGCATTTTGCTTTTTCTCTGCCAAAAGTAATTTTCTACCTTCTAATCGTTCTAGCTCAGAACTAGACTCTACAAGTTCGCTTTGCTCTATATCTAGCTTTTCATCAATATCAGACATCAGTTTTCTATGTTGTTGAATATTTTTTTCCAACTCATCAATTTGTACTAGCAAAGACTGTTTGATTTGCTGAAGTTCTTCTAATTTTGTTTGTAACTCCATATTTTCTTGAACATATAATCTTAAGTCGTGGGCAATTACCGCGATTTCAATATCCTTAAGCTCCGCTGACATCATTAAATAATCAGAAGCCAAAGAAGACTGGATTTGTAGAGGCTCCATTCGACCATCTAATTCATGTAAAATATCAAGCACACGATTTAAATTATCATCTGTTTCGATCAGCTTGAATTCAGCTTTCTTTTTACGTTGCTTATACTTTAAAACACCAGCAGTTTCCTCAAAAATCGTACGACGATCTTCTGGTCTACTATTTAATATTTCATCAACTCGTCCTTGAGAAATAATAGAAAAAGCTTCTTTTCCAAGTCCCGAGTCCATAAATAAATCGGTAATATCCTTTAGTCTACATGTTTGTTTGTTTAACAAATATTCACTGTCTCCCGAACGAAACACCCTTCTAGTCACACTAATTTCCGCAAAATCAAGAGCAACCCGTTGATCTGCGTTATCTAATATCAAGGTCACTTCTGCAAAGTTCAAGGCTTTTCTAGAATCACTCCCAGCAAAAATGACATCTTCCATTTTTGCACCTCGAAGGGATTTGGCAGATTGCTCACCTAATACCCATCTAATTGCGTCTGTAACATTACTTTTCCCACTACCATTCGGTCCTACTACTGCAGTTACTCCAGGAACAAAATCAATTCCTATTCGATCTGCAAATGACTTAAATCCAACTATTTCTAATCTTTTAAGGAACAATGATTATTCCTCCCGTTCTGAATCCCTAAAATAAAGTATGGCTAGTCTTGCAGCTTGTTGTTCTGCCTCTTTTTTGGAACGACCATTTCCTATACCCAGTTCTTTAGTGTTTAAAATAACCCGAGAAACAAAAGTTCGATTGTGAGCCGGACCTTTTTCCTCTACAATTTCATAGCTTAACGTACCATTATTTTGTTGTTGAATAATTTCTTGTAATTGACTTTTATAATCCATCACATGCGAAAAAGCACCGAGTTCGATTTTAGGGAAAACAATTTTTTCTAAAAACTCTATCACTGTTTCTAATCCCTGATCTAAGTATAAAGCACCGATAAAAGCTTCAAAAACGTCTGCTAGAAGCGCAGGTCTTTCACGACCACCTGTCAGTTCCTCCCCTTTTCCTAACAATACATATTTGCCGAAGTTTAACTCATTAGCAAATAATACAAGTGATGGCTCACAAACAATTGCTGCTCGAAGTTTAGTTAACTCCCCTTCACTCATACCTGTATACTGTTGAAATAAATATTGAGAAACAGACAGCTCCAACACCGCGTCTCCAAGGAATTCTAATCGTTCGTTATCGGCAAAAAATTTCCGTCGATGCTCATTCACATAAGATGAATGGGTAAAGGCTTGATACAATAATGTTGAGTTTTGAAACCTAATCTGAAAATGCTCCTGGAACTGTTCAAATTGTTCTTTTACAGTTTCCGAAAAAACTGACTTACGTGTAATATTTTTTTTGCGATTTACTTTCATGAATTATCTGCCTTTCTCACTTATCATATGTCCTTCTAAGTTTACCCGTTTCTAAACTAATGTGCAAAAAGAAATAGAGACGTTCTGTACTATTCGCACGGAATAAGTAGAACGTCTCTGCTACTATTAGATTTTATGTAGTAATCTCCAGAAAAGCGCAAGTGCCTATATTAGCCCTAAAAGCACTGGAAGGATTTCGAATGAAGGCTTACTTGGCTTTAACGAAATCCTGAAGCAACTCGAAGGTCTAGGCACTGTAGCTGGACACTTCATAAAATTTAACCTTGTTTGCTTTCAATATACTTAACTGCACTACCTACAGTTGAAATTTGTTCAGCATCTTCATCTGAAATTTCCATATCGAATTCATCTTCTAATTCCATTACTAATTCTACCACATCTAGTGAATCTGCACCTAAATCTTCAC
This sequence comes from Psychrobacillus sp. FSL K6-2365, assembly GCF_038003165.1. Lineage (NCBI taxonomy): Bacteria > Bacillati > Bacillota > Bacilli > Caryophanales > Bacillaceae > Psychrobacillus > Psychrobacillus sp. FSL K6-2365. The sequence continues at coordinate 1,429,076 of NZ_JBBOOO010000001.1, read as the reverse complement.
GAAAAGATGCTTCTAATTTCACTTCGCTCTCATCTACTCCTAGACGATCAACGATTACTTTTGTTACGCGTTCTAAAACTGTTGACACATTAGTCACCTCCCCTCAATGATTATACAAAATCCTGCAATTTAATGAAAGAGTCACTGTAATTTAAACCCCTGTTATTCACTACTATTATTTTCCGTTGTAGGCGGACCCTTACCCCTAATTTTAATTGAGCTTTTATGTAAACACGATAAATAAGTAAAGTCATATAAAACTCAATCTAAGCACCTTTTGGAATAGATATCTTACATATACATTCCGCCATTAACATGAATTGTTTGACCTGTTATATAATTTGCGTCTTCTGATGCTAAAAATGCAACAGCCTTAGCAACATCCAATGGATTCCCAAACTTAGCCAGAGGGATCTGACTAAGCATTTGAGACTTAATATCCTCTGGCAAGGCATCTGTCATATCTGTTGTAATAAATCCTGGAGCAACCGAGTTCACCGTGATATTACGACTTGCCAATTCTTTTGCAGATGACTTTGTTAAACCAATAACACCTGCTTTTGCAGCGACATAATTTGCCTGCCCTGCATTACCAGATACACCGACAATGGAAGTGATATTTATGATTCGGCCAGCACGTTGTTTCATCATTTGTCTAGTGACAGCTTTTGTACACAGAAAGACACCTTTTAAGTTCGTATTAAGCACATCATCCCACTCTTGCTCCTTCATACGCATAAGAAGATTATCTCGAGTGATACCAGCATTGTTCACTAAAATATCTACAGAACCGTATTGATCTATAGTTGAGCTTATTAGATTTTGAACATCATCTGATTGGTCGACATTCGCTTGAATTGCAAATGCCTTTCCACCAGTTGCCTTAATCTCTTCTACAACTGCATCCGCTCTATCTTTACTACCACTATAGTTTACAGCTACCATTGCTCCTTCTTTTGCTAAATATAGAGCAATATCTCTCCCTATCCCACGAGAGGCACCAGTTACAATTGCAGATTTACCATCTAATTTACCCATTTTGTGCATCTCCTAACTCTGTAATAACTTGCTGTAACGTCACTTCATCATACACACAATAAGTAGTTACAGATCGATCAATTTTTTTCACTAAACCACTTAACACTTTTCCAGGACCACATTCTACAAAGACGGTAGTTCCTAGCGCAATCATTTGTCGAATTGATTCTTCCCATCGAACAGGTGAATACAATTGTTCTACAAGCAAGTTTTTAATATGACTAGCATCTGTAACCGGTTCAGCAGTTACATTGGAAATTACAGGTATAGAAGCTTGTCGTAATTCGACCGCTGAAATAGCGGCGTCTAATTGCTCCGCTGCAGGTCTCATTAATTCGGAGTGGAATGGACCACTAACAACTAAAGGAATTGCTCTTTTTGCACCAGCTTCTTTTGCTTTACTAGAAGCCAATTCTACTCCAGAAGCGGTACCCGAAATAACAATTTGCCCAGGACAATTTAAGTTAGCTATTTGGACAACCTCACCATTTGCTGAAACAAAATCTGTGACAGCTGACAATTCTTCTCTGCCCAATCCTAGTATCGCTGCCATTGCCCCTTCTCCTGCTGGCACTGCCTCGTTCATATATAACCCTCTTTGATGAACCAATAAAACAGCTTCCTCAAAGCTTAGAACATTTGATGCAACAAGGGCAGAATATTCGCCTAAACTATGACCAGCAGTGAAATGCGGAATGATTCCAGCTTGTTTTAGTTTGTATGCAACCATTGAACTTGCAGTTAGCAATGCTGGCTGTGCATTATAAGTTTTAGTAAGATCCTCAGCAGGTCCATATAACATAAGCTCACTCAAAGAAACTCCTAATACCTCATTTGCCCGCTCATAGAAAGTACGGCATTCTTCATTATTCTCTACTAATTGTTGACCCATCCCTACTGATTGAGATCCTTGTCCAGGAAAGATAAAAGCTATTTTAGTCATTGGATGATTCCTTTCTTAATGTGGTAGAAATGATGTCTGCAACATTATGCTCCACCATTGTTCGAGCCTGTCTTATTGCATGATAGATTGCACGACCGTTTGAAGACCCATGGGCTTTAATAACAGGAGCCTTTAGTCCGAATAAACCTGCACCCCCATATTCAGAGTAATCTAGGGTATTTTTTAATCCTTTAAGTTCACTTTTAACCAATAAAGCAGAAATTTTCGTTTTAGCAGATGTATTAAAAGCTTCCTTCAATAAAGTAAATATACCCGAAGCAGTGCCTTCAATCGTTTTAAGTACCATATTACCAGTAAAACCATCTGTTACAACAACGTCTGCTACTCCAGTAAGTAAATCTCGAGATTCAACATTACCTATGAAATTGATCGGGGCGTCTTTTAAGAGAGTATATGTCGCTTTAGTTAGCTCGTTCCCTTTAATATCTTCTGTCCCAATGTTCAACAGCCCAACACGAGGATTTGAAATTCCTCGAACTTTCTCAGCATATATACTACCCATAACCGCAAACTGCTCTAAATGCTCTGGTTTAGCATCCGCATTAGCCCCTAAATCCAGCATAACAAATCCTTTGCCATCTAGTGTAGGTAAGGTTGGCGCTAAAGCAGGTCGATCTACTTGATCGATTCGACCAACTATAAATAATCCTGCTGCCATTAAAGCACCAGTATTCCCGGCTGACACACATGCATTTGAGTCTCCATTTTTCACGGATTCCGCCATTTTAACCAGCGAGGAATTTTTCTTTCTTCTAATTGCACGAACAGGTTCATCCGTTCCTTCAATTACTTCATCTGTATGTATAACCGTTAAACGTTCATGATGTCTGATTAAAGAAGCAAGCTTCCCCTTATCACCGTATAGTTGAATTTCTACATCAGCGAACGCATCTAATGCCTCATAAACACCCTTTACAATTTCATGGGGAGCATTGTCGCCGCCCATTGCATCTATCGAAATTTTCATTTTTTATCACCTTTTTTATGACATTGTAACTCTGTACATACTAAATTGACCTACGAAAACAGTCTCATTTTCAACTTTACTAGTTACCTCTATTATCGTACTATTCTTTTCGGCATCACTATTTGTTACTACCGCTTTTGCAATTACACGATCACCTGCTTTTACAGGTTTGACAAAAGTAAGGTTTGACTTTCGAGTGAGTGCAAGATCATCATTTATAACCGCAACAGCCAGTGAATTTGCCTGGGCAAATAAATGGTGTCCTCTTGCTATACCATTTCTAGCGAATACATGATCTTTTGTAATATCCAATATCGAAATGGCTTGCTTATCAAGATCTATATCTATAATCTCTCCAATTACTTCATCAATTGGAAGGGATTTGACCTCTTCTTCAAAGTTATGAGCAGCTACAGATTTAATACGTTCCCGCAATTCTGGAATAGATAATTCCATTCTATCCAATCGAATAGTTTGAACGCTCACTTTGAAAGTAGAGGCTAAATTTTCATCTGTAATAAACGGATTTTTTTCTAGCGTCTCTAGAAGTAATTTCTGCCTATCTTTTTTGGAGTATTTCATTTCTTCACCACCATTTTAGCACTTGGTACTAATATCAGTATATAAATATTAAAAAAAGAATGCAAGAATTGATTCAAAATCATTCTTACATTCTCTTTAATCAATTCGTTCACCGTCCATAGCTTTTGAATTGATTAGTATATCCCTAAGCAAGGTCATTTCATCAGAATTCCAAAATTCTTCAGAGTCTAATAACCTCTCTGCATCTACCTTAGCAGTATTCAAAGCCCTATAATCGTGTACAAGATCTGCTACTTTAAACTCTGGAAGCCCACTTTGCTTTTTCCCGAAAAAGTCGCCAGCTCCTCGAAGCTCTAAATCTTTTTCTGCTAGGACAAATCCATCGTTTGTCTCGGTCATGGAAATCATTCGCTCTTTTCCTTCTTCGGACTTTGGATCAGCTAGCAATATACAATACGATTGATATTCACCTCGACCAACTCGCCCACGCAATTGATGAAGCTGAGCTAAACCAAAACGTTCTGCATCGAAAATAATCATAAATGTTGCATTCGGAACATTCACGCCAACCTCTACAACAGTAGTGGAAACTAATACTTGGATGATGCCTTCTGAGAAATCTCTCATTACTGCTTCTTTCTCATCAGAATGGAGTCTTCCATGCATTAATCCAACTGTAGAGTTACCCTTCAGTTCCTCAGACATCATATTATACACATCCACTGCATTTTGGACATCGAGCTTTTCAGACTCCTCGATTAAGGGACAAATTATATAAGCTTGTCTCCCAGCGGCCAGTTCATTTTTTAATCGAGCTATTAGTTTATTTAGCTGATCAGGCTTCATCCAATGAGTTTCTATTTTCTTACGACCTGCAGGCATTTCGTCAATAATGGAAACATCCATTTCACCAAAAGCCGTAATTGCTAAAGTACGAGGTATAGGAGTCGCAGTCATAAAAAGGACATCTGGATTTTCACCTTTATCTTTTAGGACTCTCCGCTGCTCCACTCCAAATCGATGTTGCTCATCTGTTATAACTAGACCCAGCCTTTTAAATTCAACATCTGGTTGAATTAATGCGTGTGTACCTATCAAAAGATCTATAGTTCCAGCTTCAAGATTTTCTAATACTGCTCTTCTTGCTTTAGCTTTTGTAGAACCTGTCAGCAATGCAATTCTGACACCCATTGGAGATAGCCATTCATCAAGTGAGCTTGCATGTTGCTCAGCTAATATTTCTGTCGGTGCCATTAGCGCTCCTTGATACCCTGCTGTAATAACTGCATATAAGCAAATAGCAGCTACAATTGTTTTCCCGGATCCAACATCGCCCTGTAGAAGGCGGTTCATACGATGAGGTTCACGTAAGTCTCGACATATTTCATTTACTACTCTTTTTTGAGCACTTGTCAGTTCATAAGGTAAAGTTTCTATTAATTTTTTAACTAAGTCATTATGGAAGGCAATCCCATTTCCGATGTTTTGTTCTTTTCGCACCTTTTTTATAGCCTGCATTTTTAATTGAAAAACTAGTAATTCCTCGTATACAAAGCGTCTTCTCGCATCTTTAGAATGCTCCGCATCTAGTGGGAAATGAATACCTTCTAAAGCATCTGATATACTTGGTAAACGATATGGTACTCGAATAGACTCTGGTAATGGATCTACTAGGGATCCCTTCATTTGAGTTAATGCTTGCCTCATAAATTTTCGAAATGTTTTTTGATTGATTGAACCTTTAAGAGAATATACCGGTTCAAAATCCTGTAAGTCCGTTTTTGGACCAATCGAAAAAGTGGAGACATTAATAACCTGTCTACCTCGATCCCATTTTCCTGTGACTGTTACAATGGAACCAGGAATAATTTTATCTTTTAAATAACCTTGATTAAATAATACAGCTTTTATTAAATGCTGCCCTGCCAGAATACGGACTTGCATTCTGGATTTGTTCTTCCCTAAAAAAAGAAGTGAAGGCTCGCTTTCGACCCTTCCCTCTATCGTAACTCGTTCATTATGCGCTGTTTCTGCTAAGTTCTTCAGTCGGAAATCCTCGTGTCTATATGGAAATGTCATGACTAAATCCTCTAATGTAACAATTCCTAGATCCTGTAATGCTTTAGCTGTTCCAGTTCCAACTCCTTTTAAAGAAGTAACTAGATCATTCTTACTAGTTTCCACTTCCCACTACTGCCCCACCAAAAATTTTAGCTTCCAACCACTTACCGGTAGGAGTTGCTGCAAGACCACCCTGACCTGTTTCTCTTAGAGAAGCAGGCATCGTCTGTCCAATTTTATACATAGCATCAATTACTTCATCACAAGGAATTCGACTCGTCACACCCGCAAGTGCCATATCGGCTGCAACCAACGAATTAGAAGCACCCATGGCATTTCTTTTCACGCAAGGTACTTCGACTAGTCCAGCTACAGGATCACAAACTAATCCAAGCATATTTTTTAAGGTTATCGCAAAAGCTTCGGCACATTGAGCAGGAGACCCGCCAGCCATTTCTACTATTGCAGCAGCAGCCATTCCTGATGCTGATCCAACTTCAGCCTGACAACCACCTGCTGCTCCTGAAATAGAAGCATTATTTGCAACTACAAATCCAAACGCACCAGATGTGAACAAGTAACGTATCATTTGCTCTCTTGTAGGATTCAATTTGTTTTTAACCGCAAATAAAGTACCTGGAACTACTCCTGCAGACCCTGCTGTAGGCGTTGCACATATCGTTCCCATAGCAGCATTAACTTCGTTAGTTGCTACAGCTTTGCTTACGGCATCTAACATCAGCTCTCCAGTTAACGTATTCCCTTTTTTAAGATAGTTTTGTAGTAGAACAGCATCCCCACCAGTTAAGCCTGAAGTAGACTGAACCCCGCGTAATCCTTTTTCTACAGCTTCTTCCATCACCGTCAAATTACGATCCATTTGAGCCATTATTTCTTCTCTTGAACGATCCGTAATCATTATTTCTTGTTCTATCATTATTTCGGAGATAAGTTTATTTTCCTGGGTTGCTCGCTCCACTAATTCGCGAACATTACGAAATAGAACTTCCATTTGTATTCCCCCTTAATCGGCGATTCTAGTTACTTGCGTAATATTAGGTAAATCGCTGATTTCTTTTAATAGTTGTGCATTCACATTTTGATCGACTTCAATAACCATTAATGCCATATTCCCTTTTTCTTTACGTGAAACTTCCATATGTCCAATGTTAATATCATATTTTGCCAAACAGTTCGAAACACTTGCAATACATCCTGAACGATCCTCGTGAACTACTAAAATAGCAGCTAAATCACCAGATAGACGTAGCGGAAAACCATTTAACTCAGTAATTTCCGTCTTTCCTCCACCAATTGAGATTCCGACCATAGACATTTCTGAAGTTTCGTCACCAATAACGATGCGAGCGGTATTCGGGTGCTCAGTATTTGCAGTTTCTGGTATAAATTCATATGTTAAGCCTGCTAGTTGTGCATCTTCAAACGCTGTCTTAATACGTTCATCAAATGTATCGTAATCTAGCAATCCACCAATAATAGCTTTGTCTGTTCCATGTCCTTTATAAGTTTCAGCAAAAGATCCATATAAATGTATTTTAGCCCATGTAGGCTGTTTTCCAAATAAGTCTCTAGCCACTCTTCCAATGCGAGCCGCCCCTGCAGTATGTGAGGAGGAGGGACCAATCATGACAGGTCCGATAATATCAAAAACAGATTTAAATTTCACTGATTAAACCTCCACAAGATGTTTTAGTAATCCCATTTTACACTCAAAGCAGAAAATAAACAAAGTATTGTATTTTGTTAAGTTAAGTGTTGAGCAAATGGATTACGAAGATATATTATCTATTATATGTTTTGAAGTGAATCGAGACAATATAAGGAGTGGTTAGATTTAAAGGATAAATTTTCCCTTCCACATGTAAATCTCACTTAGGAGCAAGAAATCAGCTTGGTTAGCATATTAATTTTCATATGAATGAATCAATTTCATAAAGAATATTATATAGTTAAATCCGAACAAAGCTGATTTCCGCTCTAGGCGGCGCTTTCAGCGGGCACGGCTTCAATCTCCTCGTCCCTACGAAAACATATGCTCCTGCTGTTACTCGTGCTGGTCCCGCTGGAGTCGCCGCCTACCACTCCAATCAACGGGATCGCTTTAAAAAAAACAAATAATATATTGCGATATTAAGTAAACATTCATTTTTAAAAGAAACAAGTAATTATGAAATTGACTCGAATAAAGCAAGAAAAAACCATGTAGAGAAAAATTCTCCACATGGTTTTTGTATTATTCTACAGATAAAATATATGGGTATAATGGCTGTTTACCATTATAGACTTCTACTTCTACATCTCCGTATTGCGCTTCGATAAAAGCAGCAAATTCGTTTGCTTCCTCTTCACTTACGTCTTCTCCGTATATGACAGTAACAATTTCAGCTTCTTCGTCCATTAATGATTGGATCAAGCTAGTAGTTACCTCTTTTAAGGAAGGATTAGAAAGAACAATCTTACCTTCTGCAAGCGCCATAAAATCGTCTTTTTTGATTTCTACACCATCTATTGACGTATCACGAACAGCAAATGTAACTTGTCCAGTTTTGACATGTGCATATGCTTCAGTCATATTGTTTTTATTTTCGTCTACGGTTGCTTGTGGATTAAAGGCTAATATTGCAGCCATTCCTTGTGGGATAGTTTTAGTAGGAACTACCGCAGCTTCAATTCCCAGTATTTCCGCAGCTTGTTCAGCAGCCATTACAATATTTTTATTGTTCGGTAAGATTAAAACTCGCTCAGCTCCAACTGCCTCTACAGCTTTAACAATATCCTCAGTTGAAGGATTCATTGTTTGTCCGCCCTCAATTATTGCTGATGCTCCTAGGCTTTTTAATAATTCCGAAACTCCAGGCCCCATCGCTACAGTAACAATCGCATATGGATGAATTTCAACTTTTTTTGCAGTTGCTTCAGAAGAATATCCTTCTCCAACGATTTCTGTATGCTGCTGACGCATATTTTCTATTTTTATCTTAATGAGGTCCCCGTATTGTTGACCGTATGTTAGAACCTCACCAGGCGTTTCTGAATGAATATGAATTTTAGCAATTTCATCATCAGAAATCACTAGTAAAGAATCGCCATATTCACTTAAATCATTACGGAATGCCGTTTCATTAAATGCTTTTTTGCCTTCTTCAAAACGAACCATAAATTCTGTACAAAAGCCGAATTCAATATCTGCAGTATCCATAAACCCTTGAACATTCATATGATGTTCAGCATTGACAAGGTCATCCATTGAAGTACCTATCGTTTTACTTGGCAACGCTTCACCTTTTAGACTTGCTAAAAACCCTTCATATACAAATACAAGTCCTTGTCCGCCACTATCAACTACTCCAACTTCTTTTAATACAGGTAATAAGTCTGGTGTTCTATCTAAAGATTTTTTTGCTTCTATTACAATTGCTTCCATTAGTTCACGAATATCATCCACATCTTCGCTAACCTCTACAGCTTTTCTAGCAGAATCCTTTGCGACAGTTAAGATGGTACCTTCTACTGGTTTCATTACTGCTTTATATGCAGTTTCAACACCGTAATTAAGTGCATCTGCAAATTGTTTTGCATTTAATACATCTAATTGTTCAATCGATTTACCGAAACCACGGAACAATTGTGATAAAATAACGCCTGAATTTCCACGAGCCCCCATAAGTAACCCTTTAGAAAGTGCTTGAGCTGTTTTTCCAATATGTTCATTTGTATGTGCAGCTGTTTCTTTTGCACCTGAAGTCATGGATAAGTTCATATTAGTTCCTGTGTCACCATCTGGAACAGGAAATACATTTAATGCATCTACATAATCTGCGTTCTGGAAGAGATGATGCGCTCCCATCTGAACCATGTCTGCAAATTGGATACCATTGATTGATTTCATTATTTTCTCTCCTTATTTACACGTTAGCCACGCGAACTCCTTGAACATACACATTAACGGATTTCACTGACATACCAAGAGATTTGTTTAGTGTGTATTTTACTTTTGACTGTACTTGATAGGCTATTTCTGAAATTTTCGTACCGTAGCTAACAATTATATACATATCAATATGTAGATTATCTTTTTCTTGTCTAACTAAAACACCTTTAGTGAAATTTTCTTTTCTTAATATATCTGTTAATCCATCTCGAATTTGATGCTTTGATGCCATACCAACTATCCCATAGCATTCAATAGCTGCTCCACCAGCAATTTGAGCAACTGTATCTTGTGATATATCAATTAGTCCGAATTCATTTTTCAATTCAATTGACATGATAAGACCTCCCAAGTCTTTTTGACTATCCTTTATTGTACTACACCCATTAAAATTATAAAAGAGACGTTTACATTCGTCCACTTTTTCAATGTTTTAGTGATATGTGTTAGTTAGTAAATGAATAAACTTTTAAGTAAATTTGGGAAATCAGGTAAAAAGACACTCTGTCCTTTACTAGTCCTAAGAATACCCTTTTTAAAGATTTTCATAACTAATTTAGAGCCTCTGCGTTGTATACTGTCTTTTTATTCTATAGGCACTTAAAGTCCATAAACACAGATGAAATAAACTCAAGAAGCATTTATATCCTAATATTTAATGAATGATTTGATCTTAATTTAACTTTACTTGCTCTCACCTATCGTTTACTTGCTTCCACCTACAGCTTACTTGCGGTCGCAAAGGATTTACTTGCTCTAAGTCTATATTTACTAGCGATCTATTACCAATTACTTGTGGAAAGGATAATTTTACCAAGATATTTTATTCCTAATGGGGAGAATCAAATTACTAAAGTTACTTTCTACTCGTTGGGTCGAATGCATTGGATAATGCCTTTATATGACCCTGGCATATTCATCGTGTTTATCATAAACGTTTGATATTAATTTATGATTAAGGACTACTACTTAACTGATTGTAGCGTAAGGCGGCGACTCCAGCGGGAAAAGCGTTAGATGAAGACCCCGCAGGAGCATATGTTGGCCAGCTCCAGACGCCAGCAGCTCGATCGCTTCAGAATTGTAGAAAAGGCAAAATACGCCTTTTACTACAATTCTTCCAGCCCTTTTCACTGCTAAACGGCATCTTGCGCTTTTCTATGCTGTAAAGGTTTTTTTCTTGATAAGTCTTGCACTTCATTATGGTCTGTGGTAAATTATTAAAGTATGTGAAATATCGAACTGAAAAATCTTTCAGCTTCTTTTTTAAAGGAGGAAATATAATGCCAAAAGTATGTGCAATCACTGGGCGTAAAGCTCGTTCGGGTAATGCTCGTTCTCACGCAATGAACTCTACAAAACGTACATGGGGAGCTAACCTTCAAAAAGTACGTATTCTTGTAGACGGTAAACCAAAACGTGTATGGGTTTCTGCGAGAGCTTTAAAATCAGGAAAAATTGAGCGCGTTTAATCGCCCTCATAATTAATGCCAGGCCGACACAAGTCGACCTGGCATTTTTTCATTTCTTCTTCTCTTCTTTTTTAAATAGCCGTATACAAACCTTCACAAAACTACTCACCGATTTAGGCAATCTAAATGTGTAGACCTTCACACAATTCCTCCCTTTTAGTCGCTGCTTCTTATCATTAAACATATGCCCGCAGTAAAAGAGATAGTACCAGTTCGATCTTTAAGTTCATTGCTTGTAAATTTAGCATTACCAACATTTATATACTCATCATCTACATCGTATAGAAAACCTTGTAAATTCATATTCTTCACATGTTCTCCAAAAGAGAAGAAAGAAACATACTTATAATGATTATCAAAACTAATGGTATGAGTTCCCGATGGTAAAAATTGAATGATATTTTGATTGTTTTGGATGGTAAAAATAATAGTTGGATTTTCCATTTGAAAACGACAAATATCATGGAGTGCCGCTTCATAATGATCTAAACGTCCACCAGTAACTCCTGTTACGATTACTTCTTCAGGTTTATATTCTAAAGCAGTGAGTATTGCAATATGAGTATCGGTTTCATCTTTTTCCATTTGTAGTTCTGTTACTTTTTGTATTTTTTGCTTCATGAAACTTTGCTCTTCTAGCGTAAGTGAATCAAAGTCCCCTATAGCTTCATTTGGCAATATTCCCGCTTCTAGCAGCCCCAAAGCTCCACGATCAGCGCCTATAAAAATAGCTTCATCTGTATGAAAAGGAAGTTGTTTAAAATCAACAACTTCCTTAGATGGTCCACCTGAACAAACTACTACTCGCTTCATTTTGGAACTACACTTAAACCAGCTTCTTTAATCGTTTGAAGGGCTTTTGCTTTGTCAGGAGCGTTATAAATTGCAGATCCAGCAACTAATATAGTAGCCCCTGCTTCGACACATGGTTTAATTGTTTCTTCATTGATACCACCATCAATTTCTATTTCAATAGATAAATTACGTTCTTTAATAATATCTGATAACTGCTTTACTTTAGGTACAACAGAATGTATAAACTTCTGTCCACCAAATCCTGGATTAACAGTCATGAAAAGAACCATATCAATATCCTCTAATACATGTTGTATTGTTTCGATCGGTGTATGAGGATTTAAGACTACTCCAGGTTTTACACCGAATGAACGGATTAGTTGAATCGTTCTATGCAAATGTGGACATGCCTCTACATGAACTGTAATGTAATCTGCTCCTGCCTTGGCAAAAGATTCAATGTATTGATCCGCATTTTCGATCATCAAATGAACATCTAAAGGTAGCTTCGTGAGTGGGCGAAGCGCTTCTACAACAATTGGGCCCATCGTAATATTCGGAACAAAATGCCCGTCCATTACATCAATATGAATCAGTTCTGCACCCGCTTTTTCAACTTCTAATACCTCTTCTCCTAATTTAGAAAAGTTTGCTGCTAGTATAGACGGCGCTATTTTCACCATAATTTAGTACCTCGGCTTTCTATCCATAATTTCTTCTAAGAATTGTAAATAATGTTTGTACCGATATGATTTTATCTCCCCGGTATCGACTGCTTCTTTCACTGCGCATTTTGGTTCTTTTACATGCATACATTCTCGAAACTTACAGTCATTTTGCTTTACCACAAACTCAGGGAAACAACGGTAAAGTTCCTCTTTTTCCATCAAATCAAACTCAAACGAACTAAAACCCGGTGTATCTGCAAGTAGTCCTCCGCAAACCTCAATAAGTTCCACATGCCTTGTTGTATGCTTACCTCGTCCTAATGCGTTGGAGATTATACCTGTTTTTAAATCTAAGGAAGGTAAAATCGTATTTAACAAGGTTGATTTACCCACTCCGGATTGGCCTGCTAGAACGGTTGTTTTACCTTCTAATAAAGGAGTAATTTTCTCATCAAACGCAGGATCATCTTTATATGTCATAAACAACTGATAACCTATTTTTTCGTAATCCTTCATATATTCCCTAATCTGAGTTTCTAGTTTCTCATCCATCAAGTCGCTTTTAGTCAAACAAATAATAGGCTCAATATGAAATGATTCTAATACAACCAGAAAGCGATCCAATAAGATTGTATTAAAATCAGGTTCTTTAATTGAAAATACCAGTATTGCTTGATCAATATTAGCGATAGGTGGACGGACCAAATTATTCTTTCGTTCATGGATGACTGTAATTGTACCGTCATTTTTTCCTTCCACTGTATAATCAACAAAGTCACCAACTAATGGTGATTCACCTCTGTTTCTAAATACACCTCTTCCACGACATTGAATAACCTTTCCATTATCATAAACATAATAAAATCCGCTTAATGCTTTTCTAATTTGACCTGTTGGCATCCGAAACCTCCCTATTCTAAATCTTCATACGGTATTGTCTCTCGTACAAACTCAGTGGAGTTTATATCAATCCGATATGTTGCTTTTTCACCTTCACTAATTTCTAATTTCAATTGTTTTACTACCGTTTCAGTTAAGACAAATTCTTCGACTGGCTCGGCCATTGTACGAGTTTTATCTTGAATATAAATTCTAACTACTTGCTCTTGAGCAACAGGTTGCTCGTTATTTTCTTCCTCATCACTACCATTTTCTTCATCCGCTTCTTCTACTACAGGCTGTTTATAAGGGATCGTAACAGATTTTACGACAGTCTTTGTAGGCTTGGCCTTTGGACCATCCGAAATAGTTACTTCTATCGTGCTTCCAGGACTCACTTTTGTATTTGGTTTCGGTGTTTGATTTATCACATTTCCTTTTGGAACGGAGTCATTTTTACTCTTCACATATTTTATTTTAAATCCAGAAGATTTTTCATAATCCTTCAAAGCTTTCTCGTTCCAATCAGTCAAATCGCTAACCGTACGTAAGTCAGGACCTTTACTGACAGTAAATAGAAGATCCGTTTCATCTGGAATAATTTCTTCACCTACACCTGGTGTCTGCTCAATTATAGTACCTTTGGGCTGGTCGTCAAAAGCTTCCTCTGTTTCTATATTGAAATTTTGTAATAATATTTTTACTTGATCTATATCTTTACCGACATAATTTTCAAGGACAAAGGATTCTTTTCCTGAAGAAACAAATAAATGAATTTCAGTATTTTTTTCACGAAGCTTGCCCGCTTCCGGTGTCGTTCGAATTATCTTGTTTTCTTCTACTTCTTCTGAAACCTCTAATGTTTCATCGCCAATTATAAATCCTTCTGACTCTAATTGTTCAATAGCTTCTTCTAGTTCTAGGTTTGATACATCTGGTACTGGTATCTTATCAGCCTTAAACAGTCCAGGAAAAACGATGAACAAAAGCAATAATAAAAGAATTATTCCCCCTAGAATTCCACCAATTATTTTCCGTTTTTTGTTCTTATTTTTTGGCTTTACCGGTTTCGTAACCTTATTTGAAGCGGACATTTTTTTTGTTTCAGTAACTTCATCAAATGAAACAGGCTCTTTAATAACTGGCAATACCTTCGTGGCATCATCATCAACAGCTACTACGAATTTCTCCTCACCAGCTCTTTCAGGAGATAATGCAGTAGCCAAATCCGCTTCCATTTCTTCTGCAGAACGGTACCTGTCCTTCGGGTCTTTCGCTGTGGCTTTTAACACTACATTTTCAATACTTTGCGGTATAGATGGAATAATCTTTCGTATCGATGGCGTTTCTGTTTGTAAATGTTTTAATGCGATTGATACCGCGGACTCTCCTGAAAATGGGAGTTGTCCAGTTAAGAGTTCAAATAAAACGATACCTAATGCGTAAATATCTGACTGTTTTGTTGCCGTACCACCTCGTGCTTGTTCAGGCGATAGATAATGTACTGTACCTAATACAGAATTCGTCTGGGTATAGGAAGTTGCACTTAGTGCCATCGCAATACCAAAATCAGTTACCTTTACATTTTCCTCTTCATCCAACAAAATATTCTGCGGTTTAATATCTCGGTGAATAATATGATTATTATGAGCGGTTGAAATAGCCGACGTAAGTTGCTTCATAATCATTACAGATTTCGTTGGGGAAATCGGTGCATTCAGCAGTATGTATTCTTTTAACGTTTTGCCCTTAACATATTCCATGACAATATAGTGAATATCTTCATCTTCACCTACATCGTAAATATTGACAATATGGGGATGGGTAAGGCTTGTTGCAGAAAGGGCCTCACGTTGAAAACGACGGTGTAATTCTTCTTCATTAGAAAAATCATATCGCAACACTTTGATCGCTACATCACGATCTAAAATCATATCATGTGCCAAGTAAACATTGGACATGCCGCCTCCGCCAATCATTTCAAGTAACTTGTATCTGCCACTTATTCTTTTACCTATTAGCATCCTCACACCTCCTTGTCGTTGTTAGATAATAGGATTAAAGAAATATTATCTTCTCCGCCTGACTTATTTGCCTCATCTACTAAAACTTGCCCTTTTTCTTCAAGCGTCTTTTTAGAATATAAAATGGACTGCATAAATGATTCACTTATCTTATTGCTTAAACCGTCTGTACAAAAAAGTAAATAAGAGTTTGGGTGAAAAACAATCTCATAAAAGTCTGGTTGAATTGTACGTTCAGTACCAATCGCTTTCATTAATACATTTTTATTGGGATGTGTCTTCGCTTGTTCCTCACTAATTTCCCCAGAATCTATAAGAACATTTACATACGAATGATCTCGAGTAATTTGAAGGACTTGCTCGGGTGATATTAAATAGACGCGGCTATCCCCAACATGAGCGATAATTCCTTGATGATTTTCAAACAAACCAGCGATTAATGTCGTACCCATACCTGCACATTCTGCACTCACTTTAGAATGCCTACTAACAGTTTGGTTGATCGATTGAAATGTATAGGTTAACCAATCTCTAGCTTTTACGATAAACGGATTGAATGCAGCAAAATATTTTTTAAACTCAGTAACAGCAAGCTCACTCGCAACGTCTCCTGCTTTATGACCACCCATACCATCTGCGATTACAGCCAATAACCGTCCGTCTTCTCGCAAAAAAACCTCTACTCTATCTTCATTTACCGTTCTTTTCATTCCTACATCCGTCTTCACAACAAACTTCATCTTATCATTCACCTCTTTTGAATTTGGCAAAGAGTGGTCTCTATTTCTTTTTTTGAAATAGAGCTACATAAAATCCATCACTACGTAAATCTTGTGGGAAAATCTGAAGCGTTCCTTCGTTTTTCTGATTCTTTATACGTTTAATAACGTCTGGAAATTGTTGAAGTTCCATATCAGGATGTGCATTTAGAAATAGCTGAGTCGTTCCTTCGTTTTCTTCTAAATCAACTGTACACGTACTATAAACCATTAATCCATCCGGTTTTAATAGTTTATATGCTTCTTCTAGTAAGTTCATTTGAATTGGTTTAAGGGAAGCAAAATCCTTCTCCTTCTTTGTATACTTAATATCAGGTTTACGTTTCATCACGCCAAGTCCACTGCATGGCGCATCCACAAGTATGCGATCAAATGATTGTTCTGCATAATTCTCACTAGCTTTTCTTCCATCCATCTCCACTGTTTCGATAAAACTAAAGCCTAAACGCTCTGCATTTTCTTCCACTAGCTTTAATTTATGCTGGTGAATATCCATTGCCACTAGTTTCCCTGTGTTTTTCATTTTTTCGGCAATATGAGTAGTTTTACCTCCGGGTGCCGAACACATATCAAGAACGGTCATTCCGGGTTCCGGTTGAAGAACATAAGCGGGAATCATCGAACTTTCATCTTGAATTGTTACAAATCCCTCCTGATAAGCAGTTGTTCTAGCTGCTTGTCCGTTAAATAGGTATATACACTCTGGAATGATTTCACTTTTAGCCACAATATGTCCTTCTTGTGTCATTAGATGAAGTACTTGATCAACTGTACGCTTAAATAAGTTTACTCGCAAAGTTGTAACAGGTGGTTCATTATTTTCTTTCAGCATTTTCTCCGTCGTTTCAAAACCATATTGAGATATGAAACGCTTTACCATCCATAGAGGGTGGCTTGTTTCGATAGATAGTCGTTCTTCTTTATCCTTAATCTCTTCCGTAGAACGAACGCCTTCTCTTAAAATTGAGCGTAATATTCCGTTTACTGCTGAGGCAATCCCTTTATGTCCTCTTCTTTTCGCGATTTCGACCGCCTCGTTCACAGCCGCGTGATCAGGAATACGCGATAAATAATGGATTTGATACAGAGATAGGCGTAGTAACTGTTTAACCCAATCATCTAATTTACCTTTTACAAACGGTTGTAAATAGTAATCTAATGTCATTTTATATTGAAGTGTGCCATATGTTAATTCCGTAAGTAATGCACGGTCTTTCGGGTCAATCGTATACTTTTCTATCGTTTGGTGTAACAGCAAGTTACTATACGCTTGCTGCTTTTCAACAGCCATTAAAATAGTAAGAGCAGCATCTCGGACATTACCTGTCCAAATTTTTTCGCTTTTTTTCGTCATTCAAATATATCTCCTATTCGCAATTTCGAACCTACGCCACGCAAATAATCTTCTGCGGACATTTTCTTTTTACCAGCTGGTTGTAACTCATTAATGCGAATTGCTTCTGACTTTCCAGTTTGAACAGCAAAATGATCCGATCCAATTTCCACAACAGTACCAGGTTTTTCATTTGTTTGAATAGAGGTAGTATTCGCCTTCCAAATCTTAACTACCTGTCCATCTAAAGTTGTATATGCTACAGGCCATGGGTGAAGCCCACGGATTTGATTGTGTAATTGCAGTGCTGAATTATTCCAGTCTATTCTTTCTTGTTCACGTGAAATATTTCTAGCAAAAGTTACTTTTGTGTCATCCTGTTTAGTACGATTATTCGTTTTTGCAATAATCGAAGGCAATGTTTCTTTAAGAAGCTCAGAACCTACTGCACTAAGTTTTTCAAATAACATACCAGTATCATCATTATGCTCTATAGATATTTCGCTTTGCGATATGATATCTCCGGCATCTAAT
The DNA here is from genome assembly GCF_038003165.1 of Psychrobacillus sp. FSL K6-2365. NCBI lineage: Bacteria > Bacillati > Bacillota > Bacilli > Caryophanales > Bacillaceae > Psychrobacillus > Psychrobacillus sp. FSL K6-2365. The sequence continues at coordinate 1,411,067 of NZ_JBBOOO010000001.1, read as the reverse complement.
TTCTCTTCCATATACATTATTGTGACGCCTGTTTTACTTTGTCCATCTATAATTGCTTGATGAATTGGAGCTCCTCCACGGTAGGCAGGTAGTAACGAAGCATGAACATTAATACAGCCCAGGTTAGGAACATCCAACAGTTCTTTTGGGAGAATCTGCCCGAATGCAGCAGTAATGATTAAATCTGGCTTAAGAGCGATAATTTGCTTTAATTCATCTGATCCCTTTAGTTTATTTGGTTGAATGACAGGTAAACCAAGTCTAAGAGCTTCTTCTTTTACTGGAGGTGCTGTCAGCACTTTTTTTCTACCTACTGGTCGATCTGGTTGAGTTACTACAGCCTTTACTTTATAGCCTCCATCCACTAACATTTTTAGGATAGGTGCGGAGAATGCCGGGGTACCCATGAAGATAATAGATGTCATACTTCTTCCACCTCGTTTTCAAGTTCTTCTAACTCAACATAACGAATTACCTTTGTCGTAAATAAAACACCATGCAAATGATCTATTTCATGTAAAATGGCTCTGGCTTCATAATCCTCGGCTGTTAATTCATATAAAGCACCTGTTCGATCTTGAGCTTCTACCTTTACATGAAATGGACGCTCTACTTCCCCATAAATGTCTGGAAAACTTAAACATCCTTCCACTTCTATTTCTGATCCCCCGATTTCCACTATCTCAGGATTAATCATTTCGATAATATCCTGTCCTTCACCTAGGTCTACGATAGCTGCTTGAATAGCCTCTCCGACTTGTGGAGCAGCTATTCCGATTCCATCAGAAGCTACCATAGTGTCGTACATATCATCCAAAAGTTCGGCTAGTTTTGCATCAAATACAGTAATTTCTTTACATTTCTTTAATAATACATCATTTGGATGTGTAATAATTGATCGTATTGCCATTTCTTTTCCTCTTTTCAAACACCTTATAAAATAGTGGATGGATCCAGATCAATTGTTAAAATGATTCCTTTTTTTATCCACTCGGTTCGGTATATTTTGATTAATTGTTGGAGTTTTTCTACTAATATTGGTTCTTTTTTGTATTTTATCAAACATTGGTATCGATATCTATTTTGTATTTTACTGATTGCACTAGAAGTTGGTCCTATTACCATTGTGGTAGAAGATAAATTCGTTCGGAGCCAGTCGGTCGCTAGTTTTGCATATTCGGCCGCTAACAGGACATTTTCATGTGTAACCTGAACAAGTGTTAAATAGTAGAAAGGAGGGTATTCGAACTGTTTTCGCACCAACATTTCTTTATGATAAAAAGGCTCATATAATTGTGATCTTGAATATTCAATTGCATAATGCTCTGGAGTATACGTTTGGATGTACACCTGTCCTTCTTTGTCATGTCGGCCAGCTCGTCCACTTACTTGTGTCATTAGTTGAAACGTTTTTTCTGCTGATCTAAAATCAGCTAAGTGCAAAGTTGTATCTGCATTTAACACTCCAACCAGCGTAATATTTGGAAAATCCAATCCCTTGGCGATCATTTGAGTTCCAAGTAAAATATCCGCTTCTCCATCTCCAAATTGTTTTAAAATTCGTTCATGTGAACCTTTAGTTTTAGTCGTATCTACATCCATTCGTAGAACTCTTGCATAAGGGAATAATTTAGTTATCTCCTCTTCGACTTTCTGGGTACCCGTTCCGAAAAAGCGAATATGCTCACTTGAACATTCTGGACATTGCTTCGGCACTGGTTCTTCATGTCCACAATAATGACATTTTAACTGCTCACCCTCTCGGTGATAGGTAAGCGAAATATCACAATTGTCGCATTCAACTACTGTTCCACAATCTCGACATAAAACAAAGGAGGAAAATCCTCTTTTGTTTAAAAATAAAACGATTTGTTCATTTTTCTCTAACTTTTCTCTGACAGCATCTGCTAGCCCTACACTGAACATAGAACGATTTCCGTTTTTTAACTCAGCACGCATGTCCACTATATTTACAATCGGCAATGACTGTTCCTTTGCACGCATATTCAACGTCAATAAAGTGTAGACATCTTTAGTAGCACGAGCATACGATTCAAGTGAAGGAGTAGCACTGCCTAAAATGACTGGGCAGTTATGAAATTCGCTTCTCCAAATTGCTACATCTCTAGCATGATACCTCGGTGTATCTTCCTGTTTATAGGTAGACTCATGCTCTTCATCTAAAATGATTAAGCCAAGATTTTTAAAAGGAGCAAATATTGCAGATCTTGCTCCAACAACAACCTTTACCTCTCCACGCCAAATTTTACGCCACTCATCAAACTTTTCGCCGGCTGACAATCCACTATGCATCACAGCTACTTGATCATCAAAACGCAATTTAAATCTTCTAGTCATTTGTGGAGTCAATGATATTTCAGGCACAAGCATAATGGCTTGTTTGCCTTCATTGATTGACCTTTCAATAGCATTCAAATATATCTCTGTTTTACCGCTACCAGTAATACCATGTAACAGAAAAGTAGTATTCTGATCATTATCCTGCGCATCATTAATCTTTTGAAGTGCTTCTTGCTGTTCATCCGTCAATTTAAATCTTCGGTCTTGATCACTATATTCTAGGCTGTTTATCTCACGGTATATTTCTTTATTTTCCTTTTCTAAAATTCCTTTGTCGATTAAAGCTTTAACCGTATGATTATTAGTTTTTGCAAAATTTTTAAGTTCTTCCATTGTAAACGAAGGTTGCTTTTGTATTAATAACCATTCAATTAACTCTTTTTGTTTAACAGCATTCTTGGGAAGTTCATTAAGTTGAGTATGAACTAATTCCACGTCCTCCACTTTACGATACTTAGCAATTGTTTTCACTTTAGCATTTTGTTTAATAACAGTTTCTAACCGAAAATTTCCTTGATTCAAATATTTTTTCATCAATCGTAATAAACCAGCTTTTTCAAATACTTCATAAGCAATAGTTTCTTTTGCACCAAATAATGCCAAAGATTCTATATCTACTCCATCTGGTTCTACAAGCATAATTTCTTTTTTATATGTGGCACGAAGAGCAGCTGGCAACATGACTTGCAGTGCATCTATTTCATAGCATAATGTTTTATTGGTCATCCATTTCGAAAGTTGTAATAATTCTTCAGGAATTACGGGTTCCACGTCGATTATAGAAATAATCTCTTTTAGCTTAGAAACATCTAAATCAGAATGTACTTTAATATTCGTTATAAATCCTTGTACCTTTCTATTTCCGAAAGGAACATGAACTCTGCTCCCGCGTTCTATAACCGTTTCTAAATTTTCAGGAACTACATAGTCAAAAGGCCGATCGATAGGATAAGCTGAGACATCTACAATAACTTCTACTATCATTTAGAATCATCTTTTTCCAATTGAATAATTGTTTCCATTAATTGCATCGCAAGCTCTTTTTTGTTTTGATTTGGAAACTGCCGCTCTATATTTTTTCCAACTAACGTCACAGTATTTGTATCTGTTCCAAATCCTGAATCCTCTTCAGTCACATCATTTGCAATGATATAATCCGCGTTTTTCTTCACTAATTTACTTTTTGCATAATGGATAACATCATTTGTTTCTGCTGCAAAGCCTATTAACAATTGGTTTTTTTTTCGTTTACCTAGTTCTAAAAGAATATCTGTAGTTCTTTCTAATACAAGAGCTGAATCACCTGCTTGCTTTTTCATCTTTTGAGAATATACCTCTTTTGGCTTATAATCAGCGACGGCAGCAGTTTTTATGACCATGGAAGCTGTTTCAAAATGAAGTAACACAGCATCTAACATTTCTTTTGCACTTTCCACGGAAACTAGTGTTACATTTGTTGGGGGAACTAAACTGACTGGACCAGAAATCAATATAGTTTCTGCACCAAGACTTGCTGCAGCCTCAGCCATAGCGTATCCCATTTTACCACTAGAAAAATTAGTCAAAAATCGTACAGGATCTATTCTCTCTCTAGTTGGACCTGCTGTTACGACAACTTTTGTTCCTTTTAAAGGTAGTTCTTTCGGTACAAAATACATTCCAACCAACTGTACTATTTTTTCTGGTTCTTCTAATCGACCTTTCCCAACATATCCACAAGCTAAAAAACCTTCAGAAGGTTCGATAAACTGATAACCATCATTTGAAAGTTGGGCAATATTACGTATAACTGCAGCATTTTCATACATATGTACATTCATCGCAGGTGCTATCCATACATCCGCAGTTGTTGCTAGTATAGTTGTAGTTACCATATCATCCGCAATACCATTTGCTAATTTGCCAATTACATTGGCAGTAGCAGGAGCTACAATTACTAAATCTGCCCAGTCTGCTAAATCGATATGCGCAATAACGCTAGAATCTTTTTCATCAAATGTATCAAAATACACATCATTTCTAGACATAGCCTGAAAGCTTAATGGCTGTACAAATTCCATTGCTGATTTTGTCATCATTACTTTTACATTTGCCCCTGCTTGTGTCAATTTACTAACCAATGCTACTGCTTTGTATACGGCAATTCCACCGGTAACACAAACAAGAATTTTTTTAGAAGTTAACATCATGAATTCTCCCCTCTAAACAACAACCTCCCAAAGAACCGTACATTCTTTGGGAGGTTGCAGTTAATCCGCAGCTTATTAAGACATCTACTACGTATTGTTAAATATTATACTTCGTCTTCGTAAACTACAGAATCACTAGATGATTGTATAGTTAGTTCACCAGCTGCAACTTCTTCTAATGCTCTCCCAACTTGCTTATGAGATACATATGAAGTTAGACGTTCTCCGCCTTCTTCTTGTAATTGTCTTGCTCGCTTGGAAGCAACACTCACTAAAGAATATTTTGAATCGATTTGGGTTTTTAATGAATCTACTGATGGATATAACATTTAAAATTCTCCTTCCAGCATAGCTGAATATCTTTTTTCTACACGTTCACGTCGACAATGTTCGGCTACTACTATTGCATTGATTTTCGCACATGCTTTAGCCACTTCATCGTTTTCTACCACATAATCATATAAATGCATCATTTCAAGCTCTTGCCTTGCAGCTTTAATTCTTGAACTAATGACATCCTCCGTTTCCGTCCCTCTACCTATAAGTCTTTGCTCAAGCTCAGAAAGGCTTGGCGGTGCAAGGAAAATAAACAGAGCCTCTGGAGCTTTTTCACGAACTAGAGCTGCGCCTTGAACTTCTATTTCTAAAAAAACATCTCGTCCAGAATCTAATGTAGCGTTTACATAGTCAATAGGTGTCCCATAGTAGTTTCCAACATAGGATGCATATTCTAACAATTTACCTTGTTCGATCAGTTGTTCAAATTCTTCTTTTTGCTTAAAGAAATAATCTACTCCATCTACTTCACCTTCACGAGGGCTTCTCGTAGTCATGGATATAGAATACTCATAGTTTGTACCTGGCTCTGAAAATAATTCTTTTCGGACTGTCCCTTTACCTACTCCAGACGGACCTGATAAAACGATCAATATACCTTTTTCTCTTCGCATAACGTCTCCTTCAAATACAGTCATACTACGTCGACTTCTTCCAATTACATACTTTACTGATTATAACACAAGTACAGTGGAAAATGATAAGATATATTAGAAAAGCGCAAGCGCCTATGAAAGAACCGACACCGCTCTTCTGCGACGAGCTTTGCGCAGGAGCATACGAACTTTCTGCGACGAGCTTTGCGCAGGAGCAAGTGCTGGAAGGATTTCACATAAAGGCGTCCTTTACCTTAGCTGAAAACCTAAGACAGTATTGAAAAGCATAGGACGCCTTTTTACTTTAACACTAGGTACTGGTTACTAAATACAAAATAATGTTTTGAAAGAGGAATACTTATGGCTTTTGATGGTTTATTTACAATTTCGATGACAACTGAATTACAGCAGCTCGTTACAGGTCGTATTTCAAAAATACACCAACCAAATGCACAGGAAATATTAATGCATATAAGGGCTCAAGGTAAAAATTATAAACTATTGTTCTCCGTTCATTCATCCTATTCACGTGTACAAATTACACATGAAACAATTGATAATCCCGCCCAACCACCACTTTTTTGTATGGTTTTGCGAAAGCATTTGGAAGGTGGAATTATTACTGGTATTTACCAACATGAAAGCGATCGAATTATTATTTTCCAAATACAGAGTAAAAACGAGATTGGTGATGATATTTCACGTGAAATTCATATGGAAATCATGGGACGGCACAGCAATTTACTTTTAGTTGACCCTTCTCGTAATCTTATTTTGGAAAGTATAAAACATCTATCTCCATCCATGAATAGTTATCGTACTATTTTGCCTGGTCAACCATATATTGCACCACCATCTCAAAATAAGTTGAATCCACTGGAGATTTCAGAATTAGAAGGAGTACTGCAATCGAGCAGCGATCCTAAAGAAATTATGGACCAAATTTCTGGGTTTTCTCCACTACATGCAAAAGAATTAGTATATAGATTCCAAAATTCTAAAGATAGGGTGAAAACTTATAAAGAATTTATAGATGAGATTAAACAGGGTGGCTCTAATAAACAAATTGTAGAAGTAAATGGGAAAACCTTCTATTCTCCCAATGCATTAACACATTTAGATGGCAACAAATTTAATGAGGAAAGTCTAGGTAATTTACTGGACCGTGTTTATTTCGCAAAAGCAGAGCGAGACCGTGTGAAGCAACAGGCTGGAGATTTGGAACGATGGCTTCAAAACGAATTAAACAAATTAAAGTTAAAAATGAAAAAACTCCAAAAAGATTTCGAGCAAGCTGAAAACTTAGATACGTATCAGCTATTCGGCGAACTGTTAATGGCAAATGCATACGCGATTGAAAAAGGATTAAAAGAAGTAGAGCTTGTTAATTATTATGATGAAAATGAAAAGACTGTTCTTATTCCGTTAGATATTCGGAAAACAGCTACACAAAACGCACAAAGGTACTATAGCCGTTATACAAAAGCAAAAACTGCATTACTTAAAATTGAACAGCAATTTGAAATTACAAAAGAGGATATAGAATACTTCGAGTTACTGCTCCAGCAAGTTATGCAAGCTTCTCCAACCGATATTGAAGAAATTCGAGAAGAACTTATGGAGCAGGGTTTATTAAAAGCAAGGGCATCGAAAAAGAAGAAAAAACCAACGAAACCGATACCAGAAAAATTTATTGCCTCCGATGGTACAGAAATTTCAGTTGGCAAAAACAACAAACAAAATGATTTTGTAACATTTAAATTAGCTCGGAAAACCGATACATGGCTTCATACAAAGGATATCCCTGGATCTCATGTAGTAATACATTCTGATAACCCTTCAGAAACTGCATTATTAGAGGCGGCAAATCTTGCTGCTTATTTTAGCAAAGCTCGTGAATCAGCTTCAGTTCCAGTGGATTATACAGTGATTAAACAAGTGAAAAAACCTAACGGATCAAAGCCTGGGTTTGTTATTTATTTTGAACAGACGACATTGTTTGTAACACCGGATGAAGAGAAAATTAGAAATATGAAAAAGTAGAAATTTCTTGATGAAATATTTCCTATATGGAAAAAATCGACAGGTCAGAAGGAAGTAGCTCCCTTACTTCTATCTGACCTGTTCTTTCTTTATATACACTAATTTTAAAGCTTTTCGTATACCTTTAATTCCTTTACCAAGTAATTTTGTGTTCTCTACAACTTCAATAATAACTACTTCTAACAAAGCAAAACTGAATACAACAAGAAGTATAATTAAAGCAATTTTATCGAAAATGCTTTCGAAGGGACTAGGGGAATTAGAAATATAATTTAGTCTAATATAAAAAAAGATCACTCCTGAACTCAAGGAAAACACTGGTATATATCTTATAAATCTTTTAGATATCTTTATCCCCAAATAAAAAGTAATACAAGCAATTAGACACATTAAACTCAAACAAATAAGTATAGCAAACTTCAAACTCATTGAGCACCTCTTTCATACTAACTAAAATATTTAGATTATTATTCTTCCAATAATCTCTACTCTACTCTATTCTGAAAATTGTATAGATAACACTTCATCATAGAGAAACTAAACTAGTGCATGGTCCGAATTATTGTAGGTGCATAAACTTCCCTATTTCAAATAAAAGTTTACCCAATTCAGGAAAAATTTATGCTGTATTTGAGGATTTAGAAGCATGCCATTACAGTTGAAGAGAAGTAGCTTAACAATAATTTTTCTAATGAATCTGCCATTTAACCATAAAAAATAACCCATCATTGTGTGAGTTAGAACTCTGATGGGTTATTCCTATTAAGCAGTCAATTAATTTGAGTGAGTAACTCTAAAAGGTATATTGTTCCTAAAACCATTTATTTGCCACTTAGGTTAATGAAACGTATAAATCTTTCACTTGACCTTGTTTCCCACAATCTTTTTAATCACTCGATAAAGGAGGAACCATAAAAAGAATGTACAGAGAGCACTTTCAAATATACTAATAATCAAGACAAACAAGATTGAACCAAAGTCCTCTAATTCGTTGAAATGATATAGTTGAAACTTCCAATTTAAAAAACATTATTTATGGCAATTAATAGTAAGACGATCGGAAAGACAATCCGAAAAAAATTAGTATATTCTTTTGGCAGGATTAATCTCATCTTTTCACCCTCTCACAACTCCAAAATCTTCTTTAAAAGTAAATATTTGATTAGAGGCTACTACTATAATCTTCCATTCTACTGAACACTAAAACTACTACCTAATACATCACGTACTTCATGGACGACAACAAATGCCTGCTCATCTACGCTGCTAACAGTTTGTTTTAATTGGACTAATTCCTGTTGGTTGATGACAATATAGAGGACTTCCTTTTGATCCTGGCTATAGCCGCCACGACCTTCAAGAATTGTTACTCCTCGAGACATTTTAGATAATATAAATTGGCGAATTTCTTCGGAACGTTCCGAAATGATTGTCACAGCTGTTCGGCTATTTAGTCCTTCAATTACATAATCAATTACTTTAGAACCTAAAAATACAGCAACAAGTGTGTACATCGCTTTTTCCTGACCAATGATGAATACCGAGCCAGCAATAACGACAATATCAATGATAAGGACACCCTTACCCAGACTCCATCCTAAATATTGATTGGCTAAACGAGCTAAAATAGCGGATCCCCCAGAAGTTCCTCCAGCTCTGAACATTAAACCTAGACCAAGACCAACAAATACCCCAGAGAACAATGCGGCAAGCAATGTGTCACCATTCAATTGATGTCCTACATCTTCTGTGATAAATAGAAATAAGGAGGAAAAAATAATTCCAAGTACTGTATATATCATTGTCTTTCTATCAAAAAACTTATAACCAATCACTAAAAGAATAGCATTGATAATAAGGTTCACAACACCTGGTGACCATTCGAATAAATAATAAGTAATAACAGTTATCCCAATAACCCCACCCTCAGATAATCGATATGGGATTGCAAAATAGTTAATACCGATTGCGAACAATAAGGACCCAATTATAATTAAGAATATTTCTTTAGTACGTTGTTGTGCCATGTTATGTAATTCCTCCTACCAATAACCAAGCAAAAACTCTACATATGTAGTTTACTGTCAGTCTTCAGACTCCCATTTCTTTGCGTGCTTTTCGATTATTTCAATTAATTTATTCATAGCTGGCGTTAGCCACTTATCTTTGTGATATGCAAGTTGGGTAGTTACGAACTCATCGCTATGCACCCAAGGAAGTGCGACTAAACTGCCCCGCTCCAATTCCTCTCTCACCGTCATCAAAGGTAAATAGGATAAACCTAGCCCACACTTCACCGATTGTTTGATTGCTTCAATATTCCAAAAGGCAATGCGTGAACAACCAACACCATCGTCTTTAATCCATCTCTCCAACAAATCACGGTAACTTCCTGCCTCCGTCAGAAGCAATACTTCATCTTCCAAATCATTTGGAGTGATTACCGCTTTACCACATAAACGATGGCCTGCAGGGGCAATCATTACCAGCGTCTCTTTCACTAAATCCCTCGTTATAATATCTGAACCTAATTTTTCAGGATTTGTAAATAGAGCCAAGTCAAACTTTCCGGATTTTAACTCATTGTTAAGCTCCTGACTTTCAGAAGGTTGCAAAATAAGCTGGACTTTTGGATACATCCTTTTAAATTCATACAGTATGGTCGGTAATCTATATACCATTAAAGATTCATTTGCTCCGATTAATACTGTACCAGAAGGCTCATTATTTAATCTGGATGAATCGACCGCTTCTTGATAAAGTTGTAAGATTTCATTGGCATATGTAGCTAGATGTGTACCCGCATCCGTTAAAACTACTGTTTTTCCTAATCGATCAAAAAGGCGGTTCCCTACAGCCTCTTCCAATGCCCTAACATGATTCGTAACAGTTGACTGCGTATAACCCAATTGCTCCCCAGCTCTAGTAAATCCACCGCAATCAGCAACAACCAAAAAGGTTTTTAAATTGCGAAGTTCCATAGTCATTCCCCCATATGAATAATATTCCTCATATTGTATAGGAATCCTTTCTAAAAGACGATAATTTACCGCCAAATGCAATTATAGTATTTATCTAGATATTAAGGAAATGAATTATTTTAATCAAAATCATTTAAAATTTTAGGGTTAAAAGTTAATAGTGTCTACAAAAAAAATTATGCTGCTATAATTATTACTTTGTATTAAATACCAATAGTGTAAAATCTCATTTTTCGTAAAGACTACCTTATGAAGGAGTGAAGACATAATGGCAAATAAAAATAAAATATTAGTACCTTCTGCACGTAAGGAACTAGATAAATTGAAGGTTCGAGTAATGAAAGAGAAAGGTTATAAGGTAAAAAGTAATAATCCGGACGATGTAAAATACGAAATTGCAGATGAATTAAGTATTCCCTTAAATAACGAATATAACGGTAAACTCACTTCAGAACAGGCAGGAAAAATTGGGGGCTCAATTGGAGGGAGTATGGTAAAAGAAATGGTTAGAATGGCACAAGAACAAATGCTTAAGAAATAAATCTTTATCACCGCAGAAATAATATCGTATAAAAATCGATTGTATGGGGATTATAAGGTCTGAAATGGATCATCTGTTTCTTAATTTTACTACTTATTTCTTTGTATTATTTCCCAAGCAATAATGAAATGAATATTAGGAGGTCATGACATGGCATTTAACCAACAAAATCTTAATCCAGGAACTGCATTCTTCCGACTCATGGTAGGTTCAGTAATGACCACTTATGGTACCCTACGCCTTTTACGTGAACCAAAAAGTAGAAGTGGAAAGATGCTTGTCCTTTTTGGGTCTATGAAAGCAGCTGAAGGAGCAACAAAATTTTGTCCAACTAAAGCGTTAGGAACTATTATGGAAAATCTAGCAAGTGAAAATGCAAATCAAGGTGCACAAGCTAATGCAGCTAATGCTAATAATATGATGGCAAACGGAACTTCATCTGGACAATATGCTTCAAGTGGCAATACTGGACAAAAAAGTGGAAACATCATGCAAATGGTTGGAAATATTGCACAAAAATTAACAAGCACATCTTCGTCTCAAACTGCTTCTGGCTCACCAAGTATGGGAAGTAGCCAAAATAGTAGCAGTGCTGGACAAAATTCTATGGGGACCAATGCACAAACAATCGGAAGCATTGCTCAAACTGTCGCACCACAGGTTAGTCAAATGGTCAAAGACGTAGCAGGTATGACCAACTCAAAAAATGCCTCTGGAACAAGTGGGACAGGCAATAAGAAACCAAATACAAATGGGAACACAAACAAGAAAGATGCTTTTACAATTGGGAGCAATACTAAATCAGCCTCTAGTTCAACTATTAAGCAAGCTGCTTCTCAAAAATCAGATACAAAACCGCAGTTAGATGGAACTGCTAAGAATACAAACCTAGATTCAACCATCATTGACGCAGTATCCAAATCTGGTCAAAAAAACATTTCTACACCAAATATTCTTCAATAAAAGAATCCGAAGAATAGGATCATTAATCTCAAGATTTATTTGTAATAAAGATGCACTACAATAAAAACGTGTTGCGTATCAAATATTTACTTAATAAATGCGCAGCACGGTTTTTAGTTAACATTACTGATTTACACCATACTACTCTTTAAAAAACAATTGACGCTTTGGTCTCTCTAGAGGTGTAATATTCATAATGAAATAACCGACTATTAAAATCAGTATAACTAGTGAATAGATTAAGGTATCAATCGGGTGATCATGCTCGACAATAATTAGCCTAATCATGGCAGTAATTCCTACATATAAAAAATACCTAAGTGGAAAATGATAGTCTTCCTTAAAATATTTAACAATCATCGTAATGAACTCAAAATATAAAAAGAAAATGAGGATATTTGCAAGGAATTGCTTGTAATCACTGGACCCAACAGTTATCAAAATTTTAAAGAATACAGTTAACTCTTTAATAAGTAAAAATGATAAAATTAGCGCTAACAATATTAGACAGAAATTCAGAAACGTTTGCAACATCTTTGGGATAATTGATAAAACTATAGAAAATTCTTTTTTAAATAACTTTTCCATTTAAAATCCCCCATTCCAAATTATAAATACAAATTCATCTGCTTTTATTCATATCCTTTCTATTTAGTGTGGAATCCCCAAATAGAGCATTCAAATATTAAGTGGTATCATTTAGAGAATAATAAACTGGAAAACGCTTCCAAGTCTATAATTTTATTTGAAAATAAAAAATATTTTTTGTAAAGCATAAAAAGTACCCACCATTAAAATAAATACGGTGGGCGCTTTTTATGTATTCTTCACTAATCTTCCATTTCTTGCTCTAATCTTTTCACAAATTCTTCTGCAGCACTATATCCCTGCTGCTTTAGGTACCAATTATTTGCGGCAGCTTCAATAAGACCTGCTACATCACGACCTGGTTGTAACTGAATTTGAATATGAGGTATCTGAACGCCCATATAATCTATAAACTTGGTTTCCAATTCTAACTCGTTATTCAATGTATTGCTTTCCCATTTAGTTAACTCAATATCTAATGCTATACGTGTTTCCTCTTGAAATGCTGTACGACCATACAGACGGACTACGTTTAATAATCCAATACTTCGCAAAGCCAAGAATTCTTTGTTTTTTTCATTATGAGATCCCAGAAGCGTCTGTGGACTTAGCTTTTTTAAAACGACAATATCATCTGCAACTAATCTATGACCGCGTCCAATCAATGTATGAGCTGTTTCACTTTTACCTACACCTGATTTACCACGTAACAATATCCCCATTCCGGACACATTCACACAAACACCATGTATCGAAATCTCTGGTGCCATAGCTTTAACAACAAATGCATCAAGTTTTGCACTTACTTCGCTAGTGGAATCAAATGTGCGCAGTAATGGTATTTCATTTTCAACACAATATTGTATTAATCCTGGTGGCTCCTCTTGATTAGATGTAATTATTATACAGGGCGGATCGTATTTAATTATATTGCCTATTCGTAATTTACATTCTACTTCTTGGAGTGTATGTAAGTAGCTTATTTCATTTTTACCTAAAATTTGAACATGTTCCGTTGCTATAAAATCAAATTTATCCATAAACTCCAACCCTGGACGTCGAACTTTTGTTTTCTTTAATACCCGATGGCATTGATCGTGACCAGATAAAACTTCCAAAGAAAATCTATTCACAAGATCTCTCACCATTAAATTCTTCATACCTTACACTCGTCCTCTCAATAACAAGTTCCATATTAAATCTTAAGTTATATGGTCCCGTCCGTTTAAATTAAACGGAATCCAATATCGCTAACTCATAATATAACAAATACCAAAGCAAATAGCACAAATAAAAATAAATTAATTAATCTCGGTACCTATTTTAATCGAGTGTCTAGGTATAAGTTTCTCTATAAGAAAACGATCTCCTTTTTTTAGGGAGATCGTTTTACTATAAGTTATTTCAACAAGCCTTGTTTTAAATCATTATGCCATTTAGAAAGCATTGGAATATCCTCTTCTCCAATTATTCCTGCTTCTTTTGCAGCAGATGTTAACGCATCGTAGTGTGTTAAGCTGACAAAAGATATACCTGCTTCTTTAAATACTTGTTCAGCTTTAGGTAGTCCATAAGTAAATATACTAACTACACCTAGTACTTCTATACCCTCTTTTTGAAGAGCTTCAACTGCAACAAGACTGCTTCCACCTGTGGAGATTAAGTCTTCTATCACTACTACTTTTTGCCCTGCGACTACTTTACCTTCAATTTGATTGCCACGGCCATGTTCTTTTGCTTTTGACCGGACATACATCATCGGCAGCTCCATTAAATCACTTACCCATGCAGCATGTGGAATACCTGCAGTTGCCGTACCTGCTACTGCTTCTGTTCCTGGGAAGTTTTTCTCGATTGCTTCTACTAATCCTAGTGCAATTTCTTTTCTAATTGTAGGCGAAGACATTGTAATTCTGTTATCACAGTAAATTGGAGATTTGATACCAGAAGCCCATGTGAACTGGTCGTTAGGTTTTAATGCAACTGCACCAACATTTAGAAGTGCCTTGGCAATTTTGTTTTCTAAGCTCATGCATTTTCCTCCCACATTTTTAAAATAGTTTCATATACTTGTACTGGGTTTTTCGCTTTTGTGATCGCTCGTCCTACGACAATATGAGAGGAGCCAAGGATTCGTGCATTTGTAGGAGTTGCTACGCGGACCTGATCGTGAGCTTCACCTTCTTCTAAACGTATACCTGGAGTAACTCTTAAAAATTCATGACCACATGCATCTTTAATTTTTCTTGCTTCCAAAACAGAGCAAACGACTCCATCTAGCGCTGCTGTTTTAGCTAGCTCCGCATAATGAACAACCGAAGCATCAATCGTCGTTTGAATCAGTTGTTCCTGTTGCATTTGAGGTTCAGACGTTGAAGTTAGCTGAGTTACAGCAATAATTGAGGGTCTTTTGCTGCCAGTTGTGGTACCAGCCTCTAATCCTTCACGTGCAGCAATCATCATAGCCGCTCCCCCAGCTGCATGCACATTGACTAAATCTGCACCTAAACGAGCTAGTCCTTTCATAGCTTGGCCTACTGTGTGTGGAATATCATGTAATTTCAGATCAAGAAATACATCATGACCCATTTCTTTCAGTCGATAAACAATGGAAGGCCCCTCTTGTAAATAAAGCTCCATACCTACTTTTACAAATAACGATTGATCAAAGGGTGTTAGAAATTGATATGCATCACTTGCATTTGCAAAGTCTAATGCGATAATAGGGCTATTTTTCATAGTCGATGACTCCTTCCCACTAAATCATTTACTGTCTCAAAACCTAGTTCATCTAATTTAGCTGGAAGCTGTTCGATTAACATTGGACAAACAAATGGATCTACAAAATTTGCTGTTCCCACTGCAACCGCGCTAGCACCAACAGATAAGAAGTCAATCACATCATCAATTGTTGTAATTCCACCCATTCCGATAATAGGAATAGACACTCGTTTCGCTACATCATAAATCATACGAAGTGCCACTGGCTTAATAGCTGGACCTGATAATCCACCTGTTACGTTTGCAATTACTGGACGACCAGTTATAGTGTCTAATCGCATGCCAAGTAATGTATTAATCATTGTAATACCATCAGCTCCACCTGCTTCTACCGCTTTTGCAATCTCTCCAATATCAGTTACATTTGGAGATAGCTTCACGTATACAGGGACAGCTGATACTGCTTTTACCGCCTTAGTTAACTCTTCTGCAATAAGGGGGTCTGTTCCAAATGTAATACCACCTTGTTTGACGTTTGGACAAGAGATATTTAGTTCAAGTGCGTGCACATTCGGCGCCTTTGAAATCGCTTCTGCAACAGTGACATAATCTTCAGTTGTATAGCCAGCTACATTTGCAATAATTGGTACTTCGTATTGTTCAAGCCATGTGAGTTCATTTTCCATCACTTTAGTTAATCCCGGGTTTTGTAAACCAATTGCATTTAACATTCCAGCTGGGGTTTCTGCCACACGTGGTGTTGGATTACCTAATCTCGTTTCTGGTGTTGTTGCCTTAATCATAATGGCACCTAACTTAGACAAATCGTATAATTTTGCATATTCCTTTCCAAACCCAAAACAACCAGATGCCGGCATGATTGGGTTTTTCAAAGAAAGACCTGGTAATTGGGTAGCTAATCTATTCATACTTGAACCACTCCTGACGGGAACACTGGACCATCTGAACAAACCTTCACATAATCAGCATCTATTTTCTCAGTTGTATCACAAACACATGCAAAGCATGCACCAATTCCACAACCCATTCGTTGTTCAAAAGATAAGTACCCTTCTTTTTCTGGGTACATTTTTTCTAATGCTGCAAGCATCGGTGTGGGACCACAGCTATAGTAAACCGCAAAATCATCTTGTAATGTTTCTAATACATTTGTTACAAATCCTGCAGAGCCATAACTACCATCCGCAGTCACGATATGGGTATCTCCAAGTTCAATAAACTGCTTTTCATAAAAAACAACGGATTCCGATTGAAACCCTAACACATGGATAGGTTGTACACCTTTTTCCACAAGTCTTTTGGATAGCTCATATAAAGGTGGAACACCAATACCGCCACCTACCAGTAAAGCCTTCTGACCAGCTTCTATTTTATCAATTGGAAAACCATTTCCAAGAGGTCCAAGTACATCGACTTGGTCCCCTTGTTTTTTTTCAGATAGAAGTGCAGTTCCTCTTCCATCTGCTCGGTAAATCATCGTAAATTCTAATGTTTCTTTATTTATAGTTGAAATACTTATTGGTCTTCTTAGCAAAGGTTCCATTTGATCAGACACTCGTAGATGGACAAATTGACCTGGTTGTTTCATATCCAGTACAAGTGGTCCAGTCAATGTGAGTTCAAAAATGTTCGTCGCAATGGATCTTTGGTGTACGACTTCCATTTGCTCCTGTCTAATCATGCTTTAGCCTCCTGATGTTTCATAGTCTCCGTAGAGAATGTCATCGATTCAATAACACGGAGCATCGCTTCTGCAGTATCTAATGAAGTTAAACAAGGAATGCCATTTTCTACAGACTCTCTACGAATACGGAATCCATCTCGTTCAGGCTGCATGCCTTTTGTCAATGTGTTAATGATAAATTGCGCTTCCCCTTTTTGAATTACATCTAATAATGTAGTTCCTTTTGAACCGATTTTATCTACAATATCAACTGGAATTCCTGCATTTTTAATTGCTTTTGCAGTGCCTTGTGTTGCCATAATGCGGAACCCTATTGCATAAAATCTTTTCGCAATTTCTGTGCCCTCTTCTTTATCTTTATCCGATATAGTCATTAGTACGGTGCCGTGGTCTTTGATTTCCATACTAGCTGCTGCTAATCCTTTATATAATGCTTTTTCAAGTGTAATATCTTTCCCCATTACCTCTCCAGTAGATTTCATTTCAGGTCCAAGCGTAATATCTACACGACGAAGTTTTGCAAAACTGAATACTGGAACTTTGACATACACTCCAGGGCTATTTGGGGCAAGTCCCGGTGAATATCCTTGTTCAATAATCGTTTGACCTAAAATTGCTTTTGTAGCAATATTTGCCATTGGGATAGATGTGATTTTACTTAAGAATGGTACTGTTCTACTTGAACGTGGATTTACTTCAATTACGTAAACCTCATCCTTAGAAATGACATATTGAATATTCATCAATCCAACAATTTTCAAACCTTTAGCAAGTCTTGTTGTGTAATCTACCAGTGTATCAATCTGTTGTTGAGAAAGTTTTTGTGGCGGATACACAGCAATTGAGTCACCAGAGTGAACTCCTGCACGTTCAATATGTTCCATAATTCCTGGTATTAATACATTTTCTCCGTCACAAATTGCATCTACTTCAATTTCTGTTCCAGTTAAGTAACGGTCTATTAATACTGGTTTTTCAGGGCTCGCTTCCACTGCGTGCTCCATATAATGTTTGATCTCATCTTCGCTATATACAATTTGCATTGCACGACCACCAAGTACATAAGAAGGTCTGACTAATACAGGGTATCCTATCTCATTGGCAATGCTTGTAGCTTCTTCTACAGAGACTGCAGTTTTACCTAGTGGCTGAGGAATATCTATTTCATGTAGAGCCGCTTCAAACTTGTTGCGGTTCTCAGCACGGTCAATGTCTTCTAACGTTGTACCTAGAATTTTAACTCCTCTTTCTTCAAGCCCAGCAGCTAAGTTAATCGCTGTTTGTCCCCCGAATTGTACAACTACACCTTTCGGCTGCTCTAAGTCAACGATATGCATGACATCTTCTAATGTTAGTGGTTCAAAATATAACTTATCTGAGATGGAGAAGTCGGTTGAAACTGTTTCAGGGTTATTATTTATAATAATCGCCTCGTAGCCTGCTTCTTTAATAGCCCACACAGAATGTACAGTAGCATAGTCAAACTCAACCCCTTGACCGATACGAATCGGACCTGACCCTAGTACAATTACGCTTTCCTTTTCTGAACGAATGGATTCATTTTCCTCTTCGTATGTTCCGTAGAAGTATGGTGTTTCTGACTCAAACTCCCCTGCACACGTATCGACCATTTTGTATACTGGTACAATTCCATTTTCTTTTTTAAAGTTATATACTTCTAATTCAGTGACATTCCAATATTTTGCAATAGTTTTATCTGCAAAGCCCATGCGTTTTGCTTTGTAAAGGACTTCTTGGTTGAACGGATTTTTTTGAATAATTTCTTCATATTTCACGATATTTTGAAGTTTGTTTAAGAAAAATAGATCAATTTGGCTCCATTCATGAATTGTTTCAACAGTTACTCCACGGCGAAGTGCTTCTCCTATGAAGAATAGTCTCTCATCTCCTGCACGACGAATACGTTTTTCCATCCAGGCATCTGTAATGGATTCGCTATTTTTCATTTCGATATGGAAATGACCTGTTTCTAGTGAACGAATTGACTTAAGTATTGCTTCCTCAAATGTGCGTCCTAGGGACATTACTTCGCCAGTAGCTTTCATTTGTGTTCCAAGATTACGTTTAGCCGATTCGAATTTATCGAATGGCCATCTTGGAATTTTCGCTACAATATAATCCAATGCAGGCTCGAAGCAAGCGTATGTTTTTTGAGTAACTGGATTCATCATCTCATCCAATGTAAGACCTACTGCGATTTTAGCTGCAAGTTTTGCGATTGGATAACCAGTTGCTTTTGAAGCCAGTGCAGAAGAACGGCTAACTCTTGGGTTAACTTCGATAATATAATAATTGAAGCTATGCGGATCAAGTGCTAATTGGACATTACATCCACCTTCAATTTTAAGTGCACGAATTATTTTAAGAGATACATTTCGAAGCATTTGGTTTTCACGGTCAGACAATGTTTGTGTTGGAGCAACTACGATTGAATCCCCTGTATGAATTCCAACAGCATCGAAGTTTTCCATATTGCATACAACAATGGCGTTATCGGCAGAATCACGCATTACCTCGTACTCTATCTCTTTATATCCAGCAATCGATTTTTCAAGTAAACATTGAGTAACTGGGCTGTATTTTAAACCACTTGTCACAATTTCAGCTAAATCGGCGTCATTGTAACAAATACCTCCGCCCGTACCACCCATTGTAAATGCCGGACGAACGATAACAGGATAACCAATTCTCTCGACAAATGCTTTCGCTTCTTCTAAATTATGGATAATATCACTATCTGGAACTGGTTCATTTAATTCATTCATCAACGAACGGAATAAATCTCGGTCTTCTGCTTTATGAATTGCTTCTAGTTTTGTACCTAGTATTTCGATTCCTAGTTCATCTAAAATTCCAGATTCATCGAGTTCAATTGCCATATTCAAACCAGTTTGCCCACCAAGTGTAGGTAATATTGCATCTGGACGCTCTTTACGAATGATTTTACTAACAAATGGTAATGTTAGAGGTTCAATATAAACTTTATCTGCAATTTCTGTATCCGTCATAATAGTTGCAGGGTTGGAATTCACAAGAATAACGCTATAGCCTTCTTCTCTAAGTGAAATACAAGCTTGTGTACCTGCGTAGTCGAATTCAGCTGCTTGACCGATAACAATTGGACCGGAACCTATTACTAGTATTGTTTTTATATCTTTACGTTTAGGCATGTGAATTCTCCTTTTTGCTTTCTGTATTCATTAATTTGATAAACTCGTCAAATAGATGTTTTGAATCTTCTGGACCTGAGGATCCTTCTGGGTGGAACTGAACACAAAATACCGGGAACTTAGTATGTCTAACTCCTTCTACTGTGCCGTCATTTAAAGCTATATGTGTAATTTCCAAATCAGTTTGTGCAATGGAATCTGCATCAATTGCATAACCATGGTTTTGAGAAGTTAACTCTGTTCTACCAGTTCTTAAATCTTTTACTGGGTGATTTCCTCCGCGATGACCAAATTTCAATTTGAAGGATTTAGCACCACTTGCCAGTGAAATAAGTTGATGTCCAAGACATACTCCGAAAATCGGTACTTTTCCGATAATTCCTTTTACCATTTCAATTGCTTCTGGAATATCAGTTGGATCTCCAGGTCCATTAGATAGCATGACACCATCCGGGTACATACCTATAATTTCAGTTGCTGAAGTGTTATATGGGACTACAATAATATCGCAATCACGTTTGTTTAGTTCTCTTAATATGCCATGTTTCATACCAAAGTCCACCAGTACCACTCTTTTTCCACGTCCTGGACTTGGGTATGGTCGAGTTATTGAAACTTGTTCTACTAAATTTTTAGGAAGTTCAGTTGCTTGAAGTTCTTGTACTATTTGTTCCACATTCACCTCTTCGTCTGCATTGGTAAGCCTTCCTTTTAATGAACCGTGCATACGAATAATACGTGTTAGCTTTCTTGTATCAATTCCTTCAATTCCGGGAACGTTTTTAGCAACTAAAAATTCACTTATAGTAGCAGTATTTCTGAAGTTCGATGGTTGTTCTGCAAGCTCTCTAATAACAACTCCAGAAAGTCCTATTTCTATAGCTTCAAAATCATCTGGATTTATACCATAGTTACCAACCATAGGATACGTAAACGTTAATATTTGCCCACAGTTAGAAGGATCTGAAATGGATTCCTGATAGCCTGTCATTGCAGTTGTAAAAATTACTTCACCAATTGTTCCTGCATCACTTCCAAATGCATTTCCCTTAAATACCGTACCGTCTTCTAATATTAAGTATCTTGTTTTCATGCTTGTTCCTCCTGCCATACGATTTCTCCGTTATACATTGTAAGTTGTGGCCAACCATTGCAGGCCCATCCGTTAAATGGTGTATTCTTTCCTTTGGATACAAAAGCTTCTTTCACAATATCTTGCTCTTTTTCTAAATCTAATAAAACTAAATCGGCTGGAGCACCTACTTCAAGCTTTCCAAACTCAAATCCAAATACTTCCGCTGGTTTGATAGTTAGGTATTCCAATAGCTGCTTGAGTGTCCAATCGCCTGTTTTAACAAAGTGAGTATATAATAATGGGAATGCTGTTTCTAAACCGACAATTCCGAAAGGAGCTTTCTCAAATCCAAATGACTTTTCTTCCTCAGTATGAGGAGCATGATCTGTTGCGATAAAATCTAAGGTTCCATCTACCAGTCCTTCACGCAGTGCCATCATATCTTCTTTCGCTCTAAGTGGAGGGTTCATCTTCCATGCTGCGTCATTTGATGGAATATCGTCCTCACATAGTAATAAATGATGCGGGCTTACTTCTGCTGTAACCTGAATACCAGCTTTTTTAGCGTCTCTAATCACTCGAACTGATTCTTTCGTACTCACATGACATACATGATAGTGCGCACCTGTGGCTTCTGCGAGTAAAATGTCTCGCGCTATATGTACTGATTCAGAAACAGAAGGTATACCTTTTAAACCAAGTTCTTCGCTGCGTTTCCCTTTATGCATCACGCCACCGTAGATAAGTGTGTTATCTTCACAGTGAGCGACAATCGGGATATTGAATTTTGCTGCTTCCTTCATTGCTTCTAGCATTGTTCCAGCTTCCTGTACACCAACACCATCATCTGTTAAAGCAAAAGCTCCAAGATTTTTTAAAGCTTCGATATCTGTTCTTTCTTTGCCCGCTTGTCGAATTGTAATGGAACCATACGGTAATACGCGTACAAGTGCATTTTTCTCTACTAAATCTAATACATGTGAGAAATTTTCTGCACTGTCAGGTACTGGTCTTGTATTTGGCATAGCGCAAATGGTTGTATAACCACCTTTTGCTGCTGCTTTCGTTCCTGTTTCAATCGTTTCTTTATGCTCTCCCCCTGGTTCACGTAAATGAACATGTACATCAATAAAGCCAGGTGAAAGTAATTGTCCCTTACCATCTATTAGTTGTGCACCATTTGATGCGATACTCGCTCCGATTGCTGCAATTCTTCCATCTTGAACTAAAATAGCAGTTGTTTCTAGATTTCCTTCATTGTTAACTATTTGAACGTTTTGAATAATTTTTGTCATGTTATTCTCTCCCTTTCAAAATCATTTCAATGACAGCCATGCGAACATAAACACCATTTTCCATTTGCTTAAATATCCTTGACCGATCACATTCTACTAACTCACTAGCTATTTCCACGCCTCTATTGAATGGCGCTGGATGTAAGATAATTCCAGTTTTTTTCATTTTCCGTTCACGTTCTATTGTTAGACCATATAAATGATGATATTGCTCTTTAGAAAATGTTGTCTTCCCATCATGTCTCTCATGTTGAACACGGAGCATCATGAGAACATCACTATCTTCTATTACCTCATCGAATTCATTAAACGCTTCGAACTCTCCCTGCCACTCTGGCGGGCATACAAATCGGACTTGTGCGCCTAATTTTGCAAGTGCATCTGCATTAGACCTAGCAACACGACTATGGTTGATATCTCCTACAATCGTGATTACTTTATCTTGTAAAGTGCCAAACTCTTGCCAAATTGTATAAATATCTAACAGGCTTTGCGTTGGATGATTTCCTGTACCGTCTCCCCCGTTAATAATCGCAGGTTTAACTTTCCCAACTAATTCTTCAAAATAATTATTTTGCTCATGCCTAATAATTAATACATCTAGCCCAATGGATTCTAAAACTTTTACTGTGTCATAAAGTGTTTCACCTTTTAATGTACTAGAGAATCCAGCATCAAAAGGAAGGATTTCTAAATTCAATTTTCTTTCAGCCATTTCAAAGCTCATCTTAGTTCTAGTGCTAGGTTCAAAAAACAGGTTCGATACCATGTATTTATTCTTCAGAGTTGAGGTGGTACCATCACGAAACGCTTGTGTTTGTTTTAATATCTGATGTATTTGATCTGCCGATAAGTCTTTCATTGATACTAAATTTTCCATGAATATCCACCTTTCTGTTTAAATCCAATTCTCCTTGGTGGATTTGAGTCTAGACTTTTATTGAGAAGCTCGATAAAGTCTGTGATATCCGCCGGAGGCTTGTATAGTAAATGTAAAAACCTCCTCGAAAAAGTTTCGAGAAGGTTCGTTTTTGCATAGACAAGTAGTAGGATCATACTACATGTCCCAACTTGCTATCCGAACCTTTTGCTGACTCACTGTTCAACTTCTTAAAAGGTCTATTATTTAGTTTGATGTAAATCTGTATTTTCTGCTTGTTTTCTACCTGGTAGGATCAGATTTAGTATAACCCCGATAATTGCCGCTAAAGCCATACCTTCAATACTAAGAGCTTCTGTGACAATGAATTTTGCCCCACCGATTCCTATTACTAGGATTACAGAAGCAATGACTAAATTTCTACTATTGCCAAAATCTACTTTTGCATCAACTAACATACGTAACCCACTTGCTGCGATTATCCCAAAGAGTAAGATAGATACACCGCCTAAAACTGCTGTTGGTATCGTAGAAATAACTGCCATTGCTTTTCCAAAAAATGAAAGTAGGATCGCTACTACAGCTGCACCCAAAATAACATAAACACTATATATACGAGTTATTGCTAACACTCCAATGTTTTCACCGTAAGTAGTTTTAGGTGGCCCACCGATAAGTGCACTTACTAACGTTCCTAGACCATCACCTAGTAATGACTTATGCAATCCAGGTTCTTTTATGTAGTCTCTTCCTACAACTTTCCCTAACACGAGCTGATGCCCAATATGCTCTGAGATTGTGACGATAACGATTGGAACCATCACTAGTAATATATTTGAAGTAACAACAAAATCATAATGTACTCCAGGAACTAAAAAGTCTGGTGAAGCGAACAATTTCGCTTCTTTTATTGGGGTAAAGTCAACAATCCCGATAATAATGGAATATATATAACCTACAACTAATCCTATTAAGATTGGCATTGTACTAATTATATTTTTGAAGTATACCGTACAGATGATCGCTGTAAACAATGTAACTAAAGCTGCTGAGAAGTGCAGGAAGCTATATTCTTTTAAGCCTGATTCTGCATTTGTTATATTCATTGCCATATCGACTGCTGTACTCGACAATCCGAGACCAATTACCATAATGACAGGACCTACGACAATTGCTGGTAAAAGCTTCATGATCCATTTATAACCACTTTTCCAAATTACAAGAGACACAATTCCATAAACTAATCCTACGAAAACTGCCCCGATCATGGCATTACCCGGATTAATAGCTTTTCCCGATTCATTCAACCCATTTACTGCCACAAGAATAGGTGCGATAAATGCGAACGACGATCCTAAATATGCTGGTACTTGGAATTTAGTTACGAGTAAGAAGATAATTGTTGCTATCCCGCTTGTTAACAATGCAATCGCAGGGCTTAAACCTACCAGCTGTGGTACTAATATGGTAGATCCGAACATCGCAAACATATGTTGAAAACTTAAAGTGATGAGCTGCCCACCGGATGGCTTTTCATTTACATCTAAAACGGCATTTGACATGAATTTTACCTACCTTTTAAATATTTTTTTTAATAGACCTGGAAGTATATGCTTCTTACTCAATATCTGTTTATCTCCAGCGCTTGTCGATGCTTTCTCTTTACTTATTCGTAAATGGTTACTGCATCTACTTCGTCTGTTTCTGTAACTTTTACAACAATTCTCTCACTGCTAGAGGTAGGTATATTTTTTCCAACATAGTCTGCTCGAATCGGTAGTTCTCGATGCCCTCTATCAATTAAAACTGCTAGCTGAATTTGAGATGGTCTTCCTAAATCCATTACTGCATCCATTGCAGCTCGGACAGTTCTTCCGGTAAATAAAACATCGTCAACCAAAATAACTTTTTTATCCTTCACATCATGTGTTATATCAACTTGTTGCACTAGCGGTTCAGCTGTATCATTCTTCAAGGAAAGATCATCTCTATATAGCGTTATATCTAGCTCTCCTGTTTTTATCGGTTTGCCCTCAATACGTTCGATTCTACCCGCTAGACGCTGAGCTAAAAATGCTCCTCTAGTTTTGATGCCCACTAGAATACATTCATCAATCCCCTTGTTACGTTCAATAATTTCATGTGCAATTCTTGTGAGTGCTCGATTTATCGCTTGCTCATCTAGAATATTCGCTTTTTCTCCCATCAACTTACATCTCCTTTGAACAAAATAAAAAACCTTCTAAGCTCGAGAGCCCAGAAGGTTGTAAATGCGTAATAAATTAGTGTGATTACTAAAAATCCGCAGATTGATAGTGAGTCACGTTCACAAGTACCTTCTCAGCCTCTCTGGACTGTTATTAAAGGTGAAGCTATATAATTTTTTCTTATTTCTTTCACTAGTATAGAGTACTATTCCTCATTAATCAATGATTGATTTTTTAAATCTTGTATCAAATTAGTGAAATCCTCTGGAAGTGGGTAGGAGAACTCTAAGTATTCTCCCGTTTTTGGGTGAATAAAACCTAATAATCCTGCATGTAAAACTTGTCCATCAAAACTAATAGTTTTTTTCGGACCGTATTTTGGATCTCCAGCAAGTGGATAACCGATATATTTCATATGAACACGGATTTGATGTGTACGTCCAGTTTCCAATTGGCATTCAACTAACGAAAATTTATCAAATCTCTCTATAACACGAAAATGTGTAACAGCGTGCTTACCATTATCTACTACCGCCATACTTTGTCTTTCTTTTTTATCACGAGCAATAGGAGCATCAATCGTCCCTTTATCGTGAGCAATGCGACCATGCACAAGTGCTGTGTACTTACGAGTAACTGTTTTCTTTACAAGTTGGTCCACTAACGAGACATGTGCTACATCATTTTTAGCAACCATCAAAAGACCTGTCGTATCTTTATCAATACGATGCACAATTCCAGGACGCATAACTCCATTAATACCTGACAAATCTTTAATTTGATACATCAAACCATTAACTAGTGTTCCAGTAGTATGTCCAGGTGCAGGATGTACAACCATTCCACGAGGTTTATAGACAACAACTACATCTTCATCCTCATAGATGATTTCTAAGTTCAAGTTCTCGGCAACAATATCAAGTGGAACAGCATCTGGAGGTGTAACGACAATAACATCACCAGCTTTTACTTTATAGCTCGTTTTTGCTGGCTCATTATTTACTGTTACAAAGCCGTCTTTTATAAAATTTTGAATTTGTGTACGTGACCAATCTGATTCAAAAGATGCAATTGCTTTATCAATGCGCTCTTTTGATTGTTCATTTTCAATAATAAATGTTAAATCTTCCATTACTTCACCTTTTTCTTTTCAGCTCGTTCTTCTTGAAATACGAATAATATTATAATTACAACACCAATAGTTAGTGCAGCATCTGCCACGTTAAAGATTGGAAAATCATAATTAATAATAGGTATTAAAACATCGACGAAGTCTACTACTTCGCCTCTCCAAAGTCGGTCAATAAAGTTCCCTATTGCTCCTCCAAGTAGCATCATCAAGCCAGCTTGAAATACTGGCTTTCCTTTTGCTTCTTTATGAAAATAATAGATAATTCCAATGATGACGATGATAGTGACAATGGTAAAGAATCCTATTTTTCCTTCTAGAATGCCCCAGGCTGCTCCTCTATTTCTATGAGAAAGTAGCGCTAGGTAAGGGTCCCACATAATAATTCGTTCACCAAGTATCATATTTTTAACGACTAGCCATTTTGTCCATTGATCTAATGCAATGACAAAGGCCGCCAGTCCATAAAATTTCCACACATTATTTCCCCCACATAACAAATTCTTTTCAGCAAAATTGAACACTCTCCATCTAGTTTAACACAGAACCATGCAATACGTAAAAGAGCAGACACAATTTCAACATCGATTATGTACCATAAGAGTTGAAAGGATGGCGGCTTTATGGGCTATTTGCTCGATGTTAAGGACTAAAGTAGAGAATTTAAGGGCTATATTGAAATCTATGGATTATTAAAAGTGATTTATGGGCTATCCGAAAACACTTAAGGGCTTTACCTTTAAAATTAAGAGCTATCTAGCCATTATCCTATAAAAAATGTGATCCAAATAATTGGACCACATTTCTTTGTTTTATTTACTTAACAACCTCTGCGCAACGTGCACATAAAGTTGGGTGGGCTTCACTTGTACCAACTGTTTCGGAAATTGTCCAACAGCGCTCACATTTTTCACCATCTGCTTTTTCTACTACAACAGAAGCATGCTCTAATACTAAGCTGTTTGCTGGTGCTTCAGACGGTGCACCGCCTAATTCAAATTTAGAAACAATGAACAATTGTGCAAAGTCAATGGCATCTGTTTCAAACAGTGCTTTATAGTCATCATTTACATATAAAGCTACTTTAGCTTCTAATGATTTACCGATCGTTTTTGCATTTCGCGCTTCTTCTAGTGCTTTTAATACATCATCACGTAATTCCATAATTTTATCCCACTTAGCTGCTAAATTCTTGAATTCAGGATAATCAACAGCTTCTGGCATATCCGTTAATTGAACACTTTCCGCAGTTTCATGCTCTAAATAAGCCCAAAGCTCATCTGTCGTATGAGGCAAGATAGGTGTTACTAATTTTAGTAGAGCTAATAATGTATCATACATAACTGTTTGCATAGCACGGCGATCCGAGTGGTCCTCGCCATAGATATACACAACATCTTTTGCAATATCTAAGTAGAATGAACTTAACTCACTTGATACAAAGTTATTCACCGTATGATATACACTTGCAAAATCGTAGCGATCATATGCAGCTCTTACTGTTGTAATTACTTCTTGAAGTTTCATGTACATATACTGATCCACTTCACGAAGATCCTTGAATTCCACACGATTATTAACAGGATGGAAATCACTAATATTACCATGTAAGAATCTGAATGTATTACGGATTTTACGATATACTTCTGATACCTGTTTGAAGATCGCATCTGATACACGTACATCTGCTGTATAATCTACAGAAGCTACCCACAAACGTACAATGTCTGCACCTAACTGATTTATCACTTTAGAAGGAACGATTACGTTCCCTAATGATTTACTCATTTTACGTCCATTTCCATCCAATGTGAAACCATGGCTTAACAAACCTTTGTAAGGAGCGTGACCAAACATAGCCGTACTTGTTATTAACGAAGAGTTAAACCAACCACGATATTGATCCGATCCCTCTAGATATAAGTCAGCTGGGAATACTAAATCGTCGCGTTCTTCTAGGACACCTTGATGAGATGAACCGGAATCGAACCATACATCCATAATATCTGTTTCTTTCGTAAAGATACCATTGGGACTTCCAGCATGTGTAAATCCTTCTGGTAGTAATTCCTTCGCTTCTTTTTCAAACCAAATATTTGAACCGTGCTCACGGAATAGTTTAGAAACATGTGAAATAGTCTCTTCTGTCAGAATCGGTTCTCCATCTTCCCCATAAAATACTGGAATTGGAACTCCCCATACACGCTGACGAGAAATACACCAGTCTCCACGATCGCGAATCATGTTAAATAGACGAGTCTCCCCCCATGCAGGAGTAAACTTGGTATCCCGAATAGCTTGTAGCAATTCATCTCTAAATGCCTCAATAGAAGCAAACCATTGTGCTGTAGCACGATAAATAACTGGTTTTTTTGTACGCCAGTCATGCGGATATGAATGTGTAATAAATGTAAGTTTCTCAAGCGCACCTGCAGCCTCTAAAGCTTCTGTAATCGCTTTGTTAGCTGTGTCATAAAATAATCCTTCAAAACCAGGTGCTTCAGCAGTCATTACACCGCGGTCATCAACTGGACAAAGAACATCTAAGCCGTAAGCTTTTCCAACGTAAAAGTCATCTTCCCCGTGTCCAGGAGCTGTATGAACACATCCAGTCCCAGATTCAGTTGTTACATGCTCTCCTAAAATGATAAGAGAATCACGATCGTATAATGGATGTTTCGCTACGAGACGATCCATTTCCTTACCTTCCAGTGTACGTTCTACTGTATATTCTTCCCAGCCTAATTCTTCCGCAACAGATTTTACTAAATCTAATGCAACGACAAATTTAGAACCTTTCGTATTAACAACTGCATACTCAACTTTAGGATGCAAGGAAATAGCTAGGTTTGCAGGAATTGTCCAAGGTGTTGTAGTCCAAATGATAAATTTTGTTCCTTCTTCCAGAACTCCTTTTCCTTCAGTCACCTCAAAGCTTACATAAATAGATGGTGATTTTTTATCTTGGTATTCAATTTCTGCTTCAGCCAATGCTGATTCACTTGATGGTGACCAGTAAACAGGCTTTAACCCTTTATAAATATATCCTTTTTTAGCCATTGCACCGAATACTTCAATTTGACGTGATTCAAATGCAGGAGTTAATGTAACATATGGATTATCCCAGTCCCCACGAACACCCAAACGTTTGAATTGTGAGCGTTGATTGTCAATTTGTTGATATGCATACTCCTCACAAAGCTTCCTAAACTCTGCTAAAGACATCTCTTTACGTTTTACACCTTTATTGGTTAGTGCTTGCTCGATTGGCAGACCATGTGTATCCCAGCCTGGAACATAAGGTGCATGGAAGCCTGACATAGACTTGTGACGGACAATCATATCTTTTAATACTTTATTTAATGCATGACCCATATGAAGATCACCATTGGCATAAGGTGGTCCATCATGTAGTACAAAAAACGGACGATCTTTTGTATGGTCCTGTACCTTTTTATAAATATCCTGATCTGCCCATTTAGTTTGAATTTCTACTTCTTTCACTGGTAAATTTCCACGCATAGGGAAATCAGTTTTTGGCATTAATAACGTATCTTTGTATTCCATCTTATAACCTCCTAATTATTAAAAGCATGAGTACTGTAAAGGAGTGGCGAAAACAAAAAAACTCCACATCCCTAAAAGGGACGAGGAGTTATGCTCGCGGTACCACCCTACTTGCGATTTGTATAAAATCGCCGCTTAGAATGCCATAACGGGGCATTAACCGAAGACACTTACTATTTGTTCAGTGCCCTTGCTCCAAAGTGATATTCTAAATAAGATTCTACCCTGAGCTCTCACCACCCTCAAGTCGCTTTGTCGAAATCTATTTTAGACGTCTTTTTCAACGCATATTATATGATATGAAATTATTATAGGTAAAGTATGGCTATGAGTCAAGAAATGTTAATCTTCCGTAACAGATATACGATCAATTGCTTCTGTATCCACATCATATTCCATTAAATGATTCCAGTCATCTGTGTTGATCAAATCTAGCTGGGCTTCGACTAACATTTTAAAACGATTTCGGAAAACTTTTGACTGCTTTTTCAAGTCCTCGATTTCCAATGCAATCCTTCTAGCCTTAGTTAAAGCTTCATTAACAATTCGATCAGCATTTTTTTCTGCCTCTTTCACAATTAACTTCGCTTCTTTTTGTGAATTGCGACGAACCTCTTCTGCTGCCTCTTGTGCAACGACAATTGACTTATGTAATGTCTCTTCAATTGAAGTAAAATGACCAACCTTTTCGCTTGAAGTTTTAAGCTTTGTTTCTAATTCCTTTTTTTCTTTCATCAATATTTCAAGATCTTTCATAATTTGATCAAGGAATTCGTTTACTTCATCTTCATTATATCCTCTAAATCCTTTACCAAATTCCTTGTTATGTATATCAAGTGGTGTCAGTGGCATTTTAACATCTCCTTTACTTACTATTCTTGTATTCTTTCTTACATTATACATTTCCAAGAAGGTGAATACATCTAAATTTGAAATATTCTTATAAAAATTAACTTTTAAGTTCTAACCTGCCTATTTGTAGTCGTAATTTATCTTTTTTTGTTCTTCCTTCGATCATTATTAATTTTACTCTTCCATGCCCTCTAATAGAAAGTAAATCAAGTTCTTGTAACTCAAGAGATACCTGATCCTTTTCTGACCAGTTCACTTTGACCTTACCAGCTTGAATAAGGGATGCAGATTTTTGACGAGAAATATTAAAAACTGCCGCAATCACTGTGTCTAACCTAAGGGAACTAACCGTTAAAGTATCAGTTATCCATTCCTCCTGTTGAACAAAATAATCGATTGGATTTTCTATCACATTTATATGAACTTTCACTTTCCCAATGGATGTGAAATTAGCTCGAACGTAATCTAAAACCTCTAAGGCAACGACGAACTGAATGGCTCCATCTTGTACGCGTATATCACCAAATTTACTACGATCAATTCCTAGTGACATCATTGAACCAAGAACATCCTTGTGCTTTAGCGTAACAAATTTAGTAGGATAATGAACTTCCACTACTTTCGAAGAGAAATCGTTATCAGATGGAGTAAAATAAGAAGGAAACAATAAGACTCTTCTTCTCTCCGCATCCTCTAGTGCACCTTGAGCGCTAGAGTCAATCTCTTCATATTGCCTACGAATCGAGTCTACGATAAATTGCTGCCTTGGGTCTAGAAAGTCCGTCAACTTAGGAGCATATCGATCCTCAACTTCCCGCATCATACTCACAACCTGTTCTATAAATGGCTGTTCTTCTTTTCTAAAATGTTGCAATACATTTTCCATTTTAATATTTCCCTTTCGACTATAGTAAAAAACCCCACGAAAGTGAGGTTAGACAACTATATTAGCTATATAATATATGCCTGTCATTGCTAGGTTTAATACAAAAATTGCCACAATTGGTGAGATATCAATCATCCCTAATGGAGGAATAATTTTTCTAAATGGTTCTAAGTATGGCTCACATATTTTCCCTAAAAACTTTCCAAAACCTGATTGTTGAATGCTCGGAACCCATGACATTAAAATATACGCTATTAATGCATACGTATAAATTTGAACACCCCAGCTTATTAAAGATAAAACTAATCCCATAATTTAAATACTCCTCTGTTAATCTAAGTCATTATAGTAATAATCCGATATTGCACCATCGACTTCAACAGAATCTGGTGCACAAAGGAATATATCCGTACCTATTCTTTGTATGTCTCCACCTAAAGCGTACACTGTCCCACTTAAAAAGTCGATTATTCGAATTCCCTGCTCCTTATCAATTCGTTGCAAATTTACAATTACAGCCTTTTTACTTTTTAAGTGTTCAGATATATCTTGTGCTTCTGCATACACTCTCGGCTCTATCAATATTACTTTTGATGACTTTTGGACATTTTGAATACTAACGAGATTAGGAGTGTTCATATCCTTTGGAATCGTATTAAATTTACGTTCTTTAGGAGCAGACTTTACAGTTTGTTGCTTTATATTATTATCAACTGTTTTTTGCTGCTGAGGTCTTGGTTGCTGCGCTTCTGATGCTTCCTCATCTTCATCTAAGTAGAAGAAGTTTTTCATCCAGTTTTTCATGCTCATACAATTCCCTCCCTCTCTTTTCCAACCAATGCTGTTCCGACTCTAATAAATGTTGCACCTTCTTCTATTGCTATCTCATAATCCCCAGACATTCCCATGGAAAGTTCTGTACAAGGGGCGCCTGCTATTTGTTTAGCTGCAATTTTACTTTGGAGTTGTTTCAATCTGCGGAAAACATTTCGAATGATTGTGTCATCTTCCGTATTAGGTGCCATTGTCATCAATCCAATAATGCGAATACGTTTATGGTTTTTAAGCTGATCTACAAATGCTTCTACTTCTTCAAAAGCAAGCCCATGTTTTGACTCTTCTTGGGATACGTTTACTTGTACAAAACAATCCTTTGTGGAGGTAGCTCTTTTCTCAATTTCATCCGCTAAACTCATCCGGTCTAATGAATGCAAGAAATTTATATGGTTAATAACTGATTTAACTTTTCTTGTTTGCAATGAACCTATGTAATGCCACCCAACATCATTAGAAATGGCATCTAACTTTTTCTGTAAACCCTCTGGTCGATTTTCTCCCAAATGCCGAATACCATTTTCTATTACCTCGTTTGTTCGACTAACTGAAACTTCTTTTGTTACTGCTATTAATGTAATATCTTCTAACTTTCTATTACCTCGGTCGCATGCATTTTGCATACGCTGTTGAATTTGTTCTAAGTTTTGTTGTACGTTTGTCATTCGAAACCCAACTTTTCATCAATTGTTTTTGTTTATTGTATCAATGAAAAGCCGTTTTATCAATGATGAACATTGTAAGTCTATGTTTTTGATACAATTATAACATCTTTTCCAATTATCGCTATATTTTGTACGGCTATTTTCTTTGTGTCTCTTTTTTTATTAAAAAAAGTTGGATACGCTCCATTTTCTTCTACTAAAAATGAAATAATATAACCAGTTTCTTTATCAATTTCTGCGTCTACAATATAGCCGAGTAATTGCCCACTCTTTGCTTCTATTACTTCT
Organism: Psychrobacillus sp. FSL K6-2365; assembly: GCF_038003165.1. Taxonomy (NCBI): domain Bacteria; kingdom Bacillati; phylum Bacillota; class Bacilli; order Caryophanales; family Bacillaceae; genus Psychrobacillus; species Psychrobacillus sp. FSL K6-2365. The sequence continues at coordinate 1,377,174 of NZ_JBBOOO010000001.1, read as the reverse complement.
TTTTGCTGCGCATCTGAAAATTTCATCATTAACCCCCTTTATTCATTATATGAATGAAAATGAAAAAAACGCTTTTTTTCTAAAAAGAAAAAAATCCAGATCTTAAACGCTTCGTTCTAATGCATAAATACGGAATCCTACTTGTAACTACCTATATGATTTTTTAAGTGTTTTCTGCCGGACCAAGCTAACTTGTTGTTCTTAAGAAATTTATAACAACAGAAAAACGCTTCTTCTAAAAAGAAAAAGCGTTTTTGCTAAATAACTTATGGATTCAATTGGCTTTGAATAGTTGATAAGGCACTTTTCTCTAATCTTGAAATTTGTGCCTGCGATAAACCTAAGTCCATTGCTATTTCTGTTTGTGTAGCTCCATAGTAAATTCTCTTCGTTAATATTTTCTTTTGTCTTGTATCTAGCTTCTGAAAACTATCCTTCACAGTAAAATAAGTTACCCATTGATCTTCGGATACATCATTATCGCATAATTGGTCCATCATATAAATAGCGTCTCCACCATCACTGAATATTGGCTCTTGTAAAGATACAGGATCTTGAATAGCATCTAAAGCAATTAATATATCCTCCACTGAAATATCTAGCTCTTTTGACAAGTCATCCAAGGTTGGTTCTTGTAAATGTTCGTTGATAAACTGTTCCTTTGCTTTCATAGCTTTATATGCAATATCTCTTAACGATCTTGATACTCGTACTGAATGATGATCACGTAAGTGTCTTTTTATTTCTCCAATAATCATAGGAACTGCATACGTAGAAAAACGGACGTTATGCTTTAAATCGAAATTCTCAATTGATTTGATGAGCCCAATACAACCAACTTGAAACAAATCATCTGCTTGCTCTCCTCGGTAAGCAAACCTTTGAACTAGACTTAAAACTAGCCTTAAATTACACATTACCAGTTCATCTTTAACAGATTCTTCACCAGATTGTAAACGGATAAACAATTCTTTCATTTCTTCATGCTTAAGTAAAGGAAGCTTAGATGTATCAATGCCGCATAATTCAACTTTTGTTCTCGTCATAGATCTTCCTCCGGACTTTTTAATTGTTCTAAGTCAGTTTGTCCGGGAAAGAAAAGATTATTCTATACGTTTCTATCCAATTTCACCCATTAGGCAATTGGTTCGTTTAACAGCTCCTTTAAATCTAAAATGATTTTTTTTTCTAAACGTGATATATATGATTGCGAAATACCTAAATGATCAGCTACTTCTTTTTGAGTCATTTCTTCTTTACCATTTAAACCAAACCGACATTGCATAATGTACTTTTCCCTATTCCCTAGTAAATTTATTGCTTCAAATACATGTTGACGCTCTAGTTTTTTCTCCACATCTTCAATGATTAAATCCTCGCTAGTACCTAAAATATCTGATAGTAATAGTTCATTCCCGTCAGAATCAGAATTTAAAGGTTCATCAAAAGAGACTTCTGACTTCATACGATTTGTCTTACGTAAATGCATTAAAATTTCGTTCTCTATACATCTTGATGCGTAAGTTGCGAGCTTAATACCTTTTTCTAGATTAAACGTCTCTACAGCCTTAATAAGTCCGATTGAACCTATACTAATAAGGTCTTCTATATTAGTATTTGTCTGATCAAATCTTCTCGCAATGTAAACAACTAATCTTAAGTTTCGTTCAATTAATACATCTCTAGCATGTTCATCTCCATCCATAAACGCCAGTAGCATCTCTCGTTCTTCTTCTCTCGATAATGGTTTAGGTAATGATTCATTGCCACCAATATAATGTACACTTTTTCTTCTAAAGGAAAGTACCCAATAGTAAATCTTACGCAACCAATTCATCAGCATTATCCTACACTCCTTTTTTTCAAATGAAAATATGAGGAACTATGTAATATCCCATCCGCCCCATGTGGAAACTTTTCTCTTGCTTTCGTCATAACAATATAACCTTTTGGTAATGCCTGATCTCCTATCATCCATTGATCATACTTAATACCAACAACCCATGTTTTATGTTTGTGAATCGTTGCAATTGGAATTAATCTTAATTTACTTGCATATTCTTTTGAAATCTTGTCCAATCCGGTTCTTCCATCAAACTCCCAATTACTAATAGCTTCAAATAACGCATGTGGTAGAATCTCCCGCAACATTTCAGCTGCCACAAAGTGGACAGGATCATTGGACAACGGTTCCGTACACACATTTCCTGAGTCTATAAAAAGTGTCAGCTCCTTAGAAATACCAAATAACGAAACGTTAGATGGATATAGAAGCTCTCTTTCTCCGTGAGTAATATTCAGATGAAGGACATGTTTGGTCAGCAAATATAGACCACCTGTTGCAATCAACGCAAAGTTCATAATCATAAACAAATTACTACTATTGTCATACAAAGGAGCAATAGCTGTAAGTAAACCGCCAGCAAAAACACTAGTCAGTAACGTTAAAATAATTGCTTTTCCTATTTGCGAACGTTTTTTCCAAAAAGCAATCGCAATCATTACAAAAAAAGATAAAAATATTGTACTCATAGAATGAGAGAAAACAACTGTGATTACTCCAGCCGTTAGAGCAGATAGGAATAAATACCTTTTCTGATTTTCAATCCACCCAATTTTATTGGCAAATGCCAAAACGGTATAATTGAAAAAAGTATTGGTTACAATCATTACTTCCGCATACATAGTTTCCCTCCTTTTGACTAAAGCTTAGCATCTAAAGTTTAAGAAATTTGTCAAAAGACCGTTCAAAAACGTTCTTTTTTTACGACAAATAATAAGAGTTAAGAAATACAAAAAAAGATGCCAATTAGGCTGGTGGTGACTGAACGTCACCACCAGCATCTGTTTTCTCAGTAGTTTTATGGCATTTTTCTGTCCGTCACCCTTATACCTTCTAGAAACAGGTTAGTGGGATAACAAAAGATAAGATACTCTTCAATTCAAAGAGGGAGCTCCCGAAAATAAAATTTCGGGAGCTCTACCGTTAATCTATAAGGCAAATACCAGCTATTTTTTGTCGTATACTTTTTTCTTAGTGTAGAAATATATAAGAAATGCCTTTTTGGATGCTTGATAACCCAAATCTAAGAGCTCTGTTTGTAATCGTTATATTCTATACCACTCAAATTACCAAAAACTTATTTTAAGCTCAGGAATCAAAAATTATCCTTATATTTAATACAGAATTTGATCTTAATATATCTTTACTTGCTCTCACCTATTGTTTACTTGCTCCCATCAGTGGCTTACTTGCGGTCTTAAAGTTTTACTTGCTCAAAGTCTATATTTACTTGCGGACTATTACCTTTTACTTGCGTAGTGGAAAACTTTTACAAAACTTTTATCGATTCATGGCCAAAACATGTAGAACCATACTACTAATAGGTGTTTCTATTCACTGTTTCGACTGGAATATTCCTAATTTATAAGGAGTCCTTTTAACACGGGAAATTATACTTTATTCAAAAAAAGCAACCACCGAAGTGATTGCTTTAATCTTTATATTAGTTTCTACGTTGACGATTTCTTAAGAAAGTTGGGATATCTAATGCATCCTCTTGTTGGTTATGAGATACATGTCGTTCTTGTTGAGGTGCTTGTTGTTGCACTTCTTCTTTACGCTGTTCTCGGATTGGTGCTACAGATGGTTGTGGCGTTCTGCTGCCACCGAAACCTGTGCTTCGAGGTTGTTTTTGTGTGATAAGTTCTTCGTTGAATCCAGTTGCAATTACCGTAACAACTATTTCATCTTTCAAGTTATCATTGATAACCGAACCGAATATCATATTAACTTCTTCATCTGAAGCAGAGGCAACAATATCAGCCGCTTCTTGAACTTCAAACAGACTTAAGTTTGAACCACCAGTAATATTCATCAAGACACCAGTTGCTCCATCAATTGATGTTTCAAGAAGTGGACTTGAAATAGCCTTTTTCGCAGCTTCTGCAGCACGATTTTCTCCTGCAGAAATACCGATACCCATAAGTGCTGCACCTTTGTTAGACATAATTGTTTTAACATCTGCAAAGTCAAGATTGATAAGACCAGGTACTGCGATCAAATCAGAAATACCTTGAACCCCTTGACGTAGTACATTATCCGCTTCTCTGAATGCTTCTAGCATTGGTGTGTTTTTATCTACGATTTCTAACAAACGGTCATTTGGAATGACGATTAACGTATCAACTGACTCTTTCATCATGCTAATACCACCAACTGCTTGTGTAGAACGTTTACGACCTTCAAAAGTAAATGGACGTGTTACTACCCCAACTGTTAATGCCCCTAAATCACGTGCAATTTGAGCAATGACTGGTGCTGCTCCAGTACCTGTGCCGCCACCCATACCTGCTGTGACAAATACCATATCTGCGCCTCTTAAAGCTTCTTCTATCAGTTCTTTACTTTCTTCCGCAGCTTTTTTCCCTACCTCAGGATTCGCTCCTGCACCAAGACCGCGAGTTAGTTTTCCACCAATTTGTAGTTTTACTTCGGCTTTTGACATATTGAGAGCTTGTGCATCTGTATTAACAGCAATAAAATCTACTCCTTGAACACCGTGTTCAATCATTCGATTTACAGCGTTGTTACCGCCACCACCTACTCCAATAACTTTAATGATCGCTAATTGATCTTCATTTGTTTCAAATTCTAACATGCTATTGCCTCCTATGCTCTCTCTGCTATGATAAAGGGTTTGTTATTCGAAAAACTTGTCAAAAAATCTTTTTGCTTTTGTCATTGGGCTATCTTTGTGTTCATTGGTTGTTTGCGCAGTTTGTTTTTGTTTTTTTGACACCGCAACTGTTTCATTTGGAACCGAATGCGCTAATGCATGGCTACTACCAATTTTACCATAGAAAAGATCTTCTTTATAGGCATATCTTATAAGACCAACTGCAGTCGTATATTGTGGCTCACGAACCCCAATATAATCTGGAGTATATAGTCTTACTCTTGTTTGGAGTATATGTCTTGCCAACTGACCTAAGCCTTCCAGTTTAGAAACTCCGCCAGTAATCACTACTCCTCCTGGTAAGTCTTGTAAACCAAGTCGATAGAATTCTTCCAGAACTAGTTCAAATAGCTCTTCAAGTCGAACTCCGATGATTTCAGCAATATAACGTTGCGAGTATTGTTCCTTCATATCAGCTCCTATTACAGGTACTTCAAATAATTCATCATCCGAAGCATCATCATAGAATGCATGTCCATATTTTAGTTTAATCATTTCTGCTTGTTCGGTTGGTGTTTTCAGTACAATAGATAAATCTTTTGTAATATGATCTCCACCTACCGGAATAACAGAAGTATTAATTAAATGACCTTCATTAAAAATGGCAATCGTTGTGGAACCCCCGCCTATATCAATATAAGCAGTGCCATGATTTTTTTCATCTTCAGTTAATGCAAAATGACCACCAGCTAAAGGTTGCAAATAAATCTCCCTTATTTGGAGACCAGCTCTTTCCACACATCTTAACACGTTATGTAAAATTGTTTTGGATGTAGTCATCATAATACCGTCTAATTCTAAGCGGGTGCCAATCATCCCTCTTGGATCTTTAATTTCCTCTAAGTGATCGACGATAAACTGTTTTGGTGCTATATTAATAAGCTCTCTCTCAGGAGGAATAGACATTACTTGAGCAGACTCAATCACACGTTCTAAGTCTCCATCCGTAATTTCTCTATCCTCACGATTAACAGCGACTACTCCTTTAACATTTTGTATATTCGCCATATTTGCTGGGATGCCTAATACTATTTCATTAATAGACATACCAATCATTCTTTCGGCTTCATTAACAGCTTTTTTTATAGATTGTACGGTTGCATCTATATCCACAATGGTGCCTTTTCTTATTCCATTTGATTTAACATTTCCTACACCTATTACATGCAGCGAGTCATCATTCATTTCGCCTATTAAGACCTTGATTGATGACGACCCAATATCTAGTGATACGTATAATTCTGATTGATTCAACCCGTGGCACCTCCTGTAAACTCTTTATTTATTATTCTAGTGTAAAAATAGTATAAAGTCTAAAATTTTCTAAAGAAATAGTCAATTACTATATAAAATCTATTGTTTTTTTCTTTCTGACCATTTGGTTAACATTATTCGACGAATAACTGCTATATTTTGAAATAATCGTACTCCAAACGCAAAAATTGCAGCCAAGTATAAATCTATCCCTAAGTGGACTCCTAAAAATGCTAGAGCTGCAGCAAGAGCAATGTTGAAGAAAAATCCTGAAACAAATACTTTATCATCATAAACATGCTGTAGATGGGCACGTATTCCACCAAATAAAGTATCAAGTGCAGCCAATACTGCTATTGATAAATAGCTTTCATATATTTCTGGAACCTGCATTTCAGTTAATAAACCGAGGGAAATCCCAAGTATCAGTCCTAATAATGGCAACCACATTTCATGACTCCCCTTCTGGTACTTCTTTTAAGAAATGATTGTTCACTGGTTGGTCATAAGCTGAAATCCTGATAATCTGCTCTGGCTCACCAATCTTAAGTTTTAAATTATCGATATAGAAGTCATCACCGATTGTAGAAGCCTCTAACTGATTGTACATTTTTTGTGCTTCATCATAGGTAGAAGTTCCAATTCTGATCATAAATGGAGCATTTCTTACAGGTATATTATTCACTGTAGTTTTACCATTTACATCTCTTATTGGTGAAGAATATATTATACGTTTACCGTCAACTTCAATATCTTTAGCTTTAAAACGATTGATTTCATTGATTAGACGAATAAGTAGGTCTGGTGAAATACCTTCTACAGGTTGTCCAAGTGCAATGCTTTCTAAGGATGGTTCTACTTTAATAGTAAGCCCTGGACCAGTATAATCTACTAGCCCAATATCTTCCTTTAGTTGCACCACTGTATCCTCTAAAGCAAACGCAGCACTTTCACTCACCATATTCCCATATTTAAGGATTGTCTGATCTAACATATATACTTCAGATAGTAACTCTGAGTGTGTTTCGGTTTCTTTGGACAATTCTTGACGAATAGCCCATATGTCTCGTGTGTCTCTAGTTTCTGGATTTTGAACGGTGTTATATTGTACTGCTAACATAAAACCCACTATTAACAAAATTATGGTGAACCGAATATAGACGGTTTTTTTCATTATTCGGCCTCCTTTTGGTTAGCTATAATCATCATCCCTTAAAGCAGGCATAGTTATTAAATCTTTTTCTCCGACGGTTACCACTATATTATCACTAGTAAGTTGATCTACAACGCCTCCACCTAAGTTTACGGAGGCGAATAAAACTTTGGGATCTCCTACTGCTTCTATTGTAAATGGGGCAGGAAAGGTTTTCCCATCAACCACAATTACAGGTCCAGTACATCGTATATAGGAGTTTGCGTGAAGCCGCTGACCATTAATCGATATAGCCTCTGCACCTGATATTTTTAATTCATTGATCACTTTAAAAACATGACTCTCATGTACAATGTAATCATTTGGGTTTTCTTGAGAAGGATTATATGCCCCATCTTCCAACGAAACAGTAATTCCTTTTCCTTGTGATGGAATATCACCAATTAATAATCGAAGTAATTCTGCTTCCTCAACTAGCTCTTCCACACTTTCTTCACTCTCTACAAAAGATTGTTCATAATCTCGAACTTTTTGCTGCTTTACGATAATTTCTTCCGTTAGTTCTTTATTTCGTTCTTTTTGTTCTACTAATTTTTCTCTATATTTTTCTTGCTGTTGGAACCCCGAGACATCTGAAGCGTTTTCATCTGTGTCATCTGAGGAGATGCTATACGAATATGCAAGTATAAATCCTAACACTAAACTTACCATCGATATAGTAATAAGTCCCCTAGACGGTACTTTAAGGAGTTTGGTCTTCCTCATTTTCCACAACCTCCTCCTTTTCTGGTACATTGTACACATCTACATATGGTTGAAAAAATGTTCCTACTTCTAAATCTACAATCCCTTTCACTTCTGGATTCAGTTGAGAAACAATAGACGGGTAGTAATTCATTTTCTCTCCAAATGATGGAATGATTGCTTGAACCTCATTGCCATCATTCATATACACTTGAATAGAATAGGCATCGTTTTCGGTTGGTGTATATTTAATCTGTGAAATACCCGTTAACACTTCACTGTCTAAGAGCTTTAACTCTTTAATCATTCTTTGACGTATTTTCTCATCTTCAAACCCAGTAAATATGGGACCATCCTTAGGAATAACTTGTCCATCTGTTTTAATAATCTGCCCATTTTCTAAAATAATATGAAGAAAATCGCCTTCCTCAAGGTATCCTATTTGATTAAACTCATTCACCTGTATATGAACGGATGTTAACCACTTCCGCTGGACATGCACTGATTCTACCCAGGCATTCCCTGCCAATAGATTTTCTATTTTACTTTCATTAAAACTCCACATCGATTCACCAGTAACCAATGTACTTTCTTCTATGTACAATTGCTCTGGAACTAGTTTTGCACCATCTAATGAGATTGTTTGAATTTGACTATAAGATGATTGGAAATATAAAACAATCAACAAAGTAGTTACAAAGAGAAAAAGTAGAATGGAAAATTTTTTGTTTGTTCTACGTCTTCTTCGCTCTTTTAGTGTAGGTATACGATCTTCAATATCAATAATTTTTTCCATTCTACCGCCCCCCTTCTTTATCAGTTTCTTTGGCTAAATTTAAAATAATTCCAATAATCCCCCATGTCATCACTAATGACGATCCCCCATAACTGATGAATGGTAAAGTCACTCCTGTCACTGGTAACAGTCCAGTAACTACTCCCATATTTAAAAATGTTTGTACTGCCAACAGGGAAGTAAATCCGATAATCATCAGCTGGCGTTCACGTGTTTTTGCACGTGCAGCCATTGTGAAACTAGTCGTAAAGAAAGTCACAAAGGCAAGTACGATGATGAATCCCCCGATGAAACCTGCCTCTTCTAATAGAATAGAAAAGATAAAATCATTTTGAGGTTCCGGCAAATATAAAAACTTCTGGCGGCTATTTCCATAACCAAACCCGAATAATCCAGCTGGTCCTATTGCAAGCAATGATTGTATAGCTTGAAACCCAGAGCCCAAAGGATCGTTCCAAGGGTCTAAAAAAGCTTGAATTCGTACAAGTCTGTATGGTGCTGAAACAATTAATAACACAAAAGCAACAATTCCACTCAAGCCTATCCAGAGGAAGAACTTAAACGGAAGACCTGCTGCGAACAATAAAAAGAATACAGCAACAACCAAGACAAATGCTGAACCAAAATCTGGCTGAACCATGATAAAACCAATTGGTAATAATAACAGGACCGCACTTTGAATATACATTTTCATCCTAGAATTTTTTTCATTTGCAAGGGTGCTTGCCAAAACTCCTAAAACAGCTATTTTAGCTAACTCAGCTGGTTGAAAGTTCATAAAACCAAGTGAAATCCAGCTTTGAGATCCATTTCGAACAACTCCAATGCCTGGAATCAAAACGCCGATTAGCATAACAATTGCAACTATATATAAACCTTTCCAAAATCCATCTGACCGTATGAAACTCGATTTTTGAATAATAAATGCTCCAAAGATCCCTACAACTAAATATGCAGCTTGTTTTAACGCAAAAGGCATTTGTCCTTTATAATGGACTTCGCTCCAATAGGAACCGGCTGAATGAACAAATAATATACCTATGATGGATAAAAACAGTACAGAAGATAGGAAAATAAATTTTCTTGTATCTTTCGTTTAGGTCATCCTTTCATTACTCTTCTAAAGAAATAACTCGATTGATAAATTCTTCGCCACGTATCTCAAAGCTTTCATATTGGTCCCAACTTGCACAAGCGGGAGATAATAATATAATATCCCCTTCCGATGACAACTCAGTTGCCATTTCAAATGCTTCACCTAATGTTTGAACACTAACTACAGAAGGTATTCTCTGTGCTTCTCCAAACTTTTGTAGTCTGTCTTTAGTTGCTCCGTAATGGACTAATGCTTTCACACGATGTAAGTATGGTATTAATTCATCAAATGAATGTCCACGGTCCACACCACCTGCTATTAATATAACCGGCTCCGTAAATCCTTCCAATGCACTTTTAGTAGCAAGTGCATTGGTAGCTTTTGAGTCATTATAGAATTTACGTCCCTTCCACTCCTTGATAAACTGTGTGCGATGCTTAACCCCATGGAACGTCGACAATACTTGTATAATAGCTTCCACAGAGCAATTCATCATAAGTGCAGTAGCAGTAGCTGCTAATGCATTTTCTAAATTATGTTTACCTCGTAGCGCGATGATTGATCTATTAAATAATTGTTCACCGTTCCAGTAAACATATAAATCATCCGCACTAATACCATCCTTTGTTTTAAGACTTACATAGAAAGGTATTTTGGATGCATTACTTTTTTGGGCATAATCTTTTACAATTTGCTGCTCCCCATTAAAAACTAGCCAATCGCTAGCATCTTGTTTTTGGGTAATTTTAAATTTAGCATCTGTGTATTCTTGAAAATCCCTATGATAATCTAGATGGGCCTCATACAAGTTAAGCAATACGGAAACTTTAGGCTTTAAGTCTTCTGTACCCATTAGTTGGAACGAAGATAATTCAGTGACGATAATATTGTCTTCTGTTGCTTCTTTTGCAACACTAGTTGCCACCGTCCCAATATTTCCAGCTATTTTTGGCTTTTTATTGGCAGCTGCAAGCATTTCAAATATTAATGTTGTTGTTGTTGTCTTCCCATTTGACCCTGTAATTCCTATCATAGGAGCTTCGCTAATACGATACGCTAGTTCTACCTCTGTCCATACTGGAATACCTCTTTTATTTGCCTCTGCAACGACTGGATTGGTATAAGGTATCCCCGGATTTTTGACGATAAGACTAAACCCTTCGTCTAAAAGATCTTCCGGATGACTTCCGCAAATAACTGTAAGCCCTTTGGACAACAAATACTGAGCGTTTTCATTTTGCTCAAATGGCTTTGAATCATTTACGGTAACAAAAGCTCCTAAATCATGAAGAATTTCTGCAGCAGCAGTACCACTTTTCGCCAATCCTAAAACGAGTATTTTTTTATGAAATACAATTGGTAATTTCTTCATATTACAAAACCTCCAAGCAGACTACAATCATTGCAGCTATAAAACCTATTGCCCAAAAAACGGTAACTATTTTACGTTCATTCCAACCTGATAATTCAAAATGATGATGAATTGGGCTCATTTTAAATATACGTTTTCCGGTTGTTTTAAAGCTAATTACCTGCAAAATTACCGACAATGTTTCAATTACAAAAATAATACCGACTAGAAGTAATAACAATTCATGTTTAACTAGAATGGATACCATTGCTAGTGCGCCACCTAATGCTAGAGAACCCGTATCTCCCATAAACACTTTTGCTGGATTTTTGTTGAATAATAAAAACCCTAAAAGTGAACCCGAAACACTGAATGTGAATATAGCTATATCTGTTTGTTCATAAGCAAGTGCTAGAACACCAAATGTCGCAAAAGCAACCGTTGCAGTTCCTGCTACTAAACCATCTAAGCCATCTGTTAAATTGACAGCATTTGAAAACCCTACTAACCAAAATATTAGGAACGCAATATACAATTGTCCTAAAGCTAGTTCCATTTGTGTAAATGGTATTTCAATGGTTGTATCAAACGGACCTTGCTTTAGTAAGAAATACGCAATTACCGCAATAAGAATCTGACCAATTAGTTTCTGAATAGAAGTTAAACCCAGATTTCTCTTCAATACTACTTTTATAAAGTCATCTAAAAACCCAATTACACCGAATCCTACCAGGATAACTAATAAAACAATTGACTGAGTCGTTAACTGATCAAAATAAAATGAAAGAGCAAGTGTAGAAATAATAATAGATGCTAAAAAGATTAGTCCTCCCATTGTAGGAGTACCCGCCTTTTTATGGTGCGACTGTGGGCCTTCTTCTCTTATACTTTGACCAAATTTCATTCTTCTTAAATACGGAATAACTATTGGAGCAAGAATAATAGTGATTAAAAAACTAACAATAAGTGTAATAACCGTTGTAGACAATGTCATGAAAAAATCTCCTTAAATACGATCAACTAATAATGAATGTACTGTTTTATTTATTTGTGTAGACATGTATTGTTCCATCTAATGGGATGAGCCCATTTTCTTTTGGTAGCTGAGAAATTATTTCGTCTCCCTCACCATGCCAAACAATAGTAAATGGATACATATAGGACGTAATTTCTTTCCTTTTCGTTCCTACTAGGTTTGGTGTACGGACTTGTTCCACATCTCCCCATCTATACTCTTTTTCCAATTGGGTGCCACTACCCTTAGTCTTCATTGAATCTTCCAAAATTTGACCTACAATTGGTGCTGCAATGACTCCACCAAATTGAGTGCTATGTTTTGGGTTATCAATTGCCACATATACAATAAGCTCAGGATTATCAGCAGGTGCAAATCCTATAAAGGAAACAATGTATTCCCCTTCCATATACCGCCCGTCTTGAACTTTTTGTGCTGTTCCTGTTTTACCACCAATGCGAAGTTGGTCGCGATACGCGTTTCTACCTGATCCTTCCGCAACAACATGTTCCAAAGCATCTCGTACAATGGCTGAAGTTTCCTCACTAATCACTTGACGCTTCATCTCTGGCTCACTACTTGATAATATTTCGTTTGTTTCACCATCAATTGTATTTTTCACAATAAATGGCTTATATAGATATCCACCATTAACTGCTGCGGCTACAGCTTGAACTTGTTGGATAGGTGTAACAGATATCCCTTGACCAAAGGATGTTGTAGCATGTTCAACTGGTCCAAAGTTTTCTTTACTAAATAGAATACCCGTTGATTCCCCAGCCATCCCTGATCCTGTAGATTCACCAAAGCCAAAGTTGCGTATGTACTCCGACAGTTTCTCTGCACCTACTCTATTCCCTAGTTCAATAAAACCAGGGTTGCAAGAATTTTCAACAACCTCTAGGAATGTTTGATCTCCATGTCCTTCACGTTTCCAACAACGGAGTCTCGCTCCCTCGACCATTGTATACCCGATATCATGGAAATGATCTTCCTCTAAGTCTACTACTTTCTCTTCTAATGCGGCACTTAATGTAATAATCTTAAAAGTTGAACCAGGTTCAAAAGTCATCCAGACTGGTAAGTTTCTGTTATAAATAGTTGAGTCCACCTCTTGGTATGAAGATGGATCAAAATTAGGAGCAGAAGCAAGAGCTAATATTTCACCGTTTTTCGGATTCATGACGATTGCAATCGCTTGAGTCGCCTCATACTTTTGCATAGCTTGAGTAAGTTCACGTTCAACTACTTTCTGAATATCTAAATCCACGGTAAGCTGTACATGATTACCTTTTACTCCATTTTTCCAGCCATCATCCACATGAGGAAGCGGTACTCCCTTGGCATCGGTAAACATTCGCACAGCAGAAGACTCCCCTTTTAAAATAGAATCATATTGATATTCGATTCCAGCAAGCCCTTGTGCATCATATCCAGTGAATCCTACTAATCTAGATAACATATTACCATAAGGATAGTCTCTTATATAATCTACTCCTGCATACAATCCTTTAATATTCTTATCTTGTATGTCCATTGCAAGTTCACTTGAAATATTTTTTCCTTTTGGTGCAATCTTTACCAAGTAGCTTCTTTTGTTTATCTGCTCTAAAAGCTCACCTTTGTCCATGCCAATTAAAGGACCAATTTCATCAGCTACTTGTTCTGGATCATCATTTTGAGATGGCATATAAAACAAGGTAGGTGAAAGCTTATTGCCAACAATTACTTCACCATTACGATCCAAAATATTCCCACGCAGCGATGCGTAAGGTAGTTCTCTATCCCAGCTTTCTTTCGCTTTCGTCGTAAGTTCATCAAACTGAAAAAATTGAAGTTGAACTAACTTGAACAGTACCAATAAGAATAAAAAAATAATCATAATCCAAATCATGCGTAGACGTACAATTTGTTTTAATTTTGAAATTGCCAATTCCCCTTTAGTCCGTTTTAGATAACTTATGAGAAAATGACTCTAACTATTCTATCCCTCTTTTAGTCCTGAGGTAAATCTGTAAGTGATTCTTCTTTGCTTGTTTCCATATTCGTTACTACATCAGGAGTGGCAAGTTTTACGACTATGGGAGTGTCAGCCGTTACGATCGATCCTCCAGTCAAACTCTGTTCTGTTACAAACCCTTCTCCAACAATTTCAATAGGTAATTTTGATAATGATTTATATAACATTATATTTCTTTTTGACCAGCCCTTAAAGTTTGGTAATTGAATGTCTCCCTGTCCCTTGATAAAGACTGTGCTATTTGAAATAGTCGATACATTAGCCACAGGATACTGTTCTTCCACCTTATCCGACTGACCGATAACTACTGTTTTTAAACCCTCTGCTTCAAGTTTACTTTGACTCTCAATTATATTTTCTCCAATTACATTAGGCATTTTAATTGGTTTTGCAAGTTCCGTGTTCTCCGGCTCGATATTTAAATATTTTAAACTTCTTTCTGTTACCGAGTTGAAAATTTCTGATGTCGTTTCGGAACCTGATTCAGTTGGCTCCAAATTAGGTCGATGTACCATGATATATACGATTAACTGCGGGTCCTCAACTGGAGCCATCCCTATGAAAGAATATAGGAAATCATTTCTTCCCCAATAGTAACCACCGCCAGGTTTTGCTATTTGAGCAGTTCCAGTTTTTCCAGCTGATGTATATCCATTTAACTTGAATTTCTTAGCAGTACCTATTTCTGACGTTATAGTGCTTTCCAGTATTTCTTTTACCTGCTGTGCAGTCTCTTTAGAAATTGGAGATTTTTTTTCAGTCGGTTTGTGATTCTCCACTACTTCATTTGTATTTGGATTGACAATTTGCTCAATAATATAGGGTTGCATCATTTTACCTTCATTTGCTATAGCAGTCATACCCTGGACCATTTGTATAGGTGTAACAGTTGTACCCTGACCAAAAGTTGTAGTAATTCGTTCAACTGGTCCAGAATCTGCTATAATTCCAGAGGCTTCATTGGGGAGGTCAATTCCCGTCTTCTGTCCAAATCCGAAGAGTTTAATGTATTCATTGAATGTTTCCTCTCCTATTTGGTTCAGTAAGTAAGCCATTGATACGTTGGATGAACGTTGGAAACCTTGTAAATACGTTATATTACCCCACCCTACTACGTTATGATCACGAATCGTTCTATCATAAATCGTATAGGATCCAGACTTAAACGTAGCATTAGGTGCCCATACCCCCTCCTCAATTGCAGAGGCTAGTGTGAATACTTTGAAGGTAGATCCTGGTTCAATTGTCTGCTCTGTTACTTCATTTAACCAGTTAGTGGATAATCCTTCTCTTGTATTCGGTTCAAAGGTAGGTCGCTGGGACATAGCTAATATCTTCCCAGTTTTCGGATCTGCAACAACTGCCGTAATCTTTTCTGGTTCATACTTATCTTGCACTTTATTCATAGATTCTTCTAAAAAGTTCTGAATGGTCTTATCTAGTGTGAGCTGGATATCCAAACCATCCTGTGCCTTTGTTACCATTTTTTCAGCATTCGGAAGTAAAAAACCTTTAGTATCACTTTTGAATTCGACTTTACCAGGAGTACCTGTTAACTCTTCATCATAAATATATTCAAGCCCCATTTTTCCGACAGGTTCAGCTGTCCCATCTTCCTTCTCTTCTTTTAGAGCGAAACCTATTAAATGGGAAGCAAACTGACCATTAGGATATAATCTTTTCAAATCTTCGATAAAAATAATTCCAGGTAGTTTGTTACTTTTAATCTCTTCCATTAATTGATTGTTAATATCTCTACCAGATTTTCCGAACTCCACTTGATATTTCTCAGCTTTTATATTTTTATCTAGTAAACTAATAATCTCTTGTTCTGTCATATCTATATAATTCGCTAATACTTTAGCAGTCTTTGCCGTATCAGTAACATGTCTTTGTACACTACTATTATTAGAGGCACTTGGACTAATCACAGCAATCATTTTATAGCTAAGTGTATCCTGCGCAATAATTTCACCATTACGATCAATTATTTTACCTCTACTAGCTTGAAGTGTTTGTTCTCTACTATATTTATTCTCTGCTTTTGTTGATAATTCTTGTCCTTCGGCTGTGCCTGTATACTGTATAAATACAAAGCGACTAAGTAATAAAAAAAAGAGCCCTCCATATAGTAAAAACATTAGAAAGGCTCCCCATTGAAAACGAAATTTCTTATTCATTGTCCTGGCACTACCTTTACGTTTTGCTCATTCAGTTTCAAACCGAGCTCTTCCGCCTTTTTCCAAATGCGATCATAGGTAGATAATTCATTTACTTGTATAGACAAGTCGGTATTCTTTTTCACAGTAGAGTCAATTTCCTTTTCAAGTAGAGAAATATCGGTAGTTGTTGCCCGTACAGCGGTTTGAGTTTGAATAATCATTAAAGACAAAATGGTAACTATAGCTAATAACCCAATAAAAAGGATTTTTTCTCCTCGAGAAATCAGTTTATTACGTTGTTTTGCCGGCTTCTTTACAAGTGGTTGTTCAGGGTAAGAAGGCCGAGTTATGTATGTTTGTGACTGATGTTTACGAATAGCCATTTAGACACTCCCCTTTTCGATTAATTTTTCCACAATGCGTAACTTTGCTGAACGGGAACGATTATTTACCGCTAATTCGTCCTCCGACGGGACAATAGGTTTCCTTGTAACCAGCTTTAACATTGGTTCCATGCCTGCAGGAATCATTGGTAAATTTGGAGGTAAATCAGGTATAGAAGATGCTTCCTTAAAAATTGTTTTAGTTAGTCTGTCTTCCAAAGAGTGGAAAGTAATAACACTTACTCTTCCCCCGACTTTGATGAGCTTAATAGCATCTTCAAGGGAGTCTTCTGCCGCTCCTAATTCATCATTTACTGCAATTCGGATTGCCTGGAAAATACGCTTCGCAGGATGTCCTCCAGTTCTTCTAGCAGCTGCTGGTATGCCTTCTTTTATTAATTCTACGAGTTGGAATGTGGTAGCAATTGGCTCTATCTCTCTAGCCTTTTCAATTTTACGCGCTATCTGTTTGGAAAACTTCTCTTCTCCGTAACGGAAAAATATTTTGAGCAGTTTTTCATAGGACCATTCGTTGACTACATGATAAGCAGTTAACTCACTTGATTGATCCATACGCATATCTAAGGGTGCATCATAGTTGTAGCTGAATCCACGCTCAGGAGTATCCAATTGTGGAGATGATACTCCTAAGTCATACAAAATCCCATCGACTTTTTCAACACCAATTTGGTAAAGTTCATCTTTTAAATAACGAAAGTTAGCATGTACAAAAGTAACTTTATCTAAAAACGGTGCAAGTTTTGTCTTGGCATTTTCAATAGCCGTCATATCTTGGTCAAAGCAAATAAGTCTACCTTTTTCATTTAATTGTTGTACTAAATACTCACTGTGGCCAGCTCCGCCTAGTGTGCAATCCACATAGATCCCATCAGGACGAATAGCTAGTCCATCTACTGTCTCTTTTAATAATACGGTTGTGTGATGAAACAAGCTGTCCCCTCCTCTTTATTAAATTAACCTTGGCGTAGTTCTGTTCAGATTTATATCATTTAACTCGATGTTAAATCCACCAGATACTTTAACCTAATTCAGTGGGGGAGAAAACCCCTACTAGTTAAAAGTTATATGTCAAAGCCAATCATATTTTCTGCAATATCATTGAAAGAATCCTCAGATTCCACAAAATAATTTTCCCAAGCATCTTTTGCCCATATTTCAAGACGATTCGATACTCCAAGTACGATACATTCCTTGTCCATTTTTGCATAGCTACGGAGGTTGATCGGAATATTAATACGACCTTGTTTGTCTATTTCTACTTCGGTTGCACCTGAGAAGAAAAAACGAGTAAATGCACGAGCATCTTTCTTAGTAACTGGGAGTTCTTTTAATTTTTCTTCGAGTTTTCGCCATTCATTCATAGGATAACCAAATAAGCAATTATCGAGACCACGCGTTAAGACAAAACTGTCATCTAAATGCTCTCGGAATTTTGAAGGAATTATTAACCGTCCCTTCGCATCAACGTTATGTTGATATTCGCCCATGAACATGCTACTCACCCCACTTTATGTCATTAACATACCACATCGCCCCACTTTCCTCCACCGTTTTTTTTAAAACAGGACAATATTTCTTTAAAATGTGTAAATAGTACTTGTTGAGACAGGATTTCTAGCAATTTCAACAAAGTATTCCTAGAACTTTAAGACTTATAAAAGTTAGAATTTTGGCCGGTTTTTATATAATGATTACAACCTTTTCAAAAATTGCAGATGAAATTCCTCAGAATGTGGGGGAGATTCCATTAAAATAAACCACCGAATCAAAAATAAGGTGCTTAATTGGATAATTGGCATGGTAGTTGGAAAAAAGTTCGTCTCATACAAAAATCAGAATCGTTCAGATCTAATCCTGTTTCTATCGCTTTATGAGCTCTTAGGTCAGTCGTTCTGCAATATTATTCCATAGCAATTTTAGGGATTTACATTAGAGTCAAAAGCTTCCGTGTAAAACGGAAATCACCAGTATTATTAGATAGATATTAATCTTCTAAATACAAAACCACTAAGTAATAAACATAAAATTTAATCCTTTCGCTATAAGAAAAACCACGCAAATAGACGCCTGGTCCTTATAGTTCAAAACCTGTTTCTAACTTTGTCCAATTGTTTTTTAAAGCAACTGGTAATCTTATGGCATTTGTCTGTCCGTCGCCATTCTACAACTTTTAGAAACAGGTTAGTACATTTTTGGATAACTAGAGAAAGCTACTAACTATTCCTAGAGTAAGCTCATGAAAAATATAATTTCTTTGGCTGTTCACTTCTTAATAGTGCAAACACTTACTCTCGTATAAAAGCGATTACAAATAATTTGATCACCCTCTAAAACTTGATTGATTGTAGTGCAAGGTAACGACTCCGACGGGAATAGTGTCAGGCGAAGACCTTGCGCAAAGCGGGGACGCTAAGGTAACGCCCGAGTAAAGCGTCCACCTGAAACGGGAATCAGCAGGATTACACATTCTTGAAAGTGCCTGGAACTCAGTGTTCACAGGAAATTTTCATTTACTTCCCTATCTCATAAAAAATCCCCCACTTAGGAAAGTGGGGGCATAGAATTATAAATAAATCACATGATGTTTACCATTAAATTCATAAGGAACCTCTAATAATTTTTGAATTAGAGATGGACCATACTCATTCAACAATTGAATAGGTGTAAATGTTCGTTCTTGTAGTCCACCGTTTGGCACTAGATTCATACTAATACGATCATAGCGATTAATAGTCGCATCTAACTTACTTAGGAATGTATCTTCAATTGCATTATGGATGAATTTCAGCTGCTTTTCATGGTTAAGTAAATTCTTTTGCACTAAAGGAGACAACTTTAACCCATCGTTCATTAAAAGTTTCTCAAGCTTTTCATACTTTTCTATAAGATCCTCTTTTATTTCTTCAACCAAACGAGGGATTTCTTCATTACGATTATTATTAATGTAATTCAACTTAGCATCTTGCAGTGATCCATCCCACACATCTTCTATAGTAAAGGATAACTTCTCTAATAACGATTGCGTTTTGGCATTGACAATAGAAATACTAATTCGTGGCATAAGAACTGGCATTTTCATATCAAAAAGCTCAAATGCTGTTTTAAGTGTACCCCAATAAGCAATTTCACCAGGTCCAGCAATGAAACTTAACACCGGGAAGACCATTTCCTGCATAATCGGTCTAGTCACTACATTATTACTTAACCTCTCGGGATGCTCTCTAGCAATTACCATCATTTCATCTAGTGTAAACGATATTCCCTTTGCCTCATAGATAAATCGATCGTTGACTCTTTCAAGCAAAAAACGTTCTCCCTCTTCAATATAAAATAAATGAGCCGCTGATTCTTTCGCTTGTATTGGAGTACCAAACCCTTCTCGCTCCATTTCTCCTTCATGTTCAAATACAACCTTAGCTATTTCTGCAGAATGTAATATTTGTAATTGGAAAAAATCACTTTCCAGTTTTCTTAAAGGTTCATATGCAGCATCTAATAAAAGTAACCCTTCTTCTTGAAAAAGTTCATTCATCAAAGCTGTAAAAAAACTTGTATACGTTAAGTTATTTTCTAAAAGCTCCATGACTTTAAATTTAAGGCTTTTCGTGTAAAAGGTCTCTGGTAAACTTTTGAAAATTTCATCCAAATAGCCATCCATTAATCGTAGATCGAAAGTAGATTCGGAAGCAATTTTTTTGATTCTAGACTTTTCCGGATAAACAAGTTTTTGAAGTGTTCGACTTCTTTCTATGTAGACATGATTTATTTCATCAATATCATGATCCTCTCCTGCAATCCAAAAAACAGGTATAACAGGCACTCCTTGTATTTCCCTTTGTTGTTTTGCCAATGCAATAACAGAAATTGCTTTATGGATTGAATACAACGGTCCAGATAGAATCCCGGCTTGCTGCCCTCCAATAACTACAATCCCATTGTTTTTAAGTTCATCTATATGCTGCTTACTCTTCGCCGATATACCATATTTACTCATAAATGAAGTTATCACTTCAGCAAGTTCAGTTCTTTTATGTTTACTAAAATCAGCTTCTTGAATCCTTTTATTAAATGCCTTTTGATTCCATTCATAATGAAAGAAAGAAGATAAGCCAGTAATATCTTCCAAATATTTCTTGTAAAATGAGGAAGCGAATGGTTGTGTGTACTGCTCTAATCGCACGTTTTTTCCACCTCGGTTGTTTTCATATTCATTTTGGTGAAAATTCACCAAAGCTATCATCTTAAATACTTTAAGAGTATATCACTTACTATTTATGTGTGAAAATTATTAGCTTATATAAGTTAAAACATATCGGATAACTCCGAATAACCATAAAATTGCATACATACAGCATAATATCAGAAATAACATTCTCCAAATTTTCCTTAATAACGCAATTACTTCGATTTCTTTTATAGAGCGCCATTCTAGATACGACATAATTGTAGCAAAAATAATGGAAAAAATAACTAGATGCCAACCAATCTCTTTTAAGAAGATAAAAGAAAACAAATTAGTAATAGAAAAATATAAACATAAAGTCGATATATCAGATGCTATTCCAATTGACTTTTTTCTTTTTCGTAAAATGTATTTACTAAAAAGAAAAGTAATCAAAAAAACAACTACCGGATATATAACGAAAACTGAAAGCACATTAACGATTATAATCACCTTCTTTATTCATTTCACTTAATAATAAATAAAACGCCTGTAAAATAGGCAATGTTTTCTTTCTTAGAGTGGCTCTCTCTAGTAAAGCTCCAACTATTGTATCTAACTCCATCATTCGACCATTCTCAAAATCCTTAAGCATGGAAGAACGATTGGATCCAGTATTCTCACAAAGCGCCACAACTTCATCCCAAGTAAGTCTTTCTTTCCATTCTTCAAATGCTTCCATCATTTCGTTGTACATACTTCTCAATATAACTTTATATGAACCATTGTTAATAAGTTCACCATTAGTCACGCAAGCAATGGTAGTCAATGGATTGATTAAACAATTTAGCATCGCTTTTTTAACAAGCATTTGCTCGATGTTCGGTGTTAAAATCAGCGGAAACTTGTCGTTATTCTTCTCTACAATATTATTAATGAAATGCCATTCACCCTTATAAAACCCAATATAAGTTGGACCTACCCCCAAGTGTTGAACCGTATGGTTATTTTTTTTCGTAGCACCATGTAACACAGATCCGATCATAATTGTATCTTGTTGTAATTGCTCTAGGAAATCTATATGTGATAGTCCATTTTGTATAAATAATAGGGGGATATGTAGTGGTAAAGAGTTTAACTGGTTTTTTAATGGTTTAAGATGATGATATTTCACTGCAATAATAATAAGATCCATTCGTTGTAGATCAGCTATGTCCGAAACAATCTCACAAACAATTCGTTCCCGATTTTCATTACTTTTTTCTATGTATAAATGCTTGTCTACATTAGTTTCTCGAACTAAGAAAGTAATACGATGTCCTACCTCCGAAAAATAAGCACCAAATAGTAGCCCTATCGCTCCTGCACCAACAATTCCAATATTCATAAATTCACCCCTGTATCCTAATAAAAACCGGGAAAAGACATTCCCAGCCCTTTGAGTTCAAAATCAGTTTCTATTGTTTTCGAAGGGCTTTAGACATACGTTTTCCTATGTGATTACATTGTGAGTACCAAATACACTTACTTTGTGCCCGCAAGAAGCATATCTTATTTATTATGAATAATCCGATTCTAATTTTTCTTTACTTGCTCTCACCTACGACTTACTTGCGGTCATGTGTGATTTACTTGCTCTAAGGCTAAAATTACTTGCGGTCTATTGCCTTTTACTTGCGAAACGGATAATTTTTCCAAAGCTCTTTATTTATTCAAATTTTTTCAATTACCATTTTTATATACTTTCAAGTCTTTCAAAAAAGGTCTACCTCTGAGGTAGACCTTAGCATTAATAATATTATACAGGAAGCACCGGATGTTTTCGAGGTGCATTTACTATTTGTTTGCCTTCATAGAAGCGCAAACGATTTGCAAGTTCCGAACGTAAAGCACTTGGTGCAACAATCTCATCGATAATCATTTCAGAGGCAAGCTTATAAATATCAATTTCCTCTTTATATTCCGCATGCTTTTCTTGAACAAATTTTAAACGTTCCTTTGGATCTTCGATTGCTTCAATTTTGTTTGAATATACAGCATTTACTGCCGCTTCTGGACCCATTACAGCAATTTGCGCTGTAGGTAAAGCAATACACACATCTGGCTCAAATGCCGGACCAGCCATTGCATATAAACCCGCTCCATATGCTTTACGCACAATAACAGATATTTTCGGAACTGTTGCAGAACTCATTGCTGCAATCAGCTTCGCCCCATGTCTAATAATACCTGCACGTTCTACTTTCGTTCCAATCATAAATCCAGGAACGTCAGCTAGGAATAATAGTGGAATGGAAAATGCATCACAAAGTGAGATAAATTTCGTTGCTTTATCGGCAGAATCAACAAAGAGTACTCCACCTTTAGCTTTTGGTTGATTGGCAATAATACCTACTGCTCTACCATCTATTCGTGCTAATCCAGTAATTAGCTCAGGAGCGAACAGCTTTTTCACATCAAAGAAAGTTCCATCATCAATAATCGCATCTATTGCTTCATACATATCAAATGGTGCATTTTGATTTTCTGGAATGATTTCTTCTAGTGTTCTTCCTTCTTTAATAGCCTTTGCTTCCACTTGTTTAGGTTTTTCTGTATAGTTCGACGGGAAGAAGCTTAAGTAGCGTTTAGCCTCGATAATTGCCTCTTCCTCTGTAGAAACAAGTACATCCCCTACACCACTGACTGTACAGTGCATACGAGCTCCGCCCATTTCTTCCAGTGTTACCTTTTCACCAATAACCTTTTCGGCCATTCGAGGTGAACCTAAATACATGGAAGCATTACCTTCAACCATAAAGACAATATCACAAAAAGCGGGTATATATGCTCCTCCAGCAGCAGAAGGACCAAACAATAGACAAATTTGTGGTATAAAGCCAGAAAGTCTTACTTGGTTATGAAATATCCTCCCTGCTCCCCGGCGATTTGGAAACATATCCAGCTGATCCGTAATACGAGCACCAGCTGAGTCTACTAGGTACAGCATTGGCACTCTATTTTTTTCTGCTATTTCTTGGATGCGAATAATTTTTTCAACTGTACGTGATCCCCATGATCCAGCTTTTACAGTGGAATCATTTGCCATAACGCAAACAGTTTGTCCATTCACTTTACCAGTTGCAGTTACAACCCCATCTGCTGGCAAATTCCCTGCCTCTACATTCGCAAAGCGGCCATCTTCGATATATTCCCCATTATCGAAAAGTAATGCTAAACGATCACGTACAAATAATTTATTTTGCTCTTTCATTTTTTCATGATACTTTTCATGTCCACCAGAATAGACTGATGCTAGTTTTTCTTCTAATCTATCATTATACCCCTTTGATTCTCCCACGGTTTAAAGCCCCCTTTATTCAAACGTTACTAAAACATCGCCTTCATTTACGAAGTCGCCTTCTCCGGCATTGATTGTTGCAATTTTACCCGCTGTTTCCGCTTCTATTGGAATCTCCATTTTCATCGATTCCAACACCATTACTACCTGTCCAGCTGATACTTCTTCCCCAACTGCTACATTTACTGTAAATACTGTTCCTGCCATTGTCGATTCTAAATTTTTCATTTTGAAACTTCCTCCCTTTGTTTGTTCATCCATTCCCCTAAAACAGATGTTGAATACTCACCACTTATAAAACTCTCATCTTCCAAAAACTGATGGAATAGTGGAATATTTGTTTTCACACCTTCTATTTTAGCAGAAGAAAATACTTTTTGTGCAGACTCTATCGCTAATTTTCTATTTTCTGCATGAACAATTATTTTAGAAATCATCGGATCGTAGAACGGCGTGACTTTATCACCTTCTGCGTAACCTGCATCTATTCGAATTTTCTCATCTGTTTCAAAACTTTGTGCAGTGATAGTTCCAGGTGATGGGAAAAATGTTTTTGGGTCCTCCGCATATATTCTAAATTCTATTGCATGTCCATTAGATTTTATCGAAGATTGATCTTTCACAGGTAGTTCTTCTCCAGCAGCAACCTTTAGCTGCCATTCTACTAAATCGAACCCCGTGATAGCTTCCGTAATCGGATGCTCTACCTGTAATCTAGTATTCATCTCTAAGAAATAGAACTGATGATTATGATCTACTATAAATTCAACAGTCCCAGCATTAATATAGTTTACAGCTTTCGCTGCATTCACAGCTGCCTCCCATAATTTCTCCCTAGCTTCCTGAGGGAAATTGGGAGAAGGTGCCTCTTCCATAACTTTTTGGTTTCTACGTTGAACAGAACAATTTCGTTCAAATAAATGAACAATATTTCCGTGAGTGTCCCCAAAAATTTGTACTTCAATATGTCTAGATGAATCAATAAATTTTTCAAGAAAAACTACATCGCTGCCAAAATAAGATTTTGCTCGTGTTTTAATAGATTCAAAATTTTTAACAAGCGTCGCTTCATCATCACATCGAATCATTCCTATACCGCCACCGCCAGCACTCGCTTTAAGCATAATCGGATAGCCAATCGAAGCAGCCGCTACTATTGCATCTTCTACAGAAGCAAGTCCTTCTTCCGTTCCCGGAACAACTGGAACGTTCGCATCAATCATCGTAATTCTTGAACCAATTTTATCTCCCATTTTTTCCATTGTTTCTGGTTTTGGACCAATAAAAATAATACCTTCAGCCTCTGCTTTACGGGCAAACTCAGCATTCTCCGATAAAAACCCGTATCCCGGATGAATCGCATCAACCTTTTCCCTTTTTGCAAGCGCAATAATATCATCTACTTTTAAGTATGATTGTTGAACTTGATTTGGACCTATTAAAAAAGCAAAATCAGCCTCTTTTGCGTAAGGTAAATCTTTGTCAGCTTCCGAATAGATTGCCACAGTTTCAATATTTAATCTTTTACATGTTTTAATAATTCGTCTAGCTATTTCTCCCCTATTTGCAATTAACACTTTCTTCATCTTATTTCCCCCTTCGTTTGACATTTCCCCATCTATATTAGTCTATACGAATGGTGAAAGCGATTTCAACTATATTCTTCAGTATTGTATTTTATACAATAAAAGAAGCCTTATAAAAAGGCTTCTTTTACTTGCGTTCGATATGAGTAATACCTTGTTTAACCCAGTTTAATAACTGTTCATAATCATTTTTCAACAAATTATATGCACTTGAAATTTCATCGTAAGAATGCTTCATTTCATCATAACTTTCCATTGCCAATTGCAAATGGTTTTGAAGCGATGAGGAATCTGCTATTTCTCTAGTAGAATACGAGGTTGTTGTTTTATGTTCTTTTTTAATAATTTGAGGGCGTAGATTCTTGTTCCATCGGAATGCACACGCCTGCTTTGATCTTCCTAGTAATACACTGGCTTCCTGAAAACCAGAAATTTGCGTGTGGCCTTGATTAATTTTGTTCAAAATTATTTCTTTTAGAAGATTATCTTCTTCTTCAGTCCAACTATCTTTTCTCAATTTTACATTCATCTAGATCACCCTTTGCTTTTTTATTAATATATGCAAAGTGGGTACAAATAGACTCTCATATTATTTCTTTTTAGATAAAAATGAATCGACTGCTTGATGATGCGCTTCTTGCTCCCATAGAACGGAACAAGTTCTAACCTCTTCTATAATTCGTTCGAATAATTTAGTCTGTTGCCATTTTCGAATTAATTGCATTTTGTATGCTTTTAATACAGATTCATGTGGCACAATCATTTTTTGTATAAATGTTTCTAGGGCATCGTATTTATTTCCTTCGAAAACTTCCGTTGCCCAGCCAATCGCTTGGAGTTGGTCAGATACATAAGGAATCGATTCTGTTAGCATTTGGAGTGTATGATCTAGTCGCAACCCTTTTTCCCATAAATAGGTTCCTCCGCCCCAACCAGAAGTAATCGCCAATTGACCTTGAATGAACCCACATTTTGCGCCTTTCTTTACTAAACGATAATCGCATAAAGTTGCAATCTCACAACCTCCACCTACTGCGGTACCGTTAACTAACGCTAAAGTAGGGATTGGTAGCGTAGCAACATCATATAAAATAGTCGCTGCGTCACTTAACATTTCATACGACTCTCGCTCTGTTTTCAACTTATGTAGAACAGTTAAATCGCCACCGGAACAAAAAGACTTATCCCCTGCTCCTGTTATTACTGCTAATTTAATAGAACTTTCATTTTTCACTGTAAGTACTAACTCTTTAAACCCCTCTAAGACTTCCATGTTTATCGCATTATGTATAGCAGGTCTATTTATTTCTAAAATAATTATTCCTTCTCTTTTTACTAACGTATAAGCCATTTACTCGCACCCCTTTTAAAAAATGTGAATAGAGAAAAAGACTACCGAAGAGCCATGGTCTCTTTGGTAGTCTTTTAAGGAACAAATACTGAATTATTTGCTCAATACTTCTTTCCCTTTGTATTGACCGCAAGATTTACAAATACGGTGAGCCAATTTCATTTCACCACAATTTGAACAAGCAACCATACCAGGTACGGATAATTTAAAATGTGTACGACGCTTTCTTTTTACAGTTTTAGAAGTTCTTCTAGCTGGTACTGCCATAGGTGGCACCTCCTTACAGATCTATTATTCGTCTGTTTGATCAAAATACTTAGCTAAATCAGCAAGTCTTGGATCTACTTTTGGTTGTTCATCTTCCTGCACTTCTTTGAGTTCTTCGTCTGTTGCATAACTCCAACCATTTCCACCCTCATGTCTAAATTGGTCTGCACCTTCTTTATACACTTGCATTGGAATTTCTAAAAGAATTAATTCTTCTAGAACTGGATCTACATCAATAACATCGCCTTCTACAACATGAAAGTTATCATATGCTCTTGCAGAAGCGAGTGCTGTCTCAGACCAGTTGAAGATTTCATCAGATTCAATCTCAAATGGATATTCTACATCTTCCCAAGTGCGTGCACATGGTAAAATTAGAGTCCCTGAAAGCTGAAAGTGACAAGTCATTTGCGCTGCACCAAATGTACAGTGCCCTTTTACGTGAACGGGTGAAATCCTTCGAACGTCCTGGTTCCGCTTCTTCACGTTTTCGAGTTCCACGAATTCATCTAAAGTTAGTCCGTTCTCACGATATTTAGATAGCTGATGAATTGCCCATTTCATACGATTATCACCTCAAGACAACAAAGTTGATTATATAATGACTGATTTTAGATGTCAAGATAATTTCTTGTCACTACATTAGTTTAACATTATACTGGCATTAAGGAAAGGATTTGATTTAAAGATGAAAGCAACTGGAATTATTGTAGAATATAATCCATTTCATAACGGTCATTTGCATCACCTACAGCAAACTCGTATAAAAACGAATAACGATATCGTCATTGCCGTCATGTCTGGTAACTTTCTTCAGCGCGGGGAACCAGCCCTAGTTGACAAATGGACTCGTTCAAAAATGGCCATTGCTTCAGGTGTTGACTTAGTAATTGAACTTCCTTATGCATTTGCTACAGCGCAGGCGAGTGATTTTGCGAAAGGTTCTATTTTCTTATTAGATGCTTTAAAGTGTAGTTCCTTTTGTTTCGGTAGTGAAGAGGGTTCATTAGAAGCATTTCAACAAACCTACAGTCTATTATCAACCAAAAAAGACGAATATAATACAGCCATTGCAAATTATATAAAAAAAGGTATCAGTTATCCTAAAGCATTAAATGAAGCGTACAATGACATTTCTAAAGCCTCTACGGACCGTTTAGTAGATCTATCTAAACCAAATAATATTTTAGGATACCATTACGTCCAGGCTGCAAACCTTTTAAACAGTAATATTA
Source organism: Psychrobacillus sp. FSL K6-2365 (assembly GCF_038003165.1). Taxonomy (NCBI): domain Bacteria; kingdom Bacillati; phylum Bacillota; class Bacilli; order Caryophanales; family Bacillaceae; genus Psychrobacillus; species Psychrobacillus sp. FSL K6-2365. Next base: position 1,348,499 of record NZ_JBBOOO010000001.1, on the reverse strand, counting down.
AACCTGAGACTATTCAACGTGTTGTCGCAAATTTTCATGATGATGCTAATAATAACGAAACTATAGCCAGTGCAACTGGTATTCGCAAATTACTATTCGAAGGGCAGAAAATCTCTGAGGTAAATGCTTTCATGCCTAGTACTAGCTTAGAAGGACTGAAGGATTGGGAAAGTACCTACTTTTCTTTTGGTAGCTGGGAAATATTTTATCCGACACTACGAATACTTATACTTCGCTCATCGAAGGAAAAGTTGGCACAAATTGCAGAGATTACCGAGGGTATGGAAAACGCTATTTGGAAAGCTGCTAAGACACACACTAACTTTGAATCTTTTATGCAACAAATAAAATCAAAGCGCTTTACATGGACAAGGATTCAACGAATGTTAACACATATTTATACCGACTTTACCTGGGACCAATTACGTGACATTGATTTACCCACATATATAAGACCTCTAGCAATGAATAAAAAGGGGCAAGCGTATTTACAAAGCATAAAAAAAGAATTGCAGCTCCCTCTAATTAGTAGAGTAGCCGCAAGTAAAAATGATAAACAGTTGCAATTAGATATTAAAGCTGCAGACCTTTTTTACTTAGGATTACAGTCTTCGTTTGGTCAAAGCATGGTTGGCAGTGATTTTCGAAATGCCCCTATTATTCAAGAATAGATTATTTTTTGGGCTCTAATTGTTCTAAGTAAGCAAGAGCATCATCAATAGTTTTCACAGGTACGATTTTCATATTCGTACCTATTTTTCTTGCAGATTTTAGTGCTTCCTCATAATTAGATGTTAGACCAGGATTATTTTCCAAAACAATAGGATTAATATCATCATCAGGAGCAAACATTATTTCAATGTCTTTATTGTCCGCAGCTATTACTTTTAAGTCTATCCCTCCGATTCTACCAACTGTTCCATCTGGTCCCATTTCTCCTGTTCCTGCTATCTTATATCCCTTTGTAATATCTTCTGGTAATAACTGATTCAGGATCTCTAAAGTAAACATGAGACCAGCTGATGGTCCTCCAATATCTTCAGAGTTAATATGTACACCTGGAGTCGTTTCAACTTTTTTGTCCGCAGTGTAACTAATTCCGATACCTGGCTTTTCAAGCACTCCGGGAATTGATTTGAGAGAAACTTCTTTATCCACCTGTTCCCCATCACGCTCAACCTTTAAACGAATAACATCCCCTTCTGCTTTCTCAGCTAGATAGGCTCTTATAGACTCTTCTGTTAAATCATCGATATCATCCATTTGCAAAATTTTATCACCAGCCTCTAATACTCCATCAGCTGCACCTTCATCCACTACATTAAAAATAAATATTCCGTTATTTGATACAGTATAAGGCTTATTCGCACGGTCAAATGCAACTGAAATAGCATTAAATTGAGAATTTGACATAAGCTTTAATTGACGAACATTATATTCTTTTTCGTCTTCATCTTCTTGACGAATTTCATTTGCTTTGTAAATTTTTTGACTATCTGTAATTTTAGCATATGCGTATGTTAGCGGTGTAGCTTTTGCTAGAGCAATCGTTAGGAGACTCAATGTACCTTCGTCATCTTGATCACCACCATCAACTTCTACAAACGGATCTAATTCGTATGCACCACCCGGTCTAGAAATATAAGATTCTAATGGATAGAAACCTAATGCTAAAACTATCACTACTATGAAAAGAAGGATTATAGGATTTCTCTTCTTCATCAAAATATCCCTCTCTTTCTAAAACACATTTGAATATTAGTTTATCACTTCCATTTTTTTCTGACAAAATATATGTGAACAAAGGATGAATTATACATGCATAGACTGATTACAATTGGAAGCTGGGCACTTATAATCCTTTTATTTTTGCAGCCTGGTGTTGCACACAAAGGTGCAGTTGAAGGTATGAGAATTTTCACAACTGCTCTACTACCTTACTTACTGCCTTATTTAGTAATAACACAGCTATTTATACGTTCTCAAAACTCATTTTTAAACACGACAAATAAATTTAAATTGTATTTTAATATCTATTTATTAAGTGCTATAGGCGGTTTTCCGAGTGGTGCTGCAGTTATTACTTCATTGAAGGAACTGGGTACGCTTAATAAGAGTAATGCTAGTTGGTTAATCGCAATATCCCATGCTCCTAGTCCAATGTTTGTAATAGGCTTTGTAGGGATTGAAATCTTCCATGCTGAAATTGCGGGAATTAAACTCTTACTTATAATTCATGCGGTGAACTTAATCTTTTTACTAGTATTTATCTTTTTATCTCCTCCTATCCATGAAAATTCACATGTTCAAAAGTCTTCTGAGTCGCCATTCCAGGAGAGTATTAAAGAGACCTATCAAATATTATTGCTCATCGGAACTACTGTTATATTTTTTACTACAGTAAGTTTTATAGTGTTTGAATCCGTCAAAGAAATTCTACCTAATATTTCACCTATTCTACTTGTTTTTATTGCTTCTCTCTTTGAAATGACCGGCGGGATTAGCTTAGCAGGGGAAATGTTATCGGGCTCCACGTTTTTACCATTTGTAGTCGCTATTATTATTGCATTTAGCGGAATTAGTATTCATATGCAAATAATTGTGCTTGCACAAAAAGCAAGTATCCCGATTCGCAAATATGTTCTGTTCCGCTTTCTACATATTCTTATCATTCCGATATTGTTTTTCTTTTTGTGATTCTTCCTTTGTTACAAAAATAATATAACCGGGCAAAATTGATGTCCTAACTTTAGTTGCTAACGTTTCCGAAGTGCTTTGAACAGACTCCTCGCTATATTATTACTGATGATTTTTTGGAAATTCTGATCGTGATTTATGTCACTACTAGACTCTCTTTCTTTCGGTAATCTTAAGGCTTTTAGCGTCCGTCTGAAGCAGAAATAATAGCGGTTATTCATTTGTTTAAATATCAAGAACCCCATGATTATGCTACATTTTTTATACTTAGCTTCAAAAAAGAACCTTGCATAATAGCAAGGTTCTCTAGTTTTTAATATGTATTGTATTTTACTTTTAAAGCTTCTTCGACATGAGATGGCACAAGTTCATCTATTTTACCGCCGTACCTTGCCACTTCTTTCACTATACTTGAGCTAAGGAAAGAATACTGATTTTTAGTCATAATAAAAAATGTTTCGATTTTATCATTTAGAACACGATTCATAGAAGTAATTTGCATTTCATACTCAAAATCAGAGACCGCACGTAAACCACGAATAATAGCGCTCGCATTCACACTTTCAGCGTAATCTATCAATAATCCGGAAAATGTTTGAACTTTGACATTTGGTAAATGTGAAGTAGCATCTATGATTAATTGCATTCTCTCCTCTACTGAGAAAAGCGGATTTTTAGAAGAGTTATTCAAAACAACTACAAAAACTTCTCCAAACACGGATGCCCCACGATTAATAATATCTAAATGACCATTAGTAATCGGATCAAATGTTCCTGGTACTACAGCTATTTTCCCCAATTTAATTCCCCTCCTCTTTAAGGTAACGATAAATAGAGATAACCGTTCCACCGTAAATCTCTTTTTTCACTAATTCAAAGTCACCGTAGGATTTTTCAAGAACGACATTTTTCTCATGTTCACAAACAATAATTGCAGTTTCACTCATACATCCTTTGTCTACTAGTGTTTGAACTAATTCATAATACATTACTTTGTTATATGGAGGATCTACAAATAATAGGTCAATTTTAAGTTCTCTTTTCTCTAAAGCTTTCACTGCTCTTATGGCATCTGCTTTGAAAATTTCACCTGAATCCTCTAGACGACACTTCATCAAATTTTCTTTAATGGTTTGTATAGCTTTTGGGTCTTTTTCGATAAAGATACATTTATCGATACCTCTGCTCAAGGATTCAATCCCTAAATTACCACTACCGGCAAATAAGTCAACAGCTATACCACCGTCAAAGTATGGACCAATCATATTAAATAAGGACTCTTTTACTTTATCTGTTGTAGGTCTTGTATTCATCCCAGGGACTGCTTTTAATGGCAGCCCTTTATTCGCACCTGATATAACTCTCATCTCTAAACTCCAATCCTAAAATAGTGCGGATTGTGTAATATTAATACGTTTATCTTGTTTTTCAATATTCAATAAAAACAAACGTATCATCCACGCTTCTTCAATATATAATTGTGATGCAATAACCTCAAATGGTTCCGATAACGCATCATATCTTTTATTATTTAATACATAGAATGGTTCTTTAATCGGAAAACGAAATGCTCTAGTTGCATTTTGAACATATAAGCCTTTGTCCGTGTCGTTAAGAGTATAACCCAAAGAAGTTAACAATTGTTCTGCAGCGTATAAAACCTTGCCATCCTTGAATAGAACTTTCATCTCTTCTTGCTGTTGCTCATTTATATATACAGGTCTAGGATCTTCAAATAGTAATGGGAAATTTTCTGCCCCTGATTGTTCATTCATTACAAAAAAAGAAGTCTTTAAATCGATAATATCTGTCAATATTTTATCAAATTCTGCTGCTGTTGTATTTTTATTATTTAACAAAGCTGTTTGAAATTCTGCTCGTTGATCGGATGTTAGATAGTTATTTATCGTTTCATACATCCAAATGGACTTCGCTGAACCGACAGGTATTTCAAGCAAAAAGTTACTTAAAACCTCTGCAATCATCTGATTATCTTGAGCTAAACCGTATTGAGCTTGTATATTCTTGATGATAAGCTCTTGTTGTATAGAAGCTATATCCCCTTGTTGTATAAATGCAATTCGAGTGGCATCAATATTATTTTTATTTTCCTCAAATAATATTGCTAAATGCTCATCATTAGTTGAATCTAACTCCCCTATTATGTCAGTGACTTCATCCGGTAAAGTGTTGGAAGCATAAACTGTGAAGTAATCATCTTCATATTGAACAGGTAATACCTCCTGCTGCCAATATAATTCTTGCACATCACCCGCACCAAAAGAAAGTGTATAATCAATCAGTTCCAATGAGGTTGTACCGATTAAAGGCAATCCAGATACCCACATACCACCTCTTTTCAACTCATCGGTAATATCAAGTGATGTGAGCGAGACATCCCCTGTTTCTAGTTTAACTAGGAAGTTTTGGATCATTTGTCCATCCTTTAACCCTTCCACTAAGGGAATTTCATAAGAAATACTCTGCTTAGAGTTTTCCCCTACTTTAAATGTAGTCATATCTTCGGACAAACGGTTACAACTATCACTTGTATCTAAATCACAGCTTCTATTCTCACTAATAATCGGCCACGATAAAGCAACTTCTTCCTTTGGGATATTGTTAAAATGTTGTTTAATAACAATCTTGTCATTCTTTACTTTCATCTCCACATCCTGCTCATAAAAAAATACTTGTCCATTCTCTTCTAACTCGGATGAGTATGCATCGTATTGAAACAAAAGTAGAACACTATTAGAAACAATAAGGAATAGACATAAAAAACTTAAAACAAATTTCATAGAATTGTCCTCCAACAAAGTGGTAAGATATATAAGAAAGGAAGTGTTATCAATTGATTCAACGTTTTATAGAACTAGGCGAAGGTTATGGAGATATTTACGAACTCTGTGAACTTGCAAGAGTAAACAAAGATCGTATACACCAAGCATTTATTTTTTCTTCAACTAAAGACAAAATAAGATACTTTTCTATCGCAATCGCTCTAAAACCAGTAAATACTGCAAACTTTTTTCCCATATATATATGTCGAGAGGGTATAGTTGAAACGCAACAAGAATCAAAACGACTCACTACATTTAAGGAAGCTTTGGCTGAGTTATCAATCGAACCCATTAAAGTCGACATCAAACACTCTTCCATCTATGTGGATGTAAATTTATATTATCAGTATATAATTGGTATTTTACGTTTAAATCATTTAATACCACCGTTACAGTAGGCTTAGTTATAGTCCGATTTTATAATCGTATTCTTTCGCTTTATCTGGTTTACTATTTTCAAATTCAGTTTTCAAAAATGGTCTATATGACTCTAAAATTTCCTTAACATAAGGCAATTTGTTCATCTTTTGCTTAGCAGCATCAATTTGATCTTGATCGCAATATAATACGACATATTTTTGTCTTTTTGAAATATAATGAACGTGACCAAACTTCCGCAAGGATTTAGCTTGTTTTAAATGATGCACATAGACAATTAGTCCTTGTCTTTCTGTCATACTTTTCCCCTCATTTCTTCCTCTCAAGAATAACATATGGAGGAATTTGATAGCAACAACAACTAGCTGACAGTTTTATGTACTTTGGATATAATAAGAAAATGCCCTTGGTAAATGAAATTCATACTGGATAATTCATAGAAACAAGTAATATTTTTATTAAATACATTTCACTCTAAGGAGGAATTGATTTATGGGTAAAAAGTCAAATGTTGCTTTCGCACTTGCAGCCGCAGCAGGTGCAGCTTGGGCTAGTACTAAAGCACTTTCCAAACCGCAAAGTCGACCACCTAAAAAAGCATTGGAATATGAACAACCTATTATATTGGCACATCGCGGAGGATCAGCACTTGCCCCAGAATGTTCTCCTTCTGCATTCGAACAAGCTGCAAAACTTGGGGTCCATGGTTTTGAAATAGATATAAGACTAACAAAAGATGAAGAGATAATTGTATTTCATGATGAAGAACTAAACAGAGTAACTAACTTTGCTGGAAAAGTATCCGACTATACATTAGCTGAATTAAAAGAAGCAGATCTTGGACATCACTTTTTGGATGTTGAAGGCTCCCCTTCCTTTAAAAACTGTGGCGAACAGATTATAACCTTAGGGGAATTACTAAATTCATATCCACAGATGCTGATCAACATGGATATGAAGGATGCTCCTCAAACTTATGAAGGAAGTTTAATGCCTTCCAAACTTTGGAGACTTTTAGAGGAGCATCAAGCATTAGATCGTGTCGTGGTCGCTAGTTTTTATGATGACCAACTAGATCGTTTTAACTTATATGCACAAAATTCGGTTGCACTAGGTGCAAGCGAAAAGGAAGTAAAAAAAGCGTATACAGCATACACGAGTCAATTTAAACATTTATATCATCCAAAGGCCGATGTCTTTCAAATTCCAGTAAGATCAAATTTATTCCCACTGGATAATCCAGGTTTTATAAAATTTTTAAATTCATTAAATATCCCAGTTCACTATTGGACAATTGATGATCCAGAAATGATGAAAAAACTAATCAGCAATGGTGCAAAGGGAATAATTACCGACAGACCAGATTTAGCGATGGAAGTGCTGAAGCTAGATTAGTAACTAAATGATAAGAAGCGAGAGCAGCATTATAAGTAGAATACAGGCAACGTTGATTTCCGCTCCGAGCGGACACTTTCCGTGGGCACGGCTTCAGCCGCTTCGCTTGCTTCTGCGCAAAGCTCGTCGCAAAGAGAACGAGGAGGCTCGGCCTCGCCCGCGGAAAGCGTCCACCTGAAACGTAAATCAGTAGTATTATTCATTCTTAAAAGTTCTGTATACCCAGCGTTCACGCTGCATTTTTATATAACTTCTTTCAAAAAAAGATGTGTGCATTTTTTGCACACATCTACACTTTACTAAATACATTAGGCAGAACAAGAACAAGATCCGCCTGTTCCGCATCCACTTCCGCAGCTAGAGCCCGAGGAAGCGAAAAATGGATTACTTACAGGAACCTTAACGCCTTCTGAAACAGATTTACCAATTAACAAACTCACTTCGTCCAGTAAGTCCTGCAATTCGTTCTCAGCGACTTTCAAGTGCGCCACTGCATCTACCATATCCAATTTTCGTTTAGTTACACGAATATCTTTCATAACCTTCGAATAATCAGGATGGTATTTCCCGAAACGTTGAACCTCTTCGTATTGCTCTTTTAGTCTAGTGAAGCTATTAACCTCACTTACTAAAGATATATCTGTATATACAGCACGATGTGCATCTAAGTATTGGTAAAATTGCTCAGAGGAAAGAATCATAGTACATAATATATCCGACTGGTCCATTATATCGACCCATTCGTTAGTCATAATCATTTGATTAACCTCCAATCTGAGTTAATCATACCAGAAAAGTAAAAACAAATGCCAAACTATTAACTTTTTGTTAGGAGAAAATAATGAACGAACTACAAAATTTATTTGAAAAAGTAGCAGAACAGTCATCTGAACAAGAACTAAGCTTAATAAATGATTTTCTAAATGCGATTCAACAAAAGCAGCAAAACCAGGCCCCTACATACTTAAATGCCGTATTTCAAATGGATACTCAGTATGAGCAAGATCAATGTATTGTCACAATGCCAATAACTCCAATCACACATAATAGTTTTAATATGCCTCATGGCGGTATTATCGCTACACTTTCTGATAATGCAATGGGATTTTTAATTAATAAGGATTTACACCCAGAAGGAAAAGGTGCAGTAACAACGAATATGACAATTCACTATGTTAAATCTTCAACGGAAAAAACCTTAATAGCAACCGCTAAATACTTACATAAAGGTCGTCAAACAATAGTGATGGAATGCACCGTAACACAGCCTGACGGAAGAAAAATTGCTTATGCTACAGGATCATTTTTTGTAATTAATCCTCCTACTTCTTCAAAATAAGAACAAACTACATCACGATCAGAAAAAGGGACTACGAGGTCATGTAAAATTTGCTCTTGTTCATGTCCCTTTCCTGCTATTAATACAACATCTCCTTCTTTTGCTATTTGTAGTGCATAAATAATGGCCTGCTTTCGGTCAGGTTCTATATGATATTTCTTTTTATCCAATCCCCTTACAATTTCTTTTATAATATCTGTTGGGTTTTCATCTCGTGGATTATCGGAGGTTATTATTGATTGTGTTGCAAAAGTTGTTGCTACTTTTCCCATCTCGTTTCGTTTTTTCTTATCTCTATTTCCTCCACATCCAAATACAACGTATATATTATTTTTAGCAAAAGCATTAATAGTTGAAAGGCAAGCTTCCAAAGCATCTGGTGTATGCGCGTAGTCGATTAGCACTTTAATCCCTTTATTATTATCTACATGCTGAAATCTTCCGTTTGGAAGCATAAGAGGTTTTACATTATAAAGTGGAACCTTCAAAGCCCATAAAGAAGCAAGTGCAGCGGCGAGATTCATCCCATTATAAAATCCACTGTTCTTCATTTTCACTTCTATTTCTTCATTTTTCACATAAAATTGATACGTTATTTCATCTTCATTGTCGTTTTTTTGTTGAAAAGTAACAGTATTACGAGCATCGACACCGAAGCTTATTATAGGTAAAAAAGAATTTTGAGCAACTGTTCTACACCAGTCATCATCTGCATTTACTACTAATGTGGTACATAGTGGTACGAGTAATTCTTTTGACTTTTTATACGGAACCATTCCCCCATGGAATTCAAGATGATCTTTTCCAATATTCAAAAATACTCCTACGTCTATCGGATACCTCCCTAAGCGATTGTCCAATAATCCTTGCGAAGATGCTTCTAAAATGATGAATTCGACAGAATGCTCATAGCAATAATGTACAATTTGTATAAAATCATAGAATGGTAGTGTTGTATTATTGCGGAAATTTTGTTTCAACTGCTTTCCGTTGATAAACACACCTAATGTCCCGATTACACAAACCGATTTCCTTTGTTGCATAAGTAATTGACCTATGAAAAAAGCGACTGTCGTTTTACCATTTGTTCCTGTAATCGCTACTGTCTTCACTTTTTTCCCATACAGTTCATAGGTTTTTTCGCAAATTCTCTGCTTAAATCGTTCCATATCAGAAGGAATAATAATCTGAGGAACGCAGCAGTCTGCTAGAAAAACTTCTGATATTACTGCAACTGCGCCCAGATGAATCGCTTCATCTATAATACGACGACTATTTCGTTCACAAATAAATATATCGCCTTCTTTAATCTGCTTTGAGAAATTAACAATCTTGCTCATCCGACATATTGAAAAGTCACCAATTACACTATATGTTAATCCTTTTAAAAGTTCATTTAACGGATAAATAGTAACACACTCCCTACACCATTCTTGTAAAATCGCATACAGTAAAATGAATTCCCTGTATCGTATGAACGGAGTGTTTGAAATGTCACGAATAGAGTGGTTGAGATTATGATTGTTCAAAAATTTGGCGGTATTGCCATGCAAAATCATCAGAACAGACAATTAGTAATACAACGAATCCAGCAAGCTATCAATACCCATCAAAACGTGCTTGTCGTTGTTTCGGCAATGGGAAGAAGGGGGAAACCCTATGCAACTGATACTCTTTTAGATTTGCTTCCTATCAACGACAATAGCATTGAAACAGATTTGCTCTCTGCATGTGGTGAGTTGATCTCAAGTTCTGTATTATCAACAGAACTAAAAACTGAAGGAGTATCTTCTACCCTTCTATATGGCAAAAATGCCGGCATCATAACGAACGAAACGTATGGAAATGCCCTTATTAAGAAAGTAGACATGAGCTCTGTACATCAAGCATTTGAAAATTTCCAATGCGTCATCGTCCCAGGTTTTCAAGGTGTCTCAGAAAGTACACACAATTTTACTACATTAGGAAGAGGTGGGAGTGATCTAACCGCCGTCGTTTATGGATATTATTTAAGTGCTGACGTAGTTGAATTTTACAAGGATGTCCCTGGTATCATGACGTCAGATCCTTCTACAAGCAAAAATGTGGAGCTGATACCTTTTATGACCTATGAGGAACTTCAGGAGAAGATAGATGAACCTGTCGAAGTCATACAAAAAAGAGCAGCTACATTTGCTGCTCTTCATCAAGTCCCTTTGCACATTCGCTCTTTGTATCAGGAAAGCGAGGGAACGTTTGTCTCTAACTAATTATTGAAGAATATCCTTGGAATTATTTACAGCAGTTCGTTCAATAAAGTTTTGCGTATAGTAGCTACCGTAAACCCCAATACCAGTATGTGTATAATCCTGACCTAATAAGATCTCGCGATGATCATTAGAATTCATCCAACCATTTACGGCTTCTCCTGCATCAAAATAAAAAGCGGCTGTATTTCCAGCGGCACTAGAAAATTCAATTGATGACTCTTTTAATTGATCACTAAACTTGGATACTTCAAACTTTTCATTGACAACAATATTATTTTTCGCCATTTCCTCACTATTATCCATCGCAATATTTTGCAATTCATTATCAGACACTAGTAATCGAAGGTTATTACGATAACGATATACATTTGTAAGTTCAAATACCTGACGCTCATTTGCGCGGTCTATCGCAGCTTGAAAGAGGGAATCAGGAGTTTTTGTTTCTACCATAATTCCGTTATATAAAATATCATAAGGCTTATGCAGCAAAATAGTTTTGGGGTCTGTAAACCTAACTGCTTCTAGCTGCCGACTTTCCGAATCTATATATAGCATAGCAAATAAATTATCAAACTGAACTAATATTCTATTGTCTATGTCATCTTCCGTAAGAGAAAAAGTATAAGTATTTGAATCTATAGAAAATGAAATTTCAGATTGCACTAACGTAAAACGATAAATTTCATCTACGTCTTGCCCAATTTTATAAGGTGCGACCTCTATGTTATCTCCAGCAGCAAAGGCTTGGGTTACTTTATCTCCTTCTACTCCAATTAACAAATAAGTTTTAAGAGACTGATTGTATACCCACCACTCATATCCAAATGCTGATGGTTCGGTCCGAGTAGGTTTCCCTAATAACTCAATAACCGCTTGGGTCGAACCTCCTACTAATGTTGAAACTCCTTCCTTGGGACGTGTAAATGCGGTCTCAACTTCCACCATTTCTGTTGAAGAGTTTGGAATTACCTGCCCTGTATTATTTGAGCCAGTAATGAGCTCATTTTCATGTACAGGATTATCAAAATATATAAATATCACTAGTACTATAGCTATAGCAATAACAATACGTATTAGATTATTCATCATAACTTCTTCTCCTAACTCTTCCACCATTTCTCCTAGTATACCAAGGTTAACTAGAAAGACACAATGTTACCATTGCAACATTATCAAATTTGAATTAATATTAATAGGAACAGATTCTATTTGGAATATGAACGTGAAGGAGGACAATTCAATGTATTTCGAAAACACTGGTATAGAAAACACTGTCATTGATCTAAATATATTAGATGACCTTATGAAAAAGCAAGGTTTAGTTCGTGCAGGTCAATGGGATTACGAACGTGTTACTTATGATAAAAAGTATGTTATAAAAGAAGGTACATTTTATCTTCGAGTATTTGGTTTCACAAAAGATGGTGATGTAGGGGCACACGATGCAAATATTACACTTTTAAAACCGGTTATAGGAAAACATTATTATCCACATGGTGTTGAATATGGCGAAAATGAAGTTTTCCCAAAGCATCTCCTAAAATCTTGTGATCAAACATTAGCTGCTGTAAGAGCAGAGTTAGCTGCTTTTGAAATTCATGCTTAATAGGAAATCCTAAAACGCAAGAGTTTAATTCTCTTGCGTTTTTTCTGTTCAAAAATTAGGAACTTGTCTATACTGTTAATAAACGACAAGAAAGGAGCGTATAATGGTCTTAAATTTTTTTAAAAAAGAATATATAAAATATATTGTTCTTGTCTTTATACTCTTATTATTAACAATATTTATCCTTCCTGTTTCCATTCCAATTATACTCGCTTTACTTACAGCTATCATTATGGAACCTGTCGTAAAGTTCACTCAAAAAACATTTAAATGGAAGCGTAAACCTGCTGTCATAACTAACTTTGTTCTTTTTATTATCGTCATTTCCGGACTATTATACTTGGTAATTACCAAACTAATTAGCCAGCTTATTCACATCTCTCAGACCATTCCTACATATATTAATAACTGGACCGGATTATGGATTAACATGCAAAACAACATATTTAAATACACAGAAGGTCTCCCTACAGAAGTTGTCGTATCGATTCAAAGTAAATTTGATGCTACATTAGAAAGTATGAGAGATGCCCTACTAGATATACTTAGTTACAATAATATTTCTACACTTTTAACGAATATACCGAACTTTTTAGTTAGTTTTATAGTGTTTATTATTGCCCTTTTTTTATTTATGTTAGATTTACAGAATTTACAGCTTAAATTTTTTCATTATTTATCAGATAACACAGCTGGTAAAGTACGTTTTATGTTTTCTAACATAAAGAAAGTAGCTATTGGTTTTATGAAAGCCCAAATTATAGCTAGTTTTATTATTTTGGGGGTATCATTCATTGGCCTATTACTTATTATCACGCCAAAATATGCTTTAATAATGGCTATTGTTATTTGGATAATCGATATTATCCCGATATTGGGTTCCATTGCTGTATTAGCACCTTGGGCTATTTATCATTATCTAACAGGTGACATGGTATTGGGAACTAAGTTAACTATATTGGCAGTTGTGCTTCTAGTGATACGCAGAGCTATAGAACCTAAGTTAATGGGTTCTCAGATGGGAATATCCCCCCTTGCAATTTTAATAGCCATGTTTATAGGAGCAAAGCTATTTGGTTTCATTGGGTTTATGATAGGCCCTCTTGTAGTTATTATTTTTATTACTGCTAAAGAATCTGGAATGCTTAAACTAAATTTTAAAATTTAAACGATTATAAAAAGCCTATACTCTTTTGGAATGATTCCAATAGAGTATTGGCTTTTCTTTTTATCCACCTATTATTGCTTTGATAACCGATGTAGTTTCTCCACCTGTATAAAATACATATAGCAATAAGTAGACAGCAACTCCTGTTATTGCAACTAAAAACCATATCACACTTGTGATTGGTCCTATTTTACGATGCTTTTGGATATTATTTTTATATCCTAGATATAGAGTTACCAAACCAAAAAATGCACCTGTCGTTGCTAATGTAATATGAAATATTAAAAAGATTGTATAGTAAATTTTAATATCGGCTGGTCCACCAAAAGCTGTATTACCAATGAAAATAGTTCGTGATGCATAGATGATGAAAAATATTAAAGCTGAAATTGCGGCTGCAGTCATCGTTTTTTTGTGGGCTTCAATTTTCTTTTGTTTTATGAATGCCCAACCAATTGCTACTAAGATAGCACTTAACACGATAAAAAATGTACTTATTGTTGGTAGAACTGGTAAATTCATCAATCATTCTCCTCAAATCACTATATTGACTATAGTCTAGCCTGTACTTTTAAATCATCTAGAGCTTTTTGCGTAATTTCTTCTGCGTTGTCCTGCTCATTTTTATACCATTTGAAGAAAATGGACATTAAGAATACTGCATATATAATCTCTTGAACAATTTTCATCAGAATACCACCCAATTGCTGATCTGCGATAGGTGTCATATTGGAAAATAATTCAGGTCCACTTAATGATAGTCCCGCTAATGTACTTGCTGGAACACATAGCTCCATCGCTTTCAACCATGAATCCGAATTTGTGTACGTATCGTACAATGGTGTTCCAGTGAATATAATCAGCGCACATGCTGGTGTTATTAAAACTGCACTTCCTATAATGAATCCTATCTTTTTCAAGCCGTGTAAACGTCCAGTAATTCCTTTTATCTCTATGATTGACCACCACATGAAAAGTGCTGACAGGAATAGAATAAACGTGTACGTTCCATGTAATCCTTCATCCAATTTGATATAATCGAAAAACAAAGGAATATGGTAAAACGAGAACAACCCTGAGAAGACAATTAGTGAAAGTAATGGCTTTGTTAAAACTGGAAAAACCTTACGTACCACAGGTAATTCTATGACAACTTTCCATACCCACCATGGTATCCCTTTCATTAAAAGCGGCGGAATTAATAATAGTAAAAGTGCCATCTGGACCATATGAAATGAGAACATAATATGTGCCATTAAATCCACTGGAGAACCCTTTACAATATATAAAAGTACAATACCTACTAAAAAGTAAACAGCCTCTTTCATTTTCAACGGCTCGGATACTTTAAAGTCATTTCTCCATTTGACTGTTATTAAAAAATATAAAATAGTTAGAAATACTATTACTCCAATCATCACTGGGCTCCACATTGCTTGGAATCCAAATATACTTAAAGGCATAGAAATCATCGCTCCTTTTTAGGTAACTTCCTTTATTATATAGGTCGAGCCCAATAACTTCAATGAACGAACTATGACATTTAGAATTTAAAGATACATCCTTCACCTTTAAAAAATTAGCAAACAACTCAATTACTAATAATTTCTTCCTCCCAGTTTTTCAAATCTAGGTTGTATGTCAAAAGATTATAAACTTCCTTATTCTAAAAAAAAGCCGAGACAAAGTATTTAACTTTGTCTCGGCTTTAAATTGTTTAACCCCACCAAATAATTGTAAGGAAAGTTAAGATGAAAGTGAAAGCTATCAAACAAGCACTGTACAAGAAAAATGCAGCTACCTGATGATTTTTTTCACTCATATGCATGAAGTAGTACAATTGTAATACTACTTGAATTGCAGCAAGCAATAAAATAACTGGAACTATTAAATATACGGAAAAACCAGCAGCTACAGTAGTAAAAGCAATTAATGTTAAGAATATCATAATCGCAAAAGTTGTAACTTGGTTACGCATATCTTTTTTACGTTTTTGCTTAATATATTCAAATTCTGTTTGTGATCTCACATAAACTTGAGCGTCGTGTGACATATTAACCAACAACTCCCATCAAGTATACTACTGTAAAGATGAATACCCACACTACATCAATAAAATGCCAGTATAGAGAAGCAGTATAATATTTTGGTGCATTATACAAACTAAATCCACGTTTTGCATTACGTAACATTAATAGAATAATCCATCCCAACCCAATTACTACGTGCAATCCATGAGTACCTACAAGTGTAAAGAATGAAGATGAAAAAGCACTTTGACCATAAGTAAAACCTAAATGTACATAGTGGTTAAACTCATAAATCTCTAAACATAAGAAAGCTAATCCTAAAAGAACTGTTATAGCTAACCAAGTTTGCATACCTCTAAAATTGTGATTTTTCATGTGATACATTGCGTACACACTTGTTAATGAAGAAGTTAATAGTAACATCGTCATAACAAATACTAACGGTAATTCAAAAAGTGTCTCAGTAGAGAAAGTCATACCACTTGGACCTTTGTTTTTTAACGCTAAATAAGTAGCAAACAAACTTGCAAATAGTACAGTCTCTCCACCTAGGAATAACCAAAAACCTAAAAATTTATTCTTACCTTCTAAAGTAACTTGCTCAGGATGATCTGGCCAAGTTTGTGGGGTGTACTTTTTATTAAAGTCCATAATTATTTACCCCCTTCATCATTCATTAAATCTTCTTTGTGAATATGAAAACCATGATCGTCTTTAATCGAACGAACAGCCATAGAACCAAGTGTAATTGCTAAACCTAGTACTAATACTGGAATTGCCCAATCTTTTTCACCATTGTATAGTGCTCCAAAAGCTGCGATGAACAAACCAATCGTCATAACAAAAGGAATGAAAGAATTGTTAGGCATATGGATATCAGAAACTGGTTCTGCATATGTCATACCTTCTTTGTTACCTTCTTGTTTTTCAATCCAGAAAGTGTCTAATCCACGAACAAGAGGAGTTTGTTTAAAGTTATAAAACGGAACTGGTTGTGGAATAGCCCACTCCAAAGTACGTCCGTCTTCCCAAGGGTCATTACCAACAGGAACGTTTTTAACAACTGTAATTATGATGTTAATTACTAGTATAATTACACCAATTGCCATGAGTGCAGCACCTGCAGAACTGATTAAGTTGAAAGTATCCCAACCTTGGTTTGCTCCGAAAGTAAATACGCGACGAGGCATACCCATAAGTCCTAAGAAATGCTGTATAAAGAACGTACAATGGAAACCAATAAAGAAGAACCAGAATGTCCATTTACCTAACGTTTCATTTAACATTTGATTGAACATTAACGGCCAATATAAATGTACCGCTGCTAGAATTGCTAGCACTACCCCTCCAACGATTACATAATGGAAATGGGCAACGATAAAGTATGAATCATGTAATTGGTAATCAAGCGGTGCTGCTGCTTGCATAATACCAGTTACCCCACCTGCTACGAATGAAGGGATGAAACCTAATGCATATAGCATTGGAGTTGTGACTTTAATGCTACCACCCCATATTGTAAGCAGCCAGTTAAAGATTTTCATACCTGTTGGAACAGCGATTGCCATAGTAGCAACTGCGAAAATCGCATTAGCTGTTGGTCCTAAACCAACTGTAAACATATGGTGAGCCCAAACCATGAATCCTAGGAAACCGATTAATACGGTTGCAAAGACCATAGATGAGTAGCCAAATAAACGTTTACGCGAGAACAAAGCGAATATTTCTGAGAATATACCAAAGGCAGGTAGTATTAAGATATACACTTCAGGATGCCCGAAAATCCAGAATAAATGCTCCCAGATAATTGTATTACCACCCATTGTATGATCAAAGAAGTTACCACCAAACATACGGTCAAAGATTAAGAAGAATAATCCAATAGTAAGTGGTGGGAATGCAAATAATATTAATGCACTAGCTACAAATGTAGTCCAAGTAAACAATGGCATACGCATGTACGTCATACCTGGAGCGCGCATATTAATAATTGTTACTAGGAAGTTAATACCCCCTATATAAGTACCAGCACCGGATATTTGTAGCCCAAGTGCATAAAAGTCAATACCATGACCAGGTGATGCTAATGATAATGATGCATAAGAAGTCCATCCTGCGTCAGGTGCTCCACCCATAAACCAAGATAGGTTAAGGAAAATACCACCAAACAAGAATAACCAAAAACCAAGCGCATTTAGAAATGGAAACGCTACGTCACGTGCGCCAATTTGAAGAGGCATGACTGCGTTCATAAATCCAAATAATATAGGCATGGCTGCAAGGAATATCATGGTTGTACCATGCATTGTAATAATTTCGTTAAAAAGACCAGCACTTACAAAATCATTATCTGGTTGTGCTAATTGAATACGAATAAGCATTGCCTCGATACCACCGATTACGAAGAACAAACCGCCGGCAGCAAGGTAAAGGATTGCGATTTTTTTATGGTCTACCGTTGTTAAATAGTCCCATAAAGTTGCGCCAAAGCCCTTTTTCTTTGCGATAGAACTCACAACTTTAACCTCCCTCATAAATTATCTGCGGAACTTATTTTTCTACAGATAGTCCCATTAGATATGCTGCAAGAGCATCTAATTGGTCTTCACTAAATTTTTCGCCGTCGTTAATAGTTTCTGGCTGAGGCATTAAGTTACCTGGTTTGTATAATTGAGGATCATTAATCCATTCTTTTAAGCTTTCTTCATCATGGGACATAAATCCAGCAACACGATTACGATCACCAAAAGTTGCTAAGTTTGGACCCATTCCGCCGGTAGTACCAGCACCTGAAGTTGCGTGACAAGCAATACAGCTAGTATTGAAAATTTCTTCACCTTGAGAAGCAAGTTCACCTTCTGCAACATGCTCGTTAGTTTTCATTGTTTCAACCCAAGCATTAAAATCTTCTGGTTCTAAAGTTTTCACTTTGAAATCCATAAGGGCATGTGACGGTCCACATAGTTCCGCACATTTACCGTAGAACACACCTTGTTCTAGACTAGCAGATGCATCATCAAATTCTAAATAGAATTGGTTAACATTTTCTACGTTTGTATCCATTTTACCGCCAGCTGTAGGAATCCAGAAGGAGTGTTTCACATCAGCAGCTTTTAAATTGAAATAAACTTTTTGATCCGTAGGAACTACTAACTCTTGAGCTGTAACAATTCCTAAATCCGGATACTCAAATTCCCACCAATAAAGACTTGCTTTAACATTTACAGTTACATTTGTTTTGTTTCCTTCTTCATCGACTTGATCCATTGCAGCTACATCCGCATGTTTATAAGTATAGTAAACAGTCGGTATAGCAAGTACGATTAACAGTAATATTGGAATAACTGTCCATACTATCTCAAGCGTATGACTTCCCTCTACTTGTTTAGGAATAACATCTTCCCCAACTTTTTTGCGACGGAATTTCACTAGAGCAACCACATAAATAATTACTACTACAATAATAACTAAAGCCATAATAGCAGAAGATAGTAATAACAAGTTAAATTGATCTCTACCGACTTGTCCTGCAGGTGTAAGCGTTGATAAGTATTCTTCGCCACAACCCGATAAGAAAATCGTTAGAGCTGCTAACAGTGAAAAAAGTCGCCATTTTTTAAGCCCTTTCATCATAGCTAAATCAAACCCCTCTTTCATAGTTGTTTTCATGTTTCTTTGGACTGTGGTGGTTCTGTTTATATGAATTCTTGTTGACTAAAGAAAGAATTCCAAGGATTAAATAAAAATAGAAAAAATAATTATCGCTACGAATAATATCGTCATATAGTTTAAGGAATATATAAACATACCTGTTGCCCATTTTATATCATCCTTCACACGGAAACCTTTGATGGAGAAGTATAACCAACCAAGATTTAGTGCAGTTGCCAAAACAACAAATATTATACCTAATTCCATTAATAAAAATGGTAATGGGAATAATAGTAGAATCCATAAAAGTATTGACACTTTTGTACGTTTAAAACCTTTTACTACTGGTAGCATTGGGATATTGGCAGCTCGATATTCTTCTGTACGCTTCATCGCAAGCGCATAGAAATGTGGAGGTTGCCATGCAAACATGATTAAAAATAAAGCAAGTGCCCCAAAACCTAATTTAGGTTCAACAGCTGCCCACCCGATTAAAGGTGGTATTGCACCTGATATACTACCAACTATTGTGTTACTCACATATTTTCGTTTAGACCACATCGAGTATAACACAACATAGCTGACGATTCCTGCTAGTCCCCACACTCCCGCTGAAGTAGAGGCCAAAAACAATAAAATTTCACCTACAATCAATAGTGAAAAAGAAGTTATTAGCACGGCTAATGGACTAAACCTTCCAGTAACTGTTGGTCTTCCTTTTTTGCTCTTCATGACAGGATCTATATCACGATCGATAAAATTATTCATTGCTGCAGAACCCGCGATAATCATTCCGGACCCTATTAACGTATAAAATAATATATCCAACTCTCGAAGAAAGTTACGATCGGTAAATTGAAATGCTAGCCACATACCAGTAAAAGTTGTAAATAAGTTAGAATTGACTATACCTATTTTAATGAGCGATAAAAAATCTTGAAAAAATGAAGTGTTTACTCTTTCAGTTTCAGTCTCATTAGTTGCGGTTATTGAATGACCATTTGACATGCTGTCCCTCCTTTCAAAGTTGTAAGCATATTCCGCTACCTTTTACTATAACGAAAATCTTAAGTAATTTCTACAGTTAATGATAATTTTCGCATAAATATAGTTGAGATACTCATTTATATACTTAGGACATATCAATAGTAATGCATTTTCGTGCATTGTTTGTGAATGTTCGAGTACGAATTTATGAACAATTTGTGAAATGCAATTACTCTACCTATTAGTTTGAAGGTTATACATTGTATTTTCCTCCGTGATTCGATATCATCAAAAAGCAGATACCGTCTTTTTAAGACGAGCAAGATACATAAAGTAGGTGACGTATTGCACATTCATAAAAATTTAAAATTGTTAGCTGTTGCATCTACAGTTGGTATGCTGCTCATTCTTTTAGGAGGAGCATTAGTTACTAAAACCGATAGTGGTATGGGTTGCGGTAGACACTGGCCTGGTTGTAACGGACAACTTATACCTGATGTAATAACTGCTGAGGTATTGATTGAATTTTCACACCGTCTAGTTACAGGGGCTGTTGGTATATTAATCGTCGCCCTAGCAGTTTGGTCATGGAAGGCACTTGGACATGTTCGAGAAACAAAATTCTTATCAGCAATGGCGGTATTTTTCTTAGTCGCTCAAGCATTAATTGGAGCAGCACAGGTAAAATGGGGACAAGGCGATTTTATATTGGCTCTTCATTTTGGTATTTCTCTCATCTCCTTCGCTTCAGTTTTATTATTAACCTTATTAGTTTTCGAGATTGACCGTAAGTTCGATACAGATAAAATCAGAATCGGCAAAACATTAAAGTTCCATACAATTGGTGTTACACTTTATTCTTATATTGTCGTATACACCGGTGCATTAGTGAGACATACAGAATCTAGTCTTATATGTAATGACTGGCCATTATGTAATAACGACCAGTTTGCACTTCCTTCTAATTTATATGAGTGGGTACAAATGGGGCATCGAGCTGCTGCAGGATTAATATTTATTTGGATTTTAATCATAGCGATTCACGTAATGCGAAATTATAAAGATCAACGGGCAATTTACTGGGGATGGGTCATCTCTTTAATACTAGTCTCCTGCCAAGTAATTACCGGTATGTTAGTCGTGTTGACTAAACTAAATCTTTACATAGCTTTATTGCATTCTTTATTTATATCCTTATTATTCGGTCTGTTATGCTATATGATTCTACTATTATCAAGAAGTAAAATGAATGACTAAGAACAAAAGAAAAGCAGGGTAAACAAACGCCAAGTCCTTTAAGAACAAAACCTTTTTCTATCGTTTCCGAAGGGCTTTAGACAGACGTCTTGCTTCTGATTATCGAGTGAATATTTGGGGATATGCTTGGATGAGACTGACGTCACAACCAAGCATATCCCTTTTTCCGGTAATCTTATGGCGATTAGCTATCCGTTGCCCTCCTGCAACTCTTAGAAACAGGTAAGTGCGGTATGATAACAAGAGAAAAGACATTTTCATATTCATAGAGGAAGCTCTCGGAGATAGAATTTCGTTCGCTGTCTCACTTCATTATTTGGTGAAAACTTACTATTCCCCGTAATTTTCACTAGTATTAAAGAAAATCTACTTCATTCATCATCAAGTAATAGTATCACTAATTCAACTGCAATTTCAGATAGCTTTTCTTCTTACATTAACTGATTAATCTTATTATCCCTAGCAAAAAGCTGCGCTAAATTTAGATTGATTACTACACATTATTTTGATTGTAGTGAAAGGTGCGACTCCAGTGGGACCACCACTAGCTGAAAGCCCCGGAGGAATGCAGTGACGAAGAGATTGAAGCCGCGCCCGCGGAAAGCATCCAACTGAAACGGAAAACTGTAGTATTTTACTTGCTTTAAAGTCACATGAACCCCGTGTTCACCGGATATTTTTATATACTTATTCTAAAATAAAAGGCTGTCAGACAGGAATGTCTAACAGCCTTTGCTTATTGGTTATTCTTTATCCATCACGATTAGCAAATCACCAGTTGCAATTGCCTCTCCAGCAATAACATGAATCTCTTTTACAACTCCATTAAACGGGGCTTGTACGGTAGTTTCCATTTTCATAGCTTCCGTAATAAGGAGATGTTGACCTCTTTTCACTTTGCTGCCTGTAGAAATTGCCACCTTTAGAACAGTACCTGGCATAGTTGCCCCAATATGACCTTCTTTTGTCAAATCTGCCTTTGGTTTAGATAGATGGCTCACTTCTACATTCAAATCCTGAATAGAGATTTCACGTGGTTGACCGTTTAATTCGAAATAAATAATACGGTTTCCATCATGGGTTGGCTCGCTTATAGAAACAAGCTTGATAATTAAAGTTTTTCCTACCTCGATTTCCACTTCAATTTCTTCCCCTAATCTCAATCCGTATAAAAATGTTGGTGTATCTAATACCGAAACATCACCAAAGTTTTTATCCATTTCACTATATTCTTCAAAAACCTTAGGATATAGAGTGTAAGCAAGAATCTCTTGACTCGTAACAGGTCGTTCTAATTTATGGAATAATATTTCTTTTATTTCTTCAAAGTCCACCGGCTCGAGTAATTCACCTGGACGAACTGTTATCGGTTGGCGACTCTTTAGAATCACTTTTTGTAATTCTTGTGGGAAACCTCCGTAAGGCTGTCCGATATAGCCTTCAAAAAACTCTATAACAGAATCCGGAAAATCGATTGTCTTCCCTCTCGTAATGACAGAAACTTCATCTAAATTATTTTGTACCATGAATAAAGCCATATCCCCTACCACTTTAGAGGATGGGGTAACTTTCACCACATCACCAAATAATAGATTTACACGAGAATACATTTCCTTTACTTCTTCCCAGCGCTCTCCTAGTCCAACTGCTTTAGCTTGTTGTTGAAGATTACTATATTGTCCCCCTGGCATCTCATGTACATAGATTTCAGTATGAGGACTCATCATACCGCTCTCAAAATCTTGATAGTATTTGCGAACATCTTCCCAATAATAAGAGATTTTTTCAAATGCCTCAATATTTCCAATAACCTCTCTATTAGAGCCTTTTAGCGCATAACTTAAACTGCTTGCACTCGGTTGTGAAGTTAGACCAGCCATTGCACCTAATGCCGTATCCACTATGTCCACTCCTGCTTCTATAGCTTTTGCATACGTATATACTCCGTTACCACTAGTATCATGTGTATGAAGATGAATAGGGATATCAACTGTGCTTTTTAACTCACTTACTAAACGATAAGCAGCTTCTGGTTTTAAAAGTCCAGCCATATCTTTAATCGCTAAAATATGTGCCCCTGCGTTTTCTAATTCTTTTGCCATGTCTTTGTAGTATTGCACCGTATATTTGTCTCTAGAATCATCTAAAATGTCTCCAGTGTAACATAGTGCCGCTTCTGCAATTTTCCCTGATTGTCTAGTTGCATCTATAGCAACTTCCATCCCTTTTATCCAGTTTAGGCTATCAAAGATACGGAATACATCGATACCAGCTTCTGCAGACTTTTGTATAAACTCTTTTATCACATTATCCGGATAATTTTTGTAACCTACTGCATTTGCTCCACGGAATAACATTTGGAATAATACGTTTGGAATCATTTGTCTCATTTTTATCAAACGATCCCAAGGATTTTCTTTTAGGAAACGATATGCAACGTCAAAAGTTGCCCCTCCCCACATTTCGTAGGAGAATAAATCATGCATCCCTTGTGCAGATTCCTTTGCTATTCCAAACATATCGTGAGATCGAACTCGTGTTGCTAATAGTGATTGATGAGCATCACGGAAAGTAGTATCCGTTAACAATACACCTTGTTGTTGCTTAACCCAATTAATCACACCATCGGCACCATGTTCATCTAAAATTTGCTTTGTGCCGATTGGAGGAGCAGTACTCAGATCAAAACTTGGTGTTCTGATAGCACCAAAAATAGGTTTAGACTTTTTCTCGATACCTGGGAAACCATTAATCGTAACATTCCCTATATAATTTAATAATTTAGTTCCACGGTCTTTGCGATTTGGGAATAAAAATAATTCAGGAGTTGAATCGATGAAACTTGTATTAAACTGACCAGAAATAAAGCTTGGGTGTTTTACGACATTTTCCAAAAAAGGAATATTTGTTTTAATCCCTCGAATTCGGAACTCCTGCAAATTTCTGTCCATTTTAGCTGCTGCTTCTTTAAAGGACATTCCCCAAGTAGAAACCTTCACTAATAATGAGTCGTAATATGGTGATATTACAGCACCTTGGAACCCATTTCCTGCATCTAAGCGTACTCCAAATCCACCACCTGAGCGATAAACCATTAACTTACCTGTGTCTGGCATAAAGTTATTTAATGGATCCTCTGTTGTTACACGCGATTGAATAGCAAATCCAAATAACGGCATGTTTTCCTGGCTTGGAATTCCCATTTCCTCACTATTAAGCGCTGTGCCATCCGCTATTTTAATCTGTGCATGAACAATATCCACACCGGTGATCATTTCTGTAATCGTATGCTCCACTTGAATTCGAGGATTTACTTCTATAAAAAAGAATTCATCTTCCGTCACTAAAAATTCTACTGTTCCAGCATTTATGTAAGAAACATTTGTCATTAATTGGACAGCCGCTTTACAAATTTTGTCGCGCAATTCTGAATTTAAAGAATTTGAAGGTGCTATTTCCACAACTTTTTGATGTCTTCTTTGAATTGAACAATCGCGTTCATATAAATGAATTAAATTACCCTGAGTATCACCGAGAATTTGTACTTCAATATGTTTAGGCTGGAAAATACAGCGTTCAACATAGACTTCATCAGAGCCAAAAGCAGCTTTAGCCTCTGATTTAGCACGTTCATATGCACTTTCAAGCTCATCTTCAGATTGAACTACGCGCATTCCACGACCGCCGCCACCTAAAGATGCTTTAATCATTAAAGGATATCCGTGAGCTTTACCGAATGCCCGTACCTCTTCAACAGTATCTAAAGGTCCATCACTTCCTGGAATAACGGGTATACCTGCTAATACTGCTTGTTCACGAGCTTTCACTTTATCTCCAAACATATCTAAATGTCTAGAGGTAGGTCCGATAAAGATAATCCCTTCCTCTTCACATCTTTTCGCAAAATCTACATTTTCCGAAAGAAAGCCATACCCTGGATGGATTGCATCAGCTTTACTTTCTTTTGCAATACGAATTATATCTTCAATGTCTAAATATGCATCGATTGGTTTTTTACCTTCCCCGACTAAATAGGACTCATCAGATTTAAATCGGTGAAACGAACCACTATCCTCTCTTGAGTAGATAGCTACTGTTCGAAGATTTAACTCTGTACATGCTCGAAAAATACGTATTGCAATTTCCCCTCTATTTGCAACTACAATCTTTTTAATCTTTTTCATCCCATACACCCCTTATTGTCTATTTTTTTCATGCTTCACGAACATAGATACGTTCATCAATATCCCAAGTGCTGCCGATAAAATAATAATAGAAGTACCCCCATAACTTATAAATGGAAGTGGTACCCCGGTCAGCGGGATAATTCCAAGCATTCCTCCTAAGTTTATAAAAGTTTGAAAACCTATAATACTACCAATACCCGCAGCAATCATACGAGCTTGAGAATCCTTTGTAGATAAGGCAATGCTAATCGCTTTGAATACAATAAAGAACAGACCACATAAAACAATTAATACCCCAATTAGTCCAAGTTCTTCTGCTATGATAGCCATGATAAAATCAGTATGTGGTTCCGGTAAATATCCATATTTCTGATTGGAATTCCCTAAACCTAAGCCGGTTAAACCACCTGATCCAATGGCAATATAACCATTTACAATTTGATAGCCAAACCCTTGCTCGTAATCAAAGGGATTGAAAAATGCTTCTAATCTTCCTCTACGACGATCTGTCAACAATGCATCTTTCATCATATAGATGGCAAATAGACCCGCTACGATAACTATACCAATTAATCCGATTATTTTGGAAAATGATTTAAATTTAATTCCACTAGCTGCAATTACTGAAATAGCTACGAAACTAATAATCATTGTATTCCCAACGTCTGTCTCCATCATAATTGACACGAAAACAAAAAATAACACGATTAATGGTGGTCCCACGGATTCATTTAATTTATCTAATGTACCATTTTCTGATTTTTTTGCAAATATTCCAGCAAAATATAAAACTATTACTAGTTTTGCAATTTCGGAGGGTTGGATATTAAAACCTAAGTCGATCCAGCTCTGAGAACCACTTTCTCCACCAACTCCGATAATATGCACTAAAAATAAAAGAGTAAACATAACAAGAAGCATTAGTTGCATCATTACTTTATTTTTATAATGCTTATAAGGAAAAAAAGCAGTTATAAAAAATACTGGTATACAAAGCAGTAAATTTGATTTTTGCTTATTGAAAAAATGGTCAGGATCCCAACCGTAATTGAGTACTGCCCAGCCCATACTAGCGCTATAAATCATTACCAACCCAAATAAGCATAAAGCTAAGTAGACAAAAAATAATGGGTAGTCGAAATTTCTTGCATAACGTTTTAAATATGAAATCATGTATTATACCTCTATTTCTTTATATAGAAAAAAAACTCAAACAGTTAGTTTGTTTGAGTTTTATAATTATCTTTCTGTATGAATCTCATGTAAAACAGACAATTCTTTTTCAAGAGAAGCGATAATCTCTTTCCCTTCGCTTTTCTCTAAAAGGCCAAGTTTTACCGCAAAATCTATTTCACGTGATAATCCAAACATTTGTGTGTCTAAAACCTCTTCATAAAGAGGGCATTGAGGCATCGTTAAGTTATCCATCTGCACTTTTATAAGCTGTGCAATCTTTTCTGCATCTTTTTTCAAAAGCTCTAAAGCCTTATCTTGATACGAAATTTGTATATTAGTATCCATGAGGACGCCCCCATTTTTATAATTTCTAATTATTTATCTCCTAAAGTGTATCTTTTGAACAGAAAAATTGCAAGTGTTCTCTCATTTAACTTATAGAAATAGTTAAATATTCTTTAGAACTTTTCAATTTAAAGGTATACTAATTATGATTAGATAGTTTAGAGGAGGCAATTTTGTTGGAACTTATCATACCAGTTAAAGGTGCAGTTAAATTTAATATTACGTTAGACCCTACCGTTTGGATTTTCGATGATCGTAAAATCGATTTGGATGAGTTTTTTTCTGGTGAGTATGAGTACAAAGATGAACTAGAAGAGTATACTAAGGTCACATCAGCTCATTGGTCCCGTGAAATCATTGAAGGATCTACAAATCCACCAACTTTACAAACTGAGAAAAAATTTGACCGTACGAAAGCACTAACAAGTACTTTCGGAATTGATATGAAACCATTTATCCTAAATTCTGAGCCATTGCCAAATGCAACAAAAGTTGTGGTCGAAACGACAGAGGATGAACATATATTTTCTTTTGAAGATTTAGATACGTTATTATTAAAATTTAGCCATAAGGGGAAACCACTTCGTGAGGACGGCCCTGTCCATATATTAAAAAAAGATGGATCAAATATTAATACTCCGATAAAATCTGTCACAGCGTTTCGTGTAGAATAGGAGATGTATAGATGAAAGTACAATGTGCCATTTGCGATCGAATTGATGAACTTCCAAATGATTTACCACTGGCTAAGAAGCTGAGAAATCGCCCAATTCACACGTATATGTGTCCAGATTGTCATGACCGTATTGAAGAAAGAACTAACCGTCGTCTTGCAACCGGAAAGTTCATTTTTTACAAGAGTTCACGACTAATTGAAAACGAGTTTTAATATTAATTATACGAAAAGCTGGCTTTAAACACTCAGTCTTTTCAGGCCAAAACCTGTTTTTATTATTTCGGAAGTGCTTTAGGTAGCTGTTTTGTTATATTATTACCGAATTAATTTTTAGGGATGCTGGTTGGTTGTGATGTCAGTCACAATCAACCAGCATCCTTTTTTCGGTAATCTTATTTGACAACTAGAGAAAAGATGCTTTCTTATTCATAGATGAAGCTCTCGAAGATACAATTTCGGGAGCACTATCACAAACATTTTCTTATCATTTACGAATGATTTGAGCCTATTTTATCTTTACTTTCTCTCATCGATTGTTTACTTGCTTCAATCACTGGCTTACTTGCGGCCATATATTATTTACTTGCTCTTAGTCTATGTTTACTTGCCATCTAATACCTTTTACTTGCGAAGTGGATAATATATCCAATTTTTTTCCTTCAAAACCTTAATGTGTAGAATTGAAATACTTAGTTGTTTTCTACTCCGGGGTCGACTGCAATGGATAGTTCCTTTAGATTATCCTTCATCCCATAAATAATAGCTAATTACTTAATTGATTGTAGTGTAAGCCAGGAACTCCAGAGGGATTAGCGAAAAAGTCGAGACCCAGCAAAAGCTTTTATTTGAACAAAGGCAAGTAACTCAAATTTTTGTGTCGAAAATTCGATTATAGTGTCCTTCTGCGCCGAGGGAGCTTGGCC
The DNA here is from genome assembly GCF_038003165.1 of Psychrobacillus sp. FSL K6-2365. NCBI lineage: Bacteria > Bacillati > Bacillota > Bacilli > Caryophanales > Bacillaceae > Psychrobacillus > Psychrobacillus sp. FSL K6-2365. Next base: position 1,319,592 of record NZ_JBBOOO010000001.1, on the reverse strand, counting down.
TCGCCTGCAGAAAACGTCCGCCTGAAACGAAAATCAGCGGTCAATGCTTTCACATATTTTGCTCATTTAAAAAAAAAAAGAAAAAGCTCAACTACATTTAAGTAGTCGAGCTTTGTTTTTTCTCAAGTCGTAAGCGTATTTTGTAAATAATTAAAATCAATGCTGCCACGATTAACCCTTCCACAACAGGAAGGAAAAACGCGAGGAACGTCAACATTAAGCATCCTAATAACAAGAATACGTAAATTACAACATTTTGACTAAAACGCAATTTCTTTGCAAATCCAAGCTTGTACACAAGCACAGAAAGCAAGAAAATTAAAACAAATAGCACATAACCAGCTATATCGAAATTTGGCATAACCTCATAAATATATCTCGCTATACTAGACATTCTACCAAATACGAATTGCTTTTCCTCCAAGGTTATTCACCCTTTCAGTTTCTATTCAAGTTCTGCATTTTTCTTTTTCTTCGTAACACGTTCACGTTCATTCTTCTCTAGAATTTGTTTACGTAGACGAATAGACTCAGGTGTAATTTCTAGATACTCATCATCACCTAAATACTCAATAGCTTCCTCAAGTGTCAAAATACGAGGTCTTTTAATAACATTAGTTTGGTCTTTATTAGCTGAACGAATGTTAGTTTTTTGTTTCATTTTCGTTATATTTACAGTGATATCAGCATCACGAGTATTTTCCCCAACGATCATACCTTCATAAATCTCAGTACCTGGTTCAAGGAATAATGTCCCGCGATCTTCCACTTGCATCATACCATAAGTTGTTGCTTTACCAGTTTCCATTGATACAAGAACACCTTGGTGACGTCCTCCAACACGACCGGAAACTACTGGTTGATAGCTATCAAACGTATGGTTAATGATACCGAAACCTTTAGTTAAGGACATGAATTCTGTTGTATATCCAATTAATCCACGAGCTGGCACCATAAAAATTAGACGAACTTGGCCATTACCATTGTTGACCATGTCAATCATTTCACCTTTACGTGTACCCATCGATTCAATAATAGAGCCTACAGCGTCTTCTGGCACATCAATTTGTACTCTTTCGATTGGCTCACATTTTTTACCGTCAATTTCACGTATAATAACTTTTGGTTTAGAAACCTGTAGCTCGTAACCTTCACGACGCATGTTTTCGATTAAAATCGACAAATGAAGCTCTCCACGACCAGAAACAGTCCATGCATCTGGAGATTCTGTATCTTCAACACGTAGTGAAACGTCTGTTTCTAGTTGAGAACGTAGGCGCTCTTCAATTTTACGTGAAGTAACCCATTTACCTTCGCGACCAGCAAAAGGTGAGTTATTTACTAAGAATGTCATTTGTAAAGTTGGCTCATCAATACGTAACGGAGTTAACGCATCAGGGTGATCTGTAGGGCATACTGTTTCACCAACATTAATTTGTTCCATACCTGACACCGCGATCAAATCTCCAGCTTTAGCTGACTGAATTTCTTCACGTTTTAAACCGAAGAAACCGAATAATTTTGTAACACGATAGTTCTTAACGGAACCGTCTAATTTCATTAATGAAATTTGTTGCCCAACCTCGATTGTCCCACGGAATACACGACCAATACCAATACGTCCAACATAGTCATTGTAGTCCAATAGTGCTACTTGGAATTGTAATGGCTCATCAGAGTTATCAATTGGTGCTGGAATCGCTGAGATAATCATTTCGAATAGACATTTCATATCTTCTTCTTGTTTAGAAGGATCATCATTTAAAGAAGCAGTCCCGTTTACACCTGAAGCATAAACAACTGGGAATTCTAGTTGATCTTCATCTGCACCTAATTCAATAAACAATTCTAAAACTTCATCTACTACCTCTAGTGGACGAGCTGAATCTTTATCTACTTTGTTTACTACTACGATTGGTGTTAATTTTTGTTCTAACGCTTTTTTCAATACAAAACGTGTTTGAGGCATACAGCCTTCATATGCATCGACAACAAGTAAAACGCCATCTACCATTTTTAAAATACGTTCTACTTCTCCACCGAAGTCAGCATGTCCAGGCGTATCAAGGATGTTAATACGCGTTCCATTATAATTGACCGCAGTGTTTTTTGCTAAAATTGTAATACCGCGTTCACGCTCTATATCATTCGAGTCCATGGCTCTTTCATCAACATGTTCATTTGTACGAAAAGTACCTGACTGTTTTAATAATTGGTCGACTAATGTCGTTTTCCCATGGTCAACGTGTGCTATAATTGCAATGTTTCTTAAATCTTGACGTATATTTGTCATATTTCCACTCCATATTCTTTTTTCGAGTCCATAACTGTGTTATTATATCACAAGTGAAACTAAAGTAATATTATTTTTTATCATTTATTTTGGAGGTAATTATTTTGGGTCATATTAAATGGATTTTCGTACTATATTCTTTAGGTGCAATTTTATCAATGGCACTTGTCGGAATTGCTATTGCACTGCGGAATATTCCACTTATTTTTGTATTCCTTATTTTATTGTTCGTCATTATGGGATTTGGTTTCAAAACAAAGAAAAAAATGCGCGACGCAGGCTTACTTTAAATGCCTATTCCTTTCCAGCAGGATTTAATCTGCTGGATTTTGTTTTATTTGAATATAATCTGTCAATAATTGTTCATGTAATCCTGGTTTGGATACGATAAAGCTATCAGCATCTAGTAAATCTAGATGCTCAAATGCTAAATTAGTAGCAATTGCCCCTACTTCTTTTGCTATGACCATTCCTCCGGCTATATCCCAAGGTGATAATCGCATAGATATATAAGCATCTAACTTTCCAGTCACTACATAAGATATTTCGATTGCTGCTGATCCAAGTGACCTAGTACCTCTGACGGTTTTAAGTAAGCTCACCATCCCTTCATGATGTACATATCTATTTGGCACTACCCATCTTGCATTTATACCAACAACTGCCTCCTCAACCGAAGAAGCACCTAACCTTGGCAAACGCAAATCATCCAGATATGCGCCACCGTTTAAGGACCCACTAAGTAATGTATCTTCCATAACATTATATATATATCCTAGGATTCCTACTCCATCCTTATATATTCCCAATGATATAGCAAAATTTTGTTTTTGATGAATGAAATTTGTTGTTCCATCTATTGGATCAAGTAACCATACAAAACCACTTAAATCCTTTATGTCATCTCCAAATCCTTCTTCTCCAAATATTCGGTGCTCTGCAAAATCTGCTTTAATATGCTTTATAAAAAATTTTTCTGTCTCTTTATCTATATTAGTGACTAGATCATTTGCCTCTGACTTCGATTCAATGATGAGTTCGGAAGTCAGAGAAGTTTTAATGTTATATGCCGCTTCCTTTATTAACGACTTTGCATATGTATCAAGCTTGTGTATATCCAATCGTTCCACCCCTTCTTAACACCTATACTTTTAGTATAAAGAAAAAAACACCGGCTGTCTTTTCATTAGCAGGTGTTTTTTAAGGTACTCCTATGATGGAAACATTAATCGAGAGCATTTAGTTCCTCCAAAAGCTGGTGAATTTCAGCTAATCGATTTTTAGAAGCACTTATCTCTTTTTCATTTTTATTTGTCATTGCGTCAAATAAGGTCGCTAACTCATAATCTAACTCCATTTTTAGTGTTTGAATTTTCTCTTTTTCCATGTCTTCCTTACGAATAATATGCACTACCTGTCTCATCACAACCACCCCTTCTTATTTTATATCGTAATATTCAGAAGATTCTTTATAATAAAATATGCTACCATATAAATAATGTCTACTGAAAAATACTACTTACAAGATTTTTACCCAAATTTCCTATAAAATAAACATAGAAGTTGAAAGGAGTTTACATATGAGCAAAACATTTTGGACAGTTGAAGATTTTGATGTCTTTCAAATAGATGGACTTGAAAACAGAATGGCTGGATTAATCGAAAAAATTAGACCGAAATTCGAGGAGTTAGGCGGTCATTATAGTCATTATTTTTCTACAATACTTGGACAAGAATATTATCCCCATGTAGCTAAGCATGCAAGACGTTCGGTTAATCCTCCAAAAGATAGTTGGGTCGCATTTGCACCTTATAAGAGAGGATATAAAGCTCTACCACACTTCCAAATAGGACTGTGGGGTAGCCACGCTTTCATCATATTAGCTGTTATTTATGAGGCACCCGATAAAGTAGCTATTGCTGAACGGTTATTAAAGAAAAAAGGATTATTTAACAAATTGCCCGCAGATTTTATTGTTTCTGGAGATCATATGAAGCCTGAAGCCTCTTTGCTAAAAAAAGAAAAGAAAGATGGCCTTGAACAACTACTGGTTCGTTTAAAAGATGTAAAAAAGGCAGAATTTTTAGTTGGCCGTCATATTAGTAGAGAAGAAGCTGTAAAACTTACTGAAGAAGAGTTCTTGGAACTTGCAGAAGAAACATTTGATCATTTATTGCCAATATATAAAACGATGGTCCACATGAAATAATATGCACCTCCTATACTTTTCAGTATAGGAGGTATTTTTTAACCCTTGATGATGGTGCCGTCTGATTGCTCCTTCATCTTTTTAATAATAGGAAAGCTTACATAACCACTTTCTTTTTCAAATTCACGAAAATACGTTTTTTCTTCCGCAATAGAAGGTACTATTTCTTTAAATCTTCGGTATCTTTTCATTAGTTCTTCACGTTTGATTCCATTTTCATATGCTTTTTCTATTGATTCAAAAAATTGTACTACATCCACGATTTCTTCTGTCGACCAATCCAATGAAAAAGGGTATGTGTATTCCATGTATTACTACCTCCTTCTATTTCCACTTATTTCGAATGTCCATTGCTTGCATTTCCATACGATCGAATAATTCTTGTACGGAAGGTATATCTTTGATGAATCCTACCGACTGGCCAGCCCAACCGAATCCCTTCTCTTCATCACCTTCGTAAATGAATCGCTTATTCGCTTCTCCACTAATGTAATCCTTAAGAGCATCATATGTTACATTTTCACTTTCAATACTTAAAATAGAATCTGTCCAACTACTTTTTATGGCCCTTGCAGGTGCACCAAGCGATTTTTTAATAATTACAGTGTCCATTTCTTCGCTCTTTATTAATGAATTTTTATAAGCAGATGAAGCATGCACACATTCTTTTGTGGCGATGAATCTAGTACCCATTTCAATACCTTCGGCTCCAAGTGCATGAGCAGCCATCCATCCTCTGCCATCTGCGATACCACCAGAAGCGATGACGGGTATCGACACAGCATCCACCACTTGAGGGATTAATACGATAGATCCGATATCATCTCTTCCAAGATGCCCTCCACCTTCATGCCCTACTACCATAACTGCATCCGCACCAAGTTGCTCGGCTTTTTGAGCTTGTCGTTTAGCAGCAACTAAGACTAGTTTTTTAATCGAAGTATTAGCGAGTTTTTCTAAAATAGGAGCTGGATTTCCCCCTGTCATCGATATTACTGGAACCTCTTCCTCAATAGCTACTTGCAACATATGCTCATAAGGTCTCCCAGTTTGGCCAATTGCAAAATTCACACCAAATGGTTTTTCAGTCAGCTTTCGTACTTTTAGTATTTCTTCTCGCAACTCTTGTGGCGTTTTTAAACTCATGGCAGTTACTTGTCCTAATCCTCCAGCGTTTGAAACAGCTGCACACAAATCAGAATACGCTAGATAAGCAAGTCCTCCTTGAACGATTGGAAGCTTTGTACTTAATAATTCTGTAACCCTTGTTTGAAAAGCCATTCTTCCCCCTCCTTATATTAATAGTCTAATGAAATTACTCTATTGATACAAATTACAATGATTTTGATAGTATTACAGCTATTGAAGTGCTATAATTTCTTTTGTTTTATAAATTCTAACTAGAGGTGGTATGAACGTTGTCACAATTAGAAACTCCATTATTCGATGCATTACTAAAGCATCGAAATCGTCATCCAATCCAGTTTCACATTCCTGGGCATAAAAAAGGGAAAGGGATGGACCCTGCATTTCGAGAGTTCGTTGGAGATAATGTACTTTCTATAGATTTGATCAATATTGCTCCTTTGGATGATTTACACTCACCTAAAGGTGTAATAAAAAAAGCACAACATTTGGCAGCAGAAGCATTTGGTGCTGATGAAACATTTTTCTCTGTACAAGGGACAAGTGGTGCAATAATGACTATGATACTTACTATTTGTGGACCTGGAGATAAGATTCTTGTTCCACGAAATGTTCATAAATCGATAATGTCGGCAATTGTATTTGCTGGTGCGATTCCAGTTTTTATCCATCCAGAAGTAGATAAAGAATTAGGAATCTCTCATGGTATATCAGTAGAATCGGTAGAAAAAGCATTAGATGCACATCCAGATGCAAAAGGATTACTAGTTATTAATCCTACCTATTTTGGTTTAGCTGCGGATCTTAAAAGAATCGTAGAGCTTTCGCATAAGAAAGGGATTCCTGTTGTAGTAGACGAGGCACATGGAGTTCATATTCATTTTCACGATTCACTTCCCGTTTCTGCAATGCAAGCTGGAGCTGATATGGCTGCAACATCTGTTCATAAATTAGGTGGATCCATGACTCAAAGTTCTATTCTCAATGTAAAAGAGGGCTTAGTATCTACTAAACGTGTGCAGTCTATTTTGTCTATGTTAACAACAACTTCTACGTCCTATCCATTACTTGCATCATTAGATACTGCAAGGCGACAACTAGCTATTCATGGCGAGGATTTAATAGGGGATGCTATCCGACTTGCAAAAGATACACGTAAACGAATTAATGCAATTCCCCATATTCGTTGTGTGGGGGAAGAAATATTACAAACATCTGCTACGTATGATATGGACCCAACAAAACTATTAATAAGTGTTAAAGACTTAGGTATGACAGGGTATGATGCGGAAATCTGGTTAAGAGAAAAAGCAAATATAGAAGTAGAGCTTTCAGACTTGTATAATATTCTATGTTTAATCACTCTTGGAGATACAAAAAAAGAAGTTAATTTACTTGTTAACGCTCTTTCAAGAATGGTGGCTGCCCACGAATCTGATGCAGTCGTCGTAGAACCATCTGTTACTCTGCCAGATATACCAGGACTGGCTATGTCACCTAGAGATGCTTTTTACGCAGCTACAGAATCTATTCCTCTAAAACACGCAAGTGGTCGTATCTCTGCAGAGTTCGTAATGGTTTATCCACCAGGTATTCCAATTTTTATTCCCGGGGAAATAATTACCCAAGGTAATATAGATTATATAACGATGAACATTGAAGCAGGGCTACCTGTCCAAGGTCCTGAAGACGATACACTTGAGATGATTCAAGTCATTAAAGAACATCAAGCAATATTTTAAAAATTTAATAGGAACTCATTTTGATGAGTTCCTCAGACTGTAGACAAACTCGAGAAATTTAGAGTTTATCTACAGTCTTTTTTCTTTTAAAATAGAATTAGTATTTTTCGTATTAGGGTTAGTTGATTTTCGTTTCGGCGGACGCTTTCCGCGGGCCCGGCTCAAGTCTCCTCGTCGCAAGCTCCTGCGGGGTCTCGAGACTCGGGCTGTTCCCGCAGGAGTCGCCGCCTACACTACAATCAACTACCTACTAAATAAACATTGAGGTGAATGGATATGATGACTAAAAATCAAAACGTTGAACGCGATCAAATAGAGATGATTACTATTGATGAACTTATACCACAAGAATCATCTTGTACGAAAGCTTGAAGCTACCATAGATTTTTCATTCATATATCCATTAGTTGAACCTCTGTGTTCTACCTTCGGTAGACCAAGTATTGACCCGGTTGTTCTATTTAAAATGACTTTTGTTCAGTACTTATTTGGAATTCTTTCAATGCGTCAAACCATAAAGGAAATTGAGACGAATGTGGCATATCGTTGGTTTTTAGGGTTTGGTTTCCATACAGAAGTATCACACTTTTCAACTTTCGGTAAAAACTATGTTCGCCGTTTCCAAGACTCAGATATCTTTGAACTGATTTTCTATCAAATTCTCAAGGAAATTGCTGATAAGGGATTGTTGAGTGCTGATCATGTTTTCATTGATTCTACTCACGTCTAAGCGTGTGCGAATAAACGCAAATTCGAAAAGAAAATCGTCCATAAAGAGACTCGTGCATATGAGGCAAAGTTACAAGAAGAATTAAATTTAGATCGTATCGACCACGGAAAAAAACCTTTTCCTCCAGAGAAATTTGAGAAAGAGGAAACGAAGGAAATCAAAGAAAGTACAACAGATTCAGAGAGTGGTTACTACGTAAAAGATGAACGAACAAAGCAGTTTGCTTACTCATTTCATGCTGCAGCTGATCGCTATGGATTTATTCTCGGAACGATTGTAACACCTGGTAATGTTCATGATAGTCATATGCTTCAACCGCTCGTCGAAAAGGTAATGAAAAAAGTGAAAAAGCCTCTTGCTGTTGCTGCGGATGCTGCGTATAAAACACCTGCGATTACGAAATTCTTGTTTGAAAATGATATTAAATCGGCACTTCCATATACACGTCCGAAAACAAAAGAAGGATTAATGCGTAAAAATGAATACGTGTATGATGAGTACTACGATTGCTATCTTTGTCCGCTAGGGCAAACTTTATCTTATGCAACAACTACTAAGGAAGGGAAACGTCAATATAAGTCTGATCCAACTCAGTGTGCAAAGTGTCTTTTATTAGCACAATGTACGAGTAGTAAAGACCAACGAAAGATAATAGAACGGCATATTTGGGCAGAGTATGTTGAGGAAGCGGACCACCTTCGTCATCAGAACGAAATCAAACAAATATATGCGAGACGTAAAGAAACGATTGAACGTGTCTTTGCCGATGCGAAAGAAAAGAATGGTATGCGATGGACAACCCTACGTGGGATTAAAAAATTGTCCATGCAGGCGATGCTAACTTTTACTGCCATGAATTTAAAGAAACTTGCCAATTGGACTTGGCAAAGTCCACAAATGGCATAAAAGAAGATACTCGGATAGTATTTTGCCTATCAAATTAGGCTTTAAATAACCAAAAATCAATAAAATTTGAAAAAAGCATTCAGAATGTGGCCATTCTGAATGCCTTTTGTCTACAATCTGAGGAACTCATTTTGATGAGTTCCTTTTTTATATTGCACAAAAATATTAAGCTATTTGGGATGATGTTTTTAAATTAGATTAATAGAGTAAATAACGGGCAAACAAATGACCCTAATATTGCACTTAAAGTCATAGAAACAGAGCCCATTGTTAATGTTTCCTCCCCATACTCCCCTAGTTTTGAAACACCAATACCGTGAGAGGCACTTCCCATTGATATCCCTCTACTTATCGCATTATCGATGCGAAAAACCCTCAAGATAGTGGGGCCAAGTATAGCTCCAACTAAGCCTGCAAAAATAACGAAAACAGCTGTTAATGTTGGGATACCTCCTATTGCCTCACTAATTGGAATAGCAACCGGAGAGGTAATCGATTTCGGTAATAATGACAATAGAACATGTTCATCAAATGACAATAGCTTAGATAAAATAGTAATACTGATTAAACCTGAAAACAAAGCAATCAATACACTCAGGAGTATTGGAACTTTATAGTTGTAAATTTTCTCTCGGTGAATATATAGGGGATAGGCCATACTGACAACAGCTGGTCCTAATAATTCATTTATCCACTTTCCCCCCGACATATATGTATCATAGGGTATTTTACTTACTAATAAAATTATCACAATCAGTACTGTTGTAGAAAAAATAGGGATCAATAGCGGGTATGTAAATCTCTTATAAACGATAGACATTACATAAAAAAGCACAATTGTTCCGATTACCATCATAATTGCAATCATTCAATCTGCTCCTTTTTTATTGACTTCCCTTCAACATACTGACAAAAAACTCCGGTTATTATGATGGTTATTATTGTACTAATGACAATTGATACAACCATTCCTAAACCAGCCCAAGATAAGAACTCTGGATAATCCATAATTCCAATAGTAGCTGGTATAAAAAATAGCGCCAAAAAGGTTAATAAAAAACCTGCTCCATCCTTTATAAGATCAACCGGTATTATTTTAAAATATAAACAACTAAAAAGTAAGAACAGTCCAATAATACTTCCAGGAAATTGAAGGGAGAGACTTTGTACAATCCAAGATCCGATAAGCGAAAAAAGATACAAAATAATTACCTGAAGCACAATCCGAATAATTTTAACCATATATGCACTTTAAAGAATCTACCATAAAGCTATCACCTCCGAAAAAATGGTATGTAAAAAAAATATATTCTTTATACCATGTCCTGTAGAAATACTAAGTTGATAATAGGATGTTTTTTATTACAGTAAGTTCAACTAATTGTAGTACTATTGAAGACTATCGATTTAATGATTTTCATTAAACAGAATACAAGATACAAAATTGTACACTCTCTTTAAAAACACCTTTGGAATATCCAAAGGTGTTTAAATTATTGTATTCCTTTAATTGTTTTTGGATCAATCAGATCATAACCTTTTGCACGCAGCCCCTCTACAATACCCTGCAAAGCCTCTGCAGTCCATTCACGATCATGCATTAATAAATTTGCGCCATCTGTTAAATATTCAGTGTTCACCATAATATCAGTCAAACTTTCAGCAGTACGATATTGTTTTTCCCAATCATATCCATATGTCCAATTCATTAAAAGCATACCTTCTTGTAGGACAAGAGATCTACTAAAGTCTGTATTAACTCCAAAAGGTGCACGGAAGAACTTAGGCTTTTCACCAATTACTGCTTCTACGGTTTCATTTACTTTTATAATTTCTTCCTTTTGTTGGTCCTCAGAACTCTCTTTTAAATTAGCATGGGTTTGTGTGTGATTTCCGATTGAAAAACCCATATCATAAATAGCTTTTAAATTGGCTTTTTCTTCATCTGTATCTATAAAATGTCCATTTACGAAAAAGATAGCAGGTGCATTTAACTCTTTCAAAGTTTTTGCCATTTCTACTGCATATTTTTCAGGAGCATCATCAATTGTAAGCAAAACCGCTTTTGGATTCGCAGCTCCAATTGGCTGGAATGTCCAGTTTGCCTCGTTTAATTCGTATAGCGATTCGGGTTCCTTAATAGCAACTTCCTCCTCTACTACCTCATCCTCATTCATTTCTTCTACAACAGGCTCCTGAGATACTGGGGTTGTCTCTTCCGTTTCCTTTCCTACTTCAAGCTTTTCATCTGCAATACCACAAGCAGAAAGTCCAAGTAACATAATTGCTGGTATTATCCAAGTTGTAAGTTTCAATATAATCACCCTGTCCCTTCCTCTTTATTTTAACAGGCAGAAGAGATAGTTAGTAGGGTATATTTCTATGCCTAAAGGCTAATCTTGCAATTAGTTCTTCAAAAATCGCAACGAGAGAATAGTTAATCCTTATTCGACCAGAACTAAGATCGCCCATAAGCACAAGTAAATTTAAGTACATCACTTCACAATCTTCACTTTCTTATAAACTACTGAAATATTAGTACTAACTCCGACTTTCTAAAAACTCTTGACGAAATGTAAAAAAAACAATAACAAATTCTTAATAATCATCACAGATACTCAAATATTTCTCGTAGCTTTTGAAGCATTAATAACTTATTTGTCAATTCTACAGATGACAAACTCTCATGATATTTATCAGAAACTTATTAATGAAATGCTTCCATTTCTTTTTTATAAAGCAACCCTTTTGCCCAATTCAATTGAAAATGTACGCTTGTCCTCTACATGTTGTTTTCTAGTTATATAGTCTTCCTTTTCAAGTTTTGCTAACTGTTGACTGACCGCACTTTTCGTAACGCCCATTTTTTCAGCCAGTTCTGTAGGTGAAGTAAATGGCCGTCTAATAATTAAATTTAACAATACATATTGTTGGTCATTTATTTTTAAAATAAAATAATCTTTTTCTCTTTTCTCGAGTATAATCCATAAGTCTTCAATCGTTTGATTGATCTAATTTGCTATATTTTTCACATCTTTGTAACTCACTTTTTTTCCGCCATTTTTTTGGATTTAAGTAGCTTTTAAATTTTGCAGCTACTTCTTTTCCAACAAGTAAAGCACCTATCCAAAACATAACTTCAGCTATTATTATGCTAATTGTTATGGTAACAGCTTTTACTTTAGTTGGAAGTGAAGTAAATGGCGTGATAATCGGAATTAGCCACATTGAAAGTGAGAGGATCAAAAGTCCTATTCCAAGTTTATACAAACTTGATTTTTCTTTTTTCATTTCTGTAGAAACTTTTTCTTTTTCCACTTATAAATCCCCTAGTTCTTTAGTTTACTTAACTAAATCATATGATAAAGGAAAATTGATTACAAAAATATTTGAAGATACATTTAAGAAAATACTTCTTCCAATTCTGTTTTGTTATGTAAATTGTAAAAATTTTGAGCGTTTTATATTTTCATTTGAATTCAATAAGAAAAGATCTGACTATCTCATGTATTGTAAAACCAATCTATATAGAATTGTCTTAAAATTTCTATTACCTCCGAAACTAGGAATGACACCAAAGTAAGTCGTCCATGGTTAAATAACTACATACTTTTCTAATGATAGTTTTCATTTAGAGTTTTCTACTTTTTGAGACCACAACTATAAAAATCGTAATCAAAATTAGGCTGTAAATAAAGATCCAGGCAAACTGAGCGTAAACCAATAAAGGGACAAAGGTAATCTTATCTCCCACACTCATAATTTCCAGGGAATAACGTAGTGGTGGTAGAAGCCAGGTTAGTATTTTTACTTTTAGAATATCTGCTTTCGCCACTGCAAGAGCCAAGGAAACAACCAATATACTAATAACACCCCACCAAGAATTTACATTGCTTTTTACAAGTTCCCTCGTGAAAAATAAGGACAGCGCAATCGAAAGAATGGCTAAACTAAAATGCGCCAAAAACCCGATGACAATATGGATGGTAAGGAGTCCAGGCTTAAAGACATGAAAAACGATAGGATACACCACTGCTACAATGCTTAGTATCAGACCGACAAATGCACAATTAATCACGAGAGCTAGATAATATCCACTTTTATTTTTTGCATGTAAGATAGTAAGTTGTTGTAGACCTTGATCCTCTGCATGCAAAATCGTGATTGTGACCCAACCCATAATAAAAAACAACACTAATGACGTAAATGAATAGCTATCTAATATAGGATTAGGTATGAAAGTATAATTGATGATGAGAATCATGATAAAAACTGATACGGGGGGAACGTATTTGTGTGTTCGTATATAATTAGCAAATTGGTAGTGTAACAAGCCCTTCATTATTGTATTTCGACCCCTTTTTTAAAACTGTCATAAAAATCATTTTCCCCTTCTAAAGGCGCTAAAAGCTGGATTGTGGCCCCTCGATCCAGAAATTCTCTTACAATTTTATTCGTTTGTTCTTTACTTACACTCAGTTCTATCAACCTATGTCCTGAGCTGGTTTCTTTCTCTTTCTCGATGGTTACTTTCTCTCTTAACAGATTGAGTGATACGGTGTTTGACAGTTCAAAGACTATCCTGTTCATGGGCTCATCTTGTATATGTTGATTTCTAGTATAGGTGATTTGGCATTGGTGGATGACTAGGATGCGGTCTACTACCTTTTCAAGCAACCTTGTCTCATGACAGGTTAAAATAACACTAATATCCCTTTCCTTTAATGAGATTAACAGTCTCTCGAATTCTATTTGTGCCTTTAAATCGAGACCAGAAAGCGGCTCATCCATAATCAGTAGATCAGTTTCTTCGAGCATTGCCTGCATAATAATTACCTTTTGTTTCATCCCCTTAGAAAAATGCTCTATTCGGGTGTTTTGGTTTTCTTCCATATGAAATATTTCCAACAAGCTGTTAATCTGTTTTTGCAGCCACTCTATCGGCAGACCTCTAATTTTCCCCATGTATGTCAGATACTCTCTCGGAGTAAATGGAATAACCACAGGAGTCACCTCTGGTACGTAACCAATGCGGACCGGCTCTCCATTTTGAAAAATGATTTGGCCACTATCTGGCTTCGTTAACCCTCCAATCATTTTCAATAACGTACTCTTTCCTGACCCGTTTTTTCCAACAATAGCCGTAATCTCCCTGGAAGGAATAGAAAGGGACACCCCCTCCAGTACTGAAATGTTTTTGAATTTCTTGGTTACATTCTTTAATTCTATGAAAACATCCACTTACACTCATCCTTTAACTCTAGTTAATAGTATTTGTACGTAAATCTATTTAGTAAGTTTCAATTAATTGCAATAAATTTACACTCATTTCTCTCCCCGCTAAACGCTTATAAAAAAGGTTCTTTGTCAAATAACGCTGGTGAACATTGAATTATATTAAGGCTGATTAGAATGTCAGAGAAACTGGCTTTCTAATCAGTCTTTTTTTATAGTGAATCGAATACCCTGTTTCTTTCCGTTCCAGATGGCGCTTTCCGCGGGCACGGATTCAGCCTCCTCGTCGCGAAAACCGCGCTCCTGTGGGGTCTTCAGCTCGCGCTGTTCCCGCAGGAGTCGACATCTTTTACTCCAAGAAACCTAAATTGTACTTTAAATCGGGTGAAAACTTATAACCTAAAAAGGCAGACTAGGCTACTTCTAAGTGTAGTTGTCTTAAATCAGATTCAACTGGCTTGAATTTAAAGTGATTTAGCATTCTAATATCATTAGTACTTGACAAGTGGGTTCCTTCCAAGATGATGGTTTTCGACGACTTTAATTCTACGGGGAGCTTCACTTGTTTTCTATTTAAAATAGTTAGTGCAGTTCCATCACCTTCACCAATAATCTGGTGAAGGTGATTTTTTTCACTAACGTTATAAATTATAGAACCAAAAAATAGACTTGTCGCAAAAGCGAACAAGTCTATTTTTAACCTAAATGGTAAATTATTTAGAAAGAATATGAATTGGATGACCCATAACGACTTCTGCCGCTTCCATAGCAATTTCACCTAATGTTGGGTGAGCATGAATAGTCATTGCAATATCTTCTACAGTCATTCCTGCTTCGATAGCTAAACCAAGTTCAGCAATCATATCTGAAGCTCCTTGACCAACGATTTGAGCTCCAAGTAATAAACCATCTTCTTTACGAGAAACTAGTTTAACGAAACCTTCAGTAGCATTCAATGCTAGTGCACGACCGTTAGCTCCGAATGGGAATTTTCCAGCAGCAACGTCATACCCTTGCTCTTTTGCTTGTGCTTCATTAAGACCAACAGTAGCCATCTCTGGATCAGTAAAGCAAACAGCAGGAATTGCTAAGTAATCCACAACAGATGTTTGACCAGCGATTGCTTCTGCAGCTACTTTCCCTTCGTAAGATGCTTTATGAGCAAGTTGAGGACCAGCAACAATGTCACCAATAGCATAGATATTAGAAATGTTTGTACGACACTGTTTGTCTACTTCTAATAATCCACGCTCAGCGAATTTAAGACCAATTTCTTCAAGACCCATCTCATCCGTATTAGGACGACGACCTACAGTAACTAAAACATAGTCAGCTTCGACTTTTTTCTCTTCTCCACCAACTTCATAAGTTACTACTACGCCATTATCCGACTCTTCTACACCTTTAGCAGATGCTTTAACTGCTATCTCAACGCCTTTTTTCTTCAATCCTTTTTTAACAATTGTTGTCATTTGTTTTTCGAAGCCAGCTAGAATATCATCGCCACCTTCAACAATTGTAACTTTTGAACCTAAGTTAGCAAAAGCAGAACCAAGTTCAGTACCGATATATCCACCACCAATTACAACTAAGTTCTCTGGAATCTCAGGTAGACTTAATGCACTAGTAGAGTTCAATACACGTTTAGAGTATTTAAAAGTTGGAATTTCCACAGGGCGTGACCCTGTTGCGATAATTGCATTTTTAAATGTATATGTTTGCGCCGATTTTTCATCCATTACGCGAACAGTGTTAGCATCAACGAAATACGCTTCACCCATAACTACTTCTACGTTGTTTCCTTTTAACAATCCAGAAACACCGCTAGTTAATTTTTTCACTACACTGTCTTTGAAAGCTTGTGATTTAGAAAAATCGATTTTTACATCTGTAGCTGTAATTCCCATATCATCAGCGTGTTTTGCTTGTTCAAAACGGTGACCAACAGAGATTAACGCTTTAGAAGGAATACATCCTACGTTTAAGCAAACTCCTCCGATATGTTCTTTTTCCACAACTACAACTTTTTGTCCTGTTTGTGCTGCGCGAATAGCTGCAACATATCCCCCAGGGCCTGAACCTATTACAAGTGTATCTGTTTCGATTGGGAAATCTCCTACTACCATTTTTTACGCCTCCATTAATAATAGTTCTGGACTGCTAAGCAAACGTTTCATATGATTCAAAGCGTGCTGTGCAGTCGCACCATCGATCATTCGATGGTCAAAGCTCAATGATAATGCTAACACAGGTGCAGCCACAATTTCACTATTTTTTATTACAGGTTTCTCCGAAATTCGACCAATTCCCAAAATAGCAACCTCTGGATGATTTATAACTGGAGTAAACCATTGTCCGCCCGCTGATCCAATATTAGTAATAGAACAAGATGCACCTTTCATTTCAGCTGCAGCAAGTTTACCATCACGTGCTTTTCCAGCAAGTGCATTAATTTCATCTGATATTGCAAAAACAGATTTACGATCCGCATTTTTGATAACTGGAACTAATAAACCTTTATCAGTATCTGCTGCGATACCAATATTGAAGTAATGTTTTTGGATAACCTCGTTTGTATCGTCATCATAAGATGTGTTTAACGCTGGGAATTCTCTTAGTGTACTTACAAGTGCTTTCACTACATATGGTAAATATGTTAACTTGATATTTTTTTCAGCTGCAATTTCTTTGAACTTTTTACGGTGTGCAACAAGTTCAGTTACATCTACTTCATCCATCAATGTAACATGTGGAGCAGTATGTTTGGAATGTACCATTGCTTTTGCTATTGCTTTACGCATTGGTGAAAGCTTTTCTCTAGTTTCAGGGAATTCTCCTTCAAATGAAACTGGAGCTGAAGTTTGAGCTGTTTGTTTAACTTCTGCATCCGTAGATGTCTCAGCTTTTTCTTCCACTGCTGAAGGCTGATCTCCGGATAAGTAGGCTTCAATATCTTCTTTTAAGACACGACCATTTTTACCTGAACCAGTCACTTCCGAAATGCTAACATCTTTTTCACGCGCAAACTTGCGAACAGAAGGCATAGCAATTACACGTGTATCGCCTTTTGGTTGCTCCTTAGGTGCTGTGTTAGTGTTTTCTGTAGAAGCTTCTTTTTTGTTCGGAGTCTCTACTTTTTCTTTGTCTACTACTTGACCATCTTCTGCAGTTGCTTGAACTTGTGCTTCAGTTTTTTCTTCTGCTTTGTCCTCATCACTATGATCGCCTTTAAATTTAAGGTCTTCATAACCAGGTGCATCAAGCTTAACTAGTATATCTCCAACAATAGATACTGTCCCTTCACTTACCAAAACTTCCGTAACTTTCCCTTTTACAGGAGAAGGAATCTCAACAACTGCCTTATCATTTTGTACTTCACATAAAATATCGTCTTCTTGTACCTCATCGCCTGCTTTTACAAACCACTTAACAATTTCACCTTCATGTATACCTTCACCTATATCTGGTAATCGAAATTCAAATGACAATGTATTCACCCTTTCTATAACAGATTTTGTATTAGAATGTTAAAACTTTTTTAGCTGTTTCTACTATATCCTTAGAACTTGGTAACCAAACCGTTTCTGCTTGAGAGAACGGGAAAACAGTATCAGGAGCAGTTACACGTAATACAGGTGCTTCTAAGCTTAAAATTGCACGTTCTGTAATTTCTGCTACAACGTTAGCTGCAATACCAGCTTGCTTTTGCGCTTCTTGAACAACCATTGCGCGACTTGTTTTTTCTACAGAAGCAATAATTGTTTCAATATCTAATGGCTGCACAGTACGTAAATCGATTACTTCTACAGAATGTCCTTCTTTTTCAAGTTCTTCTGCAGCTTTTAAGCTTTCATGTACCATCGCACCATATGCAATAATAGTTAAATCTGATCCTTCACGTTTTACATCAGCTTTCCCAAGAGGAATTGTATATTCTTCTTCAGGAACTTCGCCACGGAAAGAACGATATAATTTCATATGCTCCAAATAAATTACTGGATCATTATCGCGAATTGCTGAGATTAGCAATCCTTTTGCATCGTATGGAGTGGAAGGAATAACAACTTTCACACCAGGTGTCGAAGTCATAAGAAGTTCTAAGCTATCTGCGTGCATTTCCGGTGTATGTACACCACCACCGAATGGAGAACGGATAGTTACTGGTGCATTAAAAGCTCCTCCAGTACGGAAACGCATGCGAGCTAGCTGACCAGCTATAGAATCCATGACCTCAAAAACAAAGCCAAAAAATTGGATTTCTGGAACAGAACGGTACCCTTGTAGTGAAAGACCTACTGCAAGACCACCAATACCTGATTCTGCAAGAGGTGTATCAAACACACGATCTTCTCCAAATTCTTTTTGTAATCCTTCTGTTGCGCGGAAAACTCCACCGTTAACGCCTACGTCTTCACCGAAGACTAAAACGTTTTCATCATTTTTAAGCTCAGTACGGAGTGCGTCCGTAATTGCTTGAATCATCGTCATTTGTGCCATCGGTTACTTCGACTCCTTCTCTGTGTAGTAAGCTAATTGCTCATCTAAGTTATATGGATTTTCTTCATACATAATATTAATCAAATCAGTTACCTTTTGTTTAGGTGCTGCATCTGCTTTTTTAACTGCTTCTTTAATTTCTTCTTTAGCTTTTTCAATTACTTCTGCTTCTTTTTCTTCACTCCAAATACCTTTTGTTTCTAAGTATTTACGGAAACGAACTAATGGATCTTTCTTTTCCCACTCAGAATCAGTTTCTGAAGTACGATAACGAGTCGGATCATCTCCTGCCATCGTGTGAGGACCGTAACGGTAACACATAGTTTCAATTAGTGTTGGTCCTTCTCCATTAATTGCACGTTCTCTAGCGTCTTTTGTTACCGCATAAACAGCTAAAGGATCCATACCATCAACAAGTACACTAGGAATACCAGCAGCAATACCTTTTTGAGCTATTGTTTTTGCCGATGTTTGTAGTTCACGAGGTGTAGAAATCGCGTATTGATTGTTCTGTACGATAAACACTGCTGGTACTCGGAAAGCTCCAGCAAAGTTAATACCTTCATAGAAATCACCTTGCGATGATCCACCATCACCAGTATAAGTAATCGTAATCGCTTTTTTACCACGTTTTTGCATACCAAGCGCTACACCTGCTGCTTGAATAAATTGTGCACCAATAATGATTTGAGGTGGGAAAACATTTACACCTTCAGGAATTTGGTTCCCCATAAAATGCCCACGCGAGAATAGAAATGCTTGCCATAATGGTAAGCCATGCCAAACAATTTGAGGTACATCACGGTAACCTGGTAGAATAAAATCCTCTTTTTCAAGCGCATACTGAGATGCTAGTTGAGAAGCTTCTTGACCTGCCGTTGGAGCGTAAAAGCCTAAACGTCCTTGTCTGTTTAAAGAAATAGAACGCTGATCTAAAATACGTGTATAAACCATACGGCTCATCAACTCTACTAATTCCTCATCTGATAAGTTAGGATTTGCTTGTTCGTTCACAATTTCCCCGTCTTCATTTAAAATTTGAAACATTTCAAACTTATCTTCAATTTCATGAAGCGTTTTCATAGGGTCTAACTGCGCTTGTTTGTTTGCAGCCATTATTACATCTCTCCTTTTCTTCTGTATTAAAATTTTCATCTAAATATAGTAGTACAACAATATTTCATTATTAGTATACTCAAGAATAAATCTTGGGTCAATCATATGAAATAAACGAATTTAATTGTCGGAACATTGTAATATTAACAATCTGTATCACTCTCGAATTATGTCTGTACTATATCAGATTACTATAATTATATAAAAAAGCAGCTCTACGTAGAGCTGCTTTTTTATTTTGCATCTTTCTGTAACGAAGTTAACACTTCTTCTTTAACCTCATTTACCCTGATAGTTGCATCATTAAACTTCTGGACAGATTGTTGAACTAATTCGTTATGCAAATTTACTTCCTTAACTTGTTCTTGTATTGTAGTTACATCCGCAGATTCATCAACTAACATTTTGTATAATTCCTGCTGCATATTAGCCAGTTCATTATAGTTAGTCGTAACTTCTTCATACGCTTTAATACGCTCATTCAAAGAAGTCTCTATTTCTTTTAGACTTTCTTTTTCGGAAGCTTCTTTCGTTTCAGAAACAAGTGAACTTATTTGTTTGATACTTTCAGAAGTTGATTTTATTGAGACAGCTTCCTTTTCAACTAAAGCTAATCTAGTTTTTAATAGAGTTGCAGTATCTTCTACCATTGTCGTAAGTTCTTCTTTTTGATCTTTTGTCAGTTCCATCATCTGTTGAAAGTTTGCTTGTTCTTTTGACTCTGTATCCGCTAATTCTTCTTGTACATCTCTATAATCGGCTTCCAGATCATAAATTTCTGATAAGATGGTTGATAGCTTTTGTTCTGTCGAATCACCAAAATTACAGCCAGCAAGAAGTAATATAATGCTGCAGATGAGTATATATTTGCTTATTTTCATCAATGAACCCCCTATACCCATTCAACTATAATTGTAATAACTATTAATTTCAACTGACAAAAAGGCTGTTTTTGTTTAGTATATGGTCAAATTTCGCTATAATAGATATATGAACATTGAAAGGACGATTAAAATGATTTTAATGAATAATATTGTCAGAGATGGTCATCCATCTTTACGAAAAAAAACTGAGGAAATAACTTTCCCATTATCAGAAGAAGATTTAACTCTAGCAAATGAGCTATTGGAATATGTTATTAACAGTCAAGATGATGAAATGGTAGAGAAATATAAAATACGACCAGGAATTGGTATTGCAGCTCCACAGGTAAATGCTAACAAAAGAATGTTTGCTCTTCATTTAGAAGATGAAAACAATGAAGAGGTTAGTTTTGTGGCAGTAAATCCTAAAATAATTAGTCATTCTGTTGAAAAAACGTATATTTCTGCTGGAGAGGGTTGCTTGTCTGTTGATGAAGTAATTGAAGGATATGTCCCAAGATATGCGCGCATTACTGCAACAGGATTTTACCCAGACGGGACTCCTTTCAAAAAACGTTTAAAAGGACTAGCAGCTATAGCTTTTCAGCATGAACTAGATCATTTAAATGGCATCATGTTTTATGATCATATAAATAAAGAGAATCCATACGCTCCTATTCCGGATTCTGTTCCATATGAACGAAAATAAACCAATACATAAAACGCCAGTCCTATAAGTGTAGAACTGGCGTTTTTGTATTGAATTGGAGTTTCTAGTCGCGGTTTATATTTTTTATATTGCGATTCTTCACTCTGACCTTGCGATTTCCATTGATAAACTCATTTTTCCAAATCAATCAGTCTCGGCATGGCAGATAATGCACCAGATTTAGTTGCACAGATCCCACCTAATTTATTGCCAAACGAAACATACTTGACCCAGTCATCTATTGATGATGGGTACCCTTCCAAATAAATCTTAGAGAGAATACCTGCGACAAAAGCATCTCCAGCTCCGGTTGTATCTATGGGAATTACTTTTTCTACTGAAACATGCTCGACTTCCCCATTAATCACTGCATAGGTTCCTTCAGCACCGATCGTAATCAATACTGCGTCAATATTATAAGGCTTTAACTGTGCGATTCCATCTTCTATTGTTGTCGTATTAGTTAAAAAGAATAGTTCTTCCTCGGTTAACTTTAATATATTTACAAAATCAAAAAAAGAACAAATAGTTTCTTTACAAATCTCTTCACTCTTCCAACGTAACGGTCTAATATTAGCATCGAAGGAGATAAGAACATTCGATTTGTTCATACTCTCAACAATTTTTCTCGTGGTCATAAGAGCAGTTGGATGAAATAGAGTTCCTGAACAGAAATGAAATACTGATGTCTGATCAATTGCCTCGCTTTTAATAGAGGAAAAGTCCACTTGGATATCAGGTGTCTCATCTACATAACGTTCGAAATGACGTTCATTATTTTCCAACAGGTGAACATAAACTCCACTTACCTCTTTTTCCGGAACAATTTGTGAAAAAGATAAATCTACACCTTCAGCCATTAATTCATTTCTTACAAATTCAGAGGTTTCATTTTCCCCAGTAACGGTTATAAACGAGGAAGCTGCTCCGAGACGAGCAACACCTGCAGCAACATTAACAGTAGCTCCACCTAAAAACTTTGAAAATCGACTATTACTCTGGTCTTCTGCAATATAGTCGACAAATGCATCCCCAAATATGAGGACAAACTTCTTGGACATCAAACAAACTCCTTTAGATTAAACTTAATTTTTTCATTGCATTAGTTAGTCCGCTCTCTGATACATGATCCGTAACAAAAGTGGCGTGTTCTTTTAACTCTTCTACACAGTTCCCCATAGCGACACTTGTCCCAGCAAATTGAAGCATTTCAATATCATTTAAGCCGTCTCCAAATGCAACTGCATCTTCCGGTCCTCTTCCAATATGCTTTAGTAAAAGATCCATCCCTTTTGCTTTTGAAACACCCTTAGGAAGAACATCACAAGAAACACGATGCCACCGGACGAATTTCAAATTAGGAAAAGCTTCTTCATATTCTTTTTGCTCTTCAAAACTGCAAAAGATTAGTGCCTGATGAATATCATTGGTTAAAAAGAAATCTTCTGCATAACGTGGCAAGTCTACCTTCAATGTAAAAATACTATCAAATACATCGGGATGGTCTTTGAAGTTAGAAACCATCTCATCACTATCCATATAAACCAATGGTTGATTCCTAGCATTTGCAAAGTCCGTCAAACGCGTCAGCTCTTCCTTTGCAAGAATTCCTTTATGTAGCACCTTTCCTCTAAACTGAACAATTTGTCCATTATAGCAAACAAATGAATCTATTTTTAATCGATCTAATACAGTTTTAGCAGTAAAAGGGGAACGTCCAGTGGAAATAACAATTTCATGTCCGTTATCTCTGGCTTTTTGAAGGGCTTCTTCCACACCATTTGGAATATTTTTGTCGTGATCTAAAATAGTTCCATCAATATCAAAAAATAAAATTTTGTTTTTCATAATAATTTCTCCATTCTCAAATACAAATTATTTGACTTTTCCGTCTAAATCCTTTACACATCTATTCCTACAGTATATAATACTCTATAAGGAGTGAATAGCCATGTTGAAACGCCTGAAAAGGAAATTGTTGAGACGGCTCGGTGGAATGCTCAGAAACAAAACGATTGCATAAAAATGAAACTTCAATCTGTCGGGTGGCATCCCCGCTGATTGTTAGTTGAATCATTCGGGCGTTTACGGGTAGTTAATCTCTCAATTACGCTTCAGTCCATGGACAAAGCGCAAAAGGGGAAGTTATACTGCCCGTTAACGCGGGATAAATACTTTTGCCCTCTAAATTGGAGGGCTTTTCTTTATTTTAAATAAGTGTCGTGATAATATAAAGAGAATTGATTTATTTTGAACGTGAAAAAGGAGAGTATAAAATGATTTTTAAAGTTTATTATCAAGAGAATGCACTAGAAGTACCAGTTCGCGAAAACACACAATGTTTATATGTAGAGGCAGAAAATGAGCGCGAAGTTCGTGCACTTTTAATAGACCGCAAATACAATATCGAATTAATTCAGTTGCTTGAAGGTAATCATTTAGAGTACGAACAAGCAAGCGAGAATTACAAAGTAGAGAAGATTTAATATATGAAATTTGTAAAAAATGACCAAACTGCGGTTTTCGCCCTCGGCGGACTAGGCGAAATCGGCAAAAACACATATGGCGTTCAATTTCAAGATGAAATTATTTTAATCGATGCTGGTATTAAGTTTCCAGAGGATGACTTACTAGGCATAGATTATGTAATTCCTGATTACACTTATTTAGTGAAAAATGTCGATAAGATTAAAGGTTTATTTATTACACATGGTCATGAAGATCATATTGGTGGTATTCCTTATCTTTTAAAACAACTTAATGTACCAGTTTACGGAGGAAAGCTAGCGCTTGGTTTATTACGAAATAAATTAGAAGAGCACGGCTTACTACGTCAAACAAAAATGATTGTTATTCAAGAAGAAGATATTATTAAATTTAGAAAAACTTCAGTAAGTTTCTATCGTACAACACATAGTATTCCTGATGCTTTTGGGATTGTTGTCAAAACTCCACCAGGTAATATTGTACATACTGGTGACTTTAAGTTTGACTTTACACCTGTAGGTGAACCTGCGAACTTGACAAAAATGGCAGAAATTGGTCGCGATGGTGTTTTATGCTTACTATCGGATAGTACAAATGCCGAAATTCCGAACTTTACAATGTCTGAACGTAAAGTTGGAGAAAGCATGGATTCTATCTTCCGAAAAGTAGATGGTCGTATAATCTTCGCTACTTTTGCTTCTAATATTCATAGACTTCAACAAGTAACAGATGCAGCAGTTCTTCATGGTCGTAAAATTGCTGTATTTGGTCGAAGCATGGATAATGCTATGACAATCGGTCGTGAACTTGGCTATATTACTGCTCCAAAAGAAACTTTTGTGGATGCGAGTGCATTGAATCGATTACCGGCGAATGAAGTATTGATCCTTTGTACAGGTAGTCAAGGGGAACCGATGGCTGCATTATCACGTATTGCCAATGGTACACACCGACAAATTCAGATTCAACCTGGAGATACAGTAGTATTTTCTTCTTCTCCAATCCCAGGAAATAGAGCGAGTGTCAATCGTACGATTAACTTGCTATTCCGCGCAGGAGCTGAAGTAATCCACGGATCATTAAACAATATTCATACTTCCGGTCATGGTTCGCAAGAAGAGAATAAACTTATGCTTCGCCTTATGAAGCCAAAGTTCTTTATGCCGATCCACGGAGAATATCGTATGTTGAAAATTCATACTGAGTTAGCCGTAGACTGTGATGTAGATCCGGATAATACATTCATTATGGAAAACGGCGAAGTACTAGCCTTAAGTGCCAATGAAGCACATGTTGCTGGACGCATCCCTTCTGGTGATATATATATTGATGGAAGTGGTATTGGTGATATAGGTAATATTGTTCTACGTGATCGCCGTGTCTTGTCAGAAGAAGGATTAGTTATTGTTGTCGTAAGTGCTGATATGGAAAAGAAAAAAATTGTATCCGGTCCTGATATTATTTCTCGTGGATTCGTTTATATGCGTGAATCAGGAACAATGATCAATGAGGCTCAACAAATGTTGAACAAGCATTTACGATATACTATTCAAAGTAAAGATACAGAGTGGTCCGAATTGAAAAATGAAATTACGGATGTACTAAGTCCGTATTTATATGAGAAGACGAAACGACGTCCAATGATACTTCCAATCATTATGGAAGTGTAAAATAATCCCCTCAGAATCCATGGATTCTGAGGGGATTTTATTAAGAATATAAAAATGAGCGCTTACTCTCTTTAATTAAGATAGAAAAGTATATAAAAATGTCACATGAACTCTTGGTTGGTGCAAAACATGAGGTCGAAGCCATGTCCACAGAAAGTGTCCACTCTTCACCCAATCAACGACATAGCTCGGTTTCTGATCAGAGAGGACCGGGCGTTTTTAGCCCTGTTTTTCTTATGACAAAATATAAAGAGATTTCTTTTACTTTGCTTAGTTGTACAATCCCGTCTTCCTGAATATCATACAAAGATATCATTACTTTGGGGGACTCAATTATGAATTCTATCTTTGCTTATGTTTTTTTAGGTTTTTCCTTAGCAGCTCCAGTAGGACCAGTCAATGCTGCACAATTAAATACAGGTATTAAAAACGGTTTTTTCCACGCATGGATTTTTGGATTTGGGGCGTTATTAGCAGATATTTTGTATATGGTATTGGTCTATTTCGGTGTTGGTCAATTTATTGATTCTCCATATATCAAAATATTGCTTTGGTCTTTTGGCTGTTTTGTACTAACTTATACTGGAATAGAAAGTATATTCTCTCTACATAAAATAAAGTTAAACTTTCGCAAAGAGAAAAAGATTAGACTAAGACAAACATTATCGTCTGGATTCCTTCTATCTCTGTTAAATCCATTAACAATCCTTTTTTGGTTAGGTATATTTGGTTCTGTTCTAGCAGAAGCTTCTCAAAAACTTACGGAAAGTCAACTTTTTTTATACAGCTTTGCAATTATTGCAGGAATAATATTATGGGATACTTTTATGGCCTTCCTATCAAGTGGGGCACGTAAATTCCTATCTAATAAGTTTTTAATCATAATCTCCATCATATCATCTCTTTCAATGCTTGGTTTTGGGATATACTTTGGAATCCAAGCTTACCAGTTACTTTTTTAAGTCTCATCTTCTTTCCATCTCTTGCGTAAAAATAACACTATGATGGCAATAACTGATAGAAATCCTAGACTGATAAAAAAACCTGGTCTACTAGTTGTATGGAAGAGTGCACCACTAACAGCTGCTGATACAAGGATAATTCCTATTATTCTTTTTATCTTATCTGCTTTTGTTGCTTCAACTAGCCTTTGGTACATAGATAAGATAAACAGCCAATTATAAAGCAACATCAAGGCGGCGGCTGTAGTTATATACTGATAGACTTTTTCTGGTAATAATAAAGAAGTTACTATTGAAAGAATTAGACCTACTGAAGTTAGTGCTATTGCTGGTAACGGCATCTTAAATTTTTTTTTCGTTTGCTTGCTAAATATTGCAGGTGCATCACCCTCTTCAGATAAGGTTGTAAGAATAGTCGTAACTGAAAAAAGGGATGCAGACATAGTTGAAAAACCGGCAATGATAATTGCAGCTGTAAACACATGAGGGAAAAAGTCTAGGTTAAAACCAGATAAAGCTGTAACAAATGGACTCTTGTCTTCCTTAAACTTTGTATAAGGCATTAATAATAATGCCAAAGTAAGAGATGTAATATATATTATACCAAGTAAGCCTAGCATGACTTTACCAGACTTCGGAGCATCTTCTTTCTTTTTCAAATGAATTGCCATAACTCCCATTACTTCAATTCCACCATGGGCATAAAAAGCAAATAAAAGTGCACTCCAAAAGCCTAAAATTCCTTTCGGGAAAAAAACCTCTAAATTACTAGGAACATCTCCCTTTGGACTGCCGTCTAGTACCCCTGTTAATGCCAAAATGGCAATGACGATAAACATAAAAATAGCAGCAATTTTCATTACTGCGAAAACACTTTCCAATTTCCCAAACGCTTTTGCTCCAATAAATAGTACAAGTAATCCACAAATTGCGTAAATTAAAGCAAATATCCATAAAGCTACCTTCGGAAACCAAAGCTTAGTCAAAAGAGAAATTGCTGTCAATTGACTGCCAATGATTAAAATTTCAGAACACCAGTAAACCCACCCACTACTAAAGCCCGCCCATCGCCCATAAGCTTTTTAGCATATGTCCTAAATGATCCTTTTTGTGGATCATTTGCAGACATTTTAGCAAGTGCTTCGAACACTATATAAGTAGCACAGGCGGCCATAATAAAAGCCAATATTACGGAGGGGCCAGTCATTTGAATCGCTATGCTAGATGCTAAGAAAAATCCTGTCCCTATTATACATCCTACCCCAATAAGAGATAACTGCCACCAGGTTAGATGGGCCTCTTCTTTATTGTTAACTTGTTTTTTGGGCATGTTGCACCTCCTCGTAAACTTAGTCTTTCACGAGGAATTATAATTATGTGTCCAGATAACTGTAAAAGTATGGTTACTATTAGTTTAGATTTCTTTCCACTTAGCCATCCATGCAGCATAAAATAGTGCTGAACGACAGAGAATTTAAATGGTTAGAAGAGTCAATACTGGTTGTTCAATGAAAAGAGGCTATTCATGACCATAGTCACAAACAACCTCTTAAGAATACTGTTTTTTATGATAATACTTTTTTTTCAAAACGAATAATATCTACATCTGCTCCAATAATGATTAAAATATCATTAAGTATTAGTTTTTCATCCGCCTGTGGAGAAACAATGATATTTTTCCCACGTTTGACTGCCACAATATTGATACCATATCTTGCTCGGATATCTAAATCAATAAGCGATTTACTCGCTATTTTCTCATTCACGATTATTTCCATAATAGAATGTTCATCGGAAAGCTCCAAGTAATCCAACACATTATTGGACAAGATATTATTAGCAATACGAATACCCATATCTCTCTCAGGATGTACTACTTGGTCTGCACCGATTTTCCGTAGCACTTTTTCATGATAGTCATTTTGTGCTTTAGCAGTGATTTTTTTAACACCAATCTCTTTTAGCATTAAAGTAGTGAGAATACTCGATTGAATATCATCACCAATTGCAACTATAACATGCTCGAAGTTTCGGATTCCAAGTGATTTAAGCACAGCTTCATCTGTTGTATCAGCTACTACTGCTTGCGTAGCGATAGTCGCATACTCATCTACTCGCTCGGATGCTATATCAATTGCCATAACATCCGCTCCTTGATCAATAAGTTCTCTAACAATACTACCGCCGAATCTCCCTAAACCGACTACAACAAATTCTTTGTGCATTTTAATGCCCCCTACATATCTAATACAGTAAGTTTACCACATCCAATCAGTTTATAGATACGAAATCTATTAGTCATTATTTGTTCTCATTCATCAGCATAAGTAATCTTTTTTCTAACATCATCATACCTGTTTCTCCCGATTGTATATGACGTAATAATCCCTTTTTATCAAACAAATAAAAAGAAGGAACAATTCGATTTTGAAATTGTTTAGTTACAATCAGCTCGTGGTCAAGATAAATGTAATCTTCCATCTGTCCTTTTTTTATTGCCTCTTTTATACGCTTCTCCTGTAAGTCCTCTTTAGATCTTGGCATATGAATACCTACAAGTTGAAAAGTCTCCCCATATTTTCCTTTCCACTGTTTAATGTAATTATATGCTCCTCCACATAAAGAGCAGCTTACTGACCAAAAGTAAACGACAACAGGCTTTTCCCCTATTAACTTTTCATTGTTTATATGCCCATTTATCCATCTCGAATCAGTCGGAAATGATGGTATTTTGGTACGTAGCTTCACTGCAAATATCCCTTCTTTCTTTAAGCATTCATTTATTATATGCGTACACCAAAAATAGCGTTTATCCCGATTTACAAGCTGAAATACCGTTAACTCAATTTTGGGGAGAAAATCGAGAATAATAATTAAGAACAAACAGCTGCTAAGCTCAACGTAAAACATAGACGAAAAACTCTACGTCATGTGGCTTCATCTATGTGATTCACATCCCGTGTGCCTTAGTCCAACAGGATATGTGTCACTCGGGCATCGCCTCACGATGCGGTGTTATTTGTCTGAGTTCTAATTTCCATCAGAAAACCCCACTGTTAGAAGTTTCACTTTATCTAGCTTAAAAAAACTTTGAAATTCGTCAAATAAATTGTTAAAGTAAACTTTAAGTTGTGTTAAAATAAACTTTGTTTGAAAATAATGCTGTTTTATTTCCGAAGGAGCCTAAAAAATATGCAAATTGGGAAAAAAATAAAAAGGTTACGCTTAAAAAAAGGTCTTACTCAAGAAGAATTAGGCGAAAGAACAGACTTAAGCAAGGGATTTATCTCTCAATTAGAAAGAGATATAAACTCTCCTTCTATAGAAACACTATTTTCGATTTTAAATGTTCTTGGCTCCAAGCCAAAAGATTTTTTTGATGACGAGCAATCACGCACGAAAGTGGTATACCCAACAGAAGAACAGACCGTTTACTTGGACGAAGAAAAAAAGTACAAGCTCCACTGGCTGATTTCAGAATCAAATGAAAATGAAATGGAACCGGTGTTAATTTCACTGGATCCGGGTGGACAATTTAAACAATTTGAGCCTTCTCTTTCCGAGACTTTCATCTATGTTCTACAAGGTAAGGTGACCCTAACTTTAGGTAAGCAAACCTATATTGCATCTGCTGGTGAATCTCTTTATTTTGAAGCAGCTGACAATCATCTCCTACAAAATGCAGATGAGGAAATCGCTAAGGTAATCTACGTCGTAACTAATTCTTATTTGTAAGGAACTTATTTATATAACAATGGAGGTATATTATGTCTGATAATACTATTATTCGTTTTGAGAATGTGACAAAATCATATGACGCAGAAACGACCGTATTAAATAACATCAACTTAGAACTAGAGCGTGGGAAGTTTTACACATTGCTTGGTCCGTCTGGTTGTGGAAAAACAACTATTTTACGATTAATTGCTGGATTTATGCAGCCTACGAGTGGCAGTATTTACTTTAATGGAAAACTCATCAATAACGTGCCTGCTAATGAACGCCAAGTAAATACAGTATTCCAGGACTATGCTTTGTTTCCACATTTAAATGTATTTGAAAATGTCGCATTCGGTCTTCGAATTAAAAAACTGGGCAAAAAAGAAATTGAACAAAAAGTTATAGAAGCACTAAAATTCGTTAACTTAGTAGGTTACGAAAAAAGAGAAATAGCGGAAATGTCAGGTGGACAAAGACAACGTGTGGCAATTGCAAGGGCAATTGTAAATGATCCTGAAATTATTCTATTGGATGAGCCTCTTTCTGCATTGGATTTAAAATTACGCTCAGAAATGCAATATGAACTTCGTGAACTTCAGCAAAGACTTGGTAAAACATTTATATTTGTAACACATGACCAGGAAGAAGCATTGGCAATGTCTGATGAAATCTTCGTTTTAAATGAAGGTGAAATTGAGCAAAGTGGTACGCCAATGGATATTTACGATGAGCCGATTAATCGTTATGTGGCTGACTTTATCGGAGAGTCGAATATTGTTTCGGGTACAATGGTCGCCGATTTCCGCGTAAAAATTGGTGGGAATGAGTTTGAATGTGTGGACCAAGGACTTAATCCAAATGAAAAAGTCGATATCGTCATACGTCCAGAGGATTTAGAAATAACAGCTGTTGAAAAAGGGAAAATGAAGGTAAAAGTAGATACGCAATTATTCAGAGGAGTTCATTATGAACTTTCTACTTACGATGACGAAGGAAATGAGTGGCTTGTACACTCAACCAAAAAGGCAGACGTTGGAGAGTTTATAGGCTTAGATTTCGATCCGGAGGCTATTCACGTTATGCGTTTAAATGAAACAGAAGAAGAATTTGATAAACGTCTCGAGTCTTATGGAGAAGACGCATATGCAAACTAAAACCACAAAAACGTTTTATTTAATACCATATTATGTATGGATTGTATTATTTGTTGTTGCACCAATCGCGTTAATCGCCTATTACTCCTTCTTCGATTTAAGTGGAAATTTCACTTTAGACAATTACCTAAACTTTTTTACATCTGTTTACTTAAAACTAACCCTTAGTTCGTTTTGGTATGCTTTCTTAATAACATTTTTCACTTTAGTTATTGCTTATCCAACAGCCTATTTGCTCACAAAAACGAGACATAAGCAATTATGGCTACTGTTAATCATTATTCCTTCTTGGATCAATTTACTATTAAAAACATACGCATTTATCGGTATTTTTGGTTTATATGGTCCAGTGAACGCATTTTTAAATGTATTTGGATTTGGCGAAACACAAATTTTATTCACAGATTTTAGTTTCGTCTTTGTAGCGGTCTATATATTTATTCCATTTATGATTTTACCTATTTTTAACTCTCTGGATAAATTAAATCCATCCTTAATAGATGCCAGTCGAGATTTAGGAGCATCCAGTTGGACTACTTTTTCAAAAGTTATACTACCGTTAACAATTAATGGCGTTAAAGCAGGGATTCAAGCTGTATTCATCCCTTCCCTCTCATTGTTCATGATTACTCGCTTAATCGCGGGAAATAAAGTTATTACTTTAGGTACAGCTATTGAACAGCAATTTTTGGTTACACAAAACTGGGGAATGGGATCCACTATCGCAGTTTTCTTAATTATATTTATGGTAATTATTATGATCATTACTGGTCAACGTGATAAGGGGGCTAATTCAAATGGAAAAAACAAGTAATACAGCAAAATTTTACTTAGCCCTTGTGTTTATCGTATTATATACACCAATCCTCTATTTGATTTTTTATTCTTTTAATAGTGGTGGTAGCATGAATGGCTTTGAATCATTCACTTGGGAACATTACGCTGCTGTTTTTTCAGATACCCGTCTAATTATGATTCTTCTAAACACAGTAATTGTCGCATTACTTTCGGCGTTAATTGCAACTATTATTGGTGTTTTCGGTTCAATCGGTATTGTATTTATGAGAAATAAATCACTGCGGAAATCTATCCTTTCTTTAAATAATGTTCTAATCGTTAGTCCAGATGTTGTAATTGGGGCATCTTTCCTAATCCTCTTTACTGCTATTGGAGTAAAACTTGGATTTGCATCTGTATTAATCTCACATATTGCATTTAGTATTCCGATAGTAGTATTGATGGTATTACCTAAGCTACAAGAGATGAATAGCACGCTTATAGATGCAGCGGCAGATCTTGGAGCAACTAAACGTGATATTTTGACTCGTGTTATTATTCCTTTTATTAAACCTGGAATTTTCGCAGGATTTTTTATGGCTTTAACATATTCTTTAGACGATTTTGCAGTAACATTCTTTGTAACTGGAAATGGCTTTAGCACACTTTCTGTCGAAATTTATTCGATGGCTAGAACCGGTATTACTTTAACTATTAATGCATTATCTGGAATCGTCTTTATCGTGACACTTCTTCTCGTTGTTGGCTATTACTTTGTTAGCCAACGTGGGAAAAACCCTGTCGGAATGGGGGTTCGAAAATGAAAGAAATAATAAGAGCATCCATAGCTATTGTTGCTGTTTGTATCATTTTGTTTGGTGTTAACAAATATTTAAATCAAAGCTCGGGTAATGCAGGTAGTGATACATTGACAATCTTTAACTGGGGTGAATATATTGATCCCGATTTAATCACTCAATTTGAGGAGGAATCCGGCTACCGCGTTGTTTATGAAACTTTCGATTCCAACGAAGCAATGATGACGAAAATTGAACAAGGTGGAACTTCATATGATATCGCGGTACCATCCGAGTATGCGATTGATAAGATGAAAGAAAATGATTTATTGCTTGAAATTGATCATTCTAAAATTCCGAACTTAAGTAACATTGATCCATATTTTTTAGATTTAGCATTTGACCCAAAAAATAAATATTCCATCCCTTATTTTTGGGGTACAGTTGGAGTAGTATTCAATCCTACTCTACTAGATGGACAAACCTTTGAGAGTTGGGAAACGCTTTGGGATCCTTCCTTAAAAGGAGAAATTTTACTTGTAGATGGTGCACGAGAAATCATTGGAATGGGTTTAAACAGCCTAGGTTATTCCCTTAACTCCACGGATGAAAAAGAATTAAAGGAAGCTACAGCGAAACTAAAGGAATTGACCCCAAATGTAAAAGCAATCATCGGGGATGAAGTAACACCTTTAATGATAAACGAAGAAGCTTCAATAGCTATAACTTTCTCTGGCCAAGCAGCAGACATGATGTGGGAAAACGAAGATTTAAATTATGCAGTTCCTCAAGAGGGATCTAATTTATGGTTTGATAATATGGTTATTCCTAAAACAGCAGCCAATGTTGAAGGAGCTCATGAGTTTATCAACTTTATGTTAGATGCCGAGGTTTCTGCACAAAATGCAGATTATGTTGGATATTCGATACCAAACTCTGCAGCAGTTGAGCTAATGGATGAAGAAGTAACTTCTGATGAAAGATTTTATCCTCCAGAAGAGGCACGAGAAAACTTGGAAGTTTATAAAAACTTAGGTCTGGAAATGCTCGGTAAATATAACGAGCTATTTTTAGAATTTAAAATGAGTACTAACTAAATTGGAGAGCCGTCGCTAAGACGGCTCTTTTTATTGCGCATATAAAAATGTAGATGGACTTTAAAGAAAGAGTGATTGAATAATCCTAATGATTTCCCTTTCAGGTGGACTCATACAGTGGGCTTTTGGCGTTGTCCTCTTCGCTCGGAAAACCTAAGCTCCTGCGATTACACGTCGCAAAGACAATATCCAAACAAAGTTTGGCCAATGCCTTCGCTCGGGGGCTTCGAAAATCTTTTTTCGACGAGCTTGCGCAGGAGCAAGGGAAGCGGCTGAAGACGTGCCAATGGAAAGCGTCCACTCGGAACGGATCAACAGCATATATACCTTCCCAAAGAGGAACAGCCTCTTCTCACTCGGTTTTTCTTATGTCAAAAATCATATAATTCGTTACACGAAAGTTTTTATTCTTTGAGGAATATGGTAGAATCGATAGACGTGTAGAAAGTATTTACAGAAAGCAGGAATTTTATGACAAAGAAAACAAACAACTCTGCATTATATATATTAATGTTTAATATGTTTATAGCAATGTCTGGGATAGGATTAGTAATACCAGTAATGCCTCAATATCTAGAAACATTTGGAGTCGCTGGTCAGGCATTAGGCTTTATTATTGCTTCCTTTGCTTTTGGTCAGTTTTTATTTTCACCATTAGCTGGTGATCTATCTGATACATTAGGACGAAAAAAACTAATCATTGTGGGACTAATCATTTTCTCTGCCTCTCAATTATGGTTTGGACTAGCTACTCACGAATGGATGTTATACTCTGCACGGTTTATAAGTGGTATTGGAGGTGCTTTTTTAGTTCCAGCGACTATGGCATTTGTAGCAGATATAACCACTTTAGAAGAACGTGGAAAAGGAATGGGTTTTTTAGGGGCATCAATGTCTTTAGGATTTATGATTGGGCCAGCGCTAGGAGGATTTTTAGCAAAAGTCAGTTTAACATTCCCGTTTTATATGGCTTCTATTGCAGCTGTAATTGCAGCTGTTGTTTCAGTTATTATTCTACCTGATATTAAAAATGCTATTTCGGAGACTCCACCAGAGCCTAAAAAACGTGAAAATATATTAACACAAATGAAAAATTCATTGAAAACTCCTTACTTTATGATGTTAGTTATCATATTTGTTTTCACTTTCGGTATAGCAAATTTCCAAACGACATTTTCATTATATGTAGATCATAAGTATAATTACACTCCTCAAGATATAGCTGTTGTTTTAACTGTAGGTGGATTTATAGGTGTTATCGTACAAACCTTAGTAGTTGAGAAACTATTTAAACGTTTTGGTGAATTAAATGTTATCCTAGTCAATCTAGTAGTTGCTGCTATAGCTTTTCTACTGTTCTTCGTGGTAGATGGTTTTGCCCTTGTATTAGTTGTTGCATCGATATTTTCGACTGCTACTACACTCATTCGTCCAGCAGTTAATACTGTTATATCTAAATTGGCAGGGAATGAGCAAGGTTTTGCTGCAGGTATGAATAATGCTTATATGAGTTTAGGAAGTATGATTGGTCCAGCTCTTGCAGGAATGTTTTTTGATATTAATATTAATTACCCATTCATCGTAGGATCCGTTATTTTATTAGCTTCTTGGGCAATCACACTTGTGTGGATTAAAAGAAAGAAACCAGTAGTTTAATAGTAAAAGCAGACTATTGAATGCTATATACTGACTGTTTTTAAAGGGGGTAGTCGTGACTGATGTCAGGACTACCCCCCTCTTTTTTTCTTTAGGCATTACCAAGTGAAGATCCCATTTAATAAAAGTAGGACTCCTCGCGGTGATCTAATTTTCATTTACTTCAATGACTTCATTTAATTCGAACGGTTAATTTTATGCTACTTATCTTTTTTTCTTTTCTCTAACTAACTTTCCTACATTCGTTGTAGTAGTCGAATTTACTGGCTCTAACTTTTTCCTAGATCTTTTGAACGGAACAAATAATAGATTGAATCCGAATCTTCTAATCGTGATATCAATAAAGAACAATATGATAGCTACCAATAAAAGAAAGTGTTGGATAGATTGTTTCTCTGAGCTAGATAGTTCCATTTCACGGAATACTTCAGAAGGTTCCGTTAGTAGCTTTCCATTCGTTCTGTTAGTAATCATCTCTAGAGTTTCTGTACTCGGCTTTTGTATTTTGTATTCCTCACTATAAGGAATGGAAATACCTGCTTGATATACAGCATCTTGTTCATTTGAAATACGGAAGAACACAAGTCCGGGATCACTATCTACCGTTACTCTTGCTTTACCAGGCGCAAGTGCTTCGCTTGTAACTGAAAGCTCTTCTCCTTTTTCATTGACAGCAGCTACCTCCAAAAATGACGACTTGCCAGATGGATCTGTAACGGTAAATGATTCGTCTGCTGATTTTTGGATGGAGAAGGGCACCTCACTATAGGCTGGTAACAACCTTGATACAGCCGTATTCCAAAAGTCTCCCCAATTCTTCCATCTTGCAAAGTCACCGCTCCACTCACCTGTTGAATCCGATGTAAATGCTATAGTCCGACCGAGTCCATACATCCATTCAGCTAATACTGGATCCTCTTTTTCACTTTCAGCAATAATGGATGCTGTTTGTTTCGGTGTAGTTGCAATATAAGCATTCAATTGCGGCACTCCTTCTGAAAATAAGCTCGTCCATGCTGCGTCCCCATAAATAGTTGGGTAGAACGGATTATCTTCAATATAAGTCCTCGAAATCATTGCTGTCTCGGTGGACATTATCGCTGGAATGGTGGATTCATCCTGGACATCATAAAACGTTCCCCCTCCCATTTCTGCTAAACTTTCCAATAATGCCCTATCCGCATCTTGGCCAACAGCAACGGTGGAAACAGTTATTAACTCCTTTGTCCCATTCTCTATTAACGTTTGATAATCATTACTTGTAGCTGATTGTCCATCCGTCAATAATATAATATGCTTTCGCTGAAGTTTGAGAGGAGATAGTTTTTCGTATGCTGCAGCTAGACTCGTATAAATTTCTGTTCCCCCACCTGGCCCTACTGATAGTATACTTTCAACCGCAGACTCTTGATCATTTAATGGAGCGGCTTCAATAATTTCCCACGGTCGATCATCGAATGCGATAAAACCAAGTGTATCTCCTTCTCGAAGCATTTCCACAGAACGTGCCGCTGCTTCCTTCGCATATTCTAATTTTGTTCCACTCATACTACCAGATCGGTCCATCACGATGATTAACCCAAGTGAAGGAAGTTGCTGCTTTCCTTTTATCTCCATCTCAACGGGTAATAAACGTTCAATCGGACTCTTAAAATAGCCTCCTAAACCAAAGCTATTTTTCCCTCCAACCATCATAAAACCGACACCAAAATTTTTCACCGCCTGTTCAATTACTGTCATCTTTTGTTCACCAACGACGTGACCTGGTACATTATCAAATATAATCGCATCATATGCTAAATAATTCGATAGATCGAAAGGCAACACGCTAGCATCAATAACGTCTGTTGAAATTGCCTGTTGGTCAATCACAGCTGCGATATTAGAAGAATTACCATCATGAGTGACTACTAACAGTCGAGGAGAGCTCTCTACATTTGTAACACTTGTCAGCTTGTTATTCTCAATCAGCCCATCTTCTGCAAGAACTACTTGAGCTTCATATTTAAGTAGTCCTTCCCCCTTAGATGCATTTCGAAATGTATACGTATTAGTTCCTGGTTCTATTTTAATTTGTTCTCTTGTTATTAGCTGATCATTTTGATATAGAAGTAACTCAGCAGCTGAATCACTTGTCGCTTCTAGTGTGACATTCAGTTGTTGTTGCTCACCTTCAAATGCTACCGGCGGTGTCTCAAAAGAAGTAATTGCGACATCTTCCGACGACAATCTTGCCCTTTGAACAACGTCTATCGTGACATTTCCTCCAGCAATTTTCACAATTTCATCTTTGACAGAACCAACCGTTTCTAACCCATCCGTAAAGAGAACAATTCGTGTTGCCTTGTTAGGCTCTACAATGCCTGTTGAAAGCTGTAGGGCTTTTGCTAGATCAGTATTTCCTGCTTCTGCCATGGGGCTAAAAACAGGTAAATTTATTTCTTCATCGGTTAAGGCAATTTCTGTTTGAAAGTTCTCTGCAAACGTATATACACCTACTAAATGAGAAGACTTTTTAGATTGTAAGCTTTCGTCTATCCATTCTGTTATTTGCTGATCAGTCCCTTGTAAGGAAGCAGAACGATCTATCAAAAATAGAACCTGTTCTTCCTTAATAGGTAATAATAAATACGGATTAGTAATACCTAATATCAGACAGAGAATTGCTATAATTCTTATACAAAATACTATTTTCCCTTCTTTTTTTAATGACTTTTTATCTTTTTTCCAAGTCCAAATAAAATAAATACCAATAGGAATTAGTAGCAATAGCCACAGTGGTTGGTCAACTCGTAAATCCACGTCGTCTTTGCACCTCCCACTCTATAACGAATAATATTACTAATAAGATTAATAGATAAGGAACAAAGGAATGAGCTTGGTAGTCATCCTCCCCATTTGTCTGCTGGTTGTTTACTTTATATGAAGTTCCTTTATCAATCACTTTTTCTTCTTGTGGCAATATAACAGAAAGGTTTTTCACGATATCGTTCGAACGCAGTGCATATAAACCTGGTTCACTTGGTGCAAGGAATTTCCCACCATTTTCAATGGTATATTCATACTCATCACCCATCGTATAAATTTCCCACTCCTCTGTAGCTCCAAGTGATAGAGGCTTTCGCTCGTTTGGAGTGAATGTTCCTATGTAATCACTTCCCACTGAAAGATACTCCTTCACACTCCACATGAAAAGGGGGAACGTAGGACTTAATGGCCAATCCGTCATTTGAATATCTGCAAGGATAATAATATCTCCGGTTTCAGAGGTCTGGATAAAAGGATTGTCCCCAACAGTAGCAATAGTAGTATAACCGTCTACAGGAGGATATAATGAGCTTACATATATATCTGATAAATCAGCAAACGCAAACAAAGGAGAGTCGTTTGTCTTCACTATTCCATTTACTTCTTTTGGTGATACATCATTCCTCCCTATATACAAAGTCGGTTTCTCGTTTTCATCATCTATTCCAAATTGATTGGTAACAATTATACCTTTTTCCTTTAACAACTCTACTTGTTCTGAGGGTACACTGCTCACATTAATATCTAATGATTGGAAGGCAGTTCGTACTAGCGTATGAATGGAGCTGTCTATGAAAACATTAGTCAATTGATCTTGCATAAAAACGATCGTCTCATTATCTAATAGGTAAGAATCCTTGATGTCTATACTTGCTTTCAAATAACTTGAGGTACTAAGCTGTTCAAATGACAACGTAATTGTTTCCTTTGGTGGTAATATAACTTCTTCAGTCATTAATCTCTTCTCTTCATTTGATATTGTAAGCTCAGTTGTGAACTCCTTATTTGACTGATTCTCCAATTGAACTAGCGTAGAGATTCCATTTTTAGTTTCTGTTGCACCAAAACGTTTAATAGATACATTCGTAATATCTGTCGTTAAAGCTTCGACATTCCAGCTTACATTTTCATGCTGCAAAGGAAGTGATTGTCTGTCTAATTCATCAGTAAAAATATATACAGAGGTCGCTTTGTTTTGGAAAAAAGATTGGGCAAAATCCAATGATTTTGACATATTTTCTGCTTCATAGCTTATTTCTTGATTCTTAATTTCATTTACCATTTGATTTGTATTTGTTTCTTGACGTAATAGGACAGTTGGTTCATTTCCAGTTGTGATTAAAGTAAGTGGTTTGCCTGATAATTGCTCGACTAGTTCAAGCATTTTCTTTCTATGTTGTTCAAAAAGAGAAGTAGAATTATTCGCATTTACTTTCATTGTTGCAGAAGTATCTACGATAAATACAATCTGTTCTCCAGCAATAGCTTTCGTTTTCCAATATGGTTGAAGTAGTGCTAGAACAAGTAAAATCATTGCAACCATTTGTAGATAAAACAAAGCATTACGCTGCAGATGTTGCAAATAAGGAGAAGCTTTTGTTTCCTTCATTGCCTCCTGCCAAAATAAAGTAGAAGAAACAGATTGTTTTACATACTTTTTTCGGAAAAAATAATAAAGAAGTACAGCGATTGGGAAAATTGCTGTCCAAGCATATATTAATTGATTAATACCCAAACCTTATCACCTCATTGCACCCAATTTGCTCGTAGTAACTGATGAAACATCGTATGCGAAATGCCTTCATCTGCATTAACTTGAAGTAATTTAATACCAAACCTATGACAAAGTAGTTCTATTCGCTGTTGGTGCTCTTTTCTTTCCTGATGATATGCTTCTAGTACTCCAGAAGATATCGATACATTTACTTGTTCAGAAGTTTCAATATCCTCCAATTGCACATCTCCACCATAAGATGGATCTAACTCTTCACCAGTAACAACTTGTAAAACTCGAATATCGCCAGCAAATTTTGGTAGCTTTTGAAGGAATTTTTCCCATGACTCAATACTTTCCAGGCAATCCGTTACGACAAATAAAACTGTACTATCCTTTGGTAGAAATGGAAGTGCATGATCGGTAAAAGAAGAACTCATAGCTGGCTCGTCTATATCAGAAATAGTTTGGATGAAGGCTTTCCGGTAGGTTGCTCCCTTTCTTCTGAAAGGGGACTTCTTACCTTCACTAACAGCTGAAAAGGATAATCGATCGTCCCTCTGAAGTACAAGAATTCCCAAAGATGCTGCTAATTGTTTAGCAAAGTTCCATTTAATAGGTTGCCCCATTGACTTTGTAGTATCAAGTAAAATATGCACTCGCATTTCTTGTTCGTCTAAAAACCGTTTGATAAAATACTTATCTGTACGTGCATACACATTCCAATCTATTTGCCGTACATCATCACCAGGTGAGTATTCCCTAAAGTCTGAAAAGTCTAACGAAGCACCAAAACGTTGTGAGCGATGAGAACCTTTATGCTGACCTCTTAGTTTCGATTTAGTTGTTATCGATAATCTACTTAGTTTCCCAGCCCAATCCTTTGGAACTAATTGTTCATCAATCATATAGCTTGTCCTTGCTTAACAGTTTGTAGGATAAGGTCAATCAGTTCATCTGCTGTTTTCCCTTCTGCTTCCCCTTCATAATTAAGTAATAAACGATGTCTCAATACAGGCTTAGCAACTGTTTTAATATCTGCAATTGATACATGATAACGCCCAGCAACTAGCGCTCTGGCTTTAGCAAGCTTGATCAAACTTTGTAATCCGCGTGGACCACTTCCATATTGAACATACTGAGCAATTTCAGGAATGTTAGCTTCTTCGGGATGTGTCGCTGCAATGATATCCACTGCGTATTCCAACATATCATCTGCTATAAGTACTTCCTTTACCATCTGCTGGGCATGTACTATTTCCTCTGCATTCATTATTTTATTCAATAGAATCGTTTGCCCACCCGTCGTACGTTTAGTTATTTCCATTAATTCGGCTTTGGAAGGATACGATACAAGTATTTTACATAAGAAACGGTCCATTTGAGCTTCTGGTAATGGATAGGTTCCTTCCATTTCAATTGGATTTTGAGTAGCAAGAACGAAAAAAGGTCTATCCATTTGTTTGGTTTCCCCAAGCACGGTGACTGTTTTTTCTCCCATTGCTTCTAGAAGTGCACTTTGTGTTTTAGGTGTTGCTCGATTTATCTCATCTGCTAATACCATTTGGCTAAAAATTGGTCCTTTTTGAAAGGTAAATTGTTGTTTTCCATTTTCTAATCTTTCAATCATACTCGTACCAGTGATATCCGATGGCATTAAATCCGGAGTAAATTGAATACGAGAAAAGGATAAATCTAAAACTTCCGAAACTGTTCGTATGAGCATCGTTTTACCTAACCCAGGTAAACCTTCTAGTAAAGCATGCCCATCTGCTAACACACAGTAAATAGAAAACTCGACTGCCTCCTTTTGACCAACGATAAATTGACCTATTTCAGTTCGAACATCGCCTAAACGATTACTCATATTCATATAGTCTTCTGTTGTAAAAGTCATATTTCCCTCCGTTATTCATTATTTTCAACTGACGAAAAGTAATCTTGAACAATCCTTTGTAAATCTGATGGTAACTGCATACGTTCAGAGGTTTTTATATAGGACTCCGAGTATTCATTGACCACTTCTTCATATGGTCTTGCGGAGCCACGAGTTATGGGGGTATCGGCAGGTTGTTCACTAGCGGAATCTCCGTCTCCAAGTTCACCTGGATCGACTGATGTTTCTCCAGTTCCTCCAAGCCTTGAGGGAATAGAGAGTAAATCTCTACTTCCGGAACCTAAACCTGCACCAGACCCAGCTCCAGTACCTTGACCTTGTCCCTGCCCTTGTCCCTGGCCTTGACCCTGGCCTTGACCTTGACCTTGACCTTGACCTTGTCCTTGTCCTTGTCCTTGGCCTTGTCCTTGTCCTTGTCCTTGTCCTTGGCCTTGGCCTTGTCCTTGGCCTTGACCCTGGCCTTGACCTTGTCCTTGTCCTTGACCCTGGCCTTGACCCTGGCCTTGTCCTTGACCTTGGCCTTGACCTTGGCCTGTTTGATTAGTCCCCTGTTTAGCTTTAGTTTTACTGGAAGATTGACTATTTTTACTTCCTTTAGCGATCTCACTTGAACTGAACGGTAAAGATTTACCCATCTTACTTAACGTAGTTTGAGAATTAGATGCACTTTTAGCTAGTGAATTATTAGTATCTCTTAGAGATGCTAACTCTTTTTGCTCCTCGACTGTTAAAGAAGAGTCAGATGTACCTTCCATCTCAGCAAGCTCTTTCTTTTGCTCTAGCTTCTGTTCCTTAAGTGCTAATTCCTTTTGTTTTTTCACTACTTCACGTAGAGCTTCTTCTGCTGTATCTACTTCCTTTAGTTTTTCTTTCAGATTTTTTAGTTCTTTTTTTACTGGCTTTGACAACTCTTTTTTCTCAAGCTTACTAACCTCTTTCTTTAGTTCCTTAACAATCTTCTGCTCTTGTTCCAAATCCTTTGCCTCTAATTGTGTAGTAGCTGGGAATGCATACAAGAAGAGAACTGCCGCAAATGCCAAAACAAAACCCAAAATCCACTTTGGCTGAAAATACTTTTTGTCGCGTTTCCTAAATAGCTGGAATGCAACTTCACTGTTTTGTACCGCTTTATCTATTAACCCTTTGGAGAGCAAAGACTTTTCCTCGAGGAAAGCTAAAGCACTTACTAATAAATTATCTAGATAGAAGGAATCTAACTTTTGTACTGCTTCACTTTTTGTTGGTCTTTTCCAAAAAGCATACAAAAACGTTCCTATAAAAACAGAACTTCCAACAAGAATGGAAGTTCTTAAATAATACGGAAGGACAAACAAACGGGATACTAAAAGAATTAACGCAGTAGCACTAAAACCGTAAAATATAGCAGCTTGGAACATTCTAATATAATGCTCTGCTGCAAGGCTATTTTTAGCTTTAAGAATGTACCGGATTAACTTTTTTGGACTATTCATCTATCGTCCTCCTCATTTTGTCCGCTTCATATTTACTCGTAACTTTTTCACCGATATAAAAATAGCTAATGCTGTAATACAAATATAAAAGATT
The DNA here is from genome assembly GCF_038003165.1 of Psychrobacillus sp. FSL K6-2365. NCBI lineage: Bacteria > Bacillati > Bacillota > Bacilli > Caryophanales > Bacillaceae > Psychrobacillus > Psychrobacillus sp. FSL K6-2365. The sequence continues at coordinate 1,275,840 of NZ_JBBOOO010000001.1, read as the reverse complement.
GCATATCCTGCCCAAATGGGAAAATCTACTTTAGTTGTATCCGTTATAAAAGTATCTGATCCTGGTGATACAAGCGTTAGCACTAACACAACTGGGTTAATACTCGCAAAGAAATGACCTACCGGTGAAGATGATAGAGAACCTGATACCATCGTATTCATTCCTGTTATAACTAAGTAAATAAAACCAGTTACCGCACTTAAGAAAATCATTGTCCCATATGTTGCTATCATTGAAACAATTGTTTTACGAATGATGGTCGAATACATAATTCCAATACTTCCGATGGCAAGCATCGTTAAAAAGAAATATAAGAAAATAATCCCTAGTTGACCTGGTGATACCCCACCAAATAAGAAAACCATACTATAAATCGGTAAGCCTGCTATTAATAGCAATAGTAAAAATGCAATGGATGAAGTTAATTTCCCAAAAATTATTTGAAATGAAGTCTGTGCTGTCGTTAATAATATGTTTAATGTTTGCTTTTCTCGCTCTGAGCTAATAGCACCTGCGGTTAACCCTGGAGTGATGAAAAGTATTAATCCTAATTGTATATACGTGAGCATTGTGAACATAAAAAAGCTTTCTTCTGGGCGGAAATATCCAGTACCTGAGAATTGAGTTGTTAGTAAAATAAATCCAAAAACAAAAATGCACATGGCGATTAAATAAAATAGAATTCCTATAAAACTTTTTGGGGAACGAAAGCGCAACTTTATTTCTTTTACCAATACTGGATTAGAAAACACCTGCTTCATATTATTTCGCTCCTTTCGTTATTTCCATAAAGACATCTTCAAGATCTGTTTCTGTCTCGGAAAAGGAAATAATTTTTATTGAATGATCCATCGCTTTTTTCAATAAATTGATTTGATCGTCCTCGGTACCTCTATAATTGAAGGTAACCGAATTTTTCTCTGTGTGTAATTCCACTGAAGATACAAAAGGATCCTCTTCAAAAAAGGTCGCAACATTTTCTAATAACCCCTTTGCCTTCACCGTAATATGTCTTTCTCCTGCAAGTTGTGCTTGGATGTCAGTGACAGAGCCGTGCGCGATAAGCCTTCCCCCGTCAATCACACCTATTTCATCACACATTTCAGCTAACTCTGGCAATATATGTGAGGAAATGAGTATCGTTTTCCCCATCCCTTTTAACTGCTTTAGTATATCTCTCATTTCTACACGCGCTCGCGGATCAAGTCCTGAAGCCGGTTCATCTAATATAAGAACCTTTGGATCATGTATTAGTGAACGGGCCAAACATAAGCGTTGCTTCATCCCTCGTGAAAGTAAATCGACATATTCATAACGTTTATGGGAAAGATTGACTAGCTCAAGCAACTGTGGTATTAGTACCTTTCGTTCCACTTCTGAAATTCCATAACTTGCTCCATAAAAATCTAAATATTCATTTGCTTTTAATTGATCATACACTCCAAAAAAGTCAGGCATATAACCAATTTGTTTGCGTACATCACTTGGATCTGTCCTTACACTTTTTCCGTTAACAAAAGCATCTCCAGAGGTCGGCTGAAGTAATGTTGCAAGTATTGAAAAAGTTGTGGACTTACCTGCTCCATTCGCACCTACGAAACCAAATACAGTACCTTCTTGTAGTGTTAAATTTATATCATTTAGTGCATAAAACGAACCGTATTTTTTTGTTAATCCTTTGATTTCTATCATTACTTCACCTCCCCCTTCACACGTACTTCTGGAAGTCGTGTATATGGATCCCCTTGCACCGATTTTTTGATTAGTTTGTAATGTATTATGCCTGTTTCATTGATATACGTATCAATATTTTCAGTTAAAGTAAATCGGCTTTCAGTGATTTCTTCAAAAGACTCTGTTTTTAAGTTCCAAATTTCAATTGTATGGGAATTGCGATCTGTATTTGCAATTTGTAGCTGTGTCCAATTGACCTTATCTACAGGTAGTGTTTCTGGTACTGTCCAAAATACATTGTATTCACCATCATCTAAATACCACTCGAGATTACTATTTTGAACTGGTTCCATATATTTACCATATTCTTCGGTATTTACATTGACTGTAAACATATTAGCAGGAAGCGTAAACTCTCCAGAGAAAATAGTAGTAGCCGTGAAAGGTTGAATAACTAAATGCAACGCGGAAAGCTCTACTTTATTGTCCTTCAATTCAATCGGAAGAATATTGTCCTCAGCAAAGCCCGTAATTGCTGGAGCTGAGTTAGAATTTTTAAACATAATACTCGATGAATATAGAGCTTGTTTTCGTTGGGTCAATAAATCCATTTGGTTGTTCGCAAAAGCTCCGTAATTTGTATTAACATATGGGTTAGAAATTGGCATTAGCATGACCGTGCCAAGATCCTTATCAACCTCTAGCTTTTCTCCAACAGCTAGATCACCTAATTTATACAATTTACTACCTGACCAAATTGCGACATCTTTTAAGCCAAAAGGAAAGTTATTTTGAACTGTTCCGAGAATCTTACTTGAATCGACTCTTAAATCTACCTCGAAATTACCAACATCTTGAACTTGTGTCTCCCCAAACAATGAAGATACAGACCAATAACCAACATCACGGAATGTAAGTTCACTATTCGTTGCATGTTTTTCCATAATTGCATTTTCATGCACATTAGCAGTTTGTCCCGTGAACGAATTTGTACCTCTTTGTGCAACCATCGTAGTGGAAACCGGTGCTTCAAAAGTAAAATCTCCACCTTTATTACTTAAAATCGATTCTGCGTAATATCCATGTAAGCTCTTATCTTCATTTACTTGAAGAAAGGAGGATTGCTGGACTTGAGGTCTTGCTATTCTATCCTTTGCACCATAGCCAAAAATCGCAAGTGAAGCGATTATCGCAGTAAGTGGAATGATTCCCCAAGCATATTCTCGTTTGTCTTTTCTCTTCAAAATAATATATAACAATGGAACTATAATAATCATATATACAATGACAATACCAATCATTAGTGGTGTAGATACCTTAAAGGAACTAAATAACGAGTTTGTTCCACCTAAGTTATATACAAGCTCATCTTGGGTATTATAACCGTACATACTTTGTGTATTTTTCACTTGTACTGACTGCAATATGCTGGACATTAAATCACTATAAACAGGATCAGCCGCCAAAGGAGCATCTCCAAGTGAAAAAGTGGTTTGAATGATTGTTCCGCTGCCGACGTGTTTGGTAGCAGCTAGTAATGTCCCATCTAGTTGTATCGATGGTGTCGATCCACTCGTCAAAGATGCATCATATATCTTCAAATCATTGGACAGTAAGTTATTCGCTGTTAATGCACTTGCTTGTTGAGCAGTGATACTTTGCGTTGTTGTATGTAAATTTAATGGTAAATACCCACTTATGCTTCCAAGCTCTGCTGCTACATTATCGGAGGCACCAACTACCATTATTCCACCATATGAGACATAATCGATAAGTGCTTGCTGTTGCTGTTCAGTTAAATCAGCAATTACGAACTCATCTATAATAATGTAATCTGCCATTTCCCAGGCAACTGCTTCTTCCGGTAACACAAAGTCACTCTGCTGCGCTACATGAATAATTTCATCGTTCATTTGATTTGGTTGCTTAAGCTGATTGAGAACTTTTAGACGATCTGCACTTTCCGTTAATGTTAAATAGTAAATGGTTGCTGGATCTTGAAAGCTTGTTTTGAACGTTTTATTTCCTTTGAAGGTGATGGACTTCCCTTTTTCCCATCCTCCCTCAAAAAAGTGAATCATTTGAACATTATTTCCTTGATACATATAATCTTCCGCTAACCCACTTGCTCCTACCTGAATTGTCTTTGTTTCTCCTGCTCCAATCTCAAACGGAATGGACTGTGCATTTCCTAAATTATAGGACTCAGCTAAGTCGAGGACGATGTCACCTGAAAATGCATCCCCTTTATTTTCCACTGTTAGTGATATTGGCAAGCCTTCGCCATATTTTGCTTTTCCATTAAATCCAGTCGTCACTTTTACATTCAGTTCAGGCGCTGCTAATGCTTCAATTGATGGCAATAAAATAAAATAAATCATAAATGCTGAAATAACCATCACAAACTTTTTTATATGCATCTTTTTCCCCCCTTTGTCTATATATGTATTAGTACGATAATGGCGTAGTTAGGTTCCTTCATTGAAAGTTTTTTGCGTGTTTTTTGACAATTTCGACAAAAGCACCAACCTGAGGTAGTTCAAATGCCGCATCATAACCAATAAGCCATGTATCTCTAGTCAATTCAAACTGCTCTTCATCATTTGTTAAAGGTATTTTGTTCACATTCTCATGTCCCGTTAATGTGATGGAAGGTAGAATTGCATACCCTATTCCATTTAGTGCCATTTGTTTACATGTTTCAATTTGATCGACGATAATTTGTCTTTTAGGATTAATTGCAAAATGCTTCTGCCACCATTGTTGAATTTCCTGATAATAGTTAGAATCACTTTTGAATTGGATAAAAGGTTTTTCCGTTGTCAACACTTCATCAATGGACGTCATCTCCTTGTCCACCAAATATAAAGTATCTCTAAACAAATGAATTTTGTTCCCCTTCCAATCAGATTGACCACGCACTATTCCAATCTGAGCCTCACCATCATATATTGATTTGACAATTTCTGAACTCCATCCAGTTAAAAGAGAAATCTTAGCTTCTGGATATGTTTGTACAAAGTCTTTCAATACTTTTGGTAACCAATTTTGCCCTACAATTGAAGCACATGCAATTTTCAAGGTACCATGTACTTTTGATGATAATGATTGAATCGTTTCAAATACTTCCTCTCTTTGCTGAAGTATCTGCTTAGCAAAATCAATGACGAGCTCCCCTTCTGGCGTTGCAGTTAAACCTTTTTGAGATCTCAAAAAAAGCTTTGCATTCCATTCTTTTTCAATTGTTTGGAGTCTTAGAGATAATGCTGGCTGAGATAGGAACAATCTTTCCGCAGCTTTTCGCATATTTTGTTCCTCTGCTAATGTTCTAATAATAAGAAAATCTGTTACCATAGTCCTTCCTCTTTTCAAATGGGATTGTAGTGACATTCATACGCATTCTAAAAGGATATGCACATAAATGATTTTATAAGGAAAACCGAGCAAAAGACGCCCGGATCTTTTAGGTCAATACCTGTTTCTATCGTTTTCGAAGAACTTTAAACAGCCTTTTTACTATATGATTCCCAAGTGAATTTTTAGGGATGCTGGTTGGTTGACGTCCGTCACAACCAACCAGCATCCCTTTTTTTCGGTAATCTTATGGCATTTGTCTGTCCGCCGCTCTTCTACAACTCTTAGAAACAGGTAAGTGCGTTTTTGTTAACTAGAGAAAAGCTACTTTCCTATTCAAAGACGAGACCCCGCAGGGAGCATTTCAAAGGAACAAAGGCTAAGAGCGCCACCTCGTGTGACAACGCCTTCGTGACCAACATGCTGTTGGCATGAGGAGGCTCGGCCTCTCCCGCGGAAAGCGTCCAGCTGAAACGGAAATCACAGTAGTATTATTCATTTTTAAAGTCTTATGAATCCAGTGTTCACGGCACATCTTTTTATACTTTCTTTTCTTTTGAAAAAAAGAAGGCCATCTTAGATTGGCCTTCCTTGCTAAAAAAATATCTAAAGTTTTATTGTGCTTGATATAGGTACTTCTTCATTTGCTTCAATATGACTCTTCTAGTTAAAATCCCTAAAAAGGTTCTCTCGTCGTCTACTACACAGATATAAGGATTATTTACTAATAAATCTAACCCTTTTTGAAATTTCTCATCTACATGAATGACAGCAATGTCTTTTTTCATAATATCGTCTACTTTTAAATCTGGTAAACGTTCATATTCAATATGTTCTAATCCTAAAATTTCGTCTGTAATTTGTTGAGAACTGATTAACCCTTGAAGTCTATATTTTACATCTAATACTGGAATAGAAGAATACCCAGTTTTTGTGAGTACAAGTAAAGCGTGTTCTGCGTTATTTCCTAATTGTACATGTGCAACCTTTTCTGCAGAAATAATGTACTCCAAAATCGGAATTTGTAAAAAATCTTTGCTGCTCACAGTTATCATTGCATCCTACTCCTTTGTTTGCTTTCATCATAAGAAAACACCCTATGTAACTATCATAGCATATTAAAGGAATAAAAAAACCATGAAATCGCTTACTTATATGTTAGAAAGGGTTTGGATTTAACCATTGACCACCGTCTAACGTTACAATTTCACCATTCATATAAGAAGCTTTGTCGGATAATATAAATGTCGCAAGTTCTGCAATTTCTTCTGGTTTTCCTAGGCGTCCAAGTGGAACAGATTTAAGTGTTCGTTTTGCTGCTTCTTCTGATTCCCACAGTTTTCCTGCTCCTCCAGTACGCTCAATTGGGCCTGGTGCGATTCCGTTTACTCGAATCCCATATTTACTCCCCCATTCAACTGCTAATGTTCTAGTTAATGACATAACACCAGCTTTTGCAGCAGCTGAATGGACTACTCCTGCCCCTGCTCCCCATGCATATGTGGCAAGCATATTTAAAATAGCCCCCTTACTCCCTTTGCTAATCCAGTATTTCCCAATAGCACTTGAACAATAAAAAGAACCATTTAGAACGATATCAATTACAGCTTTCCACCCGTTAGGTGAAAGTTTTTCTGCTTCTACTATAAAATTACCCGCCGCATTATTAACTAAACCATCAATTTGACCATATGTTTTATCTGCAAATTGAATCATTGCCTCTACATGCTCTGGATTTCGAACATCCATTTGAAAGTACGATATGGTATTACCATATGCTTCAATTTCTTTTTTAGCGCTCTCTAGTCTTTCTAAATCACGCCCGGTTATGACTACATTTGCACCTTCTGATACAAACTTCATAGCCATGTATTTTCCCATTCCGTTTGAACCGCCTGTAACAATTATCGTTTTCTGTTTTAACATAATCAAACACCCCTTTTAAATTGAATGAACATTCACTCAATATTTTATCATATATAATCAAATAAAACCGTAAATTCTTTGTCCAGTGAAAGATCACTTAAAGTTAATAACTGTTACTATTTTGTCCAAGGTTTTCTTGCGTACTTCTCCCTATGCTATTTCCCATTACTAGAGAAAGGAATACCAATAACGCAAAAAGCTTCCATCTGAAACAATAAACAGCATTGTCAATAAATAAATCATACTCTTCATAACACCTATCTCGCTCTTAAGACATAAAGCTTTATACTTTCATTCATTAAAAAAGCCGTAAATTCTTTAAGAATTTACGGCTTTTTAGGTTGCATATATGATTCATTGATATTTTCAATAGGAACAGGTTTACTGAACAAATAACCCTGAGCTTTTTGGCAATTAGCTGATTTAAGTATTTCTACTTGTCGATCCTTTTCCACGCCTTCTGCAATAACTTCCATGCCTAAGCTATGAGCAAGTTGGATAATTGTTGTAGCAATAGCTGCATTTTTATCATCTAATTCCATATCTTTTATAAATGATTGATCTATCTTAATAATATCTATAGGATATTTCTTTAAATAGCTTAAAGAAGAATACCCAGTTCCGAAATCATCAATCGAGATTACAACGCCTATATCCTTCAGTTCTTTTAAAGTAGTAAAAGTATCCTGCATATCGGTCATAGCACTCTCCGTGATTTCCACTTCTAATGAACTAGGTTTGATATCGTACTTCTGGATTTTCTCGTGTATCTTCACAGCAAAATTGTCTTGTACAAATTGTTTTGGTGATATATTTACTGCGATTCTAACTGGGCGGTACCCTTTTTCTTGCCAATATTTTAACTGTTTACAGACCTCTTCTAACACCCAATCTCCTATTTGCATGATCATTCCCGATTCTTCGGCAAGAGGTATAAAATTCAGTGGTGAAACATATCCAAACTTTCTATTGTTCCATCGAAGTAATGCTTCAAATGAATTTATTTCACCTGTTACTAGATTAACTTGTGGCTGATAATGTATAGAAAACTCTTCTTTCTCAATTGCTCTTCGTAAATGTGACTCCATTAAGGCATCATTTGGAAAGGCTAAATTCATTTGTTCTTGGTAATAACGATAATGTGCTCTCCCTCTATCTTTAGCTATATATAATGCCTGGTCTGCTTTTATAAGTAATTCATCCATCTTTTTTCCATCGTACGGAAACATAGAAATACCTATCGATGCTGTAACGAAATATTCTTGATGATCTAAGTATAGTGGCTTAGATAGTTCTATTAAAATATTTTCTGCAAACTCACTAGTCTCATCTCTTGTTTTCCCTATCACTATAAAAACAAATTCGTCCCCACTTTGACGATATAAATTATTCGATTTATCTATGTACAACCCAAGTCGATCTGCAATTTTTTTCAGTAACTCGTCTCCATAATTATAGCCAAGTGATTCATTTATCATTTTGAATCGATCTAAATCAATCCGTACTACTGATATTTCAGTACCCGGTTCTGCATTCACTAAAGTATCCCGCAAATGTTCTTTTAAAGCACGCCTGTTCCAAAGACCAGTAAGATGATCATGGTAAGCAAGATAATATAATTGTTCTTGTTCATCCGATTCTGTTGCTGTATCTCGAAGAACCAAATGCAATCCACTTACATTATTATTTATTTCTATCGGTAAGGCTTTTATATACATAGGTAAATAATGCCCATTATCATGACGTATTAAGCAATTTTGCATTTCAGTAGCATAGCCAGTGAGTGTTTGCTTCACCATCAATTGAAAATTTCTCATTGAGTTTTCCTCAATAAGCTGTTCAATTGGCTGTCCTACTAAGATTTTAGGATCATACCCTAAAATCTTTGAAGTTATAACGTTTAAGTCGAGAACGTTTCCATTCTCACAAACTGAAATTATGGGATCTAAATTATTGTTAAATAGGGACAGATATTTGTCTTTATATCTTTTTAATATACTTTTTTCTAGCTCATCCTTCGTCCTATCATACATTGTTACACCATAAACCATCTCTATTCCATTTTCTAACAACATAATAGCAACATCATACTTATACTGTAGTTTTTGTATGTTAAAAGGAATATTTTGATGGAACTTATATTTTTCATTGCTAACAAGTAGTGATTGTAGTTGATTTGACAATTCTTCTAATGAGCTTTGTTCAAATGGTCGTAAAATAGATGTAGCAGCATCATTTACATAAATAATAGCAAATCCATTTTGTCCATCTTTTTTAAGTAAAAATGTTGGGATATTGGGATCTTCCTTAATGACTTTGATTAAATAATCACTGATTGCTATGTTTTTATTTGTTGAATTATGCATATAGGCCTCCAATGATTACGATAAAAGAACTTAATATATATATAATTCTACTTCATTTTATCAGTTTATACACTACTTTCTTTAGAAATATTATCCAAATATATTTATTTTCTATATTTATTTGATTTGTGTACACAATTTGTAATGGAATTGGTATGATATAATTATGGAGCAGCTTTCGAAGGGGGATTATATGTCAGTTTTATTAGATGAAAAAAACATAGCAACAGCAATCTATACAGTAAACCGTCATGCGAAAACAGCAATAGATAACAAGCCTCTTTATGAATTAAAAAAGTTAACAATTGATAAACTATTAGCTGAAAACAAAGCAAAAAAAGTTGGTCTTCATTTCGTCCGAAACCCTAAACATAGTCAACAACAATCCTCAGTCTTGATCCAGTATGCCGACTATTACTTTCATATGATTCCGGTAAAAGAAGATTTTAAGAACCTCCCACATCTTGGACAATTAGACGATTCCTATCGAAACCCAATCCGAAAGATGAATTTAAAGATGGCTAAGCAGTTACTTACCGATTATATTGGTCCTCAACTTATTATGAAAAAGTCCTCAAAACAACCTGTTGTTTGTACTAAATCATACATGAAAGAGAACCGAAATAATCGTAAGATGAAATCCTATTTAGATAGGTAAGAAATTTTATAAACGAATAGAAAACTAGCAGGAAGAAACCACTCTTTCTGCTAGTTTTTTTATATAAAGTATATGGTTAATTATGCTAAGAACGAAGTATCCGTAGTACTTTGAAGAATGAATAATACTACTGATTTCCGTTTCAGATGGACGCTTTATGCGGCGCGAGCTGAAGGACCTGGACTGAGCATGAGCGAAGGAAGCGACTGAAGCCGTACCCATGGAAAGTGTCCGCACGTAGCGGAAATCAACGGCATTTCTACGTTTCTGTTTTTAAAGGACCAGACGTCTTTTTACTTGGTTTCTCTTATCCCGCTCTCCATTTCAAACTAGACACACTTATAATATAAATTTATCGATTTTAAGAACTAGTTCTGCTATTTCTGGTTTACTTATTTGGTCCTCTGCTCCGACTTGATCTCCTTTATGTCGAAGATCATCGGTAATTAAACTAGAGAATATTAGCACAGGTAACTTCGATAAGTTTTTATGCTCTTTTATCTTTTTAGTTAGTGCATGACCATCCATTTGAGGCATTTCTATATCTGTTACAACAATTTGTACATGCTCTGAAATGTCACTTGTTACTGATGTTAGTTGTTCTAAATAATTTATAGCATCTAACCCATTCTCAAAAAACTCCAAGTTTGCGTATCCAGCTTCCATCAGAGTGTCATGTAACAGTTTACGAAGTAATGGCGAATCCTCTGCTATGACAATTTTTTTGTCTGAACGCTCACGTTTTCCTAGCTTTTTCACAGACTCCACACTGATACCTGATTCTGGATTAATATCGACAATAATTTTTTCAAAATCTATTAATAGAATCATTTCTTCTAGTCTTTTAATAACCCCAATAACATGCGAAGAACCACCTTGATAAATATCGGATGGTTTTTCAATTTGATCCCATGAGATACGATGAATTTGAGTAACATTATCCACATGGAACACGACACGTTGTTTGTTGAACTCTGCTACGATAAACTTTTCTTGGTCACTTTTGTTTTGGACAGGAATTCCTAAAACTCTATTCATGCTTACTACAGGCAATACCTCACCACGAAGTTGCACAATACCCTCAACGTGTGGATGTGCATGTGGGATAAACGTTATTTCAATAGGTTGAATTATTTCCTTTACTTTGATTACATTTATACCAAATTTATTTTGTCCAACTTGAAATTCTACAATTTCTAATTCGTTCGTGCCACTTTCAAGTAATATTCCTTTATGGTCGTTCATGATGAATCGCCTACCTTCATAATATGTATTACAGCTATTATAACATGCGCTAGTAAATAATTACTATATTATAAATAGATATTGATTAAGGCTTGTGTACCATTTTCTGCGTAACCTTCATTTATTAAGTCCTCATACAATGATTTTGCTAGTGTCAAACCAGGTAATTGTAAATCCATCTTAGCTGCCTCTTCCAAAGCAATCTTCATGTCTTTCACAAAATGCTTTATATAAAAGCCTGGCTCATTGTTTCCTGCTATCATTCTCGGTGCTAAATTACTAAGTGACCATGAACCTGCTGCTCCTGTTGAAATGGAACATAAAACTTGATCTAAATCCAAGCCAGCTTTTCTTCCATAAGCTAATGCCTCACAAACACCTATCATGCCAGTAGCTATAGTTATTTGGTTACACATTTTAGTATGCTGCCCTGCACCAGCAGTCCCTTGGTATAAAATAGTTTCCCCAAAGAGATTTAATATTGGAAGTGCTTGGTCAAATGTCGACTTGTCTCCACCACACATAATAGAAAGCTTTCCTAACTGTGCACCAACATCTCCCCCAGATACAGGGGCATCTAGCGACAGCATCCCCTTTTCTTTTGCTTTTTCATCAATTTTCTTTGCTAAAGTTGGTGTAGAAGTTGTCATATCTATAACCACTAAATTAGTATTTTCTATTTGAAAAATACCATTGTCACCAAAATACACTTCTTCCACATCATGAGGATAACCGACCATTGTAAACAAGATTTCAACCGTTTGTGCAACTTCGCTTGGAGATAAGGCCATTTTTGCTCCTTCTTTTACAAGATCAGCTGCCTTATCTTTCGTTCTAGTATAAATTGTTACTTCATGTTTAGCGTTTAATAAATGCTTCACCAAGCTTTTCCCCATCACGCCAGTACCGATAAATCCAATCTTAAATTGTTTTGACATAGTTAGACCTCCGTTTATATTTTCTAATACATTTAGTGTACCAAAAAAAAGAGGACCACCCATATAACTTTTGGGTGATCCTTAAAAAGGGGGAAATGAGAATGTTGCTGTGTTCTTTATTATTATGCCCCGCTCAGACATTTTTAAACATCTTTTTTTAAAAAATATTTTGTTTTTATTTTTTCCAAGTTAGATAGGAAAAATTCAGCCTTCTCAGATTGAATTGCTCGACCGCCATATCTTACTTCCTCATAAACTTGGAAGAACTCATCTATCACTACCCACTCCATCCGTCCGAACCATTCACGTACAGTTTCACTTTTTGTTCGATCATATTCATACATGGAAGCCTCTATTTCAAATTCTTTATACTTCTCTCTTAATAGTGACGTATCCACTTGATACAGGGATAGCTGACCATTCAACCGTTTCCTTTCCTTATCCTCCTCTAACTCTTTATTTATATAATGAATAACACTAGAATCTGCCGATAAAGTATCAGGTTTATTTTTCAATAAAAATCGGATGAAAAATATAATTATAATAACTACTATCGCAATGAAGATTAGTTCAAATGGAAAGCCATTACCTATACTTTCCGAAACTATTTCGTTTGGCTCCATTTTCGTTTGCTCTTCTGACTGGATCCGTTCACTTTCTTTCGGTACTTTAATTTCTAAACGACTTAACAACTTGTCTAGATACTCTAACAAAGGCATAAATGGAATGATGGCGATACTCATAACCTTCCCGAACAGAACATCAAGTCCTTTTCTTATAAAAGGAAAAATAAAATAAAGCACAGTGGATAAGCTCACTATAGAAAACAATCCTAGGAGAAATCCACCTATTACCTGAGACATTGAAGCTGAATTTTGTTTATTAGTACTCACCCAAACGGCATACAATCTCATAGCGATAGGTAATATTATTCCTGAAATGACTACGCTATATAATGGAAAAATATAGTTCTCCACACCAATAATAAAACAGACAAAATGGACAGCTAAAAATATTAAAAAGAAATTCAAATTATAGTTACTTTCAACTGTTTGTTCATCCTGTATTTTGTTAAATCGTACTTGTATACGCCAAATAGAAAACCCAACACCTATAATAAATAACCAAAGGGGACAATTAAACAAAAATAATAATAGTAGAATAACAGTAGGAAGTATAAATGGAATAATTGGATTTGGTCCAATTCTACTCATTAATATTTGCGTGCAAATAGCTATGATAATTTGAAGTATGATCCATAAAAAAGGTAATTCGAAGGTTGTCTCATGATGAAAAATAACCAAAAGTAACGCAATGATCCATACATCTTGAATGTATTTTCCTATTGATTGTGCTTGAACATTTAGCTTGTTTTTATCCATGAGAGATGCCTCCTGCCTTTGCAGAAGACTTATATATTACATTCGTTCTCTGCTCCCACCGATGTAAAAACGGTGTAAACGTATCTTCTCTATTCGTAATCACATAGGTTGCAACTGGTAGCTCTTCATGTATATCTAAGTATGCTAGTAGTTTATCAAAAGGAACAAGACTATTAGCAATTGATAGGATGGAGAGTAATTCCATTGCTTGTATACGATGAGAATCTCCACTACCTAATGGGAGATACACAAAAGGTACTTTTCCTGATGCTCTAATATTTAACGCAAATGAAAATGGAATATCTTGCTTGTAGCAAGCATCAGCGTAGGAAGCAAGCCACTCTAATTTGTCTTCAAAATCAGAAAGAACATTATATTTTTCTCCTACATTGATAACAAACAAAACCGACACATTTGCAACACGTGTAAAAATCTTTGTCTGTAACTGCTGAGTCTTCGCACTAGCCTTCCAATGTATATGATGGAACTGGTCACCAGGTTCATATTCCCTTGTCCCAACAGGGAAGAAAGGATCATCGAACAAAGAGGAATTTAACGCTAATTCTCCTTGTTTCAATTTTGACGGCGCAAAGTCCTCATTTATATCGTATATAGTTGGAAAAACAATGGCATCTAAAAGTATATAAGGTTTGAATTCCAATAATATAGATCCTTCTGTTAATGGATGAGGAATTTCAACTTGGAGATGTTTAATACGAGCAAGGCCTCTACTCACCCCTTTAATAGGAACCTTTAATGAGACACTTTTATTATAACCAATGGAAAAAGGAATTTTAACTTCATGAAAATCACCCACTGCTGTATTAAATATTCTATCTGGCTCAATATTTTTCTGAAAAGAAATTATTAAATTAGCGTTCCAGATTGGAAGCCCTTTATTATTGAAATTTAATGTGAAGTGTGAGGAAGTATCTTTTATCAACCGTATTCTATTTTTATCATTCACAAAGTCAAACTTTTGGCCTACTCTATGAAAATATATTATTTGTATTAAAGCAATTAACAATAAAAATGAAATAACCGCAACAAAAATGAATTGTTTAAATAGAAAACTGAGTATTAAAGCAAAAACGAGAAGATCTAAATACATTTTAGTATTTCTCATACCGGAACCATGACGATTCCAATTCATCGTACATTAGCCTCAACAGGTACTTCCACCTCTTCAACTATTGTTTTCAAAATCTCTGCTAGATTGTGAATAAGCATTCCTTGCGAAGATAACTTCATCCGATGAAGACATACTGGTTCAATAATCTTTTTCACGTCATCTGGTGTCACGAAGGTTCTATTGTTAACAAAAGCATATGCCTTCGCAGCTTGTAGAACCGCCAAAGAAGCACGACTACTAAGCCCTAGTTCTATGTATGGGTGGTTTCTAGTATGATGTACAATTTGAATGATATACGTCATGATATCATCATGAACAGTTACTTCTTTCACTTGCTCTGTCCACTTTTCAATCTGATCCAAAGTAACGATTTTATTAATATTAACTTTTCCTGGAGAGTGACCAAATTGCTGCAGTATACTTTTTTCCTCTTCCTGAGAGGGGTAATCAATCGTTAATTTAAATAAAAATCGGTCTAATTGCGCTGCTGGCAAAGGAAAAGTACCTTGTTGCGATTCTACTGGGTTTTGAGTGGCAATAACCATAAACGGCTTTAAAAGTGGTATGGTTTCCCCGTCTATGGAAACTTGTTTTTCTTCCATTGCTTCCAACAAACTAGACTGGGTTCGTGGAGTTGCACGATTGATCTCATCTGCAAGTAATATATTACTCATTACTGGACCCATTCGAAGAACGAACTCTTGTTTTTGTGGATGAAAATAACTAATACCTGTAACATCTGAAGGCAATACATCCGGTGTAAATTGTAAACGTTTAAATTCACCATGAATTACTTCTGCAAATGCCTTTGCCATCATTGTTTTCCCGGAACCAGGAACACTTTCCAATAGGACATGACCTTGTACTAATAACCCCATAAGCATAAAGTCAATTTCTTCTTTTCTCCCAATAATGGCCTTATTCAGTTCTTGCTGTAATAATGATATACTAGTCAATTTACTCTCTCCCCCTTGTTATCGCTCTTTTTGGTCTTATCCTCATCCCTAACTTTATGTTGAAAGTCATTTAATAATTGATCTAATTCTTCACTTAACTTTATCGTATTATGATTTAAGACACCTTTTTCTAGGGCTGATCGAATCATTTTCTCTCTAGTATCCTCTATTTTTTTTAACCTTGTCTCTGACATACTGATCGCTCCCCTTAACAATGTAACTTCCCTCCAGTATACCTTTTGACGAGCATGACTAAACCAATAGATGTACGACAATTTATGACATTCTTAGCTTCTTGGAGTATTTAAATAGGTATATACTACCCGTCCCCCTTGTTCTGCATTACCAGAAAAATGTTTAAAATCTTCTCTATGGACTAATACTTCTCTAAAAGCTATAAATTCATTTTTTTCTACGACTATATTTTGAATATCCCCATTCTGTAGCATATTAAGTTTTTCTTCATATGATTCTTGCATATGGATCAATCCTTTCGTTGATTTTTTATATTTTTTTTAAGAAGTTTAGTGAAAATACTTTACGTAGTCCTTATTTTAAGGCAAACTGTATTATATTATGTTCTTAAGGGGATGGGACACTCTATGAAAATAGCTGAAGTTGGGAATATTATTGAATTCAAAGATGGTCTTCAAGGTATTGTAGAGAAAGTTAATGAGAACTCGGTGATCGTTAACTTAACTTATATGGAAAACTTTAACGAACTCGAAACAGAAGAGAAAACAGTTATCAATCATAAGCGTTATAAAATATTATATAGTAATGAAGATTAAACGTCATGCCGTTCCTCTCAAAAGAAGGACGGTTTTTTAAATATTAGAAGGATGTGTATTATGTTTCGTCAATCACCCATTTATCAACTTGTACTTTCATTAATTCTTGCTTATTTTCTATCATGGATCACTTTTTCAAACGAGAAGGTTTTTTGGTACTTTTATACTTTCTCAGTATTTTTTCTAATGGCAGCCTTCTTCTACTTTTCCAAAATAGAAGAAGACAACAATTCAATCCACTCAATTATCATTGGGTTTATGTTTGGAGCACTTTCCTATGCTGGCATGCTAGGAGCTTATCTTTTAATGGACATGGGTCCATCCTATTGGACAAACAGTATTGATAAATTTTTAAGCCATTATGGTCCATCAGCCATCTGGCATTACCTTTTGCTAATATTCATTATTGCTCCTGGAGAAGAGGTTTTTTGGAGAGGATTAATCCAACAACATTTGAAAAAATATATGCAACCTAAATTTGCCGTTATTTTGAGCTCCCTGCTTTTTGGGTTGTCGTTCATTTTCACTGGTTTTTGGATAGGTATATTAGGAGGATTTTTCGTCGGTGTCATCTTTGGTATACTATATGAGTGGAAAAGAAGTATCACTGCCATAGTTCTTGCACATATTACACTGCTAGTTTTATTGTTTTTAGTATTGCCTTTCACTTGAAACAAATAAAAACCCTTTTCGTCTATATAAGAAAGGCGCAAGCGCCTATATCAACCCCAACAAGCGCTTGAAGAATTGCATTTGGGGATAGACGCTGGAGCTAGACAAATGCTGACTAAAGGAAGCACTTGGTTATTTAAAAAAGGAGCTGAAAACGGATGAAAAAAATTTATACATTGTTTTCTATTTTAGTACTAACAGTTCTACTCACAGCATGTGGGACAAGCACAACAACTGAAGAACAGGATAATTCCAAAGAAACAGTAAGTGGCACTACCGAACAAACAACTTCCCCGGAAGAGACGGAAAATATTGAAACAGATACAGCACAATCCACTACTTCTCCTGAACAGACATTGGAAGGAAGCACTATAGAAAGTGATAGTCAAAATTATTCCATCACTGTTGTAGAAGGCTACGAGTTAACTGGTGAAGAACCTAACAAAGACTTGTTGTTTAATAAAAACAATGATTTACAGTCAATGCGTATTGAGACTTTCTCTGCAGATGAAATAACAATCGAGGAAATCCAAGAAAATTTAGTTTCAACTTTACAAGCATCGAATGAATCTGCAACTGTTACAAATCTTAAAGAAGAAAATCTAGTTCCTACTAATGATTCCATAGATAATACTTCCGCTCATCAGATTGAAACACCTGAAGGTAAGGTTACAGGTTTTGCATTTGAACGAGAAGGAATGATTGTTAAACTAACAATATTTGACACAACTGATTCACCATCACTAGAAACATTTGTACAGATGGCAGAAACAATTAAAGCAAAATAAGCTAATCTTAAGTACACTTTCAAACCAAAATCTATTTCTATCATTTTGGAAAGACTTTAGGCAGACTTGTTGCTATTCTATTGCCCAGTGATTTATAAGTATGTTGGTTGGTTGTGACGGGCGTCACAACTAACCAACATACTTTTTTTAGTATAATCCGTCGCTCTCCTATTCTTAGAGCCTTTGAGATAAGTGAGATATATAATCCATCACATCGACGCGTGAGCTACGGTGATAGATTATTGCTTCCCCCGCGGATCGCATTCACCTGTAATTATTCCTTCTTTTAAGGTCAATGAACCTTTTAATCACAGGATATTTTTATATACTTTGAATCAATTTCATAAAGAATATTATATAGTTAAATCCGAACAACGCTGATTTCCGCTCTAGGCGGGCGCTTTCCGCGGGCACGGCTTCAATCTCCTCGTCACTACGAAAACATATGCTCCTGCGGTTACTCGTCGCTAAGACATCGGTCAAACAAAGTTTGGCCTTTCCAGCGGGGCTTTCAGCTCGCGCTGTTCCCGCTGGAGTCGCCGCCTGCCACTCCAATCAACGAGATCGCTTTAAAAAAATGAATAATATATTACGATATTAAGTAAACATTCGTATTTTTAAATAAAACAAGTAATTATGAAAATGACTCACTTTCTCTAATAAAAAAACTTCGTCCCATACTGAGGGTCGAAGTTTTTTTGGTTAGTAAGATAAGTTTTTAATAGATAGACCTAATTTTTTTATGATTTCAATTACTTCCTGCTTTTCATCCTCAGTTAAAGCATCCATGAGGCCAACTAATTGTTCCTCATGACGTGGAAATAATTCATCCATAAACTTGGTACCATCTGCAGATATTTCAGCATATGTCACACGTCTATCAGTTGGACTTGATACTCTTTTAACATAGCCTCGTCCCTCTAGTTTATCAACGACATACGTGATTGACCCACTTGCCAATAAAATCTTATTACCAATTTGCTGAAGTGGTTGCTTACCTTTATGATATAAAAGCTCTAACACAGCAAATTCTGTTGGATTTAAACCATTTTCCTGGAAAAACTGATTGGTGCACTCATGAATTACTTTATGAGCACGTGACAATACTATAAATAGTTTTAGCGCACTGTTTGATTGTTCTGCTGTCATAATACGTCATCCTCACCTATATAAAATACATTACCCACTATTATATAGGTCCTTGGTTTGTATTGTCAAAAAGCTTTATAAACTATTTTGACATGGAAGGATGAAATCGAAAGTAGTTCCTTCCCCAACTAAACTTTTAATCTCTATATTTCCACCATGTTCTTCAATAACTTTGTAAACATGTGATAGCCCAAGACCTGTCCCAGTTGATTTTGTAGTAAAAAAAGGTTGGAAAATTTTATTGATATGTTCATCTTCAATCCCATGCCCTTGATCACTCACAGAAATACTAACAGAATTACCAAGCTTATATGAAATATTAACATGAATATTTCCACCATTAGGCATTGCTTCTATGCCATTTTTAATAGCATTTATAAATACCTGCTTCAACAATAAACTATCACCATAAACTCGACATTCTTTTTTAATCAGACTAGAAACATTAAGGTTAATTGATTTTAATAATGCTTGAGGAGCCATAAAATTCACAACTTCTAAGATTGTATCTTCTACATTTATGACAGTAAACTTGGATTTACTCGGTTTAGAGAGTTCTAAAAATTGAGTGAGGATTTCTTCCATTTTATTGATTTCGTCATTTATTACAGTTAAGTACCGCTTTGCATCTTCTGTTGCATTTTGATTTAATAATTGTGTAAACCCTTTTAATGATGTCATAGGATTTCGAATTTCATGTGCTATACCTGCTGCCAGTTGTCCTAATGTACGAAGAGATTCTGACTGATCCAGTCTTTTTTTCATATACATTTTTTCCGATTCATCAGTTATCTCAGCCAAATAATGCCCACTATCGTTTTGCTTGGAAATTACTATATGGACATATTTATATTCACCAACAAAAGTTTGTAATTCCCCATGAATCTCCGAATACCCTTCGTTTAGAAGCTTGTCTAAGAAGCTACTTTTTGCTTCAATGGGATTTTTAAACAAACTATACAGTTGATGTGCATTCATTCCAATTACTTCACTTTTATTCGTTTGTAAAATTTTTTCTGCATAAGAATTTACATCTAATATTATTCCTTTGTCGTTTATAAATATAAGTCCACTTGAAAAAAGCTGAAATATATGTTCAAACTTTTCCTTATACTCGTATTTTGTTAACAAGAAATACACCAGCCCTTTCTGAATTTACAAACTACATTCTTATGATGGATAACAAATATTTATTTATATATTCTGATTATTCCATAACCTTGGACAGATTGACATAATTCATATGACCTATATTGTCGACAGGATTATAGGCTGATACAATAGAAATGAGAAAAAAGGAGTTTATGAAAAATGAATATAATATTAACCACCTTGAATGCGAAGTTTATTCACACTAATTTAGCACTACGCTGTTTAAAAGCCTATGCAGAACCCGAGTATCACCCCTCAATAATAGAATACACAATAAAAGATCCAACTTTCAATATTGTTTCAGATCTTTATCAAAAGAAGCCTAATGTTGTTGGTTTTAGCTGTTATATTTGGAACATTGAAGAAACGATAAAAGTTATTAAAATGTTAAAAACTGTTGACCCATCGGTAGTTGTCGTTTTAGGGGGACCTGAAGTTTCCTATGATACAAATCTCTGGTTACGACAAATAAAAGAAATCGATTATATTGTCGTAGGAGAAGGAGAACAGTCATTTAAAGACTTACTAGATTTTTTATCTCAGAAACGGATGATAAATGAAGTTCCTGGTTTAGCTTATGTACAAGATGACAAATTTATACTTAATCCGCTACCACCAAAACTCGACTTAAGATTATCCCCCTCTCCCTACCGTTTTGACGAAGATATCCCCGATCTACCAAAACGAATAGTCTACGTGGAAACAAGTAGGGGCTGCCCATTTTCATGTCAATTTTGCTTATCTTCTATAGAAGTTGGCGTAAGATATTTTAATCGGGATAAAGTAAAAGAGGATATTCGTTTCTTGATGAACAATGGCTCTAAAATTATTAAATTTGTGGATCGAACATTCAATATTAGTAGAAGTTACGCCATGGAAATGTTTCAATTTTTAATAGATGAACACCAACCAGGAGTAGTTTTTCAATTTGAAATCACAGCAGATATTATGCGCCCTGAAGTTATTCAATTTCTAAACGAGAATGCTCCAGCGGGATTATTCCGGTTTGAAATAGGTGTACAATCTACAAACGATTTAACAAATGAACTTGTTCAACGTCGTCAAAACTTTGAAAAACTAAAACGAACTGTAACTATGGTTAAAAGTGGTGGGAAGATTGACCAACATTTAGATTTAATAGCCGGTCTTCCAGAAGAGGATTATTCTTCTTTTAGAAATACATTTAATGAAGTATTCGAGATGCGTCCTGAGGAACTTCAATTAGGATTTTTAAAATTACTTCGTGGAACTGGTCTACGCGTTGAAGCTGAAAAATATGGCTATGTCTATGTAGACCAAGCTCCATACGAAATATTCTCAAATAATGTATTAAACTTTGATGACATTTTACGCATTAAACAAGTGGAGGATGTTTTAGAGAAATATTGGAATGCACATCGAATGGATAGTACACTCGAATATTTATTCGAACATGTATTTGAAACACCTTTCGATTTTTTCCAACAGTTCGGTACATTCTGGGAAGAGAGGAACTGGTCAAAAATCGGCCATCAACTAGAGGACTTGTATACTAGACTTTATGCGTTCTTAGAAGGACTAGAGAATATTTCATTACCTACTATTCGAAGTGTAATGAAAATAGATTATTTATCTAAACAAAAGTTCCAACCTCGCAAGCCTTGGTGGAATAATGATCTCAATAAGGAAGAACAATCTAAAATGTATAAATTATTAGTAGAGGATCCGACTCTAGCCGGAGAATCATTTTCTACATTACAGTTGAATGAACGAGAATTATATAAACAAACATTTATCACACCAATTTCTATTAATGTAGATGCATTTATGCAAGGATTTATTGAGGAAAAAGAAGGTTATTTATTAACTACCTTTGGAAAGACAGAGACACCTCATTTATCTTTTGTTGATGGTATAACAGCATCACAAATTTAGTATTATTAAAATATTGCTCAAGAAAAGTGCAGGAAACTCATTAAGCTCAAAACCTGATTCTATATTTTCCGAAGTGCTTTGACGGATACTTTTTGTTATATTTTCGAAAAACTGGTCGTGACCTGCTGTCACGACCAGCCTTTATTTTTTCAGTAATCTTAACAGATGAAACATCACAACGTATCGAAGGGGCGGGGATGGTTCATCGCTCACCCTGCGGAACATGTCCACCAGAAACGAAAATTAGTAGCATTATTCATTTTTATAGGGTACTGCAAACACAGTGTTCCCAGGTCATTTATAAATACTTTCCTATTTCTTAAAATGAGGTGGGACAGAGCCAAAACAGCATTTTTCTCTGTGAGAAAAATGCTGTTTTTTTGCTGTGCATAAAATTGGTTTCCATTCCAGGGACGCTTTCCACGGGCGTGGCCTGAGCCTGTAGTCTCAGGCGTCACGCTATTCCCGTAGGAGTCGCCCCTCCATTCCAATAAATTTTATTAAATATCCATCATTTAATATAGCTTTCTCCTAATCCAATAAATTTCTACTTCTGTCCCAACCTCTTTAATATTATCCAATAATTACGCGTTCTTTTGGATAATGATATTTTGTTTTGTTATGCTTTCCTCCTAGTGTAAACAAGAAAGAAATTAAACCTACTCTTCCTATAAACATCAGAACCATTATAGTTATTTTCCCTATATTCGACAAATCCTCCGTAATACCAAGACTCATACCGCATGTTCCAAAAGCAGATGTTATTTCAAATATTAGAGAGGAAATTGGTACATCAGGCTCCGTAACGGAAAGTAACAATGTAGCTGTGAAAACCATGACTAAAGCCAGAATAATAACAGCATATGATCGATAGACATCTATTAAGTGTACTTCTCGATTAAATACTTGAATATTATCTTTTCCTCTTGAAAAATGGATTAGAAAAAGAAGCGCAATAGCAAAAGTTGTAGTACGAATTCCACCCCCGACAGAACTTGGTGAAGCCCCTATAAACATTAAAACACTCATTAAAAAATTGGTACCTTCACTAAATAGTGTAACATCCATAGTCGTCAAACCGGCTGATCGTGTAGATACTGAATGGAAAAATGCAGTAAAAAACTTCTCATGCCATGGCATATCCTTAAAGGAATTAAAAAGTTCTAATAAAAATATCATAACTGCTCCAAAAAGCAGAAGCGCTCCATATGTGATTGTCGTTAGCTTTGTAAATAAAGAAAAACGAAAGTTCTTGTTTTTGTTCGATAAAAATTCTTTTACTTCAATTAAAACAGGAAAACCTATTGCTCCAAATACGATCAATATACTTGTTATCGTTTGCACAAAATAATCATTATGGTATGCAAATAATGATTGCCCAGTAATGTCAAATCCTGCATTAGTTGTTGCGGACACAGATGTGAAAATTCCATGCATCGCTGCTTGTTTTAACGTATCAAAATACTGTGTAAAATATAAAGTTAATAATATCGCACCGATAATTTGAATAAGTAGAAGGATCTTAACTATTTCTTTAATCAGATGAACAACACCTGATAAATTGGATTGATTATGATCGACCATTATTAATTGTCTTTCACGTAGTCCAATCTTCTTACCTGCAATTAACCAAATAAATGTTCCTAATGACATAATCCCAATTCCGCCAAGTTGTAGAATAAGAATAAGCATAAAGTAGCCAAATACACTGTATGTATCTAAAATACTAACAGCAGTTAAACCAGTAACGGAAACAGCGCTTACTGCTGTGAACAAACTATCGATAAACGCTACTTCAACCCCTGGTTTATGTACACCTGGTAAACGTAGAAGAATAACAGAAATAGCAATTGCAATGAAATAATAAGTGACAATTACTTGAGCTGGTGTAAATTTTAATTTCTTTTTTATTTGTGGTTGCTTCATAATTTTATTTCCTTTCGGCATTCCAAGTAATCATTATCTCATTGTAAAAAAAAAAAGCGTAAAAAGATAGTTAAAACTAACTTTTTACACTCCCTAATTTAATTAGCCTCTTTTTTCTGTTTCGCAACACCTAGTAGGTAACCACCAATTGCTATCCCAAGTAATATAATCCAGAATGTCATCTTCCAAGGAGTAGAGTGAGGGAAATGCTCATCTAACACTCCAACATTCGGATGTGCTAATGTCATAACCGCAAGTTTAACCCCAACCCATCCTACTATTAAGAATGCCGCTGTTTCTAATGTAGGCATTTTTTCCAGTAACTGAACGAATTTATGTGCTGCAAATCGCATAATTATCAAACCGATAACTCCACCAATGAACATTACTGCAAACTGCCCACCATTTATACCACCGATTTCAAATTCTCCCCAATGTGGTAATGTTACCGCGATTGCAACTGCAGCTAACATAGAGTCTATTGCAAATGCTATATCTGCCAGCTCTACTTTTAATACAGTCATCCAGAATCCAGAGCCTTTTTTAGGTTCCATACCTTCCACGTCTAAATGTGGTCCTGGAGTTTTCCGCTGATCATAGATATGTTTGATCGAAATAAATAATAAGTATGCTGCTCCTATTGCTTGAACTTGCCAAATATTCACTAAGAAAGTGATCATAAATAACGCTAAAAATCTAAATACAAACGCACCTAATAATCCATAAAATAACGCTTTTTTCTGTTGATCTTTTGGTAAATGTTTCACCATTACCGCCATTACTACCGCATTGTCAGCAGCTAGTAACCCTTCTAAACCAACTAATACTAATATTACCCATCCGTACTCTAACAATAATGACGCGTCCATCAAAGTCCTCCTTTTTGCATATAAAAAGACCCCTGCCTTTAAAAAAGGCAAAGGTCTTGCTAAGCAAAATTTAAAAAAATTGCTATCATAACCGGTGGCAAAAACCACGTAATGACGACTATGAAATAGGTTTCCCTATAGCTACTCCCCTTTGACGTTAGTCAAGAGTCTATTTAATTATGTTATTAATTATAACATATTCCAAACTTTTGTAAACTAATTATTACTTTAAAGGAATATGATATGTTGAATCGTCTTTATGGGCATTATAAAATGTAATCATTGCTGGGATAGATAGTATAAAATCTGGGCAAGTTATTTTCCCTTTTTTTAAAATGGATTCGGCATTTGTCGTGTCAAATGTTGCGTTCCAAGTTAAATAATCTAACGTTTCTTTTTCTACCTGTAAAAATTTTCGCACTGGAAATAGGGCAACAAAGGATCTTGCTATTAATAATGGTAACCTTCCTCTTGGATACTTTCCAGTGATTTCTTTTACAAATGCTTTATAAACCACTTCTGCTGGATATGGTCTGGGATCGGTCAAATGTATGGTTTGTCCTAATGCTTCATCACTAAATGAACAATAGATGGATGCCTTTGTAATATAATCAATAGGTACAACATTAATAGATGCGCTTGATTTACCTAAGTATGGTAGGAAAGGAAGCTTCCTCAAGTTTGAAATCATGTTAACAAAGAAATACGGGCCATCAAACTTAATTGTTTCTCCGGTTTCTGAGTGTCCCCTTACAATACCTGGTCGAATAATTGTAACAGGTATTATTTCCTTTAACTTTTCAACAAGTAATTCTGCCTCATATTTTGTTTCCTCATAATAATTTTTAAAACCCTCTGGTCTAATTAATTCCGTTTCTAATAATTTGCCTTCTCGCAAACCTGCTATATATGCTGTACTAAAATAGATATATCGCTTTAGTTTGGAGAATTGTGTTACTAATTTATTAAACATTTCTGTACCATGAACATTCACTTTCCATGCAATTTCTTTCGATACAGCTAAATCATAAATAGCGGCAAGATGCCAAACATATTCAACTTCTTTTCTTAACTCTCTAAGAATATCTTGATGTATCCCCGCATTAGGAACTGTAATATCTCCCTCTACTATTTCTATAAAGGAAGTATATAATTGATCTTGATAAATTTCCCCAATCATACTTTCCGCTACTCCCTTTTGAGAAGGAAGAACTAGGACATAAATCTTCGTATAAACCTGTTGCTCGTGTAATTCTTTTATAATATTTTTTGCTAAAAAACCTGGAAATCCAGTTATTAATGCTTTCGTCATACGATACACCCCTTTTCTCATTATACGTAAAAAGAGCCTTCAAATGAAGACTCTTCCACTTTTTTTCTGAATATTATGATACTTTATTATATCTAGTTTCTTTATCAAAAAAACTATATATAACTGGAACTACGTATAGAGTAAGAAAAGTAGAACTTATTAATCCTCCAATAACAGTAACCGCCATAGGTTGATTAATCTCAGTACCTTCCCCAATTCCTAAAGCTAAAGGTACGAGTCCTAATATTGTCGTCAACGCAGTCATCAATATCGGTCGGACTCTATCGCGGACAGATGTAATAATTGCCTCGTATGAAGACATTCCATCTATTTTGCGTTGATTTATATAATCGACTAATACGATACCATTATTTACAACAATTCCAACCAATATTAAAACTCCAATTATGGCTGAAATACTGATTGGTAAATTAGTAGTAAAGAGTCCTATAAAGATACCTATGACTACAAGTGGTACAGTAAACATAACGACAAAAGGGTATTTGTATGATTCAAACTGTGCTGCCATAACAATAAATACTAATACCACTGCAAGTAATACTGCCAGTATCATATCATTCTTGGAGTTATCCAATAATTCTCGATCACCGCCATAAGATACTGCAATATCCTCTGAAAATTTCTGATCTTGTATAATCTCATCAACTAAATCAGACATTTCACCTAACGAATACATGGACTCATATTTTACTGAAAATGATACCGCACTAGCTTGGTCAACACTTCGAATTACGACAGGTCCTTCTGCTATTTCTACATTTGCCACATCCTGTAGGGCAATATACTGGCCCGATGGAGTTCGTAACTGCAATTGCTTTAATTGTTCCAAGTTACTTCGATATAACTCATCATATTTCACATAAACACCTAATACTTGGTCATTTTCATCAATAATTTGAGAAGTTAGTACCCCTCTTGTAATATTATTAACGGTCTGCGCAATTTGAGCTGGTGCTATTCCATACTCCGTAGCCTTGTCTCGAATGACATTAATCTGGATTTCTTCCATTTTTGTGCTTAAATCATTTGTAACTTCTACAACTCCCTCTAAGCTTTCCAAATCTTGTTGTAATTTGTTTACTGCTGTGTCCAACGTGGTCTTATTATTAGATGAAACAGTAAATGACACTACATTTGGAGAAGATCCAGAAGCAGTCTGCACATTGAAATTAATTTCTGCGGTACCTCCTACAGCTTTTACTACCTTTGGCTGTACTTCATCTACAAAGGTAAAAACAGAACGGTTTCTATCCTCTAATGCTTTTAATTTCACTGAAATTTCAGCTGTATTAGAGCTTGAACTCCCTCTCGACTGCCCTTCTTGACTGCCACCGACAAAACTCACATAAACCTCTATATCCTTCTCTTTTTGTAGGACATCTTCCACTTTATTTACAACATTATCTGTAGCCTTAAAAGAAGAGCCCTTTTCAAGAGTTGCGGAAATAGTTACAAATCCTTCATCAGTTGCTGGCAAAAACTCTGTTCCAACTCGGAATAAACCGATTCCTGAAACAACTAAAAGAATAACAGTGATTATTAATATCATTGCACGATGACCTAAAGTCCATTTAATCGAACGCTCAAAATTATTATATGCTTTTGACCTTCTTCTTTTAGCTTCAAGGTTTCCTTTAGGTTTTTTCAGTAATTTACTTGCCATCATTGGAATAACAGTAAGAGCTACTACCAATGACGCAAACAAACTAAATGAAATCGTAAGTGCAAATTCAGTAAATATTTGTCCAATTAAACCGGATAAAAACAGAACAGGCACAAAAACAGCTATAGTTGTTAAAGTAGAGGCAGTAATAGCACCCGCTACCTCCTTTGTGCCAATACTGGCGGCTTCTTTTGGTGTCTTTCCTAATCCTAAATGCCGCTCGATATTTTCAATAACTACAATGGAGTTATCTACAAGCATCCCAATACCAAGCGCGAGTGCACCTAACGTCATAATATTAAGTGAAAACCCAGCAAAATACATAAGAACAAAGGTTACAATTACTGAATATGGAATTGCTACACCTACAATAATCGGACTTCTAATGCCTTTTAGGAATAAAAACAAGATAATCATTGCCAATATTCCACCCGTTATTAGGGTGGTTCCAATATTACTAATAGCAATTTTCACATAATCCCCTTGATCAAAAAGTATATTTGCTTTTACATCCTGAAACTCATTTTTTTCCAGTTGCTTTTCTAATGCTTCTTGAAAAGCTGTGGAGACATTAGCTGTATTAGCACTAGATTCTTGGAAAACAGATAGTAAAACAGCAGGTTCATCATTTGCTCTAGTTTCGGAAAATTGATCTTGCTTCGTTAATTCGACAGCAGCTACGTCAGCAATAGTGACACTCGATCCATCCAATGGGTTAACTGTTACTACCAAACTTTGTATATCCTCGACAGATGTTAACGTACTAATTATCCTAGTAGTCAATGATTTATTCTCGTCTGTTTCAATGGGGTTACCTGGAAGTGAAATATTATTAGCTTGAATGACTTGTACAATATCCGTTTGTGTAAGTCCTTTGCTTTTTAATTTCTCTTGGTCCAATAAAATCTGCACTTCTTCAATCAAAGAACCAGATACATTAACACTAGCAACTCCTTCAGTTCTTAACAATTCTTTCTCTAATTGCTCCGCTATAAACTGAATATCTGTTTTAGAATCCTTCGTATTCAATGACAGTTGGATGACTGGAAATTGTGCAGGATCAAACTTCAAGAATCTTGGTTTATCTGCACCTTCAGGAAGAGGTGTAATATCAATACGTTGCATGACATCTAGCTGAATTGCATCCATATCCGTAGACCAATCGAATTCTAATAGGATGAAATTAGCTCCTTCTTGGGATGTACTATTAACAGATTCAATACCTGGTAAAGTGCTAAGTGAAGATTCTAAAGGCTTCGTAATTTTCTCGTCTACCTCAACAGGACTTGCCCCTTGATAATTCGTGACAACTACTGCGATTGGCGGATTTAAATCTGGTATTAAGGTAACAGGTATTTTTAAAAATGAAACCCCACCCAGAATAATGATTAAGAACATAATAACAGTTGTAAATACGGGTCTTTTTATGGAAAAGTCACTAATTTTCATTTTCAGGGGCCCACCTTCTTATTTGCTCTTTCTATCATATGCTCTACTCAAGAAGAGTTCAAATTTTTATCAAGTTTAAAGATAAGTCTAGATGATTTGACATAATCTATATATTTATTTTGTAATATTCTGCTCAGATATGCGCAATTCAACTTTACTATTAGATAAATATTCCATTTCACAAGTAAATCAACATCGAGTGCAAGTAATGCAACATTACCCACAAGTAAACCTATACAGGAGCGCAAGTATAGTCAAAATTATCGCAAGTAAATGGTATCGAAGATGGAGATATCTCCATCTAAATAGTCTCTATACGGATGTGGGCTTGCCGCACACTACGCATGAGCCTTCAGACATGATTGCTATTGCTCCTGCGTAAAGCTCTTCACAGCAAAAGCGGCTCGCTCATACAACCTTTTGAAGTCCCATTCTTCGCACTCATGCGGCTTGAAAGGCGCACATCCTAAAGATTGCTACAGCTAAGGAAATCACTATTAAATAAATTGTTTTCCTGTAAATATGCTTTTCAAAATCATCATTTTTGTAATAAGCGTTCTGCTAAATTTTCTTATAATAATCTTCTCACATTTCATTGAAGTGGAAGGTGGCGACTCCAGCGGGAATAGCGTGGTCAGGTGAGCCCCCGCAAGGAGCGCAGCGACCGAGGAGGCTCACGACCCGCCCGCGGAAAGCGTCCACTTGAAACGTAAATCATATTATTGCTACAACTTGAACTGTTCAATATGAAAAACTAGAACAAGTATGTATGCTCTTCAAATACTATAAGAATTAGAAAGAGGTCACCTTATAGGCAACCTCTTGGATATTAGAGTAAATTATAAAGTTTAATATGCTCGTATTTATCTTGGAACCAACGAGTGGCAAACTCATTTTCAAATAAGAAGACATAATTGTCATAACGATCTCTTACAAGCATTGAACGCGGACCTGTCATAGATTCCTTAACATCTTCCTCGTTCTCAATCCATCGTGCTACCTTCGAGCCGATTGGTTCCATTCGTACCTCCACATTATATTCGCTGCTCATACGATGCTCAAACACTTCAAATTGTAGTTGTCCAACAGCACCTAAAATAACTTCCTCTGTGTGAAGTGTTTTATAGTACTGGATGGCCCCTTCCTGCACAAGTTGTAAAATCCCTTTATGGAAATGCTTAGACTTCAGTACGTTTTTAGCAGTTACTTTAACAAATAGCTCCGGTGTAAATTGAGGTAGTTTTTCGTAAGTAAAAGCTTTTTTGCCACCAACAACCGTGTCTCCTATTTGATAATTCCCCACATCGTAAAGTCCGATAATATCACCTGCAACCGCCGTTTCAACTGTTTCACGATCATCAGCTAAAAATTGAGTCGATTGCGTCACTTTGAAGGTTTTTCCTGTCCGAGCCAAAGTAACGGTCATACCACGTTCAAATTTACCAGATACAATTCGTACAAAAGCAATTCGGTCGCGATGCGCTGGATTCATATTTGCTTGGATTTTGAAGATAAAACCAGAGAAATCCTCGTTTAACGGATTTACTTCTTCTTCATGTTCTGTCATGCGTGGCTGAGGAGTCGGTGCAAACTGTAAATAAGTCTCTAAAAATGTTTGAACCCCAAAATTAGTTAATGCACTGCCAAAAAATACTGGTGTTAAGTCACCAGCTAATATTTTTTTCTCATCAAAATCATTACCGGCTTCATTTAATAGCATAATATCTTCCAAAGCCTGAGTGTAGTATGAAGTTTCTTTCATCGAATGATCAACTGCAAGCTCTCCCTCATCATCTAAAGGAAGGAATCTCTCAGATTCTTCTGTACGGAATTGCTCAATTCGCCCGTTATAACGATCGTAGATGCCTAAAAACTCTTTCCCCATACCAATGGGCCAGTTCATTGCATAAGATTGAATGCCAAGAACCTCTTCTAGTTCTTCCATTAGTTCAAGTGGTTCTTTACCTTGACGATCAAGTTTGTTTATAAAAGTAAATATTGGAATTCCTCTCATACGACAAACTTTAAATAGTTTTAACGTTTGAGCTTCAATACCTTTTGCAGCATCGACAATCATAACTGCGCTATCAACTGCCATTAGTGTACGATACGTATCCTCACTGAAGTCCTGATGTCCAGGTGTATCTAATATATTTATACGACAATTATTATAGTCAAATTGCATAACAGATGATGTAACCGAAATTCCACGTTGCTTTTCGATTTCCATCCAGTCAGATGTTGCAAATTTCCCAGTTTTTTTCCCTTTTACAGTACCTGCATCACGAATTGCTCCGCCAAAGTAAAGTAGCTTTTCTGTAATAGTTGTTTTACCAGCATCTGGATGGGAAATAATTGCAAAAGTTCTTCTTTTCAATATTTCATCTTGTAATTTTATATCCATTCTGTTATATCTCCTTCTTATTCACTTACTAATCATATGGATTTAGGGAGCAAAAAACAAGTAAAAAAAAGCGCAAGCGCCTATTTTAGACTCGAAAATCGTTCATATGCCTTTAACCTGCATAAAACGACTCAAGCAAACTTAGACGCTGGAGCTAGATTAAAAAGAATTGGTATTACCCGATTCTTAATAAATTTGTGTGTTTACATAACTGTATAAAAGTTTAGCTGTATTTTCTAATGAATCAATATGTGTACGTTCATATGCGTGAGAGGCCTCTATACCAGGACCCAATAATGCGTGCTTCACGTCATACCCAGCTCTAATAGCAGCCGATGCATCTGACCCATAATAAGGATAAATGTCTAATTTATAATCAATATTTTCTTTTTTAGCCAACTCTACTAATTGACGGGTGAATTCATAATGGTATGGTCCTGAAGAATCTTTTGCACAAATAGATACTGTAAACTCATCCGACAATTGTCCATCTCCAATAGCACCCATATCAACAGCCAAATATTCTACTGTTTCTTCCGGTACATTAGAATTACCACCATAACCAATCTCTTCATTATTCGAAATATAGAAATGTGTTGTATGGGGTAAAGACACGTTTGTATTTTGAATTGTTTTGATTAATTGAAGTAGTAATGCTGTGCTTGCTTTGTCGTCTAGATGACGAGATTTAATAAAACCTGCCTCAGTTTCTTCAAATCGAGGGTCGAATGAAACAAAGTCACCCACCTCTACACCTAACTTGCGTGTATCTTCTGCAGTTAATACTTTTTCATCAATACGGACTTCAATATTTTGTTCATCACGAGGTAAACTACTAGCGTTTTTATATACATGTACAGTAGTTTGATGCATTAAAATAGTACCTCGAACCTTTTTACCATCTGCTGTATGAATGGTACAATATTCACCTTCAACAGCATTCCAATTAAAGCCACCAACCATAGTAAGCTTTAATCTACCGCTACCTTTAACTTCTTTTACCATAGCACCTAATGTATCTGTATGCGCAGTTAGAAGTCGATGCTTGGTTTCATCTTTTCCTTTTATGGTAGCGATTAACGCACCTTTATTTGTACGTATATAATCCACCTGGAGTTGTTTTAATATATTCTCCATAAAGTCCATAATCTCTTTAGTAAAACCAGACGGACTTGGAATTTCTACCAGCTGCTTTAATAATGAAACCGTATCTTTTACATGAAATGTAAATGTCATTTATTTATCCTCCTTCAATTCCTTACTATTATCTTACCAAAAATTATATACTTTTTAATACAAAACTTGGTACTTCATGTGCTTCTATTGGTCTTGAATAATAATATCCTTGTATAGTATGACAGTCATGATCCTTTAAAAACTCCACGACTTCTATGGTTTCTACTCCCTCTGCAACTACCTCAATTCCCAAACTATGACCTATTCTAATTATGGAGGATACAATTACTTCATCTCTGCCTAGGAATACTCTATCCATGAGACTACGGTCAATTTTTAAAGTATGAATCGGCAGCTCACTTAAGTATCGGAAATTAGAGAAACCTGAACCAAAATCATCCATTGCTAGCTTAATTCCAAGTATCTCTAGTTCGTTCAGTAGCTTCACGAGTCTATCCATATTTTTCATCAAAATGTTTTCTGTCATTTCTATTTCCAAATACTTCGGAGGTAATCCTGTTTTCTCTAAAATTGCATGCAGGTTTGATAGAAAATCATATTGCTCTAGCTCTACAGGACTTATATTAACGGAAATAGTTTGAAAGGGAACCCCTTGTTTAATCCACAAAACACCTTGTTTACATGCTTCTTCTAAAACGTATTTTCCAATTGAAATAATTAGACCTGTTTCTTCTGCGAAAGGTATAAAATCATTTGGAGGTATAATTTCTTTACCTTTTTTATTCCAACGGATCAAGGCTTCATAGCCATCAACAGTTTCCCTTTTCAAATTGACTTTAGGCTGATAGACAAGGTAAAACTCATTATTATCTATCCCTGATCTGATGTCACTTTCTAAACCTACCTTGTTAACATAGCCTTCCATATGTTTTAGATCGAATAGCACCGCATTACGTTTACCATACTCCTTGGAAATATTTAATGCTAAGTCGGCTGCTCGATGTATTTCCTTATAATTGGAACCGTGTAGTGGAAAACAAGCGATACCAATAGAACACGATATATGTATTTCCATACCTTCTATACAAAATGGTTCTTCAATCTTTTGGATTACTTCTTTTGCATTTTCTAGCGTTTTAATATCTTGTTGCTTTTTCCCTATCAGCACGACAAATTCATCGCCACCAATACGATATATTTCTCCTACATTTCTGTAGAATTTCATTAATCTTTCAGCAACTAACTTTAATAACGAGTCACCGGTAACATGACCTAAGGAATCATTAATGTTCTTAAATCGGTCCAAGTCAATATACACAAAACTAAATGGCAAGTGATTGTTAATCTTTTGTATAATATCTCTTTCTAAGGCAGCTGTATTATAAGTATTTGTCAAATGGTCTCGGTAAGCAAGCTCAGAGAGTTTGGTTCTTGCGGATTCGAGTTCTGTTATATCATTGCCAATTCCAATCCCGCCACTTATTATTCCATTTTGTTCAATAGGGGAGATTGTAATATGTACACATCTATTACCTAACCATTCCTTATAGGAGACTTCCTCACCATTATTTACTTTTTCAAGATAAAATAATAATCGGTCTGTCATCTCTTCTGAAAAATATGTATTTAAACGATGGATTGGAGTTATTATTTTTTTCTTAATAGAATCACTGTTAGGTTGAATAGTTTGAAGTCCTTTATTTACTAGATAGTCTGAAGCCACTTTCCCAGTTAATAATGAAAAACCATAGTTATTATCACTATCTTTTTCCACTTTGAACACTAAATTGTTAATGTGGTGCACTACTGTTTCAAAAGATGATAAAAGTCTTGACTGTAATAACATTTCCTTCTCTTTTTCGAGTGTAATATCAGTACGGATACTTAGAAAATAAGTTTCATTACCGTATGTTTCAACAGGTATAATATAAGTTTTTACCCAATATAATTCACCGTTCTTGCGTCTATTGCATATTTCCCCCGTCCAAGTGTTCCCTTTTAGAATAGTAGACCACATTTCTTTAAAGAAAGGTTCAGGATGAGTTTTCGAATTTATTATTCTATGTGTGTTTCCTATTAATTCTTCTTTTGAATACCCCGTAATATCGCTAAAGCGATCATTCACGAATAATATTTGTCCTGACTTATTTGTTACAGCAATAATCATTGTTTCATTTACTGCATAATCCATAAGTTCCATCTTAAAAAAGGCATCTTCTAGCTTTTCTTGAAGTGCTATATCGCTCGCCAATGACTCATTGAAAATTGCATTTTTAACTCTATATAATAGTTCATCGGTATTCGTATTAAATACAGACTTCATCTTGCTTCCCCCGCCTAAATATGATTAATTAGTATCAATATTACCTACAATATTAGTAAAATAGTCTCTATTTGTCAATGTAGTTATAATATTTAAATATGTATAATTTAAGTCCTTTTATTAAGAGTTAATCAGTTTTTAAGGCATTCCTAAAGCTTTTGAACTTTTAGATTCATACTTTGTTAGTTTTATACAAAAACCATCATAATTCATAGAATTATGATGGCTAAGTCTGCATTTATATTACTTTAGTAACCCTCTAACTAGCTTTACTTTATTTTTGTAAGGTGGGAAAACAATATTGATTGGTAAATTAGTGTTTTTCTTCACTATGGATTTTTGATGGGTAAATAGAGTAAAACTTGCTTCTCCATGATAAGATTGAACGCCTGAGTTTCCTACTCCACCAAATGGAAGATGGGCACTACCAGCATGTGTGATTGTATCATTTATACACCCTCCACCAAATGGAAGCTCTTGAAGAAAGAATGCCTGTGCTCTTTCGTTTTCGCTAAACATGTAAGCCGCCAAAGGTTTAGGTAATTGACGTATTCGATGAATTACGCTCCGCAAATCTTTGTAACCAATTATCGGTAACAATGGTCCAAATAATTCATCAGCCATAGAGGGACTATTAAAATCAACCCCATTTAACAACGTGGGTTCGATAAATAAATCATCTCGATCCGTTTTACCTCCAAAAATAATATGATCACTTTCCGCTTCTAAAATCTGCATAAGTCGATCAAAATGATTACCATTCACTATTCTTCCGAGGTCAGGACTTTGTTGCAAATCTTTTCCATAAAACTGAGTTATAGCTTTCTTCATTTGTTCGATAAACTTATCTTTTACATCTTCTTCGACTAATACATAATCGGGTGCTATGCATGTTTGGCCCGCATTAACGAATTTTCCCCAGACAATACGTTTAGCTGCAATAGCTAAGTTTGCTGTATGATCAACAATTGCTGGACTTTTTCCACCTAGTTCTAAAGCAATTGGAGTCAATCTTTCAGCAGCTGCTTTCATCACTATCTTTCCTACCTGGACGCTTCCCGTAAAGAAAATAAAATCAAAAGGAGCATGAATTAACAAAGAAGTTTCTTCCTTTTCACCCTCTACAACACGAATGTATCTAGGATCGAATGCTTCCGAAATAATTTTTTTCACTATTTTAGATGTATGTGGTGTAGCTTCAGATGGTTTAATAATAGCGCAATTACCTCCAACAATAGCTCCTATTAGCGGTTCCATAATAAGTTGGAATGGATAATTGAATGGTGCAATGATCAAAACAGTACCATAAGGATCATTTACGATAAAACTTTTAGAAGGCATTAAAGCAACTGGAGTTTTTACATACTTTGGTTCCATCCACCGCTCAATATTTTTAACCATATAAGAAATATTGTCATAAACTAATCCGATTTCTGTTACATATGATTCAAATTCACTTTTTCTTAAGTCTTTGTATAATGCATCTATAACTTCTTCTTCATACTTTTTAATCGTATTCTTGAGTATTTCCAACTGTTCTATTCGAAATGCAACTGGTCTAGTTATTCCAGTATAAAAATATGATTGATGCTCACATAACATATGATTTAGTTGTTGTTCTGTGAATTTCATTAATATTCACTCCTTTTAATCTTTTTCTTATGGGAATCATACTATTTATTTCTAATAGAAGAAAGAACAAACATTTATTTTGAAATACATGAAGAGTGTCTTTCGTGGAATACTATTTTCATGAAGTCTTTTATAACTTATTCGACTGCAACTATAAGTCTATAAGATTTCAGAATGCCTATGCTAAATGATTCATTATTTAATTAATCGGTTTATGAATGAAACTTAGCAGGGTATAGAATTGATATATAAAAACAAACAGTTTAAAGGGAGGAAATAACAATGACAGAAACAGAAACTTGGTGGGAGCCCATTTTCACCGGAGCTTTTGCATTAGGACTCAATAAAGAACGTATGAATGAAATTGAAGAAGAATCATTTTTATATTTTAAAGAAGAACTGGATGAAATGGAGACAACTAATTGAATAAATTCTATAGGATTTCAGCTTTTCCCTGCATATGATAAAAGGAAAAGCTGATTTTTCATTCTATATTTCTCCAAAGATATAAGGCAGCATAGCTATTATAAGGTGACCAAGAATCTAAGTGAGGTGCTATTTCACTTTTCATAGGCTTTCTGTCTAAATTCCATAGTTGCTTAAGTGAATTTTGGAGCCCTACATCTGCTAAAGGAAATAAATTCTCTCTTCCTAGACCAAATAACAAAAAACTTTCCGCAGTCCAAGGACCAATTCCTCTGTATTTTATCAGTTCTGAGAGGATGAAATCGTCTGATTGAGATACAAGTGCTTCTAGGTTCAAATTACCCTCAGCAATGGCTTTAGATATCCCAATCACATACTCAGCCTTTCTTGTACTAAATTGCATTTCGCGTAACGTCGAAACCTCAAGATTGGCAATAATCTCAGGAGCTGGATACAACCAGATACCCTCTTTACTACTACCAAATGTATGTACAAATCGCTCTGTTAATGTTTTTGCAAAAGAAAGATTTAGTTGTTGATGAATTATACTTTTAATAATATTCCCATACAACGAAAAGTCAGTAATAATTGGAGTGCCCTCAAATTTTAAAAATAACGAATGTAAATTCGTTCCTAAAAAGTGTTGGTGAATAGGCTCTAAACTTCTATTGAAATGAAATATGGACAGGACCCGTTCATATTGTTGATCTGTCTCTAATCCGTTTATCATAAATTTTGGTTCATGCAATGTTCCGATACTTTGAATTGTTATAATTGTTTCATCTATCGGGATTTTGACTGTTTGATTGGAGAGATCAACGCAGTTTAATGGATCTAAAGCTAGTCTACTTAATACATCCTCCATACTATATTTGAATGCTAATTCCAAGGCTTGTGCCATAATTTTATCCCCTTTCCGATTATATGTTAAACTGCTATGGGTGATATAAATGAAAAAGTCTATTTTATGTTTAGGACTACTTTTTTGCTCCCTGTATGGCTGTGATGAAAATGGAGTCAACCAAAATATAGGGAATACAGAACAAATTCCAGTAGAAGTTGTTGAGGTTATTGACGGTGATACTATTAAAGTTAAGTATAATGGAAACACAGAAAAAGTACGATACTTGTTAATAGACACTCCAGAAACAAACTATGACCCATTAAAAAAACAACCATTTGGTGAAGAAGCAACACAACGGAACAAGGAATTATTAAGTAGTGGAGATGTGACAATTGAGTTTGATGTAGGAAATCGAATAGACGACTACGGCAGATTGCTTGCGTATATTTATGTTGATGGTGAAAGCATTCAAGAAAAGTTACTGGAAGAGGGGCTAGCACGTGTGGCTTATATTTTCCCGCCGAACACTAAGTACTTAAATAATTTCGAGGAAGCTTCCGAAATAGCTAAAGAGAAAACTACTGGTATATGGGAGAGAAAAAATTACGTGACTGATCGAGGTTTCGATGCTTCTGTAATCACTAGTAACACCACTGAGCAAGAAATTGAAACATTTAGAAAATGTAACATCAAGGGTAATATTAATCGACAAGGCAAAAAAATTTATCATATACCTAGCGGTAAATATTATGTAGAAACAAATCCTGAAGAATGGTTCTGTACCGAGCAGGAAGCTATAAAAGCCGGGTTTAAAAAGTCTGGGGAGTAAAAAACAAACTGTGTAGCCTCTTAAGAGGCTGCACAGTTTTAGGTTCTAGCACCTTTTACTTTAGCTTCTGGTACTGTTTCTTCTGGTGGAATATCTGCAAAAGTTTCATTTTCCTCTTCTAAATCTCTTGTACGATGTGCTAATCGTGAAGCTGCACTTGAAGCGATGCTTGCTACTAAGTCATCTAGAAATGTGTGAACAGCTCCGCCGACTTTTGTGTCTAATTTCGAAATAAGTCCAATTTTATTTTTATCTAAATGACCAAACGTAGTTACTGCAATACTTCCATAAGTAAATACTGCTCCGAGCGCGATTGTTTCGTCTACCCCAAACAAACCTTCATCCGCTTCAACTATTTGTTGCAATGGTGCAGATAACATCTTTTTCTCAGCTAACTCGTCAAGTTCAATACCAACTAATATAGCATGTTGCATTTCTCTTTTTTTTAGCACGCTTTTTACGGATTCTACACAATGCTCCATAGTAAGCCCTTTGTTGTATGGAAACTGCATTTCGTATACAATTTTTGCAATTTCTTCAATTGTAACTCCACGTCTTTTTAACGCATCTTTTGTAG
This sequence comes from Psychrobacillus sp. FSL K6-2365, assembly GCF_038003165.1. Classification (NCBI taxonomy): domain Bacteria; kingdom Bacillati; phylum Bacillota; class Bacilli; order Caryophanales; family Bacillaceae; genus Psychrobacillus; species Psychrobacillus sp. FSL K6-2365. Next base: position 1,236,331 of record NZ_JBBOOO010000001.1, on the reverse strand, counting down.
CCTGCTCCACTTCACGTGAATGAACTCTAGATGTCTGTCTATCCATTTTATTATCCCCTTTGTTGTTTCATCATTTCGTTTATTATACCTCTTTGCTAGTATATGATACAATTTCTGTACTACAACATGAATGACTTAGGAGGAACTTATGAATAAAGGTACGATACAAGATATTACACTTTTTAGCGAGTCTTTACAGGAAGAAATGCAACTACTTATTTATTTGCCAGCAAACTTTTCACCCCTATATAAATATTCTGTTCTCATCGCGTCCGATGGAAAAGACTATTTTCAGTTAGGTAGGATTTCTCGAATTGCAGATGAATTATATGAAGAAGAGGCAATTGAGAACTTAATCATTGTTGGAGTGCCTTATAAAAACGTAAAAGATCGTAGAGACAAATATCATCCAGACGGTTCTCAGCATGCCGCATATAAACGATTTTTAGCACAAGAATTAGTCCCATATATAGATGAAAAATATCCTACATATCAGGTTGGTATGGGAAGATCACTTATAGGAGACTCCTTAGCTGCGACTGTTTCACTTATGACAGCTTTAGCCTATCCAAATACGTTTGGAAGAGTAATAATGCACTCCCCATTAGTAAATGAAGAAGTTCTAGAAAAAGTGAAAAAACACGAGGACGTTCATGCATTTTCTCTTTACCATGTGATTGGAACCGAAGAAAAAGCGGTGAAAACAGGTGATGGTTTATTAACCGATTTCATCACTCCAAATAGAGAGTTAAACAATTTAATAAAAAATAAAGGGTTTTTGACCTTTTATGACGAATTAAGAGGAGACCATACTTGGAAGCTATGGCAACCAGATATTAAAAGATCACTGTTGCAAAATTTTAGCCTATAGAAAAATATTTGTTATAATAGTAATGTGATTTATGTAAAAATTCGAGGAGGTAATGAAAATGAAATACGGAATTGTTGCTTTTCCATCTAAAAAGGTACAGGACTTCGCCAACTCCTATAGAAAGCGTTATGACCCTCACTATGCTCTAATCACTCCACATATGACAGTTAAAGGAGTATTTGAAGCAGACGAAAATGAGATAAAGTCAATTGCTGAAAAGGTTTCAGAAGTGGTAAAAAATCATAAACCATTTACATTAAAAACAGAGAAGGTTAGTTCATTTGCCCCTGTTACCAATGCAATATACTTTAATGTGCAGCCAACAGCTGAACTAGTTAAACTTCATAATGACCTAAATGCAATTCAATATAATGATGAGGAAAGTTATTCGTTTGTTCCTCATATTACAATTGCTCAAAAATTGAGTGCAAGTGAACATGATGATATTCTTCCTCAGTTAAAAATGATTGGGGCAGAATTTGAAGAGGAAATTGACCGTCTTCATCTTTTATACCAACTAGAAGATGGATCATGGACAGTTTACGAAACATTTAGATTATCTGGAGCTGAGTAGGTATTGGTGTACGCAAAGAAAGTTGAAACTGAAAAAGAATATGAAGATGCAGTTAGAATTAGAAGAAAAGTTTTCGTAGAGGAACAGGATGTCCCACTTCACCTTGAACTCGATGAATATGATGCGAATGCTGTGCATTTTGTAGCATACGATGGTGACATCCCTTTTGGTGCAGGTCGAATAAGAGAAATTGAGCCAGGCATTGGAAAAGTCGAACGCGTCTGTATTCTTCCTGATTATCGTGGTAGAAAGTTAGGAAATCTAATGATGCAATGCATGGAGGACTACTCTATTTCCGCCGAAATTACCAAGTTAAAACTAAATGCGCAAAGTCAGGCTATTCTTTTTTATGAAAAAAGAAATTATACAATTACTTCACCTGAATTTTTAGAGGCTGGCATTCCTCACAGAGCAATGGAGAAACAAATTTAAATTAATTCTATTAAGTGGTATGATTTCATTGGAAATCATACCACTTTTTTAAGAAAAACCGGGTAAAAGACATATTTGAGCTTTTGTTAATATTTGATAAATACAAAAAATCGCCTATCAGTTTGAAACCGATAGGCGATTTTAGAATTACACATACAAGTTAACACTGTTTCCTTTGCCACTTATTTCAGCAATTATCGGAGATAGGTTTACTGGATTCGGATGAATAAAGCCTTTAAATAAAGGTTGGATTGATGGTCTTTCTAGTTCCGATAACTGCTGTTCCTCTTCTTCAAGAAGTTGCTCCTGCTTTTCTAAATGATCCTCAAAATCTGATTTAAATTTTACGTTTTGTACATCATCTATATAAGCAAAATTATAATCATTTGATATCATACGATTTGCATAAACCTGTGATTGAATCGGTTGCATTGGAAGAATGTATCCCATTAACTCCACCTCCACTTTATTGTCTTTACTTTCTATTACCCCATCCTCTTCTTGTATAAACCTAGTAATCTAAATATTTTATAATAATTTTTCAATATCTTTTAAACTTAAAGAACTTCCACTTTGTATAATAGAACGAGTTAGCTCATCTTCTAATTGTTGAGAAACAGGTTTATTTGCTAGCTTGCCAACTTTACGTACAATTTTACGGACCTGTTTTTCATCTGTAAAATCAGCATATGAGATGGCATTGGCAAGCGTAAATAGTTCATCCATTGATACACCAGTTTTATTTTCAATTGATTTAAAAAATGAATTTTGCATAGTTTTTCCCCCTCACATCTTTATTTTTTATTAATAAGGGAGAAAGCTTCTACCAACAATGATTAATAATATAAATAATACTACGATTAGTACAAATGTAGAACTCTTGTTACCTCCGTTCTCATATCCTCCTTGATACCCTGGATAACCTCCGCCACAGTAACCATACATACTCTTTCCCTCCTCTCCTCTTCAACTTATTGTATGCAAGAGGAGATTGGAAAAAAGGGCGATTCAACTAGTATGTTGTTTTCCGTTTTTGAAAAATGAATGCACCAATTACGCCAAACAAAATTGCAGCACTAATACCCGAGCTTGTGACTTCAAACATTCCGGTTAAAACACCTATCAAACCGTGCTTCTCTGCTTCTGCTAATGCACCATGTGTTAATGAGTTACCAAAGGAAGTTATTGGAACCGTAGCTCCCGCTCCAGCAAAGTCAATCAACGGCTCATATAGACCAAAACCATCTAAAATCGAACCTAGCACAACTAATGTACTTAATGTATGTGCAGGTGTTAGTTTAAATACATCCATGAAAATTTGTCCAATGACACATATTAATCCGCCAACTACAAATGCGGTTACTAATGAAGAAATCATCCTAACCCCTCTTTTCCATACGGCATTCAATGGCATGTGCAATACAAGGGATTGTTTCCCCTTGCTGAAATGTTAATGGAGACAATAGCGCCCCCGTTGCTACTAGTAAAACTCTTTTATAAAAACCTTTTTTTAACTGTTCGTATACTTGACCAAAGAACACTGTTGCCGAGCATCCTGCTCCACTGCCACCTGCATTGAAAAACTTATCCTTTCCATAGAACTGAGCTCCCGCGTCTTGAAGTACGACCCCAGTATTCTCATCCTGAAACATTTCTTTCAATATCGAAATTCCTATATTCCCTAAATCACCTGTCATAATAACATCGAAGTCTGCTATCTTACTGTTCGTATTAGTTAAATGCCGCTCAATTGTATCTCTAGCAGCAGATGCCATTGCAGCTCCCATATGTAATGGGTTAGTCTGATAACTGTCAACTACTTTGCCAATTGTTGCATGAGTCACAACTGGAGCATTTTTTATATCTTTTTCTAATAGCGAAAAACCTGCTCCTGTTACCGTCCATTGGGATGTTTTAGGTTTTTGAGTGCCATATTCAAGTGGATATCTAAACTGTCGCTCCACTGCTTGATGATGACTAGAAGCTCCAGCAAGTACTGTCCGCGCATTTCCTGACTCCAACAAAAGACAGCCGAGAATAACCGATTCCATCGAACTGGCACATGCAGAAAAAACACCAAGGAATGGTATGGCCAAATTTCGTGCCGCAAAATTTGTCGGTGATAGTTGATTGATAAGATCTCCTCCTATCAAAACATCTACCTTATCTACCTGGGTATGACTCTTTTTAGCTGCCCACTGACATGCTTTTTCAATCATTCTAGAATGTGCCTGCTCATTCGTTTCATCTTTTTCCGTCTCTAATGAAAGAACCTCATCAAAGGAGTCGGCATAAGTACTATCCTTTTCTACTGGTCCCACAACTATTCCCGTATTGGCTATGCAAACTTTAGCTGTAAACTGGAGAGTACCAAACGTATTTACCATGAGACTACACCTATATTCACTAATATGGTTTTAATAAGTGCGACAACAAAGGCAGAGAGCACACCGAATAATATAACAGAGCCTGCAAGCTTGAACATATTGCCTCCAACCCCTAATACATAACCTTCCGATTTATGTTCTATAGCGGCTGAGATAACTGCATTTCCAAATCCTGTAACTGGCACTGCTGATCCAGCCCCACCAATTTGAGCAATCTTTTTATACAATCCCGTTCCAGTTAAAACCATCGCGATAAATACTAAAGTAGCAACCGTTGGATTAGCAGCAGTTCCTTCTGTAAAAGGAAAGAATCGCATATAAAAAAAAGTGATTAGTTGTCCAATTGTACAAATTATTCCCCCTACTATGAATGCTTTAAGAATATTCATAAAATATGGCACTTTAGGGTTTTTTTCATCAATTATTTTTTGAAATTGTTTTTGGTCCATTATGTCTCTTCCTTTGATAATGATTTTATTTTTTCAATCGACTTTCTAAGTTCTTCCTCCTTCAACTTCTTATCAATAATGGATTCAACTTCCCATATTATTTTTTGATCTCCTGTGACAAGTACTTTTTTTTCTGGGAATTTTTTTTCAATTTGTTTTGATATTTTTTCTTCTATTTTCGTTTTATTAAAACGGTCAAAACGGTTTATATAAATTGCCACTAATATATCTTCCTCGTTTATCACACCTTTATACCCATGAATCGAATCCTGTTTTTGCATGATCGGTTTTAGTGAAGTTGAATTATCTGTAGGGAATAAGACTTTTTCCTTTTCGCCTGAACAAGCGCACAATAAGAAAACCAATAGAAAAACAATTACGCTTTTTTTCATAAGATTTACTTGCTCCTTTTTTGTGTTAGTATGCACGTCGCTTGTTGAAATATGTAAATGGGTTACGAGATATTTGCCCTTATCAAGATGAACTTCCTACATACGTTAGTAAGAGATGAAGAGGAGGTGAATTTAATGGGTTGTGGAAATTTAGGTGATGTAACTGACGTAACGCGATCTGGAAATTGTGTTTGTGATGTTGTCCGTGCGATTAAAGATATTCAAGATCAAGCGACTAACACAGATTGTCCTCCATGTCCGACAAATTGTTTTTTAGAACCGCTAGGAGGACTTGTAAGTCCTACTCGTCATCAAGCTGACACACGTGTATTTATGTTATTAACAAAGGATGGAGATCCTTTTAAAGCGTTCTACCGTGATAATGATAGATTTGATTGTGACTGTATTTCCGTTTACTTCCGTGTTGAAGATATCTTTGACGGTTGTTGTGCAACTTTAAGAGTATTAGAACCACTTGATAGAGAACGTCATGAAGTAGATTTATTGAACGACTGTGGCACAAAAATCGATTTAAGAAAACTATGTAAAGTTCGTAACTTTAGACTTACTGGTAGCTGTATTACTGTTGACTTGAATTGTTTCTGTGCAATTGAATGTATCGCCGATGTATTTTTAGATGTATGTGACTGATCGTTTCATCATTGTAGTGTCTATTCCGTTCGGGCCGAACCCGAGCGGTTTTTTTATAGCGAGGGTATAAATCTAGAGTTGAGCCAGAATATTACTATTTATTCTTAATCTACTCAATAAAATGTCTGCTTTTGAAGTACCTACAAATTTATCTTTTTTTATGGAAATAACAGATTGACCAGAAACAGTCCACTAAGCACCATTAGTAGATAATTAATTCATAATTCCAACAAAAAAAGCTATCCTATAATAGGATAGCTCACATTCAATTCAATATACTTCCTCGCCATACAATTCTTTCAATTTCCTCTACAGGATACGTCAATAATTCTTCTGCACCTACAAGTAAAATAACTGTATCTTCCTCAACTTTCTCAACCTCACCCTGCACCGATACTCCATCCTTTAGATGAAATATTAATGGACGGTAAACTTTTCGTTGAAATGGTTTTGCTAAAAACTTCAATTTATCTATAATTGCTAGTGTCTTTGTCGAGTAACTTTTTTGTATTTCATAAATCGATGTACTTTCATCTAGCAATTCATATGGTGCTTCAAATCGTTCTTTTGGTGGTAGATGAAAGACAGGAGGACCTTTTATAAAGATTAAAGGATCATTAAACGCGTTCATTAGCACATCCTTTTTCCTTTACTTTATGCAACTTTAAAAAATATGATACAAACTACAAGGATGAGATAAATAACGTGGCCAGTCCAAGGTATATTAAGATACTTACTACGTCATTGACCGTTGTGATAAATGGTCCTGATGCAACTGCTGGATCTATTTTCATACGATGAATTAATAAAGGTATAAAAGACCCTCCTAATGTAGCGATAAAAATAGATCCAAAAATAGATGAACCTACCAATATGCCAATTAGTAAATCATGTTTCCAAAAATATACTACACCGACTACTAATAAACCACAAATGAGACCGGTAATAAGCCCAGTACCTGCTTCTCTAAAAAGTAATTTAGTCTTGCTTTGTTCTTCAATATCACCAGTTGCGATACCACGAACAGCTACCGCTAGTGCTTGCGTACCACTATTACCAGCCATACCAGCTATTAATGGAATAAAAACAGCAAGTAATGCAACCTTATCTAGAGTTTGCTCAAAAATACTCATTAAATTAGCAGTAAACATTCCAAGGAACAATAAAATGATTAACCACGGCAATCTTTTTCTAGCAGCTTGTAGTGGTCCCTTATCGAAGGTATCCATGTTGGAAACCCCAGCAAGTTTAGAATAATCATCTGATGCTTCTTCTTCTAAAACATCTAAAATATCATCGACCGTTACAATCCCAAGTAAATGATTTTTAAAATCTACTACTGGAACAGCTAGAAAATCATAGTCTTTGATCATTCGAGCAACTTCCTCTTGATCAACACTTACTAAAACACTAACAACCCGATCATTCATTACATCTTTTATGAGCGTATCCTCATCTGCAATTATTAAGTCACGAAGAGAAATTACACCAGATAGTTTATGATCATCATCCACTACAAATAAATAATAGATTGTCTCTGCTTCTGGTGCAGCACTACGTAAAATAGTCATTGCAGAACGACATGTTGAATTCTCAGGAATTGCTACATATTCAGTCGTCATAATGGAACCAGCAGTATATTCTTCATAATGTAGGAGATCCTTAATTTCTTGTGCAGATTCTCTATCCATTATGTTTAAATAACTTGCAACTTGATCTTTACCTAATTCATTTAATACATCTACCGCATTATCTGTATACATAAAGGAAAGCATATCGGCAGCATAAGTAATATCCATTTCCTGCAAAAATAGATCATATTGTTCATCATCAAACTTTGTCGCTTCAAATAGCTCAGCTATTTCTTTAGGAGAAAGATAATGATAGATTTTCTTCCTTAAATCAGGCTCCACCTTTTCAAAAAATATAGATTGATCATATGGATGAAGTTGCATAAATTCTTCTCTAAAATTATCCATTGAATCATTTAATAAAAAATCAATTAAAACGGATTCTTCTAAAGGTTGTTGAGTCATTTCATCTTTCATCTTTCTCCCTCCTCTCAGCATTTGTCTCGCAGTATAAAGTCACCACATCCTGTGGCAACATCGGCACTAGTTCTTGTACCTTGTATGTCTTCCACTTCAAGTATTGGCTCAAGTAAAAAAGCATAAGTGGAAGATAATTGCCCATAAAAGCCCGAATGGTTCGACTTACTATCGGTGAAGGATGAACAATCCCCCCGGATTGATGTTTCACTTTGTCCTTACTTATTGTATGGAGTAAGCATTAAATAAGCAATAAAAATATTCCCTAGGAAATAATCAACAAAATGCCCTATAAATATGAATTCCCACCATTCCTCCTATAAATTAGGAAGAAATAGTGGGAATAAGCTCTTTCAGGTCTTCTGGGAAAGGAGCAATTAAATGAACTTTCTCTTTTGTAAAGGGATGAACCAAGGTCAGTTCTCTCGCATGAAGCGCTTGTCTATTTATTAACCTTAGATTGCCACCATATAAATCATCGCCTAGTAAGGGATGACCTATGGACATCATATGCACTCGAATCTGATGTGTCCGACCAGTATGTAACTGTAATCGCACATGCGTAAGCTTTTCTCCAATATTTTCAAATCGGGACAATACTTGAACAGAGGTTTTGGCTTGTTTACCTTCAGAATCGATAACTCTTTCAATAATGCTTCCATTCTTTCTACCAATGGGAGCATCTATAAGAAATTCATCTTGTTGAATATGGCCATGAACAATTGCCTCATATGTTCGTGAGATTTGTCCAGACTTTTGCATTTCACTTAATAAATGATGAGCATGTCGATGCTTTGCGACACAAATGATACCGGATGTGTCCTTATCCAGCCTAGTTACAATATGTACAGTAGAGGATAACCCACTCTCCTCCAAATATCCAGCTAGAAAATTCGCCATTGTACCAGTAGGATGCTCTCTAGACGGAATTGTACTAATCCCAGCAGCCTTTGTGAGAATGAGAAGATGATTATCCTCCATCAAAATAGGAAACCGTACTTGCTGTGGAATTAGTCCGTCACTTTTTTTCTCTGGTGGAAATGTAATCTGTACCATATCACCTGAATCTAATTTATGCCTTACCGTCTTCTCTACTCCATTAACGGTAATTTTACCACCCTCGTATTTAATACTAGTCAATGCTTTTTTTGAAATACCATATTTGCGAATTGCATCTCGAAGTAATTGTTGCGGTTCATCTATTCGAAATGTTAATTGGATTAATTCTTCCTTCATATTTCCAAATCACTATCAATAAAGGAGGAATGTACTCTGTGCCAAAATGGAAATGCTCTAAACCGAGCGAAGCGTACTTTTTCATCTGCTACTCGATACTTAATAGATAGAACATCTTTATGTAATAGCTGAAGATGATCCACCGTTACCATGAAATCTGGTCCTTTTACAGGTTTTAGTAAACATGAGTGATGTTTTGGCAAGACAAGCGATGAACCTACGGTACGAAACACTCTGTTATTAATAGATGCGATTTCAGCAAGTTGAATTGCCTCTAGGGAAGGATGAACAATGGCACCTCCAAGTGCTTTGTTATACGCTGTACTTCCCGATGGAGTAGACATACATAATCCATCTCCTCTAAAACGTTCAAAATGATCACCGTTCAACTCCACATCCATTACCAAAGTAACGTCTGGGGATTTTACAGTCGACTCATTTAACGCCAAATAGACTGAACTATCTTCACCATGTCTATAATTAATCGTCACCTCAAGTAATGGGTATTCTATTACTTCAAATTCTTTCTTCGCAATACTAATAACTAGCTTTTCAATTTCTTCTGGTTTCCAGTCCGCATAAAAACCTAGATGCCCAGTGTGTAGCCCCACAAACGCCACAGAGGTGGTTAAATGCTTGTATTTATGAAAGGCATGTAGTAATGTGCCATCGCCACCAATTGATAAGACAATATCTGGATTTTCTTCATCTATTACCAATCCAAAATCTACTAGATACGTTTTAGCGCTTTCCATTAATTCATTGGATAAATCATCATTTCGAGACAATATGAAAAACTTCATTCACGTGACCTCTCTTTCGTATCGGTTTCATGGAGACTTGGATGAGAAAGTTCCTTATTTTCACTAAAGTATTTTTGTGCTTCTTGGATTTCTCCTCGAATTAAAGACATTTCTTCATCTAATCGAAATGCCGCTTCAGCTGCATATTGAAGCCTCTTTTTTATTTCTTCTGGAAAGATTCCTTTATACTTATAATTCAAGGAATGCTCGATGGATGCCCAAAAATTCATTGCTAATGTTCGTATTTGAATTTCAGCAAGAATATTTATCTCCCCATGAATTGTTTGAACAGGATATTCAATAATTACATGGTAGGATCTATACCCACTTTGCTTTTTGTGAGAAATGTAATCGCGCTCCTCAATAATTCTTATATCATTTCTAGTACGCAGTAAACTTACGACTGTTTCTATATCATCTACAAATTGACACATCATTCGTAAGCCTGCAATATCTGGAATTTCCTGCGCCAACGTATCGGAAGGCTCAAATACTATTCCTTTTTCTAATGATTTATCATAAATACTAGCAAGTGGTTTGACACGACCTGTTACAAATTCTATCGGTGAATTTGTATTATCTCTCTCAAACTGAGCTCGCATTCCTTTTAATTTTACTTTTAACTCTGAAACTGCCTGCTTGTACGGCTCTAAAAAGCGATCCCACTGCCCCATAAGCTTGACCTCCACTTCCCTTGAACTAAGTACTATGCTTTTAAAATTTCGCTAAATGCTTCTTCCACAGCTCGGGAAAAATCAGCACCGTAATTGTCGTTACCTTCAATATTGAAAATAAGCATATTTAGTTCTTCTTTAAAGCCAAGTAGAGTCAGCTCTTTTTCACCGATTTGCAACGAAGGATCTTCTACTGCTTTTAAGGTATTTACGAGCAATGGCCAAACTTCCTGACCAAACTTTAAATAATGATACTCAGTCTCATCTTCTAATAGGTAGATAAAAGCATTTGAATCCGAATCAGTAATCATTTGACCAGCCGCTTTTATATTAGGATTATTAGGAAACACCTCTAGTGTAAATCGTATATCATTTTCTAATTGAATACCACTATGCACATTATAAGTAATAGGCAAAATAATCGTTCCTTTCTGTCCATTCTTCCACTATTTTAACATATTGAAACTAGTTGAAAAGCGCATATAATAGAAATAATAGGAAAGGTCGTGTATTATGCAAACCGAAAAAGAAATAGAATTTAAAAATTTATTAACAAAACAAGAATTTGAGCTATTTATATCGTATTTTCAGGTAGACGATAAGGACTTTCGTTCACAAACGAATTATTATTTTGATACGCAAGATAACTTTTTTAAGAACAATAGGATGGGTTTTCGCTTGCGTGTTTTAAGTAACCAAAATGAGCTTACACTTAAACGACCGATAGAAGAACATGTAATGGAAGAGAATACAGTACATATATCTGACCAAGAAAGAGATGCAATCATTACCAAAACCTCTTTTCCTTCTATTCCCTTTTTGGAGCAGTTTAATCTTGATTCTCCATTAATATGTATTGGAACCTTGCAAACAAATCGTGTCCAAGTACCTTTTGAAAATGGAATTCTTTTTTTAGATCATTCCATTTATAGTCAAACAGAGGATTTTGAGGTAGAATATGAGAGTAGTGATGTAAAATATGGAGAAAAAGTGTTTCTTGATTTGCTAGATTCACACAATATCCCCATTCGACACACTGACAAAAAAATTGCTCGCCTTGTGAAATATAACAACAAGTTGAAAGGTTGATCCCTTTGGATATTCAATCCCTAAAAGTTTTAATGGAGATAAATGCAATGCAATCACTAGGAAGTGTACAGAGTTCACAAAATAACACTTCCACTTCATCCATGTTCTCAGATATGTTAGGACAAGTGCTACAATCTAATACAGGAGATCAGTCAACTGAAGATTTAACTTCTTTACTATATAGTGGTGACTCCCCTGTATTTGTACCATCTAATATATATTCTGGGCAGAGTAGTTTAGCAGATGTCATTTCTTCTTATTCATCCACTTCTACAAATAATAGGACAGATTATGATGAAATAATTAAGAAAGCCGCAGCAACTTACAATGTTCCAGAAAAACTTATTTCATCCATCATTAAACAAGAGTCTAATTTTAACCCAGCAGCTACTAGTTCTGCTGGAGCTTCAGGGCTAATGCAATTAATGCCAGGTACCGCTAAGTATTTAGGTGTTACTAATACGTTAGATCCTGAACAAAACATAATGGGTGGAGCCAAATATATCAGCCAAATGCTCTCTCAATTTGACGGAAATATCGAAACGGCCCTAGCAGCATATAATGCAGGACCGGGAGCCGTAAAAAAATACGATGGTATCCCACCATATAAAGAAACACAAAATTACGTTCAAAAAGTAATGAATCACTTCCAAGCATAGCCCGAGTAACAACAACCTATTAAATTTAATAGGTTGTTTTTTTAAAAGATTAGAAAGTATATAAAAATGTCCTGCGATCAATGGGGTCGCGGAATTTTAAAAACGAAAAAAACTATAATTTCCGTTTCAACGCACTTCATGATTCGAAACTAGCGTAGAGATTTAGAAACAGGTGGACCCTTTCCGCGGGAGTTGCCACCTCTAAAAGATGAAAAAAGTAGTTCATGTTTTCTACTATCGGAAATAAAGTAAAATAGTAAGTTATTTGCCTGTAAAGAAAAGAAGTAGCTTAGGCAAACAAATGCCATTAGAGTGCCCCAAAAAGATGCTTTTGCTTTTCTTGTAGGTATACTCGTTTTTTTTATCTTAAAAAGCTATTTACTTGCGCTGGTAGGTGTATTACTTGCTCTGTCATAGGATTTACTTGCGTTACTTTTTAACATAATTGCGCTCATAACTTGCTTACTTGCTTTTAAGTACAATTTACTTGCGGAACGCGTAATTTATCCATTTTTTACTACATTCCATCTTTTGCTTTTCTATGAGATAATCTAATTGTTTGAGATATTTGGGTTTCGTTGATAGAATAAGTATAGTGCTAGAGCAAAGGAGTAAGAAAATGACACAGAAGCCAATACTTCCTTACGATGAAATCGGAGCAGAGAAATTACATCAGCTTGTCGATACGTTTTATGGCAATGTAGCAAAGCATCCGCTGCTTATACCGATTTTTCCAGACGATTTATCGGAAACAGCTAGAAAACAAAAACAATTTTTAACTCAATATTTAGGTGGACCTAATTTATATACAGAAGAACACGGACATCCGATGATGAAGATGCGCCATAATCCATTTCCTATTACGCCAAAACGCGCGCAAGCTTGGCTCTCCTGCATGAGAGATGCAATGGATAAAGTAGGTTTAGAAGGCAAGGTTCGCGATACATTTTATAGACGTCTAGAGCTTACAGCTAACCACATGGTCAATCAAATGAGTCATGAGGAGGAAGAAATGTGACAAGAATACAAATTCCGTCCGAGACGTTCACATCCCCATTAGTAAACAAGCCGCTTGAAATGTATGTGTTTTTGGACCCGTTATGTCCGACTTGTTGGGATATGCAACCTACCCTTCGGAAATTGCAAGTAGAGTATGGACAGTATTTTACTGTACGCACTGTTCTTAGTACTCAATTAAATAAGTTAAATATAATGTGTAACTTCCCAAGTTCCAATTTGGGTAATGATTCTTATAATATTTCCCAAATTGAACACTCTGTTTTTCCTTCAATAGCTGTGAAAGCTGCAGAATTTCAAGGAAAGAAAGCTGCTTTACGATTTTTCATAAAAATACAAGAGTATCTGTTTTTGAACACTAAAAACGTCACATCCTTTTCTGTATTACAGGAGATAGCAAAAGAAGTTAATCTTGATGTAGATGAATTTACTCGTGACTTTCTTTCCAATGAATGTGCTAGGTCCTTTCAAAGCGACCTATCCATTACATGTGAAATGGAAGTGGACTCTTTTCCAAGTATTGTATTCTTTAATGAAAATATCGAAGATGAAGGTATAAAAGTAGCTGGAAATTATCCTTATGAGATATATGTACAAATCCTGCAAGAAATGCTATATGAAAAGCCAGAAATTCAAGATCCTCCATCACTGGAAAAACTTTTTGATCGATTCCATTCTTTAACCACAAATGAAATTGCAAGCTATTATAATATTTCCGATCAATTAGCTGACCGTGAACTTAAAAAACTACTATTATTACAAAAAGTTGAAAGACTTCTCTTACCAAACACAACCGTGTTATGGCGATTAAAATAAATAAACAACAGCCTATCTGATTGAAAGATAGGCTGTTGTTTTATATTAGTCTCAATTTATATTACAAATAATTTATAACTCTCTAAAACTCGACCAATCTTATCATCTAAGCGATTAGCTCTGCTACCTCTTATAGGAAGTACTACACACTAATGAATTGTAGTGGAAGGTGACAACTCTAGCAGGATCAGTGAGACAAATGAAACATCACAACGTACCCGAAGTGGCGGTGATGGTTCATCGCTCACCCTGCGGAACGCGTCCACCTGAAACGGAAATCAGCTATACTATCCCTTTAATAAAGTCCCACGAACCCAGTGTTTACGGAACATTTTTATATTCTTTGCTACCTTTTATGAAAAACCGGACTAAAAGTAAAATGTACCTTCTAAGATAGACACTTTGAAAAAAGTCCTTCTTATAGGGTATATTTGTCTTCTACCAAAAGCTAGTCCAAAAAAAGAAAATTCGCTACGACTGTTTGATCCACATTATACAGATCTCTGGACATTCAATTTAAAGACCTCCGGCTAAGGACTTTTATTGTGCATAGTCGCCAGTATAGTTAACTAAAGAGCATGATTCTATTCCCTTTATGTTATCAATTGTTTTCATAAATGCAGTATTGTCGTCACGTAAGCTAATTTCTACAGTTAATTCCGTGAAGCTATTTCTGATTGACTTCGATTTAAGTTTTGTATCAAGTTTTCTTAATTGCACTCTTAGGTCATCAGTTGCCTCTTCTGTATGTCTGATAACCAATAAATAGGCTTGGTGTTTACTTTTCTTTTTAGAAAGCCATGCTAGCGTCAAGCCAAAAGCCAATGAACCTATCATTGCTAATGGATACATTTTGGCACCCGTTGCGATTCCTGCCGCTATTGCCCAAAACATGTATACGATATCTAATGGGTCTTTTACCGCAGTTCTAAATCGGACAATACTCAGTGCTCCGACCATCCCTAGTGATAAAATAATATTTGTACTTATCGTCATGATGATTAATGTTGTGATCATCGTCATTAATACGAAAGAAACATTGTAATTGTAACTGTAAACAACTCCACGAAAATATCTTTTATAGACAAAATAAATGAACATGCCAATTGCAAATGAACATGCTAACCCTAAAAATATATCAATATAGGAGACGCTTCGAAATGCTTCCAGATGAAGTACACTTTTTTTTATCACATCTTGAAAGTTAATTGTATCATTCATATTTATTCCCCTTAAAAGAACCTATTATTTAA
Organism: Psychrobacillus sp. FSL K6-2365; assembly: GCF_038003165.1. NCBI lineage: Bacteria > Bacillati > Bacillota > Bacilli > Caryophanales > Bacillaceae > Psychrobacillus > Psychrobacillus sp. FSL K6-2365. The sequence continues at coordinate 1,220,980 of NZ_JBBOOO010000001.1, read as the reverse complement.
AATGTTTTATATTCTCTTCTCTGCATATAACGTACTTAGATATAGCAGAGCGAACAAATCTTTCTGGTTGCACTAATTGACGTATATTATCTGGAAGGAATTGATCGAATTTGACTTCTAAAATCGTCTGCTCTGGTAAGAGAGGCTCTTCTAGCATCAAGTTTGGATCAAATAAATCAATCGTATTAACTCCTGCTGACATTTTTTTATCAAACGTAATACGTACATTTCCCAGTTCATATACATAAGCTTCCCGGACATAGTCTACAATTACGGTAGGAAGAAAATTTCGATACTTTAAAGCTGCATAAAACTCTTTTATTAAAGGCTGATCCTTACCAGATAAAACATCTATATTTCCTTTTAAAATAGCATCGTATTCAGCACGTGTCACTGGCGCTGATTCCTTCGAAATAAAATCTCCAAACTTACTTTTTCTCTCTAAACTAATTTTTTGATCGCTTCCATTATAAATTCGTATACGGTACTTTTCCCTATTAAACACACCATTGTTTTTATCATAGAGAGAGTGATTATGTATTCCGTCAAAATACAAGCTACGTATGCCATATCCTTCATGCGTTTGTGAATTCTTATCTATTGTTAGAACAGATGAAACCTTTTGTCGAAGTGAAAGGTAGTCAAATATATGCAAATAATATTTCAACTCATGTCTAAATCTTTTATCGTGTAAATTCATATTATTCCACCTTAAAATCCCTTATTCCAAAGTACTCATTTCCTTCCTCATCAATATGCATATCAAAGGATGTTTGTTCGTTTCCTTCACTGTCTACTACAGTGACTTTCCAGTAATATTGACCATTCTCCGGCTTTTTCATTTTAAATTCATTTTCGCGGAAATCTTTTTTTACTTCTAAGATTTCTGTGAATAATGGATCACGAGCGACAGTCACGGTGTAAAAAAGATCTTCTTGTTGAAGATCAAAAGAAATTTGCCAAGAGAATAATAACTCCGTATCCGTAACGACGACATCGTCTGTGTAAAATGGTTTCGGCTTTTCAATATCTTCATAAAACCTTTGTTTTGCTCTTTCAGGTGTATCTTTCAACAACTGTAAGTCCGCTTCAAAATTAGTATTCAAATCTGGTAGGTATTGAATATCTGGCTCCCTATACAGGAAAGGTTTTACTAAATCAGCATATTGATTTAACTGTGCTTCGACTGTTTTCGAATTGATTGTTTTAGATAGTTCCTCCACTTTGTCGATTAGTTGTTGAACATTTTTTTCATTTCGGAAATAACGATTATGCAACGTGTTTCCCCAAAAGTTACTTAAACCAGCTTGGTATGGCCTTATAGAATTCTCATTTCTCTGTAATTCCCATGCTCCATCATAATCCCATGGTAGGATGAACCATTTATCGGAGTTTAACGGTGAATATAGATAGAAGTTGTTGGCGTCTGTATCCATATTGTCCATTAGAATATTCGTTGCGGTCCATGTTAAAAAGTTATCCAAATCAAAATGCTTTTCCATTACTTCCTCAATCGGCATTGCCATATTGTTGACGTCATCCAACATTGAGATTAGCTTGTCATGCTCTTCTCTTCCCTTTATCTCTAGAATCGTTTCAAATATTTTTTTATCGTATGTTGGGTCTGTTTGCGATTTAATTTCATTTGGATATCTTTGAAACTCAAAAAAAGTGACTTTGTATAAGTTACCACTTGGATCTAACCAGTGATTTTTTAAAAACATTTCGTTCGGTTGTTCTACTTGGGTATACAAACCATAATCTTGAAATGCTTCAGTTTTCCCATCAGATAAGTCTTTCACATATAAATGTACAAATTGCGTTCGCAGGCTTGTCATATTAGACATATTCTCCATCAAATCAAAACTTAGCTTATTTCGAACTCGGCTTAAATCACCAATATGTTTATTTAGATTAATAGTCCGCTGATTTTGCCACAAACCAGCTGTATCAAACAACTTAATCTTGTATGACTTTTGAGCAGCATAACGGGAAGTGTTACCTCTTAGACTAATTTTCGCATTAGCATCCACAGCACCATTGCCAAACATACCTTCGTTTGACCCTTTACCATCCTCTGTACCTTCCGCAAAAATAATATCCATTTTTTCTTCACTATATCGGTCCGTTATACGATTTAAAGAATACCAATCTAGTTGTTCCTTATCATCAGGTAAAACTGTAATATATAATGACTTGATAGAACCATCTTCATCACGTTCATACAATCTTTTATCTTCCACTAATTTTTCATTGTTTTCTTCCTGTACTTCCGCCTTCTCCTCCACTTTTTCGGTATACTCTATGCTTTCTTTTGTCGGTGAACAACCAACCAAAATGAAGCTTGAGGTGACAATAATAGCTAGCGTCGTGACAATTTTAGAGAATGAGAAATATGTTTTTCTCTGTTTCTTATGTGTGCTTAATGGTTGCGAACAGAACGTATAGTAATCAATATTAGATAGGACGTATATTAATCTCCCAATTGTTAGTATTAAAACTATGAAAGACGCCACGAACATTCCAAGTCCGTTTATTCCTATCTTCATGCTGGTATAAGTTAAAATACCATTTAAACAAAAAAATAATGCACTAATAACTAACACGCCTTTCTGGTCATCAAAATACATTAGCGCATGTAGTATGACAAACATAATAATAAAGAAAAAATACGCAAGACATAATAAAATAAACAAATCTAATTGTTCCATCGAAAATCCGAATTTTGGTAGAAAAACAATACCAATTGCTATAGATAAAGCTGTAAAAAGAAGCTGTACTTCTACTAAAAAACCGATGCGATGCAACAATACATCTTGCATTTTTTTCTTTGCGATATTCATACTTTTATATGTGCCACCATCTATTACGTTTTTATAATAGTTTAAGAAACGTTCATAGAAATCTGTTTCTACTATTACGACAAACATGACAAGAGAAGGGACCACTGAAATATACGCATAAAAGACCGGTAAATCATAAAAGGGCATCAGTTTAAATTTCTCTGAAACTATTAAATGATCATCTGAGAAAAACCAGTAAACAAAGTTATGGACATATACGCCTGCATAGACAAACAAACCGCTAAAAAAGATAGTAGGATATTTTTGAAAGTAACGCATAAATGAAAAGTAGTTCCTTTGTTCATTTGGTGGGAATACTTGTTCAAAATGATACATTGCTGAACCTACAATAATTGCAAATCCAATATCCATTCCAACTAAAGAGATTGTTGTTGCGCTAAATGTTGTAAATTGGAATAAGATATAGCTTACAATAATAGTGGCCAATACCCCGATTGCAAAACCCCGGACGATCCGCTTATAATCTTTAAGTGCTGATAAATACACTCCTTGAATCCAAATAATGATTAGTTCTATAAAAAACAAATACGCAGCTATTTTATATCCTATACTTTCTTCCACTCCATATAGAAAAATACCAGTAATAATTCCTCCAATAGGCAAAATGGTAATCAACGCTCCATAAAAAGAGGAGATAATTTCTTCATATTTTTTTTGATAAATCATATCTGCGATGAATCTAGTTAAAACCATTGAAAGACCTGAAGTCAAAACGATTGAAAAAATGAAACAATACGTCATTGTGGAGATGAATAATTCATTTTCTATAAATCTACTGCCATTTGCTAACATCATATTTTGTTGGACAAACACTAAAATTATACATAAGATCATTGGACCAATCGTTGTCAAGGAAGAATATGCATAAGCTTTCATATTTTGAAGAATTCCTTCTTCTCTATATAATTTTCGTAGTTCAAAACCTATACCAGCCATTCTATTTACCCTCCTACCGATTGATACAAATTCCTGTAAGCTGCAATAAATTCGCTTCGTTTGTATTTATTTTTTACACGATTAAACCCGTTTACGCCCATTTTTTCTCTTAAGTTTGCATCCTGGCATAATTTGATGACGTAATTTGCAATCTCCTCATAGTGCATAACCGGTGCTATGAAACCAGCCTTACCAAAATCATCGTCCCCACTACCATTGATCAATTCTCTACAACCACCAACATTTGTACATACAAAAGGTTTGGAGCTTGCCAAGCCCTCTAAGATTGCTAATGGTTGTCCTTCACTAATACTTGTCAACATCAGAATATCCATTTGACCGACATATTCTTTCACCTGTACCATTCCAGTAAAAGTAACCTTACTTACACCTAAAGCATCCACCAATTGTATGCACTCTTCATAGTAAGCATCATCTTCATCGGCTGGCCCCATAATGAATAATTCAACATTTGGTACTTCTCTTTCCACTAGCGCAAAGCTTTGAATCATCGTTTTAATGTCCTTAATCGGCACCACTCGAACGATGGCTCCTATTCGGATGATCCCATCGTCAGGAGCTTTCAATAGATTACTATAATTTATGACATCCACACCATTTGGAATAATGAGGATTTTGTCTTCTGGACACCCTAATTCTATTTCTATTTCTTTATTTCTATTGAACAATGTTATTACTTTGTCAGAAGTCTCATAAATAGAATTGGATAATGTATAGAAGTAGTTGATCCATAAATCTTTGAAATATCCTTTGACCCAATCCGCCTTTATAATTTCTTCTTCTCTTTCGCGCGAATATATACCATGTTCCGTTAATAGGAGTGGCTTATCGTATAAACACTTTGCAAGTGCCCCTACTACTCCTGCATACCCAGTAGATACAGAATGATATATATCCGCTTTTGGAACTTCATGGCGAATGGTTAAAAATAGGGGTAAGATCATAGAATTTACTGTCCAGAATAGTTCTGTAAAAGGAACTTGACTGTATTCATTTTTCCCTAAATACTCCACTAGGTCAAAATAGTCTTTACTAGACAAAAATTCTCCGACATTTTCGAACTTATTACTTTTTATTAAATCAAATAGTTCTTTCCAATTAACCTCGTTACTCCCGTTCACAAGTGAAACGAGATTATTCCGTTCACTTGTAGATAGGTTATACCGTTTTCCCCATCGTTTCTCTTCGAATAAATATTCATCCAAAAAGATTTCTTTAACCTCTACTAAGTTCGGGGGCAATTCGTACCGGAATTTCCCTTTTTGTTTTGTTTCTGCTCCAATGGCATACACGATAAATTCATGTTCTTGCATTTCTGTGATTAGACTATGAATCCAGCTAGATACCCCACCTGTAACATAAGGATATGAGCCTTCTGCTATCAAACAGATTCTCATTCTAGTTCCCCCCCAATTCTATTTTGAATTTAGAGTCGTTCGCAGTTACTAAGTAAGTACTATCATCTATTTTCTTAACCGTACAATTGTGTAATCGTCCAATTTTTCTTTCTGATCTTAAGATATAGGATGTTTTTGATTTATAGTTAGATATCTTTCCTTCAATACTGTTTTCATTATTTTTCCAGCTTACTTGAGTATGAAGATTTGTAGCCATATCTAGCGATGCTTCCGTAGCAGGCAAAGCACGAACCCAAGGATATGTCTTATGCACACGGGACATGTATTTGTCGTATAGCTTATAGTTTTCTTCCCACCCCATATTATTACTTCTGTCACTGCTTATGACATCATCAGGGTGAACAAAGTGGGAAAACACACCAACTCCAGTCATCGTATTTGCTTCAGCCCAGCGATTATATTCTGTTTCAAAATAACCAGAGGTAACTCGAGGCATTTCAATAATCCCATCTTCTGCAATTTCAAATTCTTGAACATAAGCTAGTCCAGTTTCATCCTCTCCATACAATGAGGAAATCACCGTTAAGTCCGACCATGCCTTCTTCATCGCTTCCCTTCCTTCAGGAGAAAGAACATTAGAAGGTGGTACATAAGAAGTAACTGTATAACCAGGAAATGCGTCCTTCGTATAAATAAGAAGTTCCTCTATAGACTTAGACATATCCTCTTTTTTATCCCATTCTTTATATCCAAATTCGGCTGCAACATTTTTATCAAGTACGAGAGATTGATGGTTATATCCATGAAAACCCAGTTCTCCTCCACTTTTAATAAGCTCACGACCAAAGGAAATAAGGTAATGGCTATCTTTATCTTCTGTATTATTAAATGGGGGTTGCACTCGATCATTGTATGATTCGATAATCGCACCTGTATATCTCAGGTCGTGTTTTTTGGAAGTTTCCAGCATATTCGGCCACCATATTTCTTGGTAAAAAGAAGCAATGTCTCTTCTATATTCTTCGTAAATAACTGGGATAGTCCCTTTTGCTATCGGAGAAGGAAAATCATCGATGTAAAATACTTTCAAATTGAAAATAGAGTATATAAAGTTTGGTTCCAGTAAACTTAATGCCCCTGCAAAAAATCCGCGGTTTATCTTTTCTTGCAGCATTTCTCCGTTGAACGTCATAAAAGCTCCTTTTCCATATTCACTTTTCCATAATAGTGGTATGTTATTGGCACTTTCCGCTAATAACTCTGTTTCAACGTCTAGATCCACACTTATAGCAGAGTTATGGATAAAGTCCTCGTCTATAAAAAGTTCCTTTTCTCCTATTAGTACATTGGAAGTTAAATGCATTCCTTTAGCATCAACAATACTATCAAAAGAAGAGATACCAAATTTGCGATATAAAATTTGATAATCTGTCTCTATATCTAAGACGGACATAAAAAAGATATGTCCCCCTTCGAATACAAATTGCTCAATTTCCTCAGCCTTGCCAATATCTTTTAGCTTGTCCGTTGCCAGTATAACTACTTGGCAGTTCGATAAATTGACCATTTCTTGCGTTATATCCACTTCGTTTGATTTCTTTTTCATATATTGCAGTGAGTGGTACGCATTATCTTTCAACTTTGCGCTATATTCATCCGATGAATTATATAAAATACAGTAGTTTTCTCCACTTTTCTCTACGATATTGTCATGGGAAATGTCTGCTAGAATTTTATCTCTTTGTTCAACCAAGTTTTGATTTTGTTGAAACTTCAAGACGAATTGCGATCGTGAAATCTGTAATAACACACCAAACAGCAATATAAATAAAATAATGATGTATATTTTTTTAGAGAAGTTCCCTTTGTCTCTCATGTCCCATTCCCCCCGACCAATACCTAACAATAGTAAGTGCTCGATTGGAAAGCTTAATGGTCGATTTCTTCAGTTCATCCAATGTACCTTGCATTTTTATTGTAGATTTAGTTGTATAATATAATTTCAATAAACAAATATAAGGATCTTCCGAATTAGAATATTTACGTAAATACTCATAGCAAGTAGTTTCTGCGGCAGAATATTCATTCATTTCCATTTCAGTTTCTATTTTTTCTTGAAACGTTTCCTCGTTCTCGTTACCATTTCGAATAAGTTGACTTAACACATGTATATAAATATATTTATATTTTTTAATGGTCTGCTCATCTAGAAAGCCACTTTTCATATACGCCTTTAACACTAGTGCATATGCAAGTGATAAATGAGCATCTTCCTTATCTTGGTCAAACTTTACCGAAAGCTCTTGCATAGATATAGATAGTTTTCTCTTTATCTCCATCACCGCAGTAACAGCATAATGAGAAGTCTCCGTATCTTCATTCAGCACTGCAGTTTTTAATATGTCCATGTATTGCAATGTGTCTTCTTTTAATACATCAATCATTACTTTCCTTCTAGTAGAGTAGTTACTTACTACTAAAGCATCTTCAATTGGAACAATATCTAGTTCTCTTTCTTTATCTATTTTTTCTTGAATTGCTAGTATCTCTAATGATATGTCCTCGTCTTGTTGACTAATATAACTGCCAAATAATTCTCCTTTACTTTTTATGAATTTATTTGCAATTACAATTGGTAATGTCCACCCAATTACCGGTAAAAACGTTACAATCATCATTTTTAATAGCCACTCTTTAAAATTCTTGTTGGATATCAGTAATAGTAAAAACCCTGATAAAACGATATAAGTCATGTAAAAGTACATCATTTTATATCTCTCCCTCTACCAGTTTCAATCTTAACCCTTTTTTCTCAAATCGTGATAATACAGTTTGCCCGTCATGTTTGGTCGTGTTAGATAGAAGGACAAGTATATTATTGTGTTTACTATGACCGATATAATCCGTTTCTCTGAGTAGACTCGTGATTTCTCTAGAGTATTCGCTAATCGACTTCTCATCGTATACCCCCTCTAATAATAGGAAAGGAGTGTTGTGCTTTTCTTTCGCTTCTTTTTTGCTAATTAAGATTTCCTCGAATATGTTATTCTTCAAAATAGTAGTGTTAGGTACGTAGCGGTCCCTTTCCGTTGCTTCTATATAGCTAAATGCCCTTCCTAAAGCAGATTCCACTAATTCTGAAACTACTTTAAATAAATTTTCATGATAAAGAGAAAAACTCTCAAAGTCGAGATCATTTATCGTAATAATTGCTGCAATTCTATCACGATGATAAATAGGCGCTGCCATTAAAGGTATATTCGGATTAAGTTCTTTATTAACAAAAACTTTTCCATTACTTAAAATACCGCCGACGTATTTTGTCTCCTCCACTTTTATGGAATTGACTCGGTTTATTTCAGAATCATTAGAATGCGCTATTAATCTTAGGAATGTATTATTTTGATTTAAAATATAAATCGAGACATTTTTTACATTCATAATTGTTTGCACAACGTTAACCGTTTTAGTAAATACTTTTTCTGGCTCAAGACCGTCTAATTCTTTTAATATAGAATGGATTTTCCCAAAACTATCTCCACTTTTGAGCATACGTAATTGCAATTCTTCTTTTACTTCTCTCATTTCCGTATAAATTCCGTTTAAAAACTCATATCGGTTCTCTAATTCTTCCCTTTTCGCCTTCTGCTCCCTAAGCATATTGTTTTTTCGTTGAGTAGAGTAGCCTACTACCAATCCAACGAATAGAAATAACGCTAATTGAAAAAAGAATGAAGTATCATACAATAAGGAAACCATTTCCCTACCCTCCATTAATTTTTCAACAATAAGTAACCATACAGATAGTCCTACTGCAATAATTGATTGTCTATTTCCGTATATAACGCCGATCACCATAATGTAAAAAATTCCTATACCCATCATATCTAAAATACTTACCTGGTTCGTTAAGGTGAGCCAAGAAATAATTGAAAAAACTAACAAATTCTCAATATAGGGTTGAACTTTTTTATAGATAGTCGGAATTTTTTTCTTTGTTTGAACAGTAGTTACCGCGCTTTCTTTTTCACCTTGTTTCGTTTGAGCCCAGCTATACGTGCGTTCCAAACCTGCTTCCATGTCATACATTGGACTCCAATCAAGTGCGTCCATCACTTTTTGGTTACTTAAAACAGATTTATAAATATCTCCTTCTCTTGCTAATAAGTTATTTGTTCGTATATCCCCATGAATGTTCTTTAACTTATCAATTATGTTATTTATACTATTTTCCGTGTTTGTAGAAAGATTGTAGATTCCTGCTATAGTAGAATGAGAAGCTCTAAAAATAGCATCTGAGACATCTTCTACATAGATAAAATCTCTTGTCTGCTCCCCATCTCCATACAGATCTAGTGCTTGGTTATTAATAATTCTATCCAAGTAGATGGATATGACTCCTCCTTCTCCAACATTACTTTGTCTTGGTCCATATACATTAGAAAATCGAAAACAAACGCTCTCGAAGTCATGTAATTCTCTCCACTTTTGGCAGTACTCTTCTCCCATCCACTTACTAATTCCATAGGGGGAAATTGGTTTACTAATTTCTTCTTCTTTTAGTGGAAGATGATCATTAAAACCATAAACAGCAGCGGAGGAAGCAAAAATGAATTTTTTCACTTTATATCTTTGGGAAAGTGTTAAAATATTTACTAGTCCGACTACATTTGTTTCTATATCTTCTCGAGGATTTAATAACGAAATTGCGACACTTACCTGAGCGGCTAAATGAACAACTACATCAAATTGGTAAGACTTAAATATTTCCTCACATTTTGGATCTTTAACTGAAAGTATATAACCTTTGTGTTTAAATGTTATATTTTCTCTATTTCCTGTTGATAAATCATCGATTATGAAAACTTCATAACCTTCTTTGTAGTACCTGTCCGCCACATGAGAACCAATAAAACCATATCCACCAGTAATTAATACTCTCATCTCATAACCTTCCCATCATATATTACTAGATTCCAATTATTGATTATTTCATCGAATTTTCTTTAACTTGTTTATAATTATTTTTGTCAAGGAAGGTTGTTTTTCAAATGAATAAATATGATTACCTATAAATAAATTACTAATCTCTTCCTTATCATTTTGTTGTATTGTTTTGTTTTTATTTTTACTGTAAATTGTATTATTGATAAATTGATTCTTAGATGCATTCGCTTGAATTGTTATTTCACCAAAGCCTGCATTTAATTGATCATTAAAACTAAGAATATTATTAATTATGATATTTTTATAAGCTCCTCCGTTACTCTTACTTGACCCACCAATGATTATTCCAGCGCCATTGTTATTGTAAATAATATTATCTTTTACAGTTACATAGGCTGTATTTTTCCCATAATTTTCACTAGCAAGTTCTATTCCAAAATCATTGTTATAAATTAAATTCTTTTCAATCACAATATCTGTTGAGCCATCCGCATATATCCCCCCTGCAGAGTGGCTCCCATTATACGCAGGATTTTTACCAGAACTGTTGTTATATACTTTATTATTTGATATAGTTCCATTTCTTACTTGATCTACACAATTGGATATCGTACATGCTTCATAAAACCCTGCTACATCAATACCAATATTATTGTTGTGATGTATCGTATTTTCAGTAATAGTGAAACCATCCAAGTTTCCACTGAGTGTAAGTGCCTCACTATTCCCAAGAGTTAAATGGTGAATATCATTGTTTTTTATTACAATATTGGACATGGAGTAAGCTGAATTAGCGTAAAATAAAATACCATGTGCATTTCCTTTTGATGATTTATTCTGTATATGATGTACATTATTATTAACGAGTTGAATGTTGCTGCTACCTTCTTTAACGAGTACCCCTGCAGGATATCTATCGGAATTCGAAGTACTTAAATTTCTGATTTCAAAACCATCTATTAGAATGTAACTAGCATTTTCAATAAAAAATAATGCACGGTTTTCGCTTGTTAATACTAAATTTTTTCCATCTAGCACTGGTTGTTCTCCTGGAAATGCTTTGAAAGAGATAAATCCTTCCTCTTTAGAACCAGAGTTTGTAATGTGAATAAACTCTGAATATGTTCCCCCCCGAACATATACAGTTTCTCCATTGTTCAGTGTATCTGCTGCTTTTTGAATTGTTTTCCATGGTGCATCTATTGTCCCATCATTGGAATCATTTCCATTTTCAGATACATAAAAAGTGTCTTTTTCTAAACTTATTGCATTGGCTGGTATAGTAAATGCAATAAACGAATATGCACTAATTAGAACTAATATAATAGCCACATTTATAGCTAGATAGGAAAATATACTTCTTTTTATATCCATTTATTTTTTCCACCCTCAACATACATTACTTTTGTATTAATTTGGTTATCATAATTATAAATAAAAGCTCTTACATTTCTCTTAAATTTAATAAACAGCCATAGTTCATCTAATTTACAGGACTTCAGGCTTATTTTACTAAGAGCATTATACGAATAGCCTCTCTGCTTAATACCGGACTAGCCTCCTCTGTTCATCAATTCATCCTTTTCCCGTCATATTTTAAAATTACAACAATTCAATCTGTAGTTTTAAAATTGTATAGAAAAAAAAGAATTCATTTTGATTATGGTAATCAAAATGAATTCTTTTCTTACAGTAATTAAATTAGATAAAACAGAAAATGCCCATTTCCTCCTACCGAGGAAAGGGCATTTTCAATTACAAAGGGGATGGGAGAAATGTTCACGTTCAAACAAAGGGGTGTATGTTATCTTGTGATTTATTTCACACTCTTACTTTACCACGTCGGTTTATATAATACAATATATTAGCGCCGCTTTTCACAAATTCGCCATACATCATAGGACGTCCTACCTTTAAATTTTTGAATATGATTGGAACTCAACTTCGAACATAGTATTAATAACTCCAAATTAATAAAAGCCTAACTTAGCGTCAGGCTTTTATCATTTATTTCGTTAAAAGTAATTGTTCTAACTCATTTAGTTTTTCTTCAAATACGCGACATGCTTCCTCAATAGGATCGGCAGTATTCATATCTACTCCTGCTTTTTTCAATACTTCGATTGGGTAATCTGAACAACCTGCTTTTAGGAACTCATTAATATAACGGTCAACAGCCGGCTTACCTTCTGTTAGTATTTGATTGCTAAGGGCAGTTGCTGCACTTAAACCAGTTGCATATTGGTATACATAGTAGTTGTAATAGAAATGAGGAATTCTTGCCCATTCCAATCCAATTTGCTCATCGATAATAATTTCATCACCAAAGTACTTTTGATTTAACTTATAATATTCTTCTGTTAGCTTGTCAGCAGTTAAAGCTTCACCATTTTGATCTAACTGATGAATAATATGTTCAAATTCCGCAAACATGGTTTGACGGAAAACAGTTCCACGGAATCCTTCCAACCAATGATTTAACAGGTAAATACGTTTCTTAGGATCGTCAATTGTTTTCAATAGATAATCGTTCAATAATGCTTCATTGCAAGTAGAGGCAACCTCTGCCACAAAGATGGAATAATCTCCATAAACATAAGGCTGATTTGCTCTTGTATAATAACTATGAATACTATGTCCAAATTCATGTGCTAGCGTAAATAGGTTGTTTACGTTATTTTGCCAGTTCATTAGAATATACGGATTGGTACCATATGTCCCTGAAGAATAAGCTCCAGATCTTTTACCTTTCGTTTCCACTACATCAACCCAACGACTTTCAAGTCCCTTCTTGACGATAGAAACATACTCTTCACCTAGAGGTTCAAAGCTCTTAATCATCGCATCGCAAGCCTCTTCGTATGTGTATTCCATATTCAGTTCTTTTACTAATGGTGTATAAAGATCCCACATATGCAATTCATCTAAGCCTAACACTTTTTTACGTAGACTTACATATCGATGAAGTAAATGGACGTTTTTATTGATTGTATTAACTAAGTTATCATATACACTCTCGGGAATATGATTGTTAGACATCGCTGCCTCACGCGCTGAAGCATAGTTTCGAATTTTTGCGTTGACATTGTCTCCTTTAATATTCCCTGTTAGGGTAGAAGCGAATGTGTTACGGAATTTACCATACGTATCATACATTGCTTTAAATGCATCCTCACGCACACGTGGATCCTCACTTTCCAAGAAACGTGAATACCTGCCATGTGTTAGTTGTACTTCATTGCCATCTTCATCTTTAATAGATGGGAACTCTAAATCAGCATTATTTAATTTGCCGAATGTATCAGATGATGCCCCAGCTACCTCCGAGAATTGTGCAAGTAATGCTTCTTGTTCTTTTGGGAGAACATGTGGGCGTTCTTTATTGATTTCTTCAAGTAGTTGACTGTATATTTGTAAATCATTACTCTCTTCTAGATAATTTGCAATAACAGACTCATCTACTGAAAGAATTTCTGGCACTAAAAAGGATAACTCTGTTGAAACTTTTACATACAATGATTTAATCCTGCTGTCCATAGCCTGATAAGTGCTATTAGCTGTATCTTGGTCTGTACGCATATGTGCAAATGTATATAGTTTACGTAATCTCGAAGTAATTTCATCACGATAAGTCAACACTTCCAATAAAGCGTTTGCTCCTTTATCGATCGTCCCTTGATAGGAAGATGCTTTCTCCGACAATTTTGCAACCTCTTTGTATTCCCTTTCCCATTCATCATTAGAGGCAAAAATATCTTCTAATTTCCATGTTAAATTTTCTGCTACTTCATCACGGGTCAAGATTTTATTCTTTGTATCTGTAGTCAAGTTAGTATCCCCCTCATATTGTTTCGAATTTCGAATCACTTACTATTTTCTCAATTTTCTAATCAATTTGCAAGGAATTCACTGTATAACAACTGCGTCATCGATGAGTAATTTATTTTACTAGTATATATGACATTATCTGATGAAATAAGACAGCGTTGCAATAGATAGAGATAAGATTCTACCGCCTTTATATGTTGAGCTAAAGGTTTGGAAGTTAGTTTGTTTCTATAAAACAGAAATGATTCGCAATGTCGGGTATCTGCTTGCTGAAGTGATAAGTCGAGTTTATACAAATAGTCGATAAATTGAATTTGCCACTCGACAGCATGCTCTGAAAAAATAGATGCATGCTTTGTAGGTATACCTATAAACATAGGAAGGTTTTTAGGATGGATTCTCCATCTATAGCATATTTGTAGAAAAGGAGATTGTATTCCTTTTCTATTAAAAAAGAACAGATTGTCTATCTGTTTAGATCGATGATGCATATATACGTTGAAGTACTTTTGAAATTCCTCCCATGAGTTTCTTTTTATAATGGCGAATGGCCAAGACTGCTTTTCCAAAGAAAGTTTCTTTACTTTTACAATATAATTATTTGCCTTTATATGCATTAAATTTGAAATATAATGAAAGTTTTTAGATTGAGGACAATAGGTGATTATTATTTTCCCATTAGGGGTTGAGTAAAAAAACTGCTGTCGATATGCGGAGAGTTGCATAGTCCCTATTTCTTGAAGTGGGAATTCAGACATTGTAGGTGTTCTTAATATCCATATGGGGATTATTTGCTTAGCAATATAGCCTTCTGTTCGCTGCTGAATTGCATTAATTGGGATTTGGCTACACTGAAATTCTATTGCAAAAGGGTAAGGTTCACTTTGAACATATAGATCAGGTCTTTGATGAAGGGAAGGAAGATAGGCTTCTAGTTGAACTGGTGAAGAGTGCTTTTGAAAGAACTCATATAAATGTAATTTACCATTTAAATGGTCCTCGCTTTCCCCTTCTGAAAAAGCGGTAGTGCAAGAAATATTACGAATATGGGCAAAGTGCGGTATTTTTATTAAACCATTTTTTAATATGACTTGTTCATTACATTGTATACAAGAGAATTTCTTGCTTGTCTTCAATTTGTCTAAAAAAATTCTTGGATACTGTGCTGGTATGATAATTTCTCCATTTGCTGTTACTGCTGATAATATTAGTATCACCTCCATATATAAATATACAAATTTTCAGTCAATAATGCAACCTCCTTTAAAATGCCTTATAAGAAAATAGTAGATCATAAAGCATTTCGAAGTACTTTGAACAGAACCGTTGCTATACTATTACTCTTTTATTTTTTTGAAAGGCTTTGCTAGATTTTTATTGATTGAAAGGTAATGATACCAGAAGAATATGGCTAAGGGAGATCTTACTGTGAAGCGAGGAGACTGAGGCAACACCCGAATGAAGCATCCAGCTGAAACAGAAGTCAGGAGTATTATTCACTCTAAAGGTGTCGAGAACCCATTGGTTACTGGACACTTTCGTTCTAAAAAAAAACCTTCTATAAATAGAAGGTTTTAAAAATGCTTATTTAATTCATCTAGAACTCCGTTGGCAATTATCTGTTTTCCATACTCTTGAATAATATGAATAGTCGTTTTTGAATTATTTGCAAACTCTGAAACAACACTCAATATATTAAGTACTGATTCAAATTCTGTTATTTCAAAATCAAAAATGATATGCAAATAGTATTTTTCTTCATAAAAATACAAAGAGGTCTGTAAGTCTGCTTCATCTAACTTTTTGGCAAGACCAATTACATCCTCGAAGCTTTCAAAAACAAATGTATAATCCATTGGTATTTCTTCTAATTCATCCATATAACTTGAAAAATCATCAAATTCATGTGTGCCAATTGAACTTGATACCCCATTTTTAAATATTTTACTGGATATATCATCTACATCCGAATTGCTCCCTATACGCTCATCTTGTTTTGTTATTTCCGTTCTTGTGACAATCACTTCCAAACCCTTTTCCATCGCATGAACTTGAATCCATAAGGGACCATCTAATTCCTCAAAATGATCATCATCATGAACCTCATCCATCATTTCCCAAAAAAGCTGCTCGCTCTTATCCTTATTGAACCAGATTTCATCTCGGCTGAAGCCTCTTTCTTCAATGTCGATGTATGAAATGTATACTTTGAAAGTGTTATCATTGATACGCTCGATATCCATTTAACACATCTCCTTTCGCTTCTTACCGTCTCAATTGTGTAGTGTCTATTACTATTGTATGTCGTTTGTGAAAAAAAGAAAAGGATTCCTGCTTCACTTTTAAAATTATTAACCAAACTATATGCATTGTAGAAAATTTTCGCAATGAATGCAAGTAGAAGGAAAAAAGAAAAGCCAATTATTTTTCAAAACGAACTTTGAAAAACAATTAGCTTAGTATAATACTAGTTAACTAGACGCTGCGCTTCAAGTAATTGATAAGCACGTACTTTTCTAGGTAAGAATCTACGAATTTCATCTTCGTTGTAACCAACTTGTAGACGCTTTTCATCTAAAATAATTGGTCTACGTAACAATCCAGGATGTTCCTGAATTAATTCGTATAGACGTTGTAACGGAAGACTTTCTAAATCCACATTAAGCTTTTGAAATATTTTCGAACGTGTTGAAATAATTTCATCTGTTCCGTCTTCGGTCATTCTTAAGATTTCTTTTATTTCACTTATACTAAGTGGTTCAGAAAAAATATTACGTTCTTTATATGCTATCTCATGTTCCTCTAACCAAGCTTTTGCTTTTCTACAAGAAGTACAACTAGGTGAAGTGAATAAGGTTACCATCATTTTAAAAAAACACTTCCTTTCAAATGTCTGTGTTATATAAGGTAGATTATAATTAATTTAATGTAGTAATATACTTTCTAAGTATACACCACTTTTAATTCATTTTAAATACGTTTTACTGAAAATTTTACCTTGTAAAAATTACTGTCACAATTTCGTGTTACTTATTAAGAATTCCTTATATTTAATAAATCCAATTTAGGTACATATTAATTAATACCCATCATTTAAAGAACTTAAACATTTCTATTATAAAAAATAGCATTCTCAATTAGTGATACTTAATGAAAATATCTGTTATACTTAATAGTACGTTCAGAATGTAAAAAGGTTTCAAAAAAGAAAAAAAAGTAGGATTAAATTTCATCCTACTTCTTGAATCATTTTAGTTTTACCTTATCATTAAGGCGTATAATTTACCCCTTTAGAATATTTGTTGCCTGCATTCCATAACAAATACTCTTTTATACCAGCTTCACTTAACGCTTTAATCTGCGCCTCTACTTCATCTTTACCATATTGTTGATAATTACCTGCCCCCAAATAGGAAGCTGTAAAATCTTGTAGCCATGGTCTAGAAACTGGAGGATTTTCAAGCTCTGCTAGTTTTGCATTTTCAACTTTTGCATATTCCTGCACTAATCTATATGGTTCTAAATCTGGTTTAGCAATTCCGAAATAAGAAGTCCAATGACTTGGGTAAATCATAGAGGAAATAACATCTACATTTTCAGAAATTTTGTTGAAATTTTGACCAATTCCTGGGGCTTCTGGTAAAGTGGCTGAATAACCGAAAATATCAACTGATAATTGCGCACCATATGGTTTAAGCTTTTCTTTTGCATAAGCTACAAAATCTGTAACCGCTGAAACTCTACGTTGAACCAAATCTAATTCGGAAGTTTCATACTCCCCCATAGAGTATTTCAAAGTATTTTCTCTTTTTTCAAATCCTTCAGGAAAACGAACATAGTCAAATTGAATTTCTTTAAAGCCCATTTTAGCAGCTTCGATTGCAATTTCTACATTATAATCCCATACTTCTTTCATAAATGGATTAACGAATGCTTCACCCCGCCCATTTTTCCAAACTGATGAACCTTCTACAAATGACCATTCAGGTTTGCTCTCTGCAAGCTCAGTATCCTTGAAGATAACGACACGAGCAATAGGGTAGATTTCTTTTTCTTCCATTTTCTTCAACATTGTCTCTGGATCTTTTATGTATGGTTTACCTATATCGTATTTGGTCAGAGGGGAATCCTCTTTTGGAACGTATGTAAGATTACCGAAATCATCTTTAATGTCTATAACCATGGCATTAAGATCTGTAGTATCCATTAAATTCAATAAATCATTAAAACGTTCTCCTCCTGCGGAATGTCCGGTAACATATACGCCTCTTACAGCATCTGGATAATTGAACGTCAATCCAGAATCATAAACAAATAATTTAGAAGAGGAAATAAGAGATTCGTCTATTGCTTGAAAGCTATACTCCTTAGTTGAAAAATCTTTTGAAAACAAACTAGTTTCTGCGCTAACTGCTCCAGGCAATAATACGGTCATTGCAATCGATGCAGAGGCTATTATTCTTAGATGTTTTTTCATATATTTAAAAATCCCTTTCCTATAAGTCACTCTATTCTAACAAGTTGAATCTATGAAAGAAAGTGCCATTAGTCCAAAAGTAAGATAAATTACTAGAGTTTATTAAGTTTACTCTGTCTGTACCCATAAATACCTGTTTTAAACTTTTTCAGTATATAATTTTTTAGTCACATTTTAATAAATCATTATCCAGCGGGATAAGTTAGATAGTACCTAGAGCAGAGATTAATGTTTACGGTTCCACTATAAATTAGTTAGAGAAATCTTATATTTTCTTCAATAAATAACGACCATTCTGGGTGAATGGTCGTTATTTATTATACTTATCAATTTGAAATAGCTTGTAAAGTTGCAAACTCTTTTTCTGAACAATATACAAAATGCCCAGGTGTTACTTCTCGCATCGCTATCTCTTCTCCATCTTGATAATTATGAGAGGCAGGATCATATGATTTACGTACACGAGTACGCTCATAATTTGGATCAGGAAGTGGTATTGCTGACAACAATGATTGTGTGTATGGATGCATTGGATTATTGTATAGGTCCTCAGCAGGAGCTAGTTCTACTAGCTTTCCAAAATACATTACACCAATACGATCGGAAATGTATTTAACCATAGATAAATCATGTGCAATGAACAAATAAGTTAAGCCTTTTTCTTCTTGTAATTCTTTTAGTAAATTTACTACTTGCGCTTGAATAGAAACATCTAGTGCAGAGATTGGCTCATCAGCAATGATGAATTCTGGGTTAACTGCTAATGCTCTCGCAATACCTAGACGTTGACGTTGACCACCAGAAAATTCATGTGCATAACGATCTGCATGCTCACGATTCAGACCAACTGTTTCTAATAATTCAACCACACGTTCTTTGCGTTCTTTTGCATTTTTAACAAGTCCATGAATATCTAGACCTTCTGCAATAATATCCAGTACTTTCATACGAGGATTCAAAGATGCATACGGATCTTGGAAAATCATTTGCATTTTACGGTTAAATGACTTTAAATCTTTTTTTGATTTTTTATCATGTACATTTATACCATCATAAATTACTTGTCCATCTGTTGCATCGTAAAGACGGATAATTGTACGACCTGTTGTGGATTTACCACAACCAGATTCTCCAACTAGTCCAAGTGTTTCCCCTTTGTAAATATCAAAACTGATATCATCTACAGCGCGAACTTCATTAGGCTTACCTTGATTGAAATACTGCTTAAGATTTTTAATTTCTAGTAATTTTTCAGCCATCAGTAAGTACCTCCTTCCGTTCCTTCATAATAGCGACTGCCTGGAAACTTTTTCATACGTTCTACAATTGCTAGTGGTGGTTCTACTTCTGGTGCATCTGGATGTAACAACCATGTTGCTGCTGAATGCGTATCACTTACCTTAAAGAACGGCGGTGCTTCTTCTAAATCTATTTTTAATGCATAATCACTACGTAGAGCAAATGCATCGCCTTTTGGAGGATACAATAAATCAGGAGGAGTTCCCGGAATTGCATATAATTTTGCTTCTGCTGTATCCAGTGATGGCATCGAACTCAGTAAGCCCCAAGTATACGGATGCTGAGGGTTGTAGAATATTTCATCGACAGTTCCAATTTCTACAATTTTTCCCCCATACATTACTGCGACTCTATCTGCTACATTAGCAACAACCCCAAGGTCATGTGTAATGAAAATGATAGATGTATCTATTTTCTTTTGTAGATCCTTCATTAATTCTAAAATTTGTGCTTGTATTGTTACATCTAAAGCAGTTGTAGGCTCATCCGCTATAAGAATCTGTGGATTACATGCTAAAGCAATAGCGATTACAATACGTTGACGTTGCCCACCTGAGAATTGGTGAGGATATTGTTTAATACGAGCTTCTGGTTTAGGCATACCTACTAAGCGTAAAAGATCAATTGCCACTTTACGTGCTTCTGTTTTACTAACCTTCTGGTGCTTTAAAATTGGTTCCATGATTTGGTTACCAATTGTCATCGTTGGATTTAAAGAAGTCATTGGATCTTGGAAGATCATCGAAATATCTTTCCCTCGAATCTTTTGCATCTCTTTATCCGATAGCTTAGTCAAATCTTTTCCATTGAATAAAATTTGACCATTTTTAAATTCTGAACTTGATTCAGGCAATAAACGCATAATTGCCTTCGTTGTAACTGACTTACCAGAACCAGACTCTCCTACAATTGCAAGTGTTTCTCCTTTTTTCAAGTCGAAGTTAACACCACGGATGGCTTTAACTTCACCAGCAAATGTATGGAAGGAAAGCTCTAGGTCATTAACTTCTAATATCTTTTCCATTATGCTTTCCTCCTATTAGTCTTTCATTTTTGGATCAAGTGCGTCACGTAATCCATCACCAAGTAAGTTAAATGCAATCATTAGTAAACTAATAATAATAGCTGGGAACAGTAAAATATGTGGTTGGAATTGAATCAATTTGTAACCATCATTAATAAGAGTACCCAACGATGCAGCCGGTGGTTGCAGACCTAATCCAATGAAGCTTAAAAATGCTTCAAAGAAAATCGCACTTGGAATAGTAAACATTGTATTGATAATGATAATACCTAATATATTAGGTAGAATATGTTTGGTAATAATACGACCATTTGTTGCACCTAATGTACGGGATGCTAATACAAACTCTTGGTTTTTGAATTTTAATACTTGCCCGCGTACTATACGAGACATACCAATCCATCCGGTGATGGTGATCGCAATAATAATCGCTGTTATACCTGGCTCCATAAATGTCAGCATGAGGATAACAATTACAAGTGTAGGAATACCATATAGTATTTCTACTATACGTTGTAAAATGTCATCTACACGTCCACCGTAATAACCAGAAATACCACCGTACGCAACTCCAATTACCATATCTATTACAGCTGCCACAAAAGCGATAAATAAAGAGATTTGAGTACCTTCCCAAACACGTGAGAACATATCTCTACCTAAACCGTCCGTACCAAACCAATAGTACGTATCTACTTTTTTCATTTCATATAAGTCTACTTCGTTTCCTGCAAGAGTGCCAACGCCATCCATTATTCCAAGTTTTTCAATTCCTGGAACTTTTGGAGGTAAATTAGCGTGAGTAATAGTTTGTGTTTCCGCATCATGAGGACTAATCATTGGTCCAACAAAAGCCATGATGATAATGATAGCCAGAATGAACATACTAACTATCGCAGCTTTATTTTTGCGAATTCGTAGCCATGCATCTTGCCAGAAACTTAAACTCGGTTTTGTAATGCGCTCCGCTTGACTAGCGTCAATTTGAATTCTCTCAAAGGAATCAGCAGGTGGTTTTTGTAAGTCGTGTTTCATTAATCTTTACCTCCTGACAAACGAATACGTGGATCGATGATGCCATATAGTACATCTACTAAGAATATTACGACAATTAAGAACGCAGAGAAGAATAATGTTGTTCCCATAATGATAGAGAAGTCATTCGACATAATAGATTTAACAAATTGCTCTCCGATACCAGGTATTGCAAAGATTTGTTCAATAACAAGGGATCCTGTTAATAATCCTGCTGCTAATGGCCCTAGAACAGTAACTAACGGGATCAAAGCATTTCGGAAAGCATGCTTAAATGCTATTTCGAAACCATTGGCACCCTTAGATTTTGCTAGAGTAATATAATCCGAGCTTAAAACCTCAATCATTTCCGTTCTTATAAATCGAGACGCAGTTGCAAGTGGTCCCATTGCTAAAGCAATAGATGGGAGTACGCTGGACATCCAGCCATCCTTCCATAAACCGACAGGGAATAGTTGCCATTTAACAGCTAACCAATATTGAAGAAAAGTTGCAAAAACGAAAGATGGAATAGATATACCGATGATAGCCACAAATGTGCTACCATAATCCCAAATAGTATTTTGTCTTAATGCTGCAATCATACCTAATAGTATACCTATTGCCACACCAAGCACTAAACCTTGAGTTCCAAGTAACATAGATGGTCCTAAACGATCTACTATTAAATCTGTTACGCTAGCATTCTTAAATTGAAATGAGTTACCTAAGTCGCCTTGCGCCAAATTCAACATATATTTTGCATATTGTACTGGAATCGGTTGATCTAACCCATATTTCGCTTCAACTACCGCAAGTTGCGTAGGGGATAGTTTTGAAGCAGAGCTAATCGGGGATCCTGGAAGCGTCTTCATTAAAAAGAATGTTGCAGTCGCTATAAGGAAAAACGTTATAAACATATAAAAAACACGACGAGTAATATATTTTGCCATCTTTGCACCTCCTAGAAAAATAATTTTAGTTTAATATGCTACTAATATATATAAACAGAAAACACGGGTAATTGTCAAAATCAATTATTATTATTAAATATTTGGTGAATTCAGATTCATTTAAAAAGAGAGTACATGATCCATTAGGAACCATATACTCTCTAACTATGAGATTTTAAAACTTAATTTGCTTCTTTACCTTCTACATATGCCCATTTGTAGCTATAATCTCCACCGAAAGGATGAGTTATTATACCTTTAACATACGGTTTTTGTAGAATCATATTTCCGCGTTGGTAAATCGGTCCAACTGCAAAATCTTGGTCTACGATAATTTTTTCAGCTTTAGCCATTGCTTCCCAACGTGCTGGGAAATCTAGAGCTAACGAACCATTAATATCTTGTAATAATTGATCGTACTCTGGATTTGAGTATGACATTTGGTTGTTACCGCCGTCAGTTTCCCATAGGCTTAAGAATGTGAACGGATCTTGGTAATCTGGTCCCCATCCTGCAACTTGAATGTCATAATCTTGGTTTGTATCAAGATCTAAACGAACATTAAATGGAACTTCTTTAAGAGTAATAGTTAAACCTGGTAAGTTCCCTTCTAATTGAGCTTTGAAGTACTCATCCATTTTTTTAGAAAGTTCAGTGTCTCCACCAAGAATTTCTAAAGTAAGTTCAGTAACACCTAGTTCTTTTAAACCTTTGTCCCATGCAGCTTTTGCTTCGTCTACATTAAATACAGCCATGTCTCCATTAACTTCACGGAAATCATTTCCATCTTCATCGAATGCAAATTCACTTGGTACGAAAGAGTATGCTGCTTTAGAACCATTTGCTAATACTACAGCGGCCAAATCTTCTTTGTTAAACGCTTTAGAAATTGCTTCACGAATATTTACGTTAGCAAGTGGAGATTTTTCACCAAGACGTTCTTGGTTGTATTTGAAGTAGAAAGTTGTTGCTTCACCTTCTAATAATAGTTCTGGATCAGCAGCATATTGCATTGCATACTCACCATCTAGTGTAGTACGATCTTTTTCTCCATTTGTATATAGATTAACTCGAGTAGCAGTTTCTTTCACTACATCATAATTAATTTCAGTAAGTTTTACAGTTTCTTTATCCCAGTACTGCTCGTTTTTAAGCAGCTGCCAAGATAAACCTGTTCCGTCCCATTTTGCTAAAGTAAATGGTCCATTGTATAAAAGTGCATCAGAATTTTTCGCATAGTTTTCACCTTGCGCTGTAACGAATTCTTCATTTTGTGGTAAGAATGTTCCAAATGACATAAGTGATAAGAAGTAAGGAATTGGTTTTTCAAGCGTTACTTCTAATGTTTTTTCGTCAAGCGCTTTAACACCTAACTCAGTGTATTCAGCTTCTCCATTAGAAATAGCAGTAGCGTTTTTAATAACGCCAGACATCATGTATGGACCGTATTCAGATGCAGTATCTGGGTTCATAGCACGTTTCCATGCAAATTCAAAGTCATTTGCAGTTAACGGAGTACCGTCAGACCAGTTAGAGTCACGTAATGTGAATGTATAAACTAATCCATCTTCAGAAACTGTTGGTTCTCCATCAGAAAGTGCTGGTATAGCAACATTTTCTTGACTTAAACGGTATAAACCTTCGTTTACGTTGTTAAGTAGGTCAAAACCAACTGCATCAGTTACTAGAGCTGAGTCCATTGTTGGAATTTCAGCAGTTTGTATCAAGTTTAAAACTTGTTCCTCATCTGCTGCTACTTCTGGTTCTTCAGTTGTTGCATCTTTATCGTCTGTGTCTGTAGTTGTATCTTTAGCATCATCGTCGCCACCACAAGCAGCTAGGAATAGACCAACAACTAACAGTAGGCTTAAAAGCCATACTAGCTTGCTATTCTTCAAAAAAATAACCTCCTTAAATATTCAGAAAAATTCATTACAATATTTATTATACATTTTCTTTTGAGCTTGTACAGGTTTTTTTTAAATATTTTTACAATAGTGTAACAAAATCATTACATTGTCCTAACAATTGTGAATGTTTGGAAAAGAAATTGTTTATTTTTGTTAATTTAAATAATCAATTTTTTGCATATTTTCTGAGTCTATTTTATAATTTAAAATTGATAGAGGTGAAATATGAAAAAAAAATTGATATACTTTCTTGGCTGTCAGGTAATTATTTTTGCGCTAATGCTTTTAGTTTATAAAAATATTCAACTCGTCCCTTACATAAACATCTCCTTTTTTGTTGGTGGATCAATTACTTTTGTTGGTTTAATGACATATGTCGTATCAGGTGGCTTTTTTGACTTTTTTACTGAAAGTACACGTAAAGTCTTTACCCCTAAACATATGAAAAAAGAGGCAGAACAGATGCGGTTACCGTCTCAGATATTTTCTTTTCCACATAAGCCAATTATTGCATTAGGTCTCTCTAGCTTATTTTGTATGTGTATCGCTTTATTCATTTATTATAGTTACTAGGAGTACTTGATTTTTGAGTTTCTTCTATATATAATAATCAAAACAAAATAATGAGCTTTGAGGAAGAAAAGTACATTTACCTACGTATGCAAAGAGAGTCTGTGGTTGCTGTAAACAGATCATACTTTAAATGGAATGGGCTTCTGAGCAGTATATGTGAAAGTAAGTAGCATATACCGTCCCCTTCACGTTACGAAGAAGAGTGGCTAATTATTTTAGCAAGCTGGGTGGTACCACGGATTTAACATCATTCGTCCCTTTTATAGGGATGCATGATGTTTTTTTATTTTCTAAACAAAGAAAAGGAGATTCGAAAAATGAAGAAAATCTTTTCAGGCGTACAGCCAACTGGTATTATTACTCTCGGGAATTACATCGGTGCGTTTAGGCAGTTCACTGCATTACAGAATGATTTTGACTGCGTGTTTTGTATTGTAGATCAACATGCCATTACAATTGCACAGGACCCAAAAGAATTGAGCGATCATATCCGATCCTTAGCAGCGTTATATATTGCTGTCGGTATTGATCCGAAAAAGTCTACATTATTTATACAATCTGAAGTTCCTGCGCATGCACAGGCAGGATGGATTATGCAATGTATCTCTTATATAGGAGAATTAGAAAGAATGACTCAATTTAAAGATAAGTCTACTGGTAAAGATGCTGTTTCTGCTGCATTGTTAACTTATCCTCCATTAATGGCAGCAGATATACTTTTGTACCAAACAGATATCGTACCGGTTGGAGATGATCAAACCCAACATGTTGAATTGACACGTGACTTAGCTGAAAGGTTCAACAAACGTTACGGAGAGGTATTTACAATTCCTGAAATACAGTTACCTAAAAATGGGGCTCGTATCAAATCCTTACAAGACCCACTAAAGAAAATGAGTAAATCAGATCCAAATCAAAAAGCTACGATACGCCTTTTAGATAGTCCAAAGGAAATTGAAAAGAAAATTAAAAGCTCTGTTACAGATTCTGAAGGTATCGTTGCATTCGACCCTGTAAACAAACCCGGAGTTTCCAATCTATTAACCATTGAATCCGCTCTAACGGACATTTCAATTTCTACACTTGTACAGAAATATGAAGGAAAAGGATATGGAGACTTTAAAGCTTCAGTAGCTGGTGTTATAATCGATCATCTTACTCCTATTCAACAGAGATATGAGCAGTTGCTAAACTCTTCTGAACTAGATGAAATTCTAGACTTAGGAGCTACAAAAGCACAGTCTATTGCAAATGATACATTGACTAAGATGGAAGCCGCAATGGGCCTCGGAAGAAGACTACACCGGTAATAGATAGTAAGGCTAGGCATAAAAATAAAAAGTCTGTTGACTCTATCATGTACATTAGTACAGATCTCCATGAGTATCCTAGTGATAAGAAGTTTAAATAGAGTACTAAGTGAGAGCAGCTAATTACTGCTATTCCATAACTGATTAAAAATATTAATAGTCTTATTAGTATCACATCCTTATAAGACTATATGAAAAACCGCTGCTAAACTTTCATTTAGCAGCGGTTTTTTTATATACTATTTTACTGGAGTATCAGCAAGTAACTCGATCTCGTAAGGATCGATTTCTGTTTCATGACCGAAGTCATAGTTTTTCACACGATTATTAATTGGACGTAACTCGTAACGGAATTGTAATGGAATAACAGCAGAAACATCTGCCATATATTCTTGCCATTCACGGAACTTATCAGAACGGAACTTAGGATCAAGTGCGTCCTTAGAATCGATATCAGTTAATAGACCTTCTAAAGCATCTGATGAATAACGGCTGAAGTTATAAACTGCTGTTTTAGAGTATAGTCCAGCTGGAGATGGGTTTGTACCCGTACCCCATGCGCCCATAAAGACGTCAATTTCTGGATCATCTGCTTGGACTTTATCGTAGAATGTATTGAATTCGATTAGACGACCTGTAGCTAATTGTACATCTAAACCAACTTCACCCCAATTTTGTAAGTAATAAGAGATTACTTGTTCTTGAGTTTCATCACCAGCCATTGCAGCAAGTTTGATTGATAATTTTTCCCCTTTAGGGTTTTCACGAAGACCATCGCCATCTGTATCCTTATAACCAGCGTCGTCTAAAAGTTTAATAGCTTTTTCAGCGTCATAGTTATATCCTTCTAATGAACCATCATAGAAAGATTTGAAAACAGGTGGGATTAGAGAATTAGCACGTTCACGTAAATCGAAGTAGAATACTTCATTAACTTGCTCAACGTCTAAAGCATAACCCATTGCTTGACGTAATACTTTGTCACCCATTTTTGCTTCTGCTTCATTTGTAATTGCAAGACTTGCGTCATAATCATATTTACCAAGTTTGAATCCTAAATAAGAGTAGTATAATTCTTGACGACCAAGGAGTGTAATATTTTCAAGATCTTTTATATTTTCATATGCGCTCGTTGGGAATGAAAGCGCCATGTCGTACTCACCAGTCTCAATAGCTTTAGCAGCTGATGAACTTGGAACAGTCTTAACAATTACCCCATCAAGTTTTGATTGACCTTTCCAGTAGTGCTCATTGCGTACAAATTGTACAGACTCACCTGGAACGATTTTTTCGAATTTGAATGCCCCTAAAGTAACTGGGTTTTTACGTATTGCGTCATGTTCAAGTAGTTCTGCAACAGGAATATCTTTTAAAATATGACTTGGTTCAGCATAGCCCCATAGTCCATCTCCACCCGAGTAAATTGCAGGCGATACTTTGTTAAACGAAATTTCTAACGTAGTTTCATCCACTTTTTTCAAACCAGAAATTGTATCTGCTTTTCCATCATGGTATTCTACAGCACCAACGATATTTTGGAAATCAGAATCATAACGAACTCCAGCATAATCAGGGTGACCGATAATAAGGTATGGTTGGATTAAGTCTTCAACTTTAAGGGGTTCTCCATCGGACCATTTTACCCCTTCTCTAATTTTAATTGTTGCTTTATTATTATCTCCATCTACTGTTAATGAAGCAATACCAGTATCAGTTAAAAGGAAATCTCCATCAGTATCAAAAAGTGAGTTACTAGCAAATTGCATAATCTCATCATCATAAGCATCTTCATATAGTACATAAGCGAAAATACCTTGGAATGGAGAATCGTTTACTAATGCAACTTGTAAAGTTCCACCTTCAATAGCTTCTCCTTCATTATCCAATACTACTGGAAATAAATCATCTGAAGCAGGTTGTTCAGCATCTTCTTCTGCACCTTCTTCTGGATCTTCTTTAACTGCATCCTCTTCTGTTTTGTCCGGCTCATCAGCAGGTTTTGCTGAATCATCATCTGAATTACAAGCGGCAAGAACTAACATAAGAGTTAACAGCAGTGCCAATAGAGCTATAAGCTTTTTATTCATTCTTTTTCCTCCTTTTTTTATCTCTTTATATATATCAAACGCACTTGCGTCTAATAACAACTTTTAACCAAGACGTTGACGTGCATCAGCAGATCGTCGAATGGCCTGACCAACGTAATTGATCGCTAACATAAGTAATAAGATTAGTAATGCTGCCGGTAACCAGTTCCACCATGCATTTTCCATAATGAATGGATCGAACGCATAGCTTACAAGTGACCCCAAACTTGGTGTAGAGGGTGGTAAACCAAAACCTAAAAAAGATAGTCCAGTTTCTAATCCTACATTTCCTGCAAAGTTCAAGGTCATTTCTACGATTAATATAGAGCTTAAATTTGGCATCATTTCTTTGAAAATAATGACGAAATTATTTGTACCTAACGTTTTCGAAGCACTAATATAATCTCTCCTACTTTCAGTTAGTGCCTTGCTTCGAATAAGCCTCGCAGTACTAACCCATAAAAATACACTCATGATCAAAATAAACGTGAAAATAGTATATTTTGGAACCATAGTTACAAATACGATAATGATCATTAATGTCGGAATAGTGATGAAGAAATCGATAATGCGCATGAAGATATTATCAATCCATCCTCCAAAATAGCCTGTCACTAAACCAATTACAACACCTATAAAACCAGTTATGAGCGTAACTGCAATTGCAATTGTCAAAGAGTTTCGTGCACCTACTATTAATTGTCCAAGGATATCACGTCCACCTTTATCTGCTCCTAACCAGAATTTTTCTCCTGGTTCTGCTAGCTTGTCTCGTAAACTTATTCGCATCAATTGTGTTTGGTCTATTTGGGCGGCCCAATAATAGATTCCTCCAATCACAATAATTAACGATATAAGCGAGAACATAGCTAGTTTATCTTTCATAAACTCCCGCGCTATAACTTGAAAACCTGTCGTGGGAGAGCTTGCTTTCATCTCTTTGGTTGGTTCAATAGCTTCAGTATTTTTCATGTTCTGGACTCTCCTTATCCATTATTTTTGTTAGTCAATCCTAATTCGAGGGTCAACAATGCTCATGATGATATCGGATAATAGACTTCCTAATAATGTTAAGAATCCAAAAAGCATAACAAGTGCTGTAATTACACTATAATCACGCCCACTTATTGCCTCAATGAACAATTTACCCATACCTGGATACCCAAAAATGGTTTCAATAAAGATAGATCCGGTTAAAAGTCCAGTGATCGTGAAACCTAAGAATGCTGCAATCGGTAACAATGAGTTACGGAATATGTGACGTGAGTATACTTTGTTGATAGGAATACCTTTACTTCTTGCGGTACGAACATAATCCATCGTTTTCGAATCGATAATTTCCGTACGTAAATACTGAATGATTGCTGTAGTAGCAAGTAAAGCATAGGTAATGGCTGGTAATAATATATGGTAGAACTTACTCCATAAGTAGCCGAGCGTACCTGAGTCGTATTTGATATCTACCGTCCCACTTGTTGGGAACCAACCTAGTTCATAACCGAAGAAGAACAGATTGATCAACCCCAAAATGAATGTTGGTATTGCATATACGATAAAACTATAGAAAACAATCGATTTGTCTAGGAATGAATCGTGGTATCTACCAGATAATACACCTAAAGGAATAGCGATTAAATATAGTAAAAAGACACTAAGTAAAGATAACCATAATGTATGCATTGCACGGTCTCCGATTAAATTAGCTACCGGCACGTTAAATGTGTAACTTCGTCCGAAGTCTCCTTGGAATGCATTTCCAATCCAATTCACATATTGGACATACCATGGATCATAGAAACCAGCTTTAATCCGAAGCTCCTCGAGCCTAGCAGGATCAGTTTGTGGAGTGATTAGTCCAGTGAAAGGGTCACCAGGCATAAACTTTGCCATAATAAATATTAAAAGACTAAGTACAAATAATTGTGGAATCATGATAAGAATTCGTCTAATTATTGTTTTCCACATACTACATGCCCCCTTTATTCTGAGCATTTGTTGCTACTAGATGTGTTTCGGAAATAGTTTGTAAATCAAATACTCTTCCATTTTCATCATAATAATCATGATGATTCGCTAAATAGTCTACTTCTACCGCTCTTCGAATTTTCTTTCGCTCTTCGCGGTTTGTTGGATTTACCTCCGGAATTGCCGAAAGTAATCTCTTTGTATATATATGTTGAGGATTTGTATAAATGTCTTTCCTATTACCGGACTCTACAAAACGCCCTTTGTACATAATCGAGATATTATCACACATATGTTTGACTACTCCAAGATCGTGGGATATAAATAAGAAACTTAACCCAAACTCCTCTTGGATATCTTTTAAGAAGTTTAAAACCTGTGCTTGAACTGATAAGTCAAGTGCCGATACTGGTTCATCTGCAATAATAAGTTTAGGATTACTGGCAATCGCTCTAGCAATACCGATACGCTGCTTTTGTCCACCTGAAAATTCATGTGGATATTTAAGTCTTGCTTCCTCGTTCATACCTACAATTGCTAGTAATTCATTAATTCTTTTTCTTTCTTCACCAGGAGAAAGCTTTAAAAAGTTCCGAATAGGTTCTGCGATGATATCCTGTACTCGTTTACGGGGATTCAAACTAGAATGCGCATCTTGGAAAATCATTTGGATGTCTCGGTTATAAGCTGAATTTCTGCCTCTAGCTTTGTTTGTAACATTTTCACCTTCATAAATAATACTTCCAGATGTAATTTTCTCTAATCCTATAATAGATTTTCCTGTTGTAGATTTCCCACAGCCTGATTCACCTACTAATCCGTACGCTTTCCCTTTTTCAAATTCTAGACTTATTCCATCTACCGCGTACACATTGTCCACTATTGTATTGAAAAATCCTCCACGGATAGGGTAATGCACTTTTAAGTCCTTAATTTGCATGAAACTCATAGAGAATTACCTCCTTTTTCACTCTCAAAGTGAAAGTGTTGCCAGCATGTACATCTAACAAGATGACCTGGAGATACTTCATGCATAGTTGGATTTTCCTCATGTGCCTCTGCAGGAATCCACGGAATACGATCTGCGAATCTACATCCTACTCTCGGTAATTTTACTAATGATGGGACCATCCCTTGTATTACTTGGAGCTTTTCATTCTCACTATTCATTTGAGGGATAGAATTTAGTAGAGAACGTGTGTAAGGATGTCTAGGATTTGCAAATAACTCTTCCACAGGAGCCTCTTCAATAACCTGACCTGCATACATAACCGCAACACGGTCTGCTGTTTCTGCTACTACACCTAAATCATGTGTGATTAATATGATACCTGCTCCAGTTTCCTTTTGAAGCTCTTTCAACAGATCCAAAATCTGAGCTTGAATAGTAACATCAAGTGCAGTTGTTGGTTCATCAGCAATAATGATATTCGGTTTACAAGAAATAGCGATCGCAATAATAACACGTTGTCTCATCCCACCCGAAAGTTGGTGGGGAAATTGTCTAGAAATTCGCTCTGGGTTGGGTATTCCTACTTGTTTTAACAGCTCTAAAACTCGGTTATTTCGCTCTTGTTTTGACATTTTAGTATGATACACAAGTCCTTCTTCTATCTGCTCTCCAATTCTCATTAATGGGTTTAAAGCAGATAGCGGGTCTTGGAAAATCATTCCTATTTCTTCCCCACGAACTTCGTTTAACTTTTCCTCTTCCAATAGCGCAAGGTTTTTCCCCTTATAAAGAATTTCTCCTTGGACTCTTGTCTTGTTATGATCATACAATCCAATGATAGAAGTTGCTAAAGTAGATTTCCCACAACCTGATTCACCAACTACTGCAAGTATTTCATTTTTTCTTAAGGTGATGGATACACCATCAACCGCATCGTAATATGTATCTTTTATGCGAAAACCAGTATGTAGGTCTTGTATCATTAAAAGCTGATCTAAGTTGTTCACCTTATTACTCCTTTCAATCATCGCTTGTCTAAACTATTAATTTAGCTAGATATTTACTTATTAAATTTTTACATTTTTCTATTTATTTAATTCTTAAGATAAAGTCTATTACAGTTTTATTACAATCGCAATATTATTTTTTTATTATTTACTCAATTTTGTCTTTTTTGAATATTTAGTCATGCTATAAATCTAGTAAAATCAATACATTTGGATCTCTTTTAATAGTTAAAATTATTTTTTTGAGATATTAACCATTCGTCATGTTTCAACAAATTATATTAATAAGATGTTATTCTCCCCTCTAAAACACTAGTGTTCCAGCGCTTTAAAGCAATGAAATATCAATATATAAAAAAGCATTTCCAAATTTTACTTGGAAATGCTTTTTCAGAAGAATTTATATTTTTTTAAATAAAATACTTGCATTATGTCCACCAAAACCTAATGAATTACTCATAGCGAACTCAATATCCGCTTTTCTAGCGGCATTTGGCACATAATCTAAATCACATTCTGGATCTGGAGTTTCTAGATTCATCGTCGGTGGTAAAATTCCTTCTTTTAATGCTAAAACAGTGAAGATTGCTTCCACTCCACCAGCGGCTCCTAGAAGATGACCCGTCATTGACTTTGTAGAACTCATCGCAAGTTTATATGCATGTTCTCCAAAAACAGTTTTCACTGCCATTGTTTCAAAATGATCATTATAAGGAGTGCTCGTTCCATGTGCATTTATATAACCGACTTGCTCCGGTGTAATTGTGGCATCCTCTAATGCTTGTTTCATCGCACGTGCTGCACCTTCTCCACCCGGAGCTGGAGCAGTAATATGATGAGCATCACCTGTGGAACCATATCCGATAATTTCTGCATAAATTTTAGCACCACGAGCTACGGCATGTTCATATTCCTCTAAAATAATAATTCCTGCACCTTCTCCAATTACAAATCCATCACGATCGGCATCGAATGGACGAGAAGCTTTTTCGGGATTAGTATTTAACGTAAGTGCAGTATTCGATACAAATCCTGCTACCGACATGTGAGTAATTGGAGATTCTGCACCACCTGTAATCATTATGTCTGCATCTCCACGTTCAATCACCTTAAATGCATCCCCAATAGAATTGGTGCCGGATGCACAAGCAGTTACCGAGCATGAATTAATAGCTTTCGCGCCAAAATGAATTGACACTTGACCTGCTGCCATATCTGGAATCATCATTGGAACAAAAAATGGGCTAACTCGGCGTGCTCCTTTTTCTAAGAAAACACGAAATTGAGCCTCATAAGTTTCCATTCCACCAATCCCAGAGCCAATCCACACTCCTGTACGAAGACCCACTTCTTCTGTAATGGTAAGATTTGCGTCTTCCACCGCCATGATAGATGCAGCTAATGCATAATGGGTAAAACGATCCATTTTTCGTGCTTCTTTTCTTTCGATATACTTTTCAATATCAAAATCTTTCACTTCAGCTGCAACCTTAGCTGCAAATTGTGAAGCATCTAGCCTTGTTAGCATACCTACACCAGATTTACCTTCTTTTATACCCGACCACGTTGTTTCAATATCATTACCTAGTGGTGTAACAGCGCCTAAACCAGTTACTACTACCCTGCGTTTCGTCATGAATTATTCATCCTTCCAAATTGTAAGTTTATTTTCCCCATTTTAGTGCAATTGCGCCCCAAGTTAAACCGCCACCAAAACCAACCATTACAATGACGTCATCGTCTTTTACTTTACCATTTTTCACTTCTTCATCTAAAGATAGAGGTATGGAAGCCGAAGATGTATTACCATACTTATGAATCGTTTTAGACATTTTTTCAATAGGTAACCCTAGTCTTTCTCTAGAAGATTCCATTATACGGATATTAGCTTGATGTGGGATTAACATGTCAATTTCTTCTTTATTTAACCCAGCTTTTTCTATTACATTTACAGCAGATTCACCCATTTGTCTTACAGCAAATTTAAAAACTTCTCGTCCGTTCATTTGAAGATGCGGACCTTCTTGCGATAAATGCTTGCCTCCACTACCATCAGCACCAAGTTCGAAGGATAAAATACCACGACCTTCAGAAACTTTACCTATTATCGCAGCGCCAGCACCATCTCCAAACAAAACTGCTGTGTTTCTATCTTCCCAATTAGTAATTTTAGATAGTTTTTCTACTCCGACTACAAGGACGTGTGAGTAAGTATTAGACTCAACAAATTGCTTCGCTGTTACTATCCCATATATAAATCCTGCACATGCTGCCGACAAGTCCATTGCAGCGGCATTTGTTGCACCAAGTTGTTCTTGTAGCATAGTTGAAACACTTGGAAATGGTCGATCTGGAGTTACCGTTGCTACAATTATTAAGCCAATTTGATCTGCAGTAATTCCTGCATCTTTTATTGCCTCTTTTGCAGCTTTCACCGCCATATGAGAAGTGTTTTCTTCTGAGTCTGCAATTCTACGTTCTTCTATACCAGTCATCGTTCTTATCCATTCATCAGATGTATCCATTCTTTTCTCAAGGTCTTCATTTGTCAAAATATGTTCAGGTGCATATGTACCTAAACCAATTATTCCTGCATTCATGAATGTTCCTCTTTTCTTATAATCTATTATTAGTACCTGGTATTAATAATAACGAATTTATGTATATTTTTCAACAACAGAGTTTCTTTTACCAAATATTCTTTTGTAATATGCTATGCTATGGTATGATACATATATAAAATTAGCGCCTGAGGTGAAATTACATGCAATATATAATGACATTTGTCTGGTCAGTACTTTTAGTTTCTATGTTAAATTACGTAGTAAGTTCCGTTCAAAACGTTGAGTTTGTATTCATGAATGGTATTATCATGTCCATTCCAGTTGCAATTATGGTTTTAATCATTGCTGCAATCATTCCAAACGAACCAGTAGCTAAAGCACATCACTAAAAAACAGCCTTCCTTCTTGGGAGGCTGTTTTTATATTCCTAAAATTTCTGTGGATTTTGTAGGTCCCATTTTATATGAGAGCGATTATAAGCTATTCAAGAAAGAAACGCTCATATACACGAGAGGGATTGTCGGCTATACGAGAAAGCTTGGTGCTAAAGCATATTTTCTTTTCATCAAAAAACCATAGATAAACCACAATTTATTTATAGGTGAGTTATCTATGGTATATTTTCCAATTAGCTCTCAATCGATATTTTTAGTTTATCTTCTTCCATTTTAGCCACTATTTTGCTGCCGGGAAGGACGGTACCTCCAATTAGAAGTTTGGCCACTGCTGTTTCTAAATAACGTTGGATGTAACGCTTTAATGGTCTCGCTCCAAATGCAGCATCTGTTCCTTCTTCAACAATCCACTGTGTCACTGAGCTATCCACCTGTAACTCAATTTCTTGTTGCTGTAATCGTTTTTGAAGTTGTTTCACGTATTTTTCCGTAATTTGAATAAAGTGGTGAGTTGTCAATGTGTGGAACATAATGATGTCATCTAATCGATTTAATAATTCCGGTTTAAAATGCTCACGTAATGCACTCATAACAAGGTTTTCTTCTTGTTCAGAGACTTCCCCAGTTGTATTCGCTAAATATACTGAACCAATATTGGAAGTCAAAATAACAATGGTATTCGTAAAGTTAACAATTCTTCCTTGGCTATCTGTAATTCTTCCATCGTCCATCAATTGCAATAAAATATTAGCAACATCTGGATGCGCTTTTTCTATTTCATCTAGCAACACTACTGAGTATGGATTTCTTCGTACAGCTTCGGTTAATTGGCCACCTTCCTCATAACCTATATATCCTGGCGGTGCGCCAACTAAACGGGAAACACTATGTTTTTCCATGTATTCAGACATATCAATACGGATAAAGTGCTCCTCAGAATCAAACAAGTTAGCTGCTAGTGATTTAGCAAGTTCCGTTTTTCCAACACCAGTAGGTCCTAAGAATAGAAAAGAGCCAATTGGTTTATTTGGATCCTTAATACCCGCTCTTGCACGCCACACAGCTTCTGTAACTAATTGAACTGCTTGGTCTTGTCCCACTACGCGCTCTCCTAGTGTTTCTTTCAGCCTTAAAAGTTTTTCTCTTTCGCCCTCAACAAGTTTCGTAACAGGAATTCCCGTCCATCTGGATACGATTGAGGCAATTTCTTCTGCCGTTACTTCTTCGCGCAGTAACCGTGTTTCTGAATCTTCATTGATTTGATTTTCATATACTTGAAGTTCTTTTTCTAATGTAGGAATTTTCCCGTGACGAAGCTCAGCAGCTTTGTTTAAGTCGTATTGGTTTTCAGCTTCTTCTAATTCTCGACGATAGCGATCCAGTACTTCTCGTTTTTGCTGTATTACTTGAATGGCTTCTTTTTCTAATTGCCATTTATTTCGCATTTCACTAGTCGAAGCCTCTAGTTCTTTCAAATCTTTACGCAGTTGTTCTAGTCTTTTCTTACTTGCATCATCTTTTTCTTTCATTAATGCTTGTTCTTCAATTTGAAGCTGCATCATTTTTCTTGTAACTTCATCGAGCTCCTGTGGCATTGAATCGATTTCTGTTCGAATCATTGCACATGCCTCATCGACTAAGTCGATTGCTTTATCAGGTAAAAACCTTTCTGTAATATAGCGATTAGAAAGCTCGGCTGCTGCAACGATTGCTCGATCATGTATACGCACACCATGATGTAGCTCAAAGCGTTCTTTAAGTCCACGTAAAATAGATACTGTATCTTCTATTGAAGGTTCTCTTACCATTACTTGCTGAAAGCGTCTTTCTAAAGCTGGATCTTTTTCAATATACATTCGATATTCATCAAGTGTCGTAGCTCCAATACAATGTAGCTCACCTCGTGCTAGCATTGGTTTAAGCATATTCCCAGCATCCATTGCACCATCAGATTTTCCAGCACCAACTATTGTGTGAATTTCATCGATAAACAAAATAATTTGTCCTTCACTATCTTTCACTTGCTTTAATACCGCTTGAAGACGTTCTTCAAATTCCCCTCGATATTTTGCACCGGCGATTAAGGAACTCATATCAAGCTCAAAGATTTCCTTCTCTTTCAATCCTTCTGGTACATC
Organism: Psychrobacillus sp. FSL K6-2365; assembly: GCF_038003165.1. Lineage (NCBI taxonomy): Bacteria > Bacillati > Bacillota > Bacilli > Caryophanales > Bacillaceae > Psychrobacillus > Psychrobacillus sp. FSL K6-2365. The sequence continues at coordinate 1,183,358 of NZ_JBBOOO010000001.1, read as the reverse complement.
TTTACGCACAATTCGCTGTGCCAAACCTTCTACAATAGCTGTTTTCCCTACCCCTGGTTCTCCAATTAGTACAGGATTATTTTTCGTTTTTCTTGAAAGGATACGAATAACATCTCTAATTTCTTGATCGCGACCAATAACAGGATCCATTTTCCCCTCTTTAACTGCAGTTACTAGATTTCTACCGTACGTTTCTAAAGGACTTTTTTCATCTTGTTGTTTCATTTGCATATGCAAACCTCTCCTTATGAAATTAGTTTGACCTTCTTTGACTATTATAAGTATAAGTCCTTAATAATAACTTTGTAAAGAAATATGGCTAATAGTATTTCTCTAATATATATTCTAAATATGCTATTATATAAGAAAGTGCACATGAAAACGAATGTGAATGAAGGAAAGGAAGTAATAATTATGAATGAACATAGCTCCAATTCACAGGGTATACATGCACTGTTCGAACAATTTGGAACCAACTTAAAAGTAGATAAGGATCGTCCTGTTTTCTTAGAAGGTGAAAGTGCAGAAGATGTCTACCTCATCAAAACAGGTACAGTACGCATTAGTAAGGATACTGAAAGCGGTAAGATGTTGACTTTACGAATTACAGGAAATAATACATTTATCGGAGAAACATCTATTTTCTGCGAAACTATTTATCATTCTGTCTCAGCTAATGCAATAGAAACAACTCAATTATTAGTATTACCACGCACAACGTTGGAAAAATATTTATCAGATTGTTCGTCTCTCATGATGGAATGGATTCAAGTAATGCAAATGCATAGTTTGAAAAACGAGACTCGCTTTAGAGACTTGTTGCTTCATGGGAAAAAGGGTGCGTTATTATCCACATTAATACGATTAACAAATACTTATGGGATCAAACGGGAGGATGGAAGCATTCTCATTGACTATGCTATGACCAATCAGGAGCTAGCCAACTTCTGTGCGACAAGTAGAGAGGTCGTAAACCGAATTTTAAATGATCTAAAGAAAAAAGATGTACTTTCTTTAGACAAGGGAATGATTACGATTCATGATTTACAGTTTTTACGAACGGAAGTAGAATGTGATAACTGCCCACTTCATATTTGTCGGATTGACTAGTATATGAAGCTGCTGAAATATTTCAGTGGCTTTTTTTATTGGTAAGTATTTTATTTGGTTGAGTTCGGAATGGGTTGGGTTTACTTCAAGTTGCTGTGGGAGGTAATCAGTTTAGATTTAGTTGAACTCCATATTAAAAGTCGAATCTTGGATGATTCGACTTTTAATATATACTGTATATTTTATTACCTTACCCCAAGAGCTATTTTAGCGTAGCGGGACATATTGTCTTTTGACCATGGTGGGTTGAAGACAATATTTACATCTGTATCTTTTACTTCAGGTAGTTCACCAAGTGCAGTTTTTACTTGATCGACAATCTGTGGACCCATTGGGCATCCGATGGATGTTAATGTCATTGTAACTTTTGCAATATCTTCATCTGCTAATTGTACATCATATACTAAACCTAAATTGACAATATCAATACCTAGTTCAGGGTCGATAACATTCTCAAGAGCGGCCATCATACTATCCTTCATATCTTGCTCTGTATCTTGACTCATTTTGAAAACCTCCTCTATTCTATTCCGGTTTAACAGGCGGAAATACTACCACCTCAACTTTTCAAAAGAAAATCAGAGGAAATGGTGATAATAAACAGCCTGTAATTCGCCGATTGGTTCGGACCAACAAGATGTTGGTCACTCAGGAATTGCCTGAGTTCTTTTTTCCATTACTTGGGATGAAAAAATTCCCAATAATAGAAGTTTCACTTTATATCTTAATCATAACAAACTCGTCAGTTTATGCCAAACTGTTTGCTAGCCACTGCATAGAAGTTAGCATTCCTTTTCGTGATACTGCATGTCCTGCGGATTTTTCATTCATTAGGACTATATTCTGTTTATCATATTGTTTTCTGAGAGCGGCAATGAATTGGGCAGTTGGTTCATATGGTACAACAGGATCCTTTTCTCCATGCCAGAAAAATAGTGGTGTTTCAATAAGGTTATCCGAATGAATTGATGCATCAAAATTCGATAAGGTGTCGAACATATTCTTCTTCTCTTCTGCATTTAATGGTACTTTGAATCCTTTTTGCTCTACCGAAGCAATTTGCGCTTTGGCAAGTTCTACATAACCAGGTGTTCCCATCATAATAGCAGCAGCATCAATCCAAGGATATGCCGTTAAACAACCTAAAGTAGTAATCCCACCCATAGAAGTTCCACCGATACCAATTTTTTGTCCGTTGAAATAGCCACGCTTTTCTAATTCATGCTTAATATGTCCAACTTCTTCAATGGAAGTTAAAACAATTTCCCAAAAACGTAAGCTGATTTCTACATCATCTAATTTCTCGTCTCGTTCTCCATGCAAATGTGCATCTGGTAGAATGACACGACAACCTTGTTGAACAAGCTGATATGCATAGTGTAGGTTATGCTCTTTTCCACTTTCAAATCCGTGTAAAAAGATGACAATTGAAGCATCTTTTTTTGTATCTTCTTTATAAATATGTAATAAAGGAATGTTTCCCCATGCCTCGGTTGTTACTATCATTTATATCCCACCTTTCTTCTATTATTATTCTACCAAAGTAATCTAGAGAGTACAAAGAGGCTGATTTTACATTTTGACGTTATTCGTTGAAAACGATACACTTTAACATAAGATAGAAGGGAGTTTTTTTAATGAAACAGCATTTAATCGTGTTAGATTTAGATGGAACTTTATTGACCGATGAAAAAGTAATTTCAGCAAAAACTAAAAACATACTTCAACAGGCAAAAAATGAGGGACATGAAGTTATGATTGCCACTGGTAGACCATATAGATCCAGTGAAATGTATTATAAAGAACTTGGTTTAAGTACACCAATTGTTAACTTTAATGGTGCATTTGTTCATCATCCTAGAAATTCTTCATGGAAAACTTTACATACTCCGATTGATTTAAAAGTTGTAAAGCAAGTAGTAGAGGCTGTAGAAAGTTATTCCATCAAAAATATGCTAGCTGAGGTACTTGATGATGTGTATTTACATTATCACGATGAAAAAATACTTTCTGCATTTTCATTAGGAAATCCACAGGTTACAACTGGAGACTTAAAGTCTCTTTTGAAAACTGACCCTACAAGTTTACTAATCCATGCCGAAGAAGATTCAGTTGATTTAGTTCGTCAGCATTTAAGAGATGTACATGCGGAAGTAATTGACCATCGTCGTTGGGGTGCCCCATGGGATGTCATTGAGATTGTAAAGCATGGTTTAAATAAAGCCGTTGGATTATCACATGTATCCGAGTATTTGAATATTCCACAAGAACGTATTATTGCATTTGGTGATGAAGATAATGATTTAGAAATGATTGAGTATGCTGGTGTTGGGGTAGCAATGGGAAATGCTATAAGTCCTCTTAAAACTATCGCCAACGAAGTTACTTTATCAAATAACGAAGATGGTATTGCAGAATTATTAATAGAAAGATTAAACTTAACTAAATAATAGAGATACAGGAGGATGGGAAATGAGAATATTTGCTGATAGCGCTACAGATTTACCAAGAGAATTTTTTGAAGATAACAACGTTCTATTAGCTCCACTTAGAGTTCATATTGATGAAGATGAGTATGAAGACATTATTGGTATTGATTCATCTGAAGTTTACGCAGCAATACGGGCAGGAAAGCATCCAAAAACTTCACAAGTTTCACCAGAATTATTTTTACGACTATTTGAGGATCTTGCTAAATCTGGAGAAGAAGGATTATATATAGCCTTTTCGTCGGCTCTATCCGGAACCTATAGTACGGCTATGATGATGCGCGAACAATTATTAGAAACGTACCCAGATCTGAAACTAACGATCATCGATTCACAATGTGCATCACTCGGATATGGTTTAGTATTAAAAGAAGCAGTTAAATTACGTGATGCAGGAATGGACAATGCTCAAATTATTGAAAAAGTACGTTTCCATGCAGAGCATATGGAGCATTTATTCACCGTAGAAGATTTAGATTACCTAGCACGCGGTGGGAGAGTTTCTAAAGCAAGTGCATTTGTTGGTGGATTACTTAATATTAAACCACTTCTTCATGTGGAGGACGGCAAGCTAGTCCCTCTAGAAAAAATTCGCGGACGCAAAAAAGTTTTGAAGCGAATGATTGATATGATGGACGAACGTGGTGATACGATTAGTGAACAGTCAATCGCCCTTTGCCATAGTGATGATGAACCTACAGCACTAGATTTAAAACAAATGATCGAGGATAGATTTCATCCGAAGAGTATTGAAATACATTCCATTGGTTCAACTGTAGGAGCACATGTCGGTCCCGGAACAATGGGTTTATTCTTTTTAAATAAATTATCATAAGAAATGCGAAAGCGCATATGGTTATTTATAAATTGAGGTCTATATTATATGTAGATCCTCTTTTTTTATTGAATGAATACTTTCTCATATGCTCCACATACTACCATTTACATGGATAATTTCTGTGAAAATGAAAGCAAGGAGTGAAATAATGGGTATCTTAAGTGGAAATCCTAAGGAAGAACCTCTGCATTATGGTGAAGTATTTGCTATTTGGACAAATTTAATAATGAATAACGGGCTAATTGCTGCATACCAGACCTTTTATAATCATGCTGGTGATGACGAGTTGAAAGGGTTAATTGAAGAGTGCGTTAAATCTATGGAAGAAGAAAATAAACAAATTGAGAAAATACTTAAGGTAAATGCTGTTGGATTACCACCCGCCCCTCCTGCTCGACCAGATGCTCGTCTTGAAGATATTCCGGTTGGAGCACGATTTAATGATCCAGAAATTGGCGCAGCATTGGCTAAAGATTCAGCAGCTGGTTTAGTAGCTTGTAGTAAAGTCATGGGTGAAAGTATACGTGAAGATATCGCTATGCTGTATGGCCAGTTCCATACTGCTAAAGTACAGATTGGTGCCAAAATACTTCGCTTAAACAAAAGTAAGGGCTGGTTAGTACCACCTCCTCTTCATCATTTCCCTGGTAAAGGATAGGAATATATGTATTGCTCGTTAGCTAAAAATTAGTTTGAGTTCCGAGTAATAATTCCAGTAGTGCTTTACTGCATAATTTACAAGAAATATATAAAGGCGGGTAATGATTTTTATCACCACCCGCCACTCTATTTTCAATAATCTTGGGTTGTCTAGTAGGACAATTCCGATTACCATCTGTTGCTCCCATTCATCAGCGTTTATGACAGAATGGTATTATCTATAATACTAACTTAAGCTACATACCTCTATCCTCTTGTTTTTTTCCACAAATATTGCTATATGAAAGCATAGAATAGTTTTTAAACTTGTGATTTATGGTGGAATGGACATTTGCCTTGAATCGGTACAATATCATCACCAATAAAGGATTGCTTCCATTCGTTATGCGTTGGGTCGCCGAAATGGCCGATATCTGGATGCTTAGGTAGCTGATCCCATGCTTCTACACGTTTACGAACTTTTTCACGTGACATAATACCACCTTTTTCAGTACCTTCTAATCCTTCAAATATTTTCCGTGGTTGAAATCCAAGAACCATCGCATTTCCTAGATGACGTGTCTTTCGCTTCTTATATGCTGGAGCATTTCCAAATACAAAAATCGGCTCTCCATTGAATCGGAAATCCCACAAATAGTGATCAGGGTCACGAGGACTGTCTTCTGGCCATTCTACTTCATCGACTTCATGTAAGTATTGAAGGATATCCCAAAATTGCTTTCGGTAATCTTCGATAGAACCTTCTGACTCAAAAGGTTCTACAAATACAAAAAGACCGTGTCTCTTGTAGTTTGGTAATTTAAATAAATCTAGAAATCCTTCTACCGCAGAAGGTAAATTACTCCAGTCGTCTTGATTGATAAAAGCGTAGCGGAGTTCACCTTTCAACTCACCATTCATTCCAAAAAAACATGGAAACGTTTTATCCGTTACCGTGTTATGAAAAGTTTCGTATTCTTTATAGAGCCAACTCGGTAAGTCTTTTCTAGAGTGAAAATCTTCTTTTGTCAATAAAGCTTGTTCCTTTGTAATCATACAATCTCCTCCACTATCTATATCTACATATTCTTATACCTAGCCTTTACCCCATGTTAAATTTTCTGAAACAACATTGTTCAAATGAAAATAAATTTCACAAATAGGTTATGAAATGAAAAATCAAGGGAATAGAAAAGGAATGAACCAAGAAAGTGGAGGTAGCCTAATGGTAAAAATATTCAAAGATCAATCTCAAATACAATGTCAAAGTGAATATGGTGAACTTCAAAAAGTCATCCTATGTGAACCTCAGTACATGGAAATTAAAGAAGTGATTAATGACGTTCAGAAAAAATATATAAATAGCAGTATTGATCGTTCACTTGCGATTTCACAGCATCAGATATTTGAACAAACTTTACGAAATGCGGGTGTGGAAGTGATTAAACTACCACCAAGTAAAGATCATCCAGAACAAGTCTTTACTAGAGATATTGGTTTTACTTTAGGTAATTGCTTGTTTATTTCCGAAATGGCAAATCCGATTCGCCAAGGTGAAGAAAAGGTATTAGCAGAGTGGATGAATGAACATGATATTTCTTATAAAAAACTCTCCACACATTCCATCGAAGGTGGCGATGTAATCGTTGACGGCCACCGTGTATTTGTTGGAATTAGCCATCGGACAAGTAAGAAAGCCATTCAAGATTTACAAGAAGAATTACCAGACTTTGAAATTTTCCCTATTCCTTTTAACCCAAAATATTTACATCTTGACTGTGTGTTCAATATCCTCTCTTCCAAGGATGCCTTGATTTACCCTGATGCAATCGATCCGGAAATCGTCGACAATTTGTCCAGTATGTATAATTTAATCGAGGTGAGTGAAAGTGAGCAGTTCTCAATGGGGACGAATGTATTGTCTATCGGGAATAATCGAGTACTTAGTTTACCATTAAATTCTGACGTCAATCATCAGCTTAGAAAGCACGGATATCAAGTAATTGAGGTTGATTTCTCGGAAATCATTAAATCAGGCGGATCATTCCGATGCTGTTCAATGCCAATTGTACGTCAATAATAAAGGATAACATTTTAATTCGGGAAGAATCCGCCCGAAGCAGAAATCATAGCGCTGCTAGTTCACGGAACATTTTTCTTTCTGCTTAATCTAAAAAAACTGTCCACCTTATTTTGTGTGGGGGACAGTTTTTTGCATTTATTTATTCTCTTCATCCATTCTTCTTTGCTTTCCTTTTTTCCAAACTATAATGAGAAATAACATAAACAATAAGTAAGCGATGATCATTGCTGCGATGTAGGCGCTATTTAGACCTTTATCTTCTTTAACTTGATACACTTCGGCTATTTCTCTATCCAGTACTAAACGATAGGAACCATCATCGGAAGCACGTACTGTATCCAACTCAAATAACCCACGTAGTTCTTTATTTTCGCCTATTTCCTCACTCGAAATGTCAATTCTTTTTGTCTCACTAGTGTTATTGATGACAACGATAAATGTTTCTTCATCAGAATATCGTTTGTACACAGCATACCCATCTTTATTTTCTAACAGTTCCATTTTACCTGTTCGCATCGTTTCTGATTTTGTACGAATGGATGCCATGTCTTTTAAATATTCAATTAGCTCTTCATCTACACGGAAATTCATGATTTGATGGCTATCTTGTGCATTTTGACCATTCATCGCTATTTCCGTTCCGTATGTCATATAAGGTACACCTGGTAAGGTAAGAATAGTGCCGATTGCCATTTTAATACGAGTAGGTGGGAACATATTCTCCAAGGCACTATGATACGTAATTCTTTCAGCCAACAAATGATCCACCATTAATAGATTATTTTCATTAGCTAAAGAAATAGTTTCTGAAGGTCGATCTGTATTTTTGAAAGTATCCCGGAAACCTAGCATTAGCTTTTCCGAATACTCTAAGTCAAAATTAGCTTCTGACTCCTCGAGAGCAATGACATACATTGGATCGCGAATTTCTTTTACTGCCGCAATTAAATCATTTATAAATGAAGTTGGTGCACCATCTAGCTCAGACAATTTAATACCATCAATTTTGTAGGCTTCTGCAAAATTTACAATTGTCTCAGTAAGAGCCTGTTGTACTTCAGGGTTAGTCAAGTCAAGAAGCATTTGACCATTTTCTTTTGATAGTATCCAATTACTTTTCTTGTTATCAGTAGCCCAAATATGGTTCTCACTATAATTATTTAGAGGAAATTCAACCATAATCTTTAAATCTTGTTCGTGCGACTTGTCTAATAGCTCGTTAAATTCTTCTGGTGTCCCGAATTGTTTTTCTAATTCATCGAAATTTAAAATTCGCTTTCCATCATAAGATTCTGTTGCAAAAACTGGACCTATGGAGATAGTAGTGAATCCCATATCTTTAATGTGCGCCATTTTTTCCATAACACCAAGAAAATCCCCACCAGCGAATGCATTTGGATCTTTTGGATTGACATTATAATCGTTTGTTCCTAATTTATTGAAGTATCGATCTACATATAGATCGTAAATACTTTCGTTATGTATAGAGTTATTCGTTTCTGCATTACTCACTTGAGATGTAGTTAAGCATAGGCTACTCATCAGCAATCCAGTTATAATCCATTTTGTTAACTTCAAGGTAAATCCTCCTTTGACGCATATACATATTATTTTAACAAAGCAATGTTTTAATCGCTATCGTTTAGCAATTAAAGCAATAAATATCTATAATATTTAGTCCAAACTGTGACAGGTTGCAAAGTAATCATAAATCTACTATTTAGAAGGTTACTTGCTTTATACGAGATTAAAATTGCTCTTAAATGTTTACAAATAGCCCATAAATCGTCAATAGAAGCTTATAAACTTCGGTATAGCCCTTAAATTCTCCCCTTCAGCCCAAAAGTGTAACGAAATATCCCATAACATCTAACATATAGCTCATAACACCACTATTCTTTTGGCATAACAAAAACCACCGATCATTTCGGTGGCTTTTGTGTTTTATGAAATTCTTGAAGGATATGTGATTGGAGTTCAACTTGAGAATCTGATTTGTTTTTTTGTAGATTGGCAATGACAAATGATGCGCCTACAAATGCAATCATAAGAACAATGAGTAATATTAGCAATGTTATTCCCACTTGCCACTCCTCCTCTCTTCTTACCTATCAAAATAGCATAATATCAATAAATTGAAAAGAAGCTTCCAATATGTGAAAGCTTCCCAAAACTTAAGCTAAGAAGTTGATACCCATTGGTAATTTGAAACCAAGGAAAAGTACGATAAAGAAGAAAACAAACATTAACACTAAGAAAGTTGTAAACGGTTTTCCTTTTGCCTTTTTCACTAAAGTCATTTCCATCATACCAATTACTAATATGCCTGCTAGGAATTTTAATCCGTAAAGCATTCCTTCACCGAAGTCCATACCTTTGATGAACAAAGCAACTCCAGTAATGATAATTAGGATGTAGAACAAACGTAAAATCATGTGAACTACTTTCGGTTTTGCAATCGCTAATGCTACAAAAAATAGGATTAGTGCGACTACCCAAGTGGTAATGTGTAAATGTGTTGATGCTAAGAAATCCATTTTTTCCACCTCAATTATACTTGTAGTTTACTACTATCCTATTTAGTGTACCATGTTACTCGAATTTGTTCACTAATGTACCTATTCCTTCAATAGAAATTTTGACTATATCTCCTGACTTTAGGAAGCGTGGTGGATTAAACCCTTTACCTACACCTGCAGGAGTTCCTGTTAATATAACATCTCCTGGTTCTAGGATAACCGACTTTGAAATTTCAGCAATAATTCGTTCAACCGAAAATACCATGTCAGAAGTTTTTCCGTTTTGACGAATTTCATCATTTACTTTAGTGACAACTGCAAGTTCCTGTGGATTTGGTAACTCATCCTTTGTTACTAGATATGGTCCCATAGGGCAAGACCCTTCAAGACTTTTGCCTAAGAAGTATTGCTGATGCTTCGTTTGTAGGTCACGCGCAGTTAAATCATTGGCAATTGTGTATCCAAAAATATAATCATAAGCTAACTTTTCCGGAATATTTTTTCCTTGTTTACCAATAACGATGGCTAGCTCTCCTTCGTAATCGTAGGAGTTTGTTACATCTGCATGTAGTGAAAGAGTTTGTTCATCAGCTGCAATGGAAGTTGGAGACTTCGTAAAGACAACAAAACTACTTGCAACGCCACCCATTTCTTTCGCATGATCAGCATAGTTTTTACCTACAGCCATAATATTTTTGGGAGTACGCGGAATTGGTGACAGCCATTCGATTTCAGCGAAAGAGCGTTTAAACTCATTTGGATTCTCTGCCTTCAATGCTGCTTCTACTAATTTACGAATTTGTTCGACAAAATCCATCCCTAAATGAACACCTTCTACGATTGTAGTAGGAAATTGGGGTAATACTTGGAGCGTCTCTTGAATTTGTAAAACATCCCATACTGCCTCTTCTTTTTTGACTTTAGGTCCGAAGTAAATTTTGTCATGTAAACGGTAGGATAACAGTTTCATCTTTTGGACACTCCTTTAATAGTTTTGAATCTATCTATTAGTCTATTACAAATTAGTTTCTTTTTCACCTATTTTAGATAAACTATTCGAATAAGTCAGTTTTCTCCACAATAACTCTACAGGACCTTGCTTAAATTTCATAAACCAAAATTCTGCAAACACTATTTGCAACGCGAAAATGCCTACCGCCATCCATGTACCAGTACTTATATCGATTTTTCCATATAACCCGAATCCGTAGGAATAAAAAATAGTCGTTGCAATAATCGATTGCATTAAATATATTGTCATGGACATCCTACCAGCCTTCGAAATTGGAGATAGTATTTTTGCACCGATTGGAATGGAACAAACCATGGCAATTACGCCTGCGTATGCAATTGCTTGTAGTGGTCCTCCAAAAGTATCTTGAACGCTCATAGTGAACAAGTTCGCTTCTGTTAAGTAAGGAAGCCATTTGATAGCTGTACCTGCTATTAAAGTTACTAACACCGTAATAATCCAAAACACCTTTAACTCTCTTGCCCTCTCAATAAGCTTCCACTTTGCTGCTGCTGCACCTAATAAAAGAAATGGAACGATTGTAAACAGCATGCTTATGATGATTAGACCATTTCCACTCATATATAACCAATCAGCTAATCGTTGAGAGAAAATATCGCCCCATGATCCTTGGCCGTATGCAACAATAGATGCTTCAATTGCCTGTATTCCAGTATAAATAACCATGGCATCTGGCTCTATTAGAGAGCCCAAGTAGACTAAACCATTTAGTAAACCATTTGGTATTAAGAATAAGAAAATACTTATGAGAAGCAACCAAATTGGCTTTAATCTAATGATGAGTATTAAAACAAATCCCGCTAATGCATAGGTTATCAAGATGTCTCCTGCCCATATAAGAAATGCATGAATACATCCAATTATTAGTAAAACAGACAATCGTCGTACTGCAAATTTGGAAAATGGACTACCATTTGCTTCAGACTTCATATACTGCATTGCCAAACCATATCCAAATAACATGGAGAATAATGGATACACACTTCCTTGTACAAAAATGTCAATCATTTTAAATGTCTCATAATCACTTGGGTTTTGATACCAAGTATATGGATTTATATAAATATATGGAGTATGAAAAAATAGCATATTCACGACAAATATCCCTAGTAAGGCGAACCCTCTCATTACATCTATCGAGATGATGCGCTCATTTACTCCTGTTGGTTTGATTAGCAAGCTTTTTCCCCCTAAAATGACACTGTTCTATTTATGTCAAACAAGTATAATACTTTCTCTTTAATCTCTACTTGTAAAATTGCTTCAATTGCCTGTGTATAAAGTGACAATTGAAGTTGATAACGTTTTTGCATTTCTTGCTGTAATAAAGACTCGTTATTAACTAAATGTTTAACTTTATCCGTTTTATAATCCAATAAAACCCAACGCCCATCATCCTCTAAAAATAAGCAATCGACGACTCCTTGGATAATTTGTTTGTCGCCATCATTATCCTCTAGTGCATACGTAAAAGGAAATTCTCTCATCACTTCTTTTGCATTTCGTAAACGTTTTGCTATTTCTGAGCTGAAGAAAGGTACCATTTTGTTTGGATTAATCGCAGCTTGTTCAGCTTTCGTTAAAATTTCCCTTTCAGCCAGTCTTTCTGCAAATAGCAGAACCTGCTCCTCATTTTTTTCTTCGTGAAGATCTACGTTTTGCATAAAAGCATGTACCGCAGTACCTGCTTCTGCCCCTGTCAATTTTGCTTCTTGCTGAAGGAAAAATGGACGCTTCGCAATCTTTTTCAGACTAGTAGGACTAGACATTTGAAAATAGTCATCATCTGATTGGTCCATTAGTTGCTGTATTCTTTTCATCTCACTTACCGTTTGCTTTGATCGTTTATGAGTAGTTATTTCATGCACGTATGGTGTATCAAAACGTTCCTGAATCTTCTTTAAATATATATTTTGTGTTGGATCAATCAACTGGTCCAATTTAACAGCCTCTTTTTCTTCCTCTTGTACAATATGCTTTAAATCATTTACACATTTAGCGACAATTCTCCAATTCGATTCACTATCCACTATATTCGCTTCATTTACATCCGATAACTGGCGGAAATTTGTATGTCTTGATAAGGCTGGACCAATCCAATCTAAATATCCTTTTGCTTTTGCACGCATATAGTCCGGCAGCATTTCATCACTTAATACGTTTTGGGCATCTTGCCATTTTGCCAATGTTTTTGCTAAATCTTTTATAGATCCAATGAGGTATAAATTCTCTTTTGCACGCGTCATGGCCACATATAAAACCCGCATTTCCTCCGCCTTCAACTCCATCTGCTTTTTTTCTTTCATAGATAAAAATGGCAATGAAGTAAATGAAATACGCTTTTCCGGATCAATTGCTTTAACAGCAAGACCAAACGATTGGTCAAACAAGTAGGACTCATTAAAATCCATTTGGTTAAAAGGTCTACCCATTCCAGCTAAAAAAACAACTGGAAATTCTAGCCCTTTGGATGAGTGAATAGTCATTAAACGAACAACATTCTCCTTTTCACCAATAGCTCGTGCAGCACCTAAATCATCCCCTCTTTTACGCATACGATCGATAAAACGTAAAAAACGGAACAGTCCTCGGAAGGAAGTTTTCTCATAATCGATTGCACGGTCATGAAGAATACGAAGGTTTGCTTGTCTTTGTTTACCATTTGGCATAGCACCTACTATTTCGTAGTAATGTGTATCCAAGTATATTTGCCATATTAAATCCGCAAGTGAACCTCTTCTACTTAAATCGCGCCAATCCTCATATTGAAGTAAGAACCTTTGTAGTTTCTCAGCAGTATCTGCAGACAGTCCCGGCCCTCCGGTAGATACAAAAGTTTTTAATGCATCGTAGAAAGGCTCTTTTGGAGCAGATAAACGGATAAGTGCGAGCTCTGACTCTGTTAGTCCTACAAATGGCGACCTGAGAACGGATGCAAGTGATATATCCTGATAGGGATTATCTATTGCACGAAGCGTATGAAGCATTATAAGAACTTCAATTGCTTCAAAATATCCCTTCGAAAGTTCGGCGTACAAAGGAATACCAGCTTCTTTAAATTGCTCTGTAACCTCTCCTGACCAAGTCATCGAGCGCATCAATATAACGATGTCACTGTACTCGACGGGACGATGAGCTTTTTTCCATGGATCATAGACAGTTTGTTTAGAGTGAATCATCTCGTTTATTTTTGAAATAATATAACGTGCTTCGGCTTGCGATTTTTTTAACTCTTCTTCAGCAATTGCTTCTATCGTTTCTTCCTCTTCCTCTAACGGTTCTGCACTGCCATCTTCTACTTCATATAATAGAGCAAGCTCAACAGGTGTTTCAGTTTCTTCATAGGGTGCTCCTGGCTTTAACGATGCTGCTTCATCATACACAATTTCTCCTACTGACTCACCCATAATTTGACTGAAAATATAGTTGGTTGCATGTAACACTTCCTTTCTACTGCGGAAGTTAGCATTTAAATCTATTTTGATGCCTGAATCAATCGGAAGATCATTGAATGCAAGATATTTCCCTAAAAATAGCATTGGTTCTGCTAAACGGAATCGATAGATGGACTGCTTCACGTCCCCTACCATGAACATATTCCCTGTATTTTCATCGCCACTTTTCACAAACTGTAAAATGGTTTCTTGTAGTAGATTAGTATCCTGATATTCATCTACTAGTACTTCTTTAAAACGAGACTTATATTCCTTCGCAATATCTGATGGTATAAGTTCACCATTTTCATCCTGCTCGGATAGAATATCTAATGCATAATGCTCCAAATCTGAAAAGTCGACGAGACCCTTTTCATTTTTAGCTGCAGTATACCTTTCTCCATAAACTATAGTCAGTTCTACTAGTTTTTGTAGCTGAGGTGCCATTAAACGCATTTCCTCCAAGAGCCGTTCTGGAGTTCGTGTAAAATAATTATCCTTTAAGTCATTAACAATTTTCTTCACTTTAGTCCGTTTGTCTGTCGCTTGATTTTTCATTCCTTCATCACAGGAATCTTTTTTTATGGCTGCTGCTCTTCCCCATTTAATGCCTTGGAAGTAATGAAAAACACTTTGCCACGAGCTATTCTTCATCAAAACTACTGCCTCTTGAATCATTTGCTGATCGATCATAGCAGTTTCTGCAAGAGGTGCCGGGCCATTTGGTTCATTTGCAAGTCTACGAATCTCCTCGGTTACAGCGATCGCTTCTTCTAAATGATGGATGATTGCAAGCTTCAATGGACCCATAAACGATAGTTCGTCTATAGTCATATCTACTGGAAGATTATAAGCTTCTGGAATTGCCAACAACCATTTTTGGGGCTCTGGATGAACGCGCGAATAGGAATATAGTTTTTCAATCATCACTTCAATTGATTGATCGTCACGATCGGAGGTGAAACTATCAGACAATCGGTACATCGCCTCCGGATTGTCAACATGATAAGCTTCTTCTAATACTTCTGCTAACATATCGTCACGCATGATTGCTGCTTCTGTTTCATTTGCAATACGGAAACCTGGGTCTATCGTTAGCATATATGCATATTGCCGTACAATGTTTAAACAAAATGAATGCAGTGTAGAAATTTGTGCTTTATTTAACAAACTTAGTTGTTTTCGTAAATGATTTGATGATGGATCGTTTGCTATAGCCTTTTCTAGCGCCTCTGCCATTCGGTGACGCATTTCTGCAGCGGAAGCATTGGTAAATGTAACAACTAATAACTCGTCAACATTGATAGGTTGTTCTTTCGCAATAACCTTTTGAATGAGGCGGTCGATGAGGACAGCTGTTTTTCCAGATCCTGCAGCTGCGGAAACGAGCACATCTGAACCCGTAGCCCAAATTGCCTTCCATTGTGCAGCTGTCCATGTTAGCTCTGCTGGCATATTAGGAATGTTCATTTGAACCCACCTCCTCTCGTATTTTTTCTGCTACTATTTCTGGTTGCTCCACTTTCAATACACGTACTTGTTGAGCTGGATCCCCGGGATCGAATTGGCAAACACTACGATAAGAGCAATAGTTACAAGGCATTTTATCTTTTATTCGATAAGGTAGAACGCGAGTATCCCCGGCATTCATGCCATTTCCTGCTTGCTCATGCTTTTTACGAACAAAGGACTGTAGTAATCTCATTTGCTCTGGCTCAACTACCTTGGAAGATGATTTCGACAAGTTTCCGTCTTTGTTCATACGTACTGGAATCACTTTCGAAAATCCTGAAATCTGCTCGTCCATTTCCATAATTACTTCTGGATCATCGAGTAGTAGACCATTCATTTTGTATGATTTATAAATCGCATCCTCTAATTCTGCATCTTCCATTTCTTTTTGGGACTGAATAAATGGATTATGCATATGCACATATAAGACTCCTGCTGGATCAGCATCCTCATGTAGCCATATATCCGCATTTTCAACAGCAACATCTAAATAAGTTAACATTTGAAGAGAAATACCATGATAAACCTCGTTCAAATCTATCCCTTTTTTAGATGATTTATAATCGACAATCCGTACAAACATATTGCCGTTAATATTAGCTGCATCCACTCGGTCGATTCGACCACGCAATTGCATTTTACGATTACGCTTCAGTGGAATTTCCAAGGCAGGCAGCGCCTCACCAGGACCGAAACCAGCTTCTATAGCGATTGGAACAAAGCTGGACCCTTTAGAATGCTGGCTTAAGGCGATCAATGTATTGGCAACGATTTGCTCCAATTTTCGTTGGATATATCGATATCGATTTGTACTTAATAATAATTGGTGTACAAAGACTGGTACAATATAATCGACTGCTTGTCTAGCAAGTTGGTAGCATTGTGGTCGAGTTAACTGAGACCACTGTAAATCTACACGCTTTGTTTCATCCGCAATCCATTTTAACGCCGCATGGAATAAGTCTCCCATTTGTGGTGCTTCTAATCTATATTCTGCACGTTCTTCTAGCTTCAGGCCATAAGATGCGTAGTGTGCAAACGGGCAGCTATAATATTTTTCTACACGAGATACACTGGAAATAATCGTTTCCCCATATAGAGCTTCAGTCATCTCTTCATTTAATTTCTCTGTTTTATTGCCATGTATTAAGGGCTTTGTAATTCTTTTTACTAGCTTCGACCAATAAGGATCCATTAAATAATACTGATAAACCGACTGCCACACTTCTGGTAATTCCCCTGTTTCTAGAGCACTTCGAAGCTGCATAATAACATAAGGCAAAGTAGGTCGTGGGTGACTAATAGAAGTCAGATCTAATTTATCTGTTAGCATATCGCTCGGATCGACTACAGCTACTTCAACAGGCAAATCACTTACCATTTGATGTAGCTTTTTAATATACATGGAAGGTAATAGTGCTTTCCCTTCGGTGTCTGCCATTGGATAAGATACGTATAAGAAATGTGAAGCTGTTACAAATGCTTTATAGATTAAATAATTTTCATCCATCAAGCGCACTTTCGACGTTGGTGCAAGTTCAAATCCAATTTGCATGAACCATTCACGCTCTGTATCAGTTAGTATCCCTTCATGATCCATCCGCTTTGGATAAGCTCCATCATTAACCCCTAGTACAAATGCCGCTTTAATATTCGTTAGACGAATAATATCAACATTACCAACAATCACTTGATCAATAGTAGGTGGAATGCTAGAAAAATCAAGCTGATCATATCCCTCATCTAAAATTTTGGCTACTTCTTCCAAGGACATTTCCTTCTCGCCAAACATCAATACAAATTGGTCGATTACATTTACCCACTCATTCCATACTTGCTCATGTTCGGAAGCGAGGAGTAATTGGCCGTTTTCCTCTTCAGTTTGCTTCAAGCTTTGCAGTTTTTCATATACGTTTAGTGCTTCTATAAATGTATAGATAGCTATTGCATAATCTTTTCCTGTTTTACTTTGTTTCAACTGATTTGACAGGGCTTTGATTGGTTCAACGATCAAATCTCTTATTGTATGGATATCTGCTTGAATACTTTTTTCTTCATCGGTTTGCACTTTGGAATAAAATTCTAAACCACGATATTTTTTATAGACCCAACGTCTTTCATCCCACCATCTATCTCCATAGATTCCGAATGCCAGCACAAAATTCTCTAAACGATCCGCACGCTCTCTCCACGTTTTTTTAGGGGCATCTAACGGAAAAAACAAATCCGTCTTCACCGCGCGAAACACTGGTTCATACTTCCAGTCTGTTCGAATTATTTCTAAAATGGTCCGACTAAGTTCGATTAGCGGGTGATGTAACATCGGTTTCTTTTTACTAATGAAAACTGGAATATCGTACTGCGGGAAAATAGTCTCGATCAACCCTTCATACGTATCTGCATCTCTATGCAAGATAGCCATTTCGTTATAACGAACACTTTTTTGTTGCATCAATTCTCGTATTTGCCTTGCTACTGCATGCATTTCCGCACGACGATTGGCAGCTTCTGTTATTCGAATATTCCCTTCTGAATTTGTTTGCAAGGGAGGAAGCTGATCCAGATTTGCCTCAATATGAGCAATTTCTTTTGACATAAAGCGTTTCTGTTCATGCAGATGTACTGCTTTTTCGATTTCAACTTGTTCGGTTTGTGCTATTTCTAATAACCTAGCACATGTATTTGCTGGTTGATAGAATAGCGATTGTTCATCTACAGCATCCTGCAATGATTCCATTGGAAGAGCAATTGTAATACGCTTTACCTGTTTCATTAATTCCGCGATAATCTCTAATTCTCTTGTTGTGAATGAAGTGAAACCATCGATGTATATATCTGTTTTTGCAAGGAGTGTAGAGTCTTTTATTTTGGTTGCTAGTAATGTTAAGTAACCTTCACCGTCAATATAGCTAACTCCTAGTTTTTGTTCCATCTTTTCAAGCATCAGCATTATATCGGAGGATTTATCTATAAGCGTTTTTGGGGCATTAACATTTTCTAAATTGTTTAGGGCATTTGTCATGGTAGAGTAATCCATGCAGTATCTACTAAACTCTTTAAGTAATACTTCGATTTGATCGGTGAATCCTCTTTTTGTTGCTGCTCGCTTAAATAGCGTAAATTCGTCTTTGTGATTTTCAAGCAGACTCCGAATAAGCATACGGTAACCAAAGCCACTTATTTCTTCTTTGGCAATTCCACCTGTTTCTTGAAGAACACGCCACGCTAATCGTTTAAATGTCGTTACCTGTGCTCGAATTAGTCCTGGAAGTCCCGATTCTGCTGCAAGGTCATACTCACTGGAAAATGACATTTGGTCGGGAACTATGTAGAATATTGGGTCTCCTATAGGAGCTCTTTGTAGTTCAGTGATTATTTCTTGGTGGATAAAGGTTGTTTTTCCATAGCCTGATCGGCCACTAACTATTCGTAGCGACAATATTTTCAATCTCCTTTCGGAAGAAATTTTCTTTTCGTTATATGTAAAATAATAATAGGCTGTGATTTTGTTTCAGGTTGACGCATTCCGCGGGCGTTGCCACAGTCTCTTCGCTGGAAAACATATGCTCATGTGGTTACTCGGCGCAAAGACATTGCCCAAACAAAGTTTGGCCAATGTCTTCGCTGCGGGATCTTCACCTAACGAAGTTACTCCATTCAATTAGAGAGTAGTTATAAACTATAAGATTGAGCAGAATAAATTTTATAATAACGATAATTGAAAAGGTTAAATAGAGAGAGACATCAAAACCTAAACTTTCACATGTTACTTGCGATGTCATGTTGATTACTTGCGTTTCTAAGGATTTTACTTGCTTTACTATATTAGTTACTTGCGCTTACTGTCTGTTTACTTGCTCTCGATGCTAATTTACTTGCGGAACGGGAAATTTTTCCAAAATTTGATATAGTAATAAAAAAAACCGAATAATCTCCTATCTCTATTGTACAAAACATACTACAGAGAGGGAAATTATTCGGTAGTGAATTGAGTCGTTGACTGCGAAATCGGCCAGTAACGTGCTTGCACCTCACCAACAATTTTTTCAGTATCTACAAAGTGAAAATATCGACTATCCATGCTAGAAATACGATTATCTCCTAAAACAAACAATTTATCAGGTGGAACCCGGTTACTTCCGGTCATTTCCTCTAATTCAAAATTTCCTGTGAAGTTATCATTTGGATTTTTATAAGCACTATACGATTCTAGAAAAGGCTCTTCTACTTTTTTATTGTTAATAAACAACTCATCGTTCTCATAGCTAATCTTATCACCTGGTAGACCAATGACACGCTTTACATAATCTTCACCCTGATCTCCATGGAAAATCACAATATCCATATGCTCGATTTTGGAAAGTTTTGTCACAATCACTTTATCTTTATTATGCAATGTTGGCATCATCGACTGACCCACTACCTCATAATTTGTCACAATGAACATTCTGACGAACATCACGATTAAGATACCTATTACTAATGCCATTAACCATTCCAGCATTTCTTTTTTTACATTATTCAAGACTTTCTCCTCTTTTGTTTTTTCTTTCGCCGCTGATTAAACGAAAATCAGCTTCTACTTTTTTATTTATTCTTTTTTCAATTGCTTTACCAACAAACCATAGAATAGCAATTAGCAAAATGACAATAGCTGTTCTAATAGGTTGAGTGATCAATGCCTTAATGTCTGAACCAATAAAACTGACAACAAAAATCATAATGAGTTTACCTAATGCCAGCGTCCAGAAATACGTATTTTTTTTCATATCTGAAAGTCCCGCAACAATATTGACTAAAGCAGAAGGTGTGAACGGGAAGCAAACGAGTAAAAAGAGTGGTCCAAATCCATTTCTCTCTACCCATTTTATAAGTTTTTGAATTCTCACATGCCTCGTTATAAAACCTAGGACACGAGCTCGTCCATATTTTCGAATCACTAAGAATACTGCATAGGAACCGGCAACTGATCCTATCCAGGATATAAGAAAACCAATCAGTAGACCATATGCATTGACGTTAGCAACTATAAAAACGACTAATGGTAAAAATGGAAGAAAGGCCTCCAAAAACGGCAAGAGGATACCAATTAGTGGTCCTAGTGCTCGATAATCATGTGTTAAATCTGTTAATGTCTCTATTGAAAACCAGTCCGGCATTTGGCTCTCCTCCAAATATGTATATTTATACTATTCCCAATATTACTGTACATAAAACTCACTTCTTATAGTATAATTTGTTGATTATGTATTCAGGTGGTGAACGTTTTGTGAATAATAGATCATTTCTTTCAGGATTAAAGGCTGGAATCAGTATTGCAATTGGTTATTTTCCAGTTGCCCTAACATTTGGCTTGCTTGCTAAAACGACTGGTCTTTCAATTTGGGAAGCCACAGCTATGAGTATCTTCGTTTATGCAGGAGCAGCGCAATATATGTCCCTCACACTCATTTCAAAAGGTGTTGACCCTATTTTAATCGTTTTAAATACGTTTGTCGTTAATATTCGTCACTTCTTAATGACGGCTGCACTGAACGAAAAGATGCAAGGTGAAAAAAGGTGGATCAAAGGTATTTATGCTTTTGGAATCACAGATGAAAGTTTTTCTGTACTAGCTACACAAAAGGATAAGAAAATAGCTACACCTTTTGCATTTGGGGTAGCATTAATAGCTTATAGTAGCTGGGTTGTTTTTACCGCAGTTGGTCATGTCATCGGCGCAAATCTCCCAGCGTTTTTACAAGCAGCTATGTCCATTGCTTTGTATGCCATGTTTGTCGGACTACTTGTACCCTCTATGAGAGGAAATAGAAAAGTAGTAATGCTTGCTCTTTTAGCAGCTATGATTAATGGGTTCTTTTACTGGACTCAGCTATTATCCACTGGTTGGTCCATATTAGTTGCTACACTGGCTTCTTCTATTTTTATTGAAATAATTTATGCAAAACGTGGAAAAAATTTACCGAAGGGGGTATAACAAATGGGTATGTGGTATTGGTGGACATTGCTTGGAATGGCTCTTGTTACATATATTCCGCGAGCGTTTCCTCTCACCTTTTTAGAGGGAAAAGAATTGCCTCCAGTCGTATCAGGTGTATTACGTAATATTCCTTTTGCGGTCTTAGGTGCTTTAATCTTTCCAGCTATTTTATATGTACAACAGGATAATCTATTATTTGGTTTAATAGGAACGGTTGTGGCATTTGGCTTAGCTTTTCTATTTTCAAATGTGATGGTTGTTGTACTTGGTACAATCGGAGTTTTAGCTGTATATAGTTTGATATTTTAATCGTACATAAAATTTATGCCTTTGATTTCCGCTCCGAGCGGACGCTTTCCGTGGGCACGGCTTCAGCCGCTTCCTTTGCTCCTGCGCAAGCTCGTCGCAAAAAAGATTTTCGCTACGCTAAGTCCAGCGTCTTCAGCTCGTGCTATTCCCACTGGAGTCGCCGCTCTGCGCTCCAATCAACTAGGTCCACTTTATATAAACGGATAAATGGATATAAAACCACATAAATATAGTTTTTTTATCTTATAAGAGTAATGATCAAGTTGACTCTTATAAATAAACTTACCTTCTTCTTTTATTATAAAATAGTATTCCTAATAGGGCAGACAGGTTTTATCCCTATAAAATTTTTATTGATGACTCTTAATATCTCAGCGATATACTTTGCTAATTCTTATAGTTTAGTACTACACATTATATTGATTGGAGTGTAAGGTGGCGACTCCAGCGGGATAGCTTGAGCTGAAGACCCCACAGGGAGCGTAGCGAACGAGGAGGCTAAAGCCAAGCCCGCGGAAAGCGTCCACCTGGAGCATAAATCAACTTTGTTTGACTTTTACCATTAATTACCACTTGTGAAATTGACTAATTTTAATATTTTAATCGCACATAATTTTTAGAACAAAAAATCCGCTCTCGTCAAAGAGGCGGATTTTTTTTATTTTTACTAGTTTTCATATGAGTACTATACCAGAAGCCGATTGTAAGTGATGCAGCGTCGATCATATAAATCCACCATCGATGTGTGTAGCCTGCATAGACTGATGCGGCGAATAATGCAACGGTTAATATTAACGCAACATAATGATTGAATGTTATGCGTGTAAATAATACAACGAGTGCTGCAGGAGCAAAAATAGCCAATATTATTTGAGTTGTGAGTGATAGTGATTCCATAGTTTCTCCTATCTAACTAAGATTAGACCTAGTCGATAATGATCATGTCTAAATAATATGTGCTGACGAAGACGTAATTCTCCATTTGAATCTAATACTTCAAGCCGACAATGCGCGGCATTTATTTGAACTGCTTCATATAATTCCTGTTCGTTTTCAACTTTTTGTCCGTTCACTTTTACAATACGTTCTCCTATTAATAGCCCCATTTTCTCTGCTGGAGAACCGGACAGGACACCCGCAATCATAACACCATTCGATTGTGGTGAGACAGCATAATTCCCTGTTTTTTCTTGTTGATACTTTATGATTGTTATAAGCAATCTTGCAATTACTCCAACTAGTAGAGCAATTGCACTAACTAATGGCTCAAAATAACCGAAAGCCGCGATTATTGTTATAACAATCCCTAATTGCCAAACAATTTTTCCGTATCCTGCGAAAAAATGAATGGGTAGAGAATGTTGAGATTTTTGTTGGAAGCCAATTACAAATGGAAATAAAACCAAAGAAAAGGTCGTTTCACCAAGCGAAAACTGCGGCCAATAAGGTAAATAAGTCGGAATGACATCTCCAGGAATTATAAGTAATATAGGCAATAGCCATAATCTTTTTACATGATAAACGATTGCTTCTACACCTCTAGCAGTCATCACTAGTTTTGGAGAAGCTTGTGAAGCACCATGTTTTTGAATAAGAACACCTTCAACAATAAGTAGAAGACCCGCTATTATAGCTATTGGAACAATCCCATTTTGTAAAATATCCAAACCAGAAATAGTCCATGAAAATAAGTCTAATGACCAGCCATATGTATACATGGCATAGATTGTTGCCGTACCTAATGCAATTGCGTATACCGCAGAACCAAACTGATACGTAAATAATAATATAAATAATATCATCCACGCGCTATATACCCATAGCCAAGAATTAGGAATAACTAATCCCACAACTACACTGACAACAGAAATAATTAACGCCCAAATTAATCCATCCAACAAGAATTTCTTAGTTTCTGTCCATCCCCATAGTAATCTTGTGCGAAACTGCCTTCTTTCTCTTTTTACTCGAACATATCCGATCAATATCGAGAAGAGAAGCGTAATATATACTGAAGGATGAATGAAAAAACGTCCAATTCCTTTAACCAATTCGATTAAAATTTCTTGCACCATACGCATCCCCCTCACTTGCAACTATACTTCCTATTATTGTAACAAACAGTGAGGGCTTTGCGTATAGGATTTTCGTAATTACTTTGTTATTTTATATCATGAAGTAAATAACTAATGCCCATTTGGAACTGCTTATCATTTTCTCTACTAGTTTTATAATCCAGAATAGTTTTTGTTAATGACTGAAAAAGGGCATCATCTATCTCATTGAATTTATCCAAGCTTCTCTCCTCTCGATATTTTTCAACTGCTGCTCCCGTATCTTCATCAAAGTATCCATCTTGGCGACTAATATTATAACCAAGTGCGCCTAATACTTGTTGAACATACTTTACCTCTTCCCCAAAGTCACCTACACGAAAATTACCTTGATAATATTTTGTATCCATTGTATATAATTCATCAGGTTCGACTTGTAAGTCTGCTTGAATGCCTTTATGATGAATCCACTCTTGTTTTGGAGTAAGCCATTTATGAGTAGAGATTTTAAGCTTTCCACCATTCTTCAGTGGACGTGTTTCCTGAACAGTCCCTTTACCAAAACTTGTTTCTCCGACAATCATCGCACGCTGGTTATCCTTCAATGCTCCAGCTAGCACTTCACTTGCGGAAGCACTTCCACCATTTTGTAATAGCACTACTGGAAGCTTGTTTAGATACTGATTATCCTGTGTTTCAGTATTAAGCATTTCCAAAACACCTTTTGCATCTTGCATATAGGCGAAAGTGGAGCCATTCGGCAATAAAGTACCTATAATAGTAGATACACTAAATAAATAGCCGCCAGGGTTCCCTCTTACATCAATTACAAGCCCATCTATCCCTCGTTCCACTAATGCCTTCGTTTGTTTCTCCCACTCTTCTCCAGTCTTCTCACCAAATAAAGTGATATTCACAATACCAATTGAATAGTCTTCTACTTCATAAATATCACTGGAAACCGTATGCATCGCAATCGTATCACGTTTCATATGTAATTCTACATGGCGATTCTCACTAGCTCGATACACCGTCATTTTCAAGTTAGATCCTTTTTTACCACTTAACAGCTGTATTAACTCTGCCATTGACTTGCCTTCTACTCTTTCTTCGTTCACACGAACAATTTCATCCTGAGATTTTAAGCCAGCTTTAAAAGCAGGCGAATCCTTTAAAGGTGCCACCACGACAAATTTCCCTGCCGAGAGCATAATCTCCGCTCCAATTCCAACTCTTTCTTCTGCAAGTGAAGCCTCTTGATTCGCAGCTTCTTCCTTAGTTAAATACGTACTATGTGGATCTTCTAACGCATCTGCCATTCCACGAATTGCACCTTCAACGAGCAGATTTTCATTTTTAGAGAATACCGCCTCTTTTTTTATTAATTTGAACGCTTCATCAATGACTTGACTATTACTCACACTTTTTTGTTCTGTAGCTGAAGGTTTCATCAACCACATATACCCGATACCTAAAATAACAACGACTAACAAACCATATAGAAAAAACCGACTTTTGCGCAAGTTCAACCTCCTACTTTTCCACTAATATATGTGTGAAAACAGGAGTTTAATACTTGCTCAAAAATCGGTTGTTATTTTAAATTACTTACATAGTCTGTCAGCATTTGCTCGTCCATCGGTCCAACAATCTTATTTTGAATGGTTCCCGTAGTATCTATCATATAAGTAGTTGGTATTGTAATCGCTTGATATGTTTCCCCAACTACACCTTCCTCATCTAGAGGTATAGGAAAGCTAAGTGCATAATCTTCTTGAAACGCTTTGACTTTGTCCAGACCAGTATCAGTACTTGTCAAATTGACCGCTAAAATTTCCACATTTTCTTTCTCTGCCTTATCTTCATAATAGTTTTGCATATGTGGCATCTCTGCTTTACAAGGAGGACACCAAGTTGCCCAAAAATTTAATACAACTTTCTTTCCTTTATAATCTGCGAGTGTGACTTCCTCGCCCGCTAGTGTAGTCAGAGTAAAATTAGGTGCTGCATTTCCTTTTCCTAAACCTTCGTTTGCAGCATTGTTCGCTAAATCTGTACCCATTTGCTCGCCCGCAAATGCTTCTTGTTCATCAATATTATCTCTTACAAAGGATATTGTTGCGATTGCTACTAATGCAGCTATAACTACTAGTCCAATAACTTTTTTCTTCATATTATACCTCCTACTGGTACGATAATATTTCACTGCCCTTATTATATGTTATCTGTTGCGTTAAATACGAATTAAATGAGCTCAAATGTGACTATGTAGTGACTTGAATCTTCCATATAGAAACCTTCTAAACTTACGTGCGCTGCCGCACACTACGCATGAGCCTTCAAGGATGGTCGCTTACGCTCCTTCATCCTTTTTGAAGTCTCATTCTTCGCGCTCATGCGGCTTGGAAGGCACACATCCTATTTTTCACCGATGAAATAGAATGGATTTCTAAAAGACGAATTGTCACATTAGTAGTAGAAAGATTTCCATCAATAAAAGGATAATTATTCCTTTTCGCAAGTAAATTTGGATTTAGAACAAGTAAACAATCCATATATGCAAGTATTATCTACATGACCGCAAGTATTCAAACTACCAAAGCAAGTAACTAATCATTAGGTAGAAATTTTATCGTTAAGAAACTTTCTATCCGGTTGTGTGCTTGCCGCACGCTACGCATGAGCCTTCAGGAATGGTCGCTTACGCTCCTTCATCCTTTTTGAAGTCTCATTCTTCGCGCTCATGCGGCTTGGAAGGCACACATCCTATTTTTCACCGATGAAATAGAGTTGAATTTCTAAAGGAACGAATTATCACATTAGTAGTATAAAGATTTCCATCAATAAAAGGATAATTATTCCTTTTCGCAAGTAAAACGCATTTAGAACAAGTAAACGATCCATATATCCAAGTATTATTCACATGGCCTCAAGTATTATTCATTCGAACGCAAGTATTCAACCTACCTAAGCAAGTAACTAATCATCAGGTATAAATTTTATCATTAAGAAAATTTCTATCCGGATGTGTGCTTGCCGCACGCTACGCATGAGCCTTCAGGGATGGTCGCTTACGCTCCTTCACCCTTTCTGAAGTCTCATTCTTCGCGCTCATGCGGCTTGGAAGGCACATATCCTATTTTCCGCCGATGAAATAGAGTTGAATTTCTAAAGGAACGAATTATCACATTAGTAGTATAAAAATTTCCATCAATAAAAGGATAATTATTCCTTTTCGCAAGTAAAACGCATTTAGAGCAAGTAAATTATCCATATATGCAAGTATTATTCATTCGAACGCAAGTATTCAACCTACAACCAAAGCAAGTAACTAATCATCAGGTATAAATTTTATCATTAAGAAAATTTCTATACGGATGTGTGCTTGCCGCACGCTACGCATGAGCCTTCAGGGATGGTCGCTTACGCTCCTTCATCCTTTTTGAAGTCTCATTCTTCGCGCTCACGCGGCTTGGAAGGCACACATCCTATTTTTCACTGATGATATAAAGTTGAATTTCTAAAGGAAAGAATTAATAAAAGATAACAAATAAATGGATAAAATCCCTATCACTTAAGTGAATCTACATCGAGTGCAAGTAAACAATCAATATACACAAGTATCTTGAAGTATAATGCAAGTATTATTCACATGAGAGCAAGTATCCAAATTACCAAAGCAAGTAACAGAGATTTCTCCATGTAATAGTAAAAATCCTAACTATACTAATGAGCACTGCTGTTCTCTCTTTTATCAACTTAATCTAATTATTGTTTTATAGTACTAATTTGGTTCAATTATAAAGTAATAGCTACTCACTTATTGATTGGAGTGTAACGTGGAGACTCCAGAGGGGATTGCGTGTCCAGGCGAGACTCCATAGGAGGCTCACGGACCGCCCGCGGAAAGCGTCCGCGTGAAACGGAAATCATAGTATTCCCTGTTTACCGTTATCTAGAACTTTTATGAGAATTGTAGTAGAAATACTCTATTAAATTCTAAGACTTTTTAATTCTAAAAAAACAACGCCTCTCCATGAATGGAGAAGCGTTGTTTAAATATTATAAGGAAATATATCTTAATGGGTTAACAGAGTTTTTCGCCATACCTTCCCAGTTTCCTAAATGAATTTCAAAATGCAAATGAGGTCCAGTAGAGTTACCAGTAGTACCAATTCCACCGATAATCTGTCCTTTCGACACAACTTGTCCTTTACTTACTTTAATACTGCTTAAATGCGCATATAGCGAAGTAAAAATTTGACCGTCAATGGAATGAGTTACCATAATTACATTTCCATATGTGCTGAGCGGAGAAGCATAAGAAACAACTCCATCTGCAGCCGATACTACTGGAGTACCAGTACTGTTTGCAATATCAATACCATAGTGAGTTTTTACTACACCATGTATCGGGTGTGTTCGACTACCATATCCAGAAGTGAAGCGTCCAGATGCAGGTCTAGTCCAAGAACCAGCAGAGACATTTGGAATGGCTGAAGAAGAACCGCCACTCGCTGCTTGCTGACGTTTTCTTTCTTCAGCTTCTTTACGTTTCTTTTCTTCAGCTGCTTTTCTTGCAATTTCTGCTATTCTTTTTTGTTCAGCAACAATTTTATTTTGCGTTTCTTGGCTTAAGTTTAGAATCTCATCATATTCTGTTTCTAATACTTCTTTTTCTTCATGTAATTTAGCCTGTTCTACTTCTAACTGATCTACTAAATTACCTTTTGAAGCCTTTTGATTGTCTAGAGATGCCTTTAAACTTACAAGCTCATTTTTACTATCTTCCTGTTGTTGTAGCTTTTTCTCTAGGCTTGCCTGTTGCTCTTCTAATTGTGCTTTATCATCTGCCTGTTCTTTTAAGATGGTACGGTCTGCATCCATCAACGTATTGACTGCAGAAAAGCGGTCAATAAAATCGATGAAACTATTTGCTCCTAGCAATACATCTAGGTAACTAACAGACCCTCCACTTACTTGAACTGCACGGATTCGCTCTTTTAATAGTTCATCACGCTCTTCAATTTTTCTTTCAAGCTCTTTAATTGAAGCATGTAATTTTTCAATCTCAGTTGTCGTTAATTTAATTTGGTTTAGCACTTCAGCAATCTGAGATTCCGTACTAATAATCTTAGTATCCAACTCTTTTATTTGAGCCAAAATTTGATCTATTTTTGATACGTTTTGGTCAATCTTGCCTTCTGTATCTTTAATATTTGAGTCAATACTATTTTTCTTTTGTTCTAATTGTTTTTGTTCGTTTTTTAAATCATCTAGAGTATTAGCTAAAGCACTTGGTGTTGTTATTAAAAGTGCACCTGTAGTAGCTATCGCCATAATTCTTAGCATCCATTTAGACTGTTTTCTCAACACTTCTTGCTCCCTTCAATTTACAAACTACACACGTAGAAACTTACGGACTGACATAAAACTTCCCCAAACACCTATGAGTACGCCCATTAATAAGATCAAGCCGTTTACTTGATAAATAAATGGCGAGAAATCTAGCAGTTCAAATAATTTTCCTTGTTTCAATTTTGGTGCTAGCAAGTTAGAAATATTATAGTAGAGTACTGTTACTAACGTGATAGGAACAATAGACCCTAAAATTCCAAGCCACATACCTTCTAAGATGAATGGAATACGTATAAACCAATTCGTTGCTCCAACCAATTTCATAATTTCAATATCTCTTCTTCTTGCAACGATAGTAATACGAATCGTGTTAGAAATTAGGAACATTGCTGTAAATAGCAATGCTAGAATTAGTACTAACCCAACGTTTCTACCCGTGTTCAAGAACGAGAATAAATTTTCTATCTTTCCTTCTCCATACTTCACCTCAAACGTATTATCGAGACGATCTAATTTCTTTGCGACTGCTTCGGTTTCTTGAGGATTTGTAGCTTTAGCATAAAATACATTATGTAATGGATTCTGTTGGTCATATAATCGTAAATCTTCTCCAAAATCTACTACTAATTTACTTAATTCATCACCTTTTGGAGAATATTTTACTTCTGCTACTCCAGCTGTCTCTTTAATCTCTTGCTCTAGTTTTGTTATAGAAGCTTCATCTGCTGTTAACTCAACATAGACTTTAATCTCTACGTCTTTCTCCAAATCATCTGCTATTTTGTTTAAGTTCATCATGATCATGACGAACACTCCAACAAGTAACAATGTAACTGTTACTGCACTTACGGAAGCAAATGTCATCCACCCGTTGCGACTGATGCTCTTTAAACTTTCTCTGAAGTGTCTTCCTAATGTTCTACCCTTCATAACCGTATTCTCCTCCGTATTCGTCTCGAGTGATTAATCCACCCTCAACTGCTATAACACGGTGTCTAATAGTATTAACAATTTCTCTATTATGAGTTGCCATAATAATCGTTGTTCCTCGAGCATTTATTTCTTCAAATATATTCATAATTTCCCATGAAGTTTCTGGATCTAAATTTCCTGTCGGTTCATCTGCAATTACTAGCTGTGGAGTATTCACAATTGAACGAGCAATCGACACACGTTGCTGTTCTCCTCCTGAAAGCTCTGTAGGGAACATTCTTGCTTTATGTTTCAAACCTACTAACTCTAATACATCCATAACTTTTTTGCGTATTACTTTTGGTGTTTCTTCAATAACTTCTAATGCAAACGCCACATTTTCATAAACATTCAAACGGGGTAATAACTTAAAGTCTTGGAATACTACACCAATTTGACGTCTTAAATATGGTACTTTACTGTTTTTGAGACTTGCTAAATTTGTACCATTGATCAAAATATCTCCAGAGGTCGGGCGTTCTTCTCTATACATCATTTTGATGAATGTCGATTTTCCTGCTCCACTTGGTCCTACTACATAGACAAAATCACCTTGTTCAATCTTTACATCAATACCGTTAGCGGCAACAATACCATTTGGGTATTTTTTGTAGACATTTATCATTTCTATCATTATAAACCACCTAATTAGATTCGTCATAAAATGCAACACGCCTATTATAACATTAGAAGAGCTTTTGTTTGTTACAAATAGATTTCAATTTGTAGGTAAATATAGGTAGTTTTTTTGAAAACAAACCTACGTTTTAGCCTAAAAAGTAAATTTCTCTTACCTACTTTATACCCTTCTTCAACATACATTCTACACCAATCGTGGAGATTCCTTCTTTTATAGCAATAAAAAAATCAGCTACTCAATAAGAGCAGCTGATTCCATATTTAGGTTTGATTTTCACTATAATTACTTCTTAGCAGCTAACCACTCTGCTACTGCTTGAGCGTCATCACCAGAAATAATTCCACCAGGCATAGCACCTCTACCGTTTTCAATAACGTTCAAAATTTCATCTTCTGATAAGCGTGAACCTACATTATTTAGAGCTGGGAAGTTACCTTGCCCTTCTAGATTTTGGCCATGACAGCTAATACATTTTGCACTAACTATCTTTTCTGCATCTACAGAGGCTGTTTCAGTTGTTGTACCTGAGTCTGTTGATTTATCCGTATCTTTATCGGCATTATCATCACCGCCACCACATGCTGCTAGTACTAACCCTGCTCCTAATATTAAAGCTAAAAGTTTCTTGTTCATGTTACTACCTCCCTAAATCGAATTTAGTTTGCATAAATATTATACCTTAGTTAAGATCTTTTGAAACCTTCTCCCAGTACCTCATAGGCGTCCGAAACTATGACAAAAGCAGCAGGGTCAATAGTTTTAATGACATGTTTCAACTTTGTGAACTCTGTCTGATATGCCACAACCATTAAAATTGGTCTTTCTATATTCGTGTACCCACCATAAGCTGGAAGTTTTGTTACACCGCGATCTATCTCGGTATATATAGCATCTCTAATTTCATCTTGTTTATTCGTAATAATATAAATCATTTTGGATTGACTAAACCCTAATTGAACAAGATCAATCGTTTTTGTCGTAACAAACAATGCTATTAGCGCATAAAGAGCCTTCTCAATGTCGAAAACGACTGCTGCACTAAGTACTATTAATCCATCTAATAAGAGGACACTTGTCCCAAGAGAAAATCCTGTATATTTTGTAATTATTTGAGCAGCTAAATCGGTTCCACCTGTTGACGCACCGCCTCTAAAAACTAGGCCTAAACCAAGGCCCACAGTAATTCCGCCAAATAACGCGCCAAGTAATGGATTCATCGTCCATGGTTCCCAATTAGCAGACACTAACACCACTGCTGGCAGCACTAATGTTCCAACTAAGGATTTAATACCAAATTTTGCTCCCAAAAAGATAAGTCCTGATATAAACAAAGGAATATTAAAAGCATATTGCACAAGTCCTGGCTCCCAACCAAAAACTCCTTTTAAAATTGTACTGATCCCACTAACTCCACCTGAAGCGATTTGGTTTGGTAATAAAAAGACGTTAAATGCTAAAGCAATAATAGCTGCGCCAACAATTACATAAACATAATCTTTTGAATTTTTTATGAGGGGATGTGGTTCTTTATATTGTCTACGATTATAATTAGTTTCCATTTCTTATCCTCTTTCACTTAAATACTTGTATTTGCCTGCACTAGTATAACAAGTGAGAAGTAATTTGTGAACTTCAACAAGATAGCGTGTTGACTAGGTAAAGTGAATGAAGTAGAGGATTTTGGATTATATATATGTTATCTCTCAACATTAGTAATTTATACATGAGCAATAATGTATCTCTACATGCTTTTAAGAGGAGCTATATTTTATTAATGCTCTGTGCTTCTTTGTAGGTTTGATCGATATATTTGGCATTTGCCTGTTGATCTTCGGTTATCTGAACAAGTGTTGCGTTGAACTCTTCTACAGTGGCTGTGCTTTCTTCTATAATTGCGGCGAACTCATTGGTACTAATATTAATGGATTCTGTATTATTTGAAATGACATCCACATCGTGTAAGAATTTAGCTAACTCGTTTTGTAAATTCTTCATTGTTTCATGAAGTATGTTAAATGACTTATTCGATTTATCAGCTGTTGCTACTTGAGCGTAAATCTGGTTCACTCCATTTTCTAGCTTATTAAGAGCTTCTTGATTGAATTTATTTAATTGATTCAAATTATCATCTATTTTTTCCAGTGATTGATCGGTTACTCCTGCAAGTTTTCGGATTTCTTCTGCAACGACAGCAAATCCTTTGCCTAGTTCTCCGGCTCTTGCAGCTTCTATTGAGGCGTTTAGGGCTAGAAGATTAGTTTGTGAAGTAATTTGGCGAATATCACTTGCAAAATTATTTGTTTCATTAATTTTTTCAGAAAGTCCGTTAAACGTTTTATTTAATTCTACAAAAAAGACTGTAAATTGATCAATTTCATA
Organism: Psychrobacillus sp. FSL K6-2365; assembly: GCF_038003165.1. Lineage (NCBI taxonomy): Bacteria > Bacillati > Bacillota > Bacilli > Caryophanales > Bacillaceae > Psychrobacillus > Psychrobacillus sp. FSL K6-2365. Next base: position 1,150,009 of record NZ_JBBOOO010000001.1, on the reverse strand, counting down.
TTTCATCTTCTCCATCACTGCAGAGCCATCCGAAGCATTCTGTTCTGCTAATTCTGCTTGTTTAACAATTTCATGCAAATGTCCGGCCATTTCTTTAACAGAATCAGAAGTTGCCTCTGTATTTTTTACAATTTCAACTACGTGGTCTGCTTGTTTTTGAGAACCAATACTAACTTCTCCAACAGCAACAAGCATTTCTGCCTGCGCATTATTGGTATTAAATGTATTAGTGCGAATTTGCTCTAAATTAGTCGTAATAACAGATACAGCGGTTTCTAATTTTTGATGTAAGGAAGCATCTTCAACTGACTTCACCTTAGCATCTTCTATTAGCTTTTCGACATTAGAGAATAACTTTTTACTTTGTCTTACTTGTAGGAAAATCCCAAGTGCCATAACGAACTGTATAAGAAAAATATTGACGATTCTACCTTCAAATATACCTGAGTTGTCCATTATTACATTATTAATCATAGCTATTACCGACAAAATATAACCGAATATAAAAATACTCTGTTTAGAATGCAAACTACTTAAAATTAGGATAAATAAAGCTAATACAATTGTGGCAACACTCACGACATTAAAAAAACTTATACTTAATGCTGTAATTGCTCCTGCGAGGATAACAAAATAGGGAAAAATAAGTGCAATAGCTGATGCTTTCCTTGCAAATAAATACATGATGACTGATATTATAAATGGAATTGCAAGTGATACAATAATCACGGTTTTCTCTTGAATAATAATTTGTACTAATAAAGCTAACCCAGAAGCCAATCCATAGGCTAAAAATAAAATGAAGTTTTTTCTCCTTAAATCTTCGTTTTTCAACTCATTAATATTCATTTCTACTTCCCCTATCCTTAATATTCTGAAAAATAAAAAAACCGATATTATATAATTATAACATCGGTGTTAAAAACGTCTATTAATTTATTTTTGAACGTAGGTAAGCGTGAATAAACGGATCAATTTCACCATCTACAACTGCATGAACATTACCACTTTCTTCATTTGTACGGTGATCTTTTACCATCGAATATGGATGGAATACGTAAGAACGTATTTGACTTCCCCAGCCGATTTCTTTTTGTTCTCCACGGATTTCTAGTAATTGCGCTTCTTGTTCTTCGATTTTCAGCTGATAAAGTTTAGATTTTAATAATTTCATCGCATGCTCACGGTTTTTAATCTGTGAACGCTCTGATTGACAAGTAACAACTGTATTTGTAGGTAAATGTGTAATACGAACTGCTGAGTCAGTCGTATTAATATGCTGACCACCAGCACCAGTTGCACGATACGTGTCAATTTTCAAATCTTCAGTACGAATATCAATTTCGATTTCATCTGTGAACTCAGGCATTACTTCACATGAAACAAACGAAGTATGACGACGTCCTGATGAGTCAAAAGGAGAAATACGAACAAGACGATGAACGCCTTTTTCCGCTTTTAAATAGCCATATGCATTATGCCCTTTGATGAGTAAAGTTACCGACTTAATACCAGCTTCATCTCCAGGTAAATAATCGATTGTTTCTACTTTAAAGCCACGTTTATCTGCCCATCGTTGGTACATACGTAACAATATAGATCCCCAGTCTTGAGACTCCGTACCACCAGCACCAGGGTGCAATTCTAAAATTGCATTATGTTTATCGTATTCCTCGCTAAGTAACATTTGCAATTCAAAATCACTAAGCTTGTTTGTAAAATCTTTTAATTCGTTACCAAGGTCTTCCTGCAGCTCTTCATCAGGCATTTCCTTTATTAATTCCAAAGTCATCTCTAAGTCTTCTTGAGTGGATTCAAGATTACGATACTCTTCTACAATAGCTTTTAATGAATTTGTCTCATTAATCACTTTTTGAGCTCCCTGTGCATCGTCCCAGAAATCAGGAAATGTCATCAGCTCTTCTAATTCTTGAATTCGGACCTCTTTGTTTTCTAAGTCAAAGAGACCCCCTAAAGTCTTTTAACTTGCCTGAAGTTCTATCTAACTCATTACGTACTGTTGCAATTTCTATCATTTGTTGTTCCTCCGACTTTCTTGATTTCATACCAATATTGTACTGTAGCATTAGCATGAGTGTTCGTGTTTATGCAGTGAGACTACTTTATGACTAATGCCATACTATATAAACTAAAATATGACATTAGCTGCATCCCTTTCCAATCTTAACGAAGACCCACATTATGTGGGTCTTTCAGAGGTTGTGACAGGATGTCACGAACTTAGACTGTATCGTTTAGCATAGACGCTTCACTTTACTTTATTATTGAACTGCTCCATGACAGTTTTTGAATTTTTCACCGCTTCCACATGGACATGGATCGTTACGTCCGACAGAAACTTGTTTGCGTACTGGTTTTTTCTTCACAGGACCGCTTTCTTCTTTCGGATTTACAGCTTGCCCTTTTGCTACTTCTTCGCGTTCTAGGTTATTGCGAATTTCAGCTTTCATCGCATATTTTGCAACGTCTTCCTGGATGGAATCGACCATAGCTTCGAACATAGCAAATCCTTCACTCTGATATTCACGAAGTGGGTCTGTTTGCCCGTATGCACGCAAGTGGATTCCTTGGCGAAGTTGATCCATTGCATCGATATGGTCGATCCATTTGGAGTCAATAGAACGAAGTAATACTACTTTTTCAAACTCACGCATACGTTCAGCAGTCATTTCTTCTTCTTTCGCATCGTAGAATCGAATTACTTCTTCTTTGATTTTTTCGATCATTTCTTCTGAAGATAAATTTTGTAGTACCGATTGTGTTATTACACCTTCAGGCAATAGGTTCGCTTGAATGTGATCTTCAATTCCTTTCAAACTCCAATCAGCCTTATTCTCAGAGCTTGTATGAGAAGAAACTAAACGCTCAATTGCACCGAATAACATTGACTCAACAAGTGCACGCATATTTTCTGTTTCTAATACTTCATTACGTTCTTTATAAATAATTTCACGTTGTTGACGTAGTACATCATCATATTGTAATAAACGCTTACGTGAATCGAAGTTATTTCCTTCTACCCGTTTTTGCGCTGATTCTACTGCACGGGATACCATCTTCGATTGAATTGGTTGAGTGTCATCCATACCTAGCTTCGACATCATAGCACGCATGTTATCAGAGCCAAACCTGCGCATTAATTCATCTTCCATTGATAAATAGAATTGAGTAACCCCAGGATCTCCTTGACGACCAGAACGTCCACGTAGTTGGTTATCTATACGACGAGATTCATGTCGTTCCGTCCCAATTACTGCTAAACCACCAACTTCAACTACTCCATCGCCTAGTTTAATATCTGTCCCCCGACCAGCCATATTTGTTGCAATCGTAACTGATCCTAGATGACCAGCAGTTGCAATAATTTCCGCTTCATGTTCATGATTTTTGGCATTTAATACATTATGCTTAATACCATGTTTGGTTAATAAATTAGAAATAATTTCAGAGGTTTCAATAGCAACTGTACCAATTAGAACTGGTTGACCGCTTTTATTGCGCTCTGCAATATCAGCAGCTGCTGCTTCGTATTTACCATTCATGGATGCATAGATTAAATCTGCGCGGTCATCCCTTGCAATTGGACGATTTGTTGGAATCGCAATAACATTCATGTTGTATATATTGCGGAACTCCTCTTCTTCCGTTTTTGCTGTACCAGTCATTCCCGACAGTTTATCGTACATACGGAAAAAGTTTTGGAAAGTAATAGTAGCCATTGTCATCGATTCGTTTTGGATTTCTAAGCCTTCTTTTGCTTCAATCGCTTGATGAAGACCATCACTATATCGACGACCTTTCATTAGACGACCAGTGAATGAATCGACTATTACAACATCGCCCTCTTGAACGACATAGTCGACATCCAAATGCATGGAAGCATGGGCTTTTAATGATTGATTGACAGCATGATTTAAACGAACATGAGTCAAATCAAACAAATTATCTATATTGAAAGCTTTTTCTACTTTTTCTACACCAGTATCAGTTAGTGTTACACCTTTTGTGGCTTCTTCATAAGAAAAATCTACTTCTTTTGTTAAAGTACGTACAAATGCATTTGCTTGTTTATATAGAAGTGCAGCTTTGTTGGCTTGTCCTGAAATGATTAAAGGTGTTCTCGCTTCATCTATTAAGATGGAGTCAACTTCATCGATTACTGCATAGTGAAGAGGACGTTGAACTTTATCTTCTTTATACAACACCATATTATCTCGTAAATAATCGAACCCAAGCTCATTGTTTGTCGAATATGTAACATCCGCCGCATAAGCTTCACGCTTTTCTTCTTTAGACAATGAATTTAAGTTCAATCCAACACTTAATCCTAGGAAATTATATAATTGTCCCATCTCAGCAGCATCACGGCTAGATAAGTATTCATTGACCGTCACCACATGCGCACCGAGACCAGTAATCGCATTTAAATAAATAGACATAGTTGAAGTTAGTGTTTTACCTTCCCCTGTTTTCATCTCCGCAATATTACCCTCGTGAAGAGCAGCCGCCCCCATAATTTGAACACGGAAAGGGAACATTCCAAGAACACGTTTAGATCCTTCGCGTGCTACTGCAAATGCCTCTGGCAATAAACTATCTAAGCTTTCTCCTTTTGAATGGCGACCACGGAACTCTTCTGTTTTCGCTCGTAACTCTTCATCAGACAATGCTTCCATTATACTTTCTAATGCTTCTACTTTATCCGCAATTTTCTCTAGGCGTTTTAGTTCACGTTTATTTAAATCGAACACTTTATTTAATACTCCAAGCATCTATTTTCACTTCCCATTTAGTCTTACTCTCCATTTTACCATTCGTTCTAAAGGCACGCAAATAAGCTACACTATTATTTTGAATGTACTTGGAGACTTATATGCATAATGCATAAGTAAAAAGTGATTCTGATTATTTAGGCCACCCATCATTTTACTCGCTATTATCCCATATAAACGATAAAAACTCTCCTCGTAATGAGGAGAGTTCGGTATTTAGATTTAGACGCTTAGTTTGTTTCGATTAAACCATATTTTCCATCGCTACGTTTATAAACAATATGTGTCCCATTAGATTCTGCATCTGTAAAGATGAAGAAATTATGACCAAGCATGTTCATTTGAAGTACTGCTTCTTCCTGATCCATCGGTTTTAGGTCAAACTGTTTAGTACGAACGATATTATACTCATCTTCTTCAGTATGATCTGTTACAGCATCTGGTGGATCAATTGTCGCAAAAAATGTTGCTACACCTTCACGTTCACGGAACTTACGATTTACTTTTGTTTTATATTTTCTAATTTGACGCTCTAATTTATCAACGATTAAATCGACAGCAGCGTACATGTCTGCATTGCGTTCTTCTGCTCGCAGTGTTAAATTTTTCATAGGAATTGTTACTTCTACCTTTGTTTGCTTGTCGTTATACACTTTTAAGTTAACGTTTGCAGTTGCTTGAATTTCTTCGTTGAAGTAACGGTCTACTTTCTCAATCTTCCCTTCAACGTATTCACGTATTGCAGGAGTCACCTCAATGTTTTCTCCACGAATGTTAAAGTTTAGCATGTAAACTCCTCCTTTAATTTAACTCTATATATATATTTCAACACCACCTTTAAAATATCCTTCTTATTTTAAAGTTTTTATTTATTTTTTGTCGAAACTTGTAATAATTTTCACTTACCTAAGTTCCATCTCTTTGCGTCTACGGTTTTTTAGCTCTCCAATAATCATTTTTTCACTCTCGCTATCCCCAACTAACTTTATGCCATATTCATGACCATCTGCTTTTCGGTGGGACCAAACAAATTCTCCTACCATTGAAATAGGATTTGTATCTAATGTGAAATGTAATTCAACATGATGTAATTGATCTATGGAAATAAATAATTCACTAAACATCTTCAAGCCATTTGGACTGATATCTATAATTTTGCAAATACCTTTGTTTGATAATTCCACTCCATTACTGCCTTCATTTTGTTTTATTAAACGAAATGTTGCATCGCAAGGTTCTTCAAATGTATAACGAAAATACTCGTTACGGTTATACTTCAAATTCCTTCCTCCTTCCGATGGATACTTATAATATATTTTTCATTATGCAGAATTAACAAGGAATTATCAAACGATAAGAAGATGTTGGGAATACAAAAAAAGTTCTACCGTAGATTATACGATAGAACAGATATGCATATGTTTTATTTGTTTACCGCTACTGTTACATCAGCAATTCGCTTAGCTCCCACGTAACGATCTCCCCAATAATATGGATCACTTAATTTATCGATTTTCACACCTTTTGAAGTGGATGAATGGATAAATTTGCCGTCTCCGATATAAATACCAACATGTGAGACGCCTCTACCAGAAGTATTGAAGAATACTAAGTCACCAGAAGATAAATCACTTTTATCTATTTTAGATCCTGAAGCGTACATTCCTGAAGAAGTTCTTGGAAGACTTACTCCTAAATCATTGTACACATAGCTTACAAATCCTGAACAATCAAATCCTGCTTTTGTTGTACCGCCACCACGATATTTTGTTCCAATTAAATCCTTAGCTGTTGCTACTAATTCAGATGAATTAACAGAACTTGCTGCTTCCGTATTTCCTGCGAATGTTGATATAACTAAGAGAACGGATAATGCTAATATAGCCATGACTTTTTGCGACATAGATTTTAAATTCATCGTGTTCCCCCAAGGTTTAAAGTTTTCTGATTATTTCTCTAAACTCATCTTACCACTCTTTAAACCTTTTTAATTTTACAGTTATGTAACAATTGTGTTACAAGAAAAACTGAGTGTTTTCAACGGATTACACAAAAAAAACCTAACAAGTATAGAAATAATTACTTGTTAGGACTAATTTATATGACAAATCTAGTGCTTGATTTCTCCAAAATAATTGCCTGTTCACTTACATTATTTATCAATTTAGAAAGCATTTCGATTGTCTGAACATTAGATAAAAGCATGTCCTCAGTGTGCTCCATTTGCGCTGTGTTAGATTCGATTGATTCTATTAATGCAAATATGAGTTTCTCAGAAGTATTCTTTTCTTCTTCAATCGTTAGAATAGAATCTTTCATATAATCATTTTGATTTTTGGAATCTCGTATATAGGAAACTATTTTATCCATTTTATGATGCAGCATCTCAAACGTTGCCGCGTTATTTTTTGATGTAGCCAATCCATCAGCAAAAACGCTTGCCATCTGAGTCCCTTGTTGAGTAATAGAATTAGATATCTGATGAATTGTGGAAGCTGTACCAGACACTTCATCTGCAAGTTTTTTTACTTCTTCCGCTACAACTGCGAATCCTTTACCATGTACACCCGACTTGGCAGCCTCTATTCCAGCGTTCAATGCCAATAAGTTAGTTTGCTTGGAAATCGTTTGGACGATTGTAGTCATTCGTGCTATTTCTTCAGTCCGATCTTGCAGTATTTTTCTCTCTGCATCAGCTTCTTTAAATAATGTTCGTAATTTTGCCGATTCACCAGCAGCATTTTTCAATGCCGATGCACTTTCATCAGCCATTTGTACAGCAATTGTGGAATACTCGGTCAGTTCAATTACTTTTTCTGTTACTTCGCCAAAAGTCTGGGAAAACTCCTCTAAAAAGGAACGGATACTTATAGAACTTTCCTTTTGCTTTAGCATACTTCCACTCGTTTCATGAATAGCTAATTTGACAATATTTGTGCTATCTACTGTATTAGTGGAGTATACTTTTAACTCTACGCTATTTCCACTCAATTTCTCTGCAGTATATTTAATAGTTTTTACGATATCTATAAGGTTACCTCGCATCTCATTCATCGCTTTTGATACTTCACCAATTTCATCGTTCGCTAAAACTTGTAATGGTTCGCTATTTAAATTTCCTTCAGATATATCTTTTGCAGATAAAACTACTTGTGCTAGCTGGGTTTTAATTTGTCTATTTGTTATTAAAACTAAAGCAAGTGATAGTAAACCTGCTATAAGAAAAGCAGTAACTACAATAACAATGGTATTTTTCTGACTTTTGGACATTTCCTCTATTGAAAGCTGTCTTTTGTCAGATTCATGTTGTCTAGTTTCTTCTAATATTAAAGTCAGGCTAGTGTATTTTTCATTGATAGACTGAAGTTGTCTCCGTTTTGCAACATTTTCTTTATTGACAACCGATTCCTTTAAATTATTCTCGTATGTAGTTTGAATTGATTGTAATGTTTCTAAAAAAGCCTTCCAATCTACATTAGGCATTTGCTTACTAGCTACATTTAGTTGACTTGCTAAACTCTCTTTTGTCAAATTATAATCTTGATCGAACTCTTCCAATGGATCTCCTGCGAAATTGGATATAGCAATGTATAAACTCGCAACCTCCGATCGCATAATATCTATACTTTCCACACTATGTGACGAAGTTTCCATATCGTCAGCTAAGTCTTGATTGTGAACTACTTGGATGATTAATAAAACAGCCATCACCCCGAATAAGATAAAGGAACTAAAAATCGCAATTAAATACTTCATTCGCAGTGGAATAACAGACCATTTTTTCATAGGTATTCCGACCTCCCCAGTTGAAATATAGCATAATCCATTAAAGAAATGATTGTGTTTTCTGAAACTTAACATGAACTTTACAAAGTTGATTTTTAAAACTTGATGTACGTTTAGAGCGATTTTCTGAAATACTTCAATATTTCTCACCATTCACAGGCAGTCTAATTCTGTCGAATCTATTCCGACTAGGGATGGTCACTTGTCGAATGTGCGCGCAAGAAACTACATAATAATCAATAAAGCTGGTCTAAGTCGAATTCAAGCAAATCGTGTCAGAGAGTTAGAACAAAAAGTAGCAGACAAAAGAGAAGAACCTATAGAGGAAGAAGAGAAAGATTAGAGCAAATAATTTCGATTGAATATATTGCGAAGCGGCTTTAATTTCGATAAATTATCACATTTCTCAAATAAACACATAGAGTTTAATAATCGGTGGCGGTATGCTGAAGATATTATAAATGAGGGAGAAGACATAAAATGACTCCGATAGCTCGGAGTCATTGTTTTATTTTAAAATTAATTTAATTTTATTTTGGGAAGGATCTTGCACAACAAACACACCATTTTCTTCCACAATATCTGAACCAATTTCTATGATATTAGTAATTGCAGCTTGTAGCTCTTCGTTTGTTGGAAAAACTACTGAGAATGTCTTTAGACCAACTACGTTCTCTGGTGTAGGAGGTGCGCCAACCCCAGCCCAAGTATTTAAACCAATATGGTGATGATATTTGCCTGATCCCATAAATAATGCTCCAGGATAATTAGGTGTCATAACATCAAAGCCTAATGCGTTATAAAATTTCTTTGTTGCATCCAGTTCAGAAACATGCAAATGAATATGTCCCATTACAGTTCCTTGAGGTAGCCCATTCCATTCTGTGTTTGCACCTTCCGCTAAGATACTTTGCGCATTAATTTGTAGTGTAGCCATCTCTACGTATTCATTCTCCCATTTCCAGTCAGAATCTGGACGATCACTGTAAATCTCAATTCCATTTCCGTCTGGATCATTCAAGTAAAGTGCTTCACTAACTAAGTGGTCTCCCGCTCCAATGCGAATATTACTCTCTGCAAAGTGTCTTAAAACTGCACCTAGATCTGCACGTGTCGGTAACAATAGAGCGAAGTGATATAACCCAGTTGTTTTTTGCTGTGTTGGCATTATACCCGAAGGTTGTTCAATAGAAAGCAGTGCATTCTTCCCATCAGCAGTAAGTAAAATTTTGTCGGCGTGTTGCTCAAGAACTTTAAAGCCTATAATATTTTCATAAAATTCTAGTGAACGTTGAAGATCCACTACTTTTAGTTCTACTAAATCTACAAATGTGTGCGGTTTATTATGGTATTTCATTTGAAATCCTCCAGTTAATTTGTTAGTTTTTTAGTTACTTTTCGTAAGTAATTATATTTTAGTTACCTAGTGAAGTCAAGTGATGAGTTTAGGTTAAGTCGATGGAAGAGTGAATCACTAGTTCATGGGGCAGAATCGCAAAATCTGCGCACCAAATTGCAAATTAACAGGATAGAATCGAAATATAGGGCATGCAAATCGCAAGTTCGGTCTAATGGGGATTGACTTTTGTTTTGCTGTCGAATATTTTAGTTATTCCCTATATGGATTTGGTTAATCTATAGTATTAAAACACCACTAGCTCAATGGCTAGTGGTGTTCGAGAGTCGTTATTTAGCTAAAGGCATATTCGTACATAGTTGCTGGCATTCGACTAGTTTAGTAACATCGATGTTGCCACCGCTGACGATTATGCCGACATTTTGGGAGGATTCTGGAATGCGGTTATTCAATACTGCCGCTACAGCTGCAGCTGAAGCACCTTCGATGAGCGTTTTTTCACGTTCAAGCGTGAAGAGAATGGCAGATGCTATTTCTTGTTCGCTCACGGTGATTACATCGTCCACGAGTGCTTGAATAATGTTCATAGTCAAATTGCCTGGTGTTTTCACGTTAATACCTTCAGCGATTGATTTTCCTAAAAATGGTAGCAGACCGTTTCCTTTATAAGCAAAGGCGATTGCAGAAGCGTTTCTGGATTGGACTCCGATAACTCGGATATCAGGACGGATGGATTTCACTGCAAGAAGGGTACCAGCTAGTAAGCCTCCTCCGCCTGCTGGCACAACAATCGTATCTAGCTCTGGACGCTGCTGAAGCATTTCCATCGCTACGGTTGCTTGCCCCTCGATAACTGCCATATCGTCAAAAGGATGGATGAATGTTGCTCCTGTTCGAAGTTGTTCCTCACGAGCAGCAATATACGCTTCATCAAAATTTTGACCGATTAGTTTGACTGTTGCTCCATACCCTTTCGTAGCATTTACTTTCGAAACGGGTGTTCCAAGCGGCATGAAAATCGTGACTGGCACATTTCGTGCTTTACCAGAGAAGGCGACACCTTGTGCGTGGTTACCAGCAGAGGCTGCGATTAATCCTTTGGCACACTCTGCTTCGCTTAGCTGCGTTACTTTATTCATAGCGCCTCTAATTTTAAATGACCCAGTTTTTTGCAGGTTTTCTAATTTCAAAAACACATTTTTCTCGGTAATTTTATTGAATGTGGTCGATTTTTTACACGGTGTGCGATGCGCAAACTCCGCTACTTTCTCAGATGCTAGATATAAACCTACAGTGTCGTATGAATTCCCAACAAAACCATCTCCTAATTAGCTATTTTTTTATCTTCGTAAGCTTTTATTTTATCTTCATATTGGAAGGTTAACGAAATTTCATCCCATCCATTTAGAAGCATTTTCTTTTGGTATGGATCAATGTCAAATGAATACACAATACCGTCCGCACCTGTTACCGTTTGCTCTTCTAAATTTACTACTACGTTATACACTTCTTTACTTAACAATGCTTCCACTTCATCCACCGATAACTTTATCGGTAAAATCCCGTTTTTCATGCAGTTATTATAGAAGATATCCGCAAAGCTTGGTGCAATGACTACTCGAAAGCCATAATCCAAAATAGACCATGGTGCATGCTCACGGGAGGAGCCACAACCAAAATTGTCATGTGCTATTAATATAGTAGAATCTTTATATCGTTCATCGTTTAATACGAAGTCTTTAATTGGCTCATCATTTGCATCGAATCGCCAGTGATAAAATAGGTATTTACCGAAACCAGTACGTTCAATGCGTTTTAGAAATTCTTTCGAAATTATTTGGTCAGTGTCTACATTTTTTTGATTCAAAGGTGTTATGACACTTATTATTTCATTGATATGCTCCATTGGTTTTCCTCCTTATGCATTTACTAGATCAATTTCGCCTTGGAGTAATTGCTTCCAGATCAAGAATTGAAGTTAACATAAATTGGTAGCATCCTTGCGACAACGGTTAACTGACCTGCATCACTCAGGCCCCACCTTGATCAATTTACTCCTTTAAAAAATCTGTGACATCCGCCGGAGACTTAAGCCAGCAGGGTGTTGGTCACACAGGCGTTGCTGCAGGACGCGGCGCGGCGATCTTAGCCAGAGTTCCTTTAATACAGTAAGGGTTAAACCCCTACTGTATCAAGTTGAAATTTGCGAATATCTACAATATGTCCTTCGATTGCTGCTGCTGCTGCCATTGCTGGACTCATCAGATGCGTTCTGGAACCAGCTCCTTGACGACCTTCAAAGTTGCGGTTAGAAGTAGAGGCGCAGTGTTCCCCTGCTGGCACTACATCTTCATTCATCGCAAGGCACATACTGCAGCCTGACTCACGCCATTCGAATCCTGCATCAAGGAATACTTGATGGATGCCTTCTTGCTCTGCTTGTTTTTTAACCGTTTGGGATCCCGGAACAACAATGGCTGTTACGTTTGGATGCACTTTACGACCAGCAATTACGTTGGCTGCTGTACGAAGATCACTTAAACGTGCATTTGTACAGGACCCGATAAATACATTCGAAATAGCTATATCCTCTAGAGGCATCCCCTGTTCTAGACCCATGTAAGCTAGTGCTTTTTCATGTGCTTGTTGATCACTTGTCTCCAAGAAATCAGATGTGAACGGAATATTTTGCGATACACCAGAACCCATAGAAGGATTCGTACCCCATGTTACAAATGGTTCAATTTCATCTGTAGAAATTTCTACAGTTTTATCGTAAATAGCACCCTCATCAGTTGCTAAAGCTAACCAACGAGCAGCTTCTTTCTCAAATGCTTCACCTGAAGGAACATGCTCACGACCTCTAAGGAATTCAACTGTTGTTTCATCTGGGCTAATCAAACCAGCTCGTGCTCCTGCTTCAATGGACATATTACAAATGGTCATGCGCTCTTCCATTGATAGCTTACGAATCGCTTCACCAGTATATTCCACGATGTAACCTGTTCCCATATCAATTCCAAACTTTGAAATAATCGCTAAAATAATATCTTTTGCAGCAACACCATACCCAAGGTCACCCGTTACTTTAATTTGCATCGTTTTTGGTTTAGCTTGCCATAGTGTTTGAGTAGAAAGAACATGCTCTACTTCACTAGTGCCTATACCAAAAGCAATTGCCCCGAATGCACCATGTGTAGATGTATGACTGTCTCCACAAACAATTGTTTTACCAGGCTGTGTTAAACCAAGCTCTGGTCCAATAATGTGCACAATCCCTTGGTCAGGATGATCCATATTGGCAAGTGGAACCCCAAATTCTTCACAGTTTTGTTGAAGAGTAGTGATTTGTTTACGAGCGATAACGTCTTTGATCTGTTCTCTATTCCGAGTAGGTACGTTATGATCCATTGTTGCATAGCATAGATCTGGCCGACGAACCTTACGTTTATTTAGTCGTAACCCTTCAAAAGCCTGCGGAGATGTCACCTCATGGAGTAAGTGTAAATCGATATAGAGAAGGTCTGGTTTACCTTCTTCCTCATACACAATATGTTCATCCCAAATTTTCTCAATAATCGTTTTTACCATTTAGTTCCTCTCCTTTTGGTTAGACATAAGAAAACATAATACTATCTGATACAAATTCTGAGTCTAATTCTTCTATAACCTTTAAGGTCCATTCCGTTGTAGACAGCACTCGTTTCCCTTTTATTTGAAGGTCACTTGTGAAATTACCGTCATTCAATACATTAAATACCGCCTCTTCAATAGCCGCTGCTTCCGTTTCCATTTGGAATGCTTCACGTAGCATCATTGCAGTTGAAAGAATTGTTGCTGCTGGGTTTGCTTTATTTTGCCCCGCAATATCAGGCGCAGAGCCATGGACTGGTTCATATAAACCAAAACCATCCTCACGCGTACTTGCTGACGGTAACATGCCTAAGGAACCGGTGATTACGGAAGCCTCATCACTTAAAATATCACCAAACATATTTTCCGTAACAATTACGTCAAATGAATCTGGCTTCGTGATCAACTTCATCGCAGTTGAGTCCACAAGCATATGCTCTACTTCTACATCAGGATAGCCTTGTTTTTTCTCTTCGACGATTTCACGCCATAATTTACTAGAATCTAATACATTTGCTTTATCTACAGATGCAAGCTTGCCACGACGGCTCCTTGCTAATTGGAAAGCAGTATCCACAATTCGTTCAATTTCACTGCGTGTATAAACTAAAGTGTCGACTGCGTAATCATTAGTTTTCTTACGTGGCTCTGCAAAATATAAACCACCTGTCAATTCACGTACAATTACTAGATCTACCGCCTCTGCAACTTCCTTTTTAAGAGGAGAGGCTTCAAGTAATGCGGGAATCGCTTTTACAGGACGAATATTCGCATACAATCCAAAATGCTTCCGAATAGCTAGCAGTCCTTTTTCCGGGCGTAAATGAGATGGATTTTGATCCCACTTTGGCCCACCTACTGCGCCTAAAAGGATGGCATCACTTTTACTGCATACGTTTATCGTTTCTTGTGGTAGGGGATTTTCACAAGCATCAATTGCTGCCCCACCGATCAATCCGTATTGCAAGTTAAACGTATGGTTAAAACGTTTTGCAATTGCTTGAAGCACCTTTACTGCTGCTTCTGTCACTTCTGGACCGATTCCATCTCCCGGTAATACCGTTATCGTTTTTTCCATCCCATTCACTCCCATTTTTAGATTTAAGTCAAATTCATATGAAAACACGAATATCTATGTGATCTTATCCAATTAGCTTAAGGATTTCGTTGATTGTAGCGCAAGGCGGCGACTCCAGCGGGAACAGCGCGAGCTGAAAGCACCGCAGGAACGCAGTGACGAGGAGATTGAAGCCGTGCCCGCGGAAAGCGTCCGCCTGGAGCGGGTATCAACTATTGTCCTACCGCGGCTTGCTCTTTTATTTGAACGTTTACTAATTGACGATTAATAGCATTGATGTATGCTCTAGCAGATGCTTTCAATACATCCTGAGAAGCATTTCGACCAGTTGTCGTTAAGCCGTTATATGTTAAATTAACAACTGCCTCTCCAAGTGCATCCCGCCCTTTGGAGACAGAAGATACACGATAGTCTAAAATACGAACCTCGCCTTTTACAAGTTTTTCAAGTGTATTGAAAATTGCTTCCACCGCACCTGATCCTGGACAAGTTTCCATTACACTTTCACCAGACGGAACTTTTACTGTAATCGTAGAGGTTGGAACATTGTTCTCATATTGAATGATGAGTTCCTCTAATTCATACACTTCCACTTCTCCACTTTTCACCTGCTGGTCAGTCAATAAAACAAATAAATCTTCTTCACTTATTTCTTTTTTACGATCCGCTAATTTCTTAAATGCTACAAATGCTGCATTTAGCTTCTCTTCACTTAATTGGAAGCCCATTTCCACTGCTCTGCTAAAGAATGCATGACGTCCTGAGTGTTTTCCAAGCACAAGCTCAGTTGCTACATCCCCAATCAAATCTGGTGTAATAATTTCATACGTTTCCGGATTTTTAAGCATGCCATCTTGGTGAATACCAGATTCATGGGCAAATGCATTTTTTCCGACAACCGCTTTATTTGGTTGAATAACAACACCTGTCAGCTGGCTAACTAGTTGACTAGTACGTTTCGTTTCTTTCAATAAAATCCCAGAATCGGCTTGGTAATAATTATTGCGGATATGTAATGCAACAGCTACTTCCTCCAGTGCCGCATTACCCGCACGTTCACCGATACCGTTAATAGTACCTTCTACTTGAGTCGCCCCATTTTCAATAGCTGCTAAAGTATTGGCAACAGCCATTCCTAAATCATCATGACAATGAGCGGATAATTTCACTTTTTCGATACCTGTCACGTTTTCACTTAAGTATTTGAATAAAGCACCGTATTCAATAGGAGTTGAATAGCCTACTGTATCTGGAATATTAATCGTTGTTGCGCCTGCTTTAATCACTTCATTCATAATCCGTACAAGGAAATCCTTGTCTGAGCGCGTTGCATCCTCTGCCGACCATTGTACAAGTGGAAAATATTTTTTCGCTAGCTTCACAGATTCAACAGCAATCTCAATTACTTGCTCAGGTGTTTTATTTAGCTTATATTGCATATGGATTGGGGAAGTTGCGATAAATGTATGCAGATGTGGTTGCACGCCACCTTTTAGCGCTTCCCAGGATGTCTCGATATCACTCTTAATCGAACGTGCCAAACCAGTAACAACTGAATTTTTCACTGTATCCGCAATTAGTTTAACTGCTTCGCAGTCCCCAGGTGATGAAGCAGGAAACCCTGCTTCAATAATGGAAACACCGTACTTTTCAAGCTGACGAGCAATTTCTAACTTCTCTTTTGTATTTAGATTAATACCAGCTGATTGTTCGCCATCACGTAGAGTTGTGTCAAAGAATTCAATTTTGCGCACTGGTCACCACTTCTTTCTTGACTTTTTTCCCTTCATTGATGAAAGGCATCATTTCGCGAAGTTTTGCTCCAACTACTTCGATTTGGTGCTCAGATTCTGCTTGTTTGATAGCATTATATTTTGGACGATCTGTTTCGTTTTCTTTAATCCATTCTCTTGCAAAAGTACCGTCTTGAATGTCTGTTAGGACGTCCTTCATACGATCTTTTACAGATGAGTCAATGATACGGGGACCTGACACGAAATCTCCCCACTCCGCAGTGTCTGAAATAGAAGAACGCATTGTAGCCATTCCTCCTTCATACATTAGGTCAACGATAAGTTTTAGTTCGTGTAATGTTTCAAAGTAAGCAAGCTCTGGTTGATAACCTGCTTCTACCAATGTTTCGAAACCAGCTTTTACGATAGCTGTTGTACTACCACAAAGTACTGCTTGCTCTCCAAATAGATCTGTCTCTGTTTCTTCTTTGAATGTTGTTTCTAAAACGCCTGCACGAGCAGCTCCGATGCCTTTAGCATAAGCAAGTGCTAGGTCTTTTGCCACGCCAGTTGCATCTTGATAAACTGCGAATAATCCAGGTACTCCTGCTCCTGCTTCGAATGTTCTACGTACTAGATGACCAGGACCTTTTGGTGCTACTAAGAATACATCCACATCTGATGGAGGAACGATTTGACCGAAATGTACATTGAAGCCATGCGCGAATACTAGTGTTTTGCCAGCTTTTAATGAAGGTTGAATTTCAGCTTCATAGACAGCTTTTTGTCTTTCATCTGGTAATAAAATCATGATAACATCCGCTTTTTCAGCCGCTTCTTTTACGGAATATACTTCTAGACCATCCTCTTTTGCTTGATCGAATGATTTACCTTCACGAATACCTACAACTACATCAAATCCTGAATCCTTTAAGTTTTGTGCGTGTGCATGACCTTGTGATCCGTACCCAATGATTGCGATTTTTTTGTCCTGTAAAAGTCCTTCGTTGATATCTCCGTTATAATACATTTTAGCCATTGTTATTTCCTCCTCGAATTTGGGTTTTTTATATTATTTTGACTCATTAATCACATCTGCTGATTTACGCGGTCCGTGAGCCCTCCCACTGGAGTCACCGCCTATAAATTTTCTAAATACCAAAACTAAAATATTCCAAAGTCATTATTTTAAAATAGATAACTTTGGTGCATTTACTTTCTGTGTCTCTCGAACAAAAGCAGTTACGCCTGTTCTTGTCAGCTCTTTTATGCCATAAGGCTTTAGCAAGTCAATAAATGCATCAATTTTCTCAGGGCTACCTGTGACTTGGAATGTGACAACATTTTTTCCAGTATCAATAATAGAAGCTCGGAAAGGTTCAATGATACTATTAATCTCTGCTCTTACAGCTGGTGGCGATACGACTTTCAAGAGTGCCAACTCTCTTACAACAATTTGTTTTTCAGTAATATCATTCACTTTTAGCACATCTACTTGTTTTTGCAGCTGTTTTAATAGTTGCTCAAGCTTTTGTTCGTCCTCCACATTTACGACAAATGTCATTTTGGATATTTCAGGATTTTCTGTATGCCCAACAGTGATGCTTTCTATATTGAACTGCCGCTTCATGAGTAGACCTGTAACACGATTGAGAACTCCGCTTTGATTGATCACGGTTACTGTTATGATTCGTTTCATTCTGGCTTCACTCCAATCATTTCATGTAACCCTTTACCTGGAGCAACCATTGGATAGACACTTTCTTTTTGTACTACTCGACAATCAATTAATACTGGCTCATCGGATTCTAGCGCTTCTTTTAATAGCACCTTCGCATCTTCAAACGTTTCAATTTTATAACCTTTAATATCATAGGCCTCCGCTAACTTCACGAAATCTGGTTGAACCGGAATAAGTGATTGCGAAAATCTTTCCCCATGGAATGTCTCTTGCCATTGGCGAACCATTCCAAGAGCTTGGTTGTTTAAAATAATAACTTTTACTGGAATTCTTAGCTCCTGTAAAAGTGATAGCTCCTGTAACGTCATTTGAAAACCTGCATCACCAACGATTGAAACTACTTTCGCGTTCGGTTTAGCTAGCTGTGCTCCAATTGCTGCTGGGAAACCAAAACCCATTGTTCCAAGTCCACCAGATGTTACCCAGTTATGCGGATGAGTGAATTTATAGTACTGCGCTGTCCACATTTGATGCTGCCCAACGTCTGTTGTGACAACAGCATCTCCGTTTGTATACTCATGGACTAGCTCTAAAACTTGCTGTGGAAGTAATCCACGTTCCTCACTCGCTTGATAATGAAATGGGTATTGCTCTTTGGAAATATTCAAGCTTTCTAGCCATGCCGCTGTGTTCCCGTTCGGTGAACCTTGCGCAAGTAATGCTTCTAAAACTTCTTTTGCATCCGCTACGATTGGAATTTCTGTAGGAACATTTTTACCGATTTCCGCTGGATCTATGTCTATATGAACTACTTTTGCGTTTGGTGCAAAGTAGTTTAAATTTCCTGTTAGACGGTCATCGAATCTTGCACCAACATTTATGAGTAAATCACAGGTTTGGATTGCCATATTAGCTGTATACGTTCCATGCATTCCCGCCATTCCTAGGAAAAGTGGATGATTTCCTTCGATACCACCTAACCCTAAAAGCGTGTTCGTTATCGGTATTTGATATTTTTCTGCAAATACAGCTAGTTCATCGGTTGCTTTTGCGAATAATACGCCTGCACCCGCAAGAATTAACGGCTGCTTTGCAGTAGAAATAGCTTGCGCTGCTTTTTGAATTTGTAAAAAATTTGGTTTTGTCGTTGGCTGGTATCCTGGAAGATTCACTTCCTGTGAGTTTTCCTCCAGCGTTACGAACAAACTCGTAGCCATATTCTTAGGTATATCTACGACAACTGGTCCTGGACGACCTGTAGAAGCAATATGAAAAGCTTCGTTAATGATTCTTGGAAAATCTGCTACATCTTTAACTTGGTAATTATGTTTGGTAATAGGCTGTGTTATACCGATAATATCTGCCTCTTGGAAAGCATCTGTACCAATCACGGTTGTAGCAACCTGCCCTGTAAACACAACCAGTGGAATTGAATCCATCATCGCATCGGCAATACCAGTTACTAAATTCGTTGCACCAGGTCCAGAAGTGGCAATCACTACTCCAACTTTTCCTGAAACTCTTGCATACCCTTCTGCTGCATGAATAGCTCCCTGTTCATGTCTGGCAAGAATGTGCTTAATCGGATTTTTGTACAATGCATCATAAATAGGTAAAACCGCTCCACCTGGATAACCGAATATTACTTCTACCTGATGCTTCTTTAACGTTTCAATAAAAACATCCGCACCATTCAATTGTCTAGGAGCCTTTGTGGTTATCGGCTCATCATAAACTTGCTCAGCTTCCTCAACGGTCAACTTCATCATTAATTCCTCCTTTTTATCAAATCGTCCAGTTTACTTAGAAAAGCTTTTCGACTTTGTGCTTTAAATTGCTGAAGTCTAATTTATAAAAAAGAAAAGAATTTCACCCCACACAAA
Organism: Psychrobacillus sp. FSL K6-2365; assembly: GCF_038003165.1. Classification (NCBI taxonomy): domain Bacteria; kingdom Bacillati; phylum Bacillota; class Bacilli; order Caryophanales; family Bacillaceae; genus Psychrobacillus; species Psychrobacillus sp. FSL K6-2365. Next base: position 1,130,065 of record NZ_JBBOOO010000001.1, on the reverse strand, counting down.
TAAACCTTCGTTTTTTGTATAGGGATGAAATTCTTTTCATGGTACCACCCTAGTTCGTAGCGCAACCGCTACCTCGCAGATAGCAGACAAACGCCCACCATCCATTTATAACGAGAGTAGCTAAACTACACCCGGAAGTATCTATTAGGTTTCCCATTCAACACTTCACTCCGAGGGGATGTCGCTAAAGGTTGTACTGTCGGTTCCCACCACACCGACTCTCTGTAAATACAAGATTCCTTTAACTTTTGCCTCATCAATGATTTAAATATTAGATTTAATCAAATTCGCCTTAGCTTATTTGCGTTCTCGAATAAGTTCGATAAAAATTCTTTAATGCAGAACTAAATTAATTCATCAAACCAATTATTTGCTTAACTAAATTAGATTTTCATTACTCCACCAGTGCTTGCTGATGTTACTAATTTTGAATATCTTGCTAAATAACCTTTTTTAATCTTTGGTTCAAATGGTTGTAAGTTTGCTTGTCTGGTAGCTAATTCCACATCGCTAACTTTCAAATCTATTGTTCTATTTGTTAAATCAATAGCGATCACATCATCATTTTGCACTAAAGCAATCGGACCCCCATCTGCAGCTTCAGGAGAAATATGTCCAATGGAAATTCCTCGAGATGCTCCGGAAAAACGACCGTCTGTTATAAGTGCTACCTGAGTTCCTAATCCACGTCCTTGAATGGCGGAGGTCGGAGCAAGCATTTCTGGCATCCCTGGTCCACCTTTTGGACCTTCATAGCGGATAACCACTACATGACCTGCCTGAACGATACCGTCATCAATAGCTTCTTGTGCAGCTTCCTGTGAATCAAATACAATTGCTTTACCAGTAAACTCTTTAATAGAAGGGTCCACTGCACCTACTTTAATAACTCCGCCTTCAGGAGCGATATTTCCGAATAATACGGATAAGCCACCTACAGGACTATATGGATTTTCTTTTCGGCGTATGACTTGATCATTCGTAATTTCTGCTTCTTTCACATTTTCATAGAGTGACTTACCAGTAATCGTTAGCCGATCTGGATGAACCGCTCCAGGAATTTCGCAAAGCTCTTTTATAATGGCACTAACCCCTCCTGCAAGATGAACATCATGCATGGAGTAATCAGATGCTGGCATAATTTTCGATAAATAAGGAATACGCTTAGCAACTTCGTTGATTTCTCTCACGTCGTATTCGATTTCAGCTTCATGTGCAATTGCCAATGTGTGAAGGACAGTGTTTGTAGAACCTCCCATTGCCATATCGAGTGCAAATGCATCATCGATTGTTTCTTTTGTTATCAAATCTCTTGGTTTTACATCTTCTTTAACCATACGTACAAGATGATGTGCCGCTTCTTTTATGAGGCGATGACGTTCATCCGATGTTGCAATAATCGTTCCATTACCCGGTGGTGTCATTCCTAACATTTCCATTAAAGAGTTCATGGAGTTAGCTGTGAACATCCCTGAACATGAACCACATGTTGGACATGCATTTTGTTCAATATCAAGTAGTTGTTCCGCTGTCATGCCACCTGATTTATAAGACCCTACCCCTTCAAACACAGATGTGAGTGAAAGCTGTTTCCCATCAGCTGAAGTACCAGCTTCCATCGGTCCACCTGAAACAAATACAGATGGGACATTCGTTCTTACCGCTGCCATAAGCATTCCCGGCGTAATTTTGTCACAATTTGGAATGTAGAACACTCCGTCGAACCAGTGCGCATTAATCACTGTTTCAGCTGAATCTGCAATAAGTTCACGGCTCGGAAGTGAATATCTCATCCCGATGTGACCCATTGCAATCCCATCGTCTACACCAATCGTGTTGAACTCAAATGGAATTCCTCCAGCTTCTCGAATTGCTTCTTTAACGACCTCTGCAAATTTGTTTAAATGCATATGTCCTGGAATAATATCAATATAGGAGTTACAAACACCGATAAACGGTTTATCTAAATCTTTCGTTTTGACCCCAGTAGCGTAAAGTAAACTTCTATGTGGGGCGCGATCGACGCCTTTTTTTATCATGTCACTTCTCAATTCAATCGCTCCTATACTTTCCGCTTATGTAGCGTTTAGCTTTGCAGCTCTGAATATTAAGTCATTGTGAATTTTCTCACAATATTTAATATATTGTTGATATCATATCGCCTTTGAAATGCCGCGTCAACACCCTTTTTTATAATTGTCAGTTATTTTTGAATATTCTTTTTGTTTGTAATCGCTTACATCTGCGATATATCGCATTTCGCAGGATTTAAAAATAATTGTGAATTTTTTAAAAAATGACGGGAGTATGGAAGATTTTATTGTTGTCGATGAGCGTGGACGAATGAATTATATTTTGAAGTTGATATTATATGGTGATCTTGTATCTGTAGATGGCGAATCGCAAGTTGTATGGAGCAAATCGCAAATCAAACGGGATGAATCGCAAGTTCGGCTTTGTGAATCGCAATTTGCGAGAGGATTTACGGGCAGCGGTTGGAGAATCGCAAGTTGCGAGAGGATTTACGGAATGCGGACGGAGAATCACAAGTTGTATAGGGTAAATCGCAAATCAAACGGGGCAAATCGCAAGTTCGGCTCTGCAAATCGCAAATAAGAAAAAACCCTTTCTCAACAAAGAGAAAGGGTTTTCAGTTACCATAAATTAGGTTTTGCAACCATGAACCATAGCATGATTAATAATAATAAAATATATTTCCACACGTTAGAGTTTAATTTTTTTATGAGTGTATCAAGATCAATCGTTCCTGCTTGGAATTCACGAATATTTGGCTTAAATGCTTTAGCCAGAAATAGTATGGAACTTGCCATAACTAGAATTGTCATAATAACCCATGATGTCGTCCACGGCCAATTTCCCTGCCAGACAAGTAGAATGCCTGAACCAACAAGCACATGACCAGCGTGTTTCACTAGACGAATCGCCGCTTGAAACACCTCTAAGGATGTATCTAACATTTCTTTATTTTTACCTTTCATCCTATTTAATAAAGGAAATAGAACAAAAAATGGCCCAATTGATAAAACTGCACTAATCACATGTATGAATATAATAAATGTATACATTTCTAAACAACTCCCTACTGCAAGTATACTTTATTTTCATCGAATCTTTTGTGACGAGTTCAAGAATATTAAAAGATAATTTAGACATAAATAGGGGTGCTCCCTAGTTTTAATATATATTCGATATGGTGTTCCCTAAAAAAGAATGAATGGTAAGAACAATTTGTGATTATCTTTTGCGTAAATTTGTAGGGATTTTTTTGGTAATGTTTTCATTTTGGCACAACGATTTATGGCATTTTCCCAACATACAAAGCCCTTCTCGCAACATTCCTCTTCCTTTATGCAAAAAACGACACCTATTGCTATTACAAATAGGTGTCGTTTCTTGTTTTATATTCTAAAATGACTTACTTCATTTTGTAGTTTCTCTGCTAAATCTGCTAAAGACTGTGCACTTGAAGAAATTTCTTCGTTTGCTGCTAGTTGTTGTTCGGTTGCAGCGCTTGTGTCGCTTGCTCCGTCCGCAGCGTGTGTTGCTAGTGTTTGAACTTGTTGGACACTGTCTGTTACGAAACTTGCTAGTTCTGAAATGTGACTTATTGCCGTTGTAACGGATTCTACTTTTTGGACTACATCATCTACACTTGTTTCAATTTGTTGGAAGACATTTAATGATTCTGTTGTTTTCGTTATACCTTCTTCAATTTTATCTCCCCCAGTAGTAATTGCTTTTACTGCGGACCCAGATGCTGATTGGATTAATTGTACCATTGATTCTATTTCAGAAGCAGAGTTTTTGGATTGCTCAGCTAATTTACGTACCTCTTCTGCAACTACTGCAAAGCCTTTTCCGTATTCTCCAGCACGAGCAGCTTCAATTGCCGCATTTAATGCAAGTAGATTCGTTTGATCTGAAATGTCTGTTATAAGTGATGTGATATTTTGAATTTCATTGGAATGTTTAGCCATGTTTTTCATAATTTCTGTTGTTTCATTGAAAGTCTCATGAATGGTATTCATTTGGCTAGCCACATTTGTTACTACAGAAGACCCTTGTGTTACGAGTGATCGTACACCATCCGTGGCTTTTAACATGTCTTCATTACTAGTAGCAATTTGGGAAACTCCTTCTTGTAAGTCTGTCATGGAATGCATAGAGGCATTCATTTGCCCTACTTGTTCTTCACTTGCGACCATTTGCGCTTCGGCAGATTTTGCAACCATTTGGGAGGAAGCTAAACTTTCTTCAGAGCTTGCTGATAGTTCTTCCGCATTTGCTGCTAGCTGCATCGAAGAATCGCGCACACCAGATACAATTCGTTGTAGATCATCCGACATTTTATTGAACGTTGATGCCATCTCGCCTACTTCATCCCTATTCTTAATAACAATAGGCTCAACCGTTAAATTCCCATCTGCTATTTCGGCAAGACCAATTGTTACTTTCTTAATAGGTCTAGCAATACTTCTACTGATGAAGTGGGATACAAGGATTCCAATTACCACACTAAGAATAGTAAGTAATAAAGTAATAATATTTGACATTGTCACATATGTATCCAATTCTTCTCTTGTTTGACTCGCACTTTTTTCCTCAATAGTTTTTAATTCAACTAATGCTTCACTAATTTCTAGGTTAAGCTGAGTAGATTGAGATGCTGCCTTTTGATACATACCGTTGACCTTTTTCAGCTCAATCATTTCAGTGTTTGCTTCAAATAACTGTGTGGATTGCTCCTGTAACTTTTCTACTATTTCTAATGCATCTTTATTATCAAGATCTTTAGATAAAGAAGTTATAATCTCCATAACTTGTTTATAATCCGCTTCTAGTTTCTCTACAGACGCTAGTTTACTAAACATTAGATATTCCAGCACGGACGTGGACATTTCCTTTTGAATTACTTCCACTTTTTCGACAAGAGACACACGTTCCAATTCTTCATCGATTAATGAATCATATCTAGTCGACACATCATTTGTTGTCCACATAGACATAACACTCGCTATTATTAATAAAACCAATACTGCTGAAAATCCACCCCATAATTTCTTAGAAATTGTTAACTTCATTATTATCCCCTTTTCTTCCAAACGATTTATATTATTTATTAAGCTATAAAAGACTCTAAAACTAACTGGTGATTTAGAGTCATTGAAAATTATAGTTTAAAATGACTTACTTCATTTTGTAGTTTCTCTGCTAAATCTGCTAAAGATTGTGCATTGGAAGATATTTCTTCGTTTGCAGCTAATTGTTGCTCAGTCGCAGCACTTGTATCACTAGCTCCATCCGCAGCCTGTGTAGCAAGTGTTTGTACTTTATCGGCACTCACTGTAACAGAATTAGCCATTTCCTGAATTTGGCCAATTGCAGTCGACACTAATTCTACTTTTTGAACTACAACCCCTACACTAGTTTCAATTTCATTGAATACATTTAGAGATTCTGTAGTTTTTGCAAGGCCTTGCTCTACCTTATCCCCACCAGTCGTTATTGCTTTAACGGCAGATCCAGAGGCAGTGTGAATTAACTGTACCATCGACTCAATTTCAGACGCAGAGTTTTTCGATTGCTCTGCAAGTTTGCGAACTTCTTCTGCTACAACAGCAAAGCCTTGACCGTATTCTCCAGCACGAGCTGCTTCAATTGCAGCATTTAATGCAAGAAGGTTCGTTTGTTCGGAAATATCGGTAATCAGTGATGTAATGTTTTGTATTTCGTCTGAGTGTTTAGCCATGTTTTTCATGATTTCAGTTGTTTCAGTGAACGTAGTATGAATTGTTTCCATTTGATCAGCTACTTCAGAGACAACAGAGGAACCTTTTGTTACTAGTATTTTCACGCCATCTGTCGCTTGTAGCATTTCATCATTACTATATGCGATTTCTGATACGCCTTGTTGGAGTGCTCCCATTGAACTCATGGATGACTCCATATGATTTACCTGTTGTTCACTTGCAATCATTTGCTCTTCAGCAGATTTCGCTACCATTTGAGAGGACGCAAGACTCTCTTCAGAGCTTGCAGAAAGTTCTTCTGCATTCGCCGCTAATTGCATAGAAGAATCGCGAACACTTGATACAATTTGTTGTAAATCGTTCGACATTTTGTTAAAGGTTGTCGCCATTACACCGACTTCATCTCTGTTTTTAATAATGATTGGCTCAATCGCTAAGTTGCCCTTTGCAATTTCCTCAAGACCAGCTGTAACCTTTTGAATTGGTTTAGAAATGGATCTACCTATAAAGTATGATATTAAAATACCCACGACAATAGCTAATACAGTTATTATATTTAGTGCTATCGTTGTTTTATCTTCATAATCCTCTAACTCTGCTCTTGTATCTGCCATATTGTCTTCTTGAATTTTTTTTATTTCAGCTAAAATACCGAGTACACCTGTATTAAGTTCAGAAGATTTTTCTGCATATTCTTCAAATGGTTTATTTGCAGTTTTTAGCTCAATAATCTTATTGTTGTTTTCAAACAACTTCTCCGTTTCTGTTTGAAGATCTTTCATCAACTTAACCGATTCTGCATCTGTAGATTTTTCAATCAAAGCTCTAGCTGCAGTCATACCTTTTTCTATCTCAGCATCAAACTTATCTACAGCATCCCTCTTACCGAACATAACAAACTCTAATACAGCTGTTGACATGTCTTTTTGTATAACTATAATTTCCTCTACTAGATTAATTTTAGTTATATCATCATCGAGTAAATCCTTATATCTATCTGTTAATTTTGTTGTTCCACTTTGAGTAAGAATACTAGTTATTACTAATAATACTAAAACCGCACAAAAACCAAACCACATTTTCCTTGAAATCGTTAACTTCATATATATCCCCTTTTTCCTATACAACTACATCATATAAATCCAAGTAACTATAATATTATACATAAATTAAGGGTATTTGGACATATACATTTTGAATCATTTCAGTAAAATATCCTATGCCGTATTAGTCGACATAGGATATAAAAACTTAAGCTATATTTTAAAGTGACTAACATTATTTTGTAACGCTTCTGCTAGATCTGCTAGTGCCTGCGCATTGGACGAAATTTCTTCATTTGCAGCAATTTGTTGCTCCGTTGCGGCGCTAGTATCATTAGCGCCATCTGCTGCAAGTGTTGCGAGTCGCTGAACTTCTATAGCTCCCTGAGAAACTGACTCTGCCATTGCCTGAATTTGTTCAATAGCTGCAGAAACAGATCCAACTTTATAACCAACCTCTCCTACTGAATCTTCAATATTTTGGAATACTGTTAAAGATTCCGTTGTTTTAGCGATGCCGGCTTCCACTTTCTTGCCGCCATCAATAATAGCATGTACAGCATTACCAGAAGCACTTTGAATCAGTTGAACCATTGAAGCTATTTCCGTCGCAGAGTTTTTAGATTGCTCTGCAAGTTTACGTACTTCATCCGCTACAACAGCAAAGCCTTTGCCATATTCACCAGCCCTAGCTGCTTCAATAGCTGCGTTTAAGGCAAGGAGATTGGTCTGCTCTGAAATATCCGTTATTAAAGCTGTGACGGTTTGTATATCATTGGAATGCTTCTCCATATTTTGCATGATAGTCGTCGTATCATTAAATGTAGAGTGAATTGTATCCATTTGTTTAGCAACTTCTGATACAACATCAGAACCTTTTTGGACTAGATTTTGTACATCATTTGCTGCATGTAACATTTCTTCGTTACTAACACTAATTTGACCGATCCCTTGGGATAGCTCTTTTAACGACTGGACCGAAATATCCATATGGTGTACTTGCTCATCACTCGATACCATTTGAGCTTCGGCAGATTTCGCAACCATTTGTGAGGATGCCAAACTTTCTTCAGAGCTCGCCGAAAGTTCCTCTGCATTAGCAGCAAGCTGCATAGAAGAATCCCGAACTCCAGAAACTATTTGGCGCAGGTCCTTAGACATCATATTGAAGGCTGTCGCCATTTCGCCTACTTCATCTTTATTTTTAATCACTATAGACTCTACGGTTAAGTTACCAGTTGCAATTTCAGTAAGACCTGCAGTAACACGTTTCACCGGTTTTGAAATACTTCTGCTGATGAAATACGCTAAAAGAATTCCTAGTATAACACCCAATATAGCTAGAGAACTGACAAATATTTTAGCTCCAAACTCATAACTAGTTAGCTCGTCTCTTGTTTTATCCATATCAGCCTGTAAAAACTGCTCAATTTCACCCAAAATGGATAGCGCATCTGTATTCAGCGTTTTCGATGTTCCAGTAAGTTTATTAACTGCTGATGTATCTTTATTTGTTTGTGCTGTTATTACGTCTACATTTATAGCGGCAAACATATCATTTTTTTTATCAAATTCTGTCATCATTTCTAACGCCTCAGGAGAAAACAAATTGTTTCGCAGCTCAGCAGTCAATTCAGTTGTTCTTTGCTGATGTACGTCGACGTTTTGTCTTGCTGCATCAGTATTAGATACTAAATAATCCAATACTGCACTAGCAGTGTCTTTTTGCGAAATCTCAATTTCTTTCACTAGATTCACTTTAAGCGCTCGATCATCTAGTAAAAATTGATATTTATTACTAGTTTCCATAATTGCCATAATTGATAAAACAGAAACGGCGATTAATAATACTAAAATAGCAACAAAACCAAGCCACATTTTCCTGCCAATGGTCCACTTCATATAAATCCCCCTATATCCCTATTTTACAGTTAATGAATTGAAACGATTGAATGAGACAAAATGCTCTTTCCAATAAGAGGATTCTAAACTCGCTACTTCTACACCTTTTGACCCCGCATGGATAAACTTATTTTCTCCAAGATAAACCCCCATATGAGAGATTCCCTGCTTATATGTATTTTCGAAAAACACCAAATCACCTACAACTGGGACCGCCACATTAGCAGTTTGTGTATAGTAACTCTCACTACTTTGCCTCGTAATATCTAACCCTGCTTGAGAATGAAGGAAATATATAAATCCGCTGCAATCAAATCCAGCAACTGTATTGCCAGCATATAAATATGGAATGCCTTCTAAATGTTTTGCAAAATCAACTATAAAAGAGTACATAGCTTGTCCTTCAGTCGATAAATTCATTGCTTGCACAGCAATCGGAGCAATAGTTAGTTGTTCATCTTTCACTTGAACTGGCGGAACTACTGTTTCCTGTTTTGGCTTAGTATTCTCTATTATTTTGGGGCTAGTAGAAACTACATTTGTTGTTTTAGATGCAACTGTTGGTTTTTTCACTACCAATTTCTGTTTAAGGTAAATATTATCTTTTTTTAGTTTATTCCACGCTCGAATGTCATTAACCGCTACTTTATTTATCTTAGCTATTTTTGTTAATGTGTCTCCTTTTTTAACTTCATATAAGGTATTGGCACTAGCAGATGATGCAAATGTCACTAATAAAACCGTTACTATCAGCACTTTCTTGAACATAAAGACCCTCCTTCTATTTAACTATTACCTTCATCATACCATTTCTATTAAACAATCACATTATAATTTTTAATTAATTGAGTCAATTTCATAGCGAAGTAATTAGTAGTAAAATCTAAAAAAAGTTGATTTCCACTCCAGGCGGACGCTTTCCGCGGGCACGGCTTCAATCTCCTCGTCACTATGTTCCTGCGGGGCTTTCAGCTCGCGCTGTTCCCGCTGGAGTCGCCACCTTACGCTCCAATCAGCGAAGTACACATAAAATAAGCGGATGGATAATTGAATATAATATCACTTTAATATTCTTGAAATTAGTAATTATGTAGTCGACCAATTTCCCAGGAAATATTAGCTCGTAAATAAGATGAAACTATGCGAAAATAAATACATGAATGAATACTCACTCATAAACGGCGAGGATGAGAACTAATGAATGAAATATGGCAATTAATTGAATCTACTATGAATGAAAACTCGGCACCATTTCAAAATGAAAATGTACGTTTTGAATTTAATTTAACAGGGGATAATCCAGGTGTGAAACAGCTAATCTTAGAAAATGGAACTGCGGAGGTTACAGATGATACTTCAACAAAAGCAGATTGCAAGTTAACATTGAGCTCGAAAGACTTTATGAAACTACTAGTGGGTGATTTGAATAGCACTACTGCATTTATGTTTGGGAAGTTGAAAGTCGATGGAAGTATTGGATTGGCTTTGAAGTTGGAGGGGTTGTTGAAGGAGTATCGGTTTTAAGAATAGTGAGAATTTAACTTTACATTACCGATTATAAATAACTAAAAGGCTTGTGAATAAGGAGGTCTCCCTTCTTACAAGCCTTTTAGTTATATCAACATCTTGTGTGACCATTAAACTTTGTACCATTGACGTACTTTTGTATCGTCTGCTCGTTATTTGCAAGATGATCATTTGTATATTCCATCCAAGGAATACTCTTCGCTCGTAAAACAAAATTAGATACAAATCTACCTGCCGGTTTGGATGGACGTTCTAATGGTAAATAAGCCTACAAAAAAACATGGTAAGGATTAGTTCCCTACCATGTTCACCTATTGTTTCGTATCGTAAAAAGTTCCGTCTCTCATTACATTACTATATGGTGTTACGTAACTTTTCATATTGCTTTTTTTGGATTTTGTTTCGAAAATATCCAACTGAATTTGCTTTGTAAATAAGGTAAGTTTTTCCTTAATACTGCTTTCCAAAGTTAAGAGCTCTTTACCTAAAACCTCTTCTTCTGCAGTAAATGGAGCAGTTATTTGGGATTGCATTTTTTCACGGACACCTAGACATTTTTCAATACTTGCTATTGTTTCGTCTCGTTCGGATTCATTCGTGTTCTGTGTTAGTTTCAGAAGTGTTTCGGTCACTTCATGCCAGACCTTCATTGCGGGGCGAATCATATTTCATTCACGTCGCCGTATTGTTTTTGACGATTAATCTGAATAACTTGCTTCCACGTATCACGAAATTCTGTAATAATAGTGGTTGCTTCCTCGAACATTTTAGCATCTTTATTTATGTTACCATCGATTAGTCGACTATTTACAAATTCATATAGGACAAGCATGTTTTGTGATACAGGGTATGATGTATCCAACGTCACCATCAATTCTGATATAATCGCCTGTGCTTTTTGAGAAGATGTATTTAATTCTTGCAAATTCTCGTTGTTTAGTGCATTTTTAGCCTGTTGGATGAATTTCAGGCAACCATTGTACAGCATAAGCGTTAGTTCACCAGGCGTCGACGTATTTATCGAGTTATTCTTATAAGCCGCATAGGGGTTATTTATAGCCATAAAATTATCTCCTTTTGTGTTACTAACTTATTAAGCTCCTCCGCCAAGAGCATTCATTAAGTTAGCCGATTGTGCATTTGCACGTTGAATTGCATTCTCCATAGCAGAAAACTGTTTCCAATAACGATTTTCTACCAATTTTAGACGTGTTTGGAACTTGTCCATTTGTTCATTGATCGCTTTCAAATTGCGGCCTAATGTAAATGAAGCTTCCGTAGAACCCGCTTTTCCAGCTCTTTTATTAATTACTGAATAACTACTATCAGCAATTTCTTTTAGTCGATATGCAAATCCTTGTTCGCCTGTCGTACTACCAGGAGTTGCTGCAGCTCCAGTTTGCGCAAACATTTTATGAACTTTAGCTGGATCAGCATTAATGGCAGCTTTTAACTTTTCCTCGTCGACAACAAGTTTACCATCCTCTTTCCAGGCGTTCGGACCGCCAGGTGTAGCAATTCCAATATCTTTCAGTGAACCTTGATCTTTAACAGAACCCATAAGTGCAGAACGCATGTTTGTTATCATACTTGAAATGGCAGAATCATTTCTAAGTAATCCCTTTTTTGCTTTCTCTTCCCATAATTCGACTTCTTTATCCGACATTGCTTCTTTTTCTTCTGATGAAAGTGGTTTAAAGTCGCGGTTTGGTTTTTCTCTGACTAAACTATTCAACTCATCTACAAGTTTATTATAATCATCAACAAACTTTACTATATTATCAAAAACGGCATCTGTGTCTGGCTTCGTACTAAAATTTATATCTGTATTATTTGCTGCTTTAAGTGTAAATTCGAACCCATTGACCTCGACCGTATTTTTTGAACTTTCCATTCTAAGACCATTTACAGTATATATCGCATTTTGGCCCTTATTTGCAGCATCAACCGTTTTACCTGCCAGTCCTAAATCGGCTGCGACATCACCTGTAACAACGATTTCACTACTGCCATCTCCATTCGCACCACCATTTTTAGTAGACAATGCAATTTGTCCTGACTTCGCATCGTAAAAAGCGTTTACTCCAGTTTGTTTCGTAATTTTATCCATTACGCTTTGAATCGTGTCGGTTGAAGCAATAGTCACATCTGTATCTTTCATTACTCCGTTTTCATCTATTGCATTGATTTTAAGCGAAGTTCCTGTAATTCCTAAATCCGCCATAGTAGTTGTTGCCGGTTTTCCAGCCCCTGCTGCTATTACATCACTCTGCATTGTTGAATTTTTTGCTAACTGTTCTATTTTAATCGTCCCGGAAAAATCACTCATTGAATTTTTGTTTTTTATCGTTACATCATTAGGCGCGGAACTCTCAGTAATTTTCGCATTAAACTTCGTTGAAAGAATCATATTATTAAATATATTCTTGCTAAACTCTTCCACTTTTCTATTTACGGCACGGTAACTATCTAATTGCCATTGCAATGTCTGTTTCTTTTGTGTAATTTTAGTAAGTGGGATTCGTTCCGCCTTCATTAAATCATTAATAAGAGTCTCCGTATCCATTCCAGATGCTATTCCACCAATTCTCATAATTAGTCACACCTTCCTTATATTTTGTGATTGACAAACAAACCATTGAACTCACGCATAGCAGCATGGGCGTCCATCAATTTTTTTGAAGGAATTTCTTTAATCACTTCATGCGTTTTAGGATCGACGATTGTAACGTAATACTCATTCAATTTTTCATGGAATTCAAACCGTAGTTCTGAATTTGAACCTTCCAAAAACTTATTCATACTTTCCGTCATTTCCTTTGCTTGATTCGCGGGTAACTGTTCCCCTTCCTCAGCCTTCTGCACAGCATTATTTACAATTTTTTGGAACTGTTCAACCATAACATCCTTGTCTGGTCCGCTCCGCTCCAATTGAGAACTTCCTTGAGTTGATACCCCATTCCCTTCAATACGACTTACCATTTCCCATACCTCCTTGTAATTGAAAGCACTCACATATAAATTATATCGGCAAGTTAAAAAAGAAGTTAAGGTAATTGGTAATAAAAAGAAGTAAACCTAAAAATTTAACAAATTTATAGTATACCTATCGGCAATTTAGTATTTATTTTAAGATAACTAGGAAACTAACTTCATAACATTTTCCAATAATTAAATTCTTCGCATCAACCACTCGCACCATAAAAAATCATCTTCCGTATCAATATCATGCGACCGATTATTTGGCATAATGAACACAACCGTATCGGATGTTAAAAAGGATTTACTTTGTTTTAGCCAGTTTACTTCAGCAACATATACCGCACCATTCAAAGCATAAACGTCTGGCAAATCTTGTCGTCTTTTTGTAAGACTATCTTGCTCGATAAGGGGCACCATTTTTTCCTCACTGTTCAATGTATACATCCAATAAGGTGAATTCATCGGTTCTTTCACACTTACACAGGCAGGTGATTTTGTTTCGATAAGATTTTCTAAACAACCATCAATGTCTTCCACTATACGCAAAGGGGAAGTTGGTTGAAGAAGAACTACATAGTCATACCCCTCTATTTCCCTCAATGCATGAAGAACAGGTTCAATTCCAGAAGTTGTATCTTTTGCTAAATGAACTGGCCGAACAAATGGAATATCACAACCGTAATCTTTTGCGGTTTCAATAATTTCATTGTCCTCCGATGACAATATTAGTCTATCTATATACATTGATTTTTTTGCTTCTTCAATTGTCCAAGCAATTAACGGCTTCCCCGCAAGATTTCTGATATTTTTCCGTGGAACTCCTTTAGATCCACCACGTGCTGGAATGATTGCAAGAACCTTTTTATTGTCAATCATTGAAAGTCTCCTTATAATCTCCTTTTGCCTTCTCATAGTCATCCAATCGACCTATATCTAACCAGTATTCTCGCAATGGAAATGCCGAAACTTTCTTTTGATCATTCATCAACTTCTTATATAACTCAGGCATATCGTAAAAATCACCATCTGGGACATGTTCTAGTACAGAAGGATCTAAAACATAAATACCAGCATTCACAAAGTTTTTATGAACCGGCTTCTCTATAATTGATAGCAATTTATGATTTTCTGTTTCAATGACTCCATATGGAATCTGGTATTCGTACTCACGAACACACATTGTTGCAGTGGAATTCGTTTCATAGTGAAAATCTAGTAGCTGTTCAAAATTAATCTTTGTTAATAAATCACCGTTCATCACAAAAAAAGGTTCCGATGGTTTTTCAGACAACAGCGACAATGCACCCGCTGTCCCCAATCTTTTGGTTTCTTCTATGTATTCGATATTCACACCAAGATGAGCACCGTCTTGAAAATAATCCATAATCATTTCTTTTTTATAGTTAACTGATAAGACAAAATTCGTAAAGCCATAGTTTTTAAAGCTCTCAATAATCGTCTCTACTATTGGTTTACTTCCAACGTTTAACATTGGTTTTGGTATTGTATCTGTTAGCGGGCGAAGTCTTGTCCCAAGTCCACCAACCATTAATACCACTTTATTAACTTTTTTAGTTGTTAACTCTAGCTCATCAGAAAACACTATACGTTGTAATAGATTATTATTTGATATGAGGGGCAACTGCTTTAGCTTTCTTTCTCTCATTCTCTTTTTATAGTAAACGGACTTTTTGCCCTCTTTTTCACAAATAGGTGAAGTATTCATCACTTCACTGATAGCGGTATCCAGTGAAAGTCCTTTTAAAATTCCACGCCTAATATCGCCATCTGTTACTGTTCCTAACAAAAACATATTATCGTCTACTACAGCAGCAAATTGCATTGTCGTTGCATCGATTAATCTCATTGCCTCTAAAATCGTTGTTTGAGGCTGAATAAGAACATTCTTCCAACTTTTCATCAGTTACACTTCCCTTGCTGGAACTCCATAGGCGGTTTTCCTGTTTCCAATATTTTTTACAACAACTGAACCTGCCCCGACTAGTGTTTCGTCACCAATCGTAATTCCTTGAATAATTGTTGTTCCTACACCGATAAGACTGCTCTCGCCAATTCTAACTCCACCTGATAGAGTTGTACCAGGGGCTAGATGGGTATGACTACCGATAATGCCATCATGGTCGATAATGGAGCCTGTATTGATGATTGTGTTATTTCCAATAGTTACATTAGTTTGAACAATAGCTCCTGCCATTATTTGAACTCCTTGTCCAATTTGTGCTGAAGGCGAGACAATGGCAGTCGTATGAATGACATTTGCAAAAAAATAACCTTTTTCACTAAATTGATCAAAGAACGATTTGCGTATAGGTGAAATATTAATCGTTCCTAGTCCTAATACTAGCTCTACCTCATCGGTGTGATAATTAATAATAACATCATCCGTACCCAAATATGGTAAATTGAAAAAGCTTTTTTTCTCGTTTGGTGCCGTATACCCTATTATTATTCTTTGTTGTGCAATTAATATCTCTACTAATACAGCTGCATGACCACCATTTCCAATTATGATTAATGGCTTATTCATCGATTAAGTCATCCACTCTATAAGAACGCTTTGCTGCTTTCCCAATTAAAGACCAATACGAAGTTGGAGGCATCCCATTTCCAGGACGTTTAATAGCTAAATGGCCTTCCGTAATTATTTCGCCAATTGCTATCTCTTCTTTAGCTACAATACTCTTTCTAGCCGCTTGCCGATTCTCAAGTTCAATTTTGGTTGGAATTTTATGCCCCGTTCCAAGAGATTGTTCAATTGTTCTAATCCCAACTACCATTTCTTTTAACTCTGTTGGTTCTAACGAAGCAAGATGATCTGGACCAGGTAAATTGCGATTTAATGTAAAGTGCTTCTCTATTACAACTGCACCTAATGTGACTGCCGCAAGGGTTACCGCGATACCTTCTGAGTGATCAGAAAAGCCGATTGGTAATCTTAATTCTTGTTTCATCTTTTGCATTGCTTTTAAATTTATAGTTTCCGTTGGTGCAGGATATTCCGTTGTGCAGTGTAAAACTGTCACATATTCATCTAAAAGAGACTTTGCTTCTCTCGTTTGATAAAATGTTCTAACTTGATTCAGATCAACTAATTGTTCTGGATATGCTAAACCATAAGCTATGAAAGACAATGCGTCATGAATATCATCCATTGTCGCCATTCCTGTTGATAGAATCATTGGTTTTTTCTTCGTAGCAATATAGTGAATAAAAGGACTATTCGTAAGCTCACCTGAAGGGATTTTAAAAGTCTTCATACCGATTTCATTTAACAAAAAATCGACACTTTCCATATCAAAAGGTGTCGACAAAAATTCAATCTGATTGGCATCACAGTAAATTTTAAGTTCAACAAATTCCTCATAAGTTAATTCTAGTTTTTTCAACATCTTGAATTGAGAAGTCGCTTCACCTAGATTAGTCACTTGATAATTAGCTTGTTGTGCAGAACGCGTTACTAAATTCTCTGCTTTAAATGTTTGAAACTTCACCGCATTCGCACCTGCTTGCTTTGCGACATTAACTAATTGTTTTGCCATTTCAAGTGAACCATTATGATTAACACCAGCTTCGGCAATTATATAAGTTTGATTGCTCATAAGTCATAAAACTCCTTTTGAATCGACTGAAGAGGAAACTTTTTAATTTGCTTTACAATCTTTTTGGATACTTCCCCATCTCCAAATATTTGTTCATATGAACCTTGAAATTTCATCGCTGTTTTAATCGCTTCATAAATAGAATTCTCATCAAGAGAAGCTTGTATAACTGAAGATGGACATTCTCTACCCAATTGGCGATTTCCACAATTAACCGTTGGAGTCCGTAAATAAGGTACTTCAATCAGCCCACTAGATGAGTTACCTATAACAATTTCTGCGTGTTTCACTGCACTTAAGTAACGTAACTGTCCTAACGATTCGAAAAGATATGCATTAGGGTTTTTCAAAACAAATTGCTTAATCTCTGCATTAATAACCCTTCCACCGTTATCTGCATTTGCTTTTGTGAAAATAAGATTAACATCCGGGTAGTGATTTAAAGCAGATAGCAGCGGATATATACCATTTGCATTACCATTTGTTTCAGGATGATAGGTAATTAAAAAGAACGGTTTACTGTCGTCAAGCTTTAGATCTGTACATAATTCAGCTTTAGAGAGCAATGGTATTTTTAAAATATTCTCGATACCAAGAGCTCCTAAATTCCATACACGTTTGGGATGTTCCCCTAATTGGATAACTCGCTTACGATGCGATTCCGTACTTACAAAATGCCAGCTTGCCATTTTAGTAATCGAATGACGGATGGAATCATCATATGCTCCAAAGGTCAATTCGCCTCCGTGCAAATGAACAATTGGCAACTGCATAATAAGTGCTGTTTGGGCAACAGCCAACATCTCAAATCGATCTCCAAGAATAATTAGTAAGTCTGGTTTTAGTCGTTCAAATGCATCTGCAAAACCAATTGTTGCAAGCCCTATCGACTTGGCTACTCCTACTGTAGTATCAGACGATAACAGTACTTCAACTTTTTCATCTAGCATAAATCCATCTTGCTCAATCTGTTTAAAAGTCAGGCCAAATTCTGGTGATAGATGCATTCCCGTTGCAATTATTTGTAGTTCTAGTGCTTCATCCTGTTGAATTTCCTTCATAAGCCAGTAAAGCAGTCCATATTCAGCTCTTGTGCCAGTGACAACACATATTTTTCGTCGCAAAGATCTCACTTCACTTTCAACGGTGTACTTGGAATGTTAATTAACGTATTTTTTAATTGTTTTGTTATATTCAAGTCAGCTTTTGGCATATGTTTGTATGGACTTAACTCATCCATCGGTGTCCAAATCGGTCGGGACATTACACCATGTTCATTCAAAAACTCCAAGACATCATCGCGATTAAAATGTTGTTCTAATATCAAAGATTGCAACCAATAGTTTCCTTTTGTATTAGTTGGTTCTTTAAATAAAGTTACTCCATCTATACACTTAACTAGCTTCTCATAAACCTGAGTAAGCTGTCTCTTTTGTTCGATAAAAGTTGGCACTTTTTGCAACTGTGCACAACCAAGCGCTGCATTAATGTTTGGCATTCTATAATTGAAACCAACCTCATCATGCTCATACTCCCAACGATGCGGAACTTTAGCAGTTGTGGTTATATGTTTGGCGTAGTCAGCGAGCTTGTCGTCATTTGTTAAAATGGCGCCACCTCCACCTGTAGTAATGATCTTATTGCCATTAAAGCTCAATGCACTAATACGACCAAATCCACCAGTATGTTTTCCTTTATAATATGAACCAAGTGATTCAGCCGCATCTTCTACAAGTACCAAGTTATAGCGTTCACAAAGTTCAATTAACGGATCAATATCGACTGAATGACCAAATGTATGCATAGGTACAACTGCACGAATTACTCTACCTGTTTGCTTATTCATTAATTGTCCATTCTTCATCTCACCGATATTTTTAATATGCTCTTCCAATATGAACGGATCTAGTCCTAGCGTTTCTTCGCTAACATCGACAAAATGTGGTATTGCTTGTAAGTACGATGTTGCATTTGCTGTTGCGATAAAAGTCAGTGAAGGCATGAATACCTCTTCGTTCGCTTGTACTCCTGCTACTTTCAATGCTATATGAAGGGCTGCTGTGCCATTGACTACTGCAACAGCTCTTTTTACACCAGTAAACTCAGCCAATTCCTTTTCAAAACGATCGACATACTTTCCGACTGATGAAACCCATCCTGATTGAATGCAATCGGTGACATAATCCAATTCTAATTCATTAAATTTTGGTTCATGAAGTGGAACAAATTCTTTTTGATATAGTTCCTTTATGGCAGTAGCAAATGTAATCCACTGTCGATTCATATATTATACACATCCGTTTTATATGATGCTAAATTTTTGGGACTTGTAAACCACTCAATAGTCTCTTCTAATCCCCTTCTTAAACCATCTTTTCCACCGTAGTTAGGTTTCCACCCCAGGATGTCTTTTGCTTTCTGATTATCTGCCCACAAACGCTCCACTTCGCTTTTATCAGGACGAATACGTTGCTCGTCCGTTTCAATCGTCAGACTTACATTCATTATATCCGCAATCATTTCTGCTGTTTCTCCAATAGAAACTTCGTAATTTGACCCTATATTAATAACTTCCCCGTTCGATTTGTCACTATTCATAACAGATATGAATCCATTTACAGTATCTCTCACAAAGTTAAAGTCACGAGTAGGACTAATTGCTCCAAGTTTTATGTTTGAGTTTCCTGCTGCTAGTTGTCCAATAATTGTCGGAATAACCGCACGTGCTGATTGACGTGGACCATATGTATTAAATGGACGAATAATTGAAACCGGTGTATCGAATGATTTGTAGAAGGATAAAGCCATCTGATCTGCTCCGATTTTAGAAGCGGAATAAGGAGATTGTCCCTGAAGAGGATGATTTTCATCAATCGGAACATACTGAGCCGTTCCATATACTTCACTTGTAGATGTATGGACAACTTTTTCGACATTCAACTCACGTGCTGCTTGCACAACATTTAACGTTCCTTTTATATTCGTATCAACATAGGTATCTGGTGAGTGATAAGAATATGGAATGGCAATCAAAGCAGCGAGATTAAGGACATGCGTACAGCCTTTCATAGCTTCTTTAACACCATAAGGATCACGAATATCTCCAGAGAATACGTCAAGATTTTTATTAATCTCATGAAAAGATTGATCTAACCACCCCCATGAATTAAATGAATTATAATAAACAAATGCACGAACATCGTACCCTTGTCGGATAAGTTCTTCAGTTAAATGCGACCCAATGAAACCATCCGCACCTGTAACTAATACCTTTTTCACAGTCAATTTAGGTCCCTCCTATTACTATTGATGTATTTTTTAATTCGGCTAAAGTACCTATATTTTAGACTTTAGTTCTAAATTACTGATTTTCACTTCATGATATAAAATACCTAAAATAAACTTCCATTTTGCCGATATTAGAATAGAAATATTATAGATTAGAAAGGAATGGATTACATGAAGTTTTTTAAAAGTTTAAAACTCTTTTTAATAGCTATCCTTATTATCGGCATAGCTATACCACTTTCAACAGAAGCTGCAACAGTTAATAGTGGCGATTTAATGAAAATTAACAAAACAGTAAGTAACAACACCCTCGTTAATGGGGAGACAACTGACGTAACACTTACTGTAAAAGGTACTCCACAAGATTCTACCTTTGTAAAACCTAATGATGTGGTTTTAATCATTGATAAGTCTGGGAGTATGCAAGCAGATAATAGACTGAATGCTGCAAAAGACGCAGCTAAAGAATTTATCGACTTGATGGATTTAACGAAGCATGAACTCGGAATAGTAGACTATAGTGATCGTGCATCTTCTTTTCCATTAACTACTGACAAAACTGCTGCAAAAGCATACGTTGATACAATTCAACTAGGTGGAGGAACAAACACAAGTGATGCGATTAGAACAGCAACAACAATGCTAGCAAATAAACGCGCTACAGCACAACCGACAATTGTCATTATGACAGATGGAGCTGCAAATAGTGCACCTGACGCTCTTACTGCCGCTAAAGCTGCTAAAGATGCTGGTATCACATTCTATTCAATCGCTTTATTGGGACCAAATGAAAATCCTAATACTAGTGCACCTAACAATTTATTGAAAGAAATGGCTTCATCATTTGATCATCACCATTTCGTACTAGGTTCCGTAGGACTATCGGATGTCTACAAAGCAATTGTTGAAGAAATTGGTCTTGCAAGTGCTTATAACGTAACAATCACTGATACGATTTCACCAGAATTCGAATTGGTTCCAGGTTCTTATGATCATCATATCCCTAAACCAACTGTTACAGGCAACAAGATTGAATGGTTCATCTCTGAATTGAAGACAAATGAACTAATTTTTACTTACCAAGTACGTGCGAAAGCTGATGCTACTGCTGGTAAATACGCTGTAGCACAAACATCTTCAACATTTGAAATTGGCGATGGTTCTACATATTCATTGAACACTACAAACCCAATTGTTGAAATTAAAAATCACGCACCAATTATTACAAGCATCATAGAAGATAAAGGTCTTACGACAGGTGGAGAAACAGTAACGATTACTGGTCAACATTTCCAACCTGGTGTAAAAGTTTATTTTGGCACTAAACTTGCAACAATCATATCTGAGAAGGATACGGAAATTGTTGTGACAACACCAACTGGCAGTCAAGGTTCAGTAGTTGTCAAAGTAGAAAACCCGGATAGACAAACAGCAACCGGTAATTTTCTTTACTATGCTTATCCAACAATTACATCTGTGACACCGGCTGAAGGTCCTCTAAAGGGTGGAAATTCAATTGCTATTAACGGAACAGATTTTCTATATGGTGCTACAGTCTATATAAACAATGTTGAAGCTAATACTTCATTCGTTAAAAATAGTACGCTGCGTGCAACTGTTCCTGCTGCTATACTAGAGGGTAGTGTAACGGTTAAAGTCGTTAACCCAGACCTGACAAGTGTAGAACTTGTGGATGGATACACATACCTGGCACCACCACCAAACCCAGCTGTTGAACTAATCAGTTTAAGTGCGATTTCCGGTAAAATTGATGGTGGAAATTCTATCCTATTAAACGGAAAGAACTTCGATCGTAATGTTAAAGCTTATTTTGGTAGTCAAGAAGCAGTCATTACATCATATGTATCATCTTTATCTATTCGAGTAACAGTACCTGCAGGAGCTACAGCTGGATTAGTTTCAGTAAAAGTAGTCAATCCAGATAATTCAACTGCTGAATTAGTAGATGCGTATGAGTATGTAACACCTCCACCGCTACCAGCACCTGAGATCGATGCACTATCAGAAAACACCGGTCAGACAGGACAAACAAAATTAATTTCAATTACTGGGAAAAACTTTGCTCCGTCAACAAAAGTATTCTTTGGAAACCAAGAAGTAGTTACAGCTTATCGAAGTAAAACTGCACTAAATGTTCGATACCCAGTTAGTGATGTTGCTGGAGCTGTTGATATACTCGTTCGTAACGAAGATGGGCAAGATGCTGTGCTTACAAACGGATTTACGTATATTGCATCTGCAGTGGTTCCGTCGCCAATCATTACGTCTCTATCTAGTAATGTAGGTTCAATCACTGGTAACGAAACTATTACAATTACAGGACAGAACTTCCAGCCTAGTGCGACTGTCTATTTCAATAATAAAGGAGCAAGAGTTCTATCTATCTCCGACACTGAAATTAAAGTGGTAACACCAGTTTCAACTGTAACAGGCTTAGTTTCAGTAAAAGTAGTGAACCCAGATCTACAGGAAGTCGTTCTCCTAGACTCTTTCCTATACGAAGGTTTGAAACCAACAATTACTTCCTTATCACAAGTCTCAGGTGCAGCAAAAGGTAATTATCTCGTTAATATAATCGGAACTAACTTTACTAGAGACATGACTATAACAGTTGACGGTAAAACTATTCCGTTCACTTTCTTCACAAATATTAAAGTACAAATTAGAATGCCGGCCGGCACACCTGGTGTAGTAGATATTATATTAAACAATAATGGTGCAACTGCTACTACACAATTCACTTATTACTAAGAGTATGCAGAAGAAAGTCCCTGTCAGATTAATTGACAGGGACTTTTTTCAATTATCACTTGAATATTTTAAATAGTATTCTTGTAACGAGATATGTTTCCAATGATGAATATATGCCCCGCCCTCCGTACAATTGTAAAGGGCAAGCTCTGTATGTGTTTCTTGATACTTTTCAAACCATTTTCGATAAATCGTAAAATTTCTTGCTGTATGTACTTCTGCAGTTTGATAATAGTTTATCACTTTTTTTGCACCTTGTACCTCTTTCACTTTCTGTTGTGCATGTGCCGCATTCGCATGACTTTTACCATCCGTAAATGCCAAATCTTGCCCAACTAAAGCAACTGACTTTCCGCCTAATCTGACCATTATATCTAATAAGGCGGTTGCGACAGATCCGCCCGTTTGAATTACTGGTTCGTATTTTTCAATTGCCCGTTTTTCTGCAGCAGCATAACCTTCTTGGTAAACAATACGTCGGGGTCCTTTATGCAATAGAATCGTTTCATGATAAGCCGTACTAAGATAAAACAATGGAGTTTCTGGTAATACAATTTCAGTCATTTGAGTAAAGGTCGCAGGATTTGGATCAATAATTGCAAAAAAATCAGGTATAATTTTAGCCTTTAATAATGGTTTTATAGCAGTTCCAACTGCTCCAATGACAAATTCATTTTGATCGCGAATTTTTTTTAGTAATGGCAGTTGCTTATCGAGTGATGGGCCAGCTGATACCAAAATCATCGGCTTCCCTGCATATTTACTGCTCAAATTCCCAATTCCTTGATCATCTAACATGCTATTCTTTTCAAAATTTGTCTTCAAATTTCCAACTTGATGTTGAAATGAGTTTTGTTGAAATTGAAGATCTTCCAAGGCTTCCTTAATACCTTTGTATTCATCTGGTATGATATCTAACCCACTTTTATGAATGAGTAAATTCCTAGAGTTGACGGATGTAAAAATTGTTTCCTTCTCCAAACTTGAAAGCCCGTTAAATCGCTTTAACACAACATTTTTATAACTAGAAAGGTCCCTATGGAAAATGCTGTTGTGAAACCATGAGAAATACGAATCATTAAATTCTATGACGACAATTTTCTGTCCTGGAATTGTCTCAGCTAGTTGTTGAATATGATAGCCTGCTCCTAACCCAACAACAATTATAGCCTCTATCTCATTAATCTCTCTCAACCCTTTTTTTAACCAAGCTTCTGCCTCGTTTAAAGGGTCATACTTACTATGAAAAATAATTTTTTTCCCATTAAACTCTACTTTAACCGTAGGAACGGTTCTTGTTTCAGCTATGGACAGCTTCATATTTATCCCTCCTGCTACTAGTATAATACAAATAAGATATGGCGTGAACGCGGAAAAATACTCTATTCATTTGAATTATGTCGATTTATGACGATATAATATAGAGAACAATTCACTACACAAACCTTTTGGAGGAACAATCAATGAAAATCCTATTGCAAGAAAAATCAATTGAATTTGCACAAACTCCCTCTATAGCAGAGATTATCGAAAATATGAATGAATTACTTCAAGATAACTTTTATTATAGTCACATAATTGTAGATGGAGAAGATATAGTAGAAGATCCCGAAATATTTCTCGAAAAAAATATTGGAGAGATTACTATGATTGAAATCATCGCGATAACTGCTAAGGATTTTATCAACAACCTTTTATTATCTTCCGAGGAGTACACCAAACGTGCGATTTCGCATATGACATTACTTACGGATAACTTTTACAACAATCCTTCTGCAACAAATTGGAGGGACCTCGGTGAGCTATTAGAAGGAATCGATTGGATGCTTTCTATGATTAAAACTATTGATCAATCAATTATGCGTCCCGCCAATTGGAATGAAGTACTAACAAAGACTGCTGCATTACAACAAGAATTCAAACAGTTCGAAGAAGCAATTGAAAATAATGATACGGTTCTTATTGCCGACATCCTAAAATATGAGATACAACCAACTTTCAAATCGTTTGCAGTTATTATTACAACGGCAATTGATTCCAAAGGAAAACGCCATGATCTCAGTTGATAACCGCATAATTCTTCGTAGAAAAAACCGTGAATTACTGGATCGATTATTACGATTAGAGAATCGGGAGAAAACTGGTAATGTCGTTGTGGAGTTAGCCAAGACAGGTGTACCTACTTTGAAATTAATGCTAGAAGATAGTGTTCAATATGTTCATAGCAAGTATAACCCCATAAATGAGTCAGAACGTTTCATCAGTCAATTTCACGTCGAAGAAGCTAATCATGTTTTATTCATAGGTGCTGGGCTTGGTTATCACATTCAAGCATTTATTTTGGCACATCCTGGTACAACATTTTCCATTTATGAGCCCAATGAGGAAGTACTACTCGAGTATTTAACCCATATCACATTTGATCACTTTGGAGAGCAAAACTTGTCCCTTACTTTCACTGGACATCATTCTGAAAACATAGCTTTTGTAGTTCAACAACTTATCGAACTGTCAAAAGGGAAGCTTAAAATTATTACATTACCTATATACGAAAAGGTCTATGGTGACAAAATTGTTAGGCTTACCGAGAAAATTGTTGATGCTCTCAAGCAAAGAAGCAATGCACTATCGGTAAATATTGCATTTCAAAAAAGGTGGATAATCAATGCTATTAATAACTTTTCAAGCGTTCTAAAAACACCTAATATTCTTCATGATATTAATAAAAGTATGTTTGCCGGAAAACCTGTTATTATTGTAGCAGCAGGCCCTTCGTTAAATGAAGAAATTGAAAATTTAAGGTACATAAAGGAAAATGGTTTAGCATATCTATTCTCCGTCGGGTCTGCCATTAACGCATTAATCGAGCATGGAATCTATCCGGATGCAGCTTGTACATATGATCCGCATGAGATGAACTATAAAGTCATACAAAAAATTAAGAATAAGAAGCTTAACACAATTCCATTAATTTTTGGAAGTACTGTTGGTTTCGAAACACTTGAAGATTATCCCGGTAAGCTACTTCATATGATTACTAGTCAAGATACGATTGCCCCGCTGCTATTGAAACATAGAACAGCCAATATTGACTTTATATATGACGCACCATCAATTTCCATAATCATGTTTCAAACTTTATGCAAACTAGGAGTTGGTCAAATCATTTTAGTCGGCCAAAACCTTGCATATATGTCGGACAAGTACTATGCAGAAGGGATAGATTCCACTAGTTTATCACAAGAAATACAAGAACAGTCATTAGCAAATGCAATTGTGGTGAAAGACGTACATGGAAAAGAAGGAAAAACAACAGAAGGTTATCAAAATATGCGAAAACAGTTTGAAATGTACATCGCTCGAAGTAAACATACTAATGTTATTAATACAACCAGGGGTGGAGCTGCTATTGAAGGAACAGTATACAAGCCATTGTCCGAATTATTGGAGCAACAATTAATAAAAAAAGTAGTTTGTCGGCAGTGGTTCGAGTCAGAAAATAACTACAATCATGATTATTTAAATTCCCAACTGAGAAGTCTGACAGCAAACCAACGAAAACTGAACAAAATGTTAAAATCTACAATAAGCACATTGGAGATTATTCAACAAAAAGTGATTTGCGAAGAATTCTCAACCATTGAGAATGAATACAACAAACTAAATATACAATTTGAGCGTATAACGCACAATCCATTTTATAGTAGCTTTATGGCTCCAATGTTCCGCGTTCAATATGAACAATTCACGGACAACATTTCTTCTCTTCAAAAAGAAACCAATATCGTTAAAAAGGCAGAAAAATTAGTTCGAGAATATCAATATATAGTGACTACACATTCCGAGTATTATGATTTAACCGTAGAACTCTTCGAAAAGATGAGAGAGCAAATATATTCATTACAAGAAATATAAATGTAAAAAAGGACATTCCACAAGTTAAGGATCAACTTGTGGAATATCCTTTTTTTAGCAAGAATCTTATATCTGAATAAAAATTCAAAAACACGTTCGATTGCCCGAAACGTGTTTTTGAACTAATCTATACGATTAACGTAGAAGTTGAAGAACGCCTTGTGGCTGTTGGTTAGCTTGTGCAAGCATCGCTTGTGAAGCTTGTGTTAAGATGTTGTTCTTCGTGAATGACATCATTTCTTTTGCCATATCAACGTCACGGATACGTGATTCCGCAGCTGTTAAGTTTTCAGAAGAAGTACCAAGGTTGTTAATAGTGTGCTCAAGACGGTTTTGAATAGCTCCAAGTGAAGAACGCTCTGTAGATACTTGCTCAATTGCTGCATTAATAGTATCAACCGCAGCAGTAGAAGTAGCATGATCTGTAGCAAGATCAATAGTACCTACACCTAAAGAACCTGAACCCATGTTTGAAATTGTGAATTGCATAGATTGACCAGAGTTTGCGCCAACTTGCAGATTAACGTTACCAATAGTACCATCTAGTAATTTTTTAGTGTTAAATTCAGTTGTTCCAGAAATACGATCAATTTCAGCAGTCAATGAAGTTACTTCCGCTTGCATTGCCTCACGGTCTGCAGTTGTATTTGTGTCGTTTGAAGATTGAACTGCAAGTTCACGCATACGTTGTAGGATAGAATGTGTTTCGTTCAATGCACCTTCAGCAGTTTGGATCATTGAGATACCATCTTGCGCATTTTTAGCAGCCATATCAAGACCACGGATTTGTCCACGCATTTTTTCAGAAATTGCAAGACCGGCAGCGTCATCGCCCGCACGGTTGATGCGAAGACCTGATGATAATTTTTCAATGTTTTTTGAAGCTGAACCGTTGTTAGTTGTAAGTTGACGGTGCGTGTTAAGTGCAGCAATGTTGTGATTAATTCTCATTATAAATTTCCTCCTTGAGTGTGTGTTTAGTTCACATCCATGTGAACTAGAATTTTTTTGTTTACAACTTTCAGGAATCGGCCGGTATTCCTTACTTGCTGCTTACAATATTAATATCGGATTTGCTTTATATATGTTTAGTTAATTTTTTAAAAAAGTTTACTATTATTTTGAGAGTTTGTTAAATAGGTCTTGGTTTAGTTCAGTTGATTCAGTATTTGTTTCGGAAACAGTAATAATTAGTTCGCCTCGCAAAATTTCCATAGACTTTGGTGCATCAATTCCTAAACGAACAGAGTCCCCTTTTACTTCTAGTACTCTTAGTTCGATGTCATCCCCAATTTTGATTGTTTCATTTATCTTTCGGGATAGAACAAGCATCGGTCACGCCTCCTCTTTATTTGGTACTGGTTTTGAACCAATTACGTGACGTACTGCAAATTTATTGTCATTGATGATCATTTGCTTCGCTATTTTTTTTGTTGTATGAAATATTATAGGAGCTTGTAAATTGATTGTTGACATTTCTAATGGATCTTTTAATGACAAAACTCCTAGAACAAAAATATCGTCCTCTTGTTTAATATCAAGTAATTCAATTGTCGGTTCATCGATATCAAAGGAATATTCATCCACTAATACATATGGATTTGCTACAATTAGTGCAATATCTCTTTTTTTAGTTGATTGCAATACTTGTAAAAGTGAGTTCCCTTCAATTGGAAGTAGAACAAATTCTTTTTCGTCTTCGAAACCTGGGACACCCTTTGGAAAACGCCAAAGTTGTTCTGAATTTAGTTTTATTTCACCAAAGAACTTTGTTTGGATTAGCATAAGATTCACTCCTTTATTTTTTACTTTCGGATTAATACTACCATTTAACATCAATTTGAATGGACGGCCATTGTTCCATTTGAGCTGTCAATTTACTTGGAGTGTACCGATAGACCGGTTTCTGAATTTTAACCTCATTAATCGGCTTTTGTGGCTCTACGTTAATATCGAGCGATCCTGGTTGGATCGACATTTGTAGCTTTAATGGATTTGGAATAAACTTGATGCCTAATGATTTCATATGGCGGCTTCCATTTTCAATGGCATGTTCTTTGATAACATTTTTTCCATTGCCAATATCCATCAGTTCTCTTCCCTGTTCCGCCCGGCGTGCAATCCCTTCCATACCTTCTTGAAAACCAAGTTCGGCAAACTCCTCAGTTCTTTTAAAAACGCTTTTCAAATCTAAATCGGCACGTACTTCTGTCGTATCAAGTAAAAGCTCGGGACTGGTCGTTGAGATTTCTAAAATGGCAGCAGGTTGTTGTTGCGTAAGGATTGCACGTGGTTGTTCTATTTCTTGTATTCCTGGTGTAGTTCGAAGACCTAGAACACCGCGAGTTGAAGTAATTTGAAGTTGTGGGATTTCCAATAATGTCACCTTCTAAAGAAAGACGTTTGGATTTATATCCAAACGCCTTCTTAAATTTTGATAATAATAAATCATTAATACTGAACTTTTAGCGTAGAAAATCAACTAGCGATGGTTGGATAATTCGAGATCCGACGGCCAATCCAGCACGATGAATCGATTCCTGAGTAATCAAGTCTGTAATAGCTTCTTCATATTCAACATCTTCGTTGTCAGACATTTGTTTCGTAACGATTAAATTTTGTGAAGAAAGACGATTTTCCATCATCTCGACACGATTTTGTCGAGCCCCTATATTTGATCGAGCTGTAAGTACTGTGTCCATGTTTTTATCTGTTAATTCAAGTAGTGCATCATAATTACCTTTTACTCCAGTGTTTTTTTCGGTTTCCAATGCATTCTGAAGTTGGTTCATCATATCATCAATTTCGTTAAATATTCCGATTCCGTTTGTATTTACATTTATTTCTACACCTGCATTAATCTCGATGTTGACATCTTCTGTAACTCCCGGATGGTTTGCATTTAAAAATCCGTTTGCATCATAGAGCGGAGGAATACCATTCGGATCGTACAAAGGAGATAACGTTTTTGTACCAGAATATATAAACTTATCTCCAACTTTCGCATTTCCTAAATCACGGATTTGTAATTTAATTTGCTCAATTTCTTTTGCGATTTTGTCGCGATCTTCCGGTGTTTTAGTATCGTTTTTTGCATCTATGATTAGCTCTCTAACACGTTGTAGCGCTTGCCCTACATTGTCTAGTCCATCATCCGATGAGTCTAGCCAGTTGTTTACTTCACCTAAGTTACGTTCAAACTGTTCAACTCTATTTAAATCGGATCTATATCCAATTCCCTTCATCGCAATTACAGGGTCCTGTGATGGACGAGATATCTTTTTACCGGTATTAAGTTGTTCTTGAAGCACTCCCATCTTTGAGTAACTGCTTGATAAATTACGAAGCATATTGCTCGATAGCATTGATTGCGTTACGCGCATATTGTATACCCCCTATTATAATCCTACTCGGCCCATTCCATTTATAATTTTATCTAAAGTTTCATCTACTACTGTAATCATACGAGCAGATGCATTGTATGCCTGCTGAAATATGATCATGTTCGTCATTTCTTCATCCAGTGATACAGAACTTACTGACGCTCGGTTATTAGCGATTGTAAGTTGCTTAACTGCTGTAGTTTCAGCAAGACGATTAGCTTGCTCACCATCTACCCCTAGCTTTCCGATTAAAGATTGATAGAAGGATTGAACAGTTGCATTGCCTAATCCCAATATTGAAGTTGTTTTAACTGCTGCGAGTAAAACGGCATTTTTTCCATTACCTTCTTGATCAGGTTCAGTAGAAGCAGACAGTTTACTAGGATCATCTTTTATGACTTTATTTACTGCAATGTTTCCAGCAGTAATTGCGCCACCATTCGGATTTACGAAGAAATCGAGACCTGTTTCGTTATCTGGTGGTAGACCATACCCAGCCCTATGTACTGCATTAAATGCATTTGCAAATTCTTGCGCCATTTTATCAAGTTGGGCAAGCATTTCTGGATATACGCCTTCTTTATTGGCTCCATACCCATATGAATTAATAAGGGAAAGCATTTTACCTTGGTTTGGTAATAGTTCCGTATGATTAATCGTTGCACCATTTGCCGGAACCCCGATAATCGTAAATCCTTGGAACGGATCTTTGGTATCTCCTACAGGAAGATTATGTTCAAATTGCGATGCTTCTTTGCCTTCGACAATTTTAATAGTATCGTTAGGTACTGGTTTACCTGTTCTAATACTTATCGTCATGTTGCCTTCTGCAATTGCAAGTGAATTACCCCCATTTTTGGCGTATTCTATTTTTATAGGGAAGTACTGAGATAATTCATCAACTAAGGTATCACGAGCATCATATAAGTCATTTGGCAAATATCCATTTGGCTCGACTTTAGCGATGTTCTCATTCAGTGCTGCGATTTGTTTTAGAATAGAATTTACATTTTTTGTTGTAACATCAATTTCGTTTTTTAAGTTACCTTGTACTTCTACAAGTTGTTTATAAATATAATTGAATGATTCCGCTGCTGTAACTCCACGCTCAGTAACCACTCTTCGTGTACCAGCATTTTCAGGTGATGTACTCAACTCTTCTAGTGATTTCCAAAATAAATCTAATGATTCATTTAGACCATAATCGGATGGTTCTGCCATGATATCTTCCATTTGTGTAATTGCTTTTGATTTGGTTTCCCAATAACCAAGTTCGTTCGTCTCTTGTCTATATTGACGATCGATAAATTGGTCACGAATTCGTTGGATAGAATGTGCCTCTACACCTGTTCCGATAAAGCCAGGAACTTTTGGTGCATTTAATCCAATCCCTGGATATGGAAGTGTTGGTTGCATATTAACA
Organism: Psychrobacillus sp. FSL K6-2365; assembly: GCF_038003165.1. Taxonomy (NCBI): domain Bacteria; kingdom Bacillati; phylum Bacillota; class Bacilli; order Caryophanales; family Bacillaceae; genus Psychrobacillus; species Psychrobacillus sp. FSL K6-2365. The sequence continues at coordinate 1,098,439 of NZ_JBBOOO010000001.1, read as the reverse complement.
CGTTGACGAGAATACCCGAGAGTGTTCGCATTTGAAATATTATGTCCAACTGTATAAAGAGCTGTTTGTTGTGTGAACATACCACGTTTACTAGTTTCTAATCCCATAAATGTAGAGCGCATGGGTTCGCCTCCTTAGACTTGTGAGTTGAAGTAGGTTTTGTCATTTGATGGACCTTTTACTTCAGTTTGTGAGTAGTTTATTTGGTCTGGCTTTGGACGCAACATATCGAGTGTCATGTTGACAAATTGCAGTGATTGATATGTTAACTGTTGATTTAAATCATTTTGTTTTTTTAATGTTTCTAATGTTAATAATAGATTATTGCGTGCTTTTATTAGTTGAGCTTTTTCTGTGTCTGTGGTGGTATTTTCTATGACAAGTGCAACAGTAGGGTTGTCAGTAGGAGCAATTCCTTTTGCTCGAAGGTAATCCGTTACCTCTAACTGACGCTGTTGTTCTAGTTGTGAAATGCCCGCTACATGCGCCTGCTCGTCCTTGAGCAGTTGGTTTAGACTGTCCATGTCACCAATTTTGATAGTTTCTGTTTTTTTGTATGCAACCTCTAGCAAACTTTTGTGAAGCATATCTAGTTTTGTTAAAGATTGCAAAATGTTATCGATGGACATGATTGTAAGCTCCTTTTACTAGATGCGGTAATAATTTAAGATGTTCGATGCTAATTTTTTCGCATCTACTTTGTATTTTCCTGCATCGATATCTGCTTTGATGGCTGCAACTCGTTCAGCTTGTTCTACTTCAATTGGAGATTTCGTTTGCATGCTTTTAGCAGCGGATGAAATTTCCAATTGATCCGCCGTTGTTTTAGTTGTCTGCTGTGCTTTTTCAGCTTGTTGTTGATTGCGTTTGTATGGATTTACTTGGTTTAAACCAACGTTTGTTATTTTCATCTAAGTTCATCCTCCCCTCTTCTTGCTTAGTGTCTATATAGTATTTCGGCATTAAATATGAAGTGTTTAGAGTAATTTGAACGATTTATAAGGAATAGGTCTTGTGAATTAAAGCTGTTAGTGGAATTGAAGGGTCTTTTGGTGGAACTAGTGCTTGGTTAAGTGATAAAGGTTTTTGATTGAGTTAAACTCGTGTGCATTTCGATGGAACTTGGGTAGCTTTTAGCGCCTTCATGCGTTGTGTGTTGAATTTGTATGCTTTTGGGGTAGTTATTTTATATTAAAGTTTTCACCTAAGTAAAAACTCCCACACAAAGTGAGAGTTTATTTTCTTTTGGTATCTGCATGGTAAGTTCCATGATCCTGGTTTGCTACTTTGTCTCTGAATTCTTTTGCTGCATCAAATTGACGGAGTCCTGATTTTAAATCTTCCGTACATGTTTTACAAAGTTTGCCTTGGTTCGTGATTTTTCCACAGCTATCACATGGATAACCTAAATTTGGGAACATTGCTGGTTGCAGACGGTTTTTGCGTACCCACTTGTGTAATAGTGATTCCTCAACGCCGGTTGCTTCTACAATTCGCTCGACTGTTGCTGCACGGTTTTCGCGCTTGCGGAGGAAGCGATATACTATTTCGTATAGTTTTTCTTCGTTCATTGCACAGTTGTTACATACTTCTCTCATTCCTGTATAGTTAAAAAACTCGCCGCATGAAGGACAATTTTTTAGTTCTCCCATGTTGTTACCTCCAGATAATATTCTTTTATCTTTTATCGGCAAGTTAGCCTTTTATTAAAGTGATTGCATCCACTCTTTTCGCCCCGGAGTCCTTTAAAATCTTCGCAGCCTGATGAATGGTAGCACCAGTTGTATAAATATCGTCGAATAAAATATAATTTGTTTCTTCTATGTTACTCATTGATTCGAACAATTTTGTGGTTATTAAGCGTTCCTTTTTTGTTTTCTTTCCTTGTGTTTCAGATTTTGTTTTAACGAGTAATTGTTGATAGGAAACTTGTGCTGCATTTAACAGCTCGTCAACTTGAGCAAATGTACGTAATACTAATTTTTCTGGATGCATGGGAATGGGGACGACAATGCCTTCTTTTCTCTGAAATACTTGTTGCAGACTCCCGGCAAAGACTTTAGCTAATGCTATGTCTTGTAGGAATTTGTATTGGTGCAGAAATTCTTTCATGGGTTCATTATAAGTGTATAAACAAAAGACTGAGTCGACTGCTCCTTCATAAGGTGTTCCTAGAAAATCGGTAAAATCTATGGTCGACTCTGATATATCAAACTTTTCGAAGCATCTAGTGCAAGTAGAAGAGTCCAATTGGTTTAAAAAGAGCTTAGACCACGTTGGGATAGATCGATAAGGGGGACCGCAAATTAAACAAGTCATGAACGATTCCATCCTTCTATCGCTTCTTGAGCTTTATCCATTTCTCTACTTATCCCATGGTGAAAGAAAGTGATGTCTCCGCCTGGATACTGCGCTGACCTACCTACTCGCCCACTTATTTGAATGAGTGCGCTGGAAGTGAAAATCGGTTGCTCTGCTCCCACTACGGCTACGTGTACATTTTCAATCGTTACACCACGTTCTAATATGGTCGTTGTTAGTAAACCAGGTATTTGCTTTTCTCTTAATTGCATAACTAGTTCCTTTCTATCTGGGTGTTCGGCGTGTACTCTTGGTAATTCTCTTGGGAAGTCTTCAAGCATTTCGATAGTAGGTAGGAAGATTAGAAAAGGTGTTTTGGTTTCTATTTTTTCATTTATCCACTTTTGTAGTTTGTGTGGAATTTTACCTGTCTTCAATTGTCTGGAGTAACCCCAGAGACTATCGAATTTAGGTACTGGAAGGTCGTGGCCGTGATACCTTCTTGTGAGAATGGATTGGTTAGTTGTTTTTAAAGATTTGGTAGGAGTGGCTGTTACATAGTGAATAGCTGCATGTTGTTTAGCCGCTTTAGTAACTGCTGCTTGGAGTGTTTCGTCCGCATAATAGGGAAAGGCGTCTGCCTCGTCGACAAATACGACGTCGAAGGCATGTTCAAATCGGTAAAGTTGATGGGTAGTGGCAAGCACTAATTCAGCAAAACCTGATTGGTCTGGTGCACCTCCGTAGAGTGCATGAATTGTTGTATTTGGGAAGACTTTCCGAAAGCGAGGGAATAACTCTAAAATAACATCCGTTCTTGGAGCAGCAACACAAACTCTTTTGCCTGCTTGTAAACTTGCATAAATGGCGGGAAATAGGAGCTCTGTTTTTCCTGCTCCACATATTGCGTTTAGTAGATGGGATTGGTTTTGTTCGACACTAGCAAGTAGTTCTTCACTTGCCTTTTGCTGAAGTGGGGTAAGTTCCCCGCTCCATGTAAACACATGAGCTTTCGCGCCGCGAGCATGCTGCTTGGCCCACTGGAGTAATTCTGAGCAGCTACTCACCCGTCCCATTCGGATACAGTGGCGGCAATAGGTACAAATTTTGTTACAGCGTGCACAGTTGAATGAGTGAAAAAAAGAATGGTTTGTGTTGTGGCATCTGTTGCAGACGCTCTTCTTTGATTGCCAAAAAAGGACAGATTCTGTTTTTGTGATGATGCCGGGCTTTAGGTGGATGTAGCCGGAGTTAATGTGGGCGTCGATGACTTCGCGGGGAAATGGGGTATGTTCGCGAAGCCATATGCGACCGGTGAGAAATTGCTGCAATTGTTCATTCATAGGCGTTCTCCTGTTTAGTTATTTTTATACCAACCGAGACCCATTGACCCTTCCCCAAGATGTGTACCAATTACGGGACCGAAATAGCTGATCGTGAATTCTACGTTTGGCATTGTTGCTTGGAGTTCGTTTTTCCATGCGATTGCTTCGTTTTCGTTGTTAGCATGGATGATCGTTGCTTTTATGTTGAATTTGTTTGAGTCAGCCTGGAGCATGTCCGAGATACGTTTCATCGCTTTTTTTCTCGTTCGGACTTTTTCGAACGGAACAATAACTTTGTTTTCGAAGTGCAGAATCGGTTTTACTTGAAGTACAGATCCAATGACGCGCTCGAAGCCGTTTAGTCTTCCTCCACGATGGAGATGGTCTAGATTGTCGACCATGAAGTATGCTCTCATTGTTTGTTTCATGCTGTCTAGTTCTGCAATGATTGCGTCAGGTGTAGCACCTTCTCTGGCCATTTCAGCGGCTTTAAGTACGTAGAAGCCTTGAACCATGCAAGAAATTTCTGTGTCGAATGTGCGTACGTCGATGTCGTTTACCATTTCTCCCGCTTGTTCTGCTCCAGCAAGTGTTCCGCTGATACCACTTGAGAGATGGATGGAGATCACCGCATCGTATTCTTTTGCCAACTGTTCATATGTTTCGATAAACTTTCCAAGTGCAGGCTGGGATGTCTTTGGTAGGGCTCCACCCTGACGGATTTTATCGTAGAATTCTGTGGTGTTAATGTCTATTTCTTCTTGGTAGGTGTCATTTCCGATGACAACGCTTAGCGGCACCATATGAATATTCAGTTGGTCACGAATTTCTTTCGGGATATATGCGGTGCTGTCGGTTACGATTGCTGTCTTCATTTTATAAATCACACTCCTAACTTTAAGTTTACTGAAGTTTTGTTAGAAATGAAAGGATAAAAAAGCCCAAAACATGATATTTGTCATATATGTTTTGGGGAAGTGTGATTATTCAGTTGATTCGCCTATATAGTAAACGCTGGAAACTAGCCATTCACTGTTTTCTTTGACGAACACAGTTACTTGGCGACCATTTTGGTCTAGCTTAGCGCCGGTGTCCATTTGCTCTAGTGATGTATGGATATTAGAGAATACTTGTGCTTGTGATTTGTCATATTTAATGATGGTGATATTTTCAGCCGTCCGAATCGTATCGAAGTCGTGGAAGGTTTCTTCGACTTTCACTTTTTCAGCATCGTAGTTGAAGCCTTCTGGATTTTTCGAAATTGTGTTCATATAGCGCTCAGTATCTTCTTCATTGAATGATTCCATATATTCAGTAAAGGAGTCAATTATAGCCGCTTTTTCTTTATCTGGTACATTCGTCGCTTCTTCAATATTTCCACCTGACAATTCGAACCCTACATTTGTTTCACTTTTGTCTTCCGCACCATGGTCTGTTGTGGCTTGAGTGTTCGTTGGAGCAATGTCTCCTGCGGAATTGGTGTTTTGGTTTTGGACTGTTTCATCATTGCTATTGCAAGCTGCCAAAGTTAGCGCAAAGGCTGCGAGTGTAATTGTTTGGATTATTTTCATTTATGTCTCCTCCTGCTGAAGGTTATTTTGTCATAATTAGGACGAAAACTCAATTAATATGTTCCTTTTATTAATAGGTAGAATATTCCGCTATTGGAATGTAAAATATAGGTAGAAAGGAGGTAAAGTATTGAATGGACATTTTGCTTTGTTAAACAGGTTGCGTGATGGATCTGGTATGGCTGATTTTATTCGGGAAGAGATTCGAAAACAGGAGGCTGGAGTGCGTGGTGAGGACCGACTTGTTGCTCGGCTGAAGGAGTTGCGTTTGCCAAGGGAGTTTCGGGTTTTTTCGGATGTTTGTTTGGTGCTTGATGATTGGAAAGTACAAATCGACTGTCTTGTTGTAACCGACCGGTGCTGCATCGTACTTGAGTCGAAAAACATAAGTGGACACTTGTATTTTAATGAAGAGCTTGATGAATTTTATAAAGAAGAAAATGGAGTAGAATGCCCCATTTCTAATCCATATTTCCAATTGATGCGACATGTTCGCTTTATGAAAGAATTTCTACGTAAGACCCATCCACTAATGAAAGTGACTGGTGCTGTCATCATGACTGCTAAGTCCCACCGCATTATGCAAAAGCCTACCCATTATCCCATTTATAAGTTAGAGAGCATGGTTGAGAGAGTGACTCAGATGTACAATAGTTCCGGTAGTGTTAGTTTTACTAGTGCTGATTTACTGGTTGTTGAGAAGTTGATTTTGGAGAATAGGTCTGCTTATGTCTATCCGCCACTTTGCGAACATTATCGGATTCCTCCGAGTGAAATACGGCCGGGGGTTGAGTGTCCGAGTTGTGGTGTGTTGGGGATGAGGCGTGTACATACTACATGGAAATGTATGGCATGCAGAAAAACTGATCGGTACGCACATATATCAGCGATAAGGGATTATTTTTGGATAATCGACGAAAAAATTACTAATAAAGAGTTTCGTAGATTTTGTATGATAGACTCTAAGTATGCTGCGTCGCGCATGTTGAATAGTATGGATTTGATAGCACAGGGGTCTGGTCCAAGTCGATACTTTGTAGAGAATCGAATGAAGTGATGGATTGATGAGTGACGATTCTGGAATGCGCAACGTTTGAGCGTGTTTGCGCAACTTCGGAGTGGGTTCTCGCAACATTGGTGGGCGTTTGCGCAACATTCACTTCGTTTTGCACAACTTTTATGGGATGCGCAACGTTCGAGGACGCTTGCGCAACTTCGGAGTGAGTTCTCGCAACATTGGTGGGCGTTTGCGCAACATTCACTTCGTTTTGCACAACTTTTATGGGATGCGCAACGTTCGAGGATGTTTGCGCAACTTCGGAGAGAGTTCTCGCAACATTGGTGGGCGTTTGCGCAACATTCACTTCGTTTTGCGCAACTTTTATGGGATGCTCTTTATGGGTGTTATTTCTTCAAGCAAAATCCCACTCCAAAAGCTGGAGTGGGATTTATTATGTGTGTTATCGAACTTCAACCCAACCGTTTTTGATGCCGGTTACTACGGCTTGAGTACGGTCGTTTACGTTCATTTTTTGAAGTATGCTTGATACGTGATTTTTCACGGTTTTTTCGGAGATGAATAGTGTTTCTCCGATTGTGCGGTTGCTTTGGCCATCTGTTAGTAATTGTAGTACTTCGCATTCACGTTTAGTTAGTAAATGGAATGGACGACGAATTTCTGTTTGATGGAAGTTCCCTTTGTTTTCACGTTCGCTTAGGCGACGGAATTCTGCAACTAGGTTACGTGTTACTTTTGGATGTAAGTATGACCCGCCTTTTGCTACTACTTTGATGGCTGAGACGATTGCATTGGCATCCATTTCTTTTAGCATGTATCCAAGTGCACCTGTTTTAAGCGCGTGTGATACATAAGACTCATCGTCATGGATAGATAGGATGATTACTTTAGCTTCTGGGTATTTTTCTAGTAATTCTCCTGTTGCTTCTACTCCATTTTTAGTAGGCATATTGATGTCCATTAGTACTACGTCTGGTTGATGCTTATCATAAAGGCCAAGAACGTCATTGCCGTCGTCACCCTCTGCTATTACTTCGAAAGAGTCTTCAAAATCTAAAATACGTTTTACTCCCTCGCGAAATAGTTGGTGATCATCTATGATTATTATTTTTGTCATGTTCATTTCCTCCTATAATTAAAACGCCGTATTTACTATTCCTCATTTAATGGAATGCTAAACAATATCGTAGTACCTTTGCCTGGAGATGAAATAATTTTCATCGTTCCCTCTAACAAATCCACTCGTTCTTTCATACCGATTAAACCAAAGGATTTTTCTTTAGCAACCTCCGGATCAAATCCAGCCCCATTATCTTTGACGATAATATTTATTTTTTGTTTCAACCATTCTACTTTCACCGTTGCTTCTGTAAATTTTCCATGTTTAGTTCCATTTGTTAAACACTCTTGGACTATGCGGAAAATGGCTACTTCAAAATTGGTTTCTAGTCGTTTCTCTTCTCCAAAAGTTTGGAAATCAATCTTTCCTTTTGGATTGTATTCTTCGATTGTTGTTATATACTTTCGAAGCGTTGGTATTAATCCTAAATCGTCTAATGCCATTGGTCGTAGGTCGTAAATGATACGACGTACTTCTGATAGGGCATTACGAACCATTGTTTTTAGGTCAATAATTTCTTTCATCGCTTCGTCTCCGCCACGCTGCTGATATGTAAGATTGATTAAATCTGTTCTTAGTAGTACATTCGCTAGCATTTGAGCGGGGCCATCGTGAATTTCCCTTGAAAGTCTTTTGCGTTCTTCTTCTTGTGCTTCGATAATTTTCAAGGTGAAATCTTGTTTAATTTTTGCATTTTCAAGTGCTGCACCTACATTTTTCAAATCGGATGTTAAGTAATTCATGACTATATTCACTTGATTGACTAGATGATCTGCACGTTCAATCATCTCTAACAAGCCCTGTAACCTGCGTTCTAATTCGTCTCTTCGAAGTCTTAGCTGTCGTTCTTCACTACGTTTGATAAGAAGATTTATTTGAATTTCATTTGCAGTTTCGTAGGCTTGGCGAACTTGTGGTTCATCGTATGAGTCAAAATTTTTAGAGACTTCTGCTAAGCGGTTTCTGGAAAGCTTCGATTTCGCTTCAAGCATGTCCCCTTCAATAATAACCGTCTCGATATTTCCACGAATAATTTCTAACTCTACTTTCATTTCTTCAAAGCTTTGTCGACTTTGTTCGCTTATAATGAATATATCCTTTTTCGAATGATCCATCACTTCGACCATTCGATCGAAAATAACATCTAACGATTGTAATTCACTATGCTTATTCGTCATCTGTTTTTTCTCCTTTATGTGCCCAAATGAGTCTTCATTCACTAATGATGACAAGTCCTATTATAGCACTAAGTGACTAAAAATAAATTAAAATTACTTTACAACTATGTTTCAATAGAATCAGGAGGAGAAATATATCTATGAGAAAAGATTACCATACTATTCAAGGCTACGGAGAAAGCGAGATCGTTATTCAAAAATCACGTTTTATTACATACGTGAATCGAGCTGAAACTGAAGAACAAGCACAAAAATTTATTAATAATATTAAAGAAAAGCATAAAAGTGCTAATCATAACTGCTCTGCATACATAATTGGGGAGCATGACAATATACAAAAGGCTAACGATGACGGCGAACCAAGTGGCACTGCGGGAGTCCCAATGCTTGAGGTGCTCAAAAAACAAGGACTCCAGGATACAGTTGTTGTCGTAACTCGTTATTTTGGAGGTATCAAACTCGGTGGCGGTGGACTTATCCGTGCATACGGGAAAGCAACTACGGAAGGAATCGATGTAGCAAAAGTGGTGGAACGTAAGCTGCATCACCTCATGAAAGTCTCTATCGACTATACTTGGCTAGGAAAAGTGGAAAATGAAGTACGTAATTCTGACTACCCCCTAAAAGAAATTATCTATGCAGATCAAGTCGAAGTCTTAGTATTTACAAAAGCAAATGAAGAAACAGACTTTATAAACTGGATCGCAGAAATTACTAATGGACAAGCGAAAATTGAGATTGTCGAAAAAGAGTTTTTGGAATTTACGGTGAATTGATTTATACTTTTACTATGAGGAGATGAATCTATGAAAAAACTATCTATTGTAGTATTATTACTTTTCGCTTTAATCTCAGTTCCAACGATCTCTCAAGCAGCAGATTGTCCTTCCATTGTTTCCTGGGATGGAGTACAACTAAAGTCCGGGCAAATCGGCCGAGTTTTGATACAAAAACCAACGACTGTTTATAAAAATATCAATGGAAAATTTGTGGCTTCTAGAGCTGTAAAACCTGGTGAGAATTACAGAGTATACGCCAACAAGTCGACATACTATCATCTTGGTGGCGGGTTATTTATTCTAGACAATAAAGATATTTTGTATCAGACACCATCTAAAAGTAAACTAAGTCAGTTAAACTGTGTGAAAACCACTCCAACTTCTCTTTCAATTGGAGATAACAAAACAACTGCAATAGCAAAACTAGATCCGCAAAAAGTAGCTGTTGTAAATGAATTTGGTGCGCCAACTTCCGTTTATCACGATAATTACAATGACTTTTATGCAATAAGCTATTTAAAAAATAAAGTAGCATCTATTTATACGAAAGATAAAAGTTATCAAGTAAGTGGGGTTTCAGTAACTAATACTATTGAACAGTTAGAAAATAAACTGGGCACAAACTATGAAACTACGGGAAATACTTATCCAATAGAAATTATTACTTATGATCTACCTAAATATGAAGCAAACTTTTTCATAGATGTGCATAATGATAATAAAATTTCTGCTATCTATTTAATTGACCACGAGATGATTGATAATAATCCTAATTTATATCCAAAAAAATCTACGACTTTAGAATCAAGCTATGAAACCCTTTTATTCGAATTAACGAATGCCGAACGTAAAGCGCAGGGAGTGACTGTTCTTCAAAACTCTTCGAAGGTTGCTAATGTTGCACGAGGTCATAGTGTAGACATGGGTTTAAATGATTATTTTAACCATGATAATTTAAAGGGTGAATCACCATTTGACCGTCTTTCGAACGGCAGCATACAATATAGAAATGCTGGAGAGAATATTGCAATGGGCTATACGAGTCCCTATTTTGCTCATGAAGCTTTGATGAATTCCTTAGGTCATCGTAAAAACATCATTAGCACGGCTTACACACAATTGGGTGTAGGTGTTTACTTTGCAAAATGGGTCTATGGCTCAATTCCATATTATACTGAGAACTTTATAAAACCTTGATAGATAAGTAGCAGCTCCGAATTGATATGAAATTCTGGGCTGTCTTTTTCATTAATTTAAACGTAGCAATTTAATAATTGAGCTTTTAGTAGTTTATTTCCGCTCCAGGCAGACGCTTTCCGTGGGCACGGCTTCAGCCGCTTCCTTCGCTTAGCTCAGTCCAGGGTCTTCAGCTCGCGCTGTTCCCACTGGAGTCGCCGCCCTACGCTACAATAAACTATGTCTACTTTTCAAAAACAGACAATTGAAATCATTATTAGCTAAATAAACAAGGTTTATATGGTAAAACGTCCAGATGAAATTAACGATAGTAATTAGAAAAATTTTAGCATCTAAGCGATTCTCTAAAAAGCTAATACAAAAAGGCAACCACAAATGCGGTTGCCTTTTTGCATTAGAACTTCTCGATTGTTGTTCCTTGGTAATAATGTTTCAGAATACGATCGTATGTCCAGCCAGCTTCAGCACGTGCTTTTGCACCATATTGACTCATGCCGATTCGGTGGCCATAGCCTTTTCCGTTAACTGTTACTGTTTGGATCCCTGTACTTGTTACTCCTGTTGTTGAGATAATGCCTTCGTTCGTTTGTACATTCACTGAACCATTTGGAACTGTTAGTACTCCCGAAGCTGTTTGAACTGACATTCCGTTAAGTGATGTCACCTCTGAAGAACCTTTAGCACCTTGGATAGCTAAGTTCGTTCCACCTGTTGGTTTAGTGAAGGAAATGTCAAACCAGCTTGATTTTAATGATGCATTTTTAGCGTCTAAAAATACGTTTCTCATAACAGATTCATTGCCAGAAATGGTTTTCTCTCCAGATGAAGTAATTGCAGTTACTGCGGTTACTTCCCCATTGGATCCACCTTTTGTTAGCTTGATATCTAGTAAAGTATCAGTTGATGCAAACCCGAACTTCTTTAAAATATTTGCCACTGGTATACTAACCGTCCAGTTTTTATAAGGTGATTGTTCAATAGAATCGTCTACAGATACAAAATGTGGAACCTGTGTACTATTCCATACCTCACCAATATTGGCGGTTTTACCACCACTTGTCGAGTAGAAATAGGCTTGAACAAGTTTGCCATTTGCTTTTACTACTAATCCATTAGTAGCTTCTACCGCAGCATTTGTATTTTTATGTTCTGATGAGTAACCTTTGTACATTTGGTCCTTCGTCGTACTGCTTAGAATACCAGCTTTACTTAATGTATAGCTTCTTGCAGCAACTGTCTGTGCTTTTAACGCTTCAATATGCCATGAGGCTGGCGATTCATTCGGAATTACACCTTTTAAGTAGTTTTCCAAATCGAGTCTATTAACGATTTGAACTGTTGCACCTGATTTAACAACATTAAAACTACCACGATATGAACTGCCATTTGATGCCTTTCCTATAGGTAATGAGGGTACATTTGCGACTCTTCCACTGGTAGCTGGAATCCAAGATGAAACACCTTGATCATCCGTAATAGAGTACCATGTTTCCCCACTGGCATTCGTAAATTCATCCACGAAGTTTGCCCCTTGGAAAGCTGTGTATGATTTAACAGTCTCATAATCAGCTGAAGCACCTTTTTTACCATCTACGCTTTTATTGAATACAACTATTTTTTCATTTCCAGTAATTGCATGTAAAGCATATCCATTTGCTGAATACATAGCTGCTCCTGTTTGATAGATGGATACTTCCCCATTTACCTGAGAAAATGTGACTGGTGTATCTGGTAAAGCATAAAACATTTCATTTGTCGTTAAGTTTTGGAGCTTGTAAACTCCTGATAGGTTAAGAGAAGTTGTAGAGGCGTTATGTACCTCAACTTGTACCTGTTTGGAATAAGTCTCTTGTTTATATGCCAAGGCGCTATTTGTTGAAACAAGGCTAAGCACTGCTACTGATAAGATGGCGATTACTTTTTTCTTCAATTATTTCACCTCAGTCAGCGTACTTAGCACCCAACCTTTAGTACCCTTAGGAGTTTGAACATTATACCAAGTTTCCCCATTTGCATTTTTAAATGATCCTAAATAGGATAATGTTGATCCTTTAGCTACTGTTTCAAGCGATTTATAGTTAGTAGTTGCCCCTTTGCGAACATTTGTAGCTTGTTTTGTTACAACCTTTGAAGGTATGAACTCACTTGGTTTTGTTGTAGAAACATCGTTTGAGAAGATCCAACCTTTTACAGTTGATGAAACTTCTACACGATACCATACTCCATCTGCCCCTTTATGCTGGCCGATAACAGTTAGTCCTTTGTTTGCTGCAATTGTTGATAGAACTTTATAGTTTCGCGTTGCTCCACTATGCACTTTTGCGCTTGTAGTTGTATAAACTACGGCTGGTGTTTCAGTTGAGGGTTCAGTTGTTGGCGGTGTTACTACAACATTGCCACCCTCTGCCACAGCTTTTTGTAATTGTTTAATAGTCGCATCTTGTGCTGCAAGTTGTTTTTCTAAAGATGTTACTTTTGTTTGTAGTGGGCTTAGTTGTGCTTGTACCCATTCAACGGATGCTAATAGTAAGTTTGAATTTGCTTTTGTTGAAGTTGGCGCATTGATCGTTAATAACAAACTTAGTCCTAGGACTGCACCAACCGTTGCTAATAATTTCTTTTTCATTGGTTTATCTTCCTTCCATTATTGATTGAAATAGTTTTCTAATCCTTTACGAATTCCAGCTGCCGCTTTTTTACGGAAAGAAGTAGAAGCCAATTGAGCTTCTTCCGTCGGGTTAGATATAAATGCCAGTTCCACTAGCACAGACGGAATTTTATTCATACGATTTACATAGAAGTTTTGTTGCTTAACTCCACGATTATAAGTTCCAACTGCTTTTACTAAATCAGCTTGAATACTCTTCGCAAGTGCCAAACTCTTTGGTCCATTAAAGTTAACTGTCGAATTATAATATGTTGTTGTTCCTTTTGAAGTAGAACTAAATGAATCTGCATGTATACTAATAAAAGCATCATAATCAGAACTATTTGAGATATTTGTACGCTCAACCAACTCCAAGAAAACATCACTATTACGTGTTAGCGTTACTGTTGCACCCGCAGCTTCAAGTTCAGCCTTAAGGAATTGAGCAGTTGCAAGATTGACGTCTTTTTCCTTTGTTCCATTTTTACCTACAGCTCCAGGATCCTTAGCACCATGACCAGCATCTATTACTATTTTCTTACCTGCTAAACCTTTTGGAACTACTTTAATCGTTAATTCGTTATTATAATCACGAATGGTGTATGTGTAATTAGGATCGAAAGTGATTAATAATACCGATGTACCACCGGAAACCTTCTCAACTTTCATACTCTTCACACCAGTAACCTTCGATTTAATCTCGTTAATATTTGAGAGATTACCATAAATACGAAGCACGTTTGTTGATGGTATTGAATAAGTAATGTCGAACTTGGTTGGTTTAGACCAAACCATATAATTTTGGCCATTTCTAACTTCTGTTCTACCGTTCGTCAATGAAACTGGTGAAATCGGCGCAACATCTGTAAGTACAGAGGCTTGAATCCAGCCCCGTTTTTCAGTTGGTGTTTCGATATTTACCCATCCGTTAAGTGTACGTAATACTCGTACCGGTGAACTTAAATAAATTGTATCTACTTTTTTCGCGTTAGCACTTGCTCCATTATATACTGTAGATGTCTTTGTCCCATATTTAATAGGGAGGTTTGCATTTACTTCGAAGTCTGGAATCCAACCTTGCTTTCCACTTGCCTGGATGTTTAACCAAGTTGTCCCATCGGTTGAAACTAATTTGCTCAATACAGTGAATTTTGTATTCTTTGGCAAGCCTACTAAAACCGCTGAGTTATAGTTGCTATTTGCATACAGTAATGCATTAGCACGTAGTATCGTCCCTGTTTCCCCATTACCTGGAGTGACTACTGGAGTCTCGTCGACTTTGTCTACTACTGAAACAACTGATTGATGTAACCATGCATCTCCATTAGTCGAAGTTACTTTATACCATTTTTCATTCTTACTATCTGTTGCATATTGTACTGAAACGAATTGATCATTTAACTTCGATTGAGTTACAACATCATAAGTGATTCCAGGACCTGAACGCATATTTGCTACGGAAACGGAAACCTTCAAATTTGTTTCCTCTACAACGATATTTTCTTCTGGTTTTGGCGTTTCAGTCGATGGATTTTCGGGTACAGTAGAAACACTTTCAAATGCGGAAGCGGGAATCCAGCCTTTTTTCCCAACAGCATAAGTTACTTGATACCATTTTTCTTTTGAAGCGTTTGTAAACTCTTGATGGATTGCTAGTTTTACTCCCATTTGAATCGTTGCCACAGTTTTATAGTTTTTAGTAGCTCCAGAATGAACTGTCGAGGTTTTACTTACAACTTTATTGGCAATGGAGTTATCTTCAAAAGCAGTTGCAAGAATCCAGCCTTTTTTCCCAGTGGCATATGTAACTTGAACCCATTTTTCATTGTAACCATTTGTAAATTCTTGATGAACTACTAATGTCGTACCCACTTTTGCTGTAGAAACAACTGTGTAGTTTTTTGTAGCGCCTTTATGAATTGTTGTTTGATTGATTACTTTCATCGATGTTGCTGTTTCACCAGCAGTACCGTTCAATACGAATAAGTCAGAAGATACCCAGCCTTTTTTTCCTTTGTATTCAACGTTGAACCATATTTCGTTAGAGGTATTTGTAAATGCCCCTAGTATTTTAAGTGAAGTGCCAACTGGAATAGTAGCTACTACTTTATATGCAGTTGTTGCTCCACTTCTCATTTTAGAAGCACTAGTTCCTATTTTTTGCGTTGTACCTACATATGAATCTCCAGATTTAGTCGTAGACGCTTTAACTGCTGCAGTAGCTGCTGTTAAAAAATCACTAATAATCCAACCTTCCGTCGAATTCAAGGAGACTTTGTACCATACTTCTCCTTTACTATTTTTCTCATTGGCAAGTACAGATACCATTTGACCGGCTTGTACAGATGTTATTTTATCGAATTCTGTACCAGCACCCTCTCTGACGTTGACATTATTTTCAGTAAGCAGCGCTTTGTTACCAACCAATTGTTGAATGTCGTCTAATATTGCAGAAGTTGAGGCTGCATATACGGATGGTGCTTCACTAGCAAGAAGGTTAAGCGGCAAAAGGACAGAAGTTGCTAAAACTGATGATGCGATTACTTTTTTCATTTGTTCCTCCTAGAACGTTTATTTCTTCCATTTTAAAACACAGAATTTCATAAAACAATCCAACGAATGTAATTAAAACCTATGTATTATAAATTTAACATATATCATAATTTTATGGCATAAGCTAAAAATACCCATTTGTATAACAATAAGGTTACAATTTTCGAGTATTCTTGTAATTAAATTGTAATAAGAGAATTTTGTTGTTATGGGGAAAATTGTAAGATTCTAAATTATACTGTCTAATTTGTGAAACGTGCCTTGGCTAATCAATAGAATAAATCTAAGGGCTTTGGACTGATGTTTTGCTATATTATTACCAAATGATTTTTTAGTGATATTGTTTGTGACTTCCCACAAACCAATATCACTTTTTTCGTTAATCTTATAGTGTTAGTCTGTCTTGCCCCCCTACAACTCTTAGAAACAGGTAAGTGCGTTTTCGGATAGCTTGTAAAAGATACTTTCCAATTTATAGAATAAGCGCACGAATATATAATTTCGTGCGCTATTTCGGTTATTTATTTAACATACATATCCTTATACTTATTGAATGGTTTGATCTTAATTTGTCTTTACTTGCTCTCACTTATTGTTTACTCACTCCCGTCTTTGAGTTACTTGCTATCGTAAAGGATTTACTTGCTCTAAGCCTATATTTACTTGCGGACTATTATCAATTACTTGCGGAAAGGATAACTTTACCAAATCACTTTGCTAATTCACAGCCTAAGTGTGTAAAATCGAATTACTAAAAGTTGTTTTCTACTCAATAGATCGACTGAATTGGATAGTATCTTTAGATAATCTTTCAAACTCATCGTGTTTTCATAATGGGCTTGATACTAATTTATGTACTAAATTGATTGTAGTGAAAGGTGGCGACTCCAGCGGGAACAGCGTTAGGCGAAGACATTGGTCAAACTGTTTGGGTAATGTCTTTGCGACGAGTAATCGTAGAGGCTTATGTTTTCCGAGTGAGGAGGCTGAGGCAACGCTGGCGAAAATCAGCCCTATTCGGATTAGGTACATATCCTGATATTTAATGAATAATTTTGATCTTAATTTATCTTTACTTGCTCTCACTTATTGTTTACTCACTCCCATCCGTGGCTTACTTGCTGTCGTAAAGGATTTACTTGCTCTAAGCCTATATTTACTTGCGGACTATTATCTTTTACTTGCGGAAAGGATAAATTTATCAAATAACTTTGCTAATTCACAGCCTAAATGTTTAAAATGGAATTACTAGAATTTGTTTTCTACTCAATATACCGACTAAATTGGATAGTATCGCTAGATGATCTTGCAAACTCATCGTGTTTTCCATAATAGCTTGATATTAATTTTTGAACAGTAACTACCTACTAGGCGAAGGCAACACTCGCGGAAAGTGTCCACCTGAAACGAAAATCAGCTGTCATGGTACATACAAAAAAAAGAGTAAGACGAAACGCCCCGTAGGACGCTCATCTTACTCTCCCAATGTTAAATTATTTACATTCTTCGTTTTATTTAGGTCACTTTGAGCATTTTGTCCAAAGTCATCTAGATTCAACTTCAGTTGCTGTTGAATTTCTTCAATAGATTCCTCTTCAGGTATGAAGTAATAGATCCCTCTAATTGTTGCATCATCTCCAGAGATTTGTAGCTGTTCAATTGGAGAAGATTTTAAGTTCTGATACATTTTTATCAGTCCTAAATATTGAGAGGTAGGTATATTTGTTTTCACATTATTTCCGACATCAGCAATCATATCATCGATTTTGGTAATATTACTTAGGCTTGTGCCTTTATTGATGATTTCTTGAATCACATCTTTTTGACGTAAGTTACGCCCCATATCCCCTTGAGGATCAGTTTTACGCATACGTACATAAGCAAGCGCTTCGTTTCCATTTAGATCCATTGTTCCTTCAGTGAACGTCTTCCATTTTAAACTGTCAGTTAACTGAGCTTTAAATGTAAATGGTACATCTACTTCAATACCGCCAACCGTATCAACAATATCCTCGAATCCTTGGAAGTCAGTAGAAACGTAATAGTCTATTTTTAAATCTAATAATTCTTCTACAGCATTGATCGTGTAGTTAATACCACCGTTTGCGTAAGAGTGATTTATTTTGTCTTCATACCCTAGATCAGGTATATATACTTTTGAATCTCGGGGTATACTAACCATTGAGATTTTTTCTGTTTTAGGATTGATGGTCGCTACAATAATAACGTCAGATCTACCGTAAGTAGCGCCTTCTTGGTTTTCGATACCAGCAAGTAAAAATGTGAAAGCTGAATCTTCCGCTATCGCACTTTCAAACTTACTTTTTGTTTCCTCTACTTTATCTCGTTCAAGTGGTTCATACATATTTGCTGTAGCGTTTTTTGTCTGTAAAGATAGGTTAGTAGCAAAAACTATCACACCAGACAATAAAAGCATCGAAATAACTAGAACTGTATATAAAATTTTTCTTCTCGTCTTCTTTTTTCGTTTTGTGTGACGTGAAGTAGCCATAATTCTTCCCTACTTTACTGTTAAAATATAATCTAACCAATTATACAAAAATTTTTGTCAAATGTATATCGAAAATACACTTACTTCTTCGTAAGGTTAGACAACAGGTCTTTGACAATGGATACCCAACTGTATTCATTCAATGCCAATTTCCGACCACATTCTTTCATTTCTGAACGAACTGTCTCGTCCATTTCTACAAATGAAAACATTGTTTCTACTATAGAATCGACATTTTCTGGCTTAGCAACAAGTCCAATATTATTTTTTGTCACGATTTCGGCACTTTCCCCTTTACCGCAATATAATACAGGAACTCCTGATGAAGCCGCAGGGAAAATTTTAGATGGACGTGCTCCTTCAAATAACTGTATATCTCGCAATGGGACAATACTTACATCCGTAACAGAAAATAATTTAGGCATTTCTATCAAAGGTAAATGACCTAAAAAAGAAATGTTGGTAAGGCCTAATTCTTCCGCTAATTGATGTAGCTTTTCTTCCTCGGGACCTGCCCCAGCAATTAAGAAAAAGGCATTTGGTACCATTTCTTGCATATTCTTTGCTGCATGCAAAATATACTCTAGACCTTGCGCATATCCTAGATTACCACCATAAGAAAAGACAAACTTGTTTTGTAGATTAAACTTTTCTACATATTCAGCATCTTTTTCTCGTGGTTGGAAGAAATTCGTATTTACTCCATTGGGAAGTACAAACACTTTATCTTCTGGCTGGGAGTGGTTAATGATATATGAACGAATACCGTCTGTTGCAGTAGCTATTTTCCATGAATGTTTATATAAAAATGACTCTAGAATTTCTGCAAGCTTTATGAAAAACTTATTTTTTACAAGTCCTAATTTCACTGCGGACTCTGGCCAAACATCAGCAACGTTAAAGACAAACTTTGCTCCTTTTAGTTTCGCACTTATCAAGCCCGTTAGTCCTAAAAATATTGGTGGTGAGTTAACTATAATAACATCTACTTTTCCAGATTTCAATAATCCATAAAATGAACTGAATGTAAATGAAAAATACGAAACTAAACGTTTATAAAAAGTCCCTTTTTTGGAAGGATATATCCAAGTACGATGGACAGGAATTCCATCCCACTTTTCAAATTCATATTTTTTCCCTTTATACTCCTCCGGAATAATTCCGTGTGGATGATGAGGAAAAGCCGTAACCACTTGAATATCATGGCCTTGAGCTAAAAGTTCCTTACTTACCTCATATACCCGAATTTGCGGGGCACCCGTTTCAGGTGGGAAATGTTGACACAAATATACAATACGCATTTAAATCACCGTTTTAATCTTTCAATTTATTCTTTAAATAGGCTATTAATGGCTCTTTTAAATCGTCACGTTTTAATGCAAAGTCAAAGGTCGCTTGTAAAAAACCTAATTTATCACCTACATCGTAACGTTTACCTTCAAACATATAAGAGTAGATAGATTCTTTAGCCAACAAGGAATCAATGGCATCCGTTAATTGGATTTCTCCTTTTGCATCTGGTTGCACTTTTTCCAGTTCTTCAAATATACCAGGTGTCAAAATATAACGACCAACAATTGCTTGGTTGGATGGTGCGTCCTGAATAGCAGGCTTTTCCACTAATCTTTTTACTGTATATAAATTATTATCTACTTCGCTATAGTCAACTATACCGTATTTATTTACATCTTCGGTCGGTACTTCATTGACACCTAAAATACTACTTTGAGTTGACTCATACATATTAATCATTTGTTTTAATGCAGGTACTTCTGCGTCTATAATATCATCGGGTAACAAAACAGCAAAAGGTTCGTTGCCAATAAATTTTTTCGTACAAAGAATTGCATGACCTAAACCAAGAGGCTCCTTCTGACGCATATAATGTATGTCCACCAGATTAGAAATGTTCTCCACTGTTTCTAACAACTCAGTTTTTCCAGTTTTCTTTAATAGTAGTTCTAATTCGATGGATTTATCGAAATGATCTTCCATCGATTTTTTATTGCGCCCAGTTACAATAATAATATCTTCTATGCCAGAAGCAATTGCCTCTTCAATAATGTATTGTAAGTTTGGTTTATCTACAATTGGCAGCATTTCTTTAGGTAATGCTTTCGTTGCAGGTAGAAAACGAGTCCCAAACCCTGCCGCAGGAATAACAGCCTTCTTAATCATATCCAATCACCTTTCTCTTTCTAACGATTATAGATACTTTTTATATAACTCTAACATGTAATGTGCGTTATCAACCCAACTATAGTGCTCTGCTACATGTGATACTCCAGCTTGTCCCATAGCCTCTCTTAAGTCACTATTTTTAGCAAGTTTTTTGAATGCGCTTGCTAATTGTTCCGGACTTTCTTTATCCGTTACAATGCCAGTTACACCGTCTACCACTACTTCTGGAAGACCGCCTACATTAGATACGACTACCGGAACACCACAGGCCATTCCTTCTACTGCTGCCACTCCAAAGCTTTCACTATTTTCTGTAGATGGGACCGCGAAAATAGACATCTTACGGATAACATTAGGGACCTCAGTATTCGGTACTTTTCCAGTAAAGGTTGTAACTGCATCAATACCTAAATCCTTAGTTAGTTGCTCATATTCTGCTCTTTGTGGGCCATCACCTGTAATAAGGAGTTCAGAGTTTGGAAATTCTTTATAGAATAATGCAAAGCCCTTCACTAAATCAGCTATCCCGTATTTATCTTCTAACGCTTTTACAGTTCCAATAATAATTTTGTCACTTGTTTGTTCTTTAGCTGCTTCCGGATAAAAAATATTAATATCTACACCAAAAGGAGTTACTTCTACAAAACGATTCGTATATAAATTTGTTTCTTTAGCCATCACATGACTTGTAGAGAAAATAGCGGTAGCTTTACTTAACGTGAACTCTATCAATTTTTTATTAAGTTTACTCTTTTTAGGGAAATCAAAAATATCTTTTCCCCATACTGAAACAAAATACTTTTTATAATTGACCATCGCACCTAACAAACCGTAGCTAGAAACAAAATGCGAATGAAGCACATCTGGTTGCCATTCTTTCAACATTTTTTTCAATGCTGGAGCTGCCGCTAAATAAGAAGCTTTGCCAGGTAATGACTTTGGCAATACAATAGTCGGAACCAGCTTTGCGTTGTCCTCTGAATAATGATCTTTAAACGTGTACACTTTCACATCGATTCCTTGAGATTGGTAGAATAACGCCCATTTTTGTGTATGAATCGATCTGCTTGGTGCTAATAACGCAATTTTCATTGGTTACCTCCTATTAGTGCATGCGCCGCTTGTTCGGCACGTTCATTCCATGCATGCTTTTGTAAGAAAGTTTGCTGTATATTTTGTTTGTATTCAGCAAACTTTGGTTGTATCGCTTGCATTCCTTCTACAAGACTCCCTGCATCATCACCTGTTAGAATCCCGTAAGGTCCTGATCCTATGAAGTCCTCTTGTGCAGAACAATTGGTAGCAATGATTGGTAGGCCTGCTGTTAAATATTCAACAAGCTTAATTGGCACTGCAAAGTCATTGTAAACAGAACGTTTTCGAGGAATAAATGCAAAATCTACTTCTTCGTATAGTTTTTGTAGTTCTGTCCCGCTGACATGTTTCACTTCAATATACGATTTGTTTAGCTTTTCCTTTTCTAAACTAGTTAAGTCGTTATATTCATCTTCGCGACAAACAATCACTAAATTTCCTAAAACATCGTCTTTGTTTAACAAAGCATAAGCATCTACCAGAGTAGGCAGTCCATAATCATCATTATTAATACCACCTACATAGATACCTTTGAACGGCTTTTTAATGTTGTCTGAATTAGTTTTAATATCTGCAAAACGTCCACCTGGTGGAAGAGCCATTTTGGAAGCATTTATATTCACGTATTTCCCCATAGCATCACTAGGTAAGAAAACAGTATGAACGTATTTCCCGTAAAATTTTTCTTCCATTTTATAAATAGATTGCATGATGAATTTTTTTATACCTCTTAAAGAATATAATTCATCAAACTTCCAGTATACATCTCTGTAAAATACTCCAGTCGGTACTTCATGTTTCTTAAGCATCTGAAATACTTGTTTATCTATTTTCCAATCTTTCGGAATATGTCCAGCATCCGTAAGCCATAATGGAATCGTTTGATTTTCTGAATAACAAAACAATGTGTGTTCTAGTTTTTTATCCTGTAAGAATTTATTCCAAAGTAGACGACGTTCATTTGTACTACCAGAAATAACGACTAATTCAACACCATGCTTTTGCGCATAAGCTTCAAATGCTTTTATCATTTCTACAGGACGAATAGCAGATCCACTTTTGGGATTCGTTGCTATCGTAAATGGATAATATATAAGAATATTTTTCATGCTTTCACCTTTTTCCTCTTCACCTTACTCATAAGGAATGTCCAAATAACGTGAAAATACTGCTCTAATATAAATAATCCGGCAAGAACGACTGTCATCATTATCCAAATTGGATTGAAGAAAAAGTCTGCTGCTCCACCAACAAGTGTTCTTGGGATATTAATGGTAAAGTAAACTGTTAAAGCAATAACGACTGGAGTTTTTGGTAGTCTTAAGAAAGCGATATATAACAGCTGGACAACTGCAGCTACATAAATAATACAAACTATAACTCCAACATATCCAAATGATCCAAAAGCTTCTCCAATGAAAATCGTATTCAATACGCCGCCTGTCCCTTTATCTACATTTTCAGGGAACACATTTTCCATGACCATTCTTGCTGTACGCACCTGTTCAATATCGAATATACCAGCGATAAACGAAGGTAATCCTTTCATCTCCAGTAAAGCGATAGAATGTGAGTACGTATCTAAATGTAAAAAGAAAGGAGATATTTGCGCTAGAATAATTCTTCCAATTGGACCAGAATTATAGGACAAAAAGCTCTCAACTTCTGTTACTCCTTGGATAGCTACATACATGATTACTAATAATACTGTCCCTGAAATAACAAAGGCACTGATTTTCTTCCAATTTAACTTTAGTGTTTGTGTGAATACACCTGCTAACAACAACATGATGACATAAAAGAAAACGGGTGATTTTGCCAAATCGTATGTAGTTATTACTAAAGATGACATAAACAACAAAAAGAATACGATCTTCCAATATAATGCTCTAGATTGTGTTGTATATATAAAAGCAATTATTGAAAGAACCGGAGTTAAGGCGATTGCAAATATATTTCGTATATATACATCAATTCCACTAATTCCTCGTGACGCATCAATACGCATCTTCGCCAGTTCAGATGTGTTTCCTTTTAACAATTCAAATAAAGGTACAGTAGAGGTCTTCAGCATTGTATAAGCTACTGCTAGCACAGATATAGCAGTAAGTGCACCAAAGGCTAATCTAAACAAGCGTCTATTCTTATCTACACTTGTACGAACGGGTTCGTGTAGGTAGCGGTCAAACTCTATTTCCGAATTAAAACCTAATATTCTTCCTACAACCAATTGCGTTAGTGGGAATAAAATCATTAATAACGTCAACAAAATAAATCCAATGATTCGATACTCCTCATGGTCCATTCGTTTAATCATATAATAATCATCAATCCCTAATGCTATCAATAATCCGCCAATATAACTGGAGATAAGGAAAGAATAATAATATATTATTGTAATCATATTTGGCTTTACAAGAGAAAGGCTTCCAGAGACCTTTTTAAAAAGGTATGTGGAAGCCACCACAGTAAAGAGCCATATGCTAAAAATTAACAATGCTCACACCTACTTTATATTCATCAATAACGCCCAGATTTGTATAGAAATCTGTGGCATCTGCTAGATTTTTCTTAATTTGAATCAATTTCATAAATGCAATTTTTCAGGTGGACGCTTTCCGCGGGCACGGCTTCAATCTCCTCGTCTCTACGAAAACATATGCTCCTGCGGTTACTCCTTGGCCAATCAAAGTACGACCAATGTCTTTCCTACGGGGCTTTCAGCTCGTGCTGTTCCCGCTGGAGTCGCCACCTTGCACTCCAATCAATAAACTCGACTTATTGAAACAGGAAATTATAAATTGACTAACTTACCAAGAATCCAAATATTAAGCTAAATATTCCTTCAGTAACGCTAACACTTTTTCGGAAGTTTTTCCATCTCCAAATACAGGTGTATAAGATGGTGTTACTTTTTTGTTTACTGCAGCTACTATTTTGTCCGTATCTGTACCAGTTAGAATATTTGCATCCTCTATTAATGTTTCTACCCATTCAGTTTGATCACGAACTGTTATACATGGGACTTCTGCGAAATATGCTTCTTTTTGAACGCCACCAGAATCTGTAACGATTTTTTTCGCATTAGTTTCTAACGAAAGCATATCTAAGTAACCAACTGGTTCGATTACATGTAAGTTTGGAATTTGGTCTAATTTAAATCCATAATCCTCTAACTTATGCTTCGTACGTGGATGAATTGGCCATACCTTTTTATCTGGGATTTGACTAAATGCATCTAATATAGATTTCATACGATCTACATCATCCGTATTTTCTGCACGATGGATCGTGATTAATAAATAATCTTTTGCAGTTAGTTTTTCACGTTCTAAAATAGTCGTTGATGAAGCTGCTAATTCTTTATTATACAATACTGCATCATACATTACGTCTCCTACATTATAAACGCCTTCCGATATATGTTCGTTTGTTAAATTTTGTATTGCTGTATCAGTTGGACATAGAAGTAATGTAGAAATATGATCTGTTAGTATGCGGTTTACTTCTTCTGGCATTTTCTTGTTAAAACTACGTAGCCCCGCTTCTATATGTACAATAGGTACATGAAGCTTTGCAGCTGCAAGTGCACCGGCAAGTGTTGAGTTAGTATCTCCATATACAAGTACAAAATCCGGAGTTTCAGTTAAAATTATTTCTTCAATTTTAGCTAACATTTCTCCAGTTTGTTTCCCGTGGTTTCCAGAACCAATTCCTAAATGATAATCTGGTTTTGGAATATTTAACTCTTCAAAAAAGATGTCGGACATATTTGCATCATAATGCTGTCCAGTATGAACTATTAGTTCTGTTACTTCTTCACGGATGACACGTGATACTGCAGCAGCTTTAATAAATTGGGGTCTTGCTCCTAAAATTGTAAGAACTTTCATTTTGTAATCTCCTTCATCATTTCAATCATGTCTTTTACGATAAATGAATTAATATTATATGGATGTTCATACTTCTTACCATTTCGTGTGAATTTTAACGATTTTACATATTGCTTATAAGTTGGGTAGATACCGAACCATTCCATTGGCTCATCAAAGTATTTTCGATAAAGGTTTTTCTTCCTATATAGCTTGCGCAAAATAGGATAGAGCATGCCATATTTATTTTTCAACGAATTTTCTGGACCTGGTTTTTGAGGCATTGAATAATAATCTGGATGCATTTTATGCAATGTATAATCGTATAAATATTTTTTATATTTTAAGTCTGCTGGAAGCTTACTGAAGAAATGGATTAACCGATCATCCCATAACGGAAGGGACCAGCCTTGACCAAAATACTCATAAACTCGAACAGAGTTAATGATGAACTTGGATTGTCTTTCTCTCCAGTTCCATTCATCTATTAGTGAAGACACTCGCTCATTAGTGTAATTGGAATACACTTCTATGTCTTCGATTAAACCTCTTCCTATATTCGTGTTTGCATAAGTTTTTTCTCCATTAAGTTCCCATAACCGGAAATGCTTGTTCATGATGAAGGTTTGAATTTCACTCACTTCAAATTCTTTATCAATAATCGATTCATAGGGTAAATGGCCACCCGCTAGGTAATCTAGGGAATGACCTGGTAGAAACACAGCATCCTTTAAATTTTCTTCTTGTACTAAAAGCTTGGTACTCGGGAAATCTTGTAAATGTGCAACAGAGACACCATTGCTAGAATACACAACATAGTCTTTCCAGTCCTCCGACTTGTACATGTCTTCCCACATTTTCTTGTCATAAGCAAAGTACTTCCACTTAAGCCCTAACTGATCAGCTATTTGCTTACTAACAGTAGATTCCCCATTACCTGGTCTTCCATATGTAAAAGCAGTAATATTATCTTTTAATCCTCGTTCCACCAGATTTAAAGCGATTAACCTAGAATCATAGCCACCACTAAGTGGGATAACTATTTGACGTCCTTGCAAACGTGTAGCTAAATCATCAAATAATTCATGGAAAACCTGCTCCAATTCTGCAGCAAATGTATCTATAGCAGCTGATTCTTTTTCCAAAACATATGTGTAATAATAAGTTTGTTTTGCATCCTTAGCTAGTTCCACATAAGAAACAGCTGGCACTTGAAGCCAGTCAGCAAAAAGTGTTTTATCTCTAAATACAAACCCCGTTACAAGAAACTCATCTTCTGCCTCTGGCACCATTTTCATGCCTTTATAAGGTGTGATATAGTCTTGAACAATCCAATTGGATACAGAGTCTTGGGAATAGAATAATGGGATAGATCGTTTCATATCCGTCACTAAAGTAGTATTATGTTCATTTGTGAAAACTAAAGCGTACTCCCCATTCCAAGTGGAATATTCCATCGAGGAAAGCTGAGCTGCACTAAATATGCTACCAAAGTTTTCATGGGTGACATATTGATTTTCATAGTAGAAATAACCTCTAAAAAACCCTTCGTACCCTTCGCCTGTAATAGGATAAAAATCTTTATGCCTAAGGTTAATCTTACAATTTCTCGCCATGCCATATCCCCCATTACTTTCTAAAATATTTATCCATTCTAACTACTAATACTAGTACTAAAAATACAATCCATACTCCAGCTATCAACCAGTCATTTAACTCTGTTAATTGAATATACACGATACTCAATGTGGCAGCTATTAACCAAAAAATTGTCCATGCCATCTTAAATCCAGAGAAAGGCACATAGTAAAGCTTCTGACTTTTACGGAACACGATGAACAGAGCCAAACAGTATGACAATACATAAGAAATAACAGTACCCCAAATCAAGAAAATTGGGACGAATATAAAATTCAATATAACTGAAACAACTGCCGCTATTCCAAATGCTATGGAAATATGTTTTGTCTGTTTAGAGTAAAATATCCCCGTAGAAACAATCATATAATAAAAACTTAAAAATGTTGCTATGGAAATTGGCGCTACGTATTGAAATGCTGTTCTAAAATCCTCGGGCATCACCAAAATTATCCATGGCATAAAAGTGGCTAATGCTAAAACTCCTAAACTACCTATCAATAAAAATGCTGCATATAAAGTAGAAAATAGTTTCGGACTACTTTCCTTATCTTTTAATGACATGGAAAAAGGTCTCCAAGCAAGTTGTATCCCACTAGTCAATAAAGTGATAAATGTAGCGAATTTAATAGCAGTACCATAGAGCCCAACATCACCAATAGTTCCAAACCCTCTAATGAAGTAGTTATTTGCATTAGCAATAATCCAAAACGCTAAAGAAGCAGGTACCAAAGGAGTTGCATAAACAAGTATTTTCTTTAGAATACTCCAATCAAACAAAGGTTTTAAATATATTCTTACTGGCTTTATTAATACTAAGACTATAATAGCTACACTTAATAATCGAGCCAATAGAATCCCTTCAAGTGACGTCCACACGAAAATCAAGAAAAGCAATGACACAACAGCGATTAAAAGCATTTTTGCAACAGTTGTTGCGACAACTCTTTTCGTATGAAAATCATATCTCAATATAGTTAATACGAGTGTGACTATAGTATCCAAACAAAGTGTTCCAAGTGCAATATAAAATAATTGAGATTGACCAGGAACTTCTAATAGTAATACAGAAAGCCACTCTCCACCGATTAAAAATACAACGAATAATAAAATAACTATGGATATCCTAAAGGTCATAACGGATCGAACATACTTTTCACGTGTCTCTTTGTCTTTATACTCAAAGTAGTAATAGGCCAGAGCCGAATCTGTGCCAAAAATCACTAAGAAAGTAAGCATCGACACATTTGTATCGACGAGTTGAAGCAAACCTACTAGCGATGTATCCACTAAATAATGAGCGTATAAAGGAAAGAGGATGAAAGCTATTAGTTTCGTCCCTACATTCATAAATGCGTAAAGGAGCGAATCCGCTCCTAAACGTTTTAACTGAGAGAACACTTAGAGAAGCTCCTCTTCAGGTACATTTTTTAAGAATTTTGCCGGGAATCCTTTGATCACCGTTTTTTCTTCTGTATCTTTTGTAACAATTGCTCCTGCTGCTACAAAAGTTTCTTCTGCAATTGTGATTCCTGGAAGAATTATAGATGCTCCACCTACACGTGCACCTTTTTTCACAATTGCTCCTTTGATTTTATCAAAACGAGCTTCAGTTCTACCCATAAAGTTATCATTCGTCGTAGTTACACATGGTGCGATAAAAACATGATCTTCTAAAGTAGAATGTGCTGTTATATATGAATTCGATTGAATTTTAGTACGTTCTCCGATGGTTACAAAGTTTTCTACCGTGACATTGCGTCCGATAATAACGAATGCACCAATCTTAACATCTTCACGTACGGTCGCTAAATCAGCGATTAATGTACTCTCACCGATAATAGCTCCTCTATAAATAATCGTATTTGCTCCAACTGTACATTCTTTTCCTAATTCAAGGGGTGGGATTACTTTCGTGATTTGCATCGTGCTTGTCTTAGCTGGTTTTGGCTGCTTACCAACAACAGCACCATCATCAATTGTTGTACCATCCCCGATAATCGTATTCGCATGAATCGTCACACGATTACCGATACGAACGTTATTGCCTATTTTGGCACCTTCTTCAATTACAGAAAAATGACCAACTGTTGTTTGTTCACCTAGTTCGGCAGTTTCATGTATAAAGTTCATATTCATGTCCCCCTTATAGTTTAATGTAACGGTTTGGAGTTTCGATTCCTTTGAATGCATTACGTGTATCAAAAATAACTTTCGATCTCTTCGCAATGTTTTCATAATCAAATCCAGTATGGTCAGTAGCTAGTACAACGATATCTGCATTATCAAGCATCTCATCAGTTAACTCTGAAGTATGAAGAACTTCACCATTTACACGATAAGATTCGACATGTGGATCTACTGTTTTGAAATCAGCACCATGATGTAATAATAACTCAACTAATTTTAGTGATGGAGATTCACGCATATCATCGATATCTTTTTTGTAAGCTACCCCTAAAAGAAGAACTTTAGCATTACGTAATGCTTTACCTTCATCATTTAAGATTTGCATAGCACGTGTAATAACGTAATCTGGCATAGAGTTATTAATTTCTCCTGCAAGTTCGATTAATCTAGTGTGGTAGTTATACTCACGAGCTTTCCAAGTTAAATAGAATGGATCGATTGGAATGCAGTGTCCGCCTAGACCAGGACCTGGATAGAATGCCATAAAACCATATGGTTTCGTTTTTGCTGCATCAATTACTTCCCAAACATCAATTCCCATTTTCTCACAAAGGATAGCCATTTCGTTCGCAAGAGCGATATTAATATGACGGAATGTATTTTCAAAGATTTTTTCCATTTCAGCGATAGCTGGGCTAGAAACTTTGTGTACATCACCTTCTAATACGCTACTATATAGTGCAGCTGCAACATTGGTACATTTTTCTGTAATACCACCAACTACTTTTGGTGTATTTTTTGTATTAAAGTCTTTATTACCTGGATCTATACGTTCTGGCGAATAAGCGATAAAGATGTCTTCACCTACAGTAAATCCTTGGTCTTCTAAAGCAGTACGAATAATTTCTTCTGTAGTACCTGGGTAAGTTGTTGACTCTAAAACAACTAATGTTCCTTTTTTCGCATATTTAGCAATTTCATTTACCGAACTCTCCACATATGAAGTATCTGGTTGTTGGTAAATATCAAGTGGTGTTGGTACACAAATAGCAACAGCATCCACTGCACTAATAGAACCATAATCAGATGAAGCTGTTAAATGACCAGAGTCTACCATCTCTTTCAAGTCGTTATCTACAACGTCACCAATATAGTTAATACCTTGATTTACTTGTTCTACTTTAGATTCTTGTACATCGAATCCGATAACTGTATATCCAGCTTTTGCTTTTTCTACTGAAAGGGGTAGTCCCACATAACCTAAACCTACAACACCGATAACTGCTGTATGATTTTCGATTTTCGCTAATAATTCTTCATAGTAATTTGACATATATGTCTCTCCTTTAAATTAACTGAATATAATACGTTTTCCTGTCTCTGATGATTCGATAATCGCCTCAATTAGACGGACAGGGTTATAACCATCAATTCCGCCAACTTCTGGTTCACGATCTTCATTGATAGCTGCAACCATATCTTCAATAATACAGTCATGTCCTTTTTTGCCCCAAGGATCATTTTGTATTTTCGTTTTCAATGCTTTTACTTCATCTTCTGAATAACCTTCTACATCCCATGTATCAATGAACACTGCATTTTTTCCGCTAACTTTCACGCTTGCAGATTCACCGAAAATGGATAGGGATTCTTCCAGGTTTTGTGGGTACACTGTAGTTGCAGCTTCCACCACTCCTAAAGCCCCGCTTTCAAACTCAATTAAAGCAGTAGCTACATCCTCTGTTTCGATGTCGCGGAAACGTGTTGCTACCATACCTTGAACTGATTTAACTGGGCCCATAAACCATAATAACAAGTCTAGATTATGTATGGCTTGATTCATTAGCACTCCACCATCGAATTGTTTCGTACCTCTCCATGGAGCTTGGTCGTAATACTCTTGCCCTCTATTCCAACGGACAGTTGCATTAGCGTGGCTCAGCTTTCCAAATTTACCTGCATCCATTAACTCACGAACTTCCATAATTGCTGGACGGTATCGATTCGGATGTACGATGGAAAGTTTAACTCCCGCTTCTTTTGCAATCTCCATCATTTCTTTTGCATCAGCCGAGTTAAGTGCCATTGGCTTTTCAGTCACTATATGTTTGTTATACTTTGCTACAACCTTTGTTAAAGTTGCATGTAAACCAGAAGGAACACAAATATTCACTACATCAATTTGTGGATTTTCAGTCAACATTTTTTCTAAATCTGTATATTTTAATACATTTTCATCATCTAACACTAATCTATCGGGATTTGTATCACAGATAGCAAAAAGGTTAGCCCCTTCTGCATTTTGAATAGCAGCTATATGTTTATCTGCGATGAAACCCATACCTACAATTGCAAATTGAATCATACTCTTTTACTCCCTCTAGCTTCTAATATATATTTCCATAAAGATAAAATAAGGATAGCAGCTAATATCCCAAGAATGAATCCTGCGATTGCTCCTTCTAAACCGTACGATTTTGTTTTTGCTACATAGGTAGTTGTTGCAAGTGCAGGCTTCTCAAAAGTTATAATGTCGTTTCTAACACGTTGCTCTGTAGCCAATGCATTTGTTAAGTCCATCTCTGCAGTGCTTAATAATGTTGAAAAGTTGTTTATTACCGTTACGTTGTCAGTATCAGTTATAACTTCTTTATAAGACTCAATAGCCGTTTTCAAGGTTGCAATTCGCTCTGCTTGAGCCTTTGCATAAGCCTCTGTTCCTTGAATTACCTTATCATATTGAACCATTAGTCCTTCTAGTAATTGATCATTGAATTGAGTCAATTCTTCTGTGACTTGTTCTTCATTTTCCCCATAAGTTTCTAACTTGATATAACTTCTTGTCGGTACAAATACTTCTGTTTTTCCAGTAAAGTGTTGCCCGTATTTTGTTTGGATATGTTCAGGATTTGTTAAAGCTTCTAATTTTACTGATCCAGTAAATACAGTGCTTTTCCCAACATAATCTCCGCCATTAGGAATTAGCATCGAACCAAGATATCCCAACAAAGCTACTATTACAGGAATAATGATAAACCATACTTTTTTCTTCCAAAAAAATTCTAATGAATCGTACAAACGATATGTTCTATTTTCAGCCATTTCACTTCTCCTTTAAATCTCTTTAACAGGCAGTTAGAGGGAAACGTAAATAACGTCTCCCTCTACTTTTATCCATTCATTATTTACTAGCAAAAAACTCAGCGATTTTCTCTACCACATATTGTTGTTGTTCTTCTTTTAACTCTGGGAACATTGGTAAAGAAAGTGCTTCATTTGCAGCTTTTTCAGCTTTAGGGAAATCACCTTTTTTATAACCTAGGTTTTCAAAAACTGGTTGAATATGCAATGGTAGTGGGTAATAAATCATTGTAGAAACTCCATTTTCATTTAAGAAGGCTTGTAATTCATCACGACGTTCAGTCAGAATCGTATATTGATGGAATACGTGATGGAATCCTTCAACGATAACAGGCGTTTTTACATGATCTGCTACTTTTTCGTTTAGTAAATTTGTGTAGAAGTCTGCATGTTTTCTACGTTGCTCACCCCAAGTATCTAAATGTGGAAATTTCACATTTAATACAGCTGCTTGCAATTCATCTAAGCGACTGTTGTAACCAAGTACATGGTGGTAATATTTCGGTTTACTTCCGTGCACACGAATTACACGACTTTTTTCTGCAATATCATCATTATTTGTAACGACCATACCTCCGTCACCATATGCACCAAGGTTTTTCGTAGGGAAGAAGCTATAAGTTGCTGCATCTCCAAGTTCACCAACTGTAAATTCACCTTGTTTAGCACCAATTGCCTGTGCAGCATCTTCTACAACAAATAGATTATGCTTGTCCGCGATTTTACGAATACTTACCATATCTGCCATTTGTCCATATAAATGAACTGGAATAATAGCTTTTGTTTTATCTGTAATATGTTTTTCAATCTCATTAGGATCTAAGTTAAAAGAAATTGGGTCAATATCTGCATATACCGGTGTTGCACCAGTTCTAGCAATCGCTCCACCAGTCGCAAAGAATGTAAATGGAGTTGTAATAACTTCATCTCCAGGTCCAACCCCCGCAGCTTGTAACGCTATATGAATTGCATCACTACCATTCCCACAACCAATACCATGAGCAACATGACTATACGCAGCAATGTCAGCCTCAAGCTTTTTAACATTACTACCAAGAATGAATTGTGAGCTACTCATAACACCATCTAAGGCTTCTAATACTTCACTTTTTAATGATGCATATTGTTCCGATAAATCTAACATAGGTACTTTCATTTTATCAACACCAACCTATCCATGAATTAAAATCTAATATAAGTTTTAAAGCAATATGTGAAAAGCACAATTATTAATCGCGCTTATACCCAACAACCTTTTGGAATACAGAAATAATAGGTCTGTATTCTTCACTAACGAGTCCAATCTTTTCAGCAATAATTTCAAACGCAATTAATATAAACAATAAGATAAATATCGCCCATCTTAATGTTAATGTTTCAAATGTAATTGCGGCTATACTAAATATTAAACCAAAACCATATATCACCAAAACAGTATCCCGGTGCGTTAACCCTAGGGCTAATAAACGGTGATGTAAATGTGACTTATCTGCAACGGATATAGGTTTCCTATTTACTACTCTTCTTATAATCGCGAATGATGTATCGAAAATTGGTACACCTAAAATCATAATTGGTACAACAAAGCTAAATAAAGTTACACTTTTGTATAAACCAAGTAATGAAAGTATCGAAATCGCATATCCTAAAAACATTGATCCTGTATCACCCATGAAAATTTTTGCTGGGTAGAAATTATGGAACAAAAATCCAAGTGTACTCCCCAATAATATTAGGGAAAGGGTAAGAATTAACATCTTATCTGCTGAGAAAGCTAGGAAAGCAATACTTGCAAACACTATTGAAGAGATACCTGCTGACAAACCATCCAATCCATCAATTAAATTGATGGCATTCGTAATAGCTAATATCCAAAACAATGTAACTACGTATGAGAAGATACCAAGTTCAAATACACCAATGAACGGAATATTTAATACATCAATCGTTAATCCACTACCCATTACTGCACAAGCCGCCAAAATCTGACCTAATAGTTTAATTTTAGCTGATATCTCATATTTATCATCTATTATTCCCAAAACGATTATGATCAATGCACCGACCATAATACCTGTAATTTTTGCTTCATACAATCCTGCCACAAAATAACCAGCAATTACTGCTATAAAAATAGCAAGACCTCCCAAACGAGGCATTACATTTTGATGTACTTTTCTTTCAGAGGGTTTATCAACCGCTCCTATTTTATGTGCTAGTTTAATAACAAGCGGGGTTACCGCTATTGCTGTCGCCATAGATATGATAAAAGCAAGAAGTAATTTTATATCCAAATATATCATCCTTGTTTTATTATTTTCAAAAATTAAAGTACAACATTCATTTAGACGTATACGCTATATGAAAGTTTCTTCAATTACTGATTATACTATAAAAATACGCTTATAACCAAATTTAGTATAAAGAAAGAAAAGACTGATTTTTCGTTTATAAATACATAGGAAATCAGTCTTAGTTTATGGAATTTATAATCCCCACCCTAATGACCTCTTTAATAACAAACCCCTTCTATTATAACAAGTTATATTTTCTAGTCAGTTACCAAGATAATAAAATTAATCCTAAGGTAATTCCTATAAGGATGTGCACGACCTTACGCTACGTATGGGCCTTTAAGGACCTGTCGCTAGCTCTCCTTCACCCTTTTTGAAGTCTCATTCTTCGCATTCTTGCGGCTTGGAAGTCGCACATCCTTGGAACCAGTGTTAATAAGTAATTCATTTTCTAAGAAACATAAACTAGAGGTGTTATGTGCATACGTATTGCGGTTTTGATCTAATTACTTCATTATGAA
This sequence comes from Psychrobacillus sp. FSL K6-2365, assembly GCF_038003165.1. Classification (NCBI taxonomy): domain Bacteria; kingdom Bacillati; phylum Bacillota; class Bacilli; order Caryophanales; family Bacillaceae; genus Psychrobacillus; species Psychrobacillus sp. FSL K6-2365. Next base: position 1,063,366 of record NZ_JBBOOO010000001.1, on the reverse strand, counting down.
ATCGACAAAAACTTGGAAATCGTGACGTCATCCTTAGAAGGCATCCACCTGAAATGTATAGACCTGATTGTTCAAAATACTTGGATATCCGAGTTGAAGTATATAATTTAATACTTTCTTAGAACAAAAAAATCCTGCAAAACTCACAGGATTTACATCATAGATTATCTACTAAAAAACAAAGGAGTGCGACAGTAGTCACACTCCTTTAACGAAAAGAATAGTTATATAGAACTCACATTTCAACTATTTCTTAAGAGAATTCAGGCCAATTAACTTGATACTGATCTCCATCAATTTTTTCTAGAGTTCTATATTTGAATGGTATTAACTCATCCAACTTAAACTCTTCTAACGCTCTTTCCAAGGGAAGTAATTGAAAACTTTCCTCTTCTTCAAGAATCAAATATGCTCCTACAACTTTACCGTTTTCTTCCGTATTAATACGAATAAAAGCTGGGAAGAACAGATCATTATTAGATTGAATGACAGAAGAAGCTAGTATTACATTTTTACCATCTTCGACAATGTTATCTTGTTCTATTTTATCAAATACCTTTAACGCCCACGCTTGACGCTTATAATACCCTATTATCTTTTGAACATTAGCTTCTACCGATGCGTTAAAATTCTTAGTTTCTTTTTCTTCCGAATCCATGTACTTCCCTCCACAATTAGCAAAAATCCATACAAATTACGTTATCACACATCAATGTAGTTCGCAACTTCTAATACTATTTCCTTACTTTTAATCTTTATAAATAGATTGAATGTCATCTATTATGATTTCACCATTCGTTTTGTTAGCATTTTCTGTTTCCATATAACGAACAGGTAATGCCATCTTCAATGGATATGTTAGTCCAGCTGGTACTTCTGTAGAAACAAATTGCCAATCTGTCCAGTTCACATTTTTACTAAAGTCTAATTGAACTGTTTTCCCAGAGGCATCAGTTATTTGAGAGCGTAACCAATGGCCTTTGCCATCTCCTTTTACCCACATACCTATTTTCTTAGCTGGTGTGCTGATTGTTAAACTTGTTTTTGCATCAACATATGCGCCTGATGTTCCAGTAGTACCTGTAAAATCATAAGCTAGTTTAAGAGCTTTTGATCCATCGCGATCATTCGTTACTGATTGCACAGAAACAGTTTTCACTCGATCACCTGAAGCTTCATAGTTGGAGATACCTTTATTGAAAGATTCTAAAATAGTTGGTGCCACATCTCCTACAACTACTGGAATAGTTGTAGACTTAGAACCGTATGTTACAGTAATCGTTCCAATACCATCTTTGTTTGGAGCAGTAAATTTACCATTGCTTATTGTTCCAATAGTAGTCGTCCACTTGAATGCAGCAGGTGCAGTAATTACTGCTTGTCCATTATTCATTCCACTCGCTGTAAGTTGTGCTGTTTTTGCTTTAGCTACCTGTAAAGAGTTTACACTTGTTTTTATACTATCCAATGTATTTGTAACTTTAATATTGATATTTGTTGTTTTTCCATCATAAGTCACAACTCCTGCGTATGTTCCTGGCCCAGCAGTAACTGTTTGTTTACCGTTTGAACTTTTTATAATAGAAGACGTTACTGTACCATTACCAGATACTGCCACAGGATTCATATACTGATCAATACCTTTTACAGGTACAGAAAGATTAGTATAAGTTGCTCCTTGGAAAAGGTTTAAAACATCGGACGCAGGTGCTATTGTTGCAAGTGCACTTGTCTTATATTTACTTATAAATAGTAGTGTATTAGATACAGAGCGTTCTCCACCATCTGAAGGCTTATTGGCTACTGATACTTTATTGGCACCTAGCTCTCTAGCAACTAGAGTAGATGATCCACCACCATCAAATGTCATTGCATATTGTGCACCTAAATCTTTCATGAGTTTAGCAGTATTTTGAAGAGATAAACCTTTACTTGCAGTACTACGACCATCTACTACAATCGTGAAAATACTACCGTCTTTTTTAATACCAACAGCAGTACGTGGTGCGACACCTGCAACTTTAATCGTTTGTAGTGTACCATTTTTCACTAAATGATAACGTCCACTTACGGATTCACGAACATCATTCCATTCAGCTGGAGTAAATGCAGTCGTAATTTCTATTTTGTCACCCACTTGTACTTTTTCTAAAAACTGACTAGCAAAATGGTGACCAGATAGTATAATTTCACCGCTATTTAGTTTTGCATTTCCAACGTTTGTAACATTCTCTGTTACTGTACCTACTAATTTTTCAGATCCATTTAATTTACCAGATTCTACTTTTACTCTAACTTCAGTCCCTAACTCATTAGTTCCAGTAGTTGCTGAAAAGTCTTTTGTGTAGATTACTAGGTGATTTGCGGCTCTTGATCTATTAACTGAATTGATAGCGTATGATTGTCCACCATTTACCGTTACATTCATCGCAACCTTTGGAGCACCGATAATTGCTTTACCATTTGACTTAATCCCTAAAACAGCTAAATCACTCAACGCAGTTTGAGGCGTTGACACGATAGAACCGTCCATCATCATTAAATCAATCGGTTGACCATACTTATCGAAATAATCTCCATTTACTCCACCTACAACATGATAGGAATCATTTTGTACCACACTATTTGCTTGTGATGAAGTAGTTTCAAATCCTTTAATTTGATCTTTTGCTAGTTCTGTTTTCAGCTCAATATTAGACGTAACTCCATCATATTCCAGCATGAATAGTTTCTGTGAACCATTTGAGGAATCGATATCAAAGAACTTTTTACGTACGCCAGGTGCTATCTGAGTAACAGATTGGCTAGAAACCTTACCTATTGTCAAAGAAGGTGTCTTTTCCACAGGAAATAGATTAGAAGCTGTATTCCCTGGTGCCGGTGATGTACCTTGTGCATTTGCTAGTTCTTTTAATTTTGCTTTTGATGGTGTTTTGTATTCTACATAACCAGCCATTTTAGTAATGTACATACCACCACCAAGACCGTATTGTCCACCGTATAAATTATCATAACGGTAAACACGATATTGTTCGCCAGGTTTTAATATTCTTTGAAATACCAAACCATCTGAAGTGCGTTTCCAAAGGTTAATTGGTTTTACAACTTTAATTTTACCTGCTTGTCCTGGAACCATTAAAATTCCATCCCAATAAACTTTAGTTGTTTGTGCTTCTACACGTTCTGTTTGGAATAATCCGCCCATGGCTACAGCAAAAATAATAAAAAGGTATAGCAATTTTTGTTTCATTAAGTTACATTCTCCTTCGCTTCGTTGAGTTTCTCTTACTGCTCAGTTTGTTTTATCGCACGATTTTGCTCAATTGTATATCTCCATAAATTACTTCCATCGTAGAAATATAAATTACCATTTAAGTCTTTTTCTAGGCCGTAAACACCTTTATCTTTCAACCACTCTACTTCTAATGTATCTTTTGTAACTTTAAATAGTTTTCCTTCTACACTTCCATAGATATAGCCGTCTACATTTTCAATAATTTGAGCATTACGGAATCTACCAGATATTAATGGTAATAACTCAACCGTTTTAATATCAGTCCATTCATCTGTATAGACAAATAACTTTCCATCCGCCATACCCCATACTTTATTATCTTTATCTACTATTAGACTAGTAATCATACTTGCACTAAATGGTAGATGGATATACTTTTTGTCCTCCGGGGTACTTCTATTAAAATAGAATAATCTTGCTCCCCTTGGATTTACTTGTTGATTTGCATGGATAGAAGTACCACCAAATATTTGCGTTCCTCTACTAACTAAAGAAACGATACTTTGGTTATAAATATAATTCTCGTAGATTTCCATTTTTTCTGTTTCAGTATCGTAGAATGCTAAAGCACCGCCACCAACACTAGTATCTGGTAAAGTACCAAAAACGATTTCTTTACCTTTATTATAAGGTGCAACAGCAGTTGTACGTTCTTGTCCATATTGGTTCATACGAATAACTTCTTTTGGATTCCCAGTAGCCCATTCTTGTTCACGATCATAAACTAGGAGTCTTGCAAGTGGATATGCCCCAATATATAGTTTGTTATTGATATCAAACATCGATTCAATTTGACTAATGTTACGGTACAATTCTTTGTTACCTGTTTGTACATCATAAACTCCGAGTCCACCAGACATATATCCATTAGCGAAAATTTTAGTACCATCTGAGCTAGAAGCAAGTGTGTACAATTCCACAGGTTGTTCTGGTAATTCAAATTGGTGATAAGTCATTTCACCTGTTTGAGGATTATATTCAAAAATCTGACCTAAATTATCAACCATACCAGAAAGAACAAATTCTTTTGGTTCTTCAATTGGCTCTTCTACTATTAAATCTTCGTCATTTGGAACTTCTTCCTTAACCTCTTCATCGATTGGTTCTACAATAACTGGAAGAGTCTCAACAATTTGAACATCTTTTACTAATTCATTTTTCACTTGTGGAGCAATAACATCTTCTACCGATGGGTCAGTTGGAGTTGCTTCCCCCTTAGAATCATCTCCACCTTCAGTGATTCCTTCTTTACCATTCTCTTCATCAACCATTGGAGATTCTTTTAAAATAAAGTCTAAATTAATAGCTTCCGTACCTTTCGGCAAATATACACCTAATTCTGTATGCTCTTTTGTTTCAAAATCATATTTTATTAGCTGTTGCGCTTTTGTATAATATAGCGCTTCTTCATTCGGCGAAATAGTTGAAACTGTTTTAGACTTCAATTCAAACTCATCGACAATTTTTAATGTTTTACGGTCAAATACTACCGCTAGATTCGACGGATGTAATCTTGCAACGATATAGTCTTCCGTTAGAACTAAATCCTGTGCATATTTTTCAGACATATATTTTGATGGTAAGAATGAAGTGAAATTTTTCGTATTAGGTTTTTTCACTAATAAGTCCATTGGAGAACCAATCGAAACATAAATTTCATCTTTCTCTTCATCTGCTACAATTGCTTTTACAAATTCTCTTCTTTTACGAATTTGACCAAACTCTTCTATTTCTTCTGTTTCTGTATCAAAGGCAACTAGACTTCCTCCGTACGCAGAACCAGCATATACTTTCTTCCCAGAAACGATTAAATCTTGGATTGACGTATCGCTTTTGTTTGAAAAAATAGCACCGTGTTTTTCAAATTCTTCTGTGTTTGGATCATAGCTATATAGAGTGCTAGATACAGAACCACCAACCCATAACTTCCCATTTTCATCTACATCAAGTCCCCATGCACTTTTTGAGTCTTCAAGAGTAAACGTATGTAAGATTTTTTTTGTTTCATAATTGACAACAACTAAAGCTGCGGGAGAACCATGCATGATGTAATAAATGAAATACTCTCCCTTTTCATTTGCTGCAATTTTAGAAGATACAGCTGATGACTTGTAAATCATGGAACCCAAATTCTCATAGCCTTCTAATACCACATCTTCTTGTGGTTGTTCAACTTCAATAGTATCTTCCAACCATTCCTCAGAATCACCATCTACTTCAATGACCTCTTCAACATTCTCTATTTGGTCTTCCGTGGCTTGTGATTCCTCTGCATAAACTGTCGAACTAATTGGTGCAACTAACATAAAGCAAATCATAGATGTGTAAATCTTTCTCATTTTATAACCCCTCTCCCTACTATTCTAACATTAACATCTATTGGTAACATTTAAAACTTATTGTTGTAATATAATTGAAATATTAGTACATTATCTTACAACTGCTCGCTTATACAATTCATGATATAATGGAGTTTGGAATTTAAAAGTAGGGAGAATGAATATTATGTTACATTCTATTAAAAAGATGATATCTGGTGAAACAATTGAATTAAAGCAGCTGAATAAAATTGTTTCTAAAATAAATGCCTTAGAAGAATCGTTTTCACTTAAAACTGATAAGGAGCTCCAAGCATATACAGAAATTTTCCGTGACCAATTAAATAACGGAATTTCTCCAGAAGAATTAATCATTGAAGCTTTTGCTGTCGTTCGAGAGGCGTCCAAACGAGTTCTTGGCTTACGTCATTATGATTCTCAGTTAATGGGTGGAGCCGTACTTACTCAGTCACAAATTGCTCAAATGCAGACTGGGGAAGGTAAAACGTTAGTAGTGACGTTGCCTGCATATGTGTTTGGCGCACACGGAAAAGGAACACATATTATTACAGCAAACGAATATTTGGCAACAAGAGACTTCCAACAAATGAAACCCTTGTTTGAATTTTTAGGTTTGACTGTCGGATTGAATATTTCCGGATTGGAAACCGATGAAAAACAAGAAGCATATAATTGTGATATTACATATGGAACGGGTACCGAATTCGGGTTTGATTACTTGCGTGATCATATGATTCAAGGTTCTGATCAGTTAGTTCAACGTCCACTATTTTATGCACTAATCGATGAAGTGGATAGCATATTGATAGATGAAGCAAGAACTCCTTTGATCATTGCTGGGAAATCAAATGCTAGCCTAAACTTATTCCCAATTATGCATATGGTAATTGAGTCCTTTGAGGATAAAGTGGAATATGATTATTATCCAGAAACCAAGCAAATCGTTTTATTAGACGAGGGTGCTGACCGTTTAGAAGAAGCGTTCGGAATTGACAATGTATATGACAGTGAACATCGGGAATTTATGCATATCGCTATGCAAAGTCTTCGTGCTAAAGTAGTAATGCGAAAAGACGTAGATTATATCGTAAAAGACGATAAAATTATGATTGTAGACCCTTATACAGGACGTGTAATGGAAGGTAGGACATTTAGTGATGGACTACATCAGGCGATCGAGGCGAAAGAAAAAGTTTCATTAAAAGAAGAAAATAACACGCAAGCATCGGTAATGATTCAGCATTACTTCCGTTTATACAAACATGTTTCCGGAATGACAGGAAGTGCTGTTCCTTCTAAAGATGAATTTTGGGAAACATACTATTTACGCGTTACAGAAATTCCTACAAACAAACCAAATCAGCGAAAAGATTTGGAGACACTTGTCTATTTAACAAGTGATGATAAAATAAAAAAAATTATAGAAGAAACAAAGAAATACCATGATATTGGTCGTCCAGTATTAATCGGAACTACTTCTATTCAACAATCTGAAAAGCTATCTATTGCTCTAAAAGAGTTGGATTTAAAACATTCTATATTGAATGCCAAAACAGAAGAAGATGAAGCAGAAATCATTTCTAATGCAGGGCAGTTGCATAAAATTATGCTTGCCACTAACATGGCTGGTCGTGGGACTGACATTATTCTTGGTGAAGGAGTACCCGAATTAGGGGGACTTCATATTATAGGCACTGAGCTACATAGCAGTGCTCGTATTGATATGCAGTTACGTGGCCGTGGAGGTCGCCAAGGAGATCCTGGCAGCACACAATTTATCATTTCTTTGGAAGATGAACTTTTCTACTATTATGACGAAGACGAATTTGAGAAATATAAAAATAAAGTAAAAACCGATCAAACTGGTTTGATACTTGCTCCAAACCCTTCTAAATTTGTTTATAATGTGCAAAAAGTTATTGAAGGCACTCATTTCTCTAGTCGCTCTCACTTATTGAAACTAGATGATATTAATAATGATCAGCAATCAGTTATGTATAATTATCGAGAGAAAGCGTTATATGTTGAAAATATGCAATCACTAATAATCGATGCTATGCATGAACGCAAGGAAAATCTTATCCAAGAACTTAATGAAATTAATTTGGATAATAGCGAACATGCAGCCATGTGGAATGAAATTATTGATGAGATTAAGATTCTATCAACATTAACTGCTGATACGGAAAACATCATGGATTCTACCGACAAGGAAAGTAAAATCGAATTAGATTCATCATTGAAAAAGGTGTATAGCCAAGCTATGGATATTGCGAGTACCGTTTCCCTTGAAGAAGACATATGGGAGAATATACAGTCCATATACTTAGAAGCATTAGACAGATCTTGGATAACACACTTAGATAATCTGCATCATTTAAGAGAAGGTATTAATATCCGTGGGTATGGTCAGGAAGACCCGTATAGACTATATGCATTTGATGCTCTTCACACATTCAATGAAATGTTACAGGCTTTCTTCCGAGATATAATCCGGTATTTCTTACAGCTTAATGCTACAAAAATAGAAGATTAAATATAGGTTATTGAATTTATATAGAGGTCCATAGAACGTCATGGACCTCCTTCAATACTAAAGGCTAACACGACAGAGTAAATTTCATCTCCGTAATGTTAGCCTTATTTAAATTCTCCTTTTTGTTACGCATTTCGATTTCTTACTTAAATCTAGCAACTAGCTCATGCATTTTCTCAGCTTCTTCGTGAAGTTCTAATGCCGACTTCATAATTGATTGGATAGCAATGTTTTGTTCATCGATAGAAGCGTTTACTTCCTCTGTAGATGCAGCTGATTCTCCTGCTACTATAGAAATATTTGTAATTGATTGTACAACTACTTCATTACTAATGACCATTTCTTCCATATCTTCATTCAAGCTATTTAGATTATTTTTTACTTGTTGAATAGACTGAGATAAATCTACGAATGATTGCTTTGTGTCATCAACCGACTTCATTTGTTCATTGGAAATCATAAGCGTTTCGTCCATTTGCTTCTGAGCAGATTTTGTATCTACTTCAATTTCGTTTAATAATTGTTTTACACTATTAGTGGCAGTTTGCGTTCCTTCTGAAAGTTTACGAACTTCTTCGGCAACTACCGCAAAGCCTTTCCCATGTTCTCCCGCTCTTGCCGCTTCGATACTTGCATTAAGTGCCAATAAATTAGTTTGAGCTGATATATCTGTAATCGTATGAACTATTTGAGAAATTTCACTCATTCTAGTTGTGAGCTGCATAAAATCTTCTTGTAGAATGCTAATAACTCTTTGGAAATTATCTGTATTAGTTGCTAAGTATTGAACACTTGATAGTCCATCATCCTGGAGCTTATTCATATGTGCAACATCATCTAGTACGACTGTATATTGCTTATTTGTTTTTTCAATGACGGAAGATAAGCTACTTACTTTATCGATTGCCACCTCAGCTTCCTCTGCTTGAATAACCGCTCCTTTAGAAATTTCAGTAATCGCCAAGTTTACTTCATCAGCAGATGCAGTTGTTTCCTCTGTTATTGCACTTAACATTTCAGATGAATTTTTCATTTGATCGGAGGATAGTCGTGTTTGACTAACCATTTCCTCTAAACTATTTTTCATTTCATTCACATTCTGCGCTAGTTTTCCTAGTTCATCCTTTGTCTCTATTGGTATCAAACTCCCACTTAGCTTTCCTTTTGCTATTTCTGATGTGAGAATCATAATCCTCTTAATATATGAGGTCATTTTACCCGCAAAAAACCAAAATAGTGCAATTCCTATAAGCAATGCACATACAATTGCAATCACGGATGTATTAAGTACTGCCATAGCTCCCTCATTGAAATCCATTTCATAAGTACCCGCAGCAATAACCCAGCCCCAGTTTGGATCTTCCATACTATATGTAATTTTTGGTTCTATTTTTTCTGGGTTATTAGGAAGTGGCCAATCATAAGAAACATAGCCTCCACCATCTTTAGCGACTTCAATTACTTCTCTTATAAAATATCTACCATCGTCTGTTTGATTGTCATATAAACTTTCCCCTTCTAAGCTCGGATGCACTAGTAATACTCCACTTTCATCCACTACGTAAAAGTAGAAGTTTTCTCCATACTTTGCCGGATTTTCTATGTTTCGTGTTCCATCTTCATTTAAGTTACCTAGAATTTTAGAGGCTGCTCTTTGTTGTGCCTCTTCTAATGTTATGTAACCACTTTCGTATTCTTTATTGAGTTCTTCTATCAAATCAAGAATTGCATATGTACCATTTTGCATCCCAAGTTTACCGATATTTTCTAACTCATTTTTAGACACATTGTAATTGATAATTCCTACAGCTAATAACGGTAAAAAAATTACAACTATAGCTAATAGAACTAATTTGTTTCTAACAGATCTCATTAGTGACACCCCTTTAGCCTCATTATAATAAGAATATTACGAAAAATATATAGAAAATTTAATAGATTCAGATATTTTATTCTTAATTTCGACATAAATAGAGAGAATTGCTGTTATTGAGCGTTTCTATTGTCATATCCCATAATAAAATAGGATTTTTTTATTCGTTTAATAAAATCAAATTCTATACATACTAGAAGAAGTTTAGATTAATAATCTGGATCGTGTATTCATATATTTACCAAAAGCCTTTGTAGTTAAAAGAAATGAGGACCATGAATGTCGAAGAAAATAATTTGGATTACTATTATTAGTTCATTACTTATAGGCGGAACAGTCTACGCTACTAGTATTTATAAAAATGTATCTACGACACTCGAGACTATCCACGAACCCGAAATCCGAAAAGTTTCTATCCTTCGAGAAACGGAGGTGGAGCTCGTAGAAAAAGAACCAATCTCGGTATTATTACTCGGTGTAGATGAACGAGAGGCCGATGTCGGTCGTTCAGACACAATTATCGTACTCACCGTTAATCCCTCCCTTGCTTCTATAAAAGTATTGAGTATTCCTAGAGATACATATACGGAGATCATTGGATTAGACAAAATGGATAAATTAAATCACGCGTATGCATTTGGCGGGATAGATATGGCTCTACATTCTGTCGAAAGTTTACTAGATATTCCGATTGATTATGTAGTACAAGTTAATATGGAAAGTTTTTTAGAAATTGTTGATAGCGTTGGCGGTGTGACAGTCGAGAACACATCCGCTTTTGAAGAAAACGGTTATTTATTTGAAAAAGGTCCGATTCATTTAGATGGGGATAAAGCACTTAACTATGTACGTATGCGAATGAATGATCCGCTAGGTGACTTTGGCAGACAAGCTCGTCAAAAGCAAGTTCTTCTGGCCGTTTTAAAGGAAGGAGCTTCTTTTAGCAGTCTGCTCCACTATAAGAATTTGTTGGCCACATTAGCGGAAAACATCCGTACCAATATGACCTTCGATCAAATGATGGATATACAAAAAGGCTATAAGGAGGCACTGACAAATGTTGAGTCTATTTCGCTGGATAGTGGAAGTGGCAAGCGAATGAATAATATTTGGTATTACGTGCCTGAAGAAGAAGAATTGAATGAAGTGACGATGATTTTGAAGAAACATTTAGAGATTGAATAGCAGGAAGTTGATTTGGTTGATTACTTGCGTTTGATAGATCGATACTTGCGGTCGTGCTTTGGTTACTTGCGAACGTGATATATATACTTGCGCACACGATTAAAATACTTGCGGTCAGTTGGCGTTTACTTGCGAAACGGGATAATTATCCATATTCAGTGACTTCAAAAGAGGCGGGGACAGAACCCCAAAACAGCATTTTTCTCTGTGAGAAAAATGTTGTTTTTTTGCTGTACCCAAAATTCCAAGGACGCTTTCCACGGGCGTGGCCTGAGCCTGTAGTCTCAGGCGTCACGCTATTCCCGTAGGAGTCGCCCCTCCATTTCAATCAATTTCATTAAATTTCCATTATTTAGTAAAGGTTTCTCCTTATCCAATAAAATTTCTACTTCTGTCCCAGTCTCCCTTTTTTATTCCCGTAAACCATATACAAGTCGGTATAACCTTTCTTAATTTACGTGGTCCCACTCCCCTGAGTATACGTACGTTAACATAAACTTAAAGTGCATTAAAAAGACACTAAACAACGTCTAGTGTCTTAGAAATTATTATTTATTTAATGAAAAGAGGAATTTTTCTAGTCTATTTAATCCTTCCTCTAGCACAGTCATGCTGTAGGCATATGATATACGTATATAGCCTTCTCCATATGTTGTAAATGCACTTCCGGGAACGACCGCGACTCCGCCCTCCTGTAATAGCTTAGTAGCAAAATCAAATGAATTCAATCCATACTTTTTTATCTCAGGGAAAATATAAAAGGCTCCATTTGGCTTTTCAACAGTTACCCCCATATCCGTTAAACGGCTATAGACAAAGTCACGTCTTTTTACATATTCAAAGTTCATTTCAGTCGGTGTATCCTTTGCATTTGTTAATGCCTCAATTGCCGCATGTTGAGCAGGTAGTGAAGCACAAATGGTGTTAAACGCATGTACCTTTACTACATGCTCCATCACACTTGCTGGACCCATCAAGAAGCCAATTCGCCAACCAGTCATCGAATGTGACTTGGATACCCCATGGATATAAAATAATTTATCGCGTATTTCCATATAGCTTGCAAAAGAATGATGCTTTCCAGAGAAAGTGTTTTCGCTATATATTTCATCAGTAAGCACAAATATATTTTTCTCTTTTATAACATCAACTAATCCATCCATCGTCTCTTTTGTTAGAACAACCCCAGTTGGATTAGAAGGGTTATTGAAAAACATTGCCTTTGTTTTATCCGTAATTAAGTTCGCAAGTCTTTCAGCAGAAGGCTGAAAATTAGTGTCGGTCGTATCTAAATACACTACCTTGGCTCCGCAAAGTTCAATAACAGGCACATACCCAGAATAAGTAGGAGCCGGTAGGATAACCTCGTCCCCTTCTTCTAATATTGTTCGAAATACTGCATCTATCGCTTCGCTAGCACCGTTTGTAATAACTATTTCATTTTGGATATCATACGAGAATCCATATTTATCAGAGAAAAAAGAGTTCACAGCATTTCTTAACTCCAGAAGTCCTGCATTATGCGAATATCCAGTTAGATTTTGTTCAATCGCTCGAATACCTGCTTCTTTTACAGATAGTGGTGTTGGGAAATCTGGTTGACCAATCGTCAAATTAATCGCATCTGGATAATGAACTAATTGATTGGAGAATTGTCGGGTTCCAGGGATTTTCAAGGATTGCGCTCGAGGGTTTATTCGTATACTCATCGTATTATCTCTTCCTTCTATTATTTTTCTAGTATGTTTATATGTAAGTATACTGTAAACAGTATCGGTTTATCATTATATTTTGAATTATTTAGAAAACGAAAATGAGATATTTAGAAAGAATGGAGCCTTTTAAAGACATACTCTGTTAATATTGTTCACGGTTAGTTTTGGACATTACAGGATGCTTGTAGCAGCAGTTTTCACTTTTTTCAAAAAATGGCCATGCAACATATACTAACGTTGCATGGCCTTTTAAATTATTATTGTGGCATTTGATCAGTTTCGTGACTAAATTGCCATTCGATGCCGAATTTGTCTCTTAGGGATCCATAACATTTACTCCAAAATGTTTCTTGGAGCTCCATGCTTACTCTACCGCCCTCTTTTAGTGCGTTAAATGCAGATCTAACCATATCTTCTTCTTTACTAACAAAAGCCAAACTGATATTATTTCCTTCCATAAAAGGTGATCCTGGAAATGTATCAGAGAACATTATATTGCTACCATTAATATTTAAGCGAGTGTGTAGAACTAAATCTTTTGCTTCTTCAGGCAGTACATAATCAGGGTTTTGTGGTGATTCCCCAAATGTCATAATTTCTGGTTTTTCTGTCTTAAATACTTCTGCATAAAACTCTGCAGCCTCTCGACAATTCCCGTTAAAAGTAAGATATACATCTATAGCCATTTAGAACACTCCTCTTTTCAAATAATGTTATTATTCAAATAATAAAATAACAACCTTATTGTAACATTGGACCGTCTATAATAACATAAATTTTTAGTAAACTTTATCTCCATTGAAAATAGAGTTTTTCACTATTACATAGTCTACATTACGTATCGATTCTAATTTGTTTCCACCAGAATAAGAAATAGAGGATTGTAAGTCTTGTTCCATTTCTCTTAAAGTATCTTCCAGTGGTCCTTTATACTCTACAAACATTTTCTTACCTTCAACATTTTTCTTTTCGCCTTTTTGGAATTCAGATGCAGAACCGAAATATTCTTTATACTGTTTGCCATCCTTCTCCACTGTAACACCTGGTGATTCTTCATGTCCTGCAAATAGAGATCCAATCATAACCATGGAAGCCCCGAAGCGAACGGATTTTGCAATATCACCGTGTGTACGAATTCCACCGTCAGCTATTATTGGCTTGCTAGCTGCTTTTGCACACCAGCGTAGTGCCGCAAGTTGCCAACCACCAGTTCCAAATCCAGTTTTAATTTTTGTAATACACACTTTCCCTGGACCGATACCAACTTTTGTTGCATCTGCTCCAGCATTTTCTAGCTCTCTCACTGCTTCTGGAGTACCTACGTTACCAGCGATGACAAAGCTTTCCGGTAAGTGTTTTTTTAGGTGTTTAATCATATCAATTACTGCGTTGGAATGACCATGTGCAATATCTATAGTAATGAATTCAGGTATAAGTTTCTCTTCTACCAACTGTTCAACAAAAGCGTACTCTTCCTCTTTGACTCCTACACTAATAGAGGCAATTAATCCACGTAACTGCATACTCTTGATAAACGCAATACGTTTTTGTGGTTCAAAGCGATGCATAATATAAAAATACCCTTTTTCAGCTAAATAATTTGCAATATTTTCATCTATAATTGTCTGCATATTAGCAGGTACTACTGGCAATTTAAATGTATGCCCTCCAAGTGTGACTGTAGTATCACATTCAGATCTACTATTTACCACACACTTTGCCGGAATTAATTGAATATCTTCATAATCGAATACGTTATCCATCATTTACACTCCCAAATACGAATATTTATTATCAATTGAACTGAAATGTTCGTCCATTTGGTAATTTACATCATATTTAGTAGTATGTCAATCTTTATGGTGTTCATGTGTCATATTTTAATGAATCTTTTCCTGATTTTTTAAATCTATATGCATTTCGAGTACTTTGATACGATCACTTAATTCTAAAACTGCCTGTATAATTTGATGCTGATCAGCCTTTGACATATATGTATAACGTTCCATCTGATCAACCGTTGCCTCTACCTTTTGTATACTTCGATTCATTACTTGAACTAGATATTCGACAGTCATATTTTATCTTCTCCTTTCATTCTTTTATTGTAACTATCCGTTAAGATATTTCAATTATCAGAATTAACAAATAAATACAACTATGGAATTTCTATAACTTTTTCAATCAAAGAATTCGTTTTTTAGCGATTTTTGATATACAAAATATTTTTCTGATGTTTCATGTCATATTTTATTTTTGAATAATATAATGATAGAAAGGATATGAGGAGGAGATTTTCTATTAACCCAAATCCAGTTGAACAAGAAGAAATGGATTATAGAAATGACTTAGATATACAAGCGTCCCTTCATATGATTTGGGAGGGAGCACCTGTTTCACCATTAGATACGGAGAAAGAGGCGTTAGATCCACAATAATTTCCCCTACAATTGTAGGGTTTTTTTGATTTGTTTTAGTGGCTAGAACATGATAAGTTGAATGATATTAGCTTTAACTAGAGGAGTAAAAAAATGATTATAAAAAAAATGAACTTGCGCCATTTAAAAATGACAATGAAGAATCCATTCGTCACTAGCTTTGGAAGTATGCAAGAAAAAGAGTTTTTCTTATTAGAAGTATTCGACGAAAATGGCAATTCTGGTTGGGGCGAATCTGCAGCTTTCCAAGCTCCATGGTATACAGAAGAAACAGTTCAGACCACCTTACATATGATTAGAGATTTTCTTATACCACTGTTATTGAATAAAGAAATCAATCACCCCGATGAAGTTAGTGAAATTTTTTCCCCAATCCGAAAAAATAATATGGCGAAGGCTACTGTTGAAGGGGCTATTTGGGATTTATATGCCAAACGTAACAAACAGTCTCTAGCGCAAGCCCTTGGCGGAGTTGCTAAAAAAATTGAAGTTGGTATTAGCATTGGCATCCAAACAAGTACGGAGAAGCTATTAGAAGTAGTACATCATTATATTGAAGAGGGCTACAAACGCATGAAAGTGAAAATTAAACCAGGGTATGATATCGAAGTGATTCAAAAGCTTAGAGATGCATTTCCTGTTGTCCCTCTAATGGCTGATGCGAATTCGGCTTATACTCTAGAAGATATAGAGCTATTAAAAAAATTAGACGACTATCATTTACTAATGATTGAACAGCCTTTGGCAAGTGATGATATTGTTGATCATGCTAAGTTACAAAAACAGTTGAATACCCCTATTTGCTTGGATGAAAGTATACTCTCTGTAGAAGATGTACGCAAGGCAATTGAGCTTGGTAGTACGAAAGTAATTAATATTAAAATTGCTCGTGTCGGAGGTCTAACTGAAGCTAAGAAAATTCATGATTATTGTATGGAAAAAGGTATTCCTGTTTGGTGTGGTGGAATGCTAGAGGCAGGTATCGGCCGTGCTCATAATATCGCTCTTACCACCCTGCCAAATTTCGCGCTACCAGGTGATACTGCAGGTTCTTCTCACTATTGGGAAGAGGATATCATTTCCCCGGAAATAGTAGTAGTGGATGGTTATATTGAAGTTCCAAAAGGATATGGCATCGGCTTCGAACCAAATATGGAGATAATTGAACGTTATATGTTAAATGAGATTGTATTCGAATAGTAATCTAATTCTTGTATGGCCAAGTAAGAAGAACCGGGCAAAAGACTCCCGGCCCTTTAAGAACATAAACATATATGCCATTGATTGTAGTGAAGGGCGGACGCATTCCATGGGCATGGGCACGGCCTCAGCCGCTTCCTTTGCTCCTACGCAAGCTCGTCGCAAAAAAGATTTTCGCTACGCTCCTTCCAGGATCTTTAGCTCGCGCTGCACCCACTGGAGTCGCTGCCTGAGCTTCAATCTTTGTAATTTAATTTATATTTTCCATACTAAAAAATCCTTTCGCTACTCTAATAGCGAAAGGATTTACTTCTATTACTTTTTCACGTCCACAATACGACCTTCTGTTTTATTGTTAACTGTTTTTAACGTTTTCAACTGTTCTTGAAGGTTTTCCCAGTCTGAAAGTCCAAGGTCTGTAACACGACCCTCTTTATAAATTTTTTCAAATACATCATAGCTATCGCCGCCTTTAGCTGTAAACGCATTTGTGGCTACTACATATTTTTCACCATCTTTAATATCCACAAACGACCCATCCGCTGCTTTGTATTTGATTGATACTACCCGTTCTCCAGCAGGTTTCGAAGAATCGAACTCTACTTTTGCACCAGCAACGTGTAAGAAACCACCATTCTCTTTTGGATAAGATTTAAAACTAATTTCAAATGCAGATTTTAGTTCTGCTCCAGTGATTTCCATTGTAGCTAATGTATTACCGAACGGAAGAACTGTAATTACCTCTCCAACAGTAATCGGACCTTGTCCAATTTCTGCTCGAATTCCTCCACCATTTTGTAATGCCATAATAACTTTGTTGTCGTATTGTTTTGCTTTTGAAAGCATACCATCAGTAATTATATTTCCAAGAGCAGTCTCATTTTTACGAACACTTGGCTTAGTATCATCACCATCTGTACGAGGTAATTGTAATTCTTCTTCTGCAACTACACCAATTTCTGTTTTATTGATTGCATCTATTTTATCCGAATATGTTTTTAATAAAGTAGCTGCTGTAGGATCTTCTACTTGATCTTTAATCTCAACAAGTTCTCCAGCATGTCCGACTACTTTACCGGCTTCATCAAAATCTACGTCTAGTGTCCCTAAGAATTCACTATATTGTGAAGCTTGTACGATAATAGTAGGATCTTTTTCCTTACCAGTACTATCTTTTTCTACTAGTACCGGTTTCTCTAACTTAGTATGGCTATGTCCACCAACTATTACATCAATGCCATTAACAGCAGCAGCTAGTAACAAATCATTGTCCACTGTTGGGTTGTCATCATATCCAATATGAGTAACTGCAACAACTTTATTGACACCTTGTTTCTCAAACTCATCGACCATTGTTTGAGCTGCTTTTATATAATCAGTAAAAGTTACATCTTTCGGACTAGATATATTAGCAGTTTCTGCAGTAGTTAGACCGAATAATCCAACCTTCTGGCCGTCTATTTCTTTAATAATACCACTATAAATTTGTCCATCTTTTGGTTCTGTTGATACATTTACATTAAATAGCCCTTTTAAATTAGTATCTTTTGAAAAATCAACATTCGAACTAACGAATGGGAAGTTAGATTTCTCAATAAATTCTTTTAATGCTTTATGTCCTTCTTCGCTACTACCTAAATCAAACTCATGATTACCAAATGTCATTACATCATAATCCATTAACTTCATTAATTCTAAATCTGCTTGCCCTTCAAATTCATTGAAATATAAAGTACCTGAGAAGACATCTCCAGCGTCGATAAGTAGAGCAGAAGGTTTTTCAGCTCTCACTTCTTTAATAGCCGTTAAACGTTTAGGTGCTTGTGTTGTACGTGCATGTGTATCGTTTACATGCATTAACGATAATGTAAAGTCTGCTTTTAATTGTTCACTAATATTTTCAACATATACAAGTAATTCTTTTATAATTGGTGAAGAATCACTTGGTAATTTTTCTATTAATAGATTGATAGATTCAAGTACTTTTAAAGCTTCTTGTTCTTTATTTGCAGCTATGTAAGCTTCGGCTTCCTTCGCTTTCATAAATATAGTAACTGGTACCATTAATTCATCACGTTTTTGATTTGCTGGTTCTTTATATTGTTCTAGTAATAGATCTCGAGGAGCTTTCCCAGTAAAACGATACAAAATAGCAGTACGAGTTTTTAACTGGACAGAAAGTTTATGATACGCTTTCTCTATTTTATCCCAATCTTTACTTGTTTCTGCTTGTTCAACTTCTTTCATAATTGGAGCTAAGTACTTGTCAGCATAATTATAAGCATCGATATAAGGAATAATGCCTTTAGTTACACGTTCGTGATATAGCTCATCTAAATTTTTTAGTAATAAATCTTTGTTTTTTACATTGGATTTAACAATTTCATTTCTAGCTTTTTGGTAGTTTGCTTTAGCAGTGTTCAAAGCGGGGTAAAGGTTCTTACTAGTCGCAAGTTTTCCAGCTTGCGCTGGGACTACATAGGAATAAGCTGAGTTTTTAATATCTTTCCTTGCATTGTCAACTACCTCTTGTAATGAGCTATTTGCAAATGATACGCTTGAAACAGAAAATAATGATGTTGCAATTACTGCAGCTACAGCTGATTTTTTCATCTTACTATTTCGCATGTCCTGCCTCCTAAAAATGATTTTGAATAAGTAATTATTGAAGTTAAGTAGAAATTACTCACTATCTCAAAGTTAACTTACTATTTTACAAATGGCAAGTTAATTTTCTGATAATTCCACAGGAGATTTTGTAATGATTTAAATGTATTAAATAAAAGTATCTTCACCTTCCTTTTGTTTGATAGAAATTTGTCGAACTATGGCTAAAGGAATACTATTTCCACTGTAAAATGTGTTATAATGAATCATCAAAACAGAGATAGGAGCATTACAATGTTAAAAGATTTTTTTATGGCTTTGTCTGAGAATCAAATACTAAATGGTGCGGCAAAAAAATATGGTTTAAAAATGGGTGCTCAGCATGTTGTGGCTGGAACAAACATTGAAGAAACAATAGAGAGTATTAAAAAGCTGAACGCAATGGGTATTTCTTGTACAGTCGATAATTTGGGGGAATTTGTCTTTGAAAAAGAAGAAGCATTAGCTGCTAAAGCACAAATTATCGCAGTAATCGAAGCAATCGAGGAACATCAAGTAGATGCACATATTTCTTTAAAACCATCACAGCTTGGTTTAGATATTGATTATGACTTCGCTTTAAATAATTTAAAAGAAATTGTACAAACTGCACATAAATATAATACATTCATCAATATTGACATGGAGTCTACCAAACATTTACAACCATCTTTTGATATTTTGGATGAGCTTTCAAAAGACTACGATAACGTTGGAACTGTTATTCAAGCATACTTCTACCGTGCAGTTGAGGACATTCAAAAGTATAAAAACTTCCGTCTACGTATCGTAAAAGGAGCTTACAAGGAGCCTGTTGAATACGCATACCAAACAAAAGAAGAAATTGACAAAAACTATATAGAATTAATAGAATGGCATCTATTAAATGGTAAATTCACTTCCATCGCTACTCATGATCATAATGTGATTAACCATATTAAACAGTTTATCAAAGATAATAATATTCCTTATGATAAATTCGAATTCCAAATGTTATACGGTTTCCGCACTGAGATGCAACAACAACTTGCAAAAGAAGGCTATAACTTCTGTACGTATGTACCATTTGGACAAGACTGGTACGGCTACTTCATGCGTCGACTAGCAGAGCGTCCTGCAAATATGAACCTTGTTGTAAAACAAGTTTTCAATAAGAACACGAATACAATGATAGGTCTAGCTGCTGGTGCATTTGCACTTGGGCGTATAACGAAACGTAATAAACGTAAATAATGATAAAGTTGTCTCCCAGTAGAAACTACTGGGAGACATTTTTTTGGCTAATAAAAAACCTGGGCATATAGACACCCGGCCTCTCAGAACATAAAACTAGATATGCCGTGTCCCTTTTACAAATTCAGAAAATTAGGAACAGTGCCAGTAAAATGGCACCATCTGTGGAAAGCGTCCGACATGTAACGGAAATCAGTAATATCATTCAATCTTTCACGTCTTATAAACACAGTGTACACGATATATAATATATATAAAAAAACACCTCACTCTACGGGGAATTGTAGAGTGAGGTGCATTTTCCCTTGTTATCGCTCAAGGATTATATTATTACGCCGTAAATATTATTACCTTCATTCGCTTCGTTTTATCGCTTTGATCGCCGTAAGATCGTTCCCCTATTATGCTTAGTTGCATGAACTTGTTTCCTTCAAACTCGTTCAACAACTTGAAATGCTATTCATTTGTTAATTTCATAATAAAGGAACAAAATGAGAAAACCGCTAGAGTTTTATTAGAATTTGATGAGAAAACTATTCCCAAGTCACAGAAAGTATTTTTCCAGAGATAGCATGTACCTGTATTGTTGCTTTCGTTTTCTTTTCTTTCGTGCTTTCTTTTGTTTCCTCTGTTTTCGTAGCTGTCATCACAATTAAGTAATATCCACCCTCATCTGTCTTTACAAAGGAATTACTATCTACTGTTCCTTTTTGTTGTTGCTGAGCAATCTTTAACGCTTCATCTGCAGTGATTAAAACTGTAACCGGTTTTTCAGTTACTTCTGTCTTTTTTTCATCTGTTTTCCCTACAGCAATATCACTAGTCTCAGTTTTCTGTTGTTCTTCCGTTTTCGAGCTTTCCGTTTTTACAGTCGTTTCACTTTTAGAAGTTTCTGATTTAGCCGAGTCTGTTTTTGGTGGCGCATTTGTTTTAGATGGTTCATTTTTTGCCGAATCTGCTTTGTTTGCATCTACTTTACTTGTATCTGATTTACTAACATCTGCCTTAGCTGTATCTGTGTTAGAAACCTCAGTTTTGGTTGTATTCTCTGTTTTTGTTTCTTTTTTAGCATCATCCATAGAAATCTCAACAGGTTTAGTCGTTTCAGATGCCAACACTTCTTTAATAGCATCTTTGATCACTTTTTTTATAGGTTTTTCTTCTGTTTTTACTACTTTATCAGCAGTTGTTTGTTTTGACTCTTTATTATCCGAAACATTAGGATTTTCCACAACTTTTACTTTCGCAGATGAGTCCTTAGATTTTTCAATAATAACTAATTTAGAAGTGCCATTAGATGAAATTATATTACTTTCAACTATTTCCCCTCTAGAAGAGGCTTTAGCATTTTTCGGACTTTCTTCAGGACCCATATCTAATACTTCATTAGCTTCTTGAGTTTTAACCGGTACTTCTTCAATAATGAACTCATCCGTGTGTTTCAAGGAACTCACATCACCAGTAGTGGCATTCATTTCGACCAAATACACTTGTCCACTTTTTGCAATTATCGCCTCATAAACATCTTTATCATCACTTTTCTTCACTTCAGCTACTTCTGCATCATACATTTGCTCGAGTTGGGTGCGTACGTTCTTTTCGGTCATAAGTAAAGAATCTGAGCCAATGTTGACTACGAATACTATTACTACGATACCGACTGTAGCGATACAAACGATAAAAGTTCTTTTCATTTTATTAAATTCCATTGACGCACTCCCCCCTCGTATTCATCATAAGTGACGAACATTAAAAATCCATGAGAATTTGATTAGAAGGAAGAAAAATATGGATGGTTGTACCAAATCCTACCGTGCTTTGAATTGTTAATTTCGCACAAAGGCGATCTGCTATATCTTTTGCAATAGCCATCCCAAGTCCAGTCCCACCTGTTTTTCGATTTCGTGCTTCATCTACCCGGTAAAAACGATCAAAAATTCGATCCAAGTCTTCTTTGGGAATACCATCCCCATAATCCATGATTGAGATAGTCGTTCCTTCCTCGCTTTCTGTAATTGTTGTCTTAATATCTTTTTCGCTATATTTACGCGCATTATCCAAAATGATAAATAGTAACTGTCTTAATTGCTCTATATCAGTATTTACATAGGATGGTCCATTAACCTTTAATAAAAAGTTTCGATCATATCCAGTTCGCATTGACTTTAAGGTTTCTTCCACTAAAACATTCACATCAATCAATTCAAAATTATGTTGTTGTTTTCCGTTACTTTTTGCCAGCACTAACATTTGCGACACCATTTCTTTCATTCTGCTCGTTTCTTTGATAATTGCCTGAACGGATTCTTCCGCAATTTCAGTATTACTGAAACCATGTCGAGACAATAGTTTAGCGTAACTTTCTATTACTGTTAATGGTGTTTTTAATTCGTGTGAGGCATCAGATACAAATTGCTCCTGCTTTTTAAAGTTTTGCTCCAGCTGCTCCATCATCTCATTAAAAGCAATCCCCATTTGAGCTATTTCGTCTTTTCCATTTGGACGAACCGCTATTTTTTCATATTTTCCTGAAATTCTACTATGAAACATTGTATTTATTAGTTTATTGATTGGCCTCGTAATTATTTTTCCTAATGTAACACTCGAGGCCATCATCAGTAACATCCCAGCTACTGTTACACCAAGTAAAATAAGACGAAGGAAATCTAAATTATTCCCCACATCTATTAATTGTTTCATCGTCTGAACTTCTACAACTTCTCCATTCGGCCAAATAACTGGTTTACTTATTGTCAAAACAGGAGTACCTTCAAGACTTCCAATTGAGTACCGTTCATCCTGTTCAAAATAAGGTTGATAAGTAGTTAGCTCTTCAACTGATTGAACTACTAATTGTAGTTCTCCTTTGCCATCTAAGATCCGTATTCCTCCACTAGGTGGTATATAGGTGCGCAAAATTGTGGCAGGGTCATCCTTTTCTTGCATTTTACTTAATGCAGTAATCATAGAGTCTACATCCGTGTTAAGTTGATTATATTCCGAATCATAGGCCATATCTTCAAATAAAAAATATACACCTATATTCATTAAACCTATGATTAAAAGCGTCAATAAGGTAGAAAATAGATGTATTTTAGTATTAAGCTTCATTCTTTTGCTCCTTCAGCACATATCCAACACCACGGACGGTTTGTATAAAAGAAAGTAATTCGTTTTCTTCTAACTTTTTCCGAACATAACGTATATAAACATCTACAACATTCGTATCCCCATAATAATCAAATCCCCAAACAGCATCTAGTAGCTGCTCTCGCGTCAACACTTGGTTAGGGTGCTTCATCATATATAGTAGTAAATCATATTCACGAGGCGTTAGATTGATAGATACTCCCGAATTAGTAATTTCACGTGTTTGTTCATTCAGAATAAGCGTCTGAAAAATATGCACATTTTCATCATGAACAGGAACTGGAATGGATGATTTAGTAAAACGAATTGCCGAACGCACGCGAGCTAACAATTCCTCAATTTCAAATGGTTTAGTTACATAATCATTCGCTCCAAGGTCCAATCCAGCTACTTTATCTTCTGTATTGTTTTTTGCGGTTAACAAGATTACTGGCGTTTCATCTTCTGTAGCACGAATTCTTCTTAATACATCCAAACCATTTAAACCAGGAAGCATTAAATCCAGTAAAACTAAGTCCCATTGCTGCTCTCGATATTTGATCAATCCGTCTGTTCCCGTATATGCAATATCCACTGTGTATCCTTCAAACTCAAGCTCTAATTGAAGAACACGTGCAATATTTTTTTCATCTTCTACAATTAACACCCTGTCCTTCATTGGAAACACTCCTTTTTCCCCTATTTTATCACACAATATAATGCAGTGCAGTTTCATAATAAGCCAAGAGCTGAACCTTTCCAGGTACGAGTAACGTTTGGAAAAGGTTGTGTAACTTTGTAGAGGTTTCTCGGAACATTTGCTACTGTAAAGGAAATTTCCCGATAGCTTTAGTATAGAGAATTGATAATTTATTTTGAGTACAATTATTGATGGAAAATTGAATTTTGATTAGTTATTTTAAGTAAGAATGAAATTGTTGTTTGTAATAATAAATTTTGACAATTGTAGTTTACTCTATTTTATATTATGGTGTTGTCAAATAGAGGAGGCGAAGTTTAAATGGGTAATATTCGAAAAGTATGGCAGCCAGAAATTTTTTATCATATTACTATGCGAGGAAATCGGATGCAAAATATCTTTATTAATAAAGAGGATTTCATGTTCTTTACACATACGCTATCTCAGGCTCATAAATTATATTCCTTTACAATAATTGCTTACTCTCTTATGAATAACCACTACCACCTACTTATACGTTCTCCTAAAGTTCCACTTTCAGATGTGCTAATTTTCATTAATCAACAGTACTCAAAATATTTCAAGCTTAAATATAAATACTGGGATCAGTTATATGAATCTAGATATTATACAAACATGATTTCTGATCCGAAAGAGTTATTAAAAATAAGTAAGTATATACATCAAAATCATCTTTACATAAAAAGAAACATTTCAAAGAGTATGGCAAACAACCAGTATAGCTCCTATCAGTTTTATATAAATGAAAAAAAGCAAAAGCCTTCTTACCTCGATATATATTTACTACCAAATTTGATTAAAAAATGTCCTGAATTAAGGACGGAAAATTATAAAATATACTGCGAGGATATTCAAATTGAGGAAGAAAAATCCTACCATCGCCAATATAGTTTGACATAGGTAGGATTTCTCCAAAAGGCCTGTTAAGCTATTGTTTCTTCAGATGGAACTAGTCCAATAACTTGTGCATTCATTTTACTTGCTTCGACGAAAGCATTAAAGATTGAACGAACAGTATCAACTTGTCCTTCCATCATTTCAGGATGCCATTGAACCGCTACAACAAATCTATTAGGCTCTTCCCATTCTATTCCTTCGATGATTCCATCAGGAGCAGTCATTGTCACCTTAAAACCTTTGCCTAGCTCTTTTACAGCTTGGTGATGGAAACTATTTATTCTCAGCTCATCATTTTGAAAAATATTATGTAATATTGAACCATTTTCAATTCGAACCGGATGAGATGCGTGATGTCTAATTGACTTTGGTACTGAGTGGTTGATCCCCTCCGGTTTTTGAGATGATAAATCCTGATATAGTTTGCCACCGGTTGCAACGGTAAGTAACTGCATGCCACGGCATATGCCAAGTACAGGAATGTTCATATCCAATAAAACTTTTCGAGCTAGCCTAATTTCATGCAAATCCCTTTTTGGTTCAATAGCTCCTAATCCAAATTTCGGATAATCTCCGTAAAAATATGGATCTATATCAGAACCTCCAGAAAATAATATCCCATCCAATTTTTGAAGAAGAGGAGTCAATGTTTCTAACTCTGTAGTGATAGGCAAAATAACTGGTACCCCTCCCGCTCTTTCAACTGCAACAATATAATCATCTGCAAGCAATTGCCATTCCTGATTTTTTGCACCGATTCCTGCAGCCAATCCGACTGTGTCATCTGATAAATAATTAGCGCATATACCAATTAGGGGCTTCATCGTAAAGCATCCTCCTCATAAACAAAATTAACGCCTCTCTGTGAAGAGAAGCGACTAAAAAACATTAATTTTCTAACTCAACAACCCAGCCAAATGGATCTTCGATAATGCCTCGTTGAATTCCAGTTAACGTATCATATAATTTTTGGGAAAGTTCTCCTGTTTCTCCGTTATTTACGTAGAATAACTCACCTTTCCAGCGTAATTCTCCGATTGGAGAAATAACAGCAGCAGTACCAGTTCCAAATGCTTCGTCCAGTTTACCGTTCAAATAAGCTTCACGTATTTCTTCCATTGAAACTTTACGTTCTGTAATTGGAACACCCCAGTACTTCAGCAATTCAATGATAGACTTTCTGGTAATCCCGTCCAGAATACTTCCGTTTAAGGCTGGAGTAACTACTTCTCCATCAATTTTGAAAAAGACATTCATACTTCCTACTTCTTCAATGTATTTTCTCTCTAATCCGTCTAACCAAAGAACTTGAGCATATCCTTCACGATCAGCTACTTCCTGAGCTTTTAAACTTGAAGCATAATTACCGGCTGTTTTTGCTGTTCCTGTTCCACCAGCAACTGCTCGAACATATTCACTTTCCACTAAGATTTTTACTGGATGAATGCCCTCTTTGTAATAAGATCCGACCGGCGACATAATGATGATGAAACTATATGTTTTAGAAGCTGATACACCAAGATGTGCTTCAGTTGCGATCATAAAAGGTCTAATATAAAGTGATGTTCCGGGTTCTGTAGGAATCCATTCTTTGTCTATCTCGATTAATTGTTTTAAAGCACCAATAGCTAATTCTTCTTCTATTTGTGGCATGCTTAAGCGGTCTGCCGAAATATTCATACGTTTCATGTTTTGCTCGGGGCGGAACAATCGAACAATTCCATCTTCCGAAAGATAAGCCTTCATTCCCTCAAAAACCGTTTGTCCATAATGTAATATAGAAGCAGATGGATCTAATGTAAGTGGCTGATAAGGGACGATACGATGATCATGCCAACCTGTTCCTTCTGTGTAATCAGCGATAAACATATGATCCGTAAATTTCGTTCCAAACACTAGCTGATTTGCTGGTGTTTTCTCGTTTTTCGCTCCATTTTTTGTAAAATTAATTTTTAGATTATTCATGGCATGTTTCCCCTATCAATAAAATTAGTAAATTGCAACAATTTTAAGTGTGCAATATATTATATGCAATTATACTACTTTTACGAAAATTAGAAATACCTTTTTAGAATTATTTTCAAAAAATTTAAAACTCTCTAATTTAAAATTAAACACAAATTGTTTAATAGTTATTTTTCAAGCAATTTTAAAAGGTAATAACTACATATAAAATCTAAGGTGATTTTTGGTAGTTTAATTATGATTCGTTAAACTTAGCAACGTTATTTAATCTTGAATTTAGAATCGATTCTATTGTTTCTTTTGTTCTCTCCTTCAGGTAATAAGATGCTCTACGCATAGATTTTTCAGCAGAAATTGTTTCATTTGTTATACTTACAAACTTGAAAAAGCGAGTAGATAGAGCTGGAGTACTTTCTAATTCAATAACTCCGGATATTAAAATAACTGGTACGTTATGTTTATTTGCAACTTTAGCAATACCAATAGGAGCCTTTCCAGAAAGCGTTTGAGAGTCTGATTTACCTTCACCTGTAATGATGAAATCAGCATCCTTGATACGCTCTTCAAAATTGATTGCTTCCATTACAACTTCAATACCTGGTTTCATATAAACTGGAAAAAATGCTAGAAAAGCACCACCTAGTCCACCAGCAGCACCCGCTCCTGGCAATTTATGTAGTGTAATTTGCGTGACTTCTTCTATTATATTAGCTAGATGTTCTAGATTTTTATCTAGCACCTCTAACATATTTGATGTCACTCCTTTTTGTGGACCAAAAACTTTTGTTGCACCGTTTAATCCTACGAAGGGATTATCCACGTCAGAAGCCAATATAAATTGGCAATCCTTTATTCTACCATCAAAGTCTGTTGGATCAATTTCATGTAAATCTCTTAAAAATTGAGGTTCAAGAGGAATTTCTTTTCCATATTTGTTTAAAAACTTCATCCCTAAAGCACGTAACATTCCTGTTCCACCATCATTCGTTGCACTACCCCCAAGCCCTATTATGAACTTCTTATATCCACGATTTAAAGCATGAAGTACAAGCTCTCCTGTACCAAATGTGGAGGCTTGTAAAGGATTTTTCTCCTCTTTTTGTAATAGCATAATTCCAGATGCTTTCGCCATTTCAATAACACAAGTTTCTCCATCACCAAGCACTCCATACTCCGCCTATATTAGACGACCTATAGGATCATGAACCTCGACATCAATAGTACTTCCTTGAGTTGCTATAATAAGTGCTTCGAGTGTCCCTTCTCCTCCATCTGCAACTGGAAGTAATACCGTTTCGATGTCCTGACTAATTTCTTTGATGGCTTTATTAATCTCATAAGTTGCTTCTAAAGCAGTTAAGGAACCCTTGAAGGAATCAGGACTAATAACAATTTTCATACTACCACCCTTTTAAAAAGTAATAATAAATTCAAACAAATGCAAGTATATGCATAAGAGATTTCGATTTCCATCCTTAATCATATAAGATTTAAAAAACCGTTTCAGCTATAAGCTAAAACGGTAGTATATTTTCAAATTATTTTTTTGCTACTGTTACGTTCGCTACTCTCTTAGCACCAACGTATTTTTTACCCCAATAATAAGGGTCATTTAATTTATCAACACGAACACCTTTAGATGTTGAAGCATGGATAAACTTACCGCTACCTATGTACATACCCACGTGAGATACGCCTCTACCAGAAGTATTGAAGAAAACCAAGTCTCCAACTGCCAGGTTTGCTTTTTTTACAGCTTTCCCACTGTTGTACATTCCCGCTGCTGTTCTTGCTAAATTAACCCCTTTGCTTTTGTAAACATATCCGATATAACCTGAACAATCAAAACCAGCCTTCGTTGTTCCACCATAACGATATTTAATTCCTACTAAACTTTTCGCACTCGATACTATTTCATTGGATGCTACAGTGCTTGCTGCTTCTGTATTTCCTGCAAATGTTCCCGCGGCTAAAACTACAGTTAAACTAAAGATTGTGATGATTTTTTTAAACAAAGAAGTCAAAACTTATGTTCCTCCAAAGATGTGTATTGAAAAATAGATTCAAAATGTTTTCTGAAAATTTCTCTATACACATATTAACACCTTTTAAACTTTATTAACTTTACAGTTGTGTAACAATAACATTACAGAGAATTATTCGTTCTAAAAGGTAATCTACTAATACATTAGGAATCTTATAATTTTATATTAGATCTTAAGTAACAAAGAAGCAGTTATAACAATATAAGCTAGAAGTAAAATAGTCACATATTTGTGTTAATTCTAATTATAATGGTATATCTTTTATATCTGTTTCTATGGTATAAATGTTATATAAGTTACATGGAAAGTTAGACAGGAGAGAGTTTAAAATGAAAAATACTTTAACAATGCATTTAGGGATGATTATTGTTGGAATCATTGCTTCTATGCTGTTAATCACTTCGGTTGCGACATACAATACTGCTTATGACGAACTATATAAGGCAGCTGGTATTGAAGCTTACGGGTGCGCAAACATTACTACTGGTTTGATTCAACCAGATGATGTTAAAAAGCTAATTGCTGGTGATACTTCCACCATTGACAAGGTTAGCGAGCAGCTAAATTGGACTACTGCTCATAAAGATATATTTGAAACCCAGTATATTATAGATTTAGATGGTAAACTACTCGCTGTGGATGATAATCTTAAAGAAGATGGCTTTAAAGCTGGAGATCAGTTTTATATAGATAAGGATGCTATTGCAATGTTAGTAGAAATGCAACATTCTACATATTCAGAAGCCTATGAATTTGCCGGCTTAGAAAGACTTTCTGGCTATGCCCCTATATTTGAAGATCATGATCCTTCTAAAGATATTATTGCTATTAGTGTTATTGATTTTGATGCATCTATTGTTACTGATCGTACTTGGGATGTTGTTAGTGGAGGAATACTTATTAGTTTGATTCCATTGATGTTAGCATCATTAATTACACTTTATTTAATTAGAAGAAAAACAAAGCCGCTTTCAGCACTTATTGCACATGCAGCTGAAATTGCAAAAGGTAATTTAACAGTCAAGGACACACATTTCACAAGTAAAGATGAAGTTGGAGATTTAAGTCGAACATTAAATACATTAGCTTCGAATCTACGAGATATTATAGGAACGATACAAAAAACGTCCGTTCAATTAACAGATAATGTCGAAAACAACTCTATTTCACTAAACGAAATGAGAGATGCCATACACCAAGTTTCAACTAATATGAGTGAAACTGTTGCATCAGTAAGCGACGGAACAATTACAGCCGAACGATCATCCAATATTTTACAGAACCTAGCACAAGGTTTACAAAATTCAAAGGATCGTGCAGATACAACAGTGATAAATTCTAAAACAACTATGAACACTGCCGAAGAGGGTCTAACTCGTGCAAGTGAAATTAGTCGTGACATGGATAAAATTAAATCTGCATCCATTGAAACTAGTGAAACAATCGGGCGATTAAATGAAGCAACTACAAAGATTCAACAAATTACTAGTTCTATCTCTGCAATTGCAGCACAAACTAATTTACTAGCACTAAACGCTTCAATTGAGGCCGCTCGCGCTGGTGAGCATGGAAAAGGATTTGCAGTTGTTGCGGAGGAAGTTAGAAAACTAGCTGAACAATCGAATACCGAAGTGGAGCAAGTCGAAACAATCATTAAAGATATTACCGAAAGTATTAAACTAGTAGTAGATTCTACAGAAGAAAGTACGAAGCTAATCGAAACAGGCTCTTCGACTGTTCTTCAAACATCTCAATCATTAAGTGATATTTCTACAGCGGTTGCAAAAACCGTTAAAGAAATATCCATGATTTCTGATATGACAACTACAGAAGCAGATAATTCGAAACAAGTCGTAGTGTTGATCAATCAACTTACTGAATCAATAAAAGAGATTGAACAAGTTACAACATCAATTTCAGCAGCAACTGAACAAACGACAGCTTCAATTGACGAAATTGCAAACCGTTCTAGTGAAACAAATGATATTGCACATCAATTAAATCAGATTGTAGGTAAATTTAAGCTTTAAAGTAAACAGTAAGAAAAACCAGGCAAAGGACATGCCCGGTCCTTTAAGAACAGAAACGTAACTACAGTTATTGACAGAAGTGGAATATGGCGACTCCAGCGAGAAAGTCGAGACCCCATAGGTAGCGTGGTCGCCCGCGGAAAGCGTCCACATGAAACGCAACTCACAGGATTATTCGTTCTTTAATGCCCCATGAATCCAGTGTTCACAGGACATCTTTATATATTTTCGAATCTTTTAAAAAGGAGCAACTCTCTAACTAGAGAATTGCTCCTTTTCTAAATTAGTGAATACCATGTGCTACCATTGCGTCCGCTACTTTAAGGAATCCTGCGATATTTGCTCCTATTACTAAATTACCTGGATGACCATAGCTTTCTGCAGCATTATAGCAGCTAGTGTATATGTTCTTCATGACTTGCTTTAATTTCTCATCTACTTCTTCAACTGTCCACGATAAGCGCATGCTATTTTGCGACATCTCCATTGCTGAAACAGCTACTCCTCCCGCATTTGCTGCTTTAGCTGGTGCAAATAAAACGCCACTTGCTTGGAAAGCAAGAATGGCATCTTCTGTGCAAGGCATATTAGCACCTTCCCCTATTGCCTTTACCCCGTTTTGGATTAATATAATCGCATCGTCTTTTGTCATTTCATTTTGTGTAGCACAAGGTAAAGCAATATCACATGCCACTGACCAAATGTCCATGCAGCCCTCATGATATACAGCATTTTTATGAACCTTTGTATACTCCTTAATTCTTTTACTATCAAACTCTTTTAATTGTTTGATAGTTTCTACATCGATACCATTAGGATCATAAATATATCCATTTGAATCACTACATGCCAACACCAACGCACCAAGTTCAATTGCCTTCTCCATTGCGTAGATTGCAACGTTTCCAGATCCAGAAACAACTACTTTTTTTCCTTCAAAGCTATCATTTGCTGTTTTCAACATTTCTTCAACAAAATAGACTGTGCCGTAACCTGTAGCCTCTTTACGCCCCAAGCTTCCTCCATGATTTGGATCTTTTCCTGTAAACACACCAGCCTCATAGCCGCCCCTTAAACGATTATACTGGCCGAACATATAACCTATTTCTCTCTTCCCAACTCCAATATCTCCAGCAGGTACATCCATATCAGGCCCAATATATTTACTTAACTCGGTTATAAAGCTTTGTGTAAATCGCATTATTTCACGTTCTGACTTTCCTTTCGGATTAAAATCAGAACCACCTTTACCTGCGCCAATCGGCTGCCCTGTCAACGCATTTTTAAAGGTCTGTTCGAAGGCCAAAAATTTCATAATGCTACTATTTACCGTCGGATGAAAACGAATTCCTCCTTTATAAGGCCCTAAGCTATTATTAAACTGTACTCGAAAACCACGATTGACCTGAACTTTTCCAGTGTCATCTTCCCATGCAACTCGAAATGTAATTACTCGGTCAGGCTCCGTAATCCGCTCTAGTATTCCATTATGTATATATTCAGGGTGCTTTAGAAATACAGGACGAAGTGAATCAAATATTTCACGTGTTGCCTGTAAAAACTCTTTTTCCCCTTGATTTCTGTCTTTTACTAACTGGAATACCTCATGTACATAATCATTTGCTTTGCTCTTATATTCTGTATTATTTCTTGTAGTTATTTCCATCCAATTACTCCTATCGTAAAAAATTATTAGTTTCATTATCTCCAAAATACTTTAACTATTCAACATATTTATAAACGAAAAATTATAAATATACAAAATAGTCTTTACTTATAATGTAAACAATCTTAAAATTTCATTAGATTACTATGACAGTAGTAGTTGAAAAAAAGGAAATTAGGTAATTATGAAATTGACTCATTCGACTACCTTTATCATTTTTTTAGTTCTTTCCTAGGTTTGCCTTCAAATTTTGCTTAAGTTCTTCCAGAGAAGCCTCGTTAGGGATAAAATACGATAATTCCTTATTTTCTATTTTACTGTAAATTCTTTCATCTTGTCCCTCCAAGGTTAACGGGACGATAGGAGAATCTTTAATTTCTTGGTATAGTTTTACAAATCCCAAGTAATCAGAGGTTGGCATACTTGTTCTAACATTTTCCCCAACGTTTTCTATTAAATCATCAAGTTTGGTTACACTGCTAAAACGTGTAGATTCGTTCAGTATTGCTTGAATAACTTGTTTTTGACGTAGATTGCGCCCTTTATCTCCCTCTGGATCTTTTTTACGCATTCGAACATATGCAAGAGCTTCATTTCCTTTTAGTAGCATAGGACCTTCCGTATAGGTTTTCCATTTGAGTGTATCTGCTAATTGGATATCCACTGTAAACGGCACATCCACTTCAATTCCCCCTAGCGTATCGACGATATCTTCAAATCCTTGAAAATTCGTAGTAACGTAATAATCAATTGGTATTTCTAACAACTTTTCAAGCGCATTTATCGTGAAATTTATTCCACCATATGAATAAGCATGGTTTACTTTGTCTTCTCTTTCTAATTCTTCGATATATAATCTTGTATCTCGAGGAATATTCACCATCGAAATTTTTTCCGCTTTCGGATTAACAGTAACTAATAATAGCATATCCGAACGCCCATACTTCGCCTCTTTCTCGTCATCCACGCCTGCTACTAATATGCTAAAAGGAGTGATTCGTAACTTCGTCTGCTCTTCTTCTTCTCTTTCTAAAGGTACATACATTTTAGAAGTTGCATTCTTTGTTTCCTGAGTAAGACTAATAGCAAAAGCGATAACTCCGACGAGCAAAAAGGAAGAAATAACAAGTGCTAATAGAACAATTTTCCTTTTTTTCTTTTGTTTTTGTTTAGACCTTCTTGAAATAGTCATTGTTCTCCTCACTTCATCGTTAGTTTGATTATTCACTCTAATTTAAATACTAACAATATATAATAAATTATAATAGAAATACATTATTATTTCCTTTATAAATGAATCAATTTCATAAAGAATATTTTATAGTTAAATCCGAACTACACTGATTTCCGCTCTAGGCGGACGCTTTCCGTGGACACAGCTTCAATCTCCTCGTCACTACGAAAACATATGCTCCTGCGGGGCTTTCAGCTCGCGCTGTTCCCGCTGAAGTCGCCGCCTGTCACTCCAATCAACGGGATCGCTTTTAAAAAAAACAAGAATATATTGCGATATTAAGTAAACATTCGTATTTTTAAATGAAACAAGTAATTATGTAATTGACTCAAATAACTAGGATTAATATATACAGGATAATATGTAATGACGTACGATTGACTGGATGGGATATTAATGCGGTTTACATTAATGAAGTAATAGAGGGTTTCCGTAAAAAAAAGACTCCCCTTTTTAGGAAGTCTCAATCGATATACTTAGTACAAACTTCTAATCAAAGCTTCCAACATTACAGGCATCTCTATAAATGCACTATCTACATGGAGTCGCTCAGTTTTTTGGTGAGCATCCTTACCAAATGGTCCAACATTCAAAACTGGACCTTTTAACTTCGCCATGTCGTTAAATGGAATACTATAGGTGTCTCCCCATACAGGTGTGTTGTTTTCAAAGGCAGTCCACCCCTTACCTTCATCTTCATAGTTCACATAACTTAAATCGCAAATTCCATTGAAATAATGGATTTGATCTATTTTATTGTTGAACGATAAGCTTGATTGCTTCATCAATTCCACTGCATTTTTAATCAATGGATCATTAGAAGTGTTAACTGCTGGGTAGTAAGGTGGTGTAAATAGGATTACTGTTGCTGGTGCTAACTCCTGACATTGGATCATCAAGTCATCTACAATACGGAGCGATTTTTCTCGGTCATCCGATTCCTCATTTGACAGCGTTTGTTCTTTAAGCTTTTCTACTTGTTCTGTTCCTAATTTTTTATTTGCGTATTCAAGTAACTCTTCATAACGGAAAACCTTTACTTTTCCTATGCCTGTTACCTGCTCCCGCTCACAAATTATAGAATAATCTTCGTTCAATGCTTGCATTGCATCTTCTGCAACTTGCTCGAACAAATCCATCACTTCAGATGCAGTACGTTTCAGTAAAAACACATTATATAATGCAACCGCACGGTAAGGTGTTTGCGTAGAATAAGACAGTTTCAGATCCTTCTGCTGCAATGAAACTGGTAGAGGCGTACTCTCCCCAAGATCCGTCTCGCGGAATAGATTATTCCACTCCATCCTCTGCGTTAAGAAGGATGCAATATAATTGGCAGTCATGCCTTTCATAGGTTCTCCCACATGTGTTTCTTTCCCGTAAAACAAAGCGGCTGGCATGATTTTACCAATCGTACCTGTATATATATATTCTGCAATGTCAGTGGGATTTTGAGAAAATGAAGGTTCACTATTTAAAAATAGCTTATAGCTTAATCCGAACTCCTCACGTATACGCACTAAATGTGTAACTGCAGCACGCATACCAGCAGAATTTACTTCTTCATCTGGAACAGTAGTTAAAATAAGATTAATTGGCCACTGCTCAACACTCGCTTTTTCAATTAACTGCATATGTAGCGCAAGCCCCATCTTCATATCCATCGTGCCGCGACCAAACAAATACTTCCCAGTTTCCAAATCAGTTCTAGCACCTTCAGGCAATTCTTCTGGATTCTCCATTAACTTTTTTGTTAACTCCTCTGGAAAATATGCAAGCGGCTCCAAAACACCATACTCTTCTGTTTGAACCGTATCAAAATGACTAATCAGCACTATTGTTTCAGTGGCTTCTGGATGCTTGTATAACGCAGTTACTACTTGTCTACCAAGTCCCGCATCATGCATTTGTAATAGACTTGGATGATTTTGAAAATAGCGTAGTTCCCCTAGCTTTTTCACTAATTTAGGGGCAAATGCCCGCTCTCCCTCTGTTAATGTAATACTATCCCAGCTAACCAATTCACATAACAAAGCCCTTAGTTTTTCAGGTGTATCCCATAATTTTCCCATGATGATTTATCTCCAATCCCCTTCTTTATTAACTATCTATTTAAAATATAGGGTCTTACCCTATAAACTGTCAATCTATTTCGAATTTTTTATTATTAATACTTATTATTCTTTAAATTTTATATCAATAAATCGCAACTTTATGACGTCACTATTTTCATTTCAGTAGTATATATAATAAATTAGCAATAGTAATTAATCGGTATTAAATACTTACTTGAGTCAATTTCATAATTACTTGTTTCATTTAAAAATACGAATGTTTAATTAATATCACAAAATATATTATTCGCTTTTTTTAAAAGCGATCCCGTTGATTGAAGTGGCAGGCGGCGACTCCAGCGGGAACAGCGCGAGCTGAAAGCCCCGCAGGAGCATATGTTTTCGTAGTGACGAGGAGATTGAAGTAGTGCCCGCGGAAATCAGGGTTATTCGGATTTAACTATTTAATATTCTTTATAAAATTGATTCACTTTTATAAAAAAAACAATTGTCCATGTCGGCAATTGTTTTCTTTGTACTTCTATGCATTATTTTAAGTTAGACCATTCTTTTTCTAACCAAGTTTTGAATTCGTCGCCTTTGTCACCTTCATACGTATCATATACATCGATACGCATTCTTTTTAACTTTGTTAAATATTCTTCAAAAGTATGATCCTTAGGTAAACTCTTCTTAACACGAACAAATACTTTGTTTGCTCCTTTTACTAATTCGAACTTTTTACGTTTCGGTAATTGTGCTTCTTCCCCAAAATCTAAAAGACTTTGGAAAGCAGCTTCTTGTACTTTGTAAACTGGATCATTTGCAAGGCGTGTTCTTAAAATGTCTTTCACTTGATTATGATTGTACATACCTAATTCAACTACTGCGTCATAGCGTGCCTTCCAGCTTGCAGTACGATTGGCAGCTTTCTTCAGTTCCTCATAATTCTCTGGTAACTCAGTTTTAATAGTTTTTTTACTCATATGATTCAAACTCCTTTATATTCTCTAATTCAGTATTTTCAGCATCCCTTCATTATATACTACTTAAGTAGTATCACCTAATTTATTTCTATAAGAAGGTCTTCCTCATTAAGTCTCATAAACTATATACCCAATAAAACTATTTTCTATCTATTAACCTTTATCAGGGCGAATGATATACTCCGTTAAAGGAGGGAGAATATTGCGTAATGCTGGTGAATTAAAAAAGTATAAATTTTACCTGAAGTTTAAAGGTGGTCATAATCTGATATTCGAAACGAATACAGATATCCGTACAGCTGAAAGGAACAAAGTGAATGGTGGGCTATTTGTAGATACCGAAAACAATTATACGATCAACCTAGCGCAATTGGAAAGTTTAAATGTCAAAATACTTCATTGAAAATACATAAGAATTACAATCTAACAGACTTCAAGCACATTTCGATTATTTGAAATTTGCTTGATGTTCTACTTTCATTTATTTAATCGTTGCTTTCTTAGCTTGCATCCTAACTAAAACTTCTAAAATCTCTGAAACAATGTCCAAATTTGTACTTTGTCTTCCTTCTAATAATTCCTTATTGTCCTGTCGAATCATCTTGAATGTCCAATTATTATTAGGAGATGTTAAAACATGCATACCTTCGATAACCCAATTGGCATCCTCTTTGAAAAATACCATTAGTCGATTATTATGTATCATACTTTTTAGCGCCGCATCCAATTGACTACTGATACGTTTCCAGTCTTCCCCTAAATTGATAGTTTCCAAGCTCTGCACATCTGTCACTGATCCGGCTTTCACCCAAGCATTGTATGCAGTTGGAGGAACAAAAATAGTTTCACTTACAGTGACAGAGTGCTTTGCTACACCTACTAGCATTCGAGGGTAAATGACATTATTCCAAACATGATCAGGAGCACCATGAACGTATAACGTATATTCACTTTCTTCGTTTTCTTTACATTCCACTACATGGTCTTTGCTAAAGTAAAAGTAACTTTTCTGATTTCCATCTTTCATAATCTCTACAACCATATTAGTACGCGACATGATCCATAAAGCATTACCGAAGTTTTCTTCTAATTTAATTTCCTTTTCGACTAAATCTATAAGATTAAGCTTATGAAGTTTTTTATAGGTCTTCTCCCATACTCTTTCTATTTCGTATTTTGTTAGGTGTTCGAAGGGATTAGAAAAGCCTATTAAAGTTTTCGTATTTAACGTTTGCATCATTACAAAAATATCCTGTACTGTAAATGTTGGAATCATTCTTTTCCCTTCTTTCTTTTTTTCTTATTCTTTTTCTGCTCCGTGTATCTGTCGCTTTTTGGCAATCCAAATTCAGGGAATCGATATTTTACTATATCTATATTTTTATTAATAAAGAAATATCGATGGATGTTAATCGATAAAAAGGCTGTCCAAAGAGATAAAAAAGATATTAAAACTATTATCAGAATATTGAATGCTGAATCTGAATAGATAAAAGATAAAATAATTTGACCGATTATGTAAGAACTACCACCAATAGTTGTCCATGCTACAGATATAGTTCTTTTTTGTTGTAATTTATAATATGTTCCACTGTATAGTGCCTTCCAGTTCAACCAATTGATTCCTCCCAGTAAGAGGATAAACAAAACTAAGTTAATGACAAAAGGAGTGCTTCCTTTCCATTCCATATTTACATATATTAATTTTAAAATTACTAAAAAATACACATAGGTATTCACTGCTCCGTATATACCAAAGAATAAATAATACGATTTTTCGTATTTATATGGATCAATCAGATAAACAATTGCCCATAATTGAATAATTGTGATTGGTATAATTGCAGCTAAAAAAAAAGGCAAAGAGAACGGCACTCCTAATATCGGTATTATTCCAACCACATATAACAGTAATAGGAAATACCCGACTATACCAATTCTGTTTTCCTGGGGTGATTCTAGATTTAAATACGATAATTTAATGTGGTCTAATTTAGTATTATTCATATTAATTTCCCGTCTCAGGACAGATTATTTTTTTATATTCTTATTCATATTCTTCTTTTTCTTTCCCGTTCCACGTCTCTCAAGTATTGGTAACCCAAACTCTGGAAACATTCTCTTTACTATTTCCATATTTTTTTTTATGAAAAAATATCGGTGTATATTAATTGAAAGAAATGCGGTAAATAAAGATAAAATGGACAGACAAACAATGATTAATATGCTTATTCCCGAGTCTGTATAGACAACAGATAATATTATTTGCCCTAATATATAGGAAGCCCCTGCTATTGATGCCCAACCTACTGGAATAGAACTCTTTTGTTGTAACTTATAATATGTCTCATTATAAATAGCCTTCCAGTTCATCCAATTCATACCACCAATTAATAAGATGAACAATATTACATTAAATAAAAATGGACTCAAGCTATCTATTTCAAGATTTATATACAATAATTTTTGTATACTAACGAAATAGACGTAAGTATTGACGACACCATATACCCCTAGAAATAAATAATAGGATTTTTCGTATTTATAAGGTGCTATTATATAAATAATTCCCCAAAATGTTATTAATACTGTTGGAATAATAGCGGAAAAGAAAAATATCTTATTAATGGTTCCCCTAAAAGGGGGTAGAATCTCAATTAAATAAAAATTACAAGAAAATTCCCTAATACACTTTGTTTATTAAATTTTGGTGAGTTAAATTTTAAATACGATGATACGATGAAAAAGTATTAGACATTCCATCTTTTTCTATTAGAATTCTCTCCTAACTAACTTCAGATAATATATGAATTATTTCTTCTTTTTCTTCCTTTTTGTATTTCTCTCCATCTCTGGCAATCCAAAGTCTGGATACACCTGTTTTACCAATTCCATATTCTTATTAATAAAATAATAGCGATGAATATAAACAGAAAAATAAGAAGTCAATAGAGCAAGTGAAGAAATAAGTACAATCAGAAGGGTACTCACTGCGTCGTCACTATAAATGAACGACAATATAAACTGACCAACTATATAACCTAATGCCCCAACCATTGTCCAAGACACATTAATACTCTTTTTTTTCTGCAACTTATCATACTTACCAGAGTAAAGAGCTTTAATATTTAATATGTTCACACCTACTATCAATGCTATAAATAACAAAAGCCATATAATAAAAGGTTTGATTCCCTCTACACCCATATTCACATAAAGTAATTTTACAACGACTAAGAAAAAAACATAGGTATTAACTACTC
Organism: Psychrobacillus sp. FSL K6-2365; assembly: GCF_038003165.1. Taxonomy (NCBI): domain Bacteria; kingdom Bacillati; phylum Bacillota; class Bacilli; order Caryophanales; family Bacillaceae; genus Psychrobacillus; species Psychrobacillus sp. FSL K6-2365. The sequence continues at coordinate 1,022,916 of NZ_JBBOOO010000001.1, read as the reverse complement.
CATAAATACCGAAAAATAAATAATAGGATTTCTCATTTTTATAGGGATCAATTAAATAAACGATTGCCCAAATGGAGATTAGAACAATCGGAATAATGGCAGCAACAAGAAATGTAGAGGAAAAAGGTTCACCAATTATCGGCATTATTCCAGTGAAATATAAAAACATGGTGAAAAATACAATAATATTCTTTTTATTTACCTCAGGTGTTTGAAACTTTAAATAAGACAATGTTACCGCATCTATGTTTTGCTGTATTATTTCTCTCTCCTCCTATCAATCAAACCAGGAAGCAATCCCGTCGATCATTCCTTTTGTTCCTATTTTGATAGCATCTCCAATTGAATCAGAATTCCCATCACCATTTACATCCATAATTTTAGCCTCATTCAAAATAGTAGTCACCACTGCACCGAAAAATAAACCCGCCACAGCTCCAGCAACAACCCCTATCGGTCCGCCAGCTGCACCTACCATTGCTCCAGCTTGTGCTCCTGCCCAAGCTGATGCAGCCATAGAAGCTCCAGCTATTGCAACATCTCCTGTTACGTTACCAGCTATTTGACTAGCTGACTCATTATTTTCAATACCATGATAAATATCACCACCAGCTGTTGCAAATATACCGACATATCCTAACTTATTAGAAGACCATCGGAATGTCGATTTTACATTGGTCGCTCCGTCAACTCTTTTCCAAACTTTTTCATAATTAGTTGCATTTGCGCCAGTATATGTTTTTTTCTTTACACCAATTAAATCTGGACGAGTTATCTTAACAACTGGCGTGGGGACTCCTTTTCTCATTTTACTTTTGAGGGTTATACCAAAACCTTGAGAAGCCAATCTTATTTCCTTATACGCTACGTGCCCAGATGATGCAGATCCTAGTAAAGTAGCTGCTGCATTAATAGGTTTCTCTTGCCAATCGTTAATATTAACACCAACAGTGGTCATAATCCCTTCCCATAAATTCTTTTCTGTATAGGCAGGTGCTGATACTTCCACATTATTCTGTTCTACTCGGGGATCTGAAGCTAGCATATCTATTTGGTGCTGCAAATAGAATTGACCAATCGGTGTTGCATCCTGTACAGAATTCCAACTATCTGCCGGGAAGTTAACATCCGTTAATCCTTCTTCCATTAAATATTCAATATCTGTTAGCCATGCTTCCATATTTAACATGGCTGCCTCTATTAAAAGTAGCGCATTCGTTTGAGTCAAATCGAATTCATTTAGATCGGTAACCGTATTATCCCTAGATGTTCTTGCACTAGTTACGCCCTCCTGTACACCACTGTCATCTAAATGGGGCAGAGCAACGATATCAGAAACAGAATCCATAATGCTATTGGATTCATCTGTCAAACTAGTTGTTACTTGAGAAATTTCTGTTAAACCCTCTTCTACTTCTCCTTCCAAATACCCCTGGCGAATAAAGCCATTGGCATCTGGCTCTAATGCATCGAGTGCGGAATTCATGGTAGTAAGGGTTGTATTAAATAGAGAATTAAACGTCAAAAAGAAATGTAGAAAAGGTAAATGGCAATCATTATAGAACGATCTTATTGCATCTCCGCCCTCCCCTTTAAGCGTTTCCTCCATAGCTACTAAGCCTTGCACAGCGGTTTGGATTGCATTCATTTCTCCTTCAAGTCGAGAGACCATATTAATATTACGCCCTATACCATCGTGAAACGGATGTACGTCTAATATTTTCATTGGGCTGCCACACTTGTTCCATTGATGGTACACTGCATAGCCGCTGATATTTTTTGATCAGACTCTTCCATAAAGTCAATTGAAGCGGAGGTAGTTTGTATATTTTGGGTTGATAATGTTTGATATTTTACAAGTAATTGGTCCAATTTTATGGATAATTCGTTGAACTTTGTAACGACATCTAGAGTATTACCCGTAATAGGTGGCTCTGCTTTTGGATTCAGCAAATCGACTGCACTAGTCATTTCTCCAATTTGATTTTCCACATCTGCATATACGATTTTAACTTCCGTAGACATAATGGCTTTCCTCCTTGCAAGTTAGTTTGCTTTAGCTTGATTTTGACGTGCTTGCTCCGCTCTAAGATTTGCTATTATTTGTTCAATAGATGCAATTTCAGCAATCAATTCACTTATTTTCGCAGATATAGCACTAAACACATTAGAAAATTGACTTCCTGATATATCTACATAGCTGGTATGAATACCCGATTCTCGAATATCGTCAAACTTATCTGCATGGCTTCCCTGCCAAGTAGTGGCAGTAAGCTCTGGCTCTAAACATTTAGGTTCATTCGTATTAAATTCGGATTGTTTACCTTGCAAAGAAGACTGACATGCAGTTAATCTTTGCAGATCTTCCTTCTTTTTAGCTAATAAAGCAATATAATATCCAAGCATATACATTTCCTCCCTTTTTTCATTTGGCTGATTTAGTAGATTCAGAGGTATTAACTAATTTGGGTAAAAGGATAACAAATATTGCAATAATACCAATCCCTACTAATCCTAAAAATATAAAGGTCCTTATCTTTCCGCTAGAGGATTTCTTCTCTCCGATTTGGGTAACCGATAACTCTGCTTGTTTAGTATCTTTAGCAGAAAACAGCTTTAACTCTGAGGACTTTGCCGTTACGGTACTTTTTTCCCCACGTTCAGCCGTTAAAAACAAGTAAGAAGTATCTCCTCTGTTAGGGAGTTTATTTCTTCCATCAAAATATATATCCACTTGCTTTTTAGGAATTGTATTTTTCATTTCAGTTTTCTTCTTATCATGCAGATAATCGGTGTTTTTCTTAAATTCTAGTTTTTCATAAATCATAGGATCCAAGTCTTCTGCTTTTTTTGGTTCTTCCGCAAGGACGATAAAAGCATTTCCAACGAGCATTAAATATAATATTGGAAACAAAAGACGTAATTTAACTTTCATACGCTTCATCTGCCACAGATGCTTTTAATCTATTATTTTTATTCATAAAATATGTGGTCGTTAGCATCGCTATTGCGATTACCGCTGTTATTACTGCACCCCTTATAAAGCTGGTTTCAGGTTCATATTTGATAGACATATAAACGGTAGACAAAACATCTGGAATATTAATATCAGGTACAGCCAGTATTAATAGTGGAATAATGTATAAGCACATCAATGCCACACTAGCAAGCCAGCCAACTGATTGTCCGAATTCTAATGCTACACGAATTATTGCTGCGCCTGCTAGCAGTAATAAAATAGTAAAGATTGTCCATTCTAGTGCACGATGGTCATTTAAAATGTACATATAGATACTGTAGAAACTAATAATTAGACCAACAATTATGGACAATAAAGCTGTCATAGTAAGTTGAAGCCCAATTGAACCTTCTTTCATCTGATAAGAGAAATATCCGATTAACAAACTACTGATTAATAGAATGATAAACAAAATAACAGGTGGAACTTTCTCCATTTCATCAGAAACGACTGCTTCTCCTTTTACATCTAGCGGGTTCACAAAATGATTAAATGCATATCCGTTTTCCTGACCATCTACATATGTATTGGCAAGAAATTCTTGAATATCATTATCAAATTCAGACATGACAGCCACATTCGTATCCCATTTCCCACTAAATTCATTCGAGGTATCTTTTATATTGTCTGCTTTAACAGTTAAGTCGTTTGCATAATCTACTAAACTGCTTTGTTTTTGTGATAAGGACTGAATCATTCCACTTAACGTTACTAATTGGTTCGTCACATTTTGTTGACCAGCCATTACTTCCCCTTCAGAAGTAGTCGCCACTGGCTCACCTGAAGGAATCATATTTGCTGGATTTTGAATTTGCGCTAGTAAAACATTTGCTTGCTTGTCAATAGAATTTAATTCATTAATCAACGATGCATGTTGTTGTTCTGCAGTTTCTTTATATCCCGACATAATCGCAGCAAACGTTGTACTTAAGTCGGACATTCCTAGTTCGGTTTGAGGAATACTTTCCCCAACAGAAGTCCAACCCTCTAGCTCCAATTCGTTAATATCCACAACATTTTTCAGCAATGTTGTTAAAATTTCATCCTTCAACATAGCATCCTTATTAGCACTATCTCCTCCCTCATTGAGGGTGAATTCAAATTGTTCTAAAGTAGCGTAGTAGGATAACAAAGAACTTGTATCTGTTTTTGCTGCACCTTTTGCGAATAGCTCCTGCAGTCTAGCACGTTGATCGTCCGCCAAACTTGAATTAGCTAAAAGTGCCTCTTCTTTTTGTTTTATTTCCATACCTATACGAACCGTATCCGTTGGGTATGAATTGATAATTTGTTGAACTGATTCATACTCTCTGTAAATAGAGCCATAGTTTTCTAATAAATTCGCATATTCCGTAGAGGCATGTGAATAATCTGTAGTTCCTGTTTGTTTTGCACTAGCCCATGTTGCTTCTCTTTCAGCCAGTAGTGCTGGAATTGAACCCAATTCTGCTTGAAGCTTATCAATTTCACTTATAAAAGTGGAAGTTGGATCCGTTTCTGCTACTTTTGATTTTAAAGATGTCAGTCCAGATAAAATACTATCTACCTTCGCACGTTCTTGTTCAAGGCCAAGTAAATTAGTAGAAGCTTTCTCCACTGCTTTTTGTTCTAGCTGTTCTTTAATAGAAACAAACTGATTTGGCTCTGTACCTATGGAAGCTGCTGCAAGAACTGCATTACCACTTTTCCCTGCTTCAATACCTTTTTCTAGATTAGATAAAATGGTGTTATTATAACGATCGATCGCACTACCTTGCACTACTAGCAAGTCCGTAACTTGACGATCTACTTCATTTTTTCGAAGCTCCGATAATGCATTAAATTTTTCTTTATTGGTATCAATAATGCCATTCACTTTTTGAATTTCTTCATTTAATTGGTTATTACTATCCTCTAGCAGTTGTACAGACTGATTGAATTGCTCTGCTTGTGTTGCTGCTGCTGCGTGGATTTTAGCCAAACTATCATCTTGCACTTGCTGTAGTATTTGTCTTTGGGTATTCTGAAACTCCTTATATTGCTGTACATAGGTTATGAAATTGTTCATTTGTAATCCAAACGAATCGGCATTTTCAATACGACTAGTATGTGCATTATTTGCAGACCCGAGAGTTGTTTGCAATGATTCCATTTGATCCTTTTGTCTTAGCATTTGTTCAGCCAGTGTTTCTGATTCTGGCTTATAGTATGCTGACATAGCACTAAGAAATTCTGTTTCTTTTCCTAAAATACTTGTAAACTCTTTTTTAATATGATTCATTTCTTGTGCTATATAGCTCCAGTACAAAGTTGAAATTTTATCATTTACACGGTCTGTTGCTACTTCTATTTCATGCAAAACATGTTCCTTACGTAACCCTGTTTTCTGACGCTGCACTTGGTATGCAAACTCCGCTTTTTGGGGATTTTGTTCATCATACGACATAATATTTCCCGAGAAATTGGAGGGAATATAAACAATTGCATCGTACTGGTTTGATTTTAAACCGTTTTCTGCTGCCCCCCGCCCCATTACTTCCCATTCATAATCCGAGTCCTCCGCTAAAATGGATACTACTTCTACACCCATTTGAACTGTTTCTGCATCCTTCGTTAAACCCATATCTTCATTTACAATAGCTATGGTACGTTTATTTGAGTTATTCAAATCGAGAATATTAACACCCATTAGCTGGAAAAAAATAATGGGAACAGCTAATATTACTAGAATTCCAGCACCGTATTTTAATAGTCTGGTATTTATACTTGATTTCATTGTACTATCGTCCTCTCCAACTCACTTAAAGGAATCTTTACTTTTGTATCGTTCCCATTCAAAATATAATGTGCAAATCCAAGCGGAAGTTCCGCTTCTTTGCGCTCATACGCTACTGTAAACAAAGTTTGCTCCGACTTTTTCATGTACACGAGCGCCTGTCTTACAAGCTTCAACTCATTCGTGAAGGCATCATAACCTTTAGTGATTTCTGCATTATTACCAGACATAATGACATTGAAGCCTAAGTGAGCGTAACGCTTCATCAGTTTCGCTAATCTGTCCTGAAGGGTAATATCAGCTACTTGTAAGAATCTCGTATATCCATCGATGATGAAGTAAGAAAGCGTAATTTCTATAGGATCTCCTTGTTGAATATTTTCGAGGTAAGCCTGTTCGATTTCCGAATAATATTGCTCTGTTCGTGTAATCCATTCTGCCAGATTCTCTTTCGTTTCCAGATAGTCAATTGCATCATAATCAGCAAATTTTGATAATCCTCTATCAAACGAATCAAATATAGTAATGAATCCTGTTTTTTGTTCTAACAGTGTGTGAAGCATCCAAGTTATCGTATTAGTCTTCCCTCTTTGAACCTGTCCAACAAGTAAACAATGACGATTTTTCTTAAAGTCAATGGAGATTGGTAGAACAGTATTTTCATCCAATCCAATTGGAACGATTCCATCCTTTTTCTTACCATCAAAGTAGAAGGAGAAGTTTGTAGATGTAAGCTCTAGTGGGAGCATCGGAATAGGTTTCGGATAACTATCTTCCTGGTGCTTATTTCGTAAACTTTTAACTTTTGCTTTGATGGACTCTAATACTTCATAGTCATCTGATCCACTCGCTGGTAAATAAATTTGCGCAAAATGGGTATCCTCTTTTTTCAAAATTGCTCTACCCGGGAATGGCTCTAAATCGAATGGTACTCTGCCAACTACTGTAAATGACTCTGTCGTATCCATTAAATAATGAACGATCTTCGTTTTTAAGTTATTCATTAAGGACTGTCGAACCGATTGAACTCTTGTCGCTGCCACGAACAAATAAATTCCGAGTGATTGACCATCCCGACCAAATTGAATCAGTTGTGCTTCTAGCTCTTCCATTTCTTCACGGACAATATCATAATTATCAACTGCTATATACAGAAGAGGTAACGCCTGCGTTGATAACTTATTGTACATTTGGATGTTACTTACTTCTGATTTCTGGAAGGCAATTTTTCGCTTAGCAATCTCTTCTTTTATAAGCTTGACTAGCTTATCTCTTTTCAGCTCTTCATCGATTGTAAAATAATCTGCTGTATGAGGGAGCTGTCTAAGTGGTAATAGTGATCCATTTCCATAATCGAGCAAGTAAAAGTTTACTTCTTCCGGAGATAGGTTTTCTGCTAGCCCCAATATTGTTGAAAGTAATGTATATGACTTACCATAGCCCGAGGAACCGAATACTCCAAGATTTCCATCCTTTGTCCAGTTATATGCTACCGGTGACTGGCTTTGCTTATCTGGTTCATCGATCATTCCAATTGGGAATCCAGATTGACTAGTAGGAATATCTAGTTGCTTTTCAAGTCGTAAGGCTAACGGCTCTAACCAAGGACTTGCTACTTTTTGAATATTCATTTCAGCAGTTATTTCCGCAATTTTCCCTGTCACTGCCTCCATCTCCGTCATTCCACTTGAATTCTTCTTCACACTTGTAGCTATCCCAGAAAGTGGATACAATCCAAGATCAGTAACAATTGCTACATCCTCTTCTCCCTCTAACACCTCTTCCTTATAAGGGGCCCCGCTCCACGCTGACTGGAATAGTTCATACACTTCATTGTTTCCAACTTGTAAATAACCACGGCCAGTTACAGTAATAGAAGCGGCATCCCCATTCTTCAAAATTTCCTTACTATCCGATGCATCCTGTACCTTCAATGCAACTCGGAATCTCGCGTTACTCCAAATCTGTTCGTCTATAACTCCCCCTGGCTTTTGGGTAGCTAAAATAAGATGTACTCCTAAACTCCGACCGATGCGAGCTGTACTTACAAGTTCTCGTATAAATTCAGGTTCCTCACGTTTCAACTCGGCAAATTCATCGGAAATGAGAAATAAATGAGGAAGTGGTTCCATCGCCTTTCCTTCTTTATAAAGTGTCGTATAATCATCGATATGAGTAACGACGTATTGATCAAACAAACGCTGTCTTCGTTTTAGTTCACTATTTATAGAGGCAAGTGCACGCATACTAAAGTTTTTACTGCCTTCAATATTCGTAATCGTTCCCAACAAATGCGGAATATGCTTGAACGGCTGTGCCATTCCTCCACCTTTGTAGTCGATTAATAGAAAGGCTACTTCATGTGGATGATAATGAACTGCAAGTGATAATATATACGTCTGTAGAAATTCACTTTTCCCCGAACCCGTTGTACCAGCTAACAAACCGTGGGGCCCATGTGCCTTTTCATGTAAGTTCAATGCCACAAGCTCATTTTTCCCTTTAAAACCTATTGGCACAGCAAGTGATTTTGCTGACTCGTTCATTGTCCAATTTTGTACTATTGGGACGTGCTCAATTTCTTTAACACCGAACATCTCTAGAAAACTAACCGAGTTTGGAATAGAATTTTTTATTCCTATTTGATGATTCAATGTTCGAAGCATTCGTGTAAATCTCTCGTTCGTAGCAGGATCAAATTCATCTAAGTTGAATGGGATATCTACAGCCTTGCCAGCCTCAATGAGAATATCTCCCTCGTGTTCGTTGACGTATCGAATAAGAGTGTGAACGTTTTCGGTCATTCTTTCCTGTGCCGATTCCGCGAAAATAACGGATATTCCAAGGTCTTTTGTATTTTTGCTTTCTAAGTATTCCAAGATGACATGCTCAGCAAGCAATGAATAATTGGAAACGAAGAAAACTAAATGTGGCGCAAATATTGTTTTGCCCTTCTGATCATCTGTATCTCGCTCACGAATTATTTCATATAACGAAGACAATAATTGATCCCTAGTTTCCTCGTTATGTATCAACCCTCTTGCATGCATATTCGGAAGTTTAAAATGTGGTAACCATTTCATCCACTCAATTTCGGCATACTCATCATGATTGAAAATATAAATAAATCTTGTATCATGATAGCTTTGAGAAAATGCCATTTGACCAATTATTTGCTGAAGTTCTCGCTTAATCACTGATTCTTTTCCAGTTAACCCTAAGATACCTTCGGATAATTTAGTTGTTATTGGTGCAGCAGGAATTTCTTTATAGACCTTTTCCATTCGCTGAGCTTGTTTGAGCAAATCATCTATTTCTCTATTCGCTAAATCACCTGAAGAAAGTTTAATTTCATAGCTAGATTTCACGTTTCCTGTTCCTAATCTAAATTCTAAAAAGTCATGACTATCTAAAGTTCTCTCCCAGATTCTACTAGATAAATCACTGGTCATTTGTTTCATCTCTTCAAAACTCGGGAAATGATAGTCCAACACTTTCTTTTGTTTCTCGGAAAGCTCATAAAGTTCTTCTCTCATGTTCTCTAAATACGCTTTATAGACTCGAAGGCGTTTTTCCGCATTCCGCTTATGCTTCTTTTTGTCACGGAAATATTGAACAGTAGAGGTAACTAGTACTGTTAAAAACATAGTAATAGAAATAATAACGAAAATTCCCCTAGGGATAAAAATTGCTACTAGTGCCATCACTACAAGCATCACCAGTGGTGGTGCGATAATGAGCCATAATCCTCTTCCAGAATCATCTGTTTCTTGAGTCGGAAATGTTAATGAAATTTTGTCATCTGGAAGATCATAAATCATTCTAGGTGTACGACGATAATCAGGATACATATGCAGAATTTCAGATTCAGGAACATCTATAATAGAAAGTTTCGTTGCAAAAGGAACAGCAGCAGTCACCTCGAGCAGGTCTTTTTGGAGTAATTTCATTTCCATAAAAGCCCACTGAAGCACATCTCCATCAGCTAGAATTGTATTAGATTCTACTATCTTGCCATTTACATATAAAGGACAGCCAAAGTCTTTCTTTATAATCCATCCATCCTTTATTTTGTTTAACGAAAAATGCCCGGACTCAACTTTTGGAAAACTTGTTTTAAGTCTTTGAAATGTCGCAATTTCTAATTGGGTATCAAAGGAAACCTCATTATCAAAGTCTATATAGTATGTTTCCGAAGTTAGCGGAGTGGAGGAAATATACAAATGGAGCATTTTTTGTTTTTGTTCAATCGTAAGGCCCTCATCATCAGTAAGCCTTCCGAAAGGTTTATCTCCACTATAAACTGCTAGTCCAGCATCATCCCTTGTTAATGTAATAGGACCATTGACAAAGGGAAATGTCTGAATCGTAATATCATGTTCAATTGCTGGACCAATTGTGAAAGATGTAAAATCATTTTCAGGTACAGTTATTCGCTGATAATTTTCGGCGTAAAACAACCATAGTTGTTGCAATAGGTACACCTTCTTTCGAACCATTTTTGTAATTCATCTATCCGTATTTTCTTATTTCTACTTCGGTTGTTCTGTTTGTTGTTCTTCTGCTTGTTTTTGTTCGAGTTCTTGTTGCTCTTTTTGTTTTTGTTCAAGTTCTTGTTTTTCCTTTTGTTGTTGTTCAAATTCTTGTTGTTCTTTTTGTTTTTGTTCTAATTCTTGTTTTTCCTGTTCTTTTTTCTCTAGTTCTTGCTGCTCTTGTTCTTCCATTTCTTCCATTAACTTTTCATATTCCTCTACTTCTTGATCAATTTCATTAAGTAATTCTTGCATTTCTTCACCGGTTAAACCTTTATCTGCCTTCACTTCTTCTCTTCTTTTCAACAAACCATAGGTAATTAGCTCGCCATCCTCCATTGCTCTTGCGATATCAACAGCATTCTCTGCTTCTCCACGACCGAGATAAATCCAATATCTTAGATAATCTGCGTCGGTTTGTAATGTAATATTAGAAAGCACATTTTCTTTTTGTTCTTCATCCAAGCGTTCATTCGTAACAGATGAATAAGCAAGTTCGTAAAGAACGATATATGGCATAGACTTAACGCTATAAGGACTTAAAGTTGTAACTACTTGGCTGTAATTTTGACCGAGGAAGGATGCTTGACTATCGATGTATGCTTCGTTTTTTGGCTTTTCGTGTACAAAAAATATGATTGTAAATACAATTGCAGGAATAATAAGTACACCTAGCCCAACCGATAACCATTTGGTAACTTTCCATTTTTTTCGAGGAATCTTCACATTTTCTAGTTCTTTTACTTCTAAGTGCTCCATTTGCTGACTTATGAAGTCGAGTAATGAATCACTTTCTTTCATGGCCATAATGGTAGCGCCTGTTTCTTTGAGTTCGAGAATCTCCGAATACTTCAAATACTCTTCAAATGTGAAAGAGCCGTCTATTGCGGCTGCAACTACGGCTTTTGTTTCTAACCAGACGCGTTCATCATTTGCTTCAAAAGGCGGTAAACTGCCTAATACACCGTAATAAAGAAAAACAGGCTCCATTCCTCTGCTATACACAATATTTTCTGGGGACACGATTAAATTTAAACGAGGATATGAATGTGAGTTAACTTTTTCTACTAATTGGTATGCAAACATCCAACGAGACTTTTCATCCTCTTTTTGGATGTCATCAAATCGCCTAAAGGTCTCTGGGATATCAGCTTGAATAATAAGCTCGTTATCGGTAATCACTATATCTTTTTTAATTTTTGGATTAACTTCTTTTAGAAAAACAACTTCTTCTGTTCGCTTAAATCCCACTCTTTCTTTTTGAAAAACAAAAGTAGTTTTTAGGGGTTCTTCATTTATTTCTGCACCTATACGGTTTTTTAAGTATGTATGTGAATGATTGGCCATCTTTGTAGCTCCTTCAAATAATTTCAATTCGATCACCTGTCGTTATACCACAGTGGGCTAACGTCAAATGTCCAGGGAATATTTTATCTTTATTTACTACACGCACCCAATGGCCTTCGCGTGGAGTTTTAGATATAGAATTGGCCTGCCAGGCAATATCAATCATTTTTTTCATAGTATAATAATCAGAAAGTCTTAAATCTAAGACTTTTCCATCGTATTTAGAAAGATCTACTGTAATCTCTATATACACTCTCTCACCCCAATTAAGGAAAAAGCGCCTTCCTGGAGGAACGACGCTCTACTATTTGACATTCTAACGGTTGATTATCCGCGAATTTGACTAGCAACTTGTTGATCTGCATCTTGCAACGCTTGACCAGCACGGCTTAATTGAATTCCTACTTCACTTAATAATTCACGCATTTCATTGAAATGAGGTTTAAGTCTCTCATATTGCTCAGCGAAGGCTGCACTTGAAGAACCTTCCCACATTGATTGCAATTCACCAATCATGCCGTCTAGGCGACCAATTTGAGAAGCAACCTCCCCTGATTCATGGTTGTAGCGAGAAGCCATAGCATCTAACTCAGCTGGTGTTACGCGAATAATTCCTGACATTCCATACATCTCCCTTATCTTGAAATTTTGTGGCATTTATAAAATAACTGTGTAGTGCTTTTATAAGGACCCACAGGTACTTCCTACATTGGTAAAAATGGGTAATTGAAGTCAACTAACACCCAATACCCCAACCTCTTACTTTATAAACCTATTTCTATAAATTATTTTTATAAATTTATAAATAGTAAGATTCGTATAACACTATATGACGTAAATTCGTGTTATTAATTGAACCAACTTATTATGAAATTGAGTCTCTATAATAGGCTAAGAAACTGTTTAGAAAAGTTTTTAACTACTTAATATGGTGGAAGTACTAGAAAACTTTTCCTTTAATATAATAAATACCATTACATATTCTTATAGTCAAAAATCCTATAAAAATTAGTAAATTTCAATAGAACTATCAACTCATAGACTTTAGTCACTAAATTTTAACAATTAGATTTGCTTAATGTTTTTTTGTTTTCATTTTTTAATATTAGGTTTAAATAATCAAATTATTAATATTTGAAATAAAATGAATTACTTTTTCCTCATTTTTCACAGAATATACTGTGAAAATATCTCGGTACAAAGATACTCAAAACTATGCATTTCTATGTCATTACTTTCCATTTGAATATTTAAAGAAACATTACATCAAATTGGCATATTATTCGAAGTGTACTTCAAAATTATGGACATCTAACCTATTTTGAGTATTAAAAAAACCAGGCAAATAGAAACCCGGTCCTTATAAAACCTGTATCTAACGTTTTCGAAGTGCTTTGGACAGACTTATTGTTATATTATTACCGAATGTTTTTAGAGCAGCTGGTCGTGACTAACTTCACGACCAGCTGCTCTTTTCTCGGTAACCTTTGATAGTTGTCTGTCCGTCTCCCTACTACATCTTTTAGAAACAGGTTAGTGCATTTTTGTATGAACGCGAGACTTTCCGTTCCGAGCGGACGCTCTTCGGGGGGCGGCCCGGCTAGCCTTCACTTGCTACGCTCAGTCCGGGTGCTCTCCGCGGCTACATCCTCTTAAAGTCGCAGTTCTTCACTCATCTCCACACCAATTTTGTTACTTCAATATCTGATTATTTTTGGATTATTATTTATCTCTTCCTATATAATGCTCGTATTATGAATGTGGAGTTCGTGATTACTTGATAAATTTGTTATACAAATGATTGTTTTTGAATGAGTTTGAACGTTTTTGATTGATTATAACTATTACTTAGAGTATTATGGTTTTAACAGAAATATAACTATATTCTAGGAAGCGGGTGATGACTTGCTAACAAATGAAAGACATTCCTATATTTTAAAGAAGTTAGAAAAAAAACAAGCAGTAAAAATCCAAGATTTAGTGGATGAAACTGGTGCTTCCGAATCGACAATTCGAAGAGATTTGACTGAACTTGAAAGCCAGCAGAAGCTAGAACGCGTTTTTGGTGGTGCAATTCTGACGAGACACAATTTAATAGAACAAAGCGTAACCGATAAATCTACTCAGAATCTATCCGAAAAAATCCAAGTCGCCCAAGCAGCAGCGGAACTGATTAAAGAAGGAGACAGCGTCTTTTTGGATGCTGGTACCACGACTTTTCAAATGATTCCATTTCTGCAGAACAAAAACCTGGTAGTCGTAACGAATGGTCTGACACTTGTTGATACCTTGAATGAATATGGCATAACCACTTATTTGACCGGCGGATTATTTAAGTCGAAAACTAGTGCATTTGTCGGTTCTCAAACAGTACTGGCTATGAAAAATTATCGTTTTGACGTATGTTTTCTCGGGGTAAATGGTCTGCATGTAGAAAACGGTTATACGACACCAGATCCTGAAGAAGCTGCAGTCAAACAATTGGCAAGTTCTTTGTCCCGAAATACCTTTGTGCTCGCTGACCATTCTAAGATCAATAAAGTCAGCTTCGCTAAAATCATGGATTTGGAAAATGCCATGTTGATTATCGACAGTATGCCTGCAGAAATACTCGATGATTTCAGAAAAAAAACTTCAGTAAAGTTGGTGCACGAATGATTTATACTTGTACAATCACACCATCAATCGATTATACCGTTTACCTGCCTGCTTTCGAAAACGGTAAACTAAACCGTTCTGAAGAAGTGTATTATTATCCCGGGGGTAAAGGCATTAATGTTTCACGCGTATTAAACAGACTGGGTGTTGAAAGCCAAGCTCTAGGATTTACTGGCGGCTTTACAGGCAGCTATATAGAAGGTTTTCTACAAAAAGAAGGTGTAGCTACTGATTTTATTGAAACTTCACAAATAACCCGGATAAATATAAAAATCAAGTCTGAAAAAGAAACGGAATTAAACGGACCAGGTCCACAATTGACAGAACAACAATTGATGGTCCTTACAAATAAAGTAAAAGCCATGAAAAAAGGCGATTGGTTCATTCTTGCGGGCAGCCTTCCTGGCTCTATCCCCGATAGCTATTTTCTCGATTTAGCTAAGTTTTGCAGTGAGAATGGAGTGCGTTTTGTACTGGACACATCGGGTCCCGCACTAAAAAAACTGACAAATGTTCCATGTTTTTTAATCAAACCAAACCTCGATGAACTGGGCGAATTATTCAATACGAAAATCACAGATATAAAGGCTGCACACTTTTATGCCAAGAGGCTTTTAGAAAACGGTATTCGACATGTCATAGTGTCAATGGGCGGTGATGGGGCTTTGCTCGTTACCAAAAATCTGTCATTAAGTGCAAAAGCACCTATCGGTACCGTTATTAATACCGTAGGATCAGGCGATTCACTCGTTTCCGGATTTATCGCTTCCTATTCAAAAGACGAAAATCCTGAAAAAGCTTTTCGGTATGGTGTCGCAAGTGGTAGTGCCACCGCCTTCCGTTCCGATTTATGCGAACAACAAGGCGTAGAAGCATTACTTGAACAAGTAGAGATCACCCCAATCTGACGAAGGATGTGACAGAATGAAAATTATACAATTATTGACAGAGGAAACAATTATACTGAATTTAGATGCCACTTCAAAACAACAGGTTCTGGAAGAACTGGCCGGACAATTAGAACAAGCGGGAAAACTAGTGGACCGACAAGCATTCCTACAGGATATCCTAGTACGTGAAAGTCAGAGCACTACGGGTATTGGAGAGGGTATTGCTATTCCGCACGCCAAGTCATTAGCAGTGAAAACTCCAGCTATTGCATTCGGAAGATCTGAACATGGCCTCGACTATGAATCATTGGATGGCCAACCGGCACATTTATTTTTCATGATTGCAGCCACTGAAGGTGCAAATGATGATCACCTTGAAGCCTTATCAAGACTCGCAACATTTTTAATGGATGAAAAATTCCGTTCCCTTATCCTTGCAGCCAGTTCGAAGCAGGAAGTATTACAGGCAATTACAGATAAAGAGACGGAAGACGAAGGTCCAGAACAGGCATTTGCAGAAAAAGCTGAAACACGGACCGAATCATCCGCTAAAAAGATTCTGGCTGTTACAGCCTGTCCAACAGGAATTGCCCATACCTATATGGCGGCAGAAAAACTCAATGAACGTGCAAAAGAACTCGGTATTACGCTAAAAGTGGAAACGAACGGTTCGAGCGGCGTGAAAAACCGTCTGACCGATGAGGAAATTAAAGAAGCTGAAGCAATTATCGTAGCTGCGGATACAAAAGTCGATATGGCTCGCTTTGATGGCAAACCGGTCATCCAGACTGCTGTAGGTAAAGCGATATACGAAACAGACAATTTACTTAATCGTGCGGTGAATAATGATGCACCGGTCTATAAACATGACAGATCTAAAGATGAAGCATCCTCTAATGAAGGCAAGGGTGGATTTTATAAACATTTAATGAACGGTGTATCCAATATGTTACCGTTTGTAGTTGGTGGTGGTATTTTAATTGCCATTTCGTTTTTCTGGGGTATTAATGCCTCAAATCCCGAGAGTCCCGAATATAATGAATTTGCTGCTATGCTAAATACTATTGGTGGCGGCAATGCCTTCTTCCTTATGGTGCCTGTTCTAGCCGGATTTATCGCGATGAGTATTGCCGAACGTCCGGGATTTGCACCTGGGATGGTCGGTGGACTGATTGCAATTACCGTGACAGGCGTAGAAGGAGCAAGCGGTGGTTCTGGATTCCTTGGCGGACTTATTGCAGGGTTCCTTGCTGGTTATGTAACGCTGCTAGTCAAAAAAGCATTTTCTAGGCTTCCCAATTCACTTGAAGGTTTAAACCCGGTATTATTCTTTCCAGTATTTTCAATTGCTATTACCGGCATAATTATGATGCTAGTCAATCCAGAATTGACCAATGTTTATACAGGTATTTCAAGCTTCCTTGAAAGCCTCGGTGGAACTAACCTAGTGCTAGTCGGATTACTTCTCGGAGGCATGATGGCAATTGATATGGGCGGTCCTGTCAATAAAGCCGCCTATACATTTGGTATTGCTATGCTTGATGCACAGAACTTTAATTTCATTGCTACTGTCATGGCAGCAGGTATGGTGCCGCCACTCGGCGTAGCAATTTCTACAACGCTATTTAAAAATAAATTCACAAAACCTGAACGTGAAGCCGGCAAGACTGCTTATGTGCTCGGTGCTAGTTTTATCACAGAAGGTGTAATTCCGTTTGCAGCAGCTGACCCTGCACGCGTAATCCCGGCTTCTGTTGCCGGAGCTGCGGTCACCGGTGCATTGGTTATGCTGTTTGACATCGGTTTGCGGGCTCCTCACGGTGGAATCTTCGTTATCGGCCTAGTTGATGGAGGAGCGGCAAATATTCTAATGTATGCCATCGCTATTCTCGTAGGTTCCTTTATTACTGCTATAATCCTCGGATTACTGAAAAAGAAAATCGCAGTAGCTGCATGATGCAATACCCCTTAGCTTTCGGATTTCCCCGAAAGCTATTTTTATTTAGGCATATTTAGTTAATGGTTATACTTACACCGTTTCTAATAAAGCAACAAAGAAAAACAATTTATATCCATTAAAAGAAAATTAGTAGCAATACTCCTACGAAGAAACAATAATAGGTAAAATAAACAAGCTTCCCATTTTTCATAATTCCCATAAACCACTTCATTGCAAAATAGGTCATTAAAAGTGTTGCTATAAACGCCGCTAAATACGGAATTGCTAATTCTGCTTTATTCGGTTCATTTAAAAAATCAGAAAATCCTAATATAACCCCCCCGAGGCTAATAGGAATATACAACATAAATGAAAATCGAAGTGCAGTATCTTGTTTCATTCCAACAGCAATCGAAGAAATAATAGTTGCACCTGAACGACTAATCCCTGGTGTTAATGCAACAGCCTGCCCTAATCCTACAAGGAAAGCATCCTTAATTTTAATATCACCCTCGCCTTTATTACCTTTAATGTTGCGAATCAACCACAAGGCAATCCCAGTTACGAAGAGCATAACCGCAATCGTTGTCATGCTAACACTTTCAGCAATATAATCACTTAATAAAACCCCAAGAACACCCGCTGGAATTGTACCAATGATTATAAAGAAAACAAAACGATAGTCGTCCTTATAACTAGATTTTTTCGTTTTCAAATAAAGAATTGAATTTACCGCAAGTCTTACGATATCTTTTTTGTAAATGAAAAGTATGGCAAATAGTGAAGCTGTATTTGTTAATATAGCAAAAGTAAATCCTTGTTCACCTAGTCCCAAAATTTCACTAGCAATCATTACATGCCCACTAGACGACACGGGAATTGGTTCTGTAAAGCCTTGAACTAGTCCAATAATAATCATTTTGATTATTAATATAATATCTACTTCTCCCATTTTGGCCTCCCAATAAATCTTCATTTTTAGATCAATGCATTAAGATTTCATGTATTCATTTTTCAATGGATATCCACCTTTTTAAAGTAGACGATAGCGGAGATAAAACCAATGATAGATGTAATAAAAATAATGGTATAAGATATTTCCGCTGGGTATGTCGGTTGAAGAGTACCATTTGCGATATCTCCTGCTGCTGCCCATGGAAATAGCGCCCTATGTTCCGAATTTCCACTCATTACGTTAATCATGGTTATTACGATTGTTAGAATAATTGTTGGCACATAATTCTTCATCACAACTGCTACAAGTACGATAGGGGTAGATAGAATAAAAACAAGTATTCCCCCTGTAATAAATCTCCCTAGGTATTCAACTATCAATAAGGTACTTAGACCTTCGAACTGCCCTAATATCCCTAAAAGCAATGTTAATCCCCAAGAAACTAACGACAATAGCATAATCCACATAAATAAGATGACTAATTTACTCATTATATAGCTTATTCGTGACACTGGAATGGTTAAAAGATTTTTCAACGTGTCTTCCAAATATTCACGACCAAATAGATAAGCAGTAATCACTCCATATAAAGGAACTCCTATTATTAATACAGTATACAAATTAGTTTCATAAAAAATTTCATCAAATGTAATTAGTTGAGCTGGATTTTCAGTCTTCATATGGACATAGGATGCTACTACCACCATAAAGGGGGCTACCACTGATCCTAGAATACTAATTAAGAACATCTTAGAGCGTTTTAGCTTTAAAAGTTCTGTATATAAAAGATTAACCAATCGTGCCACCCCCAACTAAATTTGTAAAATAGTCTTCTAATTTGTCTTCGCTCATCGTAATGTTGAATACTTCAATATCGTTTTGTACAAATAATTTGTTCATTTTTCCCTGTTGTCCTAAGTAAGAATAAACGCGGATATTACCATCATCATGAGCTTCATAATCATAAATATTAAAGTGCTTCTCTAGGAGCATCACTGCTTTATTGTTGTTAGATACTTGAAACTCTATATATCTACGGTTTCTTTTTCTAAGATCATCAAATGTGACCTCTTCTAAGAGCTTCCCTCCATGAATAATCCCCATCGTATCTGCCAATTGCTCTATTTCTGATAAAATATGACTTGAAATTAATATGGTTATATTTCTTTCTTCAGCCAGAGATTTAATTAGGCGTCTCATTTCCTTAATACCAATAGGATCCAACCCGTTAGTAGGTTCATCTAATATTAAGACTTCTGGATAATGGACAAGAGCTCTTGCAATCCCCAATCTTTGCTTCATTCCTAAAGAATATTTCCCTACTAACTTTTTCGTTTCATCCTGAAGTCCAACAATTTCTAATGCTTCTTCAATTGCATTTTTCTTATAAATCCCCATGATTTTGGAATTAATTAGTAAGTTTTCTTTTGCTGTAAGGTTTTCGTAAAACCCAGGCACTTCAACCATGGAACCGATCCTTCTTAAAATCTCCTTTTGATTTTTAAACAAATTTTCTCCGAATATTTCGATTTCCCCATTGGTTGGTTTGATTAATCCTAATAACATTCTAATTGTTGTCGTTTTCCCTGCACCATTTCGTCCTAAAAAGCCATATATCTCCCCTTGCTTCACACTCATACTCAAATGATCTACTGATGTTTGGTTGCCATATACCTTCGTTAGATTAGTGGTTTTGATAATCGTACTCATTTTGTAACACCTTCTTTCTGTAATCCTAGTTACATTATAAGTAGGAATATTTAAACACTTCTTATCTATTTCTTAACTATTTCTTAAATGTGTTCGAGTTGTTTTGTCTAGGAATCGAAAAGCCAAACGTAGTTTTTTGCCATGGAATACTTTCAACCCATATTTCTCCTTGGTTTTTTTCTACTAGTGCTTTAGCGATAGCAAGTCCTAGCCCACTTCCCGCACTAATAAGAGTCCTAGATAGATCCCCTCTATACATTCTTTCGAATACAAATTCAAGGTTCTCTTTTGGTATACCTGGTCCTTGATCCCAGATAAGCAGTTGATACTCATTTGCTTTTTCTATAAGCTCTATCCCTAATATTTTCCCGACTTTTCCATGTTCCAATGAGTTTTGAATTATATTACGAATGACTCGCATAAGGCTTAGACGATCTGCTATGACATAGCATTTTGTTTCAGGGATACTAATATGTAGCTCTGTATGATCATTCTTCACTTTAGGTAAAAACTCAATTAACAATTCTCTAGCTATTTCAGCTAAATCCAGGGATTCTACTTTCAATGAGATTTCATCTGCATCAAGCTTTGCCATATCAAATATTTCATCGATCAATTGTTTTAAACTATCTGCTTTCTTAGAAACAATCATAAGGTACTCCTGTTTTTCTTTTTCTGAAGTTGCTATATCATCTTGGAGGGCATCAATATATCCAATAATTGAGGTAAGGGGAGTTCGAATATCATGAGAAATACTAGAGAGAAGGCTTCTTCTAGCAGTTTGGGATTTAATTGACTGGATTTGAACTTTTTCTAGTTGTTCAATTAGTTCATTAACAGAAAAAACTACTTCATCAAATAAGGAATTGTCCTGTGCTAATAATCTTGTCTTAAAGTTCCCTTTAATTGCACGTCTTAACTCTACTATCATATGTTTTAGTCTAGCTTTAGAGCGAAGCCTTAATATTAAATGAATGAACGTTACAGAAAATAGTAAAATGAATAATGTCCCTTTGAACAGTCCTATTAATTGATCATTGAGATCAATTAATAAGAGTCCAATAATCACTATAAATTGTAGGATAGTTAGCAGTAAATATTTGTCATTTTTCATATTTTTTCACCTATAAACTTATATCCAATACCCCATACTGTTTGAATAAATTGTGGGTTAGAGGGATCCATTTCTATTT
Source organism: Psychrobacillus sp. FSL K6-2365 (assembly GCF_038003165.1). Taxonomy (NCBI): domain Bacteria; kingdom Bacillati; phylum Bacillota; class Bacilli; order Caryophanales; family Bacillaceae; genus Psychrobacillus; species Psychrobacillus sp. FSL K6-2365. The sequence goes on along the minus strand of NZ_JBBOOO010000001.1, from coordinate 1,001,918 downwards.
TCTTTCTAAGTTTCCTAATATGAACCATCACTGTATTGTCATCTTCTATATAATTTTTGTCCCAAACATTGCGAAATAGTTGTGTTTTGGTAAATACTTGCTCTGGATGAGAAGCAAGAAACTTCAGTAGGTCAAACTCCTTTGCAGTTAAAGATATTTCTTCTCCAGCTACAGTAACTGTGTATTTTTTAAAATCAATGTTTAAACCTTTAAAACTAATGAGATTTTTGTCATGGGAATTGCCACTGATACCTAATATTAGATATCTCCTCATAAGAGCCTTAATTCTTGCGATCACTTCATTAATACTAAAAGGCTTTGTAATATAATCATCTGCTCCTATGCTTAAACCTAAAATTTTATCAACTTCGTGATCCTTTGCAGTGAGCATAAGTATCGGCACATTCGTTTGAATTCTTAGTCTTCTGCATACCTCTATACCATCAATTTTTGGCATCATTAAATCTAAGATGATTAAGTTATATGTATTTATATCAAATAAAGCAAGGGCTTCTTCTCCGTTTGCTGCTACATCTACTCTATACCATTCTCTTTCTAGATATTTTTTCAGCAAATCTCGAATATCTTTGTCATCGTCTGCTAACAGTACTCGAATATCTTCCATATTTTCACCTATTTCTTATATAATTTAATCAATTTCATAAAGAATTTTATATAGTTAAATCTGAACAAAGCTGATTTCCGCTCTAGGCGGACGCTTTCCGCGGGCATGGCTTCAATCTCTTCGTCGCTACGAAAACATATGCTCCTGCGGTTACTCGTCGCAAAGAAATCCACTTGATAATCAGAACAGCAAGAATTTAATTAAAAAATCAATAATAAAAGTCTTATTGTAATTTAAAAAGAAAAAAAGTTGCTGGGAACCACTATAAATCAGACAAACTAACGCTAATATTGCAAGTGACAAATTTATTATCGCACTTATTTTATTACTGTCCCATTATTCCAACATCATCTGGTGAACTCCTCTAAACATCCAAAAAGCTAGCAGTAATAACCACCCGAAGTTGTTGTTCAAAGAGTTTTTATCGAAGAAAAACTTTATAGTCCCCAAGATTAACACGATATAGATTACATTAAATATAACTCTGATTATCTTATTTTCCAATTTATCCTTTTCTGTCATTTGTCTCATAATTAATATAAATACCTCCTATGGTTCAACAACTATTGAATAAAAATTATAAATATGAATTCTTAAACCATTAATTATATCAATTCCCTATTAAATTCCTATTAAAATAATTTTGATTTATTAATAAATTAAGAAAAACTTATATATGTTGTTTCACAGAAAATAAATTGCACATAAATAAGCTCCTACGGGAATAGCGTGACGCCCGTGGAAAGCGTCCCTGGAATGGAAATCAATTTTGTGCACAGCAAAAAAACAGCATTTTTCTCACAGAGAAAAATGCTGTTTTGGGGTTCTGTTCCAGCCTCTTAGTTAGTTTCGTAATACAGTCTTTAGTACTTTCCCACTTGCATTTCGAGGTAAAACCTCTATAAATTCAACTTCAACTGGTAGTTTATATTTTGCCAATTTTTTCGAACATGTACTTAAAACCTCGTCTTGAGTTAATTGTTTTCCATCTTTTAAGACGACAAAAGCTTTAGGAACCTCTCCGTAAATACTATGTGGAACTCCAATTACTGCAGCTTCTAATACTTCAGGTATCTCATAAAGAACTTCTTCTACTTCAACTGGGAAGACATTTTCTCCACCGCGTATAATCATATCTTTCTTTCGATCCACAATATACAATAGTCCATCCTCGTCCATTCGGCCTAAATCACCGGTATATAACCATCCATTTCTAATTGCCTGACGTGTTGCTTCCTCGTTTTTCAAATACCCTTTCATTAACTGAGGGCCCTTCACAACAATTTCTCCTACTTGGCCAGAAGGGAGAGCTTTGCCATGTTCATTGACTACTTGAATCTCTGTTCCTGGAACTGGTTCTCCAACGGAACCTACTTTAACAAGTGCATAATGGTCCTTTAATGTCGTTGCAGCTGGGGAGTTTTCTGTTTGTCCATATATATTCTGGACTTTCACTTCTGGGAACATTATTTTTATTTTACGGATTAACTCAAACGGCATGGGAGACGCACCATACGTAAATAGTCTTAAATTAGATAACCTTAGCGTTTCCATTTTGGAGCTATTCAACAAAATACTATACATTGCTGGTACACCAAAGAAAACGGTGATTTTCTCTTGTTCCAATGTGTCCATCGTTTGTTCCGGAGAAAATCCCTCTTCAATAACAACAGTTCCACCAGCGTAAATAACTGGAATGCTAAACACATGACTTGCTGCACAATGAAAAAGAGGAGCTACTATTTGCATGCGATCCGTTGAATTTAGTTCAAGTGCCTCAACATATAGCTTCGCAGTTGCTCGAACATTAGCTGCCGATAGCATAACCCCTTTTGGCATACCTGTCGTACCAGATGTATAGAAGATAACAGTAGTAGTATTTTCATCTATTTTAATTTCATCAAATAATAAACTTTCATCATTTAATACGGTGAGTAGCGTATCTTCTTCTCCTAAACATAGAAGATTATCAAAACAATTCATTGTTTCTGGAATATCGTCTAATATTGTTTGTAAACGAGTATCATATATTAATGCCTTTGCTTCTGAGTGGCTAAATATATAGTTAACTTCTGCTGCAGTTAACTTTGTATTTATCGGTAATATCGTAAAACCACCTAGCTGACATGCATAATAACACGTCAAAAAATAATCTGAGTTTATCATATAAACTGCTATGATATCCTCTTGTTTATACCCTTTCGATTGAAAATATCCTGCAAGACGTTTAGCCTGTTCGAACATATCTTCGTAGCTTGTCTCCCTACCTTTAAAAGAAGTAATTATTTTCGTAGGTTGTTCTTTTGCTAAATATGCTAACCTCTCTGCTACTAACATTCTATTCCCCCTTTTATAGTCACTCTATTTTAATATTCATAAATTACTGAATATTAAAACTTTAATACTATTATACATAAATAGTAGAGAAATCATAACTAATTTCTGTGGTAATCAATAAGAGTGCGGATAGATATATGATCGGGCAAAAACGTTCTTTTCTCAGAAAAAAACTCCAGCGAGATTATTTCTCGCTGAAGCAATTTATTATTGTTCTTCTTTTCTTTTGTCAATCGGTGGTAAGTCCTCGAACGGGTGAAGATCATCCGTCGATGGAATATTATATCCTGTGCTAGGTGAATCTTCCTCATGTGCAGGATTTACTTCATTTACATTCGCTTCTCTAATAGAACTCATTTCATCCATATGAGGACTTGCTCCTTTTAAACTTTGCTCTGTTTTTGTAGGGTCTTGATAATTTTCTTTAAATGATTCTTTCATCGATTCCTTTTCTTGTTGATATTTCTCTTTAGATACTTCTGCATCATCTAAGCTTTTTTCCATTTTCGTTAAATACTTTGTAGCATGCTCTCGACCACCAAGTCCAAATGCAAGTCCGAATGCCAATGCCACTCCTCCAAGAATAAGGATGAATGCTGCGTTAATAATTGAAGCAGCAATACCTAATTGATCTAATGCCATGAAAAACGCAAATGCTAAAATAGCATATTTTGCTACATAACGAAGGAAGTGCGGTGTTCCTGATGAATGCGTCATCACGTTGCCAACTATTTTTTCTACTAAACTAGCTAACCAGAATCCTACAGCTAAAATAATTATTGCTGCAATTACAGAAGGCAAATAAGTAAAGATACCAGTCGCCAACGTTACCATAAAGTCTAATTCTAATAGTTGAAGTGCTTCCACTACAAATAGCAAGATAATAATAACTTGTACAATCGTCCCTAGTAATATAGCAAACGATGGTGCTCCTCCACTAACAGATTTGAATCCCATTTTTCCAAAAATTGAATTCACACCTAATTTTTCTAGTAGGGATACAACTACATCCTTAACCCATTTGGCAGCAACAATACCAACTAGTACAAGAACAATTGCTACGAAAATCTTCGGAAGCATGGTCATAACATCATTCAACATTGCAATTGCCGGGCCAGAAATACCTTCTAAATCTAGAATCTCTAGTGCTGTAATCGATACTGGAATCATTATTAAAACAAATGCAATAATACCAACAATTTTCGATAAACTAGTACCTTCAACGAAAGAAGATAGTTTCCATTTATCCGCCAGTCTATCTGCTCCAGCAGATTGTAATAACTTTTCTATTATGTTTCGAACTAGTTTCGCAACAAACAAACCAATTGCAAATACAATTCCAGCTGATATTAACTTCGGTATAAAGTTGAAAAAGCTTGCAAGCATCCCTTCAAATGGCCCACTTAATCCGTTAATTCCTAATGCATTCAATACAGCGGGAATAAATAACAAGAATATTAAATAATATGCAACTTTCGCTGTAGTTTCCGTCCACTTAGCTTGGTTTTCAGGTTTTGCGTCAATTCCTGCCTTCGCCGAGTATTTATTTAAGTTGAGTTTCGATCCAGCCATTTGAATACCTTTTTTCACAACAGTAGCCAAAACCCATGCAAATAATAATATCAAAGCAGCCTTCAATATGTTCAAGAAAGCTCCAGTCAATCCTGAATACATCGAAACAAATGGTGTTGCCATCGTATTCAAATTTAAAATATTAAAGAATAATACTAATGCTAAAATCAACACAATAACAAATACAACTTTACTAATAATCTTCTCTACGGTCCATTTGGACTTCGTGTTTCCTAAACGTTCATTTACCCGAAACTTTCTCAATAACTTGTGAGTAGCATTTTCCAATACTTTTGCGACGATAAATCCAATAACAAGTACAAGTATTGCTACGATTAACTCAGGTAAATATGATAATGTATCATTCCAATAATAGCGATCTAGCATACTTTTTCCTCCTTCTATTCAACCTTATTTATGTTGTTCACATAATTCAGTTACCCCTCAAGCAGAAAAATTAAACAGGTATACTAAAAAATCCAATCCCACAAGTGAAAGGATTGGATTAACTAAAATCAATTATTTTAAACTATCTATCGCATGTTTTACACTTCCATATGTATCAAAAGAAGTAAAATCAATTCCCGCTTTAACTACTGTCATCGATAAATTAGGACGAATTCCAGAGAATAACACATGAATCCCTAATAGTCCAAGCACATTGTGAATCGTGAATATATGCTGAGCTATTTCCGTATCTATTGCTAAAATACCACTAAAGTCGATAATCAGATGGTCAACCTTTAAACTAGGAATGCTAGGAACTACATAATTTAACAAATGTTGAACACGAGTATAATCAATAGCACCTATTAACGGTAAAACTGCTACCCCGTCTTGAATAGGTACAATTGGTGCAGATAGCTCATTAATTTCCCGCTGATGATCCTTCATTAATTTATCACGATACATTTCATACGCTTGAATAGTTTCTGACATACTTACATCCATTAAATAACAGAATCTATTATTTACTTTAACAACATCTTCTGTAGTTAACCCATGTTCCATTGAAATTTGAGATATTTTTTGCAAAAATAACAACCGATTAATTGCATAAGGTTTTATAACTGCAGAAAATTGATGAAACAACCTCGCTTCTGCTTCCCCGTTCTGCTTACTCCACTCTTTCAGTACTTCTTCAGCTGACTCTTTAGAATCTTGCAGGGATTCAGACAGCAATACCAAAAACTGTACGTTTTTTTGTATAGCATGTTCAAGCTCTTCCTGCGTTAATTTAATACTCAAGTTTTCCAGTGCTGTATCGGTAATATCCCGTATAATCGTCTCTGCATTATCCACTAAATAATTGCTTACTTTTTGTATAGGTTCCATTCCTTTGCTCTAATCCCCAATCTTTATAAAGTTGCTATTACCGTATCTAATGTCTTTTTAGTAATTTTCCAGTGCGATGCATTCCACACTGCTTCTCCATTTGCTATCACAAATGCTTGAGGAGATTGATGTTGAATTCCCAGATCCATAGCTATTTCATTGGATACAGAACGGTGCTCTATCACCTTCACCAAATAGCGGTCCATCTGTTTTTCAAACGAACTGAACTCTCCATACGCATGAGCACTTACGGGACAGGTTGTACTATGCTTGAACACTAGTACTGGTTTTTCACTTGACCGTTCCAAAACTTGCTTCCATTGGTCAACAGATGTAAGTTCCGTATAATTCTCCATTCAATCATACTCCTCCTTATTAGAACGATATGTTTCTTTACCCCATAATACTAATCATAATCATTTATAACTTCAATTAATAAATATACTAAAATGTTTAAGGCATCTATTTTGGGTTATATAATACAGTAGGTTTGAACACCTCGAAAGGAGCCAACTAGATGAAAACCACAAAATTTAAAGTACTAACTTCAACATTTCTAACTTCGGCATTACTTTTAGGAGCTTGTGGAGACAACAATGATGAAGTAGAAGAAAACGAACTCAATGAAACCGAAGTACAAAAACAAGAAGAAGAAACAGCAAAAGAGGACACAACTGTAGAAACTCCAGAAGAACCAAAAGAAGTAGCATTCCAGTCGTTTAATCTACACATTGATACTGCCGATGCAAAAGATGCGGTGGTTGCACAATATACCGCAGAACCAAAAGACTCTCTTTACACTAATGAAAGAGATTCTGCGAACATAGAGGGAGAAGAAGCTAATGAACTTCTTAAATCTGTTCTTGGTGAACTACAACTAAACAAAGATATGGCCGATGAAGATGTTATTCAAAGAGTCACACTTGCTTTTGGTGTGGAGGAATATACAAACTTGAAATTAGAGATTGCTTATGATGATGAAAAAGAAGTTAAAACCTATACAGATAATAAAAATAAAAAATAAATACATTTAACCAAGTTGGACTTTCTAACTTGGTTTTATTTTTATTACGCTATGAAAGGAGTCATCATCTTGAAAACGTCTAAAATACTTAGTACTATAATATTAACCACAGCACTAACTTTAGGAGCATGTGGTGGCAACAATAATGACGAAACAGAAGAGAATGTTCCTAATGGTACAATAGTTAATCCAGAAGAGGATAATCTAGTAGATGAGAATCCCAAAAATGAATATAGCTTCACTAACTTTGACCTTCACATCGATACACCTGATAATACAGATGGTATAGTGGCTCAATACAATGTCGAATCAAAGGAAGCAATATATAGTAATATGCATGCCGCTACCAGTTTACAAGGGGATGCTGCCTCTGCTGTGCTCCAACCAATTTTCTTAGAACTACAACCAATGGAAGTAATGAGTAATGAAGAAATAATCCAAAGAGTAGTATCGGCATTTGAAGTAGATGAGTACACGAAGTTTGATTTAGAAATCGGGTATACAGATGGAGAGACTAAAACCTATAACGACGAAAACCAATAAGAAAAACCGATTTTAAAGACGTTAGCCCCCTCTCAAAAGAAGCCTAGGCAGCGTTGTTCGGGTTTCACTATTTAATATACTTTTATGAAATTGATTCACTTTTTTATTTTTAAGAAAAACCGGGCAAAAAGACGCCCGATTCACTCTGAACAAGAACCAAGAAATGCTTTGTCTAATCATCTAATGGATTTACTTACATTTAAAAAGAACAAAGCCAGGTTAGAATTCCTATCTAACCTGGCTTTTGAATATAACAATTGATTAATCTTCTAATTTAGCACACAAAACTCCAAAAGCAGTTCCTAATAGCGCACCCGCCATTACTTCTACCGGTTGATGACCCAGAAGTTCTTTTAACTCTCCTTCGCGTTGAACATATTCAAAGCTAGGAAAATTACCGGATAGCGCCACAATATTATCTTCCAAGTCATTTACTAATTGAGCAATCTCACCTGTATGTCTACGAATTCCCTGTGCATCATACATCACTATTACACCGAAAACAACCGCTAGAGCAGTTTCCGTATGACGAGCACCTTTATTTGTTGCGACATAAGATGCCAAAGCCGCTACACCCGCTGAATGAGAGCTTGGCATTCCTCCTGTTGTAAATGCCTGCTTTAAATCCCAGTTACCCGTTAGCTTTTTATGCGTTAAAACCTTCAAGCCTTGTGCTAATCCAATTGCCGAAAGCGCAGTAATAATTCCTCTATTCATTTTCGTCATTTGTATTCTCCACCATTTCAAAATTATATATATTTCCTTATTTACGATACCCTTTTTCAGTACTAATAATCAAAAAGGTTTAACTTTTTCCTTCGATAGATACTGGCGAGAAAATATAATCACCTCTTACGACAGCTTCTCCAATTTTAACTGGAACCCTTTTAGAAAAAATTGGACCGTCCACAACGACCGTATGAAATTCTCCATTTTCCCCACAAGCATCAATCTCTAAAGCTTCTAGTTCTACTATTAATTCTTTCGAAAATTTTCTCCCAACAAACTCTGCTGGCATCATAGAAGTGTTAACAACTACAATCCAAGCCTCAAAACCTACGTCTAACAACTCCTCAATAATTCTTCGACGTGGCTCCTGCCACAATGGATGCACAGCAACAATACCCGATTTCTCACACGTCTTTTGTACCCATTCTAAGTGACCCTCAAGATCAATATCTCCAAATACACCATGTGTAATTCCTTGAACTCTGCACTGATCCATTGCATCTATAAATTGACTCTCATAGGAATTCCAACTTGCTTCTTTTATGAACAATGGCACCCCTAAACTTTCTGCTTGAGCCCTCACCACTTCAAGGGGAAGTGCATGAGATTTAGAAATTCCTCCATTCTCTTCAAACATTGTCAGTAACCTTTTTGGTTTCATCCCCATTTTCATTGAACGGTAATAAGCCATTGCAGAATCCTTCCCACCACTCCAAGAACATATAAATGGAATATCTTTCAATCTTGGCACATCCTCTCTTAACTAGTTTCATTGTAATCTATTTTTATAAATACAAGAATATATTCCTCCACTTCCATCACATACTAATAGAAAAACAGGAAAGAGGATTATATCACTTTGCAATCAATTTCTTCTACTTCACCTCGAAATAAACTGATTAATATGGGCTTTATCCTGTTACTACTTGCGACTTTCGATGCTCTTTTTACCGATTTTGGAATTCAAAATCATCTTATTACAGAATCCAATCCGATTATGAATACTATATATAATGTTAATGTTGCAGGCTTTTATTTTATAAAAATAGCTCTACCGGTTTTATTAATCGGAATTGTATCCAAGTTGGAATCGAAACCATTCATACTGATTTTATTAAATATAGCAATTTCCCTCTATGTAGGTGTGCTCATGCTTCATTTATTTTGGATTACTCTTGCTTTTATCGGGCTTTAACGGTCTGGTCGATTTACTACGTCCTAAACGTCTTATGATTGTCACCTTCATTAGTTAACCCAAGCAACAAAGAATAAGTGAGACTCGTTGAAGCCTGAATGTTTTATTTGAGGGATGAATTAAACATTGATAGAAGTTTCACTTTCTCGATATGTAAATCCAGCAACTAACTCGCTGCTGGATTCTTTTTAGCATTCCTTTCCTGCTGTTCCCAACGCTTCAATAATGGAAAAGGGTCGTATGCCCACTCTGTGCGACCGTTAAATTTATACATTCCGTAATGCAGATGTGGCGGGAATTTGCCCGAGGTTCCTTCACGACCGTATCCTGAGCTACCAACATAGCCAATGACCGTACCTGGTTCCAAAATATCGCCTTCTTTTAACTCCTTCGTATAACCCGACAAGTGGGCGTAATAATGATAGGTATTATTTACATCACGAATCCCAACACGCCAGCCGCCGTAATCATTCCAGCCCTTCGTTTCTACAATTCCATAAGTTGTTGACTTCACAGGTACACCATAGGAAGCGAACAAATCGGTTCCTTCATGCATACGACGACCGCCCCAACCGCGTCTGTCACCCCAAGTACTACGGTAACTGTAATTATGCTGAAGAGCCAGTGGAAATGCACGTCCATCAAGGTCTACCGTATTATAATGCTTATAAATTTTAGCATTTGTTATGATCTGTTTAACTGCTTCATCTCGAATGTAATACTCCTTTAAGGACTTTTCAAAATCTTCATCAGTTACTACACGTTCATTCAAGTAATTTGTTAGCGTAAACATCACATCTTCATCCTGTTTAAGATCAGCGAAACCATCATTATTCCCATCAAGACCTTTTCCATCAAAGAAAGTTATTGATATAAGATCGCGGTCATCTCTAATTGGATTCAATAAACCAACCCAAAAGTCAGTGGAAAATTGAAACGCCACAACACCATCTCGTTTCGGAAGATCACTTCGAACCTCTTGTAGATTACGTTCATATTGGTCAATTGCTGCCAAGTAATACCACGGTAGCATTTCACTCGAATACTTTATATAGTAATCCATGCGCATTTCCAAAATCTGCTCCCGCGTTGGTTCTTTCTCCGCTGCTGAAACACTAGTTGAGATCAAAAATGAAAGCACACATGCATAGAAACCTCGCCTCAGCCAGCTACTCAAAGCCAATACCTCCTTATTCATGATTCAAATAGCTTTCCCCAGAAAAAACAATTCATGAATTACATTTTTTAAGTAAAAAAGAGAATAATAAAAACGACTGCAATTAAACAGTCGTTTTAAAGCATTAGCTATCAGGTATCCAATGTTCCTAATATGTTTTAGGCTGACGCTTTACACAGCAGAGATTGATGAGCAATCACAGTAGCTTCATTTCCGTTTACATTCTCTTGGCCTCTGACAAACCCTGGAACTCGACAGAAAACCTGTAAAAACTTGTTCTCTGTCTAACCTTATTTCTTACACTCATTTATAAAAGCCTCAAATATCGCAAGCGAATTCACATCATTTTTACTTATTAAGCTCTCGGGATGCCACTGAACCCCCATAACAAATGTGTGCTTTGTACTTTCAAAAGATTCAATTACACCATCACTTGCAACACCACTGACGATAAAACCTTCTGGCATATTTCGAAGTGCTTGATGATGATAGCTATTCACCTTAAATTTATCCACTCCAACAATTTTACGTAACAAAGAACCTTCTGTCACTTCAACAAAATGAGAACCATGCCAATTTGGAGCCTGCTGATCATGCTGTAATAATGAACCATCTCTTTGTGAATAAATATCCTGATACATATCCCCACCCATCGCAATACTCATAATCTGGGCACCACGACATATCCCTAAAATTGGCTTATTCAATTTCAACATCTTGTGAATAAGTGCTACTTCAAACCGGTCTCGCTCCGGCACAATATTACCCAACCCAGGCAGTGGCTCTTCACCAAACAACGTGGGATCAATATCTCCACCACCAGTTAATAACAGTCCATCGATTGTACTTGCTATTTCCTCTATTCCATCCATCTCTAAATTCGGCAGCACAATTGGAACACCTCCGAACTGCGTGATTGCACGAACATTACTCAACGGAACTGATAGCAAATCTTCTTTAATGTTTGACGAAACACCAATAATAGCTCTCACTCAGATCACTCCCCCTGGTAAAACTTTCTGTTATTTAGAATATATGCTTTTTATAAAAACATATTTTAATTTATTGCACCAAACTAATTGTTGTGCCTAATTTACATCCGTTTTAGCTAATGCCTCACCTATTAGCCCAGGCAAGTACTCCTTCAAATCTTTAAATTCATAACCTAGAGACTTTGCTTTTTCATTGCTAATCAACCAAGTTTCTGAAATATTGTAAGGTGATCCGCTCTCTTCATCGGTCGTTGTAACAACATTCGCATGCTTCTCAACTTTTTCTTCAATATATTCAAGCAGTTCTCCCATTCTCACGTAACCATTGGAAGTCGCATTAATAGGACCTTCAAAATCAGATTGGCCAACCCATGCTAAGAAATCACCAGCCTCCTCCTCTGATATAAAATCCATAGCAGCCTCTAGGTTGACAAAATGCACATCCTCATGATCTCTTACTTTTCGAATATAGTAATTTAATCTCTCTGTATAATCATTAAGTCCAATTACAATTGGAAATCTTACTGCTACGACAGGAAAAGGTGAACGTCCAAAAAATGCTGTTTCAGCTTGTCTTTTTCCTTCACCGTAGGAAAAGTCTTCTTTTGAGCCTACATTTAAACTGTATTCAAATGGATTGAAATCCTCTTCAGTAAATCCTTTACCTGTGCTAACTGATTCATAGACAGATTTAGAAGATGTGAATACATACTTTTTCGTTTTCCCTTTAAAAACGTCTATTGCATCTATCGCTTCCTGGGAGGAGTAACATATTTGATCAAACACGATATCCCATTCGGTATCTACAAAATTCTTCTGCATATCGCTAACATCTAGGCGGTCGACCTTTATGCGACTTACTTTATCTTTAAAAGGATCCTGCACATTCCCTCGTGAAGCAATTGTTACATCAAACCCTTGCATCAATAATGATTCGACTAGCTGTACTCCAAAAAACCTTGTTCCGCCTAACACCAATGCTTTCCTCATATTTATAGCCCCCTTATTTGTACATCTTTCTTAACTATCCCACTTCTATTACTAAATCGTCAATTATATATTGCGAGTTTTCTATAAATTCTATTAACTTAAGAAATCTAAAACAATTATAAGTTCCAGGGAAAAATTCGTTTTATTATACTAACTAATACGGCTTATTATTATAAAAAACAACTTTCCTAACAAAAAAAAGCCACTCTTAAGAGTAGCTTTTTTGTTAAAAATAATTTCCGAATACACCATAGCCGAAATAGACGGTTAGTAGTGATAATACTGCAAATACGAGGTACTCAACTGTGCCACCAGTTCTGGTTGTGACGGGAAATCGAACGGTAATCTTTAGTGGGTATAGTAACTTGATACCGTTTTTCGTCGCCATATCTAATATGTAGTGACTCGCCATACCAATTAAAATTCCCAGGATGATTGAATCATTATCAATAAAAGTATTCAAAAGGACGGCCATTAATACTAAAAACAGTAAACTATGCGTGAAAGAACGGTGTCCAAAAATGGTATTGATCAAGCTTGATAATACCTTAAATTTACGACCAATTTTACTGCCCCCATGGCAAATATCAGGTATAATTGCTCCTACCACGCCAGCGCCGACTAATAGGACGGGCTCGTAGTTTGAAACTTGAGCAAAAGCAAGACTTGCTGCAAGACCGCCAATGATGTGTGTGTTTCCTGTCATGCTTTTTTCTCCTTCTTCTTGTAAGTCGACTATTATTTTATCCTATTTTTAGTAAGAAAGTTATCGGGCATATGTACTGTTAAAACAATCAAAAAAAGGACAGATAAAAAAGGATTGAGCTTGAAAAGAAATGGGTATATATAGAGAAAGGGAGTGATGATTATGGCAAACGGAAATAAAAGATCTATGTTAATAGGAGCAGCTACAGCACTTGCAGCAGTATATTTCACAAGTAAAAACAATAAAGCACAATTAAAAACTGCAGTAAAAAATTCTAAAACGAAGATTGACTCTATGGTATCTGCTAAAAAAACAAAACCAAGTCAAATGACAAAGACGGGCTTCTCAGATCCGAATGATCCAGATGACAATCGTATGGTTGAAGAGGGTGCCATGACAAGCGTTCAATATTATAATGAAAATGTACAAGATGCTAATTCAAAGGCAGAAGCAAAACAAGCTTTCCCGAAATCTCAACAGAAAAAATTAGCTAAAAAAGTAGAATCTTTACCAGAAGACAACAACGATTCACCAGCAAAACAAGAAAATGCAGCACATTTATAGAAATTATGAATATAGAGCAAAGTAAAAACACCATTGCCCCCACAGGCAATGGTGTTTTCAATATGTAGGTAGGAAATTAAATAAATAAAAAAGTAAACCTAATCCTCTACCAACTCAATTACAGCCTTAATCTCAATACCATTCAAAGCCTGTGTCGCTAAGCGATCTGCTTCTCCATTAATCTTTCTCGGCACAAGCTCATACTCAGCCTGAATACCGAAATCTTTTAATTTGGCTTCAATTCGGTCGGCCCACCCAGTTAAATCCCTCTCGATTACAGGCCATTCGCCGTTCAAATGATTGATCACTACCTGTGAATCACCTATAAATCGAACAGGCAAATGATGAACGCCTAGTAAATTCAATTCCTGTAATCCTAAATGCATTGCTGCATATTCTGCTTCATTATTCGACTCCAAACCTGTCGCGGCAGCATTTCGTCTTAATCGATATGCCTTTCCATTCTGCTCATAATAAATAACACAGCCAAGCCCAGAACTTTTCGTTTCGCGATCATATCCGCCATCGAAATACACTACCACATTATGCGGCTCCGTTTCAATACCCTTCAAATACCCCTTCAATTCCTTTACTGTCCATGAGCTATCGAAACGGTCAACAAAGGTCACCGTCTTTAATCTCCCAGTACGCTCTATATCTTCCACAAACAATAGCGCTTGAGCAGCAGGTACTTCCTCTGAAAAGAAATCCATCTCCGCTCCTCTCGGCGTTTTGTAAACCCACTCAATTCGCACCTTCATCAAGCATTCCTCCTTCGATAGGTATTAGTATTTCCATTGTATATCACATTATGACACTTCTACTGCAATCCAAAAAACCTTAATATAAAAATAGCGGTCGAAAATAGTTTTCGACCACTTAAGAAAATATCCATTTATGCATATCCTACATATTTCTTTCAATAAATCTAGTATATTAGAAATGCAAAAAGTATTTAATACATCAAATAATTAAGCAATAAGTACTCTTTATTAAAATAAACAATAAGTAATGATTGAGTATATTTCTTAATTATAGAATTGGATTTATTCTATCAATAGAAACTCTATGGAAATTGAAACAAGACTCCCAGTCTACTGTAAAAATTGTTTTTTATTTTGATTAATCGCTTGAATATAAAAAGGTAATTCTTGAAATTCGAAGAAAAACAGAGCTTGTTGATACACTTCTTTGATTTCAGCTATAGGAGCAGCTTTCTTTTCTAAGCATTGGCCTTTGTAATACAAGAACTGGCCATTTAAGAACATAAAAGAACTTTCCTTAGATTTTTGAATTCCTTGGTTTGCAGCTTCAAGTGCAGCATCATAGTCTTTAATGTCATATAAGGTTTTACATTTATTAAATAAAACAGTTATTAGAGTTCTATTTATTTTATAATCACTATAATTTTTGTGAATATGCTCTTTTAATATTTTATTAAAATGATATAGACATTTTTGACTTTCACCTTTTTCACCATAAACATTGGCGATAGTATTATTAACTTTAATTTGCAAAAATCTAAATTGTATTGTAGTTGGATTTGAGTAATTTAAAATAGCTTTTAAATTTTCTATACACTTTTCTGGTGAAATCATTTTCAAATAGTATTTTGCGGTACTTAAAATATAGTCGAGGTATAAGTTTAACCAGATGTTGTCGTTATCTATCTCATTACTATTAATTATTGAAATTACTCTTTTATAGTTATGTTCTTTTAAGTGGTACTCAATCTCACTTATTAATCCCTCACTTTCTAGAACATTTTTATGAAACAGCATTTCAATAAAATACTCTACTGGGACTTGGAGTTTTAAAGCTATCTTCAATAAAGTATCTATTGCTGGATATACTTCCCCAGCTTCAATTCGACTAATCGTCGATTGTGTACAAATATCTTTTGCGAGCTCCTTTTGGGATATTCCCAATTCTGCTCTAAGTTTACTTATTTCAAAGCCCAAATATTTCATTTCCAACAGAATCACCCCATATTATAAATAAAAAGGACGGTATAAAAATATGAAAAAATTATCTATTATTCTATTAATTGTATTAGCAGTAGCACTATACCCTAACGTAAATACTGAAACTGCAAAGTCATTCGGTAACCCTATCACTACTTTAGATCTTCCATACATTAATTAATCCCATAAAAGTCCAATAAAATTATTTTCCATATATAGTTTTATTGGACTTCTCTTATCAAAACCATTATATAAGGAGACTAACCAATGCAGCCTACAGCAAATCTTGATATATACTCTTCATTACATAAGAATAGCGCAGATACTAAAAATAATCATCAAAAAAATATCATTTCAGATCTTAATGACATTGAAGGAACTGATTGCAATCAAGCATTTGCATCCTCTCAGACTGCACTGGATTTGGACCTTATATATGCAATAGATAAAAACCAATTTGAATTGTATTATCAACCTAAAGTAGACACAAAGAAGGGTTTAATAATTGGAGCAGAGGCACTGATCAGATGGAATCACCCGAAATTAGGGTTAATCCTTCCTAAGGATTTTATTCCATTAGCAGAAAAAACGGGTTTTATTAATACAATTGGCAAATGGGTAAAAAAAACCGCTTGCGCGCAAAACAAAGCGTGGCAGGATGCTATGTTACCTGCTATTCCGGTTTCTATCAACTTATCGGCATCCCGATTTATGGAGAAAGATTTAGTCATCAGTATTCAGGAAACCCTGAAAGAAACTCAGCTTGAATCTCAATATTTAGAAATTGAAATTACAGAAACTTCTATTTTAAAAAACGAAGAAACGGTTTTCTCTCTATTAGATGAGCTAAAAAATATAGGAATCAAAATAGCACTTGACGATTTTGGAACTGGTTATTCTTCTTTATCCCATCTGCATCATTTTAATGGGAAAATCGATATATTAAAAATTGATCGTTCGTTTATACAGGATTTAAGTCTTTCAAAACAAGAGGATGCAAACTTTATTGTACATATGATCATTCAATTATCGAACCATTTAAAAATGGATGTAATCGCAGAAGGAGTTGAAACTATGGAGCAATTGCAGGTATTACAAGATTATAATTGCAACACTGTACAAGGATATCTATATTCTAAACCGTTGCCTGCAAATCAATTTGCCGAATTATTAAAAAATCAGAGCATAGTTCCTAGTCGTTAAAAAATCTACAAAGGGAAATCTTAATTTATTAATGGCCAACACAAATTTCTCATACCTTTGGAATCAACGAGTTTATAAATGTCTCTTCTTTCATCTCACAGTGTGCTTTAACACTCTAGTCTTCATTGAAATGGATTAACTTTATGAAAAGAATTCCTCTTTCACGAAACCTTACTCCAATGCCTAATAATCCAATTAACTATATGCAATTATTTATTTCACCCAAGACAGGTGGGGTGGAAAAATAATTGAAAACTACTATTAGAAGTAGCCCATTTTGGTGTATCCGCTGCTTCTATTTCTCTATGTAAACAAATATAAAACCATTCGATTCGATATTTTTATCGAATCGAATGGTTAATTGTAGTCTATTTTCAGAATTGTTCCCTACACAGGGACACTATTTATTCCCTTTCCCAGGTTTTACAACAGTTACGTCAAAAGTCAGCGTATGCTCACCATATGTTACAGTAACAGTTGTTTCGCCAGGTCCTTTACCTTTCACGACGCCAGATTTTACAGATGCTACATTATTTTTATCTACATTGTAAGATGCAAGTTTTGTAACGTCCTTTTCTGTCGATTTGTTATCAACAGTAGTTACTTCTTTAATGGTAACTTTAACTTCTTTACCAGGTCTTGTTTCGACCTGATTTTGATCAATAGTTAGTGTTACTACTGGATTGACAACATCAGGTGCTTTAACTGTAACATTTACAGTTACTTCATTTCCACCATATGAAATAGTGATCGTCGTCGATCCTTCTGCTTTCGCAGTGACTAATCCATTTGTTACTGTTGCGATGCTGTCGTCTGCTACAACGTATTTAGCTTCTGAAGTTACATCTTTCTCTGATGCATCACCATTAGCAAGTGTTGACGTTTCCGTAACCGCTAGTTGAGAAGTTTCACCTTTTATAATAGCTAGTTCTGTTGGGTTAACAGAAAGTGTTACTTCTGGATCCTGCGATTTTACCGTTACATTTACAGTTACATCATTTTCACCATATGACACAGTAATTGTAGTCGTGCCTTCTCCCACTGCAGTAACTAATCCATTTGTTACTGTTGCGATGCTGTCGTCTGTGACAACATAAGTAGCTTCTGAAGTTACATCTTCCTGAGTAGCATCACCTTCTACAGGTTTTGAAGTTTCTGTTACCGTAAGTTGTGCTGTTTTGCCAGATGTTAACACTAGCTCAGTTGGATCAACAGAAAGTGTTACTTCTTGAGCTTCTTTTTCGTAAATTAATGATTCGCCAACATTTCCTGCTGCGTCTTTAATAACTACTTTTACAGCTTCTGTTTCAGCTGTAACTGGGAATGAGAAGCTACCGTCTTGGTTCAAATCAAACTCAACTGCTGCCGATGCTTCACCGTTGACTGTAGCAATATATGAAGCATTTAACTTTTCATTTAAATTATAGTCTAGGCCATATAAATATAATTCTTCATTGTATTCGATATACTTGTCTGTAACTTGACCAGTCGCAACACCTTCTGCAACTGCTCCAGTAATTTCTGGTTTAGTAGTTTTCACGACAATTGGTCCAACATAATCTTGGACGGTTCCTGATGCAGCTACACCAGTGAAGTCAATTGTGTATAAACCATCTGGAATAGTTGTAGCTGGTTCACTGCTCCAAGGTTTATACTGCCCTGCAATATTCAGGTTATAGGACCCAGCACCAAGTGCCGAACCTGCGTGCAAATAACCAATATAACCGTCTCCATATTCTCCACCCTCTGGATTCATAATATCCCAAAGCTCGATATAGTTAGTAGTTACGTCCCCAGTTAATGTGAATGATAGAACAGCAGAATCTTTCACACCATCGCCATTAAATGACAAATCTGTTTCTGTAATCTTGTAATCTCTCAGTTCCGTCGCTTCAGCTCCACCAAAATCTGCAGCAAATGGCAATGAAATTTTAGAACCTTCACCTTGAACGTGAATGTAGCCAAGTATTTCATCCCCAGGTGTTGTAGTTGTTGCTGAAGCTGTTAAAGTTACATTTAAAACTTGCTCACCAGCTAAATTGAATGTAGGCTGATCAACCGTTACCTGTGCATCACCGAATGATTTTGTGACATCAACTGTAACATTATATTCGCCACCATTACCTTTAATATCTTTTACTTTAATTTGTTTTGTTACTTCAAGATTTTCTTCCAGTGATTGTGGACCGAAAGTAACTGTTCCTTTCAAATTATCCACAATAGCACCATTAGCATCTAATACAGCAGTATCTAATGCATAAGCAAGAATTTCTGGATGTGCTGCTGCATATGCGTTTACACGACCAGCACCTTGTGAGAATACATCATATTTTGCAGTGTTCAGTATTTTTGCCGTATTTGAAAGTGCTACTTTCACATCAAATGCATTCCAAGATGGATTAGCTTGTTTCACAAGTGCTACAATACCTGCAATATGCGGTGTAGCCATCGAAGTTCCTGTTTTACGATCAAACGCTTCATCGTAAACAACTTCAGGGAAATCTGCTTTGTACATAGGAATGGTAGACATTATATTTGTACCAGGTGCACTTACATCTGGTTTAATATCAAAGTTTGGAGTAGATGGTCCTCGTGAACTAGAATCATTCACATCGTCTCCAAGTGTTTTCGTGGAAGCAAAATTACCAAAACTAACCTTTCCTGTTCCCTCTGCCAATGCTGCACGAATTGCTTCTCCGTCAGTTTGAGACATATCAAAAGTCGGAAGGAAAGCAAATGAATCACCAAGGAAAGTGCCTGATGCATTCGGTGCATTTGAACCACCAGCAAAGTTATGAATAATAGTAACCACTGCCCCATTAGCCTTTGCATTTGCAATTTTATCGACAAATGCGATACTACCACGGGAGATCAAAGCTACTTTTCCTTCTACATCAATTCCTTCAAAATCTGCTACTTCTCCATTTCCAGGTACGGCAACTAAGTCAAACTCACCTTGAAGTTGTGTAGCTAAATCTTGTCCAAAAGTTGTACCCATCAACCCTAGTTGTTTTGTTAAGTTGTATCCACCAACTGTAACGTTAACTTCCCCGTTATACATTGTTTCGGGATTTGTAGTATTACCAACAGCAATCCCTAAACGAGCTGTAGCAGGGGTACCCATTGTTCCACGATTAGGACCCGAGTTACCAGTTGCAACTACTCCAATTGTTCCAGCAATCATTGCATTGTTAATAGCAAATGAACCTGCATCCGTTTCAGAGTTAGCTCCACCACCAAGTGATAGATTGATAACATCCATTTCTTCTAATACAGCTGTTTCAATTGCTTTGACGATACCAGAAGTAGAACCACTTCCATATGCGCCAAGTACACGGTAAGCGTATAGGTCCACTTTAGGTGCAATTCCTTTAATACCGTATTCATTCGCCCCGATTGCTGCGATTGTCCCCGCCACATGCGTGCCATGAGATGTATAGAAAGCACTACCGTTTGCATTAAATTCTGGTGTTCCCGCTGGACGTTCTACAGGAGAGGTTTCTGATGCATCATCATCTGCTCGAGTTCTCGTATAAGTGGATGAGTTCGGTATGAAATTCTTCCCGCCTTTATATATTCCAGCAAATTCAGGGTGATCCGCATCGATACCGGTATCCAGAACCGCTACTTTAATTCCTTGACCTTCAATTCCTTCGTCCCAAAGTTGTTCAATACCTAGGAATGATATACTTGTATTCATTTGAGCTTCTAATGTTTCATCTTTTTTAAGTTCTGATGATTTCGTGGTATTAATTTCTGATGCATGAACAGTAGTATCTGGTTCGATTAATGTAATCCCTTCAACCGTAAGTAGTTTAGGAATATCATCTGCTTTTACAGTTGCTGCAAATCCGTTTAATACAGTATCAAACGTGTATCCTTGCTTAATCTGAACCTTTTTAGCAGTGAGCTCTTTTTTTACTTTTGTTTGTTGCGCTTTTACATTGCCACGAACCTGATTTGCTCGAGCATTAGAGAATTTATTGCCTTTAACCTGGCTTATCCCTTGTTCTAGTGCCACTGGTTTTTCGGATAAATGTACTATTACTGCAACATCTTGATTGCCCGATACATTTTGTAAACTTTCGTGAAGGGTTGGACCATCTTTAGACAAGCTCAATTGCTCAGCAATAGCCGCCTTCAGTTGAATCGTACTTTCGCTTTGAGTATTCTGCTTGAACGGTTTCGTTTCTTCAGCACTTGCTTGCGAGAATGGAACCAATAAAGAAAGTACCATCATCAAAGCCAGAATACTACTAAAGAACTTCATAAACTTAAACTTCTTCAAATCTCATTTCCCCTTTGTCTTTAATTTCACACTTACCAATAAAGTGTGACACTACCAACTTATCACAAGTAAACTAATACGAATATCGAAATTTCTAAAAATTAAGAAAAATTGATAAATAGTATTAGTAAACTAAAAAAATGCGCAACTTTTGAACCTGATCAAAATACGCATTTTAGTAGTTTATACTTCTAATATATAGGGTGTATGAAAAATCATTACAACTATAAACCTACTTTTAAAACTATAGTTGAATTAGTATTGTAAAACTCACAATTGTTTGCTAAGAATCGTTTCCGAAGAGTTTAGACAGTCGTTTCGTTATCTTATTATCAATCTAACGTTATCGTCCTTCTATAACTCTTATAAACAGGAAAGTACGTTTCTGGATAACTGGAGAAAAGATGCTTTTCTAATCAACTAGAAGCGCCCGAAGATACAATTTCGATCGCTATAGTGAACACTATCTATTTTTCTTTATTTCCTCTAGTGTAAAAGAATATCAACTTTTCATCCTTCATTACAAATCCCTTAATCAACAGACGGTTTTATTACTATATTAACTTTGAGTACACGTTATATTGATTGCAGTGGAAGGCGGCGACTCCGAAGGGATCAGTGAGTCAAATGAACCTTCACAACGAACGCGGAGCAACGGTGAAGGTTCATCGCTCACCCCTCGGAAAGCCTCCGCCTGTAACGGAAATCAGCCGTATTAATCATTCTTTCCAGTCCCGTCAACCCTGTTTTCACGCTACATTTTTATATACTATCTTAACTTTGGACATAAACTCCAGTCCTCAACAGTGCTTGCTTTAAAGAACTAAAAGTAGAAATATTGCCAAAATCCACTCCTAACTGGATGGAAGCCTGTGCCACTTCAGGTCGAATACCAGATAGAGAAGTTTTGATGCCAAGCAATTGAAGTACATCTATTAAGTGAAACATTTCATTTGCTACCATTGTGTCCATAAACGTGACAGAAGAAATATCTATGAAAAGCTTATTGATACCAACTTCTACGCATTTATAGGGCACATCCTCCAATAAAGATCTCGCCCTAGTTGTATCAATCTCACCGATAACAGGCAATACTCCAACACCATCCAAGATTGGGATAATTGGAATACTTAATTCATTTATCAAATCTTGTTGAGCATTTAATCTATTGTTAGATAGTTCATAATACCTTGAAGAAAAGCTATGGATAAGCTGATCAAATGCTGTATTAAATAAGCGACTCCATTTTAGTATGTGGGTATTGTTTACTTCATCTAAGTGATCATTTGCAAAGTGCTCCACATATAACCATATCGTTTCACGAGTTTTATTTAGAGCCTGTATGACGTCATGAATAGGAGTATTATGTTCAATTCTACTTTTCGCTACTGTCTCTGCCCATAATAGAAGCTGTTCCTGAAAGCCATTCTCTTCCTCCAAAAAAGCATAGGCCACAGTCCTAATAGTCAAAGCATGCTGTTCCAACAATACTTGATCTATCTCTGGATTTGGATTATTAGAATAAAAAGAGCCATCAAAATCACTTTTTGCGATAAACCATTTACTCGTAATATTACCTGAGTTTTCAAGAATGTAATCATAAAGTTCTTGATCAATCGATGCCATTTTTTCCGCCAACTTTCTTTGAAATCTATTCTACTAATATTATAATTGTTTCGTTTGACTAAAAGAACAATTTTTCTTAGTATGTCCCTGTGTAAGAAACTATTCTGACATTTCTCGACAATTAAGTACTTAACGTGCCACCTGAATTGTGTAGAATTGTTTGATGCACAGGGGTCTTTTTACAAAACTCACAATACTCAGCATTTGTTTTCTCTAGGGGGTGTGGAAGATACTCCTTTAAAACATCACGTTTAAGAAACTTTGGAGCTTCTTTACTTTCTTCAAAGTAAAAGGGGTAAGAGCTATATGGGTACCACTCAAGGCGATTGACTAATGGTTGTTTGGTATTTATAGGGTTGCGGTGTATATATATACTAACAGCTAATAACCCTGAATACGATTTCACTTCTTTTGCAAAATATCTACTTTGATAAATTCGTCCGACATGATTATATCTTTTGGAATAGGATGAAGTATATCTTCGGTTGATGTGTGCCATGATTTTACTTAAAGATTCACTTTCTGTCTTCATCAACAAATGATAATGGTTGGTCATGAAACAGTAGGCTAGCAGATGAAAGGGATATTGATCGTGGGCATATTCGAAGATTCTCATGAGTTCTAACATATCTCGGTGTGAACCAAAAATAGGTAGTCGATTGTTTCCGCGCATGATGACATGATAATACGAATCCGGGTTCAAATTTCTTTTTCTTGTCAATTTTATACCTCGCTTTTCTTAGATTTATAAAGTTATGACTTGATAGGTTATTGTTTTAGGGAAGGTAATCTTCGAGGGAGTGAGATTGGGTGTCTTCATACAAGTGTAATGAAAGGTAATATAATTGTCTATAGTTTTCTGAATATTACACTGCACAGGGACATCAAAAATACCCCCTCCTGCTCACAGACAGGAGAGAGTATTAATTGTAGTTAATTATCAGAATTGTTTGCTACACAGGGCAGTCAAAGACTTTCTAATTTCATCCACTGAAAGTCCATTTGACTCCAGCAGCTCTTCATCCGTCCCGCACCCCAAAAACCTGTCTGGAACTCCAATTCTAACAACTTTCTTAGGTAATTCTTCAGATAAAATTTCCGAAACAATGCTACCTAGTCCACCACGTATATAATGTTCTTCCACTGTTACTACTAGTGGAACTTTTCTAGCAGCGTCTATTAACAGTTCTTTATCGAAGGGTTTTAGCGTTGGAAAGTGTAGATGGGCAATTGAAACACCTTCCATTTGTTTGATAACCTCGTTAACACGGAAGGTCGTGCTCCCGGTAGTGACTAATAAGATGTCTGTTCCTTCTGCTAGTGTTTTACCTTTTCCAATTTCAAAATCAGAATTAGGTAGAAAGGAAGGAATCGTTTCATCTCTAGTTAGCCTTAAATACATAGGTCCAGCCGTTTTATGCATAGCTTTCATAGCGGAGACCGTTTCACCGGGGTCGCTCGGGGCAATGACAGTCATATTTGGAATTGTTGTCATAATGGCTATATCATCTAGAGAGTGATGTGTTTTACCAGTGTTGCTCGTCAACAATCCGCTATAACTGCCAACTAGCTTTACATCAAAATTAGTCTGGGCAACACTGACTACAATTTGGTCTAATGCTCTTTTCGTTAAGAAAGTGGCAAAGCTACACACCCACGGCTGAAATCCTACTGAGGCTAGACCAGCTGCCACACCTACCATATTTTGTTCTGCAATCCCCATTTGTAAAAAGGAATCTACTGTTTCTTTCTCTATAGAATCTAGACGAGTCGAGTTTCCAAGATCCCCATCTAAAGCAAGGACTCTAGAATCTTCTTTTGCAAGTTTCGCCAATTGCTTTCCAAATTGGTCACGTACATTTATCGACATCTGCTTTAATCTTCCCCCTCTAGTTCAGTTAAAGCCATTTGATATTCCTCATCATTAGGGGCTTTTGAATGCCAGACATAATTATTTTCCATAAAACGAACACCTTTACCTTTTGTTGTGTTTGCAATAATCGCTTTAGGAAGACCATTCACGCTACCCTTCACTTCAGTCAGCACTGCTACTAAATCCTCCATGCTATGTCCGTCTACTTCCCATGTTTCAAAGCCAAAGCTATCAAACTTTCTTTTTCCATAACGCTCTGGGTCCATTCTTTCCTTACCATTTTTCCATCCATATTGCTGCAGACCGTTTTGATCCATAATAACAATCAGATTATCTAACTTATATTTTTCCGCGATATTTGCCGCTTCCCAAATTTGCCCCTCCTGAGATTCCCCATCTCCAATCAAACAATATACACGGAAATCCTTTTTCAGCCTCTTAGCACCAATAGCCATACCAACCGCCGCTGATAAACCTTGTCCCAAAGAGCCTGTAGACATATCCAACGCATCTAGTTTGGTCATATCCGGATGTGCCTGTAGTCGTGACTCGTACTGATCAAAGGTTTTCAATTCTTCTTCGGAAATGTATCCTCTCAAGGCAAGCGTAGCATAGAGTCCCAAAGCCGTATGACCTTTTGAAAGAACAAAACGATCCCTATCCTCCCATTTTGGACAAGAAGGATCGATAGATAATTGATGGAAAAATAGACTAACTAAAATATCCGCACATGATAGCGAACCACCAACATGTCCCTGTTTTTTATAATAAGCAGTGGATAAAATCCTTTTTCTGAGAACTGTAGCTGTAAGCTTTAATTGTTCAATCGATATCAATAAGTACCTCTCCTCATAAAATAAAACTTCAATCAGCTTAGGATGATTCATCCACCGCTGACTTAAAAAATGAACTCAGGCAAATAACGCCGTATCGTGCGGCAATGCCTGAGTTATTAAGATTCTGATGATCTAAGGCTCCCAGGAAGCAAGTCTCCTATATTATGCAAGTCGACGTGGAGATTTTCTTCTAGGTTCTAGGCGAGCAGTTATCTCATAATTAAACTTGTGACATAGTGCCATATCTTGAACTGGAAATATTACGACGCATAGGATGTACTAGTTAGTGGCGATATTGTAACAGGAAGCCGCAACATCAGCCTGCAAGTTAATGCGTGAAAAAATTAGGAATTCTCCCTTCCCCCAGAAGGTCACCTAGTAACTTTAACTAAATAGACTTGTAATGAATCCAATAATAATTCCTATTACACCAAAGTCCGAATCACCAAATGTTGTGTTAGCAAAACCGAGCTCTCCCAAAACGGGTAATAAAAATGCTGGCAAGAAGCTGATCAAAACACCATTTACAAAACCACCCGCAGCAGCACCAATTCGACCTCCAGTTGCATTACCAAATACTCCGGCACCTGCTCCTGTAAAGAAGTGAGGAACAAGACCTGGGATGATCAGGGGCAATGATAATACACCTAACAGCGCCATACTTATAAGGCCGCCTGCAAAACTAAAAAGGAAACCAATCATTACAGCAGTAGGAGCAAATGGGAAGACAATTGGTATATCTAGTGCAGGTTTTGCACCAGGGACAAGTTTATCTGCAATTCCTTTAAAAGCTGGAACGATTTCATTTAGAATCATACGTACACCGAGTAAAATAATACTCAAACCAGCAGCAAATGTGATACCTTGCATGATACTAAACATAATAAAATTTTGATCTCCGGAGAAACTAGATACTACATCTGAACCTGCTAAAACAGCTATTATAATGAAGATAGCTACCATTGTTAAAGCAGTAGATATTAATGAATCCTTCAGAAATGCCCATTTCTCAGAGATTTTAATATCCTCTGTGGACTTCGCTTTATTGCCAAACCATTTCCCTATTAAACCAGCAGAAATATAACCAAACGTTCCAAAGTGACCAATCGCAATATCGTCATTCCCAGTTACCTGTCTCATAAATGGTTGACCGAGCGCTGGCATTAAAACCATGAAAAAGCCAAGTAATATGGAGCCGACAATAACTAAAGTAGCTCCCTCCATGCCAGATGTTCCTAAAACGGCAGATAATAAAGCAGCCATAAAAAATGTATGATGCCCAGTTAAAAATATATATTTCCAAGGCGTAAAGCGTGCAAATAAAATATTCGCAACGAATCCAAATCCCATAATAAGTGCTGTTTCCGTCCCAAACATTTGTTGAGCAATAGCGACAACCGCTTCATTATTCGGAATCACACCTTGAATATTAAAGGCCTTTTCAATAATTCCGCCTAAAGAATCTAAAGAACCTACAATCACTCCAGCACCTGCGCCTAAAATAAGAAAACCTATAATACTTTTAAGCGTACCTGACATTACTTTTGTAGTAGCAGCACGCTGAGCAACGAGTCCGACAAATACTATTAAACCAACTAACACAGCAGGAATGCTTAAAATTTCATTCATTAAGAATTCAAAAAAAGCCATACTCGATCCCCCTTATGTGTTTAATACCGACTCCAATGCACCTCTTATTTCATTTGCATCCGCAATATTTTTCACACTAACAACCTTTACTTTTCCGCCCTCCAATTGTTTAGCAAATTCTTCATTAGTGAAGATAAAATCTGCGTAAATACTAGAAGCAGTAGTAAAATCTGCAGTTTCTACATCTGCTGTAATGCCTTTTTCCTTTAAAATTTTTTCGATTGTCATTTTTAACATCATGCTAGATCCAAAACCCATTCCGCATACTGCTAGTATTTTCATGGCTAATGCTCCTCTTTGTCATTGAATAGCTGTAGAATTTCGTCATTCTCTGTTGCATTTTTTAATCTTTCCAGCGTATCCGCTTCGGAAATCACCTCCGCTATTTTTTGTAAAATGTAAATATGTGATTCGCTATTTAAAGCGGCCAAGCCGATTAATACCTTAAACTCTCTGCCTGGTGCAAAAGCAACCTCTTCTTTTAAAACAACAATACTAATTCCTTCTTGGATAACCCCATCTTCCGGACGAGCATGGGGCATGGCAACACCAGGTGCTATTAAGATATATGGTCCAAGTTCTTGAATATTATTGATCATTGCATCTACATATGTGACTTCTACTTTTCCCGTTTTCACAAGTATTTCTCCGCAAATACGTATAGCAACTTGCCAGTCCTTCGCTGTAACATCTAGCAATATTCCTTTTTCTTCTAGTAGTCTACGATTCAATTTTTATCTCCTTTGTTGCTTTTCGTATTATATGCATGTTTGAGTTTGAACATGAGAGTGGCAACCTTATCTCTTAGATAGTAAAAGATCTTCTGCACTTTTTTACCCAAGTATGCGTAGACTAGAATTGTTTGCTACACAGGGACAGAAACATACCACTTTTTTGTCGAAAAAAATAGGAATTCCCAATTTTTTTGATTTTTTTATAGATAAAAGTCCCTCAAATATATTTATCTGCTATAATTATTATCAGATACATATGATGTAAAATAATGAAAAGCAGTTATTTGCTACCATATGTGGAATTGAAAGGAAGGTTTTGAATGAAGAAAAGTATATGGATTATTGCAATTATTTCTTTTTTTGTGTTGGCTGGAGGAGCATCTGCTTTTTTCCTAGTGAGCAAAACACCTAAGGAGCAATATTTTTATTCGGAGGTTAAGACAATTCAACATATTCAAGAACTTGTCGAAACACGCTATGAAAATGAAACAGAATGGGCAAAATACGGTACTACTAAAGTTATCGATAGCACATATGATTTATCAGGTGAATATCAAGATGATACTAATCCTGAAATAGAACAAGTGGTAAATAACTCTAATATTGCAATGCGAATTGCAAGTGATCCAAATAAGAAAGAGGTAGAAGCTGAGATCAATGCAACGATTCTCGGAGTGGATGTTGACCCTATTAAAGGCTATATTACAACGGAAGAAATTATTTTAGGGCTTCCTTTTTATGATCAATTACTTCAATTGAAGGATAAAGATTATGGAAACTTAATGCGCGCTATAGATCCAAGTTATGTAGGTAGTGAAAAACTTGGTCTAGAAAATTTCTTAGGTAAAGATAACGTTTTATCCGAGGAAAATATCGAATATTTAAAAGAAGAATACATGATGTATCTATATGAATCATTACCGGAGGAATCATTTACAACATCAAAAGAAAAAATTGATGTAAATGGGAAATCGATTAAAGCAGAAAAAGTATCTATGGTGCTTTCAGAAGCTGAAGTGAAGAAGATTTTAACAGATGTACTTAAAAAAGCACAAAAAGATCCAAAATTCAAAAAAATGGTTGAGGATTACTTGGAGAGTTCGTTTGAACAGTTTACGGCTACCGGTATGCCAAACGAAACATTTGAATTTGATGAAGTAATGGAAGATCTAATTAGCTCAGTAGATGAAATTGACCTACCTGATGGTATAAAATCTACTATTTGGCAAGATGCAGATTTAATCGTTAAAAGAGATATTAATATAGAAATAGCAGACCTAGGTAAATTAGAAATTGCTGGCACACAATTACTAGAAGACTCAGCACAAAACTGGAATTATACAATTAGTATGGATGATGAGCCACTACACTTTACAGGAGACCTTACCGCTACCAAAGATGGCACTTATAAGGATGAAATCTCCTTCTTAGATGATAACAAAGTTGGTCTAGTCTATAACGGTGAAGAAAAAGTATCAGGTGATGATAGAACATTCGAACGTAAATTTGCACTAGAGGATGATTACCAACCAATGGAGTTTTTATGGAGTGGAAATTCAAGCTATAACAAAGACTCTATGCAAGCAAAGCATGAATTCTCGATTGAGTTAGATAGCAGTTCAAGCGCTATTATAAATATTAGCGAAGAAAGTAAGATTATTAAAAAAGTGAATGTTCCATCAGATTCAGAGAAAATGGTGAATATCGGAACAATGGATGCCGAAGCACTACAACAATTAATGATGGAAGATATTTACCCTGAATTGGAACGCTGGGGAATGAACATAACAGAACAACTCGAACAGGAATTATATTAATAATACCTAATTAAAGGAAATGAGTGGATGCATCTTGATCGATTTGAAAAAGATTGCCTTCTTTACGACTCAATATGGAAAAAGTATTCAGAAGAAGTGGAAATCACTTCTTCTGCTTTTTCTTTTCCCTATTTTTCTGCTAGTTTCAACGCTTGGAATCGTTGCTTCGCTTTTTGTCCCGTCGGCTAAAGAACCTATTTCCATTGCTTTTGTGGATGAAGACCAAACAGAAGAAACGAAAATGTTACTGGAATTCATGACCCTTTCTTTAGATAAAGAAGAAGCCATTGAAATAATCTCTATGTCAAAAGAGACTGCAGATTATAAAATAGAGAACAATGAAATAAGTACATACATACTATTCCCTAAGGAGTTTACTAAAAAGCTGTATAAAGGAAAGTCTGTCTCCCTAACGATTGTAGGAAATCCTTCTCGAACAGTAGATAGCTTCATTGTAAAAGAATTAGCAGAAAGTATGACACGTTACATTTCCTCTGCTCAGGCTAATATTCTAACGGTCTATGATTATGCAAGTAATGCTTATATTCCAGAAGAAGAATTAGAAGGACTTATCTTTGAAACATTTATTGAATTTACTTTATATACATTAGGAAGCGGGCAAATATTAGACGAAGAAGTAATTACCAATATAACAACAACTTCCCCTACGAATTATTATGTAGTAGCTGGTTGGTTTATTGCATTTAGTATATGGCTATTCGGAAGCTATTCATTGTTAAGAAATGAGACACATGTCGCCTTGAGAATACGTTGGAAGTTACTTGGAGTTACATACTGGCATACGAATGTTTCACAAATAATTGTTGCACTCTTAGTAAGCATGTTATTTGCTACTGTTACTTTAATACCGATTGTTAAATACTTTGCGGTCGAGTTATTTATATTAGATTATTTCCGTCTATTTCTGTTTATTTTATTGTATGGATGGCTTTTATTAGTTAGTTTATCGTTAGTTGACCTATGGATTTCATCTAAAAGAGTAGGATTACTCCTTCAATTTTTCTTGATATTAATGTTGATTGTTTCAAGCGGAGCATTCATTCCTACTATTTATTTTCCTTTATTGTTGAAAAATCTACTTCCATTTTTCTTTTCTTTTGAAGTCTTCCGATGGATTGTAGATATTGTGTTAGTTGGACGAAACTACGCAGACTTTACCCTATTAGGAATTCAATCGTTCGTGGGATTGATACTGTTGTGGATCTCTACACAGTGGAAGGATAGGTGGAAATGATGAAAGGTATTTTAGCGATACAAGCGATGAGGCTGCGTAAGGAATGGAAGGTTTTATTAGCCTGGCTTATACTACCTCTTGTTTTGACCGTAATGACTTTCAGTGCGGTAAATAAATTTGGCGATGAATCAAAGGTACCAATTGGACTAGTAAAAGAAGATGAATCTGTCCTTTCTGATGCTTTAGTTCAACGTATTATGAATACAGATTATTTACAAGTTAATAGACTAGACCTTCAAAAAGCTAAAGATCTATTAGAAAAACATGAGCTCGATAGTGTTTTTGTCATTAAGGATGGATATGAGAAAGATATTGTAAGTAATCGTCGTTCTCAGCTCATTGAGGCATATTCATCCAATAGGTCTTTTGCTTACTTTGCTGTTGCAGAAACGATTAGCTCATATGTTCAAGAAGAAGCAACACGTACGAAAGCCGCTACGGAAATTAAAAAGTTATATGAAAAATATGGCTCCAGTGAAGAATGGAATATAGAAGAAATTTTCAAAACGAGTAAAGAAAAACAGGAAAAGAAACAGCTAATTACGACAAGCTTTTCCTTCCAATGGACACCAACCGAAACAGAAATTGAAAGTAGCTCCCTTCTATCTGTATGGGGAATATGGGCTTTTTTCCAAATCATTGCTACATTATTTATTTTTGATTGGATAGTGAAAGCAAATAGTATACAAATAAGGGTGCGATGGACATTTACTAAAATGTCGTTAAATAGCTATATATCCTGGAATTTATTGTTCTATACGGTTTTATTATTTTTTATGGATATAGTCACTCTATCTGTTCTTCACTTTCTAGATTTAGCAACTCCAAATGTACGATTAATCATTGCGCTACTTGGTTTCCGGATCACGATAAATATGCTAGCTGCTTTACTTGCTAGAAACTATACTAATAGTTTCTTCTATTATATTAGTGCCATTGCAATCTCCCTTATCCTTACAATATGTGGGGGGGCATTTATCCCAATAGATTCTATTATAAGAAGATGGCCATGGATAGAGTCTTTCAGTCCGGTTTATTCATTGTTACATGGTAGCATCGCTTATGCATTTTTAACATTCATTATTGTTATAACAATAGTTAAAGGAGGTAGTCAGCGTGTTGCAAGTAAATTCCCTACAAAAAAGCTATCATAAACAAAAAATATTAAACGATGTAAACCTTACAGTGAAACCTGGTGAAGTTGTCGGGTTAGTTGGAGAAAATGGAGCAGGTAAATCGACTCTATTGGAAATTTTAGCTACTGTGCTATCACAATCTAATGGCAGTATTATATTAGAGGATAAATCTTACTCAAAAGATATTAAAAACATCCGTAAGATTATAGGTTATGTCCCTCAAGAAATTTCTTTATGGGAGGAATTCACTGTAGCAGAAAACTTCCTGTTTTTTGAAAAGCTATCCTGGAAAAGAAGATCATTAGAAGAATGCCAACAGCTCTGCCTTGATATGCAACTAAACAAATGGGATGAACCAGTGGATTCATTATCGGGTGGAATGAAAAGAAAACTAAATCTAGCAATCAGTCTTATTCATGATCCCATTTTAATCCTTCTCGATGAGCCAACTGTAGGTATCGATATGAAATCTAAAGAAGAGATTGGAAATTATTTGGTGAACTTAGCAAAAAACGAAGGAAAAATGATAATCTATACCTCTCACGACATGAGCGAAATTACCTCTTTTTGTGATCGTATATACTGCTTAGGAAAAGATCCGTTCTACGCTGATTTACTAAAATCTAGAGGCATTGCTGTGGAAGAACTGGTATAAGAGGGAGTTCCTTGTCGGGGTTCCGGAGAGTGTCCCAAAAAGTGTCCCTGTGCAAGACACAACTTCAACACTATTCTGAATTGTTTTTCACACAGGGACGAAAATGAAAATCTCCTAATTGTTTGCTACACAGGGACACTTAATAAAAAAAGTAGCCAATTTAACATTTCGGCTACAACAAGATATTTGGTCCTAAGAAACTTATACTTTTCCAGTACGAAGAATTCTATTTCTTTTTGTAGATTTAAAATATTACTAGTTTTAAGATACGTTACTTAAAAAAACCTGATATTCATCTTTTTTTATCCTAAATAAGGGTTTTATTTATATTATTTTTCTTTTTCAAAGTCATCTAATATTTTCTTCCTTACATATTTTAAATGCTTATACATCTGAGTGAACGATTCATGAGGATCTCTTATTTTCAACGCTTCATATATAGCTAGGTGATGCTCGATTGTAATGGACGGCTCACGGTAAGTTATCAAGCTATCCGTTTTTTCATGTGTGATAAGAAGAGAATCAATCATCCCTTCAACTACAGGATTATTCGCACTTTGCGCGATAAGCCGATGAAATTCTTTATCTAATTTTCCATAATCACTATTTGGATTTTCTTGGATTCTGTCAATTGTTTCTTTTATTTTTTCAAGTTGATCATCGGATATTTTTTCAGCTGCAATTGTGACGAGTCCCAATTCTAGAGTCATACGTGCCTCAATAACGGCAGGGATATTATTAATAGACAATGCAAGCATTGCTTTGAACGGACTACTTCCCACTTTATCATTTACAAATGTACCACTCCGGGGTCTTCTTGTAATAATTTCTAACGTTTCTAAGGACCCTAGAGCCTCACGTAATACTGGACGACTTACATCAAGTTGTTCCATCAATGCCATCTCGGCTGGTAGTTTATCGCCAGGCTTCAACTGTCCACTCGTTATCATAAAAATAATTTGTTCCAGCACCTGCTGAGACAAAGTACTCCTACGT
This sequence comes from Psychrobacillus sp. FSL K6-2365, assembly GCF_038003165.1. Taxonomy (NCBI): domain Bacteria; kingdom Bacillati; phylum Bacillota; class Bacilli; order Caryophanales; family Bacillaceae; genus Psychrobacillus; species Psychrobacillus sp. FSL K6-2365. Next base: position 968,096 of record NZ_JBBOOO010000001.1, on the reverse strand, counting down.
ATGGTGTTCATTGTATACTCTTTCATCAAATCCCACCTTTCTTTAAATATTTTTGAGATTTTCTATATTACAATTATACACTATAATCCCAAAGGAATTTCACATTACTATGTAAAAAGAGAGTGAAGTCGTTATACCACTACAATCTCTCTTTTATCTATTTCTTCAAATTTTTTAACTTACCCCAGCTAAAGATGGTAGGAATGTTGAAAACCATGGAATATATGTTACTAGCAAAAGGACAATAAGAATGGCTACATAAAATTTGAGCAGGTGCGGCATTACTCTTTCCACTTTTACGTTTGAAACTTTAATACCAGCAAAAAGAATATTCCCTACAGGTGGTGTAATAGTTCCAATACAAAGATTAAATGTAAGCATTATACCGAAATGTAAAGGGGTCATTCCTAATGCTAAACACACAGGTAGTAGTATTGGTGTGAAAATTAAAATTGCCGGTGTAAGATCCATAAATGTACCGACAAACAACAATAATATATTTATAGCTAACAAAATGATAATTGGATTATCTGAAATACCTAGTATAACGGTTGCCATCATATCTGGGATTCCAGTAAACGACATAACCCAAGCCATAATATTAGATGCTCCAATTAAAAACATAATAATAGCAGACAACTTCGAACTTTCTACCAAAATAGCATAAAATTCTTTTAAGCTAATCGTTTTATAAAATATAGTAGATAAAAGCAAACTATAGACAACTGCAATTGCAGAGCCTTCTGTAGCAGTGAAGATTCCTCCAACAATGCCAAAAACGACAATAATGATTAGTAATAAACTTGGAATTGCTTCAAATGCAACCTTTAGGAATTCATTTAAGGATATTTGCTTTTTACCAACATACCCTTTCTTTTTCGCATAAAAGAATGCTACGATCATACAACTTATTCCCCATAAGACACCAGGAATTAGCCCCCCAAGAAAAAGAGCTGCCACTGAAGTGCCTCCACTTACCAAAGCATATGTGATTAAAGCAGTACTCGGTGGTATCAATAATCCAGTAGGAGCGGTTGCTATATTTATAGCAGCTGTAAAGTTCTCATCATAGCCTTCTTTTTTTTGAATAGGACCCATTATTGACCCCATTGCTGATACGGCTGCTGTTCCAGAACCAGATACAGATCCAAATAGCATATTTGCAACTACATTTGTTTGAGCAAGTGATCCTGGTATTCTACCAGTCATAGCGGTTGCTAAGTTAATCAGTCGAACGGCTATACCACCTTTATTCATAATATTCCCTGCAAGTATGAAGAAAGGAATGGCTAATAAAGTAAAAATATTAATACCTTGAAACATTTTCAAAGCCGATGAGGGAATAGCAGCAGAAAAACCTAATACTTGTGTAATCGCTAGTATCGAGGCAACAATGAGAGTAATTCCTATTGGAATACCGATAAGTAATAGAATAACAATTGTAAAGAAAATCAGTAAACCTGCTGTTACAGCTACACTCATAGTATCCCCTCCTTTTTGCTTTCTGTGAATCGTTGGATTAATTGGATGATATTAATGACGTTATAGACAACTATCAATACTCCACTTATTGGAAGCACAACATAAATCCATTCCATAGAAATATTTAACGTTGGTGATATTTGTATAGCGCCTACTCCAACAACCTGTGTACCTCCAAATAAAAAGACAATTACCGCAATAGTCATGATGAGTAACTCGGTAAAAATAGATAATGCAAACAGCTTTATCCCAGTAAACTTATCAGAAAATATAGATAATTTCATATGGTCTTTTTGACCAAATACTAACGCTGTTCCGAGCAAAGATACCCAAACAAAGGAATAACTCAACAAATCTTCAGACATCGTACTTGGACTACTAAATACATATCGTGTAATCACTTGATAAGTAGCTAGTAGCGTCATAAAAGACAATAAAGCGGCGCAAACACCTGATAATACCTTATCCATTATGTTCTTTACTATTTCCATTAAATACACCTTCTTTAGTTTTGGATTTGTTGAATCTTGTCATAAAGTGGTTGCAAATCTGGGTTAGAGATTAATAATTCCTCTTTAACTGGTTTTTGCATTTCTTCGAATAATCCTTTATCCACAGTGATGAATTCTACACCCATTTCCGTTGCTTCTTCTGTCACTTCAGTAATCCTTTTATCCCATGCTTCATTTGCAACTTGACTACTTAATTTAAATCCATCTTGGAAAACTTCTCTTTCCTCTGTCGAAAGCGAATCTAAAAAGTCTGTATTTGCAACAAGCATGTCAGTAAAAATCTGATGCTCTGTGCGAGAATAGTATTTTGCAACCTCCCCATGCTTCATATCAACTAGTGCCATCTCAGGATTAGTACCAGCGTCAATAACACGGTTCTGTAAAGCTGTATACACTTCCCCATAAGCCAGAACAACAGCTGCCGCATCAAATCCTTGGACGAGCTTCACGTTTGCTTCACTAGACTGAACACGAATCTTTAGTCCCTTTAAGTCTTCTGGAGTTTCAATTTTCTTTGAAGCATAAAAATTATTTACCCCATTGGAAAACCAAGCCACACCTTGGATTCCTTTGTCAGCTGTAGAATTATAAATTATATCTGTAAATTCTTCATCGTTCATCACTTTACGAAAGCTTGCTTCATCGTTAAATAAATAGGGTAAACCAAAAATCTTATACTCATTCGCAAAAGCTTCCAAATTACTTCCACTCGTAGCAACTAAATCTAGTGATCCCATTTGTAACAATTCGAGCGCCTCCGAATTTCCACCAATTACACCATTAGTAAACAGTTTAATCTCGAATTTATCTCCCATTTCTTCTTCTACATATTCTTTAAATGCGTTTAAACCAAGATATATTGCATGGTTCTCAGGTTGAACGGTTGCAACACTAATAATTCTTTTACTACTTACCGCTCCATTAGCTGACGCAGAACATCCAGCTAACAATATCATCAATGAAAGACCTAGTATAATAGCTGTAAATTTATTTTTCTTTTTCATTCAGCCACCCCATTCTTTATAGATTAGACATTTGGTTGTAAGCGCTTACTTAAAATGCAAAATATATTTCGCAAAAGGAGACTCTTGGTATTCTAACTAGCCTATTCCTAAGTAGCACACCAAGAGTTTTTGCTCAAAATTTATTAAACTAGCAATTCTCCATCTTTCATAATATCTTGCCCATCAATATTACAGGTAACTGTTTTAATAATCATATCTAAATGCAGTGGCGAATCGACATGCCCACCAAAGTTTAAATTCTTTCCAATACCAATATGGATATTCCCAAATGACCCTTCATCTGGTGCCATATGTCCACACAGGAAATTTTCTTTATTGAGTCCAAGTCCAAGCTCCGCAATATTATAAACAGTTGAATCGTTGAAGTCAGCTAGCATCTTACGTAATATATCTGCCTCATGTCCACCGGTTATCTCTGTAATATAGCCGTCCTTCACTGTGCATGTTATCGGTTCTTCGATTAAATTTAATAATGGGTGTGGTATACTTCCATCAAATACCAATACACCGTTTGCAGTTCCTTCAACTGGTCCTAGTGCAACTTCTGCATTCGGAGGAAATGAAGCAGAACCAGGCACGGTTGCCGTTCCATGATCCAGCACAGGTTCACGTCCTTCTATGCTACAAACCATATTAGTACCACCTGGAGCAGTGAGTGTAAATGTTTTGCCTTTATAAAATGGTGCAACTCGATTAACAACTCGTGTAACTTCATCGAAGTCTGCAGTTAGTCCACCTTTTTCGAACATATGAAGAGCATAATCTTGAAGTCCAATCCATCGTAGTCGTCCATTTTTACTTGTACTTAAGCGTGCTTTAGAATGATACAAGGAGTAAGTAGTGGCACCAAATGCAACATCACAATTATTTAATGCTGCAATAACAGCTTCTGTCGGTTCTGCACCATGTCCTTCAGTTGGAGGCATAACAATCATGGAAGTTTCAAAAAATTGTTTGGCATATTTATAAACAAATTCACCAATCTCTCTTTTATCATCATCCGTGATGACCAGAACTTTTTCCCCTTCTTTCAAGTGAGTAATACTCGTAAATAATTGTTTAATACCTAATGGTAGATCGTTCATATTTTTCATCTGTCAGACTCCTTTTGTAGTTATTTTGCGCGTTAATCAATTATTACACTTCAACAACAATTTCAACTTCTACAGGTGTTCCTTCTGGTAGTGAAGATGTTCCAATCGAAGCCCTACTATGTTTTCCTACATCTCCAAATATCTCAATTGCCAATGCAGAAACTTCATCCATCACTTTTGGTTGGTCAGTGAATTCAGGAGTGCTTGCCACATAACCTTTAATATTAACAATCCTTTTCATAGAATCCAAATTACCTATCATATTTTTAACTGTTGCTAAACAATTTACAAAGGCAATTTTACCTGCATCTTGTGCTTGCTCCATCGTAACTGTGTCGCCTACAATCCCTTTATATTTTAATACACCTTCTACTTTCGCTGCATTACCACTAACAAAGATTAAATTTCCAGTTCTTACTCCTGCTTCAAATATTCGCTTATTTGCTTGTGTTGGAAATTTATATCCTTTGCTTTCTAATTTCTCTTCGTAATTCACCCTTACACCTCCATCGTAACGATTTCACTTTATTTAATGAACACTGTTTTAATAGCCGTGTAAAACTCCTTTGCCGCTTGTCCTTGTTCACGAGAGTGAGAACTAGACTGTTTCATCCCACCAAATGGCGCTTGTAATTCTACTCCGGCACTCTCAGCGTTAATACGTACTAACCCTGCATCCATTTCATTTATAAATGAAAGCATATTACTTATTTTTGTTGTAAAAATAGAGGCGCTTAATCCATATTCTGAGTCATTTGCCAATTCTAGTGCCTCTTCAATCGTAACTACTTTCATAAGTGCAAGAACAGGTCCAAAAATCTCTTCTCGAGCAAGTGTCATAGTAGATGATACGTCTTCGAATACCGTCGGCTCAACGTAATACCCATTCAAGCCTTCCTTTTCTACTTTATCTCCTCCAAAGAGTAGTGTAGCCCCTTCTGATTTTCCTTTTGCAATAGCTGAGAGTACTGTGTTCAACTGACTTTCGCTTGAGGAAGGGCCCATCCATGTACCTTCTTCCATGCCATCTCCAATTGTAATATCTGCCACTTTTTGTAACAGCTTTTCTTTAAATTGTGCATAAACTTCTGATTGGACAATAACTCTGCTAGTAGCTGTACATTTTTGGCCTGAAGATCTTAATCCACCACTAATCGTTGCTTCGACTGCTAAATCTAGGTCTGCATCATTCGCAACAATTACAGGATTTTTCCCTCCCATTTCAAGTTGGTATTTAATACCTCTTGAAATTGCTATTTGTGCTAGCTGCTTGCCTACTGCGTTGGATCCTGTAAATGTAATGGCATCTATTTCAGTATGATTAGCCATTTCTGTTCCAATTAATGACCCAGAACCTGTCACCATGTTTAAAACTCCTGCTGGAATTCCTGCATCATGCAAACACGCTATCACTTTGGCACAAGTAACCGCTGTTTCGCTTGCTGGTTTAATAACAACCGTATTACCGTAAATAAGTGCTGGTGCCACCTTCCACAGCGGTATGGCTACTGGAAAGTTCCAAGGGGTAATAACGCCAACAACACCAAGTGGTACTCTAGTTGTGAACATAAGTGCTTCGCTATCAGTAGGAGGGATTACATCGCCAATTGGTCGCATTCCTTCTCCTGCATAATAACGTAAGATAGCTACCCCACGAGCAGTTTCTCCTTTTGCCTCTGCAAATGTCTTGCCCATTTCTTTTGTCATAGCGGTTGCTACTTCTTCTATTCGTTCTTCTAAAATAGTGGCAGCTTTTAGTAAATAATCTCCTCTTACATTTCCAGTAAGCTTACGCCATGCTTTTTGCGCTTTCCTTGCGGAAGTAGCAGCCTGATCAAAGTCATTGGCTGAAGATAGTTGGTAAAGACCAACTACTTCATCCTTATTTGCAGGATTTTTACTCTCGGCTGTTTCTCCTGTTTCCGAAGCAATCCATTCGCCATTTATATAATTCAAGTACGTATTTTCTTTAGCTATCGTTGTCATTTTAAAGAACCTCCTATTATATAACTCTTGTTGGAGCAGGATATTTTTCCAATGCATGGTCTATAATTTTCTTCAATTCTTCATAATGTTCTTTTTCAACTGTGGCAATTGGTGCCCTAACTTTCGTTGTCACTGGTAGACCAACAATTTGCATACCCGCCTTAATCAGAGAAACTGCATAGCCCTTTTTTTGTTTACGAATCCGATGAATAGGCAGAATAACGTCTTCATGTAACTCATGCGCAACTTCTTTATTTCCAGTTAAAAGTGCTTCGTAATACATAGCTGAAATATGTGGTATGTAGTTTGAAATTGCCGACGAATACGATGTGAAACCTAAGTTCACATAAGCAGCCATTGTTACTTCTGCTAATGGCATTCCATTAACCCACTCTAAACGATCACCTATTAAATGTGTAAATTCAGTATTAATCTCCATATTTCCTACTCCATCTTTAAACCCTACAAGTTGGGGAAGTTCACATAGTTTCTTAAGTGTCTTGGAATCTAGAATACAATTATCTCTTTGATAGACGATTGCATTCAACTCAGTGCTTTGGATAATCGTTCTTAAATAATCGTATATTCCATCCTGTGAGGGATCAATCAAGTATGGTGGTAATATTAAGTAACCTTCCACACCTAGCTCTTCGGAAATTTTTGCTTGTTCTAAGGCATTAGAGATGTTTCCCCCAACTCCTGTATAAAGTGGCACTTTCCCTTCCGTCCTATTCACAGCAACTTCCACCATACTTCTATATTCTTCATTACTGATTGCATGTAATTCACCTGCTCCACATGCAACAAATATAGAACTTAAACCACCCTCTATTAAAAATTCAATATTTTTCCCTAATGCCTCTAAATCTAGCTTCCCTTCTACATTCATTGGTGCAACCGGAAATCCTAGGATTCCTTTCGGTGCCTGTCTCCTTCTCGTCTTCATACAAATTCCACCCTTCTAATAATCTTAAGAATTATAATTTTCTATAAATTTTATTGTAAGACAATTATATTGTTATGTCAAACTCTTTTTTGAATAGTGAAATAATTCCAATGAACTCATTCTACTTTGTTACCAAAAATACCACTTCTCTATTACAGAGAAGTGGCTCTGGCTTTACTATTAAACGAAAACTTATTTTGTTGAAAAAATTCACTTAAACTAAATTATCTAACTATTATTGGAGTTAATAAGAAATCCAGTTTCTAGAAACTGTGAACAGTTATAGTAGTAACTACTACTTGGCCTTAGTTTCTTACCCCAATATTTTTTTCAATAGTCTCGAAAATAATTTTAAAATCACAAAAAGCTCGTTCATCAATTTCTTGATGAACGAGCTTGGTCTTATAATGAATAAATCTAAAGAAAAGCAAATTGTAACGTATTGTCAGAATAGTGTAGAATTGTTTCTTACACAGGGACGCTTAAATATGCTCCTTCTACAACAATCCATCACGTACCATTTGTAAAATATCACTATCAGCACTTAATATATCGTCTTTAGCACGAATAGAAATCTGCTCTGCTGCTGATTGTGCTTTTCGTATTTCCTCTTTTTCATCTACTGTTAGGATTACCTGGTTTTCCATCACGATGTTTCCATCAATGATAACCGTTTCAACCTCATCCCCACGTGCCGAATACACAAGGTTTGGAACAATATTGCGAATTGGTGTTGTTAACACAGGGAAAAATGTAGGTGAGGACAAGTCTAGCAAGATAACATCTGCTTTTTTGCCTGCTTGTAACGTACCAACTTGGTCATCAATTCCCATCACTTTAGCTGCTTCGATTGTTGCCATTCGAAGTGCCTGTGTGGCGTTAAATACTCTTGGATCTTTATATTTTACTTTGTTCAAAATGGCTGCCATTTTCATCTCATTGATCATATTGTTACAATTGTTACCCGGAGCTTGGTCAGATCCTAGACAAGCCGTTCCCCCTGCGTCTAAAAACTTCTGAACGGGTGGAACCATACCATCGATAATACCAATACTACCAGCACAGTATATTAACTTTGCTCCACTTTTTGCAACCACTTCTGTTTCTTCGTCCGTTGCCTCCGTTAAATGCACAGCTATAAGACGTTCGTTTAATAGGCCATGTTCCTCTAGAAATTCAATAGTTCGTTTACCATACCGTTTTTCGATTTGAAGTACTTCACGATCGCCCTGTGCAACATGCATATGCAGTTTTGTATCTAATCTTTCTGCATGCGCTTGAATTTCTTTCAATAGCTCCAAACTCATCATATCCGGACCATGTGGACCAAGGATCACTGTTATACGTCCATTTTCAGTATTATGATGTTCTTCATATAAATCTAGATTTCGTTGCAGCTTTTCTTGACCAATTGAAGGGTCAAATGGATATAACTCTCCTACTGGCAAATCTCCAATATCATCTGGTATCTCGTTTATTAATTCGGCAAGCCTTGCACGCGCTCCGATTTTTTTATAGTTTTGTACAAGTAAGTCCATTCGACCGTCGTAATCGCAGAAAGTGGTAGTACCTGCTTTCACTCCCTCGATAATATTAACCATGGAACCAACAACGCTTTCTTCTGGACGTAAGTGTTTTTGAAAGGGCCACAGACCTTTTTGCATCCAGTTTGACATATCTTGTGCCACTCCGCGGAAAATACTGATGCCCGTATGAATATGTGCATCTATCAATCCTGGCATGATTAACTTGTTAGTAGCATCAATCATCCGTTCTGCCTTATAATTAGATAGAATTTCTGTTGATTCCCCGACTGCTTCTATTATATTTCCTTTAATCGCTATTGCTCCATTTTCGATAAAACCAACACCTTTTCCTTCCATTGTTAGAACATGCCCATTATGAATAATCATATCTACTTTCAACATACATTATCATTTCCTTTCCTGCTATATTAAGAGATTACTTCCTTATTGATTAATACATTTGAATCTCTTCTTTTTACCCTACGATTCAATAAATACAACGCTACTAATAGAACAATAGCCGTTACTATCAATCCAACAAATACATTCTGTGTAAGTCCTGCGGAAAGAAAACCGATTCCTGAAGCAGTCGCAATAACTAAAGCATATGGCAATTGGGTTCGAACATGTTCAATATGATCAGCAGCCGCACCAGTTGACGACATGATGGTGGTATCGGAAATCGGTGAACAATGGTCTCCAAATAAGCCACCACTAATTACAGCACCAATCGCTAGAGCTAAATTGATATCCATCGAAGCAGCCATTGGAACAGCAATTGGAATCATAATTGCAAAGACACCCCAAGAACTTCCCGTTGCAAACGCTATCAATGCTCCGATGATAAAAATAACTATTGGAACTAGAAATGCTGGCAAGTAGTTTCCAACTAATTCTGTAATATACGTACCTAATCCCATCGTAGAAGCGATGGAACCAATCGACCATGCCATGACCAAAATAAGAGGCACAATCATCAACTTTAATATACCGTTGGTTAATTCATCAAAAAGATAAATTAATGATGTTCTGTATCTCAATTTTGCATAGATAATTCCACCAACTGCACCTGCTATAAATCCACAAATGATGGACAATACAATATTAGAATTTAAAAAAGCACCACGAAATCCATTTTCAGCAATATTCCCCGTCCAAAAAATAACGGCAAAAATAGTCCCCATTAATAACCCCATTGGGATCAAAAAGCTAAAAATGTCCGCTTTTGTATTGGATACCATCATCTCTTCTTCAACAGACTCATCTATCATCAGCTTATCGTCTTTTCCGTATAGTTCCCCAGTCTCTACCGCACGTATTTCAGCTTTATACATCGGTCCAATATCTAAATTTAAATTAACCACAAATAACACACCAATCATTGCAAATAGACCATATAAATTATAAGGTATCATTTGGATGAACAATGACCATGGATTATCACTTAAACCAAGCACAGCAATCTGCGTGGCAATAAGTCCAGTAATAAAAGGTCCATAACTACTTATTGGGGACATAGCAGCTAGTGGACTTCCCATTGAATCCAAAATATATGCCAATTTAACACGGGATACTTTTAACTTATCTGAAATAGGACGAGTAACCGTTCCTAAGATTAAAACTGGCTCTGTATAAGAAAATAGGAAAGAACTACCCCATATAAAGTTCTGCGCTTTCTTGCGCGTATTCACTTTTTTCGTAGCCACTTCGGCAAAAGCACGCGCACCACCTGTAACACGTAGAATATTTACAAACCCTCCTGCTAACGTAACTAGCAATAACATTCCCGCATTCCAAGGATCCGCAATCGAAGGTATGACAACATCGGTAATCGAATTTGTAAATCCAACGAATGGATTCCAACCGCTAATTATTGTAGAACCTAACCAAACACCAATGAATAAGGATAAAATTGTCTGTCTTGTCACGATAGCTATTACAATTGCAAGAATTGGTGGTAATAACGATAAAATCCCATACTCCATTTTCTCATCCCCTTTATGAAAATATCTAATTGATAACGCTTTGAATCAGCTTTTGGATATGATCTTTTGTAAGTAAAACTGCTTTCTCCACATCTCTTGCTTTTACCGCCTCTAATATCAGTTCATGTTCGACAAGATGATGTGCATCCCTTAACTTAGTAGCAATCTCTGGAAACTTCTCCTCGAGTCTTAACTCTTCATGTATTAATAGTTTTAACACAGAGTTAAGAAAGCGGTTACAAGAAAGTGTACATAACACTTGATGAAAATTAATCGGAAGTAGTTCAGAATTTTCCCCTATACTTACACAATGTTTATGTTGCTTAACCGATTCCTCTAAAAGTCCAATTTCCTCATCAGATGCATACTCAATAACTGATTTAATAACCTCTGACTCAATAATCACTCGTACATTTAGTAAATCAATGATGTCTTGTGCATTCTCAGGATCAGTTGCTTTTTTCATTTCGGCTTCAATCTTAAGTCTTTCTACATCACTTTGCATTCCTTCTAATTGGCGTTGTCCTTTTACAGTAAGAATTCTCCCTTGCGAAGAAACTAATTCTGTCCATCCCAGACCGTCTAATTCCTTTAACAATCTACCTACAGATGCCAAGCTGATCGAATCACCAAGGTTCTCCATCTTTTCTTTCATAATCCATGATCCAAGTGGCTTTTCTGAATCAGAAAGACATTGTAAAGCGATTAAGTAATGAAAATCTGCTTCATTAGAAAACAGCTCTTTACTCATCTTCATATTCACACCTCCTCCTCACTGATGAGTAGCTATTTGAATTATAATTTATCTTTCTAGCAAAAACAATCATTATTTTCTGAATTAATAGTTTTAATGATGTGTTTTCATAGATTGATGCGACTATTGTCAAATGAAATATCACATTGTTTGCGGTTCTTTAACGGAAAATTTTGTAGCTTCTCCATTCCATTATGTGTTCACCAAAATCTCATCAGGCATTTTTGACTACGTTAAGAAGCTTTTATTGATTGAAATCAGTTTTACTGAATTAAATCAAATTTCCTACAAGTATTAAGAAAAAAACAGGAAAGAAAAAAGCGTAATCCTAATAGGACTACGCTTTCTTCCTTCCCTAAATAGGGAATACACTCGGAAAATTTGTATGTTGCTTAGTTAAACCGTAACTGACAATTTTATCATTCATCTCGTCAGTGCAGTTATGTCGTCTAATAGGAAACCATTAGACTTTAATGTGCACTTCCACAAAAAACTTTTCTTTCACTTTCAGGTAAAACACGTTGGATAGAAACCTAAATATATCGGTTCCCGACGAGAGTACCTTTCGTCAGTAAAGCAAATTTTCCGCCAAGGCTGTGCAAATCATCCATTGAAGTCTCTTGTAAACTCATAGTTTACCAGTCCCTTCCTACGGTAGTTCCGCCTTGTACTATTTATATACCCCGCTAAAAAGTAATTAAACATCCATTATTTAATTTTTTCAAACTTTTTTATGTAAGTTTAGAAAGTTTTTTCATCCATCTCCTACAGTATTATAACTTTCTTTATCAATTCGTAATGTCTCCTGTTAAGTGTGTTTACTTTTCCCTCTTATAATAGGGCAGAATTTTCCCTCGTTAAGTCCTGAATTGTCTTAGATTTTACTCAGGAACGACTTTGTGTTTCTGAGCAAAATAATTCGACATGATAGCTCCAAGCGTCAAGTTGATGACCATATTCACTACTGCTGGGACGGCTGCAAGCGAACTCACATGCTCTAAAGCCAAAGTAGCTGCCAGTGCAGTATTGCAAATTCCAGTTTGAAATAAAATTGAACGTGCTGCTGCTTCCCCTACCTTAAGCACTTTCGCTAAGTAATAGCCACCAAACATCGGAATGGATACCTGAAGTAAAACTGCAAACCCAATAAGTGGCAGTAGATGTAAATTTTCCTCAAGGGAAGACTGTGCACTTGATATAACCGAAACAATAATTAAAAACAAGGCTAGCTGAGAGAGAATAGATGTATAAGGTTTCACCCTATTGACGCTATGGCTGAATTTCCATTGTAAAAAAACACCTAAAAATAAGGGAATAAAAACGATATAAATAATATTTAAAAAAATTGACCAAAACTCAATGGGAATAAGCTGACCTGCAAATAGTTGAGTTAAAGAAGGTGTTAGTACTGGAGATATTATGGTATCTAGAGTGGCCATCGTAATACTTAATGCTACATCTCCTCCTGCTATATAAGAGAATAAATTAGCTGATGTACCACTAGGAACTGTTCCAGAAAGAATAACCCCAATAGCTACTTCTGGATAGTCCCCAAAAAATAAGTAAGCCACTCCAATAGATACCCCAACCATTACAGTCCACTTTAGGATTATTCCAATAAGGGCATTTTTAGGGTGTTTAATCGCAGCGATAAGTTGTGTTGTAGCAAGTTGCATACCCATTAACAGGAAAATTGCGCCAAGACCAAATCCTGTCCAACCTCGAAACCCTCGAAAAGCATCTGGGAAAAAATATGCAATACAAGCTAGTGCCACAATCCAAACAGGCAAAAATCGTGAAATAAGCGAAGCAATAAATTTCAAAGAGTACACCACCTTAAACTAACGGTTTCTCCTAACAAACAGAGTATCGCTAATTCTATTATCATTACATTCAAAAAAAATTCATAAACTACCTTGGGCAAGTGCCTTTGTATTTTTCTTATTCCTAAAAAACCTGTGCTAAAAAAGCACAGGTTTTCATTTATACTTTTTTATAAAGGTAAGCCCCATTTTCGACTCGATCCAATTCAACAGTATCTCCAATCGATACATCGCCCATTAAGCGGCCAGTAACCTTAGCAGTTGTATTCATCAGCTGTACCAATACCACATTATATGGAGCAATTTCTGCAAACTCAATGGGTGGAACATGGATTTTTGTGAAACTATATATTGTTCCATGGTCAGAAATCTCTTGCTCTTGTATATCTGAGGTACCACAACTCGGACAGTATATACGCTTTACAACTGTGTCATGCCCGCAACAAGTATAAACTTTCATGTAATCACAACCTCTCCAAGATATGAACAGCTGAGTAAGAGCCTGTTCCACCTAAATTTTGTGCGAGTGCAATTCTTGCACCCTCTACCTGATTTGGGGCAGTGCCATTAAGCTGATGAACGAGCTGATAAATCTGAGAAAGCCCCGTCGCTCCAATTGGATGACCTCTAGATAACAACCCACCACTTGTATTAACTGGTTTCTTGCCTCCAGGTTTCGTATGTCCCGCCTCTACTGCTTTCCAACCCTCGAGTCTTTTGAAAAATCCTAGTTCCTCTATAGCAATGATTTCTGTCATGGAGAAACAATCATGAATTTCTATAACATCAATATCCTCAGGACCTAACCCTGCCTTTTCGTATGCACGTCTTCCCGATTCTCCAATTGCAGGAATAGATAGCAATTCTGCTGCATCCTGCATTTGTGTAGGACCTGATACAAGTGCAGAAGCTCGTACATGGATACTACTTGGTTTCCTAGAAATGACTATCGCTGCTGCCCCATCAGTCATAGGAGAACAGTCGAATAATCCTAAAGGCTCGGTAATTAGACGAGCATTCATAATTTCTTCGATGGATGTTGCTTTCTGGAATTGAGCAAGTGGATTATTAAGTGCATTTTCTCGATTTTTCAAAGCGACCATTGCTAAATGTTCTTTGGTTGCTCCAGTTTCATGGAAATATCTATGAGCAAGTACACCGAAAAACCCTGGGAATGTAAGTCCTGCGTGCTTTTCATTTGAATCGGTATCCATAGCAGCATTAATAGCCTGCGTTACATCTGGAGTATTTGCATGCTTCATTTTTTCTACGCCCGCTACTAAAACTGTATCGTATTCTCCACTCATTACCCCTAGTATTCCTTGACGTAGTGCGATACCACCTGATGCACAGGCACCCTCTACTTTTGCAGTAGGAATATAACCAAGGCCAAGGTCGTTTGCGACGATTGCACCTAATATCTCCTGATTACTCATGCTACCAGAAAGAAAATTCCCTACAAATACTGCGTCAATTTTAGGTCTACCTGCTGCTTCTAGTGCCTGACGACTTGCATCTAATAACAAACTTTTTAAGGTTCTGTCCGAATGATTTCCGAATTTCGTCATACCCACACCGTGTATATATGTTTTTGTCATCCTTACACTCCTACATGTTGTGACTTTAATTCACGTTTCAATATCTTTCCATATGAACTCTTAGGTAGCGCATCTACAATGTGTATTTCTTTTGGCTTTTTGAAACTTGCTAAATGATCCATACACAAGGCTAGCAATTCAGTTTCCTCGACTCCAACAGTACCATTTAAGACGACATAGGCAGCGATATTCTCTCCCCACTTTTCATCTTCCACACCAATTACGCATGTTTCTTTCACTCCTGGATGCAGATTTAAAACTTCTTCTACTTCACGAGGATAAATATTAACTCCACCCGATATAATAACGTCTTTCTTACGATCGACTATATGTAAAAATCCTAATGCATCTCTCCAACCCAAATCTCCTGTATACAGCCACCCATTTACAAGTGTTTCATCTGTTGCTTTTTTATTGTTCCAATAACCCTTCATGACTAATGAGCCTTTGCAAATAATTTCACCGACTTCTCCGTGTGCGACTTCCTCGTTTTCATCGTTAACAATTTTCATATCAACAAAGGGCCCGATTTTCCCGCATGACTCAAGTCTATTCGGGAGCTCATGGCGAGGCATCATTGTGATGCACATTGGAGCCTCCACCTGTCCATAGGTTTCCACAAAAATGGTTCCTGCTTTATCCAATGCTTCCTTAAGCTTAGTCGAAGCAATAGGAGAACCGGCCATATTAATGGATTTAAGAGTTTCTAGTTTTGTTGCATCAAACGCTGGATCCTGTATCATCAGATTCACCATCGTCGGCACCATGAAGATAATACTTACTTGATCTTCCTTTAAATGATTCAAAAATTGATCTGATTCAAATTTATCGTAGACAACTTGTGATAAACCATATAGCCAGGCAACATGACTTAGAAAATTACTACCATGTGTCAATGGGGCAACATGTCCAATGATATCCGAATAATCTACATTACAGACTTGCGATAATGATAGGGAACCAGCGATCATATTTCGATGACTCAACATTACACCCTTAGGACTACCAGTCGTACCTGATGTATACATAATGGCAAATATATCATCTTCATCTACCTGCTCCAAAAATACTTGTCCATAATGTTCTTTAATAACCTTTTCATACTTTTCCCCTATAGTTAGCTGTGGAAGATTTCCACTAAGTGTAGACAATAGCTCTTCTTCTCCGATAAGTAAGGAAACAGTTGCATCATTAATCATATAGTCCAATTCTTTGAAATGAAGACGGTAATTAAGCGGTACCTTTATAATTCCAGCATGTGCAAGTGCTACATCCAATTCAATATGCTCGGCTCGATTTTTCATTAATACCGCTACACGATCTCCTTTTTGGATACCCTTCGCATGAAAGTATGCAGATAAAGCTAATGTTCTTTCTTTAAATTCCTTATAGGTGAATGAACGATCTTTGTCCTTCACTGCAACCTTATCTGGATTGGCATCTGCAGCCTTTAAAGCCAACTTACTTATTGTCTCCATTTAAAAGTCCACCTTTCGAAAATTGAAATACTGGCATTCCCCAAATCTCATCTTCTCTTCGTTGCATTACTACGTCCTCTAACGGGAAAATAATATATTCAATCGTTACAGCTACTGGATTTTCATCTTCTAAGAAATGTCCTCCACTAATGACAGAATCGCAGTCTACAAATACACCATGCATGTGAATATCCGTTTTGCCCTGTTCATCGTATCCGACAAAACCTGTTGCAGATAATAATTCTACAGGGGAATGCGTACACTTTTTAGCTGAATATTTAATCCGACCTTGCGTTCCATCACGCTCAACCTGAACATAAGTAGCATATTGCAATGACCCAATACATTGAAAGTGAGCAGCCTTTACTCCATGCTCCTGACAAATCTCTTTAATACCTTTGAAAAGATCTATATCTTTTGTCAGACGCCCTACGATTCTCTGAGTTGTAGTGTCATAGACGGATTGAAGGGGAACCTTAACCAATACTGTAACCTCCATCCACTTTCAATACTTGAGAAGTTGAATAGCTAGCTGCTCTGGAGGAAAAATATAATACTGCCTCTGCAATATCGTCTGGTGTTCCCATTCGATCAATAACCTGGTCAGATGTATCGTAGGCAATTCCTGCAGTAATCCCTGTAGCTACAGCACCTGGTGCTACCGAATTACATGTAATACCGTACTTGCCTACTTCTTTTGCAATCCATTTCGTAAGAGCAATAACCCCTCCTTTAGAAGCAGAATATGCTGGACCAGAACGACCATTCTTTTCTCCACCGGAAACGACTCCGCCATTTATTCCAGAGATGGAGCTAATATTGACAATGCGTCCATAATTGGCGTCGCGCATATGTGGATAAACACATGCCTGACTAAACAAGAAAGTTGCTTTTAAATTGGTATCTAAATCACGATCCCACATGTCGACAGTCATATCTTCTAAATCGAGTCGACTACATGTACCTGCATTATTAACCAAAATATGTATTTCACCAAATTTTTCAATCGTCCTTGCAACGGTTGCTTGGACAAAATCTTTATCTCGAATATCTCCTAAGCACTCTAAGTAAACAGAATCCCCTAACTGAGCAATTGTTTTTTCACATGAATTCAAATCAACAAGAACTACATTTGCTCCTTCTTTAGCGAGCTGTATAGCAACAGCCTGACCGATCCCACTAGCTGCACCAGTGATAATAGCTACTTCTTTTGAAAATTTCATCCCTTATTTCCTCCTTTATTTTACATTCATTAGATCAGGTAAAAACGTTGATATGGCTGGAACAAATGTGATTAACATTAAAACGATAATAGCCGCCACTATAAATGGTAGTACCCCTCTTGATATACCAATAATATTCGTCTTAGATATACCTGCCGCTACATATAGGTTGAGTCCTACTGGTGGTGTAAAAAGACCGATTGCCAAATTGACTGTCATGAATACACCAAACACGGTTGGATCCATATCTATGAAAAGCATGATTGGCAGTAATATAGGAACGAATATATAATAAGCTGAAATTGCATCGATAAAAGCACCTGCGATTAAAAGCAATAAATTTATCAATAAAAGAATGACAACTGGATTACTCGAAATCGATAAAATCGTATCACTCATATCACGAGCAATTTGTTCTGTTGTAATTATGTAAGCAAATACCGATGCGGCACTAACGATAATCATTACGACTGCAGTTTGAAGAGAAGCGTCTACAAAAATACGATACATGCTCTTGAAAAGATTTTCTCTTAATACAAATAAGCCAACGATTAAGCCGTAGACTACCGCAACTACAGCGGCTTCCGTAGGAGTGAAAAATCCACCATATATTCCTCCCAAAATGATGAAAGGAATAAATAAGCCCGGCAATGCCCTAACAAATGCTTGCCATCTTTCTTTACCAGAAGCTTTTTGAACTACAGCCTCATCAGCATGAAAAATGCCTTTTTTCTCTTCCTTACGACGCACGTAGAATGCAGCAACAATGAATGCTAACCCCATAAGCAAGCCAGGAATTACTCCTGCTAAAAAAAGACGGTTTATCGTAATAGGAATCTGATCACCAGCCACTACAGCAAAAACGATGAATGCAATACTAGGTGGGATAATGATACCAATTGCCCCTGAGCTCGCAACCAATGCTCCAGCTGTTTCTTTGGTATAACCACTTTTAACCATTGCCGGTATGAGAATACCACCAATTGCTGCTACAGTTGCCGGACCAGATCCCGATATAGCTGCAAAGAAAACAGCCACTAACACAGTTACAAGAACAATGCCACCTTTTCTATGACCAACCATAGCCTGTGCAAATTCTATTAAACGTTTGGAAATCCCAACATGATCCATAATAACTCCAGCTAATATAAAGAATGGAATAGCCAGTAAGGTAAATTTCGCTACACTTGTGTACATAATATCCGTGACCGCTTCTAAACCGTACAACCCATTTGACGAAACTAATACGATTAATGATGAGATCCCAAGTGAAATCGCAATAGGTACACGAAGGAAAATCAGTACAAAGAATGCTCCAAATAACAGTAAGGCAATCATAGTTGCTCTCCTTCCTTAGATGTAGATGCCGGGTCCTTTAGCTGCCATTCCTGCCATCCAACTTGTAATGTGCGCACGATACATAAAATTGCCCCAATTGGAAGTGACAAAGTCATCACCCATGTTGGCCATCCGAGTGCAGGCGTTTTCTGCCCCATATCCATTTGGAATAAAATCGTCTGAATTCCATACCAGAACAGGACTCCAAATAGAACTAATCCACAAATTGTTGAAATGGCAATCATACTGCGTTTCAAAACTTTTCCACCTAGATCATATAAAAGTGTAAAGCCAAGGTGTGAGTAATTACGCACACCCATGGCAGTACCTACAAAAGTAAGAAGGACAAAGAGGTTAATAGTCAATTCCTCTGTAAAAGACAGAGATATCTGAGCAAAATTTCTAGAAATAATATTAGCAAAAGCAATAATTGTCATTGCTAGTAATGCTAAGACTAGAATAATTTCTTCTACTTTATTAAGGATTTTCATCCGACAACCTCCTTATCTCTTTTGGAAAGCTTCCAGTAATTCAGCACCCCATATATCTTTGTATTTATCGTATAGTGGTTGTACTTCTTCCTTAAATGCAGCAAGTTCTTCGTCAGTCGGCTCATAGAACTGCATACCACTAGCTTTTAATTCTTCAATTTGGGTTGCTTCTTTTTCACGTGCCTGCTCAACTTGATATGCTGCCGCTTCTTTCCCTAGTCGATCAAAAAGCTCTTTGTCCGAATCACTTAACGAATCGTACAGTTTCTTGTTCATCCCAAGCACTAGTGGATCATACGAATAGTTCCACATTGTCATGTAATCTTGTACTTCATTTAGCTTAGATGAATAAATAACGTCTATAGGATTTTCCTGACCATCAATCGTTCCTTGTTGTAATGCAGTAAATACCTCGGAGAAAGTCATCGTTACTGGGTCAGTACCAAGTTCACGGTATAAATCTGTATACATCGTAATTCCTGGTATACGAAGCTTCAGTCCTTTAATATCCTCCGGACCTTTTACTTCACGTACACTGTTAGTTAGTTGACGGAAACCGTTTTCCCCATATCCTAAAGCCTGTACTCCTTTTTCAGCTAATACTTTTTTCAGTTGATCTCCACCATCTCCGTTAAATACCGCATCTGCTTCGTCTAAATTGTTAAATAGAAATGGTGCTGAAGCGACACCGAAACGTTCATCCAAAATGGAGTAAATGATGGTTGAGTTGAAAGTTAAATCAATAGTTCCTTTTGAGAGTCCCTCTACTGCTTTACCGGAATCTCCTCCAGATAACTGTTCATTTGCAAATAGTTCTAAATTAATACGACCATCACTTTCTTCTGCTAGATCCTTTTTTAGCTTTTCTGCTGCTTCATACCAAGTAGATGACTCGGAAACTGTTACCGACATCTTTAAGTTATATTCCTTATCCTCCGCAGAAGATTCCTCTCCGCCACATGCTCCTAAAAGTAGAACTGCTGATAACCCGATTGTCGTAAAGATGGAACGTTTTAATTTTTTCATTTCCTTACACCCCTTTTTTATAATTGATCATTGATTCGTATATAAAATCAACGATATGTACAGCCTCCATTTGATCAGATAAACCTTCTTTTTCAATACCAACCTTCATTTGAAGTAAGCAGCCTGGATTGGAAGTCACTATTTTCATAGGTGCGACTTCTATCACCCCTTTCATCTTTTGGGTTAGAATTTTATTCGACATTTCAGGTTGCAATATATTATAAATTCCCGCGGAACCACAACAGCCTGCTGCATTTGGCATTTCCTGAAACTGATAACCAGGTGCTGCTTGTAGTAAGGCTCGTGGTTCTCTCCAAACTCCATTCACATTGCGTAAATGACAAGAGTCTTGATATGTAACAATTGCCGATGATTCATTTTTACTTTGTGGAAGCATTTCCACCATTCCTAATTTCACTAATAGAGATGAAATATCAATAATTTTTTTTGAAAATTTTGCTGCTTCTTCTGTACCGAGTAATTTCCCGTATTCACTTAGAAATGCTCCACAGCCTCCAGCATTTTGAACAATATAATCATAGTCATCATGATCGAATGCTCGTATATTTTTCTCCGCGTTACGCTTTGCTTTCGGCACCTCACCACTATGACCATGAAGTGCACCACAGCATTGTTGCCCAGAAGGTATCTCTACTTCCACATCTAACATATTTAAAAGTTCGATAGTTCTCTGATTAGTTTGTTGAAACATTGTATCCATGAGACAGCCTGTGAAAAATGCTACTTTTGTTGAAATAGCTGTTGTTTCCCTTTTAGGTTTTTTTAAAGAAATTTTAGGTAGGACTGCCTCCATCTCTTTAAGCTGGGTGGAGAAAAGATCCATAAATCCAATTTTACGAGCGACTTTTTGAATACCAGTTGCCTGATATAAAGCAATCAGCTTCACTGTACCTGTCATTAGCCTCTGATCTGCAAACAGCCCATCAAACGTTACTTTTCTAATTGCCTTTTCTTTAAGAGTGGTAGGTTTTGCATCTTTAATGGCATGTCTTGTCTCCTCTATTAACGTTCCATATTGCACTCCTGCTGGACAAGCTGGCTCACAAGCACGACAACCAAGACAGACATCAAAAGCTTCCTCCACTGACCCATCCCACTTCACAACACCATCTCTCACAGCCTTCATTAAAGCGATTCGACCGCGAGGAGAGTGTGTTTCATCTTGCCCAGTCGTAATATAAGTAGGGCAAGCTGGTAAACAGAAACCGCAACGCATACAGTCCATTAGCAAATCCTCTTGTACGTGCTCCTGAAAGCTTTTCTGCATCCGCTCCGCGAGTGCGCTAGCCATAATGCACCACCACCCTTGGTTTTGTAGATTTAGCAAACAACTTCCCAGGATTGCATACATTATTCGGGTCAATCGCTTGTTTAATAGACTTCATGAGCGTGATACCTTCTAACCCTATCTTCCATTCCAAGTAGGGAGATTTCATCTCTCCTACACCGTGTTCTCCAGTAATCGTTCCTCCTAGTGCAATTGCAGCTTCAAATATTTCAGTAAAGGCAGCATCTACCCTTTGCATTTCTTTTTCATCTCGTATATCTGTTAAACAGGTGGGATGTAGGTTGCCATCTCCCGCATGACCAAAGGTGTAAATCTCAACATGGTGCCTTTCTGCAATTCTTTGAATCTCACGAACCATCTCAGCTAGTTCAGAGCGGGGAACCGTAGCATCCTCTAAAATCGTAGTCGGTCGTTTCCGTGCAAGTGCTGACAGTGCACTTCGTCTTCCAGCTTTTAAACGAAGCGCTTCCTCCTTGGAATTTGCAATAGCAGAAGAGGTTGCCCCATTCTTCTTTGCAATTTCAATCATTTTGGCAACATCGGAACTAACTGTCTCTGTTGATCCATCCTGTTCCATTAATAACATCGCTTCTGCGTCGGTCGGCAAGCCAAGACCCATGAATAACTCCACTGCATCCATTGTGCCTCGGTCCATAAACTCAAGCGTAGCCGGTATAATTTTTGCAGCTATAATTTCCGAAACCGTAGAAGCAGCAGCTTCTAGTGAGTGGAAGTAGGCAATCCCTGTTTTCTGTGTCTGTGGTAGTGGTATTAGTTTTAGAGTTATTTCTGTTATAACTCCTAAAGTCCCCTCTGCTCCAACAAGTAATGAAGTCAAATCATAACCTGCTACATCCTTCGCCAATTTACCACCGGTTTTAATAATGTCCCCATTTGGTAACACAGCTTTCAGTCCCATGACGTAATCCTTCGTTACTCCATACTTGAGTCCTCGAAGACCGCCTGAATTTTCGCTAACATTCCCTCCGATGGTGGAAATTTTCATACTGCTCGGATCAGGAGGATAAAATAATCCTCGTTCTTCAACATAATTACAGAGATCCAGTGTTATAATGCCTGGTTGTACATTGATGCACAAATTAGCTTCATCAAAATCTATTATTTGGTTCATTCGATTAAAAAGAAGTACAATTCCTCCATTAGTAGGAACAGTACCAGCTGCTAAATTTGTACCGGAACCACGTGGCACGATTGGAACAAGATACTTCTGGCAGACAAGCATAATTTTTTGAATTTCTTCTGTAGAAGCGGGAGATACAACAGCATCCGGTAATGACTGGAAACCAGCAGCTGCATCATAGCTATAGCTTGTAAGATGTGCAGCAGATGTCTTTATATTTGCATCTCCTACTATTCCTCGAATTTCATCTATCCACAGCAACATTTATTCCCTCCTCTGCGATATCTTTGATAGCGCTTACAAGAATTCTACAAAACTACGAGTTGTTTTAAAATGTCCAATCATCCAATAATTCAGAATATACTGATGTTTATTTTTGTCCATTTGGACAAAGAAAAATCTTCGCTACTCTGATAATTAGAGCTAGTTACTTGTTTTACGGATTGAAAAAATTTTCGTCAGAGTCATAAAGGTAAACTACATAATTACCACAAAAAAACCATGAATCGAAATTCATGGTTTTTGCATCTGTATGAAGAATTTAATCTATCTTTGTCATGGAGATTAAATTCGTTTATAAAGTCTATAAGCAGTATAGATCTCAGCTAGATGTGCTCGATTAGACAATTGCATAGAAAGCATACTTTCAATTTTGGATAACCGATATTTCAAGGTATTCTTATGTATAAATAATTTATCTGCAATTTCCTGAAGACTTCCATTATCATTAAAATAACAGTCCAGAGTATCTAAGAGCTCCAAATCCTCTAAAATGGGCTTAATCGTTCTGCTCAAAAAAGTATGGATGCTTTCATCCGAAAGGTCATAGTATAAAAGTTCCAATTTAAGGTCTTCCTCAAAAACGATATTTTTCTGTCGGATAGAAATGTTAATAGCGGTCTGCGCCTGTAAAAATGAAGTTTTTAAGTCTCCTTGCTGACCTACTCCAATTGGTTGAAAATCTCCGTATATCTTCATTAACCGTATCTCCATCTTCTCAAAGGATGAAATCAGATGATTTTTCTCTACCTCTGGTATAAAAAAGATTAGTTGCCCTAACCCAGACCGGACGATCATTAAATCTGGATGAATGGTTTGGTTATTCTTCATACGCTCTACTATTTCTTTATCAATATACTGACTTCCCTGCAAGATAGCTATGCGGCAAAATTTTTCGATGGGAAACCCCAATAATTTCGCTTTTTTCTCCGTCTCTGTGTCAGACAGCTCCTTTAAAAAATAATCGGAGACAAAGTACTCCAGTTCCCTGACTGACCGTTCCCTTTGTTGACGAGACAAAAAATCAGTTATAAAAAGTTCTACTACCTTCCGAACAAGCTTTGCATACTTTTCCACTGTTTTAGGTGTACCTGTTATCCCAATAACGCCAATAGCCTTATCTTCAATAACAATCGGCATGACCATACCTGGCCGAACACCTCTTAACTCTTTACTCATTTCTTCCGTCATATGTAATTGTTTAAGACTTTTAATTGATATTGAAGCCCCTTCATGAAACGAATTCAACCTCTGAGGATCTGTACTAGCTATGATGAATCCCGTGCGATCTGTGACTAAAACACTTTGGTCAATAAGCATTGAGAGCTCCTCCACAATTTGCTGCCCTAAAACCTCTAAACTAAACATCTTCAACTCCCCTTTGCGATTAAACTACTTCGCCTATATATTGCATACTACATGAATAATATAATAACACATTTTTTCTTAATATTTATAATTGTTCGCCACACAGGGACACAAAAAAACACACCCTCCAGTTGAAGCCTAGAGAGTGTGCGTTCGAGGTGCCGCTGTGTAAGACGTAATTTCAATACTATTCCGAATTGTTTATTACACAGGGACCAAATTGTAGTTAACTTTCAGAATTGTTCCCTGCACAGGGACGCAATCCTTTCTATCAATTCGATAATTTGCTCCGTCTCCTCTATCGGTACTGGTGATACTCCAGTTTCAAAGAAATGCACGATTTGCTCGATTAGTCCTGCGTAGTAAGGCTTCTCTTCTTCCCATAATCGTAGGGAATGAACGCTTTCCTTTGAATGAAGGATTGCTCCAAAACGATTATGCCAGTCGTTTTCTCCTCTGATGATTACATGTTTTCCACTTGCAAATGTCATATGAATTTGTTCACAATCCGGATATGTTTCTATTTTTATGTGTTTAACTTTCATACCAAAAATTGTTACAACCATCTCTAGTAAGTGAATTCCATACCAAAAGTATCCTGGCATTTGTTGTTGGCGAGGTGTTGGTCCAAAAAAGTAGCCACTCTCGATTTCTGTACTATTAGCTGCTGCTATGACTGATTCTGAAAATCTTAAGGATGAGGAACTCATGACTGGAGTGTGATGAACTTTACTGAGATTAATCAATTCTTTCATTTCGTCGCTGCTCATAACAACTGGTTTATCAATAAAAACCGGTTTACTATAGCTAACTACTTTCTTAAACCAATCTAAGTGGTTTCTTCCATCAACTGTTCCAATAATTACTGCATCGACAACAGTCATTAGCTCTTCAACGTCTTCAACTGGTATTACTCCATATTTACTTGTGACTATTTTATAGTAATTAGGGAAACGCTCACGACTAATAGGTAAATCCTTAGAATACGTTGGGATAGCATGAGTTATTTTAGCTCCTGCAACATAATGTGAAGCCTGAGAATCATTTAATAACCTCGTGAAAATTTCACTATGTGATGTATCCAACCCTATTAAACCTATTTTCATATACTATTCTCCTCACTATTTAATAGTGTGAAAACCTGGCGTGGTCTACCTCTTCTCGACATTTTCTCTGTTCCAATCACCTCTATTAAAGAAGCATCCAACCATGATTGAACAATTCTATGAGCACTCCTTGGTGTAATACCCAAAACAGAAGCAAGCTCATGGGCCGTAAATTCATTTTTCTTTTTTCTTCGAATTAGAGCCATCGTCTTTTCTATGTTCGCTGCATTCATACCGACTGTCTCTGATTTTTGGATTAAGAGTTGATCTGTCACTGCAAGCGGATATTTCATAGGTGCCGCTATATCAATTGGTCCAAATACACTTCTATCTTCACTAACTATATAACAGCTATCTCCGCCGTTTTCTTGTGCTTGAATAAGTGCTACTCTCGAATGAGAGCCTGCCTCTAATGCAGAAAATCCAAATCCAATACCAATAGATAAGGTTACACCTATTTTCTTCTTCAATTCATCTACAATCGGCAATACTTTATACCCTTCTGTAACTCTTTCAAATATTCCACGGTTTGTGACAAACAAATATTCTGTGCTACTTAATGCAGTCAAATAACCGCTCATTTGCTCAGCAAAATGGAGTAACATTCGATATGTAGTATGATTTCTTTTTTGTATTTGCTGCTCTGTCATAAAATCATTTGCTATAGCAGTTGAGTTTTCTATAAAGATTCTTCCTATAATAATTTGCATTTCTTTTTGCTTTCGTTGATTAGTTCCTAATAGCATTCTTTCAATAGACACAATAATATCTTCTTCTGAAGGCTTCAGCCATTCATTTGTAATATTATTATTTGTCAATAATTCACTTACCAATTTCAAGCTTGTAATTACAACCGTAGAAGAAGATTTCCCCAAGTTTTCCATATGAAAATTTAGAATCTCGTCCACGTTTTCAAGAGAAACTAAGTTATTGTAGTTATCATAACTAAACGTTTCTTCTAAATTTTCTTTTACAATTTCAATATAGTCACTTTGAATTCCATCAAAACTTATATGAGTGAAATTCATTTTATTTTTCATTTTATAAAACGCTTGGTATAATCCCGCTCCTTTTAACGGTATATAAAATGCTGGAACTTCCATTGGCACCTCTTCTTTAGCGACCAAATATGGAATTCGTCCCGAATAAAATAGACAATCTACTTTTTCTCTTAGCTCCGCTGTGAATTCTTTTGCTCTATCTATTTCATCAGACAAACGGAAAATCGGTTGTATGGTAGGGAAAAGGTTAAAGCAGCGAACAAGTGTGTCATAAATCCAAGTCGGACCAATTACTCCTACCTTTATATAAGATTTCATATCCTCTTCCTTTCCAGTAGGAAAAGACACATGATTGCTAATGTGTCTTTTCCTACTTTTTATTGGTTTTTATCATTACGAAGAAACTCTTGTACAAATGCATCATCATTTAACTGCGGATAGGTTGCATA
Organism: Psychrobacillus sp. FSL K6-2365; assembly: GCF_038003165.1. Lineage (NCBI taxonomy): Bacteria > Bacillati > Bacillota > Bacilli > Caryophanales > Bacillaceae > Psychrobacillus > Psychrobacillus sp. FSL K6-2365. The sequence continues at coordinate 941,156 of NZ_JBBOOO010000001.1, read as the reverse complement.
AACACGATCGATTTCGTTTGCCTGACCTGGACTTAAAGTTTCATGATCAGTTAAACACCAATTCCCCTGCAGAAGCCCTTGTCTACTAAGCACTTCATTAATTCCAGCAATACTTCCTTTAAATGCATTTTTTGAATCGAAGAATGCTGAGTTTGCATCTGTTACATCCTGCGCAATAGAAAACCAATGTTTATCTATGTCATTATCGAGTCTGGCCTGTTTTATTTTCTCAAATAGCTTTACAGCCTCATGCGTCCATACCGACCAATGTCCTAAAAGACCACCTACTATGCTTTTACTTTCCATTTTACCTTCTACTTCAAACTGGTATGCTGCAAATAAATCTAAAACAATATTATCGTCATTGCCAGTGTAGAGTGCAATTTCATCTTTTCTTGGAGACGCACAAACCGCTCGTATTACATCTAAGGTTAAATATCTATCAAAAGGAGCCATTTTAATACCGACCACATTATCGACACTAGCAAACTCCTCCCAGAATTCGTAGCTAAAAATTCGTCCTCCAACAGCTGGTTGTAAATAAAACCCAAACACAGGTAATTCATTTGCAACAACTTTTGTCCGTTCAATAAGATCATCTTCTGAATGCTGATGTAATCCACCATTACTTAGAAGCACCATATCGTAGCCTAGTGCTTTAGCTATTTTTGTCTCTTCTAATGCCTGCTCCGTACCTCCACAAACACCCGCTATTTTAAGAAACGGACGCTGCAGCTGTGCTTTTTCGACTTCTTCCATCGCTAAACGTAAAACAATTTCATATAGATTAAACTTAGGATCCCTAATTTCAAATTGAGTCGTATGAACACCAACTGCAATACCACCTACTCCAGCCTCTATATAGTATCTAGTCAATCTCCTTTGAGCATATTCATCTAATTGTTTATCACTTGTCAATGCTAATGGATGAGCAGGGATAAAGGCACCATCTTGTAAATGTTTTTGTAGTTCTTGTGATAAAGCCATTTAGAATTGCCCCTTCCGTTCCTGAAAGTGAGTTGGTTTATTAATCGTTTCTCCATCATTTGCTACCCAGTCTGCTGTCCATTCAATCATTTCTCTTATGGAGACTCTTGGATATCCAAATAACTTATGTGCCTTACTCGCATTATTTAGTAGAGCATTTTCCTTTTCTACTCCATCAAATATTGGAGTCTTCCCTAGCAATTTTCCAAACTCATTGGCAAGCCATCGAACTGTTAACGTTTCTGGACCCGTTACATTTAAAATGGTTGGAGGTGAGCTTGCTATTAATAACGATCTTATTGCATATTCATTTGCATCCCCCTGCCAAATGACATTCACATGACCCATCGATAAATCTAAAGGTACCCCGTTATTCACAGAGCGAGCAATTTCGAGTAAGACACCATATCTCATATCGATCGCATAGTTTAATCTGAATACGGTTAATGGCGTATTATCCTTATGAGAGAAATAAGTAAACACTCGTTCTCTCCCAAGGGAAGATTGACCATACTCGCCAACCGGAGCAACTTCATGAAATTCATCACAGCCACCTGAAGTCAAAGGCACTAATGGGTATACATTCCCAGTTGAGAAAGCGACAATGTTGGATCCTTTAAAGTACTCTGCTACTCTTCCAGGCAGGTATGTATTCATTGCCCAGGTAAAGTGTTCATTGCCAGTCGTACCAAATTTATTGCCCGCCATATATATGATATTTTTTTCTTTCGGAAGCAGTTTCAATTGTTCATCGTCTAATAAATCTGTGGAAATTGTTTCGATTCCTGCTTTTTCTAAATCTTCTTTCAATGTTCCATTGGAAAAGCGGGATACTCCGATTACCTTCTTATCTAAACCAGCTTTATCAATAGCTCTTTTCGCCATCATCGCTAAAGTAGGTCCCATCTTACCTCCAATGCCTAATATCAATATATTACCATCTATTTTTATCATATCTTCTACTAGTGCATCAGATGGTTCGGTCATTAAGTTTTCAAGTTCTTCAACTGTTTTCAAATGAATCCCTCCAATTTCTTATGAAAAAAAGATATTTTTTATATTATTGAAAGCTAAATAGATTAAAACTATTAGTCCAATAATCCCTAGGACATTGCTTAATAATTTATTTTTAAGTTCTCCCATAATATTTTTATCATTAGCTATTACTAAAATAGCAATTGCTATAAATGGCACAACAAATATCGTAATGGCTTGTGCAAAAACAATTAGATTCAATGGAGCAGAACCAAATACAATCCCAATGATAGAACCGAAGAGCATCACTAAAATAATGAGTAGCTTCACTTTTAAATTTGATAGGCTGCTACCTAGCCCCAGTCCGTCAGCTAGCAAAGATCCACCAATCGTTGCATTCCCCATCAGTGAAGAAAAGGATGCCCCAAACAATCCGAGCATAAAGACAATAGTAGACCAGCTACCAAAAAGTGGTTCTAACGCTAAGCCCATTTCACTTGCATCATTAACGATAAGTCCCTGAGGCTTCAAAATAGTTGCAGCTGTAATCATTATTAGAAAAGAAATAAAACCTAGAAGAAAAATTCCTAAAAAAGATTCCTTACGACCACTTGCAGCATCTGTAATTTTCCAACCTTTTTCTTTTACCAAATAGGATTGATAAACAGCTCCTACAATGGAAAAGCTTGTTGCAAATAGTGCTATGATTAATCCCATACTTCCTTCAGGTAACACTGGTATGAACCCTTTGAAAATATCTACTAATGATGGTTGAACTACTATGACAGTGATCAAAAATGCCAGTAACATAATAACTACTAAGACCAGCATCATTTTTTCAAGAATTTGATAAAACTGTTTTGCAAATAATAATCCAATAGATATGAGAGTAAAGATGATAATCCAAATGGTAGGATCCATATTTGTAACTGTCGATATAGCTATCCCTGTACCAATTGCATTACCTGCTTGGAATGATGCGGTAACCAAAAATGCACCAACCCCTATTAATACTCCAGCGAGCAATCCCCATTTTTTCTTAATTGTTTGAATGAAACTATGATCAGCTGCTAAACCAATCCGAGTACTCATTTCTGTAAATACCATCATTAAAATAATAGCTAAAATAATAGTCCAAACTAATTGTGTGCCATATATTGCCCCAATTTTAGAAGATAGCGTAACACTTCCTGGACCTAATACTAAGGCCGAAGTGATTAAAGCCGGTCCAAGATAATTAAATATATTCTTCTTTTTTGAGATTTTACTATCCTTTGCTAATTCTGTTTTCCCCTCCACAACCACACTAATTCCCCCTCTAACAAATTATTCAGAATACTCTATAATTATATTAACTTACCGACTAAATTTATGACATGACTTTAATAAGTCTTTAATTTGGGTGGAGGAATTCTCAAAAAGAAAAATGTAAGATCCATTTATTTTCTAAAAAGCGTCGGAATAAATAAGGTTACAACCTAGAGCTTATAACATGAGAATGATCTCTTTCTGACCTAGCGGGATGTGAATGCCCGTCATAGCGCTCTTTTCGCTCGTGGTTTAGTCCTATGCGAACGGGACGAAACCCTATACGCCCGAGCTGTACTTATTCGCCCGACATAGTGCTCTATACGCCCGTCATTTAGTCCTATGGGAACGGGGCAAAACCCTATACGCCCGAACAAAAAGCGTCAGTAGTTTTGCAAAGTTTTTTAGAAAAATGACCTGCTCGGTGCTGCACCCCAAAAGTTAGAGTAATAAATCTAACTTTTGGGGTGTTTTTATATGGCGAAATATAACCAAGGTTTTAAATTAAAGGTTGTTCAAGAGTATTTAAACGGGCACCTGGGATACTTACTCTTAGCGCAAAAATATGGTATTCCATCTTCAACGGCAATCAAACATTGGGTTAGGGCTTATAAAGCTTTTGGAGAAGAAGGCTTACAACGGAAAACCAAGCATGAAGAATATCCTGTTCAATTCAAATTAGATGTATTAAACTTTATGAAACAAACAGGTGCTTCTTACCAAGACACAGCGATTCGATTTAACATGAATCAGCCTAGTATAATCGCGACTTGGAATAGTAAGTTTTTAAAAGAAGGAGTAGAGGGCCTGACAAATGTGAAGGGAAGGCCATCTATGCCTAAAAAAACAAAAGATACGCCGACTAAAGTAGAAAAAGCAATGTCTCGTGAGGAACAGTTAGAACGTGAAAATGAACTGCTTCGTCTGGAGGTTGCGTATTTAAAAAAGTTGAAGGCTTTTCGAGAGAACCCGGATGCCTTCCTCGAAAAGCACAAGCAGAGATTGCCTTTGAACTTAAAGAAGAAGGATTCCGATTAAAAGACATCTTTAAACAAGTTGATATTCCCGAAGCAACTTATCATTATCATATCAAGCAAATGAAGCAGGAAGACCCAGATCAAGCTTGGAAAACGTTGATTATAGAAATATTTGAGCAACATGAAGGTCGATATGGGTATCGTCGAATTCATGCGGAATTAAAAGTACAAGGACATAAAATCAATCATAAAAAGGTGCAGCGAATCATGAATGCATTGAATTTAAAGTGTGTAAAATTCGTACGTAAATCTCGCTATAAATCGTACAAAGGGACTGTTGGCAAAGTAGCGAAGAATCGTTTAAACCGTCGTTTCAACACACCTTATGCCTTACAAAAACTGGTGACTGATGTAACAGAATTCAAGTGCACAAATAATGAGAAACTATATTTAAGCGCGATTATGGATTTATATAACAGTGAAATACTCGGTTTCAGTATGTCTAAACGACCTACACTGGAATTTGTGATGGATTCACTGAAACAAGCGCTCCCAATCATTCATGAACGTGCAGAATATCGTACAACCATTCATTCGGATCAAGGCTGGCACTACCAACATAATTCGTGGGTGAAAACCTTAAAGCAAAACAAGATTTTCCAAAGCATGTCTCGTAAAGCAACATGTGCGGACAATGCGGTAATGGAGAACTTCTTTGGCTTACTCAAACAAGAAATGTATTACGGGGAGGAATTGATGAACTACGAAGTGTTACAGAAGAAAATCGAGAAGTATATCGATTACTATAACAACGATCGAATTAAACAAAAACTGGCCGGCATGAGTCCGGTAAAATACCGAACTCATGCCAGCCAATTAGCTGCATAAATAAAACTCTAACTTTAAGGGGTCACTACCCTCGCATTAGCGAACAGGTCATTTTTATATTACTTCCATTCTCTTTCTGTATATCCTTTAGATTTGATTCCTTCGTTTGTTTCTTTAATAATCGCTTCGCCACCCTTTGCAAGGTACTCTTCAACTAGTGCATCCCAGTCAGATATTGATCTTTGACCAGCGATCATTTTCGATTGTTCGTTGATTAAGAATTGAAATAAATCTGTACCTTTTTCTTGGTTTGTTTGTGATAGAACACCATGAGAAGGATCGACATATAACTCGCTCGTTTCAAACATTTCTTGTAATGATGCAGTCATTTCTTTCAACTCTGGTAGTGTATAGCTATCCGCATACGTAATATTTGCATCCTCTGGAACCTGTTCTCTGTTATCCAAGAAATAGGTTGATGGTGCAAGCCCTTCAGAAGAGAACGTTGGAATTTGGACAGGTAATCCATTTTCCATATTATAACCAGTTCCTTCTTTACCTAAATAGAAGTCAAAGTCCGCATTTTGAGGATTTTTTTCCTCAGCCGGGAAATAAGTTTTCCCAAAGTCTACTAACTCTAATGCTCGATATAATTTCCCTTCGTCTTCTGCAAGATTAGCATTTAAAGCAAGAATACCTGAGTTACCTGAACCCATTGTGAATCCTTTCGATTTGTCTGGTGCTTCAAATGGAGGAATTGCTACTAGCTTCGCTTCTGGATTAATAGATAATAATCCATCGAAATACTCCTGTGACATCCCGGAGACACCGCCTACGAAAATTCCAGCTTTACCGGAGTAGAACTCATTATTAGTACTCGCCCAATCAAGAACGGCAAAGTCTTTTGTCATAGCGCCTTCTTTATACAAATTAGCAAAAAATTGAACTAAGTCTTTTCTTCCATCAGAAATGATACCTGGAATAAAATCTCCATCATCATTTTGGTGATACCAAGCATTGAAGTCCCAATATGTTCCCATGTTAAAGCTTGGGTTAATATTTTCTCCAATAGCTACTCCATACGTATCTGCCTTTCCATTCCCATCTGGATCTTCTTTTGTAAATGCAATAGCAACTTTCTCTAACTCTTCGTAGTTTGTTGGTACTTCCAATCCTAATTTATCGAGCCAATCCTTACGAATAATTGGTGTTACAGGATATGGATTGGAATAACGCGGAATTCCATATACCTTTCCGTCTACTTTAAAAGAATTGTAAATATAGTCTGGAATATTCCCTAATGTTTCGTAATGTGATAAATAGTCATCTAGGGGTAGAAATGCTCCATCTTCTGCCCATTGATAAAAACGCGTATCGCCAGCTTGGAATCCAACTAAATCTGGCATAGAACCTGATGCTACAATGGCAGAAGATTTTTCAACATAATCACCTTGAGGTATAATCTCTGGTTTATAATCTACGTTAAATCGCTCATTTATCATATCTAGACCAGGACTTTTTAATGGAGGTGGATCACCGAAACGGAATGTCATCCCCGTGATTGTATATTTCTCACTATGATCAAATGGATCAACCTGTTCATTTGGAGCTTTTTCTCCTGCAGTTTCATTATCTTTGTCAGTTGTATCTTTCTCATCTGTATTTTCATCCGTACAAGCTACTAACATAAAACTAAGGAAAAGAAGTAGAAAGCTAATCATTAGGTGCTTATTTTTCACATTAACCCCTCCATTTATCTTTTGTAAGGCTTCTTTAACAGCAGTACCGACAATTTTCTAAATACTATCCTTTTACAGATCCAAGCATCACTCCTTTTGCAAAATGTTTTTGTAAGAACGGATAAACAATAAGTATTGGTAAGGTTGCCAATAAAATAGCAGCCATCTGAACCGTTTCTGGAGGCGGTAATGCTTCTACCATTGCTGCATGACCACCTAACGCTGCATTTGGTTCATTTACAATGACAATTTGTCGCAAAATAACTTGTATCGGCCACTTCGAGGGGTCATTCAAGTAGAGAACTCCTGAGAAATAGCTATTCCAATGGCCCACTGCATAAAACAGACCAAATGCTGCCAACGCTGGCTTTGATAAAGGTAAGATCACTTTAGAAAAAATTTGGATATCATTGGCTCCATCAATAATAGCAGCCTCTGTTAGTTCCTCAGGGATCCCTTTAAAAAATTGAGTCATGATGATTAAATTAAATGGACTGATTGCCACAGGTATGATTAGTGCCCACAACGAATTCAATAAACCAGTTTCTTTTACAATAATATAAGTCGGAATCATTCCAGCTGAAAATAGAACAGTAAATAACACTAAAAACAAGATTAACCGTTGCCCAATAATATTTCTTGTTAAAGAGTAAGCCATCGTGGATGTAAAAACTAGATTAACAAATGTCCCTACCACAGTGATATAAACTGTCACCCATAGAGAACGAATAAATTGATCGGACCCTAAAATATACGTATAGGCATCTGTCACCCATTCCTTTGGCCATAAAAGGAAATCACTATTGAGGACATCGCTCACACTTGAAAATGAAACGGAAAAAATGTATAAAAAGGGAAATAGCATCGTAACAGCTATTAATAACAAGAGTATGTTATTAAAGATTTCCATTACCCTTTCGCCACCAGTAGCTTTAAACATAACCTTACCTCCTTACATAATAAGAAAAGCACAAGTGCCTATGTCACAGTCTAAGTTCGCGACATCGTGTCGCAACGACTGTATGACTCACATCGTGTGAGCCTCCGACTAACGCAGGAAGGATTTCGAGTAAAGGCATCCTTTGCCTTTACCGTAAACCTATAGCGAATCGAGGTGCTTTGCGCTAGAGCTAGACAGATAAAGATGAAATATGATTCATTAATATAAGCCATCTTCTCCAAATTTTTTCGCAAGTCTATTGGCAAGAACGACAAGTATTAAACCAATAATTCCTTTAAAAAGTCCTACAGCTGTAGCGAAACTAAAATTAGCCTGCTGAATCCCTTTAAAGTACACATAGGTGTCTAAGACATTTCCTGTTTCCATATTGAAAGGATTCAACATTAAAAAAATTTGCTCGAAACCACTATCCATTACATTACCTAAACGAAGGATTAATAAGATAACAATCGTACTCTTTAGTGCTGGTAAAGTTATATGCCACATCTGTCTCAAACGACTAGCTCCGTCTATTACAGCCGCCTCATATAAATGCGGACTAATTCCAGACAATGCCGCTAAAAAAAGAATTGTGCCCCAGCCCGATTCCTTCCAGATAACTTGGAAAATAACTATTGGCTTAAACAAAGCTGGATCAGTTAAAAATGGGATTGGATTGATTTCTAAAAAATTCACTAGAACATTGTTGATTAAGCCTTCACTTCTAAGAAAAATAACAGTTATCCCAACCACGACTACCCAGGATAAGAAATGAGGTAAATAAACAATAGATTGAAGAAATTTCTTATATACTTGATTTCTAATTTCATTAAGCATTAAGGCAAGTACAATAGAGATAGGGAAGGCAAAAAAGATTTGTAACATTGAGATTTGTAGTGTATTCCAAATAACTTGAATAACTTCAGCATCTTCAAAAATTAACTTAAAGTATTTTAATCCGACCCATGGACTATCTGCAAACCCTCGAAACGGGCTATAATCCTTAAATGCTAGAAGAATTCCTGCCATTGGTATATAGCGATATATAAGAAAATATAAAATTCCTGGTAAGATTAGTAGTAACAAATAGCGATCTCGCCATAATTTATTTTTTAATGACTTCTTTTTTCTGTTAGTCGGGATATTATTTGATACGGCTAATGTTGAATCCAACGTATCAATTTTTTTGTTTTTAGTTTCAATAACAAATCTCCCCTTTCTCCAAATACTTTATTGCCTATTAAACTCTTTCAATACATGTATATTACATGTATTTAATAATAATTTAAATTTTACAATAATTCAATATTTTTCTGAAATTATATTCTGTTATCTTCTGCCTTACTTTCATAAAAGTATATTAAATAGTGACTTTGAACCATTTTGATATACGCTAAGGCGGACACTTTCCGAGTGTACACCACCTTGCGCACCAATCAACAAGTTCAGCTTTCTTAACAACAGAATAAAAAATTGGGATACTTCTTAAGTATTAATCTATTAAAATGAATAATAGTTATGAAATTGACTCATGTGCCTTTTTATTTTTCTCTAAGTTCGTAAACATTTTGTTAGAAATCATCATTAACACTAGGCTTATAAGGCTACCTCCGAAAAACGGTAGTAATCCCGGAATTTTAATCATTAAATAATATGGAAAATAGAATCCTAAAACCATTAGGACAGAAAACAAGGGATTAGAAAGAACAATGAGTAAGCAGTTTCTAAAATACTGCTTTAAGGTCAGTTTATATTGAACATAAACTGGAAATGCATAAAGTAAAGCAACTATATAAATAGCACCAAGTATAAAAAAGAATAAAGAAACTATTAATGCCCAGATAGTAGGAATACCACGAAAAAACTGTAAATCCACGTACAATATTAATCCAAGTACCGCCCATGAATAGCCGTATTTATTAGACTTTAAGAATTCCCTTTTATATTCGTTTTTAAAATGAGCGAATACCTTAAGTTCATCACCTTCATCTTGTGCCCACTTTCTGAGTACAGAGAACATTGCTACGGTTGATGGAAAAAAACCTGCAATTCCAGCACCAATTACTATTCCTATCAACCAAAGAATATTTAAATATGCAAGCTTTAATGCCCAATCCATATAATGATATAATGAACCTCTCCATCCAGTAAGTTCCATGTAAACCACCTCTTTAAATGCATTTTTTATTGAAAATTCAGTTATTTAAATACAAATTTTCACTACTTTAAATGAATAGTTCGATTTCATATAATCCTTGCTCCAAATATAATTCAAGCATTTCCTGGGCAATTTGATAGTTTATCAAATGCTTTTCACTATTAACTAATAGAATTGTCGGTTGAGCAGTTTTCAGTGAAATCTGAGTATTCTTTTGAAGTTCAAGTTGTATTTTGGCTCCTATGTCGTTAAATTGAGCAGAGATATTCATTTCCTCAGACGATTGAAATATATAATCACTTTGTACTTTCAAACAGGTCCCATTTACTACAGAAAACTTACTTAGCTTGCGGTCATCGTTCTGAAATGAAATCCAGCTCTGTTCTCCTTGAAGACCAATTTCTCCATTAGAGGATGTTTGCCACACAAAATCTCTATTCTCATTAACAAGAATATGATCCGTAATGCCTTGACGAGCTATCTCTATATGAAATTGTGACTCTACTCTATTTACTGAATAAGCAAATTCGTTTTTTGAAGCTTCAGGAACAAGCATTGTTATTAAATATTGCAGCTGTTCTTTTTCCTGTGGCACTATCTGTAGATATGAGCCATACTCCTCTGCTCCCTTATGTTGTTCTACACTTATCTTTATATCTTTTGGATAGCAATTGTAAATGGAAGCAGAAACGTTGTTTCCAACGAATGTGATATGCGTTTCTGCTGTCTTCTCTCCTGGCAGCAAAGTTTTATCTCCTGCATATATTTGTGCTGTTGTATGGAAAAGAAAGCTAAGTACGCTAGCCTTATCCTCTTTAACAACTTTATCTATAACAAGATAATAGCTATTATCGATATGTACTATCTTTCGCTCCCATTGTGAAATACTCTTGTCATAAGCACCAGCTGCTTCTCCGCTAACAAAAGAATAGTATTCAGATGAATACCAGTCTACAAATTTACTTTTTCCTAATTGAGATTGTCCTTTATCGTTAACAAGCATACTGTTATGCCCTATTGTCCCAATCGTAAAATCTCTCCTTGGCCCTTCTACATAATCCTGATAACCTGGATTGGATATTAGCCATTCTCCTGCAACATGTAATATAAAATTGTTTTGATCAAAATGATTATGATTCTTTGCGGACTGGCTTGAATTGAAAGCTAATAGATGATCATGATCCTTCCACCCACTTCTTAATGAAGCCCAACCTATCGTAGAAAAAATATTGGCGCACCTATTTCCATAGTATTTTTCTGGATCTAAAGGCGCAGGTAAATTATTCGTATGAAACAACGTTTCCAAATGACTTCCAGAGAATTTATTTATATACCAGCTTGCAATACGATTTTGGTTTTTAGATGCAAGTATCGACATAAGATAAGAAATATCCAAGCTATAAAATGAATCTGAAAAGTTTACAAAGCTCACCTTTCCACCAGTCCCAAGTGAGTAGATGAATAGATCAGGAAGAAAACTAAAATATGAATGCTGGAGAAATTCATTATTTCCTGTTGAACGATGGTACGTATCTACTGCCATTAAAATATGCCTTGCAGCAACATTTAAATACAATAGCCCTTCAATGTCCGGATCCATTAGCCTACTATTTAAGTAATTGCTTATATAAATACAGGAGTTGAAGATGAATGGTTCCACTTCGTCCTTACAATCACTATCTAAGATGGCTAGGGATCCGATAAGCATCGCTACTTGCTTCGATGCAATAATATTATGACTATCATGATTATTAAAATCTATACGGAAAGGCTGTAAACCTTTTGTCAAAATAGCATGTTTAATCATATCTTTCTCGGTGCTGGATAAAGTATGTAAAATTGCATCATATCCAATAGCTGCACCTATTGTAAAATGCGCATTACTTAAATTACCTTCCGCACCTCGTAGCGGAAATTCAAACCATCTTGTAAACGAAGATAGTGCAAGGAGGTACTCCTTTACTTTTTCAGCAAACCTTTTATCCTTTGTTATTCCATAAGCAAAGGATAAAACACGGATTCTTTCTTCAATAGCTCGAGAATACATCGTCCAAAAAGGATAATCTATATATCCTGGAGGATCTCCAACAGGCTCTAATTGTATTAATGGCAAAGGAATAGTTAGTTGAACAGAGCAACTTGGATAGACGACCGTAAACTCTTTTTCGGCTATGTATGATTCTGCTAATTCCAGTATTTCATACCACAAATTGTTAAAATCAATGCTGCTTTCCAGTTTCTTATCTGCCACTCTTGTTTTCATTTCTTTTAGTTCCTCGTCATTAAATAAAATTCGAGGATGTGGCTTTAATCCCTTAAGATGTTGAGCAAATTTCATCACAAGTACACCCCTTGAATAACGTTTTAAACGTTATATGTTGCTTGTTTTAAATTAAGAAGCTCTTCTATTCGTTTACATGTATCCTCTGCTTTTTCCATATTGGCCCAGAAAAATTGCATCTCTCGTTCGATTAGTTCAAACTCCTCTATTGTCAGATCAAGATCCCTAATCGTCTTGGATGTTCCCATTACTTCTTTAAAAGCATTATATTGTTCCGGATGAACTCCTGGCTGCAGAAGATTATTATCCTCTGCAACTATGCGAAGCATCGGAATAGTACATCCATTTTGCTTGAGCAATGTTTGTGCTTCAGTACTTACCATAAAGCTAACAAGTGCTTGTGCTGCTTCTTTAATTTTGCTATTTGCACTAATACCTAAAGCACCACCCAAGAGTAGTGTTCCCGGCGTTTCATTTTGAGGAGGCGGTAAGACGTCCCATTTAATCTTATGATCTCTAAATTCATTCATAAAATAATAGGTAGTCAAAATCATTGCTGCCCCTTCTCGCATAAAAAGATTTTCTGCTAACTCATTACTTCCGTGAGAGAAGATAGGCGATACTTGATGCTTATACATTAAATCACCACAGTAATTCAGTGCTTCTATATTCTCTTTTCTGTTCATTACTGATTTAGAGCGGTCCTCTGCCATGAACAATCCTTTGTTTTGCAACAGAAACACCGGCCACCGATTTGTAGAAGATGAAAAACAAAAGCCATATTCTTTAATAATACTGTCACTTTGTAATCCCTTTGTTGTACGTGCTGATAACTCTAACAAGTCATCCCAGTTTTCCATTTTGAAGTTCTTTGAAATCCCTGCTTCTTCAAACATTCGTCGATTATAGCAGATCATCACTGGTGAAAATACAAATGGCGTAACAGGTACCGTCTGATTATATGTGAACATATCAAACACTTGCTTATAGCTATCCTTTTCTATGTCAACATGTTCTGGTAAGAATGGTTCTAGCATATCTAAAGAATTCGACTCCATTAACTCTCGAAAATGGTAATCAGATACGATAAATACATCAGGTCCATTATCATGCTTTAAGGATTGTGTCAGATTATATATATACTGACTATTAGGCAGTATTTGTAGATTTACTTTTGTGAACGGGTTGAGTTGCTCGAAACGTTTGATAATTTTTCGTATAATTTCGATCTCATAAGAATTTGAAAACCAACCAAGTGTAATAGTTTGTTTTTGTGTATCATTTGGAATAGTTACTCGATTACCTTTTCCAGGTATCTTCTCAATTAGACCTTCCTCTACGAGCTCTGCCAATGCCTTCCTAATGGAAACCCTGCTTAATTCATATACTTTACTTAATGTGTTTTCTGGAAGAATGAATTCACCAGGTTTTATCTTCCCTGAGATAATTTCTTCTTTTAATTCATGAATAAACTTGTTATAGCGATTTTCAAATACACTTTTGCGTTTTAGCAATTGTCACAACTCCCTACTAAATGATTGCTCTACTTTTAATTAGAATAGCATATTTTGCAATGTAAACTTGAAGGACTACTTTAGCTCAACCATTTATCTAGAAAAGTATAGGCGTTTTGGCGAATTTCAGATGGAAAGTCATGTCCAGAGTTCCCTATTAAAGATTGAAATTTCCCCTCTTGTTCCAGCCATTCATATAAGGAGTTAAGTTCAGAAAAGCCTTTTGCTGCCGGTTCCCAATGAGGAAATATGCTGTCATTTTGCCCCATCCACATGAATAAAGGCGTTGGAGCAACTAGAGCAGCAATTTCAGTGAACTCAAACGGGACGATACCTTCATTGATGTAATCACTAATCTTAGGTATATGACTGAACCAATCTCTTCTGCCCCAGCGATGTTTCTCAGGATCTTGAGCGAAAAGAGAAAATCCACAACTACAAACTACCGCTTTAACCCTACTGTCGACTCCTGCTAGAAAGAAGCTATTATACCCGCCTAACGAATGTCCAATTGCTCCAATTTTGGAGGTGTCTACTATACTTAGGTCCTCCAACAAGCTAATACCCTGCCTATGATCAACAATCATCTTAGCAACTGCTGACCAATTTGGGTGACTTTTATAAAATGCTGCTGTTTGAAATGGCTGTTCATTCTTTAATACTCGATCTCCTGCAGTTATCGTATCTGGAGCTAAAACAACATATCCTCTATTAACAAGCTCCAATCCGTATTGTCTATTTTTCCTACCTGTTGCTGTACTTATGTCTTCCTTTCCACTATCACTAGTTGGATGGAGAGCAAGAACTGCCCGAAATTGCTCGCGATTAGCTGAGTTCAATAAATGAAGTACATCACTTTTGGATGCAATGTTTTCTTCTCCTCTAACTTTAGGAACTAAAAGGTTCGCTGGTACCCAGTCCTTGTAAACCGTGGAATAACAGATGTTGATCAGGTAATAACCGGTATGAATTTCCCAGTAGTTTATCTTCATACTCGTTTTAACTAGTGGAGGAAGACCACCTATACAATCTAGCCAGTTCTGCATAATCGTAGATCTTTTCTCATGCCATTCTTTCATATCGCTTACATTATGCAACAATGGTGGAGGTCCATTTTTTTCGATTTCTTTTAATATATACATGGTCTTCATCCCTCCCCAATTTGGATACTGAATAAATGACTTCCACTCCCATAGTAAATTCGGCTATCCTTCTGAACAATACCACTGGTAGCGTCCATTGGTAGTGTATGAACTACCTTAGGTTCTACGTAATGTTTCCCTTGTATCTCTACACTGAGTAAAGTATGACTAAGAAGACAGTAGAGCGTGTTAGTTTGTAAATCATAAGTAAAGCAATTTCGAACAGTTTGGCCCCAGTTGGATAAATCTATTTGGAATAGTATCTGTTCCGTATATGGATCGCAAACGAAGTAAGTACTTTGATCGGTAAGACAGTGGGCACAGTCATACTTGTCAATAAATAGTTGAGTAATTTCACGTGCACCCTCTATCGGAACAAAACTATTTTTAACTTTTTTGGTCTCCCAATTTAATATATATAAACGAGCTTCTTTTTCTCGTGATTCTGCTCCACCAGGTGTCTCGATACTCGTTCCGCCAAGGATATCTCCGGAGCTCAATTCTCCAAGGCTAATCGTACTTTGATTTTCAACTAATGTTTCATGAGACAATAGATGGTTTTCTTCCGTTTCAATATGATAAATACCTAATGATCCGCCAATCATTCCATACCCAGGAAACCCTCCCCATACAATATGCTCATGATCCTTTAAAGCAATTGCACAGCGAGGTCTATGAATACTCTCTTCCTGTGCAACCAATTTTGGATTTACGCTCCTACTAAATTTCTTAGTCGTATCAAAAACTAATAATTTCCCTCCTGCGTATGCTGCGCCTATAAGTAAATTCCCATAGGAGGCATAGGCAGCAATATTTCCGCCTCCTCCTTTTTCAATAACCTCTCCACCAAAATTAGTCATTTTTTTCATGCAGCTATCAAAGCTAAAAAATTGTAGTGGGTGCATAGATGTACCATAAATATAATCATCTGGTCCGAGATAAATAGTAGACAATTTCGCTCCGTCCGAAGTATAACTAAAATGTATAGTTTTAGTTTGTGCTGTCTCTCTGTTAACTAGTTCAATAAGCCCCTTAGATAGGCTGTATCTCTCTATATGATAATTTCCATCCTGATACCTATGAATCCTTTGAAATCCTGTACCAGAATAAAAAGAGGGAGATACCTTTTCAACATTTATGGATTCGAAGTCTCCATTTGAAAACTTCATCCATTGTGGAGAACTAGTTTCTCCTATATGTCCATATACAAACCCGTCATCTCCTAAGTGAACATAGCCAGTGCCTT
Organism: Psychrobacillus sp. FSL K6-2365; assembly: GCF_038003165.1. Taxonomy (NCBI): domain Bacteria; kingdom Bacillati; phylum Bacillota; class Bacilli; order Caryophanales; family Bacillaceae; genus Psychrobacillus; species Psychrobacillus sp. FSL K6-2365. The sequence continues at coordinate 925,061 of NZ_JBBOOO010000001.1, read as the reverse complement.
TTTGTCTTTGAGATTTTATTATAAGGTCTTTTTTCAAACCTCTTTCTAGATGAAAGGCTACTATATTTTTACTTTCCGTTCCAATTCCTATATATGCCCAACCTGATTGATCCACTGCCACACTCCCTGGATACTTTTCGCTATAGTCCACCCTGCCATAATCGATGATTTCTTTTGAGAGAGGCGAATAACAGAGTAAATGACAATGTGGATACGAGGTGAAATAGATATTACGCGCTCTATCTTCCGCAAAGCTAAATCCTACAATTTCTTCCCCGTTTTCAATCCTCTTGTAATAAATGAATTGCTCTAAAAAAGGGTCCAATACCATGAACATATTTGCAGCACCAGTGTAGAATAATCCATCGCTACTAAACGAGGAATAAGGATATTCATCGTTATTATCAGGAAAAAACACTTGTTTTATATGACCATTTTCAAGATTAACAATAACAACAAATCCTTTGGCAGCAATAACAAACCTGCAGTCACCCTTCTCATTTCTACATAATGCAGCTGTTCTTTCTTCCTCTGCGGAAACTGGAATTCCATGGTCTGTAAATAGGTTTTTATGCACTGTAACCCTCCTTCCAGAATTATTTACTAACTAAATCAATTTCATAAAAACATATTTAATAGTGAATTCCCAACAACGTTGATTTCTGCTCCAACGCGTTACGAAGCTAGCGCAGCGATGCAGAAACAGGCGAACGCTTTCCACTCCAATCAACGAAATAGACTTTATAAAAAAACGAACAAAAAATTATTATATAAAATCAATGTTTGCTTTTGTAATTAAATCAATTTCATAAAGAATATTATATAATTAAATCCGAACAACGCTGATTTCCGCTCTAGGCGGATGCTTTCCGTGGGCACGGCTTAATCTCCTCGTCACTACGAAAACATATGCTCCTGCGGTTACTCGTCGCAAAGACATTGGTCAAACAAAGCTCGACCAATTTCTTTCCTGCGGGGCTTTCAGCTCGCGCTGTTCCCGCTGGAGTCGCCGCCTGCCACTCCAATCAACGGAATCGCTTTTTATAAAAACGAATAATATATTGCGATATTAAGTAAACATTCGTATTTTTAATTGAAACAAGTAATTCTGATATTGCCTTAATAATCAAGTAATTATGAAATTGATTTGCTATAAAATGAAGCAACTTTATTAATCGCGACAATCATATCTTCTATGTCTTGATCTGTATAGAACTCACTTATATTTAATCGAATGGCCGTTTCTAAAATATTCTCTGCGTTTGGACAGCTTCCTACGGAGTAGTCATAGGTTCCTAGATTAAATGGATAATGGTTATTCAAATATGCCTGTTTCTTTTGAAATATTGGCTGCGCATATAACACCTTTGGAATATAACCCGGTTGGTTTGGAATTCCTTCTTCTGCTAAAGCTTCTGAAAATTCCTCTCTTGAGCACGTTAACTGTTCCAGATTCAGAGTGAGCATATAAAACCAATAGCTGCACCAGCCTTCGTTGGTAATTTTCATCGGATTGATTCCTTTAATAGTATCGATTCCTTGCTTTAATCTTTCCCCTAACTCATTGCGTCTTGTACAAATCCAGTTAAGCTTTTTCAATTGTGCAATTCCAACCGCACCCTGCAGCTCTGTCATTCGATAATTCGGAGCTAAATATTCTATATCCTTCATAACAGCATCTTCTTGTCTTCGATAATTTTTATCTGCAAATGCATGCGTTGTAAAATAATCAGATTCATTTCCTGAGTTTACAGTCACCATTCCACCGTCACCAGTAGAAATATGCTTAAAATCATTAGTACTAAAGCAGCCATAATCCCCTATGGTACCTGTTAATCGACCTTTGTAAGTCGTTAAATAACTTTGAGCACAATCCTCCACGACCTTGATGTTATATTTTTTGGCAAGTTCCATAATTGGGTCCATATCGCAAGGGTTACCTGCAAGATGAATAACAATTATTGCCTTCGTCTTTGCTGTTATTTTTTCTTCGATTGATGTAGCAGTCATTGTATAGCTATGAGGATCCAAATCAGCGAAGACTGGGATGGCATTTTGGTAGAGAATACCTACCACTGTACCTTGGTCTGTAATAGGACTTGTAATAACCTCATCTCCAGCAGTAACTCCAGCTGCTCCAAGTGCGACATGAAGTGCAGCAGTTCCAGAAGAAGTAGCAACACTGTATTTTACTTGATAAAGATTATTGAAATCCTGTAAAAACTGCTTTACTTTATGACCAAAATGATAAAATAATGTATTTTGCTCTAGTGCCTCCAGTAATTCCTTTGCCTCTTCTAACCCAAAGCGTTGCCCTGTACCAAATGGTGTCGTTTTCACCTTTTCTCCACCATTTAATGCTAATATATTTCCTTCCATTATTAGTCCCCCATATTAAGTTCTTTTCATTTGAACTTGTTTACAATTAACACCAAATCGTTGCACTATTACTTCATCATCTGCTGATGCATAATCCTCAGCTATTGGTATGAGAAGCATAAAATCATTTTCGCCATCCCGGCTAGTTACTTTAATGTCTCCTGAACTCCTAATTCCATTAATTGTAAGCCCACGACGTGAACGCTCCCAATCATTAATTTGCTTACTAGTCCAGAAGGTAAATCCTTGAGTTCTAGCAGTTGTTATTAATTGAACAATGGCCTCTCGCACTTTTGGCTGATGGTAAATATGGTATTGATGGAACAGAAAATGCGCTACACCATTAACCCGCTTCACTCCATCTAAAAATGGCTGAATGACACTTACATCTGATAATGTATTGTGATTTAGATCTTGTGTTAAAAACCCAATTTCTAAAACGTCATATAGTCTATTCTTTTCATCTGCCCAAGCAATTGGAAAATAAGGATGACATGTGCCAAATAAAAAACCAATATTCCCTTTTTTACTTGGACCTCTCGATTGATCCACTTGGATTCCATTGTTTTCACACCAAGTGTATAACTCTCCCCAGCCCTCAAAACGTGTATAGTGATTTTTATTAGATACAGTATCGTTTGTATTTGTCGTTTTTTCTAACCAGTCTAATTGTGTTTGAAAAGCTTCCGCTGACCAAACCCCTTCATCCTGCTCTAGTGCATTGTAATGAAGGGCAATTTCATGACCACCACTTTTTATTTGGTCATATATCGAGGAACTGTAGCCTGGTGCAATCATGCACCAGGTAGACTGAACATTTTCTGCTTTCAGCGTATCAAGTGTCATTTGAGCTGATTCATCCACATTTAAATCACTATCATGGGAAATCATCGCAACATGTTGTACGTTTGCTGGCCAATAGTCTAAGAAGGGAAGTGTTAAACCTTTTCCTAGCACTATTTTTAATAAATGTTCCATTAATACTTCTTTCCATAAGTCAGCATATGGGTGAGGGAAATAAGGCATTCCAGTTTCTGTAAATGCACGATCTTGAACCCAATCCAGTTCAAAGCCATCCTCTGCCTTTAAAATTTCCTCATCTAAATTCGCCGTACCATCCGGGGCTGGTATTCCATCCTCTATAACAGGCTTCGTTCCCTGTTGCAAACCAACGATCGTTTGAGGAATCGGTACTGACCAGCGTTCAAGTGTTCCAGAACCATACTTTATTTGCTGTAATGCAGATACTCCCTGCCATGTTTTTGCCTCATCAGCTACAGCACCAAATTCTGTTACGTCTAAATCAGTTTCATGCGTCCAAGGCTCGGCATCTAGGAAACGTAAAGGGGTATGTTGGTTTAAAAAGGCAGATAAATCTGCATAACCCTTTTGAGACGCAAGCTTGTTTGAAAAACCTAGTTTCTTTCGTATAGAGTCCAATCCCCCATAAGAAACGACAGTCCCACCAGCGTGTATATATTCTAATATTTTGCTGCACGCTTCTTCACTATCTCGGATGTGACTCACAATCAACACGTCAAATGAATTATACTTATCCGTTACATCTAGTTTTTCATATGGGATTCTAAAATGATCAAGAATTTCAAATATAAAATACTCGAAAAGGTTTTTCTTCTTAGACCACTCTAACTCCGCATCCATATCATCAAAAACAATACCCATTTTGGCCATTTTCATATTTCTATCACCCTTCGAAATATATTAATATACAAGTAAATTACATGTATATAAATTTATATAATTTTCATATTTATATTATTTTTATTGATATGATGTAATTAATAGTAAAACTATTTGTATTATATGAAACACCTGTATATAACATGTATTTAAAACAATTATATGTATAATTTTCTGAAAAATCAATGTTTTATTTAATTCTTTATATTTCATACTCCCTTTTTTAGACCAGTCCTCTCTTGCTATCTACTATTGCTTCTTTATATACAGTTCGTAGTTATTAATCCAGGGCTTTCAGAATTATTTATTCACAAAATCGCCCCTCAGCTCATATACGGGAGGGGGGGAATAATTATGATATATCAGAATTGTTTGGTACACAGGGACCCTTTATGATTAGTTCACATTAAAATCCCCCCTTCCGCTCTTGGGCAGAAGGGGGTGTTAGGTGATTGGCAGTATTAGAATTGTTTACTACACAGGGACATAAAAAAACACACCCTCCAGCAGAAACCTAGAGAGTGTGCGAATTGTAGTTAAATATCAGAATCGTTTGTTACACAGGGTCACTTTATGGAATACTTCCCAAAACCATCCGTACCTTCGCCAACATATTTAATGTTGCCATCTGCAGGGATTACTTTTTCTGCTTGTTTGGAAGATTCAAATACGATTGTTGCATTTGCAGGTAGTGCTGCAAATTTCCAGTTGCCGTCAGCTGATGGATCAATCGTTTTCTCAGCAAGAATATAATCAATAATTGTTTGACGGTTTTCATCTGGATAGATTTCAATTGCTGTTGCATTACGTACTCCTGGGAATGTTCCATTTGCACGGTAGTTGTTTGTTGCTACGATAAACTCTTGTTTTAAATCGATTGGCTTACCATCGAATTGTAAATTTGTAATACGAGATGATTTATCATTTACTAGATTTCCGTCTGCATCGTATTTGGCTGGTTTCGTCACATCAATTTCATATGTTACACCATCAATTACGTCATAATTGTAAGAGCGGAAGTCTGTATTAATAAGTTGTTGATCGCCAGTTTTTGTTGCATCGATTTGGTTGAATTGACCTGCAGACATTTCTAACCATTCTTTTACGTCCGCTCCATTAACTTTAACAATTGCTACTGTGTTGTCGTATAAATATAAATCAGCTACGTTCTTAATGGCTAACTCGCCTTTTGGAACATACGTGTAATATTCAGGGTCACTTCTTGTTCCTGCTTTGAATGGTGCACCAGCAGAAAGTACTGGAAGTTTTTCATTTTCTGTACCTTTTAGTTTTGCTTTTACGTACTCAGTTTGAGCATTTGTTACGATTTGGATAGATGGATCATCTTGTACTTGTGAAAAGTAGCTATGAATGTCAGCTGTTGTTGTTCCAACTGCTTGGCGTACGTATTTAATCGTTCCTTCATGTGCTTCTTTGACAGCGTTCACTATAGTTTTGTCTACATCCGTTGAATCTTTTGCAATTGTACGTACTTCTGCTTTGGAATTCGTTACAGCCCATTCGTTGCCCTTTTTCTCTAACGTTAAGTCAATTACACCTAAATGACTACCAAATTTACCTGGCATTACAACTGGAACACCGTTGATCGTACCTTTATCGATATTTACATTCGTTAAAGAAGCATCAACTTTACCAGGGAACACTTGGTGAGCATGTCCTGTAATAATTGCATCAACGCCTTCAACCTTCGTTAGTAGATATGTTACATCTTCTTCGCCAACCTCATGCTTTGTATCTCCAAGACCTGAGTGAGAAAGAACGACAACTACGTCAGCTCCAGCTTTTTTCATTTGAGGTATAACAGCTTCTACAGCTTGCACAGAATCTTGCACTTTTACTTTTCCTTCTAGATGAGATTTATCCCATTTCAGAATTTGTGGAGGAACAATTCCAGTTACTCCAACTTTGATCGTTGATTTGTCACCTTCTGCATCAACCACCTCTTGGTCAATTAACACATACGGTTTATATAATAACTTACCAGTTGCTGCGTCTTGAACATTCGCATTCACATAAGGGAAGTTTGCATCATCCATTACTTCATCTAAATAATCAAGACCGTAGTTAAATTCATGGTTACCAAAAGTTGCTCCGTCATAACCCAACAATTCCATTGCAGTTACAGATGGATGCTCTTCCCCATCTACTAATTTATCTATAGCTTGCTTGTATGAACCTAGTGGAGTTCCTTGAATAGCATCGCCGTTATCGAATAATAAAGAGTTGCTATTTTCAGTACGCGCTGTTTTAATAAGTGTTGCAGTTTTTGCAAGACCTAAACTATTAGACTCTGTATCTTTGTAGTAATCATAGTTCACAATATTCGTATGAATATCAGATGTACCTAAAATACGTAATGACACTGCATCTTTAGAGCCTGAATCCACTTCTGCTCCTGATGCTTTAATAACAGCTTCTAATTTTTTCAATAAATCTTCTACCATTGGATACGAACTAGCGGTTGGAAGTTTATCTAGTAAAGGTGCTATCGTATCGATTACCTTTTTAGCTTCGGTTTTATTGCCAGCTGCTAATAACTTTTCAGCTTGAACAACCTTCATATAAACAGTGACAGGAACCATCAACTGATCTCGTTTCGTATTTGCTGGTTCTTTATATTGGTCTAACAATAAATCTCTCGCAGCTTTACCACTAAAACGATAGAGAATTGTTGTACGACTCTTCAACTGAACAGATAGTTTATGATATAAAGTCTCAACCTTCGCCCAATCCTTTGCAGATTCAGCTTTTTTAATATCATTCATAATAGGAGTTAAGTATTTGTCTGCATAGTTATAAGCATCGATATAAGGAATGATTCCTTTTGTAACACGTTCATTATAAAGAGCGTTTAAATCTTTTAGTAAAACGGCTTTATTTTTCGCATTAGACTTCGTAATAGCAGCCTTTGCTTTCACATAATTATCTTTTGCTTTATTAAGTGCCGGATACAACTCTTTGCTTGTAGCAAGCTTGCCACTTTGGGCAGGAACTACATATGCATAAGCTGCATTCTTCATATCTTTTCTCGCTTGATCCACAACATCCTGCATTGAACTACTCGCAAAACTTACATTCGAACTTGCCAATAAAGATGTTGCTAATGCTGCAGCTACTACAGATTTTTTGAACGTATTCTTCTTCATCCTGTCACTCCCGTTTAATAGATTGTATTCTCCCAGCTTAATTTTCATAAGCCCCTTCCTTAAAGATAATGGAAAAAACAGCCTATTACAACAAGAATATTGTAATAATTTCGTAAATAATGACAAGTACAATGGACACACTTAAAATCCCTTCCATTATTAAATGGAACGAGATTTGTAAAAATCTTTATATAGTTCATATAAGAGAGCTGTCAAAGAAAAACTGGGTAAATAGACGCCCGATCCTTATATTTCAAAACTTGTATCTAACGTTTTCGAAGTACTCTGGAAAGACTCGTCCTTTAGGTCTTTTCTCGGTAATCTTATGGCATTTGTTTGTCCTTCTCCCTACTACAACTTTAAGAAGCATGTTAGTGCATTTTACTCAGGGTTCTCAGGAGATTTTTATATAATTTCATATCACTCAAAAAAAGCATCTGAAAAGTATCTTCAGACGCCACACGATTAAATATTTAGTTAGGAGACAATATTTTTGTACACTTCTATGCCAATTAACTAGCTTCAAGTTACATAAACAAAAGAAACCTTATACAATATGTTCCCTATGTACCTATTTTTTTCGATGGTACATACCATATATATTTAACGAGGTGTGTAGTCTTTGGTGTTGTTTTAACAATACATGCTTGGAAGCATTCACAGTGACAGAGATTCCATTAAAAAAATGGATGACTGACTTCCCTTTGCTTAACTCAACCACATAAAAAGGGTGATTAAATATCCAAACACACTCCAGATTCCTATAGGACATCGTTGGAAAAGCACCAAAATCATTTGGCTCTATGAGCAGTGGTGTCTTTACCGAATAATTCATTAACTTTTTCGTTGCTTTCAAACGTCCCTCCAATGTAGATGCATATCTATTACATGCACCTTCAAGTATGTTCAATGTACTCTCTTCTGAATAATAAGTTCCATGTGTCGTCACGATTCGCGTTTTCGCCTTATCTTTAAAAACAGGCTCAATTATTAATGTTTGGTTATCAATCATTCCAGAACTTTTTTTAATATCTTTCACCGTATATCCCCCTTTTTTGTCCCCTCCCTGTAAGTACATCCTATCAAATTACAATATAACATACTAGTCTAAATTTACTAAATATATGCAATATTTTAAAAATAATTCCTAATTACCCCTTCTAGTAAAGTGTTATTTAGAATTTGGTCCTATATTAGAAAAACATTTTCTATCCGTTTGGTATAAAGTAACTGAAAAAAGTACCGAGAAGTGTCGAACATCACTCTCCAGGTAAAAACTTTAAATCCTATTTTTCAATACTTACTCTCAATTTGGCAAGCATTCTTTCTCGTCTCTTTTTAATACCTGGTATTGTTATGCCAGCTCTCGTTGCAGCCTGTTGTAGCGAAATCCCTTCCACGAAAATCCACATCAATAGCTCTCTCTCTTTTGCATACAATGATTCAATTGCTATTCCCAAATCCTCCCGAAATAAGCTTGTTTCAAAAGATTGTTCAAGTAAAAATGCCAATTTTTCATCCTCCACAGGGTCGACTTGCTCTTCCTGGCGTTTTTCTCGTTTTAATTCATCCAGCATTCCACCGTAAATCGAGCGGTACGCATAAGGTGCAAAATCTCCCCTTTCCACATCGAACCTCACCCATGCCTTCCACAAAGCAATTCTACCTGCCTGTCTATATAACTCGTGATTTTTATATATGCTTAGCTTCCGAATGCAAGCAGAAATCATCGGCTCAAATTGCTCCAATACATATTCAAATTCCATCAACGCTAAGTTCCTTTTTGAGTCATGCACGATTCGTTTATTCCTAGGTAGCCTAAGAATAATTAACTTCTTATGCAAAATCTAATGACTATTTAAAAGATTGTAGCGGTGTAAACGTTATACTTTAGTCTATGGAACGGTATGTATTGTGAGGAAGAACAGTTAAAACTGATACAAAGTTTTAAGGATGTCTGGTTCCAGTCTAATTTTGAATTATTTTAAGAACACGATATATATTACCTACTATACGAGTAAAAAAGAGAACTATTAGTGTTTATAATAAACTCCCAATAGTTCTCTTTATAATGCTTGCAAACAAGGGTATGGCTTTTCGACATATAATAGGTAACAGTCTATTAGTTTGAAATTAACAACATTTTACTGTAAAATTAGTATATTGGAATTCTTTCTACTGGTTAATTTGTAAAGACTTAACCTTAGCAGAAACGGATTCTTTTTTTTCGCTATTTTATAAAAAAATCATAAGCATATATTTTTTCATTTATCAATTCATTAAAAATTTGACCCAATTAAATTAGGGTATATATAATATAAACTTTTTAGGAGGAGAACATGGATACAACGGAACCATACTACATTACAGAGTCTAAGTTAGCATGCATAAATGCCGGAATGGATCCGAATGAGATATCGAGACCGAAGAGGTTTTTAGATGAAGAGCAGTTTGCAGCAAAGAGAAAATTTTATAGTGAAATACTATCAGTTGTGCGTTTTTTCTCAAATAAGTTACTAGATTCCTTAAAAGGTACCCCCATACTTGTTGTAGTGTCAGATGCAACCGGTTACCTTTTGGAAATCGAAGGGGATGAAACCATCAAGTCTACCATTGAACAATTCGGAATCAAACCAGGTAGCCTGTTCGTTCAAGAAGATACAGGTACAAATGTTGTAAGTTTATCATTGCAGCAAAGACACCCAATTAGCTTGATTGGTGAACAACATTATCATACATTTCTTCATGAGATTGCTTGTTATGGAACAGCATTTCACTATACGGATGACAATAACTTGCTCGGTAGTGTGTCTATCATGATGCCTATCCAATTTCAAAATACACTTTTCTTAACGATGTTAGCTCAGGTGATTGATTCAATTGAAAGAGAACTATTATTAAGAAAACAAAATAAGAAGCTTAACATTATGAATCAGATTATGTTAAGTAGAACAAGAAATGGCATTGTTATTACGGATGAGAAAGGAATCACGACCGAGTTTAATAGTTTCGCCGAACAAATTTCGAATAACAGCAGAGAAGATGTTGTGGGTAGAAATATTCGTGAATCTCATTTAACGGGAGAATATTTTAAAAAGGTACTGGAACAAGGGGAAATAGTTAAAAATGAGGAAATAAAGTTTAAAGGTGACACAGGTGACCTCATTGTTTGTCTCTTTGACGCACAGCCAATTTATGAAGAAGACAAAATGATTGGTGCCTTTGGTCAGTTCAGAGACATCACTGATCGCTACTTGCTACAGGAAAAATATAATTATTTGGCTTATCATGATGATTTAACGAATCTATCGAACAGAAGACATATAAAAAAAGAGTTAGAGGCCATTATCCAGCAAATATACGATGGTCAGCAACGTACCTTAGCTGTTTTATTCATAGATTTGGATCGCTTTAAAATCATTAATGATAACTTTAGTCATTCTTATGGAGATAAATTCTTAATCGAGGTAAGCAAACGTTTAGGTGGTTCTCTCGGTGAGAACGATATACTTGCTCGAATGGGTGGCGATGAATTTGTCTTTCTACTGAAGGATTTTGTTGATATTGATTATGTCATGAAAAAAGCAGAAGAGATAATTCAACTGTTTCAGCAACCTTTTTATGTTAGTGGAAAAGAGTTACATACAACAGCTAGTATTGGGGTGGCAATTTATCCCGACTCTCCAATTTCAATGGAACAACTCATGGTCTACGCTGATAATGCGATGTATCAAGCAAAATCAGAGGGTAAAAATCGCTACGTCGTTCATTCATCAGAATTATTGGATGTAATGATGGACGAATATATGCTAGAGGTCGATTTAAGAAGAGCATTGGATAATGATGAATTTGTACTACATTATCAGCCCCAAATTAATAACGATACTGGTAAATTAGTTGGTTTTGAGGCATTGATACGCTGGCAGCACCCTACGCTTGGTCTAATACCTCCAGGAAAGTTTATAAAACTGGCAGAAGAAAATGGATTAATCACCCAAATTGGTGAGTGGGTCATCAATGAGGCCTGTTCTCAAAACAAAAAATGGCAAGATAATGGTATGACCCCAGTAAAAATGTCCGTTAATCTTTCCACACAACAATTTCTTACAAGAGATCTTTTAGCATTTATGGAAGAAATGTTGGAACGTACAGCCATTGATCCAGCTTATGTTGTCGTTGAAATTACCGAGTATATGGCAATGGAATACGAATACTCCATTCAAGTACTAGAACAGCTAAAAGCACTTGGTATTGGTATCAGTATTGATGATTTTGGAACAGGATATAGCTCGCTCAATTATCTTAAAAATTTCCCGATTGACTATATTAAGATTGACAAATCCTTCGTAAGTGAAATTATGAACAATGAGAAGGATTCAATCATTGTAAATGCAATCATTACATTAGCTCACAATCTTCGTAAGGAGGTAATTGCAGAAGGAGTGGAAACACAGGAACAGCTTGATTTCCTAAAAAGTCATCATTGTGATATTTCACAGGGTTATTACTTTAGTAAACCACTTCCTGCATATGAAATTGAGAAAATTTATCTAGAACAACATTGATCATAGGAGAGATGACAGCATGCAGACGACTTCTGCCGTATTAGTAGCGAATTTTAAACACTGGGGAATTCATCATATTTTTGGCATTCCGGGAAAGGCAGTATCACCTATATTATTCGAGATATTACACCATGATTTAGAATTTGTATTAAGTAAACATGAAGCAGCAGCAGGTTTTGAAGCTACCGGTTATGCCCTAATGAATCAGAAAATCGGGGTCGCAGTTGGTACTTCTGGACCTGGTGGTACTAACCTGATTACTGCAGCCGGTCAAGCAAAGGCCTCTAATCTACCACTATTAATTATCACAGGACATCCCTCGATGAAAGATACTGGTAAAGCAATGGGTCAGGACTCCAGTCTATTCGGAGCTGACCTTGTAGATATGTTCAGATCTGTTACAAAGTTTAGTGCAAGAGTAGAACGAGGCGATATGCTACAACCATTTCTTCAGCATGCGCTAGAAAAAGCTATGTCCGGTGTAAAAGGACCTGTGCATCTGTCTATTCCATTTGATATTTTGTTGGAACAGATTGAACCATTCCAACTAGATTTACCATTGTCTTATGAAATGATATCTCCTATAACAAACGAAGTAATCGATAGATTAAATCTGGCAAAACGTCCTCTTCTATTTTTAGGAAAAGGTGTTCATTCAAGTAAAGCCTATGATGAAGTACAGCATCTTGCGGAACATTGGAACATCCCTGTCATTACAACTCCAGGAGGAAAAGGAGTATTTCCTTCCAGTCATATACTTTCATTAGGAGCATTCGGATTGGGTGGTACAGACGAAGCGACCGCATACTTTCAGGAGAATGTTGACCTACTCCTTGTAATTGGTTCAAGATTAAGTGATATGTCCATTGCCGGATTATCTGAAGGGATGTATCCCGAGCACATCATACACTTCGACTATGATCCAACGTTTATCGGGAAATCGATTCCAGTTCCAACTACTCCAGTTCTTGGTGATATAAAAGGGAATCTGAAAGTTATCTTAAAGGATATACCTAAAACAGATAGTTCAGCATTTTTAGCGCCAATCGAGGTGATTCCACTTCAGCATAATAATCCAGGCGAGCGAATCTCTGCAGTCCAAGTATTAAGGGCAATGCGGTATGCACTTCCAGAGGATGCGATTATTTTTGGAGATGATGGCAGCCACTCTTTTTACGGTATTAAGTACTTTGACATTTATAAACCCGGAACTTTCTTTTTTGATGATATTTTTGGTGCAATGGGTAATGGTATTGGCTATTCCATAGGTGCTAAGCTAGCAGCCCCAGAAGAAACAATTGTGTGTTTAGTTGGGGATGGTTGCATGTTTATGCATGGTACGGAGCTTTCTACGGCATATAATTATAACTCCCCAGTCCTATTTATTGTTTTGAATAATGGACGATTGGATATGGTAGAAAAAGGAATGCAAAAAATGATTGGCTCATCTATTGGCGGTGTGTATGAAACTCCGCTCAATGTTACTAAATTTGCTGAGTCTATGGGATTAGAAGCATTTACATGTTATAACTCTACTGAATTAACCGATAGTATAAAAGAAGCGTTACATAAGATAGAAGTAACGAACAAACCGATAGTGATTGAAGTATTAGTAGATGAACATGAAATTCCACCAACTATGGGGAGGCAATAATATGGAAAATAACAAGCGTTACGAGGCCGGATTAGATGCAATGGAAGAATTATTTTCACAAGATGTCCGAAATGGTATGGAAGGAATCAAAAATATTTCACCTGACCTTTGGGAGATGATTGTGTCCTTTGGCTTTGGAGATCTCTACTCTAGAAATACGCTTTCCTACTCACAAAGAGAAATCATTACACTCACAACTCTTATCACCCAGGGTGCATTCGATCAGCTTAGAGTTCACTTGCAAGCAGCATTAAATGTAGGTCTGTCAAAAGAAGAAATTATTGAGATTATCATTCACTGTGCCGGATATGTTGGTTTTCCAAAAGCTGTTCATGCAATGGGAATTGCTGGGGAGATTTTCGAAGGGGCATAGGAGTAAACTGTCCCTGTGTAAGACACAATTAGCATTATTCAATTCGTTGCGCAGGGATTTTGCTTCACTTACATCAATAAGTACTATTAAATACATATTCAAAATGCCATAGTGCTAACCTCCCTGTTCTCTATCACATCAATTTAGTTCGATATGAGCCAGACACATAACACACAGAATTGTAGTCTATTATCAGAATAGTGTAGAATTGTTTCTTACACAGGGACAAATAATAACTCCACCCAAGATTATTTACTTGAGTGGAGTTATTTTTAAATCTTTGAGCTTTTTGAACTTTAACTTTTTTATAATGTCTATGCTAATCTTATTTAATACTGAATTGAAGTCAATTATCAGAATAGTGTAGAATTGTTTCCTACACAGGGACACATTGTACCCACTCTTTGGTTTCATTTTGAAGTCCAACCCAATCGTTTTCCTCAATGAACTTTTTCTTCACAAGAGAACTTCCTGCTCCAACTGCATCTGCTCCGACTTCAAAATAGCTTTTTACAGTCGATAAGTCTATCCCACCAGTACACATAACTGGTATGTGACTAAGGGGACCTTTCACATCTTTGATAAACTGAGGTCCTAACACAGAAGCTGGGAATAGTTTTACCATCTCAGCCCCTGCTTGAATCGCAGAGACCATCTCACTTGGTGTGAATACACCAGGTACAAAGAATATTTTCTGTTCTTGTGCATACTTGGCTACAGCTTCATCAAAATTCGGTGCAACGATGAACTCAGCTCCAGCTGCTATTGCATCTTTCGCTTTTTCCACTGTTAGTACAGTTCCCGCACCTATAGAAATATCGGAACTGTATTTGGTACGTGCTGCATTTATAATATCGGCTGCTCGTTCTGTATCCATTGTAATTTCAATAGAACGTATGCCACCTTCGAGTAAGGCATTTATAATGTAATCACTTTTTTCATAAGGAATCTTCCTTAAGACGGGGATGATCGGAACCTGCGTTAATTGTTCGATTTCCATCAAATCACGTTCCTTTCAAAGTTGTTTTTATACTATCTCTCAATCACATTTAATAGTCCTAACTTTGCCTGAACTTCTTCTAGATAGGGAAGCCCTTCGTTATCTCCTGAAACTTGAACGACCATAGATCCTATTGTATTAGCAAATTCTAAAGTTTTTTCAATCGGCCAGTTTTGAAGCACTCCATATAAAAAACCTGCATCAAAGCCATCTCCAGCCCCAACTGTATCCACTACTTTTACAACCTTCGGAGCTTTCGAGTGAAACCATTTTCCATCCAATAATACAGAAGCCCCGTTCTCCCCATCCTTCATCACTATTTTTTCACATGAGTAATGGCTAAGTTCTTGTATAATCTCTTCCGTCTTAGTAGTCTGGAAAATCAGTTCTAGCTCTTCCTTTCCTGCCAGTAAATAGTCGACATAAGGTAAAAAGGATATGATGGTTTCTCGTGCTTCTTCCTCTGTCCATAAACGAAGACGAATATTTGGATCGAAGGACACTTTAACGCCATTTTCTTTTGCTATTTGTATAGCTTTTAGAATGACATTCCGATTATTTTGATTGATGGCTGGATAAACACCTGTTACATGCAATATTTTCGAGCTTTTTATGTAACCTACAGGAAGAAGATCAGGTGTAATCGTTTCCGTAGGTGATTTATGACGATAGTAAAAGGTCTTCCCAGTCCCAGATTCTTGTACTTCTTTAAAGTTAAGTGAAGTCGGATAACCTTCCTCTAAAATCACTTCTCCTACATCTATCCCTTCACCTCGTACAGTATTAACGATATGTCTTCCAAATTCGTCTTTCCCTAGACGACTAATCCAACCTGTTTTCAAACCAAGACGAGCACAGCCGATAAGCACATTTAACTCCGCTCCACCAATTTTCCGTTCAAATTGATTGACGAAACGTAATGGGCCTTTTGAAACCGGATCGAAAGTGATTAAACCATCTCCGATAGAAATAATATCCATTTACAATCTTCCTCTCCCAAAAACAATCATCATCTACCCATCCAACCGCCATCAACGACTAAGACATGACCGTTGACATAATTGGAAGCAGATGAACTTAAGAATACAGCGGCTCCAGCGATATCTTCTGGTGCTCCCCATCTCCCCGCTGGAATTCGTTCCAATATAGATTTACTTCTTTCTTTATCATTGCGAAGTGCTTCTGTGTTGTTAGTTTCAATATATCCCGGAGCAATTGCATTAACTTGAATTCCTTTGGAAGCCCATTCGTTTGCAAGCGATTTGGTAAGTCCTGCAACTGCATGTTTACTCGCTGTATAGGCAGGAACATTAACTCCGCCTTGGAATGATAACAGAGACGCAATATTAATGATTTTCCCTTCACCCTTTTCAATCATTCTTCTGCCTATTTCTTGAGAAAGGATAAAAATAGAATTAATGTTAACATTCATGACTCTCATCCACTCTTGCTCATCATACTCAGCCGCTGGTTCACGGTAAATAACTCCTGCATTGTTGACTAAGATATCTACATGGTGGTCAGCTAGTAAAGGTTGTAGCTGTTCTCGAATTGTCTCAACTTTACTTAAATCTATTAAGATCGTTTCATATGTACCTCCAACCTCCTCGATTTTTGCCTTTGTTTCCGACAAGTTATCTTGATGTCCGAGTAAAAGTACATGGGCACCTGCTCTAGCTAGCCCTACTGAAATACCTTGCCCAATACCAGTGCGAGCACCAGTCACAAGAGCTGTCTTTCCCGTTAATGAAAAAATATTTTGATGATTAGTCATTACCATTCCAACTCCTTTATTATTATCTCCCTAGCCAACCGCCATCAACGGCAATTGTGAATCCGTGTAAATAATCTGAGGCATTTGATGATAAAAAAATTGCTGTCCCAGCGATATCCTCTGCTTTGCCCCATCGTCCTGCCGGTATGCGATCTAGTATTTGTTTATTACGTACTTCATCAGCAACGAGTGCTGTATTCATTTCGGTGTCCATATATCCTGGTGCAATGCAGTTAACATTGACGCCTAATCCTGCCCACTCATTTGCCAATGATTTAGTAAATTGCATAACCGCACCTTTACTTGCCGCATACGCTGGAACCGTTAAACCACCTTGGAAAGATAATAATGAGGCTAGGTTTATAATTTTACCTGATCCTTTTTCAATCATATGCTGTCCAACTTTTTGTGCTAGGAAGAATACTGCATTAGCATTGACATTCATAACGAAATCCCAATCCGCTTTGTCAAAGTCAACTGCTGGGGATCTACGCTGAACTCCTGCATTATTGATTAGAATATCAATTTTACCCATCTTCCCAATGATTTCTTCCACCAATTCATCAAACTTTTCTATTTGTTGAAGGTCAAATGATATTCCAATTGCTTTCACTCCAACTGCCCTAATACTCTCGAGATATTCTTCTTGGATATCCCTGGCAATGACAACGATATTTGCACCAGCCTGTGCAAGACCTAAAGAAATTGCTTTTCCTATTCCTTTATTTCCTCCAGTTACCACTGCTACTTTTCCTGATAAATCAAATAATGGATTCGTTGTTCTCATCTCCTACATGATCAAATTGATAAAGTACTTTAATCGCTTCAGAAGGTGTCACCAGTAAATCGAAGCCTTCTTTTGCTTTCTCTGGTGGAAACACATGTGTTATCAATTGTTCGAAGTCTAAATTATTCACTAAAATCTGCATCGCAAGGTCAACATCTGTAGGTGTATAGACGCGAACAAACCGAACAGTCAGCTCTTTGAACATCCCTTGAAGCAATTGAATTTCTGCTGGTTTTTTATAAGCCGCAACAATAACAATCTTTCCTTTTACTTTTACTATATCGGTCACTAAATCCAGTACGCTTGGATGTCCTGCACAATCGAATACTATATCTGCACCTAAATTAGACGTAAGTGCTCTCACTTCTCTTTGAATATCATCCTTGATTGGATTAAGTGTATGAAAACCTAACTCTTTTGCCATCTTCAGACGGTCATCGTTTGTTTCAATAACTGTAACTTGTGAAGCTCCGTAATGACATAACGTCAACGCAACACAAAGTCCAATCGTACCTGCTCCAAAAACCACTGCACGGTCTCCCGCTTGATACCCACCTTGTCGAATCGCATGTACAGCAACTGAAATTGGTTCAACCAATGCTCCAGTTTTTAAAGAAACTTCTTTCGGTAATGGCACAATACAATGATTAGGCACAGCTACATACTCAGCCATTCCACCATCTGAATCAATTCCTACCAATTTTAAGTCTTCACAAACGTGAGGATTTCCTGTATTACAAGGATGACATTTTCCACATGACAACAATGGATTGACCGTCACTTTTTCTCCAACTCCAATTGTCGGGTGCTCACTAGCGATGGTTCCTGAGAATTCATGCCCCATGATTAATGGTGATTTTGCACGTGGATGGGTTCCCGCAAATATATTTAGATCGGTTCCACAAATCCCCACGTGGGAAGTTTTTATCAATGAATAATTTTCCTTTAAATCTGGTTTGGGTACTTCCCTAAAAGAGACATCGTTAGGTCCCGTATAGACAATAGCTTTCAAATTACTTCCCCCACTTCGTTAGTAAACATAAATCGGCCATACCGATAACGAATTATCGAAATGACCGATTTACCTTGACTAATGATTTATCATTATCGGCCTTACTTCACTAATCCAAAAAGCTCAGGGATAAATAGTGAAATAGAAGGAATGTATGTAACAATTATCAATATAGCAACTGTTACTACAAAGAACGGTATCAATGGTTTAATGATACTTTCTATCTTCAAGTTTGCGACCTTAGCTCCAACAAATAACACTGGCCCTACTGGTGGTGTGATAGTTCCAATGGACAAGTTAAATATAAGCATAATTCCAAAATGAACTGGATCCACACCAAAGCTCACAGCAATCGGTAAGAAGATAGGTGTGAAAATTAATACAGCTGGAGTTGGATCCATAAACGTCCCAACAATTAACAAGACTAAGTTCATAATCAATAGAATAATATAAATGTTGTCTGTCAAAGCTAGTAATGTATCAGCTATTATGCCTGGTATATTAGTAAAAGCCATAACCCATGACATGATGGAAGATACGCCGATTAAAAAGATTACAATCGAAGTTGTTCGAGTAGAATCTAACAGAATCCTCGGTAAATCCTTTACCTTAATTGTTTTATAAACAAAGGAAAGTAATAACGAATACACAACTGCAATTGCAGAACCTTCTGTTGCAGTGAAAACGCCATAAATAATTCCACCAATTACGATAATGATTAAGAACAAACTTGGAATTGCATCCAGAAATACACGCAACGCTACTCGTAACGACACTCTTTCATCACTTTTATAACCACGTTTTTTAGCCATAAAGTAAGCAACAATCATGCAACCAAGACCCCACATGATTCCTGGAATATATCCAGCCATAAATAATGCAGCTATTGATGTACCACCACTTACCAAAGAGTAAACAATTAAAGTATTACTAGGTGGGATAAGCATACCAGTTGGTGCAGACGCTATGTTTACTGCAGCATTGAAATTTCTGTCATATCCTTCTTTTGCTTGCAAAGGGCCCATCGTACTACCTACAGCAGCTGCAGCTGCAACTGCTGAACCACTGATTGATCCAAACATCATATTGGCTACAATATTCGTATGCGCTAGAGAGCCAGGTAATCTACCACTTAATACTTTCGCACAATTTATAAGCCTTAACGCTATACCTCCGTTGTTCATGATGACACCAGCCAGTACAAAGAATGGTATTGCTAGTAACGTAAATGAATTGGTACCAGCAAACATTCTTTGAGCTGATGTCAAAAGAGAGTTGTTGAAATCCATAATAGAAATCATCGCTAAGACAGAAGCAATCCCCAAACTTACAGCAATTGGAGCACCGATGATCAATAAAAATGCTACACAGATTAATAGAATAAGCGCGGCTTGCAAAGCTACATCCATTTTACATTCCTCCTTGCAAGTCGCTCTTAGCTTTTGGTGTTGTTGACAGATCAATTTCTTCTAAAGATTTTTTCTTTGTTACAATCAAGTAAATACTATTTATACAATAGTAAACAATAAATATTCCGCTTAAAGGAATGGCTGCATATAAATAACCAACGGGAACATGTAGCGTAGCATTCATTTGATTCCAAGCAAGGCTAGTCGCACTATATCCGCCCATAATAAGAACTAATACAGCAAATACAATTACTACTAACTCGATAAATACTTCCACTCCCATTCTCATCTTGTCTGGAAACTTTTCACGGACAAAATCGATTGCCATATGACCATTTTCTCCAAAGACAAATGCAGAACCAAACAAAGTTAGCCATACAAAACAATATTTCGCCAATTCCTCTGAGAATACACTTGGGCTATTAAATACAAATCGGGTCACGACTTGCCATGTGACAAGTAACACTAGAAAACTAAATAGCGCTATACAAACAACCGCTAATATTTTGTCTAAAACTTTTTTTACTGTATTCATAAAATCACTCCGACCTATTTAGCAGCTTCTCTTACTTTGTCGTAAAGAGCTTTTGCACCTTCAGATGATAATTTCTCTTCTAGTAACGGTTGCACTGCATCTTGGAATACCTTGATATCTGGCTTATTGAACTCTGCACCATCTGTTTCAGCGTCCGTAATCGCTTTCTCTACTTCCGTATCCCAAAGATTAACAGCATTATCAACCGCTTTCGCAAATCCTTCTTCAAATATCTTTCTATGCTCTTCTGACATTCCTTTTAATAGATCATTATTTATTATTAAATAGTCGGGAATCATCAAATGCTGTGTATAAGAGTAGTATTTAGCAATCTCACTATGCTTTAAGTTCGCATAGATTAACTCATTGTTTTCTCCACCCTCAAGTACTCCTGATTGTAGAGCAGTATAAACTTCCCCTTGACCCATCGGTGTACCGACGCCACCCATTTTTTCCATCATTTTAATATTTGTATCACTGTCAATGATTCGAACTTTAAGTCCTTTTAAATCTTCTGGTGTTTCAATCGGCTTAACATTGTTGTATACATTACGGATACCTCCGTGGAATGCACCAACTACAGACATCCCTTGGTCTTCAACAGAACTATATAGATTCCCTATGATATCTGAATTGTTAAATACGGATAATTGATGATCTTTTGAATCGAATACATATGGTAGATTGAATACAACGAATTCATCGTTAAAGTTTTCCATTAAACTACCTGCTACAATGGACATCAAAATTGTTCCTGATTGAACAAGTTCAATTGTTTCTCGTTGGGCACCCAACAATTCATTTGGATACATTTTAATTTCATAAGCACCGTTTGTTTTTTCTTTTAACTCTTCTCCAAACTGCTCCATTGCTTTATATTGTGGATGAGTATCTGGTTGATTGAAAGCAACCTTCAACACTTGTGTTTTCTGTGATTCACCATTTACTGCCACAGTTTCGTCTTCACTACAACCAGTTAAAAATGCCGCCATCGTGAAAGCGATTCCAAAACCTACTATAGCTTTTAATCTTTTTTTCATTCTTTACACCCCTCATTTTCAAGTTATATTATTTATTGGATAATGCACTTGTTCCCCTTGTAAAAACCTAACCGCTTCTTCAGCAACTTTTCTTTTTAACTCCTTAGCTGACTCCTCGGAATACCATCCCATATGCGGTGTGCAATATAAATTCTCATGACTTAGCAGAGGTGAGTCCAAAGGAATCGGTTCAATCTCCGAAACATCCAGTGCAGCACCTGCTATCCATCCTTCTGTTAATGCCTTGTCTAGAGCATTTTCATTGATAATCCCACCACGAGATACATTTATTAAATAAGAAGAACGTTTCATCTTTTGTAATTCTTCTTCTCCTATTAAGTGGTACGCTGAGTCAAGTGGGCAATGGATAGACACAATATCGGATTCTTTTAATAGAGTTTCTAAATCTACAAATTGAACGAATTCAGGTGCACGGTTTATTCTTTCTTCCGTCATCTTGGGATCATAAGCTAAAACTTGACTATTTAGCGCATGCACGCGATTAGCGAAAGCAGTGCCTATTCGTCCGATCCCTATTATTCCCACCTTCTGCTCTGAATGGCGATAAACAGGAATACTCTTTTGGTAATCCCAAACTCCTTGTTTAACCAACGAACTCATTTGAGATACTTTACGGGTTAGCGTAAGTAGACAAGCCAGCGCGTGATCTGCTACTTCTTGTGTGCCATAGTCCGGTACATTACAAACCTGCACATCGTACTTAGTAGCAGCTTGGACGTCTACGTTGTTTACACCTACACCGTATCGGATGACGAGCTTTAAATTCGGACTATTTGCCAGAACATTCTCCGTAATTGGTGCGTATTGGTTGATCCAAACAGTGGCATCACGACATTGTTCAATCAAATCCTGTTCCGTCTTACATTGTTTCTTTTGGAACTTAATGGCGCTCTTACTTAGAATCTCTGTCTCAATTTCAATGTCGTAATGATCACAATCTGTAATAATCACAGCGTTATTAGCCACAATTCCACCTCAATTTTTATAAACTAAAAATGGTTATCTAATTTCTTTCATATCAACGAAATCCATATCGTCAAAATCCTGATTTTCCCCACACATTCCCCAAATGAATGTATAGTTGCTAGTACCGATTCCTGAATGAATAGACCAGCTTGGTGATAGAACTGCCTGTTCATTTGCCATTACAATGTGACGCGTTTCAGTAGGTTGCCCCATAAGATGAAAGACTCTCGTATCTTCTTGCATATTAAAATATAAATAGACTTCCATTCGTCTTTCATGAGTGTGACATGGCATAGTGTTCCAACCACTTCCCTCTTCCAAAACGGTCATCCCCATACTTAGTTGACAAGTTTCCAGTACGTCTGGATGGATGAATTGATAGATTGTCCGTTTATTCATCGATTTAATATCACCTAATGGTCGTGCAATAGCTTGGTCCTGGCTAACTTTTACTGTCGGATACTTTTTATGGGCAGGACATGAGTTTATGTAGAACTTAGCTGGATTGTTCGGGTCATTTGACTGAAAGATTACTTCTTTCGTCCCTCGACCAATATAAATACCTTCTTTACTATTAAGTTCCATTTTCTCTCCGTCTAACATAATAACGCCGTCTCCACCAATATTAATAACACCCATTTCACGTCTTTCTAAGAAATAAGATGCTGCAAGCTCTTTTTCAGCACTAATTGTAAGCGCTTTCTCTTTAGGCATAGCCCCACCGTAAATAATACGATCTACATGACTGTAAGTTAGTTCAATAGAGTCTTCCAAAAATACAGATTCCATTAAAAATTGATCTCTTAGCTTATCAGTTGTATAACCTTTTACATCTTCTGGATGATGCGAGTACATTATTTTCACTTCAAACACTCCTCTAAATAATATTGTTCCACCTAGTGGAACGCTATTCCATAATTAATCATAATATACTTTCAGAATACTTACAATACATATTTTATAAATATCTAAATTTTTTATCATTTACGGTCCTGTCATTTACAAATCATTTTTAATATCTTAAGATTGAAAAGAGAACGCTGCTTCAAGTAGATATAATTTAGGGGTGCAATTCATGACAAATGTACAATCGCTAGAAAGAGCATTAATGTTATTGAACACAATATCTGAGTATCCAGATGGAATACAGATTGCTCGTCTCTCAGAAAAAGTAGGGCTATCAAAAAGTACTATTCATCGTTTACTTTCTACGCTCCTAAATATGAATTATGTAGCTAAGGTAGAGGAAACCGATAAGTATAAATTAGGTTATCAAGTTGTTTATCTATCACGAAATATGATAAATAATTTAGATATCATTAACATTTCTAAGATTCACCTAGAGCAGCTCTCTAGTAATGTAAATGAAACAGTCCATCTATGTATTGAAGATAATGGAGAAGTACTTTATGTAGATAAAATTGAAAGTAATCAGACCATACGCATGTTTTCCCGCATCGGTCACAGATCTCCTATGTATTGTACTGGGGTAGGAAAAATACTACTGTCTGGAATGTCCGAGGATAAATACAATAAAATTGCTCAAAATACTATTTATACTTCTAAAACTGCTAAAACTATCCAATCTAAACAACAACTAGATGAAGAGATAAAACTTGTTAAAAAACATGGATATGCTTTAGACAATATAGAAAATGAAGAAGGAATTCGCTGTATTGCTGCACCCATTAGGGATTTCCAAGGTCGTATCATTGCAAGCTTCAGCATATCAGGACCAACCAGTAGAATGACGATGGAGCGCGTAAATGATGAACTGATTGATAAGGTTAAAGAAACAGCATTGAACATCTCCCAACAATATGGCTATCGTCCAGGAGTATAGTAATTTTTTTAGATATAAGCACTATGATATAAATTGAAATAGAATAGCTTAACACGCAAAAAGTGGCTGAAATATGATTTCAGCCACTTTTTAATTTTTCGCTTTATAATAAAAATGAGGAAAAAATTGTTTCCTACACAGGGGCACACAAAAATAAATAGAAGTCTTTCCATCGACAATAAGATGAAAGGACTTCTATTTAATGTATTGTTTTTCAGGACACATTCTATTGTATATCTACAACTTCCAATGCTGGCGGGTCGACTGGTGTCGTAATGATTGGTTTAGGAGTTACGAGCGCTAATTTTTTCTTTGAAGGTGTTTCGTATTTTACTTTCGTTGTGTTCTTTTGAACAAAACTGCCTCCACCAACACCGTATAACCCGTTATGTTGACCTTTGTAGCTGTACACCCGGTATTCATCGCCTTTTTTCAGTATACGAACAGTCGACAATGTACCATTACTTTCCACTTTTACGAGTGGGGTATCTGCTAGAATTGTTACTTTCCCGATTTGCCCTAACTTAAGCTCTGTTTTTCCCCACATTACTTTCGTTGCAGCTAGTGTGTCTGTTGGGATTGCCATAAAAAGTCCAAATATTAATAAAATTGATAGTGCTTTTTTTGTTAGCTTTATAATCATGAATATCTCCTCCAATTTTGGATAATTGATTTCAACTACTATTGTAATAGATATTTTATAATTATGTTACCAATTTCTAAAATAATCCAAAACGACATAGAACTTTAGTACATAAACTGGTAGTATGGTAGGGTGAAAGATTGTAAAAAAGGAGGAAGTTTAATTGGTACAAAGAAACCATTCAAACAAGAATATTATTATTAGTTTTCTTACGCTATTAATGATGTTGATACTACCAACATGGATAGCTGCTGCTCCAACTGATGAAGCTACAAACGTAAGTACTAACAAAACCTGGACTATCACTTTTAATAAGGCGGTAGATCCTACTAGCGTTAATCTCAACTCAGTTTATGTTTTGGATCAGTTTGATGTTAAAAAAAATGGTACAATTACCGTTTCACCAGATTGGAAGAGTGTAACAATTGCACCACCCGTGGAAGGTTATAATTTTTCCAAAACGTATACGTTACATATTACAAATAGCGTTAAAGATGAAAGTGGTAAACCTCTGTCATCAAACAAACAAAAGAAATTTACCATTGAAACTCCCGGTACATATGATATTGTGAATATCGCTTCCGATGGAACAACAAGTTTTGTTAATTCTTATGATTCATACGAAAATGCTTTAACTAACTTGAAATCTAGCCAAGGAATCCAATATAAGGATTCACTTGTTAAGATTCCAAGTGGAATGGTGATAACTAGAGCTCACGCCTCCAATGTATTAACGAATATATATTCGGACAAGCAGCTTACAAAACCAGTTACATATGTCATTTCAAATACGGAACTACCGTATATAAGTTCCACTGATACTTATGTGGAAGTTAATGTGGCCGGTAAAAACATGTTTATAAGTCAAGAAAATAGTAAATTAATTCCCCAGAATGCTTTAACAGGAAGATCCTATTATTCCGTTTCAAATAGTGAGCTAGTTCATTCGATTTATTCGACTAGTAGCAAAACCTACTCGTCTTATCAAATCGGAGCTGCTCCTGATTTCATGACAGCTGGTCAAAAATATTATAGTGTCGATGGTACACATTTTACAAACACATCGGGACAAGAAATCGGGACAAGCTATCCCTATTTCGAATACCTATCCGCAAGGAGTAAAACAACCTATACAACTGAAGAAATTGATGCGTATATAAGTGCTATGCTCCTAAAACTAGAAAGTGATTATCCAAATAATGTGCTATATCAACAAGCTTCTCAAAAAAGTAAGCTTATTGGGCTTGGTTCTTATCTTAAACAGATTGAAGAAACACAACATATCAATGCATTATTTATCCTAGCATTAGCACAGCATGAGAGTGCCTATGGATTAAGTAATAGAGCACAACAATACAATAACTTATTTGGGTTATATGTATCCGATAACAATCCACTTGCTAAGTATTTCCCAACAGTCGAATCCAATATTGATGAATTAATTAAGGCCTTTATAAATAAAAACTATCTTCCACCAAACGCTGGTTACGCAAACGGTGCTGTTTTTGGTAATAAAGCAATTGGTATCAATATGAAATATGCATCTGATCCATACTGGGGAGCAAAGGCAGCTGGTCATATGTATCGCATCGATCAAATGATGGGCGGTAAAGATTCAATTACAAAATACAAGCTTGGAATTACGAATACATCAGGTTTAAACGTTCGAACTGGACCTGGAACGGAATATACAGCTGCGTATAGATATACAAAAGCCGGAATGCCAATCACTATTTTAGATGATAATCTACCAGAAGCTGAGTGGATTAAAATTCTGTCGGATTCGGTGGATTATGAGGAACTATATATCCATCGTGACTATGTACTGGAAATTCCAGTTAAATAACATTGAGTCCACTCAAATAAATACTTGAGTGGTTTTTTAGTCCCTGTGTAGGAAACGACTCTGATTTCCTACACAGGGACTAAAAAATGCTAGTATCCATTTAGATACTAGCAAGGTTAATCTATAGAACTAATTTGAGATTCTTTTTCGTTTTAGTATTTTGGTAATAAAGAATATTATCTTTAATAAACATTACTTCAGAATGGATTGAGTTGATTTGCTTTTTTTCTTTTCCATTTAGCTTTACTTTATATAAATGGCCCCCATTAGAGTAGTTGCTATAATATATCCATTGGCCTTGAATAGCAAAGTATGGTGCTTTGTCTCCTAGAACTTTTGTTTTCTTTAACGTTTTTTTATCCATTTTATATAATAGATTGTCTTTGGAATCTGAATAATAGTACATTCCATCTTTTTCTACCATAGTATTCATATTATGAAAGTAATTGAATTTAGAGCTTGTAGCAACTGGATATGCAGTTTCATCCCATTGATGATCTACTTTTAGTTGCTTAGTATTTTTTAAAAAGTAATTATAATGAACACTTCCGGGCTTATTTGGGACCGGATCATCCCACGTGGTGTCGACATGATAATATTGACCATCTATTTTCACCATATTCCAAGAATGATTTCCGCCATTCGCAATCCCTGTTACTTGTATAGTTTGTACTCCTACCTTATTAAGTATCAATGCCATTGACTTTGTATAACCGTCGCAAACAGCGATTTTATTTATAAGGGCACCATAAGCTTCATAGGAATCATCGGAAACATTATTTTTTAAGAAGTTATCATAATCGTACGCAACAGATAATACGAGGTAATCGTGAATGCTCTTTACTTTTTCAAGGTCACTCATGCCCTTTCTGATATTTTCTTTTATTATTCTATCAACTTCCACGTTTACCTTTTTGTTTTTCTCTAAAATGACTTTTCTGTCAGCTTTGTATTTAAAGTTTATCGTTCCGTTTGAAGAAGCAGTTAGCCCATTGTAGTATGAGATAGAAGGATTATTTGCTACTGCCTGATTTACTATTTTTCCAATATCCTTATAACTAATTTTACTAGCATTAAATGTCGTATTTGTTTCAGCGTTTAGCAAACTTTTTATGATATTGTCATATGCCGTTTGTTCCTCGGACTTTGTGATAGTCATGGAAGAGGGTGCTGCTGCAAAAATATGCATTGGGGTAATACTTATTAGCAATACGATAGCAATAAGTAACTTAAATATGTGGTTCATCTTGACCCCTCCAGTTTTAAATTAATTATATTAAATATTACTATAACTATCATCCATAAATAGTTCTAAAATAATATTTATAAAATATAATTTCAAAGGAAAAAGCCCTAACATCTTTAATATATAACTAGTTATAAGGAATATATACCTAATCATAAATAAAAAAGAGAACTATTAGTGTTTGTCGTAAACATTTAATATTATGCTTTAAACGTTTTTCTTCTATTGAATGCTATCCAAAGACCAACTAGGATGGATGCAATACCACCAAATATTGTACCTATTGGGTAGGCTTCTCCTGTTTGAGGAAGATAGTTTCCTCCGCTAGTTTCATTTATCGTATTTGAATCATTTAGATTTCCAGCTTTTTCTGGCGTACTTGGTTCTCCAGTAACATTGGAGTTACCAGTATTATTTGGATTTCCTGAGTTGCCTGGGTTGCCTGGGTTGCCTGGGTTGCCTGGGTTGCCTGGGTTGCCTGGGTTGCCTGGGTTGCCTGGGTTGCCTGGGTTGCCTGGGTTGCCTGGGTTGCCTGGGTTACCCGGTTTACCTGGTCCGCCTGGTTCGCCTGGCTTACCTGGTTTTCCTGGTTCGCCTGGTTTTCCTGGTTCGCCTGGTTTTCCTGGTTCGCCTGGTTCGCCTGGTTTTCCTGGATTTTCTGGGTTACCTGGTTCGCCTGGTTTACCTGGTTCGCCTGGTTTACCTGGTTCGCCTGGGTTATCTGGATCTCCTGGTGTTCCCCCACCACCTGTTGAAATTCTAGCATTTGTTTTTTCAAGTGTAATGGTTTCTTCCTGTTTCTCAATAATTTCAAATGCTACCGGTGTTTTGTCTAACTTATATCCAGCTGGTGCTTTTGTTTCGATTAATTGATATTGTCCAACAGGTAAGTCTTTTAAACTAATCTCACCATTGTCGTCAGTTGTTAACTTCTCCACATCTATTCCAGTAACAATATCAAACAAAGGATTTCCGTCTTTATCTACATCGGTTGTGGCTTTCCTTAATTCGAATATTGCTCTTTTAAGCTTTAAGGATTTATTTGAATTATATTTTGTTAATAAAACGGAGCGATTTGTTTTACTATTTTCAACTGTTAGTTTTTGGATCGCTCCATTTACTCCTGTTTCCGAATCAAGTACAATTGTTTTTTCAACAGGTTCAAGAAGATAATCCTTATGCGCTTCTATCTCTACTAATTTGTACGTATCATATGGTAAATTAGTAAATGTTGCAATTCCATCCTTTGTTGTGGCTGTGTTTTTAATTGAACCATCTTCGTTAGAAAGCTCAAATTTAACGCCGTCTATAAGAATCGAATCATTAGAGGCATCCACTTTAGTGATAACAATTTCTCCTTGACCACGTTTGTTGGTAACAGGCACTTCTGTAAACGCGATTTGGTTATCAACTATTTTGAAATTATATTCTGTTGTGTCTAGTAAATAAAACTGCGGTGCTTTTGTTTCAATAAGGCGATAATCACCAGCTGCTAGATTCCCAACTTGAATTTCACCATGGTTATCAGTTGATAAGCCTGTAATTTCCTTACCGTTTATATCTATTGCGATTTCATAATTTCCCGATACTACATCTTTAAATAATAATTTAAATTCTGCACCTTCTAGTAGTGCCCCGCTATCGACGTCTGTTTTAATTAATTTAAAGGCATTAAGAATTTTATTATTCTTGATTGGTCCTATTTCTTTTGAAGTTGCATCAATCGTTATAGATATGCCTTTTGCATTTGCATTATCTATTAAGTAACCAACTGGTGCCTTTGTTTCCTTAAGAGTGTACATTCCGTATTTTACGTTTGTAAATTTAGCAATACCATCTGCATCTGTTATTACAGTATCAATTACAGTTTCTCCATCATAAAGTGTGAATTCTGCGCCCGATAAGAATTTAGTTGAATCATCTGCGTCAACTTTCTTTACTGTTAACTCACCTTGTTTGTAATTTGTCATCGATAATGAAGTTATTGTCATTTGATCTTTTTTAATTGTAAACTCAATTGGTGTTTTATCTAACCAATAGCTAGCATCTTTAGCTTTAGTTTCAATCAGTTGATAATCTCCAGGTTCAAGACCATCTACATAAATTTTCCCATCGTCTTTTGTAGTTAATGTTTTATGCTCATCAACTACTTTATAAACTCCGGCATCGTTAAAACGAAGTTCAAACTCAACACCCTCAAGAGCATTTCCATCTGAATCCGTTTTTACTAGTTCAAATGCTTGCTGAATTTTTTTGTTTTTAATCGTTAACTTTTCAACATAATTCTGCGTTTTCGGAGTACCATTATCTTTAATTGTAACTTTTTTTCTATTTTTATAATCTGACATCTCTAGATTATAACCGTCCGGTGCTTTTGTTTCGATTAAATAATAATCACCTTGTCCTACTTTTGTTTGGAATGTATAAACTCCGTCTATATCTGTGGTAACTCGCTCGATTAAAAACCCGTCAGTTGACGCACTCCAAAGTTCAAAAATAGCCCCTGATAATTTTTTCTCAGACTGATCATTATCAACCTTCGTAATTTCAAGTTGTCCTTTTACAGTAGATGCACCACCAGCAAATGTGAATGACTGGCTAAATTCTGCTGCATCATTTGAACCACTAGTAGTGTTCTTTGACTTGTAGGAAAGATCAACTTTATTTTCAACAGGTGTACCTGATGCACCTAAGAAATAGGTTTCATACTTCACAACATATGCTTTATTAATTTCTTTATTAAATGTAATTTTAAATGTTGAACCCTCTTCTTTAAAAGAAACATCAAAAAGCCCAGTTCCCGGTTCATGACAAGTTCCTTCTGACGGAGTAGAATTACTTCCACTAAAATTCATTTCACATATCTTGAAAGAATCCTCATAAACTAGTTGGTTTGGATTACCATCCGAGTCTTTGCCGATAGTATCTGTAATTACAGTATTACTTAACGTTGATTGACCCCAGTTTAGGTTTAATGTCCAATTTAACTTAGCTGAACTATTCTGTTGCTTAGCACTTTTAGAAATCAATTTTTGTGTATGTTCAACAGGTACATCTTTCGTCCATTTGCCGAAAGCCCCACCATTTAGTTGAGCATCATTTTGTACGATATCTTTTTGGTTATCTGGAGCATAATAATCATATTTATTTTGAGACTCATACACAATACGGTATGGCTCATTAATTTCTTTCATAAACGTGATTGTAAATGTATTTGCTAACAGGCCCGGTGTTAATGTGTAATCAGTATCTTTTACTAATTTTGTAGCTTCATCAATTGAACCATTGCCACCACCCGCTAAATTTAATGGATATACTTTAATTGAGTCACTATTTACTACTTGTGAATCTGATAATGTATCCGTAAATACAGCTGAAGTGATCTTGTCAAAGTTATAGTTAATTCCTACACTCCACTCAAACTTCTTATCTTCGTAGTTGTAGACGCCTGTTTTATATCCTTTATCTTTCTGCTGATTATTAATCTGGACAGTACTGCTGATATCCTTCACATAGTAAGTCTCTCCACCTGTTCCCCATTCTATATTACCAATATTTGTATACGTATCTAGATTTGTTGCACCTCTGACGTCATAGTCAGTTGTGTACGTAATAGTAATTGGTTTTGAGATTGGACCAGCGATGTTAAGTGTAAAACCACCTTTTTCATCTCCAAGTACATTCCCATCCTTAGGTGTAAGTATGTGTGTTACTGGTTGCCCATCCATCATTACCTTAAAAGTGGCAGGCACAATTTTCAGGTTATCGTTAAAAAATTCATCATCCAACACAATGTCATTCATCGTATATCCAGCGCTATTTAACAAAATTTCCCAATCTACTGTTTTGTTTTGATAATTGATATTTGAGTTGGTTTTAGTTAATACTTGCTGATC
The DNA here is from genome assembly GCF_038003165.1 of Psychrobacillus sp. FSL K6-2365. Taxonomy (NCBI): domain Bacteria; kingdom Bacillati; phylum Bacillota; class Bacilli; order Caryophanales; family Bacillaceae; genus Psychrobacillus; species Psychrobacillus sp. FSL K6-2365. Next base: position 893,204 of record NZ_JBBOOO010000001.1, on the reverse strand, counting down.
GTATGAAGCAGTCGCACCTTTTTTATCGGTTGATCGATCACTACGAACAATCTCATTAGTAATAGAAATATCTCCTGTCACTAGGTCTTTCGGTTGTGTCACGTATGTGATTGTAAACTCCTCTGTTGTAGGCTTCAAGAGAGTTAATACAAACCCAGTAGCTGAAGTTTCGACAGAGTAATCTGTATCAAGGGTAAGATTACTAACTTTAATATTACCAACGAACTCATGTTTATCAGCATTGGTTTTCCATGTATCTGTAATCTTTAAACCCGCTGCTAATGTTCTACGATTCTCATTTACCTTTATTGTCCAATTGGCATTTTCACCGCTTTTTTGTACGGACTTCGTTAAAGGAGCACCATAGTTGATTGGTATTGACTTTGGATCCGATGCCCCACCAAATTTGGCAGTATTCCCTAGCGTTTCCTGCTGTTCTTCTGAGTCACTTGGAATTGTTTTGTACTCGATTGTATAAGCAAACTTTCCCGTTAGATTTAATATGAAGTCATTTTTGTTAACAACTAACGGCGAAGGCGAAAACAGATTTGTAACATCAGTAGACGAAAGAACTGATCCATCAGTTCCTAAAGTTTTTTGCGTTACTTTGAGGGAAGCTGGATCATAAGTATGCTTTCCATTAAGAGTATCCTCGAATTCTATACCACTTCCAAGGTCATCCATTACCGTGTTTACGTCCACTGTCCAAGACACAAACTGACTGTTTGTCCCCCCATTATCTGCACTAACATTCTTAGTTACTTTTGTTCCGCTAATTGGTTGGAAGTTTAACTGGATTGTTTCATTAACACCTTGGTTCGGAAGAATAAGCTCTTGGTTAAGGTCTTTATTACTCGATTCGTATTTTGCTTGAACGCTGACGAAGCCGTTCGTTTCAATACCACCAGAACCTTCTTGACCTTGAAAACGAATTTCGTCATTAAAAGTAATGACTACATTTCCGCCAACAATATTATATACTCCGTATTTTTTTTTCGTATCATTATCAATTAAGTCTCCTGCCCCGCTTACAGCTTTCAACGGCGAAGGTAAAGAGTAAGTTAATAGAGAACCCTCTCCGTAATCATGCCCGTTATTCAGTGTAAAATCGATTTTCAATGAAAGTGTATCGCCCATTTTCGGACGATAATTTGGGTCCTTGAGATTTGTAGCTGAAGTAACCGTATGGATAACAGCAGGATCTACTAAAGGATTATTTGCTGTCGTAGAAATAGAGTTCAACTCTGTATTTTTTAGAGCTTCTTCCTCTTCAATATTTCCTTTCGCAGAACCTTCCTCATTTGTATCTGTTGTTTCTACTTCCTCATCTATTACCTCTGTCGAGGCGCTACTAGGAGCAGCTCCTTCTGGTACTTCTTCATCAGTTCCTTCTTTCGGAGCAACAGTTTCCACTCCTTCTACGCTAATTGATCCTGCAACATCCTCCAATTGGTTTGGTGCGATAGTTACGGTAATAAGCCCATCAACTGAAATTGTATAGGAGCCTATATTACCTGTTAAAGCACCAGAAATTGTTGCATCCAATTTAAGGTTACTTGGGTACGTGTATATAGCTTCTGTTTCGACGTTACCTGCAACAAAGATCCATGGAATACTTGCTTTACCAGTTTCGTCTACTGTGACTTCGCCAAATGTAAAGCTTTGACCGAGTGCTGAACTAGTATCATTATTTGCGCTTGTTGTAATTGGTCCTATAAAACTTTGCAAGACTAATAGAAATACTAGCGCTATAAAACTTATCTTCTTCATAGCTTCCCCCTGTTATCGTTTGTTTTTTAACTTTGCTTGAACGATTAACCGGTCGGTTGGATTTTTTTTGCCGAGTGGGGTGCAAGTTACTAATGTCAAGAGGGGTTCTTGTCCATCATCTAGGACTTCTATTTCTGTTCGATCTACAACAAAGGTGCGTACAATTTCAAATTCGTAGTTGCCTGACTCTGTTTGTATGTCCACACTATCGTGAAGTGTGAGCTCGTCTAATCGATTGAATTGTTTTCCATGGGTTGTAGAACGATGCCCTGCTAGCCCAATATTATGAATGCCTAATTGTTTGTTGGGTTCAATCAAGCCGATTCCTTTTGTTAAAGAATTTGGAGTTGCCCCTTCAAATATCATCATTTCCAAATCAATTTTGGGGATTCGAATGATCCCTCTTGAACCATCTAATAGTCCTAGCTCCTCATCATCAGGATTTGCTTTAACTTCTATTGGCGATACCGCCTCTTCATCGAAACTAGTATTATCCAGATTTTCAAAAGCCTCTATAAGCTGCTCCTGGTTCGTATCAAAAAACTTCTTCTCAATCTGCGGATAAAACAGTAGGAAGAAACCAAAAAGTAAAAAGCAAATACTGATGATTCTCCGCAATTTTACATCTCCTTTCACAATTAATACGTTCAATTCCTTTGTAGGTATCGCTAAGTTCTCCACATTATTGTTGGTGATTCTATCTTAAGATGTTTGAATTTTGTTCTCAGAAATACCCACTTAATAGTACCTGTTTAGCACTGAACAATTTCTGAACAAATATAAAAACACTTATTCCCTATGAATTGGAAATAAGTGTATAATTATTCGACAAAATACCCATATGATTTCTTTATTTTAATTGGTACTTCAATACTTAAGTCATCTCTTAATCTAGCTTCAATCATTTTATAAAATTCTTTCATCTTTTGACTATTCTCCATATTTTCATATAAAGCCAAAAGATTGTACATATACATTTCATTATAGCAATCGAGCTCAAGCATTTTTAGCAAACATTCTTCTTTTAGAAGGAAATCCACTTCACCAACAGAGATTATTTGTTCTAAATACAGCAGAACTGCCTGCCTTAAACGATGTTGAATAGGAGTGACCCATCTGAAATCTGATTCCTCCAAGAAATCACCTTGATATAAAACGAGAATTTGTTCCACCTCGGAAGATTCCATTTTATTATCTTTTAATAATCCTTCTAACACTGTACAGTCACTGTCTATCAACAAGCCTAATGAGTAGTGATCGTTATTAAACTGTACAGCATCTTCTAGACCTTGTTCTTTAAATGTCTTTCTAAGTTGGTACACCGTTGTATGAAGTAGCTTAGCAGCCTTTTCAGCATGTATATCAGCCCAAAGCTGTTCCATGACAATTGCTTTATGAACAGGGGCTCCATGATGCTGCCATAGAAATAGAAAAAGTTCTTTCACTTTCTTCGTGCGCCATTTAACGATATTTTGTTGACGGTCCAATAAATGAAAGCCACCGAAGGTTTTCATATAAAAGTTAGCTTCTTTAAAAGCTACCTTTTTTTTACTTTCTTTATATAGATCTAACTTTTCCTTCAGTCTCTCAATGGCTCTTTTAAGTCGTTTCTTATTTAGAGGTTTCAACAAATAATCAACAGCATTCACTTCAAATGCTTGTAGTGCATACTGAGCATGTGCGGTCACAAACATTATTTCTATATGACTGTATTTACTTCTAATAATTCCCGCTAGTTCGAGTCCATTTACTGCACCCATTTCCATGTCTAGAAAGATTACATCAACATCCATTACTTCTAGTTGTTCCAAAGCAAAATACGGGTTTGTAAACTTTCCAACTACCTCGACGCCACCCAATTCTTTTAGCATTATTTCATTGAAGTCTAAGGACATTTCTTCATCATCAATTAATAATATTTTCATTGTTATTTACCTCTGGCAATCGTATTGTTATTTTTGTTCCTTTCCCTTCTTCGCTTTCAAGATGTAAAGTTACACCTTTTATAAGTGATAGCTTCTTCAATGGATTGTTAAAACCGATTCTGTTATTTTTGCCTTCTAATAGTTCTTGTTGTTTTTCAAGGGGAATGCCAACACCGTTATCCTCAATCGTTATTTTGATGTTGGACAACTCTCGCTCAATTACCAGCTGTAAAGTCCCTCCATCTTGTTGTTTAGAAATACCATGCTGTATCGCATTTTCAACAAGCGGTTGTATAGTCATTGAAGGAATATATGTTTCAATTGTTTCGTCAATATCATATTGAATAGACAGTCTGTCGCCAAAACGCATTTGTTCAATTGCTAAATAGGATTGTACTAGTTCTACCTCATCTTCTAAGGTTACTAGTGAATGATGACCCTGAAAATCTAATTTTGCACGGAAGTAGATAGCTAGATGCTGCAGGGCATCTCGTGTTTTTTCTACATCGGTGTAGCTTAAACCAATGATCGTATTAAGAGTATTATATAAAAAATGGGGTTTTATTTGTGCATAATAGAAACTTAACTCATGATTTAAAGCATCTTGGGCAGATTTTTTCATCAATAATAATGATTCTACTCGAGCTTTTAACTCATCTAAATTTACTGGTTTTTGTAAAAAGTCATTCGCACCCATCTGGAAAGAAACGACTAGATCAGACAATTGTCCAGCGGCCGTTAATATTATAATAGGTAACTCAACGAGAGCATACTCCTCCCTTATAGCTTGAGATAATTCATATCCCGACATATTTGGCATCATTAGGTCCACAATGATTAGATCGATTGAACGTGTTTTTATGATATCCAATGCTTCTGTACCACTACTAGCAGCGATAACATTATATTTCAACGAGTGAATCATATTTATAAGAACTTTCAAATTTGCAGGTTCGTCGTCTACTACTAGAATGGTATAAGTTTTTGTTCCTGTCTCTTTATCAGATATGACTGTCGCAGCCTGAAGCTGTGTTACTTCTGTTGTTTCAGGGAAACTCATTTGCTCTGGCCACATTAAGCGTTCCTTCTCTTTTTGTTCCACTATCTGTTGTTCGCTCGCAAGAGGAACTGTAAAAGTAAAGCAGGAGCCCTCCCCAATTTCAGAGGAAACGGAAATACTTCCTCCTGAACTTTCTATAATATTTTTTGTGATACTTAGTCCTAACCCAAGACCTTTGGCATCTCCTGATCTACTGCTTTCAATTTGATAGAAGGAAGAGAATATCAATTCCAAGTGTTCTTTTTCTATCCCCTTGCCAGTATCTGTTACCGATACGTGCATATGAGTTCCTTTTACTTTCGCATCAATCGTAATGCTTCCTTGGTTCGTATATTTAATCGCATTATATATCAGATTAAAAAAGACTTGTTTAAGCTTTTGTTCATCTATGTAAATAAGCGGAAGATTCTTTAATGCATTATTTTCAAGACTTAACTGTTGCATCGGTGAGATTAAGTAACTCATTTCAGCAAGTACTTCTTCAACTATAGTAATGTTCACTGGACGTGCAACTGTACGAATATTTCCATTTTTAATGTTGGATACAAATAATAGATCCTCTACAATACTTGCCAATCGTTTACCAACATTATGTATTAAAATGACATTTTCCTGTTGTTGACGCTTTAAGGGACCATCGATTCCTTCCAATAAGGACTTAGACAGATTTATAATCCCATGTAAGGGCGTGCTTAGTTCGTGTGATGTCTTAACTAAAAATTCATCTTTTAGTCGATCATACAAAAGAAGCTCTTCGGAGAGTGCCTCCACTCTTTTAAAAGCATCTTGATAGCGATGACTCACCAGTAAGGACAAGCTAAATATCATGAGCAAACATAAAGCCGATAACAAACCTTTAACTTCGATTTCCAAAAGGAATTCTAGACCCAATACCAACCCATAACACATAAAGGTAGTCACAGTCAGTAACAAATACTCGGTATCCTCTTTCTTTTTAAAAAAAGCCCTCATCAAAACTATGAAAATATAAGCAAAGCATATAGCTAAAAGCAAAACAATTAAAACTTGTCTAATCTGCATTGGAAAATATTTAGTTGGTACAAAAATGGAATTATACATACTATATTTAAGTATTTGCATAAAGAGCAAACTGCTTAAGACAATGACTATTATTTTATTTACATATTGTTTAAACAAATGGTAAACAAACAACATGAAAAATAGCACGACTAAATGGATGATCAACAACTGTAATCTAGTCTGCTCTTTAGCATCAAACTCAGGAAATACTATAAAAAATAAATACTCGTTCAGCATGGAAGTATATAAACCAAGGGCGATACAAAATAATGCAAAGAACAATTCGTATATATACTTTTTCCGTTGTATAAATGTGAAAAAGTGAATTATCCCTAACAGCATATATCCTGAAATGATCATCATTTCTAGAAGCCTGTCCAATTCATGTTTGGCTATTATCGTTTCAGCCGTTCCAAACTTAAGGGGATGGATAATCCCACCGGTATAATAAGTTAAATTAGCAACTTGCACTACAATCTCCAGCTGTTCATTTACACTTTCGCCTATAACTATATATTTTCTATTATCATATATGAATTCTTCTTTACTCTTTGTAGGATTACCTGCTCCTCCTACTTCCTTCCCATTTATATAAACCTTGCTGGAGTTACGGATGGCGTACGCCTTTATCCCATAAGCCCCTTCCTCCGGCACATCTATAAGAAGTCGATACGTACCTATTCCATTTGGGCTTCCATCTTTTATACTGGTATTCCACTCTCCAGGCACTGTTATTTGCTCTCGTATTTCTTGGTAAATAGCAAAAACATCGTGATTAGGATTGGGAACGATTAATTGATCGGGATAAAATTCCCACTCCCCATTCAGCTCTATAACTGGATCATTTACCTCATCCCAATCCTCCAAAGTTAAAACTCCATTTTGTATTGGAGAGGTATGAGAATTTAATGATTGAAATGGCTTAACTACATATATCAATGTTATAAGAAAGATACTAATTGATAGAAGGATGGAAATCTTTCTTTTCACTAAATGACACCTCCATTTCCAAAATACACCTTATCTTACTGTACAATGAAAGCAATTATATTTACAATCATATTTTTCAGATACTTAAAAAAGGTCCCTGTGTAAGAGACAATTCTGAATTGTCTCTTACACAGGGAACAACAAAATAAGCCCACTCCTCAGTAATATCGAGAGGAGTGGGCTTTTGTATAACTTTCAGAATCGTTTGCTACACAGGGACCTTTTTATGCAGGCATCAGAATTGCTCCAGCATCTTGTGGCATCGATTCTAAAATCGGTACTGAAAGTTCAGGACTTGGTACTGTTGTTTCTGGATTTGGCGTCAAGGAATCAGGACTAGGGACCACAGTTTCAGAGCCTGGAATAATAGATTTGAAGCTTGCTTCTGAAACATTTACATTTACCGTTAATTCGTGTTTACCGTATTTAACGGAAATCGTAGTGCTTCCTGCTTTTTTCGCTCTGATTAAACCACTGTTCACTGAAACTATAGCTTTATCCCCTGGAGTATATTTTGCAGCTGCTGTTACATCTCTTTCAGTTGTTTGACCATCTGGAGTTGTTGTTACTTCTTTAATTGCCACGCGTATCTCTTTTCCAGCTTCTAACTCGATTTGTTTGTTATCTGCAACTAGTGTTACTTCTGGTGCTGCAACTGTTACATTTACAGTTAAATTGTTTTCACCATAGCTAATATTGATCGTTGTGGCTCCGGCATTTTTTGCTCTGATTAAACCATTCGTTACAGAGACCACTGAACTATCTGCTGCTTTATATTTTGCAGATGAAGTCACGTTTCTTTCAGATGTTTTGCCATCTGCTGTTATTGTAATTTCCTTAATAGTTAGTTGCGCTTCTTTTCCAGGTTCCAATTCAATTTGAGAAATGTCTGTAAATAAAGTTACTTCGGGTTTTGTAACCGTTACGTTTACAGTTATTTCATTTTTACCATATTTCGCAGTGATTGTTGTACTTCCTGCATTTTTTGCTCTTACTAATCCATTCGTTACAGTAGCCACTGCTTTATCTGCCACTGTATAGGTCGCAGCTGTTGTTACATTTCTTTCGGTTGTTTTTCCATCTGCTGTTGTTGTTACTTCTGTAATTTTTAGTTGGGATTCTTTTCCTGATTCCAAACTAATATCTGGTTTGTTGGCGGTAAGTGTTACTTCTGGTTCTGACACTGTGACATTAATAGTAACTTCATTTTTGCCATATTTAGCGATAATTGTTGTGCTACCTACGCCTTTTGCTGTTATTAAACCTTTATTGACTGTAGCTACTTTATTATTTCCAGATTTGTATGTTGCCAGACTTGTTATATCGGACTGTTTTGTTTTTCCATCTGCTGAAGTGATTACCTCTTTAATTGTTAGTTGTGCTTCTTTTCCTGGTTCTAAATTAATTTCTGTTTTATTTGCAATCAAAGTCACTACTGGCTCTGTAACTGTCACACTTATAGTTACTTCTTGTTTACCATACTTAGCAGTGATTGTAGTTTCCCCTGCTTTTATTGCTGTTACTAAACCATTGCTCGCAGTAGCAATTTTACCATTCGCTACTTTATACGTTGCAGCCTTTGTTACGTCTACTTGCTTTGTTTTTCCATCAGCTGTTGTTGTTACTTCCATGATTTTTAGCTGAGACTCTTTTCCTGGCTCCAAATCAATTTGTGTTTTATTCGCAGTTAGTGTCACTCCTGGTTCTGTTACCGTTGCATTTACTGTTAGCTCATTTTTTCCATATTTAACTGTAATAACTGTACTTCCTGCATTTTTAGCTGTTACTAATCCATTTTTCACTGAAACTACTTTATTGTCTGCTACTGAATACTTGGCAGCACTTGTTACGTCTGTCTTTTTCGTTTTTCCATCTGCTGTTGTTGTTACCTCTGTTATTTTCAGTTGCGCTTCTTTTCCTTTTTGCAAATCAACTTGTGTTTTGTTAACCGTTAAAGTTACCCCTGGTTCTGTTACCGTCACATTTACTGTTAGCTCATTTTTACCGTATTTAACAGTAATTGCTGTACTACCTGCATTTTTAGCTATTACTAAACCGTCTTTTACGCTAGCCACTTTATTATCAACGACTTTGTAAGTTGCAGCTTTTGTCACGTCTTTTCGTTTTGTTTTTCCATCTGCTGTTGTTGTTACTTCTGTAATTTTCAGTTGTGCTTCTTCTTTTGGTTCCAAATCAATTTGTGTTTTGTTAGCAGTTAAAGTTACTCCTGGTACAATAACTACTGGATCTTTTACAGTCACATTTACTGTCACTTCATTTTTACCATGAGTAATAGTAATTGTAGTAGAACCTTTTCCTACCGCAGTTACTAATCCATTTACAACTTTTGCAATACTTTCATCTGCTACAGAATACGTAGCTTCTGAAGTTACATCTTTATTGGTTGCATCACCTTCTACAGGTGTAGATGTTTCTGTTACAGTAAGTTGAGACGTTTCTCCAGCTGTTAAGTCTAGCTTAGTTGGATTAACAGAAAGTGATAGAACTGGTTCTGGTACTTCCGTTTCTTTTTTGTAAATTAATGCTTCGCCAACATTTCCTGCCGCATCATTAATAATTACTTTCACTGAATCTGTGTCAGCTGTTACTGGGAATGTAAAGCTACCGTCTTCATTCAAATTAAATGAAACCGCTGCTTTTGCTACTCCATTTTCAGTGGCAATATACGAAGCTTTTAATTTGTCATTTAAGTTGTATTCTAAACCGTATAAATATAATTCTTCATTGTAATCGATATATTTGTCTGTAATTTTCCCCGTCGCTATGCCTTCCGTTACTGCTCCAGTAACTACTGGTTTTGTAGTTTTTACTACAATCGGACCCACATAGTCTTGGACAACTCCTGAAGCTGCAAGTCCAGTGAAGTCAATTGTGTATAGGCCGTCTGGTATTGTTGTTGCAGGTGCAGTACCCCATGGTTTGTACTGTCCAGCAACGTTCAGGTTATATGATCCTTTTGCAAGTGAAGATCCTGAATGTAAGTAGCCGATGTAGCCGTCACCATATTCTCCACCTTCTGGATTCATGATGTCCCAAAGTTCAATATAATTTGTTGTTACGTCCCCAGTTAATGTAAACGAAAGAACTGCAGAATCTTGAACTCCGTCTCCATTAAATGATAAATCTGTTTTTGTGATCTGATAGTTTTTGATTTCAGTTGCTGTTACTCCACCAAAGTCAGCAGCAAATGGCAAGGAAACTTCTGAAGACCCACCGTTAATGTTGATATATCCCAGTATTTCAGAACCGTTTGGTGCAATTGCTTTAGACGCAGTCAATGTAACTTTTAACACTTGCTCTCCAGCAAGATTGAATGTCGGTTTGTCTATCGTCACTTTTGCATCACCAAAGGATTTTGTTACATCCACTGAGACGTTATAGTTTCCACCTTTACCAGCAATATCTTTCACTAAAATTTCTTTTGTTACTGATATATTACCTTCTTTAAGTGATTGTGGACCGAAAGTAACTGTCCCTTTCAAGTTTTCTACTACTGCTCCAGTACCATCTAACACTGCAGTATCTACTCCATAAGCAAGTATTTCTGGATGTGCTGCTGCATATGCATTCACACGCCCTGCACCTTGAGCAAATACATCATACTTCGTTGTATCCAAGATTTTAGCAGTATTAGAAAGGGCTACTTTCACATCGAAAGCATTCCAATCAGGATTTGCTTGTTTTACAAGAGCAGCAATACCTGCGATATGTGGTGTTGCCATTGAAGTTCCTGTTTTACGATCATATGCTTCACCGTAAACAGCATCAGGGAAATCTGTTTTGTACATTGGAATTGTGGACATAATATTTGTTCCAGGTGCACTTACATCTGGTTTAATATCAAAGTTTGGTGTAGAAGGTCCACGTGAACTGGAGTCATTTACCTCATCTCCAACAGTATTCGTAGAAGCGAATTTACCAAAGCTAACCTTTCCTGTTCCCCCTGCCAATGCAGCGCGGATTGCCTCGCCATCAGTCAAAGACATATCATAAGTTGGAAGGAAGGCAAAAGAATCCCCCAGGAATGTTCCAGAAGCATTTGGTGTATTCGATCCGGTTGCAGAGTTATGAATAATCGTAGCAACTGCTCCATTTGCCTTTGCATTCGCAATTTTATCGACAAACGCGATATTTCCACGAGCAATCAATGCCACTTTACCCTCCACATCAATTCCTTCAAAGTCTTTTACTTCCCCAAGGCCAGGTACTGCCACTAGGTCAAACTCACCTTGAAGTTGTGTAGCTAAATCCTTTCCAAAAGTTGTACCCATTAATTGTAGTTGTTTTGTTAAGTTGTAATCTCCAACCGTAACTTTTACTTCTCCATTGTGCATCGTTTCCGGATTTGTAGTGTTACCAACCCCAATCCCTAAACGTGCTGTAGCAGGAGTACCCATTGTGCCGCGGTTAGGACCATCATTACCTGTTGCGACAACTCCGATAGTACCAGCAATCATTGCATTATTTATAGCAAATGATCCTGCATCCGTTTCAGAGTTTGCTCCACCACCAAGTGAAAGGTTGATAATGTCCATTTTTTCAATAACAGCTGTATCTATTGCTTTCACAATGCCTGAAGTTGATCCACTGCCATATGCTCCAAGCACACGATAAGCATAAAGGTCTACTTTAGGTGCAATCCCTTTAATGCCATATTCGTTTGCTCCAATTGCTGCGATTGTACCAGCAACATGCGTGCCATGTGATGTATAGAACGAACTTCCATTTGCATTAAATTCAGGTGTTCCCGCTGGACGTTCTGAAGGTAATGTTTCAGATGCATCATTATCTGCACGTGTTTTTGTATAAGTCGATGAGTTTGGAATAAAGTTCTTTCCGCCTTTATAAATACCCGCGAACTCTGGATGATCAGCATCAATTCCTGTATCTAGTACCGCAACTTTAATGCCTTGTCCTTCGATTCCTTCACTCCAAAGCTTTTCAATACCTAAGAATGAAATACTTGTGTTCATCTTAGCATCTACTTTAGGATCTTTTTTAATCACTGACTTTGTTGGTTTTGTTTTTTGTGGTTCCTCTGACGCGTAAACAATTGTGTCTGGTTCCACTAATGTTACTCCTTGAACAGTAAGTAGTTTTGGAATGTCACTCGCTTTAACCGTTGCTGCGAAGCCATTCAACACTGTGTCAAAGGTATATCCTTGTTTAATAGCAATATTTTTTGTTGTTAATTCTTTTTTGACTAGTGTTTGTTGTGTTTTTACTTTTGTTCTCACTTGGCTTTCTTGTGTGGTCGAGAAAGCTTTTCCTTTTAATTCGCTTATTCCTTTTTCAAGAGCTACTGGTTTCTCAGATAAATGTATAATTACTGCAACCTCTTGGTTACCAGATTGGTCTTGTAAATCTTTGTGTAGCTTTGGCCCACCATCTATTAAATTTAATTGTTCCGCGACAGCTGATTTTAACTGCATCGTACTCTCGCTTGGTGTGTTCTGCTTGAATGGCTTTACACCTGAGTTTGCAGAAGCAGTCATTGCCGGACTAAGCATCGTAAAGATCATAGCTAGTACCATAAAAGCACTAAAAAATTTATTTAAAAACTTTTTCTTCAATAAAATTCCCCCTTTTCCCAACCTAATTTACTTTACGAAACTATAAGTTTGGCCCCTTACCACTAATGCTTTTTTATGAAAATCGCTTCCTTCCTATGAATAGTTACTTTTAAAGTAATTTTCATGATGTAATATCATTTCTACTATATGTGCTAGTCCTGGTGGCTATGACATGTCCCTATCAAAAAGGTCCCTGTGTAAGATACAATTCGGAATTGTATCTTACACAGGGACCAACTCAATTACTAACTATTAAAGACTTATCAAATATGTAATTATATTCGCTTGTGATTACCTCATTTGGATTAAACTTTTCTACAGAACCATTTAAAGTGGTAACCTTCGCTAATCCGTCTGGTGTGAATTGGTACATTTCCGTTCCTATTATGCGAGCACCAGTTTCGTAGAAAAGCTCCATCCAACCATCATGGTTAATATCGTAAAAGTATAGAATTGGCGCATTCTCTGCAGAAATTGTTAGCGACGTCATATCAAGATCATCAAACTCTACTATGATCTCTACATTGTTATTTGAGTAACTGCTACTTTCTTCTGGCCCACCTCTAAAGGAAATTGTTTCTAAGATTCCATCATTATTTACGTCGATTTTCTTAGTAATAAAAAAATCAAACATGCTGGGTGCTTGTAATGCAGTAATATAGGAAGGTTCATTAGAAAGAGTCTCCGAATTTGTTTTTACCGATTGATCTTCAGCCAAGTACTTTATGGACTCCACTTCACTGTTAAAAAACTTCCACTCTTCTTTTTGAGGTTTCAGTATATGGATGAATATGGACTCGTTATCTTGGAAGTTTTCTCCTTCTACAAGAGTTGTTATTTGAGTTACCCGGACTTTAACTTCTTGTTCTGAAATCGATAGAAATTCAAAATCCTTAAGTTCATATGCCAAGTCAAAGTTTTCAAATAGGTCACTTAACATTTTTTTGGTTTCAGCAAAAGTGGTTTGCTCCGCATGTGTATACACCATAGACATATACTCATCCATATTTTCGTTTTCAAGAGCCTGTATATTATCTTCAAGCACTTTCTTAATCTCAAATTCAATACTATAATCTGGCTCTGACCCTATTGTTTTGTTATTAGTTGGAACAAATCTGCCCATGTACATTACTATTAGTAAATACACTCCTATCAACACAATTGTTCCAAAAACGCCTTTCCAACCGGTATCACCTCGCAACTGAATTTCGTTCTTTAATAACTCCACATCACTAATATTACTTTCCGACATTTCTCGAGTTCTTTTTAATGCATGGAGACGGTAGTAATTATTACCGATAATTCCGACTGTGAAAGAAACAGCTAACCCTATCACAGTATTAAGAATGACCTCATCTATTCCTAATACTTTACCTAAGAGGTTAATTACTATAGAAATTCCTAGAATCGAGAATATTGGCTTATACATTTTCCTATAACCAAACCAAAAAAGTGGAAAGAAAAAGGCTACCCAGTTCCACGTATTCAAACCTTTTGACCATCTTCGTATGTAATAGTGTTGCTTTTTTTCACCTATAAATAATCTAAGTACTTGATTATCAATTTCAGGTTTACTTCTATTTCTTCTCTTGTTAGGAGTGGATTCTATGTCTTCTTTTATTAAAGATTTCTCTTTACCACACGTTGAGCAAAAACTTGCAACATCGTCTATTCTAGAACCACATGAAGCACAAAACAGTTATATTCCTCCTATTATTCTTTTACCCCTTCCATATAATATGCATTTGCATTTTCGGTATTCCACTAAAATAATTGAAAACGCCCCTGTGTAGCATACAATTCAGAATTGTATCTTACACAGGGACAATCATCTATTTTATCAGTTTACTGCTCCAAATTCATAAACAGCTATTGTTCCTGATACTTCATGTGTAGCTGCTAATAGTGCTTTGCCAGTTGGACTTTCTGAGGCTGGTATAAATTGTAATCCTTCTGGAGAAACGTCCCCTGCAAGCTTTGCAGTGAAGTCCCTGCTTGAAATTAGTGTTACAAACTTAGGTGCGTTTATGTCTGTTAAATCATAAACCATAATACCGCTGTAACGTTCTAAAGCGATAAATCCATAAGTTGTGCCATCAATTTCCCCTACTACAGCTGTTTCTGGCTCAGGTCCCTTATCATCGCTACGATTATCTACTTTAATGTCATCGCTATTAATATTGAAATATTTTGGTGTTTTCTCAGCAATAATTTTTTCAAATTCACTTCCGCTGTCATATACCTGCTCCATCGTTACTGCATCAAAGATGGAGAAACTACGACCACCATATCCATAGATTGCTTCATATGCTGTATTAGCTTTGTTTAAACCATTTTCCGTTGTAACTTTATATCCATCTAAAGTAGATAGATCAAATGCATCTAACTCTGCTTGTGTAAATCCTTTATAATTTGCTTCTGTTAAAGCAATTGGTAATGTAAGATCAGCTAACTCTGAAACTTCGCTATATCCTCCATCATCAGCATAATCACGAGAGTCACCTTCGTTTGGAGTAATGATGTATGTTTTACCAGCCACCGTAAATGTATCTATAGCGTCTGGCATATGGAAAGTTAGAATTGGTTGTTTGATAATATCCGCTTTTTTATCGTCTTTATTTGCATCCATTTCAAATCCTTCTACAGAATGGTCAATGACTCCAAGACCTCTTACATGAAGAATTGTATTCGTTTCAAGATCTACTGTCGCAATTGCATTATTTTCTTGTAAAGTTACATAGGCAGTTTTACTATCATCAGATACAGTTACGTATTCTGGTTCTAGTTGCTCTAAGATTGAAGCCCCTTTATAAGAAGTACGAACTTTTTCATCCAACATTGTCTCTGTAAAGTTAAGTGTTGTTGCAGTTAATGTTGCTACATCAATAACCGAAATAGAACCTTTTGGATCGATAGTTGTATCCTTGTTTGGTTCACCTTCGTTTGCAACAATTGCTTTTTTACCATTTGGAGTAAATGTCACCATATCCGGCAACGCCCCAACTTCCACATGCTTCACATATTTTCCGTCTTTTGTAGCAAATATGATATAACCCGGGTCTGTTTTTTCAGCATAAGCAGCAATTGCGATTAAATCTTCTGTAGGATGAGACGCAATACTTGTTATATTCTTAACTCCTGGGATTCCATAATCTTTAACAACTACACGCTTTGTAGAATCAAGTTGCTTAAACGTCCCAGACTTTACATCTGCAAAATTAAGGATATCAAATCCACCAACTGCTCCATTTGTAACAAATCCTTTCTTGGTCGCAACATCGTATGCTAAAATTTCAGTTCCTGTTTCACCTTGACCGCTGTCATAGCGCGCAATTTGAGAAACTGTAAATTCCTCTGGATTGGAGTTATAAAGCGGTGGCTCAGTTGTTGCTACTGGAGCTGGTGTTGTTCCAGGATCTTCAACGATTTCTGGTTCCGGATTTACAACTTGTCCTGCAACATCAACGATACGACCTTCAATTTTTGTTGGAATCGTTGATAAAGTTTTTAAATGGTCGGCAAAGTTTTCCCAATCTGAAAGACCTAGATCCTTTACTTTTCCTGCTTCATAAATTTCTTTGAAGACATCATAGCTATCTCCGCCTTGAGCTGTAAAGTAATTCGTTGCCATTGTGTATGTTTCTGTGTCTAATATTTTTGTGTAAGTACCATCTGCATTTTCATAAGAGATAGAAACGACACGTTCGCCTTTAAGTTTAGTAGAATCGAATTCTACTTTTGCTCCCGCAACATGCAGGAAACCACCGTTTTCAAGTGGGTATACACCTACACTCGTTTCAAATGCTTCTTTTAATTCCGCTCCTGTAATCTCCATTGTAGATAATGTATTACCAAAAGGAAGAACTGTAATTACTTCACCTACTGTAATTGGACCTGCATCAATACTAGCGCGAATTCCTCCACCATTTTGAAATGCCATTATTACTTTTGGATTAAGTGACTTAGCTTTTACCAACATACCATCAGCAATAAGATTACCTAGTATTGTTTCGTTTTTGCGTACACTTGGTTTAGTATTGTCTCCATTCGTTCGAGGATTTTCTAATACGACCTCTGCACTAACACCAATTTCTTCACCAGCAACCTCATCTACTTTTGGTTTATATGATTCTAGTAATTTTTTTGCTTCTGCATCTTCTGTGAATTTACTAACCTCAATTAGTTCTCCATTTTGAGTAACAACTTTTCCGTTTTTATCAAATTCCACATCAAGTGTACCTAATAAGTCTCCTTGGGAAGATGCCTGTACGATAATCGTTTTGTCCTTTGTTGCACCAGTTTCATTTTTATCCACAACTACTGGAGCTGCTAGTTTTGTATGACTGTGACCACCGATAATAACGTCAATGCCGTCTACTTGAGCAGCTAATGCTAAGTCATTATCAATTGCTGGGTTGTCATCGTATCCAATATGGGTAACTGCAACAATTTTGTTCACTCCCATATCTTCAAATGCTTTTACTGCTTTTTCAGCTTCTATAATATAGTCTGTAAAAGTCACTTGTCCCGGGCTAGAGAGACCTTTCGTTTCTTGTGTTGTTAGTCCAAAGAACCCTACCTTTTCGCCATTTACTTCTTTAACAATACCATTATAGATTTTTCCATTTTCAGGTGCGCTTGATGCTATGTCACTGAACAGACCTCGTAAATTTTCATCTTTCGAAAAATCTACATTTGCACTAACAAATGGGAATTGAGCGCCTTTTATAAAGTCAGCTAATGCTTTATGGCCTTCTTCTGAAGAACCAAGATCAAATTCATGATTACCAAAAGTCATTACATCATATTCTGCGAGATTCATAAATGCTAAATCGGCAAGACCTTTATATTGATTGAAATATAGAGTTCCTGAGAATACATCTCCTGCATCTACTAATACGGCATTAGGGTTTTCTGCTCTTTCTTTTTTAATAGCTGTAATACGTTTAGGTGCAGTCTCTACCTTTGCATGCGTATCATTTGTATGCAATAAAGTAAGTTTGAATTTTTTATCTGCACCTCCGCCCTTATTACCACCGTTATTTCCTCCACCAGTGTTCCCTCCACCTGGGGATGGATTAGTTGGCGTTGTTGGGGGTGGGGTTGGAGTAATGTCCATACCAGCTTTTTTAGATACTGTATTTATTTCTTCTAGTAACTCTTTCACCATTGGTAAAGTACTAGTTGATGGTACTCTTAGCTGTAAAGGTTTGATAGATTCTAATACCTTTTTAGCCTCTGCTTGTTTTCCTTCAGCTAGTAATTTATCAACTTGTTTCACTTTCATATAAATAGTTACAGGTACCATTAACTGACTACGCTTCATGTCAGCAGTTTGTTTATATTGGTCTAATAATAGATCCCGTGTAGCTTTTCCAGTAAAACGATACATAATTTCAGAACGGGTTTTTAGTTGGATAGATAATTTATGATACAGTTTTTCAACTTGTTCCCAGTCTTTTGTCTGTTCTGCTTTTTGAATATCTGTCATTATCGGATTTAAATATTTATCTGCATAATTATAAGCATCTATATAAGGGATTAATCCTTTCGTTATTCTTTCGTTATATAAATCATTTAAATCATTTAGTAGAGTACTTTTGTTTTTAGCATTAGATTTTGAGATTGCCTCTTTTGCTATTTGATAGTCTTTTTTAACCTTATTCAAGGTTGGATACAAATCCGCACTAGGGACAAGCTTTCCATTTTGAGAAGGTACTACATAAGAATAAGCAGCCTCTTTCATATCTTTTCTTGCTTGATCTACCATTTCTTGTAGCGAACTACTTGCGTAGCTAACATTTGTAGAAGTTAATAAAGTTGTTGCAAGAACAGCTGACATTATCGATTTTTTCAACGCATGGTTTTGCATAATTTCCCTCCTAAAATTAGTTGAAAAATACTATCTCTATCTAAAGCTCTCCATTATAAAAATAATAGAATAACAAAGTCGCCACTTAAATATAGGTCTAATAATTATTAACTTCAATCGCATAACTGTAAATAAATTGTAAATACTGTTTTACATGTGTTTACAAAAAGGTCCCTGTGTAAGATACAATTCAGAATTGTATCTTACACAGGGACCAAAGAGGCTAAATTCTCAGAAGTTAAATAGAAATGTCTTCTAACAGCTCGGTTGAAATTGTTTGTTACACAGGGAGCAAGCTAATAGGTTACTCTAAAAATGTAAAAAATTACCATCATGTACTTGATTATTTCCAAATCAGGTTTACCCATTCTGGATGATCAATGAACGGATTGCGGTTTCCTTGCCATTTTTGAATGACATTGTTGCGATTACGTTCAAATTCATCAACTGGGTCTTGCTCATGCCATTTTAGTAGGGTCGAAAGCTTTCCATGGTAGGGCGCACTTCCATTACCTAGCTTTTCGTTTAGTTCTAAATCTACTTTATCGCCTTGTTCATAACGTGTTGCCATGTAAAAAAGGATTCGTGCTACATCACCTTTGACACGATTTGGTGGCTCAAACGAGTTAGAAGCTCGTTTACATTCGTCACAATTATTTACCGGGTTGCCACCGTTATCAAAATCTAAGTTTCCTCTTGAACTATTCACTTGTACGTCTGTAGGTCTAAGATGATGGATATCGGTTCCTGGTCCTTTACTTGTACCGAAGTCTCCATGTGATTTAGCCCATGTGTGTTCTCTATTCCACTGTCCTACGTTTCCACCATTGGCAGTTTTAGAACGTGGTACTCCAGAGTAAAACAATATGACATTGTTTGTATTATTCGGGTCTTCATCCGTTTCTCGTAATGCTACCCATACTTGGTCATAAGAAAGCTCTGTATGGTCGTCAATTATTTCATGTAGTGCAGTTTTTAAAACTTGACCTTCTTTACCAATAGCATCTTTATAATAGACATCAGTAGGTGAGTTAGCTGAAGTTACAAGTACACTAAAACCTGTCGTTACACTCTTTTCTCCATCTGTAGCGGTAACTCCTACAATATGGCTTCCTTCTGCAAGTGCTAGTGTTAACATAGACCCTTCTATCGTTCCTAATGTGGAAGAAAAAGTTAGTACTTGGTTTTCTGGATCTGCGAAATGATCTGTTAACAAGATTGAAATAGACTCACCAGTTTTAACTGTTTGACTTGGAATATTGTTCTTTACTACTGGCGCTTGGTTTTCACCAGGTAAAGAAGGAACCACAATGGGTTCCCCTTTCGAATTTGTGAATTTAATATTTTTGCTATCTGCACCATTAATGAATTCAAATTCTTGAATATTCTCAGCGCCTCTAATTTCTTTTACGTTCGTACCATCAATAATTACTTTTTGAACATTAGTACCTTTGAAATCCATTATTGCGACAGCGTTTAGTGGTTTAATCGTTACAGTTTGCTCTGCAAAACCGTCTCCATAGAATTCTGCATAATCACTCGTAAAAAGAATGCCTTCTGTGATTTCTGATGCATCGTCAATTGTGATAGATACGCTAGGTTTACCAATAGTAAGTTTCTTTGTTTGAAGATTTTTGATATTGTATGTTTTTTCAGCTGTAATCGGTGTAACAGCATCATCTGCAAATATATCAATTTGTACCATTACTGGATCATGGTCACTTGCACGTCCTGCCATATCGGTAAAGTCTGCATTGATATGAAGGATATCGATTTTCGTTTTATTTTCTAAGTTCTTTGTGACTAAAATATGATCTAATACTTGAGAGTTCCCTTGATATAGGTATGTGTATCGATCTGACTTTTCCACCCTATTAATCATGTTCGTCATGTGTTCACCTTCATGAATTAAAAGTGCATCAGCAAATTGATAATCGTTAAAGTCACCCAAAGAAACAACATTTGCATCTGGGTTTTTCGTTTTAATATCTATAACAAAGTCAGAAACGATTGTTGCAATGTTTTTACGTTGTACTTCACTGTCATATTTTGGTGGTTGAATGGATCCGAATAATGGTGTATCACCACTTTTAGAGTTCCAATGATTCGCAATAACGATGACACTTTCACCTTTAAAGTCAAATTGTGCCGCTAAAGGTTTACGGCTACTATTAAATGCGCTATTTGTTGGATCAATACGACCAGGGTTAAGTGTTAGCTTGCCATTTTTGTAACCAACAGCATTAGTTGCATTTCCAGCAGAAATACCTTCTGTCAACTTTACTCGTTCTGGATTATATAGGAATCCAACACGAATATTTGCATTTGGTGCTCCGCCGTCTTGGTTGTTCACTGGGTCAATATTTACATATTTGTAGTTTGCTCCACCAGCAGTTTTAATCGCAGCAATAAGTCTTTCATAGCTTTGATCTGCCTTTGAATCTCCAGAGCTTTCTCCGTTATTGTCTTGTACTTCAGTTACACCAACAATATCAGGACTCTGCATATCGTTTGCAATTGCTCTTGCTAATTTACGTGCTTTGTCGTCTGAAGTGGATGTTTTATTATTCGAGAAGTTTTCTAAGTTATAAGATGCAATTGTTAACTTATCTTCTGCGTTCACAATTGTTGTTTTTTCTGGTGTTGCATTTCCTTTTGTATGGGCAGCTTTCATTTCATTTAAAGAGACATAAATTTTAAAGTTTTGGAACGAATAACCCACCACTCCAGTAATCGGCCCTTTGAACTTATCCCCAGTTGCTACTTCGAAATCCCGCCCAGGTCCATTTGGTTCTAAGCGGAATTGCACGCGGTTTGGATTTTGATTGTCCTTTTCATATAAAACTCCACCATGCAGGGAGTTCGTTGGAGCGCTTTCCAAAACAGTTATCAAATCACCATGCTCTTGAGGCGCTACCGCTTTCACATTTCCAACTTGCACGCGCATTCCTTCGATACTTTCCCAAAAATCGATTGCATCTACGGTTGGATTGAAAACTGCAAGATTGTCGCTATCAATTTTTGCTAGAGACATTTTCGTTTCATCAATTAAGATTGGAGCTGGTAAAGCTACGCCACTTGTAATAACTTCCACTTTTCCACCCTGGTCATTTCGAACATTAATTTGCGTTGTTTTTAAGTCTGTTGTTTGACGATCAGCATATCCGTCATATGCAAATTCACTTACTTTCCCAGTAACTGATACCAAATCTCCTACTTTAATCGGCCATGTGTTTGTGCCGCTGTAAAGTACAATGGCTTCAGAAGTATTTGGATTCGTATCCGCTAGCTCATCCGGTGTTTGGATATGATAGTAGGTTGCCCCATTTAACAAGAACGAGTAAGTTACAACTCCTTGAATGCCTTCTACTGTTTTATTGTCAAAAGAAGTGTGGTGTCCCGCTCCTTGGATATCATGAATTTGAAGACTATCCGTAATTGTATATTCGAATGCTTTTACTTCACTAAAAGTACCATCTTGAGTTTTGACGACTGCTTTAAGTGTTGAATTTTTTGTGATAGTAATTGGCGATTCATATTTTGCACCAAATTCAATTGGGTCTTTTCCATCCACTGTGTAAAAAATCTCCGAATTTGCCGTAGATGTGGATAATGTAACTGTTGTGCTTCCAACAAAAGTTCCACTTCCCGGGTTGGCTATAACAGGTTGTATGATGGAGCTATCTGCCACAATATCTGAAATAAAGCGTGGGATAATTTGATAAGCCGCATCAAACTGTTGAACGATACCAGTAATGGACTCATATGTTTTTCCCACACCTAAACCTAGTGAACCATTGTTTTCATCACGAACGATGAAGTCTGTCGTTCCATCTGTTGCAGTATAGTTATTATTAGCATCTACTGCTGTTAAAGTAATTTGTTTTGCTTGGACAAGAAGGGATTCATTGTTTTCATTCACTTCTGCTCCTGTTACAACTTTAAGAGTCGGAGCACCTACATTTTCAGCCTTCGCAACAATCGTTGTGTTGTCTAATTGAAGAAGTCCACGGAATTCTGCTAATTTTCCAGTAAGTGTTACTTCATCACCTACAGTTGTAGCTAAACTTGCAGGACGTATTGCTATACCACCTGTCGCATCTTGAACTGAAATTGAATTTTTCAAGTTTGCTGCTACAACTCCTTTAATAGTCACTGTTTGACCAAGAGCTGTAGTGCGTGCTTCTGCAATGGACAATAATTCAGATTCATTTATTACTGTATAAGTAAACTCAGAAATTGGACTGTTTACTAGACCCTCTTTTACCGCGATTGCCTTAATCGCCATGTCTTTGTCGATAACAATTGGAGCTTCATATTTTGTACTTGAACTGGTTGGATCAGATCTATCTGTCGTGTAGTAAATTGAAGCTCCTTCTGTTTTTGTTGATAATACTATCTCAGTATCTTTCGGAACACTTGAAGAAGGAGTTGATACCGTTACAGCTTCGACTTTGTTTTCAACAGGGGGCTCCCCACCACCATCCACAAAAGAAATTGCAGTTGGTGTTTTTAAACCTGCATGATTGCCAAAATATTTTTCTAGAGACCCAGAAATCTTTACTTCTTTCCCAATATTTCCAGGTATCGATTTAAGTCCAAATTCTCCTCGATAAGAAGTGGTTAATTGAACATAAAGCATTTTGGTTATATCAGTTTCATTTGCAGAGCTCGCAATCGCAAAATTATTGTCATCAGAAGCAGTCGGCGTCACAGATGTTTCGTTTTTCACATGACCAACAATATACCCTACGACTGAAAGGTTTTTCTTTCCATTAACATCAAATTGAGCAAGTGCCTCTTCTACTGTTAATACTTCTGCGGCTTGTACTGTTTGTGCATTAAAAGGAGTAACTAAACTGATCATCAAAAGAAATATTAACCCGATATTTATGGTTTTCATCTTATTCTGTCTCATTATTTGGCTCCTATCATATTTCTGTTTTTGATAATTACCTCAACTATTAACATCAAAGAATCATTTCACCTTTTACTATTAATCCATCAAAGTTCACGGTTTTCCCGCCTAATCCAGAAAAGAGTGCATCCCCTTCTACTCTAATATCGGAAAAAGAAATATTTCCACTTAGATTACCTGTGAAGATAAGGTCACCTTTTATAATGGCATTCCCAAGGAAGGTTACATCTGTAACTGAAACTGTCACGTCGCCATTGTATACTTTTGGTGCATCAGGTGTGCCAGAGAAGTCTTTTGCATCCACTGCTCCACCAGGGAATTCAGTATCAGGCTCTTGATCAGCTACATCTACTATTCTGCCTTCTACTTTCGGATTAACATTTACTAAACTGGCAATATGTTCACGTAAATTTTCCCAGTCAGAGAGACCTAAATCTGTCATTCTACCTTCTCCATACGCTTTAGCCGATACATTATAACCATCTCCACCTTTAGCAGTGAAAGCATTTGTTGCTATTGTGTAAAGTTCGTTATCTTTTATATCAACATAATTATTTTCTGCATTTTTATAAACAACTGAAACTACACGTTGTCCAACTGGTTTGGAAGAATCAAATTGAACTTTAGCTCCAGATACATGTAGGAATCCTCCGTTTTCTTTCGGAAATTCTTTCAAGCTGACTTCAAATGTTGCTTTTATCTCTGCACCTGTAAGTTTCATCGTTGCTAATGTATTTCCAAAAGGCAGGACGGTGATCACTTCACCAACTGTAATAGGTCCTTGATTTATAGCAGCTCGAATACCCCCGCCATTTTGGAAAGCCATAATCACATCTTTGTTGTATTCTCTTGCTTTTTTCAGCATGCCGTCCGCAATGAGATTCCCAAGGGCAGTTTCGTTGCTTCGAACACTTAAACCACCAGTACTAGAACGTGGATTATCTAAAGCATTTACTGCGATTGCTCCAGTCAGTTCATTTTTTAATGCACTAATTTTAGATGAATACTTTTCTAACAGCTCTTTTGCCTTACCATCCTCAGCTTGGTCGTTAACGCTAATTAATTGACCAGCGTGTTTTATTACTTTTCCGCTTTTGTCGAACTCGACATTTAATGTTCCTAAAAACTCACTATATTGATAAGCTTGTACAATAACCGTCGGATCTTTTGCTTTTCCTACTAAATCCTTATCTACCACAACTGGTTTATCTAATTTGGTATGACTATGACCTCCAACAATTACGTCAATACCCGCTACTTTTGCGGCTAACTGCAAGTCGTTGTCATAAGCAGGGTTATCATCATAACCAAGATGTGTTACAGCAATTACTTTGTTCACTCCTTGCTTTTCGAACTCGTTAACCATTTGTTGAGCAGCTTTCACATAATCTGTAAAACTCACTTTGCCTGGGCTTGAAATATCCTTTGTTTCAGCAGTCGTTAATCCAAACAATCCTATTTTCTGTCCATTTACCACTTTAATAATACCGCTATAAATTTGACTATTTTTCGGGTTATTTTGTATTTTTACATTAAATAATCCTTTTAAATGCTCGTCCTGTGAAAAATCAGTATTCGCACCTACAAATGGAAAATTAGCTTTCTTCACAAATTCTGCTAGTGCTTTATGTCCTTCAGCACTCGAGCCCAAATCGAACTCATGATTACCAAAAGTCATCAGATCATATTTCATCATATTCATGAATTCAACATCTGCTTGTCCCTTGAATTCATTGAAATACAATGTTCCTGAGAAGACATCTCCAGCATCCACTAATAATGCATTTGGATTTGCTTTCCTATATTCCTTTACAGCTGTAACACGTTTGGCCACATTATCTAATTGAGCATGTGTGTCATTTGTATGCATAATGGATAAGTTGAAGTTTGCCCCTGAATTTCCTCCTCCATTATTTCCTCCACCACCGTTTCCACCTCCGTTATTTCCACCACCTGTTGTTGGAGGAATAGTTGGCGTGGTAATTATGATAACTCCCGCTTTTTTACTTACTGTTTCTATTTGCACTAAAAGTTCTTTGATCATCGGCAAATTATTCGTAGTCGGCAATCTATAAAGTAACTGTTTAATAGATTCTAGTACTCTTCTTGCATCTTCTATTTTTCCTTCTGCTATTAGTGTGTCTGCTTCCCTTACTTTCATATAAACAGTTACCGCAACCATTAATTGATCACGCTTTAAGTTAGCAGGATCCTTGTATTGCTTTAACAATAAATCCCTAGCAGCTTTACCTGTAAAACGATATAAAATGGCAGTTCTACTTTTTAATTGGACAGATAATTGGTGATACAACTTTTCAATTTTAACCCAATCTCTTTCTACCTCAGCTTTCTTGATATCTTCCAAAATAGGTGTTAAATACTTGTCCGCATAATTATAGGCATCAATATATGGCACTATTCCTTTTGTAATACGTTCATTATATAAATCATCTAGTTCTTTGAGTAAAGTCCCCTTATTTTTAACATTTGATTTTAAAAGAGCACTTCTTGCTTTTTGATAGTTTAATTTTGCCAAATTCAATGTTGGATACAATTCTACACTTGTAGCAAGTTTTCCATTTTGAGATGGTACTACATAAGCATAAGATGCTTCCTTCATATCTTTCCTTGCCTGATCAACTAAGTCTTGCAAAGAATTATTAGCCAAACCGACACTAGTAGAAGTTAATAACGACATTGCAAGAACTGAAGCTACTACGGTCTTCTGTACTCTATTCTTTCTCATAAGTTCCCTCCTATATTCTTTAGCTGTTCGCTTATCCTATTTAATACAGGAGAAATTTATGAATATAGAATTTATTTTTAAAGATGAGATTAAATAGTGAAACTCGAACAACACTGATTTCTGCTTCAAGCGGACGCTTTCCCCAAGCAAGGTTCAACCTCATCTGCACCCACATTCTACTGATAATAGATGATTGTTACGAATAAAAAATTTATTAGATTCATATAATCAGAGAGAAGAACTCGCTAGAAATAAGTATCAAAGGAGGAAAATCACTGAATTGTATAAACTGTGGTCACGAACAGGTTACTGGGAAGTTTTGCAGTTTATGTGGAACTAAATTGGAGGAACTTCTTTTGAATGTCGACAGTGTTGCTTCCAGAACAACATCTGTAAAACCAAATGTCCATGTAGAAAATATTAAAAGAAAAACTAAAATATATAGCTCATATTTTATTCAACAACTAAAAAAACCTTCTCATGCATACAATCAAGGAGAAAGTGAGTTTACAAGTAGTCTTGTAAGTATTATTTTATTTACTGCACTTGTTACTATATCTCTGTTTTTATTTTCAAATAATTTGAATTGGAGCGATTCACCAAGCTTTTTATCCTTTTTTATGGAATCTTTTTTACTCACATTCTTTATCATAGGACTTGTGATATTTTCTTCTTTTCTCATTAGCAGTTTTTTTGGTCCACAGTATTCATTTAAAGTAATTATCAGTTTTTATGGGGGACAATTGTCTGCACCCATTGTCTTAGTAACTGTTTCCATATTTCTAATGCTTGTAAAATCATTTAGTTATGGAAATGCCGTTTTAACTATAAGCCTAGTTTTTAGTCTTTTTATACTGCCCCTCTATATAATTAGTTTTTTGCTTACAAAAAAACCTTCTGGTGTTGACCCCCTCTACGGATTTGTTCTCTATATTGCTACTTTTACAGTTTTAATGATACTTTTCGTCACTATTGTTGGGAATTCTAAAATGATTGAGTATTTTAATAATATTAACCATTTGTTTTAAATATTAGGTCAGTTCCTGTATTCAAAAACTGTTCTAATTTGTTTCTTGTTTATTACACAGGGACCATAAGCATTCAAAACACTTTCGATAAATGCACATGATTAGCATGTGCCTCCAATTGAAGGTGTTTTAATTGTGTGCTACACAGGGATAATAACATGTGTTCACAAAAAGTCCCTGTGTAAGATACAATTCAGAATTGTATCTTACACAGGGAAAATGAACATAAAATTCCCTTCTAGCCTAAGTTAGAAGGGAATTTTAATTAGTTTATTGAATTATTTTCCACAAAGGAAGTTGCTCCATTTCCTGAAATGCTTAATGTAAGCTGGTCCTGGTTCACAATTCCATTAGTCTTGGTAATCACGAATAATGAAGCTTTGTGATTGAATCCAATGTCTGTAGAAACGAATTCAACGATTTGAAGAGTATCTTCATCTATATACTTAATCTTCACTACCGCATTTTTTCCAAAACCATCATTTAATGTAATGGTACCGGATAGCCCTTTTTTAAATTCATGATCATAAGAAGGATTATGGAATGTAAATTCTAATGTGTCCAAAATAGATAAACCATCAGAACCCTTATCATTTAAATCTATTTGAGTTGAAGCAAATGCACCTTCGTTAATTGTTGTTGTAGCAGGGTTGTTTTCGTTCACTGCCCCTTCCCCGTTTATACCATCTTTGCCGGGAGTGTATTGATAAGCAAGAAATGAATTAGCTACTTCTTGTAGTAAGCTTACAGACCCAAGTGTCCAATATCCTTTATTATCAACAATTGTTGTTCCTACTAGTATGTCATTTCTATAAACTTTTACTCGATTGCCGGGTTGTGCTGTACCGCTTATATCGTAGGAGTACCCATCAAATGTTAAAGGTGAAGTTACAGGATTTTGGAATACTACTTCAGCATCTTCAGTAACATCTACTTGAATGTTCCAAGTAGAATGGTTATCTATCCGTGTTTCATAACTAACTTCTAATTTATCCCCTTTAGATAGAGCCTTTTCGAAAACTTCTTGTGAAACTAGTTCCCCATAGATAAAGAATAGATCATTAGCATCCCATTTATATTTATGGTCGCCAGTAAAAATGTAATTATCTTCAGTAGTGATCACTTCACTATCAATAGTCAACATATAAGGACCTTCGACATTTTGAAGCTGATAAAAATGTGTAATTCCTGCTTCTTTGATACTATTATTTCCATCTATTTTTTCTATTGTTGGTTGGACATATGTGACTGATGGAGTTTCGGCACTAAATCCATACGCAGCTGCTATTATAATTACTAGATTTCCATTTTGATCTGCAAAGCCAATCGTCTCTTGACCACTATCTACACTTTGACCGTTTATAGAAGTAATTACTGCTGAGGTAGAGTTAGATGCTGTCTTTTCATTTGCTTCTCCCAAGCTAACTTTAACTCCCCCAGTATAAGTACTACCATCAAAATTAGTTAGCTTAGCTGTATATACTTTGGAATTAGTCGTTTCCAGATATGTATTTTCCTTATCAGATAATGCAATACCTGTTGTATCAGGAACAGCCTCTGTCATAAAGTTCAATTGGTTTTGTTTCCAACTTACCGTGTAACTTTTATTAGCGTCTAAGTCAGATGTATTTAATATTACGGATTTTTTGTCCTTGGATAATTGAGCTGATTGAACAGTTTCTCCTGAAACTTTAAATTGACCTGCCACTAAACCTTCTAATGGTATATGGTAGGCTTTAGAGAAATTAACTGTTACGTTATTTTTACCATCAGATGTTATGAACAAAGGTTGTAAAGGTAAAGATCTTAATGTTTCATCATAGGCTTTCGTTAGGAATGTTCTAAAAGTAAAATTCGTACTTTTGTTAGCTATGTAAGAGTTGGCTTTGTCTAATTCTAAGGAAGCTTCTAACAATTTATTGTCTTTAATAAATTCACTCGCTTGGTCGAGATACATTTTAACCGTCACATCGTTTTTGACATCTTGAATTAGTTTTTCCATGGTTGGTTTGACTTGATTACGAATACCATCTCTAGTAGTTTGCCCATATACTCTATCTAATAATTTTACTTGTTTTCTGTATTCAGCTGTTGCTATATGGTATGCAGCTTCTACACTATTAAGATTTGCTGAATCTATCGCAACTTGCAAATTACTTGTTAACTTCGTAATTTTCTCACCAGAGGTTATAGCATCTATGTAAGCTTGTGCACGTTTCACATGAATTTTCGGCTCCACTAATTTAGCTTGAGCATTGAGTTGTTCAGATTTAGAAAACTTGATAGCAGCCTTTTCAGCAGCTGCAATAGTTTCTTTAGTGTTATTATATTGCTCATATGGTCGAGTTTTAAAATCTGCAGATCCTTCTTTGGAAATTGTCCATTTTAATATAGTGCCTGCATTTTGTGCATCTATAATTAATTGTTTTATGTTTGTTGATGCACTTACTTGTGGGGCGGCAATAATAGAAATAATAGTAGTAATTACTATTACAAGTTGCAACGATTTTTTCCTCATACTAATTTGCCTCCATACTAAGATTGTTTATACATCGGAATAATCTATATGATTGTATCATGTAAGTTTAATCAAACTTATTTCTTAATATTGGAAGTGATAGTAGGATAGTAGTCTTTCTATCAGCTAGTAACATTGTGTTATACTTATAGTTAATCACGTATAGCAGAAAGGAACTAAAAAATATGACAAATTCTCCTAAAACATATAAAACAGAAATCGATTTTTCTACAGACTGGGAAATACCCGCAGCTGAGAAGTATATTTTCCAGTACTTCCATCAACAATTAAGAAATTTAGAAGCAAATCAACTACATATCCATGGAGTAAAATTATATACTGTGGATTTAGGTGTTGTCGTAACAGCCATAATTAGACATTCTTTACCTAAAAAGTTACGTCTTGAACAAGTGGTTTTAGTTGTGAAAGATAAAGAAGGTAAAGAACTAGCAAAGAAACAATTTGACATGGAATTGTTTGGCGAGTTAGAAGCATGTACTGCAAGACCGTGGAATTTCCTATTCGATCCGGAAGATTTACTAGTGCCTTATGATGAAATATTAAACGAAATGGACTTTGAAATGGCATTTGAGTATTACGAGAAAGTTGTAAAAGACTTCGAATTACTCTTAGATGATAATTGGAAGAATGGACTTAATGAAGATCAACAAGGATATGTACACTCACTAGTATCTTCTCTAGAACCTATTAAGGAGAATGAAATTTCGGTTGTTGGATTCCATTTCCATGAGTCAGATGAAGCTGTCAATATTTATATCATCATTCGCAATGCGTTCTCTGAAACATTAACCATTGAAAATCTACCTATTCAACTATTTGATGCAGCGGGTGACATGGTGTGTAAACTAGGATTCCCAATCGGACAATTCGAAATTGCCTCTAAACAAGCACGTCCAATTAGCTTGTCTTTCTCTAAAGAAGTTTTTATGAAAGAGAGTCCAGATTTCAGTTCCTGGAAAATTGAAATGATTCCCCAAACTTTATAACAATGAATAAAGCCGTGAAAAGAGCCAATCTTTTACGGCTTTTATTGTTATGACTTTAAGATATGACCTATTATTTTCGAGTAGTGTTGTTTTATTAGCCTCTCCCCAAAAACATTAGTAAAAAGCTTTACTTTCATGTACTTTATTATTTCCAGATCAGGTTTGCCCATTCTGGATGATCAATGAACGGGTTGCGGTTTCCTTGCCATTTTTGAATGACGTTATTGCGATTGCGTTCGAATTCATCTACTGGGTCTTGCTCATGCCATTTTAGTAGGGTTGATAGCTTTCCGTGATATGCTGCACTTCCATTACCTAGCTTTTCGTTTAGTTCTAAATCTACTTTATCGCCTTGTTCATAACGTGTTGCCATGTAAAAAAGGATTCGTGCTACATCACCTTTGACACGATTTGGTGGCTCAAATGAGTTAGAAGCTCGTTTACATTCGTCAAAATTATTTATCGGACTGCCACCGTTATCAAAGTCTAAATTTCCTCTTGAACTATTCACTTGTACATCTGTAGGTCTAAGATGGTGGATATCGGTTCCTGGTCCTTTACTTGTGCCGAAATCTCCATGTGATTTAGCCCATGTGTGTTCTCGGTTCCACTGAATATTGGATCGTATAATAGGCATTCATAAAGGAAGCAAAGGTATCTATGGCACAAAAATACATCGAGTACTTTTAAAAGAAGGCTATTCTTGCAGTATAAAAAGAGTCCAACGTCTGATGAAACAAGCAGGCATCCAGTCAAACATTGTGAAGAAATACCGTCCAGCAAGCACACAGACACCAGTGGAAGAACGAGAAAATCTGTTGAAGCAAGATTTTACAACAACCACAATCAATGAAAAATGGCTTGCAGATATCATGTATATCCATACGCTTCGAGATGGCTGGTGTTATTTAGCGTCTGTCCTCGATTTGCATTCAAAGAAAATAGTAGGCTACAAGTTTTCCCGTAGGATGACCACAGAAATCGTGTTGGATGCTTTAATTAGTGCCGTCGATTCCCAAAATCCTTCACCGGGATTGATCATCCATACGGATCTAGGTACCCAATATACAAGTGAGGCATTTCAAGAACAGTTAAAAAAATATGAAATGATTGCATCATTCAGTTGTAAAGGATGCCCTTATGACAATGCATGCATCGAGTCTTTTCATGCCACACTCAAAAAAGAAGAGGTCTATCGGGAACGATATGAAGATTTTGAGAATGCGAGAATCTCCCTATTTCAATATATAGAAGGCTGGTATAATCGTAAACGAATTCATGGAAGCATCGGCTTTGTAACGCCAGAGACGTATGAAATAATGTGACGCGCAGCAGCCTGAGTCTTAAGGGTAAAAGCCAATCCCCCTCCACATTTTTCAGGCACAACATCCATTGGTTAATCTCTCCACATCCCAAGTAGATTGTCAAAGACTCTTTTCACTTTGACGATCTACTTGGGATGTGGAAAACTCCATGAATGGTGGTTGTGCAGAAAAAACTTAATCTTTTTGTGTCCAGAATCTTGACGTAGATCCACAACTTTCATTTATTTTCTAATTTATTACTATACGTATTTACTTAAATGGTTATACATACAATCTCTATTCCTTTTTATTCCTGTAAATTACTTAGCTATTATACCAATTTACACCAATATTTATTCGTATGTGTATTGATGTAGAAGGTTTCATGGATGGTGATAACATATGTTGAATAATGTATGCAAATAAAGAGCCCCTCAATCGACTTTTCGATTAAAGAGCTTTAAGTTTTACTATATTGGTAAGTAGAAAGCATATTGTAATAAAGGTTTTATAATTAATCGGAGTCGCAAGTTCCTATTATCGGAACAAAAAGTTCTTCCATTATGCTACTTTTTCACTTTTCCTGTAATTTCCTTTTAATATTGATATCTTTTATGAAACTACTATTTCCTTTAATTTTTTCTGAATTATTTAATATCGAATTCTCGCTAATAAGGAAACTGGCTCCTATAAATGTCCATAAAAAAATGTCCACTTTATAATCAAAAATATTTGGCTCTAACATTCCTTGAACTAATATGGCAATTAAACCGTAAAAAACACCACAAATATAGAAGTTATCTTTTTTATTTTCAAATAAAAACTTTAATACTAAAAATAATATTGAAAAGAAAATAAAAAAACCTAAAATTCCTGAAGTAGTAAGTATTTCTAAAAATATATTATGTGCCCTTACAGGCATATAAGAACCCATAAAATCAATAAATATATTCCCAATTCCAACACCAATTATTGGACTTTTTTTAAACTCATCGATAACTTCACTATATAGTGTTAATCTTTTGCTAGAAATATCATCAAGTTTTTGATAAAGACTGTTATCTCCCAGCGTTGGAGTTAAAGTTTCAGTTTCATCCTCTGACATACTCCCTTCAGATAATTTGCTAGGACTCTCTATCTTCGGAACATCTGAATAATATCCTGTAATCATTTGACCTTGGGAATCTGTATAAATACTTTGAAAAAAAACTACTGCCAGACAGAATGATATACCTACCATTAAGATTCTTTTAAAATCTTTTTCGAATAAATGAATAGCCAAAACTATAATAAAAGCTAGCATTGTTGAGCGAGATTGAAGACTCACTATAGATAAAATTAATAAGATTAACAGCGAGTTATCGATAAAGCCATTTCTCTTCCCAGAATTATACAATATAAAGAAAAATATTAATAAGAAAAATCCTAATCCATTACTATTCCCTAGTGCAATTTGAATTTGTGCTTTATACATAATTGCTTCTGTTCCATTAGATACAACCATAAAAACTGTGTATAATAGTTTTCCACATAAAACTAATATGCTCAATCTTATAAAGAGTAAAATCTTATGTTCTATATTGTTTACTTCTAAATTAATAAATATTAAATAAATTAAAACGGAAAGAATAAAACTAAAGTAATTACCCCAAAAACTTTCAATATCGAAATTAATTAAAGGCAACAGGAGGACAATTAATAAAAGTCCATACAATATTACTATTTTATTCACTATAAAACGTTTTTTTTTCATACTATCTATAATAAAAATAGAAAAAGATAAAAGATATAAAGATAAAATAACATAAATATTGGAATAAATTAAAGTCATTAATGGTATCGCAAGAAGTAAAAATACATTAATATTTTTTAAATCGAAATTGACAATTTGATTTCGCTTTTTATCTAATGCTAGACTAAGCATAATTTCCTCCTAAAAAATTCGTTTTAACTCAAGGATTCTAGATAGCACAAACGTGATGCAAAAAATGCCACAATTATTTGACAGTTGATATCTACCTTGTTAGATCTCATTAAAAATCCGTGAGTACTTCTTCACCTTAAAATTATTCAACTTTCTTTGTATCTATAATAATTTGTTTAATAACTTCCGCTGTACTCGATGGTAATGCCTCTTTAAATATATGCGATACTTGTTCAAACTCCAATACCATGTTTGAATTTCTAGTTACAAAATCATTTATTGCTACTTTATTATCCTCTAGTAGTTTTTCATCTTCTCTAACTAATAAGCAGTTAGGATACTTTTTTAATATTTTTAAATTAATATCCTTTTCCACTTTATAAAAATGTATTATAGGCTTTCCCGCTGACATATATTCAAAAATTTTACTAGACATTTGTATTCCTTTATTTTCGGAAATACTTATTAATATATTACTATTTCTTCTAATTCCTTCAACCTCATCTTTATTCTTTTTACCATGATTTATAATATTTTCAGGATATCTTCTAGAATATATATCTATCTCTTTAGCTCCATTACCAAAAACAAAAAAATTCATACAAACTTCATTATTCATCTGCACTACTTTTTCAAATACTTTTAATAAATAGGTAGGAACTACATAGTTTTTATATAGTCCACCAACATATGACACTTGAATTTTCCTATCATTAAAAAACTCAATGTTATCAAAATTATTTATGTTTTTTAATAAAAGGGGATGTTCTAAAGAAATATATTTTTCTAAGTAACTTCCAAAATACTTTACATAGTGATCATAAATAGAATTCATCATCATTAAATAGTTTGAACTCTGAGCTATTTCTTTTTCTAATTCTAGATGGTATTTGTATTTGATTTTCTTAATTATCTTTATTCTATTAAAATTATCATTTTCTGAAAATTGGTCAAAAATATATGGTATGACAGTACATTTGTCATTAATAATCTGTTTATAGCGTAAAGCAGCTACAATCGTTTCGTAGGGCATCGCTGCTGGAATAATTACATCAATATTTTGTAAACTTTCATTATTCACAAACTCATTATAAAATATTTTTATAATCTTATTTTCTAAAGAAAAACGAGAAAATAATCTTTTAAAGTTTCTTACTACCTTCATAAAAATATTTTCATTTTTAAGAAAAGACGCCTTCAACCTGATAACTATGTGATTATTATATGTTTCAGTACTTGTCTCTCCATCTATAGTTAGACATAATACAATAACATTAAATTCGTTTTCAAGTTCTAATACAACGTTCTCAACACAGTTACTTACTGCCGAATGTGTAGGGAAATATTCCCCTGTTATGAAAAGTAAATTTTTCTTCAACTATTAGTCACCTGTTTATATAATGATATAATCCTTTCTTTTTTATATATTATTAAAATCGTTAAGAATAACATATATAATAAAAAACCTATATACACATCTGGTTGACTTGCACAAATCAAAAAAACAAGTATTGAAATAATATCAAACAAGGAAAATATATTTTTTTGAATATCTAATTTTTTTTTCAGATATAATTCAGATAAAATTAATCTTAAGAACATTGATAATGCTATACAAACTACTACTATTAAAATAGATTTATATATAATAAAAGTTACAGATACTAATAGAAAACTAACTATGAAAACTTTTAAATTAGCATAGAGCATTTCAGTTTCTTCTCTTAATCTTTTATAATATGGATTTATTAGAAGTTGCATTTTGGATTGACTAAAAATAAATAAATAAATAAATGGCAAGTAAGTTAAAGCAGCTTGAAATTCAATTAGAAAGGTTTCTATAATAAATCGTATTGGAAAATAAATAATATACAGGAAAATAATTGCGAATGAACTTAATTTTGAAATTATTGAAAAAATTTCTTTATTTAAATCTTCACTTCTTCTACTAATAAAAGGGAATATAACAGTTCCTAATGCAGTAGAAAACACTAATATTAAATTTGTCGTAGTTATACTAAAGGAGTATACTGAAAATTCCTCAATACCCCTAGATCTTTCAATTAAAAACATGCTGTATCCTAAAATAAGCATACTTAAAAAATTTGATACCATTACTTTTATTCCTACTAAGATACTTTGTTTAAACTCTAAATATCCTTCATTAAACTTTACTTTTTTCCCTTTAAAAAGGTCTCTACAATAATACATCATTATAAAAAGAGCTATTGCTTTAGATACAGTATCAAATAGAATTATCATTTGAAAATTTCCAACATTTAATTTCCACATTATTAATATAGCTATAATGACAATTACCTTATCTATAATAAAGAGTATACTAAATTTTTTTAATTGATTTGTACTTTGTAAAATATAATTTAATACACCTGTTAATCCCACAATCGGAATATTTATTGCGACAAAGAAAAAAGCAAACAATTTATTGGGATTTGTTTCCAACAAAAAAATAACTCCTATTAAACTACCTATAAATAATTGAAAAAAAAAGAAAATTTGAATACTGCTTCTTAATAACGGTTTAGGAAGTTGATTATTATTCAAACTTCCATACTTTAACATAATTCCATCATTGAATCCAAATGATAGTATACCAAGATAGCCAACGTATAATAAGTATACTTGCCAGTAACCAAACTCTTCTATACCTAATATAAATGGAAGAATTAATACCTTTAATATTCCTAAAATTATAGATACTCCTTGAGAGGAGAGCGTATAAACCAAATTCTTCTTCATGCAGTATCCTATCCAAATATAATTTTTTTGTTTCACAAATTTATAGTGATATTGATAACAAAAAAACTAACCCTTCCCATTATTTTATTACAAATTCCTCTAATACCAGATACAAATGTACAAATGTTCTTTTTATAGTAGTGCTGTATAAAAACTCATCTAGATTTTATATCTATCTATTACTTCTTTAATAATTCTGCTTAGTTCCCTTGCATCATCACTTTTAAATAATTTTTTTTTGTCGTATTTCGCTAATATCTCCTCACAAAAAGGCTTTTTTGATGCAATTACCGGAGTTCCATGTTCTCTAGCTTCTAATAATGGTAATCCAAAAGTTTCTAAAGATGAGGGGAAAATTAAAATAGTTTTTGTATATAATAAAAATACTTGCTCTTTTGTTAATTCTCCAACAAATTCTATAGGTAAATTAAATTTCTTTACCTGTTTTTTTAAATTTAATGAATATTTATTTTCATCACCAGTTAATGTTAATATAATTTTAAATTTTAATAATTGATTTCTTTCTATTAATTTACAAGCATCAATTATTATCTGATGATTTTTGTATTTAAATGCACCTGCCGGATAAAAAAAAGTTCTATAAGATTTTTTATGGCCATCAAAAGAACTGATATTTTTTTCTTTAAATTCAGGTGGTTCAACTGAAATTTTATTTTTATTTATTTTTAATTTTGTAATACTTGCTTCTTTTATCCAACTACTTTGTACAATTATATAATCAGCTTTTTTCATCGATTTAAATATAAGTCTAGATATTATGTTTTGATATGCCCATAGCTTGGGCTCTTTTAAAAATTTGAATTTAACATCAGAAAATGGAATAGAATTATGCATGTACAAGGTTTGAGGTACGTTAGTTCGAGGTATTATATTGTTTTGATATGAAATGATTTTGTCAATCTTATACTTCTTCACTAACTGTGGGGCTATTAACATATCAAAATATAATCTATGGAACCAGCTTTTTTTTATCCACGGATAATTTAATACCCTAACTTTACTAGTATTTTGTAAGCTAGGCTTACCTAAAATAAAGTACCAACAATCTTCTTTAGAATCTTCAAGCGCATCAGAATAAATATTATTTAGAATAGATAATGCACCAAGTGATTCTGCAGGGACATTAAAAACCATAATATTCAATTTTTAATCATCCCTTTCCCCAAATTACTTTATTTACAATCTTTGTATAGCCTTGAATTATCTTTATCACTTTCACTGATACATTTCCATCTAAATAATCTGGTACATTTACTCCAAACTCTTTATCTTCATACATTCTTCGGCATAATTCTACGGCTTGCAGGACATCTTCCTTTTTAATTCCACCTAGTATTATTCCGCCTTTGTCTAAAGCCTCAGGTCTTTCTGTAGATGTGCGTAATGACACAGCGGGAAAATTTAGAATAGCTGCTTCTTCCGGAACTGTTCCACTATCCGACAAAACACAGTATGCGTTTTTTTGTAACTTAATATAATCAAAAAACCCAAACGGTTTTAAATTTTGTACTAATGGATGGAATTTAAACTGTCTTTTGTCAATAATTTTTTCACTACGTGGATGCGTAGAATATATTACAGGCATTTGATAAAGTTCTGCTATTTCATTAATAGCATTCATTAATGATAAAAAGTTTGTTTCTTCGTCAATATTCTCCTCACGATGCGCTGAAACTAGTATGTACGATTCCTCTTCTAATTTTAATTTTTCTAGCACTTTACTAGCTTCAATTTCTTTTGCGTATTTTGTCAGTACTTCTTTCATAGGAGAACCTGTAACATAAATATGTTCTTTGCGATACCCCTCAGAAATCAAATACCGTCGAGCGTGTTCTGTATAGGCTAAATTTATATCTGCAATATGATCTACAATCTTACGATTAATTTCTTCGGGTAAATTTTGATCAAAACATCTGTTACCTGCTTCCATATGAAAAATTGGTATCTTAAGTCTCTTAGCAGAAATAGCAGATAAAGCAGAATTTGTATCACCCAATATTAATATGGCCTCTGGTTTTTCATGTAACATAAGCTTATAAGAGTTTGCTATTATATTCCCCATTGTTTCACCTAAATTTTTACCAACAGAATTCAAATAGTAATCTGGTTCCCTTAACTGGAAATCTTCAAAAAAAACTTGGTTTAATGTGTAATCCCAGTTTTGTCCTGTATGTACAAAAGTATGATCAAAGTATTTATCCATTTTTTTAATAGTTTCACTTAACCGAATAATTTCTGGACGTGTTCCCACAATCGTCATTACTTTTAATTTTTTCAATATCTAATACTCCTTTGGTAAAATAGTGTTTATAATATTCTTTATGCAATTGGATCCAATTATACATTTCCTCTACCATCGTCTGATGAGAAGGAATTGAAAAACAAAAGTCACTTCTTGTATTCACTAAGGTTTTATTTATAACAAAATCAGAGTAAGGTACAATTTTATGCTTTTCATTTTTAAAAACTACATTAAATATTTTTAAGAGTTCGTACTTACTAATCGGTTCACTCGCTAAATGGTATAAACCAATTAAATTCTCTTGAATTGATTTTTCCATAGCTTTTGCCAACGTTAGAGTGGTTACACCATTCCACATAGCTTTATCAAATCCCTTAATACTACTACCATCTTGTCTCATAAACCAATTAAATAATCCTATACCATCTTTATTCATATCTGGTCCTATAATCGAATTACGAAATGTTAAATCTTTTTCGTTAACTACTTCTCCAAGTGCTTTTGTACGATCATAGAAAGTACTTCCATCTGGGAGTGAATTTTCATTATAGCCTCCAGTTTCACCTGAGAATACGCAATCCGTACTCATTTGTATCATTTTAGTTTCAGTGTTTTTAACAATGTCGCTGATTAAATGTGGTAAATAGCTATTAATTAATACAGCATTACTCGGATTATTTTCAGCGTTTGTATTTAATATGCCAATACAGTTTATTATAGCGTCATAATTTTCACTCTTGATATGATCTGTCAAATCTTTAATATTTTCCACGGACAATAATATATTTTTTCCAATTTTAAATGGTTTGCGAGTAACGGTAGTCACTTCATAACCCTTTTCCAAAAAATATAGTGAAATTGTGTGACCAGCCATACCATTTGCACCTAAAACCATTATTCTCATTTTATTTCCCCCAAACCTCTAGTTCGTTCTTTATGTAGTTTAATTCGAGAAGTTTAGCTTTGGTTTGCTGAAGATTTAATCGTTGTGTGTTATGTGAGTTGTATTCATCACCAACGGAAAGTTTTTCACTTCCCTCTACAAAATATTTGTCATAGTTTAAATCGCGTTTATCTGCTTTCACTCGATAATATTTTTCAAAATCTTGAGCAATAATATACTCTTCTTTGGTTAGTAATGTTTCAAATAGTTTTTCACCATGTCTCGTTCCAATAATATTAATTTCATTATTTGCATTAAATATTTCTTTAACTGCTTTTGCCAAGTCCTCGATAGTAGATGCTGGCGATTTTTGCACCATAATGTCACCTGCATTAGCATGTTGAAATGCAAAAATAACTAATTCGACTGCTTCTTCTAAACTCATTAGAAAACGAGTCATTTTAGGATCAGTGACAGTTAAAGGGTTGCCTGATTTGATTTGTTCCACAAATAATGGAATTACCGATCCCCGAGAAGCCATAACATTACCATATCTAGTACAACAGATAAGGGTTTTTTCGGGAGAAACCGTTTTGGCTTTAGCAACAACCACCTTTTCCATCATGGCTTTTGAAATACCCATAGCATTGATTGGATATGCCGCTTTATCTGTTGAGAGGCAAATTACTTTTTTCACTCCAAATTCAATAGAAGCATTTAATACATTTTCAGTTCCAATTACATTTGTCTTAACAGCCTCCATAGGAAAAAATTCACATGATGGAACCTGCTTGAGAGCGGCAGCATGAAAAACATAGTCTACTTCATTCATTGCATACTTAACACTAGCTAAATCTCTTACATCACCTATATAAAATTTTAATTTTTCATTATTATATAACTTACGCATATCATCTTGTTTCTTCTCATCGCGTGAAAAAATACGAATTTCTTTAATATCTGTATCTAAGAACCTATCCATTACAGCATTCCCAAAGGATCCAGTTCCTCCGGTTATTAGCAAGGTTTTATTTTTGAACATTTTAGACATCTCCATTTAACTTTTTAATATTTGAGATAAATTCCAGAAATATTTTTCTTTAGAATAATTTTCATCGTAATACTTCTTAGAATTCAGGTTTAATTCATCTTTATTATTTATATTTGTAAACTTTTCTATAACATTTGCTAGTTTTTTATAATCTTCAGCATTCACAGTAAATCCACAATTTGCATCTGCTATTACCTGTGCAGTCTCTCCATTAATGGAACCTAATATCGGCTTACCTGCAGCCATATATGACTGTACTTTATTAGGAAGTGTGTACGAGATTGATTTGTTATTTTTTAGGGTAATTAAGAATGCATCTGCCATTGCATAATAATATGGCATTCTTTCAATAGGATGACTTCCAAAAAATACTACGTTATTTAATTCTAAATTTCTTTTTATATTTTCGCACTTCGTTTTTGAAGAACCATCTCCTACAATGTGAAAGAAAATATCATTTCTATGTTTTAATTCATTCGCTGCAAAAAGAATAGTTTCTACACTTTGCATCTCACCAATGTTACCTGCAAAGAGAAGATTAGTATTTCCATCATTTTCCCTTGGAGGAATTGTTCCGAATAAGTCTTCAGCATAGACTGGCAAATGCTTCATTGGTTTATCAATTTTTAAATAATCATTGAAATAGTTTTCAAACATTTTTGAACTTAACCATATTTCATCTGCTTGATTATAGATTGCTTTACTTATTCGTTTAACAATTTTATAGACTATACCTTTTGTCTGTATCCCACCAGACACAATACTTTCTGGCCACAAATCATGAGCATAAATTATTAAAGACTTCTTAAATTTTTTCTTAGCTATAATACCAGGAATAGCCATAGATACTGGAGATAATTGATAAACGATAATCTTGTCATATTCTCCATTTAGCTTTAACACTCTTAAAGATGATGAAATTGCAAAACTAATATAATTTAAAAAGAGTGTCTTATTAGATTTCCCTCTTCCTATTAACCACGACCGATACACTTTGACACCGTTTATATCTTCATAGCGTATTGCCTTATACTCCTTTTTAACAACTCCATCAGGATAGTTAGGAAGACCCGTTAGAACTGTAACATCATGACCCTGTTTAACTAATTCAAAACTAATATCATTTACTCGAAAACGCTCTGGATAGAAATACTGACAGACGATTAAAATCTTCATTTACACCTTCCCTTTACTCTTTAAATACAGTTTTATTTCTTCATCTATTCCGTTTTCATAATCTATTGGATTGTATCCGAAATCTTTTGTCGCCTTATCATACGGAAAAGCTTTGTCTTCCTGCATTCGCAGGACTTGTTCTTCGGAAATTAGTGCTTTAGAAGTAATTTTATTATAAACTTTTGCTAAAAAAATTGAGAACCCAAGTGGTATAGATATTAGAACTGTTTTCTTATGTAGTTTAGAAGATACTATATTTATCAAAGTTTTATAGCTTATAGGCTCTTTCCCCGCTAAATTATAATTTTGATTCATAGTTGCTTCTTTATTCATTAAAACATCATAATATGCATTACCTAAGTCTTTCGCATGGACAGGTTGCATCAAGTTTTCTCCTTTTCCAAATAGAGGAAAGAATTTAAAACGGTATAAAAAATCTATTAATTTAATCATGTTTCTATCTGCTGAAGAGCCATAAATCATTGTTGGTCTTAAAACAGTTAAATTTATTTTATCTTTCATTTCTAACAAACTATCTTCTATTTTAATATATTCTTCAGAAGCACTTTTATATTTGGAATAACGTCCAGTTGTATGTACTAAAATAGCCCAATTAACATTATTCTTTATTGCGGATTCTAGTACTTTAGGTGAATACAAAATTGACGATATATGAATTACAGTTTCTACATTTTTCATTGAATCCGTTAAGAAATGAATATCATTTAAGTCACCATACAACTTTTCAATATTTAACCCAGATTGATCAATTAAAGTTGTATCACTGTCTTTACGGACCACACATTTTATTAATCCTTGATAGTTCTCCTTTATCAGACGTTTTAACAACCACTCTCCTGTATGGCCAGTTATACCCGTTATATATAACATTCATTATCACCTTCTTTTCTAATTACCTTCTTTTACGCCATCTGATTTTAATACACTAAAGATAGTTTTAGTAAATATTACTAAGTCTAAGTACAAGCTTTTTTTTAGTACATATTCACCATCGAGTTTTGCTTTCAATGAAATTGGTAATTCGTCCCTTCCACTTATCTGTGCAAGACCTGTTAACCCAGGATGAACTTCATTTGCATTGTACTTTTCTCTTTCATCTATCAAATCATACTGATTCCAAAGAGCTGGACGTGGTCCTACTATACTCATATCACCTTTAAAAATGTTTATCAATTGTGGTAATTCATCTAAGCTTGATTTCCTTAAAAATCTTCCTATTTGAGTTATATGAGATGTTGCATCTCCTAGTAAATGAGTAGGTGTATCACTAGGTGTTTCAATTTTCATCGTTCTAAACTTTAAAATGTAGAAATGGGACTTATTTTTTCCCACTCTTTTTTGTTTAAAAAAAACAGTTCCTTTCGAATCTGTTTTTATTAATAAGGCTATTAGCAGAAATATAGGAGATAGAACTACTATCCCTAACCCAGAAAGTAATATATCAATTGTTCTCTTATTATATTTGTACAAATAATTCACCCTTTTACCAACAAATCTCTTCCAGCATTAATAAGTCATTCTAGAACTATCAAACTCAACATTCTTCTTATTTGCTACTTCTAATAATGTTTTTTTTAATTCGTTCAGTGATAGTGTTGTAATTTTTTCCAGTAGGTACAGTAACTCATGATTAGTAATTGGTGTAGCCTTTCCAATATATATCTTAGGAAATACAACCTCGCTCTGCCTTTCGCTATCATTCATCAACTCTTCATATAATTTCTCTCCGGTTCTAATACCTGTCTCAATTATTTTAATATCCTCCACTGAATATCCGGAAAGTTTAATAAGATTAGTAGCAAGATCATAAATTTTCACAGGTTCCCCCATATCTAATACAAAAATCTCTCCACCATTTGCTAGGGTACCAGCTTGAATAACAAGTCTAGAGGCTTCTGGGATAGTCATAAAGTACCTGGTCATTCGCTTGTCTGTAATGGTAACCGGACCACCAGCTGCTATTTGTTTCTTAAATAACGGTACTACACTTCCTCTAGATCCAAGTACATTCCCAAAACGAACCGCTGCAAATTTGGTCTTACTATCTTTAGCAAGGTTTTGCACAATCATTTCTGCAAAACGTTTTGTAGCCCCCATCACGTTTGGTGGATTGACAGCTTTATCCGTCGAAATTAAAACAAAATGCCCAACTTCGAAAGTATCTGCTGCTTCTGCAACATTCTTTGTTCCAAATACATTATTCTTAACAGCTTCCATTGGATTAGTTTCCATTAATGGAACATGTTTATGTGCTGCTGCATGATATATCACATCTGGTTTGTATTGTTGAATAACTTCAAATATTCTATCCCGATCTTGAACATCAGCAATAATTGGAATAACTTCAGTTCCTTCTGAAACATTTTGTCGAAGTTCGTTAACAATATGATAGATGGAGTTTTCTCCATGTCCAAGCAGTATAAGTTGACTTGGATTAAAACAAGCAACTTGCCTGCAAATCTCGGAACCTATCGATCCACCAGCTCCTGTTACTAATATCTTTTTCCCAGTAAGCTTTTCACGTATCGCTCTCATATCAAGCTCTACCTCTTCACGACCAAGTAAATCCTCAATCTTCACTTCTCTCATTTCACTTACAGAAAGTTTGCCAGTCATCACAGCTTCAATACTTGGCATTATTCTTACTTTCGCCTTTGTTTTTGAACAATGTTCAAAAATTTCTTGTATATCTTTTTTGGTTAAAGAAGGAATTGCTATAATTATATGGTCTATAGCAAGGGATTGTACTATCTCGGGAATATCCTCTACAGTTCCTCTAACAGGAATATCTAACATTTTAAGTTTTTGTTTATTTGGATCATCGTCGACAAAAGCTATAGGAATAAGATCCGAATTTATTGATTGTCGCATCTGTTTTGCTAGAACTATTCCAGCTTGGCCTGCACCGACAATAATCGATCGATATTTTTGTTG
Source organism: Psychrobacillus sp. FSL K6-2365 (assembly GCF_038003165.1). Classification (NCBI taxonomy): domain Bacteria; kingdom Bacillati; phylum Bacillota; class Bacilli; order Caryophanales; family Bacillaceae; genus Psychrobacillus; species Psychrobacillus sp. FSL K6-2365. The sequence continues at coordinate 848,419 of NZ_JBBOOO010000001.1, read as the reverse complement.
GTGCCCGCTTTGCATTTTTTGCTCTCCAAAAACTCGAAGTGTAAATCGAGACCCTCCAATAGCAATAATATGTATCATCCACGTAACGGCCATTACTCGGAAATATATGTCTTTTTGTACTGCATACTGTATCAAACTTGCAGTACCAACAGAAATTGTCACTGAACACACAATGGTTAGCAATTCACTTACAGATGCAACACTCCAAATACGATCATATAAATGGAAATAATAAGCCGCAATGTGATGCGAAATAAGCAACGTAATTGCGCTTAGTATTAAAGTTGGTAGTGAATAAACCGTCAGTGTTGGATGTAATAAAAAATAACTAAAGAAAATAGCTGTCAGTACAATGATGGAATCTAATACTATAAATGCAGCAATTCTTTGTCTATACCCCATTATTTCCCTCCTACTTTTTTGTATTTAAAATACAATCTTTAACTGATTATTGAGCCAATGACCTTGCTTATTGCAATATAAATTAAAATATAGGAGAGTCACATAAATCAAGCGTTTTTTCGTTTAAGATATTACCTTGTGGGAATTACTATCTGTTATTGCATATATAATTGATATTGTTAATAATGGCACAATTGTTGCCCCAATTACAGTGTCGTTGAATATAGCTTGAATGAGAAATGCTCCCCAACCCAAAAAGAAAGCCAATATTATAGGGGAACCTTTGCTTTTTATTACATTCTTCAATAGCTTGAGCGTATAAGTTGAAAGTATTAGTATGAAACTAATTAAACCAAATAATCCGGTACCATACATAATTCCAAGATATAAGTTATGTGGCTTGTCAATTAAAGTATTTTCATCATATATTCCAGACCTCTTGTTAATATCATTCTGCGGAAAATGGTATGTCAAAGTATCTAGGCCATAACCTAAAATGGGCTTTTCTTTAATTAATTCTAAAACGTTTGACCAAATATACGTTCGTCCGGACCCAGCAGAATAATACCTTTCAGTTAATGTTGGTAATTCTAACTTAACATCTGCAGCTGAAACTTTGTAATTTTTAAAACTTAAATCTTCTAAAGTTCCCTCAAGTTCTACAAAAGGATTAGTTTTTATAAAGAAACCTAATGACTCGTCCCATACTTTTTGATTTTGTTTTGCAAGAACCCCTGTTGAAATGGTAGTTAGAATGATAAAAATTCCTAGCCATATAATCGATTCCTTTTTGTTTTTCTTCATAAAAATTATAATGATTACTAGTAACATCATTATGATTAAAGTGATAAATCCACTTGTTGAAATTGAAGCAAGTATAGTCAAAAATGCTGCTAAAGCAGTAAGAAGATTAACCACTTTAGATTTAACCGAACCATGAAATAGAGTTAAAGTTAAAAAGATAGTTGCCATAACTGCCGAGTACCCACTCATGTAATTCCATTGATTCAGAGTCCCTGTTAAAACTGCCCCCTCACTAAGGGTTATCCCATCCATTAAAAATAAAGTAAACAATTTTTCTATTCTTGAATTTTGCAAAATATTAATTCCATATAAATTAAGAATCGCTATAAACATATTTATCCAAATAAACGGGTATAAGGTGTATACCAACTTATTTAATGCATTTTTTGGGTAAGTTATATTTAATGCAACAATCATTAAAACTATATAGGAGATAAATGTAATAGCTCCATCATGGCGGTTATACATTCCCCAAAGGGCAATAGACTTGTACTCTGCAAAAACTACAGAAAGTGTTAGAGCAACAATAAAAGCAACAAGTGAAAACGTTAATACGTTTAGTTTTAGTTTGTAATTTAAAAAATATATTTTATAAAGCAATAATACTAAAGTAGCTATTGATATTATTAATAACAAAATAAGCTTAAAATAAGTAAAGAAATCTAATTGATAACCAGTACTCGTAATTCCTGAACCAGAAATTAATGGACTAACAAACAATTTTGCTTTTGCACCAATTAATATTGGAATTAGTGCCAATGCAGTTATAAAAGCCCAAAATATTATTCGATCAATTTTTTCTATAGAAGCTCTATCTTCTAGCTCATCTCTCTTAATTGATATTCTGCTTACATTCAATTTGCTCATGTTGTCGATCCTTTCTTATTACTTAAAGAATCTTTTAATTTGGTTACCTCTGCCTTAAAAGACTCATCAATCGGAAGTGTCAGCAATTGATTAATTACTGTAATTGCATCTTCATATTGTTCGTTATATGATAATACTAGGGCGTATTGATACATAAAATCTTCATTTTCAACTAAAAATGGGTTTAGATCCATACTTTTAGTATACATAGGTAGTGCCGCTTCATAATTACCGTTATTTAAATATGAAAAGGCAAGTCCATAAGAAATATTGAAATCCATATTGTATGTTTCATGTAATTTACTTAATGGTTCTATGATTGGCTCTGTCTCACCTTTTTGAAGATATGTATTTGTTTCCTGGTACAATAAGAAGTCTCTTTGTAATTTGTTATTTTGATTTTGAGCTTCATTTTGTATGAAAACTAGGGTAGCTGCAATCAACAATATAAAACCAGCAATGAAGTAATTAGTATAATCCCGTTTTTCTTTTGAAAAAAAATTTTTTTGATTAATCATTATTCCAATATCTCCTCAATACGACATATATCTTTAAAATTATACCATATAATATGTTTAGTTTCGACAGAATTCATAGAAGTGCAGAGAATCTACGGCCCTGTTTTATCTTCTTTTATTAGATTTAATATTCCATTTCCACAATTAAATTCTACAGAAATTTTTATTTTATGAGAAAAACTGGTCAAAGGAGATGTCCTGTCCTTTATCGTCAAAACCTTATCGTTTTTGAAGAGTTTTAGACAAATATTTTGCTATACCATGCTAAACTTTTAATGATATTGGTTGTGATCTTCTTTACAATCAATATTATTTTTTGGGTGATTTTATGGCGTTTGTCTGTCTGTCAACACATTCAACTCTTAGGTACAGGTTCGTTGTTTTTTAGATATCTAGAGAAAATAGGTTATCCAAAGCATAAAAGAAAATCTAGAAGATTATATCGTTAACTTTTTCAACTGCTTTTTAAGTAAAAATTACTATTTCTCTTAATTTTTACTACTATAAATGAATATTAACTTTCTTCTTCTTTCATTACTGAATAGTACTCAAATTCAACTGGCCCTTTTATTACTATATATTAACTTTGATTCCTATTATTCACTAAGATATAGATTATTGTAATCATATCATTGAGTACAACACATTATATTGTTAAAAGTAGTGGGTGTGCATAGGAAATGGAAATTAACAGTTCTAATTATTTAATCCAGTCTCATAAATCCAATGTATAAGGTACATTATCTATCCTTTCTCATCTAATAAGAAAAAACGTACAAAACACCCCGTTTAACCTTATTTACATATTCAATAATAACTTACATGGATGATTCTGCTTAGCATGAAATATTCGTAATATAATACCCTTTGAAGTAGTATCCTTTTAAAGAATATAGCATGAACGTAGAGTTAAGCTACATTTTTTCCTTACATTACAAAAAAAGACCCTTTAGAAACTAGCTCTAAAGGGTCTTATTTTCAAACTAATGATTAAATTAGTAGTTTACAATTTTGTCATCAGCTTCAGGAGTAAATTTAACGCCATATGCATTAGTTACACCTTTAACATCAATAACAGTTAATACACCACTTAATTTATTATCTCCGCCAGCAGCACCTTCAACATAACCGAAAGTTACATTAAATCCAGTTGTACCAGCAGTAAATTTAGTTAAGTTTGTATTGTTAGTGAATGTAGCTTTAGTTCCGTCTCCATCAACTACAGTAATAGTCGCATTGTTAGCTACTTTTGTAGAATCTACAACCCCATTAAATAAAGGTTTAGAATTGAATACTACAGTATCTCCCATTAGTACTGAATCATTTGATGTTGCTGTATTAGTAATAGCACCAATAGAGAAAGCACCTTCAGTAACATTTAAGAATTCACCAACATCAGTTGTTTCAACTGCTACGCCAACTGGTTTTTGAACAGCTTCAAATTTAGTAATAGTATTTTGATCTACGTTTGTTACATAGCTCCAAGTACCATTAGATGAAACAGTTGTTTTCCCTAAGAATACACGTGAAGTACCAACGATTTTGTATACATGAAGATCGTAACCAGCGTTACCTAAACCTTCTAAAGCAATAGTATCATCATCTGTACGGAATGAATCTGTTGAATTTTCTTTGCCAGTAACAAAGAATTTTTCACTGAATTCTAAGTCAGATACTACTTTATTAAATACAATACGTAGATCTGATGCAGTTGTTTTGTTATATGTGCCAGTAACTTTATCTCCAATATTTAAGAAAGTTTTAAAGCTATCTACAGTTAATGGTAGAGAACTTTCATTAAATAAAGTGTCACCAGTTTTAATCAAGTATTTTTTATTGTTTGCAACAAAATAGTTATTTGCAGCATCAACATAAGTTAATTCAGCATCTACTAATGAAGCTGAAGCAGGCACTTCATAGAAGTATAATGTTCCAGTCTTTTTAGATTCTTCAGCTTGACCATTAAACATTTTACGGAATTCTACTTTACCAGTTTGAGTAGTTGCTGCGTTTCCAGCAGATACTACAACACTTACTTGACCACTAGTATTTGGAGTTGCTGAATATACAGTGTATGCTACACCGTCGATAGTTTCAGATCCTACTGAAGAAGGTGTAGTACCTTGGATTGAAACAGCAGTTAAGTTTGCAGGTACTAGAACATTCACTGTTGATTGTGAAGGTTGACCATTTGTTTGTTTGAAACTTGCAACTAAAGGAACATTTTTCCCAAGTTCACTTCTTACAGCTGAACCATCTACAGCAACGTTAGAAATAACAGATGAAGCAGGAGTTGTGAAAGAAACTTTAGTACCTTTATAAGTTAAAGTATAAGTTTTTCCAGCTTCTTGTTTAGTAGTTGATAATGTTACTGTTTTACCGTCTTTAGCTAGAGAAGCACTTGTTACTGCTAATCCATTATCAAAAGTAAATTCTGAAGATTCGATAGCTGTAACAGCTTTGTTTAATTTCACTTCTACTGTATTATCATTTACACGAGTAGCTGAAAGTACTGTTAAAGGTAATGATGTTGCAACATCATCTACTGATTTTTGTAATGAAGTTTCCCATTTAAGAACGTTTGCATCAAGAATAGCTTGAGCATCAGCTAATTTTTTAGCAGCGTCAACTAATTTACCAGCTTTGATGTCAGCAGCTGCTGCTTTTGCTAACATACTAACAGTAACGTCATTTTTAACGTCAGCAACTAATTTCTCAATAGCTGGTTTAACTGCGTTACGGATGCCGTCACGAGTAGACTGACCATATACACGGTCAAGAAGTTTAGCTTGTTTACGGTACTCAGCAGTTGCTGTGTGGTAAGCCGCTTCAACTTTCTCGATGTCATTTGTTTTGATAGCAGCCTCAAGAGCAGCTGTTAATTCTTTAATTTTTTCACTTGAAGTGATTGCATCGATGTAAGCTTGTGCGCGTTTAACTTGTAATTTTGGTTCAACAAGTTTAGCTGCAATGCTTAATTTTTCAGATGCAGAAGCTTTTTTTGCTGCTGCTTCTGCTGCTGCGATTGCTTTTTTAGCAGCATTGTATTGATCGTATGGACGTGTTACGTAGTTAGCAGAACCTTCTACTGAGATAGCCCATTTTAATACTGTACCTGCATTTTGTGCGTCTGTTACTAATTGGTTTACATTTGTTGCTGCGTCAGCTTGTTGTGCTGGTGCTGCTGCAACGAATGCTGAAGCTGCTACTGCAGTTGAAGCTGCAATTTTGATAGCTTTTTTCTTCATAAACTTGTGATCTCCCTTCGCTTGTGTGGTGCAATTTTTTGTAGTGTGTAATGCCGGTCGCTGATCGCGTCCAATATCGTCACCCTAACTAATATATGAGTATACAAAACTCATATGCTAAAATCAACTAAAAATCCTAAAAGATTTCCAGTTTTTTTCGAAGATGACATTTTGGAAGCACCAAGGACACTATTACATATTCCATATTACAGTAATGTATCCAATAACGCTAGTTTTTTTTCTGAATAATTTTTACTATTTTTTAGGTTAATAGATTTCCTTTCTTTTATCAAAGTATATTCACATTAAAAACTTTTAAATTTTTTTTAGTTTTATTGAATTTATTGCGTGCATTTTATTTAATATGTGTTATGATGTACTGTATAGAAGGTTACTTATAGATGTGTAACGCCGTAAACTTGTTTGTACATTCATTAGTGTGCAGCCTTCTACTTCCTTCGTTTTATCGCTCAAGAAAAGAAGCATCTGAACATCGGATGCTTCTTTTCTTATTTTATCGGGGCTTTGATCTAATGATCAAAGCCTCTTTTTTATTTGTCTTGCAAATATTAGTCCTCCTATTAAACTGGCATTACCTACTAACGCTAGCGCTGTGATTGTCTTCTCTAAGTTTGCAAGTGCTAGATAATGTGTGGAATTATTGAAATTTTTAATATGTTTCGTTATATTTTCGGTAAAAGATGGGTTTGGTTCATGACTCCTCCACCGGTAATGATAAAATCAGATACACATGCCAGCACCATTTGATATATTCCTTTAGCTATTTAGCATGATTTTATCTCAGCATGTTTTTATCTCAGCATGTTTTTATCCACCTTTTCATTAGTAGAAAAGTATCGAGTGTTGAATAGAAGGAACTACAGTAGAATTGTTTAAACATTTTTGCCCATTAAAGTTAGGTTACAGAATCCAATGATGGTAATCTCGTTGTTAAAAATCTATTTATTTAGATATCTTTATCAATTAGAACGTATATAGTTTGTATTGGTCCATGAACTCCTACTACTAAATAACTTTCGATATCAGCCGAGTTGCTTGGACCGGTAATATAATTAATACAGGTCGGAAAAGGTTCTCCTTGTTTAATACGTTCACTTAAGGATCTCATGCTTTCCTGTAATCTTGGAATAATAGAATTTGTTGGGATTAGTACGATATGGATTTCCGGTAATAGGCTGACAGATCTTCCTTTGTTATGTTCGTTAAGCAGGACGACTGTGCCGGATTCAGCTAATGCATGATCACAATAGGAGAGTCCGATTGTTGCTTGTTCTGCATTTTGGATATTTTGGGAGCCGAGTGCTGGGTTCCAAGGTGTTGTATTGGCTTGGAGCCATTCATCTAAATCTGGGTTTCCTCTTTCTATAGAAGAAAGTACTTTTTCTGATGGTATATCTTTTGTTAGTTCAGTTAAGGTTTCGATAAGGTTTGTTTGTGTTGTTTCTATTATATCTGCTCGGATAAGCTTGGCAGATTCAATGAATACTTGTTTCAAAGAATTTGTTTTGAGTGCGCTATAAACACTTGAAATAGGTAGTTCTACTTTGTTTCTTTGTAGTTTAGTCACCCTTCGTTCCCTCCCGTTCTTTCATCCAGTCCCGGAAACGACTTTGTTTTGGTGTGGGGAAGTCCCGACTATTCGTCCATTCTTTTAAAAGACCAGGACCATTTGATATAGTTTGTTTGTTTTTTAGTAGCATTTTGAGACTAACTGCGGCCATTTTAGAGCCCCCTGTATAAACAGAGTTTGTAGATGCACCGAAACCAAACGCTTTCATCATAAGGCGTTCACTAATAGGTGCTTTCCCTTCTGTTTCTACTATGACTTGGCGATGTTTAAGTAGTAGGCTATGCAATGGAATTTTCACTGGACAAACATCTGTACATGCCCCACAAAGTGTTGATGCGTATGGTAGTTCTTTGTGATCCTCGTAGCCATCGAGTAGCGGAGTGAGTACCGCACCAACTGGCCCTGGATAGATAGAGCCATATGCATGACCGCCGATATGACGATATACCGGGCAAACATTTAAACATGCTCCGCAGCGAATGCACTGGAGAATTTCTTGAAAATCAGTACCTAGAATTTTGGAGCGACCATTGTCTACGATAACGATATGTAGCTCCTCTGGTCCATCGACTTCCTCTTGCTTTTTAGGTCCTGTGAGTAGCGTTACATAGCTTGTGATTCTTTGACCTACTGAGGCTCTTGTTAGTAAAGACACCATGACGTCTAAGTCTTCGAAAGTGGGTACTAGCCGCTCCATACCCATGACTGTTATTTGGGTTTTAGGAATAGTCGTGACTAAGCGAGCGTTTCCTTCATTTGTAACGAGGCAGATTGATCCGCTTTCTGCGACTCCAAAATTACAGCCTGTTATCCCTAAATCAGCTTCTAGGAATTTTTCTCGAAGTGTATAGCGTGCGTGCTTTGCAAGTTCTTCTGGATCCGCCGACCTTTTGTAATTTAGTTTTTCCACAAAAACGTCTCGGATTTGTTCTTTCTTTTTATGTAATGCGGGCACAACGATATGCGATGGCGGGTCATGATCATCGATTTGAAGTATATATTCTCCTAGGTCCGTTTCTACTACTTCACACCCTATCGACTCAAGTGCAGCATTTAGTCCAATTTCTTCTGTCACCATCGATTTAGATTTAACAATTTTTTTAGCGTTTTTTTGTTTTGCGATTTGTTTAATATAGTTCGTTGCCTCTGTGTCATCCTTTGCGAAGAATACATGACCACCACTTTTTGTTACTTGTTCACTGAATTGCTCTAAATAGTGCGCGAGGTTATTTACGGTATGCTGACGAATTTCTTGCCCTGCTTCGCGCCATTTTTCCCATTCTCCGAGTTGATCGGTTGCTAAGTCTCGTCTTGCTCCAAGTCCATCCTGTGCGCTAGAAACTGCTTTTCGCATAAAATCATTATTTAACTCGGAAGCTAGACGTTGTTTGAATGGACCAGATTTTATTTTGAGCGGCAATGTTATCCCTCCATTCCTCGGTTTAGTACTTCTGCGATATGCAATACTTCGATGGACTGTTGTTCTCTGGAAAGTCGCCCACCTATATTCATGAGACAGCCACAGTCCACCCCTATTAAATAGTCCGTATTAGCTTGTTTAATATGCTCCACCTTTTCTTTCACCATTTCAGCAGAGATATCTCCCATTTTGACGGAGAAGGTCCCACCAAAACCGCAACACTGACTTTGCCCAGTAAGTGGCTGGATCGTCAAGTTGTCTACATTATTCAATAGAAGCTTTGGCTCTTCTTTCGCTCCGAGTAGTCTTGTCATATGGCAGGATGTATGAAAGACAGCTGTTCCTGGGAGTGATGTTTCTATTTTGGTTACGCCTAGTACATGGACGATGAATTGGGTTAGTTCGTATGTTTTGGATGCGACTTGTTTGGCTATTGCGTGCCATTTAGGATCATCCTGGAAGACGTGTTCATATTCTTTAAGCATGAGTGCGCATGAGCCAGATGGGGTGACGATGTATTCGGCGTGTTGGAATGTTTCGAGTAAATGGATCATTGCTGGTTTTGCTTCGTGCACATAGCCACTATTGTATGCTGGCTGACCACAGCATATTTGGGCTGGCGGAAAGTCGATTTTACAACCTAGTTTTTCGAGTAGTTCTACGGTTGCGATGCCTACGTTTGGTTGGAATAGGTCGACTAGGCAGGTGGAGAATAGGGTGACATGTATAGTCATACGTGGTCTTCCTTTCTGAAAAAGCCGCTTCTTGCGGGAAGCGACTTTTTGGTTTATATTGAATGGTCCTTTTTGGATTATATTGAATGCTCCTTTTTGTTTAGACAGTAGCACTAATTAGTAATACTGTTGATTTTCGTTGCAGGCGGACGCTTTCCGCGGGCGAGGCCGAGTCTCCTCAGTCGCTATGCTCCCTGCGGGGTCTCGACTTTCTCGCTTATCCCGCTGGAGTCGCCACCTTCCACTACAATCAATAAAACGAGTAGTATTCTATTAAATAATGAAAAAGAGCATTTAGATAAAACACGATGAAATTACAATTCATATTAATGACAAATGAGTTAATCCCTCGAGATCCGCTTGAATTTATAATAGTTAAGGTCAGTCTAGTGTGTGTAATTATAATTAGCAAAGATCAATACAGAGTCAACTAAAAGTAATAAATGACCGTAATACTGTTTCACCAGTGGTATATCATCAACGAGTAAATGCTGCTGCTACTCCTCCGTCTACGGTTAGCATACAGCCGGTTGTTTTGGCTGATTTGCTAGAGGCGAAGTAGGCTATTGCTTCTGCGATGTCTCTTGGATAGATGTTTTCTTTTAGGACGGTTCGCTCTCTGTAGTGATTTTCTAGTTCGTCCGGTTCGATGCCGTATGCTGCTGCACGTTCTTCGCGCCATTTGGAGCCCCAGATGGCAGAGCCTTGTAGGACTGCGTCTGGTAATACTGAGTTGGCACGGATTCCGAAGTCGCCACCTTCTGCAGCTATGCAGCGTGCCAGGTGGACTTCTAGTGCTTTGACCGCGCTATATGCAGATGCGTTTTTGCCGGCATAGATAGAGTTTTTGGAGCCAATGAAAATCATGCTACCGCCTTTCCCCTGTGCTTTCATCACTTTAAATGCTTCTCTGGAGACGAGGAAGTATCCTGTTCCGAGAACATTCATATTTAGATTCCATTCTTTTAAGGTTGTTTCTTCGAATGGGCTGGATGTCGCAAGACCTGCATTGTTTACTAGGATGTCTACACCGCCATATGTTCGGTTCACTAATTGGAATGCTGAAATGATTTGATCTTCATCAGTTACATCCATTTTCACTGCTGTTGCTCTGCCTTCTCCGTTTGAAGCATTTATATCGGCAGCAACTTTTTCTGCTCCTTCTAGGTTTAAGTCGGCTAGGACAACATGTGCTCCTTGAGAAGCTAATAGACGGCATGTTTCACTACCGATTCCTCCTGCTCCTCCAGTGACGAACGCAACTTTTCGAGAGAACTCGGCTTCTTTGGGTGCAAGCGAAAGCTTATATAACTCCAATGGCCAGTATTCTATGGAAAAAGATTCTTCTGCAGAAAGAGATGTGAAACCACCTAGTGCATCTGAACCTTTCATGACAGAAATAGCTCGGTGGTATAGTGCACCACTCACAAGGGTAGATGCCTTGTCTTTTCCGGTGTTAATCATCCCGATTCCTGGGATAAGTATGACCCTAGGTGAAGGGTCAAACATGTTATCGTCTGAGGATGCATAAGCTTCAAAGTATTTTCGGTATTCTGCTTTGTACGTTTCAATACTTGTTTTAATCGTTTCTAGATTTCCATCCCAGTCTATGAAAAGTGGGACCCGTTTTGTGTGCACTAAATGATCTGGACATGCTGCTCCGACTTGGGAAAGTGAGGCAGCACGTTCGCTATTGACGAATTCCAGTACTTCGTCTGAGTCATCATACGTTACGATTTGACCTTGGTTTGTTGAAACGAGTCCTCTTATGTATGGAAGGATTTCGTTTAATGTCTGAAGTCTTTTTTCTTGTGCTACTGTTTCTGTAGATGGTCCACCGAATGCAGGATGTTGTTTTAATTTGTGATCGATATAGACTTTCGCTTCATTAATAATGTCGATTGTTTTATCATAGCTTTCTCGTGCTGTGTCTCCCCAAACGACTAGACCGTGTTTTTCCATTAGGACTAACTCAGCATTCGGATTGTTTTGTACACCTTCTGCAATCATTTTAGATAGGAGAAAACCAGGACGTATATAAGGTACCCATACGAAACGGTCTCCGAATATTTCCTTTGCTATTTCCCTGCCATTTGGTGCACAGCAAATACTGATGATGCTATCGGGATGTGTATGGTCTACATGTTTATATGGAAGAAACGCATGTAAAAGTGTCTCGATGGAGGCACGTGGATGCGATTTGTCGAGCATGCAATGACTTAAATAGTCAACCATTTCTTCATCAGTCATATCTTCCCGGTGCTGAAGTGGAAGAATATGCTCTAGTTGAAGTGCAGTGAAGTTGGACTCCTTCATTGTAGCGAGGTCAGAACCGCTCCCCTTTACCCACATTACTTCGACTTCGTTACCTCGAAAATCGGTTGCGATTGTTTTGAAGGAGGTATTTCCCCCTCCCCAGTTACAAACACGACGATCTGTTCCGATTAAGTTCGAGCGGTAAGTAAGTTCTTCTAATGTATTGGATTGTACAGATTTATCGGATGTGTTCCATAGGTTTTCTATCATATTTTTTCTCCCCTTTCAGGTGGTTTAGGTCGTGCATTATAGATGATTGCTCTGTGAAAAATGTGCTGAGCTGTTTGTACATATCAAATAATTGGTTGTAAATGTTCGCATTATCTTTGTTCGGTTTATAAATGATTGTTTCATTGGACGCCATATGTCGGATAGCTCTCGGATAGGAGTCGTATGCACCTGCTGCGACTGCTCCTAGGATAGCTGCTCCTAATGCTGGTGCTTGGTCGGTTTGTACAACAGTTATTTCTTTTTGCAGGATGTCTGCATAAATCTGCATAAGTAGGTTGTTTTTATTTGGTATACCACCTGTTGCGATTACTTGGTTAATAGGGATTTCGTGCTTTTCAAATAAATCGATGATGACCTTTGTACCGAAAGCAGTTGCTTCAAGTAATGCTCGATATACTTCAGCTGGTGTTGTAGAGAGTTTTTCTCCAACTAAGGCACCCGATAAAGTTGTGTCTACGTATGGAGTTCTGCAGCCGTTATGCCAATCGAGTGCCAGAAGACCACTTTGTCCGGGTTGAAGTGCCTTAGCTTCATCGGTAAGTGTTTCAAAATTCGTATGATAATTTTTTAGGAAGTGGGCAAATAAATCCCCCACTGCTGCCTGCCCGGCTTCGTATGCAAAGTAGCCTGGTAGTATACCATCTTCTACGACACCACTAATACCAGGGACTAACACTTCTTTCTCGCTAAGTAATAAGTGACAGGTTGACGTTCCCATGACCATGACGAGCGTGCCTGGTTCACTTACTCCGGCTCCGGGAAGTGCCGCATGAGCATCGATGATTCCTACAGCAACTGGAGTTCCTTCACGAAGTCCAACTTTTTTACTCATTTCTTTTGTTAATGTACCAGCGAGTGTGCCGGATGATTGAACGATTCCTTGTAGTTTTGTTTTGTATATATTGTTTAAGGCGGGACTGATTTTTTGTAATGTTTCATTGTCGATAAATCCTGTTTCTTTATGCCATGCTCCTTTGTAGCCTGCAGAACAGCTGTTTCGAATAAGATTTCCAGTTAGTTTTGAAACGACCCAATCCCCTGCTTCGAGGAATAGAGGAGTTTGGTTAAAAAGTGTTGGATCATCGTTTGCGATTTCTAACACTTTAGGAATCATCCATTCCGATGAGATGGTACCACCGTAACGCTTGATCCATTGTTCCTGCTGTAAAATATTGTTTAGGTGTTTTGCTTCGTCTTCTGCCTCGTGGTGCTTCCACAGTTTGACGTATGCATGTGGGTTATTTTCATGCTCTTTTGTTTGGCATAGCGGGTTTAGATTTTCGTCGACTGGTAGGATGGTGGATGATGTGAAGTCTAGTCCGATACCTACAATGTCGTTTAGATTTATTTCTTTTGTTACCACCGGGATTGATTTTATGAGCACGTCAAGGTAGTCTTGTGGCACTTGGAGTGCAGTTTCTTTGCCTAGAGTACGGTTATTTAAATGCCCAGTGATGACGCCATGGGGGTAGGACGTCACACTAGTAGCGACGATATCGCCGTTTTCGATGTTCACTAATATTACACGTCCTGATTCGGTTCCATAGTCAATGCCGATTGCATATTTCATGGTTTCACCTCTCTACTATCTTTCAAAAGTTAAATTCATAACCATTAAAAATAAATTCCGAAAACCCTTGATTTCCGTTGCAGGTGGACGCTTTCCGCGGGGGGAGCGATGAGCCATCACCGTCGCTACGCGCGCGATGTGATGTCTCATCTGTCTCCCTTATCCCGTCGGAGTCGCCACCTTCCACTCCAATCAATAACGTAGGTAGTACTTAACATGTTAATAAGAATTAAGAGATTCTATTAGACACGAAGAATATACAGTATTATCTAGAGAATCCACAGCAGACCCTTCGCGAGTTAGAAACTGATTATGAATAGCAACACTGTAGCTGCACCCTATTTACTTAACTTATTTATATAACGGGCCGAAGTTTTTGCATGCTTGGTAGTCGGCTACTTCTGGTTGGTCGGTGCCGAACATGTTCCATGCGCTTGGGCGGAAGATGCGTGAGGCTTCGACGTTGTGCATGTTTACGGGAATTCGTAAGATGGAAGCAAGTGTTATTAGGTCGTCTCCGATATGACCGTAGCTGAGAGCACAGTGGTTGGCTCCCCAGTTGTTCATGACAGAGTAAACATCAGTGAATGCACCTTCGCCGGTTAGGTTTGGAACAAACCAAGTCGTTGGCCATGTTGGATCTGTACGTAGGTCCAGTGTGTCATGCATGTCGTTTTCTAGTTCGACGGTGTGCCCTTCAGCAATTTGTAGCACTGGCCCAAGTCCTTTTACGTAGTTAATGCGGGCGATTGTTACTGGCATATCGCCTTTTGTTGTGAAATCACTTGAGTAGCCGCCGCCTCGGAAGTATTCTGTTGATGCCGGACGGAACTGAACGTTTTCTAGTGTTTCTTTTACTTCTTCGTCTGTAATATCCCAGAACGGTTTCATGACAGGTTTGCCATCTATTTGTTGGCGACCGGTTCCATCAAGTGCTGCAGAACCCGAGTTAAGTAAATGGATGATTCCGTTGGCAGCTTTTCCTGTGAGTTCTTTTCCGGTTACGCGTTTTACTGCATCTGGGCTCCAGTACGTGCGCACGTCTGCAAAAACTTGTGCGGTGTTTGTTAGTAAGTTGCCCATTGTCATTGTGACACCATTTAAGCTATCGTTTTCTGTTGCTAGAATGTATGGTGCGCGTTTGCCATTCCAATCAAAGGATGAGTTTAGGAAGGTTTCCATGAAGTCACCGTTCGGAAAGTAGTCCGTCCATTGACGCTGCCCTTGGAATCCAGCGATAAGTGCATTATGACCATTTGCTTCCTCTTCAAAGCCCATTTCTTTTAGTTTGTCACTGCCAATCATAAGGTCACGAGCGATGAGCGTCATTTTAATAGACCGTTCCCAGTCACTACGTTTTTCTTCATTTGTACGTTTGAATTCTTCTTTGTTTATGTCTTCACCTATCGTTAAGTTCTCGTCTGCCCATTGAAGTGCTTTTTCGTATTCTTCTTTGTCGTAAATTTCTAAATCCATCCGGCGAACAAATTCACTCATGTCGATGTACTCATTGCGCATGCCTAGGTATTCCTGAAAGAAGTCGTCTTTTACGATACTTCCTGCTATTCCCATGGAGACAGACCCCATAGCGAGATAGGATTTTCCTTTTAACATTGCTGCTGCAAGGCCAGCTTTTGCGAAACGGAGAAGTTTTTCTTGGACGTCTTTAGGGATAGTTGGATCTCCCGCATCTTGAACGTCATGCCCGTATATTCCGAATGCTGGTATCCCTTTTTGGTTGTACCCGGCAAGAGAGGCTGCTAGGTAAACTGCTCCCGGTCGTTCTGTTCCGTTGAAGCCCCATACTGCTTTCGGAAGATGCGGATCCATATCCATTGTTTCACTGCCGTAACACCAGCAAGGAGTTACAGTAAGTGAAACGCCGACTCCTTCTTTTTTAAACTTTTCGGCTGCTTGTGCTGCTTCAGCTACCCCACCTATACAAGTGTCTGCAATGACGCATTCTACTGATTCCCCGTTATAGTATTTCAGGTTTTCGGATAGGAATTTTGCTACGTTTTTTGCCATATTCATCGTCGTTTCTTCTAAGGATTCTCGTACTCCTCTTCTGCGACCATCAATTGTTGGACGTATTCCTATTTTCGGTAAAGCTCCGATATAACGTTCTTTTGTCATGAATAATTCCTCCATTACATATGTAGTAGTTGTTGAAATCGATCGATTGCTTCTTGCCATTCGGCATTGTGCTGTGGTTCATATTGTTTCATCTCGAAAGAGTTTGCGACAAGTTGTCGTCCATCTTCGATTGAGTGTAGTTCTCCAAGCGCTCGCAGTTGGGATAATCCGTTACCGATAGAGCTTGCTTCAGTTGGTCCAGTATGGACTATTTTGTTCGATGCATTTGCGATAAATTGGCATAGATTTGTATTTTGTGTCCCGCCTCCACCGATGTAAATGTCGGTTGTTTTCGTATTCGTGATTTTTTCTATTTGTTTGATTGTGTATGCGTATTTTATAGCAAGGCTTTCGATGAAACAGCGGATATGCTCACCGGGTGTGATTGGAACCTGCTGATTTGTTTTCATACAGTATTTCTTGATTGCCTGCAACATCGATACCGGATTAAAGAATAGGTCGTCATCCGGGTCGATGAATGTGTTGAATGATTTAGCTTGTTGCAGAGCATTTATTTCCTGTTCGTATGTGAAATGGATTCCTTGTTGCTTCCATTCTTCTCGACATTTTTGAAGAATCCAAAATCCCATGGCGTTTTTTTGAAATCGGTATTGCCCTTCGCTCGTTCCTTCGTTTGTGAAGCTTTGCTGAAATGCTTCTGCTGTTGTGATTGGTTCTTTTATTTCCTTTCCGATTAGCCCCCATGTTCCAATACTGATGAATAAGGCATTTGGTCGTTGGATTGGTAGTGCAGATAATGCGCAGGCTGTGTCATGTCCTGGTACAAGAGCCATTTGGATGGTAGGATGGTTCTTTATCGTAGCTACCATTTGATGCGGCATTTCGATTGGTGCGAATGGGAGTGTTTGATTGAAAAAAGTTTGTTGAATATTTTTGTCCCATTGTTTGTGTTTGTTAACTAGCTGTGATGTTGAGGCTATAGTGAATTCGTTCAGTTTGACGCCTGATAATGCGTGCATAAGTAGGTTGGGCATCATAAGTATGTCGGTAGTTTCAGTTAAGTATTGTGGGTATTGACTTTGGATCGCCATCAGTTGAAATAATGTGTTTATGGCAGAAATTTCGTTACCGGTTTGTTCAAATAATGTTTGGGGTGGTAATTGTTTTGTAGCTTGTTGGACATATTGGACGGAGTGCGTGTCTCGGTATG
The DNA here is from genome assembly GCF_038003165.1 of Psychrobacillus sp. FSL K6-2365. Taxonomy (NCBI): domain Bacteria; kingdom Bacillati; phylum Bacillota; class Bacilli; order Caryophanales; family Bacillaceae; genus Psychrobacillus; species Psychrobacillus sp. FSL K6-2365. The sequence continues at coordinate 831,411 of NZ_JBBOOO010000001.1, read as the reverse complement.
AAAATGGTTTGGAAACTAGCTGTCCGTTTTTGTTTAATAATCCAAAGTCTACTCCCCATGTGTCGATGCCTAGTGATTTGGCAGGTGACGTTACTTTGTTGAGACCTTGGTTTAGTTCTTTTATAAGATTGCTGTAGTCCCAATAATAATGATTGTTTTCATGGACTGGTTTGTTTTGGAACCTGTGTATTTCATTCATCGTGAGCGTTTGCCCAGTATATGTTTGGGCGACTAGGCGACCGCTAGATGCTCCGAGATCATAGGCAAGTACTGTTGTCATTGTGATTCCCTCCTATTCCTTTAGCAATTTCGAGCGATATCTTTCTGCTGAAAGGTTTCGAAGGTCCTCACATTCTTGTTCAGTCAAAACTCGTGGACCACCGAAAATGGAACTAATAGTGTATACTTTGGCGGATTCCTCCGTTAGTTGCATGAAAAAGTATGCTTCTTTCATCGTTTTCCCTAATGTTAGAACACCGTGATTACGCATAATTATGACATCTTTGTCAACGAGTTCTGCTACTTTTTCTGCAAGTAGATTGGTCGTCGGTATGACGTAATCGATGTAACCCACACTCTTGACCATCGCTGGAAAATCTGGAAATAAAGGCGGAATGTCTTTGCCAGCAGAGGAGACGCCTACCGAATAGGTCGGATGTGCATGAAGAACTGCTTGGATTTCCTCATTTTTTCGGAAGCATTCTAAATGCATGAGTACTTCGGATGATGGGCGAAGATTGCCTTCGATTTCTCCTGTTGTAATGTCTACTTTCACCCACTGATGAGGTTCTATTTCCTTGAGATCAAAGCCACTTGGAGAGATGTACATGTAACCCCCATCTCGCATGCTGAGGTTGCCGCCTGCTCCTACTACTAGGCCTTGGTCTACTAATTTATGTGCATATTTGTTTAGTTCTTCAATGACTTTAGACATTTGGTTACTTCCTTTCTGCTAGAGTGCTTTAGCGATGCGTTCTAATGTTTCTGTTTGTTGGAGCATTTGTGCATGTGTATATGTTGGTGATTCTTTGTTTTCGATAGCCTGGTGGAATGCTTTTATCTGCTCGATATAGGCATTTCCTGTTTCTTTGACGGTATGGGTTTCATTGTTTGAGTGGTAATGGATGATCCCATCGTAATTGTTTTGGTCAACTCTGAAAGCAAATGGGAGCTGCATCGTTCCTGTTGTGCCGATAATATCAATAGTTTGGGTCATTGGTCCGTAAAAGCTTGCATCAAACTGAGCAAGGATTCCGGATGGATAGCTAAGTTGGACAGCTATATGTGTATCGATTCCTTTTTTTGCTCTCCCCTGTAAAGCTTGGATGTTATTTGGAGTTTCTTCTATTAAATAGTTCAGTACATTTACCGGATAACATCCAATGTCATTTAGTACCCCTCCCCCAAGATTTGGATCGAGGCGAATGTCATCGTCCCAATTTTCCATCGTGAAATGGAAACGGGCACGAATCGTGAGTATTTCCCCAATTGTTCCTTCTGTTATCAATTGCTTTGCTTTTCCTATTTGCGGATGAAAACGATACATGAAAGCTTCCATTAGGAGTACATGATGCTTTTTGGCTGCTTGTTGAAGTTCTATTAAATCTTTTGTAGTGAGCACAATCGGCTTTTCACACAGGACATGTTTGTTTGCTTGGATTGCAGCAAGTGCCCATTGTTTGTGATATGCATTCGGAAGTGCTATGTACACTGCATCCACATCAGATGATTCGAGAAGCGCTTCGTATGACTGGAATGTGTTTGGAATATGGAATTGCTGAGCTAGGGATTCTGCTTTGCCACTACTACTTGCTATTGCAGTAACTTCATTGTTTGGTGTTTGTATGATCGCTGGAATAACTTGCTGTTTAGCAATGTTCGCAGCTCCTATAATTCCCCATCGCAATGTCTTCAATTTGTTAGCCTCCTTTCTTTTGTGTTGCAATTTGTTACTGATGCTATGTAAGCCACCAGTAACTTTTTGCAACAGGAATGCTGTGTTTTATTCGTAAATTGCGTTTTGCACTTCTTCTGATTCAATATTGTCTTTGTCGTACCAGATGAAGCCTGTGTCAATTGTTTTTTCAACTTCTTTTCCGTTCATCGCATCTACTGCAGCTTTTACTGTTTCGTAACCGATGCCGACTGGATTTTGTGTTACTGCTCCAGACATTAAGCCACTTGTAATTGCGTCAATTTGTTGTTTCCCCGAGTCAAAACCGACAACTACAAGTTCACCCGATTTGTTTAGTTCTTGTACAGCGTTTACAACACCTATTGCAGAGCCTTCATTGGAACCAAAAATCCCTTTTAAGTCGCTGTGTGCTTGAATCATCGCTTTTGCAAGGTCGGTAGATTTAAGATGATCTCCACCACCGTATTGGATGTCGACGATTTCTATATTTGGATATTTGGATTCAATTTGTTCTTTAAAGCCATCACGACGTTGTACTCCTGTTACAGAAGTTTGGTCATGTACAACTAGTGCAATTTTTCCTTCTTCGCCGATGAATTCAGCCATTTTGTCTGCCGCTAAAGCCGCTGCTGCTTTGTTATCCGTAGAAGCAGTTGCAAGAGGAATATCACTTTCTACTCCTGAGTCAAATGCAATAATAGGTATTTCACTTTTTTGAGCTTCTTCTAGTAACGGCGTTGCTGCTTGTGAGTCAAGTGCTGCAAAGCCTAGTGCATCTGGCTTTTTGTCCAGTGCCGCGCGGAGCATTTCTATTTGTTTATCCACTTGTGATTCACTTTCTGGTCCTTCAAAAGTAATTTCTACATCAAATTCCTCCGCTGCTTCTTCTGCCCCTTGTTTAACTGCTTGCCAGAATTGATGCTGGAATCCTTTGGAGACAATCGCTACGTATGGTTTATCGCCACTTGGTTCTGATGTTGTGCTAGAATCAGCTTCCTCTGCATTACATGCACCTAAAATCGTAGAAACAGCTAACATACTTCCTAAAATCCATGACCTTTTCTTCATTTATTTCTCCCCATTCCCTTTTATATTTAACGTCACTTGGACGATAGACCCTTTGTTATTCTTTGCGTCTTCTGAGAATATCCATATATACTGCTAGAATAATAACCATGCCGACTACGACCGTTTGCCATTCTTGCGGGATAGACATGATGCGTAGACCGTTTGTTAGAACGCTCATAATCAGTGCACCGATTACTGTCCCAACAATTGTTCCTTTCCCTCCACTAAGGGATGTTCCACCGATAACAACCGCTGCAATCGCTTCCAATTCATAGCCTTGACCTAATGCTGGCTGGGCTGAATTTAAACGAGAAGCCATGATAACTCCAGCAATTCCTGTAAATGCTCCTGCCAATGAATAAATAGTCACTTTCCAGAAATCCACATTCACACCTGAAAGTTTTGTCGCTTCTTCATTGCTTCCAATCGCGAAATTATAACGTCCTAAAATAGTTTTTGATAAAATGACCGCTCCAATAATTGCAGCGAGGAAAAATATTAGAACTGCATTTGGAATGTCCACTCCCGGAATTATTGAGCCAAGTGCAATCTTTGTGAATAAAGCATGGTCTGTGAAATAAATTGGTGCTGCCCCTGAAATAACTAGTGCCAGACCTTTTGCAATCATCATCATTGCAAGCGTGGCAATAAAAGGAGGAATCTTCATCTTGGTAATTGCAATCCCACAAAGGTAGCCACAGATTGCCCCTGTTGCAATACCTGCAAAAACACCGACAATCAATGGTAAACCTGCATTGACAATGACTACTCCGGAAATGACCGAGGATAAAGTCATTACTGTTCCTACTGAAAGGTCAATTCCTCCTGTAATAATGACAAATGTAGCACCAAGTGCAAGAATTCCAATTACTGCAGTTGATAATAAAATACCGATCATGTTGCTCCATTGTAGAAAGCTATCTGATGCAATTGAGAAAAAAATAACTAAAACTATTAAACTTCCAAATGCTAGAGTTTGTTGAATAGCACCTGGCGGTATGACTTTTTTCTTTACTGGCTCTTTTTCAATAATTGTATCCACGTTCATTTACTTCACCCCTATTATTAGTGGAGCTGTGTTGCATACTCCATTATTTTTTCTTGTGTCGCTTCTTCCGAGGAAAGTACCCCTGTGATTTTCCCCTCTGACATGACGACGATTCTATGACTCATTCGTAAAACTTCAGGTAATTCAGATGAGATCATGATGATTGATTTCCCACTTGCTGCAAGCTCATCTAGTAGTTTATAAATCTCTCCTTTTGCACCAACGTCAATTCCACGTGTTGGTTCATCGAAGATTAGAATGTCGCAATCCCTTTGGAGCCATTTTGCAATAACGACTTTTTGCTGATTGCCTCCAGAGAGGAGTCTAATCTCTTGATCTACAGATGGAGTTTTAATCTTTAGACTCTCGACGTATTTTGTAGCTGTTTTTTTGATTTTGGAATCGCTTACAAAAACTGAGTTCGTTTGGTAGTCTTTTATAGTTGCTAGTGCAATGTTCGATTTGACGTCCATGCTGACGAGTAAGCCGTATTGTTTTCGGTCTTCTGATAAGTAGCCGATTCCTTGTTTCACGGCGTCCGCTGGTGATTTTATTTTGACTTCCTTGCCATGTAGGTTGATCGTTCCATTTGTGGATGGATCAGCACCGAATAGTACTCTGGCTACTTCTGTCCGTCCTGCACCCATTAGCCCAGCAAATCCAAGTATCTCTCCTTTTTTTAAATCGAACGAAACATCTTTTAACAGGTTTTTCGTGGAGATATTACTTACCTTTAGTACTGTTTCTTTTTCTCCAGAAGCAATGTTTGGCTTCGATTCTATGTATACATGTCGGCCAACCATCAGTTGAATGACTTTGCTCATTTCCGTTTCTGATGTCTTTAGGGTGTCCACGTATGTTCCGTCTCTCATAACCGTGATTCTGTCAGAGATTCGCTTAAGTTCGTCCATTCGATGAGAGATATAAATGATTCCGACGCCTTTTTCTCTGATGCTAGTAATAATGTCAAAGAGTGTATCGATTTCGGTTTCTGTCAGCGCTGTGGTTGGTTCGTCCATGATGAGTATTTTCGAGTTGAATGAAAGTGCCTTTGCAATTTCTACCATTTGTTGCTTTGCTACGGTTAAATGACGCACTTTAGTTTTGGGGTCTAAGTCTAAGTTGAGTTTGTTGAAAAGTTCTGCTGTTTGCTTGTTCAACTGTTTGTCGTTTACAAGAAGGTTCATCGTTCCTTTTGGTTCACGTCCGATGAAAATATTTTCTGCAACTGTGAGGTCTTTCATCAAGTTGAGTTCTTGATGAATGATGGAAATACCAAGTTCTTGTGCTTGTTTTGGAGAATGAACTGTAATATCTTTCCCCTGAAGAGTGATTGTTCCTTCGTCTTTTGGATAGATACCTGTTAGGATTTTCATGAGTGTAGACTTTCCCGCACCATTTTCCCCAACGAGCGCTAGTACTTCCCCGTATTGGAGGTCGATTGTTACATCGGATAATGCTTTGACACCCGGGAACGATTTGCTGATATGTTCCATTCGTAAAAGAGGCTCCACTTTCATCCCGCCTTTTTGTTGTTTGATATTTGTTTATATTTGTTTTTCTTTGATTGTGTTGATTATAAAATAGATATTTAATAAAATCAAGTGGTTTTTTTATAATTCTGACTATTTAATTCGTAATTTGGTTATTACACGATGCGCAATGAGGACTCAACCCAATTGCGCATAGGAAATTTTTATGTTTTTTTCTTCGAAATACTTTAGATATGTTTTATTTGCTAGATCATCAATGATTATCGTATTAATAACCTCTTCTTTTTCGATGTGGGCAAATGCTTTTTTGTTGAGTTTTGTATGGTCCAGTAGGAGTATTTTTTGGTCTGCCATCTCTATCATTTTGCGTTTGACGATTGCTTGCTGCTCGTTGGAATCACTGATTCCCCAGTCTTTGTGTAGACCCTTGCAAGAGAAAAAGACTTTGTTTACGTGATAGCGTTCCAATGTGCTGACAGTAAGTGGCCCTACTAAAGATAAGGAAGTTGGGGAAAGGTTACCACCAGCTACTATAACTTGAATATGTGTTTGGTTGGCTAGTTCAGCGGCTACTCTAAGCGAGTTTGTAAGCACGGTTATTTTCTTATTGGGAAGTAATTTAGCTAGGTAGAAAGCGGTGGAACTAGCATCGAGGAATATGATATCGTCCTCTTGTATTAGAGTAACAGCTTGTTTTGCAACCGCCATTTTTTCTTGTTGGTTCATCACTTCACGTTGGAAATAAGGAATATCCCCTTCTTCCTCTTGTGTAGAAATGGCTCCACCATGCGTACGAGCTAGTTTATTCTCTGATTCTAGTTTCTCTAAATCACGGCGGATCGTCTCCTCCGTCACTTTTAGTAGTTTGCTCAGTTCAGATACACGGGCGGTTTTGTTTTCATTGACAATGTTGATGATTTTTTTATGTCTTTCCGGAACTAACATACGTGGATTCCTTCTTTCTTTATGTGATTACGCCCTTTTTAAGAATAATATTGGCATAGAGCGCTTGCTCGCTAGTCGCGATGATTGCGTAAGCTTGTTTGGCTTGTTCATAGAAGCGGAAACGTTCGAGTTTTGATGGTGTGACTGTTTGGTTATCTGTGGTTTGGAGGATTTCCTCGTATTTCTTCCATATCGGTGGTGCGGAGGTTTCTGGTCCATGCATCATATAAAAAACCGATGAATCCGCATATGCGTCGAGTGGCATGAGCGCTAGGATGGCTTCAAGTATTTCTGGAATATGGAGTCCGTCCAGTCTTATTAAATTTTGCGCGTGTGATGCAGCCGGGAAGTTACCATCTGCGATGACAATTTCATCTCCATGCCCCATTTCCATAAGAATTTTGAGGAGATTGGGCGAAATACAGTGAGGTATGTTTTTAAGCATGTGGTTTCTCCTTTGTTTGTTTTTGTTTTACTATATGATACCAAAGATTTTTAGGAATGGAAGTGTTTTTTTGTTTGGGGTTGATGAGATTGGGACTAAGTGTACTGGGAAGGTGTTTTATTCAAAATAAAAACCACTAGATTGCTCTAGTGGTTTAGGACTTTTGATAGGAAGTCTTGGGCACGCTGTGTGTCTGGGTTTGTGAAGAACTTAGATGGTGCAGCGCGTTCGACTATTTTGCCTTCTGCCATAAAGACGATTTCGTCGCAAATTTCTTTGGCGAAGCCCATTTCGTGTGTTACAACAACCATCGTCATGCCGTCTTTTGCTAGTTTGCGAATGGCATCAAGCACTTCGGTTACCATTTCAGGATCGAGTGCAGATGTTGGTTCATCAAATAGCATGACTTGCGGGTCCATTGCTAATGCTCGTGCAATTGCTACACGTTGTTGCTGACCACCGGAAAGTCTGTTTGGATAGGCATCGAATTTGTCAGCTAGGCCAAGTGAAGTTAGTAGCTCTTTCCCTCTTTTTTCAGCTTCTTCTTTGCTCAATCCTTTTACTTTTATAGGTGCCATTGTAACGTTTTCTAATGCGGTTAGGAATGGGAATAGGTTAAAGCTTTGGAATACGAAGCCGATGTTTGTGCGGGCTACGTTGATATCCGTTTTTTTGTCATGGATGGAGATTCCGTCCACTGTTATTTCCCCGTTATCTACCGGTTCCAATGCATTTATAGTTCGAATTAAGGTCGATTTCCCTGCTCCACTTGGGCCAATCAATGCGATAACATTCGATTTTGGTACTTCAAGCGAAACGTCGGTTAGGACGTGGTGGTCGCCGAAGCTTTTATTAACATTTTTAATAGTGATCATTTGGGTACACCCCTCCTTAACGTTATGCTTCGCTCTTCAGTAATCGTTTTTCGAAGTATCGAATGATTAGCGAAAGACTGAAAGTCATGATGAAATAGATTAGTGCAACGAATGTCCATACTTCTATGGAAGCAAACGATGTTGCCACTAAATTTTTTGCATTTAGAGTTAAGTCGGTTGCAGCTATAATTGATACAAGTGATGAATCCTTAATAAGCATGATGAATTGTGATGCAAGCGGAGGTAATACTCGTCTAAATGCTTGCGGCAAAATAATATGTGTCATTGCCTTTGTATGAGTCATTCCAAGTGAGCGCGCTGCTTCCATCTGCCCTTTCGGCACTGCTTGTATACCTGTGCGAACGATTTCCGCTATAAAGGCTCCAGCAAATATTGCAAGACCTACTATTGAACCCCAATAGGAACCTAATCTAAATACTTGACCCATTACGTAGAATATCCACATTAAAAGCACTAGTAGTGGTACTCCGCGAATTATTTCTACGTACGTAGATGAGATTAAATATATAATTTTGTTTTTAGATATACGTCCAAGTCCAAAGAGGATCCCTATTGGAATCGCAAAAAGAATTGCGATTACTGAAATTTCCAGTGTTTTAAGTGCTCCATCGATGAAGACGTCCATATTTCTTGGTATGACACTCCAGTCGTAGTTGTACATGCTGATTCCCCCTAGAGTGTTTTATTCGTCTACTACTTCATTTAACCAGTCAGAAGTTTCAAACCATTTGTTACGCGATGCTAGTTCTGCAGGGCTTCCAAGGTAGCTGTTTAAGAATGAGTTTACCCACTGGATTGTATCGAAGTCGTTTTTCTGAATCGCAATTCCAAGATTTTCTGTAGAAATTAGTTCTTCTAACTGATTAACTGAATCTCCGTTTTTTAATTTCCAAACTGCAATAGCTGGTTCATCGTATACTACTCCGTCCGCTTCCCCTTGCGCCATAGCTGCTGCTGCGGATGGAAATTCTTCAAAGTCTAGGATTTGAGCATTTTTGAAAACATCTTTAGCAAGTAGCGCACCAGTTGTACCGATCCCTACCGCAATTTTATTACCTTTTACGTCAAGGTCTTGCCAAGTTTTAGTAGCTTTATCATTTCCAGGTACCATAACAGCTTGACCTGTTTGGAAGTACGGATCTGAGAAACTTACCGCCAAAGCACGGTCACCACGAATTGTCATTCCTGCGAAAACCATATCTACCTCGCCTGTTCTAAGTGCAGGAACTAAACCATCAAAAGTAAATTGCTTGAATTCAACTTTAATATCTTCTCCTAACGCTGCAGCAAGTGCGTTTGCTGTGTCTACATCATATCCAACGAAATCGCCATTTGGGTCTTTCATATCAAATGGGAAATACCCTGGAGACATCCCGATAATTAGTTTTTTCTCTTTTAATACTTTTTGAATTGTAGAGTTTTCTGTTGAAACTCCACCACCTGAATCATTACTACATCCAGCAATGATTAACATGGTAATCATTAGTACTGCCACTAACCATTTCTTCATAAACTTAACCCCCGTTTTTTTATTCAGTTCCCCTTATGAAACTATTGAATTATTAGTAGTATAAATTATTATTATTCACGTGTCTACATAAAAAATAATTAGTTATAATATTTTTATTATTGATTCTATTATAATAAAGGTGCAAAATAGATTATGTATAGTTGTATTATATGCTTTTTAGTATAAGGTTAGTATTTTTTGATTTTAGTATTATAATGTTTTATTATTCTGTATAATGTATCTTTATTCATAAGGAGTGATTAAATTGGTTTTTCCTAAAAGTGAGGTTGGTAAACGAATTAGGTATTTGCGTAGATTTCAAGGGTTGACGTCCGATGAGTTGGCGAAAAAAGCAAGTGTGAGCCAGAGTATGATTTCTCAAATAGAGCGCGGACAAGTATCCCCCTCTTTGGAAACGTTATGGAAATTAAGCCATAGTTTGAAAGTTCCTGTGTTTTCGTTCTTTGAAGCGGAGGAAAATAATGCAGTTACTTTGACCCGCAAAGGTGAGGGTCATTTCATAAAACGTGTGCGACCTAATGTTGGATATGAGCTTTTGTCGCCAAGTTCAGGCAAGCAGATGAGCTTTTTTAAGATGACTGTTTCGCCAGGCGAGGACACTGATGATCCACTTATGTTCCATGGCGGCGAAGAATGCGGTCTGATGCTGGTTGGTAGCTTGAGGATTGAAATTGAGGGCGAGGTTTACCTTATCGATGAAGGGGATAGTATTTACTTTGATAGCTCGCTGCCGCATCGTTTTATGAACGATGGGGATACGGATGCGATTGCTGTTTGGACGATGACGCATGATTTTTAGGTTTTTGGGAGGTCCTTCGTGTGAGCGGAGGGCTTTTTTGGTTGGGTGCGGTTTGGGTTTGGTTGTGAGTGATTTTGATTTACTTGCGGAGTGGCTGGGGTTACTTGCGTTCGTGGTGGATTTACTTGCGGAGTCGGGAGTGGTACTTGCTCTTGATTGATGGTTGCTTGCTTTGGAGGGAGGTTTACTTGCGCTCTGGGGTTATATGGAAATTCTAATACTCATAGAATATTGAGTTTGGAAGAGGTTTATTAGAGATCTGAATTTTATTAAATATAAAAAGACCTTCTCTTAAGTACAGAAGATCTTTATTTTATAAATTCCATTTTATATTTAGCATCTTTGTATTTACCAGTTTTGATTAGGTTTGCATTTTTTAGGATTCTGTTTGCTTCGTACATATTATTTAGATTTAAAAATTGGCGACACTCTGTATTGGAGATGGAGTCCTTGTATATGAGAAAATATTCTTTTATGGTTTTTGTATGTGCATTAGTGCTGATATTTCTGCATTTAGGACATATCCAGTGACGGGCAACTTTTTTCATTCCGACAAGGTTACAGATAGTACATTCTACTCCTTTGATGATGTCGTCAGGATTAATTGCAAAGTGTTGTGCTAAAGGGAATGGTTTGTAATTGGTAGTTTTGTTTAGAATAAATTTTTTGAGGCTGTCAAGTACTTCTAAGGAAAGTGGAGAATCATGCGTTTTCAATTTTCTTAAATAGGATTTGATTTCGTTACGGAATAGTACGGTTGTTTCACTTGGAGGGGTTTTGATATAGCTACTAGAAAAAGGAAAAACAACTGCACCGTAGATAGGTATTGAAAATCCACCGGCCTTAAATATAACATTCAGCTGATAAATATACTCTTGGAGTTGAATCTCTGGACTGTCGAACGAGTTTCTTACTCCAGTTGATAATGTTCGGCTCAGCTGATATGGATGAGATTTAAATTCAATTTCTCCCTGGATGTTTTTAACTTCGAATATCATAGCATAATACTGTGTAATTATTAGGATATCCATTTGAAATAGTGACTCTCCGAATAGTGAAATGTTGTGGAAGGCAAAGAATTTGTATGGAAGTTTAACTTTTTGAAGAAAACTCATAACTGCTTCTTCCCCTATGTCTCCTGCAATATTGCGATTTAGGTCTTCTCGGAGAGTGAGATATTTGGGATGGTTTTTCTTCAGTCGTTTGTTTAACGAGATAAGTGCTTCCATATATAGCGTTTGTGCATATGGTTTTACTATCATTTTATCACCTCGAGGATAGATTAGCATATATAGTTTAAGTCTACTAGAGCTACTACAGAAATTGCATTTCAACGAGAATTTTGTGGTGAGAATTGAATTTTCTTTAAGAAATGGGATTAAGAACTGAATTGTTTCTCATATTACACAATAATATTTGTTGATTCTAGGAATATTATTGTATTATTTTGATGCTAAATTCGCAGTAGAGTTTATAGAATCGGTTTTTCACACTTAGACGAGATTACTTTTGGTTTAATGCAGTTGGCTTTTCGCATGGGCGAAAAGCTATCCTTTTTGCTTTTTACTTGCGGAGAGATGGGGGTTACTTGCTTTCGTGGTTGATTTACTTGCGGAGCCCGGTTAAATACTTGCTCATAATCATAGGTTACTTGCTCTCAGTGGAGGTTTACTTGCGGACTGGGACTATTTGGATTGTTTCAATGCACTTGGCTTTTCGCATGGGCGAAAAGCTTTCCTTTTTGGGTTTTACTTGCGGACAGATGGGGGTTACTTGCTTACGTGGTGGATTTACTTGCGGAGTTGGGTTGAGTACTTGCTTATGATCAGAGGTTACTTGCTTTCAGTAGAGGTTTACTTGCGCATTGGGATTATTTGGAGTGTTTTTAATGCAGTTGGCTTTTCGCATGAGCGAAAAGCTTCCTTTTTGGGTTTTACTTGCGGACAGATGGGGGTTACTTGCTTACGTAGTGGATTTACTTGTGGAGTTGAGCTGAGTACTTGCTTATGTTCCTAAGTTACTTGCTTTCAGTGGAGGTTTACTTGCGGACTAGGACTATTTGGATTGTTTCAATGCAGTTGGCTTTTCGCATGAGCGAAAAGCTTCCTTTTTGGGTTTTACTTGCGGACAGATGGGGGTTACTTGCTTACGTGGTGGATTTACTTGCGGAGTTGAGCTGAGTACTTGCTTATGTTCCTAAGTTACTTGCTTTCAGTGGAGGTTTACTTGCGGACTGGGACTATTTGGATTCTTTTCAATGCAATTGGCTTTTTGCATGGCCGAAAATCTTTCCTTTTTGGGTTTTACTTGCGGAGAGATGGGGGTTACTTGCTTTCGTGGTTGACTTACTTGCGGAGTCCGGTTAAATACTTGCTCATGAACATAGGTTACTTGCTTTCAGTGGAGGTTTACTTATGGACTGGGATTATTTGGATTTTTTCGATGCGGTCCGCTTTCGCATGGGAGAAATGCATTCTTTTTAAACTTGCGGATCGGAGTTATTTGAAAATTGTTGCTGTATACATTAAAGGACCTGCCGGGATGGCAGGTCCTTGGTTGTGAATAGCGGTTCGCTGAGCGCTTTAATTCAAGTGGTTATTAAGATAGGATGGTTTTTAAGATGTCGACGGCTTGGTCGATTTCTTCGGTTGTTACGGTTAGTGGCGGCAGGAGGCGGATTACGTTTGGTCCTGCCGCTACTAGTAGTAGACCTGCTTCGTCGGCTGCTGTTATGTAGGCTGCAACTTCTTCTTCGCAGACAATTCCGAGTAATAGGCCAGAGCCGACTAGCTGGTTGGTTGGTAATGCTTCGTTTAATTTCTCGATAAAATAAGCAGATTTTTTATTCACTTCTGCTATAAATTCTGGCATAAATACATTGTCTAGAACTGTTTGTGCGACGGCTACCGCTAGAGGATTTCCTCCGAAGGTGGTGCCGTGTGTGCCGGGACCCAATGTGTCGTGTAGTTCTGCTGTTCCGAGCATGGCTCCGATTGGGAAGCCGCCACCAAGTCCTTTGGCTAACGTCATGATGTCAGGTTTTAGGACTGTTTGCTCGTATGCATAGCGGGTACCAGTACGAGAGATACCTGTTTGGACTTCGTCTACTATGAGCAAGATTCCGTTAGATGCGCATATGTCGGTGATGGCATGAGCGAATTCAGGTGTTACTTGGTTAACGCCACCTTCCCCTTGTATTACTTCGAGCATGATCGCGCCAACTTCATCATCGATTACTGCTTTTAAGGCTGTTACGTCATTGAAGGGTACAGTACGAAAGGTTTCAAGTAATGGACCGAAGCCGTTGCGTACCTTGCCTTGGCCAGTGGCGGACATGGCGCCGAATGTGCGTCCGTGGAATGATTTTTCAAATGTGATGATGGTATGTTTCCCAGTATGTTTGCGCGCTAGCTTGATAGCTGCTTCGTTCGCCTCTGCTCCGCTGTTGCAAAAGAATGCGTGTGCGAAGTGTGTATCGTTTACAAGAGTTTCAGCAAGTTTTTCTTGTTCGGGACTTTCGAACAAGTTGGATACATGCCAGAGTTTTTCGCTTTGTTGTTGAATCGCTTGAACTATCGCAGGATGAGTATGACCAAGACTGAGCACGGCTATACCACTTGTGAAATCGAGATAGTCTTTTCCAGTGTCGTCGGTAACGATAGTGCCCTTTCCTTTCACAAGGTGAATAGGTCGGCGAGTATAGTTTTGGAATAAAGAGCTCATGCGTATACCTCCTGCTGCAAAATTGTTGTACCGGACAGTTGATCGCCCACAATTTGGACGGATGGAACGCCCTCCGCAAGACAGTCAAGTGCTGCTGTTACTTTTGGTATCATTCCTCCGTAAATATAACCAGAAATAATCCAGTCTGTAACTTTTTCAGAGGTAACTGTTTCTTGTATCTCACCATCTATTTTTATACCTGGAGTGTCGGTAACGAGTTGTAAGCTTTCCGCTTTTATTGCTAAAGCAATTTCGCTTGCTACAGTGTCGGCATTAATGTTAAGTGGTTCTCCATCTGCCGTGCAGCTAATACTTGAAATGACTGGAGTGATTCCGTTTTTCAGCAACGTTTCAATAAATGAGGTATTCACTTGCTGGACTTCTCCGACAAAACCGTACGTTGATTTGTCTAGTATCGTGCACTGTAATAATTGGTTATCGTAGCCGCTAAGGCCAATTGCTTGGATACCGCTTTTATTCAGCTGGTGAACTAGTGCTGGATTAACTTGACCAACTAAGGTAGATTGGACAATTCCAATTGCTTCAGCGGATGTCACACGTATTCCGTTAATAGATGTGGTCGAAATTCCGCTATTAGAAAGAGCTTTATTGATAGCTGGGCCTCCACCGTGGACAATTACGATTTGATGACCCGTTGCTTGAAGTTTTTTGAAATTGGCGAAGAAGTTTTCATTTAACCCATCGAGCATGCTACCACCAAGCTTGATGACGATGCTTTTAGGAGCGGTAAGTTGCGTTGATTTGGACGTAGTCATATGTCAAATCGCACCCCCATGCTGTTCCTTGACCATTGCCTTGATGTATATCGACGAAGATCTTGACTTCTGGTTGCTTCAAATAAATGATTAAATCATCTTCTGAGAATGGAACAGGCTCTCCATTTTCTACTACTTTTGTTGTGCCAAGTAGGATTGTAATAGCGTTTGGATCGATTGTTGCACCACTATAGCCGACTGCAGCGATGATTCTTCCCCAGTTCGCATCATTTCCGAAGATGGCAGTTTTTACAAGCGGAGAACCTACTACGGTTTTTGCTATATTACGGGCTTCTATGTCTGTAATGGCACCTTTTACTTCCACTTCAATTAATTTCGTTGCGCCTTCTCCGTCTTTGGCGATCATTTTAGCTAGATCCTGTGACACAGTGTGTAAGGTTTGCACAAAGTTTTCCCAATCTGGATGGTCTGGAGTTAATGGATTGTTTTGTGCCATTCCATTTGCCATTACGATAACCATATCATTTGTCGATGTATCGCCATCTACGGTAATTGCATTGAAAGTCACGTCGGTGATAGCTTTTAGTGCGTCCTGAAGATGGTTGGACTCAATATTCGCATCGGTTGTAATAAAACCGAGCATCGTTGCCATATTTGGTTCGATCATGCCAGAGCCTTTTGCCGTTCCTGCGATAATAACCTCTTTACCGTCAATGATTGTTTGATATGTTGCATTTTTTGTTACGGTATCTGTAGTCATAATTGCTAGAGAAAAGTCAATTGCGCCTTCTAGTTCATTTACTGGCTCTAATGCTTGGATACCTGTTGTTACTGGTTCCATTTTCATGAGCTCCCCTATTACTCCAGTGGATGCAACGCCGATAAGTGATTGATCGACTCCTAGTTTTTCTGCTGTGAGTTTTTGCATCATGTATGCGTCTGCCATACCTTGTTTTCCTGTACAGGCATTGGCATTCCCTGCATTAACAATGATTGCTTGCATTTTACCTATTTCATATACAACATCTTTTGTGATGAGTAATGGTGCAGCTTTGATGGCATTTGTTGTGAAAACTCCAGCTACACTTGCAGGCACGTCGCTAACAAGTAGTGCAAGATCTTTTTTCTTATGCTTTAAACCGCAATGGATTCCTGTTGCTTGGAAGCCCTTTGGTGAAGCGATGTTTTTGTAGGAGATGCTTTTCATCGTCATCGTGTTAATAGTCATCGGTTTTTCCTCCTCTGTCTAAATGAATAGTGGGACTTGCTGAAGACCTGTCGTTTGGTTGAGATTAAATTGCACATTCATATTTTGAATTGCCTGGCCGGCTGCTCCTTTTACGAGGTTGTCAATGACCGATACGATTGTTGCACGATTTGTACGCGGGTCGACTTTCAAGTGAATATCGCAGAAATTTGAGCCGTATACTTGATTGGTACCGAATTTGTTCGATTGTTCAATGATCCGGACAAATGGATGGTTGGCATATGTCTCTTTTAATGCGTTTATCAGTTGTTTCTCATTAACGTTTGACTTCAGAGATGCGTAACTTGTCGCTAGAATTCCTCTAGTCATTGGGACAAGATGGGTCGTGAAAGTTATGGGTGATGTTATACCTGCAAACATACTGATTGCCTGTTCGATTTCCGGTATATGTTGGTGTTGATGTATTTTGTATATAGCAGTGTTTTCATTTGTTTCGCTAAAGTGCGTCATTTGAGTCGGTTTGTTACCGGCTCCTGACACACCACTTTTTGCATCTATGATGAGATTCTCCCCGTCGATTAAGTTTTCTTTTAATAGGGGCAATAATGAAAGCAGTACTGCTGTCGGATAGCATCCTGGATTTGCGATTAGACTTGCTTGATTAATTGAGGCTTCGTTCCACTCTGTTAGACCATAAACACTTTTTTCAATTGCGTTTAAAGGAGCCGGTGGTTTTTGGTACCACTGCTCATAATCTATTGGGTTTTTCAAACGGAAATCACCAGACAAATCGATAAGTTTTGGTCCTCTTCCTATTAAAGAAGGCAATATGTCGGAAGATACCCCTGAGGGAGTACTCGCAAAAATAACATCGTATTCTGTTAGTCTATTATGTTCGATTGGTAGAAGCGCTTGGTCGTAAATATTCATTAAATGTGTATATTTATTCGAAAATTGTATCCCTTCTTCTGAAGAAGTGAATAAATCAATATACTGGGCTTCCGGATGATTATGCAATAGCCTTATCAATTCCAGACCACCATAACCCGTTGCTCCTATAATCCCTATTTTCATACCTATCACCTCAACAGTAAGATAATGACTAGTATAATACTGCATAATTATAAAGTCAATTGTATTTTTAGTTATTTACTGAATATTTATCTATGAATAAAAGAAAACAACTCCCCTTTACTTTTGCAAAGAGGAGTTGTAATTAGTTATTTGAATTTTTATTGTTACCATTGCCATTGTTTTTATTAGAACTGTTTCCGTTATTTGATTTGTTATTTGCTTTTTCTTCGTTCTTTTTCTTTTCTTGACCTGGAATATTGTTAGCATTATTTGTTGGTTTAGTTTCTTTTGTTGGTTGTGTTGTATTGTCTTTCGGTTTGTCTTTAGTTTCCTTATTGTTTACTGGTTTTTCAGTTGGTGGGATCTTTTGCTCTTTATTTGTTGCTGGTTTAGTTTGGTTTGGTGGTTTTTCTTCTTTTTTAATTTGTCCGGGAGATTTGGTTTTTTCTTCTTTAGGTTGAACGTTTTTTGGTTTTGGTTCAATAGGATTCTTTTGTGAAGAAGGTTTTTCTTTTTTCACTTCCTGGACCGCTTTTTCAATTTGTTTTTTGAGCTTCGGTTTATCTTCTTTTTCATAAACGGTGGTGACGGCAAGTTCTTTCTTGTCAGTACTTACTCGTTCTACTGCTTTTGCTAACACCAAGTCGATTGATTGACCTTCCCATTCTTTCATTGTACCTGTAGATGGGTGTAGGGACATGACATTACCTTCCTCGTCTATCCCAATCTCAATAGTCGAATCACCTTCCACATGTATGTAGGCATAGGCAGTAGTGGTCTTGGGAAACCATGATGCAACTAAAAAAATGAGGAGGACTGCTGCGATTAAAGCTGGCGCTATGAAAATTGGTTTCATAGGTCTTTTAGTTGTGGCCGAAGCAATTAAATGAAACTCTGCTTCTTCACCTATTTGAACGTCTGCAATAAGTGGAACTCCACGAAGAAATTCGCCATCTTCTGTAAGAAAAATGGTATAGGTCGCCTTCTTTTCGCAAACAACGCCTCTATAGTTGCGCATCATATGATTTCTCCTTTCACGTAGTCTTTTATATAAACGAAGTCACTGTTTAATAGAAGTACTACAGCAATGATGTATTTTCGTTGCCGTTCAAGTGTCTTTCTCGAGACTTCTACTAGTGCTTCTATTTCTTTCAAAGGTAGTTTTTTAGTTTTTATTAATAGTTCGTATAACTCTTCTGAGTCAGCAATAATTTGAGCAATTTGAAAGGCTGTTTTCCTGGCGTCCTTATGCTTTGGTGCTGATTTTGTCAGTTCTTCAAATGATAAGTTGAAGTTAGTTAATAGTTTGCTATATTTTATTAGTTCTTCCCGTCTTGACTCCGTAAATTGTTCTTCTGAATATGTAGTTACTGCAAGTTGCTTTAATAAAAAATGTTCATCCTCCGAATTATCTACACTGCCATCGAAGAGTACTTCTTTTTTATGTCGGACTTCTTCTTTTCGAATAAAGTCTGTGATTCGTCTTTTTATTACTAAGTGTGCAAAGGTTTGGAAAGACGCATTTTCAGTTGGATTATATGCATTTATCGCTTCATGACATCCATTTAAGGCAATACTGAATTCCTCATCCTGCTCATCAATAGTTCTTTTACATATGAAACTAGCTGTTTTTTTCAAAAAAAGGGTATGGGCAAGAAGGAGGTCGTTTAAAACCTCCTTATCACCTGCCTGAGCCTTCGTTATAAGCTCTTGCATATTTTGTTTTGGTTTTGTTTTGAATAGACCCTGCACAATTGACAAGAGCATACATACCCTCCGTTCCCATGTTTCCCTTAGCATACCATTATACTTTAGCTGAGTGGAGAATGAAAAGCGGTGCTATTTTTGTTTTTATATTTTCATAGATTATTAGACGAAATTAAAAGTATCTACACGATTTATTTCATCATTTAAAAATAGTGTTTTATTTGAAATGGATTTATTTTTGGTCTTAGTTCTTTTTGTTTTCGTGTTTTTCAGCTTTGTGTTCTTCCTTTAAAGCTTTCTTTTCTTCTTTATGCTCAGCTTGTAATGCTTTACGTTCTTCTTTTTGTTCTTGTTGTAGTGCTTTTCTTTCTTCTTTTTCAGCTTGTTTAGTTTCTTTTTTTGGTTGTTCTACTACAGGTTTTTCTTCAACCGGCTCTTCTTTAACAGGTTCTTCTATAGGAGTTTCAACAACAGGTTCCTCTGTTTTCGGCTGTTCCGTCACAGGGGGTTGCACTATAGGATCTTCCTGTTTTGGTTCTTCTTCTTTGATAGGTTCTGTTGTTTCTGCTTGTTTTGCTTCAAATTTTGCAATGGCACGTTCTGCATTACGTTTAATTGCCGCTTTAGCAGTCTCATTTCCGGCATTTTCATAAGCTTTGGATAGTGCTGCTAAGTTTCCAGCTGTGTATCCTTCTGGAATTTCAATATCCAATCCTACTGAATCGCCAGTTGTAACAACAGGTGTGACAGTGTCTGGTGTAGATGTTTTCGGTGCTTCAACAGTTTCAGTTTCTTTTTGGTTAAGTACTTCATTCAAATCTACCGTATCAAACAGATTTTCGTTTGCCCACGCATAACTTGCTCCAGTTACCGTCATTGTTGCTACTAGTAGTGCTGCTCCCGTTTTCTTGAATTTCATCTGCATTGTCTCATCACCTCGTATTGAATTTGCCCTTTTTGTTCGGACACTTAATTATTCGAAGGGCTTGTCTTTTTTATGGGGGTCGGATGGATAAATTTTATTTTTAGTTGCGAATGGCTGGTGGTTTACTTGCGGTTGGTGGGTGGTTACTTGCTTTCGTGAGGGGGTTACTTGCTCTCGTGATGTGGGTACTTGCTCTCGTGATGTGGGTACTTGCTCTCGTGATGTGGGTACTTGCTCTCGTAATGTGGGTACTTGCTCTCGTGATGTGCTTACTTGCGGAGTCGTGGCTTTTACTTGCGGAACGGGATATTTATCCAGATTATTGGCGGTGTACCCGCTATGAATATTTCTTCTGCTGGAATACTTGCGGTTGCTAGGTGAATACTTGCTTTGGATTACTTGATACTTGCTCTCGTGATGTGGGTACTTGCTCTTAGGCTCGGTTTACTTGCGGAGTCGTGGCTTTTACTTGCGGAACTGGATATTTATCCAGATTATTGGCGGTGTACCCGCTAGGAATATTTCTTCTGCTGGATTACTTGCGGTTGCTAGGTGAATACTTGCTTTGGATTACTGGATACTCGCTCTCGTGATGTGAATACTTGCTGTTTGGCTTGGTTTACTTGCGGAGTAGTGGATTTTACTTGCGAAACGGGATTTTTATCCATTTCCTAATCATAAAAACACCCCGTAAATGTTAGTTGGTGTCTAACATTTACGGGGCAGATCAGTTTAGAGTTCGTTTTGTGGAGTATTATATTTCATTTTTGTGGAGTACTTTCATGCCTTGAAGTAGTGTTTTGGCATCTGCATTTAAGTATTGATTAATTTCTTCATTCAGAAATAGTTCTGGGTTGTTGTTAACTACTAGTTTGAGTCCTGTAAGGTCAAATTTAGTAGCGTATGTGTTTATGGAATAGATTACGGTCATTTCATGACGGCTTAATGGTTTTTCGCCTGTATCTTTTTTCTGTTTGATGAGATCAAACATTGCTCTGGTGTTGCCACGTAAAAGCTGTCTATTTTTTGTTAATATATCTATATTTTCTTCAATATACTTTCTAGCTGATACTAAATCTAAGCTATCTATACATTTATTTAGTTGTTTTAATAGTTCTTGAAAGTCCATTTTATAGCTCGCCCCTTTTGCAAAGTAGCCTTTATGTAAGTATAGGCTATAGGGTTCCTTGTGTATATGGACACATTGCACCTAGAAGGGCATAAAATATAACCTTTCTACATGAGATCGGAACTTCACCTTGATACTATTGAATTACCATTTAAGCTCTCTAATAGGGTCAAAGTATTATCTTTTCAAGTTTGTTTTCGTTTTTTCCATAAATCTTCTACGGCTCCCGAACCTAGCATGACACCCGCTACGATTAAGACAAGTCCGAAGAAATGATTAAGGTGTAACACCTCTCCCAAAAATAACGCAGAAAGAATTAATGCAAACATAGGGTTTAAATTCATGAATATCGCTGCTTTTGTTGCACCAGCTTGTCCTACGGCATAATTGTATATAAGATGGCCAATTGCCGTACATACGATAGCGGATGCAAAGAAAATCCACCAAAAGGACGGTGTGGTTTCTGCAAATAGTTTAATTGCACCGGGCTCTTGAATGAGACTAATGATAAGTAGGATTACCGCACCGATTAATAGCATATAAGCTGTGAGTAATCTTGGGTCCAATGTTTTAGAAGCTTTACTTACCACCATAAAACTTAACACTTGAACAAATATCGCTAGGAATACATAGAAATCACCTAGATTTGCCCCCATAGTTTCACTTCCAACTAGGATGGATACTGCAATGCCAGCTAGACCAAACACTAGTCCTAACCACTGCAATTTTGAAGGGAAATATTTCAAAATAATCGCTGCTGATATTGCGGTCAGCATAGGTCCAGTTCCTAATATTAATCCGCCGTGGGTTGCACTTGTGATGGATAATCCCATATTTAAGAAATAGTGATGAGCTACTACATTGGTGAATGCTCCGAGTAAAATGTATTTCCATTCACTGGACGTTGGTTTACGCAGTAGTTTCATTTTCCATAAAATTGGCACTACTACTAAGCCCGCCGTTAGTATTCTAAATGCAGTCAGTGTTACGGGTGGGACTTCTTCCACCATAAACTTGAGTAATGGTACGTTAGCTCCCCAAGCGAACATGACAAATACGAGCATTACGTATATTTTCCAGTGTTTCATTTGAGGATCTCCTTGTTAGTATATATATTTTGTTTTATTGATTAATAAACTAAATGATACATAGGCAATTAGCGAGAGGACAACTGGAATTACCACTGTATGCATGTCAAATAGATTGCCGTATGCTTGGTTGTAAAAATGGAGTGCAATATAGGAAACGATTCCAGTAATCATCGATGCGATTGCTCCGTATTTATTGCCATATGACCAATACAAGCCTAGCACAATTGGCCAAATAAAGGCTGCCTCAAGTCCACCAAAAGCAAATAAGTTTAGGAAGATTAATAGTTCTGGTGGGTTCAATGCTAATAAAAAGACGATAGTACCTAAAAGTGTTGTTACTCCAAAACTTAGGTTTTTTACTCTTTTCTCGGTTGCATTTGGGTTTATATAGTTAATATATACGTCTTTTACAATAGAAGAACTCACTAGAATGAGTAGGGAATCTACCGTAGACATGATTGCAGCAAGTGGTGCAGCAAGTACTATCCCCGCAAGCCATGCAGGTAATACTTTCAGTGCAACAAGCGGAATCACTGTGTCTGCCACCTCAATCCCCGGCATTAGCGGGCGAGCAAAAATACCGATAAGATGCATATTCAGCATAATAAAACCAGTGACAAGCGTTCCAATTACTAGCGCGCGGTGCATCGACCGAGTATTTTTATAAGACATTGCACGGACTGCCATTTGTGGTAGTCCCACAACCCCTACTCCTACAAGTATCCAAAATGACGATACATAGGCGGCAGATAAATTCCCTTCATTACCGTATGGAGTCACCAAGTTTGGATTTTCGTTCAAAAGATCTTGCATAATATTCGGTACTCCTCCGCCGGCGATAATAACTGCGATCAGTAGCACGAGCGTCCCAATGACCATAACTCCACCTTGGACAGCATCCGTCACCGCCACTGCTCGGAAACCACCGATGACTACGTAAACAAGTACTGACACAGCGAAGATAAATAATGCTGTTGTATACTTCATGCCAGTTAGTGACTCGATTAAACGACCGCCACCAACCCACTGAGCTGTCATTGCGGAAAACAAAAAGATAATGATACTAGCAGCTGCAAGTAATACAACCGCTTTACTATTGCTGTAGCGCACTTTCAGAAAATCGATTAGTGTAATTGCATTATATTTTCGAGCTAGAATTGCGAACTTTTTCCCTAAAATAAGCAGGACAAAATAACTCGTCACTACTTGAGTCATCGCAAGTAATACCCAGCCAAAGCCCATTGTGTATGCAGTTCCTGGTCCCCCTAGGAAACTCGAGGCACTACCATATGTTGCAACCATTGTCATGGCCAACACAAATCCTCCAAGCTCACGCCCACCTAAAAAGTACTCCTGTAAAAAGCCACCTGACGACGATTCTAATTTCTTACTTGACCAAAAGCCAATGAAAAAAATAATCGCAAGAAAGAAAACCATTGGGATGATTACTTGTATATTCATCATTCATCCCCCTCTTCTTCTAACGAAACATCCTTCAACACAAATTTCACAAGTACAATAACGGTAATTGCCACAAGGATAAAACCAACAATACAGCTATAAAAAAACCAATCTGGAAAACCAAGAATATACGAATACTCCTCTACCGGCTTTGAACCAAGCCCATAAGCAAAGCCAAACCACCATATAAAATGCACAATCGCGAGCGCAACACCAATCAGTGCCTCCCGATGTGCAATCTTAAATCTAGGATCCATCTCTACCACTCCTACCGTTCATATTGATTCACTCTAGTATAACTAAGTTAAATTCAGTTGTTAATAGGGGCAGGTGAAAAGATGGAGGCTGGAGAGGATTTAGTCTTTTGTGTAAACACCAATTTCTTTTTTTACTTGCTCTCGATTGTTGTTTACTTGCGTTCAACGTATGTTTACTTGCTTTCGATATTAAATACTTGCGGATGGGCATTGATTACTTGCGCTCGTATCAAGTTTACTTGCGTTCAGGATAATTATTCCATAAAATTGCTCCCACCGAGATATGGAACTCTCTCATATAGCCGTGGCATTCTCATTTGGATTGATTCGCTCTCGTATAAACACCAATCTCATTGTTTACTTGCTTTCGATTGTTGTTTACTTGCGTTCACCGTATGTTTACTTGCGTTCAGGATAATTATTCCATAAAATTGCTCACACCGAGATGTGGAACTCCCACGTTTAGCTGTGGCATTCTTATTTGGATCAATTCGCTCTCCTACAAACACCAATCTCATTGTTTACTTGCTCTCGATTGTTGTTTACTTGCGTTCACCGTATGTTTACTTGCTTTCGATATTAAATACTTGTGGATGGACTCTAATTACTTGCGCTCGTATCAAGTTTACTTGCGTTCAGGATAATTATTCCATAAAATTGCTCACACCGAGATATGGAACTCTCTCGTATAGCAGTGGCGTTCCCATTTGGATCAATTCGCTTTCGTACAAACACCAATCTCATAGTTTACTTGCTCTCGATTGTTGTTTACTCTTGCGGAGGTACTCTGATTACTTGCGGTCGTATCAAGTTTACTTGCGTTCAGGATAATTATTCCATAAAATTGCTCACACTGAGATGTGAAACTCTCTCGTATAGCAGTGGCGTTCCCATTTGGATCAATTCGCTTTCGTACAAACACCAATTTCATTGTTTACTTGCTCTCGATTGTTGTTTACTTGCGTTCACCGTATGTTTACTTGCTTTCGATATTAAATACTTGCGGATGGGCATTGATTACTTGCGCTCGTATCAAGTTTACTTGCGTTCAGGATAATTATTCCATAAATTTGCTCACACCGAGATGTGGGACCCTACTTATAGAGGCTAGATTCTCTTGTATTAACGTAAATCTCTCTCATACAACGAATTTAAAACCGGAAAGCGTAAATGCTTTCCGGTTCGTTGTTAATTGCAGTATTTATTTATATGTTAAGTATTTTACGTAGTCTTTCCAGCTGACAGATTTTATACTGTTCCAGGTCGGAAGGTCTATTGGGAATGGTAGGAATACTTCAGCGCCGTCTGTTTTTAGGTCTGCATTGAGGACGACAGTACCATTGCTTAGTCCTTCAGATAGGATGGCATGTTGTTTTAGATCGAATGGGACAGTAACAGGAGTACGGGCTATTTTTCCGTCACTTGTGAGTGTGTATACTTCTGCTACTTTTTTGGAACGGTTTAGTAGCCAATTCGATTTTATTTGTACTGCATTTTCTGCATGGTTCGTTACGATTACTGAGTTAAGATTTGCCGCAAAAGGCAAGGTTTCCAGTTGTTCTGCTAGCTGAACACGAACTTCGTAAACAGGTTCGTCAATTTTATGTTCAAATTGTTCGTATGCTGTGAGCCATTTGGATGCGTTTGCGGGTACTTGTGTTTTGCTCGATACGCTTCCTTCTACTACTCCTTCACGGTGGGTTGAGTAGTTTTTCACTAATTGACCTTCTTGAATGTCGTGCCATTCCGACTCTTTTACGTAAGTGATGACGGATTTTTCATTTGCATATAAGTGTATGAAATATTTTCCGTTGCGTTCTTCGATAGTCGAAACAGTACCACTTATTGGGCTTAACAAAGAAAGTTGGGATGAATCTTGTGCTAGCTGTGCATCGACGATTTGAAGTTTACGTTCTACTTCAGCCAGTTTTTGCTTTGCTTCAGCTATACCATGAGCAAAGTTACCGTCTTGGGTTACATTGACGTCGACTTGAACATTTACATCCACGATCTCATCTGCCGTTCCTCCAGTTGCTTGACCATCTCCTGAGGAACTTGAATCTGCTCGAGAACGCTCTGATTCCAGATCACTAATAATGGTATGCAGCTCTGACTGCTCCTGCATAAATGCCTGCTGCTCTGTTTCCCATAATAAACGTTGGTCTTCAGCAGAATCAGTCCGCAGTGTGGCAAGGTCAGTACCTTCCTCCACAGGGTCCCCCTCCATGACAACGAAATCATCAATAGCTTCAACATCTATCGTAACAGTTACCTCATTTGTAGGAACTACTATAGCTTCTTTTTCTAGTTCTTGTGCATACGTATTTTCATGCACAACGTTATATTCACTAACGTAAAATGTTCGACTGATTTGGCTTTTATCGGAATAGATTAGGATTGCATTCGCGCCGATAAAGGTAGTGACAACTATGGATATACCAATAGTTAACCATTTATTCATTTGGTTTGCCCTCCTTCAATCCATAATTCAATTGGGAGTACTTCAAAGCCCGCTGTGATTAAGGCCAAAATCACTTGAATTCCTAGTAATAGTAGAAATAGATTACGAGTGGACATCGCAGTAAAAGCTCGTAAAAAGTGAAACTGAATAGCGATTATTAACCCTGTAATTAGGGATAATTCGTTAAAGAAATAATTGACATACGATTGTTCTATAAATGTTGCTGCTAGTGGACCAAATGAAAGGACCGAATAGTCCGTTGCATAGCCTACAACAGCATATAAGAAATAGTTAATTGCTTTTTCCATTAATAGAAATGCTACGACGAATAATTGTAGTATAGCTACTTTTGATAATTCCACTTGTGTAATTTTATGTAAGATAAACGCAATTACAAAGAAATGAAAGCCCATGTATAGTAAAGACCAAAAGATAGTTCCTATTAAAGATATAATTCTAGCAATCGTAAAAGTATCTTCGTAGCCGTTGACAAAAAGAGCCGTTAGTTCTTCCGTATGTAATCCCCAAATGTCTCGTAGGGCAAATAATAGGATTCCAAAGATTGCTACGAACCATACGCGACTCTGAAATCCTCGCATCGTTGCATCTTCTTTTAACGATACAATGAGATCATTTCTATTAAAAAGGTATTTCCAAAATCGAAATTCAAAAAACATTCCAGTGTTCCCCCTCTTATGGTTGAACAGTTACTTCCACATAAGCACCATTTTTCATCATGATTCCTGCATTCGTTTGGAAAGTCGGATGGATGAGTAGTAGATAGGCTGCCCCTTTTTCTAGCGGTGCTGTTGGTGTGACAACGAACTGTTTCGATGATTTTAGTTCAATTGTGACAGGAACGGTATTGGTAGTTCCTAGTTTTACTAATTCCACTTTTTGCGTTGCATTTTGTACTACATTGCTGGAAAAAGTAATGGTAAATTGTTTCGTTGTCGGTACATTATGTAATGCGGACATCTTTTTATAGTTTTTATTTACTTCTATTAATGCATCTCTATGTGCTTTTACTAATTCGTGTCCAACTTCAGTTACAAAGTGCGGATTTACTCCAGTTTTGTGAATAATAGTGTCCTTTGGTCCTGTGAAATTCGCTATCGTCAGCTTTAATATAGATCCGTCAGAAAGACTAAAAAATGATTGCATCGAACCTTTTCCATAAGTCTTCTGCCCGTATAGAGATGCTGAGTTTTGGTCTAATAGCGCTGCTGCAGTCATTTCGGACGCACTCGCACTATATCCGTTTACTAGTACTTTTGTATTCGCAGGAAATAACGAGGATTGCTTCGTCGATTTAGTTAAAGTAGACTCACTAGTTGTAATTATTTTGAATGCATCAGGACTGTTAGGAAATAGTCCAATAAGTTCTTCTGCTGTATGTACATATCCTCCGCCATTATTGCGCAAGTCTAGTATAAAAGAAGTCGCACCCAGCTTTTGTAGATCAACTTTTGCCTTTTGAACAAGGACTGTTCCATTATCTGAAAATGAATTCATCCCTATATACCCAATATTGCCTGCTAAGAGTTCTTTTGTTACGACAGGAATCGTAAATTTCTTACGTATTAAGTTATACATTTCTTTCGTATTATTGCTTTTCAAAACCTGTAGCTGGACTGTGGTTCCTTCTTTACCCGTAATGATCGAGGAAGCTTGTTGAATTGCCATACCTGTTGTAGATATACCATCGATTGAAAGAATAATATCACCAGGTGATATACCAGCTTGCTGTGCTGCTCCTCCTTCAAATGTGCTGACAATTTGAATTCCAGTTACATGTTCTTCAATCGTCACACCAATTCCAGTCGTTGTGTTATTAATAGAGTTCGTGTACGCCTCAAATTCTTCTCTCGTAAAATAGGTAGAGTATGGATCTAACTTCTCCATTATATCATCAATAGAATCTATTTCTTCTATACTAGAGGGTATTTCTTCTTTATAGTGCACTCTAACTAAATTTTTTACTTCATCTAGCGGTGTCGCTAATGAAGAAATCGGCGCTGAGATCAATCCGATAATGATTACCGCTAGGACAGTAAACCTCTTCATCCCATTTCCCCCTTTTATGTATCTATAAACCTATCTTAACTGAAACTTACTAAAACTGCATAAATTTCTATACAATTAATAAAACAACCGTCAATAACAACGGTTGCCTCACCTGATTATTTGAGTAGTTGCAGAACACCTTGTGCTTGTTGCATATGCAAGCTTAGAACATATTGACTGGCTTGCATTAATATATTAGCTTTAGTGAGCGCCATTATTTCTTTTGCAATATCTACATCTCTAATTCTAGATTCTGCTGCAGTCAGATTTTCTTCCATATTAACTGCATTATTGTAGGCGTGTTCCATTCGATTTGCATAAGCTCCCATTTTAGAGCGTTCATTCGATACTTTTTGAATTGCTTTATCTAGTTCTCCCATCGCCTTATCTGCATCATCTCTCGTGGAAATGGACAAATCCTGTATACCAATACTGGTGGACCCCATATTGCCAAATGACAATTCGATATATTGTCCGGTATTTGCACCAGCCTGAATTTTAAGAGAGGTTTGAGATCCATCTAATAACGGCTTTGTATTAAACTCAGTATCTTTTGAAATTCTTGTTACTTCTTTTTTTAGTTCTTCGAATTCTAATGCTAATTGATCTCGATCTTTGTCGGTTAACGTATCATTTGCGGATTGAACACTTAGTTCTCTCATCCTTTGTAAAATAGAATGAGTTTCATTTAGAGCACCCTCTGCAGTTTGGACAAGGGAAATCCCGTCCTGGATATTCCTTGCTGCTTGTCCCAGTCCGCGAATTTGGGCACGCATTTTTTCTGAGATAGCTAGACCTGCAGGATCATCACCTGCTCGGTTGATACGGTATCCAGAAGAAATGCGTTCCATCGACTTATTTACCTGTGCCCATTGAGAGTTCATGTTCCGTAAAATAGATAGTCCAGTAGCATTCCAATTTCCAAGCATTATATCAGCTCCTTTTTGGTCCAGTTATCTCGTATAAAAACGGTCATTTCTATTTAATTAACCACGTTCTTTGGCAACAATACGTCCTCTTTATAGCAAGACTCTCACTTCAAAGGTTGAGTTTGCGATCAACTCCCCGTAAAATCCAAACTTATTCATACTAACACGATGTTGGTCACTCGAGTATTGCCACACGATGCGATGCTATTTGCCAAAGTTCAAATTAAGAAAAATCTGACTGTTGCTTCCCTTTATTCATTATATCGTCTTTATTGAAAATTCTTTTAGCTTTCTAGAACTCTACGAAATAAATTGCCTGATAACGATTAATTCTTTACGGATTTGGGAAGAATAAACGTAACTTTTGAGATAGCTTTACGACAAATATAATAATCGAGTTATTTCCCGGGAAATTGACAGGAAAGGAGCTTTTGTAAATGAAAATCGACAAGTTTGGATTAAATTGGGGGGACATTTTGTTTGGGGTACTTGGATCAAGTGGTTTTGTGTTGTTCCTTTACTTCTTCTCATCTCTTTAAATTGGAATGCACATAAAAACACCTATCGAAATATTCCTATTCGCTAGGTGTTTTCTAATTGATAATGTTATACAATGTAACAGCCCCCATTAGTGTTCTTTATACATTAGCAGTGTGTTGAATAATGACTCATCTCTAGTTGTCAAAGCAAAGTCAATCATGCGCTCTACGTTTTGTTGTACTAGTAATTGGATGATTTCCTCGGTTCCTTCAATTGAGACTTCCTGTGAATCGACTTGGTTTGCTTCTTCTAAAATTGTTTGTAAATGTGTATGAATATCTGACACAAGCAGTAATTGATAAAGTGGCAATCTAATAAACCTGTTCCCCTTTTGAAATACGAATACTTCCGACAAATTCTCCACCTGTAACGTTTGTGCATTTAAAATAATTTCTTTGCCCTCCACTGGTATAAAATGAAATAACTCATCATCTTTCCTTATGGAAAAATACTGATAGGCAAATACCATCTTAATGCTGTTCCCTTCAAACTTCGTATAAAATGGTTTCATTAGTTGTACTAGTATCATATTCTCCTCTCCTTTAATAGAATTTTCTGATTACTCTTAGTTTATCACATTTTCTAATTTTCGTGTAGTTAATGGCATTAAAAATATAATTAGCAAGCAAAATATGATTTAATTGTTTTCCCCGTCTAGATACTTCCCCCCTATCACTATTTGCTTGCTAAACAGAAGAGTCTTCCACATTGGCATCGAGTTCTTTCTCATAAAAAAAGGAATGCAATATGCATCCGCTTTTGAAACATAATTTTATTTCACTAGAGTTCTTGGTCTATTCTTTCCTTTTGCTATTGTAAAATAGCCAAAGGATTGCTCGTTGTATTCGAAGATAAACGTTTGAAATACTTTTTCAAGTACTTTTGTTTGGTTTGACTGCTCTTCATGTTCTAAATAAAAAGATAATAGGTTAGCTTCACAATCGAGTAGTAAATCATAAACAGTGAAATCTTCCGCAACAATTTGATCAATATGTGTCATTTCTTTTTCACGATATCCACTAAAATACTCAATATACTTTTTCTTAACACCAATGACTTTTATTTTTTCCTTATTTCCCCTCGAATGATTATCCTGAAACTCAAATAAAGACGGTATGTAAAATTGTATTCTTTTGATAGCTATCACTCCCATTTATATTGTATTTATTCCTATATTTCTCATTTATGTTATTCGATGTATATATCTTATACTATATTTGCTTGTGCTTTTTACGAATATCTCCAATTTAGCGATTTTCATTCATTGCGCTCCTAATTTCGCTATCGTAGCATTGTATATGGGGGGATGAATATGGCATTTGGAGAGCAGTTGCGTGCTTATCGTGAAAAGCTAGACATAACACAAATGGAAGCTGCGAAAATTCTAGGCATTGATCACTCAGCATTATCAAAATATGAAAAAGGTGATCTTGGTATTTCCATTGAGTTATTAATGAAGATAAAAGACAAATATAATATCCCAGATGATCAATTTTTATATATGCTCCAAGATAAACGCTATAAAAGCAATGATCCTATTTTGGAGGCTAAGGAGAGTAAAACAAGATACATAGAAACTTTTCAAGAAGAGTATGTGAAGGAAATAATTCACTTAAAAGAATATCGGGATTTTACCATGGATATTGTTAATTTTGCCAAAAATGACAAAGACCGAAGAAAATACATTTTAAATCGACTGAATAAAGATTGAAGCTTTTACTTACATCATGATAAGTAAAGGCTTTTTCTATTATTACTATCCTTTTAGTCAAATTGTTTTAGGTTCGGCTTTTAATCAGCAAGCTTTATACGTATAATGGAAGGAAAGCCTTTTTTCTTAGGAGAGATCCGTTTGAACCCTACTTCTTATCAAAAACTTGCAACCCATTATAATAAACAGATTCACCAGTCTATGGATACGATTGCGAAGAAGCTACATCCTGCTTTATTGGACGATGAGGAGCTTGTCCGTCGTGCCGCTTTTTTTGTGCGTAACGGTGCTGTTTCTATTACTAATTATTTACCCCAGGAACATCGGGTCGATTTTACGATACGCGATGTTACAAATATTGAAGTGAACTATCATATCTCAAAAGATAACTTTCACTGCCCATGTCCTATACATAAGCCGTGTAGACATATTGTGGCAGCTGTTTTTTATTTGTATCAACAAAATGATTCTTTGTCTACTTGGATTTCTGAATGGCGTTCGCAGGCAGACCAGGTCCAATTGTCTTTGCTAAAAGATGAACGTAGTCCAAGAAGTTGGGATATTATTGTTGAAAACTTTTTCCGTAAATTTATTGCTAATTACCCACCTACTAGTTTTTATTTACTTGAATTTGCTATTCATGATTTGAAATCTCAAATTCGGAAGTCTCGTCCATTTGAACGCGAGTGGCAACCTATTTTTGACGTGTATGTGGAACTTTCTATACTCATCAA
Source organism: Psychrobacillus sp. FSL K6-2365 (assembly GCF_038003165.1). NCBI lineage: Bacteria > Bacillati > Bacillota > Bacilli > Caryophanales > Bacillaceae > Psychrobacillus > Psychrobacillus sp. FSL K6-2365. The sequence goes on along the minus strand of NZ_JBBOOO010000001.1, from coordinate 799,518 downwards.
GTCCTGGCCATATATTGAACCTCTTGCTCAGTCGAATATGCAAAATCGAGTCCTTCATTTTTTAAACGAATACCTTGCGGAGCTGAATGATCATTTAAACCAACTATCATCGAAGCCTCGTATGTTCGCAGCAGATCCATTTTACGAAGAAATAATGGTTCGAGTTCATCATTTTTACTTCGATATGGAAAACCTTGTACACTATCGAAAGCAAGTATATCTTTCCTTTTGGGATGCGCTCGTAACAGACAAGAATACAAGAATGAAGGAAGTAAAATATTTAGAGGCACTGGAGACTATAGAAGATGATATGCCATTAAATATGGTGCTACCATACTTTTACTTAACCTTGTCCATGACCGATGAGCTATTGTTAGCTGCGGAAAAAATGGAAGGAAACCAGCTACTTGAGTGGGTAGAAGTATGTGAAAAGGCACTTCAGACTGGCAAAAAAGAATTAGGTACTAACCTAGCTCGAAAACTACTACCTCATGTTTCTTATTACTTAAACGAGGTAATACTAAACCCATCTCGTGTTATGCTCATTCGTCGATTAGAGCTATTATTTGAGATGGTTCAATTACAGCCTACGGAGTTAGAAAAAGTATATCAATCATTTGGTCTGTATGGCCTACAGTCTTATTCGAACCTACTCATTAAGGAAAAGCGTTACTACGATTGGATGGCTCTCCATCAATCGGCTAATTCCTCAATAGAATATGCGGAAACATGTGGACTATCTATTATTAAAGAAGAGGCTCCAGATGTTTTACTTCCACTTTACCATGACTATGCAATGCGTTTCATTCAAGAAAAAAATCGCTATAGCTACAAACAAGCTGTTCGAATCTGGAAAAAAATGAAACAAGTTGCTAAGAAATCGAATGACACTGACTATTGGAATGCTTACGTCGAAAATGTTCGCGAAAAGTATCGCCGTCTTCGTGCACTGCAACAAGAAATAGAGAAAGGAAACCTACCATTATGACTCAGCCTTTATCTATTACAAAAGAATTTTCTTTAAATATTCATCCGTTAGAAAACGGACAGTTTCGATTAGTTTCGATAAATATACCTGCAGAGAAGTGGGTGCCATCCTTATATTTAAATCACCGAGAAAGCTTTTTCGGTCTCAATGCTCAAATTGAGGATAATGCACTTATCGCTTCTCCTGTTGAATTAGTTGAACTTTTTTCTAGAAAAATGAATCCATTCACATTATTTGACGGTGTCAATGAAGATTCAAATAAATGGTTAGAAACATTTAAAGATACAGCAAAAGTTTGGGCAACTCCTGATTTATGGAATTTCATAAACGTAGAAGGAAATGACCTAAAAGTTACTGCTCCAATAGATGATAATGGGCAAATGCTTCTTGTTAATGCTGTTAAACAAAAGCTGTTCCAAGCTGGGCTATCTATGGAAGACATAGAACCTCTTATACCGTTTTTCCAACAAGGTGGCTGGCCAATCAAATCTCAGGCTACTCATCCAAGCTTATTAGTCGCACTAAGATTGTCAGAACCAGAAGCTATGGAAGATACATGGTTGTTAGAAACGGTAGTTCGAGGAAAAAAAAGCAGTGTATACTGGACACCAGCATACCGAAAGAAATCATTATCCATTAGTAAAGCTCTTCCAGATAAATGGGTTGAATTTAGTGATTTTATAGAGGAAACACAGTCGAAAATGTTTTCTCTTATTTCTTCAATTGATCAAGGGAATCCAAAAACATTCTATTCTTCTACATTAACTGATGAAGAAGTGAGGATGTTTCTTCGTGATGACTTAGTGAAACTACAAGCACTCGGATTTGAGATTGTTCTTCCCGCTTGGCTGAAGGCGGTAAAGGATACAAAAATGCGTGTTAAAACAGTCGCTAAAACAGCCAACTCATATAAAACTACTGCGGGGCTTAATGAAATATTACAATTTAACTGGAGTTTTTCTTTGAACGGACAGGAAATTTCAGCCGATGAGTTTCAACAGATGGTCAATGAAAATCGTTCCTTTATACAGGCTGGCAATGAATGGTTCCGTATCGATTCCGCTTGGATGCATGAAGTTCGAGAGCTTATAAGAAAATCAGAGGATGAGAATTGGACTGTGAAAGAATTGCTGTTCCGCGAAATTCCTGAAGAACTTGCACTTGCGCTTGATGAGGAAGAAGAAACTGATGTGGATCCGTTATTTGAATTTGAGATGCAGAAATCATTGCAAACGATTATGACACAGCTCTCGGAGAAAAAAGGTTTCCCTTCCGTGGAGATTTCTCCTAATTTGTTGACGACTTTACGCCCTTACCAGCAACAAGGATTAGAATGGCTCGTCTTCATGAGAAATGAAAAGTTTGGAGCTTGCCTTGCAGATGATATGGGACTAGGAAAAACAGTACAGTTGATATCTTACTTACTGCATGTCCATGAAAATACTGAGCAGCCAACACCTTCGCTGATAATTTGTCCTACTTCCGTGTTAGGAAACTGGCAAAAAGAAATAGCAAAGTTTGCACCTTCACTTAAAGTGCAGACACACTACGGTTCTTCTCGAACAAAAGAAATTGATATGACATGTGATGTTGTACTCACTACTTTTGGAACTGCTATGCAAGATGTTGATTCGCTTTCTGAAATCGTATGGACTAGTATTACGCTGGATGAAGCACAGAACATTAAAAATATGCATACAAAGCAATCACGTGCTATTCGAAGGTTAGCAGGTGCGCATCATATTGCGCTAACTGGTACACCTGTGGAAAATAGATTATCAGAGCTATGGTCTATATTTGACTTTATTCATAAAGGCTATTTAGGTTCGTTCCGTAAATTCCAAGAAAATTATATAGCACTTATTGAACGAGATAATTCTGACGCAACGAAACATAAATTAAGACTTAAAATTCAGCCTTTCCTATTAAGAAGAACGAAGCAAGATCCTGAGCTTCAGCTTAACTTACCAGAAAAATTGGAACAACGAGAGTACTGTGCACTTACTACAGAGCAGGCAGCTTTGTATGAATCACTTATACAAGAAACTGTTAGTAAGCTTGACACACTGACTGGTTTTGAGAAGAAGGGTCTCATTCTGAAAATGCTAAGCAAGCTGAAGCAGCTTTGTAACCACCCTGCTCTCTATTTAAAAGAGCCCTTTGATGATGCCGAGGATATGCTTGAACGTTCCGAGAAGCTAGCTCAAATTGTTACACTTGCTGGAGAAATTGCAGCACGTGGTGAGCAATGTCTAATCTTTACTCAGTATATCGGGATGGGACATTTACTACAGCATTGTTTAACAGAGTTATATGAAATAGATGCCCCATTTTTGACTGGTAGCATGCCTAAAAATCAACGGGATCATTTGGTGGAAGCATTCCAAGCAAATGAGTTTCCCGTATTCCTATTATCTTTAAAGGCTGGTGGAACTGGCCTAAACTTAACTGCGGCAAGCCATGTGCTCCATGCCGACCGGTGGTGGAATCCTGCAGTAGAAAACCAAGCAACCGATCGTGCATATCGTATCGGACAAACAAACTTTGTTCATGTCCATAAGTTCATTACGATCGGAACGATTGAAGAAAAGATTGATAAACTCTTAGTTGAAAAACAATCGCTATCGGAAGAGTTAATACATTCAAGTCAGTGGATCACTGAAATGTCGGATAATGACATAAAAGAGTTGCTTACACTGTCTCTCTAATAGTTTTATTAAAACCCTGACCAAGAAAATTTTCGGTCAGGGTTAACTCTTTTGATAATCATTGAATAAGATTGCGGCCTTATCAATCATTAAACTGGTAGTTGGTTTGGTGGTGTTACTGGAAATTCAAAATCACTCTCATTATTCTTATTTGTCTGTTGTACTGATAGTTCTTCATCTCGTTTCTTTGTTGCTAAAAATCGGATGTCCTCCACAACTATTTCTGTAACGAATACCCTCTCTCCCTCTGCCTTCTCATACGATCTTGTATTAAGCCTACCTGTTATCCCTACAAGAGACCCTTTACCACAATACTTGACGGTTGTTTCAGCGAGCTTCCCCCAAATCGTACATAACACAAAGTCCGCTTCATCACTTTTATAGCTTTTATTCACCGCAACTACGAAACTAGTTTGCGTCCTCCCTTCTAGCAAATGCTTTAGTTGTGGAGATTTCGTCATACGTCCGATTATCGAAACAGTGTTCAATCTGTCACCTCCTTTTCTAAAGTTAGCCCTATCATACTGGCAGTTTAAATTGTTGGCAAAAGCTCACAATTCAATTTTAAAGTCCTTTTAAAGTACAAAATAGATTTCTTGAAATCTACTTTCTTATAAATTACTTCTATAACAGCTTTTCTAATTTTTCAATTTGCTATTTTTGTAGTTTAGCCTATTATTTTTTCCACCTAAGTCACTATGTTATAATGGATACTAATTAATGCTTTTCCAAAGGGGATTTGTGCATGAAAACATTCAAAATGATATCAGTCAGTATTATTTCGGAAAATGAAGAAGTTCCAATAACAATAGAGGATGGCATCGTGATTAACCAGGAAAATTCTAGCCGTTCCTGGATATTAGAACTATTCACTGATCAAAAATACGAAAACTATTTTAATGAATTAAAAACTTCTAATAAGGTATATGATGTTAAAGTTATTATCTCTTATCCAGAAAACGAACCTGCTCATTTTGAAGTGGTAACCTATTCTGTTAAACAAATTGGCAATCACCTTTCCGTTTTGCTTAGGGGTACATTGAAACGAGTTAGAAGAAAATACGCTGAATCATTGCTATCAGAACTAATCGAGGAAGGATTAACTGGCGAAGATTTACTTTCTAAATTTGAAAATGATATGAAAACTCGCCCTGCCTTGAAGAAAGATCAATAAAATCATCAATAAAAAAGGGTTCTTTGTCAAATAACGTTGGTGAACAATTTTAAATGTTGAATTGATGATCATTGAATTAAATTAAGGCTGATTAGAATGTCAGATAAACTGGCTTTCTAAAACAATCTTTTTTTATAGTGAATCGAATTCCCTGTTTCTTTCCGTTCCAGATGGCGCTTTCCGCGGGCACGGCTTCAGCCTCCTCGTCGCGAAAACCGCGCTCCTGTGGGGTCTTCAGCACGCGCTGTTCCCACAGGAGTCGCCATCTTTCACTCCAAGAAACCTAAAGTGTACTTTTAAATTGAGTGAAAGCTTATAACCTAAAAAGGCAGACTAAGCTACTTCGAAGTGTGGTTGTCTTAAATCAGATTCAACTGGCTTGAATTTTAAAGTGATTTAATTTTGAGTCTTGAAATGAGCATTCTAATATCATTAGTAATTGACAAGTGGGTTCCCTCCAAGATGATTGTTTTCGACGACTTTAGTTCTACGGGGAGCTTCACTTGTTTTCTATTTAAAATAGTTAGTGAAGTTTCATCACCAACATTATAAATTATAGAACGAAAAAAGATGCTGACCCTAATTTTTAGGAGCCAGCATCTTTTTCAATTACTATAAATTATTGTCTTTATCGTTTGTCATTTCGTCATCATCGTGTTCAGTGCTTGGTTCCTTAATCCATTTACCGTCTGCATTTGGTACATTTCCATCTCCTGTACCTGATCCAGCACCGCCAGTACCATTCCCACCATCAACATTATCATTGATACCTGGTTGACCTTCAATTGAACCGTTATTCATTCCGTTATTGTTTGTTCCATCGTTCATGGTTCCATTGTCTAAGGTCCCATTCCCACCATCATTCATTCCGTTATCTGTGGTTGGCGATTGTGTATTTACATCGTTTCGCACATCCTCCATTGGAGTTTCATTGTTGTCAGGGATGGCATCATCTGTATTATTACACCCAACTAATAAAAAAGAGCATAAAGCTACAGCAGGAACGGCTTTTTTCCACATAAAAAAATTCCTCCTTTCTTAGATATCGTCATCACTTTTTTGTGACTTACGATAGGTTATCCAAGAAAAAAGGAACTATCCTATGGCATTTATGCCTGTTTTTGCAAGATATAATATAGAGTATAAGTTGAAAAAAATGTGAAAAACTACTATTAGTCGTTATTGACTATTGGACCTAAGGCAAATAATATATCTGCCTCACAAACTAATTCTCCATCTACTGTTGCGATTCCGTGGCCTTTTCCCATAGCTCCGCGAAGTTTTGTCAATTCAACTTCTAGTTTTAATTGGTCTCCTGGCTTCACTTGTCGTTTAAAACGACAATTATCAATTCCAGTAAAGAAAGCAAGTCTTCCTTTATTTTCTGGAATTTGAAGAACAGCCACTGCTCCTACCTGAGCAAGAGCCTCTACAATCAGTACTCCTGGCATTACTGGATATCCTGGAAAATGACCATTGAAGAAATCTTCGTTAATCGTTACATTTTTTAATCCTACCGCACGCTTTCCTTCTTCAATTTCTAGAATTTTATCTATCATAAGAAATGGATAACGGTGAGGTAAAATTGCTTGAACTTGCTCTGTTGTTAACATGGAATCATCCTCCAAAAGATCATTATTATTTGCCATCTTTAATATCAATCATATGCTGGTAAGTATCCCATTTTAATGCGTCCATTGGTTCACCATCACCTAGTACGCCATAGCCAATCATTAGGCCTGCCATAGCTGCTCCAGCAATAAATAGAATTACCAGTAGTATACGCAACCATATTGGGAACATGCGGATCTGGACCCATTTGGTTGTTCCAGTTGATGTTGCTTGTTCATGTACCTTTTCTTGTTCCTTTTCTTGTTCCTTTTCTAATCTTCGCTGTTGTCTAGCAGAAATTTTACTTTCTTCTGTCATAAACACAACTCCTTACACAAATAATTATCTAATGCCATTAATAAGTCCCAGCATTTGGTCCGCAATTGTAATGGAACGGGCATTGAACTGATAAGAACGTTGCGCTGTCATAAGATCCGTCATCTCTTTAGATGTATCCACATTTGACAACTCTAACATACGATTTGCCATAGCTATTTCTCCACGATCTGCACCTAAAAGATCTGTCATAATATCTTCTGCATTTAAACCTAATTCTTCTAGGTTATCAGGCATGGCAATATATGTTGCAGATAAATGCTCCATTGTATTCGGCTTTTGAAGTACAGAAACTGCTAATTCACGTTGTTGTGTAGTACCATCTGGATAAGTTGCTGTAAGAATTCCTGTTTCATTTACAGAGAAATCCGTAACACCATCAGGAATAGTAATTACTTGTCCATCTGAATTTGCGACTGGATAACCATCACCGTTCACTAACATAAGCTCTCCATTTTCCATTGGTGATACATAAAAGGCACCTTGCCGAGTATAGGCTGTCTGCTGACCATCTACGCCATCTGGCATAAGCACGTTAAAATATTGCTTTGGCTCTTGAAAAGCAAAGTCTAAATCGCGGTCTGTAGATTGGAGACTACCTTGCTTCCAGTTCATTTGTGTTTGTGCAAGTGCTGCACCAACGCCATAACGAATTCCTGTAGGAGAATCTCGTTCTACTCTATCTAATTTATCATTATTAAATTGTTGGTATAATAATTCTTGGAATTTAGCATCTTTAGCTTTGTAGCCATGTGTACCAGTATTGGAAAGATTATTCCCTATAATATCGATTTGGCTTTGTAGTTGCGACATTGTATTTGTCGCTGTAATCATCGTGCGTAGCATTTAAGCCTACCTCTTTTCGTTGTTAAAGATTGAAATAGCTATATTTAATTCACACGGCCCACTTCGTTAACAGCTTTCTCCATACTTCTATCGTATGCTTGCAGTACTTTTTGGTTTGCTTCAAATGCACGATAAGCCGTTAACATATCTGTCATTGTTCTAGCAGTGTCCACATTTGAACCTTCGATATATCCCTGTTGCATCGAAAAAGTAACATTATCTAAACCATAAGCAGATGGTAAGTCAGTTCCGTCTACTGTTTGGAATAAACCGTTATCCTGCTTTACGAGTGTATTAGGTTGCGTAGAAAATGATACACCAATTCGAGTTACTAAAGCATTGTCAACAAAAATCTGACCACTTGAGTCTACTTGGAAATCATCATTTTGTAGCTGAATCGTTTGTCCCTCGGAATCCAATACATACAGACCTTGGGGATTAGTTAAATATCCTTCACCGTCTAACGTAAAATTTGCATTTCGGGTATATGCTTCCCCTTCAGTGGGATGCTGCAAACGATAAAATACTGCTCCTGTTTGCCCAGTTTCTTCATCAACTGGTAATGAACCATCGATTAATGCAATATCTGTATTTAAATCTGTTTGCAGGAGTTGTCCTTGGGTCATTAATGCCATTGTTTCTTGCATGTATACACCCGTACTAATTGCACCAACTTCAGAAATATATTTCCCGGTAATAGGATCTTTTGTAGGAATTTGAGTAGGTCCTAGTCTGGACATTAGCATATCTGGGAACGAGCGAATCGTAGATTGATCTGCCTTGAATCCCGGTGTGTTTGCATTAGCCATATTGTTTGTTAAAAGTTCTGTTCTACGCTGTTGTGCAATCATTCCTGATGCAACTGTATTAAATCCGCGAAACATAAGAGAGCCTCCACTTCGGTTTAATGCAAACTTAGTATACGGGTATTATTTTTGCACTCCGTAGACATTTCGCATTTATCTTCTTGATATTTTGTCAATATTATCTAACATAATCCCAGTTCCTATTGCGACACAATCCATTGGGTTTTCAGCTACAAATACCGGTACTTTTAACTCTTCCATCAATAAATGATCCATACCATGTAAAAGTGCTCCACCCCCTGTTATAATAACTCCGCGATCAATAATATCTGCGGACAACTCAGGTGGTGTCTTTTCTAACACATTCTTTGCAGCCTGTACAATACCCGTAACGGATTCTTTCAAGGCTTTTTCTATTTCATCAGATTTAATAGTTATCGTTCTAGGAAGGCCTGTCACCATATCACGTCCACGAATGTCCATCTCCTCGTGACGACTATCAGGAAAAACGGTTCCTATTGAAATTTTAATATTTTCAGCAGTACGTTCCCCGATTAAAAGCTTGTACTCTTTTTTAATGTACTGAAGAATGTCATTATCAAAAACATCTCCTGCAATTTTAATCGATTCACTTGTTACGATATCGCCCATGGAAAGTACTGCAACATCTGTTGTACCCCCACCGATATCAACAACCATGTTACCACTCGGTTGGAAAATATCCATCCCTGCTCCGATTGCGGCTACTTTTGGCTCTTCTTCTAGATAGACTTTTTTCCCACCAGATTTCTCAGCTGCTTCGCGTATTGCTTTTTGCTCTACACTAGTAATATTTGTAGGACAGCAGATTAAAATGCGAGGTTTTGATAAAAATCCTTTAACATTTAATTTATTGATAAAATGCTTTAGCATTGCTTCCGTCACGTCAAAATCAGCAATAACACCATCTTTTAGTGGTCGAATTGCTATGATATTTCCTGGAGTTCTCCCGACCATTTTTCTAGCTTCTTCACCAACCGCAAGTAGCTTTTTTGTACTTCTATCTATAGCAACGACAGAGGGTTCGTTTAAAACTATCCCTTTTCCTTTTACATGTATCAAAACATTTGCTGTACCTAAATCAATTCCAATATCCTTTGCAAACATTACTGTTGTTTCTCCTTCCCAGCTAAACACATTATGTATATTAATCGATACGTCTCTAACTTTATATTTTATCATAGTTTTAATTGAAATACACTTTATTTAGCAATAATATTTGAGAAAAAATGGTATGTAATTCGTGTCTAAACTACTAGTAATTGTGCAACTAAATATATACACAAGATTTAAGTTTCTAAGAATAAGTACTTTCTGAAACTAATGTACTTCTCAGATATAAGGAACTCTTACTAACCTAGAGTTCCATTCTATCTCCCTGGAGTTGACCTCTGTAAAACTAGAATGTTCGCGAACTGACAGACCACATTCCTGCTAAAGAATATGAGCAAAGCACCGATATATTTAATTAATACTGGATTTAGCGAACAACAAAAAAGTAATACCTTACGAAGAGGAGATAAAAAATGAATAAAATTCAACAGATGCTCGCAGAAGATAACCAAAAGAAAAACACCTTAATGTTTATAGTCTTTACAATTTCTTTATCATTAGCATTAATAAAATCATTATTTTCAGATGAACAAAATACTATTTTTTTATATGCTACAGAGGTTATTTTGTTTGCTGTGGCCTATTTTTTGCTCAGAAAATATAAAAAAGGAGCTTACCTTTTTCCATATATCGCTGTAATCATGGCCAACCTATTTTCCGGTGTTGCCGTTTTTATTACAGGTGGAGGCATCACACTCGTCATTATTACCTTTTTCCTAACAATTTTCGCAGCCATTCACTTTAATAAAAAAGTCTTTACGATTGGATTTACATTAGGACTTATTATAATAGTTTTGACTGTATACACAGGAATCAATGATATTGAGGTACTACAAACAAACTTTGGCGCAATGATGCTTCTATACATTTTATCAGGATTAATGCTAAGTGTGCTTATCCATTTAAACAACAAGCAGGAGAAAAAAATTGAACAACTCATCCTTGAGTCCGAACAAATTGCGGTAGAACAAAGAAATCAAAAAGAGCTAATTCAAGAGAATCTGAGCAATATACTAAAAGAAGTGGCCTTCTCGAATGAAAGAATTCAAAATAACCTAATAGCCCAAAATGATATGAGTACTAGCCTGAATGAAGTTTCAGTAGCGAGTCATCAACAGAGTGAGCAGATTGCTAATATTTCAGGTAATGCTAGCGAGACTTATCAGGTTATGCATCAACTACAAAAACGTCTGGACGATCTCTTATCAGAAGCAGAGAAGACACAATCGATAACTACCAATGGTGAGAAAAAGGTAATCTCCTTCAGTAATGAAACCGGCGACATTTATACCTTTGTTGATGATTTAAATAAGACGTTACTCGAATTGACGATTAATATTAAAGAGACCAATTCTTACTCAGACAAAATAAAGGAAATTTCTGAACAAACAAACCTTCTAGCCTTGAATGCATCAATTGAAGCAGCAAGAGCAGGTGATGCAGGAAAAGGTTTCTCTGTTGTGGCAGAAGAAATCAGAAAGCTTGCGGAATCTACTAAGCAGACGGCGGACAGTATTACCGTAAACCTTCAAAAGGTGAATAATGATAACAATGCCTCTCTGAAAAAAATGGAAGTAAGTCAACAAAGCTTTAGGTCGGTAATGGACTCTTCAGAGGAAATTGTAACGTACTTTAAACAGTTAAAAGACGTGTTCGATTCCTTAAAAACAAATTTACAAGCTTCTAAGAGCATTGCTAATACTGTCTTAGAAAAAAGCCAATCGGTGGAAAAGTCCACAATTGACCTAGCAGCTATACTTGAAGAAACAAGTGCAAGCCTTGAGGAAATGAGTGCAACAGTAGAATCGGTCACATGTGATAATGAAAAAATTGCTGTTTCAATGAATACAACTACATTTAATGCCAAAGGACTTTTAGCTGAAACTTCAGAAACCAAATAATTTCAACAAAAGCATAGATGAAAATTTCATCTATGCTTTTATATTAGAAAAATATATTCCACCTCCTCGCTTAACATTTCAAAGTTCATAACTCTATCAATATTAAGTAGCTGCCTTTAAAGCTAACAAATTGGTTTGAGTTGCTGCTCAGTGATAACTTCAAGAATTTTATCAATTTCCTGCGGGGCGAGCGCTATCCCATTTACAACTTCCCTTAAGCATAAACAGTTTGATTGGATAAGTTAATTCGTTAAACGGCTGTTCGTATAGTTGAGCCATCCTCTTCCCTTCGTTTCGACTGCTGTTGCTGAAAACTCTTTGGTGATGTCTCTGTTGGTTGAATATGACAGATGAGCTATCTTGTCGGTACCTATGCGATAGCTATTGTCCTCTCTAACGAAAGCATTCCACCCTGGAACAGAGATCAATATTTCCGATTCACTATTTAATTATTATTTATGAAAATGACTCAGTTTAATAAACAATAAGAAAAAGCCGTGATCAATTACTAATCACGACCTCTTCTATCTTCTTTTTTCGTTTTCCACTTTCTTTTCGTCGCTTCTCCACCTCGTAAATGCCTGACCGATTTATGATACGCTAAAATTTCTTTTACTTCTTTTGCCAGTAGCGGATCTACTAAGTGGAGTCTTTCCGTCAAATCCTTGTGCACAGTGCTTTTGGAATGACCGGTTGTGCTTGCGATAGCACGGACAGTTTTCTTGGTCTCAATGACCATCTCACCTAAACGTATGCATCTATGACGAATCGTTTCGTGCACTAACTCTTCCTTTCGTTAGTAAAGGAACACTTTCCATCAATTTATGCATACGTCTTAGCTATTATGAATTAAAATGCTAGTAAGGTCTCTGGATTTACTAAAACACCATCTTGTAGTACTTCAAACTGTAGATGAACACCAGCAGTCGGGTTCCATTCATTTTCTGTTGCCGTTGCAAGCGAATCACCTTGTTCTACAACGTCTCCAGCTTTTACTAGAATACCAGTGACAGAGCGATATTTGGTTACCATACCATTTGCATGTGACAAGACGATTTCATCACCAACAAATGGATCTAAATTGACTTCCTCTACTTTTCCACTCATTGCCGCAACTACTTCAAATGGCTCACTATTCATAGATAGAGATACGCCAGTATTCATCACATAACTATGATCGAATACGAGTATTGACTTTTCACGAGTCGACTCATCTGCTTCCATATCGTAATAATGCTGTACGATTTCAACACTATCTAGCAGAGTCTCTTTAAAAGGGTATTTCATCGATTCTGCTTGGGCATTGGTTTCAATCGTTACTGAATCGGGGTCTTTACTTGCATCTGTCCATTCTGAATCCTTGACAGAATCATCACTGACATACACATTGTAGCCCCAAATCATACCTACAAAAGCTACCGAAAATCCGGCATAAATTAGTGGCCAAAACCATGGCTTTTTCGGGTTATTGTTCTTCTTCTGAGAAGTATTGTTCTTTTGTTCTTCTCTCATTTTCATCACCTCTATTTGCATTGTTTGCAAATCAAGGAGATTTTAAACATGGTGAGAATTTTTTTATTTCTGTACCTTTATAGTAATGAAGTAAAATGTCCGCAGCCAGTACAGATTCGTTGGCGAGTACCTCTGCACCATACTGACTCATCCCTACCCCATGGCCATATCCTACTGTATCTACTACTACTTTATCAGATTGAAACGTTATGGTGAAATCAGTAGAGGGTAGACCTAAAAGTGTTCGAACTTCTCGGCCTGTCCACGATTTTCCATTCATTTCAACCGATTCAACTCGGTTCGTATCTGTCTTTACTACTTTGATAGTTTTAGGTATGTTTGAATTCCATTTCATATTAAATGCTTTCGACCATTCCCCATGTGTGAATTCAAACTGCTTCGTTCTATTTGGAGCATACATTTCCTCCGATTTACTTGGCACAGATACTAAGTAAGGAATCACATTCCCACTATAATTTTCCGCACTTTCCGTTTGACCGTTGCTTGAAGAAAAGAACATCGCTGTGATTAGTTGATCTTTGTAGACGATAATTTCCCCTTCTGTCGCGTCAATCACCTTTTTAAGTTTGTCCTCATATTGAGCGAAGGTATCCCCCCACTTCTTTTTCCGATCTTCCTCACCAACATAAACCTGCTTTAATACTGTTTTATCTATTGGTTTTTGACCGTAATTCGTATCTCTTAATACATATGTCCTTGCTGCTATAGATTGTGCCTTCAATGCCTCTTCATGAAACGTAACCGGCATTTCAGCTGCCACCACTCCAAGAACATAAGTTTCTAGTGGTATCTTCTCCTTAACCCCTTTCACTTCGATTAGTATTGGACAAGCAATTTCGAGTTCCGATGTTGGCGCTGGTACCGTTTCTTCTTGTGTTGTTTTTTCTTTTATTAATAAAAACGGTAAAAACAAGAGGGCTATGCATAAGATTATAAAGAGTATGTTTTGTTTCATAGAGATACTATATGCTCGTTTGGACGGGCTGATGATTTTATTTAAGAGATAAACTATTTATAAGGTAGTACACAGAGAGATAAAAAACGATGGCTAATTTTTAGTGTGAGGAACGTTTACTTGCTTACGTATGTGCTTTACTTGCGCTCCATAGTAACATACTTGCTGTTAGTTATAAGTTACTTGCTCTCGTCTTTCGTTTACTTGCTTTCAACCCTGATTTACTTGCGAAAAGGAAAATTTACCCATTCAGAATGCCAATTTGAAGTTAATCTTTGGATCTCTGAACATCGCCCATCTATTTGAAATATATATATAGTGAGATTACATCTTTCTTTGTGCTTAGTTTACTTGCGTTAATCGGACTTTTGCTCTACTTTCTAAGTTACTTGCTCTTATAGACCATTTACTTGCTGAGCGGCGAATTTCACCAAAAATTTCAATTTGTGGAAAATGAAAAAAGCACTACACATGTATACATGCGTAGTGCTTTACATATAGTATTAAACCAATTGCACTTTTTTCTCAGCAGTTTCGCTACCGATGCGTTCGATATCGGCGCCTAAAGCTGCCAATTTTTTATCAAAATCGACATATCCTCTATCTAGGTGATAAAGCTCTGTAACGCGTGTGATTCCTTCTGCGACTAAACCGGCTATGATAAGTGCTGCAGCTGCTCTAAGGTCGGTTGCTGCAACTTCTGCACCTTGTAAATCGGATGGGGACTCCATAATGACCGAACGTCCTTCGATTTTCATGTTACCATTCATTCTGCGGAATTCTTCCACATGCATGAAGCGATTTTCGAAAACTGTTTCCGTTATGATGCCTGTTCCGTGAGCAGTCATCATCAATGCCATCATCTGGGATTGCATGTCTGTTGGGAAACCTGGATGCGGCATCGTTTTAATGTCCACAGATTTTAGATTTCCTTCAGAGCGAACACGAAGACCTTGTTCCTCTTCCGTAATTTCAATGCCCATTTCTTGCATTTTAGATATAAGTGCTGTCATGTGTTCAGGTACTGCATTTTCAATGAGTACATTACCTTTTGTTATTGCTGCAGCAACCATGAATGTTCCAGCTTCGATACGATCTGGTATGATATGGTGTTCTGTGCCGTGTAGTTCTTCCACACCTTCAATACGAATAGTGTCGGTACCTGCACCTTTTACCACTCCACCCATTTCGTTGATAAAGTTGGCTAAATCGACAATTTCAGGTTCTTTTGCTGCATTTTCAATAATTGTTGTACCATCTGCTAATGCTGCAGCAGTCATAATGTTCTCTGTTGCGCCTACGCTTGGAACGTCTAAATAAATTTTGGCACCTTTAAGTCGTCCATTTGTAGTTGCCTCAACAAATCCATGTCCAAAGGATATTACTGCACCCATTGCTTCGAAACCTTTTAAATGCTGATCGATAGGACGTGAGCCTATTGCACAACCTCCAGGAAGTGCTACTCGAGCAAATCCATTTCTCGCTAAAATAGGACCCATAACAAGTATAGATGCACGCATTTTACGCACATACTCAAATTGGGCTTCACTTGATAATTTCTTTTGTGAATCAATGATAACTTCATTCTTTTCTGGATTATAACTGACTTCTGTATTTAAACTTTTCAATACTTCATTTATTGTCAAAACATCTGCAAGTGTTGGTACATCTTTAATAACGTTTTTGCCTTTAGTCGCAAGTAGAGCTGCAGCTAATACAGGTAGGACTGCATTTTTTGCACCTTCTACTCGTACTTTCCCATTTAACGTTTGGCCACCTTTAACAACGATTTTGTCCACTACTTTCCCTCCGCGTTCATTATCCATTTGCTTTATATAAAAGAATATGTATGATGTCAATTTTAGGTATTCAAAACAATATTCATCATACAATGTAATTCGACTATATACAAGCATCTAAAACACTATTTTTGACCTTTTCCATAATTTTTCTTGTTCTATTATACGTATTACCCAGTCTTTTCGTGTAGATAATTTTAAAATACCCCTAGCATATGCGGGTAAACCTGTTTAAATAAAAAATTTCCCAGGAAATATGTGAAGATTCTACATGCTCATACAAACTTTTCCATAATTTGCATGAGCATATAGGATCTTTTCACTCGAATAAGAATGGCAATTGGTTTGACCAGCTCGTTAAATTCAAGAAAAAGTTTGCAACTACTGAGCCAATCATAATACTAGTTAAAATATAAAATAGTTGAGCTTGAAATACACGATTTTTTTTTATTATTTTGTCCATCATTAGTGCCTGTAACGCATAGAAAGATATTCCAATAAAAAAGATATTGGCAAGTATAGCAATTAATGCTTGTTCACTATTTAATAATCCCATGATAATCCTCCTATTTTAGGCAATAGTAAAAAAAGCAGACAGAATTTTATTCTGCCCGCTTCATTTAAATCAAATTCGCCTAGGCATTTAGCTAAGATTTATGTAAGGAAATTAACCTATGTCATATACATTTCCATAGGCTAATTAACCTTCATCGAGCCACTTTCGTGCTAACACGATAAATTGCCTTTCAAATTCTGTCGCTTCGCCAGAGGCATTAAGATTATCCTACAAAAAGAAATAAGCTTAAATATTACCCTCATGAACGTTGATACGATTCATCGCACGTTTCAAGGCAAGCTCAGCGCGGTTGAAGTCAACCGAGTCTGATTTACCTTGAAGACGTTCTTCAGCACGTTTCATCGCTTCTTTAGCACGAGCTAAATCGATACTTGAAGCAACCTCAGCTGATGTTGCTAAGATCGATACCTTTTCAGGTCGAACTTCCACAAAACCACTGCTTACTGCTACGTACTCTGTTTTTGCCTCTTTTTTCAATTTTATTGCACCTGCTACAAGTGGTGCAACCATTGGAATATGGCCAGGTAAAATACCGATTTCACCAGATGCTGTTTTCGCGATAATCATGTCTACTTCAGAATCGTATACCGGGCCGTCGGGAGTGACAATATTGACTGTAAGTGTCTTCATATTTTTACCTCCTGGTCCGATTTATTATACTTCTACGCCCATGCTTTTCGCTTTTTCTACAACTTCTTCAATGCGTCCAACTAAACGGAATGCATCTTCTGGTAAATGGTCATATTTTCCATCAAGAATTTGTTTGAATCCTTCTACAGTTTCTTTAACTGGAACGTATGAACCTTTTTGACCTGTAAATTGTTCTGCAACATGGAAGTTTTGAGATAGGTAGAACTGAATACGACGAGCACGGTTAACTACTAGCTTGTCTTCATCTCCTAATTCATCCATACCTAAGATTGCGATAATATCTTGAAGCTCTCTGTAGCGTTGTAATGTATATTGCACTTGACGTGCTACATCATAATGCTCTTGACCTACGATTTCCGGAGAAAGCGCACGTGAAGAAGAAGCTAAAGGATCAACCGCTGGATAAATACCCATCTCAGATAATTTACGTTCTAAGTTTGTAGTCGCATCTAAGTGAGCGAATGTTGTTGCTGGAGCTGGATCCGTATAGTCATCGGCTGGTACATAAATCGCTTGGATAGATGTAACTGAACCAGTGTTTGTTGACGTGATACGCTCTTGTAATTGACCCATTTCAGTTGCAAGTGTTGGTTGGTAACCAGCAGCTGAAGGCATACGACCTAAAAGTGCTGAAACCTCAGAACCTGCTTGCGTGAAACGGAAGATATTGTCGATGAATAGAAGTACGTCTGCACCTTGCTCATCACGGAAATATTCTGCCATTGTAAGACCAGTTAAAGCAACACGCATACGTGCGCCAGGTGGCTCATTCATTTGACCGAATACCATTGCTGTTTTCTTAATAACGCCTGAATCACTCATCTCATGGAATAAGTCATTTCCTTCACGCGTACGCTCTCCAACACCAGCGAATACAGAAATACCGCCATGCTCTTGAGCAATGTTATTAATAAGTTCTTGAATAAGAACTGTTTTACCTACACCGGCACCACCGAATAGACCGATTTTACCACCTTTAATATAAGGAGCTAATAGATCTACTACTTTAATACCTGTTTCAAGAATTTCAACTTCTGTAGATAGGTTTTCAAATGTTGGAGCTTGACGGTGAATTGGATCACGACGTTCTCCAACTGGTACTTCTTCCCCTAAGTCAATAACTTCACCAAGTACGTTGAAAACACGTCCTAAAGTTACATCACCAACTGGAACAGAAATTGCTGTACCAGCATCAAATACCTCTGTACCACGCTTAAGGCCGTCCGTAGATGACATTGCAATAGTACGAACTGAGTCATCTCCTAAGTGTAACGCTACTTCTAATGTTAAAGTTGTAGGCGCTTCGTTTGGACGTTCAATCGCTACAGTTAGTGCATTATAGATAGCTGGTAAATGGCCGTTGTCAAACTTAACGTCAACAACTGGACCCATTACTTGTAGTACTTGTCCTTTGTTCACTACTGTTCCCTCCTGTCTTACTTTCTATCTAGAACTATTCTAATGCCGCTGCGCCGCCGACAATTTCCGTAATTTCTTGCGTAATTGCTGCTTGACGTGCTCGGTTGTATACTAATGTTAAATTGCTGATCAAATCAGCTGCATTGTCTGTCGCGGATTTCATCGCAGACATACGAGAAGCATGCTCACTGGCTTTACCATCGAGTAATGCACCGAAAATCAGGCTTTCCGCATACTGTGGAAGTAATACTTCTAGAATTGCTTCAGGTGAAGGCTCAAATTCATAAGAAGCAGTTGTGCCTGTTTCTACTGCAATATCCGTAAGTGGCAGTACCTTTTTCTCCGTTACTTCACTGGAGATAGCACTGACAAAGTGGTTATAGTACATATAAAGTTCATCATATGTACCATCCGTGAACATACCAACAGCTTTGTGCGCAACTTCTTTGATATCAGCAAAAGCAGGTTGGTCTGGTAAGCCGACTACTTCCCCAATTACGTTAGAACCACGCTTTAGGAAGAAATCACGTCCCATACGCCCAATTGCAAAGATTACATACTCTTCTTTCGAAGAATGTCTTTCAGCTATTGCATTAGCTACGGCACGAATAACATTACTGTTATATGCGCCAGCCAAACCACGATCAGCAGTGATGACAAGATATGCAGTCTTTTTAACAGGACGAGAAGTTAACATTGGATGTCCACTATCACTAGTACCTGATGCAATTGCACCAACTACTTCTTGAATTTTAGACATGTAGGGAACGTATGCTTTCGCATTTTCCTCCGCACGGTTCAATTTAGAAGCAGAAACCATTTGCATAGCTTTTGTTATCTGACTTGTTTTCTTTGTTGACGTAATTTTACTTTTAATGTCGCGTAATGATGCCA
Source organism: Psychrobacillus sp. FSL K6-2365 (assembly GCF_038003165.1). Taxonomy (NCBI): domain Bacteria; kingdom Bacillati; phylum Bacillota; class Bacilli; order Caryophanales; family Bacillaceae; genus Psychrobacillus; species Psychrobacillus sp. FSL K6-2365. Next base: position 780,168 of record NZ_JBBOOO010000001.1, on the reverse strand, counting down.
CTGGTATTTCACCACCTTATTGTTTTTTTCACTTAGACAAAGGAATTATTCAGATATAGCGAAAGTTTTTTTGAATGCAGAAATTGCATTGCTCAAATCTTCATCTGAAGGAAGGTCTTTAGTCGTGCGAATATGATCTAAAACATTTGTGTGGTTTGAATCTAACCAGCTTCCAAGTTCTGCTTCAAAACGAGTAATATCTTTCACTGGAATATCGTCTAAATGGCCACGTGTTAGAGCATATAAAATCATTACTTGTTTTTCCACTTTAATCGGGCTGTTCAAGTCTTGTTTTAATACTTCTACTGTACGCACACCACGGTTAAGTTTAGCTTGTGTTGCAGCGTCAAGATCTGATCCAAATTGAGAGAATGCTTCAAGCTCACGGTATGCAGCTAAGTCAAGACGTAGTGTACCCGCAACTTTTTTCATTGCTTTAATTTGTGCTGATCCACCTACACGAGATACGGATAATCCGGCATTAATCGCTGGACGTACACCCGAGAAGAATAAATCAGATTGTAAGAAGATTTGACCATCTGTAATTGAAATTACGTTTGTTGGAATGTAAGCAGAGATATCTCCAGCTTGTGTTTCAACGAATGGTAATGCAGTGATTGAACCTGCACCAAGTGTTTCATTTAACTTCGCAGCGCGCTCAAGTAAACGGCTGTGTAAGTAGAATACATCCCCTGGATATGCTTCACGGCCTGGAGGACGACGTAGAAGTAATGAAAGTTCACGGTATGCAGCTGCTTGTTTAGATAAATCATCATAAACGATCAATACATGCTTACCATCGAACATAAATTCTTCTGCCATTGTTACACCAGCGTAAGGAGCTAGGTAAAGTAATGGAGCTGGTTGTGATGCAGATGCAGTTACAACGATTGTGTAATCTAAAGCACCTTTTTTACGAAGTGTTTCTACTACATTACGTACAGTCGATTCTTTTTGACCAATAGCAACGTAGATACAAATCATATCTTGGTCTGCTTGGTTAAGGATAGTATCGATTGCAACTGATGTTTTACCAGTTTGACGGTCACCGATGATTAACTCACGTTGGCCACGTCCGATTGGTACAAGTGCATCAATCGCTTTAATACCTGTTTGAAGTGGCTCATGTACAGACTTACGTGCCATAACCCCTTGTGCAGGACTTTCGATTGGACGAGATTTTGTAGTTGCTATAGGACCTAGTCCATCAACTGGTTGGCCAAGTGGATTGACAACGCGGCCAATCAATTCTTTACCAACTGGAACTTCCATAATACGGCCTGTTCGACGTACTTCATCGCCTTCTTTGATGTCCGAGTATGGTCCAAGGATAACGATACCAACGTTGTTGGCTTCCAAGTTTTGCGCCATACCTAAAACACCAGTTGAGAATTCTAAAAGCTCTCCAGCCATGACATTGTCGAGGCCATGAGCACGCGCGATACCGTCACCAATCGTGATTACCGTACCAACGTCGCTAACTTTCATCTCAGATTCGTAATTCTCAATCTGCTGCTTAATCAAGACACTGATTTCTTCAGCTTTGATGCTCATGTATGTCACCTCTCATAATTCATAATATTAACCGATCAAGTTACGTTTTAAGCGATCTAATTTAGTACTTAGAGTGCTATCGTAAATGCGGTTTCCGATTTGAACACGCATTCCACCTATAATTGATGGATCTACAATGTTTTGGATATTTAAAGATTGTTTGCCTACGTTTTTAGCAAATGCAGATGATACGTTTGCACGTTCTTCTTCTGTAAGTGCACGTGTAGTATATACTTTCGCTTCAGCGATACCTTGTGCTTCATTCGAAAGAATCATAAATTCAGAAATAATGTCGGATACTTCTGCTAATCTCTTCTTATCAATTAGCACTAAAAGTGTATTGATAACAATAGGGTTCGCATTAGCAAAAATTTGACGTACCAACTCTTTTTTCTTGTCTAGAGATAACTTTGGAGAAGTGAATAAAGTTTTCACATCTTTGTTACCATTCCAAACAACTTTAAGTTCACGTAAATCATTTTCGACTGCTTGTACTTCATTCTTTTTTGTTGCTAACTCGAACAAAGAGATTGCATAACGCTTAGCTACAGTTGAATTACTCAATTAACCTCGCCTGCCTTCGCAATCGTTGCCTCGATTAGCGCACGATTATCTTCTTCCGAAACTTCTTTTTCAAGAACTTTCGACGCTGCAAGTACTGAAAGTGAAACGACTTCTTCACGTACTGCTGCAATCGCTCTTTCTTTTTCTGTATCAATTTCACGGATAGCAGATTCTTTCAAACGGATAGCTTCAGTACGAGCAGTTGTGATAATTTCCTCACGAGATGCATCGCCTTGCTTTTTCGCATTTTCTACAATCGCTAAAGCTTCCGTACGTGCTTCTTTAAGTAAGTCACGTTGTTCTTCCAGTAAACGCTGTGATTCTTGGCGACTATTTTCAGCTGCTGCGATTTCACTTGCGATTAACTCTTCACGTTGAGTCATAATCCCCATAAGTGGACCCCAAGCTACTTTCTTTAATAGAGCCATAAGTAAGATGAAGAAGAATAATGTTGCTAAAATATCCCAAGTATTCAATCCATCATGGCCACTAGCACCAAGTACAAGGTAATCAAAAGACACGATTGTTTCACTCCTTTCAAACGCTAATAAGAGATATTGCTTCTATTATTTAAATAGTGATCATTGTTTTCTAGTTCATATGTTTTGTTACTCATAAAGAGAATGGCGGATTAGGACCCGCCATTAAGACTTGCTTGTAGTTATTATTTGTTTAATACGATGAACGCGATAACTACTCCGATAATTGGAATCGCCTCAACTAATGCTACCCCGATGAACATAACTGTTTGTAAAGCTCCACGTGCTTCTGGTTGACGAGCGATACCTTCTACTGTTTTTGAAACGATTAAACCGTTACCAATACCTGCACCAAGTGCTCCTAAACCTACTGCTATAGCTGCTGCTAAAAGACCAACTGAACCTACCATTGTGTAATTTCCTCCTTGGAATGTTGTTTTTATTTTTTCTGCTTAAGAATCTAAACAGTTATATTAATGGTCTGCTGACACTTTATGTGACATATAAACCATTGTTAACATAACGAAAATGAACGCTTGGATTCCGCCTATAAATAGAGAGAAACCTTGCCATGCCATTGCTGGGATAATTGCCCCAACAAAGCCGAAAGCCCCATAACCTGTTGCTAAACCTGCGATTAGTCCTAAAAGAACTTCACCTGCATAGATATTACCGTAAAGACGAAGACCGAGTGTCAACGTATTTGCGAATTCCTCGATAATTTTTAATGGGAATAAAAACGGCATTGGCTTTAAGTATGTATCTACTGCGTAGCCCTTCATACCTTTCATCTTTATTCCATAATAGTGCGTTAAAATGATAACCATTACTGCTAGCGTCATCGTAACTGTTGGATCTGCCGTTGGGGATTTCCACCATAGAATTCCATCATATGAAATGGAGAATGGAAGCCCTAATACGTTCGCTACTGCGATAAACATAAGAAACGTTATTCCAAGAACATGGAAACGTCCGCCAGTTTGCCAGTCAAAGTTACTTTTAATGATCCCTTTCACGAAGTCCATTATCCACTCCATGAAGTTTTGCATACCAGTGGGCTTCATCTTTAAGTTTCTAGTTGATAAAAAGGCGATCAAAAATACTATCAGTGAAGTCACTGCTAACATTAAAATGTTGGACCAGTTCCCTGTCATCCCTAGAAACTCAAATGTGGGATTTGCATGTTCCACGATTAATTCACCTCTCTTTCACATTCTCATTGCTGATTTTTTACTAGAAACATAATACGTTCTACAACAAGTAAAACATAGGGAATCATTAATCCGATAACTGTACTGATGAGATGGAAATACTCCGGAAGGGCAAGTGCAATTGCTACAGCGGCAACACCCGAAGCGAATCGTAATGTTGTGCCTAAACCTGCTCGTCCTTTTCCACTTTCAAGCACACGATCAAATTTCTCCATTCTACGGACTAGAATCCAGAAATTATACAAACCAAATAAAGAACCAAGTGCCAAGCCTGCAAAAATTGTCGAATAAGGTGTTAAACCCCAACCTAGCGCACAAACTGCAAGCAAAAAGAACATATACTTCTTTTGCTTCGTAAATATACTTTGCATTTCTAGCATTGATCTTTAATCTCCTGAATCATATTTTCGAATGGTAGCAATTACTGTCAACTTGTAACTGTAAAGTTAACAAGAAAACATATTACTAGTATTACTGGAGTGGTTCTATTATCCCTTTCATTCACATCTCAGTGAATGAGTTAGAACCGATAAGCTGTGAGAGAATCGCAGAATACAATGCTTTCCCTTTAAATAGGACGTCTAAGTACGACGTAAAAAGAATCCTCACAGTTTTTCCTTATTAAGTAAAAACTGTGAATCTAGTAGAAAGTTAATCTGACGAGTGTTTCAAGCATGAAACCCCTATCATGATTATCCTTTGTAAGCATACAATAGGGGCAAAATGATGTCAATTGCTTAGTGAGAAAAACTTAGAATAGTAAATCTTCCCGACATTTTATTGACAAATTTAAAAATTTCACTACAATTGGATAATTTTTGAAAACAATATTATTTTGTACCAAACAAACGGTCACCGGCATCCCCTAATCCAGGAACAATATATCCGTGATCATTTAGTTTTTCATCTAGAGCTGCGATATAAATATCTACGTCTGGATGTGCTTTTTGAAGAGCTTCCACTCCTTCAGGTGCTGCGATTAAACACATAAACTTGATGCTAGTCGCCCCACGTGTTTTAAGAGAGTTAACTGCTTCGATTGCTGAACCTCCTGTAGCAAGCATAGGATCAACTAAAATGAAATCACGTTCTGCTACATCTGCAGGAAGCTTCACATAATATTCCACCGGTTTTAGTGTTTCTGGATCGCGGTAAAGACCAATATGTCCTACTTTTGCGGCAGGAATTAACTTAAGAATTCCATCGACCATTCCTATTCCAGCACGTAATATAGGAACTATCCCTAATTTTTTCCCTGCAAGCACTTTAGATTTTGTAAGTTGAACTGGAGTTTCTACTTCTGTTTCCTCCAATGGCATTTCTCGCGTAATTTCAAACGCCATGAGTGTAGCAACCTCATCCACTAATTCACGAAACTCTTTTGTACCTGTTTTTACATCGCGAATATATGTAAGTTTGTGTTGGATAAGAGGGTGATCAAATACAAATACTTTTGGCATACAGCAGCATCTCCTTCGATTTTATTTAAATTCTATTAATTATACCAAAAAACGTGAGATACAAACAGTAATCCCACGTTTTTAATATTGCGTCTATTTTCTCCAAGTCTAGAGGTTTGTAAACCACCATTGAGAGTAAGTTAAAGGTCTTAGTAATATTTTCTTCATAAACTATGCGCTGCTCAAATCCTAGTGCCTATCTTCTAATGGAAATATCTATCTAAAAATATGAGTATTTTATTTGTAGATAGAGGATAATGGTGGATTGGAAAGGGTTCTCAAGTAAATTTCTATTGAGAGAAAGTTACCAACACGGCACGAAAATAAATTATTATCTCGCAGTAAAATTTCTTCTTATTAACACTTCCTAATCGGGTATCCGCTGCCAAAAATCTAGTCACGGTAGGATTAAAGAGCTCAGAGAATAGAGTTACTTTTGTAATAAATTTCCGTTTCGCAAGTAAAACCTCTTCGAGAGCAAGTATTTGAATAAGGAAAGCAAGTACCAGCTAGAGGTGAGCAAGTATACTTCTATTGAGAGCAAGTAAACAACTCAACACCGCAAGTAAATGGTTATTTTGCAATAAAATATCCTATTGGCACTTCCTAATCGTTTTGTGCTGACGCAAATCTAGTCTCTGTAGGATTTAAGAGCTCAGAGAGTAGAGTTACTTTTGTAATAAATTTCCGTTTCGCAAGTAATACTTCTTCGAGAGCAAGTATTTGAATAAGGAAAGCAAGTACCTGGTAGGGGAGGGCAAGTAAACTCCTAATGAGCGCAAGTAAACAACTCGACACCGCAAGTAAATGGTTCTGTTGCATAGTCACGGTAGGATTAAAGAGCTCAGAGAATAGAGTTACTTTTGTAATAAATTTCCGTTTCGCAAGTAAAACCTCTTCGAGAGCAAGTATTTGAATAAGGAAAGCAAGTACCTGGTAGAGAAGAGCAAGTAACCCCCTGATCTAAGCAAGTAAACAACACGACATCGCAAGTAAATGATTATGTTGCTATAAAATCTCTCCTTTTAGATTGAGACTTTCTATAATTGATAAGGAAATTCGTACGAAAAATGAATAATTGTCGATTACGAGGTTTCTTCAGTTATTCTGGTGCCTTACCTGATTGTACAGGTGGTTCTCCCCTAGATTCTTCATAACGTTTACCGGCAATATCAGTACACAAAAAAAGCCAGCTACTGTAGTGAAGTAGCCGGCTTTAATACTATTTATTTATTCGTATAATGGGAAGTTGCTTGTTAATGTGGCAACTCTTTCTTTTGCTTCTTTTAGGACTTCTGCATCCTCAGTATTTTTTAATAGTTTTGCAATGATAGATGCGATTTCTTTCATTTCTGCTTCTTTAAATCCACGAGATGTAACAGCTGGTGTACCGATGCGAACACCTGAGGTGATGAACGGACTTGCTGTATCAAATGGAATTGTGTTTTTATTGACTGTAATTCCGACCTCATCAAGTACATGTTCTGCTACTTTACCAGTTAGCTCAAGAGCAGATACGTCTAGTAGCATAACATGGTTGTCTGTACCACCAGAAACGATACGGATTCCTTCTGCAGTTAGACTGTCTGCTAACGCTTTAGCATTAGCAATTACTTGTGCTTGGTAATCTTTAAACTCTGGTTTTTGAGCTTCACCAAACGCCACAGCTTTAGCTGCAATTACGTGCATTAATGGGCCACCTTGAATTCCTGGAAAAATCGTTTTATCAATTTTTTTCGCGAACTCTTCTGTAGTTAAGATCAATCCACCGCGTGGTCCACGTAATGTTTTATGTGTTGTAGATGTTACGAAATGCGCATGTGGTACTGGGTTAGGATGAAGACCAGCAGCTACTAAACCTGCGATATGAGCCATATCTACAAATAGGTAGGCACCAACTTCATCTGAGATTTCACGGAATTTTGCGAAGTCAATAGTACGAGAATATGCACTTGCTCCAGCAACGATCATTTTCGGCTTATGCTCTAACGCAATAGCACGAACTTCTTCGTAATCGATTAGTTCCGTTTCTTTGTTAACACCGTACTCGATAAAGTTATATTGAATACCACTAAAATTGACTGGAGAACCATGTGTTAAATGCCCACCATGAGACAAATTCATCCCTAGGATTGTGTCGCCCGGCTGTAGTGCAGTCATGTAAACTGCCATATTAGCTTGAGAACCTGAATGTGGTTGCACATTGGCGTGTTCAGCACCGAAAATTTCTTTCAATCGATCGCGTGCAATATTTTCTACTACATCGACATGCTCACAGCCACCATAGTAACGTTTACCAGGGTAACCTTCTGCATATTTATTGGTCAGTACAGAGCCTTGAGCTTCCATTACAGCCTCTGATACGAAGTTTTCTGATGCTATTAACTCAATATTCGATTGTTGACGCTTTTTCTCTGCTAACATTGCCTCATATACTGCTGGATCTTGTGATAAAATTTTCTCCACTATTCGTTCCTCCTCCAAATTCATCCGTAAAATGCACGCTCTCCGCCAATTAGCTTAGGACGTGTTTTCGCAATCGATACGATTGCTTCCCCAATTTTTTTTATGGACAAGCGAATTGGTACAGCAACTGGCTGAAGCTGCATACCAATCAAGGTTTGTCCTATATCAATGCCTGCATGTGCACTTACATGCTCGACTACAACAGGGTCATTAAAATGTGTGTATGCAAATGCAGACATAGAGCCACCTGCACGAACTACTGGAATAACTGATACTTCTGGTAATCTATATAGTAATTGAGTTTTTCTTTCCATTGTTATGGCGCGATTAATATGTTCGCAGCCTTGAAAAGCCAAATGGATATTGTTGCGGTTTGCAAATTCTTGTAAAGGGGTGAATAAAACCTCGGCAACTTCTAAACCGCCTGCAGTTCCAATTTTTTCACCAATAATTTCTGAAGTCGAACATCCAACTACAAACAAATTATTTTCATGAAACACTATTTGCTGCTCCACTTCTAAAAGAAGCTGTTCGATTTGTTCTACCCACAAACTTTTTGCTTCCATAAGGAATCCCTTCTTCTATGCGTTTTCTATTTCTGTAATTTTTTCTACTCGACGTAAATGACGTCCACCTTCAAAATCCTGTGCAAGCCAAGTTGAAACTATTTCTCTTGCAAGCCCTGCTCCAATTACACGCTCACCCATTGCAATAATGTTAGAATCGTTATGATTTCTAGTAGCCTTTGCAGAAAATACATCATGAACTAATGCACAACGGATACCTTTTACCTTGTTTGCAGCAATAGACATACCTATACCAGTACCACAGATTAAAATACCACGATCGAAACTACCATTTGCCACACCTTCTGCTACTGGCATTGCAAAGTCTGGAAAATCAACAGAATCATTACTTTTTGGTCCAAAATCTTCATATGATAATCCTAATTCTTCAAGAAGCTGCATAATTTCCTGACGAAGATTATTTCCGCCATGATCGGAAGAAATTGCAATTTTCAACTCGTTCCCTCTTTTCTGTTATCCCGGTTTAACAGTCTGTAGAATCCCCACAAATTTTTCAAAAGAAAATTAAAAGAAACAGGTGAAGGATAAACAGCCTGTAAATCCAGATTGATTTAACTAACCATCAATGGAAGATGAAGAAAAATCCACTGTTGGAAGTTTCACTTTATTACTCCTTAACATCATACCATTTTTCTATATAAAAAAACACAACTCACACAAAGTGAGTTGCATTATTTCCGCTAAATTTGACTAGTTTCCGAAAATTTTAAAGAAAAAATTTAATAGAACAAATAATAATCACTAAAAACCGAACATTATTTTATTTATACAAGATTAAGTTCGTGTTTAATTTCTAGCTTTAAATTCCATTCAGAATTAGTTTGTTTTCCGATCAAATTGAGATATTACTTTAAATAACTCTTCCGATTGTTGCTTTAACCCGAATGATACGGATTCAATTTGCTCAATGGAACGAGCTTGTTCATCCGTAGCACTGCGAACCTCTTCTGCTCCTGCGGATGTTTCTTGGGCAATAGCAGCTACTTCTTGTGACTGGCGCGCCGTACTTTCTATATTTGTTAATTGTTTCTCCACTAGAGAGGAAATTTCAACCACCGATTCCGCCATCTCATGAATCTTTGCAGACATTCCTTCAATTGCTTCATTTGTTTCGGAAACACGTTTAGCTTCCCCAACAGCAAAGCTTACTTGGTCCGTCATCTGATGAACGACTGTTTGTACATCTGTTTGTATTGCTAATATCAATTCAGAAATACCTTGTACTGCTTTAGCACTTTCATCTGCTAATTTACGAACTTCCTCAGCAACGACAGCAAATCCTTTACCGTGTTCTCCAGCACGTGCTGCTTCAATAGATGCATTTAGTGCAAGCAAATTCGTTTGTGCCGCAATATCTCCAACCAACTGAATAATACTTTCTACTTTCCCTGCATTCTCTTCTAATTGATGAACATTTCCAAGTGCAGCCTCATTACCAGAAGCAATTTTTTGAATCCCGTTTACTAACGATTGAATAACATCCGTAGTTTGAGATAAACCTGTTATCATTTCTTTAGATTGTTCAGAAGATTTTTCTGCACGAAGATTTACCTCTGAAGCTAATACTCGTACGTCTTCTACTGATTCAGCTGTTTCTTGAACTGCTACTGCCGACTGCTCAGCGCCTTCTGAAATTTGCGCTATCGTATGTGCGATTGCTTCTGCTTGCTCTGAAGCCGCGGATGATTCTACTGAAAGCTGTTGTACTGTTTTATTTGTTTTGTCAAAGTTATCTTCTATACTTTGCACCATTTCTCTTAAATTCACTAACATAGACTGAAATGCGATAGCTACCGACTGTATCTCATCTTTCGATTTCGGTACCTCGACATCAACACCAATTTTTCCTTCTGAGGCTAATATTGCGACTTTTTCTAAGTTGAATAAAGGCTTGATAAGAAGACCGCTGAAGAAATAAGCTAGAATACCAGACCATAAAATTCCAAGTGCATATGTCGCAATTTCAAATCCCCAAGAATTCGTTGCTCCATCAAACAATAACGGTTGTATAAAGCGGATAAATAAAGCACTTGTTGTATACGTAATTAATGCCAAAATAGCTACAAATAGCACAATCTTCTTTTGAAGACCAAAACTGTGCTTTTTCTTTTTTTCGTTCATCCCATTTCCCCCTGTAGTTTTTTCACTAGTTCATCTGTTAATACTTGTAGTTCTCGCAAAGTATTTTCATATGTAAACAAATCTCCCCCATATGGATCTGATACATCCTTGACATCATCAGGGGTTACAAACTCTTTGTACATATACACTTTTGAAATTGCATGAGGGAAACCTAAAATAATTGCGTGTTTGTGAGAGGCAGTCATTGTTAGGATAAGGTCTGCCCAGTCTACTAGCGTCTCATCTACCGCAGATGAAGTATGCGTAAATGGAATCATTTCCTTTTCTAATACTAATTGGCTGTTCCGAGATATATGCGCGCCTTGCGTAGCATAGATGCCAGCAGAGCGAACCCCCATACCATCGATGTTTTGAGACTTTAATAACGCCTCGGCAATTGGACTCCGACATGTGTTACCTGTACAAACAAACAGAATATTCATAGATCTATTTCCTCATCTCTAGTATATATTAATTAGTCCTATAATTGTTTTAAAAATTGTTAAATATTTCGTAACGTGAGAATACCCATCAACAAAATAAGCACTCCTGCAAGTCTTAAAATAAGCGCTCGGTTCATAAATGTATGTTTAAATATAACCTTTTGCGCTATAAATACGGCAATATAGGAAAAAAATCCGGCACTTAATATAAATACAAACTTTTCTAATTTAAGCATACCAAACGAAACACTTACTGAAAAGGTATCTAAACTCGCAAATACCGCAAGTAAGTAAGGAGACAGAAGTGGTACCTGTTTTGGAGATTGAGCTAAAATCATTTGTAATCCTACTAGCGATAAAAGAATACCTGATAAGTAAGGACTTGCATACGCCAAATAGTTCTGTACGACCACACCTGCATAATATCCGATTAACGGAAAAAGCATATGTAATGATGCCACCCATGCAGCCAGTGTAAAAATTTGCTTACGATATACGACCAATGAAAATAAAATAAGTACGTCTACAGACATTAAGGCGCCTGCTAAAATTTCACGCCACAAAAAAATCTCCCCCGTCTATTTGCATATTTAAATGTATGCAAGTAGACGAGCGAGAATACGATATTAGATATGAAACCATTTACCATTTGCTGCTTTTTCCAGACGATTCATAATTGCCATTCCGACTCCTTCTTTAGAGAGAACCGGCACTAGAATAATATCAACATCTGTTTCATCACAATTCCTTAAAGCCTGATACAGTAAGTGTCCTGCATCACCCAGTTGATTTTCTTTACCTAATGAAAAGAAGTAGTCTCCTTTTATCTGACTAAATAAATCACTGGCAATTATCGCTACTTTTTTCTGTTCACTATGTATTTTTTTTACTGCTTGTTGGACTTTCGTTATAGAATTTTCTATTAAATAGACCGGAGAATCAGGTGCATAATGTGCATATTTCATACCTGGTGCCCGAGGTGCGTCCTCATGATCTGTTGATTTTGCTACACTGACTTGCCCAATCACTTTTTCTAACATTTCTTTCGTCACTCCACCTGGACGAAGAATTGTAGGTGTATCACTCACAAAATCTATTACAGTAGATTCTAATCCTATGCCTGTTGTTCCACCGTCTAAAATAAGGGGTATCTTTCCAGCTAAATCATGGAATACATGCTCCGCTTTTGTGGGACTTGGTTTTCCACTTTTATTAGCACTAGGAGCAGCAACAGGTTGCTTTAATTGCTTTAATAATTCTAAGGCCACAATATGTTCTGGCATTCTAACGCCTACTGTTTGTAGACCTGCCGTCACATTTTTCGCCAAAGTATCTGGTTTCAGTGGCAGGATCAGTGTTAATGGACCTGGCCAAAACATATCCATACATACTTCTGCAAGTTTTGGTATATCGTGAGTAAATGCACTTATCTCCTCTTTGGAACCAATGTGGACGATGAGTGGATTATCTTGCGGTCTGCCTTTAGCTTCAAATATTTTAGCTACAGCTTCTTCACTTGTGGCAATCGCACCCAATCCATATACAGTTTCAGTTGGAAAAGCTACTACTTCCCCTCTTGTTAATAAATCCACAGCCTGTGTATAACTCGACTTATTTGTTGATAAATTATCCACAATTGTAATTGTAGTTATCATGTTAGTTTTGCTCCTTCCCTCTGTACTTATCCACAAAATGTTGATAACTTTCAGAAAATTGTTAGTAACTATGTGGAAAACTTCTTTTTTAGCCATTCCCATACCCAGAATTTAGGTTTTTCTTCTTTCACTTCATCTTTATAGCATACCTTTGGAAAAAGTGCGCACCACCAATTATCCCCTCTTGCATTACCAATAGAAATAACAATCGATTCTGTCATCACTTGGGAAGAGATTCCTTCCTGCCAAACTTTCGGTGGAAAACTTGCCAACCCTTTAGTAATTGTAATATTAGTGTTTAAAGAGCTTGATAGTTTCTCAATAGCTTGTTCTAAGTCGCTATACGTTTTTTGTGGATTATTTTCGTAGTTTAATAAAATTGGTTCTATGTGGTGTTTCACGTCATTTTTCACTTGTTGGTCTTCGATTGTATTGCTATTTGCTATTAGTCGGAAACGAATACCTTCTACTTCTTCTCCTTGTTGAAACAGTAAAAACAAACAAAATTGAATTAGTAATAGCATCCATACGAAGAAAATCGCTGCATCTATTTGTTTTCCAATGCTTGGTGCTTTTTTAATCTCGTAATCTGGTAACATATAACATTCCTCCTTAGGAACATTGTTACCAGTAGATTCATATTTTATTCAGCGATTAAGTGAAATCTTAAAAAAATTATTACTAATTACCGAAATCCCCAAAAAAGTTGATTCTCACTCTAACGCACTTTCATATTTTGAAGCAAGTTTAACAATTCGGAACAGGCGGACGCCTTCCTACTGGGCTTTTAATTCGAGCACTTATCGCTTCGCTATCGATGCAAAAAAAATATTTGCTGTTCCCGCTGGAGTCGTCACCTTGCGTTCCAATCAACAATAGAATCATTGAGGGCAAATTTAAGAAATGTTCGCTTTAATTATGAGTTTGACTTTATTGTACAAAAAACAAAGCGATTTTTTTGATTAATATCCTGTACGATTTCCACATCTGCTAACGGGAAGGCATTTTGAAGCATTTTTTGGACAGCTGGACCTTGGGCATAGCCAATTTCAAAACCTATGAAACTTGGAGCATTCATTATTTCAGGAAGCTTTTCTGTCATTTTTCTATATAACTGTAGACCATCCTCTGCAGCAAATAGAGCAAGATGTGGTTCATAATCTATCACAGTGTCCGACAAGCTTTCAGCTTCATGTGATCCGATATATGGAGGGTTAGATAGTATAATATCCCATTTTTGATCTGCTATAGGTGCTATTAAATCCCCTTGCTTAAATTCTACTTTCGCCTTTAGGCGTTCAGCATTCTTTTTAGCAACGACCAAAGCTTCAGTGGAAATGTCTGTTGCAGTCACCTCAGCACTTGAAATTTCCTTCTTGACTGTTAAAGCTATAGTACCACTGCCAGTTCCAATATCAGCAATTTTTAATGTTTTATGTTCCTCAAATAACCTAGCGACTCTTTTTTTGACTTCTTCAATCAGTTCTTCTGTCTCTGGTCTTGGAATCAACACATGCTCATTAACTAGAAAATCACGACCATAAAAAGTCTCTTGTCCAGTGATATATTGGAAGGGACGACCAGTTGCGTGTTCTTCTATATAAGCCCAGAAGGTTTGATAGGCTTCTGGAGTTATTTCATCGTATATAGTCATCATTAACTCGGAGTAGTTCTTCTGCAAGACATGCTGCAATAAGTAGCGAGCAACTTCTTTTTCACGTTTATTTTCCTCTAAAAAAGAAGAAGCCCGTGTTAGGGCCTCAAAATTTGTTTTACACATTTGTATCGTTCATTCTCTCTAATTTCTCTGCTTGATCTTCCATTATTAATGCATCGATCACTTCATCCATCTTACCTTCTAGGACCTGATCGAGTTTTTGCAAGGTCAATCCTATGCGGTGATCCGTTACACGATTTTGTGGATAGTTATACGTACGAATACGTTCAGAACGGTCACCAGTTCCTACTGCTGATTTACGTACTGCATCATATTCCGCTTGCGCTTCTTGACGGAATTTATCCGCTACGCGGGCACGCAGAATTTTCATTGCTTTTTCTCTATTTTTGATCTGCGATTTTTCATCTTGCATGGAAACGGTAATTCCTGTAGGTAAATGCGTCATACGAACCGCAGACATTGTTGTATTTACTGATTGTCCCCCAGCACCTGATGAAGCGAATGTATCTACACGAACGTCCTTCTCATGAATATCCACGTCTACTTCCTCTGCTTCAGGTAGTACTGCAACAGTAGCTGTAGAAGTATGAATACGACCGCCAGATTCTGTTTCTGGCACACGTTGTACTCGGTGTGCACCATTTTCATATTTCATTTTTGAGAACGCATTTTTTCCATTAATCATAAAAATGATCTCTTTGAAACCGCCAAGACCAGTTGGATTAGATTCCATAATATCTATTTTCCAACCCTGAGTTTCTGCATATCTGCTATACATGCGGAACAAATTCCCTGCAAATAACGCAGCTTCATCTCCACCAGCAGCCCCTCGAATCTCCATAATAACGTTTTTATCATCATTTGGATCCTTTGGAATCAACAACAGTCTTAGTCGCTCTTCCAATACTTCGATTTGGTCTTCTAATTCACCCACTTCTTCTTTTACCATATCTCGCATATCTGCATCTAGCTTTTCCTCAAGCATTTGCTTCGAGTCTTTATATTGGCTTTTAACTTCTTTGTATTCACGATATGCATCTACAGTGTCTTGCAAATCCGATTGTTCTTTTGAATATTCTCTTAGCTTATTAAGATCATTGACCACTTCTGGATCACTAAGCAATTCATTTAAATTATTGTAACGATCTTCTACCGATTGTAATCGATCAAACATCGAGCTCACCTCGTTCGTTTAAGTCTATATCATTCCTATTATAAAGAAAAAGTAACTTTCTCGCTACTTTTTCTGTAAAGGTTGGTTGGAAGTCTTCCTATTTTTAAGGAAAACTGGGCAAAAAAGACACTTAATCCTCTAAAAACAGAGACGTAGATATGCCGTTGATTGTAGCAAAGGGTAGAAGCTTTCCGTGGGCACGGCTTCAGCCGCTTCGCTCAGTCCAGGGTCTTCAGATCGCGCTATTCCCACTAGAGTCGCCGCCCTGCGCTCCAATCCCCTAGGTCCACTTTAATCAGATAATTGGATATAAAACCACCTAAATATACAAGTTTTATCTTAAAATAAGTAATAATGAAATGAACTCTGTTAAAAGATAATCTACTTGCTTCTTCCATAATAAAATAGTATACCTAATCGGACAGACGGTTTTATCACTAGATTAACTTTAATTGCTCTTCTTATCAAAGCGATAAGCTATGCTATATCTTCGAGTATAGTACTACGCATTATCTTGATTGTAGTGGACGGCGGCGACTCCAGCGGGATGAGTGAGACAGATGAGAGATCACAAAAACGCAAAGCGACGGTGATAACTCATCGCTCCCCCCGCGGAGGCCAACAGGAAGTTGGTCACGAAGGCGTTGTGGCCCACAGGATGTGGGTTATGCAATCGTTGCTGCAGGACGCAGCGAACTTAGATTGCCTTCCTTTTGAGAGGTGGCGCTCTTAGCCTTCGTTCCTTTGTAACCGACTGAAACGGAAATCAGTAGTATTATTTAAATCTTTAAGAATTCATACATTCTTTTAAAAATCCACTTCACAGAAAAAAGTGAAGTGGATTTACCGTATCTTAAAGTGGTGGATTACCGTGACATTTTCTGCATACCGGATAGTAGGAGTCGTTGCCGCCTATATGGATTTGTTCGCCAGTGTAAACTGGTTTGCCGTGGTCGTCTACCCGTAGGTTCATGATTGCTTTTTTGTGACAGAACCAGCATATAGTTTTCATTTCTTCAATTTTGTCTGCGTAAATAAGCATGTAACGGCTACCTTCGAAAAGTTCATTTTGGAAGTCATTTTTCAGTCCGAAGCCCATTACCGGAATGTCTAATTCATCGACTATTTTGGTTAGTTGTAGAACATGTTCCTTTGTTAAAAACTGCACCTCGTCAATTAAAACGCAGTATGGCTTTGTGGATTCTGCCTGAACTAATTCAAGTAGGTTCGTTTCATCATAAATAGCTGTTGCTTTCCTTTTCAATCCAATTCTACTAGACACATGACCGACTTCGTCACGAGTATCTATTCCTGGTGTGAATATTAAAACAGGCTTGTTTTGTTCCTCGTAATTATGAGCAACTTTTAAAATTTCGATTGATTTACCACTATTCATTGCTCCATGTTTATAAAATAATTGCGCCATGATTTATCTCCTTGTGTACTATGTATTTCTTCTATTCATTTATAACATACACTTACTGTTATCGGAAATCATATTAGCCTTAAAACAAAAATACCTGTAAAGCATGAAGCCCTACAGGTATTTCGGTATTAGTTTTCTTGGTTTTCTTCTTTAATGCCGTATTTTTTGTTGAAGCGATCCACACGGCCATCAGCTGCTGCGAATTTTTGACGCCCAGTGTAGAATGGGTGACATTCGTTACAGAACTCGACTTTAATGTCATTTTTTACAGAACCAGTTGTGAATGTGTTACCACATGAACATGATACTGTTGCTTCTTTGTAATCGGGATGAATTCCTGCTTTCATCTCTATCTCTCCTCTCGCCCTGAACCATCTGGAACAGAGTTGGTTATGATACTGATACCTTACACGATCCGATTGATGTCAATCGCATATGTAGCAGAAAATTGTGATGTTACGATAAATATAATATCATCTTTGGATATTAAATGCAATTGTTTAGTTTAGAGTGTTACTTTTCCACTGCGATGTGCTTTCATTTCTACAGCTAATTGTTCAAAAAATCCTTCGTTTGTTTTTGATTGGCGAAGTTTTCTTAAGAAACGTTCTGCGAAGTCAGATGAATCGGAGAATGTCTTACGAATTGCCCAAAGTTTGTCCAGTTGTTCTTTGGGAATTAGTAACTCTTCTTTTCTTGTTCCGGATCGACGAATATCGATTGCTGGGAAAATACGACGTTCTGCAAGGCTTCTATCTAAATGAAGTTCTAAGTTACCCGTCCCTTTAAATTCCTCATAAATAACTTCGTCCATACGAGATCCAGTATCAACTAATGCAGTAGCAAGAATTGTTAAGCTTCCACCTTCTTCAATATTGCGTGCTGCTCCAAAGAATCTTTTTGGACGATGGAATGCTGCTGGATCAATACCACCTGACAGTGTACGACCACTTGGCGGAATAACTAAGTTGTACGCACGAGCTAAACGTGTGATGGAGTCCATCAAAATAATCACATCGCGTTTATGTTCAACTAGTCGCATTGCTCTTTCAAGTACGAGCTCTGCCACTTTTACGTGATTTTCTGGAACTTCATCGAATGTAGAGCTTACTACATCAGCTTTAACGGAACGCTCAATATCAGTTACTTCTTCTGGACGCTCATCTATTAATAAAACAATTAGCTCTGCATTTGGATGATTCGTTGTAATTGCGTTGGCAATTTCCTTAATAAGTAATGTTTTACCAGCTTTCGGTGGTGCCACAATCAATCCACGTTGCCCATAACCAACAGGAGCTACCAGATCCATGATGCGAGTCGATAGTTTATCAGGAACTGTTTCCAATACGATATGACGATCTGGATATAAAGGTGTTAACCCTGGAAAATGTACTCTTTCCTTCGCTACCTCTGGATCTTCCCCGTTTACTAATTCTACATGCAGCAGTCCATAATAGCGTTCACTTTCTTTTGGCGGTCGCACTTTACCCGTTACTTTATCCCCGTTTCGCAGATCAAATCTTCTAATTTGAGAAGCAGAGATATAGATGTCTTCTGAACTAGGTGAATAGTTAATCGGACGTAAGAAACCGAAACCCTCTTGTTGAATAATCTCTAGTACGCCTTCCATGAAGAAAAATCCTTCTTGTTCAGCACGAGACTTTAGAATTGCAAAAATAAGTTCTTTTTTTGAAAGTTTACTATATGCGGCTACTTTAAATTTTCGCGCAAGTGCATATAGTTCTTTCAGAGTCATGTTTTCTAACTCATTAATTGTTGTTTGTGTCATATGGAATGCACCACTCTTTATTATATTTTATTGTTTAACTCAATTTGATAATAGTATTGTAAATTATGAAATTCGAATAAGGTTGATCCCCGCTTCAACGCACTTTCATGTTTCGAAGCTAGTGTATCATTGCAGAAACAGGCAGACGGCTTTTCCGTGGGCACGGCTTCAATCACCTCGGACCAACAGGATGTTGGTTACAAAGGAGTCTCCACACGTGACATACTTTGCCTTTTGTTTCTCTTAAACGTTCCTGCTGGGCTTTCAGTTCCTCCTGTACTCACTGGAGAAGCTATCTTAAGCTCCAATCAACAAAATCGAATTTTATAAAAACGAAAAAACAATTATATTATCACGTAAATACTCGTGTTTTTTAATTGAATTAAGTAATTATGAAATTGACTCGTTTTCTAATAATTGAGATGTTGAAGAAAGAAGTTTTATAAGAGGTTACCCGACGTCCTTGGATTGGTCACAGGGTAAAACATAAGGAAAGATTCTTATTTTACATATTTAGACAGTATATACTTATTAATAATTATCTGTCCAGCTTCAGTCTTGCGTACAAAGGAAAAGAACACCTTTATTGAATACTTCTAGCGCTTTTCGAGTGGTCACAGGATGTGCTTCAAACGTTCGGCGCGACACGATGTTGCGAACTTAGTCTGTACTCCTATGTAGGCGCTTACGCTTACTCGCTACCAAGCTCCAGACTTTAAGAAAAGACCTAGGGCGTCTTTTCTTAAAGTCTTCCAGTGTTTTTCACTGCTGAGCGGCATCTGACGCTTTTCTTATAGAACTAAATTTGGTTTTTTATTTAAGCTGTGACGACCTTCAACAAATCGAACTGTACCTGATTTAGCACGCATAACGATAGAATGTGTTGAACTGAAGGCACCTTTGAATTGTACTCCACGAAGAAGTTCTCCATCGGTAACACCTGTTGCCGCAAAAATGGCGTCATCACCTTTAACTAAGTCTTCCATACGTAAAACTTTATTTACGTCAAGACCCATCTTGATGCAACGCGCTAGCTCTGCCTCGTCTTGTGGTACAAGTTTCCCTTGAATTTCTCCACCTAAACATTTTAATCCGACAGCAGATATAACTCCCTCTGGAGCCCCACCCATTCCGAATAAAATATCTACACCTGTATCATCGAATGCTGTATTAATAGCCCCGGCAACATCACCATCTGTAATTAGCTTTATACGTGCTCCAGCTGCTCTAATTTCATCAATGATTTTTTGGTGACGAGGACGGCCTAGAATAGTAGCCACAACATCTTCAATGTTTTTATTTTTTGCACGAGCAACTGCTTTTAGATTATCTAAAACTGATGCGTTAATATCAACTAAACCTACAGATTCAGGCCCTACAGCAAGTTTATCCATATACATATCTGGAGCATGAAGTAAGTTTCCACGATCGGCAACTGCAAGTACCGCAAGTGCATTCCAACCGCCTGACGCTACGATATTTGTACCTTCTAAAGGATCAACTGCGATGTCTACATGAGGACCATCACTTCCAAGACCAAGTTTTTCACCGATATATAACATCGGCGCTTCGTCCATCTCTCCTTCTCCGATTACAACTACGCCTTCCATGGGAATTGTGTCAAAAACTGTACGCATTGCAGTTGTTGCTGCATCATCCGCTTCATTTTTTAACCCTCTACCCATCCAACGTGCAGATGCGATTGCTGCTGCTTCTGTTACTCGAACCAATTCCATTGATAAACTACGTTCCATAATAATATAAGCCTCCAGTTTTGCGATATCCGAATTCCGAACTGTATTTCTTCCTGTACCATTGTAGCATATTTGTCAAATTTAATAAGTGACAATTATCAATAAAATGCATCTATATCACACGAATACAAGAAATCTAACCTTCGACATTGACAATTGCTTTTTCGTTCCAGCATACACAACAATTACGGCTAATTAAAAAGTCACAAGCAAATATATGTGTAACTATTTAGTGCATCCTATATATGTGAATCAAATTATCGATAGAATATTAATCGGTATTTACTTCAATTTCTTTTATTTCTACCCGTCTAATATCTGCACCTAGTCCTTGAAGCTTATCGACTAATGAGCTATACCCACGTTCTATATGAAAAATATCTTGAATTTCAGTTTCCCCATCGGCGATTAACCCCGCAAGAACAAGCGCTGCGCCAGCACGAAGATCACTTGCACGAACGGTAGCAGCTTCTAAGCTTACTGGGCCTGTAATGATTGCTGTTCTTCCATCCACACGACCATTAGCATTCATCCGACGCAGTTCATCGATTTGTTTAAATCGAGCAGAATAAATAGTATCTGTGATTACAGAAGTACCTGTTGCTTGGGTCATCAATACAGAAAAGGGTTGTTGTAAATCAGTCGGGAAACCTGGATATACCAATGTTTTTACGTCGACAGGTAACATTTCTTCCACTTTTGGGATTACAATCTTTTCTTCGTATTCTTCCACCTTCACACCCATTTCGCGAAGCTTGGCAGTTAACGCCTCCACGTGAAAAGGAATCACATTGTCAATGGTCACGCCGTCTCCAGCGACTGCTGCCATTATCATAAATGTGCCGGCTTCAATACGATCGGGAATAATCGTGTGCTTTGTACCATGTAATTCTTCTACACCGTCAATCCGGATAACATTAGTCCCAGCACCCTTGATATTCGCACCCATATTAGATAGTAAAGTTGCTACATCAATAATTTCTGGTTCTTTTGCTGCATTTTCAATAATCGTACGACCTTTTGCTTTAACAGCTGCCAGCATAATATTAATGGTAGCACCTACACTTACAACATCTAAATAGATTTTTGCGCCAACTAAATTTTGCGCACGTAGATAAATAGCTCCATGTTCATTTGACACCGATGCGCCCAATGCTTCGAAGCCTTTAATATGTTGATCTATAGGTCTTGGTCCTAGGTGACAACCGCCAGGTAACCCTATTGCTGCTTTGTTGAATCTTCCAAGCATGGCACCCATCAAATAGTAAGACGCACGAAGTTTCTTAATGTTACCATTCGGAAGAGGCATATCCCCCACATTTGTCGGATCAATCGTCATTGTTCCATTCTCAAATGTTACTTTAGCTCCTACTTCTTCTAAAATTTCTTTTAACGTCCAAACGTCTAAAATTTCTGGTAAACCTTCAATAGTTACAGGGGAATTTGCCAATAAAGAAGCAGGTATAAGTGCTACTGCACTATTTTTTGCACCACTTACTTTAATGGTTCCTTGAAGGCGTTGTCCCCCTTTTATTTTATAAACTTCCATACAGTTCTCCTTCGTCTTGTTACTCGCTTTTACGATTGTTCCAATCCGCTAGAAATCCTTCAATTCCTTTGTCTGTCAAAGGATGATTGAATAGTTGTTTTAGTACCTTTATAGGTGTTGTTGAAATATGTGCACCGTTTAAAGCAGCATCCGTAATATGTTGTGGATGTCTAATTGAAGCTGCAATAATTTCAGTATCGATATTATGAATATCAAAAATCTGTGCAATTTTTGCGATCAATTCCATCCCATCATGACCGATATCGTCTAAACGTCCTAAAAATGGTGATACATAAGTTGCCCCGGCACGTGCAGCAAGCAGTGCTTGGTTAGCACTGAAAATAAGTGTTACATTCGTTTTAATACCTTCAGAACGGAATACAGAACAAGCTTTAAGACCTTCTGGAGTCATCGGTAGTTTTACAGTAATGTTCGGTGCAATGGCAGCAAGTTCTCTACCTTCTTTAATCATACCTTCAGCATCTAGAGCTATTACTTCCGCACTCACTGAACCATCTACTAACGCGGTAATTTCACGAAGGCGATCGTGGAATGAGATATTTTCTTTTGCTACTAGCGATGGATTCGTCGTTACTCCTGATAGAATACCCCATGCGTGTGCTTCTTTTATTTCGTCAAAGTTGGCTGTGTCGATAAAAAATTTCATATGAATAATATCCTCCTCATGATGGAAAAACAGGAGAAGGTTCTTTTGAACACTTCTCCCCTGTAGCTATTTTTCTTACTTATTATTAGGCTTTGTTTGAGCTTCCAAATTCACGCATTTTGCCAATTACTGTTGCTTTAATAGCATCACGTGCAGGTGTCAAATATTTACGTGGATCATATTGCTCTGCATCAGAAGCTAAAAAGTCACGAATCGCTTTAGTTGCAGCAATTTGGTTTTCTGTATTTACATTGATTTTCGCAGTTCCAAGTGAAATAGAACGTGTTATATCATGTGTTGGTATACCTGTTCCACCGTGTAAAACAAGTGGAAGATCAGCAAGTTTTGAAATTTCTTCCATTTCTTTGAAACCTAAGTTTGGTTCTCCTTTATATGGTCCATGAACAGAACCTAAAGCGGGAGCTAAACAGTCGATTGCTGTACGTTTTACAAGCTCTACACATTCTGCAGGATCAGCGTAAATAACTCCATCCGCAATAACGTCATCTTCTTGTCCTCCAACTGTTCCCAGTTCAGCTTCCACAGAAACATTGCGCGCATGTGCATATTCTACAACTTTAGTTGTAATTTCAACGTTTTCTTCAAACGGATGATGAGAAGCGTCAATCATTACAGATGTGAACCCAGCATCAATTGCTTCTTTACATTTTTCAAAGCTAGAACCATGATCTAAATGAATAGCCACTGGTACGGAAATTTTATAAGACTCGATTAGTCCTTTTACCATATATACGACTGCAACGAAGCCACCCATATATTTTGCAGCACCTTCAGATACACCTAGTATTACTGGTGATTTTTCTTCCTCAGCTGCTAACAGGATTGCTTGTGTGAACTCTAAATTGTTAATGTTAAATTGCCCTACAGCGTATCCTTCTCTTTTCCCTTTTTCCAGCATTTCTTTCATCGAAACTAAAGCCATTGAAATGGACCTCCTCTATTTGCTTTTGCACTCCAAAATTATCTTTATTTCTATTTGACTTACTGCGGACACCAGTAGACTGAAGTAGGAATTTCCCTGTGTAAAACAAGCAACAGCAGTCCTATGTAGTAACTAAATGGTATCTTCTACTTTCTTCCTACATCATAACAAAAACAGGCGATGTTTTCCACTGCCTGCTGTTCCAACTTATTTCAGGAGATTATTAACAGAATCTCTTAGTTCAAAAACATCAAATGGCTTAGTGAAATAAAGAGAGGCTCCTAATCTCTGTGCTTGTTCTATGAAATTCAACTCTCCGTATGCGGTCATCATCATGACGGGGAGATCGCTCCATTGTTCTTTGATTAATTTTAGAATTTGAATTCCATCCATACCTGGGATTTTCATATCTAGTAAAACTCCATCAATTTTGTGCTCATTTATAAGTTCTAAAGCTTCATACCCATTTGCTGCTAAACTGACTTCATATCCTTCTTGTGTAAACACTTCTTTCAACAATAATCGTATTCCTAACTGATCATCCACTATTAAGATATGTTTCATGACATGCAAACCCTTTCTTTATTAATCCCATATTGTATTATACGATATCGGCTAGTGCTTTCCCTCTTTTTTTTAAAAAAATTTCCATTTCTTTCTGTTCTAATACCCACTAAAAGTTATAGCATACGGAATGACAAACTTTGTTTTATAATAAATGAGAGGTGAATTACGATGAAAATGTTAACAACGCAACTTTCTGGATTAATGCAAAGAATCTCTAGTTCAGAGGAAGAAAATATTGAGGAAACTGCTCGTCTACTTGCACAAGCCGCTGCTAGAGAGGGAACAGTTTTTTTCGCTACTTTTGGGGAAATGAAAAGTATTTCGATTAATGCACAACTTTCAGCAGAGCCTTTTCCATCAATGCAAACCTGGTTACCCGAAATCGAATTAACTAGCACTGACCGTGTTTGGATTCTTACTCGTTCCTGTTATGACGAAGAAGCTTTAGCATTAGCTAAAAAATTGAGTGAGAAATGTATTCCTTTTGGTGCATTAGCAGCAGAACCAGAAGGCCATGATAATATGCTAGCTGATCTTGCGTATACATATATTTCAACAAAACTCACAAAAGGACTCCTTCCCACCGAAGATGGAACCCGTATTGTGCTCCCGCATGCTTTAAGTGGTTTATTCGTATACGAAGCAGTGAAGATGAAGTTAAACGAGATGTTAATAGGTGAATAGTTCACAAAAAATGCCTAAAGAATTTTTTCTTTAGGCGTTTTTTGTATAATTTTCTATTTTGCAAGTATTTGCTACTTCAGCGCTAGTTTTGTTAAGTCAAACGCAAGTAAGCAAGTTCTTGGAGCAAGTATTTTCTCGTTGAAAGCAAGTATACAATAGTTGTAAGCAAGTAAAGCTTTTGACTATTGTGGAATTGTATATTGTTTAATTTATTTTTAGAAATATTCAAAGCGCATGAGGAAGAAGAATGAGACTATTAAAATGGGATGAAGATGCGCATGTCAAGCTAGTGATTGCGCACATTCAGGTTTAAATAATTACATGAGAAAATCATATACATTATCATTTACTTGCGGTGTCGTTTCGTTTACTTGCTTTCATAAGAGATTTACTTGCTGTCCTACGTTAGATACTTGCTTTCCTTCTTCATTTACTTGCTCTTGATGAAGATTTACTTGCGGAATGGAAATTTCATACAATCAAACTCAATTATTATGGAGGCTAATGCGTACTTGCGGCAGCACACATTCGTCCAGAATCTACAGAATCTGTTGAGTAAGTAAAAAAAGAGGATTACTCATTAACATGAGTAATCCTCTTTTATAATCTATATTGGCACTTCTGCTTTTCGTAGCTAAACGGCGCCCTCCACATTGCTAGATTGGCCAGTTACAGCGCCTAGCACCTCGAGTCGTTTCAGAATACCCTATAAAGTCAAAGGACGCCTTTACCGTTATTCTTCCAACGCTTGCTCCTGCGCAAAGTTCGTCGCAGAAGAACGTTGTCGGGGCTGACATAGGCGCTTCCGCTTTTCTACTTTGTCCAGTTCCAGACTCCAGCTGCTCGATCGCTTCAGACTTTTAGTTAAGGCAAAATACGCCTTTCCTTTCAAGTCCTCCAGCGCTTTTCGCAGCTAAACGGCGTCTTTCACATTTCTAGATTGGCCAGCTATAGCGCCTAGCACCTCGAGTCGTTTCAGAATACCGGATAAAGGCAAAGGCCGCCTTTACCGTTATTCTTCCAACGCTTATCGGTGCTGACATAGGCGCTTACGTTTTTCTACTCACCAACTGATGCTTTGATGAAGTCGCGGAATAGTGGTTGTGGACGTTGTGGACGCGACACAAATTCCGGGTGGAACTGAGAAGCTACGAAGAATGGGTGATCTGGTAGCTCGATGATTTCGATTAGGCGACCATCTGGGCTTGTACCAGAGAACACAAATCCTGCTGCTTCGAATTGCTCACGGTACTCGTTGTTGAACTCGTAACGATGACGATGACGTTCGTATACAAGTTCTTCTCCGTATGCTTGATGAGCTTTTGAACCTGGCGTTAATTTACATGGATATAATCCTAAACGAAGTGTTCCTCCAAGGTCCTCTACATCTTTTTGTTCTGGCAATAAATCGATAATAGAATGCGGAGTTGTTGGATCTAACTCTGTAGAATGTGCTCCTTGAAGTTCAAGAATAGAACGTGCAAATTCAACTGTTGCCAATTGCATACCTAAACAAATACCTAAGAATGGCACATTGTTTTCGCGCGCAAATTTAGTAGCAGCAATCTTTCCTTCTACTCCACGGTCTCCGAATCCACCAGGGACAAGAATTCCGTCTACATCGCCAAGGATTCCCCCAACATTTGCTTCATTCACTTCTTCAGCATTTACCCATTTCACTTCAACGTCTGCATCAAATTTGTAGCCAGCATGTTTCATTGCTTCTACTACTGAAATGTATGCATCTTGAAGCTCTACGTATTTACCAACTAAACCAATACGAACTTTTTTCGACAATGATTTTACTTGGTCTACTAAGCCGATCCAATCTGTCATATCTGCTTCAGGTGTTTGAAGTTTGAAATGATCCACTACAATTTGATCTAAATGTTGTGCCTGTAAATTTAATGGGATTTCATATAAAGAATCCGCATCAATACATTCAATTACTTCTTCTGGTTTAATATCACAGAAAAGCCCGATTTTATCTTTCATATCTTGAGGAACTGGCATTTCCGAACGAAGTACAATTACGTTTGGTTGAATACCTAGACTACGCAATTCTTTAACACTATGTTGTGTCGGTTTTGTTTTCATTTCTCCTGCAGCTTTGATGAATGGCACTAAAGTACAATGAATATACATTACATTATCGCTACCAACGTCACGTTTCATTTGACGGATAGTTTCTAGGAATGGAAGAGATTCGATATCTCCTACTGTTCCACCGATTTCAGTAATAACGATATCTGCATGCGTTTCTTTTGCAGCTAAGAATAAACGCTCTTTGATTTCATTTGTAATATGTGGAATTACTTGAACTGTTCCACCATTATAATCTCCACGACGCTCTTTTCTTAATACAGATGAGTACACTTTACCTGTTGTAATATTAGAGTATTTGTTCAAGTTGATGTCGATAAAACGCTCGTAGTGACCTAAATCTAAATCTGTTTCTGCTCCATCATCTGTTACGAAAACCTCTCCGTGTTGATATGGACTCATTGTTCCAGGATCTAAGTTGATGTAAGGATCGAATTTTTGGATCGTTACGTTTAGTCCTCTATTTTTTAATAAACGACCAAGTGAAGCAGCCGTGATCCCTTTGCCAAGTGAAGATACAACCCCACCAGTAACAAAAATAAATTTAGTCATTATGTGTTCCTCCTAATGTAATATCTAGTCCTCCACCACAACCGATGAGAACATTGTCTTATTTAGTATGCGTTAAACATTCAAATAAATAAGAGTGTAGCAATAACAAAAAAACGCTCCGCCTGCTTCTTTGCAGGGGAGCGCATATGCACATGAGTAATGTCTCTTCAAAAAGAGCCCAATAAAATCTTATAGCGTTTAAGAAAATAAGTCAAGAATTATTCTTCGTCTTCTTCGTCTAATTCCTCATCGATTTCAAACTCATCATCGTCTTCATCGATTAAGTCTTCTTCAATCACTTCATCAATGTCTTCTTCTACAAATTCGATAACTGGTTCGTCGTCATCGTCATCGTCCTCATCGTCATCTTCTACAAACTCGTCGAATTCTTCTTCGAATACGATTTCGTCCTCATCTAAATCTTCTAAATCATCATCTACTACCTTATCTTTCTTTTTACGAACTTTTACGGTAGGCGCTGATTCTTCTTCAATTTGTTCTACTGGATACCATTCTCTAAGGCCCCATTGGTTTTCAGCAATTGCCAAAAAGCGCCCATCAATATTCATATCTGTATAGAATTGAGGTTTGCGAGAAGCCATTTCCTCATCAGTAAGCCCATTATAATGTTGAATGTCATCAAATAATTCTTTTAATGTTAATGAGTTTTTTTTATCTTCTAAAATCGCAAATGCTAGATCGATTAACGATTCTTCTTGTAGTTGTGTTGTTGTCATTTCACGAAATTTCAAATCGTGCACGTCCTTTCTATGTTCGTTTGCATACTTTTCATTATATACACACAAGTATGTTATATGCTACATTCATTTATTCTTTTTGAAAAGAGAAATTTTACTTCCTACAACAGTAAACAAATAAAACGATATTAAAAGCAATGGAATTGAGGCTAGTTGTTTGTTATATAGAAAAATAGTAAGTAGTAAGAGAATTATAATGACCAAAATGTGAACAGGTTTTTTCATCCAACTTCTCCTTTACTACATACTAGGTATATTATACAAAAAAATAGGAAAAAAGTGTTCCGATAATCATCGGAACACTAAACTTTATTTTTCTGTAACCAATCTTTTACATATTTCGACGATATTGTCCGCCAACTTCATACAAAGCATGCGTGATTTGACCAAGACTTGCCTTTTGAACAGTTGTCATTAACTCTTCAAAAATGTTACCGCCAGTAACAGCAACTTGCTTCAAGCGAGCAAGAGCTTCTTCTGCCTCAGCTTCATTTTTTTGTTGGAAATTTCGAAGATTGCTTATTTGTGTTTCTTTTTCTTCTTTTGTTGCGCGGGCTATTTCCATATTATTAATATCCTCTTCGGAAGCAGGATTAGGATTTAAATAAGTATTTACCCCGATAATAGGCAGCTCGCCAGTATGTTTTTTCATCTCGTAGTGCATAGATTCTTCTTGAATCTTTCCTCTTTGGTATTGCGTTTCCATTGCACCAAGTACACCACCACGGTCATTAATACGATCGAATTCAGATAGAACAGCTTCTTCTACTAGGTCTGTCATTTCTTCTACAATGAAAGCACCTTGTAGAGGATTTTCATTTTTCGAAAGTCCATGCTCCTTTGTAATAATCATCTGAATCGCCATTGCACGACGGACTGATTCTTCTGTAGGAGTTGTAATTGCCTCATCATAAGCATTCGTATGAAGCGAATTACAGTTATCTTGAAGTGCCATCAATGCTTGTAACGTCGTACGAATGTCGTTAAAGTCAATTTCTTGAGCGTGTAAGCTTCTACCAGATGTTTGTACATGGTATTTCAGCTTTTGACTGCGTTCATTTGCGCCATATTTGTCACGCATTACAACTGCCCAAATACGACGAGCAACGCGTCCAATAACAGTATACTCTGGATCCAATCCATTCGAGAAGAAGAACGATAAGTTAGGTGCAAAGTCATCTATATGCATGCCGCGGCTTAAATAGTACTCTACATAAGTAAAGCCATTCGACAGCGTGAATGCCAGTTGCGAAATTGGGTTTGCCCCTGCTTCTGCAATATGATACCCCGAAATAGACACTGAATAATAATTACGAACCTTTTGGTCAATAAAATATTGTTGAATATCCCCCATCATTCGAAGTGCAAATTCCGTTGAGAAAATACATGTATTTTGACCTTGATCCTCTTTCAATATATCTGCTTGAACAGTTCCTCGAACAACCTGTAATGTAGTAGTCTTAACCTGTGTAAACTCATCTACAGTAAGTGTACGTCCCAGTTCTTCTTCCTTTAGACGTACTTGCTGATCAATCGCTGTATTCATGAACATCGCTAGAATAATTGGAGCTGGACCATTTATCGTCATTGAAACAGATGTAGAAGGTGCACATAAGTCAAAGCCATCATATAACTTCTTCATATCCTCTAATGTACAAATACTAACACCAGACTCTCCAACTTTTCCGTATATATCCGGACGATGATCAGGATCTTCTCCATATAGTGTCACCGAGTCAAATGCAGTCGATAAGCGTTTCGCATCGTCATCCTTCGATAAATAATGGAAACGACGATTTGTTCGTTCAGGTGTTCCTTCTCCTGCAAATTGACGTTTCGGGTCTTCTCCTTCTCGTTTAAACGGAAAAACACCTGCCGTATAAGGAAATGAACCTGGTACATTTTCTTTATATACCCAGCGTAAAATTTCTCCAAAGTCTACGAATTGAGGAAGTACTATTTTTGGAATTTTTATTCCTGATAAGCTTTCTGTACGAAGAATTGTACGAATCTCTTTATCTCGAATCTTTGTGATAAATTCGTCCCCAGTATAAGCTTCTTTTAAAGTAGCCCAGTTTTCTAGAATACGTTTAGATTCTGCAGTCAGTTCATCCCGAACACCTGTAGCTAATGATTCGAGAGATTGGACTAGTACGTCGTCTGAAGCTTTTTCCTTCACTTGCTCGATTGCACCTTCAAGCTGGAAAAGTCTTCTTGCAAAGCCAACCTGTTCTTCAGACTTGCGATGATATCCTCGGACAGCATCCGTAATTTCACGTAAGTAATAGCGGCGATCATTCGGTATGATAACGTTCTGCTTTTGTGTTTTCACAAATTGGTCGTAAGATGTCTCCCAGGCAGATCCTGTCTTTTCATTTAACGTAGCAACAAGTGCTGCAAATAATGAATTTGTTCCTTTATCATTAAACTGACTTGCAATGGTTCCATAAACAGGCATCGTATCTAGATCATCATGCCAAAGCTCTCGACTACGTTGATATTGCTTTTGCACTTGGCGAAGTGCATCTTCTGACCCTTTACGCTCAAATTTATTGATAACGATTAAATCAGCATAGTCAATCATGTCTATTTTCTCTAATTGAGAAGGTGCTCCGAACTCGCTGGTCATTACATACATCGATACATCCGATACATTTGTAATTTCCGCATCCCCTTGTCCGATTCCACTAGTTTCTACAATAATCATGTCATATCCAGCAACTCTTACAACGTCTAATACATCAGCAAGTGCTCCTGATAATTCTGTACGAGAGCCTCTAGTAGCTAGACTTCTCATAAATACACGCTTGTTGAATATTGCATTCATACGAATTCGGTCTCCCAATAGGGCACCACCTGTTTTTTGCTTTGTTGGATCAATAGATAGAACAGCAATTTTTTTATCTGGAAGCTCTTGTAGGAAACGGCGAATTAATTCATCAGTGAGCGAACTTTTTCCCGCTCCACCAGTACCTGTAATACCAAGTACTGGAGTACCTTTGGATAATTGCTTTGCTTGCTTTAGCATTTCAACCGCTTCTTCATTATGCGTTTGATGTGCCTCTTCTGCTACAGTGATTAAATGGGCAAGTACCTCTGGATTCTCCGTAGTAACGTTTGCAATTTCTTCTTTTACCCCTTTTGGTTCTGTTGCTACATCACATTCCATTAGGATTTGATTGATCATTCCTTGTAATCCTAATTTACGGCCATCCTCTGGTGAGAAAATGCCGGAAATACCATATTCTTGTAGTTCTTTTATTTCTTTCGGAATAATTACTCCGCCGCCCCCGCCAAAAATACGGATATGTGGCGCACCACGCTCGACGAGTAAGTCTTTCATATATTTAAAATACTCAACATGCCCTCCTTGATAGGAAGATATGGCGATTCCTTGTACATCCTCTTGAATTGCAGCATTTACTACTTCCTCTACAGAGCGGTTGTGTCCTAGATGAATAACCTCTGCTCCGCTAGCCTGTAAAATGCGACGCATTATATTAATGGATGCATCATGTCCATCAAAAAGACTGGATGCTGTAACGAATCGCACATGATTTTTTGGACGATATACTTCTACAGTAGACATGCTGATATTCCCCCTTGTTTGTATGTGAACGTGTTTGTTTTATTTCATCCCATGAAGTAATAATTCGATTTGTAGCTCTGTGAATTGGTCAATCGTATATTCCTTGCGCAGTGCCCATCTTCTGAATGCCCACATTTGTCCTTGAACGACTAATGTATGTGCGTAAAGATGTGCCTGTGCGTCTGTTAATTCAAGTTCCCGTGCTTGAATACAGCCAATAATTATTTTATGGAATATTTCGACCATTTCTAATTCTTTCGCTAGTACATATTCCAGCGCACCTTTTGGGAGTGACTTAGATTCTTGATACATAACTACGAACTCGTCTGACATATCATCGATTACGCCATAGTAGTGACGGATAGCTGTTTTTAAGTCTTCTGCAGTACCATTTTCTAAAGTAATTTGCGACAATCTGTTGTGCACTTCATTGTAAATACTGTCACAAACCAGATAGAGAACGTCTTCCTTTGTACGAATATATTCATACAAAGTCCCTATACTAAAGCCAGCCTCTTTAGCTATTTCTCTTGTAGTTGCGCGGTGAAACCCTTTTTCTTTGAATAAAGTAACAGCTGCACGAATCATTTGCTCTCTTCTTTTTTCAATAAGATTCTCATCTTTCACCGATGTCTTTACTTCATGTTTCTTTTCCATAGACATCGATTACTTAGTTAACATACGAGAAATTACTAATCTTTGAATTTCTTGTGTTCCTTCGTAAATTTGCGTAATTTTTGCATCGCGCATATAACGTTCTACCGGATAATCTTTCGTATAACCGTATCCGCCAAATACTTGAACAGCTTCAGTTGTTACCTTCATCGCAGTATCACCAGCCATCAGTTTAGCCATTGCCGACTCTTTGCCATATGGTAGACCATTTGACTCTAACCAAGCAGCTTGATATGTAAGTAAACGAGATGCTTCTATTGATGTTGCCATATCTGCAAGCTTGAAAGATACCCCTTGGTTTGCAACGATCGGTTTACCAAATTGAACACGTTCTTTCGCGTAATTTACCGATGCATCTAGTGCACCTTGTGCAATTCCTACAGCCTGTGCAGCAATGCCATTACGTCCGCCATCTAATGTTTTCATAGCGATAATGAACCCTTGCCCCTCTTCACCAAGAAGATTTTCTTTAGGAATGCGGCAATTATCGAAAATAATTTCAGTTGTTGGAGACGAACGAATTCCTAATTTTTTCTCTTTTTTACCAACAGAGAATCCTGGGAAATCTGCTTCTACGATAAATGCACTAGTTCCTTTATGCTTGGATTCAGGATCTGTTACTGCAAAGACAACGTATATGTCAGCAATTCCACCATTCGTAATAAATATTTTAGAGCCATTTAATACATAATGGTCGCCATCTAATTTTGCAGTAGTTTTCATACCGCCTGCATCTGAACCAGAACCTGCTTCAGTTAAACCATACCCACCAATTTTTGAACCTTCAGCCATTGGACGAAGATACTTTTGTTTTTGCTCTTCATTGCCATATTTGAAAATCGGCCAACCTGCAAGCGATGTATGTGCAGATAAAGTTACGCCTGTAGACGCACAAACACGTGAAAGCTCTTCTACAGCGATACAATATGCAAGATAATCGGAACCGATTCCACCGTACTCTTCAGGCCAAGGAATTCCTGTTAAACCTAACTCAGCCATTTTGTCGAAAATCTCACGGTCAAAACGTTCCTCTTCGTCTCGTTCTGCAGCTGTTGGCGCTACTTCATTTTCTGCAAAGTCTCTTACCATTTTACGAATCATTTCATGTTCTTCCGATAGTTGAAAATTCATTGTATATCCCGCCTTTTTTGGTTTAAGTTTGGTTGTTTTTTGGAGCAACTTGATGGGTCTCTCGGATTCTTATGTTCTTCCGATAATCTCTATTTTATAATAGAATTGCTTTTCAAATTGTTAATGAGTTAAGTGCTTCGCGATTACGATGCGTTGAATTTCACTTGTGCCCTCGTAAATTTCGGTGATTTTTGCGTCACGGAAATAACGTTCTACTGGGTAATCCTCTGTATAACCATAACCACCAAATACTTGAACTGCTTCAATCGCAACGTCTACTGCTGTTTTGGAAGCAAATAGTTTTGCCATCGATGCTTCTTTGCCGCAAGGAAGTCCTTGTTCACGAAGGCTAGCTGCGCGGTAGACTAGTAATCTTGCTGCTTCCACTGCAGTTCCCATGTCAGCAAGCTTGAACCCTACCCCTTGATTCGCTGCGATTGGTTTACCGAACTGCACACGCTCTTTTGCGTATCCAACAGCGGCTTCGAAAGCGGCTTCTGCAATTCCTAGTGCTTGTGTTGCAATTCCAATACGCCCGGTGTTTAGGTTGGCCATCGCTATTTTAAAGCCTTCACCTTCTTCACCAAGTCTATTTTCAACTGGTATTTTCATATCTTCAAATGTTAGCTGGACAGTTCTAGATCCATGGAGACCCATTTTTTGTTCATCTTTTCCAACGATGAATCCCGGTGTATCCTTCTCGACTATAAATGCCGTAATACCTCTTGAACCAAGTGATGAATCAGTCGATGCAAAAACAATATTTACATCTGCTTCTCCCCCATTTGTAATAAATACTTTAGAGCCGTTTAATACATAGTAGTCATCTTTTTTGACAGCTTTTGTTTTCAAAGCGCCTGCATCAGATCCCGCAGATGGCTCCGTCAAGCAAAACGCGCCTAAATATTCACCAGTCGCAAGCTTCGGAATGTATTTCTCTTTTTGTTGTTCATTACCAAAATATAATATTGGATTTGTTCCAACTGAAGTATGAACGGAAAGTATTACCCCTATTACCGCACTCACTTTTGAAAGTTCGTTAATTGCAATTACATAGCTTGTAAAATCCATTTCAGAGCCACCATATTGTTCTGGAACGGTGATGCCCATCAAGCCTAGTTCTCCCATTTTTTTCAAAATATCTCGAGGGAACTCTCCCTGCTCCATTTGTTCAATAAAAGGTTCAATTTCTGTTTTAGCAAAATCCCTGACCATGTTGCGCATCATTAGTTGTTCTTCAGTAAATTTTAATTCCATCTTAAATGCCCCTTTTATTCGTAGATATAAAAACCTCTACCTGTTTTCTTTCCTAGCCATCCGGCTTTCACATATTTACGTAACAACGGACATGGACGATATTTACTGTCGCCAAATCCTTCATGTAAGATTTCCATAATGTAGAGGCAAGTGTCTAGACCTATAAAGTCCGCTAGTTGTAGGGGTCCCATTGGGTGATTCATCCCCATTTTCATCACATCATCAATAGCTTCTTTCGTTGCAACACCCTCATATAGTGTGTAGATTGCTTCGTTGATCATTGGCATTAAAATGCGGTTAGATACAAATCCAGGAAAGTCATTTACTTCTACTGGAACTTTGTTTAGTTTCTTCGTCATTTCTTCAATAGCTGTATATACTTCATCCGATGTAGCGAGTCCACGAATGATTTCCACTAGCTTCATTACCGGAACAGGATTCATGAAATGCATCCCAATTACTTGCTCTGGACGATTCGTTGCAGCAGCAATTTCTGTAATCGGTAAAGAGGACGTATTTGTAGCCAAAATTGTATGAGCCGGTGTAATTTCGTCTAGTTGTTTGAAAATAGACTGTTTGATTTCCATATTTTCGACCGCAGCTTCAATCACTAGGTCAACATCGTTAGCATCTTCTATAGATAGTGACATTGTAATTTTATTTAGAACTGATTGTTTTTCATCTTCCGTCATTCGACCTTTTTCAACATTGCGAGAAAGATTTTTAGTAATTGTATGGATACCACGATCGTAGAATTGTTGTTCACGATCATTCAGTTTTACGTCAAATCCTGCTTGAGCACATACTTGAGCAATTCCAGATCCCATCTGACCTGCTCCTATTACCAATACTTTTTGGATATTCATGCTTTATTGCCTCCTGTTTTTGGAACTTCGATCATGATGGCATCTCCTTGACCGCCACCGGAACAAATTGCTGCGATACCGATACCACCGCCACGTCGCTTTAATTCATATGCAAGAGTTAATATGATTCGTGCACCAGATGCTCCTATTGGATGACCAAGTGCAACTGCTCCACCATTTACATTTACTTTTTCTTCGTCTAAACCAGCTAACTGGTTACTCACTAATGCAACAGCTGCAAATGCTTCGTTTATTTCAAATAGATCGATATCCTCTAATGTTTTACCTGTTTTCTCTAGGATTCTATTAATTACTAATCCAGGTGTTTGAGGGAATTTTTCAGGTTCAATTGCTACTTCTGCATGCCCAAGAACATACGCTAGTGCTTCTTTTCCAAGTGACAGCGCTTTTTCTTCGCTAGTTAATACGATTGCACAAGCACCATCATTAATACCGGGTGCATTACCTGCAGTGATTGTTCCTTCTTTTCCGAATGCTGGCTTTAGATTAGCAAGGGATTCTAATGATGTATTACGACGTGGTGATTCGTCTTCTTTTACAACGATTGGTTCACCTTTGCGCTGCGAAATTTCGACTGGAACAATTTCTTTTTCTAAAACCCCATTATCCATAGCTTTCAATGCAAGATCATGGCTTCTAAACGACCAAGCATCTTGTTTTTCACGAGATAGTTCAAACGCTTCTGCTGTCGAATTTCCGTATGTCCCCATATGAACATTTTTAGGATGGAATGAACATGACAGACCATCATAAACCATACCGTCGACCATAGTCGCATCCCCCATGCGCAAGCCGAATCTACCTTTTGGTAAATAGTAAGGTGCATTGGACATCGATTCCATGCCCCCTGCTACAATTATTTCCTCGTCACCAAGTCTGATCAATTGATCTGCAAGTGTGACACTTCGCATTCCAGAGGCGCATACTTTATTGATTGTTTCTGTTTTTACTGACCAGGGAATTCCTGCTTTAGTTGCTGCTTGTCGAGAAGGTATTTGCCCTTGGCCTGCTTGTAGAACAGTCCCCATTATTACTTCATCCACTTGCTCAGGGTTAATGCCTGTACGATTTAGTGCCTCTTTAATTGCTACTCCGCCAAGATCTGAGGCAGTTAAAGCACTCAATGCTCCTCCAAACTTACCAAAAGCCGTACGTGCTCCATCCAAAATAACTGTTTTTGTCATGTAGATCCCCCTTTTCGTTGTATGCGCTTTCAACTTTGTAAAAAATAAAAAACGACTGAACGCTCGCTCGATTTCGTTAGTAAGAAAAAAGGGAGTAAAATTTACTCCCTTGCTATTTAATAATAGTTTACGAAACTATAAGACTATTTGCAATATACTATTGAACGATAGGCTCTAAATCTTCCTCTTCCACAGGTGGAATGAATTCTCCAAATACCGATTTCTCCAGAAGTTCAGCAATATCATATGTGCCAACTGTTTCTTCAACTTCCTTCGCTTTCGTTCCATCTGATAACATTGTTAAGCAATAAGGACATCCAGAAGATATAATTGTTGGATTTACTTCTAATGCTTGTTCTGTACGAGCTACGTTCACACGGTTTCCAACATGTTCTTCCATCCACATCAGTCCGCCACCAGCTCCACAGCACATACCCGTTTCGCGATTGCGATCCATCTCGACTAACTTAACGCCAGGGATTGCTTTTAATACCTCACGAGGTGCATCGTATACATCATTGTAGCGTCCTAAGTAACATGAATCATGGAAAGTAATGGTTTCTTCCACTGCGTATTGCGGTTTCAAGCGACCTTCTTGCACTAAATCATATAGCATTTCTGTATGATGGAGCACTTCTCCGTTCCATCCAAAATCACCATATTCATTTTTAAAGATATTATATGCATGTGGGTCGATCGTGACAATCTTCGTTACCCCTGCTTTTTCAAATTCTGAAATATTTGATCCTGCAAGCTCTTGGAATAGAAACTCGTTCCCTAAGCGACGTGGTGTATCCCCAGAGTTCTTTTCTTTATTACCAAGAATAGCAAATTTCACTCCTGCTTCGTTCATCAAATGTGCGAAAGATAATGCAATTTTTTGCGAACGGTTATCAAATGATCCCATCGAACCAACCCAGAATAGGTATTCAAATTCTTCTCCCGCTTTTGAAACTTCTTTCACTGTTGGAATATGGATATCTGGACGAGCATCTCTCCAGTTTTCTTTCTCTTTACGATTAAGTCCCCATGGATTTCCTTGGCGCTCGATATTCGTCATTGCGCGTTGTGCATCAGGATTTACTTTTCCTTCTGTCATTACTAGGTATCGGCGAAGGTCGATAATTTTATCTACATGCTCGTTCATAACCGGACATTGGTCTTCACAGTTACGACAAGTTGTACAAGCCCAAATTTCTTCTTCAGTAATGACATCTCCAATTAGAGATGGGCTATAAATATCTTCAATTACTGCACCTTCTGCTCCAGCAGCCATCGCAAGCTGATTGCCTTTTGTTCCTTGGAAAGCTAGTGCTGGTACCCAAGGTTTTTTCTTCGTTTCTACTGCTCCAGTAAATGTTAAGTGATCACGCAGCTTCACGATTAAGTCCATTGGAGATAGCATTTTCCCTGTTCCAGTTGCGGGACACATATTCGTACAGCGTCCACATTCCACACAAGCGTATAAGTCAATCATTTGTGCTTGTGTAAAGTCTTGAATACGACCAACCCCGAACGAAGGCATTTCTTCTTCAGCTTCTGGGTCTTCGTTTTCCTCTTCTTCAAAATTGATCGGACGTAATCTACCAACTTTGTCTAAACGGTGGAAGTATACATTTGCTGGTCCTGTAATTAAATGGAAATGCTTTGATTGTGGTACATACACTAAGAATGACAGTAGGAATAATAAATGTACCCACCACATGATATAAAATACCGTTATTGCAGCAGCTTCAGGTAACCAGCCAAAAATAAACGCCATAGAAGATGCAACTGGCTCTGACCAAGTTGCTTCGTGACCATGCCAAATCATTGCCATACCGTTACCAACTAAAACGGAAACCATCAATCCGCCGATGAAAATTAGCACCAAGCCACTTTTCCACCCGCGCTTTAAGCGAACTAACTTTTCAATATAACGACGGTAAAATGCCCAAACGACAGCAACTAAAATTACTAATGTAACAATTTCTTCAAAAAACGTAAACGCTGGATACAATGGTCCAAGCGGTAAATGTGAACCAGGTGCTAAGCCTTTCCAAATAAAATCAATAGCACTTAGTTGTACAAGTAAGAAACCATAGAAGAACATAACGTGAATTGCTCCACTCTTTTTATCTTTTAATAGTTTCTTTTGACCAAAAACATACACCCAAATTTTGCGAAGTCTTTCCTTCACATTATCTTCAAATTCGACTTTCTTCCCTAGTTTGATGTACGTATATCTTGTTTTCAACAAATATGCGAACAATCCTAAAGCATACAAAACTACTGCGATAAACAGTACCCAGTTTGCGATTAACAATGGATTCATCTTATTTCTCCCCCTCTGAGTTGTAAAATGATTTTATGAATAGAATAATACATTAGATTCTTTAACTAATATATAAGTAATTCCATATTAAAACTGAATGAGCATTCAGTCAACAGTTATTTATTCGGATTGATGCGAATTTTGTATTTTTTTCTGTAAATTGGATGTTTACTGAAGTAAAAAATTTATCGTGTAGGAATACGTTCTATACGAAAGTAATGCCAACTTAAACGAGAGATTCCCACTTTCCAAGATCAAAATTATGGAATAATTATCCTTAAAGCAAGTAAATTCAATACAAGCGCAAGTAATCATAATCAATCCGTAAGTATTTCTATATTGAAAGCTAGTAAAGCAACGGAGAACGCAAGTAAATGACTGGCGAGAGCAAGTAAATTATTAAATATCCTCCTTATACGAAAGAGGGAGCATATTTCTCCAAAACAAAAAGCCATCTCCTTATGAGATAGCCTCAAAATAATCGCCAAAATGAAGTTTTGCTTCTTTTTCTTTAATAATATCAATTCCAAGTAACACAGTTGTAGCTGGTCCTGCAGATTTTTCTACATCCCAATCAACTAAACAGTCTTTCAGCCCAAGTCGTTCACATTCGCCTTTTATTCCGGTAGATCCTACTGGCCACACCTGATGCACTAGCCCTCGACTTATTGCTTCACTAATTTTTTTCAAGTCAGCGATTTTATCGCCATCGCTAATGACTTCTTCACCGACACTTGGCTTGCCATAAACATACCAGCGAATTTCATTAGAGTTTTCAATTTGTTGCTCACCTAGTATTGTCACAGCGATTGCTGACTGTAGCGTTTCCACATTCGTCTCACTGCTGCCGGTAATTTCCGGGCACTTTACACCGACTTCGTTAAATAGCTTTTCTATTCCGACGACATATTTGCCCCAGCTTTGATTTCCTGAGAAGTTATGAACTACTATGGATACTGGAGTTGCACCAGCTGCCCATTGTTCTAGTAATGCGACTCTTGCTGCGAAATAGGAAACGATTTCGTCTGGTGTTGAAACTATGTCAGCCTTTTTTTCGCCGATGCCTGCGGAGTTATCCGTCGTCAAAACGAAGCCATTTGGCAATAAAATAGCATTACGCATGAGTTTTCATCCGTTTCATTACTCGCTCCACCACTGGTGAGACAATCATAGCAATTGAAGCATTTAGTATAGTCGCAAGTGTGATACCTGGAAGTGCCGCCGCAAAGAATGCCGGTGAAATGATCCAGTAAAACGGAAGGGTTGCTAGCACACTATTTGCAAAAATAAAGAATATCCATTTCCATGCATGATGCCCTGCTTTGTGTAACTTAGTGTATACGAATAAAATGACGAACATTTCTGCAGCAATGATTAAATGCAATGGACCTAACGGAAACCCTGCAAATAAAGAGGAAGATAAATGACCAATTAACGATGCTGCTCCCGCATAAATTGGAGGCAGAAAGGATACTGATATAAGTGCAGGTACTGTATCCATGGCTGCACTTCCGATGCCAACTGGAACCTTAATAAATGCCCCGATTGCACATAGTGCTGAAAACATAGCTGCAAGTGTTAGTAATCGAAGTTTCATATATTGTTACTCCTTTTCTTTCTTCTCGCTTCCTACGTTTTTAAATACTTTTGCACTTCGTACGTATTCAACGTCCGATACGTTTTCTCTCACATTTGCCACGCGAGCTGCTGCAAATAAATAATCGGACAAACGGTTTAAGTAGCGTTGTACTACTGTTGGTACATCCTCTTGTGTTTTCGTTAACGTCACTGTAAAACGCTCTGCACGTCTAGTAATTGTGCGAGCTATATGAAGTGTTGCAGCAGCGGGAGTTCCGCCTGGTAGGATGAATCTCTCCAAAACTGGACCTTCTTCTACTAGTACATCGATTCTTTTTTCCATTGCATCGATTGCTTCGTCCGTCATTTTATATACACGACGATTTGAAACATTTGCAAGGTCTCCACCACAGTCAAATAGCTCATGCTGTATCGTTTCTAAATCTTCTAAGATATCCGCAAATTTTGCTGGATCTAGCTCTGTTACTGCTTTTCCAATAAATGAATTCACTTCATCAATTGTTCCGTAAGCTTCCACTCGGATATCGTCTTTGTCCGTTCTTCCCCCGATCAAACCTGTTTGTCCTTTGTCTCCAGTTTTAGTGTAAATTTTCAATTTGCTCATCTCCCTTTAATGTTTGTGAAATACCGTACCAAATTCGTGTTACACGTGATGCCTTTGTAAAAAGCTGCTGATAAAATCGACCAACATCATCCCGAAGTTTGCGCATACTTGCATCCATCGGTACAATTCCTCGTCCGATTTCCGTTGCTATGACTATTACTTCCGCTTGTTTATCCCATATTTCCAATTTTCCGATTAACTTTTTGCCTTTTGATTCTAGCAGATTTTCAACTCCAAGAATAACAACCACTTCTACATCTGGTAATAAAACAAGCACATCTAATTCTGCATCTATCCACTGGGCTTTACGGCCTTGTATCATATTCTCTACATACGCTCGTTTTCCATTAAATGCTCCACCGAAAATGACATGCATCGTTCCCCCTCCAATACAGCTTTTTTATCCCGCCAATGCAATGTAAACATAATCCCGTGAGGTACTTCCCAATCCCAAAAACTCTTTTCTATATTTGCAAACCTGGTCAGTATAAAACGAATAGGCCCACCATGCGTAACGATTATCGGGTGCTCTACCTTTTCGACTGTTTCTAATAAGGCTTCTAGCACCCGTTTTTCCATTGCTTGCATTGACTCTCCATTTGGTGGGGCTATTTGCCTCGGATCATCAAGCCAATTTCTGTATTGAGCTTCATCTTTTAATTCATTATATGTTTTTTGTTCCCAATCACCAAAGGAGCATTCTCGAAAATTTGAATTCTCAATATAAGGAACTTCACTAAAAATTTTCGCTGCTGTTTGCTTGCAACGCATTAAGTCGCTGCCAATTATTTGATTAGTTTCAAATGAAATTTTTTTCGTTTTCATTCCAGTAATGATTGGTTCGTCAGTCCAGCCGATATACTTTTTGTCTCGATTTCCTTGCGTTGGAAAATGTCTTACGAGAACAATAGCAAAAGGGTTAGCCATAGCACCACCTCCGAAATTTCCACGCTTGCACCAAGTAAATCACCAGTAACTCCACCGAAGTTTTTCAATACCCAACTGCGGAACAAACAAATAAATGCAAATAACACAGCGGCTATAGTGACAGCAACCACCCAATTGGTCATCCATCCTAAAACTACTAGGCCAATAAAAAAGTGACATGCTGTTGTAATTGTAACGACATTGGCATTCATTTTTCCCTTGAAATAATAAGCCAGTCCACTCGTTTTAGCACTGTTCGTTACTGAAAATAGGATTCCAAGTAGAGCTCTAGAGAAAAATGGGATAAGCATAACGAAAATCCAGTGAAAGGATTCTGTCGATAATACTTCAGATATAATAATTACTTTACCAATAACTAAGAACACAACCGCCATTACACCAAAAGCACCCACTCGCGGATCCTCTA
The DNA here is from genome assembly GCF_038003165.1 of Psychrobacillus sp. FSL K6-2365. Classification (NCBI taxonomy): domain Bacteria; kingdom Bacillati; phylum Bacillota; class Bacilli; order Caryophanales; family Bacillaceae; genus Psychrobacillus; species Psychrobacillus sp. FSL K6-2365. Next base: position 737,390 of record NZ_JBBOOO010000001.1, on the reverse strand, counting down.
GTATTTCGAATCGCTTCAATCGATCTTTGTAGGAAAAGAATGCATCCGATGTGTCGATATATCCGTCCATATGAAGTCCTCCAGATAGTACAACCCCTAGAAGTACAATACTAAACCCTGTCATTATTGGACTCCATTCAAAGTAGAGGACTAAACAAGCAATTGCTCCAATGCCTGCCCCTATCCAAGGAAAAATACTGTACATCCCTGTAATTGCTCGTTTTTCCATCGGCAGGTTTTTATTTACTGGAATGACCGTAAAAAATTGAAGTGCCAACAAAATGCTCCTCATTTTCCCACCACATCATTCTTTAATAGGCTTAATACTTTCTCCCATTGTACATGCTTTTTAAAATGGTATGCCCATTCATTAATTTGTTCATCTGATGCCATTTGCCCTCTTTTTTCTTCGCCGTCTTCTTCCTCAAACTCATTTGCAAAATAAGGGATGACTCCTAAAACATCGATACCTGTGTACGTTTCGATGAAATCGATTCCGTCCCCAAACAGAGAAACGTCTCCTTGAAACTTGTTGATAATTATTCCTTTTACACGTGCTCTTTGTACTTCTGGAAGTAGTGCAAGCGTACCGACAATGGATGCAAACACGCCGCCATACTCAATATTGGCTACTAATATTACCGGCACATCTGCCAGATCAGCAACACGCATATTTACTAGTTCACGATCACGTAAATTTACTTCAACAGGACTGCCAGCACCTTCTAATATCAAATACTCATAGGATTCAGACAGCAAATTCAAACTATTTTTAATGAGTTCTTGCCCTTTTTCAAAAAATTGTTCCCTGTAGCGCATGCCACTCATTCTATCCAACTTTCTTCCTAAAACAATTATATCCGACTCCAAGTTCCTCGCTGGCTTTAATAATATGGGATTCATTTCGGCTAAATAAGAGATTTTTGCAGCTCTTGCTTGCAAAGATTGCGAGACACTTATTTCCAACCCATCTTCTGTATGGATGCTTAAGCTTGACATATTTTGCGATTTAAAGGGGGCTACTTGCTTTCCTTCATTAGCAAGTAGTCGACAAATAGCTGTACAAACCAAACTTTTCCCTACACTAGAAGCAGTACCTTGGACCATTAAGCCCTTCATTTATAACCCTCATTTCCACTGATGACTGACGCCATATTCCATTTCGAAGGCATGATCTGCCTTCGAAACAAGCTTTTGATGGATTTGCCCAATCCACGCTTGATATTGAGCTGTAAATTCATACTTTGATACAGGTTCATCGAGTACTTCATTTGAAACAATTACAACTATCTTTGTTTTTTTTAATAGCTGGTCTATTGTCTCGTATAGCTGCTGCTCTACTTTCTCAATTTGCCCTTCATACAGTTCATTAGCTAGCCAGGTCGTGACACAATCCCATAGGATGCCATCATCTTTTTGGATTTTGGGAATGATTTGTTCGAGATTACGCGGTTGCTCAATCGTCACCCACTCGACTGGGTAGCTTTTACGGTCAACTTGATGTCTTTTTATACGCTCTTTCATTTCTTTATCCACTGCAACGCCAGAAGCTATATACACATTTCGGTTTGCCCGCTTATCCATTAGGTAATATTCAGCGAAGCTGCTTTTTCCACTACGTACACCGCCCGTTATGAAGACAAGTTTTCCACGAACCATGCGGTCATCTCCTTTTGCAAATGCTCCATTTGAGAAATTTCTTTCATGCCCACCCGAAACCATTTTCCATCTAGCCCTTTGAAATTTTCTGTATGGCGGAGGACGCATCCTTTGGCTAATAAACTTTCGAAAAACTCTTTAGAACGTGAAGAATCTGGTAGTTGAAAACAGAGAAAGTTAGTCGCTGATGGTAACACAATACAGTTCCATTTCACTAGAAACACCGTCATTTGTTCACGCATTTCTTTTGCGAAAGCGATTGCTCGCATTCGATAATCTTCCTCTAGCAAACACTCTGCTCCAATTGTCGCCGCAATCGCATTACTATTCCAGTGTGGCATTCTCGAGCGTATATCGTTTACGATGGATTTATTAGCTAAAGCGTATCCAAGTCGAATACCAGGGATTGCATACATTTTCGTCATTGAGCGTACGACAATAACATTTGGAAATTCCTTTAAATACGGGATAAAAGATTCTTTTTCATCTATAAAATCTAGAAATGCTTCGTCTAATATAACTTCACATTTATATCTCATCGCATATTTTGCTATTTGAATAATTTCTTCCAGTGGGATTAAATAACCGGTCGGATTATTAGGTCTACAAATGTAGATTACTTCCGCAAACTCTACTTCATCGAGCACTTCTTCCAAAGGTACTTTCCCAGTCGCAATTATCTCTTTTATGTATACATTGTAAGGTGCAAGTGTTGCTTCATATTCGGAAAAAGTCGGATGAATCAATACTGCACGTTTATTTTCATACCGTTTTGCAAGGCTAGCAAATATTTCCGCCGCCCCATTTCCAACAACCGTATTTTCAACCGAAATACCGTGATATTTTGCAGCTGCCGATAAAAATGGTTCTCCCTGTGGATCCGGGTATTTTGTGATTAGCTGTGCATAGGTTGACCATTTTTCATTCACAAACGTCGGTACTCCTAATGGATTCACATTTTCACTATAGTCAATAACCGTTTCGGGCATTTCGATTCCGAGTCGCTCATATACTTGATGAGCATTTGCACCGTGATTAGGTAATGCCAAATAAAACCCCTCCAATGACCATCATCCACAGCCAAAATAGAACTACAGCAGTATTCATATGAGAGATGGTGCTTAATATATGGTTTGGCGACAATGGAACCTCTCCAATTCCCATGAGTGCTCGGTTGGAAACGATTCCTTTATATGTATTGATGCCTCCAAGTTGAATGCCTAGCTGATAAGCAGTCGCTGCTTCTAAATAGCCACTATTTGGACTTGGATGTTTTTTCGAATCCTGCCACCAGCCTCTCATCCGTTTGCTAAAAGGCATTCCACTCTCTTTTTTGCCCCACAGCATGATAATATAGCCAGTTAATCGGCTTGGTATATAGTTCGCTATGTCATCCAGCTTTGCGGCTGCAAATCCGAAGTCCTCGTATTTTTCATTTTTATAACCGACCATTGAATCGAGCGTATTTATCGCTTTATATAACCAAAGGCCTGGTGCACCAGCAAACACAAATGCATAAAAAAGTGGCGCAGTTATTCCGTCACTAATATTTTCTGATACTGTTTCTACGACTCCACGTGTAACTTCTTGTTCATCTAACTTTTCTGTATCACGACCGACAATCCACGAAAGCTTTTGTCTTGCGGACGGTAAATCTTTTGCTACTAACGGTTTATATACATCTAATGCTGCCACTTTTAAACTTTTCTGTGCAAGCCCAGATGCGATTAGTATACTTTCTACCGCAATCCCCACCCATATATGTACGGAGTATGAACCTATTAGTAAAGCTAGTGTGACAGAGAATGTTAAACCAACGACTATAAAAACAAGTAAAAACCCTTTCGCCTTGCGTGCTCTACCTTTATTCAACCAAGCTGTTAGTTTCGAAATAAGCGTTCCAATCAATTTAACTGGATGTGGCCAACTCGGTGGATCGCCAATTATTCTATCCAGTATTAAGCCTATCGCTATTGCAATTATATGTGGACCCATGCCTACTCCCAACCTTTTGCTTTTTTGTAGACTTGAATAGCTTCCACTGTGCATTCATACACACCGAGTCCTATTTTTTTCCCTATTTCCGTGATTGGTCCTGCATATGGAATATGTGTCCCTTTTTGGGTCGCTGCTATTAGTACACTATCCGTAGATGTTCCGGTAGCAATCGTTCCAGTACGAGGGTCCTTTACCTGTTCAAAAGCGAGTGCTTTCGTTTTTGATTCGGTAGCTGTAATAACTGATTGAATAAAAGCTTCGTCTGAAAGTTCTCCATTCACAATTATCCATGTATTAATGGTACCAATTGCTGGAAGCATCTCTACTTCATGTGTTCTAGAGACGTCCACTGCATTCCCTACTCCTGCAGTAACCATAATGACGATGCTTCCAAAAGGTGTGTCATATTCTTTAATGACAGCATCCGTAGTCTTTACTGCGGTCATCATTCCTACTGTATCTGCTTCAGAAAAACCGTTGTCCGCTAAGTATTCAAGCATTTCTTCTTTTACATTATCGCAAGCATAGCTAGCGTCCACTCTTCTATTGACGAAGTTTTTGTACCAGCCACTTCCTGCATTAATCACTGCGGATGACCATGTTTTGAGTTGCGTTTCAGCTTGAAAAATAACCAATTCTGCCGTAACTTGAAAGTTCTCTGCTGTGATAAGCTCATCATTCTGCTTTTCATTTACATCCGGAAGAATTGTAATTTGAGGCTTCGGACGTTCAGGGTGAGGATTTGTACTAATACGGGCTTGATACACCGATTCAATTTGATCTTTCTTCACTACTTCCTGAGGTGCGCCTATTACTTGTACCTCCCCGTGATCCATTAATAGCAGACGATCACAGTATAGAGATGCGAGATTTATATCATGAAATACACTAATAATAGTGATTCCTTTTTCAATCGCCTGTGTTTTAATCGTATCAAGTAATTGTTTTTGATGTGCAATGTCTAGATGATTGGTCGGTTCGTCCAGTAGGAGTAAAGGTGCTTGTTGAGCAAGTGCTTGGGCAACAAATACACGTTGTTGTTCCCCACCAGATAATAGGTCTAGCATTTGATGCTCGTATCTTTCCATCGCTGTTAGCTGCATCGCTTCAATAACCGCCGTTTCATCTCCATCCGACCATGAAGAAAACAATCCACTTTGATGGGGATATCGGCCAAGTGCGATCGTGTCTCTCACAGAATGAGAAAAAGCATGACTATGTAATTGTGGTAAAACCGCCATTTTTTTCGCAAGCTCTTTCGATGAATGAGACCTTAACGATTTCCCTTCAATCAAAACTTCTCCGGCCGCCATATGTAAAATACCGCTTATTACTTTTAGTAGTGTAGATTTTCCGCTTCCATTTGGTCCAAGAATTCCAAGCATTTCACCTTTTCCAACTTCAAATGAGACGTTTTTAACGATTAATTTGTGATCATATCCACCCGATACATTTCTCACTTGTAACATATTAAATGCCTCCTTTTTTCCGTTGTCTAAAGAAAATAAATGCAAAAACTGGTGCCCCAATAAATGCAGTTATCACGCCAATCGGTAGTTCAGTTGGAGAAATAATCGTACGAGACACTAAATCACAGATGATTAATAATGCTGCTCCATTTATGAAGCTAAGTGGTAACACGTGACGGTTATCGGAACCAAATAATAGCCTTGTCATATGCGGAACGACAAGCCCTACGAATCCAATCGTTCCAGATACAGCGACCGCTGTTCCTGTCAGCATGGAGCCGCCAATTAAAATCATCATTTTCCGCTTTTTCACATTGACCCCTAAATGCTGTGCACGTTCTTCTCCAAATAACATTGCATTTAACTCTCTTCTGTTTAACCACAATAAAATCGTGCCAATAACTACAAACGGCAATGCCATTTGAACAAAACTCCATCCGCGCATTGATACACTTCCGAGTAGCCATCCAATAATTTGTCTCAATTCTTCTCCTGTCAATGCAATCATTAACGAAATTACAGAACCTAAAAAAGAACTAAAAATAATTCCAGTCAAAATAATTGTTTCCATTTTCATCGAACGATCGACTAGCTTGGCAAATGTAATAACAAGTAGCATCGTAACTAGAGCCCCAATCATACTGAAAACAGGCAATGTGAATATTCCTAGAAACGGCACCGAAATACCGAAAAAGAGCGTAGCCACGGCGCCAACTGAGGCACCGGACGACACTCCTAACGTATAAGGATCGGCAAGCGGATTTTTTAATAACCCTTGAAATGCAGCACCTGCAATGGCTAGTGATGCACCTACTAGTCCTGCAAGCACCACACGTGGCATGCGAATTTTCCAAACGATATTGGTCGCGATTGCATCTGCTCCCGTATCCCATAATGTGCTGATCGGTACCTTTACGGATCCGACCGATACACCTAGCCAAATTGCTACAAAAAGAGCTATTATGGACAAGATGTAGCCGATCAAGGCTTTACTCACTAAAAGCCTCTGGATAAATTGCTTTCGCTACTTCTTCTAATCCCTCTGCAAGACGTGGACCTGTACGACTTGTTAGGTTTTCATCTACTTGTATAACTTCATTGTTTTTCACTGCTGTAATAGAATCGAACCCGTCACGAGCTTTCACGCTATCCACAATTCCTTCTACATAGCTATACATTACAATAATTACGTCCGGATTACGGTTAACAATTTCTTCTGGTTCTATTTTAAACCAGCCTTCTTGATCCGCTGCAATATTCTCAGCATTCACCATATCTAAGATTTCTTGCATGAACGTTTCTTTACCAGGTGTATAAATTTCCGGAACATCTGAAGTTTCAACGAATACAGTTTTCTTCGTTTCTACTTTTGCTACTTTCTCTTTAACTTCTGCTACTTTTGCTTTCATATCTTCTACAATTTGTTGTGCTTCCTCAGATTTACCAGTAGCACGACCAATTTCCTCAATTGTTGTATATGTTTCATTGAAGTCCGTTGCATTTTTCACTACGTATACTTTTACTCCAGCGTCGCGAATTTGTTGAAATCCAGCTTCACCTACACCCAAGGCAGATTCATGAGCAAATACAATATCCGGATTCATCGCTAAGATCTTTTCCACGTTGAATTCCATACCACCGATTTTCTCTTTTTCAAGCGCTTCTTCTGGGTAGTTATCGTAATCATTAACTCCAACAATTTCATCATTTAATCCAAGTGCAAATAAAATTTCTGTATTACTTGGTTGCATAGAAACGATTGTTTTTGGTGCTTCCTCTAATGTAATTTCAGTACCGACTGCATCGGTCATTGTAATTGGGAAAGTTGTTTCATCTACTACTGTTTCTTGTTGCGTACTTCCTGTATTTTCTTCAGGTTTAACTTCTTCTTGTCCGCATCCTACTAGCAATAGAACTGCTAAAGCGGATGTCATCCATAACTGCCATAATTTCTTCATTTTACATTCCTCCTATTTAAGCCAATAAAAAATCTCCCATCCTATTGATGAGAGATAGATAGGTATAAATCTGCACGAAAACACAATGAGCCAGACCTACACCAAACCTATCCTCGTAGGTAACGGGCGTAAAGCATATAGGCAGGTTTTCTGACTTATGATGTGTTGCATCACTTACAGTGGCGGGACCGTGCTGGACTTTAACCAGCTTCCCTTTTAACTCTAGCAATCCGTAACTAGAGCACCTCTATGCATTTATTTATTGATGTTGCTTTGTCTTCATTATACCTTATTTTTTATGACTGTCGACTTCAACTTTGAGGATAGAGTGGTTCGACCTTTGGGATGGAGTTGAGCTCTCTTGTATATTGAGAGATTGCTCTCGTAAAGCGTGTATTCTCTTTCGTATATATATCATTCTCGTGAAGTATAGATTCCCTTTCGTATAGCTGGGCTGGGGATATCTCTCATACAGTTGCTCCCCGCTATTGTGTAAGGGATGAACTTGCATTTACTTGCTCTCGTTTGTTGTTTTCTTGGTGTTACTGGACCTTTACTTGCGTTCAGGATAGAAATACTTGCGAACGGGTTATGAATACTTGCTCTTGAGAGGCATTTACTTGCGGTTAGGAAGTTAATTCCAATTTTTCAACTTGATATTTTGGAGATTGCTCTGATATAGGAGAGGAATTAACGTTTACTTGCTCTGTTTTGTTGTTTTCTTGTTGTCACTGGACCTTTACTTGCGTTCAGGATAGAAATACTTGCGAACGGGTTATCCTTACTTGCTCTTGAGAGGCATTTACTTGCGGTTAGGAAGTTAATTCCAACCTTTCAACTTAATAATTTGGAGATTGCTCTGATATAAGAGAGGAATTAACGTTTACTTGCTCTCGTTTGTCGTTTACTTGGTGTCACCGGTCCTTTACTTGCGTTCAGGATAGAAATACTTGTGAATAGGCTAGGCATACTTGCTCTTGAGATGCATTTACTTGCGGTTAGGAAGTTAATTCCAATTTTTCAACTTGATATTTTGGAGATTGCTCTGATATAGGAGAGGAATTAACGTTTACTTGCTTTCGTTTGTCGTTTACTTGGTGTCACTGTACCCTTACTTATGTTCTAGATAGAAATACTTGCGAACGGGTAATGTTTACTTGCTCTCGAGATGCATTTACTTGCGTTCAGGAAGTTAATTCCAATTTTTCAACTTGATATTTTGGAGATTGCTCTGATATAGGAGAGGAATTAACTTTTACTTGCTCTCGTTTGTCGTTTACTTGCTGTCACCGGTCCTTTACTTGCGTTCAGGATAGAAATACTTGCGAACGGGTTATGTTTACTTGCTCTTGAGAGGCATTTACTTGCGGTTAGGAAGTTAATTCCAATTTCCAACTTAATATTTTGGAGATTGCTCTGATATAAGAGAGGAATTAACGTTTACTTGCTCTGTTTTGTTGTTTTCTTGTTGTCACTGGACCTTTACTTGCGTTCAGGATAGAAATACTTGTGAATAGGCTAGGCATACTTGCTCTTGAGATGCATTTACTTGCGGTTAGGAAGTTAATTCCAATTTTTCAACTTGAGAATTTGGAGATTGCTCTGATATAAGAGAGGAATTAACGTTTACTTGCTTTCGTTTGTCGTTTACTTGGTGTCACTGTACCCTTACTTATGTTCTAGATAGAAATACTTGCGAACGGGTTATGTTTACTTGCTCTTGAGATGCATTTACTTGCGGTTAGGATTATTTCCCCAAATTCTTGATGATCGTATACTACATAAAATTAGAAAAACCCTCGAACAAGGTCGAGGGTTTAGGATTACATTTGTTCAGGTGCAGATACACCAAGTAGGCGCAATGCATTTGAGATTGTTTGACGTGCTGCTGTTACAAGTGCAAGGCGAGCTTCTGATTGCGTCACGTTATCCGCATTCAGTACTTTATCCGCATTATAGAAGCTATGGAATGTCGTAGCTAATTCTTGGATATAAATTGCAATTCGGTGAGGTGCACGAAGTTTTGCAGCATCTGCAACTATTTGTGGGAAGTCACCAATTTTCTTCAGTAGATCTAATTCTTTTTCACTTTGCAATAATTCAAGTGAATCAGTCGACACTTTCATGCCTTGCGTTTCTGCTGATCGTAAAATTGAACAAATACGTGCATGTGCATATTGAGCGTAGAACACTGGGTTTTCATTAGATTGAGAAACAGCTAAGTCTAAGTCGAAGTCCATATGTGAATCGCCTGATCGCATACCGAAGAAATAACGTACTGCGTCAAGACCTACTTCTTCCACAAGCTCACGCATTGTAACAGCTTTCCCAGTACGTTTACTCATTTTCATTTTTTCGCCGTCTTTATATAGTTGAACCATTTGTATAATTGATACTTCAAGTTTTTCACGCTCATACCCAAGCGCCTCAATTGCTGCTTTCATACGTGGTATATAACCGTGATGGTCTGCTCCCCATATATTGATCAATTGATCGAATCCACGAACTAATTTATCTTCGTGGTATGCAATATCGGGCAATAAATATGTGAAAGAGCCATCACTTTTGATAAGTACACGGTCCTTGTCGTCTCCAAATGTAGTAGAACGGAACCAAGTTGCTCCGTCTTCTTCAAAAATATGACCGTTCGCACGTAATTTATCTAAAGCTACTTCAATTTTACGGTTCTCATATAAAGATGTTTCCGAGAACCAGTTATCAAAACCAACACGGAAATCAGCTAAGTCTTTTTGAAGTTTTGCAAGCTCTACTTTTAACCCATGTGCACGAAATGCTTTGTAGCGATCTTCATCCGACATGGATACAAATTTTTCGCCATGTTCTGCAACAAGAGCAGCTGCGATGTCGATAATATCCTGCCCGTGGTAGCCACCTTCAGGCATTTCTTTATCTAATCCTAAAGCTTGGAAATAACGAGCTTCAATCGAAATAGCTAGGTTATGAATTTGGTTTCCGGCATCGTTAATATAATATTCGCGAGCAACGTCAAATCCAGCAAAATCAAGCACATTACATAAAGAATCTCCTACAGAAGCTCCACGGGCATGCCCTAAATGTAAGTCACCAGTTGGATTAGCAGATACGAATTCCACTTGAATTTTTTCTCCCGCACCTGAAGTTGAACGGCCAAAGTTTTCTTTTTCTGTGAGGGCAGCCTTTACTACATCTTGTAAGTAATCTTTACGAACCGTGATATTCATGAATCCAGGACCAGCGATGTCAATCTTCTCCATCATTGTTCCCGACATATCAAGATTTTCCACGATTGCGTCCGCCACTTGACGAGGATTCTTTTTCGCAAGTTTTGTTAGCTGCATTGCAATATTTGTTGCGTAATCCCCATTCGCTTTATCTCTTGGTGTTTCAAGTTGGATTGCAGGAATTTGCTCTTCCGTTACAAGTTCTGCTTTTATAATTGCTTGTTGTAATGCGTCTTTAATAGATTGTTGTAGCTGTTCTACTGCGTTCATTTATTCCGCCTCCGTATAAATTAGTTCTAATGTATATGTACCAGCAACTTCTTCATTTATGATTAGCTCATATTCCACTTGAAAATGGCCATCATCAAAATGTAAATGCTTTGTATTTGTTGTAATTATAAGTGTTCCATATTGAGTATCGTAGCTACCCGTTTGCAGTTCTCCCCGTTCAAATGGCAAACGCATCTTAACTCCACCACTTCGTAGTATCAACGCGGTCTGTCCACCTAACTTCACAGTCGTTCGAGTTATCTTTTGATCTTGCATTTCTTCGTAAACTAGATAATATTGTTTACCTTTAAGTGTTAAAGTGCCTTTTATTTCTATATTGATTGTTTCTTCTTGTACATTCGGATGACGAATCGTAGAAACTAGTCGTATATTTACTGTCTTTTGTAATGGAGTAGACATGCCTATCATCCTTTGTAGAAGTTTTATTTATGATTTCCTAAAAGCGATTATTGACCGCAACAGGAAGACAATTCACAATATCATATATTTTTTACTATAACCTTCATATTATATCTTAATATTAAGGAATGTGACAACTAATCACTGAAAAAGTAATATACTATTCATACTCGAAAGGTTATAATGGACCGAGATATTTTAAGAAGGTGACCTTTGTGCTTATTGACTTTGTTATTAATTTTTGTATTTTGTTTACTTTTGCAATTCTTACCTATATTCCATTTCAAAATAAATTAAATGTTTATATACCATCTTATAATTACGCCAGATTTATACTTGGGATATTAAGCGGATTTACTGGTTGTCTATTAATGTTAACCTCTGTTAGCATTTCTGATTTCTTTATTGTGGATGGGAGAATGGCGGTTATTGCATTATCTGGTGTCTTAGGAGGGCCATTTGCACCTATTATAAGTGGAACAATAATCGGGATCTTCCGCTTATTCATGTACGGATTTTCCACGAATGCACTGATTGCTGGTAGCAGCACTATCGTAATAGGACTAGTTATTGGACTTTGGAGTTGGAAGAAAACGATGACCTTTCAAAACGTCCCTTACTTTTTTGGATATTCCATCTTGCAAACTTCTATTGTTTTAGGTTTCTTAGGCAATTGGAAATTTGAAACGTGGTTGGCCATTATAAGCTTTATAGTATTTTCAGTCTTGTCGTTTTCCATTATTTTTGTAATTCTTAAACTGCTTAGCTCTCTTTTTGAAAAGATAAAACATATTGAAGAGATGTCTGTAACAGACTATCTCACTGGCTTAAATAATAACCGGAAATTTCAAGAATGTACTCAACAGCTTATAGAAAATAATGAAGTATTTTCACTACTATTATTAGATATTGACTATTTCAAAAAGGTAAATGATACATACGGACATCCTGTTGGAGATGAAGTATTGAAAGAATTAGCACTCCGAATAAAAGATACAAGCAAACCATTCGGAGGTATTGTTTCTCGAAATGGAGGAGAAGAATTTTCAGTCATACTTCCAAATACTACAGATGATAAGAGCCTAGAAATTGCAGATCTCATTAGATTATCAATTGAGAAAAACTTGTTCCTAATCTCAACAGGAGAAAAACTGAGTATAACTATTTCAGGCGGTATTAGTACTTTCCCAGAAGATGCTGTAACAACTCATGAATTGTATAAGCTTGCCGATGAAGCCCTTTATTTGGCTAAAACAACTGGAAGAAATAAAGTAGTACATATCAATTAGAATTAATATGGAATGAAATTTTCAATTGAAACCACAAGTATATTGTTCACTAAAGTGAAACTTATGCTTGTGGTTTTATTTTCCCTAATCAAGTGATACTGTTGGAGAGAAATAGTTATGGCAGAATCCAGACTCATATTTAATCAATAAAAAAAACGTGATGCCCTAATGACATCACGTTTATTATGTTTTCTATTTAACCCATCCTAAGATCATTTCGCGCAGAAGCTTCGAAGCAGTATTTACGGTCTGTTCCGAAGGATCATAATTCGGTGCTACTTCTACTAGGTCAAAGCCTACAACGTTTACACCAGAATTTGCAATTGCGTGAATAGAAGCCAATAGCTCACGGCTTGTGATTCCTCCGCAGTCTACTGTTCCTGTTCCAGGTGCGTGCGCTGGGTCAAGGACGTCGATATCGATTGTTACATAGACAGGACGCCCCTCTAATGTTGGTAGCACTTTTTTCAAAGGCTCTAATACTTCGAACTTATGAATTTGCATGCCGTTTTCTTTCGCCCAATCGAACTCTTCTTTCATACCAGAGCGAATTCCGAATGAGTAGACGTTTTTTGGACCGATGTATTCGGCGATTTTACGGATTGGTGTGGAGTGAGAAAGCGGTTCACCTTCGTATTCTTCACGTAGATCTGTATGCGCGTCCATATGAATAATCGCAAGATTGTCATAGTTGTCTGCCACTGTTTTCATGACAGGCCATGACACTAAATGTTCGCCTCCCATGCCTACAGGGATTTTCCCGTTTAGCAATAGTTGACGAATAAAATCCGATATTAAATCTAAGCTCTTTTCTGCATTACCGAATGGTAGTGGAATATCCCCTGCATCAAAATAGTTCACGTCATCTAGCTCTCGGTCAAGATATGGGCTATATTCCTCTAAGCCGATTGATGCTTCACGGATTCGCCCAGGGCCAAAACGCGAGCCAGGACGATAGCTTACTGTCCAATCCATTGGCATACCGTAGATAACTGCCTGTGCTTCATCATAATTTTGTTTGCTTTTTATAAATACATTACCTGAGTATGCTTCTTCGAATCGCATGGGCTTACTCTCCTGCAAGGTCTTTCACAAATTTTGGTAGTACAAATGCCGCTTTGTGAAGCTCTTTTGTATAGTATTTTGTTTCGATATCAAAAAATTGCTCATCTGGCACTTGTAATGGATCATACTTCTTAGATCCGATTGTAAAGCACCATAATCCACTTGGATATGTTGGAATATTCGCCAAATACATATTTGTAATTGGGAAAATTTCTTTCACATCTTTTTGAACTTGGCGGATTAAATCTGCCTTGAACCAAGGGTTGTCCGATTGCGCAACGAATAAACCGTCTTCTTTTAACGCTTTAGAAATTCCAGCGTAGAAGCCTTTTGTAAAAAGGTTTACTGCAGGTCCAACTGGCTCTGTAGAATCTACCATAATTACATCATATTCATTTTCAGACTCAGCTATATGCATGAAACCATCGCCTACTTGAACATCTACACGAGGATTATCTAATTCACATGCAATTTCCGGTAAGTATACTTTTGAGTACTCAATTACTTTTCCATCTATATCAACAAGCGTTGCTTTCTTCACTTTAGGATGCTTCATAATTTCACGAATTACTCCACCGTCTCCACCACCAACTACTAACACATTTTCAGGGTTAGGATGTGTGAATAAAGGAACATGTGCAACCATTTCATGGTATACAAATTCGTCTTTTTGAGAGGTCATTACCATGCCATCTAAAAAGAGCATATTTCCCCATTCTTCAGTTTCTGCCATTTCTAACAATTGAAAATCTGTCTGCTCGGTATGAAGAGTGCGTTTCACCTTCATTGTGATGCCAAAATTCTCGGTTTGCTTCTCTGTAAACCAAAATCCAGCCATTTATCTATCTCCGTTTCTATAATGGGTTTTGTTATTTATTAAAAAAATAAATACATTGAAAGTATAGTGCTTTTTGACAAAAGTGCAATAGTTTTTTGTTTTTCCGTTTAATTTGAATCTATTGTTCTCATACTAATGAAAACATCAATTAGAACGGAGTTGATTTCATGGGGCGTATTCAATACAGAAAAAAGGTCATACGAACTAAAAGATGGAAAAGGCTGTTACTTTTAAGTATTGCCTCTATTTGTGCACTTTTTAGCGCATTCATCACGCTCCGAATATATGCTCAAATCGTTGGTGCCCCTATGATTCAAGTGCCAATTTCTTCTGTCTTCTTAGACAGTCAAGGGAATGTTATCGGTGATCGTTTTAAGGAGCAACGCAGATATTGGATTTCATTGGATGAAATGTCCCCTTTTCTACCACAAGCTACTGTAGCAGTTGAAGATCAGGAGTTTTATGAGCACCACGGGTTTGATTATTCTCGAATTGCTTCTGCTATTTTAAAGGATATAAAAGCCGGTAAAAAGGTGGAAGGTGCCAGTACAATTACGCAGCAATACGCTCGGAATTTATTTCTAACCCATGAAAAAACTTGGACCAGAAAAATAAATGAAGCATTATATGCGTACCGACTAGAAATTTTCTACGATAAGGATGAACTGTTAGAAGGATATCTGAATACGGTGTACTTCGGCCATGGTATGTATGGCGTCGAGGCAGCAAGCAGATTCTATTTCGGAAAGAGCGCCAAATCTTTAACTCTAGCTGAATCCGCACTTTTAGTCGGAATTCCGAAAGGTCCTACCTATTATTCACCTTTAGTAAATGAAGAAAAAGCAGTCACTCGCCAGCAGCTCATCTTGACATTGATGGAAAACCAGCAAAAGATTACTACTGAGCAAAAGGAACGTGCGTATAACGAAAATTTCGTATTAAAGGCAGAGGACTCTTTAGTTAAACAGAAAACCGCTCCTTATTTTTTAGAGGAAGTGTGGAAAGAGGCTACAGATATTGCCTTAGAAAAAGGTCGCCGTATTGAGGAAGGTGGCTGGACGATTGAAACTACGTTAAACAAACAGCATCAACAAGTAGCAGAACAAATGATTGAAAAGTGGATGCCAGAAGGAGAATTACAAGTAGGATTCGTCAGTATGGAACCAGATACTGGTTTTGTGACAGCAATGGTAGGTGGACGAGATTTCGCGGATAGCCCATTTAACCGTGTTACGCAGGCTAAGAGACAGCCCGGTTCTACCGTAAAAGCATTATTATTTGCAGCAGCTTTGGAAAATGGATTCTCCCCCCTTACTTATATGAAAAGTGAACGTACTATTTTCACATATGATAATGGCCGCCAAGAATATGAACCGAAAAATGTGAACGGTGAGTTTGCAGGTCACCCTATTTCTCTGGCACAAGCTCTCGCTATTTCTGATAATATTTATGCAGTTAAAACGTTAGAAGAAATTGGATATAAACCTTTTCAACAATTAACGGAAAGATTTAATTTGGATATGACTGTCAAGGATACTCCTGCTACAGCGCTGGGGACAACGGAAGTTTCCTTACTAGAAATGACAAAAGTTTATAACACCATATCCGCTGGAGGAATCCAGAAAAAACCTACTTATATTACGAAAATAACAGATAAAAGCGGAAACGTTATTTATGATATAAAGGAAAATGATATAAAAGGGAAAAAGGTATTAACCGAACAAGATTCATTTATATTATCTCATTTACTCACAGGCATGTTCGATCCTGTTTTCAATGACTATTCTCCTGCAACAGGTATTAGTATTCGAGCAAAACAAACGAGACCTTATGCTGCAAAATCTGGAACTACAAACACCGATCAATATTTGATAGGCTACTCTCCACAGTTAACAACCGGTGTATGGAATGGGTACGATCAAGGTAAACAAGTGAGCGATGCAGAAGCGAAACAAGTAACAAAACAAGTATGGATTGAATTTATGGAGGCTGTTCATCAAGGACTCCCAGTCGAGCCCTTCGTTGCTCCAGACGGTGTGCAAGGTGTCATTGTCGATATAGAGACAGGTGGAATCGCTACATCTGACTGTGAAAAACAGCGATTAGTATATTTAAAGGAAAAAGATGTGCCAACTAAGCTTTGCACCGATCCAAAATTGAAGCAGCAAACTTTCGAGGATAAATCTGAAGACTCTCCTCCTTGGTCTATCTTCCCATTTAATTTATTTGAATAAGGGATAAAATGGAAAAACGGTCGAACTAGATTAAAAACCCGTAGTATTTCAAAACATTATCGGCTGATTTGGATATCAATAAAAATAAAATAAAAAGCATTCTACTACCTATTTATAGGTAATAGAATGCTTTTTCTTAGCTTGGCTTTCTGTAAAAAAATGCGTTTATAGGATTGGGTTGTCCATTCACACAAACAATTTACATATTTGAGTCCACTAAGTGTCCTAGCATTACATGGAAGTAAGCTTTAACTAAATTGTACTTTCTTTTTGCTTTTAATTCAACCACCTAAACAGACTATTTGATTAGTTGGCTTAGACAGATAGATCTTGGTGTAGCTTTTCTTCGCTTCTTTCCCACATTTCTTTGTTATGATTCTGTAAGAATTCACGTAAAATAACTTTGGAGCGGTCATCCATAAAATCTACCAAAATTTGACGTTTCATTGATTTGTCCATACGATTTACATGATCTGCTAAGATTTTATAGCCACGACGTTTTTCACGGTTGATAACCATTTCACAGGCACTAACCCCAGCAAAATAAGGTCCTTCTGGATTATAATCTATTGTCACCCAGACAAGCCAATACGGTTTTCCTCCAGCGGAGTCTTCTCTGTTTGTCGTAAATTTAATGCCTCGCTCGGTGTCACTTCTGGCATGCATTGCTCCAATTTCGACTCTCGCAACGTCTTCTTCTATATCAATAATGACTGGTGATACATTCTCTAATGAAAGAGAACCTACACCAAATCCCTTATGTCCATCGGTCGGATCATTTTTAATAATCGTGAAGCCAATTTTTTGTTTTGGTTTTTCTTCGTTAGTCATTCGATAGTCCCCTCCGTTCTGGTATGATACTAGTATACAGAAAATTTCACTTAAGGAGGAAATGAAATGCCATATGTAACAGTAAAAATGCTAGAAGGACGTACGGACGAGCAAAAAAGAGCATTAGTTGAGAAGGTAACTGCAGCTGTTTCCGAGACAGTTAATGCACCTGTAGAGAATATTACTGTATTCATCGAAGAAATGCCGAAAAATCATTATGGAACTGCTGGTAAGTTGTTCAGCGATAGATAAGAAGATTGGAAACGAGCCTTTTTTGAAGGGTTCGTTTTTTTATTCCATTCATGTTGCCATTCGGAAGGTTACTTGCTCTCTCCTGTCGTATACTTGCGCTCAATAGTGATTTACTTGCTCTCTTTATTAGTTACTTGTGCTACTTCTCAGTTTACTTGCTCTTAAGTAACTTTTACTTGCGGAAAGGATAATTTTTACATAAGAAAAACCGGGAAAAAAAAACGCCCGGTCCTTTAAGTTCAAAACCTGTTTCTAACGTTTTCGAAGTGCTTTGGACAGACGTTTTGCTGTATGATTACCGAGTGAATTTTTAGTGATATTGGTAATCTTATGGCGTTTGCCTGTCCGTCGCCCTCCTACAACGCTAAGAAACAGATTAGTGCATTTTTGGATAACTAGAGATAAGATACTTTCCTATTCATAGAGGAAGCTCACGAAGATGCAATTTCGTGAGCTTCTTCGCTTCTTTATGAGGCAAATACTTACTACTTCTCTTTATTTCCACTGGTAAAAAGAAAGTCTGATCCCTTCATCCATCATGAAATAATAGCATTTCTAATTCAACAGTGATTACAAATGGTTTTTCCCTACATTAACTTGGACTAATCTTATTATCTAAGCGATATGCTTTGCCAAATTTAATAATGGGGACTACTCACATAGTTGATTGTAGTGCAAAGTGGCGACTCCAGTGGGAAAAGCGTTAGGCGAAGACCCCGCAGCGAAGACATTGGCCAAACTTTGTTTGGGTAATGTCTTTGCGACGAGTAACCGCAGGAGCATTTGTTTTCCAGCGAGGAGGCTGAGGCAACGCCCACGGAGGCCAACAGGAGGTTGGTCACGAAGGCGTTGCCACACGAGGTGGTGCTTTTAGCCTTCGTTCCTTTGTAACCACCTGAAACGGAAATCAGCAGGATTATTCTCTCTTAAAAGTGTCGAGAACCCAGTGTTCACTGGACATTTTTATATACTTTCTTATCTTTTAAGAAAAACCGGGGAGAAAGACGACCGGTTCTTAAAATATAAACCCGTCTCTAGTGTTTGTGTAGGGCTTTGAATAGACTTGTTGCTATTTTATTACCGAGTGAATCTTTAGATGCGCAAACCAGGTGTTCAAAGTACATTTTTCTTACCTATCAAAAAAAGCCATCCTACTGGATAGCTCGTTCATTCATGAGATTCATGACAAATGTAAATGCCTCGTCGATCTCTTCTTTTGTGAAGTTAAGTTTACCTTTTACAACATGAAGTTTTTCGATTTGTTCCTCTTTTGGTAGATAATCGAAATACAATAATGTCGATACTAGTTCTAGGAAACGAGAACTTTTATCTTTCATTTGGTTAATGCATTCTACTAAATCTCGTGTTGCTTCAGGAACTTGTGCCATTTGAGTGAAATGTTCGCCTGCATCGGTCATTTGGTATTTATATTGTACGTATGAGCCTTTATCTTGTCGTTCTTCTTGTAAAAACCCCATATTACATAATTCTTCAATTCGTAAGGTAAGCTCTTCTGAATAAGGGCCATAAAAATGGAATTCGTATTTTTCCTTGTATGGATATTGAAGTTTTTTTGCGATATAAATCATTTTTTGCAGTTTTTTTCTTCCTGTTATGCCGTTAGCTGCTCCGATAAATTGCACAATTTTTGCATGTTCTTCTATCAAAATTAGACCCCTCCTTTACTTTCGTACATTAAGTCAATAAATCGAGTATTTGCTTTTTCAGCCCTTTTTTCTTTCCATCCTTAGTTAAAATATCTTCTGGGAAATACAATTTATGGTCCGTTCTTCTTTTTCCGGAGATTGCCTCCACTATTTCTGATTCGCGTGATAGTTCTCGAATTTCTCCATTTGGTTTTAACAAGTGAATTGGTATACGCTCACCTTCTTCCCCAGGACGATAAAAGTCATACGGTAAGTCTGAAGAGGAATCGAAAACTAAGTAATACTCTGGGTCTATACCCGCTTTTTTGAATAACAACTCCAACTCTTTCATTTTCATATAATCTTTTGCCAAATCAAATTCAATATATTGGAATAATTTTCTATTAACAAAACGATTACTTAAGTCTGATAGAATTGGATCTTTCTCTGTCATCCAGAGCTGAAAGTAGGTCAATAAAACCCCTTCATCTAAAGCTAGATACTCGTTCAAAGTATATGTACCATCAAAGAAACCTCTAAAATGAGTCGGTTGTTGTTCAAAATCATATCCCATTTCACTTAATGCTTTTGCTCGATGCAAGATTTTCGTCAAGATTACCTCAGCACTGCGGGAAACTGGATGAAAATATACTTGCCAATACATTTGATATCTACTCATTATATAGTCTTCAACTGCATGCATTCCACTAGATTTGATGACCACTTGATCTTCTCTTGGACGCATCACACGCAAAATTCTTTCCATATCGAAGTGTCCATAGCTTACTCCAGTAAAATACGCATCTCTTTGTAAATAATCCATGCGATCAGCATCAATTTGACTGGATATTAAACTAACTACCTGCTTGTTTGAGTATGTTTTACCGATAACGTCGGCAACTCTTTGTGGAAAATCTTCACTCACTCTTTTTAATATCTCATTTACATCCGTATCGCCAAGTATTATTTGTTGTGTGAAATATTCATGGTCTAATCCAAACACATTTTCAAACGCATGAGAAAACGGACCATGTCCTAAATCATGGAGAAGAGCGGCACATAGCACTACTAGCCTTTCAGAATCGTCCCATTCCGGTCGGCCACTAAAACTATCATCTACAATTCTTCGTACAATTTCGTACACACCTAACGAGTGATTGAAACGGCTATGTTCGGCACCATGAAAAACTAGATACGTAGTTCCAAGCTGTTTAATGCGGCGAAGTCGTTGAAATTCCTTTGCTCCGATAACATCCCAGATAACCTGATCGCGAACATGGATATAGCGGTGAACTGGATCTTTAAACACTTTTTCTTCTGCTAGCTTTTGTGTCGCATAGCTCATTTTTCCACCTCCGTAATGCTAGTTATAACTTTGTATCCATTATAAAGAAAAAAGCCGCATATTGAAAGGCGGCAAAAGGTCTTATTAATCTGCTATTTTGGCACGTACTTTTTCCATTAATTCGTCTTCAGTTAGCGCTGCAACTGGACGGTTATTGATAAATGCGAATGTTTTTTTACGTCCGGGACCGCAGTATGACTGACATTCGTTCACTTCAATTTCCGCCTCGGGATCAATTGCTTTTAATTTTGGAATCAATGTTTTTAAATTGACGGCCTGACACTCATCGCAAACTCGAAAATGATTTGCCATAGTCCACAACCCCTTTCATTCAACGGAGGCATTCACATAATTTAGTATTTTTTTTACACCAACTGAATTATTTAAAAAAGTAATAGTCTACAGGTCATTGTATCTTAAAGTTTATATTGCTATCAAGTGTATATTACGTGAATAAAAGAGCGATAAGTTGACCATTATGTTAATAGAACAACGAAACTATGAACATGGTAGGAGGAAGAACATGGTAAAAATTAGACAGGACGCATGGATGACAGAAAATGATGAGATGCTAGCAGAGATGGTATTACGTCACGTTCGAGAAGGTAGCACTCAACTAAATGCATTTGAAGAAGCTGGTGATGAATTAAATAGAACTGCAGCCGCTTGCGGATTTCGCTGGAATGCAGTCGTCCGCCATCAATACGAAAGTGAATTAAAGGAAGCTAAAAAAGAAAGAAAAGAAAAGCTACGTATATTAGGAAAGGATTATAGACGAAGAGGAAACGGAATTTATCTAGCTAAACCTCAAGAAGATGGCGATCGTGCACAATCTATTCCAGTATCTGCATTATCAATTGATATTATTATCGCGTATCTTGTACGATTGCAACACAGTGATTCAGATATTTCTAGATACCGTCACCTTTCAACTATTTCAAATGAAAAGATTCGTAAATTAGAAAGTGAACTTGCAAAACTTGAAAAAGAGAACGCAGCTATTAAACAAGATTACGAGCAATTTGTACAAATCATGAACCGAGCTAGACGTCTTGTAACATTAAACGAAGAGGAAATCCCAGCAGTACCCGTTTTTCAAATGGAGAAGAACGGTAACCTAGTATCTAAAGAACCACCAATCGTTTAGAAGATTGGTGGTTTTGTCTGTAAAAGATCTCAAAACTTGATTAGAAATAGAGTCATATATTAAGTACAGCAATGACCACCACTTTCTTTTCCATGGGCTTTGGCTTCAGCATGCGAGGGTCATCTGCTCAAGCTATTCCCACAAAGTTCTTCGTGGAGGTCCTTTTCTTATGTTTCAATTTAAAATATCTATTTTTTTCTTATAGTTTGATGAAAAGACATCTAAGAAAATATATTATCATTTTTCTAGCATTTTCTTATTCCTGTCTACCACTCGTTGCATGTAAAAGAGGTACAATTCCATTTCATCTGGTGTGACGGACTGGTTGATAACAACACTCGATAATTGTTGGAGCATCTGCTGGATACGAATGACGATATCCTCTACTTTGAACGATGTACCAAGCAGTTCATTCATCGATGCCATCACTCCTGGTTTAATATCGGGATATGTAAACTTTGTGTTTTCTCCTTGTAAGCCGATTTCGTAAAATTTACGAATTAGTTCTGCTCGTTCACTTCCACTACCTTCAATACATAGATACACTTGCACTGCGATTCCCTGACGAAGTCTACGCTGAGAAATTCCAGCAAACTTTTTACCATTTATACTTAAATCATATGAACCTGGACAATACGATCCAATAATCTCATAAGCTTCTATTTTCCCACCTGCCTCGGGGAATAAAAGCTCTACAAATGCAAGCATCACTTCATAGCCAGTAGGTATATCAATTGCCTGTTTCGCTTCCGGCAAAATAATAGATACATTAAGTACACCTTCATCTAAGACAACAGCTAGTCCGCCCGAATTACGAACGATTGGGGAATATCCCTGTGTGCGAAGAAAATCCTGTGCATCTTCCACGAACGGTAGTCGGTGATCTTGTATACCTAACACAACAGTTTGGGAATGGACCCACGTACGAACGGTTGCAGGTGACTGCTCTTGTCCTACTAGATGACAAAGTAAATCATCCGATGCGAACGATTCGAGTGCTGATCTACTCTTACCGCTAAGTGATTGATCCCAAAATCGCCACTTTTCTTGTTGCAATAAATCTTCTATTTCTGACATGTAACTTCTCCTCAAATAAGTGCTTGTGCAGCTGTAATATAAGCTAGTTTATATACATCATCTGCAGAACATCCTCGTGATAAATCATTTACTGGTGCATTCAATCCCTGTAAAATAGGCCCAATTGCTTCAAATCCACCTAAACGCTGTGCAATTTTATAACCAATATTCCCTGCCTCTAATGAAGGAAATACAAATACCGTTGCATCCCCTTTTACTACTGCATCTGGAGCTTTTTTTGCTGCTATTGCTGGAACAATACTCGCGTCGAATTGTAGCTCTCCCTCTATTATAATACCTGGATCCATCTGTTTTGCTAATTCAGTAGCTCCCACTACCTTTTCTGTTTCCACCGATTGGGCAGAGCCTTTTGTAGAAAAAGATAACATTGCGACTTTTGGTTTTATTCCAAAGGCTGCAGCTGTTTTAGCACTTTCAACTGCTATTTCCGCTAAGTCTTCACTAGTTGGTGCAATAGTAATTGCACAATCAGCGAATACATATCGAACATCATCTTTCACCATGATGAACGCTCCACTTGTTTTCGAGATTCCTGGCTTTGTTTTAATAATCTGTAATGCAGGGCGTACTGTTTCAGCAGTTGTATGTGCTGCTCCACTAACCAATCCATTTGCTTGCTCCATATAAACTAACATTGTTCCAAAATAATTGACGTCTTTTAAAATTTCACGCGCTTGTTCTTCTGTCACTTTACCTTTACGACGTTCTACGAATGCAGAGACAAGCTTGTCCATTTCTTCATAATTTTGGGGATTAATAACGGTTAGAACAGAAGGGATCTCTTCTTTATTTCCAATAATAATGGGATGAATGATACCTTCTTCCTGCAATTTCAGAGCTGCCGTAATAATTCGCTCATCATTTCCCTCAGGTAATATAATAGATAAATTGGCATCCCTTAATTTTTCTTTTATTTCTTGAAAAAAATCCGCCATTTTTTCTCCTCCTACGCTCATTTTTGTTACTTCAAGCATACACGAGTTTGTCACAGATTGTCATGTCAAAGCCGTGTCATTAGAAGAAAAGTTCGAATGTATATGATACACTGAATATGCGATTATTTAACTTAAAGGAGTGTCATAAATAATGAATGAAGCAGCAATTACATTAGATGGTTGGTACGTATTACATGATTTCCGCCAAATGGACTGGGCATCTTGGAAACAAGTAGATCCTGAACTACGCAAACAAGCTACAGAAGAGTTCGTAGCATTTTTGGATGAAATGCAACTTGCTGATGATGCAAAAACGGGAGCTCATGCTTTTTACACAATTGTTGGGCAAAAAGCAGATTTTATGTTAATGACATTACGTCCAACAATGGATGAGCTTCAAGAATTGGAAGCAAGATTTAACAAATTGACAATAGCGGACTTCACAATTCCTGCTTATTCATACGTTTCAGTAGTAGAA
Source organism: Psychrobacillus sp. FSL K6-2365 (assembly GCF_038003165.1). Classification (NCBI taxonomy): domain Bacteria; kingdom Bacillati; phylum Bacillota; class Bacilli; order Caryophanales; family Bacillaceae; genus Psychrobacillus; species Psychrobacillus sp. FSL K6-2365. Next base: position 713,237 of record NZ_JBBOOO010000001.1, on the reverse strand, counting down.
TTGTCTAATTACCTAGCAGGTGAATCTAACGAAGATCCATATCAAAATCCACATGTACGCGCACGTTTATACCCAGAGCTTCAACGTTCTCAATATATTTGCTTCTATCCAATGGACAAGCGCCGTGATGGAGATGACAACTGGTATATGCTACCAATGCAAGAGCGTAAAGATTTAATGCGAAGCCATGGTTTAATCGGTCGCAGCTACGCAGGAAAAGTGAAACAAATAATTTCTGGTTCAGTTGGCTTTGACGATTTTGAATGGGGCGTAACACTATTCTCAGACGATGTTCTTCAATTTAAAAAGTTAATATACGAAATGCGTTTTGATGAAGTAAGTGCTCGTTATGCAGAATTCGGATCATTCTTCACAGGTACTATTCTTGCCGGTGAAAAGCGCTCTACATTCTTTAATATTTAGTAGGAAAAGGCTGCAGCTATGCAGTCTTTTTTTAGATTAGAAAGTATATAAAGATGTCCTGTGAATACTGGATTCGTAGGGGTTGCGGCTGAAGGCGTGCACAAAGAAAGCGTCCGCTCTTCGCTACAATCAACGGCAAATCTAGGTTTCTGTTGAGAGAGGAACGGGCTTCTTTTTTTCATTTTCTTCACAATCTACTTCCAATATTCCCCTATCCGCAAGTAAACGTTGAGTCAGAGCAAGTAATTCAAGCACTAGAGCAAGTAAAAAGGTATTGAAAGCAAGTAAGCAAGCTTTTGCCATATACTCAAACAAAGTAAACTCCTTTTATCGGAATATAGTTGTGTTTGTGGCCCTCTAAGTCTTGTGTAATCCCCTATAGTTTCAAAAATCCATTAAACGGAAAAACGCTCGCTATTTTTAGACAATCTTTGTTCATCATTTTCTAGCTGGATGCATAGTGTATGGGTAGGAGGTGATGCAATGGCAGTCGTCAAATCCAACACGAAGCAAATGGAATTACTTGCACGGCTGATGCGAGCAGAAGCGGAAGGTGAAGGCGAGCTCGGCATGCTTATGGTTGGAAACGTAGGAGTAAATAGAGTTCGTGCTGCCTGCCTAGATTTCAAAAATATACGTACGCTAGAGGAAATGGTTTTTCAAAGCCCCGGAGGATTTGAGGCAACACAGAAATCGTACTTCTATCAACGTGCACGTGAGCAAGATAAAAGGCTTGCCCAAAGAGTTATTAATGGTGAACGTTTTCATCCTGCAACCCGTTCTTTGTGGTTTTTTGAACCGCCTGGTGAATGCCCAGCTCAGTGGTATAACCAATGGAATACTGGCCGTTTCAAATCGCATTGCTTTTACTCTCCTTCTACCGCAGATTGTCCTGAAATTTAATTCAGAAAGGATGTATGAATGGTTCAATATTATTGGCACCCTGGAGGTTTTCCCCAACAGCAACAGCAGATGCAACAACCGATGACCCCACCTAGCGTACAATTACCTGCAGCTACTAGACAACAGGAAGAATCTTATATTGAAAATATTTTAAGAGCGAACAGAGGCAAGTTAGGTACATTCTATTTTACGTTCGAGAACAACCGAGAAAGAAATAATTTAGTAATTACCGGCTATGTGGAAGCAGCTGGTCGAGATCATGTCATTATTAGTGATCCAAATGGTAAACGATACTTAATGCTTATGATTTACTTAGACTATGTAACATTTGATGAAGAGATTAATTATTTCACATGATGCCTAGAGCTTATTCGTATTTGCGAATAAGCTTTTTTATGATTGAGTGCTCCACAATTCTAGATGAAACTCGCACCACCTAAGCTTTTTCTCAAAATAAAAAAGCCGAACCCACGTGAGATTCGACTTTCCAACTAGTTTGCGTATTTCACTGCAGCTACTATGAGCATAATCCATCCTGCTAAAAATGCTACTCCACCAATTGGCGTTATTGCACCTAAAACACTAATTCCCGTTAAACTCAAAACATATAAGCTACCAGAGAAAATAACAATTCCTGCAAGTATTAAATACCCTGCAGTATTCAAAGTAGAGAGTGGGCCAAGCACTTTACTGCTCATCAATATACCTATAGCTATTAAAGCTAACGAATGGAACATCTGATACTGAACTGCTGTATCCCATGTCGCCAAATATTTGTCGGCCACCTTGCCTTCTAATAGATGAGCTCCAAATGCTCCAAGAGCAACAGATAAAAATCCATTAATAGCACCTGCTATAATAAAAAATTGCACAAATTTCTCCTTCTTTCTCTTAGAAATCGAATAGGGAATCCCCATTTGCATCTTCTTCTTTTAAAGCGACTGGTTGTGTAGGTAGAATAGCTGAAGACGTCTGTACACTTCTAGTAATAGGAGCTTGTGACGGAATTTGACCTTCTAAACCAGCATCACATAGCGCCTTGATTGCCACAAGCGATTCTCTGACAGATTGTTCAGTTCCATTATTTTTTGCGTACTTTAGATGTTTATCTATTTGCATTAAAAGTTGCTCATTAGAAATCATCGTCTATGACCCTCCACTTGCTTTGGTTCAAATTTCAAGCATTCCATACCCGAAGAACGCTTAACTATTACAGAGGGAAGTTCCTTTGTTTTAAATCCATATGCTTTACATCCACGAGGATTTCGCGCATCCCATGTCGTAAAAAAGTGTCGACATTTGAAACAATTTACAGGCAATGTCCTCCCCCACTTTCCACTGACTATCGTAGCATATTTATAGGCAAAAATCGATGGGTTGCTCACCCCATGCTGCTAATTGGACATTAATCCTGGAATATGGCTTACTCCCAAAAAATCCTCGATGCGCACTTAGCGGGCTAGGATGTGGTGCTGTTATAATCATATGTTTCTCGGTATCTATTAGTTTTATTTTGGACTGTGCGGGCTTGCCCCATAAAACGAAAATAATAGGCTTTTGACGATCAGAAAGCTTTTGAATGACAGCATCTGTATACGTTTCCCAGCCCATACCTTTATGTGAATTCGCTGCTCCAGTTCGAACAGTTAACACTGTGTTTAATAGCAGAACACCTTGCTTCGCCCACTTCTCTAAATATCCATTAGTTGGAAAAGGGCAGCCTAAATCATCCTCTAGTTCCTTCAGCATATTCCTTAAGCTCGGCGGTATGCGGACACCTGGCTTCACTGAAAAACTCATTCCATGGGCTTGGCCATTCCCATGGTACGGATCTTGACCCAAAATCACTACCTTAACGTTATCATAGGCTGTAATCTTAAATGCACTGCCAATTTCGTTACGTGCAGGAAAAATTGTTTGAGTAGCATATTCCTTATCTAAAAATAACTGTAGCTTTTTATAATAAGGCTTCTCCTGTTCCTCTCTTAACACATCTTTCCAACTAGGCATGTCCATGTCACTCCTTAAAATCCACTTCTACTTCATAATCTACTAACTGGAACATTTCTTTCACCGACTTAGCAGCATTGTCTTCTGCTAATTGTAAAATCCCCTGTCCAGTTGTTTCTTCAATCATCATCTCTTTTGCAGTCTCTGCAAGTTCATATGCTTCCTCGATATCCGCTTTTTCGCGGAATAACCCTTCATATGAGAATACTTCAACCTGGTCAAATAAAATCTCTGGTCCACCTAAAAATTCTGGATGTGGCAATGTTAACTTGGCCGTCTTATTCTCATCATTTACTACTATATCTGATTCGGTTACCTGTGAAAAATCGACGCCAGCTTTGACAGTTCCTGGTACAACTACAAGGAGCTGTCTTTTCGTTCCAGGTAAATCAATCCCAATCTCTTTTCCAAATACTGCATTATCTTGTCTTTCAATAATTACTTTGGTATATGCCTGTGCTGTAGACAACTCATTCAAAGCTTGTACTTGTTCGACGAATGATCCTTTACTTTCGGTGAACGTACTTCCTTTAATAGCCCAAAAGGCTGCAAATGGAAGTGCCGCTACTAATAAGAGAATGAGAAGCCCAATGAGTAGAAAGGACTTCGAGCCAAATTTATATAAAACACGGGGCATCTTCCAAAAGTTAATACCTTTACGGGAAGGACTTTCCGCAATAGTTGCAGCTGTCTCATCTTGCGCTTTTAACTCCTTCAAAAGCTTTTCCATTTCACGAATCTTGTCCTCTTTTCGCATACCATCCCTCTTTTCCTCTGTTTCTATTATGTTTACAATAGCGAAAAGTTTCGCTATTAACAACTAATCTACCATGATACGATGAATAAAAGGAGATTTTTCATATGGCAGATTTTCACTATCGAGAGAAGTTAAAACAAATTGAAAAAGCAGCAAGTAAGAATATGTTGTCAGAAGGCGCTAAAAACATTGGAATGGGATGTTTTGTTTTTGTATTCATCCTAGTAATAGCATTTTTAATTTTTTTATCTGTTTCATTATGGATAAATGATATTATTGTCGGTTCTCTATTAACAGGTATTGTAGTTCTCGTCTGTCTATTTGTTTTATATAAGCTTTGGACAGCTCCCAAGATTCCATAATGTAAATATCCGACAAAATCTGATACAATAAAATAATTATAAGCAGTATAGAAAAAGGAGAAAAGTCCAATGTCTATCAAAAAAACACTTACAATAGCTGGTTCCGATACTTCTGGTGGAGCCGGAATTCAAGCAGATTTAAAAACTTTCCAAGAACACGGTACATACGGCATGAACGTTTTAACAGTTGTTGCTACTATGGATCCCGATAACGGTTGGAGCCACGGAGTATTTTCATTGCCAGTAGACGAGATTAAACGCCAAGCAAAAACCGCATTGTCTACAAACGTTGATGCTATTAAAACTGGAATGTTAAGTACAGAAGATATTATAGAAACTGCAGGGAACATTATAGAAGAAGCAGGAGTTCAAAGTGTAGTTATTGACCCTGTAATGGTATGTAAAGGCGAGGATGAAGTACTAAACCCTGGAACAGTGGATGCAATGATTACGTTCTTACTTCCACGCGCATTAGTAGTTACTCCTAACCTATTTGAAGCTGGACAACTGTCCGGAATTGGAGCTTTGAAAACAATCGAGGATATGAAAGCAGCTGCCGAAAAAATTCACGCACTTGGTGCTAAAAATGTAGTCATCAAAGGAGGAAAACAGTTAAAACATGAAAAAGCTGTTGATCTATTCTTCGATGGTCAAACCCATACACTTTTAGAAACAGAAAAAACTGAGACTACTTATAATCACGGTGCTGGTTGTACGTTTGCCGCAGCAATAACTGCAAACTTAGCTAATGGCTTATCTGTTGCCGATTCAGTTTTTGAAGCGAAGGAATTTGTTTCGGCAGCCATCGCTCATGGGTGGAAGTTGAATCAATACGTTGGTCCAGTCCTACATGGTGCTAAAGGTAAATTTGGTGCACCAGAAGTAACTACCACAACTGTTTAATACGCTGTTATTAACTCGTAAGGTCATCTATGACTTACGAGTTTTTTTATGTTAAATTCAATCATTCGCTTCATATAGTTTTTTTCATTATACTAGTAGCAGACAGTATGTTAGGAGGCAATATGAATGGAAATTGTTCAAGTAGATCGCTTGCAAGAGCTTTTAAATAACTTTGCAAACGAAGATGTATATATACATTTAGAAACGACTAATGGTGCATATGCTGCCCATTTTAACGAGAATGTTTTTAATGCAGGAGCATTTATTCGAAATGTAATGATTCGTTATGAACTTGGAAAAATAGCTGGAGAAGCTCCACATCGTATAGGTTTGAAGCTACCTCATGGTTGGGTTTATGCGCAAGGAATTACCCATTTCGAGCTAGATGAACACGGTCGATTACTGATGGCCGGTCATGACCAAAGTGGAAAATTAGCGGTTGCATTACAAATTAGTAAAACACCATTTACTTATTAAGGAGGACAAATAAATGACATTACCAATGGAACGACATGTACTAGTTGTATTCCCTCACCCAGATGATGAAGCATTTGGAGTATCAGGTACAATTGCTACTTATATTAATCAAGGAATTCCGGTTACATACGCTTGCTTAACCCTAGGAGAAATGGGAAGAAATTTAGGAAACCCTCCGTTTGCCACACGTGAAACATTGCCTCAGATACGTAAAGAAGAATTACTTGCATCAGCTAAGGCAATGGGTTTGACAGACCTTCGTATGATGGGATTACGTGATAAAACGATAGAGTTTGAAGACGATGAAAAAATGGTCGAGATGATGCAAAATCTAATATCTGATACGAACCCTTCACTTATTATTACATTTTATCCTAATTATGCAGTACATCCCGATCATGATGCGACCGGACGTGCAATGGTTCGTGCGGTACGACGTATGCCAGAAGAGCAACGACCGACGATTTATGCACTAGCATTCTCTAATGATTCTAAGGAAGTTCTAGGAGAACCAGATATTGTTCATAATATAAAAGAAGCAGCAGTCCAAAAAATGGGCTCTATGCGTGCCCATATTTCACAAACTGCATGGATGTTAGAGGAAATGGATAAACGTCTAGCAGATGGGGAAACCGAAGCAGAGAACTGGCTAAACTTTGAACGTTTTTACACCTATGATTTCTCCAAAGATTTCGAATAAAAAAACTTTTCGATAACTATAGACTTATCTCTGTATTTGAATTATTATTTGTAAGCGTCATCATTACACTACATGAATAAATATTCAAATATAGAAAGTTGGTCTGTTTCATGAAAAAGTTTTCCTTATCCACATGGCTATTGTTCTTACTCCCGTCTATAGCGGGTGTTATACTTTTTATGATTCCTCTACCATTTGATGGTGGATTTAAAATACCGATAGCTTGGCTTGCGAGTATTCTTTCAACAGTACTTGAGCCTGTTGTACAATGGCTTGCTTTGATAACACTTTTAATCGCTGCAGTTGGTTCGACAATTTTTCTATTCAAACCTAAAGAAGAAACCTTTATCAATAACTTGTTTAAAGTAACTCCTTTTTGGACAGTAACACGGATTGTTGGAGCAGTGTTTTCCATCTTAATCATTTGGGAAATTGGCCCAGAAGCAATTTGGAGTGAAAATACAGGTGGAATGTTATTAAGTCCAACTGGATTAGTGTCCTTCTTATTTACCATTTTCTTATTCGCAGGATTGTTGCTACCTCTTCTATTAAACTTCGGATTACTGGAGTTCTTTGGTACTATGATGGTGAGAATTATGCGTCCGTTATTTAAATTACCTGGCCGTTCCGCAGTTGACGCTCTTACGTCATGGGTTGGAGATGGTACAATCGGTGTTTTGCTTACGAGTAGACAGTATGAAGAAGGCTATTACACGAAGAAAGAAGCAGCAATTATTGGTTCTACCTTCTCTGTAGTTTCAATTACGTTCTGTATTGTTGTATTAGATCAAGTAGGTTTGGGTAAATACTTCCTTCCGTATTATTTAACTGTTCTACTTTGTGGTATAGTTCTTGCGTTTATCATGCCAAGAATTTATCCACTTGCTGGAAAAGAGGACGTACATATTGATGGACGTCCACTTGACTTAGAAGCAGAAAAGTTCCCTGAAAATTATAATGCTGTTACACATGGTTTAGAAAATGCATTAAATACAGCCAATAAAAACCGCTCGATTAGTAAGTTTTTCGTTGATGGTATAAAAAACGTGGTGGATATGTATATCGGGGTTGCACCTGTGGTGCTTGCATTCGGTACAATTGCATTAATGCTTGCAGAATATACTTCGGTATTTGCTATTTTAGGCAAACCATTTGAACCTTTGCTTATGCTTTTCGGAATTCCAGAAGCAGCTGCAGCAGCTCAAACTATGGTTGTTGGTTTTGCAGATATGTTCCTACCATCAATACTTGGTGCGTCTATTGAATCGGAAATGACTCGTTTCTTTATCGCTACAATGTCCGTAACACAATTGATCTATATGTCAGAAGTAGGCGGATTGTTATTAGGCTCGAAAATTCCGGTTAATATTAAAGATTTAATCGTTATTTTCTTACTACGTACGCTTATTGCATTCCCAATCATTGCTGTAGTAGCACATATATTGTTTTAAATAAAAACAGCGAACCTTATAGAAGGTCCGCTGTTTTTTTTGTTGCTAGTTTAGTTAACATATCCTTTGTCATTGCATCTAAATCGTATTTAAACGAAAAGCCCCACTCTTCCTTCGCAGCTGTTGCATCAATCGAATCTGGCCAGCTGTTTGCTATTGCTTGACGAATTGGATCCACCTCATAGTTCATGGCGAATGTAGGTATTTCTTTTCTTATTGATGCTGCAATTCCCTCAGGTTCAAAGCTCATTGCTGTTACATTGAACGCATTACGGTGTATTAGTTTGCTTCCGTCTGCTTCCATTAAGTCTACAATCGCCTGTAATGCATCAGGCATATACATCATATCCATATATGTTCCAGCTGCAATATATGATGTATATACTCCATCTTGTATTGCTTTATAGTAGATATCCACTGCATAATCAGTTGTTCCGCCACCTGGTAAAGTTTCATTGGAAATTAGCCCTGGGAAACGTACTCCACGTGTATCTAAGCCAAACTTGTTAAAATAGTAATCACATAGTAGTTCACCAGATACTTTGTTCACACCATACATGGTTGTTGGACGCTGTAATGTATCCTGTGGAGTATTCCTCTTAGGTGTAGATGGACCAAATGCTCCTATAGAGCTTGGAGTAAAGAACTGTAAGCCTAGCTCTCTTGAGGCTTCTAATGCATTCACTAACCCACCCATGTTCAAATTCCAGGCAAGTAAAGGTTTTGCCTCCGCTGTTGCTGATAATAGAGCTGCCATATGAATCATCGTATCAGCTTTAAAATCCTTTGCGAGCTGATGCATTTTTTCTCCGTCTGTCACATCCAAAATTTCAAAAGGACCACTTTCCGATACAGGGGAAGCTATATGTCTAATATCTGTTGCTAATACATTTTCCGAGCCATATTCTTTTCGCAATTTGGTTATTAACTCTGAACCAATTTGACCTAAAGCTCCAGTAACCATAATTTTTTTCATGAAAATTCTCCCTTTCAAAAACAAATGTATTTTTGAGAAGTACATTATTATCCTTCAAACCATTGATATGACTAGTCTTTCATGAGAATTATTATACAATGTTCATTCACTAAATACAATACCTCAGTTTAGGGAGTTTTGTTATAATAAAATAAAGGAGAGAATGATATGAGACTATTACCACTTATATACATATTTATTTTCGGAGTTGTACTAACTGTAGCTTTGCTATTTTTAAACCTACCATTTTGGTTAATTTATATAGTAATTATAGTTGTATACGTTGTATTACTTGTTTTACCTCAAATGTATACGATTTATAAATCTAACAATCTGAAAAAGATTAAGCGCTTTTTGGAGAAAAATAAACAGAAGCCTCTATTTGCATACCCACTTGCGGTAAAGAACGGCGATCGTGAAGAAATAATCTCTTCCATTCAACTTATTTTATCGAAGTACAAACAACCATATATGCAAGAGGTATATAAAACAAATTTAGCTTTATTTGAAAATAATGTATCACTGTTTGAACAACGCGCTAAACAAATAAGTAAAGAACCACTTCATACATACTACATTGCATATGCCGAAGCTCGGAAAGGGAATTTTGAAGAAGCTCATTCTTTAAAGGGGAAGTTGCCAGTTGGTTGGATGCCCTATGCAATAGATGCAATTATCGCTCTGGAAAAAAGAGATTTGAGCGGTTTTCGTATAGCCACTGAGCAGTGTATTCACTTGGCTAGTGGAATTCAGAAGTTTAATCTTTTTTATTCGTTTGAATGGATGGAAAAAGAGTATGCAAACTAAACAAAAAAACGCTGAAAACTATCAGCGTTTTTTCACTATTTTTTTCTATAATTAAGTTCTTCTGTGTGCTACCGACTATATGGAATAGGTACAAATCTTCATAAGCACCATCGAGAAAAATTGTTATTAAAATATGTTCCATTCCATTCTCCAAAGTTGCAATAACCTGGAATTCTACTTTTCGATGAACCTCACTTCGTTCAACCTTCATCTTCGTAATTAATGGTAACTTACTCAATAAACCTGCCCCCCCACAGTGAATGATTCAAAGAAAGCTAAGAGCACCACCTCTTGTGGCAACATCCTGTTGACCTGAGGTGGCTAGACCTTCCCGCGTAACGTGTCACTTGAAACGGAAATCGTGTTCACAGGTATATTTATAATAGTCTTCCACAAAAAAGTAGCTATCAAGTTTTTACTTGATAGCTACTTATTATTATTATTATTATTATTTAATTACCCCAAGTTCTTTACCAACTTTTTCATAAACAGCGATGGCTTCATCTAGCATTTCTTTTGTATGGGCTGCAGTCGGCATGTTGCGGACGCGGCCAGTTCCTTTTGGTACAGTTGGGAAGACAATAGATTTTGCGTAAACGCCTTCTTCGAATAGTCGTTTTGAGAATACCTGAGTTAATTTTTCGTCCCCGATGATACAAGGAGTTATCGGTGTTTCAGATGCACCGATGTCAAAGCCTAGTTTCGATAAACCAGCTTTTAGGTAGTCACCGTTTTCCCAAAGTTTATCGTGTAATTCTGTAGAATCAATGATCATTTGAACTGCTGACGTTATGGCGGCTACATCACCAGGTGGTAGCGCTGTGGAGAATAAAAATGGACGCGAACGAACCTTTAACCAGTCGATTAAATCCTTTTTACCTGCAACGTATCCTCCTACGACACCTATTGCTTTGGAAAGGGTACCAATTTGGAAGTCAATTTCTTTTTCTAAACCAAAATGTTTAACAGTTCCTTTTCCTTTACCAGTCACACCTGAACCATGAGCATCGTCTACATAAGTAATTAGATCAAATTCTTTTGCAATTGCTACGATTTCTGGAAGCTTTGCAATATCTCCATCCATGGAGAAAACACCATCCGTAATAACCATTACTTTGTTGTATTGCCCAGATTCAGTTGCAGCCTTCGCTTTTGCACGTAAATCATCCATATCAGAGTGATTAAACGGTATTATTTTCGCACGTGATAGACGGCAACCATCAATAATAGATGCATGGTTTAGTTGGTCTGATAGTATTGCATCGTTTTTATCCATCACAGCAGAAATCGCTGCCATATTACAGTTGAAGCCTGATTGATACGAAATTGCAGCTTCTGTTCCTTTGAATTCAGCTAGCTTTTGCTCTAACTTCACATGAAGATCCAGCGTCCCGTTGATCGTACGAACTGCTCCTGCCCCAACTCCATACTTGTCCACTGCTTCTTTGGCAATTTGTTTAAGTTCTGGATTTGTTGCAAGACCTAAATAGTTATTAGAAGATAGGTTAATGAGCTCAGAACCTTTTACACTGATTTTCGCTCCGTTTGGACCTTCTACAGGGTCGATTTCGTTATATAAACCTTGGCTTTTTAAATCATTTAAGTTTTCGGATATAAAATTATTTAATACATGAGACATGTTCCTCATCCTTTCGCGGGTAATATTCTACTCTATCTTACCACGCTAACAGGATTGAGGAAAATAAAGCTGACACTAAAAGCCCCACAGACATTTGTCATGGGGCTTCGCATTTGCTACATCCTGTTAAAATCTCTATATTTACCTTATCGTTTCAAGCATTTTTTCCTGCAACTCACTCCATTTATCTTCTTCAATGGCTGAATCATAAAGCATCTTGATCATTTTCGATTCTCCAGCATATGTGCATAGATAATCTTGAGCAAGTTCCATTTCGTTTGAATAACGATTTCTCACTTCTAATATTTTATCCTCATTTAGCTTTGTTTGATCGATATGTGGGAAGAAATCTATAATTTCGTCTCCATCTCGCTCTGGTTCGTATATATGAGGGCTTGTAGCATCTACCACACATAACTGGAGTTGCGGAAGTACTACCCCGTCTACACTATTAGCATCAAGGCCACACCAAATATACCGAACATCTAAACCATGTAATTTAGCCTCTTCCCCAAACTTCTTCATGAAAGAAGATTTCCCACTACCTGGTAACCCTTTTATATACAATCTGGTTTTTAAATTTTTTGAGATTGACTCTAGTGTATCCTTTGCCCCAAGCGGAGTTAGCGATCCCATTAAACGATGTGTTACCTTCGGATTCTTTTGGAGTTGAATATTACCGATATTATTCTTTGTACAATCTTCAAGCAGTGCTGTAATCCCATCCCAGCTGATAGCTACCTGGATAAGCTGTTCCCATTCATCGTGTATCTTTTTTGCACGGGACAATGCTTGAAGCCCTTTTGTTAACCATACATCATTACTAATCTGTTTTTCTTTTACTATTGGACCAATGTCGCGGAGTTTCCTATCATTATAGGCTTCATAATACGGCACCCATTCATGCCCAGCCCCATAATAAGTGGGATCTACGGTGTCAGCTTGTAAGTAAAGGGTTTTAGTTTCATTAATATATAACCCCTCCAACAGGTCTTCATGCATTGGATCATAAAACCACTCCATATTTTTACCTCGGCGTACGGCATTATAGCCTATTTCCTTAAATATATCCGTCAATCGATAGGTAGTGGGTCCTTTAAAGAAATATACTTTGTTCGCTTCTTGAATAATTTCTTTGTAAAAGCTTTTTACACCTTGTCCAGTATATGACCTTCCCATATAATGAGTAATTATTCCGTTCATAGCTTCATCCTCCCTATCATTCCTTCAAGAAATACTATATGCACTGCCCGGGTGAAATATGAAAAAGAGTGCGGAAAATCAGGATTGATTTTCCACACTCTTCTTCATATACGGCAATGTATAACCGCAAATCTTAAATAATAGTTTTTGAGATAATGGCAATGAATAGTGAACAATCTGCCCTAGCAGTAAAGCAATAATAATAGTACCGATTCCCACGGGACCACCAAGTGCCCAGCCCGCAAGTGCAACAATTATTTCAATACCAGTTCGCACCTTTTTAATACTCCAGCCCGTTTTCGCCATAAGTAGGAGCATAAGAGAGTCGCGTGGACCTGCTCCTACGTTCGGAGACACATAAACCCCAACACCTACTGCCGTTATAGCAATTCCAATAACAAATATAATCAGTTGACCTATGTAACTTGTAATCTCAGGCAATAGCCAGTTAAACACATCAATAAAGGACCCTATAAAAAGAATATTTAACCATGTTCCAAGCTGTGGAAATTTCTTTGTTCCAATCATCGTGATTAACACAATGATAATACCTGTCAAAATTGCCCAGGTGCCAATAGTTAAACCAAGATGATTATATAAACCAACATGAAATACATCCCATGGTCCAATTCCAAATTGCTGTCCTTTAATGGTCATCGAAATTCCCAAAGCCATCGTTGTGACTCCGGCAACAAAAAATATCCAACGCCAAACTAATTGCTTCATTTTATTTCACCTACTTCCCGTTTCTGAAAACTACATATAAAGTCTCCAGTATATAGTAGGTCAATTATAACGATGTTTTAAAGAAACGATTACATTTTAATTATTGTTGCAATTCGTCCATTCGTGAGTTGAAGTAAATCTTTGACGCTTAGTTTTATCTGAAGACCGATTTTCCCACCACTAACAAGTATAAAATCAAGGCTCTCTGCGCTTGTGTCTATCCATGTTGGAAATAGTTTCTTCATACCAATCGGGGAGCATCCACCTCTAATATACCCAGTGGTCGGTAACAATTCTTTTAACGACAAAAGCTCTACTTTTTTCTCACCGACTGCTTGAGCTACTTCTTTTAAATTCAACTCCTTATGTACAGGAATAATACAAACAAAATGCTTATTAGTTCCAGCAGTAACAAGTAATGTTTTATACACAACAAAAACGGGATAGCCTATTTTATCCGCTACAGTTACCCCGTCTACTTGATCTCCAGTGAGCTCGTATTCAATTAATTCGAACGTAATTTTCTGTTGCTCTAATTTCCGAACTGCATTTGTTTTTTGTTTTTTGCTCATGTTCGAATGCTCCTTCTTAAGCTATAAGGAAGAAACTTGGCTGTTGGTCAGTGAAACCATACTTTTTCATGTGTACTTGAAGTGAGTATTTCGCAATAGCTTGTTCTTTAAATCTTCTCTTCTGCAGATTCTCCAAATTTTCTCTCGGTATTTTAGGAGATTGAAAGTCGGATTGAACAGAACGATTGGATACCGCTGCCTCATTTTCTCTTTGCCTCTTAGCTTCAACCTCAACCTGTCTAGTGGCTTCTTGGTTTAATGAGATTTGTGATTGGACTGTCTGAATTTTCGCAGTAGCACTAGCTGCCACTCGCAACTCATTTGGAGACGGTTCATCAGAAGCAAGAGCTGCACTTCGAACTTCTTCCAATAGTTCAATCGTTTTCTCGGGTGTTGGTCCACCAATTGTTTGTACAGGCATAGAAGGGCCTTTAATATCTAGCATACTTTTATTTTTTTCAAGTTGCTGAAATTCTTTAACAGCTGCACTTACTTCAGGAGAATCATTTTCTTTTTCCTTATTCCCAAGTAATAATTCCTCTAACTCATCTAAGGCTGGATTTTTTTTAGGCTGATAAAACTCAGCGTTTTTGCGATAAGTTTGTCCTACATCTTTTCGTTGAAAAGCACGCTTTCGTTGCTCTATCTCTGCTATTGTATTGGAAGTGCCATTACCAGTTGCTCTTACTAACGTCATCTTTTCCACCTCTTTCCATATAATTGTCCTTCTTAACATTTTACCACTTTCGCAAAATATTCAATCTTACTTTTGTCATAGAATGGATATGCACAAAGACTCAAATATTTTTTTGGTAAAATTTGCCGACTTTAGGTCTTTAGTTCTATAAAAATAAGCCTCCGAAGTCGCTCTTTCGGAGGCTTATTCTAATATATTTAGATTTCTCGTTCGAATTAGATAGGAATAATTTGTTCCATATAATCCTTAATCATTTCTTCACTCATTTCCCCTGTGATGACTTTCTCTATTTTACCATTTGGGTTGATAAGTAAGGTGGTTGGTAAAGGATTAATTTTGTAAGTTTCCATCACACTTTTTTTGTCATCGATTAGTACTGGAAAAGTTAATCCTTTACGATCTATAAATTTTTGAACCGCAAAATCAGACTCTCCTATATTTACCGCCAATATTTCTAGTCCCTGGTCTTTATATACTTGATAATGTTTATCCATAAGTGGAAATTCTCGTTCGCATGGTTTACACCAGGTTCCCCAAAAATTTAGGAAGACTCCTTTACCTTTATAATCGGATAGTTGATGTTTTTCTCCATTCATATCCACAAGGGCAAAATCTGGAGCATCATCCCCTACCTGTATTAACGCGGTTTTCTCCTTCGTTAAATTTGTATAAATAGTAAAAACAATCGCCACTACCATTAAAGCTAAAATAATTGTACGCATATAGAAGCGCTTTTTCTTTTTATCCATCGTTATGGCTACCCCTTCTTTAATGACTTAATTGCGTTTCCACAGCACTAGCATCATTCCTGTTATAAATGTAAATGCAATGAATGCCAAAAATGGAATTGTTACAAAACCAAACCAATTGATATATTGTCCTGAACATGGAACTCCGTTTGTACATGCACTGAACTCACTTAAAGAAGGAATTTTTTGCAGTGCATAATGATAACTTGATACTAGCATCCCAATCACTGACAGCGGAAGAATATACTTATAAATCTTTCCGTCATTCTGGTAAAAAGCGATACCTAAGAAAATGACAAGTGGATACATCAAAATTCGCTGATACCAGCAGAGCGTACATGGTATAAATCCCATCCGTTCACTAAAAAATAAGCTACCTAACATCGCTATAATTGACGTTATCCATGCTAAGAGAAGTGGTTTATTTACCATCTTTTGACTCATCTACCATTTCCACAAAATCATCCATGGTTTGTCCAGTAAATTCTTTACCACCAATATAAATTGTTGGCGTCGAATTGACACCCAGATTATTTGCTGTACTCATATCTTTATCCCAGGCATCCTTTGCTTTTCCTTCACTGAAGGCAAGCCTCACTTTTTCAACCTCTTCCTGAGTTGCAACTTCTGCTAAAACCGCACTCAAAAACTCATCTGACATTAAATTCTCTTGACCTGACTCGTTCGTTTGATTTTCGAATAGAAGATGATGGAACTCCCAGAATTTCTCGTTACCTAGTTCTTGATAAACCGATTCCGCAAATTGTGCTGACGTAGTCGAATCTGCAGCGATAAACGAATAATTCATAAAGTAAAATTTTGCTTTACCTGTTTCTACTAATTCCTCGTTAATCATCGGCAGGAGTGTGCTATTAAATTCTCCACAGTGCGGACATTTATAATCACCAAATTCAACTATCTCAACTGGTGCAGACTCTTCTCCTAGAAATGGTTGCCCCTCGTAATCTATTACTACTGAGTCTTCTTTAGCATTCGTTAACATGACTATAGCAATCAGGCATACTGCCAAAACACCGATGAACCAAAATATTTTCTTAGACAAATAAAACACTCCTCTTTTTGAATTAAAACTACATTATGTAGTGTAAAGTGATAAAAATTTACGCAAGAGCGTAAATAAAAAATGCACATATCAAAACAAATATGGCTAATGACAAAAATGCTTTTTTTAATGGAACCTGCCACCGAACATCCTTTAATGGATCTAATATATACTCAATCCGGTAATTTACAGATGTATCCGCAAATGATGCATATGCAAATGACATTTTTTCTTGCTTGCCAACTTTCAACATCTTCAATAATGCACTACCTAAGTTCACAGATGTCTCCTGTTTATTAATAGCAAATTCATCTGCTAATACTTCCTTAATAATTCTATACTGATGATTGAACCACTTTAGAATCGGGATGTATCCAATTGTGGATCCACAAAGTGAAAGTATAAATATTTTTAAAGGATCACGATTGTTCTTATGATATATCTCGTGAGAAATGACAGCTTTTAACTCATCATCCGTTAGTATGCTTATCAATCCTGTTGATATAACAATTTGGGGCTTTACGAATCCCATGGTTATAGCTATTGGCGCAGGATTCGATACGATAATGATATCTTTTTCCCCGCTACTATGTGTTTGGTTCATATTGTTCGTGAGCAAATTATCTTTATATCGTTCAAAATGTCTTTTCAATCGTGAAGAATAGAAAAATTGAGAACTTATTTGCCAAATGGTGAGCAACAGCGTATAGATTACGAGTGCATCAAGTGCATATTCAAGTGAAGACAGTCCGATTCCCTTCAACCAGCTATGACAAACTACCACAATATTAAATTTGACGTTCCAACCAGCCAACATAGACAGGACATATAAAGCCATTTGAATAAAAATCGTTCCTGAGATGGCAAGTGACAAGAAAAATATAAATGAAGATTGACGTTTAGACATACACTACATATCCTTTTTCAATTCTTTAATTTTTTGCTCGAGCTTAGCAACTAAATCATCATCTACATCTTCTAGCGCGTCTAACATATGACTGACAACGACATTCCCGAACTCATCCATTAATTCATTTGTCATTTCTTTTGACTGCTGACTCAAAAATTCAACTCTTGACTGAACAGGCTTATAAAGAGATGACCTACCTTCTGCCCGCTTTTCAAGAATTCCTTTTTCAACTAAGCGGTTCATAACCGTCATCACTGTATTAAAGTTAGTCATCTTTTCCTTATCTAAAACTTGCTGAACATCCTTTATCGTCATTTCTACGTCATTCCAGAGAATATCCATAATTTTAGCTTCTAGAGGGCCAAAAAAGCGGTTTAATCCACTTTCATTAATTTTAAACTTTCTAATCAACATCAATTTATCACCTCACATTACTCATTGTAGTGCAAATGTTTCTCGAATGGAAGTATTTTATTCAAGAAATACTGTTGTTCCAAGTTAACTAGAGCCGAACGCAGTCTGGTAAGCCTGTCGATTACTCCGATTATTCACTGCTCCCAATTGCTATTGAATAAATTTCACCTGAAATGTTCATACTTCCAAAAAAGAAGAAGGTGAACACTTTGACTAAATTTGAATTAACCTTAAATGATTTTTATGTTGAAACTCTGAATGACATTGTTAGACAATTCAACGAACTTGTACCTGAGCATTCTTCATATTCTTATTCAGCGCAAGATGTAATTGAATTACTACTTGTTCGTGAACATGTGAATAGCGAATTAAAACTCATTAGACCTTGAAAAAGGTCTTCTTATATATTGAGATGTTCTTTAATCGATTTATGATGTCTTTTTCAGCTTTTCAAAGCCACTAAATTTAAATAACTCTGTTATGGTTCATTATAAAAATAGAACTACCAAAAGGAGAAAGTACCTATGGAATTAGTTGTTCATGAAATTAAACGTTTAGTAGAAGATTATTACAAATGCCCTAACTTCCTAATTAAAGAGCAAATCCTTATTGATATTGAACTCTTGAAAGGTGCATTACTACTTTTAAAAATCGACTTTGAATTAGATACTCCGTTAAAACATACTTGATAATACAACATCTTTTTCTAAACAAGAAGATGTGTAATTTTAATAATTAGCCTGAATATCTTCATAAATCAGACATTTACATATTTATGCTTTGCAAAAAGGAACATACTAATACTTTAAAAAATAATAGAGGGATATGAAATATGGACTTTAATTTAATATGGAAATCAATTCTAATTATTGTTGTTGGTATACTGCTAATACGTTTTTCTGGAAGAAGATCGATTTCTCAAATGACAATATCACAAACTGTTATTATGATTTCAATCGGGACACTCTTAATACAACCCATTGCAAATAAAAGTGTTTGGACTACTTTTTTTCTTGCAGCCATTCTCGTAATAACTTTAATAGTTATCGAATTTATCCAGACAAAATGGGACTTTACAGAGACATTTTTCACAGGCAAGTCAAAAATCATTATTGAAAATGGAAAACTAAAAGAGAAAAATTTATATAAGATGCGACTCACTGTTGACAAGCTTGAAATGAGATTACGACAAAACGGAATAGAAAAAATTTCTGATGTACAGTGGGCAACTCTAGAACCCAGTGGTCAATTAGGATATTCTCTAGTCGAAAAAAAGAAGTTTGCAACAAAGGAAGATATCGAAAAAATTCAAAACACTTTAGACACTGTTTTAATTCAATTTAACCAAATTAACATTCAAAAAAGTCCACAAACAAACAATACAGCTCCTAATATTTTTTCTGAAATAAAAAATGGACATCCCCAACACATAGATGAGCATCTTCAATAAATCATTTAAATTTTACTGTAGCTGCGCTTAATAGGTTTTATCAATTTCCACTGCCAACATCGTTTTTGGTGAACTTTATGTCTTAAAATTGTTTTTTCTACAAATATTTTTAGAATATTTCCACAACTTATCCACAATGTTGATAACTTATTAAGTTGGATTTTTGCTTTCATAGCAGTCTGCACTTTCTTCCTCAATCTTCAATACTTCTTCAACTCATCTAGTTCAATCAATCATCCGATATATAAGAATGCCAATAATGGAATCTTGGCGAATGCATTAAGTTCCCAAGTTCCTCCGTCATCTTCAAGTAATCCATTAAGAATACTGCATAAAGCAAAATAAGAATCTAAAAATGGATTGGTCAAATAATGACACAATCCATTTTTAGATTCTAGCTAATCAAATTTCATCCCTTTTAATAAATCTGCAAAAGCATTATTAATCGGCTCTTCTTCTTTATCTTGTTGTTTCAAATACTTCTGAACAGATTTTTTATCTACTTTACCGCCACCCTCTTTTTTACGGCGCGCTTCAAAAGCAGATAATTTCTCTCGATGACCACATTTACATACGAAAATTTGACCTTCTCCTTCCCCACGAAGTTCTAATTTCTTTTTACACTGTGGGCATCGAGCGTTGGTAACACGGGCTACATTTTTACGATGTCCACATTCGCGATCCTGACATACAAGCATTTTGCCTTTTTTACCGTTTACTTCAAGCATTAGTTTTCCGCAATCTGGGCAAGATTTCGTGGATATGTTATCGTGCTTGTATTTTTTATCGCTACCTTTAATCTCCGATACGATTTCTTTTGTGTAGTTTTTCATTTCCGATATAAATACTTCTTTTTTCAGTTTGCCATTAGCAATAGCTTCAAGCTTTTGCTCCCACTTAGCTGTAAGTGTAGGAGATTTTAATTCTTCCGGGACTAAATCGAGCAGCTGTTTTCCTTTTGAAGTTAGGTATATATCCTTTCCTTTTTTCTCCATTAAAAATGAATTAAATAACTTTTCGATAATGTCTGCACGTGTTGCGACAGTACCCAATCCACCAGTGGATTTCAATGTTTCAGCAAGGTTTTTATTTTGTGTTTCCATAAACTTCGACGGATTTTCCATTGCCGATAGTAATGTTGCTTCGTTAAAACGAGCAGGTGGCTTTGTTTGTCCTGAAATCTGCGCAATTAATGTTACGTTTAAAGTATTCCCTTTTTCTATACGAGGTAGAATTTGTTCTTTTAAGTCTTCCGAAGTATCATCGTCTTCGAATCGATTTTCATATACTTCTTTCCAACCACTTGATAAAATAGTTTTCCCACTAGCAACGAATTTTTCATCACTGATTTTTGCACGAAGAGTTAATTGCTCGTATTCAAATGCCGGGAATAATACTGCTAAGAAGCGTTTTACTACTAAATCGTAAATTTTGCGTTCTTTATCATTAAAAGCTGAGAAATTTACATAGCCTTCTGTTGGAATAATCGCATGATGATCACTGACTTTGCTATCATCGACAAACGTTTTCGAAGCTTTTATAGGTCTCTTTAAAATCTTATTGGTTAGCAAGCGATATTCCCCTATACCACAAGCTTTAAGACGTTCAGCAAGCGTTCCAACAATATCCGTCGAGATGAAACGTGAATCTGTTCTTGGATATGTTAATACTTTGTGCTGTTCATACAGCTTTTGCATTATATTTAATGTATCTTTTGCAGAAAAACCAAAGATTTTATTGGCATCACGCTGAAGTTCCGTTAGATCATATAGACCAGGTGAATATGTTTTCTTTGGTTTCCTTTCAATTTCCGTCACCGTCGCATTAGCATTGCCTAGTTTTTTTACAATCGCATCAATTTTTTCTTTATCGAAGCTCCGGCTATTTCCTTGAGCATCTTGCCAAGTAAGCTTTAACTTATCAATAGTTTGCGCTTCTATTCCGTAATAAGTTTGTGCTTTGAAGTGCTTAATCTCCTCTTCCCGCTTAGCAATAATAGCAACGACTGGAGTTTGTACTCTTCCACAGTTTAGCTGCGCATTGAATTTTGTAGTTAATGCACGACTTGCATTTAACCCAATATACCAATCTGCCTCGGAGCGAGCTACAGCTGAAGCGTATAGGTTTTCATATGCTTTACCAGGTTTTAAGTTAGTAAATCCATCTTTAATCGCTTTATCCGTTACAGATGATATCCATAGTCGTCTAATTGGTTTATTTACTTTTGCTTTTGCAATAATCCATCTCGCCACTAATTCACCCTCACGACCGGCGTCAGTTGCTATAATAATCTCATTAACGTCTCCACGAGTAAGTTGAGATTTCACTGCATTGAATTGCTTTCCTGATTGTTTTATAACTGTAAGTTTAAGGTGATCGGGTAGCATAGGTAAATCTTCTAAATTCCACGATTTATATTTCACATCATAACTCTCAGGATCTGCCAAGGTTACAAGATGCCCTAAAGCCCAAGTAACAATATAGTCTTTGCCTTCTAAATAGCCATTTCCTTTTTTATCGCATTTAAGTACACGTGCAATATCACGTGCAACAGATGGTTTCTCTGCTAACACTAAACGTTTTGCCATTAATAACATCCTTTCATAAATCCCTACCCTAAATATATCACACGTTTTATATTGGTTCAGTTTTGTCCTAAAAAACATTACAACCTTATTTTAATATGCTACAAGGGTAATATAGTTTTATCTACACATCAAATTACTACTACGATTTAGTGTGTGTTTTCTATCATACGAATAATAGATTACTTAACTTGCCACTATTTTTTGTTTATTTTTATACTCAATTCACTATAAATTATTCTAGAAACTCCAATACCGGTCACATTTACATCATTTCGTCGCTACAACATTACTTTTTTCTCACAAATTATATTCAACAAATGATATTATTGACATAATAATAAAGAATGAAAGAGGTGAAATAGTTGGATGCATATAATACTTTTACACAAACAATATTAAATACTTCTGAGGATTTAATCCTCGTTTTGGACGAAACAGGCAAGATATTAAATAAGAATAATGCGTGGAATATGATTAAGCATGTAAATGAATATACCCTCCTTATTACAGAAAACTTTAACTTCACCGATTTATTGGAGTCAACCTATAACTACGATCAACTAGATTCTATCCAACAGGTACTACGTGGTGAAATAGATGAATTTCGAAAAGAATTTACAAGCCTTATAGAAAGTAACCACTATAGTTACTTATTCCATACATATAAATTGAATCTTTCTTCGAATAGAATAGGTGCAATTATTATATATTCATTATCGAAAAAGCATCTGGTAGTTAATTCAGAGACGACTAATATTTTAGAAAGCATGACAGATGCTTTCTTTTCTGTAGATAAACATTGGAATGTTACCTATATAAACGAATACGGAAAAACATTATTAAGCAAAGTGCATACAAGCTTTAACTATTGTAATTCCGAAAGTCCATCTTTAATAGAAACAGAATTTTACCCTTTCCTTCAACAGGTTATGTTAGAGAAAAAAACTAGGCAACAGGAAATTTATATCCCTTCTATCCCAACTTGGTTCGAGGTAAAAGCCTACCCAATGGCTGAAGGAGGATTGTCCGTATTTTTTCATCATATAGCGGAAAGAAAAAATATAGAAAAGGATTTAAGAAGTCTTGCTTATTATGACTTTTTAACGAACTTGCCTAATCGAAGAATGACTTACGATATACTCAAGCACAAAATAAAAAAGAATCAGTCTTTTTCCTTTTTTTACATAGATTTAGATGGTTTCAAATTAATAAATGATATGTATGGTCATGCACGAGGGGATGCACTTCTTGTAGAAATTGCCAAGTTTTTTAACCAAAGTATGGAGATCGATAAAGTAGTTGCACGTGTCGGCGGGGATGAGTTTGTTATATTTACAGATGAAGTAAATAAGGAACAGCTAAGCGTTATAGCTAATAAACTGATTCAAGATTTCCAACAAACTTCCGAATCCAAATCAGTGCCCTCTATTCCACTAAGCCTTAGTATTGGAATTTCCAGGTATCCTATGGATGCACCTGACACTGATTTACTGTTTCGTTACGCTAATATTGCTATGTACGATTCAAAGAAACGAAATGTTAATAACTTCAGTTTCTTTGAACACTCTATGATTGAGGAATTAGAAAGAAAGGTAAATATTGAAAATGAATTACACGGGGACTTAAGTGAAACATCGCTTCATTTTGTTGTACAACCTCAGTTCAATTCTATAACTAATGAAGTAATTGGAATAGAGGTGCTCACTCGTTGGACTCATCCAAAATATGGATATATTACTCCTCCAGAGTTTATTGAAATTGCCGATAATAGTGGAAGAATAGAGGAATTAACAAAGTATTTAATCAGCGAGGTATTTGCCAAAGTTTCTAGTTGGATTCAAGATTATGGATTTGATAAGTCTGTAGCTATCAATATCACCCCTAAGCTACTTGGAAATAGGCAGTTTTTTAATGATTTAATCCATTTTATCCAGTACTATAGAGTTCCACCCCAAATGGTAGATATTGAAATTACAGAAAATGCAAACTTAGAAACTGATCAAAATATATTAGAAAATATTGCATTTTGTAGAAAGCATGGAATTCGCTTATCACTAGATGATTTCGGGACAGGATATTCAAAGCTAGCAGATCTTGTAGATTTTCAAATAGATAAATTGAAAATCGATAAGTATTTTGTGGACAAGATTGGAAAAGAAACAAATGCAGAGCTCATTCTACATACATTTATGAATCTTGCCAAAGGATTAAAATGCGATGTTCTCGCTGAAGGTGTAGAATCAAAAGAACAGGTAGACTATTTGAATACTCTTGGTCTAACATACTTCCAGGGATATTATTTCTCAAAACCTATTTCTTTCGATGAATTTGAACAGAACTACCTAAAAGACAAATAATTATAGACAGGTGAAGGAAAAGTGTATTATCTTCACCTGTTTTTTTATGCATATTTATCGAATAACACTAAAGTAATTTTATGGAATGGAAAAGACTTAACACTATTCATTTCCATTGTAGTGGAACACTTTCCTCTGACGATGCCAAGTCTCCTAAGGTCAATATGGTAATGATCACAAAAATCCACCTTTACTTATATCGTATTAAACGATACAATCGGTTTATACGATATAAATGGAGGTTGCTATGGAATTAAACAAATATTTTACGGATATTTATTATTATTTACATCCTAAACATCAACAAATCATTTCTCACCAAAGTGTTCGTATACTGCAAATTATTCAAAAGGAAGAATTAGTTACAGTCAGTGATATAGCTAATGCTTTAAATATTTCTCATAATACTGCATCTGAACATGTGAAAAAGCTTGAATACAACGGTTGGGTTATAAAAGAACGACTGAAAGAAGACCAACGAAAAGTCTATTTACAATTAACGACAGTAGGATTAGAGGTAGTAAAGCAAAATACAGAATTAGACGAAACAAAATTACAACAATCATTATTTAAATTATCGAGTGAGGAACAAACTTTGGTGTTAAAAGCTTTCCGCATATTGAGTGAGGTAGTCAAATAATGTGGTGGATGAAAATCATTAGCTCAGCTTTTATCATTGCTTGTGTTACAGAGCTTGCAAGAAGGTTTCCATTATATGGTGGAATTATCGCTGCCCTTCCCCTTATTAGTTTAATGAGTATTTTTTGGCTAACTTTTCAAGGGGAAACAAGCAGAGAAATTCAAACCTTTACACTAGGTGTACTTGTTGGATTGCCTGCTACAATTGTTATGCTACTTGCAGTTTATATGATGTTAAAGAACTCATTTCCTTTTGTATTGGCGATAATAGTGGGCATCCTATCTTGGGGAGTTTTTCTCGGGATACAAAAATTAGTTCTTGCACAATTTAATATACAACTATAAATACAAAAACCTCCTGTCAAATGAATTGATAGGAGGTTTTGATATAATGGTGAGTGAAATAATAAGGTTTTATCGCTTCTATTTTATTTGAATGGAAGCAGAGCCGTCTAAGTAATTGGGATATGCAATGAAATCTAGTCTAATAGGGTTAATTATATCTTTTTCATCTAAAGTATTTATAGAAAATTGTTCTTTATCGTTGCCATGATTACTTTGTCCAGGTATATCAACTATTTCACCTTTTGCATTTTCTCCTTGAGAAAATAAGGTATACATATAATTCTCTCTAATCGGATAATATTTAAGTTCGATTGTATTGTCGCCAATGTTTAATACTTCTATTTTTCTATGTGAAGGCTGCTCCAGTATTTCCTTCTTTGCAAAATCTACTAGCAAGTAGCTTTCTTCTTTAGGGAGTGCTTGCACTTTATCGAACTTTAAATATAGCTCTTTCGGCTCCTTAAAATAATTACTTTGTAAGAAGTACGTATTTTCTTTGTTTTGATTTTCACCACGACCAGATATCCCATTACGAATAGAACTCCATATTTCACCGTTTTCATCTTCTATCCGCATATCCTCAAACTGCAATATTTTCATTTTGTTTTGTTTGTTAAATTCTAATGTAACAGCTACTCTTAATGGATATATCTTTATTTTTTTTACTTTTATTTGTTGACCTTCTATCTCAACGGTTTCATTTAATGTATATATTTTCCCGGGCTTAATTTCTTTTTTGAGTGTAAAAGGTACATTGAAAGGCGTTGTTTTGTTATTTTGCTCTACATCAAACTGAATTTCGAAATTATTACTTGTAAATTGTTCTGTCTCTCCAAAAACAAAACTAAATTTGTCCACTATTCTATTTGCTGTTTCTTGGTCTGGTAGATCATAACCAACAGATGCTATTAGTTCGTGTCCATCGTTAAATACCTTAACTACTTGGTAATCCATGCCTTCAAGTGAATGGGGAGCTTCTAATGTATAAAAGACTTCTGCACCTGTTTCATCAATAATAATTCCATCGACAGTAAGGGTCATATTATCCTTAATTTGGCTTTTACCGATTGGTTCATAATAATCATTTTCAACGATTGCTTTCATGCCTTTATCTAGCTGAACGAGATGCACTAACCTATCCATGCCTGGTATTGTAGAAATAGCACTTGCAAATGCAGGTGATACACGAATGGATGCCACGAAGGTTAGTAGTAGAATTGCAACAACTGAAAAAGCCCATAACGTCTTTTTACGCTTTTGCTTTTTGTTTTTCGCTTGGAGTACCCCTTGCTGAATAGCATCATTTACGAGTTGTTCAGGTACTTCAACTTTTTCTAACCTATTTTTAGTTTCTTCAAGCATTTGTTCTTCCTTTTCAAACATGGTCCGCATCTCCTTTCTCCGATAGAAAACATTTTAATGACTTGAGTGCTTTGTGAAGCCTTGACTTAACAGTGCCTTCTGGAATTTTCTCTAGTTCTGCAATTTCTTTTATTTTCGTATTTTGAAAGTACTTTAGAAATATTAACTGCTGTTCAACACTAGACAAGGATTCTATTGCTTCGTTCATCTCTAGGTGAGTCGCATCTTCAAACCCTATCTTCTGTAGCACCTCGCTTGAACTATATCTTTTACGCTTTTTCAACTGGTCCTGACAGTAATTCATCATGATACGAACTAGCCATGTTTTCACGTAGCTTGGTTCTTTAACTGTATGTATTTTTTGATATGCTCGAAAAGTTACTTCCTGCATCGCTTCAAGTGCATCATGTTCATTTTTTAAAAATGCAAAAGCCGTACGATATAATGTATCTTTATATAATTGCATTAACTTTAAGAAAGCCTGGTCATCCCCTTTAATGGCTTTTTTAGCAATTTCTGATTCTACCACTCGGTCACCCCCTTGTTCTGATATACATTAGACATTGCAAAGTCGAAAAAGTTCATATAAATCTTAAATTTATTTTCTTATGAATGGTTATGAATGTGATTATTAAAATGGATATGATAATAAATTGTGGTTACTTGCGCTCACAAGCTGGTTACTTGCTTTCAGCTCATTTTAACTTGCTCACCAGATAGATTTACTTGCGCTATTTTATATTTACTTGCTCTCCCGTTGCTATTACTTGCCCTTAGGATATTTTTTCCATAAGCAGGTCACTTTCTCATACTCTTTCAGCTATTAAGCATTTGTTACTCCATATAAAAAAAGATGTCTCGATTTACCGAGACATTATACATTAGACATTGCAAAGTCTAAAAAGTTCATATAAATCATAAATTTATTTTCCTATGAATGGTTATAAATGTGATTATTAAAATGGATATGATAATAAATTGTGGTTACTTGCGCTCACAAGCTGGTTACTTGCTTTCAGCTCTTTTTATCTTGATCACCAGATAGATTTACTTGCGCTATTTTCTATTTACTTGCTCGCCCGTTGCTATTACTTGCCCTTAGGATATTTATTCCATAAGCAGGTCACTTTCTCATACTCTTTCAGCTATTAAGCATTTGTTACTCCATATAAAAAAAGATGTCTCGATTTACCGAGACATCTTAGTTTAACTTAGTGTGCATCTATTGTTTCTTTGCAGAGGTTTTTGCTCATTTCGGCGTATTGGACAAATACGCGAGCTAGCTCTCTTAAACGATCATGTACATCACTATCAATAATGACATTATTTTCATCGAAATGGCTTTTATGAGTATACACATAATTAGGTGTAACTAGGCATCTAAAATAATCTAATATCGGTTTCAGCTGATTTTCAATTACAAGATGATGCTGATATGTTCCTCCATTTGCCACGATTGATACTGGTTTATAGCGCATTGACTTTGGATGTAGGAAATCGAATGTGTTTTTTAGTACACCTGGTATGGACCCCTGGAAAATAGGTGAAGCAATTATAAAACCATCCGCTTGGTCAAATTTACTTACAAGCAGTTTCATATCATCGTTGTAGTTTTCAAATGGACGTCCATCTACAAATTGATGCTCGTAATTTGAAAGGCTAATAATCTCTAATTTGTACTCTTTATTAATTTCTTCTATATAGTCTTTCACTTGATCTAAGATGACACCTGTTTTCGTGCCAATTATCGTTCCGTCTACGAGTAGAATTTTCACAATACAGAACCTCCTTATTCACCCTTATTGTATCAAAAAAAGGCGATATTTTTGCAAAAAGAGACTGTATTTATTAAAGTTCATCCTTTTGACGGAGAGGTATTATATTATATGTGTCGGAGGTGTCAAGCTCACGACAAGGTCACCTGGACTTGCACTGAGCTCCATTTTGGTCGTAAAGAACTTTAAGGTGCCATCTGCTCGAAGGATATAGAGCAGAGTCGAGTCTTTAGCGCGAGCATCAAGGTATTGGTTGTAATCATACTGCTCTGTAATATTAGTCTTACGAATGACAAAACCTTTTAGCACAAGTTCCGTTAAATCATAAATATTCGCGGAGCTATTGAATAGTATTTTACCTCCAATAGATGGATGGTACTCACTTTCTGAAACATTGCTAGAAGCAGTTTGATATAGTGCATCTCGTCCCAACTCCACTACAAAGTTTGAGCAGATCAATGCATTATAAGCATCCATTTCTGTAGCGGCAATCATTTTAGGAAAAGGAGCCAAATCTAAGGAATACTCTGTTTGCTCGGACAATATATCCCCTGCATAAGTTGGTACTCCTAGTTTCCTTGCATATCTTAGTTGTTCCCATGAATTATCCACTACTAGTACATCCATTTTCTCGTTAAGCAATGAAAGAGCGAGCTCTGCAGTAAAAGCATTTCCACCAACAATTAGTACACCTGGTTTTTCTGTGGCAACAAGCTTGAGTTTTTTAGCAACCCATCCAATGGAAAATCCGTGGAAAATTACGGTTGCAAATACGAGTGCAAAAGTTAAGGCTGTAAGCATTTCTGCATCCTCATACCCGCTTTCTTGTAACACAGTAGCAAAATATCCGGAAACAGTGAGTGCTACTATCCCACGAGGTGCAATCCAACCGATTAATATTTTTTCATTGTTCATTAGGTCAGTCCCAATGGTCGATAACCATATTGATAAAGGGCGAACGATAAACAACATGGCTAATACAAATAGTACGATTTGCGGATTGAAAATTTCCAATAAGATACTCGGGTCTAAGGACGCTGTTAACATTACAAAAATACTAGAAACAAGTAACACAGATATGTTTTCTTTGAAATGTCTCATATCGTTGATGGATGCAATATGCATATTTGCCATCGTAATCCCCATCGCAGTTACAGCAAGTAAACCTGTTTCATGCATTATTACATCTGAGAAAACAAAAACTAATAGCACAACAGCAAATACGACAGGCGCTTTTAAATACTCTGGAATCTGACCTTTTTCAAACATTTTCCCTAATACCCAGCCGAATAACCAACCTAATCCCCCGGCAAAAATAGAACCTGTAAAGAAAAGTAAAAACGATGTGAATGACTCATCGCCATTTATAAACTTAATAGCTTCAAATGCAAATACAGCTAGTAATGCACCAAACGGATCTACTACAATTCCTTCCCATTTTAGAATTGCGGCTGTTCTGGATTTCAACTTTGCTTGTCTAAGTAATGGCAAAATAACCGTTGGACCAGTCACGATAAATAGCCCACCGATAACAAATGCAACAGCAACTGATAGCCCAGCAATATAATGCGCAGCAAGAGAGCCTGCGATCCAGGCTATGAAAGCTCCAAGCGTTACAATACGGGTAAGTGGCTTGCTAAAGCTTCGTACTTCACGGAAATCTAAATTTAAACTTCCTTCAAATAAAATAATAGCTACTGCTAAAGAAATAAGAGGGCTAAACAATTCCCCCAAGCTCTCTTGAGGGTTGACCAAACCCAAAATAGGTCCTATTAATAGTCCTACGATTGACATTAATACAATTGCAGGCATTCTTATCCGCCATGCTAACCACTGCGAAAATATTCCTACTACTACAACAAACATCAAAACAAATAACATCGAGTCAAACATAGCTTCTCCCCTTACTTATTGACTTTTTCCGGATCTACAAAAATATCTTCTCGCTTTTCCCAATTGAATAATTCTTCTCGTGAAATCGGCTGTTCCTCTATATCATCTAAGGGTTTAGCGTTTAAAATATCTAATGGTCTATAGATTGTTACATCATTCTTAGTATTATGTATTGAGTAATGGTACATAGCAAAAGCCAATTGTTTCCCTTCAATGGACCGCATTCTTCTTAAAGGTCCTATTAATATAGGGTTTAAAAGTTGAAAAATACCTTCAGATAGTCGCTCTGCTAGGCGAAACTCGCCTCGGTCACCTGTTAGCAAGGATGGTTTATAAATGAAAAGATGTGGTAGCTCCATTTCCATTAACGCCTCCTCCATCCTACCCTTCACCTGACTATAGAAGAAAGGGGACTTTTTATTGGACCCAACCGCTGAGATAACATGAAAATTTGGAATCCCACGTTTTTTGGCTAAAGAAGCAATTCGTAATGGGTATTCTAAATCTACTTTCTCAAAGTTCTTTTTTGATTTAGCTTTTTTCATTGTAGTGCCCAGACAGCAAAATAGGTCATCCGCAATATCTAAATCATTTTCCCCTAATTTATCAAAATCCTTTACTTGAATGTCTAGTTTGGCATGTTTATAAGAAAAATCTCTTCTGACGATGACTGAAACCGCAGCATACTCTTCACTTTCACATAGTTGTTTTACTAAAAACTGTCCAGTAAAACCCGTAGCACCTACTACTATAGCTACCCTTTTAGCCATTTTACTCTCCCCCTTGTCATAAGCACCTGTCCATTTCCATACACTAAAGAGATAACCTTTGGAAAGGAAGATGTAATTTGAAACTAGCTTATTTATTGAATACATTACCACACCGTGGACTTTATCCTGCAGATCGTGCAGTAGCATTACTTTCTACTTTAAAACCAACTAACTTTGAAATTTTTGTGCCTAGCTCTAATACAAGCCTCATTCAATATTTAAAAAAACTACAGATTAAACCTCTTTTGTATAGAAATAATTCTCACCTGATAGAGGAAATGAGAGCTTTTAATCCAACTTGCATTATGCATGATGGGGGAAATTCGGAAAAAGATCTTATTCGCCGTTTAAAAGTGTTGGATAGTACACTTATACACTTGGACGACCATGGAGATGGTGGGGCTTTAGCTGATTTGGTTATTCAAGCGTTGTATGAAAATCCTAAGGACGTAACGAAAGAGTGCTATGTATTTGGTCCGATTGGATATATTCCAACCAAACAAATTGTCTATAAAAATAATAACACGATACAGGATCCCCCGCATATAATCGTATCTTTCCCTCATGAAGATCCCGAAAATTTAACTTACCGAACTTTAAGGCATCTTGTACAGCTTCATATTCCACTTCAGATTAGCGTGTTAGTGGATGAGCATTACAAGCATGACATACTTGAACTAAAACGTTTTGCACTTACTCGTAAATCGATACAAATTATTTCTACATCGGAACCTGATACATTCATTTCTAATAGTGATATTGTTATAACTTCTGGATCATATATGCCATTCCTAGTGGCACAATTTCAAATACCTTGCATTGTTCTTTGTGCTCATGAAGAAGAAGTTAACTACGCATTCCCACAGGAAGGACATGGCTTCGCAAATCTAGGACTTGGTAGGAAGATAAAACAATCTTATCTACAAAACGCAGTAATGGAAATTATCTTACATGATAATAGAAGAAATGCCTATATACAAAAACAGAAACGATTTGATTTTAGTAATAACTTAGTAGAATTGGTAAAACTAATTGAACAAACAATTGCAAGTTCAAAAGAGGAACAAGAAATAGTACGCTAAGTCCATTTTTATGCTACAATAAATGCAAAATGCTGAAGGTGATCGATGATGACAAAATCACAGCTACAATCAGAAATTGCAGAGCTAAAATTGGACTATATTAACTTGCAAGGTGATATGGAAAAATTAGAATCAAATGGCCATCCTACTCAAGTTGAAAATGCTGAACGTAGACTAGCAAAAATGGAAGAAAAACTTGCAGAACTAAACAAACAGCTCGCGGACTTATCATAAGCCGCAGAGCTTTCTTTTTGGAGGAAACAAAAACATGAGCTTATTAGTAGAAAATTTAGGACATACATTCGGTGATCGTACGTTATTCAAGGAAGTTTCATTTCGCTTAGTCGAAGGTGAGCATGTAGGACTTGTAGGTGCAAACGGTGTTGGTAAATCAACATTGATGAATATTTTAACAGGAGAAATCATTCATGACGAAGGTCGAGTAGAATGGTTACCAAACACACATTATGGATATTTAGATCAGCATACACGTCTACAATCTGGACGCTCTATGTTTGATACGCTTCGTGATGCATTTTTACCTCTTTATAAAAAAGAAGAAGAGTTAAATGTAATAATCGGTAAAATGGGCGATGCAACACCTGATGAGCTAGAAGTATTATTAGAGCAAATGGCAGAAATTCAAGATGCTTTAGATGCTGGCGATTTTTATTCATTAGATATGAAGGTAGAGGAAGTTGCTCGCGGTCTTGGATTGGATGCTATTGGACTGGACCGTCCAGTAGAAGCACTTTCTGGCGGTCAGCGTACTAAGGTTTTACTTGCAAAGCTATTATTAGAAAAGCCTAGAGTATTGCTGCTTGATGAGCCTACCAACTATTTAGACGAAGAGCATGTAAACTGGCTTTCCAACTATTTGAAAAACTATCCGCACGCATTCTTATTGATTTCCCATGATACAGAGTTCATGAATGGAATTGTCGATGTTATCTTTCACTTGGAATTTTCTAAACTTACACGATACACTGCATCGTATGAAAAGTTCTTAGAACTTGCCGAGCTGAATAAAAGACAACATATCGATGCTTATGAGAAGCAGCAGGATTTTATAAAGAAACAAGAAGATTTTATCGCCAAAAATAAAGCACGATACTCCACAACAGGACGAGCAAAATCTCGTCAAAAACAGTTGGATCGAATTGAACGAATTGACCGCCCTGAAACGGCAGCCAAACCAGAATTTAGCTTCAAGGAATCTCGTAGCCCTAGTCGCTACGTTGTAGAAGCTGAGCACTTGGAAATCGGTTACGATTCAGCGTTACTACCACCATTGACGTTTACAATTGAACGTGGTGAAAAAATTGCACTTGTTGGAATGAACGGAATCGGGAAATCGACCTTACTAAAAACTATTCTCGGCAAAATACCGCCTGTAAATGGGACAGTAACACGTGGTGATTTCTTAACACCTTGTTATTTCGAACAGGAAGTAAAACCTGGAAACATTACACCAATCGAAGCTATCTGGGAAACCTATCCAAGTATGGGCCAAGCCCAAGTGCGTGGTGCATTAGCTCGTACTGGCCTTAAGAGCGAACATATCTCCCGTCCCCTCTCTAGTTTAAGTGGTGGAGAGCAAGCAAAAGTTCGTCTGTGTAAGCTTATGATGGAAGAAACAAACTGGTTAATTTTCGATGAGCCCACAAATCATCTGGATATACATGCAAAAGAAGAATTGAAACGCGCAATGAAAGAATTCAAAGGTACAATTGTGCTAGTTAGCCATGAACCTGAGTTTTATGAAGACCTTGTAACGAAAGTATGGAACGTGGAAGAGTGGTTCTCTACTGGGAAAGAAGTTATTAAAGAATAATAAATACTCGAAGACCCTAAGTGTGTTTACACTAAGGGTCTTTTCCGCTTATTGAGTATCTATAGTATTTACTTCTATATGAAAAAGAGCCTCCCATCAAAATGGAGGCTCTTTACTCTTATGCTAGCACTAATGAATCTTTTGCAATTTCATCATTCATTATTAATTCTTTCAAACGTTGTTTGGCACGGAACAATCTAGACTTTACTGTACCAATTGACACTTTCATAACCTCTGCAATTTCGATTAGTGAAAATTGATGTACATAAAAATACATTACTGTTTTCTGATATATACCATCCAATTCACTGACCTTGGATCGAATCATTTCACCAACGTCTTCTTTCTCTAATTGCTCTTCAACAGTTAAAACATCTGATGCGATTAAGTCCAGCAAAGAAATATCTAATTGCTCTGGCTGATTTGCTACGTATTTGCTGCGTCTTACTTGTTTGCGGTATCTATCACGAAATGTATTCATACAAATAGTCGTTAACCATGCTTTTACATGATCCACTTCTTTCATATAAGATTCGTATCGCACTACTTTAACCCAAACTTCTTGCATTAAGTCTTCAGCTTCTATTTGATTTTTAGTTAATTTCAAAGATAAATAATATATGTAACGGTTATATTCCTCATAAATTTCTTCTAATTGAACCTGCATGTTATTTTTCCTCCGCTCGGCTTTTCTTGTTAACTCTATAATGCCAAACTTAAACCTTACCCTCCATCGTATTCTCTTTCAGAAAAATTACAAAGGTGTAAGCCAAAATTTAGGAGGAAAAGAAATTAACTATGCACTATTACTTGTTTTATTAGTGTTTTCTTGTTCCACTTGTTTCTTACATACTTACATCATACTCACCTACAGGAAAGAAAAAGGCTGAAGGCAAACTAGAATGCCCATCTTTTTAAAACTAAAGACTGAGCTGTAAGAAAGGCTTAGATTTTTAAAAGTTCCCCTTATCCACCCTCACGAAATGTAAATCAGTACGCGGTAGTTAATTGTTTTCGTTATTTGTACTCATGTGACAGTGCTGGGTATAACTTGTATTAAGAGGAATTGAACCTCGAGGTTACCCCGAAACCTCTGCCCGTTGTCCAACTTGACCCGTTGGCGGGTTTGCACTCGCCTTTACATTTCGCTACCAACTTTCGACTATTCAATTAC
The DNA here is from genome assembly GCF_038003165.1 of Psychrobacillus sp. FSL K6-2365. NCBI lineage: Bacteria > Bacillati > Bacillota > Bacilli > Caryophanales > Bacillaceae > Psychrobacillus > Psychrobacillus sp. FSL K6-2365. The sequence continues at coordinate 678,226 of NZ_JBBOOO010000001.1, read as the reverse complement.
ATTTGTAAGCCAGTTAATTTCTTGAATTTTAGTATCCAACATGCGATGTTTCTGGGATAATTCATCCACATATTTCTGAGTTTCTTTCACATTGATTGTCGTGACAAATTTAATCTCTGTTCTAGAGTATCTATCCTGCTGCATCGCAGCCGCCTCCAATAAAGCACTGTATACTTTTCTTTCTTGACCAAGAAGATCACGTTCCGTTAAAGCGTCTGCAAGAGAATGATGATCATCAAAAGCAGTCTGTAAATTTGTTCGATTAATATTTTTAATTAGTTGTTTTAGATCACTAAATATTTGATTCAGTTCTTTTTTCAATTCATAGGGATCCTCGTTCGGAGATTCCCCTTCTTGTATTTTAGCATTTTGAAGTAGTCGATTTCTCAGCTGTTCAATACGCTTTTGATAATCGGATCTTACTATTAAAGCTTCTCCTAATTTCATGCTTATCCCCCCTGTCTAAATCTATTCGCTCTATGTCGGAGTAAGTCCTCTTTTTAATTTGTAAAAAATAGAGCCTTACTTCGAACTACACACAAAAAAACAAGAGGAGTTTAATCCTCTTGTTTTTCGACCTCTGTTTCAGTTGCTTCTTCTCTTTTAGTGATAGTCAATTTAACAATACGGCTGCGATCCATTTCGTTGATCTCGACCATTAAATCATCATAGGCGAATTGCTCATGCTCTTCGGGTACATGCCCTAATTGATCTAAGACAAAGCCACCTATCGTTTCGTTTTCATTGACTATCGAAATATTGAATAACGAATTGACTTCTTCAATTTCCATTCTTCCTGCGCAGACTAAACGGTTTTCCGTCATCTCATGGACAAGAATTTCTTCGTCATCATCCGTTTCATCTTCTATTTCCTGTCCAATCATTTCTTCTATTAAATCTTCATGGGTAACGATTCCTAGAGTTCCACCATATTCATCTAATACAACAGCCATATGTTTTTTATGGGTCAGCATTAGTTTAAATACTTTTTCTACACTCAAGCTTTGTACAACAAATACTGGATCTTTATCGATAAACGTTTCCAGTCTTTTAGAAGTATCCATTGACCATTCGATAAACTTTTTCGAATAGAACATACCAACAATGGTATCTAAGCTATCGTCATAAACTGGATATCTTGTATAATGATGCTCCAGAATAGTATCTCGAACCTCTTCATATGTAGCTTCAATTGGGATACCTACTACCTCTGTTCTGTGTGTAGACAAAACATCGGAGACATCCTTATTTGGAAAATCTAGCATTCCTTTTATACGTTCTGATTCTTCATCTTCAAAAGTTCCATCCGTTGAAGCTAGATCAACCATGGAAAGTAACTCTTCTTTGCTAATCGTTGTTTCTGTTATAGCACCTTTTGAACCAATTCGAATAAATAAATTCGTGATTTCAGCTATAAACGCTGTAATCGGACGTAAAATGATGACAAGTAAACGTATTAGTGGAGAAACTACATACACAACCTTATCCGAAAACGTTGCAGCAATTGTTTTTGGAAGTACTTCACAAAAAATAATAATAAATACTGTTAAAATACTAATAGACCAACCAATATGCCATTCAAAATGTTCCGCAATCAATATTAAAATTACAGCCATACTTATATTAGCTATTGTATTTCCTACTAAAATAGTGATAATCATTCGGTCCGGCTTTGAGAGAAGAGCAAGTAGTTTCTCCGATTTTTTATCTCCCTGTTCCACCCTTAGCTGGACCTTCGTCCTATTAACTGTCATTAACGCTGTTTCACTACCTGATAGAAAAAGGGATACAAGTACTGAAATAGCAAAAAGTACAAATTCTATGTACAAAATCGTTGCCTCCTGTGAGTATTAATACGTTCATATGTTTTCTTATTACTATATCATATTGTGATTTTAGTTGTCACAAAACTAATACCAACCATTACTAAATACACCTAGTACATACAAAACTTATGCTATACTATTTCTATTCACGAAATTTTTTGAAAAGAGGGATTGTAATGAGTCATTTAACTACACTAGACCATTATTTCACAGAGAAAAGAGAAGAACACTTAGAAGAACTAAAACAGTTTTTACGTATCCCTAGTATTTCTTCATTATCCGAACATAAAGAAGATATGCAAAAGGGTGCACAGTGGCTCGCAGATTCTTTAACTAAATCAGGTTTGGACAATGTGGTAGTCGATAAAACTAGCGGCCATCCCGTTGTCTATGCCGATTGGTTACACGCTGAAGGTAAACCTACCATGCTTATATATGGACATTATGATGTTCAGCCAGTAGATCCCCTGAATCTTTGGGATAGCGAACCGTTTGAGCCCCAAGTACGAGACAATAAACTATATGCTCGTGGATCAAGCGATGATAAAGGACAAGTATTTATGCATGTAAAAGCTATAGAAGCACTTCTTCAAACAAATAAAACCTTACCTGTAAATGTTAAGTTTTTAATTGAAGGAGAAGAAGAAGTTGGTAGCCCCAACCTAGAAGAATATATTAATAATAATAAAGAAAAGCTTGCAGCTGACGTTATCGTAATTTCGGATACGGGTATGCAGGGTCCTGGACAGCCAGCAGTTTGCTACGGTTTGCGTGGGCTATGCGGTGTACAAATCGATGTAAAAGGTGCAAAAGGTGATCTTCATTCAGGTCTGTATGGTGGGGGAGTTCAAAACTCGATTCATGCATTAATTTCTATTTTGGAATCTTTCCGCGATGCTGAAGGTACAATTGAAGTAGAAGGTTTCTATGACAATGTCCGTGCTTTATCTACCGAAGAAAAAGAAGCTTATGCTTCCCTTGGCTTCGATGAAGACGAATTGAAGGCTGAAGTTGGTGTCGATGAATTATTCGGTGAAAAAGGCTACACTCACTTAGAGCGCGTCTGGGCACGCCCTACTTTAGAGATCAATGGTGTCTTCGGAGGTTTCTCTGGTGAAGGTATTAAAACAGTACTTCCAAGTGAAGCAGGTGCAAAAATTACTTGTCGACTAGTACCTGATCAAGATCCAGACGAAATTGTTGCTAAACTAAAAGCACATATTGAAAAGAACAAACCTGTTGGAGTAACTGTTACATTAACGGAATTCGATAAAGGTAAGCCGTTCATCACTCCTTTTGACCACCCTGCTATTCAAGCGGCTGGACGCAGTTACGAAAAAGTGTATAACGTTCCTACAGCATATACTCGGGGCGGAGGTTCTATTCCAATTGTTGCTGCATTTGACGAAATTCTTGGACTTCCAGTCGTATTAATGGGCTTTGGCTTGTCTTCAGAAAATTTCCATGCACCTAACGAACATTTCCATTTAGAAAACTTTGACCAAGGCCTACGTGTAATTGGGGACTACTATTTTGAACTAGCTGAGCTTTCGAAAGAAGATTTAAAGAAATAACTGTTTAAGACACATGGATTATCTAATCCATGTGCCTTTTTAACATAGGAGGATAGTATGGATACAGGAGTTAGTTTCATCTCACGCAAGCTAATTGCGACTTTTGTTACAACAATACTTGTTGCTATGGTTATGAGCCTTCTTAATATAGATATGACTATTTATGAGCAAGGTAATCATTTTGTAGGCTGGACTTTCTTTTTCTCTTTGTACGTCGGGGCAGTAATTTTAGTATACGGAAATATTATTTCAGTTGGAGTAGAATTATTACAAAAAAAATATTTTATTCTTCACAGATGGCTATATGTAGGGATACTTGGGGTTTTTGGAGCATTATTCGGCATTGCTTATAAGGAAATGACCTTAGCTATTGCTGGTTTTTCAAGCGCAATCTTCTTCGCTCTTATAGATTTATGGTTGATAAAAAATAGTTATAAAACAAAGCAATTATTCTTCCTAATTCTCTCTCCTTTTCTTATCTTATTCTCTCTGTGGCTGTATTTACAAGTCATGTCCCCTCCTCTCCCCCCATTTACACAGGAAGAGGCAGTTACGTATGCAACTTCGGGTGAAGGTACGATGATTAGTGATTTCCCGAAAAAAGTGGGAACATGGACCGGAATCGTTGATAACTATGAGGTAAAAAGGGAAACAAGTGTAACTTCCATTAGTAATGAGGAATATGTAGTAACCTTTTCAGAAGAATGGAAAAGAGGATACATCTCAGGTAGATATTTTACTTCTTATATTGTAGATCGAAATTCTATGACAATTAAAGAATCAGAAGGTAATCATCCTCCATATTATGCAAAGCACCCAGCAAATAGTTATTCCCACTGAGAAGAATAAAAGTTGGTGTGTGATTTTTTTAAAAACGAATAGTTGTAAAAAGTATTAGATAAATAAACGAATATATAGAAAAAAAGACGGAAGCAATTAGCGCTAGCATAAGAAAAGCTTATCATCTAAGCGATATGCTTTGCCAAATACCTAGTAGAGCGATACTCCCTCTATTGATAAAAGTGACATGTGGCGACTCCAGCGGAATATGCTTCACTACATTTTTATATGCTTTCTTTAAAAAAGCGAGTAAGAGACTAATGCCTCTCACCCGCTACTCTTTTAGTTAATCTTTTTTCTCAAATATCGTTACTAGGTCTTCTATACCTTTGCGATCTTTTGGTTTGGGCATTTCATCAAAGTATCCAACTTGAAGCATGCTTATTATGCGTTCACCTGGTTGAATTCCAAGGGCTTTACGAAACAATGGATTGTCTAAGTATCCTGGAGTTTTCCAGCAAGATCCAATACCTCGGTCCCAAGCTAATAACTGTATATTTTGTACAAGCATACTTGCTGCGGCATAATCTTCTAAACGTTCTTTTTGACGAGCATCCTCAGGAACAACGACAAATACATATCCTCCAGGAGTCGTAAATTTCTTCATTTGTTTTTCTAAATCCTCTTCCGAAAGCTCTTTCCATTTAGGAACTGCAAATTCTTTTAATACACTATATAAATCATCTAATTCTTTTCCACACGCCACGATAAATCTCCATGGTTGTCTTAATTGATGGTTCGGTGCCCATACCGCATCTTCCATAATAGATAATAGTTCTTCTCTATCTACAGGCTGTCCATTAAATAATTTAATAGATCTTCTTTGAATTATCGCATCGCGTACTGTTAGTGATTGCACCATTTAATATTCCAATCTCCCTTTTTACTATTTGAGTTATTTTCTCCATCATACCAATTTAGTCGTCTATAAGAAAGTGACTTGATTTTTTTCCGTTATACTTGGATGCATTTAGAGTGTTATTCGATATTTTTTTCCTTGTCTGTGGTGTAAAATAAAATTTAAGATTCTAAGGTCCTCCTCCTTTACTTTACATACATACCTGAGGTGATATTATGCTTTACTATTGGTTGTTCAGCTATATTTTTGGTAACTTTCTTTCTGCTTGGTGGATTGGTAAATGGAAAAAAATTGATTTAAGGAAAGAACGAAGTGGTAATTTGGGTGCAAGAAATGCTGGGGCTGTACTTGGGAAATCCGCATTTCTCCTTACATTTTTGGGTGATGCTTTAAAAGGTGTTCTTGTAATATATATTGGTTTCTATTTTCAGTACTCTTTGCAATTTATTGCCATTGGTGGCGTAGCAGTAATTTTGGGACATCTGTTTCCATTTTGGTTAAAGGGTAAGGGTGGTAAAGGAATTGCCACGTTTATCGGTGTATCGATAGTAATAGAGCCACTATTGTTTGGTATGCTTGTCATTTGTTTTATCATTTTGATAGCGTTGCTTAGGAGTGCGACCCTAAGTATGACCATATCATTTAGTGTATACGTTATTTTGTCTTGGATAATACCTACATTTGCTTCCCTGTGGCCGCTCTCTATTGCAATTCTCATTATTCTAGTTCGTCACCGGTTCGATATCCTGGAATCATGGGATAAAAGATGGTGGAAAAAGACAATTTAATGTTATTGTTTTTATAATATTTTACTGATACAATGCACATATATTAAAGACTAGTACGATGTAATTACTATCTTTTAAATAATAAATAAGTTAGGATGTTCGAAAATGACTTTGAAAGAAATCGCGTGGTTAGTCGATAGCAGTGCATATATGAGCAATACATTAAAAAACCACCCAGATGTATACACTATCCCACTTAATATTCATTTTGGTTTAGAACAATTTGTAGATGGCATAGATCTAACACCCGAGCAACTGTATGATCGTATACGTAATGGAACAGAATCAATTAAAACCTCTCAGCCTTCTGCTGGTGAATTTTCAGTGTTGTATGAAAAGCTGAGTAAAGAATATGATTCTATCATAGCAATACACGTCTCTAAAAGTCTGAGTGGTACACTATCTTCGTCAATTAGTGGAGCTCAGGTTGCACAAGTCCAAGTAGAATTTATCGACTCACTTTCCTTATCAGCAGGTATTACAGGATTAGTTGAAAAAGGCTTGCAGTTACAAGAAGAGGGTCTATACTATGAGGACATTGCAGCTAAGTTACGAGAAATGACTTCGAAGTTTCGTAATTATATCTTAATAGGTAACTTAACTCAGCTGTATAAAGGCGGAAGGTTGAGCAGTGCTCAATTCTATTTAGGAAGCCTACTGAAAATAAAACCAATTATTCAAATTACCCCTCAAGGAGAGCTTAAGGAATTAGATAAAGTTCGATCTCATAAAAAGGCGCTCCAGTATCTTATTAATAAGGCGGTTGTAGCTGCAGACAAGGATGGTCTAAAGCATGTGTATATAATGCATGCAAACGCGGAGCAACAGGCAATTGACTTAAAAGAAGCAATTTTACAACAAGCACCGCATTTACAGTTCACTATCGGTGAAATAAGCACATCCCTTGCAGTACATGCCGGTGAGGATACAGTTGCCTTACTTTGGTATTTGTAATACCTATCAAAATTTCATTAATTTTTCAAGTCTAGTAAACAGACATTAAAAATTTCGCAATTAAGGACAATTTTTTATGGCATGTTCATCGTATTTACCGCTTGGTTTGTAGCTACATCTAGCTTCACGCGACCATCGTTTTGAGTAGCAGGACCTTTTCTTGTTTCAACAAAGCTTTTTCGGAAGAAATAATCATAAGCAACTCCGAAAACTATGAATAACAAGGAAATTCCTAAAATTATTGAGATGAGCAAAATTTTCAGCTCCTTTCAATCTATTGTTTGCAGTTATTATACTATAATTTGATTGAATTTTCAAATAATTATTATAATAAATACTTTTTAAAAGCTTGCTGGATTAATTTAATACACAACTAATCAAAACCCTTACTAAAATAACCTAAAAAAGACTTCCGAAGCGTTACTATCGGAAGTCTTTTTAATTTTAATCATCCCTATGATTCCTAATTTGTCATAAATCATCCTTAAAATTTATCTTTTATGTGGAAGAATATATACTTCGTTCTTGGTGTATGCGCATAAGAATCCTCGTAGCTCCAGTAACGATTACGGCTATTATTCGTATGTGCATTAACATAGGGAACTCCATCTTGGACACTTGTTACAATGGTAGAGTGATCGTACCTACCATCGCCTTGGAAATCATAAAAAATAAGATCACCTGGGATTAACTGATCAGGTGAATTAACTTGAGTTGCTTGAAGCCCCTTTGTCGATCCAGCCAAGTACCAGCGCAATGAATGAGGAGTGCTCCAGCTCAGACTCCATGTTTCATTACTTAACCACCACCCGCGCTCCCGATTTGGTTGCCCTCTCATAGGGGCCCCCCCAGCAAACAAGCATTGTGAAATGTAATTTGTACAGTCAACATCGAACATCGGAAATCTTGGGTTATAGCTATTCCACCACTTTTGTGCATAGGCTACTGCTGCCTCACGATTGTAAGTTGCCATTTTTCATCCTCCCTCTATTTTGTTTATATGATTAAACAGAAAATATATGCTAGTATGGAATTAATGAACTAATTTATTTTTTTGACAAATTACTTTAAGAAAGGAAGATGGCCAGTGAAACAGCATGCAGAAAAAGAAATTTCAGAGCCCACTTTACTTTGCGATAAAAAAGGTAATTTGAACCCAAAAGCAATTGGATACGCAAAGAAACCCATAATTGAAAGCAATTTAAAAGGTCACTATATGCGAAAGAAAAAGTGGAATTACTGGTGTGTCTTTGGGGATGATATTCTTTTTTCTGCAACTATCAGCCATCTAGATTACGCAGCAGTTTGCTTTGTCTATTTCCTTAACTATGAAACGCAACGATACGTAGAAAAAACAGTTACGATTCCTTTGGGAAACAAACTAAAAATGCCATCTAATATTTTGGAAAGTATTCAACTTCATTCTAAAGAAATGACTATCCAATTATTATATATACAAAACGAAACTCATATGACGGTAACAATCCCTGATTTTGATGGTGATTTACTACATGCTGATTTGCATATATCTCACCCTGCTGAGGACGAATCTTTAAATGTAGTAATTCCTTGGAGTCGGACCCAATTTCAATTTACTGGGAAGCACCATACACTCCCAACGTCCGGCTTTGTAAAGATTGGTGATTCACGTTACAGCTTCCAGCCAGAGGATAATTTTGCAGTACTCGATTATGGTAGAGGAATTTGGCCAAGAGAAGCTGTATGGAACTGGGGATTTGCTTCTCAACGAGTTGGTTCTAAGAGAATCGGATTAAATTTTGGCGGGAAATGGACGGATGGTACAGGGATGACCGAAAATGCTATCATCATTGACGGTATAATGACCAAAATTCATGAAGATTTATTGTTTACATATGATACAAATGATTTTATGAAACCATGGAAGGTCAATACAAAGTTTTCTGATGAAGTGAATATGACATTCACTCCTTTTTTCCACCGCATTGCTAAAACTGATTTAAAACTTATCTTCTCCGAAGTTCATCAGATGATAGGCTATTTTAACGGCAAAATTCAACTAGAAAATGGACCTACACTTGAAGTAAAACAATTACTAGGATGTATTGAAGAACACAAAGCTAAATGGTAATTTCAGAAAAAACGGACAAATAAACGCCCGGTCTTTAAAGTTCAAAACCTGTTTCAATTGTTTTTGAGGGCTTTGGACTGAGGTTTTACTATATAATTATCGAGTGAATTTTTAGTTCTATTGGTTGCGACATACGTCACAGCCAATAGAACTTTTTTTCGATAATCTTATGGAAAAGATAATATCTTATTCATAGAGCAGCCCTCGAAGATGTAATTTCGTTTGCTACCACGCTTCTTTACCGGGCAAACACTTACTATTTATCTTTACTTCCAATAGTGTAAATTCTTTAAATACTATGAGCACTAGGTGTATGGCTAGATACTCCATATTCTTAGCTTTTGAGAAAAGCATTTTGTTTTTACTTGCTCTCATCTATTATTTACTTGCTTCCATCTGTAGATACTTGCGCTCGTAAGGATTTACTTGCTCTATTTCTATATTTACTTGCGGTCAATTACCTTTTACTTTCGAAAAGGATAATATTCCCAAATCATTTTAGTAATTCACAATCTAAATGTGCAGACTCTAATTACTATCTATATAAAAAAGTTGTTTCCAAGTATAGATCACTTAGAAACAACTATTTGGTGGGTAGGTTAACTTAAATGCATAATTTTTATACGAGTTGCTTTATTAGTTTTTTATTTCGTTCTTTAAATACTTCATTATGTGAAGATACCATCGCATATTTATTAGCATCTGGTTGAATATATTGCTTAGCCTGATTGACCGCATTTGCAGCATCTTGGAAGGTTCCAGCTATTAAATTTACTTTGCCTGGATATTGAATAATATCACCTGCTGCATAAATACCATCGATGGATGATTCACATGAACTTGTGCCCTTTACATAAAAATCATCTGCGATTTCAATTGGTACTCCACTACTTTTAAGTAGTTCTGCTTCTCGATCATAGCCGTGGTTTATAATAACCTCATCAATTTCTACTTGTGTTGTTTCTCCCGTTTCATTGTCAAATATAGCAACTCGTTCTATCATATCATGGTTTGCATTAGCAATTAGCTTGGTAATCTTTGTATTGAAAAAGCAGGTTACAGAGCTTTCTAATAATTGTGTTACCTGTGCTTCGTGACCATTTAATGTATCTTTACGATATGTTACATATACCTTTTTCGCAATCGGCTCTAGTTCATTAGCCCAGTCAATGGCTGCATTACCTCCGCCTGAGATAATAACTGTTTTATCCTTAAAACGTTGAATTGATTTGACCGTATAGTTTAAGTTGCTGACCTCGAAACGCTCAGCGCCTTCGATTTCTAACTTAGTTGGTTTTAAAATTCCACTTCCTACTGCAATGATAATAGTTTTTGAGTAATGTTTTACGCCTGAAGCAGCATGCAATACAAAAATACCATCTTCATTGCGAGTAATGGAATCTACTTTCTCATTAACTACAACTTCAGGGTCAAATGTTAGTCCTTGTTGAACTAATTGATCGATTAAACGCTCTCCTGAAATCGGAGTCTGCCCCCCTACGTCCCAAATCATTTTCTCAGGGTACACATGTATCTTTCCTCCTAATTGAGGTTGAAATTCTATAATTTTCGTTTTCATTTCCCTTAAACCACTATAAAAAGCCGAATATAGGCCCGCTGGACCTCCACCAATAATCGTCACGTCAAATACATTATGCATTTTCAGTCTCCCACCCTAAAAAATATTTTGTTGACATCAGTTAAATTATTAAATATAGTTGCTAATATGATAATGATAATCGTTATCATTAAAATAAGCAAGAATTAGTTTGGAGGTATTCAAATGGTTCGTTTATATACGGACGATTTATCCATTGGCTACGGTGAGCAACTCATCGTAAAGGATTTGTCGGTACAAATCCCAAATCAGAAAATTACTACGATAATAGGACCGAACGGTTGTGGCAAGTCCACTCTTCTTAAAGCGATTACACGAATCATTTCTCATCATTCTGGTGCAGTTGTATTAGATGGTAAAAACGTTGCGAAAGAAAATACTAAAATCCTTGCAAAGAAAATGGCCATTTTACCTCAAACACCTGAGAGTGCAAGCGGCCTCACTGTAGGAGAATTAGTATCGTATGGGCGCTTTCCTTACCAAACTGGTTTTGGAAGACTTTCCAAAAAGGATTACGAGGTAATAGATTGGGCACTCCAAGTGACCAACACTAGCTCATTTAAGTATTTACCAGTGGATTCTCTTTCCGGTGGTCAACGTCAGCGTGTTTGGATAGCGATGGCCCTTGCACAAGAAACAGAGATTATATTTCTTGATGAACCTACCACTTATTTAGATATGGCACACCAATTAGAAGTTCTTGAGCTCCTGCAACGTCTAAATCAGCAAGAGAAACGAACTATTGTAATGGTCTTACACGATTTGAATCAAGCAGCACGTTTTGCAGATTATGTCGTCGCTTTAAAGTCTGGTCAAATTGTGAAAGCTGGCTCTTGTGAAGAAGTAATTACGAAAGAAGTATTGCGTGATGTCTTTAATATAGATGCCGAAATCGGAATAGATCCCCGTACAAGCAAACCAATGTGTATAACATATGATTTACTAAAAGGAGAATAGACAGATGAAGAAGTTACTATTGCCGTTTACAATTTTACTAGTTCTTATCCTAGGTGCATGCAACAGTGAGACTACCGATACAAAAGCAAGTGAAACGAAAGATGAACCTACTACCATTACATACGAGTCCGAAACTGGTCCGGTAGAAGTTCCAGCAGATCCAAAACGAGTTGTTGTTCTTGCTACTTATGCAGGAAACGTAGCTGCACTAAATGTAAATTTAGTTGGAGTAGATTCGTGGTCAAAATCTAACCCAGGATACGATTCTTACTTAGCAGATGTCGAAGAAGTTTCGGAAGAGAACTTAGAAAAAATTATTGAATTAGACCCAGATTTAATCATCGGTTCCTCTACCACTCAAAACTTGGATAAAATTAAAGAAATTGCACCGACAGTAACATTCACTTATGGAAAAGTAGATTATTTGACACAGCATTTAGAAATAGGAAAATTGCTTAACAAAGAAAAAGAAGCACAAGCATGGATTGACGATTTCAAAGAACGTTCAGCAGTAGCTGGAAAAGAAATTAAAGCAAAAATTGGTGAGGATGCAACTGTTTCTGTTATTGAAAACTTTGACAAACAATTATATGTGTTTGGAGATAATTGGGGACGTGGTACAGAAGTTATCTATCAAGCAATGGGACTGAATATGCCTGAAAAAGTAAAAGAAATGGCTTTAGAGGCCGGATATTATGCTTTGTCTTTAGAGGTTCTTCCTGAATATGCAGGTGACTATGTCATATTTAGTAAAGTAGCAGATCAAGATAACTCATTCCAAGAGACAGACGTTTTTAAAAATATTCCCGCTGTTCAAAATGGACAACTGTTTGAAGCAAATGCAGAAGAGTTTTACTTTAATGATCCAATATCGTTAGATTATCAATTGGAGTTCTTTAAAGACAGCTTTTTAAAACAGTAAGTAATAATAGTGGAGGAATTCTTATGGGATTCCTCCACTATTTTTGTAGAAAGGATAATATAATGAAAACCTCTATTCATTTCAGTTTAAAATTTGTTATTGGACTTATTTTGTTGATAGCAATGTTCTCCATTTCAATGGTTTATGGTGCGGCTTCTACATCCATACAGGATGTATGGCAAGCATTATTTACTCATATAAAAAGCGATTCTATCAATATTTTAAGAGAGCTAAGACTTCCTAGAGAAGTTGCCGCTATGTTGGTTGGTGCCGCCTTAGCTGTGTCTGGTGCGATTATGCAAGGTGTTACCCGTAATCCACTTGCTGACCCTGGATTATTAGGTTTAACTTCTGGAGCAAACGCAGCACTTGCTATTAGCCTTGCGTTAATTCCGGGGATAAACTACTTTGGAATTACTATTGCATGTTTTATCGGTGCAGCAGTTGGTGCAGTAATGGTATTTGGTATTGGAGCAGTGAAAAAAGGCGGCTTTTCTCCATTACGAATAGTTCTTGCAGGTGCTGCGGTCTCCGCCTTTTTGTATGCGATTGCTGATGGCGTAGGTATCTATTTTGAAATTTCCAAAGACGTCTCTATGTGGACAGCCGGAGGATTAATAGGAACCTCCTGGAGTCAACTCCAGATGATTACTCCTTTTATCGGGATAGGAATCGTTGTGGCTCTTTTATTATCTAGACAGTTAACTATTTTAAGTTTAAACGAAGAAGTTGCCGTTGGACTTGGACAAAAAACTATTCAAACAAAAACGATTTTATTTGTAGTAGTTATATTTCTTGCCGGCGCTTCAGTCGCACTTGTTGGAAATATGGCATTTGTAGGTTTGATGGTCCCTCATATTGTTCGAGCAATAGTTGGAACAGATTATCGACTAATAATTCCAATGTCTATTATTGCAGGAGCTATCCTGATGCTACTTGCTGATACAATTGGAAGAACTATTAATATTCCATATGAGACACCAGTTGCTGCAATCATAGCTATTATGGGATTACCTTTCTTTTTAGTGGTCGTTCGTAAAGGAGGGCGAGTTTTTCAATGATTCATCGCCAGCTAGTAAAAAAGCAACGTATACTTTTTATCGTCTTACTATCCTTAATCATTATTACTGCTTTTATTAGTGCAGGAATTGGATATTCCACTCTTTCCTTTAATCGTCTTTTACCAACTTTTTTAGGGCAAGGAACATTTAAAGAGGAATTTGTTTTGTTCTCAGTTCGTTTACCTAGAATTATTATTACTATTCTTGCTGGTATGGCATTAGCGTTATCCGGTGCTATTTTGCAAAGTATTACACGCAATGATTTAGCAGATCCCGGTATTATTGGGATTAACGCTGGAGCAGGAGTGGCAGTTTCAATTTTCTTCTTATTTATACCGATTCAACCTGGTTCTTTTATATACCTACTACCACTAGTGGCATTTGTTGGTGCTTTAATTACTGCATTTTTTATCTATATCCTTTCGTACAACCGTGGAACGGGTTTGCAGCCAGTTCGATTAATATTAGTAGGTGTTGGATTCTCAATGGCTCTTTCAGGCTTGATGATTGTCTTTATCTCATCAGCTGATCGTCAAAAGGTAGATTTCATCGCTAATTGGATGGCAGGAAATATTTGGGGAGCAGACTGGCCATTTATCTTGGCTCTTTTACCTTGGTTAATTGTTCTTATCCCGTTTACGTTATATAAAGCAAATAAGTTAAATCTACTCAATTTAAATGAACCCGTTGCGATTGGTGTAGGGGTTGCAATTGAGAAGCAGCGAATTATTCTTTTATTAGCCGCTGTTGCTCTTGCAGCATCTGCTGTATCTGTAACTGGGGGAATTGCTTTTATAGGCTTAATGGCTCCTCATATTGCTAAATCTTTAGTAGGGCCGCGTCATCAATTATTCATACCTATTTCTATCCTAATCGGTGGTTGGCTTTTACTTTTTGCTGATACAATCGGTCGCAACCTTATCGAACCAAATGGAATCCCTGCTGGAGTAGTAGTGGCTTTAATAGGTGCTCCTTACTTTATGTATTTATTGATGAAGAAGTAAAGATAGTTTACTGCTTTAGAGATATGCGCTGCAGCCCAATACGCATGGGTTTTCAGTATGTGTCGTTGAGTTCCTAAGTAAATATATAGTTGTTGCTGATTTTTTAAGTCAAAATAAAAATGGACTACGCTTTTGTCCGTAGTCCATTTCCTTATGATTGAAGGTATTTCCACATTCTCTCTGGATAATCTGTGAAAATGGCATCTACTCCAACTTGTTTTAGCAAATCAGTATATTTCTCTTCATTTACAGTAAAAACACGAACATTTTTGCCGCTCGCAATCGCCTCCACACCCATCGGTCTAAGGACTGTTGGGAAAAATGCATGCAGTGCATCTGCTCCTACTTTTTCTGCATATATGTGCGGCTCTATCATCACTTCCATAAAGAGGACAGCTGTTTCTATTGAGGGAGCCAATTGTTTAAAGTTTCTTACCATCTCATGGTTAAATGAAGATATAACGACACGTGCTTCTAACCGATAATCATTTAACATTTGCAGTACCGCCTGTTCCATACCTTCATATGGAAATACATCAGATTTTAACTCTATATTAAGGTGATGATGTGTATCTTTAAATACATATAACACTTCTCTTAGCGTTGGGATTGTTTCTTGTTTAAACTTAGGGGAATACCAAGAACCAAAGTCAAATTTTTTCAATTCAGCTAACGTCAAATCTTTAATAAAACCTGATCCATTCGATGTGCGATTGATGGTTTCATCATGTATAACAACCAATTCATGATCTTTCGTCATATGAACATCAAATTCCACACCATGAACAGGTAATTTTGCCGCTGCTTTAAAAGCAGCAATTGTATTTTCTGGATGCGTACCTGAAGAACCTCTATGGGCATAAATTTTCATAAAGCCTACCTCCTTGTACTATTATTAACTATATTATACCTCTTTACTTTCTATATAAGAAAGCACAGTCCAGCAGGTTTTTATTCCTCTTCTAAAATATCTTGTAAAAATTTTTCTCTATTTTGTAAAAAGTATTTGGTTATTTGAAAATGGTCTGTTTCCTCATATTCTATCTCTTTGATTTCCTCTTGGTCAAAACTAAGAATGTTTGCATTGGGGTAGCCTAATAGAATTGGTGAGTGTGTGGCGATAATGAATTGACTATCATCTTCTTGAACTAAATCATGTAGAATTCTTAGAAACGCTAGTTGTCGCGCTGGCGATAAAGCCGCCTCTGGCTCATCCAGCAAATAAATACCTCTGCCTCTAAACCTATTAGAAAAAAGGGAGAAAAATGCCTCTCCATGTGATTGATGATGCAAGGATTTTCCACCGTACGGTCCTGTTCCCATTGTATCGATATGAGAAGCGAAATTATAAAATGATTCCGCACGAAGAAAAAAACCATTTGCTACTTTTGGAAGCCATGACAGCCTGATATAATCTCCTAGTGCTGATTCTGATGCGTCTACGTCATAATAGTTATTCCTTCCCCCTCCTGCTGTATTAAATTCGCATTTATCTGCAATTGCTTCTAACAAAGTAGATTTTCCCGATCCATTTTCTCCAACGAAAAAAGTAACATTATTGTGTAAATCTAGTTGATATAGATTTCTAATAGAAGGAATGGAGAATGGATACTGACTATACGATGGAATGAGATCCCGTTGAAGTGCAATTCTTTTTAAGGACATTTTATCACCTACAATTTCATTATTATTTGGGCTCTATTATACATTACTAAAATTTCAATCTAAATGCTTAGTACAGTTATAGATAGAACAATTCCAGACACCCTGTTTAATATTTAGAATAGTTATTGAGGTATTATCTAATTGTGTTTTTTGGAACCGCTCAGGTAGCAGCCTTTGCAAAGTAAGTCCTATTAATGCTCCTTGGCTAACTACCAATACTCGTTTGTCACTATATGTATTAGCTAGTTCTGCTATAAATTCATATCCTCTATCAGATACATCGTCGAACTTTTCCATTCCTAGGTCTAATTCTCTCCAGTTACTTCCCCACTTTTTCAATCTTTCTTCTTCAGTTGTACCTTCAATTTCTCCGCAATTTATTTCTCGTATTCTTTTATCAAATACATTGATAGATAGATTTAGTTTAGCAGCGATTATTTGTCCTGTTTCTTTAGCACGTGCTAAATCACTGGTCACAATAACATCCCACCCCTCTTCTAATACAAATCTATTTGCTAATGCACTCGCCTGTTGCTTTCCCAGATTATTTAAGGGAATATCTGATATACCTTGTGATCTACCGAGTACATTCCAATCCGTAATACCATGCCTTACAAGTCCTATAGTAGTTAAAATTCTTTATCTCCTTTTATTGGTTTCGCAGTAGAACTTTTTCCGCTAACATAATATTTTCTTTTAGGTAACTGGTATATCTGCGTCCTCTTGAATTTGATGTGTCGTCATCCAAAAGACATCATTTACTTCATCTATACATTTAGCATAGGGCTCGCCAGATTGATACTCACAAAGAAAAACAATATCTAGCCAGTATCCGTTTCAAATAAAGAATTATTAACATACCTAAGATTTGAAACCTCTACGTCTACCTCTTCTGTAATTTCTCTTTTTAGAGCTTCTTCTAATTTGATGTTATCAAGTCTTTTTCTACCTTACCTCCAACAAGGGATAATCCTCCTGCGTGCTCTTCTTTTTCACTCCTTCTTATTAATAACCACTTATCATCTTTGTAAATTGCCTCTTCAACTTTAACTATAAACATTTACTTCCCTCCTTGTTTTTATATTCTATAGAACAAATACCTTCTCCTTTATTTGTTGCACTTATCTTGATGAAACAAAAAAACAGCGAACAAATCAACACACAATTTGCTCGCTGTTCTCTTATAGGTTAACTCTTTTTGTAGAAATGGGTGTTACTCTCTGTGGTAAATCCTACTTTTTTATAAATGGAAAGAGCCTGATCATTGTCTGTTTCTACATCCAAATAGACGGACGCTTTTCCCATAAGATTGGCTTCGCACTTAGCCCAGTTTAATAAGTTGGTTGCCACACCTTTACCGCGTGCATTTTCATGGACAGCGAGACCTGTGACCCATAGCTTGTCACCGTCTTCAACTAGAGTAAACGTCCCTACTAATTCGTCACATAATTTAGCAATCATCAATTGGCGATTTGGTGTTTGCGTATTAAAGTCGATTAATGCTTTAGCTTCTTCTTCATTGTCGCCAAATGCATTTACTAATACCCGAACCACTTCTGACTCCTCATTAGTATATCGCGAAACTTCCACTTTACTATCTAATTCTTCTATTACTGCTTCAGCTGCCATCGTTCTCTCTTGAAAATCAAAAGTATAACCAAATTTGTGAAGAAGCTCCTGACCTGCTACAGAGCTGTCTGGAATTAGAGCGAAATCCGTAGCAGCTCCTCTTATTTCTAGATTCCTACCTAATTCTTTTACTAGTCGTTCTCCTGTACCCAATCTTCGAGCACTAGGTAGAACAACACCACTCCATTCAAAATCTAGTGTTGCTATTCGATCTATCGAGGTTAAAACTCCGACTAATCGGTCGCTATCGTCATCATAAGCTATTAAGCAAAAACCTTTTGTGTAAAAATCAGATAGCTCTACCACACTTAGTAGTGTTGTATAATCCACCTGATCAGCTGTTTCTGCTTCAGCTATTAATTGCTTTATTTCTTCCATTGTCTCCTGGTCTAACGGAAAGGACACAGCCATTACAGATATATTCATTTATTTCTCCTTAAATCTTTGAATTCGTTAACATACTATAATATCTACCTCGTTTTTGCAATAGCTCTTCCTGTGGACCGGACTCCACTAGTCTTCCAGCTTCCATCACGAATATTAAATCAGCCTGTCGTATAGTATTTAATCGGTGTGCTATGACAAAACTTGTTCTACCTTCCATCAGTCGTTCAAGAGCCTCTTGAATTTTCATTTCTGTTACTGTATCGATGCTAGATGTTGCTTCATCTAACAACAGTATCGCTGGATCTGCAACAAGTGCTCGAGCAATGGATAATAACTGCTTTTGTCCTTGACTGATTTCCCCACCATCAGCCGATAAAATAGTATCGTATCCATTTGGCAATTTCATGATGAAGTCATGGGCATTAGCCTCTTTTGCTGCGTGGAGCACCTCTTCATCTGTCGCATTTAATTTACCGTATCGAATATTTTCTCTTACCGTCATTTCGAACAAAAATGGATCCTGTAGAACAAATGCTGTTTGGCTTCGTAGCGTATGTCGGGGCAACTTTTCAATAGGAATACCATCAACTAATATACTTCCACTATTAACTTCATAAAAACGGGCAAGTAACTGCATAATAGTAGTTTTTCCTGCTCCTGTTGCGCCAACTAATGCAGCAGTTTTTCCTGACTCCACATGGAAGGATACTTCGGAAATCGTCGGAGACTTATCTTCTTTGTTGTAATAAAATGTGACATTTTCAAAAGTCACATTCCCCTGTAGCTGATAATCTCCATTGTCTATAGCATCATCCTCTTCAATAGGCTCCTCCATAATAGCAAAAACACGTTCTGCACCTGCAATTGCAGAAAGCACCGTATTAAATTGGTTAGCTAAATCATTCAGTGGCCGTGTAAACTGTCTTGCATACTCCGAGAAAATAACAATTTCTCCAATTGTCACAAAGCCATGATATGCCAATACTCCACCCGCAGCTGCAACAAGCGTAAAGCTAGTATTATTCAAAAAGTTCATCACTTTTGGAATAAAACCTGAATACGTTAACGCCCAAAATCCTGTTTGTCTTAACCGTTCACTTTTGACAGCAAACTCTTCTTGCATTCGTCCTTCTTGCGAAAAGGCTTTAACAATTCGTTGACCAGAAATCGTTTCTTCAATCATTCCGTTCAATTCACCAACAGCTTTTTGCTGCTCCTTGAACAATTTAGACGTCCTTTTCGTAATCCATCGCATAGCAAAATACATGAAAGGCACAATAATAAGCGTCACTAAAGTCATCAGCGGACTCAGTAAAAGCATAACGACTGTTGTCCCGACTAAAGTTAAAATACTTGAAAACACTTGGATAAGGGATGAGTTTAAAGTTTGGCTAACGTTTTCAATATCATTGGTCATACGACTCATTAACTCTCCGTGCTGGCGTTTATCAAAAAAGGACACTGGGAGCTTCTGTAAATGCTCAAATAATCCTGTACGGAGTCTATAAATTGTTTGTTGAGAAATACCAATCATCCAATAACTTTGCAAATAAGTAGCGAGAGAGAAAAACAAGTAAACGATGAGTAATACTCCAATAATTTTGGAAAGACCGACAAAGATATTTTGAGAAATATGTTCATCTACAATTACTCCTATTAAATATGGTCCAACTAATGCTAAAGCAGAGCTAGCAACTACCATCAATAGAACGACTATTAACAAAAATCGCTGTTCATCGACCAACTTCCATATTTGCTTTAATACTCCCTTCCAATCGGAAGCTTTATCGATTTTCTTTTTATGATTTCTTTTTAAATCTTCTTTAGTAATAATAGGCTCATAACCAAAAGGTTTACGAATGAAGTTCATTAGGCTCTCCCCCCTCTGCTTGCGATTCAGCTATTGCTTTATAGAGAGAAGAGTCCTTCAGCAATTCATCATGCGTGCCATAGGCAGATACTTGACCTTCTTCTAATAATAAAATGTAATCTGCACCCTTTGCAGTTCGGATTTTCTGTGTGATAACAAGCATTGTTGCATTTTCTTCCTCCAAAGCTTCCCATAATGCGTTTTCTGTCGAGACATCTAATGCACTGGTGCTATCATCCAGTAATAATATTTCTGGTTTTCTAACGAGTGCACGCGCAATGGAAAGTCTCTGCTTTTGACCACCAGATAAATTGACTCCCTTTTGACCAACTCTTGTATTGTATTGGTCCGGGAATTGTTCAATTGAATCATGTATTTGCGCTTGATTGGCAGCTTCTCTTAATAACTCTTCCGTAGCAGCCTGATCCCCCCAGCCAAGGTTTTCCTCTATACTTCCAGTAAAAAGAATAGATTGTTGAGGAACGAGTCCAATTATTTTCCTTAACTCTTTTAAGGGCCATTCTTTAACATCGATTCCATCTATTAATATAGTTCCTTCTGTTGCATCGAAAAACCTTGGTATTAGATTGAGAAGAGTCGATTTACCAGAACCAGTTGCTCCCATAATCGCCAGCTTGGATCCAGGTTTAACCTTAAAGGAAACGTCTCTTAATACGGGTATATCAGTCGTAGGATAATGAAATGACACATGCTGAAACTCAATTTCACCTATTCTTGGAGTTGCTTCTTCAGAGTCAGTATTAATAACTTCAATCCCTTCTTCTACAAGGAGGACTTCTTCCATACGTTCAGAGGATGCTTTCGCTCTAGAGAAGAAAATAATAATGAAAGCAAACATTGAAAAGGCTCCTGTCATACGCATCGCATAGTTAATAATTGCTACTAACTCACCTAGTCCCACATTTCCTGTTCTAATTTCTTTAGCACCAAACCAAAGTACCGCTAACAAGCTAGCATTCATAATAAAAAGCAAAACAGGTAATATTAACTCCATGATTCGGAAAGCTTTTACATTATCCATTTTCAGATTTGCAGCCACAGTTGCAAAACGACTTGATTCAAAATTACCACGTAAATACGCTTTTATTAAACGTACCGCCTGTAAATTTTCTTGTATCTTTCTTGTGACCTGGTCCACCCTTTTTTGAACTTCCCCAAATAGTTTTAAACCATTCCGGCTCATAATATAAAGAAATACTACTAAAAAAGGAGCGCCTATTACTAGAAACATAGCTAAATATGGGTTCACTATAAAGGACATAATAATACTACCAACAACAAGCAAGGGTGCACGGAGCATAATACGTAATCCCATAAAAATAAGATTTTGTGTAATCGTCACATCAGTAGTTAAACGAGTGATTAAACTCGCTGTTGGAAACTTTAAAAAAGTGGCCATTGTAAAAGCCTGCACCTTCCTAAATAATGCTTGACGTATATCGAACCCATAACTTTGTACTATATGAGAGGCGATAAATGTGTTAATAATTCCTGCTACAAATGCCAATAAGGAAATTCCAAGCATGATACTACCCCAAAGAATAATTGCTTGTTGGTCCCCTGCCAGAATTCCATCATCAATAATGACCGCGATGAGCAATGGTTGAACTAGCTCAACGGAAAGCTCTATTAACATGAACAATAAAGCGACGATAACTAACATTTTATATGGAGATAAATAAGAAAAAATTGTCCTCAAAATTGAAACACCCCTAGATTCTTCGACACTCGAATTAATTCTTGTAAAATCTATTATGCCACAAACTCTTCTGAAGACATAGAAAAAGATGACTTAATATTTTGAAAGTCATCCTTTTCTTTTACTTATCCATTTAATTTCTCCTGCTACAGAAAG
Organism: Psychrobacillus sp. FSL K6-2365; assembly: GCF_038003165.1. Lineage (NCBI taxonomy): Bacteria > Bacillati > Bacillota > Bacilli > Caryophanales > Bacillaceae > Psychrobacillus > Psychrobacillus sp. FSL K6-2365. Next base: position 656,286 of record NZ_JBBOOO010000001.1, on the reverse strand, counting down.
CCACGTGACAAATAGAAGCATTATAACTACCCCAATATATTGCCATGCCCCCAGTATTTGATTGAACCAGAATACCGATATAATCATCGCAGTTAACGGCTCAATACTGGACAGTATGCTTGTTTCCACTGCTGTTATGTATTTCATACTCGACAAAAATAATATAAATGCAATGGTTCCTATCAATATAATTATTATTACAATTATACTTATAGGATATGCTGCAATATAGACCCACTCATCCGTTTTCCATATTTGGGTCACGAACGCCAGTACTACCCCACCTATTAACATTCCCCAACCGACAACAACAAGGACACCCCATTCTTTCATCAGCCGAGCTGGATACACTGTATAGATAGAAAATGCTATACCCACAGCCAAGCCCCAAAGTAACACTTCCCTACTTATTAACAATATGCTCACATTTGCATTCGTTAATAATAAAAATAAACCGATTAATGTACCGATAATACCTATAACCTGATACTTTGGTGGAAATATTTTGTTCTTCCATGATAAAAATAAAATAATATAAACTGGTCCCAAAAATTGAAGTAATGTAGCGATTGATGCATTACTCGCTTCAATTGCTGCAACAAATGTATATTGTACACCCAACATTCCTAGTACACCGAAAACTACTAATTGTTTAAGCCAACTAATATCTTTCCAGATAAGAAACACTCGCTGACCAGTTATTAATAGAAACAACAATATACATATTCCAGCTGTTATTAAGCGAACCGTTAAGAAAAATGAAACGGATAAGCTTGTATTATTTAAAACCCATTCCATCATTGGTCCTGATGCACCCCATAGAATAGATCCAAGAACAATTAATAGTATACCTTTGGACCTTGCAAATGCACTTTCTTCCATTTTTTATCACCACTTTCAAAGGTACTTTTTACCCACCTATTTATATATCAATGAATATATGGTATTATACTAATGACCAATTTTTAGAAACTATATATAATAATATTAGACTATTTAAGGGGGCTTGAATATGTTTCTCAAAGAAGAATCTATAAACTTAAGTAACACTGTTTTTAGTCACTTGCCAACACCTAGTTTCATGACAAATAACGAAGGTAAGATTGTCTGGTGGAGTCAAGAGGTGGAAAAACAATTTGGCTACACTATCGACGATTTACAGGACACGGATATACCACTTTTTACAGACTATACATTAGGGCATTTCACCGCAAATTGGGAAACGATTTTACATACAGAAGATCCCTTTGAGGTAAGTCCAGTAATCCTTTATGCTAAAGATAAAACAGCTATAAATACTTCCATTGTTGCAAAATCCTTCGCTTGGAACGATATGCGTTTCGTATTATTTCAGATTAAATCAGATACAAATAACATAATGGAATTATCTTCTTTCCATGAGCTTCAACTCATAAAAAAAGGATTATCCGATTCTTTCATGCTGCTATATATAGATCATGAAGGACTAATCATGCATGCAAATGATAAATTTTTGAAAAAAAGTGCATGGACTCCTAAGCGAATTATCGGAAAATCTTTTTGGCAGTTACTCCCCGATACTCCTGAGCATATAGCAATTGGTAATCAAATTATTACTAAGCTTCGAGACGGAAAAGTATTTCAAGGAGCCGTTGAGAAAATCACAAAAGATGGAACTGCTTATTGGGTTAATTTGTTAGGTATTCCAGTATCCAATACTCAGAATAATACTCCATACTTTTTATTATTGGAAGAGGAAATTACTGAAAAGAAATTAATGCAAACAAAACTAGAACAAATTGCATATGTAGACACTGAAACAGGTTTGTTAAGCAGACATCGCTTAGAAGAAGTAGTGAATGAATATATCGATGAAAAAAAATCATTTTCCTTTGTTTTCATTAGCATCGATCAATTTTATACATTAAAAGAAATTTTTAATGATCAAACAGAAACAAAAATGTTAAATGAGTTTACTAAACGGTTGAAAATCTATTTTGAGGATTCTATTATTGCAAGATCCGGTAGAGATGATTTCGCTATAGTCACCCCATTGAGTGATTGGTACATTCAAGGGTTTACAAATTATTTAAAGCAAAATCCAATTTACTTAGATAGCAAAATTATTCAAATTACTGTAAGCGGTGCCATTACTAGATATCCAGAGGATCAGCAATCTTATCTCCATTTATTAAAAGCTACTACTAATACGATTCAAAAAGTAAAACTAGAGGGTGGCAGTATGATTACTACCCTTTCCAAATCTGACCACTCAAAACTTTCTCGCAAGGTACAAATTGAGAGACGATTATTAGAAGCTTTGAATCGTAATGATTTACATGTCATGTTCTTGCCTCAAAAAGATGTGAAAACTGGTGCTATAACGTCCGTGGAGTCATTAGTAAGATGGGAAGATAGTGTACTAGGTACTGTATCTCCTGAAGAACTTATTCCAATTGCAGAAGAGACAGGACTGATAAATGAAATTGGTCAGTTTATGCTTGAAAAGTCTTGTGAACAAGCTGCTATTTGGCAACGAAAAGGAATACCTATCAAAGTTAGCTTCAACTCTTCTATTCGTGAGTTTAGAGACAAAAATATGGTGAAGACCATTCGAAAAGTGCTAGAAAAGTATAATTGTTCTCCAGAGCTAATCCAAATAGAGTTCACCGAGAAATTTGCACTCGAAGCGGAGGCAGAAAAAGCAATCGTTAAACAAATCCAAAAGCTACAGCAAGATGGCATTGTTTTTGTGTTAGATGATTTCGGAACAGGTTACGCCTCTTTACGCTATTTGCAAATGCTTCCAATAGGTAAATTGAAGATAGATAAATCATTCATATCTTCTGTTACTCAACATGAAAAACTTGAGAAACTTGTTCAAGGTTTAGTGCAATTTGGACAATCACTGGATCTTCAAGTAGTCGCTGAAGGCGTAGAAACTGCGGAACAGTTTGAGTTACTTAAACGTGTAGGGTGCGATGCGGTTCAAGGCTATTACGTGAGCCTACCAATTTCCGCTGAAGAAGTAGAGGAAATGCTGTAAAAATACGTAATGTTTATGGAGGCTGTCCCTATGGGCAGCCTCTTTTTCAAAGAAAATATACAAAAGTGTCCTGCGATACTAGTTTTTGATTATTTTAAAAAATTGTAATGGCGCTATAATTTGCGCTTCAAACGAACACTTCCCGCGGGATTGGCTTCAGCCTCCTCGTCGCTGCGAAAACATATACTCCTACATTTACTCCTCGCAGAGACATTTAAAGACACTATCACAGCCGACTTAGTGAATAGAAAACACTATTAGTAATACGATTACACATATGTATACCAAAAATAAAACAATAAAGTCATTTAAATCTAAAGGTTACACAACAATAGCGCCCTTATGTAGAACAGAGAGTATCTATTGGTAATTCATCCATCATACATTCCTATCCTAAATGCTTAAGTAAACTTGTTCTGTACCAACTGATTCAATAGAATAAGAGCTTCTGACGGTCTTTCATTACGCTGAGTCGTTCGAAGAACAGGTCGTCATTTACTTTGTTTCCTTCAAACAACTTTGAGGAGGCTCCCACGCTGACTTGTGATACTCACAAGTTCTTTATCAAAGACATGCTTGATGAAATAAGCTGACACAATCTGCACTGTCAGGTATTGTTTTTTTTCCAAAATAAGTTATTCTATAGATAGCTTAGCAATAAGCAAGTTCCTGACACGAAGGGAGATGTTTTTAATGGCAACTACTTATATGGTGGTTTGGTCTTAAAACTGAATAGTAGGCATACGCAAAAAAACGGGAAAACGCCCGTATTATTTGGCATGCCTTCCAAAGTAACCTTTCGTGAATATTGCTGTTTGCGAGATACGATGAAGATCGTATCTTTTTTGCGTCCTGATGCCGCGCGACAGTAGCTTCTTTAGAGGCTGCTTGTCCGTGGCATTTTTGCGTCCAAAAAACAATATTAAAGGAGCTAACAAAAACCATGATTGATTTAAAAACCTATGGCTACAAAGAAATAGAAGCAATTCCCTACGGATTATTGCCCGGCAGGGTGATGGAACTTCAGCGCAAGCGCTTCACTGTAGTGACCGAGCACGGTGAAGTAACGGCAATACTCAAAGGAACGTTCTATCACAGCGCGGAAACACGTGTAGACTTTCCGTGTGTCGGTGACTTTGTCTTGCTGCACTACAACGAAAACGGAGATTCTCTCATCGTTACTGTTCTGCCCCGACGCTCTAAATTCTCTCGTGCGGATTACTCAGGGCATGCTGCAGGCTATGCTAAAACCATAAGGGAACAGGTCGTTGCAACCAACTTTGACTATGTATTCATTCTCACTTCTCTGAATTGGGATTTCAGTGTCTCCCGTATCGTACGGTACCTGACACAAGTCAGGCAGAGCGGTGGCCAGCCGGTCGTCATTCTGACCAAGGCTGATCTCGTGGAAGACTACAATTTCGCGCTGACAGAAGTTACACAAAGCATCCCTGATGTTCCTGTTCACGCAATCTGCAGTCATACAGGTGCAGGTCTTAATGAACTCACTCCCTACTTGATGCATGGTAAAACAATCATCTTTCTCGGCATGTCCGGCGTCGGTAAATCCTCTCTGCTCAATGCGTTGATGGAACAGGACGTAATGAAGGTTCAGGTAATCCGAGAGGATGACAGCCGAGGGCGACATACAACAACTCACCGTCAGCTGTTCATGCTCCCCTCCGGTACTATGATCATCGATACGCCGGGTATGCGTGAGCTTGGGCTATTTGATGCTGATGAAGGTATACGCGCAAGCTTTACCGATGTGGAGGAATGGTTCCAACAATGCCGATATAAGAATTGCCGTCATCAGACCGAGCCAGGCTGTGCCGTTCTTGCCGCACTTGCTGATGGTTCGTTGCCACTTGAACGGTGGAAGCAATATGTTGCCCAGCAGCATGAGAACAAGTATGTCCAAGGCAAAAAGAGCTACCCCATCGACAAGAGGGCTCGAAATAAAAGAATAGATACGCAGAGTAAACGAAGAGATACGGGGGATGGAAGAAATGATTATTAAATTCGAAACGCTGATCTATGCATTAAGCAGACAGTTCAAGAAGGATATCACTTATGCCGACTGCCAAACCACGCAACTACAGGGCGGAACGGTGGGAAATGTGTACCTAACAAAGGGGTTCGCCGAAACCGCGGATGGTGAAAAATTGCCATACCGTATCGTGCTAAAAATCCAGAAGAAATGGGAGCGTTACGGCGATCCAAGTTCATGGCGACGGGAATATGATCTATATGCGTCCGACTTGGGAGCGACGTTCTCGGATGCCTTCCGCTGGCCGACATGTTATCACGCCGAGATTAATGCCGATGAAAATGAATTTCAACTGTGGCTGGAATATATCGATGGCGTAACCGGTTTAGACTTGACCGGTGACATGTATGAACAGGCTGCGCTGGAGTTAGGACGCTATCAAGGTAAACTGTATATGGAGCAGCCCGCTGTATTGCAGAGACTGAACAACCTAAGCCATACAGATCTCATGAAAAATACGTATCTGCATTACCGGTCATGGCCGGTCGTTTACAATTATATACGCTCGGAAGACTGCGAATTGCCGCAGCACTTACGGCAAATGCTCATCGACATCGATAAGCACGCAGACGAGATACTAGCCCGCATAGAGAGACTGCCCCTCGTGCTTTGCCACAGGGACTTCTGGGTGACCAACCTGATCTATGCCGACGGGAAAATCGCGCTCATTGATTGGGACACCTCCGGGTGGGGTTACTTGGGAGAGGATCTAGCAAGCCTGATTGCGGATGAATCGGATATCAATCACATGGTCGAATACTACCACCGGTGCGTCCCTGCGTATTATAAAGGATTTTCGGAGTATGTGGATGTATCCCATATAACTGATAATTGCATCTATGAGATGATCCTTCTCGTATTCGGGTACAGGCTTGTGGAGTCGTACCTCCACACAGAGGATGATGACGAGAAGACAAAGCACATCCTTACGCTCCAAAATATCTATGAAATGAAGACCACCCCTGTGCAGGGTTGACTTCTAAAAAAGAAACTCCAAAAACCCTTTAATTTATTGGGTTTGGGAGTTTCTTTCATTATTTCATTCGCTCGTGGCCGGCGACTTGCTTGTGATGTCGTAGACTCCGCAGAATATTCCAGTCGATAAATCAACAGAGGAATTGACAAACGTTTGCGGCATCACTCTGCTGCCACATGTGTCGAGTAACTCAATATCATGGCAAGTTTGATGAATGGATGCTTTATATATAGTACTTGCCGTTGCCTGAAGTGTAGGCGCCGACTCCTGCGGGACCAGCGCGAGCTGAAGACCCCACAGGAGCGTGCTTTTCGCGACGAGGAGGCTGAAGCCGTGCCCGTGGAAAGCGTGCGCCGAAACGGAAAGCAACAGTTTAAGTTGCTGCCATTTAAACAAAATGGCCCGATTGTTGAATAACATGACTTACATTTTTCAACAACTTTATTATCTTGAAACTACAAAGAAAAATTCTCTTTGTTCACGGTTTTGTTTTTAGTTTAACAATTGCTTTTGTCCAAAGCTGAGTAATTATTTCCGCAAATACTAAGCCCATTGCAATGGACCCCGAAATTAGTAAGGCTAGAGAAGCATATTCGAGAGCTAATGGATAATTCTTCTCCACAACACTTCTCATGGCATTATAGGCAGTGCCTCCAGGAACTAGCGGAATGATCCCTGCAACACTAAATATAATCATCGGCATTTTAAATTTTTTAGACATTATATGTGATACGAATGCAACGGTAAAAGCTCCCGCAAATGAAGCGCTAACCTGATCCTGATTCATTTGGTTAACATACATATAAACAATCCAACCTGTCGTTCCCACTATTCCACAGTAAAACAATGACTTTTTAGGTGCATTAAATACTATACCGAAGGCAGCGGCAGCGATAAAACTTAAAATACCTTGAGCTACATATATCAATACGAATCCTCCCTACAGTGATAGTACTAGCGCGACACCTGCTCCAATTGCAAACGCTGTTAGAAAGGCTTCCGCTCCCTTTGATAGACCTGACACGAAACTACCTGCCATTAAATCTCGAACCGCATTTGTGATTAGTAGACCAGGAACAAGTGGCATAACCGAACCAATAATAATTTTATCTAATTCACTACCTAAGCCACTAGCAACAGATATGGTTGCTATGACTGTTACGATGAATGCTGCAAAAAACTCTGCGAAAAATTTTACTCTCGTCCTTACCTCTAAACGATCTGATACCGCATAACCTATACCTCCAGCAATTAGGGCAGTTGGTACATCGAGTAATTTCCCTGAGAACAATAAGAGAAACGCACCTGAAGCAATCGCTGCTGCAACTATTTGAATCCAAAAAGGATAGGTTTCATGTTCATCCTCAATCTGTTTGAGCTCACTATATGCCTCTTCAATCGTAATGTCCCCAAAAGCTAATTTTCTAGATATATTATTTACAGAGGCTATCTTCCCCAAATCAGTTGTTCTTGCATTTATTCGTACTAATCTTGTTGGAAGGTTTTTATTTCCACTAAAAATGATTCCAGTTGGAGTGACAAAACTTTGAGATTGGGTAAGTTCCTGTGAAATAGCCATGCGGTCCATCGTATCTTCTGCTCGATACGTTTCAGCACCACTTTCCATCATTAAACGCCCCGCAAGTAAACAGCTTTCCACTACCAATTCATAATCCGCAGCCAATGAGAAACACCTTCTTTCTTCCATTTAAGCTAATCTTATAGAACCAACTGTGAAAAAACAAATACTGATGTAAGTTTCACTTTCATACCATAATAAAGTAGGTTTTAAACTGATTATGAAATTGACTTAATAAAAAAATAAAGAAAGTGACTATAGTAGCCACTTTCAGTACTTTACTAATCCAGTTTGTTTATAAGTATTCATATTATAGCTTTTAATTTCTTTCATCGCAATTGTATAAATTGTGTCTCCTGCATAAACAATTCGTTGGATTGAACTTTCCCAATCCTCATACATTTGACCTGAAACTTCTGGACGAAGTAAGTCTCCCTTTCGTTCAATGCCATTTTCTGGTGTTATTTCATAGATTAATGCTCCATCCTGTTTGAAATTAGAATACTCCTGTCCTGAAAGTTTTTCGTAGATAGAAACAGGGAATCCATATAAGTTATTCTTCTGATGTTCAAAAAGCGCATGATGATCATATTGTATTGGCGAATATGTGCCCTGATCACCTATCACTTCTGTATCTTTTTCTTTTGGATTTGCTAAGTCACTTACATCAAACAAGGAAATTTTCATACCTTCTGTCACGATTAGTGGCTCTTTTCCACCACTTTGTGTATCTATTCTTGTTTCATAGCCGAATCCAATAAGATGGTTTTCATCCAATGGATGCAAATAGTTACTAAAGCCTGGAATCTTTAATTCGCCTAACACTTTCGGTGAAGTAGGAGTAGCAACATCTATTACGAATAGGGGGTCTGTTTCTTTGAAAGTAACCATATAAGCTTTATCACCCATGAATCTTGCAGAATAAATTCTTTCATCCTTTGCAAGGCCAGTGAGTGAGCCAACCAAGTTCATTCCTTCATTTAATATAAATAAGTTGTTTTCAGATACTTCCTTTTCATCCCCATTATTACCCTTAGTTGTTACTGCGCGGAAGTAACCATTGTACTCATCCATGGAAAATTGGTTTAGGATATGCCCCTTTAACCGACTAGAGGCTACAAATTGTATCGTTGTCTTATCTAGCGTAAATTTGAATACTTCCGTATCCATAGAGCCTGGATTCCAAAGCATTTTATTGTTAGTAGCATCATCTTCATAAATACTTGTTGTTAAAAATAGATTATCCTTCGACATATACAACTGCTCACTTCCACCCAGATATCCTTTTGTTATTACTTCATTTTTCTTAGGATTAGAGATGTCTAATGCTGTGATTATACTGTAAGTCGCTTCTTTAGAATTTGGTAAGATGGAGAGATCCTTGTAAGGTAAAGGCTGCACAGTATCTCCTTTTTCAGAATCATAGATGTACGGACGCAACTCTGTATTTTTTTGTTCTTCCATTATCCAAAAATTTGGGTAGACATTTGTTACATAATAGAGTGTACCATCGGTTAGCCTAGTTCCGGACATATGCCCTTCCGTACCGACCTCTCTTTGTAATATCGGGGCGGATGGATTGGAAATATCATAAAACAACGCTGTCGTCATTGAATCCATTGGCATAGACATACGTGCTATATCTTCGGTACTTTGTTCATATGGTAATGCCTGAATAGAATTCTTTTGAGCCAAAACAATTAGCGTTTCATCGGTTAGGAATAGCTTCATTGGATAATAATCGCTCTCTAAACGAATTTTAGTTTCCTCTTTCATTTTCTTTGGATCTTCTATATTGACGATAGCAATGTTATTTTCCGTTATTGAGAATATATGAGTACCGTTTGTTTTTACTATATCTGCTTCATCTACTCCCTCAACCTGATTGTTCGTTGAAGAATAATCACTGCTACTCTTCGCATCCGAAGATTCTTCGGTTGCCGAATCCTCCATTACTGCAATTTCTTCACGTGGGATATTTTGGAACTTACTTACCATTTTAAAATGGGCTTTTAGCTCCTCTTGCGATTGAACGGTTGGTAGCTCTTTATATATTCGAAAAGGAAAATCAGTTTTTGTTATTCCAAGTTTATCTTTCACATGCAAAGTATATGAGCCCTCATCCAAGCCATCAATTTCTAAAGACTTGCCATTTGAAGTGAGTGAATATTTTGCATCCACCTTCTTACCTTGCTGGTCCTCCACATACACATCTCCAGTTTTCAATGCATCTTTACCAAGAGCGGAAGAAAAAGATGCTTTAAAAACCTGGCCAGATAATACAACTGATTGAGCTGTCACCGATAATTTGGTGAAATAAAATAAACTAGCTAAACTTACAACCAACCCTATAGCAGCTATTGAAACAATCTTCCTTTTCAATATGGATCACCCTTCCTTTTTTCTTTGTTAACTCATTAGACATTTTAAAAATGAATTAGTTACACCTGCAGAAAGAAAATTCTGAAAGTAGGTAACTAAAAAGATCTTCATCTTAATAACATTCGAAAATATACCTCTCTATGTACAGCTACTTTAATTTTCACCTAATTAGGTATGGAGCATACTTGAGGTAATCAAGGATTTAGATGTTCCCGGCCATGCTCAATCATTTGCAAAGCAAAACGCAAGAATGTTATCCACGAGTGGTAAACAACATTCTTGCGTTTTTAGTTGACGATTGTTTCGCTTGAAAGCGACTTATCCGATTATCTAATAATTATTCATCAAATGGCCATGTCGGTAGCATATTACTGAGTGCTTTATCTTCTCGGTAACCGAGAACATATTCTGCTTGCATAATCGTATGAATCTCTCGCGTTCCTTCATATATAACTGGGGCTTTTGAGTTTCTCAAGTATCTTGCTACTGGGTATTCATCTGAATATCCATAGGCACCATAAACTTGTACCGCATCATCTGCAGCTTTATTGGCAAAATCACATGCTTGCCATTTTGCTAGCGATGTTTCTCTTGTATTTCGGACACCTTTGTTTTTTAGTTCGCCTACACGGTATACAAGGAGACGGCTCATTTGGAGTCCAGCTTCCATTTTGGCAATCATTTGTTGAACAAGCTGATGGCGGCCAATCTCTTTACCAAATGTTTGACGCTCTCTGCTATATTTTACGCTTGCTTCCAGGCAGGCTAGCGATAACCCAACTGCTCCTGCTGCTACAGTGAATCGACCATTATCCAAGGCAGACATGGCAATTTTGAACCCTTCTCCTTCTTTTCCGAGAAGATTCCCCTTTGGCACGCGCATATTATCAAAAAATATTTCTCCTGTATTTCCTGACTTAATGCCATATTTACCTTTAATGGCTTTAGATGAAAAGCCATCTAGCGTACGTTCCACGATAAATGCACTGATTCCATGATGCTTCTTGGATTTATCCGTATAAGCAAATACGATGAAATGATCGGCCACATCGCATAGTGAGATCCATGTTTTCTGACCATTTAAAATATAGTCGTCACCATCTTGCACTGCTACTGTAGACATTGAAGCTACATCCGAACCAGCACCTGGTTCTGTTAAGCCAAATGCTCCAATCTTTTCACCAGTAGCCTGTGGTATTAAATATTTTTGCTTCTGTTCTTCTGATCCCCACTGCATTAAAGTCATAGAGTTTAAACCAGTATGAACCGAAACAGCTGTCCGAAAAGCCGTATCACCGCGCTCCAATTCCTCACAAACTATAGCAAGTGAATTATAATCCATTCCACTTCCACCATACTTTTCAGGTATACATACACCCATCAAACCAAGATCTGCAAGTCTTTTCCATATGGCAGGATCAAATGCGCCATCTGTTTCCCATTTTGCAATATGAGGAATTATTTCATTATCTACAAATTGACGAACCGTTTTGCGCAACAGCACTTGTTCTTCTGAGAAGTCAAAGTTCATATTTACTCACCTCTAGTAATGGATTCTCTTATTTCTACGCCTCTTGCTGCCATTTCTCGGATATATAATTCTCCAGGAACGATTAGCTCAGGAGGATATACTCCTCGATTTTTAACAACTCCATTTCCAATCATTTGTGCAACAACTGAAATAGTATTGGCTGTTGCTCGAGCCATTGCGGTTTCACCTGAAAGGGAATCTTTTTTAGTCGCCATTTCGTACGTGAAATTGGTAAGGGTTCCATCTTTTAAACCTTCAACAATTACTCGCAGCAATACTGCATCCTCTTTATCCCCAAGTAATAACTGTGGGGTTAGGACTTCCTTCAATACATCTCGTGCTCTTACCATATTGCCGTTTACATTGACGACTGTTTTTTTGTTCGTTAACCCTAAATCTACTAGCAGTTTGAATTTGTCTGCATGCCCCTTGTATCGAATTGTCTTATATTCAAGCGTATCTACATTCGGAAATGATTTTGCTAAAGTTGAAGTGCCACCAGCTGTATGGAATGCCTCTAGTTCACCATAGTCCTCAAAGGTAATCGGTTCTACTTCTGTAAGAGATGGAACTTCCTGAAGTTTTCCTTCTCTTATAACGTGTGAAGCATCTGTATAATGATCGAAAACTCCTTCCAATGAGAAGACGATATTGTAGCCAAAGATACCCTCAGGTTCAACTGGAATTCCTCCGACATACAATCGAATAGTATTTACCTCATCGAGTTTGGAAGCACCATATCCAGCCAAAATATTGATCATTCCTGGAGCAACACCTAAATCAGGTATTAGCGTAATTCCTTTTGCTTTTGCCTTTTCATGAAGTATTAAGACGTTATCTGTCGCCCCTCCAATATGCCCACCTAAATCGATAGAATGTACCCCTACTTCTACAGCAAGCTTAGCTATTTTTTCATTGAACGTATAAAATAATGCGTTTATTACTACATCCGCTTCCTTCATTATTTTTCGTATACTATCGTCCTCGTTTGCATCAAGTCTTAATACTTCAATTTTGGAATTTTGCAATCTTTCCTTAAACATTTTTGCCTGTCCCACATCTAAATCACATAATAAAACCTTTTCCACATTCGGGCTTAATACTAAATCACGAGCTGCTTCCTTTCCCATTAACCCTGCACCTAATACAGCAACTATCATGTAATCATCCCCCTATTACTTGAGTGTCTATTTGTGCACGCTGTAATTTCCCACTGTAATCTATATATATGCTCTTCCATTCTGTATACACATCTAATGCTGCTACCCCTGAGTCCCGATGGCCATTCCCAGTCCCTTTTGTTCCTCCAAAAGGCAAGTGGATTTCTGCTCCAGTTGTTCCTGCGTTAACGTAAACTATCCCAGTATCCAAATCACGCTGTGCATGGAATACTTTATTGACATCTCTTGAATAGATGGAGCTGGATAGTCCAAACTTCACTCCATTATTTACTTTAATTGCTTCCTCTAGTGAATTCACTTCTATCAAGGAAACTACTGGACCAAATATTTCCTCCTGCGCTATTCGCATATTCGGTGTCACGTTAGTAAAAAGAGTAGGAGCATAATAATTCCCCTTTGCTAGCTCTGCCTCATTTAAAATTGTTCCTCCCGTTAAGAGAGTCGCCCCTTCCTCTTGTCCTATTTTTGTATAGGAATGGATTTTCTCCAGAGCATTTTTATTAATAACTGGGCCGATTTTGACCGTTTCATCTAATCCATCGCCAATCGTTAGTTTTTCCATTTGTTTGAGAAGCATTTTCTCTAAGTCTTCTCTTACATCTTTATGCACAATAACTCTGCTACATGCCGTACATCTTTGTCCTGCAGTTCCAAAGGCACTCCATAAAATACCTTCCACTGCTAATGAAAGATCTGCATCCTCCATGACGATTACTGCATTTTTCCCACCCATTTCGAGGGAAACTTTTTTTAGGTGACGACCACCGAGCTCAGCGACTTTACTCCCCGTTTCTGTAGAACCAGTAAATGAAATAACTTTCACTTCCGGATGCTCAATCATTGCAGTACCTACTTGAGAACCTGATCCAAAAACAACATTAGCAACTCCAGGTGGTAAACCAGCTTCCTCAAAGATTTTAGCCATTTCATATGCCATCATAGGAGTTTCCGTTGCCGGTTTCCAAATGAATGCATTTCCAGCAACAATAGCAGGGAATGATTTCCAAGTAGCAATGGCAACCGGAAAGTTCCAAGGAGTAATGAGTCCCACTACCCCAATAGGTGCTCGGACACTCATCGCAAACTTGTCTGCAAGTTCAGATGGAGTAGTCTCACCAAACAAACGACGACCTTCTCCAGCCATATATAATGCCATATCAATACCTTCTTGTACTTCTCCACGTCCCTCTTCAATCACTTTTCCCATTTCTTTTGTTAATACTTGAGCTAGATGCTCTTTCTTTTCTTTCATTATTCTACCAATCTCATATAAATAATCTGCACGTTTCGGCGCAGGAACGAGTGCCCATTTTTTTTGAGCTTTCACTGCGGCTTCCACTGCAATATTCACATCTTCCATTGTAGATAGCTTAACCTCTGCAAGTTGTTCCCCATTCGCAGGATTAAACACTGGGGTATACTCCGTTCTACCAACATCCTGCCATTTCCCATCAATAAAATTTGTTAACTTCATTCTATTCCCTCTTTTCACTTTAAAATGTAAACGTTTCCATTAATAATACATTCGATAATTATTTGTAAATACCTTTAATAATTTTGAATTTTTAGAATGAAACTTTTTACCTTTCATATCGTATAATTGGGTAATAACAATTTGGGAGGAGCAAGATTATGAATAACCATGAAATAGACTACAAACTATATGGAGACGATATGCAATTTGTAGAAATTGAATTGGATCCAAAAGAAACTGTTGTTGCAGAAGCAGGCAGCTTAATGATGATGGAAGACGGTATTTCAATGGAAACTATTTTCGGCGATGGCTCATCAGGATCGGGTGGTAGCAGTGGCGGACTTATGGGTAAATTAATGGGTGCAGGTAAACGTATGCTTACTGGAGAGAGTTTATTCATGACAACATTCACCAATACTGGTAGTGGCAAAAAACATGTCTACTTCGCATCACCTTACCCTGGAAAGATTATTCCTATGGACTTAAGCCAATACCGCGGAAAAATTATTTGTCAAAAGGATGCATTTCTAGCAGCAGCTAAAGGGGTTACGATTGGCATTGAATTTCAACGTAAGCTAGGTGCAGGTTTCTTTGGTGGTGAAGGTTTCATTATGCAAAAACTTGAGGGTGATGGCCTAGCTTTCGTGCATGCAGGGGGAACTATTCATAGAAAATCACTACAGCAAGGAGAGGTTTTACGAGTAGATACTGGATGTCTCGTAGCAATGACTGCGGATGTAGATTACAATATCGAAATGGTCAAGGGAGTTAAAACAGCCTTATTTGGTGGAGAAGGATTATTCTTCGCTACCCTTCGTGGTCCTGGTACCGTTTGGATCCAATCACTTCCATTTAGCAGATTAGCTAGTAAAGTATTTGCTGCTGCCCCTCAAACACCAGGTGGTGGTTCAAAAGGTGAAGGCAGTATAGCAGGAGGATTATTTGACCTACTGGGTGGAAAATAGAAACAGACATTGAACAATGTCTGCTGATGTTTTAGTTATAGTGAAAAGAAAAAACGCTTAGACAAAATATGTCTGAGCGTTTTTGTTAGTTATTTTGTACTTACAACAGCTTCTGCTTGAGCTTTGCCATCCTGAGATTCATGTAATTTTACCATTGCAAAACGGGCAATAGGTTGAATTACTAAGCTTTCTGCAATAAGTACGATTGCGAAGTTACGCGGCCAATTCGTTAACCAGTTGCTGAAGATTTCCATTCTAAAGCCATTTCCTACAATATCACCAATAAGTGTCATAGCTGCAGACATCCCTAATACGGTAAAAAGAATTCGGAATAAAATTTTGGAGTTGAAGCTATCCGTAGGCTTAGTGAATTTTTTAACTAAAGCTTCTGCAATACGCCCAAAAATAGTTGGTTCAATGATCATAACAATAACCCAAATAATCGGTAGCGCTTTTAAGATGGTTAAAGCAACTTCTCCGTTAAATTCTCCAAAAGAGAGAATGATATTTAAGGAGGTCATGAATATAACCGTAAGTGTTGAGATAATTGTGCCGAATAATAGGCCTTCCTTTGCATTTCTTGGTAGTCTGTTTTCTTGATGCATTTTTTTCTTCCTCTCAAAGTTTAGTAAAGACCTTCGCTTTAAATTCCATTTTTATAGCTTCTCCAACAAGTTCGGTAATAGTTCTGCAATTGTTTTTAAAGGATTCGTAGATTGTTTCGTTAAACAAAGCATCATGGCCCCTTCAATCGAAGCAGTCAACAATAACGATACAGAGGCAGCTGTTTCATCCGAAAAGCCATCGGATAATAGCTTAGCACAGTAGATGCGTTCAATATTTTCATATAACTCACTGCACGCTTTGCGAACTGGTTCACTCATTGTTGCCATTTCACTAACAATACTGCTAAATGTATAGCCAGTAATAGTACCTCTTTTTTCAAAGCTATTTATTAAAGTATCAATCGTTGAAATTATGGCGTCCTTAGTTGTAAGATGCTTACTAAAAATAGCTTCAATATCTGTGGTTATGTCTTCTTTTAGAGCGTGTAAACAAGTTATCAAGAGTTCTTCTTTGCCATCTGGAAAGTGGTGGTAAAGGGCACCCTTTGAAACATTACTAGCTTTTAAAATTTCATTGAGTCCTACAGTTTTGTAACCTTTTTCCTGAAAAAGAATTGTAGCAGTTTCAATCAAGAGTGATTTAGTATCCATAGCTATTTTTCCTCCTAACATACCAACGGGTCTGTTTGTAATTATAACAAATTTTAAGCTACATTCTAATATTTTGTCTATTTAATAAAAGACCAGCATAATGGCCTATCTCTGCAATGAATCTGCAGATTGTTTATGCCCCTCCTCTATACCCTTCATATAATATGTAAAGGGACTTTTCTTCTTGGTGTTCCTACATTATAGGATGGGAGGTGTGGATGTTGGATTCTTCTACAGGATTATGGGTTGGTTTGTTAGGTATAGTCTTAGGGGTACTTGGTTTCTTTTATGCTCCCCTTTGGCTAGGTGCAGGTGCAGTTCTATTAGGGCTCGTAGCTTTAGCTTATTCTCACAAGTTAGTTGTGGGATGGATATCTTTAATACTCGGAGTAATTGTTTTAATACTGACATTTATGTCATAACTTGAAACAAAAAAACGTATTGTATTAATAGCCACTAAGTGTTAAGATTATTTAAATTTAAAATTTTGATAATTTCATATATTTTTTCTTATCCAGAGAGACGGAGGGATTGGCCCTTAGATGTCTCAGCAACCAGCCACGCTTAGGTATGGTGCTAATTCCAATAGACGTATGACGTCTTGAAGATAAGAAGACAAACTTCGATATTTACTTGAGGGTTCTCTTCTTATTAGAGAATCCTCTTTTTTATTTTAATTGTAAAGGATGAATACTTATGACAAAAAACAGTATTGATACACAGTTAGTTCAATTGGGAAATCATAGTGATGAAAAAACCGGGGCGGTAAATCCCCCTATTTATCTCTCCACAGCTTACAAACACAATGGGATTGGGCAGTCTACAGGATACGACTACACACGAACTAAGAACCCGACACGAGCTATTTTAGAGGAAGGAATTGCAAAATTAGAAGGTGGAGATGCTGGCTTTGCCTGTAGTTCTGGTATGGCTGCAATACAATTGGTTTTATCCCTTTTTCGGTCAGGAGATGAGTTAATTGCTCCTGATGATTTGTATGGTGGTACATACCGATTATTCAACCAGTACGCAGATTCATATAATATCCGTACTACTTATACAAAATTTGAATCAGCTGAAGAAGTAAAAGCATTAATAACAGAAAATACAAAAGCCTTATTTATCGAAACACCCACTAACCCTTTAATGCAGAAAATCGACATACAGCTATTTGCGGATATAGCAGAAGAGCATAATCTATTGTTAATCGTAGACAATACATTCTTAACCCCTTATTTACAGCGACCTATTGAATTGGGTGCCCATATTGTCATCCATAGTGGCACAAAATATATTGGGGGACATAACGATGTACTTGCAGGATTGGTGGTAACAAAAGGTACTGATCTAAGTGAACAACTGCAAGTCAACCATAATGCTGCAGGCGCTGTCCTTTCTCCTTTCGATTCTTGGTTGTTAATAAGAGGATTAAAAACACTTCATCTACGTATGAAGCAGCATGATTTAAATGCAAAAAGAATTACTGAATTTTTAAAGAAGGAATCTGCTGTTAAGGATGTGTTATATCCAGGAGTTGGCGGAATGTTATCCTTCCGTTTACAAAAAAGCGAATGGGTGGCTCCTTTCCTAAAGAATTTGAGACTGATTGTATTTGCTGAAAGTCTTGGTGGTGTAGAGAGCTTTATCACGTATCCTACTACACAAACACATGCCGATATACCTGAAGAGGAACGGAATGCACGAGGAGTTGATAATAGTCTCCTTCGTTTTTCGGTTGGGATTGAAGAAGTAGAAGATTTAATCGCAGATTTAAAACAAGTATTAAATACATTAGAAAGCGAGGTCATAATTAATGAGTGATTACAAAGAGTCGTTGGAGACTAGTATAATTGTTGCCTCTACACGCGGAGATTCGGAGATAAAAACTGGATCTGTAAATGTTCCTATCTATTTATCCTCCACTTTCCATCAAGAAAGCTTTGATGATTTTGGACCTTATGACTATAGTCGATCGGGAAATCCTACAAGAGACGCACTCGAAAAAACGATTGCTGAATTAGAGGGGGGGACTAGAGGATTGGCATTTGCATCAGGAATTGCGGCAATTTCTTCTGCATTTATGCTTTTGTCTTCAGGCGATCATATCGTTATTACAGAAGACGTATACGGTGGAACCTTTCGTTTTGTTACAGAAGTATTGCCTCGTTTTGGTATTGAGCACAGTTTTGCAGATTTTACGAATGTGGAAGCAATTGCAAGTGCAATGCAATCAAATACAAAACTGATTTACATCGAGACCCCTTCGAATCCATGCTTAGGTATTACTGATATTACCGCTGTCGTGGAGCTTGCAAAATCCAATGCTTGTTTAACCTTCTTAGACAATACATTTATGACACCGTTATATCAGCGTCCATTAGATTTAGGAATTGATATCGTCTTACATAGTGCAACAAAATTTTTATCTGGGCATAGCGATATTATTGCAGGACTTGCGGTTATAAAAGACGAGGAGTTAGGTAAGCGTTTAGCATTTATCCAAAACTCATTTGGTGCTATTTTAGGTGCGCAAGATTCATTTTCTCTCATTCAAGGTATCAAAACATTAAATGTCCGTTTTGAAAAATCCGCTCAGTCTGCCCAAAAAATTGCAAACTATCTAAATCGGCATGATTTGGTGGAGAATGTCTTTTTCCCTGGACTTTCCACTCATCCAGGATACGAAACGCATAACAAGCAATCGAGTAGTGCTGGTGCTGTCCTTTCCTTCTGTTTACCGAATAAATCCACCGCTAAGGCATTTGTTGAAAACGTTAAAATTCCTGTATTTGCGGTAAGTTTAGGCGGAGTAGAATCCATTCTCTCCCATCCAGCTCAAATGTCTCACGCCGCGATGCCCAAGTCGGAACGAGATAAACGCGGAATAACAGATGGATTACTACGTTTTTCAGTCGGATTAGAGAATGTTAATGATTTAATAGCTGATTTTGAACAAGCGCTAGAAATTGCTTCAAAACAATATGAGAAAGTAGGAATACACATTTAAACATTGGCATATGGAATATTTTAATCTTATAAAGTATAGATCAATGAACTCACTAAATTAAGACAATTATAGCTTTTATCTTGCTTTACTTGTACCTCCCTAAACAAAAGAATATTAAACCTACTTAGATATACCCTTCGTGTTTTAGACATTCTGTGCTGGGTAAATAGATTGTAGAGGTTATATAATATGAAGGAGGTATTTAAAATGGGAAATCAACAGTACGAACATGCAACAGATGAGGTAGTAGAAGAAAGTGGAGCCTATACATGTGAGGCCGGAATTACTAAAAGATTAAATAAGGGCGATAAATTCCCTTCTTGTCCAGAATCGGAAGTAGCAACTTATTGGAAACACGCAGAAGGACATCATCACAATTCTGGTGAACCAGTAACTGAATCTGGCACATATATAGATGAGGATGGCGATGAAATGGAATTAGAAGAAGGAGCTACATTCCCTAATTGTCCAAAAGCAGGAACACCTACACAATGGAGACATGCCGGGAACTAAGCACACATACTTGAGATGAATCTAATAAAGCGTGACACATTGAAATAATCATCCAATGTGTCACGCTTTATTTTTGATGTAATCTACTTTTGTCAAACAAACCTTATAAACCTAGGTTCTTAGAAATAATCACTTTCATTATTTCATTTGTCCCGGCGTAAATAGAAGCTACTGGAATGTCCCGATATCTTCTTGCAATCTTATACTCTTCCATATAACCATATCCACCATGCAATTGCATGCATTCAATCGAAATTTCTCTTGCAGTTTCGGTAAGCCAATATTTGGCCATCGATACTTTAGTAACTACTTCTTTACCTGCAATATGCTCCTCAATTAATGACTCCAAAAATGATTTTCCAAGCTCAATTTTTGTTGCCATTTCGGCTATTTTAAATTGGGTATTTTGAAAGGATGATATGGGCCTTCCAAAAGCTTTACGAGACTTTATATACTCCATTGTCATTTCTAGCATATCCTCTGAAGCAATTTGGGCGGAAATTGCTACTACTAATCTTTCTTGTTGTAGTTTCTCCATCAAATAACTGAAGCCTTTTCCCTCTTCTCCGATTAAATTAGAAATAGGAATACGACAATCCTCGAAGTATAGCTCTGCAGTGTCCTGAGCATGTAATCCTACCTTTTCTAACTTACGGCCTCTGTTAAATCCTAAAGTCCCCTCTTCCACAATAACTAAACTAATACCTTGGTGTCTTGGTTCTGCTGTAGGATTAGTTTTCACTACTACTAAAAACAAGTTACCATTAACTCCATTAGTTATAAATGTCTTTTGCCCATTTAAAACGTAAACATCTCCATCGCGAATTGCTGTTGTTTGTATATTAGCCAAATCTGAACCTGCTCCCGGCTCTGTCATAGCAATTCCAGTGATATAATCTGAAGTTATACACCCTGGCAGCCATCGTTGCTTTTGCTCTTGCGTGCCAAAAGACTCTATATAAGGAACGACGATATCATTATGCAATCCAACACCTACAAGACTTGAACCGATTCTTTCTAATTCCTCTGAAATAATTACACCAAAACTAAAATCTAAACCGAGACCACCATATTCTTCCTCGACCTGTGGACATAAATACCCCATCTCGGCTAGTTTCCGCCAAAAACTCTTTGGAATTAGGCGTTCCTTTTCCCATGAATCATAATTAGGGGCAGCTTCTTTTTGAAGAAAATTTTGTAAAGATTTTCGAAATATCACATGCTCATCTGTCTCAAATCTATATCTTCCCACTGCTAGACCTCCTATTCAATTCTTTCAATAATTGTGGCATTTGCCATACCCATACCCTCGCAAATAGCAAGAAGACCATAGCGCCCACCAATCCGTTCTAGTCTGTGAAGCATTGTTACTAATAGCTTTGTTCCTGTAGCTCCTAACGGATGACCTAAAGCTATTGCTCCTCCATCTGGATTTAACTTTTCCGGATTAGCACCTGTATCTTTAAGCCATACTAATGGTACCTGCGCAAATGCTTCATTGACTTCATATGTGTCCATATCTTCAATTGTAAGACCAGCTTTTAAAAGCACTTTTTTCGTTGCTTCTATTGGACCAGTTAACATTAACGTTGGGTCAGATCCCGTCACACTGCGAGCTACTATACGGGCTTTTGGTTTTAGTCCTAGCTCATCTGCCTTTTTACGAGACATCAATAGAACTGCAGAAGCTCCGTCACTCATTTGACTGGCGTTTCCAGCAGTAATCACTCCATTTTCATCAAAGACAGGTTTTAACCCACTCAGTACTTCAACAGTAGATCCTTCACGGGGGCCTTCATCGATTGCAAAGCTTTTTAACGAGCCATTTGCTTGCTGCACTTCTACTGGTACAATTTCTTTATCAAAATGACCTTTTTCTATTGCATCCAAAGCTTTTGCATGACTTTCAGAAGAATACTTATCTAGTTCCTCACGTGTTAAACTCCATTTCTGTACCATTCGCTCTGACGATAGTCCTTGATTGATAATTTCATATTTTTCTCTCAGTTTTGTACTTACCTTTGTATTTCCTACATTTGAAAACATGGGCTCACGCGTCATGCTTTCTACTCCTCCAGCTATGACTATATCCATATCCCCAGAGGCAATTGCTTGCGCAGCAAAATGCACCGCTTGCTGACTTGAACCACATTGGCGATCGATAGTAACCCCTGGTACATGTATCGGAAAATCTGCAATCAATGCTGCAGTTCGGGCAATATTCGCACTTTGTTCTCCTATCTGTGTGACACAACCTAGAATAACATCATCTATATCTGCTTTATCTACACCAGCTCGATTCACTAACTCGTCTAAAACAACCGCTGCAAGTTCGTCTGCTCGATACTCTGCAAGAGCCCCTTTTCTTCTTCCAATTGCTGTTCGTACCCCTTCTACTATTACAACCTCTATCATGTTCATCTCCACCCTTCGTTTTTCTTTTTGGTCGCTACTCGTACCAGCCTCTCGAGTCGCTTCAGAATTTCGGTAAAGGCAAAGAACGCCTTTTCTCGAAACCCTTCCAGCGCTTTTCGAGGCTAGATGGTGCCCTCCGCTTTTCTTTCTGTCCAGCTCCGGGCACCAGCCTCTCGAGTCGCTTCAGTATTTCGGTAAAGGCAAAGAACGCCTTTTCCGAAACCCTTCCAGCGCTTTTCGAGGCTTGCATAGGCGTTTCCGCTTTTCTACCTGTCTAGCTCCGGGCACCAGCCTCTCGAGTCGCTTCAGAATTTCGGTAAAGGCAAAGGACGCCTTTTCTCGAAACCCTTCCAGCGCTTTTCGAGGCTAGATGGTGCCCTCCGCTTTTCTTTCTGTCCAGCTCCGGGCACCAGCCTCTCGAGTCGCTTCAGAATTTCGGTAAAGGCAAAGGACGCCTTTTCTCGAAACCCTTCCAGCACTTTTCGAGGCTAGATGGTGCCCTCCGCTTTTCTTTCTACCTCGGTTGCATTCGAATTGCTCCGTCTAAGCGAATTACTTCTCCGTTGATATATTCGTTTTCAATTATAAAAGCTACTAATGAAGCAAATTCTTCTGGACGACCTAATCGCTTTGGAAATTCCACGATGGATTCTAACTTTTCTATCACCTTTTCATCTAAGCCTGCTGCCATTGGTGTACGGAACAATCCTGGAGCTATTGCATTTATGCGTATTCCAAAAGAAGAAAGATCTCTTGCAATTGGTAGAGTCATTCCTACTATTCCAGCCTTACTGGCACTATAAGCTGCCTGCCCCATTTGTCCCTCAAATGCTGCAACTGACGCTGTATTAATAATGATGCCTCTCTCACTGGATTCGGTTGACATATCATTTTTTGTCATAGCCACAGCTGCTAATCTCAACGTATTAAACGTTCCTATTAAGTTTACATCTATTACTTTTTTGAAATTTTCCAACGGCATTGCTCCAGATTTCCCAACTGTTTTTTGTGGAGGAGCTATACCTGCACAATTTACACAAATATGTAATGCTCCAAGTTTTTCTACTGTTTGCTGAATTGCTTTATTGACAGAGTTTTCATCTGTCACATTAACTATTTGGTAGGCTACATTTTCTCCGAATTCCTGAATTGCCTTTTTTGCTAATTCTTCATTTACATCAAAAATTACTACCCTTGCCCCTTTTTGTATTAAATGTGCAACAGTTGCAAGCCCCAACCCAGATGCTCCACCTGTTACAACTGCCACTTTGTTATTAATATCCATTGCTTCACCCCATGTCATACTTTTGTTTTCTAAAAATTTATAATATTTAATTTTAATTATAACGCAAAAACTCCAAGGGAAAAGTAAATTTCCCTTGGACTCAATTTCTTTTATATTGTTGCTTTATACATTTATATTAGCGAAGTTTTTTTAAAGCCCCACTCCATGCAAGTATTTGGTCAAGCATTGTATTTGTATTTCCTTCATGATACTCAGCAGGCTTAAATACACTCATATTTTCAAAATCTGTCATTAGTGAGAATGTTACCGCATTACGAACAACTGCAACCTGTAATTCCCCTAAGATCAAACGCATATTCTCATGTGCACGCACTCCACCTAAACTACCATATCCTACAAAACCAGCTGCCTTATTGTTTAACTCAGGATTTAAGTAGTCTAATGCATTTTTTAGTGCACCACCTACTGCGTGATTATACTCTGGAGTCACGAAAATATAGCCGTCATATTTAGCCATACTCTCAGACCAACTTTTGATAGCAAAATTTGCTTCTTCTTTTTGTTCTGAAGGAATCTCTTGCCCAAGAAGAGGTAATTTATAATTTATCAAATCAACTAATTCATATTCTGCATCATTTCTCTTTGTAGCAAAATTATACATCCAGTGTGAAACAGCATCCGCATTACGTCCTTTTCTTACACTTCCAACTACAATCCCAATTTTTAATTTTTCCACTGACATTATTGTTCCTCCTTCTATCACTTTATCAAAGGTTTAAAGATTTTATAATCTGCCACTACCTTCTCTATCATTTCCATTTGTCAGATTTCTACACACAGGTTGACATTATCTATACAATTAATATGTTATATTGATTTAAATAGTTGGAACAATGAATTACAGAATGAAGGTGCTAAAGTGGAACTGGTTTTAATTATTTTGCCGGTTTTTATTATTTTTTTTATTGGGTTTGTTGGACAAAAGTTAATTGGTTTCGATATTAAATCTATCTCAACCGTAGCGCTTTACTTAATGTCTCCATTTTTAGCTTTCCGGACATTTTATACAAATGCATTAACGATGGAATATTTTTATATCGTTTTATTTTGTCTTATTCTAGCCTTTATTTTACTTATAATCACTTGGGTTGTTGGAACCTTTATGAAGACTACACGCTCAGAACTCTCTGCAATGATTTTAGGTGGAATGTTTATGAATAGTGGAAATTATGGAGCTCCGGTAGTGTTGTTTGCCTTAGGGGCTACCGGATTTGATTATGCTGTAATGATTATGGTTCTACATGGCTTATTCATTAATACATTTGGGATATTTTTTGCATCTCTTGGTGGCGGGGAGAAGGCTACATGGAAGCAGTCCTTGCACCGTGTTATTAGGATGCCTGTCGTGTATGCTGCTGCAATTGGGATTCTTTTACAAGAATCGCAAGTGACTGTGCCACAAGCGGTAATCAACGGAGTTGGACTTGTTGCAGATGCTTCGATACCAACTGTAATGCTCGTTCTCGGAATGCAATTAGCTGTTATTTCGCGTAAAAAGGTTGCCTATCGATATGTTGCTGCCGTTTCTGTTATTCGGATAATTGTATCTCCCCTTCTAGCCGTTGGAATTTTATATTTCTTACCGGTTAATGATCCAGTCAAACAGGTTGCGATTATTTTAGCCGCTATGCCAACAGCAGCTAATACAACGATGTTAGCATTGCAATTTAATACTGAACCGGATCTTGTTTCGTTTACAACTCTAGTGACAACACTTGTCAGTATCTTCTCAATTCCTTTAGTTCTATTTTTCTTAGGTATTTCCTAAAATAATAAAAGATAAATACTAGGCTAACTCTTATTAGTTTTCATCAACTTTATATTACCCTCATGAATTAGACAAGTTCTTACTTCATAGGATGGGGAGAAGGAGTGATGACATTTGGAACGTCCAAGTTATAGAGGAAGTTATAAGCCTTTTGTTTCACCACGGGATCCCTGCCCTCCGATTACCGTGAAGTATTTTGTGCTACCTCCGCAAATCTTCACAAATTTCCAGCAGCCCGGTCTACCACAAAATTCTCCCGAGGAGGCACTAATGCAAGGTTCGCTCTGGCCCAAGTTTGTGGATGGATTCTTCAGGGAGGAAGGAATTTCATGAGTGCTTTTGATGAAAGAATGAATCTATTAAAAAAAGTACAACAAATGGATTTTGTTGTTGTCGAATGGACTTTATACACCGACACACATCCAGATGATGAAGATGCTTTAGAACAATGGAGAGAAGCGATTAAAGATGCTGCGGCTGTACGCAAACAATACGAAAATAAATTTGGACCTTTATCTCTTAAATCTATTCCCTCTAGACAGGCACTAGAAGTAGGTTGGCGTTGGAACCAAGATCCTTGGCCATGGCAATTATGAGAAAGGAGAAATCAGATGTGGGTTTATGAAAAAAAGTTGCTTTATCCTGTCGAAGTAACCACCTGTAATCCAATGCTAGCAAAATATCTTATGGAGCAATACGGAGGCGCTGACGGTGAGCTGGCAGCTGCACTCAGATATATGAACCAGCGTTATACCGTTCCGGATAAAGTAATCGGACTACTTACGGATATTTCCACTGAGGAATTCTCACATCTCGAAATGCTTGCGACGATGATTTATAAATTGACTAAGGATGCTACCCCTGAGCAATTAGAAAAAGCAGGTTTAGGTGCACATTTTGTAAATCATGGACATTCATTATTTTATGAGAATGCAGGAGGTGTTCCATTTACAGCTACTTATATTCAGTCTAAAGGAGAACCAAATGTCTTTTTAGACATAATTATTATTCTAATAGTTTTCATTAAGAGTAAGCCGCTTTTCCTTCATTATGGTTAGTGGCTTATTCTTATTTAAAATGTGCCTGTCATCACTTTAAAGAAAACAATCCAAATAAAAGCTAATACGATTAAATTAGCAAGTGTCTGCTCGTGATCTGTTTTATTCTCTTCCCAATTCTTCTTCTTTGGCAATCAAAACCCCTTTCGTTTATAAGAATCCATTCATCGCTTCGAGAGTATAAGCATCCTTTTCTTTTTTCACAATTGTTTCCTCTTCTATTACTTGTTGAACGATCCGCCCACCACCAGACTCTTTTCTTTTACGATCATCTTCTATCAACTCTTTCACATAATCACTAAAATTGATTGGTTTTCCAGTCAAAGGGTTTATCCTTGTTGCATGATCATGATTTTTTTTATCCCTTTCGTTCTCTAAATTAAAACTAACTGATTTGTTTTTTCTTTTACTCATTTCTTCCGAATGCTCCCTCCGCTAGTGCGTAAAAACCTATTGCATTCGCGAAAACAGGTTGGAAAGATTTCACCCCATTTCCGCGAGAAAGTCCAGGCACCAATATTTCTGCATTGGGGTAATGTTCGACAAGATGAGGTATAATTCCTTCTGCAATTCCTCCACAAATATAGACTTTATCTTGCTTATTCCACTTCAACTTAGTTGTGTTACGGATGATTCCTCGAGCAATAGTGTTCAAATCTCCTTTGTTTTTGACTGTCTCCATTCCAAAATTAAAAGTATCACTGGCATTATTGACATGCCTCTTATCCTTGATGGTTGCTGCATTCACCGTTCCACTTCCTATATCGATAATTCGGAAAGTCCCCATTTTTCCTATATTCCAAAATGCTGCACTCCCTTCTGGAGCTACTCCCACTTCTTCTATATAAAGAGTACGAACTTTACCATTTACTTTTATCTCATGTGTTCCTTTTAGCATTAATGAAATAGCCATCTTTTCATTAGGCTTATGACGTTTAATTGGCTGACCTGTAACTATAGCTATCTTTTCAAAATGAGGGCAGTAACGTTCTAAATATCGATGAATAGCAAGGAGTACGCGTATCTTTGTATCTTCATGTGCTTTACTATCCCCATACATCGTCCCATTGCCAAATTCATCCTCTACTTCAGCAATGGATCCAGCGAAGCCTTTTCTTCCTTCTATTTCAAATTCCATATCATCTGAGCCGAATGTCTCCTCTACATCCCTTTCAAACCATTCACAAATATTTGTTTTAAATGAATCTACTCCAAACGGCCCTGCTACCTTCCCACGATGGTTTCCTGCATCAATACCTAGGATCAATCTTTCCATTCAATTTCTCCTCTCGTATTTTATTACTGTTGTAATACATTTATAGGTTAATTAATCGCAAGTTATGACAATTGTAATAAATTAATTTATCAGGTTATGAACCTACCTCCCTCCTCATATAATGCTAGTATCCTTAGGAATCAAAATAAGTCTAGGAATCATTCCTAAAGAAAACCGTCTAATAAAGGAGGAGTGGAAGTGAGAAGAGAAGGGGAGACAGAAAGAAAAGTAAGAAGCGATAAGAAAGTGGATGTAAAACCTACAATGTCTTTAGAATTAAAAGAATTGCTCTATCACTTCGCATACCTGAGTAACGAACCAGTTAAAGACGTAGCGGGAAGGCTATGCTCACTAGGTGCGATGTCTGAAGAGGTAATCATGAGCATTAGGCATTGGTTTAGAAGAGACTATCACCGCCCAAATACCATTACCGTAGGTTATTTAGAAAGACCTCGACTCAAAATAATCATGAAAGGAGAAACAGGTAAAGTCACGATTAAGTTTCCCCAAAATGACTACGATATTCTTTGCAAGCTTGCTCACGCTTTAGATTTAACTCCTACCTCCACAGCCACACTACTTATTAAAATGACGTTAACTAATCGTGAATTTATGGAGATGTATGTACAAAGATATCTACGAAACTTAAATAATAAGAAAATATTAGAAGTAAATCGCCTATTGAAACTATGAAAATAGGAAAGGATGAACCTTTGGAAAACGATATTATTAGTTTAGTAGGGATGACTTGTACAGGAGGAGCCCTAATCATTTGGGCAAAAGAAACATTTGGTATAAAGTCTGAAGATGATGAGAAAAAAGAAAATGTATTTGACTATCTTGGGAGTTTATATGCTTTTGCAAGTAACCTTTTAAATAGGGAAAGAGAAGACATAGAAGAGGAAGAAACAGAACAACCATGGAAGACATACGCTAGACAACCAGATGTCAATAAAATCAAACCAGGTAAATATGAAATTAATATATAAGGAGGAAAGTGATTGCTTTTATTCGCACAGGTAGTTGTATTTGGAATGACTACGTTTTGGGCTTATCAAGTAGGCAATTGGTTTGGTTTTCAAAAAGGAACAAATAACGTCTTGGGAGAAATGAAAGATCTATTCGAAAGATTAAAACTTAATTGATGTTAGTTGGAATATTTGGTTTTGTTTTGGTTCAAGGGATTGCCATGGGGATAGGGTATAAACGCGGAAAAATTGAGGGCATACAGTCATCTGGTGAACACTTATATAAGGCAGGAAATGAAAAATTTCTTAAGCACATGGCAGATTTACGAAAAAACAACCACCTTCCATGATTTTATGGTTGGTGGTTTTTAGCTTCTTCCGCTCTATTTATGACTTCGCATAACTTACCTAATGCTAGAAGTTCTTCTCTATTCATTCGTGACATCTCATCAAGTGCACCTAGTACTAACTCCGGAGGATGTTCATCCAGTAATTTATTAAATAGTTCTTCCGTTCTATCCAATACTTTCACAACCTTTAATCCATTATAGTTACGTCTACTATTTCATCAAGCTTTAATGATAACAAATAAAAAGGATCTTGCAATTCGATTTCTCGCTTCTGCAAATTCACACTTTCTACTGTTCCTCTATTGTATATAAACTCTCCATTTTTCCATCTTTTAATTTTCGTATCAGCTTTACTTTTAATGGCCGCATCCAAAGTATGTTGAATGGCATCATAATCCCATTCGTCTAATTCTGGTCTAGGTTCTTTTTTAATATCCTGGTTATATTCTTTCAACATCGCTACATGTTCGGTTAACATCATGCCTTGCCATTTCATCATA
This sequence comes from Psychrobacillus sp. FSL K6-2365, assembly GCF_038003165.1. Lineage (NCBI taxonomy): Bacteria > Bacillati > Bacillota > Bacilli > Caryophanales > Bacillaceae > Psychrobacillus > Psychrobacillus sp. FSL K6-2365. Next base: position 626,745 of record NZ_JBBOOO010000001.1, on the reverse strand, counting down.
CCGCGATCTCTAATCAAACGTACCACTCCTATTCTTTATGCCCACCAACCATTTTCGACCTTTTAACTGCAGTTCCTGCAGGAGTATAAGACACTGCTCTTAATAATGCAGCGGATCCATATCGATTTCGAATGTCGTCCATAGCAGTCGCAAGTTTTCTGTTCTTCCAGTTTTTCTTTTCAAATAAACTTAACTGCATGGAGTGTTCATCTTCCAATTTTGTTATGGAAATTGATATGTGTCTTACAGGATTTTTATTGTAATTTTCTTTTAATAAATCTAAGCAAACGTTATAAATTTTCATGGTATCGTTTGTAGCATCATGTATTGTTCTAGCTCGCTGAAATCCTCCACCAAATGCATTTTTACTATAACCAATTCCTAATGAAATAGTTCTAGCTGCTTGGAGAGTATCTCTAGCCCTTTTCGCAACGTCCTCACACATTTCAAGAATGACTGCTTTTACTTCTTCAATTTCATTGTAGTCTCGCATGAGGATTTGACTTTTGCCAAAACTGACTTGTCTTTCAACTGGAGGTGAGCTCATATCAGATAAATCAATTCCGTGTGCATGATGAAATAATTGATTTCCCATAACACCAAATTTATCTTCTAATACCTCTAAAGGAGTTCTAGCTAATTGTCCGATACTGAATATGCCCATATTGTTTAATGTTTTTTCAGTACCTCTACCAATTCCCCACATTTCTGTTAGCGGAGTCACTGGCCATAATTTAGTTTGAACATCATCATATGTCCATTTAGCAAAACCTGTTTTCTTCGCATCAAGATCTAGCGCGAGTTTTGCCATTAACATATTCGGTCCCATGCCTGCTGTTGAATGTAGTTGTAAGGTTTCTAATATTTCTTTTTGAATTTCTTTAACGGTATTTTCTGGAGATCCCCAAAGCTTTTCAGTACCAGTTAAATCGATAAAACTCTCATCTACGCTGTATACATGAACTGCTTCTGGCGGAACATATTTGTGAAGGATATTAGTAACAGCCATACTCATTTCAAGGAAATATTGCATTTTCGGTTCAAATAAACGGATATCAGGATGACTAGGTATTTCATGTAATCTTGTGGATGCAGTCTTGACACCAAATCGTTTCTTCATAGGTGGAGATGCTGCCAATACAACAGCACCTTTTTGTTCGAAATTACCCACAATTGCAATTGGAACAGTTCTAACATCTAAATCATGAAGAACGGCTATGCAAGATGCATAAAAGCTCATCATATCGATACAAGCGATTGAACGGTTAGGTAATACGCTATAATCAATCATCTGATTATCTGCAATGTTCTTGGCAAAGTATTGATAAAATCGATATATCCTTTATTTCGTAAACGTTCAAGATGACCATGTGTGGTTGATACAGATTTTAGTCCAACTGCTGTAGTGATTTCCCTCATAGAAGGAGCATAGTTATGTTCATTTAAAAAGTGTTTGATGAAATCATAGATATCTCTTTGACGTTTATTCATTAGATAACATCCCTTTCTATTTGAATTACAGGAGCACATGCTAGTACGTTATCGAACAGAAAAGTTCTTTTTGCATTTCTTTTAAAGCAATAAGCTTGAAATGAATCACCGTGAATTTTAATGACTTTCACCCTTCTTTTACTTATATCACCTGACTTTGAAAGATACATCATTTCAATAATTTGACCACGACTCGAATACTTCTTCAATAAAACACGCACAAGCGTTCGCCTCCTTTTTGTTTATTATACGAACGTTCGTTTGATTTTACAACTAGAAATTTTTGGGCAAACAAAAAAAGCACCTCAAATGAGGTGCTTTAAGGCGCTATACAGTTGCCAGTAATTCAGATTCTACTTCTTCTTTGAAACGTTTAGCAATTATTGAATTTATCTGTCTTGTGCTGTTTGTGAAAGTAAGATATTTTTTTATTTCATCAAAATTAAAATCTTCAAGTAGTTCAATAAACGCGCTATTAATAAAAGAAGTGTTCAATGCTTGTATTCCTTCAAAGGAAACACTTACTTGTTCTTTACGCATTAAAGAGTCCCTAACTAAATCAAAAATTACTTCACCATCTTTATTATATGATGTGGTTTTTACAATATCGGTAATTTTAATAACTTTTACCATGCAAATTCCTCCTCTACTATATCAAACAAATTTTCTGCTTTAGAAATATCGATTTGAATTTCAATATGAGTTCCCGGATAGTAATGACTTGCTGATAAATATTCTTGTACCAGAACTCCGTCTTCTTGTCTACACTCTAGTATACCTTTATTAGCAAAAATGTAAACACAGCCTCCTGCGTTCATTACTATATTGTAAATTAGCGTATCTAATCCTGCGCCACGATTTTTGGGTGTTGATTTTGTTGTAAATTTACTTTTAACTGCATTGCGCATGGCTTCTTCATCTGTAAAATTACTATATTCTTGGTTACTTTTAATATGCTCAATTATCCCAATTCCAATATCCGCAATGGAAATCGTCAAAGTGTTATTTCTCGGATAGTGTTGCGCAAAAACGCAACTACTATCTTTTTCGGCATGGTCTCTTACATTGTTAAATATTTCTTCAATGCATACTTTAAAGGTTGCTAATTCTTCAGGTGATTTATTTACTGATTGAGCTATCCAAGGAATAAAGGAAGTTGAAAGCCATTGTGGAAAATTATTCATTTTTACATCTTGTAAAGGAACTGTTGTTGATCGTAAGGCAGACCTTGTATATATTTTTTTCTTTAGGTACATTTCAAAAAAACCACAATCGTCCAAAAATCTTTGAGGCTCATTTCTATTTTTCCAAATATGAACATCTTCTGGATTCGAAAACGAAAAATCGACTGGAATATCCTTAGATAACAGCCACTGTACTAAATTATTTAAAAAAGTTACGCCCATTGGTTCAATAAAGACACGACACTTATGAAACTCAAATATGTATTTTTTATGAATCGGCTGACCTTGATCAGAAACTACCTGATTTAATAATGTTGTCATACTACTCCGATTTAATCTGGACGGAAGAACTATATTCATTATGTACTCCTTTTAAACTACGTTATTTCCTTAAATATAACACTCAAAATAAATAAAGAAACGCTTTCGACAAAACTCGACAAATAAAAAAACCCCACTCAAATGAGCAGGGCTTGATATTATTTACTATTTAATTTATCAAGCATAGCTTTAGATGGTGTTTCGTAAAGAATGTGAGATGGCATTTTAGTCACCCATTCGCCAGCACCTAAATAGTATTGTCCCCCGTGTTCATCCCTATAATTATATACTCTGTACTCTCCGCCTTTTTCAAGTGTTCTAGTATGAATTATTTTCCTACTTTCATGAGGTGAAACTTCCCAAACATTTATATCTTGTAAAACAGTAATTTTTCCTTTTTGACCAGGCTTAAGTTCTGTTTTACCCCACATGATTTTATCTGTGGAGGACACACTTTCAACTGCTTTAAGTGGTGTAAAAACAGGTCTATGTCCAGCCTTCAATTGAGCTATTGTTAAACCTTTGTTGTATTGCAAATGGGGATAGTCTCTGAAACTTTTCCAATCTCCACCCCATTCAAAGCCCATTGATTTAGCGATAGCTGCAACACGTTTCCATTTGTCATTGACCGTCCACAATGATTTATTCCCATCATCACTGACTAAAAAATAATCGATTGCTAGTCCATAATTGTGGATGGATGTTCCTGGTGGCGCATTAGATACGATACTCCCTTTTGAACCGTAAACTTTACCCTTCCATATATAACTCGGTCTACCTTGGCCATAAATATAGGCTTGGTCTTCATTCGAACGAAATCCAGATGATATTTGTACAAAAATACCCTCTTTGTAACAGCGCTTTATCAATTCTATAGTATATTCCTTCAAAGTAGGATGAACAGCACCTAGACGATTAATGGACCGTGTTGTTAATGTTTCTAATGAAACTACCATTATTACCACTTCCTCGGTTCGTCATATTTTAACCCTTGCTTACTATCGCTTAATCCATCGGTTAATGGATCAATGATAATACCCATCAAAGCCAAAATCATCAATACAGTTTCTCCGATATTTGTTAGTTGTTCACTAATAACTGTAATATCCATCGAGAATATAGCTGCAACTTGATTCGCTAATACCACTAGTAATGCAACAAGCGCTAACCAAAATTGTTTGTGTTTAAAACGTGCTTTCCAGTTGATTTTCATTGAGTGTTTTCCTCCTTGGTATCTTCCTTTTTTAATATTTCATTTTGTAAAATCTCATTTTCCTTAAGCAAAGTGATTTTATCCAATCGTGCCATCTCTGGATGTCTTTCTACACTCATCTCTTTTCCGCTAGGTGCTTTGTGGAGTTTTTCTAAAGCGTTATAAAGAATTGGTGGTATAGGTAAGCCGATTTGAGCGGTATTCTCCAATATTGAGATACACTCATTAACAATAAAAAAACTCGTAACCCCTAGAATTACAAGTCCCTTACTGTCTTGTCCTGCAGACAATGCTACATATTCAACTGCACCAGCCATTCCTATCAATACAAAAATCGCAACTTTTTTTATGATTCCAGACATACCCACTGTACTGTTCCAACTCTTGGTCATAAAAGACCTCATGACACCTGTCGCCATATCCAATAACATTAAAAAAACGAGGACAACTACTGCCTCATTTACTATCTGTAGCATATACATACCGAAGCTTGCTATTAATGCTCCAATTGATTTAACCCCTGTTATCTGCAAACGTGTCACCTGCTTTCTCTCCTTCCATCATCCTCAGTCCCCCTTTAGATATATGGATAAATTAAAAGAGCACCCTATTGGATGCTCTTCAGTGTTGATTATTTACTTTCTTCTTTTAAAATTAATAAAACATCTAATATCTTGGTATATTGAGATATTTTTGAGTTTTCTTGAGAAATCCCTTTACGAATTTCAATAAGGTCATTGCGCACCAAATCTATTGTAGCTTGGTTTGCATCTTTCGACATACCAATTGACAATCTTTCTGAAACTTGATTAAGTACCTCTAAACGCCTTACAGCATAACCTTCATCTTCTTTCAGTTTATCTAATTTAGATTGCCATTGTTTCATTACATCCTCGCAATTAGCTATTTCATTATCTATAGCTTCTATAGACACTGCAACTTCTGACATTTTATCCCTCCTTTCTTTTGTCCATAATTCGACAGGAGAGGAAAGGATTCCTCCTATAATATTAAATATTCTTAGAACGCAATATATTCCGAGTATCCAATTTAAATTTCTTTTTCTTCAACATTAAAAGTGTTAAGGGATCCACAATCTGGACAATAAAGCGATACTCTTAATGGTAAAAAGTATCCTTTCTTCTCAACTCGTTCTTCTACTTTTCGTACTGATGTTTTCCCTTTAGGAAGTACTACAGCTTCAATACGATTACTCCATTTTTGTGGGACAAGATAGTACCAATCGAACTCTTTATTGCAACTTTCACACTCATGTTTATCTTCTATTAACAATAAAATCCACTCCTTTATATATACAATACTATATAGAGATAAAAGAAGCCTTCAAAGTCATAAAAATAACGTTGGCTGATTCTATTTTCATTTAGTGATTGGATTTCCATACCCATCTAAACCAAGTGTCTCTAAATCGGCTAGCACAGGTTCTTTCAAATGGTCTGGTACATCCTCAATCGTTCTTCGTTTCCCTGCGATTAGCCCACTAAAAATTGCTACCATAAACATAATATTACCTCCAATTATTTTCATTAGTATTTTAATTGCTATATTCTGTATCCAGTACATATTGAACACCCTCGCGATCTTGTTCTGGTACATCTTCAATAGTCCTTCGTGGTGGTTCAGTTGCAATTAAAGCGGCAAAGATACGATGTATAGGTTTTATTTCAGGCATTTAAAAACCTCCCATCGACAGGAGGTAGAGTTCTGCTATTGCTTCTTTGTTGTTTAAGTCTTCCGCTTTCAAGCGTTCCACTTCTTCACTAAGCGGTTTTCTAAATATCTGTGGTGCTTCTGGTTCGTTAGGATCTGGATAACTAAATTCTAATTCTTTAGTATTAGGATTCACTCTTACACCATTAGATTCAGCAAAATCTTGTGAAAATTCTCCGTAATTTAATTCAATGTAATCAAACGTTTCTCTATTTCGTTCACTCAATGATATATAAGATTCAATATCTTGATCAACTGTCGGTACTCTCAATATTCCTTCATGTTCACCTTTATCAACAAGTATGTTGCCAGTTGCTTTGTCAAAATAAATCCTTCTTCCTAAGTTCAATTAATTCACCCCTATATTTTTAATGCAAAGTATCTGTATGTTCCACCTTGTACGGATACAGGCATTACAAACCCTGTAGCGTCCACAGATGCTATGCCCATAAGTTTAATGCCCCTCAATCCACTAACGTTAATATTAGCAGTCGAATTTGTGCCATAAGCCAGTAAAGGATGATAAATAGTAGTATAAATACCATCTGAAATGTTATAAAGAACTACTAAAGTAGGTTTGAAGTTTAATACATTTACTACTACTGTTCCCAATTGCACATTATTACCACTACCATCTGTATAATTATTAGAAGTATTAGCTACAACCGTCCCTGTTGCCGCCATAAATGCGCCTAACTGTTCCGCGGTTAGCGTACCTGTGATACCTATTTCTGGTATAACAACCCCTGCCCTAATATTAGACGAAATAAGGTTTGTTAATATCTGATGTACTTTTGATGCCGTGTCATAATATCCAGACTTCGGAGGTAAAACATCGTACTCAAATCTATCAGCGTAAATACCACCGTTTGATGGTATGCCATTTGCACCTGGACTTATACCAGAGTAGTTAGGAATAGTACCAGTTTTCAAACCTTCTTCTGTCCCTATCGTTTTCCCAGCTATTACATCCGCTGCTGTAGCCGTTCCATACTCACCCCCTTCACCCTGTAAGATAAAAGACGTTCCATTGAAACGAACTGTATAAATGCTATTTGTCTTTAAGTTTCCACTCGATAAAGGGTTTCCATTAGATTTAAGAATAGGTATAGGACCTAAACCATTCACATTTAGCGAAACGGCTCCAGTGTTTTCAGTCTTATTAGTGAATGAGATACCTAATCCTTTTGCGTAAGCTACAACTGGGGTTATTGCAATTATTTTAGCGTTTGCAGTACCTGTATCGTCTGCGTAATAAACATGTGACGAGGGTTCGGCCAAATGCGTCGCAAGAGCATCCCGCAAAACTTTTAAATCCTGCTCACTTGCTCCCGAACTAATGGCATCTTGCAAAGTTTTTAGCACTCCGTCAATAGTGTCCATATTGGCATTTGGAACATCTACATTATAAAATTCTTCTTGTCCTGGTTTAATCAAACTAAAATTTGTAGTATTCGTTGGCATTACGTTAACACCTCATTTCTTAATTGCTCATGTGTATATGCTGATAATTGACCGTGTGTGTAATTAGCTAGCTTGATATGTTGGTTGTAGCGAAGCTCAACAGTTAACAACATATTTTGAGGGGTGATTCTTTCTAACATTTGCTCTACCGCTTCAAACATTCCTTTTACAGTAAGCTCAATTTTAATTTTCAACGTTTTATCTGCAGCATTGATTATTAGCTCATATCCATTTTCACCTAGTAATGTATTTAGTAGATTACGTAGCACAGGGCGAGAGTAAGGAACTTGTTCATTAAACCTTGTTAAAAGTCTAAAACGTCTTGTTTCCAGTGATTCCGTTGCCATTGTTACTATGTGAAGCATGTCCTCATTACGCTTGATACCACGCTCTGTAGCACTTAATAAGAACTGATCTAACAAAGCGTTTTCAATCTCTTGCCAAAGGGATTCCAGAAGTGGATTTTCTACTTTAGCAATCTCTATCATTTCTTTGATCTCATGAAAAATTGGAGGTAAGTAACTTAACACATCCACTTCTCTAGCCAATTACAACACCTCTTTTAGGTATTGATTCTTTATCTATAGCAACATTCGATGTGCCACCATTTAAGACAGTATCGGCAATATCAATGACTCCTGCCACGCCCAATAAACGGATTTCAATTTGAGATATGCGAACGATCAGACCAGCATGATCTTCTTCATAGGTACTAGCTTTAGCCCATTCTTCTGCTAATTCTCTAAAATAGTCATCAATTACGGTATGGACATTTGCTTCAATGTCAGCCCACGACCAACCGTTTTGATAGGTAATGTTTAATGTTATATCAATTGGCGTTTCGTCTACTCCAAAAACAGAAACGATGTGATCAATAGGAGCAATACCAATTCCTTCTCCCTGTGCTTCTAAGGGATCCACTGCGAACTGCACGTCATCCACTAAAGTTTGTGTTGGTTGTTCAAATTGGGAATTGATAATCACCAATTTAACAGTCCCTCCACCATTCCAAGCACGATAGACACGTACACCACCGACACCAGGCAGGCTGTTTACTTTGTCTTTATAATCCTTCCGGTTCCCTCCAAATGCTTCAGAATCGAATGAATCGAAGTAACGAGCTCTAAATACTTCAGTATCTTCTTCATCTTCACCTGGTACCAAAACCTCAACTAGCTCAGCAGTTGTCAGTCCGTCTATATAATCAATGGGAATAAGTGTACCAAGGTATTGATTTCCAATATCTCCTACCGTTTCGCATTCTAGAACAAATTCTAAATCAGCGATTTTGTCGATTACAACGTAATTTAAATTATCAAGTGAAAACCTAGCTCCGATATCCACATTGATATTAAATATCCCTCGTAATCTAGCTTTAGTGGCAACCAATGGTTTTAAACCACGTTCTGCAGCACGCTTGATTAAATTTGGTCTAGAAGCGGTATCAGCAAAAGCCTCATTACTATTTGCAATGATTGTTTGTAACATTTGAATGATTTCTATACTGTTTATGGCAAATGCATTGAATAAAATGGATCCTTCGCGTGTATCTAGTGAACTATCTGCTTGATCTAATTTTTCTTCCACTAATTCTTCATATGTTGTATCAAGCTGCAGCATTTACCATCACCTCTTTCTCCGCCTCAATTTCTCCATAAATAGAGTGGACGGTAAAAGTAGCAAGTACTTTCCCTTTGTTTACTACGAAATTAAAAGTATCCACGCTATCAATACGATCATCTTGAACTAACGCTTCTGTTACTCTTCTTTTTATTTCTGGAAGTACAAACGGAATATGCTTACCAAACAGGTCACTCAATTCCACCCCGTAGTTCCATGAATAGATGATGTAGTCGTAGCGTTCAATATTCAGTATTAAAAAAATCGCCTGTTTCAAGGCTTCGATTTCATCGATAAACCCAACAATGCGATTCTTAGCAGTATTTAAATTAAACGTTTTACTAGGTAGTTCGGTAACTTCTTCAAAGTCCATTGTTAATCCGTCATTCACTTCTGGAATCATTAACTCACCTCTTTATCCCAAACAATGTACTTTTGACCACCTTGCATTTTGACTAACATTACTTTCTCACCTATTTTAAGTGCATTGTGTACAGTAAACTTCTTTTTTCCTTTATATTCATGGGTATGTGTATCAGGACCATTGCCTTCCTCTGTTACATGTTCCACCGTCATTTCAATTTCATAATCTTTCACATTCCTGGTTAAGACTAATTGGGCTATAGTTAAAAGTTTCTTTTGCTCTACTAATATCTTTAATGGAGCAATACTAATAACCTCACCAAACTGTATAGCTGTTGGATCTGAAGCTTCAATTGCATCTTTAGCAGCTTTCTTAAACATTTTTAAGATATCATCCATGTTACGCAACGAAATCACCGCCAATAAACTGTATATCCATGACATGCTCATTTTCATAAAATGTATGTTTCACGTTTTCTACGAGCATGTAATTCATCACCTTGATATCTCCTAGATTTAAGTTAACAGGGACCAAGTTACCTCCACGCACATATATATTCCCAAATGCTTTACTAACGCTAAGACTACGTGTTTTGCGATTATACATAGATAATAGGGTATCTGCTTTTAATTTTCCGTTAGTTGTTTCTTTAATAGTTTCGAAGAACTGAAGCATTCCCCACTCATTAATATGATTACTATCCTGTGCGATAAATATTTCACGTTTACCTGTCTTTTCGTTCTCATAAGCAAGTTTTATCTTGTTATATGTGTTCGAATCAATAGAAGATGAGTAATCATAATTTTCTCCTGTTTCTTCGTCAATAATGACATCTAACTTCATCTTGGAAACATTTCTAAGAGTCAACTTCCCAAAATTATCGTACAAGATATACATTTCCTTTTTGTTATCCATGGTCAGATCTAAAGCGTTTTGAAACATATCAAACAATGTCTTGTTATCTTCTACTCTAGATGCAATTTTATAAGAAGTATCCTCGATGGTACCGACATTTAACCTGAAATCAGCGGCAACCATTTTAATAAACTGAGATGCCGTTTTGTTTGTGTAAACATAAGTATCTTTATTCTTCAAATAGCGTAATTGATCATACGCTGTTACGTTTATCAAACCATCTTTTGCACGCTTTTTTGTGAAGATAAAACCGTAGAAAACATTCTGTCCGTCTTTACTAAAACGGACCGCATTTCCTTCTTGAAAAGTTAACGGATCATCATTAACTACTTTGAAAGTTAATTTACCAGGAACACCTTTTCTTGCTGTTTCCCATACAATACCTTCTTCTACGGACGGTTCCATCAACCTTGCACCACTCTGAATAATCAACTCAACACTCAAAGTTTAATCACCTGCCCAGGGTAAATGAGGTCTGGATTCTTTATGCCATTTTTAGCGGCTAACTCATCTGTCATCGTCTTAGTCACTTTTCCGTAATACTTCTTACAGATAGCCCATAACGTATCACGACTTACTACCTTATGTGTTTTCGGAGTCGTCTTATTGGAAGCTCTAGGTTTTGTTGTTTTAGCAATAGATTTACTACCTGCTACTTTAGGTTTTTTTAACTCAAGCACCTTAGTACCATATTCACGATATTGTTTAAGATTTAGAGATACGACAATATCAAAACCATTTTCAGCATCTTCTTGAATTGGATAATCTTCTAAAGATACTTTCAAATTCGTATCAAAGAGTAAATCCCCATTTGGTTTCATTCTGGAAACGATAAATTGAAATGGTTTTTTAGATAACTTAAGGTTTTCTAGCTTCTCTAAATAGTAAGTTGCAGGTTGAAAGCCATCTGGATATACGGCAAATGGATATTTTGAATTGGGTAGTAACAGTTCAAATGAAATATCTGTTAGCCCTGGTTTCTTTAATATGTTTACCTCACTCTCATTTATAAGAGTGATTGTTTTATTGTTATTGTTTATTTGTGTTTCCATACTAGATGGGGCAATAGGGAACTGCACACCATCTAAGAAAAAACTATATGCCATTCCCTACACCCCTTCCGCTACTGTAACCAAAGTTTCTTCAAGTTTTTCACCAAAGTGATCAATGATGCCGTCCAGATCCATATCATTATTAATGTTATTGTGGTTAGTCATATCCACTTTCACTTCTGCAGTCGTGAATCGGTTGATAATTTCTCGTTCCGCTGCATCTCTAAGGTATTTCAAATCTTCCTCAGATGCTTCCATTGATTTGGCCATCTTAGCGGTATTGCCTGCAGTGTCTTTACCACTGTCTTTAAGAGGATTCATAGAACCTTGTAAGCCTGCTAAAACATCTTGAAGTGGATCTACTGATATGGAAATATCTTTATCATTACCTAAGGAAAGATTTGATCCCCAGTCATACCCTGTATCCCATGCTCCACCAAATGACTTCATATCCATTTTAGGTGCTTCCCAATAGTCTGCAGGAGTATCGCCAAGCCAATCATTCATCTTAGAACGCATGTTACTATAATCACCGGTAATAGATGTAGTATGACTTAGTTCACCAATACTCCCGATATCAATTCCTGGAATTTGATCTAATGCATCTAGTACCTTGTTTATTGCCTTTATTGCGGTGTTGGCACCATCCACGAACATATTAGCTAAGTTAGTGGCAGCACTATCAAACCCTTCTGTCATAGCCATTGCCATGTCTAACGCTACGTTGGCAACATTTACAAATGCTCGTTTCACGTTATACTCAAAATTCCCAATAAACAAGTTCACAATGAACTCAACAAGAGCTGAAAAGAGATTCCATATAAAAGCAATTTGGTTGTAAATATATGCCCCTAACATTGCAATTGCTCCAGCAATAATACCCGTGGCGCTAACTGAAGTTCCTGCGAAATGATTAACAGCCCCAACAGCAGCATAAAAAAGACCAATTAACAGTACAATGCCAGCGATTATTAACCCTATTGGGTTTGCCATCATAGCTTGGTTCCAATACCACTGGGCTATAGCAACCGCTATTGTTGCAGCTTTTACTAATGTTAAATAAGTAACAAATGTTAAAAAGGCACCGCTCACACCTAGGATAATTGGACCTAGAATTGACCAATGATCATACATGAATCCACCAATAGCCATAACTTGACTGATTGTCCAAGTAGCGACTGCCGATAGGACATATAAAGAATCAACGATACTTGATATTGTATTTTGAAACTTTTCATTATTAGCTATTTCATTTAGTTTTTGTAAAACAGGCTGAAACGCCCAAAGAGCTTGATTTTTAAAGCTAGTCCAAATCTCAGAAAATAGTATAGGCAAATTCTCAAATGCCGCATTCGTTTCTTCTGCCGCAGAGAACATTGCATTTTTAACAATGTCAGCGGTAATCATTCCATCCGAAGCCATTTCTCGTATTTTTCCTATAGGGACATCTAAATAGTCAGCAATACTTTGGATAATATTTGGAGCACTTTCAAACACTGCATTTAATTCCTCGCCTCGTAATACACCCGAACCAAGACCTTGTGTTAATTGCAGTAATGCAGAACTCATTTCTTCTGTTGTAGCCCCTGCTATTTTGAACTTTTTATTCAATTGCTCAGCAAAAGCTACCATTTCCGCGGTACTACTGAAAGCATCTCCTGCATTCGCACCTACTCTAGCCACAATGTTTGCTGTATCCATATAGGAGGCTCTTGCTCTTTCTGCAGAATCAAAAATCATTCGCTCAAGTTCAACGGTAGTTTGTCGTTGGTCATTAATTAAGTCTAAACGGGCAGAAGTTTGAGCTAGAGCATCTGAAATACCAAGTACATTGCCTGCTGCCTGAATACTAAGGTAGGTTGCTAAAATGCCACCTAATTTACCTAAAAGTCCATCTGCTGCATTCGTACCTTGAGTTATTTCTTGGTTGAAATCTTCTTGCGCTGCATCCGCCTGTCTAATTTCTTGTTCGATTTCATTAAATGCTAATTCAGCTTGATTTAATTCGCGTCTTGCTGCTTGTATACTGGCTGTATCTATTGCATTACTTGAGGCGCTTTGTAAAGATTCAAAACTGCTTAATACTATATTCATTGCACTATTCATTGATTGAAACGCTCTAGACATCCCGTCCGTAATTTGTATAGATGTACGAATAGTTGCCATTAATCTCACCGCCTTTTTGGAACACAAAAAAGAGCACGAAAAATCGCACTCTAAAGATTATTTTTTATATTCGGTTATTTAAGCTATACGCTAACTCTATATTCGCCGCTCACATGTTTGTATAGCTTTGTTTTACAATGAGGACATTTAGCAGTTTTTGTAATCAACTTTAATTTATTTTCACAAGTCGGGCATTCGAAAGGTTTAGAAGCAGCCATTTTAAAAGGGACTATGATAAAAGCACCTAGCAATAATATAAAAAATATTCCTATTATCACAAATAATATTATTGATAACACGTCTTCACTCCTCGATTAAATATATGCAATAAGCATACACCAAAGAACGCAAATATTTCCACCTATTTCTTTCTTCGTCCTTTTCTACTAACTTCTTTTTGTTCTTTCTTTTCAGCTTCCATCTTAATTTGCACACAAGCTATCACCATTGCTTTTTCATACTTTGGTAAAGCTTCGTACTCTGATGGCCATTTATGAAACTTGTGGAGGCAATAATAAGCGATATTCGCGTCATAATCGCCTCCATCTATTAGTTTTTTGCTTCTTCTACTGCATCCTCAAGGGGAATATTAAAGCCATTTACTTCTTGTACTTTGTTTGCATAATCTGCATATTCTCCAGGGGTTAGCATTATTTTCAATAATTGTTCTGCCCCCATAACATTATACGAATCTTGAACTTCTTTATCATTCAGATTTGGGTAAATAGTACATTTTACTGCAAGCTTTGTAACGTAAGCATTGAAATCAGTTTCCGGAACATACATATTCCGTTTACCTGGCACCGGAACACGCTTAGTGCACGTTTTTCTCAATAGCTCATCCTCATCTGATGTAATAGAAGCGATTTCCCACTCAATTGGCTTACCATCTTCGTTAACAAACCGTTTAGAAGCTATATATTTTATATTCTCTACCTTAATTGCGTTTTGCGCTAAAAATGCTGTTAAGTTACTCATATTATTTTTTCCCCTCTACTAAATAATTTGTTGTTTTTTCTATGGAAACTAGTTCATTTACATCAAGTTGTATTTTGTATTCTTGATTCCCTGTTAAATCCATTACATCACTTGCTAGTGTTTCTGCATTTTCAATAAAAAAGTTACCAATTTCCATATATAAGTTTTTGTAATGTTCATTTGGAGTAATACCAACTGGAACAACAGTACTTAAAATATTACTAACTTCTATTTTTGCCATCGTAGACACTCCTCATAAAAAAGGTAAAGCTCACCGAAGTGAGCCTTTAATTATTGCATGCCTGCTAACAGACCAAACTTCTCTGGAATCTCGAAGTCGTCGAATGTTCCATCGATTGGCTCATCCAGATACTCACCATCTGCATCGAATTTAGCTAGCACTCCGCCATCTAAGTTACAGTCTTTATGAATAACTGTTTGACGACCAACACTTGAAGTTGGATCTTCATTCGTAACTTGGATATCAAAATAAATATCCTCGCCTGTTTCTTTAAAACGATAAAGTAAATCACGGAAAATCGATTGATTGTAATGGGCAGTACCACTGAAAGTACCTTCCCATCCTGTAGACTTATTACCTTTACCTGTTTTACCTAAGATAGGCACTTTTGTTTTTGTTTTATCGATTGTGGATTCAAAATCGATAATCTGCATGAAATTGTAGCGATTACCTTCAACAGTAATGAAACATTCAGCGAGTGCAGCACTTACAGAATCCTTTGCATTCATGGTCTGAGCAAAGTGTTGTAGATTTAATTTAAGCAATGTTTTTTCTTTAGGCATCATTTTCTCTCCTTTCTTAGGCAACCGTTACAGTCATATATAGTTGAGCCATTGCATTAACTGGAGTCACTAAATCAGATACAACAACTGATTTTTTTGTTTCTCCTTTTTCTACAGTCACATCATCTGGTTTGAAATCCTCAATTGCACGTAAACGTTGCAATTCTTGATGATGCGAAGTAATGTCATTCCAAAGTGAAATTTGACCAGCTCTATCATTCGGCATCTGACCAAGGTATTTCGTATTGAACAATACGGCTATATCATTTGCAATTTGATCAAGAACACGAATGGTTTGATTGCTACTGAAATCTGAATTTTTGTCTTCAGTGAATGTAGTAAAGGTATTGATATCATCCAGTACACGAACCTCATCGCCAACCTTATGGAAGACAAACTCGCCATCATCGATAGCAGCTTCCAGTTGTGGCTGACTAAACTTAGTATCAATAGTGAATTCACCATCGTATTTTTTATTGGTATTTGATTTGTTAATCGCACATCCAGCTGTAGCGCCAGTTGCCCAATAAACTGCAGAAGCAATATTCTCAGCATCTGTTACATCGTTTTTAACGCTAATTACACCTTCGTGATCCACAGAAGGCTTTTTGTGCAGTACTAGTTGAAATTTAACACCAACTTGGTCACGTAGGCGTTTAGTGAATTCAGAGTATAGGCTTTTGACTACATCTACTGTAGACAAACAACCTAATGCATTAAATGAATAGGGTTCTAATGCATCTAATGCTTCTTGATGTTCAGCTCCCTCTACAGGATCACCATTTGATCCAAGAGTAAAAGGGATGCCTGCTGATTCAGCGATTATCACATTCTCTTTCCACATTACATAATCGGTATCGACTAAATTATCTGTGTTAGGCAGAACCGTTTGTGAATCAACTAAACTAGTTCCCAGATAAGTTAATACGTCCATTTTTGTAGGATCATCCACATTAACGGTTACGACTGTTTTAAGGTCGTTACCTCGAACACCTTTGTACTTTGCAGAACCGAGAGTATTCGATGCAGCTACACCATTTTTTATCAGCTTGTAGAAATAAGCGGTATGAATGTTTTTAAATAAATCACGAATACCACGTAACTTTTCATCCGTATAATCATATCCAAAAATAGTACGTGAATTCTTTTGTAAATCAGCTTGTGTGACGGTAAATACTTCACCGTCTACACCCCAATCCAGTTCAACTGGAAGAGCGACATAGCCACGGTCACCGAGATTAACAGTGGCACGGGCAGCACTGATGAAGTTCATGTATACGCCATTTAACTTTTTATTTTGCGTTAGAAAAATACCTCCACCTAAAGCCATTATTTCTTCACCTTACCTTTCAAAAAAATATTTAATTGTTGATCAACTTCACTAAACGTATATACCTGCCCATCCTTCAATAATGCGTTTAAGACATCTCGTTGGAATGCATATTTCTTACTGGATATGAGTTGTTGTTTAGAGAACTTGAAAGTAGCTATCTCTTTTGACTGTTGCTCTGCTAAATCGAATGTAGACTCTTCTGCTGATTGTTTGATTGGCTTTGTTCTAGCCATGTCGTATCACCTCTTTAAACCATTATTTAGTTGTAAGTCTTCCATTTTGTCTAATGGATCCGTAACCTTATAAACATGGAAATTATAATTAACAAAAAAGTGAAGCACTCCATCAATAACTTCACCTTTCATTTTGGTTCCACGAAGTAAATCACCATTCAATAACTTGATATACTCCATTTCACTCATGAGTTTATTTGCCTTACTATAGGCATCCATATAACCAGGTCCAAAATAGTGAATATCAAAAGGTAATGTTTCGTGATACCTATTACCAACTACTTGATTAAACTCTGGTTGTAACAAAAGAATAAAAAAAGAAGGCTCTTTAAAGCCTTGCTCCATTGATTCTGTATAGATTTCATATGCTTCACCAAATGTCTCGTATAGCTTTATAGAGATAGCGGTTATTACGTCATTAATTTCCATCAAAAACACCGCCTAGGAATTTCATTAATTTCTTTTCAAGAATTTTAGGTGCTTGTGTATCTAATTCCTGTTCTGAAATGGTTAGCATGAAACGACCATTTACCCATCCAGCGTGATTAGCTGTCCTGTGTCCAAATTCAACATAGGCATTTTGTTATCGTAAAGGCTTTTTATCCTCTACTTCCGGGAGTTTCCTCTCATTACGGAACGTCAATTCGTCCCCGGTTCGGCGTACATCATAACAAAAAAGACATCACATTTGATGTCCTGATTGTTCCGAGCACTCATGGAAGGATTATATTTATTCACCTTCTACGCTCTACGGTGCTTACTAGCCTTTCGCAATCTAGTAAGTTACCTCGGTATTGGCATATCTTATTTATAAAGCTCTGACTCTCTTTTTCCGGCTCTCCATCTACTTTTTAAAGTATTAAGATTAATCCCTGTTATTTCTGATAACTCTCTCAAAGTTATTATTTTACCGTTATAATTTAATTCTCTTGATTCTCCAACATCTTGTAAAGGTAAGAAAAGTTTTTCACCTCTAATGCCCCTTCGATATCTAGCGATTAATGCTCTATACGAAATACTTGATTTTTCAGCAACTTCGATCATAGTCATTTTTTTCCCAAGATATTCAACTTCAATATTTGATCTCCGGTTTCTTGCTTGCACTTTTGAAGTGCTCCATCTACAGTTAGTCGGTTCATAATTCCCATTGTTATCGATTCTGTCAATCGTTAGATAGTTTTTATATCCATTTGCAAGAGCCCAATCAATGAAATTGTCAGGCACTAACCATTCATCACATATTTTAATTCCTCTAGCTCCATAATCTTCATATGACCTCAAATTAGAGTTATAGCAGCGATCTTTCATCTTTTGCCATATTCCGTATAATCTTGTTCCACTCATTTTATGTCGATGATTTTTAATAAGGTTTATTTGATCTTGTTCGTTCTTCAAACATCCGCATGAAGTGACCTTTCCGGACGTTAACGAATCTGTTCTAATTTCATTTGTTTTACCACATTCACAAATGCACTCCCAGTACTTCCTAAAACGCTTGCCGCTTTTTACATCTCGAGAGAATTTCATAACAGTTAATTTGCCGAAAGTTTGACCAGTCAAATCTTTAAATTCTGCCATATTGTTCACCTCTAGTATTTGATGATTTAATCATATCTGAAATACTAAATGATGTCCAATCTCTACATAATAACAAATAAGATTTAGCTTTTACCGATTTTGCTCGGTTTTATATGCCCCATTATGTTAAGGCATAGTTCACAGGATTGATAATCTCTATTTCATATGTGCTACCCACTTTAGTTACTATAAGGGATTCCGCATAAGCTTTAACATTTTTATTACTGCTGCTTGATTCAGCTTCTGCATGTGTTGTAACTGTCCAGCCTCTACGTAACACACCATCATCTACAGGCGTCCTTCTAATTACTTTTCCAAGTAATCGTGCAGCTAATTCTTTAGCAGCTTCTTCGCAAAACTTATCGAAGTCACCACTTTGTAATTTTTCCATCTTCTTTTGCAGTCTTTTTAATTGTCGAAAGTCAGTACTGCCCCACCTAGCCATTATGCGTACTCCTTAAAGAGCTCTAACATAACTTCTTGGTGGTCCATAAATATGCCTGGCTCTCCACTTCTACTGAATTCAGATGTTCGATTATATTGAGTAACAACAATTTTAGAACCAGCCTTCACAATAATCTCAGGAGCAATGAAAAGCTTGGTGGATAGAGCAATAGTTGCGGCTGCAGTAGTTTGATTAGCAGATGCAATCTTTTCATACGATAACTTACACTTTTGATTTTCAAGCACCATTACTTCTTTAGTAGTTGTTTGATGAGTAATAGGATCTTTTACTTTTTGCATTTCATAAATCGTACAAACTCCCTTATATAACGACTCTATAGCACGTCTTCTAGCATTCACCATGTCAACACCCTATACGCGATAAAATCATATGCATCGTGTCTTAGATAGTTGATGAACGCATTAAAACTAGCTTCTGGAGTTAGGTTATCCTTATCGATTGCAAAGGTAGTTGTCGTATCTCCATCTTGTATTGTTTTTGCAACAAGACCGAAGTCGAGACCATCAATAGTTAACTGGCCCATACTCTTTTTCAT
This sequence comes from Psychrobacillus sp. FSL K6-2365, assembly GCF_038003165.1. Lineage (NCBI taxonomy): Bacteria > Bacillati > Bacillota > Bacilli > Caryophanales > Bacillaceae > Psychrobacillus > Psychrobacillus sp. FSL K6-2365. Next base: position 607,297 of record NZ_JBBOOO010000001.1, on the reverse strand, counting down.
CAACAAAAACTCCCCTACAACCATATCAACAGCGATATGGTGCAGAGGAACAGGAATGAAACTTAAGTTAGTTTGTGTTTTTATATGATTAGTTACTTTATCAATAGAGAATTTCAACATATACTCATCTGGATTATCTGGTACACTCGACACCGTAATGCCAAGTGATTTTATTCGTTCTTTTACTGCTTCAAGCATTTAATCACGCCCTATTCAGCTTTTTGAGCATCCTCAATCTTCTTGATGATACCTTCTTCTGTCGAAGCTTTACCAATATCAATTTTGTGTTCTTCCGCATAAGCTTTTAACTCATCCAAGGTTTTACCTTCGAATTCACTAGGAGTATTATCTACTGCAACTTCACCAATGACCTTCACTATGTTTTCATTAACATGCTCATCTTCCATTTCAAAAGATGCACCAGGGGCATGAGTAACACCGTTATAGCGCACTGGAACTTTCAATACTTGTACTTGTTTCATTATGATTTCCTCCTCTTAAGCCATTGGTTGCGCTTGGAATACGTTATTTGCTTCAGGGAATGAAGGAATTGCAGTTGTTGCAGCTTTCGCATAAGTTGTTACTGGATCTAGTTTTTCTTCATAAACCATACCAATTACATTTCCGACATTAGTTACTTCTTCATTGCCTTGACGTAGTAAACGACTTTCTTCAGGAGTAGGTCCATGTAATGTCTCTCCTAACGTACTAGAGCCGAACATAACGAATTTATTTTCAGGGAAGTAACGCTGTGTTGTATACGTTCCATTAGCATTTTGCACACGATACTTTGCATCATAAACTGCTATAGATGGCAATTGATGAGACGTTAAGAAACTATTTAGATCACCCATTGTCGCTACGCGTCCGCTATCCTTGCCGAATAGATATCCAATTACTTTAGAATTACGTAATATCTGACTTGCAATCTTTTGAGAAGTTAAAGCACGCGTAGGCTTCTCATCTAATGCAGATGCCCAACGCTCTAAATCTCCAATTATGTTCTCCGTTCCAGTACCCCAAATATCGGCACCTGCAAGAGCTTCTTTGTTTGCATCAGGCACGTGATAATCTACTTCTAGAGTACCTCCACCATCAATTGCAAGTGTTAATTCACCATTAGCAAGAGCTTGCATACGCATAATTTCAACCTCTGCACGAACATCCCCTACCGCACGATCAATTAAGTTAAACACTCGACCGACTAATATTTTTTGTTCTTGTGGAGTGCGCGGGAATTGTAAGGCAATTAGATCTTTCTCTTTGATTTGGTATTTCTTTTTGATATATGCAGCTTCAAGCGCTTTATCGTTGAAATCTAAAGATCCAATTTCAGCTTCTGTATCAAATGCATGGATTTTAGCTGCAACTGGTAAGTTACTAGCCCCTACTAGGTATTCGAATTCTAATGTGTCATGTTTTACTTCAGGGAAAAGTGTTTCTCCTAAATATGGAGTTAACACACGTTCTTTCAAGTAGTTTAATACTGTTTTCTGATTAAATAGTTCTAAAATGTCTGGCATGTTGGTTTTCCACCTCTCAATTTATAAGTTAATTATTTGAATGTAATTTTTGTTAAAGCAGTTTTTGCTTCTACTGAAGGAGCAACAGGTAAACGTGCTTCAAGGATATAACCCTCTTCAATCAATGCACCTGGTTGTGGTCCGTGCGTTACGTCCACATCGTTGTATAGAATACCTTTAGCAGTTGCATCATTTAACGGTAAAACTGTACCTGCTTTCACGACTTTCTTTCCGTCAACAGCAGTAACTCCTACGTCACTAACGAGAGTAGTGAAGGATTGTACTTTTGAAGATGCTAAAAAGTTAACACGGTTATAGTTTCTTGTTTCGCTTACATATGGCATTTAGATGCCCTCCTTTTATTTTATTGACCCCACGGATTTAAAGCTTTTTCTGCAGGGGCTCCTTTGGAATTAGCTTCTTTAGCAAAGTTACTACCGATATCTTGAGGATTATCCTTATCTAGATTGCTACTAGCAGGATCCCACCCTTTATATTTCTGTTCCTTCTTTTCTGGAACAAACAAAAAAGGCTTTGATTCTTGCAGTGTTTTTAACTGCTCATCAAGACCTTTAGTAACTTTACCTTCTGTATCCAATTCAATTGTTGTTTTATCGATTTGTGAAATAGCGATATCTGCATCGTGTACCTTCCCGGTGAGCGCAAGTTTGATAGCGCTGGAAAGTTGAGTATCTTTTAATTTGGATTCATACTCTTGTTTTGCTGTTGCATTTTCACCTTGCAATTTTTCGATTTGTGCCTGTAATCCAGCTGCATCCACTTTCTTTAGTTCCTCTAGTTGTTTATCTCGAGAAGCTATATCCGTTTCAAGCTGTTTCTTGGCATTGTTCACTTCATCAAAACGAGACTTAGGTATCGTCGTACCATAACCTTCGATTACCTTATCGGCTTGCTCTGGTGTTAAACCTAATGCTATTAATGCTTCTTTATTCACGTTTTCTCATCCTTTCAAATTACGCTTTTTTTCGTGGGTATCGTCCACGGATTTGTCTTGTTCTTTTACGTCTGCAATACCAAAAAGACGGGGTGTTTTTAGGATTATTTATTCTTCAGATAAACTCTGTTGATAGAACACTTTCTATATTTTTAGCAATACTATCGATATCAGCTTCTTTATTTACGGTGATGTTAACAGTGTTTTGTCTTGGTGAACTCTTCTTCTGTTCTAGTTCAAGGCTAGCTAGAATGAAACTTTTGGATGCTTCATCAGACAATAATGATTTGGCTTCTTCAATAGTGCATCCGCATCTACTTACAACCGTCCAGATTAAGTTTCCATCTACAACTGGTTCGGTGTGTTTTTTCAGTAATATCGCTTTTAATCTTTTCTGTACATTTATTATTACAACGGCTTCTGCACTTTTGTTTTCTTTGAATAGGTTTTCTCTAATTGTAGAAAGTGCATCTATTTCTGCCTTCAAATTTTCTTCTTCGATAAGTTGAGCTATATCTATTACAGGCATGCTTATAACCCCCTATTTGTTTCTAGCAATGGAAGCATTCGCCCACATTACTGCAGTTTCTAAATTAGTTATAGCAACCGACTTCTCACGACTGTTTGGGCAAGTTTCCTCAATCAGATAGGCTAGCTCTTTTGCCTTCTCGCGAATAGCAGTATACTTTTCAGGTTGACCTACTTTTGGTGAATGGTATTTGAAGTTGTTTTCAATTTCTGGATTTGGCATGTTTATTCTCCCTTCTTTTCTGTTTCTAATATGCTATCAACTAATTTCTTAATTACGTTTGTTCCTAATAATTCCATTTCATTAGGTGTTGTATTCCTTGCAATATTATTTGATATCTCATCTAATTTCTTTACGGTTTCTTCACCTAATAAACCGATACATGCCTCTAAGCCAACTGTTGTTGCAATCATAGAAACTACTATGACTTGTTCTGTCTTGGTTAGTTCCATTTACTAGTCGCTCCACAATCATATTTGCTATTTAACCGATAGCTCGAAGATACTGGACCACCTATCCTTTCCTGCGAGGGCGCATGAATGTATGAGTAAACCAATGTGAATTATTGACGGAGTATTTAGGTATCAGCTGAATAATAGCCTCCGCTTTGTTGAATTGATCCTGATTATGAAATAATGGTGTGTTTATTGTTCCACGACTTGCAACTACAATAGCCTTAACTACCAATGCAATGCACCCCACAGCAAATAAAAATAATATAAACCACGCTAAGTAAATCATTCTCTCACCACCTTCAAGGCATAATAAAAAGCCGTACTGGACGACTTAGCAGATTTACCTCTTTTTAAGTTTCTTTTCTTGCTCATGATTCCACTTTCCAATAACTACATGACTTAAATACATTTTAAATAAGTCCTCATCTGTAATTGTAATTGGTGCATTTCCCTTTTGCTTCAAAACCTCTTCTTTGAATTCATCGAAATCCATGAAGCTTCATTCCTTCCAATTTTCATTCTTTTTGGTTAGTGTCCATTCGTTATGCTCAATAAAATAATCGTCACCGAATTGATCCCACATAGTTTTTAAGCGACTTTCACGTTCAAGGATAACTTCACCATCCCCAAAGTTTGCTTGTATTATTTGGATCATTCTCTCTTTAGTTAAACCCTTCATAGGTTTCACCGCCTACTAGACATAATAAAAAGCACTCAACCGTTTTGCTTGGTTAGGTGCTTTATTCGATAACAACTATTGATTTTATCTCATTTTCTCCAATTGAGATTTCTTCTTGACCATCAGGAATAAAGTCAAGTTCATCAAAATCGTTTTCTGTGTCCTCTTGATCGGTGTAATCTCGGACAAATCCTGTCATGATATCACCGTCAGTAAATACTACTCTAACTTTCTTTTGTGTATATTTCCAAAGCTCCATAAAATCACTCCTTATCTACTAAAGTCGGGACTATGTGGGTACCTGTTTTGCCATAATGTAATTTAAAGGCATTAGTAGGAGTTTCTACTCCTGTATCCTGATTTACATGAATTCCAATAACAGAATTATTCACTATTGTTTCTTTTTTATCCCATGAACCGTTTTTCATTAATCTTATATTACCAGTACCCGCTAGACTTTTCACTAAATCATTTGCTTCTTCAAACGAAACAGTTAAATAACTCGGTTTTTGCTTTCCTTTAACTTTATTCCTTTCAATGTATTCATCGTACCTCTTATGTTTTGGATTATGATTATCGTAACGATTTTTATTATGATCTAACTTGTAAATACCATTTCTTATATCATTTCTAATTTCTTCTTTTACTTTTTCTTGCTTCTCTTTTTCTATACGTGCTGCTAGTTCTTTTGGTTTCACTACACTCTCATTATACCATTCTTTGTAAGTCATATTCGCCGGGACGTGATATGTCTTGCCATCATCTCCTCGAGCAATACGTTGGCTATTATCATCTTCAAAATATGGTGCAGTTGTTGTTCTACATCTTGGATGAAATGGATTAGCAGTAACACCAGGTTCGAAATCACTTAACTTAAATACTTTCCCGTCCATAGACTGACAAACATCACTTGTTCTACCGTCTAGTGTTGCGATGATCTCATACTGTTCTACATCCAATGACTTAAATGCATCCTTTTGAGCAGAGGCACTAAAAAACGCTGATTCCGTCATGACAAGACGAGTAGCGTTTGAACGAGATGTATTCATTTTGTTTTGAATAACTGAAATCATCCTTTGTGGTGATTCACCACGAACTATGGACTGAATCAATTCTGTGTGTAGTGTATCTAACAATAAGTTTTTATCTCGCCATATCTTGCCACTAAATGTTGTTCCATCAGCAGTCCATGGCTTACTAATGACTTTCGATAGTTGCACCTCATCAAGTGCTTGCAAAGTAAAACCAACTTCAAAGCCTTTTTGTATTTCGAATGCTGCATGATAATACTGATCTTGGTATGTCTCTTTTATGAGTCGCTCAAAACCTTCAATTTGCTCTCCATACAGTCTTTCAACATGTTGCTGAAGTTGTAGTTGTAAACTTTCTAAACGGCTTATATGGACACGAGAAGAAGCATTTTCAAGTTGCTTCATCCACTTCTGATTGAGTGCATTTTCCTTACCATACTTGATGTAATCCTCTACGGACCACTGCAGCTCTTTCAATTCGTTAGTTCTTAATAATTGTTTTGCTTCACCCAATGATATTTCATTATTCGTTGCAAAACGTTGATACCAACGAGCTATATCTTTTTCAATTTCTTTCATCGTTTGGATATAGGCCTTCTCTAAATCCTTGTTATATGAGGCGCTTTTGTTATATTGCATATCCTCTAGCAGTTCAAATCGCTTTTGCCAATAACTACGTGGTTGTGCCATCTACGCCACCTTGTTTCTCTTTAAAAGTTGTTTCGTAGTTATCGTATTGATCCATTTGTTCTTTTTGCTCTTGTTTTAAACGTTTCAATTCAAGCTGTACATCACTTACATATGGGTGTTGTGCAATCCGCGTTTCTAGTGGTAAATAAGCTGACTTATCCAATACCTCCACAACTTCCATTTCGTTTATTAAAATATCTCGGTTAAATATCACATTCACTTCTTCATTTTCATAATCACCTTGATTTGTATTAGCTAAATGCATATTGACAAACCAAAGTAACTCTTCAAATGATGCCTGGAACTCTGTTTCGATTCCATTAGCATCGAGATCAATGTCACTGTACATAGACTGGATATTCATTTGATTAGGATTGTTGGCCATACGCTCATCTTTTGCATCATAACCACGTCCATTTTCAATAAGAGCCTTTTTAAAGAGTGAAAGGATTGCTTTATAGTTATCGGAGTTGACTTCAATTTGTAATGACTCCACGCCACCCTTTGAACCATCCGAGCTACGGACTTTAACGGCTCCATACTGTGCAAGGTTTCGTCTAAACTCCCCTAAGTTCTGTCCATCATAGTTATGCAGTATAAGAATTGTAGAACGTGCATCTTCCTGCATATTGTTCTCGAAGTCACTCAACATGGTGTTAATTCCATCTTGTAAGGACTTCACACGTTTCAGCAGCGGTATTTCTTTAATGTTGAATTTGAAAGGTATTAACGGTACTCTCTGCCAGTTCAATTGAATTTCCTTACCATCTTCATCTTCGATGGTTAAATATGAAATAGGAGGCTTCTCAACATCCTCAACCAATCGACCATTAAACCACACGTAGCATTTAACACCGTTAGAGGTATACACTTCTACTTTCTCATACAAAACTTCTTTATCACCCTCATATCCTGACTCTGTATACATGCGAACAGCTGAATCGAGTATAGTATGTTCTGCATCTTTCCAAAAAGGTAATATTTCGCTATTAGGAAAGCGCTTGAAGGTAAATTCACCTTGTTCGTTATAGTATGGATAGAGCCACGCTATACCTCCATTCAATGCATCTAATCCCATATTCCTTAATGTACGATGAAACCGTTTATTGAATATCTTTTGCAATAATTTTAGATAGGTATCGTTCTCGGTTTCTAATGTGAGCGGCTTACCCAGTTGATAGTTAACTTTTTGATCTACTAATTTAGCATATTGGTTATCCAATATTCTATTGTTTGGTAGGTTTTCAGCTTTCACTAAGCGCCCACCTACCCCTATTACTTTTCGTTCGTGTGTTAAGATATCATGTTCACCTTCGTAATACAGTTCGCCTTTAATCATCCATTCACGCTTTTGAGAGGTCTTGAATTTAGTGATCTCTCTTTCAAGCAACGTTAAATTGTTAATGATTGCTTGAGCACCAGTAGCAATTATGTTATTAAGTTCTTCTGTATCTGTTCCAGAACCTTGAAACGGGAAATACTCCATGCATTATCACCTCTCTTAATCAAAACTAAATACATCACCAATGCCAATCTTTTCAGCTATTCCTGTAGTAGCATCTGGTGCATCATCATGTTTGTTCTTACCTTCTTTTTGGTACTTGCTCATTGCCTCATAATACTCTGGCCATCTATCTTTCCAGTTGGAAGGGAAGTAGATGTGATCCATCACCCAGGTTGCATTTGATAATATACGAGCCTGTTTGTTTTTCGATTGATGGAATGGCTCTATATGAGTGCGATTAGAATTATGATTGGTTACTAATAGCCTTTCAACAGCTCTCGCATATCCTCTACCACCATTATTCGACTCGACATCTGACCAACCAACATTACCTTCAAAAAGCATCTTGGCGTGTTTCGGTTCAGTGACTTCCATACCATCTTTCGTATATAAAATATCAAGCACATAGGCTTCATTACTAAACGTGACACCATAGTTGATAGAACAAAGATAATCAGCGCCTGTATCTGCCGTATCTGTGTAGTTCTTTATCTCTTTAAACTGTGGTAGATCGCCATCATAAGTCTTGAATTTGCTATACAAACGACCTTTAACGTCAATAGGCTCTTGTTGATAGTTAGCTGAAGCGATATCAATACCCATTGCTCGAACTTTCATATCATAACTATCTTTAGATAGAACAGCAGGACACAACATGGAGCCATCTTCTTGCAATGCTTTCATCAGTACTTGACGAACTTTCTTTTTCTCACCCTTAAAATGTTCTAGCGCCATACCAGCTAAGTCATTACTAGCCCATCTGGTCATAATTAGAATGATTTTACCGCCTTCTTCTAGACGAGAGAGCATTGTATTCGTAAACCAATCCCAATGCTTTTCAAGTGTAAGGGCGTTATATGCCTCTAAAGAGTTTTTAATTAAGTCATCAATGATTAATACTGAAGCACCAAAACCCGTTGCCGTACCTGTTGGAGATGTTGCAAGGTAGTTGTTATATCCACCCTCTAAACTCCATAAGTTCATAGCTGCATCACCTTGTTTAATGTGCACGTTAGGAAAGATATCTTTATAGATAATACGGTCCTTATCAGCCTTTTCTTCGGATATACCGTTACGTACACCCTTTGAAAACATTGTGGATAAGGTTTCGTTGTAAGAGCCTGTCATTATCTTTTCATCTTGGTTCTGTCCGAATATCCATTGAGCTAACATAACTGCCGTTCTACTCTTTCCGTGTCTGGGTGGAACGTTAATAATCAGCACATCATCATCTGATTCATAAAACTCTTGCATATCATTACATAGATCCATGAGATATTGACGATCAGTAGCATAGAAGTCTGGAGCTAACAAATGACAAAAATAAAAGAACTCACGGTTAGCAAGTTCTATCTTGGCCATCTGTTTAATTTTATCTAGGTCTGTCATTTGTCTATCAGCTTCCTTAACTCTTCTGTTGTTAACCCCTTCAAAGGGTTATTAATCTCCATAGAGCCACTATGTTCAATGTTTTGCTTATCTCTCCACTTATCTGGTTTACGATTCTTTAACCAGAAGATTTGAGCGGTTGTATCTGGCGCAACATCTTTTATCTTTTCCTCAACAAGTACACTCTTATATTTAGATACTTGTAGTTCTGCAAGCTTTATTTCTTCAAAAGTTGCCTCTGGATTTTCCATCTTATATCGATTCACTGTTACTTTTTTTAAGGCATAATGTTCTTCCTCAGACATTTCTACTTGAGCATACTTTCTTTCGCTATATTCATAGCCTAGAGCACGTTTTAGCATGGCATTTTCAACTTCAAAGTCTATAACTTCCTTGCCTCTTTTTAAGGTGTCACTTATGTCACTATACTTCGTTATCCATTCTTGTAACGTTTTTCGAGTGACTCCTATGTTATGTGCGATTTGCTCGTTAGTCAGTCCATCACGTGCCCATCCTTCTAAACGAATTAATCCTTCTGGTGTAAGCCATTCAAGATACTTACCTCTAGCTCCTCCTTTATTTTTTTTCACATCGTATCACCCCATTATGCTATTTGCTTTTTAGAATTCAAATCTGTTATCTTTCAAAACTTGATAAAGAACTATTGCCACTCGATTAATCAAATCTTCATCTTGTTCCTCTATCCCAGCTTCAAAAAATACTCCGTGTAATAGTTCATGAACAAATACCTGTTCTTTTCTGTCGTTCGCAATAGAGCTATCTATTTTAATAATTCCGTGCGTATAAAGTATTTGTCCTAGAATGTCGTTATCTCTTTGGAAATGATCAATTTCTGCAACTCCATATTCAATGCCAGCAATTCTTACTTTTTTAGGTATTATGATGACCACTCCTTTAGATTTAAATTTCTGTAATGATTTTTATACTTTCAAAACTACATACCATATCTAGCCCTACTGATAGCTAACGTCTGCACACTACACTCTATAAACCGTTAAAGTAGTTGCTACCTATTAGCCCACGATTGTTTTATGACTGTGTGATATGTAGTCTTCAAAGCATAATAAAAAAGCACCCACAATGAGCGTGAGCGCCTTATATAAATATATATAGTTTATGTACTACCTACACACCTAACCTTGTATATAGTAGTACTTAATATAAGATTATCATGCATTTTTCAATATGTCTGTTCGTTTTTTGTTCGTTTTTGAAGAAACTTGTCTAACATACCCATGAGTCAATCCTAATTCATCTGCAATTTCTTGATATGTCATACCTTCTAGAACTCTTAGACGAGCAATTTTGTATTGTACACCTTCCAGACCTTCAATGCTTAATCGCATCTCCTCTTCCATTTCTTTATAAAATTCAAGGAGCTTTAGTACATCATACTTTTTGTTATAAATGTCCTGGGTATTATCCATTGCAGCTAACATCCCAAACTTTGCTGAACCTCGACCGCCGAATGCTAATTTACCGAACCAAAAGGTCATTTCCACTTCAATAATTTCTAATTCGCGTTCTAAGATATCTATTTTCCTCACAACATCTTTATAGCAATCTATGACTTCCATTCACTTCACTCCTATAGATCAAAATGGCAGATCATCATCCTGCACTTCAACAGGACCATTATTATTTGCAAATGGATCTTCATCCACTCTTGTGTAATTTGATTGCGTTTGAGGTTGCCCAGCAGAAGCATTGTTTTGTGTAGCCTGTCCATTCCTAGGTTCTAAGTATTGAACGCTATCTGCAACAACGTCAGTCGTATATACGCGTTTACCATCTTGCCCTTCATAATTGCCTGTTTGAATTCGACCTTCAACTCCACAAAGACTTCCTTTACTTAAATAGTTAGCTGCGTTCTCTGCTTGTTTTCTCCAGACTAAACAGTTTATGAAATCAGCTTCTTTTTCACCTTGTTGATTGGTGAATGTACGATTGACCGCTAATGTGAAACGAGCCATTGCCACTCCTGAAGGAGTATATTTAAGGTCCACATCTTTAGTGAGCCTTCCGACTAAAACGACGCGGTTAATCATCGGTTAACCCCCTCGTGTAGTTCTAGTAATGCAAAATATGTTTGATTTTTTGTATGGTCTAGCAACTCGTAAAGTTCCCTTGGATGATAACCATAGTCCTCTACAAAGTTTGCAAATAAAGAAATTAACAATTGATGATGAGGATTTTGTGTATTTAGTTTTGTTTCGACCGGCATTTACCTCACTTCGCTTTCTGTTTCAAATTCTGATGGCTTCTCATATGTGATGGATGCTGCACAACATATTGTTGTCCATTACACTTAATCAGTGTCGCAACACCCTTCTTTTCTTTGATAATTTCTACAGGCACCAAATTAGAAGTGATCATCTTCAAAAACTGTGATTCTTGTATGCTCGTAAAATCTTCATTGATTGTCATTTAGTTCGCTCCCTGAATATTTTCAAGTAATAAAGTACAATATTTGTAATACAAAGGTGGTGATTTCATGCCAATTTTTAATGATCAAGTAATTGAATTGCTCATGTTAGTCATTGAATTAATACTTAGATCAATGCAATAAAAATTGCAACAACCAATGCTAGTACAGATTGGTTGGGCCACATAATATAAATAAGTTATTAAAATAATCCATACATAAATCACACATTGTGACGTCTTTTATTTCGAACTGTTCAGCAGTCCTCTTCTATAAAACCTAGAATTTTCAAATCGTATTCATCGGCATGATTAAGTAAATCTACTTTTGAAATACCCGACTCCTTTAATAATTGATCACTATTAATACTATATTTCTTCATCATTGCGGCAGCATAAGCCACCCCTCGAACAAATCCAATGACTTTATCTGAATCCATGTTCTTCCCTCCTTTACTGCACAATTTGTGTCTTCTACGCACTTTCTACGAAATATGAATCAATTCCTACTGTAAAAGAACCTTGTAAATATCATCTACTCTCTCATCTTTATCATCGTTACCCGGCACTTTTTTGGCGGCATTTAAAAATTCATTAACTGCCACATCAGAAAACCTTGGCTGTTCGCAAGGTGGAGTGTGTTCGAAATCGTTACAGTGATCAATGATGTCGCAGAGGTCACATTTCATATCCAATTCCCCTATTTTCATAACTTTCACTCCTTCGCTATATATGTCGTACTTTAAATTAATTAGAATGTCGTAAATTCCATGTTTTAATTAATTCTTCACGACTTTCATAAAGATAAGTACCAATTGTTTCACCCCAATGACTTGCAATTGGACAACCTTCATTTTCATCGGCAACATGGCTTATTTTAAAGGAAAGCCCAGACCAAGGGTGTTGTTCATAGTCCTCGTGTCTGTCATTTCCCTCATCATCACTGATAGCTATCTTTGCTACTCCACCGCAAAATGGACATGGTTTAAGATTTTCTGTATTACTCATTCTTTTCACTCTCCCTTCTTGCACATTTTGGTCGTACTGTGACGTTATACAGTTACTTTTTCATAAGCAATTTCACACATAATTCCGCATTCTTCCATGACTTCATCTTCAATTCTTCCCCTGTTTGGTTCTAACTCATCAAGAAATACACCCTTAATGCATGAATGTCCTATTTCTCGCTCAATCTTTGCACGTTCTGCAAACACTTCCGGGAAATCCCTACGTATTTTGTTCCAGTAGCCCATTCCACCTTTAACGCATCCAATGCAATTGTTGTTTCTGTATCCCATTTCATACATGACTGGACGTTGTATTGCTAATCGTTGTAGCATGCCGTGTACTTCTTCTTTGCTTAAATTTTCATCAAGTAACGGAAAAATATGTTCATACTCGGGCATGGCTTCTTTTAGCCTTTCTGCACGGTGCTGTTCGGTTGAATCATATCCCCATACATACAACATTTCACCATCTTGTTGTTTTTCCCAATCTTGTCGAACCTTCTTCTTTAATTCTTGGGTACATCTTGCTCCTGAAGGACCATTTACATATCTAGTCTGACGAATGACTTCTTCAACTGACTTAAATTTTTCACTTTGAATAATGGTGATTTCCTTACCCAAAGCCTTTTCACAATCATGTAAAAATCGTAAAGTGTCTGGGTGCTGGTCATTAATATGAATATAGAAAATTTCATCTAAAGTGTCTTTTCTTAAGTAGCAAGCAATAAAGCTACTTACACCGCCGCTAAACCAACACACTTCTTTTTTAGTCATTTCCTCACCCTTTCTTACTTCACTAACTCTAATGCGACTTACCACTAAGTTTTTTTGGAATTCTCACACAACTTATCCACACTGTTGATAACTTAGTTAAAAGACATTTCAGCTTTCAGAGCAGCCTTAGTTTTTTTCCTCAATCTTCTAGCTTTCTTCAACTCGTCTAATTCAATCCATCCTCCATCTATTTGCGAGAATGCCAATAATGTAAGTTTGTGAGGAAACTTCTTTTCAAATAATTTTCGTTTAATCGCAAAGTCTGTTGTTTCGAATCCTTTTACGTCTATTGTTTCAATAGATCCATCCAGATGATGAATTTCAAAATCCGCGACATATTCAATTTTCCGATGGAGCTTACCACATTTCTTAAAACTCTCCTGGAGTTCATACCTAGGTTGTAACCGAAAGAACAATATCTTTGACTGTTCCTGCTGCAACTTTAATTCTTCGTAATACCTTGCTTCCGCTTTTGAATCAAATACATGCCCATCTAGCTCTATCTTTTTACTGTTATACTTTGTTTTAGTCTCAGCCATATTGCCACTCCTTATATAATTAAAGGGGCATAAAGCCCCTCACAATTAGTCGATGATATAAACTTTTTCATTTCCAATTTCATCTGCTAATGCTTCTTCCAAATAAGTCGCAATGTTGGCCATCGCATTTAATTCCCAAGCCCCACCATCAGCTTCAAACAATCCAACACGACCACCTTCTTTAAGTCGTAATACGAATTCCGATTCTGGTTGTGATACCTCGGCGAATGTACGGAATGGTTTTAGCGTTACTGGATTAGGGATATTTATATTTTCTACTGTTGCTACCCCTGTTTTTGCAGTTACACGTTGGCTTATGCCATCGTCTACCGTAGTTACTCCGCTATCCTCTACTATTGAGCTAATAACTTTTAAAACAGTTGATTTATGCTCATTTTGAACAAAGCAAGCCTGCAGCATGATTTGGAACTCTTCACGGTCAATGAAACGCTCAAATGTGATTGTTGGCAGTAAAGCACCTGCTTTAACATATGTTCTACGGTCATTTACATCGTTCAAGGCATCAAATACATATACTTCAGTTGGAGATTTAACGTGGATCATTACTTTACGATCGTGATCAAAATTTGATTTCACGTAATCAACAAGACCTGAAAGGCTACGTACATTGATTGCGCTAACCTCTTGCTCTTTGTCCAAACGGTATAACTGATTTGTAGAATAAACCTTCCCAGCAGCTTCGATTGTTTCCGGACGTTTTAACTCCAATAAATACGATACGAATTCTTTTAACATTATAATTTCCTCTTTTCGGTTTTTAGTTTTTGTTTGATAGATTGCTAGAATTTATTTGAATTGAACTACTTTTTTGTTGATAGGCTCTTCTGCTGGAAGTGGTTTCCCTTTGTCATCCAAAACTTCTCCATTGTCACTCATATAGGATTGCCCAGGTATTCCACTCTTAAGTTCTGCACCTGTGATTTTCCCATCTGGTGTGTAATCAATAATTAATTCAGTCTCAACACCCATTGCAGGAACTAGTGTTGATTTAGTATCGACAATCACATTTGCAAGGTTACGTTTTTCGTTTGCTTTTAAGGTGATGCTTACATTCACTTTTCTAGCTTTCTTATGGTCCGTGTTTGGATCCGCTATATTATCAAGAGCCTTTTGTATCTCGATATTTACCTTTTCAGATAGAGCTCCGCTTGCGAATGTGTTTAAATCAATGATTTGTTTCATGAATGTTTCCTCCTAATTTTTTCTAATGGAATACCATTTTTATTAACACTGGGCTTTTCCTTACGCCAACCTTCATCTCTCAAACTAGCTATCTCTTGTTTAGATAAGTGTCCACAAATAATAAAATTACGGCGGTCGATAGTTTTGAATAGTGTTGTGATTAGCAATGTGAATCACATCCTAGTAGCCAGTGGCTTGACGTTCAAGGTTTATCTCATTCTTCTTGAAATATGCTTCCTCAATTTCTTCTTCAGTAAAGCCAAGTGCATCACCTAAAGTAGAGAAAGCTGTAAATACATCCATGTAGTCCTGTTCATTCCAACACATATCAAACACTGCAACCTTACGAAATGTATTTCTAAATTCATCAGTAGGGAAAGTTCTCTTTGTCCGAGAACCAATATTAAAGTTGACTTCATTCGCGTAGCGATCTTGGATGTTTAGTTCCAACCCAATCGATAAGATGAAATGTAAGCAGTCCACATATTCTTCTAGGAGTGGATTCTTCACTCTGAAAGCATTGAAGCCATTAGGGACATTGTTATTTACTCCTCTTGGATCCAATAAGGATTTTATAACTCTCCCAAGGCCGTCAATCCATGTGAATAATTTTGTTCTTGGTTCCTGGTCATTACTCCACTTCTTAAAGCCTCGATATTCGTTAGCACATTCACCTAGTTCAACTTGTAGAGCAAGTACTTTCCAATCTAAGTTTTCTTGTACTTTCAACTCAGGATGTTGCTCTAAAATCCGTTCATCTAAAAGTCTTTGAGTCTCAAATAACTTTGCTAGATTCATCAGCTAAAAGCCTCCGCTCTATCGTCTGCTTGCTCAACGAATCCAATATGTTGTTTCATAAGCCAAACATTTATCTGTTCAGTGTGTTTCAATTTATCTAACATATCTCTCAGTCTAGTGATTTCTGAAGACTGATTGCGATAATCAACCTCAAGCTTTCTGTATTCATCCTGATACGCGATTAGCTCCTGCCTAGACTCTCTTTCTAACTTTTGTGCATTGCTGAATTGCTCCATCAATTGGCTATTGCGTTCTATTTGAGCTTGTAGAGCAACATTATTTTTCTCAAATGCAGCAGTATCTTCTTTCAAACGATCAGCTTGAAGCTTGTAGCTTTCAATATCACTCTCTAGCGCCTTTATTTGTCTTAGAGCTATATTTAGTTCCGCTTGATAATCAATGGCTGTAGTCGCGACCGTAGCCTCCTTTTCTTGTACTTTTTTAACTAAAGCTCCGGCACCTTTTGGAATACTCATACCGATTACTCCATTCGCTTTCTTCCATGCGTTTAATTGATTAGCATTCATGCCGTAATCCTTCATGATGGTTTTATCATTCACGTATGCAGCCTTCAGCTCTTTAAATTTCTCAACCGTTAATTCTGTTTTAATTTTTGGCTTTTTCTTAACTTCTGCTAATTTTCCACGACTCTCATTAGAACTGGTCAACATAGCTTCATACTTCTCCACTTCTTTACTTTCAAAGAACTGAACCATCTTGTCCTCGTTTTGCCACAACTCATTTACGTTGGGTACTTTATTTGCTAAAGCCATCAAGCGAATACGATAACCTTTAACTTTTGTTCTGTATTCATTCAGCTTTTTTCGTTCAGCTGGCTTCATATTTACCACCCCTTAAACATTGCTGATAATAAGTGTTCGCTATACGGAGTCAATCTAAAATCTGGTTGATTTGTTCGCTTTGTGTGTCTCAGCACTTTTTTGTAATCCTCAAAGCCTCTTGATTTCGATACAACAAATACAATTTGATGAGGTTGTTTTAAGGTGTTATCACATGACTCAATCACGTTGACAATTCTAAAATCTTTGTGGATCACTTCTATTGGCTTGGATGCTGTATTGACATAGTCTTCTCGACAACTCATTCGGCTACCTCCAGTAAGTGAGGATGTTCGAATATGTTACCGATGATTTCAACTTCCATCGTGATTAATGCCCCTGGTTTGATCATGAATGTTTTGCCTTTTCCATCTCGCAATCTATATCCGAGATTAGAAGAACTCTGCCACCACTCGATAACCGAATTTTTATAAAATAATTTTCCCTCAAATGAATATCCGATTGGAGTATGTTTCGAGCATTTACATTTCAAGATGTTACCCTCATATATCTCCACACCGTTTTTATCTTTCAACCCAGTGAATTGAAGGAATTTTAAGTAATCGTGGGTGATAAATGCACTCATTAACATACCTGCATTGGAATCATTCCAATTTGTATATTGATTAGTTCTAGTGTTATAAAAATCAAACTTAACCTCTTTCATGGCTCAACCTCCCATCAATTCTCGTTGTAACCGTTCACGCTCAACTGTTATACCTGGATCTTCATCAACTGGAGTAGATACTGGTTCCTCTTTTTTACCAAACCACTCAGGGACTTTTTCTTCTCTGAATGACTTACCGAAGTTAGTTGGTTGCTGTTGCTTACGTTGTAAATCCATAGCGATAACGTCATCTACACTTTTAATTTTTTTTATAAACCAATCTTTTAATATGGACTCAACATAGTTCCATTTCAAAACACTGTTTTCAATCGCTATTTTCATAGCATGGATAATCAACTCTTCTGATAGGTCATCAATCCATGCATTTACTTTGTCACCTACATAAGGTGTAATTATTCCGAATCCATTTTCTTCATAAAATTGAAAAGGGGAAATTTTGATGATAACTTCTTCACTATTTTTTCCATGTTCCTTTTCGTTATCATTTTCTTTTTCTTTTTCCTTTTCTCTTTTCTCTTTTCTCTTTTCTCTTATATCCATACTGTCTACATACTCTATTGGTACTGCATTGTTATTGTATGGATACTGTATCGATACTTTATTAAAGTCAGTGTTTTCAATGCTTTCACGATACCTATCAATAAATGGTAAAAACTTAACCCCCTTCAACTCATCTTCAACCCTTTTGACCACTTTCGGACTATTGTTCCAATTATGTTTACTCCAGTTGAGCAACATGACTTCTTTTGTCGGCTCGTTATAGATGATTTTTTCGTAATCCATGAATCGATTTAACAACTTTTCTACCGTCTCGCGGTTATAACCGGTTTCGGTTTCTATGATTCGTTTAGGAAGTTCATAGATTCCGATTTGATTCGCTTTACTGTTGGTCATAAGATAGACGTAAAAATATTTCTCTTCTGGAGTAAGATCTAAAACGAAAGCATCTTGCCAAAAGCTAACTTGGACACTTCGATACTTACTCATAACAGGTCTCCTTTCTTATGGAATATGAATCAATTTACCTGTCACTTTTGCAACTTCATTTCTGATTAATTCCTCATTGCTATTGGTATCCGAAAGATGTAGTAACCAAATTTCTTGGAGCTTGGATAGATCATTAGCTTTTAGGAATTGAATCACATTTTCCATACTGAAATGTGACTTCATTACACGCTTTCTCATTGATGGATGGATACGGCCGGTCTGTTCATTAACATCCAGTACCGATTGACAATAGTTACACTCAATCATTAGATGAGTAAGCCCTTGGAACTTGTATTTGATGTAATAGGTATCTGTAGCAAATAAGAGCTTGTCCCCTGCTTGATTAACTAATAAGAATCCGAACGGCTCAGCTACATCGTGCTGCACATCAAATGGCAATATGGTCCATGTACCAATAACGAATTGTTTATTGTTCTCTACTGTCATAATTCGATGATGATTAATACTAATTGCTTCGCTCGTCCCCTTGGACATGTAACATCGAATCCCTGCGCCTAATACTCCACTTAACCCGGCACAATGATCTTTGTGTTCATGCGTTACTAAACAAGCAACTATATCAGTAGTTTGAAAGTTTAATTTTCGTTGTATCTGTTTGAATGAAATACCGCACTCGATTAAGATGGGAGTTACCCCATCCGTCACGTAGTAGGCATTACCTGTGCTTCCTGTTGCTAAAGTTTGAATTTCAATCATTACCAAGCAGGCTCTTTAACTTCAGTTTTCTTTGGTTCTTCTTGCACTGATTTATTTACTGTTAATGGCTCTTCCTTTGTAATATGCATATCAATAATTGGCTTATCCGGTTTTATGTCCAATTCCTCTTTATTTGCATTCTTTTTGATTTCAGCCTCTGGGTTGATTTCTTTTCTTTCGTTTTCAAATTCATTTTCTGTAGTACGATTAATAGCACCGATAAATAAATCGCTATCATCTGAAGTATTAATGAAGGCTTTAGCAGCTCGATTAATGACTGTACGCTTCGCCATTTCTTGTGGATACTTGTCCTGTACTGATGTCATAGAGGACTGCGACCAAGATGTTTTTATTTCTGCGTTAGTCATAACAGTTAAGAACTGAACACCATCTTCGCGCTCGATAATGCAATAAGCTCCTTCGATATCTTCTTTTTTGCCAGTCGCCGCCTTCCAGTCAACTGTATGTGCTTTAAAAGCCAACTGCCCACGTTCGTTATATTCAACTTCGAACGTTTCACCTTTCCAAATGACATTTGCCCATACGTCTTTTACTCCAGATAATCTTTTAAGTACCGCTTGTGTTCCGTGGTATGAGCGTACAAATTGCATCTTATCGCCGTATACAATGAAATAACCTTGATTTTTTGCGACACTTAATGCTTGGATCGCCATGTCTTGCAAAGAAAAAGCAACACTTTCTGTTGTTGCACTATCAATCACTGCTGTTTTCTTTTTAAAGTCCACTTCAGTTAATTTGAAATAAGCTGCTTGTACTGCGTTCACGATTGAGTAATTACCTGGTATATTTATCTGATTGTCCTCTACCATCTTTTGAACCTTTTTAGCTACTTGTGTCACTATTGCATTTTGTTTATTCGATTCAACTGGTTGATTGTTTTGCTCTTGTATTTGATTAGTCATTATTATTTACCTCCAAATAAAGTGTGTGTTTTTCTCTAACTGTGGAATGATATTCCTCAGTGATGGATGCTACAAATACAGTGGGTTCATTTTTGTTATGTTGATTTTTTCTGAACTGATCGAGAGCACCTTTTCCATCTTTAGCAACAACCAATGCTTCTGTAACAACTTCTTTTATTTCTCGAACAATAAATTCTGCCAATTATATTCCCTCCACTCTCAACGTTTTGTCTTCCTCTGAAACTACTAAGCTGATAATCTGTGCATCTATGGCATTTAGCTTTGTAACTGCCTCAGCATTGTCCACGAATATAGGAGCAACTATTCCAAAATGATTAGAAAGTGTTTCAATAATATCTAGGCCAACATTTATCCGCATTGCGTTATTTAATGAACTGTATGGAACTCCGTTGTAAGTCGTCTCACAGACTTCATTCAATCCACCGTTAATTTGGTTATCAAACAATTTAAAGCGAGCCAGTTTGAATTTAGAGTTGATTTTTTCTGTTAAAAGCTCAATTTTTCTGCGGATAAATTCTTCCGTAAGGAATACCTGGTGCTCTAACTTCTGATACTCTTTTGTAAGAGCTTCCTCTTTATCCTCGTATTCCTTAATACGAGCTTCTAAGTTGTCAACGTTTGCAAATTTAGCAATTTCTGCATTAATCTCACGCTTCTTAGCTTCCAGTTGCAAATTAGCATTTTTGATATCTTCTGTAGCTTGTACAGACTGATTTTTAATTAATGCAATTTCTTGTTCTAAGGCTTGTCTAAGGTTCATAAACTTGATGTATTCAGGAGATTCAGAAACATCTTTTACGTTCATTTCTAGGGATTTTAATTGCCCTTCAAGTTTTTCTATTACTACTTGTTTTTCATCCAACTTCTCATTGTTTTTTTCGATTTGAGTATCGTACTGACGTATCTCTTCTATGATCGTTTCTCGTCTTGCTTTAATTTCTTGACCACGCTTATCGATAGATTCTAAAGCTTTTGATTTACGAAGATTGTAGTCTTCAGTTGCTTTGTTTCTAGCAGCCTTAACTTGATCACTCGGTAACTCTTGACCGCAAGTAGGGCATTCACAATCTATATGATTAAAATCAGGCGGTGTTTGCCAACCATTCCAATCAGCAAGAAGCATATTTCGTTCTTCACTTAATAGGTCATCTTCTCGTTTAACACGGCGAATAGCAGCATCTTTGTCGTCATAATCCCTTTTCAATATTTGAACATTTCCTTGCTCTTCTTGTAATCGAGCTTTCAACTTATATATTTGATCTCTTGTATCCGATTCAAATGCACGTTTAACAGTTTCTAGGTCGTTCTCGACCTTCTTTAGTTCCAGCTCTTTCGACTGCAAAGCTTGTCCATTCTGAATATTGTTGATCAGTGTTTTATTAGCATCAATTTGTGTTTCAATATCAGCTAATTCACCACGTACAGCCTCTACATCTATAGAACCTTCTGGGAATGATTTATTTACTTCATCAATACGAACTGGAATCATTCTTAAATCTTCGTTAATGATTTTTCTGCGTTCAGCAACTACCTTCCTATGATCTTCTAACGAGCGTCCTTTTAGGATTAGTTCAAGGCCTTTTAATTGGTTGTCAGAAGCAAATACATCTTCATCCGAAATATCCCCACAAATATCGATAAGCAGTTTTCTACGGTCCTGCCATTTAATCTGTTCATTGAAATACGTTGGGCTTGTAATAAGTTTGAATAGCTCTTCTTCAACAATCCCTGCTACAAAATCCACGTATTCTTTTTTCTTTTTTGGTACTTCATCGATGTAATACTTAGTTTTGTGCCCACTAAATTCTTTGTTAGCAGCACCACGCTTTTGCACCCAGTCTTCAAAGTGAACTTTCTTTAAAGTTACTTCTGTTCCATCGATAACAAATATCGCTTCTACAATGTGATTTAAGTTATGGACTTCTTCACCAGCTGCATCAAGAGCCTTAATTTCAAAATCCTTTTTGTTTTGTGAGTCCTTATCGAATAAAAGCCATAAGAAGGCGTCGAACATGGTTGTCTTTCCTGTAGCGTTATCCCCAAAAACACTAACGCTTTCTCCGTTTGTAACTAATGAGAAATTCTTTACTCCCTTGAAGTTTTCAAGGTTCATTGATAGCAGTTTTACGTTTTTCATCGTTTTCCTCCTTTGACATTTAAGAGGGTCCTCGTATACACTGTAGGTAGATTATTGTGTAAGGACCTAAACTCGTTGCTCGAACAACGGGTTTTAATTTTGTTCATTTTCTTCCTTCTCAAATTCTGCAAAGCGTAAAGCTTCTTGAATAACATCTACTTTAGATTCCTGAATCATATAGGCTTGTTTTGCAGTAACCATATCCTCTACTGTGTCTGAAGTTGCTACGTCATGAGCTAGTTGATCCAGTATTTCTTGTTCATCCGAAAACCACTGTGATAGTTTAATTAGTAATTTTTCCATCCTTTTCATCTCCCTCAAATTAATTAGTTGGTGCATATACTTCTTTGGCTTGTCCAGTAAGACGATGTGCTAGAGTCCACATTTCCGATTGCTTCTTAACTAGTAACCAATCACTAGATTGCAAGCCGATTGAATCCAAATATTTACGTTGTGCGAGCGTTAGCTTCTTGCCGTTTTTCATATATCGAATCCTCCAATTCTTTAATTTTGCGATCATATAGCTCCTTCTTTTTCCCCAGTTTCTTAATCTGGTTGTTTATTGAAGTTGATTGTTCGATGCTTAAACTGGTTATAAATGCGCTTTTTACACAGAGGTCAATAATTTTCATTTGAATTTGATGCCGCTTAACTTTGAACCTGTTAAGTTTTTTTGTTTTGCTCTCAGCCAATTAGTTCACCTCGAAATCCGTAATGGAAACACGGTATTTAATAGCCAGTTCTTTCACGATCGCCAGATATATTTCTGTTAATCTAGCATCCTCTGAAATTGCATCCAACTTAGAAACTTTATTGACCGTTGATTTTGGAACTCCATTTAATGCCATCACTTTTTGCTTATTGGTTACTCGGATACTTAATTTGCATTTGGCTCTTTCTTCAAGCATTTTGTAGCTTTCGTTTCGAATATCTTGATACATTTGAAACCCACCATTATTTTTGGCGATACGATTTAGAATGTTCGTGACTTTCTTGCGCCATTCAACAACTGTTAAGCCGATAATTTCCGTAATGTTTTGTTGTTCCGTTTCAATTTTTCCGATTCGGTTGTCCTGCTCATTCAATCTTTGTTCTTGTTCTACTAATTGTTTGATTTGCATTTGCATGATTTCTAATGGACTTAACGGTTTCTTTTCTTTTGCTAGCTTGTAATACTCGTCCACTAATTTTTCGTAGGCATCCCAAGCTTCATCAGTGTTTAAGGATTTTGCATGAAGCCATGCGCCTTTTTCTGTCCAAAGGTATAAAACTTGAGCATTTTTTGAACCATCGTCAATTTGTACATGGTTTAAAAAATCGTGTTTCTCAGTTCCTGTCAAAGAAAAGTAATGTTTACCTTCTTTATAACGATCAATATTACGAGTGAAGTTTTTACTGATTTGTTGTTTTTCTGCACCATAACTTGCTGCTAATTGACTTGTAGTTAATACGCGTTGACCGCTTTGTTCAATTGTTTGTAACTGCTTCATTTTTTCTCCAGTCCTTTCGTTTGTGTTTTAACAAATGCTTGATGGATTAACATGTAGCGTTCAACAGATGGTTTGGACAACCAATCTTTTGCAGTTGTTTTCATTTCTTTCACCTCACTTTTCTTTAAATATTTTGGAAGCTTGTCCTCTTTGGCAACTCTTATTGAGCCACCTTATTAATAAGTATGTGTTCTTTTCCAGTAGCCAAGTTCGCCCATAAAAGCTTGCATTGTTCCGAAATCACTTCAACTTTAGAAGGATCAATTTGCTTTCTCTCTCCATCTATTAATATGAAATGATTAAATTTGTATTTTGATTTTTCCACATCACCAACCCCCTCATTAAAATGTATGCAATCAAGCAAGTGGGACTACCCTAATTAATTACTAGATATTTATTTGTTAATTCTAGTTACCAAGGGTAGTTGTTCCACTTAGGAACCACCATTGAACTAATCAAACACATTGTGTTGCCAATATGGAAACATTAAGGGTAAAAAAAATGCTGATTTGTTCAAGCGGAATCTCTAACTTATTAGAAATGAGAGCAAAATCCTCTACAGTAACCGTAATTTTACCGTTTTCTTTTTTAGAATAAGCGCCTTTAGTGATTCCTAGTGCATCTGCCATATCTTGAACTGTTAAACCTTTAGCAACTCGTTCAGCTTTTAGGCGGTTGTAATTAAATTCCATTTTATTCCCTCCCTTCTCGTTAAACTCATACTACTTTAGTGTTTCCAATATGTCAACAAAATTCCCTATAAAACTATAAAAATATTATTAAATTAGCTATTGTTTCCCCATAGGAAACATGTTATATTTAATTAGGGAGTTGAGAAACAGTGAGAAATTCAATGGAAATGGGAAGTTATATCGAAAGTGTACTAAATAGAATAGGTATGAAGCCAATAGAGTTGGCTAACAGAATCGGTGTAGATCGAAGTACTGTAACTAGGTACTTAAAAGGCACAAGAAAAATATCTATGGAAGATGTACCTAAAATAGCTAACGCTATTGGTATTAATCCAGTGGAACTCTTAATGGATGAAAACGATAAAAAACCAACCAATGTAATTGATATTTCTCAAAGAACTGTTAAAATTCCGGTACTTGGAGAAATCGCATGTGGTGATCCAATACTTGCTGAAGAAAACTACGAAGATTATCGCGATGAATTAGCTGAAAGTCTACCTGCAGGTGAACTAGTTTACTTAAAAGCTAAGGGTGATAGTATGTCACCTACAATACCGAGCGGATCATTCGTATTAGTTAGAGCTCAATCAGACGTGGAAAACGGAGAAATTGCTGCAGTATTGGTGAATGGTAATACAGAAGCTACTTTGAAAAGAGTAAAAAAACAAGGTGACGTTATTATTCTTATGCCCGACAATTCTTCGCACCAACCATATATAGTAGATAAAAATAACCCAGCTAAGATTATTGGAAAAGCAATCAGATTTACACAAGATCTTTAATCAATAGCGCTAGTAATTTACAAGAGCAACATCCGGTTTTGGAATGTTAGCTCTTTTATTATAGGGAGTGAAAAATATGAGAGTAGCCGCTTATATCCGCGTCAGTACTGATGAGCAAGTAGAAAGAGGTAACTCGTTAAATGAGCAAAAAGAAAGACTGGAAGCCTATTGTAAAGCTATGGGATGGCCAACCCCTATATTGTATTCGGACGATGGATATTCGGCAGGAACTACAAAACGTCCGTTTTTAGAAAAACTGTTTAAAGATATCGGTGAAAGTAAAATTGATGTGCTTTTAACAACAAAGCTCGACCGACTAACTAGATCCTTGCTTGATTTATTACAGTTGATAAAATTCATGGATAGTCATAAATGTAACTACGTTTCAGCAACTGAAAACTTTGATACGACTACTGCTGCAGGGAGAATGGTGTTACAGCTACTCGGTGTTTTTGCTGAGTTTGAACGAGGTCGAACAAGTGAACGTGTTCAAGATAATATGATATCTCTAGCCAAAAATACAGATTTAGCCCTCTCGCGCCCTTGTTTTGGTTATGATGTTGTAAATCGTCGGTATGAGATAAACAAAAAAGAAGTAAATCTGGTTAAGTTTATGTTTGATTTAGCAGAAAGCGGTCAAGGTACAAGGTCGATAGCTAAAGAGCTAAATGCCAAAAATGCTTTAACTAAACAGGGGAAATTATGGGATTCAACTAACGTCCGAAGAATATTAACTAATGAAACTGTAACTGGTACGAGGGTAACTAATAAAAGAAAAAAGGTCGACGGCAAAACAGTAATGCGACCAAAAGAAGAATGGATAGTTAAAAAAGACAACCATCCAGCTATAATTGATTTTGATAGATTTGAAAGAATACAAGGCATCCTAGATTCTCGTAAAAGAAACAAGAAGCACGCTGAAAGTGAAACTTATCTCTTAACAGGGGTTTTAAAATGCGGTCACTGTGGAAAAAACATGAAAGGTTCCACAGCACGAATCCAACGAGGTGAAAAGAGTTACACCTATCATCGCTATATTTGTGCATCGTACACATTAAACTACAGTTGCAAACATCACTTTGCCCATCGTGATGAAATTGAAAGTGAAGTAGTAAAAATGATTAAACAGATTGCCAAGACTTCATCTGCAGAATTAAAAATCAAAGTTACTTCAAAAACAAAAGCCGATGAACTAAAGGAAACAGAAATATTATTAGACCGACTAAATAATCAGATGCAACGTCAAATAGAAGCTCACTCAAAAGGTTTAATCGAGGATGAAGATTTAAAAATTTCCACTGATAGGGTAAAAGAAGAAAGACGATTACTTAGAGCTAAGATCGAAATGCTGAAATCGGTCACAGTGGATTCCGATACAGTTAAGAAGAACGTACAAGAATTGTTGGAGGATATAACTAGCTTAGATCGTTTAAAAGCAAAAGCTGGTATCGTTAAATTAATTGATAGCATGGAACTCATTGATGAAAACATCGATATAATTTGGCGTGCTTAAGTTATGTCTAATAATACAATAGGTGATCCCATAGCCGATTTATATGAGGATATTGCTGCAGAGGAAAAAGCACGAGCTACCTATCAATGGTTAATCGATATTTCAGATGATCCCGGTATCAATGATGCTTTACGGTTCTTAAGAGAACGAGAGAATATTCATTCACTTCGTTTCCGTGAGGCTGTTGAATTGCTTAAAGATGAAAGAGACCGAAAGAAGATTTTCTAAAAAAACGCATGGTACTTTGGAATAATTCCAAAAGACCATGCGTTTATCTTATTTTTTATCTTTTTCAAATAGAACAATCAATGCAGGTAATAGAATTCCACGAATTAAGAATGTATCCAAGATAATTCCCACCGCTACGATAAATCCAAAAACAAATAGCAGTTGGATTGGCTGCGTCATCAGTACAGCGAATGTTGCAGCAAGTAAGATACCAGCAGAAGAAATAACTCCACCTGTATGAGATACTGCAATTTGAACTGCTTCTTTAACAGAATGTTTTTCACGTTCCTCTAAATATCTAGATATAAGAATAATATTATAATCGATTCCTAGTGCTACTAAGAACACAAACGAATATAGTGGAACACGATTACTAATCGTATCAATATCGAAGAATAAATTAGTTAAGAACATACCTAGACCTAGTGCAGCCAAGAAGGATAATAGAATAGTACCCATCATGTATATTGGCATTTTAATAGATTTCGTTAATACAATTAATAAGATAAGGATTAATATTGTTTCCAGAACAACAATGAGAATCAGATCTCGACTATTTACTGACCGATCATCCACTTGTGTAGCTGTTTCGCCTGCAAAGTATAGATCACCCTCTGCATTGCTATTTTTAACAATACTTTTCTTATCTTCTATCATTTTTTCAAGAGCATTCATCGACTCCGTTGAATACGGACTTTCCTTGAATGTTAATTGGAATTGCGCCGCAAGGCCATCATCTGAAATTCCTGTAGCTCTAACAGTACTAACTAAATCTTGCAGTAGCAACTGTTCGACTATGCTTGCTTGCATTTCCTCCGTAATTTTACTTCCAGATTCAAACAAGACATTTGTAGGAGCTAAATCACCTTTTGCAAATTCATTTTCAATAATTTCATAACCTTCACGAGAAGGCATATCATCCGGGAAAGACTTCATGGTATCGAATTCATAATTCAAATTAAATAAATTCAATGCGGAAACAACTAAAATCACTAATATAGAAACAGCAGCAATTTTAGGTTTATTGACAACAATTTCTGCAATTTTGCTCCATAAAGAGTTGGCTTTTACTTCTTTTTCACCATACTTTGGAACACGTGGCCAAAATGATTTTCGACCGAAAAGTGTGAATAGTGCTGGGATTAATGTAACAGAAGCGAACATAATGACAAGCATAGTTGTACCAAAAATTGGTGCGAAATTTCGATAATCTCCAAATGATGCAAAGAATAGTACTAGCATCGCAGCTAAAACTGTACCACCTGCAAAGAATACAGGAATTCCAGTCTCACGCATTGCATACTTCATAGCATCAAATTTAGTTTCATAATTCTTTAATTCTTCTCTATATCGAGAAAAAACAAACAATGAATAATCAATCGTTGCGGCAAATAATAGAATCGACATTATCGATAACGATTGAGTGGCTAAATCCAAACCATTGGCACCAATCATACCAAGTATCTGATTTACGACTTGATACACAATCCCAGCTGCCAATAGTGGAATTAATGCTAATAATGGAGAACGGTAAATGACAATTAGCAGAATCAGAATAATCCCTACGGTCGATAAAATTAAAACAAGATCAGCACGTTCAAATAGATTCGTTGTATCTACAGCTATTCCAGCTGGTCCTGTCATATAAACGGTTGAGCCGGTTTCCTCAGTTACAATTTCACTCACCTTATCCAAGCTTTCTTCTAAATCAGAAGTTTCCAAAGAAGTGATAAAACTTATAGGAATAACAGAGGTTTTCTTATCTTCTGAGAAAAAACCTTCCAGCGCTTGGGGTGGTAAACTACTCAAAGGAATCATTTCCTTCAAACCGTTTATATTTGCCGATGCCACTTTATCTAAAGCTGCTCCAAGCATTTCAATATCTATTACTTCCTTCGACTGAAGCACTAGAATTCCAGGCAAACTTTCTGCATCTTTAAAATGCTCATCAATATTTTCCTGGGCTATAATCGACTGGGCATCCTCAGGTAACGAGGCTACACTAGAAACTTTATAATCGCTTGAACTTGGAGCAAATATTGTCAGAACTGTAGTTAGAGCTATCCAAATACTTAACGTAATCCACATACCTTTGCGAGTTGTAACAAAATCAGTTACCTTGCCTAGTATCTTTTTCACTAAGTCCACTTCCTCTATTTTATTAATGACACAAGTGTCACTTTGACTAAAAAAACACACCTGTCATTTACATTATGTGTAAAAGTGACCTGTATGTCAATTATTCTCTCTGAAACATCCCTTCACTTAAAATTTCTCTAATAGAAGCTACCCATTCGTCCTGAGGAATTCCAAAATGATTGGGAATAGCAATAGTTTGAAATGTCATCCCCAGAATTATAGCATCAGATAGATGACTCTTAATAACTCGCTCCTTCTTTCCCTGCTCGATTAAACTTTGAAATTGTTTATACATATCAGTGTGGTATGTATTTAATTGTGTCTGATTGGATGAAACTCGATTGGAAGACTTTTTAGGAATTTGGTTAATAATCTCCAATATTTGATGAATCTCACTATGTTGAAAAATAAAATCTATAACTAAATAAAACTGCGTTTGGAAATCTCCACTTTTATCTAGTTCATTAAAACCTTTAAGAAATACATTCATTTCGTACATTAGAAACTCTGAAATCAACTCATCTTTGTTCTCATAATATTTATATATACTTCCACGAGAAACCTCCATTATGGAGGCTAACTTGCTAAATGTAAAGGCATCATAGCCTTCCTCAATTAGCAATGACTTCGTTGCTTTAAATAACTCGTCATCTGTAAATTTACGTTCACGTGCCACTTCTCTCACCTCACTACACCAATAGTATAGTACATAGATGAAAAAAGTTAAACAACACCGTCAATTCACCATTAATCATATTAAATAGATAAATCAACTGGATGCATAATACACGGAGTCGAAGTTCATTTTCGCATTTGGCCAGCATGTTTAATTGCAGAAAACTCAACCGATTTATCTACTAGTTTACTCATTCCAATCAACCCCTCAATAAAACTTCTAATGCTATAGTTGCATATAATTGATCTACGCTAACTGTATATCTGTTTTACTGCTAAAAGCGCCACCAATGCTTTTAGCAAAGGTGACGCTTTCCAAATATTAATGATTAGCAATTGTTGTAGCAATTCTATCTATTACGGGAATTGTGCTAGATTTATTTTTTTCTGTTAACACTGTAATTATAAGTGTCTCACCACTTCTAGTTTTTGCGTATCCAGCGAGGGATTTTATATTTTTTAGACTGCCTGTTTTTGCAGTTATATTACCTTTAGCGGGAGCTGTTTTTAATCTATTTTTTAGAGTACCGCCAACGAGTCGGTCTGATGAACCTGCTACAGGTAGACTCTTATTAAATGTCGAGTACCACGGTTCTGAACGAACTAAATATAAGAGCTCAGAAAGCTGTCTAGAGCTAATTTTATTGGAATATGACATTCCAGAGGCATCCTCGAATTTCCATTTCGTAGCGTCCAGACCAATAGACAATACGTATTCCTGCATAACAAGAAGACCTGCTTTCCAGCTTCCTTCATCATGTACTACTTTTCCCATTTCCTTCGCTAAAACTTCTGCAATAGTGTTGTTACTGAGTTTCATAAATGGAATCATGAGATCCTTTAATTTCATCGATTTTCTAGACGCTAGAGCTTTTACATTTGCCGGTGTCTTCCCTTGCACAACCTTAGAGCCTGCAGAAAATGTGATGCCTTTTTCGGCTAACGACTTTTTAAATATATCTAGCGTATAGGCTGTTGGATCGGTGACTGAAATCCATTCTTTTTTACCCGAAGTTCCTAATGGAGAATTCCCACTAATAATAACTTTATTAGTACCTACTTTCCGCGTTATTTTCAGGGTGTTTTTATATCCTTTAGGTACGGTTTTTGAGTTATTAACTACTTGTAAAACAGCTGTAGCAGGTGCCAATGTAATATTTGTTGCTCTACCATTCTTGCCTGGTCTTGCTGTTACAATAACTGATCCAGCATCATAATCTCCGTTTGGTGAAAGTGTTAACGCCGAGATAGGTGCAGCATAATAGAATGGCTCGTCCTCAGCTAAAATACCAGCAGAAAGACGATCATTGTCGTACCAAGTATCATCTCCTACTAAATTCCCACTAACCTTTTTGATGCCTTGTTTTGCCAATGTTGTAGCAAAACTATCCAAATGTTTTTTTAGTAAAGTCGGATCACCTTGGCCTTTTAAATAGAGATTCCCGTTTAATGTACCTTTTTTCACTTTACCTTCAGTTAAAACGGACGTAGAGAAACGATAATTCTCGCCAAGTGTTTCCAATGCAGCTGCACCCGTTAATAATTTCATTGTAG
The DNA here is from genome assembly GCF_038003165.1 of Psychrobacillus sp. FSL K6-2365. Classification (NCBI taxonomy): domain Bacteria; kingdom Bacillati; phylum Bacillota; class Bacilli; order Caryophanales; family Bacillaceae; genus Psychrobacillus; species Psychrobacillus sp. FSL K6-2365. The sequence continues at coordinate 576,451 of NZ_JBBOOO010000001.1, read as the reverse complement.
AAGCGGGAGTAATCGACTTGTCTGCATAATGTTCATATACGATTTCTCCAGTATTAGCCTTTCTTACTGTGACACTTGTAGACGCACTTTTCATGCGGTCATCCGCCATGATGCTGTTGATATTTCTTTTTAGACTACTATACGAAGTAGCTGCCGCCTCAACGGTATTTTGTTCACCTGTAGAAATAAAAACAGAACTACTAATCATCACGATTGAAACGACAGAAACTAATAATTTCCTCCAAATCCTCACAATATTCCTCCTAACTCGTCATTTAAGTTACTGTTAGTTTAACATGAAATTGTCAGATAATAAGGGTCTTTTTTAAACCTCACAAGAAAGGAGACCATTTACCTACTAGACATTACTTCAAATTATATTTATAATTACTTTAACTACTTTGCAAAGCAAGGTAGTATTCTTTAAAATCACTACTTTGCTTTACAAGATAGCAAAAAGGAGACGACCTATGTCTATTAGAAGTCAACTGCTTAAAGGGATTCTTGATGGCTGTGTGCTTGCCGTTATCGAAAAAGAGCCAGTATACGGTTATGAATTATCCAAAAAGCTGCAAAAAGTTGGTTTAGAGGATGTGAGCGAAGGAACTATTTATCCTGTTTTATTAAGACTTCAAAAAAACAAGCTAATTTTAGGTGAAATAAGGCCTTCAGAATCTGGACCTAATCGTAAATATTATTCATTAACTTCTGCAGGAAAAGTAACCCTTGAAACAATTTCCTTAGAATGGAATCAGCTATCAGTACCTATTAATGCATTATTATCGAAAGGGGATGAGACGATTGAAAGCTAGTGAGTTAATAGAACAAAATAACCAAAAAAGAGCGTTACTGACAGAAGGAAATGAGAAATATTACACAAATTTACTACTCTATATCCGAACCAAGTTAACCTTATCTGAGCAACAATCAGAGGAAGTCTTGATGGAAATGTTAGACCATCTTATAGAAGGTCAACAAGAGGGGAAAACTGCGAAAGAAATCTTTGGAAATGACCCTAAGGGTTACGCAGATGAGATTGTAAGTCAATTGCCTCGTGAAAATAAACGTAATAGCTTCATATTTATGGGTGAAATAGCTGTAAATATTATTGGTTGGTTTTTAATAATGCGAAGTATAATTATCCCCATAATAGGAGGGGAAGCTTCGGAAAAAGTGTATGTCATATCCTCTCTACTGCTCATCATTTTAATAATGATTATGACAGCATTAGGAGTGAAAATGATTTTTGGATTGATAAGTCAATCGTCCTTTGATGACAAAGCTACAGACAAAAAAATGATGTTTAAGGCTGGTTTATACGGGGCAGGCGGATTTTTAATTATTGCTATAATTAGTTTTTTTGTAAAGGAAGTCGGTCCATCCTTCACATTGCCATGGCAAATCTCTTTTGGTATAGGTTCCCTACTATTATTAGTTTCATGGCTAATTAAAAAGTCTAGAATCTAGATAATATAGACAGATGGAGAAATTATTAGCCGCTCCATCTGTTCATAATTTTCATTCATTTACTTAAAAATTGGTGACAATGCATTAGTTTTGTCTATATAAATAAAGGCATCATATCTGCTCCCTAATCTAGAAGGAACATAATTTCCATAAGCTTCAAGCTCTGGATTATATACAACTCCTATAGCCCGATGCCCAATCCAATTATTATTAAAAAATATTCGATTCTCCTCGTCAAAAATCAGAATTTTATTTGTAGCTTCTATACTATTCAGCATATCTTCCCATGAACCCAATCTTGCAGGTGGCACGATCATTTTTTTAGGAGTAGTCCCCCACTCATCTGCAGCAATAACCTCTCCACTATGGGTACCAAATCCGACTGAAAACACATTTTCTTTCTTGTTCTGTAGACGAAGAATCTCTCCAACGTTTGTTAGACCTTCTTCTTTCATATCCGTTGCGGATGCATCTCCAATATGGGTGTTATGTGCCCAAATTATTATTTTCGCGTCTTTTCCATGATAGTCCATTATTTCATTAATCGCTTCGACCATATGTTCATCACGAACATTCCATGAAAGTTCATCACTCCGTACCATAGCTCGGTAGTATTCTTCCGCATTATGAGCAACTAAAGCATTTATCTTTAAATTTAAATCTGCTTCCTGACTATTCTCATATTGCTTTTCATTTTTACGAATGGAAGAAACTAACTTCGCGACCTCATCCACACAAGCATCTGAAATGTGTATGGATGAAAAAGCATAGGTTTCAGGATGACGATTAAAGGGCTCAAAACAGCTAATTGCTTTCTTTGCAAAGGCCATATCTGTTCCTTCCGGATTCGTTTTACGCAAATAGCTTACCACCTCATCAAGAGACTCCCATAAACTATACACATCAACTCCATAAAATCCTATTTTCCTTTTATCTTCTACTTGCTTATTATGTTTTTCTAACCATTTAACCAATTCTGATATCTCTTCATTTGCCCACATCCATGTCGGCCAACGTTCGAACGCATTTAGTACCTTTTGTTTATTTTCCTCTGTATCATAACCTTTTATAAATCTATTTACTCGCTGAGTGGATGGCCAATCCCCTTCTACTGCAATTAGATTAAATCCTTTTTCTACTATTAGGCGCTTCGATAACTCCGCTCGTACTTTATAAAATTCCGATGTCCCGTGACTAGCTTCCCCTAAAAGAACAATTTTGGCATCTCCAATAGCTTCTAATAGTGGAGTCAAATCCTCTGAAGTATTAAATGGTAGTGCAAACTTTTTTATAGCTTCTGTTACAGATTTTATCGTAAACACTCCTTTTCTTTAAAAGTTTGCGTTTCACTAGGACTCTTTATACCGTTTTAATATGTGGAACTGTAAAGCTTATTGCCTAAGGTAAAAAAAGACTAAGGAGTTGCACATATATTTGTTTTTTTATGATCTTCTTGTGTTTTACTTACTAAATGATTTTCCGCAATTGCTTAGCGTTCATTTAACGAGACTCCAGCGGAATAGCGTTATCCTAAGATCCCATAGAAGCATAACTAGTAGGATACTTGCCCATGTCATAGGTTAGATTATGATGTAGCATATGAATAAAAATATGGTATAATAGGAAAAATTAGAAAGCAATGAAGAGAAGAGTAGGTATTCGAATTTCTTAACAGAGAGCCCTATTAGCTGCGAATGGGTAAGATTGAAGTTACCGAAACAAGCCTCTGAGCTTCACGTAGGACTTGTATAGTACAAGGTATTATGTGACAGTAGCTCCTGTTATCGAGCTAGGGTATAAGCATGGATACATGCCGTACTTGAAAAGGCCACTAATGGTGACATTAGGGCAAACTAGGGTGGCACCACGACATATTAATCTCGTCCCTAAGACAATAGTCTTGGGGGTGGGATTTTTTTTATTGTTCAAAAAAAATATGTCGGAGGTTTTAGCATGGATTCACTTAATTTGAAATTTCCTATTATATATTTGTTTACAGTGGGTATTGCCAATATTGGAGGATGGATATACTTATTAGCGATCAACTTAATGGTACTAGAGGAAACAGGATCGGCATTAGCAGTTTCAGCACTATACATTATTAAACCAATCACTCAATTATTAGTTGGACCTTGGGCAGGTAGTGTCATTGACCGAGTTTCTACAAAGCATATGATGGTGACTTTAGATGTGATTAGAGCAATGTTAATATTATTTATCCCTTTTTCTGATTCCATTCTAATCATTTATATACTAGTTTTTTTCATCCAAATGGCTGGTGCAATATTTGAGCCTGCATCCTTTACGTATATGACACTATTGTTACCTGAAAATATACGAAATCGTTTTAACGCAATTCTAAGTTTTGTTCATTCGGGTGCATTTGTGACTGGTCCATTAATTGCAGGTGTTTTATTTATGATCGGTTCTCTTAAAGAAGCATTATTTGTAAATGTCGTTATTTTTCTAGTTTCCGCTGCTATTACACTTTTCCTCCCAAAGAAAATGTCTTCAGCTACTATTGAAAATTCAAAAATAACTTGGATGAACATCAGAGATGATTGGCATCTAGTTGTACATTTCAGTAAGAAGGCAATCCCTTTTTTCGTCATATATATGATGTTTCAAACAGTAATGTTAATGACTGCTGCATTAGATTCCATGGAAGTGACATTTGCCAAGAAAGTTCTTCATTTATCCGATACTGCTTACGGATCGCTTGTCACTATTGCTGGAATTGGATTCTTAATGGGAGCTGTCTTCACCAACATATTAGTAAGATTCGCTCCAGCTAAATTATTGATGGGCCTTGGAACACTTTTAGTCTCTGTCGGATATGTGATTTACAGTTTCTCTTCAACCTACTTATTAGCTAGTATCGGATTTTTTGTCCTATCATTTTTTCTTTCTATCTCGAACACTGGATATATGACGTACATTCAATCCAATATCCCTACCGAAATGATGGGTAGAATATCTAGCCTATATGAGATGCTATCGAGTTCTATACAAATTGTAGTAATTCTTTTTTTAGGATTGGCCACCCATTGGTTTTCTGTAAAAGAGGTAGTCATTAGTGGCTCTATTCTAATGTTTTGTGTAGCGTTCTACTTAACCTTACTTTCTGCCAACCAAATGAAAAAGAAATTAGTCAAATAGAATGCATCTTTATTGGTCTTTACAAAACTCAAATGAATACCTTGATAAGAAGAGTTTAAAAGTTTTTTGTAACCTCAAACAATGGTACGATTGGATAATAAATGTGAGAAGGACCAGGTGACGTTAACAAATGAAAAATACAATTCAACATCTTACAAAAAGACAATGGATTATTTGGGGCGGCTTGCTGTTAATTATAGTTTTCGTCATATTTAATAAAGATATTGTCGTGTCTTTATTGCACGGAGATATAAATGAGGTCCAACTATTTTTAGAAAGAAATATTGGCTATGCGCTATTCTTTATGGGGCTAGTCATGCTTATACAAAATTCATTTACTATATTCCCGCTTATTCTAGTGATTACGATAAATATCTCTTTATTTGGATTCATAAACGGCTTTTTATGGAGTTGGTTCACGAGTGTAATTGCTTCTATCATCGTATTATACGGTGTGCGCTATGTTTTCCAAGAAATTATTATCGAAAAATTCAATATAAGTTTGATTGAAAAGGTTGATGCTAATGGTTTTGCTTATGTACTTCAGGGAAGACTCTTCCCTTTTATCCCTACTAGTCTGATCAATATCTTATCTGGACTTAGTACGATACGAATCGTACCTTTTACTATTGCTACTGCAATTGGAAATTTCCTTTATTTCTTCGTCCTAGCATTAATTCCTGCTGGAATATTATCATCTGATGTAGATGAGTATGTCATCTTCGGCATTATTTTTGCGACTATTCTTATTTATTATTTAGTGAAATACGTTAAACACAAAAAGAAATCTACGGAAAAAGTGGAGTCGTTAGATTAAGGCACTAGGAGTGATTATTTTTGAAGATAGCAATTATAACCGATATTCACGGGAATGAAATTGCGTTAAAAGCAGTATTGAACGAAATAGATGCTGGGAGAGATGTGCAGGAAATTTGGTGTCTTGGAGATATGATTGCTATGGGACCAGATACAAATGAGGTTCTAGATATTCTATTTGAACGTCCAGACGTTCGAATGATTACGGGTAACCATGACGAGGCAATACTATCCCTTGTTTTAGGCGATGGACACCCCGATAGCTATATGCATACTCGCGAGCACCATGAATGGATTGCTAAACGTCTATCAGACCTAAATGTTCAAAGGCTTCAACAACTACCAAGAACTTTAGTAAAAGAAATTAACGGCAACCGTCTATTTGGAATTCACTACCATATAGAAACACATATGCGTGATGCTCATATTAGAAAAGAGCCCTTTTTTTCCATTTTAGAACCAACGCTAGAAAATATGGAAACGATGTTCGGTGATTATCCGGCAGACATCATTTGCTTTGGACATAACCATCCAGAGCATCTATTTCAAACTGAGTATAAAATTTACTTAAATCCAGGTTCTCTAGGTGTATCTAAAGGTAATACTGCACCATATGCAATAGTAGATTTAAGTTCTATTACACCAGAGGTTAAAATTCATCACGTAGCCTATGATAAACAGGCCTTTTTACAAACGTTCGATACATTCCAGGTGCCACAAAGAGAAATAATGTTTAAGCTTTTTTATACAAAGGAATAATTTATAAGGAAATTTCACCCTAATAGATATAAATCTGAAGAGATTTTTTAGTCGTATGAATTACTTACTTTGAAAATAATTTAATCACATTTGTTTGCGAAATATATAATCTTTACAAATTATGTATCTCTAATTTATTGGAAAGCTATTATAATTATAATTCTTATCCAAATCACCTTTACCTCCATTTTACTAACATTAATAACCTAATTGACCTTTAGAATACTTAGTCCCTAAAGGTTATATTATATTTACTATTCTTTTATTAACTTCTCTATTTAGAGATTTGATGAATCTTATTAATATTATTATAATAGAAATAAATTTAAAATTTTTCCATAAATGGAGGGGATTTTATGATAAAAACAATTTTAGTGGATGATGAAGACCTTTCACTTTTCACCCTAGAAAAAAAATTACAGGAATTCCCTAACATACATATTATTAAAACATACAATTCACAAGAGCATATTCTATCTGACCTAAAAACAAATCATGTGGATGTTGCATTTTTAGATATTGAAATGGCGGACTTAAATGGATTAGACTTAGCCGAGGCTATCCTATCAATTCAGCCATCTATACAGATTGTCTTCGTAACTGCCCATTCGGAGTACGCAATACAAGCATTTGAATTAAACTCGATTGATTACTTATTAAAACCAATTACTACAAAACGTCTTCTTAAAACCATTAATAGATTAACTAAAACTGTAGAAGTATCTAGAAATCATGAAGATAGAACTGACGTTATCTCTACTTCTGTACCTTACATTAAGTGCTTTAATGAATTGCAAGTATTCCGTAATGGTCAGCTAATTCATTTTAAAACCGCCAAAGTTAAGGAATTATTTGGGTTCTTTCTTACAAATATTAATACATATATAAATCGTGATATTTTAATAGAAAACTTATGGCCAGGACAAGATTATAAAAAGTCTAAAATTCACCTGCATACATGCTTATCTTATTTACGCAAAACTTTAGATGAGCTTGGATACTCTAACTGTATTACATTCTCCAACCAAAGTTACTTTTTCACATTGGAACCAATTTACTGTGATGCAATAGAATTGAAAAAAAACCTCCAAAGCCTGGATAAACTTGATGTTACAAATATTCAAATTGCTGAAAATGCAGTCAATTTATATACAGGTGAATATATGGAATTGAATAGGTACGACTGGGCTTTTGTAGAAGCACAGGCATATCAAAATCAAATGCTGATTTTTTTAGATAAAATAATTGATTACTATCAGCTTAATGATGACTCAAAAACCCTATTTTATTTGCAAACTTACCTTAGGTTAAATCCATACTCAAATGAAAAAGTTAAGCAAAAAATCAATTTATTAATAAAAATGGAAAATCGATTCGAAGCAATTAAAACGTATCACGAGTATGAACAATTATTATTGAAAGACTTAGAAATAGAACTAGATGATTCATTTGTTGAGTTATTTAATGTTCTTATATCAACAGCTGAACGTTCCTAGACAGAGTTCCAAACGTTGTGAACATCAAAATGTACTATAAATAATGGTTGCACAGCATAGCAATATAGAGATGTATACTTCAAGTATATTACGAAAAATCGCCTTTACCGTCCTCTTCTGTTTCTTATTGAAGCTATTAGGGGACTTCTGCTTTTATTGTCATTGTTCCAATGTGGGATTAGATATGTCTTATCTTTTTGGAGTAACAAATTCTCTCTTAGATTTATTCTGTTTCTTTTGTTCATACATCAATCTATCTGCATGATGGATTAACGATTCTTCGTAAAGCCCGCAGTCTGGATAAACACTATCCCCTAAGCTTATATAGACTGAAATAGGACTATTATCCATATAAAAATCAGCTGTAAATTGATGTTGAATAGAATCGCAAATATCTTGCATTTTTCCCACTTCGTCAACAATAATTAAAAATTCATCCCCACTTTTGCGAAATATAACCGCACTATTGCCCACAGCCTCCACTAATCTTGATGCACATTCCTTTAAAAGCTGATCGCCCACTACATGACCATATTGATCATTTATGTGCTTAAAATTATCAATATCCAAAAATAATAATCCAAATTTTGAACTTTGTTGTTTACTCTTTTCTATATGATAAGAGATGCATTCGCTAAATTTTCTACGATTAGGAAGACCAGTTAGATCATCTGTGTAGGCTAAACTTCTCCACTTTTCTTCTTCGTTGGAGCTATTGACAGGAAGTATTATTAAAAGATAATTCCTTGCTTTATCCCCCTCATCACTAAATTCCAAAATATCAACAATAGAATCTATTGGTTGGTTAAATTTATCTATTAGTCTCAAATTACCCGACCAATACTTATCCTTCTCGAGATTTTCATAAATGTTTTTTAAACCTTTGTTTGAGGACTCACTAATTACCATATCAATAGTTAAAGTCTCTATATCATCCAACGAATAGTTAAAAACACTTAAAAATTTCTCATTAGCTTTTACAATATTTCCACTAGAATTTACTAGTGCAACTATGAATGTTTTCAATACAGATAAAGAAATGTTGAATACTTCTTTACTTACTAAATTATCATTATTTTTCTTGCGTTTACTTTGTTGGTAATCCATATTATCCCTCTTCTTCGATTTATTAATTTGTATATTCAAGTTTGAAATATTAAAAATCACTTCTTTTATTGTAATAGATTACTCTTACAATTCTCTTAAATTACTAAATTAATGAACCTTTTGAATGCCAATGAAAAGGAAGTTAACATAGGTATATTATACTACTGAACAAATATTTTCGAGATTTTCAGTTCATTTTAAAGTATTTATACCTAGTTTAATTATATTAGAGCCGTCATTAATAACACTCTATAGACAAAAGGATATCCACCAGGATATCCTTTTTACTCATTTATAAAATTCTGTCGGGATTGCACCGATATTTCTACGGTGATACAGTAAAGGCTCTTTAGCTGCATTTTGAATCTGCAGTACCTCACCAATCATAATTGTATGATCGCCCGCTTCAACTTTGTTAAATACTTTACATTCTAATGTTGCTAAGGAATTAGAGAGCACCGGCAAATTCAATTCTGATTTATACCATTCACACTCAGCAAACCTATCCTCCACTTTACTAGCGAATAAATTACAAATATCTCCCTGATCTGCTGCTAGTATATTTACTGTAAACTTATCTACTTTTAAAAACTCTTCGTATGAGTATACTCTTTTATCAATAGACCATAATATTAATAATGGTTCCAACGATACAGAAGCGAAGGAATTAACGGTTAACCCCATAGGTTTACCGTCGCTGTTATAAGCTGTAACTACAGTGACTCCAGTAGGATAATTCCCCATTGCCGCTTTAAAGCTGGCTACTTGATCTAATTTATTTTCCATCTAAATAACATCCATTCTCTTTTTCTTTTAAGCATATCAAAACCACACATTTCTTTCACATATTTGGATTCATTCGAACCGATTTTGTTTAAAGTCGCTACTACCGGGTAAATATAAACTAGAACACATTACAAACAAAATGGAGGAATTATTCATGACAGTCAAACTAACAGTTGAAAATGCAGTTCAAGCTAAACAAGAAATTGAAAAACTTGAGACCCAAGGATACGTTCGAGACAATATTCATATTTTCGCCCATTTTAAAGAACGAGCAGACGATATCAATGATGCGCTCGACACTTCCGATGTGGGCATGAAAGAACAAGGCTTTTTACAATCTATGAAAAACATGTTCACCTCACGTGGAGATGAGCTTCGTAACAAAATGGAAGCAGCTGGCATCTCTAAACAAGAGGCAGAAGCAGCTGAAAAAGAACTTGATGAGGGCAAATTAGTAATCATTGCGCACAACTAATTAATAGAAGTACAACCCATTCCTTCATAGGAATGGGATTTTTAATTTCTAAGAAAACTATCCTGTCCTTTTCAGCATGAATATGCAAATGTGGTTCAAATATATTCTCTGAAATCCCTACGCTTCGAATTTTTCCTCCAACATTTACTTTCTCATTTTGGATTAATGTTACACTAACTTTTTTCTTATAGGCTAAGTAAATAATTACAGTCGTATTTTCACATCATAAAGTCACATAATTACCGGTCGGTTTTCTGCATTAGCATCTGGTGTTCTAAGATCTAGTAATTCATTTTAAAATTCTTACACCTCTCCTTTGGAAATAGATCATTTGGGGTCATTTTTTTGTGCTAGATAAGCCTGGTGATAATTCTTTTGCGCTTGATTTCCTCCTTGCCCAATATAGTAGGTACCATCTTAAAGGGAAAAGTGATTCAATCGCCACATCAACAGTTGAAATATAATACCAAACAAAGGTATAAGTAATGTATATACAGCAAGTGTAAATTTTTGATCGTTACTATATATTTTATTCTAAAAGGTGAAGTACGTACTTTGAACAGCAAAGCTATAATGAGAAGTGCTAATAAAAGAATACGGAGATAGTCCTCGACCCAACTCCAATTGACCGATTGAAATATCCAAGCAACCATCGCAATAGTCGTAAGTGAATCGAATAACCATTCCAACTTACTTTTTAAAAGAATCAGTATACCAACTGAGAAAATAAGTGTAATAAACATTTACATCGTCTCCTTAAAAAATCTCTCCTTTTGCCCATCATTAGTTATCTACTGGTGATAGCGCCGTCCCGTAATACCAATTGAATAGAAACCCGATTAATCATTGTTCTTAGTTAAACAACAGATGCACTATCTCACGCATTTACAGGAGGAATGAATACATTAACTGGATAATCAATTTACTTTTATTGATAAAGACCTTTATCAATAAATAAGAGCCGCAATAATGCAGCTCTCTTCAACTAAATTATTAACATTTTAAATCTGTCTTTTCAATATTACGGATTGCAAAGTAAGCGATACTAATGCCAATTATGGCTAGTGATATTGGAATTATAATAATATCGTTTAATGAAAAATTGCCGCTATTCGAAGAAACAATCATGACAATGAGAATGGAAGAAATAATTGTAGTTGATGCAGAGTACTTTTTCATTCCGAAATATAATGGAATGAGGCACATTCCTGATGCTGCAATCGCGTTCATCAGCATGGAAGGCGTATGCTGTGTGACCATAGTGATTGATAATGTGCCAGGTATCAGATCAAAATAGTTTGTGACAGAAGAGAACACTATTGTTAAGAATACATTCGAAAGGATAATGGAGCAGAATGTGAAAAGGATTACGATTGCAAGCTTTGCCGTAATTAGTTTTTTTCTATTAATAGGATATAAAAATAATGTGGTAATTGTTTTATTCTTAAACTCACCAATAATGAGCTTAGAAATTAAGCTTGCAGCAAAAATAATAAAGGTTGCCCTTACAATCGTATCAATTATGGTTATGGCTTCTGTATAATTGGTTAAAAATAGGTCACCTTCCACCTTCGCGATGAACAGCATGGCTACCAACAATCCTGCTATAATGATATTGGCAATTATTGCTCCCTTTATATATGAAAATAATTTATACTTTTTCATTTCTAAACGCATTAAATTAGGCACTCATCTCACCTCCGTTAATTAACTTTAAGAAGTAATCCTCTAACGAATTTTTTTTCATGCTAATTTCCTTTATCTCCACGTTTTGCTCCATCAATGCCCTTGAAATAGTGTTCTGTGTGATTTTCGATTCATAGATACGGATACAATGATCCTCTACTAGTTTGTAATTGACGATGGCTAATTTGTCCTCTAAAATAAAAGCTGCTTTTTTTCCATCGTCGACAATCATTTCGATGTAATCTATTTGACTAAGTTTTACATCAGACATTGCAAGCTCACTAATTAATCTGCCGTTGTGAATAACACCAATTGTATCTGCAATTTGCTCCATTTCACCTAAAATATGGCTAGAAATAAGAATGGTAATGCCATATTCTTTGCATAACATTTTCAATAAATCACGAATTTCCTTAATACCACTCGGATCTAACCCATTAATGGGCTCGTCTAGAATAAGTAATTCGGGTTTAGTAATAATTGCACGTGCAATGCCCAATCGTTGTTTCATCCCAAGTGAGAAATCTTCTACAGGCTTCCCCTCCGTATGTGACAAATTAACTAGATCAAGTACTTGGTCGATTTCCTTTTTGTCGTAATAGCCCATGTATTCACAATGGAGATCCAATATTTCATTAGCAGTTAAATTTTCATGGAAAATAGGATATTCAATAATAGTGCCCATTCTTTTTAAAACTTCATATGATTTATGCGTTAATGTTTCTCCAAAAATTTCGATGTAGCCATTAGTTGGTTTTATTAAATTTGTAATTAATTTCATGATTGTTGTTTTCCCTGCACCATTGGAACCTAAAAAACCATATATTTCACCTTTTTTTACATGCATGCTCACTTCGGAAACAACTTCTTTTCCCCCATATACTTTTGTGAGCCGATTTGTTCGAATTAGATATGTCATATGAATTTCCTCCCTCATTTGTTACTTACCTTAGTATAAGAAATGAAGTTCTCTTTTTTCTTACCTGTTTCTTAAGAATTTCTTACGCAAAAAATATGTATTTATATACCTGTGTCAATCTCACAATTAATCGAAAAAAGAAGAATATTTACAAAATATCTTCATACAGACTGTAGACAAACTCAATTTTTGGTGCATAGAGTTGTATACTAAAATCGGCAAGGACCACCACTTCGCTTTCCGTGGGCTTGGCTTCAGCCTCCTCGTCACTGCGAAAACATATGCTCCTGCGGTTACTCGTCGCAAAGACATTGGTCAAACAAGTAGAGGTTTATTCCATATATGTTATTCTTTTTAAGGACACGCTAAAGACAGTCTTTTCATAGGGGATACTTGATAAATGAATAGAACCTCCTAACACTTCAACTAGTCGCTTTGTAATTGTCAGCCCAAGACCACTGCCTTGAAACGACTTATTCCTAGAATCTTCGAGGGTGTACATTCTTTCAAAGACATGATCTCTATGATGTTCATCAATGCCTTTCCCCCGGTCCCAAATATCAATAGAAATAGTCTTATCATCATATCCGATAGCTAAGCCTATTACCTTTCCCTCGGCACCGTAAGTAATGGCGTTAGATAGTAAATTGTTCAAAATTCTGTCCAGTGCTTCTTCGTTTCCAAGGGCAAAAACTGTTGATTCCGGGATGTCGATTTGCATGTCAATTCCCATTGTCGTCACGATATCATAAAAAGATAAAATATTTTTCCGACAGATTTCATTCACATTTATCCTTGTAATGGGATAATTCGAATCGCCAGCTTCAATTTTTGCCAAATCAAAGAATTGATGAATTAGTTGAAGGACTTCAAGTGATTTTGAATGAACACCTGAGAGCAAACGTTGCTGTTCTTGTTCATTGATTGCAGTGTTAAGTTGAAGCATTTCCGTATACCCCAAAACAACAGTCAATGGTGTTTTTATATCATGAGAAATATTTGCCAACATTTTCTTAGTCGAGTTTTCTATTTTACGATGGGTAGCAATAATTTTTTGATTATGGTCCAATAACCTATTAATCTCATTGAATAATAGCTGTAATTCCTTATTGGTAGTCATATTTAAAATTTTTTCTCCCGATTGCTCAGCGATGATGGATTGTAATTTTTGAGAAGTATAATAAATGGAAGCATTGTGCTCTTTTTTTTCACGGTACCGGAAAGAAATAACGATGAGTAATAGCAATATAATAATAGAAAGAAATAGTACCATTTTAATCCCCCTCAAACTTATAGCCAATACCCCAAAGTGTTTTAATATAATGTGGATTGGATGGATCGTCTTCAATTTTTTCACGAAGACGTCTTATATGTACATTTAGTATATTTTCATCACCATAATATTCATCGTTCCAAATCATTTGATAGATTTGCTGTTTCGTAAAGACACGCTGACGATTTGTAGCAAACAATTTCAAAATGGCGAACTCCTTTGAAGTAAGCTTTATAGTTTGCTGGTTTTTCATGACAGAAAAGTTCATAAGGTCAATCGTAAGATCACCGATTATCAACATATCTTGCTTGTTATCTGAATGATTCGAGTAAATTGTTGCTCTCCTAATTGCAGATTTCACTCGTGCTGACAGTTCCAACATTGAAAACGGCTTAGCAATATAATCATCTGCTCCTAATCCCAGTCCTATTGCTTTATCCACATCACTATCTTTTGCTGACATAATTAAAATCGGCAGTGCACTTTTCTCTCTAATTAATTTTAATACTTCTAAACCATCCAGCTTTGGCATCATAATATCTAATATCATTAAATCAAATGAAGTAGTACTCTTACACTTATTCAGTGCTTCGACTCCATTTGAAGCAGATGTAACGCTAAAGCCTTCGGTGATTAAATATTTCTCTACCATTTCGCTAATTGATACATCGTCTTCAACAAGTAGAATATGCTTTGACATTGTTATGCACCCTCTTTTTATTTTCCTAATACTATCTAATTATCATAACGAATTCATGAAATGAAATATAGTAATAGATGTAAGCCTATTCTAGTACATCTATTTCTATCGGTATCCATACACTAAAAAGACAACAAGTAAAATATTGTGGCATGAAATACAAAAATGCACATAAACAGATTAAAAATCTGGATTTATGTGCATTTCAAAATGAGAAGAAACTAATAGTTCCGCTTCTCTAGATTGTAGGAAATACAATGTATTGACCTAGTATAGTTTTTACTATATTTAAAAGATATGTATCAATTCAATAGTTGAGCCTGTTCAACACCACAAAGTTCATTTAAGGAATCTTTCTTTTGATGGTCATAGTAATAAGGACTTCAATTCCATTAGAAAACCTTCTGAATTTATGCGATAATAAAAGATCGAATGTTTCTATTATATCCGAAAAGAGGTGTCCTCATGAAACCGGTCATCCTAGCCGAAAAACCTAGTCAGGCAAAAGCATATGCAGATGCTTTTAAAGTAAAACGTCACGAAGGCTATTTAGAGATCCACCCTTGTTCTATTTTTCCAGAGGGTGCCTATATTACATGGGGAATTGGGCACCTAGTTGAATTAAAAGAGCCCAAAGCATACGATCCAAAATGGAATAAATGGTCTTTAACTAGTTTACCCATTTTGCCAGAGAAGTACGAATTTCAGATTGCTAAAGGGAAATTTAAACAGTTTTCTGTTGTAAAAAAATTACTCAAGTCTACTGATACTGTTATTAACGGATGTGATGTGGACCGCGAAGGATCGAATATCTTTTATAGTATATACAATCAAAGCGGAGCCCGCGGTCAAACGATTAAACGTTTATGGATTAATTCTTTAGAGGTTGATGAGGTTCTGAAAGGTTTCAGTAATTTACAGGATAATCGTAAGGATCTTTTATTATACGACGAAGCCAAGGCTCGTCAAATTAGTGATTGGCTCGTAGGTATGAATGGTTCCAGATTATATTCTCTTTTATTGCAAGGACAAGGTATTAAGGAAGTATTTCCTATAGGACGGGTACAATCACCAACTATATTTTTGATTTATCAACGTCATCTAGAAATTGAACAATTTGTTTCAGAACCCTTTTATGAGATAGAAGCTACCTTTCAAGCGGAACAAGGGAAATACAAAGGAAAAGCAAAAGCAAAGGAATCCAAAAGAGAAAAGATTCAAGAGCTCCTTTCCGGGCATCTTATCCAGCCGAACTCTCCTGGTGTCATTACTTCTATAGAAAAAATCGATAAACGAACACCGCCTCCTCAGCTCCATTCTTTATCGACATTACAAGCAACTGCCAATCGTTTATGGAAAACGAGTCCAGCAGATGTGCTAAAAACAATGCAGGGACTATATGAAAAAAAACTAGTTTCATATCCGAGAACTGATGCAAGACATATTACACCAAATGAGTTTTCCTATATAGCATCTCAGGTTTCATCCTATCAACAGATTATTGGTCACACTTTTGAAGTTGCTTCATTCGCCCCTAAAAAAAGGTATGTCGATAGCTCAAAGGTACAGGAACATTATGCTATAATACCAACGAAGAAGCTCCCAACCCCTGCTAAATTGGGTGGACTCTCGAGTCTTGAGAGAAATCTTTATGAAGAAATCATTCGTACTACTTTAGCGATGTTTCATACTGACTACTTATATACAGAGACGAAGGTTATAACAGATGTGAATGGACTAGCCTTTTTTACTACTGGAAAAACGGAACGAGATCAAGGCTGGAAGGCTTTGTTTGCCCGCTCCACTAGCGATAGAGAAGAACAACCTCTTCCTCCATTACAGGAACAGGAAAAGGTCGAGAGCGATATTGGTATTAAAGAAGGTAAAACAATGCCTCCGAAGCCATATACAGAAGGCCAACTCATTGCCATGATGAAAACCTGTGGAAAGCTTGTGGAAGACAAACTAGAAACGGAGATTTTAAAAGAAGTGGAGGGTCTTGGAACCGAAGCAACCCGAAGCGGAATTATCGAAACTATTAAACGTCACGGTTATATAAGTGTCACGAAAAATATTGTTTCCATAACAGATAAAGGACGAGTCCTCTGTCAGGCAATTGACGGTAATCTTCTCGCTAGTCCATCGATGACAGCTAAATGGGAGACCTATTTACGAAAAATCGGTAATGGAGAAGGTTCAATGGATCGCTTTTTAGGAAGTATTGCTAAGTTTATCCATAGTTTAATGCAAGAAGTACCAAATCAATTAAAAACAAAACAAATTGATATAAAGCTAGCGCCTCGTGCATCAAAATATGATTCCAAGTTTAAGAGAGACCCAATTGTAATATGTCCAAAATGTCAAAAAGGGTCTATCATAGCACATAAAAGTTTCTATGGTTGCACTGAATATAAAAATGGTTGTACTCAGACATTTAATGGATTCTTTTTAAAGAAAAAAGTAACCCCTAGCCAAATAAAAATGCTTTGTACAAAGGGTAAAACAAATATTATCAAAGGTTTTGAAGCCGAAAACGGTCAAAAATTTGATGCCTACTTAGCATTTGTTGAAGGTAAAATTAAATTGGAGTTTTAATAACAACAGTATGCTCACTTCTCTTTCTTTGGCCGTTGCCAGATGAAATAAGAAATTGAAATAGCAAAATCAATTCCGAGAATGAATAACCAGAGTTCCAATGTGCCGGATAATACTTTTGTTCTTGTAGTGTCATCTATGAAATAGATCATCGCAACAATAATTACAGCACCGATAACAAAAGCAAGAAGATGCAAAATAGATCCTTTCATAGAGTGATAGGCATAATCCATACCAGTTTTCCGGATGGGTCTCGTGCCTTGTTTTTTCACATAATAAAGAAACCGTTCGTCCGTCCATCGAATCATACTTTTACCAAATGCAATCGATACTCCAAGGTAAATTGCTGAAAGTGCATGAAATCGATTGGCTATTGCACCGTTATATAAATCTACAGCTGTAACGATGAGAAGAACAAGATCGATAACAGGCGTCAGTGCCAGAAAGAATAAGCCTAGTTTTTCACGTTTAAACATATAGCGGATTAAAAGGCCTAGTAAGATAACAACCCAAAATCCAATTTCACAGACAACTATTGTCCAAGCAACAAGATTCATCTAAACACCTCCCTTATAATATAATGTTGTTATTTAAAATTCATAACACAATATTGAATTCCCAAATGATATCTTTATTCAAAATAAGGCTGATCTCCATGGTGAAGATCAGCCTTCATTTTATTCAAAAGGATATGCATGAACTACCGTTCCATTTCGCCCTGTTGTAGTTACAGCCTGTGACAAAGAATTTAAAATAGCCTCTTCTGTTACCTCTGCCACTCCTTGGAATAAATCATTCATAATTGAGTGGTCATCTCGTAATTGCCGCCTTACCTCCACACTTTCTTGTGAATTATGCTGTATTTGATGAGCAGTGGAAAATGCGATGACTATATCGCCACTTCCATTACTAAAATGACTACCTGTTCTACCTAGGCCTATCCCGCATCGTTTAGCAAGTCGCGTAAGCTGTCTATTACTTAAGGGAGCATCTGTTGCCAATACAATCATGATGGACCCGTCTGCTAGCTTAGGAAAATTAGGCACATCTCTCATTTGATTTACTTGATATTGAGTAGCCTGAAATTCTTCTTTTCTTCCGAAATTACTCAGCACCATACAACCGATAGTATATACCGAATCATTATCTTCAATAATACGTGATGAAGAACCGATGCCACCTTTATATCCAAAGCAAATCATACCTTTACCTGCACCAACTGCCCCCTCTGGTGAAACATCAGCCGAAGCACTTTGAATACACTCAATCGCATGTTTTGGCTCAACAGGGAGTTTACGAATAGAATTTAACCGGCTGTCATTGCATTCTCCTACCACTATATTAAGAGTCCCCGTAGAATCCCCTATTTCAGGATTGTTTTCTAGCATGTACTCCAGTGTCCCTTGAGTAACTGCTGGAATGCCAAATGTATTCGTTAGCATAATGGGTGATTCAATTAGCCCTAGCTCATTCACTTGTACAAGTCCGGTTGTTTTACCAAAACCGTTTAAAATGTAACTTGCCCCAACTACTTTCTGTTGAAATAAATTACCTCCATGCGGTAAAATAGCGGTCACTCCGGTACAAGCATAATCTTCTCCTCCAAGTGAGCTATCTAATGTAATATGTCCTACTTTCACACCTTCTACATCTGTTATGCAGTTTTTTTTACCAACAGGTAATCTACCAATCTTTATACCACGCTGTCTAATCTTTTTAGGATCCACTTTTACTACCCCTTTACTTTAGAAACCTCTTTCCACCTATGAAGGAAAGATCCATCACAAAAATCTTGTTTTTCTCCATATAATCGAAGAACATCCTTAATCTCTTCTGCTAAGTATTTTTCATTACGATTGTTCATGAGACTTGGATAACCTGACCCTCTTTGTAGATAGTCTGAGCTGCCTACCATGTACCATCTTTCCTCTTCTAACAAATCCCCATTCACATATATTGCATGAATCTTTTTCCCGTCATGTTCTATTTGAAGTCCCGAAGCATGAAGGCTCCCTACAAATCTCCCTCTAAATCCCGGACCTCTCCCATCTGCTAAGCATATTTGTGCATCTAATGACTGCTCCAATGCTTCCTTTAAATACTTCCCTTGCATCTCAAAAGAAGTTGGATTTAATGGAGAAGGACATATCTCGATTAGCTTTTTTTGTGTCATTTCATGAAATATTCCCGCATTACAAATACCACTATTGATAAGGCCAATTTCTGTTCCCAGCATATCCTTCAGCCCGTCAGCTATTAAATTAGAAATTGGATTTTCTTCCACAACGTCATGCCACAAAGGATGTTCTATTGTATACAAAGGTTTACTTAATGCTTCTATAGCTCTTTCTTTACTATATCTTAAAATAGATTCTATCTGTTCACTCTCTTTTATATCCTTTGTAGAAATAGTCTCTGAATGGACAAGATGTACTTTACCATCTAGTATATCTAACTCCATAATGCCTATATGTTCCCCGTAATTACCTGCGCTATTCATAATTGTTTGATCTATAATCTTTGCCTGCTCAAATAACTTATGATCATGTGCAGAAATAATAATGTCAATCTCTTTAATCTCTTTAGCAAGAGATTCATCTGCAAAGGTGCCAATATGACTTAACAAAATGCAAATATCATACTTATCTTTGTTTTTATATATCTCTTCTTTTATAGCTCTTGAGTAGTCAGTCATATGAATGCCTAGCCCGTCATTAAATACTCCCATATCAGGGGAAGACCCTGTAATAAGGACCCGTACCCCATTTTTTTCTAAAATAACGCTTGGCTTTACCCCATTAATAGATGAACAATCTTTTTTTAATAAATTATTGCTAATAAACGGAATCGGACTGCTACTTGCCATAAGTTCTAGTGTGTCAATTCCATTGAACATTTCATTGTTTCCAATTGTTATTGCATCGTAACCAGCGGCAGCTAATAACTCTATAGCAGCCATACCTCTTGTGCCTTGGAGCTCAATGCTTTTAAAATCAGCAAAATCCCCTCCGTCTAAAATAATCGTGTCTTCATCTTTCTGTTGGTTAATCAAAGTAACTATTTTTTTGTAGTTTTCAAAATTACTATGTATGTCATTTGTATGCAATATTTTAAGTCTCATAGACGCCTCCGTTTATGTATTTAACTTGACAATTATACCATATTCAAATTTTTCTAATTAATCTACTTTGATAAAACTAGATTATTTTGAAAGGTTTAGGGAATGGAATAACAAATAGAACAAGGAGGCTGTAAAATGGAATTGCTACAAGTAAATGGTCGTATAAATAAAAAAAAATTAGCACTTAGTATTCTTATACCAGTGATTGGAGGCTCAATTACTGGTTGGATTGCTAATAAAAATGCACAGGAGAAATACAAAAAACTAAAACAGCCATCATTCTCACCCCCTGGCGCTGTCTTTCCTATCGTTTGGACCACACTCTACACGACAATGGGAATTGCTAAATACCGTGTAGATCAAAAAAAGAAGGACTCTCCAGTTGCTGTTCCCTTGTATGACCTACAATTGGGTTTGAATTTTTTATGGTCCTTTCTATTTTTCCGATGGGGATTACGTGGAACTGCGCTTGTAGAAATTACCCTTATGCTAGCATGCATTACATTAACGGCATACGAATTTCAACAAGTAGATAAAACAGCCGGAGCACTAATGGTTCCATATGTTGGATGGGTTGCTTTTGCATTGGGCCTTAATTATGCCGTTTGGAAATTGAATAAATGAGTGCTTAAGACAGGCTATTTCATTTCTCCGATTTCCGCTGGAGTCACCGTCTGCTGCTCCAACGGGAACGACTTTTTTTAAAAAAGAACAATAAATTTCGATATTAATTAAATGTTTGTTTTTAAAATAAAACATGTAATTATTTATGAAATTGACTCCATTAATTTTGGTAAAACAATTTATAAGCTACAGGAGTGGAATTCAGCTAACATTCGGGTTTCCAATCCTTTTCTCCATCTTAAAATTTGGGTTGAAGCTCCTTTTAAATATTACTAAGGGAATCCTTGCTATGTTGTTTTCTTTTTTCATATGAACTTGCTTTGAAAGAATTACAAATGAGAAAAATTAATGTATTATATGATTATTAATCGCAAGCATACTTTTAGGAGGAGAGCCCAATTTATCTTCAACATAATATCGGTAAAAAAGTTAAGGAAGCTAGGTTAAGCAAGAATTTTACTCAACAAGATCTAGCTGAAAGATGCAATCTTACAAAAAGTCATATTTCAAAAATAGAAAATGGACAAGCTGCACCCGCTGTAGCGACTCTATCAAAAATAGCACATGAGTTGGATACTCCTTTGTCATGGTTTTTGGAATCCAATATTCAAAATAAATTATCAATAGTTAAAAGCAATGAAAAAAAATTAAAAATCGGAAATAAAGAGATTGGATATACTTACGAGGCACTTGCCAATCGTCCCCGTTTCAGTAAAGTAGAGCCAGTTATAGTAACCGTCCTACCTGAAGCTGAGTATGTAGAACCATTTACTCATGTGGAAGACGAGTTTATTTATATTCTTAACGGATCTATCAATCTTTATTATGATGGTGAGCTGCATTATTTAGAACAAGGTGATAGCGCCTATTTCGAAGGAAATATACCACATATTTTTCTTTCAGCAGATAAGAACAAAGAAGCAACAGTGTTGACTTTTTTTATACAAAATAATCCCCTTTAATTCGTATCATATCGAAGGAACCAACCGTATTTTTCTCCTTCTCTGCCATTCCTAATCTTCATTAATAATTATTAAGCTAATATTTAAAGAGATTTCATTTTCTGAATAGATTTTAAATTTGGTATTTACAAGTAATAATTATTAATGTATTTTTGTGTAATAGTATTCAACTAGGTTGAATGCTATTACACAAAAATAAGGGGTGTATATTATGTCAAATACAAGAGTTCCAGGATTTTATCGTTTATCACCTAAAGAAAGATTTGATATTGTAACAGAGGGACGCAACCTAACAGATGATCAATTAAAGTATTTATCTGGGGAGTATCCACTTTCGATGGATTTAGCAGATTCAATGATAGAAAACGTTATTGGTCAGATTGGAATTCCACTAGGGATTGCAACCAATTTTAAAATTAACGGAAAAGATATGTTTATTCCTATGGCAACAGAAGAACCTTCTGTTGTAGCAGCCGCTAGTAATGCAGCAAAAGCAAGCTATGAACACGGTGGTTTTTTCACATCAATAAGCGGAACCATCATGCGTGGACAAATTCAAGTTTTAAATGTAGCAGATCCATATGCTGCAAAAGCTAAGATTTTTGAGCATAAAGAAGAAATTTTAGCTTATTGTAATGAGAAAGATCCAACATTAGTTTCATTAGGCGGAGGAGCTAAGGATTTAGAGGTTCATATCATTCCAACAAACTCTCAAATAATGTTAGTTATTCATCTAATTGTTGATACAAAAGATGCAATGGGTGCAAATGCTGTAAATACGATGGCAGAAGCAGTTTCCCCTACTATCGAGACAATTACTGGTGGTAAAGTTGTATTAAAAATTATATCTAATTTAGCTGACCGTAGATTAGTTCGTGCAAGAGCTACTTTTTCTACAGATGCATTTGGTGGCAAAGAGGTTGTCGATAACATTGTAAGCGCTTTCGAATTTGCCGATTATGATCCTTATCGAGCTACTACACACAACAAGGGTATAATGAATGGAATTTCTGCTGTAGTTTTAGCAACTGGGAACGATACTCGTGCTGTAGAGGCAGGAGCACATGCCTATGCATCTATATCTGGTCAATATAAGTCTTTAACAAAATGGGAAATAAATGCAGATGGTAATTTATCAGGTTCTATTGAGCTACCGATGGCTGTTGGAATTGTTGGTGGAGCAACGAAAACACATCCTGTTGCACAAGGCGCTCTTAAAATTATGGGAGTAAATTCTGCTGAGGAGCTTGCAGGTTGTATAGCAGCGGCAGGATTGGCGCAGAATGCGGCTGCCTTAAGGGCCTTATCAGCTGAAGGTATCCAAAGAGGCCACATGTCATTACATGCCAGAAACTTAGCAGTAATGGCAGGAGCAAAAAAGGAAGATATAGATAGAATCGTCGCACAAGCAGTCAAAGAGAAAGACCTTAGGTATGACCGTATCTTAGAAATAACTAAAGCAATTCGAAGAGGTGAATAGGATGGTAAATAACAAGAAATCATCAGCTACTAGTTTGAATGAGAACAAAAAAACGTATTTAGAAATACTTGGAGATACCATCCTACCAAATCAATTGCTTCTAGCGGTTTTATTAAGCGTAGGAATTAGTTTAGGAGGGTATAATATTGGTCTTTGGTTGCTTCCTGCTATCGCAAGTGAAAGTATGGTTGCTTCATACTCATTGTTAATCGGAATTTTAGGAAGTGTTATCTCTTTAGTTCTTTGTTCCATTCTATTTAAACCAAAAAGAATATTAGTTGAAGAGGAAACCTCGTCTGAAAGCATGAGACAAGTTTTCGAAGATTTACAACTGGATCCTCAAGAAGAATTAGAACTAATCGAGAATGACCCTATTACTAAAAAAGAACTGGAAGAACTAGGAGTTTTAAATAGTTTTCGGGCACTTGGAGAGGAGCAAAAGAAATGAGTTTACTAGTCACAGCTATTTTATTTGCATTACTTGGTGCTATTGTCTTTTCTTTAATAGGATTAATATCTGGTACTGATGAGACTGCAATTATGGTCCCTCTTACTTTGTTAGTAATTCTATTAGGTGCTCCTCCTGCTGCTGTATTTTCATTTTTCATGGCAGCTGTTCTAGCAAAACATCTTACACATGCAGTTCCAACTGCATTAATGGGTATTCCCGGGGATACTACTGCTGTACCATTAATAGATCATGCAACTACTTTAAGAAGAATGGGTATGCCCCATATTGCCCTGAGAAAGATGATTTCTGGTGGGATTATAGGCGCATTTATCGCCCTACCAACCGCTGTTCTGTTAGGTCAATTTTTAGGACAATTTGCCGACTTTTTCAAGTCATCAACAGGAATAATTTTTACACTTGCTGCAATTTTAATCGCCTTTTTCTCTAAAGGTAAATGGGTGAGTGTTTTAATGATTATTCCATTTGCATTCTTTATTAAAAGTTTAGATTTGATGAGTTTTAGTATATTAGATAAGCATTTATCAATCAGTTTTTTCTTAGGAATTGCAATAGGTCCGATTTTCTGTGATCTTCTATTTGCCACTTCCTCTAGTGCTAAAAAGACAATTGAAAGAGATAAGCCTAAAGAATATCATCTAGCACCAGAAACTAAATCATGGAAGGGATACTTCCCGAATCCCTTGAAGATTTTAACTGGTCGACAACAAATATTCACTTCTATTACTACGTTTATATCTTCTCTTACTTTTGTTTTTAGTCCTGTAGGTATGACATCTCTTATGGGTGAAATTGTCGGTTCCCGTACAAAAGGTGCTTATAAGAAGTCTACAACTAGTTTAGCAGTAATGAACGGGGTAACAGAGTCAACATATATTGCAGAGGTAATCATTCCATTAATAGCGTTTGGAATTCCACTAAGTCCTGTCGCTCTAGGTCCTGGTTCGCCATTATTTAATGCACCACCTGTTTTCACCGTAGATCCTATTAATAATCTGCATACCTATTTAACTTCATGGGAGTTTTTCCTTTACGGAGCAATAGGTCTTATTGTAGCTTCATTGATCGCTTACCCTTTCTCTATGAACTATGCAAGAAAAGCTTCTGTTCTCGTAATGAAACTTGTAAGTCAAGAAGCTATTGTTGCAATGTTCATCGGGCTTGCTTGTCTACTGGCTTACCATGAAGCACAACTTGTTGGTGTTGTACTTACATTCACAGTAGCAGCAGTTGGTGGTCTTTTAAATCGAATTCTTGGAATCGGGGCTGGTGTGCAATTTATGATTTTCTACGCTTCAACTTGGATTATGATGACCCTATTTGGAATTTAAGAAAGGAGTTTTTAATATGGTCGTACCTAGTTTTCCCGAAAAAGTATACATTAGAGAAGTAGGCCCACGTGATGGATTACAAAATGAGTCTAAATTTATTCAAACAGACGATAAAATTCAATGGATAGACCACTTATCTAATACAGGATTAAACTATATAGAAGTAACTTCTTTTGTAAATCCTACATGGATACCCGCACTTTCGGATGCAGATTATGTAACAAAACATATAAAGAAAAACCCCGATGTTACTTATGCCGCACTTATTCCAAATATAAAAGGATTATCCCGAGCATTGGAGAGTAGTATTGATGAGGTAGCTGTTTTCATATCTGCGAGTGAGTCTCATAATAAGAATAATATTAATAAAACAATTTCAGAAACTGAAATTGTTTTATCCGAGGTCGTTAAAGAAAGTATCTCTAATAAAAAAACAGTTCGAGGGTATATTTCAACTGTTTTTGGTTGCCCTTTTGAAGGACATATTGAAATTGATCAGGTAATTCGATTAGCAGATTCGTTGTTTGAAATGGGCATAAATGAATTATCATTAGGTGATACCATTGGAATAGCTAACCCATCTCAAGTAAAAAAAGTATTAGAGAAAGTTCTCAAACGATATTCTCCCGAAAGTATCGCTATGCATTTTCATAATACCCGTGGAACTGCTTTAGCAAATGTATTAGCTTCATTAGAAATGGGTATTTCTAAATTTGATAGCTCTTTAGGTGGGTTGGGTGGATGTCCATACGCTCCAGGAGCATCTGGTAATTTGGCAACGGATGACTTAAATTACATGCTTACAAATATGGGTATTGTAACAAACATAAATCCCGTCGAACTCAATAGAGCAGCACTTTTTATACAAGAAAAACTACAAAAACCTTTAGATAGTTATAGCGTAAAATACTATGAATCTCAACATTAGTTATTAAGTAATCAACTAACAAAATGAAAATACCAAGTATCAGCAGGCTGATACTTGGTATTTTTATTTGGATTGAAAGCCTTTTACTTTATCAACAGCTTCTAAAAGCTTTTCAGTAACTACTTCTGATTCATCGATATGATTCATCAGCACATCATTAGTTTCATCGAACAATGCAGTTGTCTTTTGGAATTTGTGTATAACATCTTCATTCGAAACTTTTTGATGCTTAATGAAATTTAATAGTTCATTTACCTCCCCTTGAACATTTGTAATAATGTTCAATAAGGAGTTTATTTGCTCGGATGTTTGAGAACTAGTTTTTATGCCTTCACTTACTAAGTTCATGTTGTTTATATTGTCTTCGTACGCTTTTGAAATTTGTTCTTGTATTTTTTGAGTTAGATCTGCAATGTCTGCGGTGCTCTCCTTCGTGCTTTCAGCAAGTTTCCGGACTTCATCGGCAACAACCGAAAATCCTTTTCCATGCTCTCCCGCTCTCGCAGCTTCAATCGATGCATTTAAGGCAAGTAAATTTGTTTGACTAGAAATATCGCTAATCACTTTTACAATTTCTTCAATCTGTTTTGACCGTTCACTTAATTGATTCATACTTGCAGATGTTTTTCTAGATTGTTCCCCCAAGGTATCGATAAGATTTTCTACAGCGTGTACAGCTTCCCTACTATCTACGGATAATGTAACCATCTCATCTGATGAGGCGATTAGTGACTCTCCTTTGACCAGCGCTTCCTCTGAAATCTTATTTGAGTTTATCGTGCTTTCTTCAACTCGTTTAAACTCTTTTAAGATTTCTCCAACCATTTCCCCTAAAATAGAGTGTTGATTGTTTACAATGTCATGTTGACCGATAGTAGATACTAATTCTTTATGTAAATCATTCAAGAAAATTTGAAACTCATTATCTTTTTTATCTAGCCTTGAGTTTAAATCATCTATCTTTTGTTTGAATTGTTCAATATCTTCTTTTTTCGATTTAAATGCTGTTAACATTTTGCTTCACTCCAAATTTTAAGATTACTTAAAAAATACGATATATATATCTATCATACTACTAATGTAGGATAAAACAATTATTATTTCTGAATCTTTAGATTCAATTAAAAATAGATATATTTTCATAACAAATAATTTTTACCACTTACTTCTCACCTATTTTTATCGGAATATTTAAACTTTTACAACATTTACACAATCCTGTCATTTTCTTTTGCTATAATCTATTCGAAATATAAAATTCATAAGGAGTGGATAGAGTGTCAAAAGAGAGTATTTGGAACCATGCTTATAATAAGGTTATTGTTTCCTTCATATTGGTAGTTTCCATGTTCGTCCCATTTATAATTGAAACTAATGTTCAGGCTGCTGAACCAATTAGCGTGTCAGAAGCAATTACAAACAACACGGGTACAGCAACCGTACAGGGTTACATTGTTGGAACTGCTAACTCGGGATCTTCCTACGATCAAGAAGCCCCCTTTACAGTAGCTACAAATATTGGACTAGCAGATTCACCAAATGAGACAAATCCATCCAATATTTTACCGGTACAATTACCATCTGGTACAATTCGAACTACACTAAACTTAAAGGATAACGCACAAAATTTTAAAGCAGAAATAACGGTGACAGGCTCACTTGAGGCATACTTCTCTGTTCCCGGTCTAAAAAGTCCGACCGCATATACTATAATTTCTGATGGTGAAACTCCTCCCGAAACTCCTGAAGCAGAGAACATGGAAAACATTGCTGCTGCTCGAGCAGTTGAGGATGCAAACAAATTGATAAAAGTTACAGGAACTGTAACAACTGGGACAGGCTTTTGGGGTGGAAAAGCCTTTTACCTTCAAGATACTTCCGCTGGAATCTATGCGTTTACCTCTTCAGCTAATGTTAATCCCGGTGATGTTGTTGAACTAGAAGGTAAAGTTAGTCCATATAGCGGTGAATTACAGATTCAACCTACCAAAATAACAAAAATCTCCTCTGGCAATGAACTACCTGCCCAGCAAATCATTACACCAGCTGGAGTAAATGATGAAACACAGGGTGAAAGAATTCTATTAAAAAATGTTGAAATTACTAATTTAACTAAAACAAATGACTATGGAACATTCGAATTTACTGCAACACATGAAAACGGAGAGTCCGTTATAATTCGAAATGACAATCGTAATGGTCTAGATTATGATACATTCACGCAGCGTTATAAAGAAGGTGACATAGTTCAAGTTACAGGTATTTCTTCAATCTTCAACACGACCTACCAAGTTAAAACACTTGGTCTAGAGAGCTTTGATTTAGTAAATAAACCAGCTGTATACACAGATATTTTCCCTGGTACGGTATCAGAGGGAACACAAATTTCATTAATGTCACCAATTGAAGGTGTAGCAATATATTACACAATAGACGGCTCTACCCCAACTACAGATAGCACGTTATATACTGAACCAATTACCTTATTAGCTGACACAACGATTAAAGCAATCGCTGTAAGTGAAACTACCTCGGACGTATTTACTTTTACGTACAATATATTAAAAACAAACAATCTAACTATACGAGATATTCAAGGACAAGGTCACTTCTCTGACTACGATGGTACAACAGTTCAAAATATTACTGGCGTTGTTACTCATCTGTATAATTCAGCAAACTTTGTAATTCAAGATATTAATGCTGATGATGACAACACAACATCAGAAGCAATCATAGTCAACAAGGCTTCCAATGGTTTTGCAATTGGAGATTTAGTTACAGTAGCTGGAACCGTGGAAGAATGGTATTACGAGGGCTACTCAGATATGAAAGCAAATGATCTTCCCATTACTAGAATACGTGCCACTTCTGCTACTAAAACTGGAATAGCAGAATTACCTGCACCTTTAGTGATTGGAGAAGATATTTTCCCACCGACGGAAATCATTGATAATGATGATTTAACAACATTCAATCCATTAGAAGATGGAATAGATTTTTGGGAATCTATCGAATTAATGCGTTTGGCTGTACCAAATGCAAAAGTTATTGGACCTCAAGAATATGGTGAAATACCTGTAATTTCAGGGAATTCAACGAATACACAGTTCAATGTACTTGGAGGCGTAAATATTTCTGCTAATGACTATAATCCTGAAAGAATATTAGTATTAACAGGTAATGAAGCATATGATGCAAAATCTGGCGATTATTATACAGGAGATATCGTTGGTGTTATGGGATATGGTTTTGGTAACTTCAAGTTATGGACAGAGGAGGATAACCTTCCTCCAATCACTCGTATTGAAAAACCAACTGTAGTAACCGATATCGAACCTTCAAAAGATAAATTAACAGTAGCAGCATATAATGTTGAAAATTTCTCAACAAACACAAATAACACGCCAGATGAAAAAGTTGAGAAAATCGCAAAATCATTCGTGGAAAATATGAAATCTCCCGATATTATCACTCTTGTAGAAGTACAAGATAATGATGGACCGACTGCCTCTGGAAATACAGATGCATCAGCAAGCTATGAACGTTTAATCGCAGCAATTGAGGCTGCTGGTGGACCAACTTACGCTTGGACTGATATTGCACCCGAGTATGATCAAGATGGGGGACAACCAGGAGGAAACATTCGTGTTGGTTACCTTTATAACCCTGATCGTGTAACACTTACAGAAGGAACAAAAGGCAGTTCAACTGATAAAGTTGCCTGGGACAAAGTTGGTAATCTTACCCTGAACCCTGGTAGAGTTCTTGACTTACCCCAAAAGAACACACGTAAGCCATTAGCTGCACAATTCGAGTTCCAAGGAGAGAAAGTAGTCGTAATCGGTGCTCATTTAAATTCTAAAGGTGGGGATCAGCCTTTATTCGGTAAAAACCAACCTCCATTCCTTGGGTCAGAAGCAGAAAGAGTTGAACTAGCTACGATGATTAATAACTTCATCCAGGAAGGTTTAGAAAAGGATCCAGATTTAAATGTAATCGTTGCTGGAGATATGAATGATTTTGAATTCACACCGACTCTTGCTGCACTTAAAGGTGGAATTTTAACAAATATGGTAGAAAAAGTACCGGCAGATGAGCGTTTTTCTTATTACTACCAAGGGAACAACCAGGTACTTGACCATATTTTAGTAACAAATAATTTAGCCAATAAAACAACTGTCGATATGATTCATATCAATGCTAACTATATGGATATTCACGGTCGCGCTTCAGACCATGATCCTATTCTTATTCAACTAGATTTGAACGAACCAGATACTAAAACTCTTGACGCAAACAAAACAGCCATTGAGTTAGAAAAAGGTAAGCAGTCCAACATCAAACTTATTGAAACAACTACCAAACAGGATGGTACTACAACAACAAAGGATGTTACTTCCGAAGCTACTTATAGTGGCTTTAATAGTAAAGTTATTTCTGTAGACAAAGGGGTTATAACTGCCAAAGCCGCTGGGTTAACTAGTATCAAGGCAGCATACGGCGGTAACTCTGTATCTATTAGTGTAACTGTCCAGTCTGTTAAAGATGGCGAAGCCGTTATTACAGAAGATGAAGTAGACACTTCTAAGAAGGTAATTATTGTGGATGGTTCAGTAATGCATAATGCGGGAGATGTGAATATTCGTTTTACAGAAGCTGCTACTACTAAGATTAATGCAGCAAACAAAGATGTGGTTATCAAACTTATCAACGGGACATTCTTGATAACCGCTAAAAACTTTGATGTTCTTGCAGTAAGTGGACAATTCACCTTATATCTGGATTATCATATTCCACCGGGATTATTAAAGGAAAAAAACAAACACAAGATTAAAGACAATTTAAAACTAAAAGATATGGCTTTCTATGATAACAATAGGAAAACTATAACAAAAGGATTTTCTGATTACTTTACCATCACTACAGAAGGTAAAAAAGTTACAAAGGAAGTCGCATACTACGATCAAAAATCAAAGAAGTGGAAGTTTAAAAAGATTAAGTAATAATGAAGAAAAGAGACTGGGACAGAACCCCAAAACAGCATTTTTCTCTGTGAGAAAAATGCTGTTTTTTTGCTGTGCACAAAATTGGTTTCCATTCCAGGGACACTTTCCACGGGCGTGGCCTGAGCCTGTAGTCTCAGGCGTCACGCTATTCCCGTAGGAGTCGCCCCTCCATTCCAATCAATTTTATTAAATATCCATCATTTAATATAGCTTTCTCCTAATCCAATAAATTTCTACTTCTGTCCCAACCTCTTTCTATTTCACTAATGATTTCCCTCTACGTATCTGTTTTATTAACATTCTATTTATTAATACGCATATATTCTACAACCTTCTTATCGATAAACCCCCTGTCTTGAACTCTTTCATCAAAATTTTCAATGAGATGATAAGATTGGATAGCATCTAATAAATCATCTTTTTCTGTAAGATCTCGATCTAAAAAGCCATTTTCATATAACATGTTTTGAATCTCATCCGCTAACACACCATCAATAGAGACAATATCCTCTGGAGCTGTTCCTGAAAAATATAGTTGATGAAGTTTCAATAGTCTTCCTAATTCTTTAACTGGGTCGGTATGGTCATCCACTCTAAGGTCGATGTAACGATCAGTATACTCACCGTAACTTCCATTTTCTTTTACTACTAACAAAGCTGCAGATTGTTTCCCCCTGCTGTCTCCCCCTGCAATATCTCCAGCATATAACGCTGCCAATAATCGTTCTTCAAGTGGCCCATCCTGTTGTAAGAAAACTGATTTCATTGCATCCACTGTTTCCTGATTAACCAAGATATTTCCTTGAATCGCAAAGTTTTCTCCAGAGTGTCCTCCTGCCCATTCGAAACAGTCTTCACCCGTAAATGTAACACTGCGACCGACAGCATCTACAATTCCAACTTGTCGAGCACCTGACTTTTCATCATTTACAACTAATTCTTTAAGAACTTCTTCCGGTGACATACCACTTTGTAGCATGTCCAAGCCATCTATCCCATAATTTAAATTTGCCCACGACTGAGTTGCTATTGCTCCTACGCCAGCCTTGGCAAATGGTACGACTGCTCCAACACACAAAAACTTGGACGCAACAGCTATACCTAATTCCTTTGTATGTGGATCGAAACCAACGATAGAAAATGTCATATGTACTCTCCTTTCAGTTAATATATTTACATTTTAACTTTTTATTCTGATAATTAAAAGAAGATCCCGTCATTTTTGGATGAATGGGATCTTGAACTTTTACTGTATTTTTTTATTTACATATTTCCCATGACTAGGTAAGGCAATCGAGTCAAATTCAGTCACTAGTAGATGCAAATTACTTGTAAGTAAGTCTCCTGTCATAGGTAAGCCATGTCCTGTAATCGCGACTTTTGGTTTTAGATCGACAAGTTTATTCACCGATTCCCTAGCCGCTTCCCAATCAGGAGTAAGATATCTTGGCGGACCACTTATTTCCTGCTCCTGTGTGAACACTTTATATAAGTATTCTTGCTTTACAGTAACAAATGCATCTCCAACTATTAATACCCCATCCTCTTTTCTAAATAATGAAATATGGCCAGGTGTGTGACCAGGTGTATGAATCCATTGAAAATCAGACATAAAAGGAACTGCTCCATCTGCAGGCAATACCTCTATGTAATTACCCAAATTTATGGGATCAACAGGAAATATAAAAGACATTTTGGCAACTGATCCACCTTCTACGGTTGGATCAGGCTTAGGATAGCTTTCTTTGCCAGTTAAAAATGGCAATTCCGCCTCATGAGCATATACTGGAATTTCCCACTTTTTTACTAACTCAATTATTGCTCCAACATGATCAAAATGGCCATGAGTTAATATAATGGCTTTGGGTTTCTTATTTACTCCAAAACGCTCTTCAACTACTGAAATAATTTCTTCTGCTGAGTAAGGCATACCTGCATCTACCAACACAAAGTCATTTGAATTAGGACTGCCTACTAAACAAATATTGACGATTTGTATAGTATGACAAAAAATGTCTGGAAGAATCTCCAAGCCTATTCCGCTTCCTACTGAAGTTGCTGGTATATATTTATAATCGTCACCGTAAGATATTGAATTGTCCAAGATGATTCACCCTTTCCTTAACTATTAATAGGATTTCACCGGGATAACTTATTTATACAATTTCTCAGTTATTAAAAAGAAATGCGGTATTATCATTTAATGATCGTAACTATTGTTCATTAATCCCTTTTTTTATCAAAATGGATATCGAACTAACCTTAAAAAATCTTGCTCTCCAACGATTTCAATTGGAAGTCCTTGTTGAATCATGCCTTCTACCTTTTGCATTTTAGAGCTTTTGATGCCTTGTAGGTACTTGGCTAAATCATTATCCCCTACGACTAAGTAATTTGTTTGATGATCCACTGTTCCCTTACAAACCGCCCCACAATTCACTGCAAGTTGCGCTGCTTTCGATCTAGTCATCGCAAGCATTCTTCCCGTGAAAACAATTTGGGCTCCATAAAACGGATGTTTGGAATTTAGCTCTGTACTTTCAGGTTTCAAATATTCAATAGTCAAATCTGCTTTACCATTACGTTGAGAAGATGGTTGTTTCTTAGTTTGAATCGATGGATTTATTTTTACATTATGTAGTTTTGCCAGTTGTTGAACTGTATTTGTTTTGGTTTTCTGCATCGCTTCTATCGTAATAATAGCAGCTGCACGGGCATCCTCTAAAGCATCATGATGTCTTAAGCTAATACCTAAATAATTCGCTACCGTTGATAACTTATGATTGTAAAGTTGTGGCCAAACTTTTTTGGCAATTCGATAAGAGCACCCATACTCAAAATTTGGTGAGGGTTCATGAAATTGACGTAAGGATTCCTGTAATACACCCATATCAAAACTAGCATTATGTGCAACGACAACTTGATCTTTAATTAGATTTTTCATATCTGGCCAGAATTCTTCGAAGGTTGGTGCACCATGTACCATATATTCAGTAATTCCATGAATTTTTGTATTATAATAATGAAATTCACTTAAAGGATTTATTAAGGAATGTATTTCTTTATATATTTTCCCGTTCTTAACTTGTACAATCCCTACTGAACAAACACTTGAACGTAGGCTATTAGCTGTTTCAAAATCGATAGCTATAAAGTCCATTATAAGTCACCTCATGTTGTTGGATTGAATCTCATTATCTCATAATAGAATGCAAAGAAGAACCTCTCCAAAAAGAGAGGTTCTGCAGACTGTAGACAAACTCAATTTTGGGTGCATAGAGTTGTATACTAAAATCGGCAAGGACCACCACTTCGCTTTCCGTGGGCTTGGCTTCAGCCTCCTCGTCACTGCGAAAACATATGCTCCTGCGGTTACTCGTCGCAAAGACATTGGTCAAACAGAGTTCGACCAATGTCTTTCCTGCGGGGTCTTCTGCTCAAGCTGTTCCCACAGGAGTCTTCGTGGTGGTCCTTGCCTTATAAACAACTCCTTAAAGGTTTCCACTATATATACTTTTATTTAGATTAAGCAACCTCTTTAAAGATATTTATTATTACGCATAGCAGTTTATAACAATACTTTTGTCGTCAAGCTGAAGAACCTCTCCAAAAAGAGAGGTTCTATAGTTAGGTGTGATTTAGTATAGTCGATTAGTTGGAGGGATATCATCCAGTTTTCTTTGATAGTCCAACTTTTCTTCATACTGATCATGAGAAAGTCTTTCTTCTTCCTCATTTACTGTGTCACTACCATATGCTGCAGGACCTAGATTCGGATCAGCTCCTGGAGAGTGCGTGCCATATGATTTCCCTTCATTCGTAACAGTTTCATCAACAATCGGTCGAGAATCTCTAACTACTCTATCTTCTTGCATAGAGTGGCCTATATGATCCTCTTCTCTAGCTAAGTGTGGATCCGTCGCAAAGGTCTCTCCACGTGCGAAGCGATCCTGAGGTTCATCAAAGCGACTATCTGTTTCATTTACAAATTCATTATTAGATGGTTTAAATCCTTGCTCTTTGGCATAATCACTAATCGGGTCTTCGTTTTCCATAAAACGATTTTGTACTACCTCTGTACCTACTGTATCCGTATACTCTTGCTCAAATTCATTTTCATGGGTACCGTACATTGGCTCGTCGTTTAGCGTGAGAACATCTGTATATAGGACGATACTTCCTCCCGCTACTTCTCCCGCATACCTTGTTCTTTCCTCTTCACTTAAATCTAACTTTCGTAATCCTTCTGCTACTGCATTTTCTCCAGTAAACCAAGATTTGAACTTATCTATAAATGTACCAGCCTCATGGGTAGACACTTCTGAATGACGACTAAGTGCATTTAAATGTACATTTTCAGTTGAAATGACATGTATATCGCTTTCTGCATAACCCTGATTTTGTAGGCCTTCCAATTTTTCATACATTTCTTCTTCCGTACGAGCAATTTCAATTCGTCTATTCGATTCAATGTTCATGGTATTGCCTCCTCAAAATTAGTCTTATTCTGTATGTACCCCCCTTAATATAGAAACTAAACACAATGTGACCATTGTTAATCACTTTGTAATGAAACAGTAATTATATTAGAATCATTTATATATTTATAGATTCTAAGGAAAACCAAGTAAAAAACGCCTGAACCAAAGTACTTTGGATAGGCTTGTTGATGGATTTTTACCGATTGACTATTTGGAGATACTGTCTGTCGCTCAGCTTTTAGAAACAGGTTAGTGCTTTATCGGAACTAGGGAAAGGATGCTTTTCTATTTATAAAGGAAGCCCCCGAAGATATAATTTCGGGGGCTCAGTTTCCTGCTACTTTTTGTCATATGCTTTTTAACTAGTTGAGGAGATTTAATAAGTAATGCCTTTTTATTTTGCATGATCATATATCGTTCAATGTACCAGGAACACTGAATTTTATTTGTGCTCTCAAGAAGTATTTACATCCTTATCTCATGAATGATTCAACTCTATTTTAGCTTTATTTGCTCCGATCTATTATTTACTTGCTCCCAACTGCAGCTTACTTGCGGTCGTATAGAATTTACTTGCTCGAAGCCAATATTTACTTGCGGACTATTACCGTTTACTTGTGTAGTAGATAACATTACCAAATAACTTTACTAATTCTCTACCTAAATGTGTAGATCGAATGACTAAAAGTTGCTTTCTACTCAGTGTCTTTAGATACCCCTACATTTATTAGAAATCTTAATTGATTGAAGCGGAAATTATAGCAGATTATTGTTTGTTTAATTCTCAAGAACCCCTCTATCCAGAGAAACTTATATAAGGTATAAAAAACCTCAAGAAACAACTTTCATTGTCTCTCAAGGTTTTTTATCTTCTATTTTCTATCATTAAATTCTTGTGTGTCTCCGTCAGAGAACTCTACTTCTAACTCGAACTCTGTATACTCCTCTACTCCAAATGCTTGAGTAACTTTTTCAATCACTTCTTCCTTGCTCATATCTTTAGTTAGAGCAATTTCCTTAAAAATAGGCTCTAACTCTGTGTAAGCATCGTTTCCAGAGAGATTTTTGGATTCTAATTGGTTAACGTATTCAGCCTCTGTTTCTGATATATCAATATCAAAAGAAGCGTCAATTGCATCCTTTTGATCTGCCGTATCTACATCCAATTCAAATGACTGAAAACCAAATTCACTTTGAGCAGTCTCTTTATCGGGTGCTTCGCTCACTTCTTCCTTATCTCCACAAGCTCCTAATAATAGGAAAGATGAGATAACAGCACTTCCTATTAGTGGATATTTCCTTAATTTCATTTCGAAAATCCTCCTGTCTTCTATAACAATTAAATTATCACCAATGTTTAGCGAAAATAAACAACTAAAAAGCACTTATCCTGGATAACGCTCTTCACTAGCAGAAGTAGACTTAGTATTTCGCTTATCTTTTTCATCTTTCACTTTTTCATTTAATTCTTCTACTGGGATAGGATCAACCGTCTTCATATCTTCATCTTTATCAAAAATACTTTCCTTCTCTGTATTTAATAAATCAGGATTGTCCATAATACGACCCGAAATATCTTGTTTTTCTTTATCCTTTGAATGCTTTTTCATAGTTACCACTCCCTTAGTATGTTTTAAATTGTTTATCCTTTTTTTCGATTACTAAACATTGGCCAAATGTTTGTTTAACATCAATAAATGCGGGAAAACAATTCATAACAAAAAAATTAGGAGGAAACT
Source organism: Psychrobacillus sp. FSL K6-2365 (assembly GCF_038003165.1). Lineage (NCBI taxonomy): Bacteria > Bacillati > Bacillota > Bacilli > Caryophanales > Bacillaceae > Psychrobacillus > Psychrobacillus sp. FSL K6-2365. Next base: position 539,069 of record NZ_JBBOOO010000001.1, on the reverse strand, counting down.
ATTATGAATAAAAATAAAATGGCACTAACTGCACTAGGTCTTGGAGCTGCATTTTTAATGAGAAATAAGGGATCAAGGGATAAACTAGCAAAGCAATTTGGTAGCTTTAAAAATTCTCCTATTCGTGGAACGAAAGCAGATAAAACATACAGTAACTCATCAAAAGGCAAAGGGATTTTAAGTGGAATGTTTAATTAGTACTTGCCTTAAATTCCATTATTAATAGTTAAAGGTCACCGCTTATAAAAATAATAAGTGGTGACCTTTTATACATAAACTATTTTCCTTTGTAATACTCCGTTATTTCATTGTAGTACTTATTTAGAGAGGAAGTGGAAACCTCAAAAGTCTCTGCAATTTCTTTTATAGTCATATTAAAAGGTTCAAACAACCCATTTTCTTGACCAAATCGAATGGCTCCAGCAGCAATTGCCACTTCCTTGCGTGCATTTGGTTGTTGCTCCACTAAATAATCTTCTACAATTTCTATAAACTTACCATATTCACGATTATTTTTCTCTAAGAAATCTATCGCTACTTGTAATACTCCGACTTCAAAGTGTGTATACTCTCCACCCTCATAGCCATTTTCTCCAAGCAATTTCCATAAGGTTGCTCCCGTATCCTTTAAAAAGGCCGAAGCTGATAGAGTATCTTGCTTTTCAAATTGTTTTTCTATTTTATCAAAGACTTCTTGATGATCAACTGGGAAGAAAACTAAACTTGAAATAGCTAAATAATGATTTTCTTTGTTAGTGCCATCTGGCAAGATAAAACAGTATACATGGACTCCTACTGGCACTGGCTTATCACTTTCTCGTCTAAGCATAATGCTCTCTTTGGTGAGTATATGAGAAACCGTCATATAGTTCTCATCCACCTCTGCTACTTTACCAACAAACACCACCGGATTATCCCATTGGCTCAAAACATTTAGTGTAGATGGACGCACCATCTTCTTCTTTTGCTTTTCTATATAGCCTAACCATATCTGCTGTTTATAATGGAAAAAGAACTCATCCATTACGATGGCTTCAATCATTTCTAAATCTAAATAGTCGCCAATCGTTTTGCTCCAAGCACGCACAAGGTTCGCATATTCTTCCATATCCTTACGCTCTGGATAGTGGTCATAAAAAGATTGCAATAATCGTTCCAATTCCTCCGTTTGTACCTCTTCTATAGAATCAGTCTGCCTTGACTCGCAGCACTTTTTGTATTTTTTTCCACTACCACATGGACAAGGATCATTTCGACCTACCATACTTAACACTTCCTTCTCTTTTGGTAAGTGCTTATTTTAACATGAAAGTAGGAAGAATTTAAGATTAAGTAAAAAATAGTAACATGACGGCAAATAAATATATTTAAACACTATTAAATAAGCAAATAATTTACCGTTTTATGGATGTATAACCATCAATATTATCTAGTATTTAACAATATAATAACATATTCTTATTAAGGCTTATAAAATACTATTTTATAAGACTTACATTTTAGGAGAATACATATGAAAAAATTATTATCTTATGGATTGATAGCTGGAATTATTAGCGCAAATATATTCATACCTATTACAAATACTGAGGCAGCTTCTATTTCAAAAGCAGAATCTCTAGTTAAAGTAGCGGAGGAACATGCAGGTGCATTGAAATGGCAAATTTCGTATGAATTGACTAAGGACATTAAATACCCTGATATGAAAATTTTCAACTTAACTAAAAATGCTTATTTAAATGCAAAAAGCGAATTAGAAAAAGTAAACGTTAAGGATAAGGTGAAGTTAGAAAAACGATTAGAAGATAATGCTGGTATTCATTATAAAAGAGCAATGGGATATATCGATGCGATTACTTCTGGAAAGAAAATAGTAGAAAAGGCAAATGAATTTAATGCTCTATATTCTAAAAATCCAACATCTGATGTAACGGAGAAAAGTTACCATAACTTATCTAGTGAAATACGAAAACAAGCAATTTTACTTTACCGTGTTTACGGAAAGTCTACTAGAGATGCCATTTTAACTCAGTTTAAAACTCCGGGTGAAAAAGCTCTTCAATCATCTAAAAACGTAATTACAGCGAAAATGCATATAGACAAGTTAGATCAATTAATCATGGAAAAATCCAACCAAAAATTAGTGGAAGAACAGGTTAATACGTTTTTTGACTCACTAGATACTATCAAAGATGATGCAATTATAGAAGATCTATATGAAGCATATTATCAAAGTATTCGCAAAGATGAGAACTTCCTTAAGCAAGAAAACGAAATTAAGGAGTTTTTCCAAAAGGCTGATGAATATGCAAATGCTGAAAATCTAGAGGCAACTATCGGTTTATACAGTGAAGAATTCCCTGGCTATGCTACGCTGTTAGAAACAATAGAAGCAACATTTAAAGACTTCGATGTTCGATTCGAAACACTTAATTTTGACGTTCAATATATTCTGAATAACAGCGCTTTAGTTATACAACATCAAAAATCCACAATTGATGACAAAAATACAATTGAAACCACTATAGCCTATCTTTTAGAAAAAAATGAAGCTGGTGAATGGAAATTCTTTGATGTATTAGAAGAGTCTGATGAATCAGATCTTCCAGAAGTAGAATAATACTTATTATTGCAGTAATTCTCGGTCTACTATCGAGGATTACTGCATTTTTTATACTTTATAACAAAACAATCATAAATTCAGACCCTATCTATATATAGTCAATTACTTTATTACACATCCACTTTTCTTTCCACATCCAGAATCTAGAAATAATCTGTCAAAAAGCATCACGCAAACTTAGCTTTGCGAAAAAAAGTCCATTTTTTAGCGTTAAATCACTATAAATTAAGTAAATATTCCAAAACGGAAGATATCGACTACAAATTAGGGTATACTTAACATAGGAGTCTGTAAATGTTGAGGAGGTATGGAATATGTCAGTCGCTAGTGAAGCGTCTCAAGTGAACTTAGATTTTCTTATTAATGATTTAGGTCTCAAGCAAGTGTCGAATACAGCCTTGTTCCGCAAAGGGAATATTTTAGTTCTTTCGCCATCAGTTCAAAACAAATCGAATACGTTCGAGTTAGGTGAATCCCTAATGAAAAAATTCAATCCTGAAACAGATGAAGGTTACCTATTAATTCGTATAAAAGAAAAATTTTTAATGGCTAAGCTGCACCCTTTTCAACGCAAAATGATGACAAAAGATACGGAAAAGAGTACAAAAAGTAAACCATCCTTTTGGAAATTCAATGTAATAGAGTCCATCATTCCACGTATAGAAAACAGTGGTGATCGAGAGTTAACCTACAAAATTCAAGCCCCTACTAAAAAACAGCTTACCACCTTTTTTAATAAAAAGTAAAAATGCTCAAGTACGTGGAATGTTTATGCCATGTACTTGAGCATTTTTTTAGATAATAGATGATATGAATATTGAGTTCATCGGACTGGCAAGTATGAGCCATCGTGGATAAATTAAGTAGCTCCTTCAACCTCTTACACATCTTACATATAATTCAGCTTATCCCGTTTAAATGAGTTGAAATTAGCCATATTAAGTTTGAACGAATAAAGGGAAGGAGATTTATATGGGGAGAGACAATAAGCAAGGAAGAAGTAACAACAAAGATTCACTACCTCAAACGCCAAAAAATCTAAAAATCAAACCAGGCGACATCCGAGAAGAATTTGCCAAAGAATTTGAAGAACTAGAAAAAGCTACTCCTAAAGCAAAAAAAAAATAAGCTTCATGAATAAGCCCGCTCTTATCAACTGAGTGGGTTTTCATGAAGCTTTTAATCTAAGAGCTACTAAACTCCTAAAGTTTCTTTTACATATTGCTTAACTTGCTCCGATGTCTGCATAGACAGGGCTTTATCCGCAAGCTGTTTCATCTCCATTTGCGTCAGCTGATTGATCTGATTTCTCGCTTTTAGCATTGAAGGAGCACTCATAGAGAACTCATCTAACCCTAAACCTATTAATAATGGAATAGCTATAGAATCTCCTGCCATTTCTCCACACATTCCTGCCCACTTTCCATTGGCATGTGCAGCATCGATTACCATTTTAACTAATCGTAAAATAGCTGGATGATAAGGCTGATATAAATAGGCAACCGATTCGTTCATTCTATCTGCCGCCATTGTATATTGGATTAGATCATTTGTTCCAACACTGAAAAAGTCCACTTCTTTTGCGAATTGATCAGCTAATACAGCGGTCGAAGGAATTTCTACCATAATACCGACTTCTATATGATCTGATACTAGTGTGCCTTCCTGCTGAAGCTTTTCTTTTTCTTCTAAAAGTAATTGTTTTGCCTCTCTGAATTCCTCTAGAGTTGCAATCATTGGGAACATTATTTTAAGATTCCCAAAGTTACTTGCGCGTAGTAAAGCGCGAAGTTGAGTTCTGAATATTGTTTGTTCCTCTAAGCATAGTCGAATTGCTCTGAAGCCAAGGAATGGATTCATTTCTTCTGGAAGATTTAAATATGGAAGCTGCTTGTCTCCTCCAATATCCAATGTACGAACAACTACAGGTTTATCATCCATCTGTTCAAGCACTTGCTTATATGCTTGGAACTGCTCTTCCTCTGTTGGTAAAGAATCTCGTTCCATATACAGAAACTCTGTACGATATAGCCCGACTCCTTCTCCACCGTTTTCAAGAACACTTTCTATGTCCTTTGGAGTTCCGATGTTTGCTGCTACTTCCACATGTATTCCATCTAATGTGATCGTTTGCTTATTTTTTAGCAACAATAGTTCTTGTTTCTCTACTTCTTGCTGATTTCTTTTCGTGACATAGCTCTCAATAACATCCTTGGAAGGGTTTATAATTACTTCACCATTATCTCCGTCCACAACGATAAAATCACCTTGTTTAATAGCAGATGTAGCATTTTTTGTACCAACAACCGCAGGAATTTCTAATGAACGGGCCATAATAGCAGAATGTGACGTGCGTCCACCCATATCCGTTGTAAATCCTTTAGCGAATGCTCTATTCAATTGAGCCGTATCTGAGGGTGCTAAATCTTTGGAGATGATTATAACTTCTTCATCTATCAACCCAATATTCGGTACTTCCACGCCAAGAAGTCTTGCTATTACTCGCTTCGTTACATCTCGAATATCAGCTGCCCGCTCACGCATATACTCGTTATCAAGCTGTTCAAACATGACAACTAATGTATCTGCAGTTTCTTGCAAAGCAGCCTCTGCATTTACTGCTTCGTCATTTATTTTGCCTTCTACGGTGCCTATTAATTCAGGGTCACTAAGAACAAGTAAATGTGCATCAAAAATCGCAGCGTTTTCCGCGCCTAAGTCAATTTCAGCACGGTCACGAATCTTTTGCAGTTCTAACTTAGCAGCGTTTACTGCCTCATGGAATCGAGTAACCTCTTCTTCCTTATTAGAAACTGTACTTTTTGAAATAGTTAAATCTGGTTCTATCATCAAAAAAGCTTTACCAATGGCTATACCACTGGAAGCTGCAATTCCTATTAAATTTTCTGTCATCACTCAATTATCCCTTCAGATTTAAGAAAGCTTTCGATTGACTCCAACGCTTCTTGTTGGTCAGTTCCCTCAGCAAATATAGAAATACTAGCTCCTTGCCCTACACCTAGAGACATAACACCAAGAATTGATTTTAGGTTAACTTTTTTCCCTTTATACTCCATGGAAATGTCTGAAACGAATTTTGATGCAATTTGTACAAGTCCCGTCGCCGGTCTTGCGTGAATTCCTGATTCTGCTACAACTGTGTAAGTGTGGTTTGTCATAATAATCTTCTCCCTTGAATTGGTTTTATTTTATTTTGCTTATAGCCATTCTATCATATTGCTCATGAATCAGCTCAAATAGATCTGTACCAGGCTTTAAACTAGTCGTTTCTTCTATTGCAAATTGAATTCCTTTTTGTTCAATCATAGTTTGTATTTCATTTGCTTCTGAATCCTCTTTGAAGTCATAATGTAAAGCTGCTGCTATCCCTTTTACTAAGTATAAAGGATTCTCGTTGAACATTTCTACATATTTGGTCGCCGGACGGACAAGTCGATCATTGTTTTTAAGCTTACGCATAGGTGAACGCCCAACTCTCGTTGTATCATCTGAAATATATGGGTTAGCAAAACGATTTATGATTTTTTGTACATATTCAGCATGCTCTTTTTCATTAAAAGAGTAGGTTGTAGTAAGGTATCTTCCTGTTTCCTGCAATACTCGCTCTATCATTTCTCTTATTTCCATATTCTCAAGGGCTTCATGCATATTGCGAATTCCAGCTAAATAACCAAAGTAAGCAACAACAGCATGCCCCGTGTTAACAGTGAACAATTTACGTTCAATAAACGGCTCCAAATTCTGTACAAATGTAACTCCTTGAATTGGTGGATTGGTTCCCTTTATCTCTGATTCATCCACTACCCACTCATAAAATGGCTCAACTACTACTGCTAATTTATCGGCATTAGTTTGATTTGGGACAATTCGATCTACTGCCGCATTTGGAAAGCTGAAATGCGTGTTGAATTGGATTTTTTCATCCATTGTTAGCTCTTCTAATACTTTTTCCTTTAGGAATGTACTGCCACCAATCATATTTTCACAAGCAATAATAGTTAAAGGCTTTTTCGATTGTGTCAGCCGTTTTTTCAATCCCTTTGCTATTAATCCTGATATTAAAGGAAGTATATTAGCTCCTACTGCAGCAGTTACAATATCCGCATTCGCTACCGCATTAATGACAGATTCAGGATTCTTTATACTATTAATTGCATGAACATTCTCAACGAGGAACTCTTTCTGAGATTCCTCAGCAAACTTAACAGTATATTGCTTCTTCTCGTTCAATAAATTAACAATTTCTTCATTGACATCGACAAAACAGGTCTTATATCCAGACTGATGCAACAATAAACCGATAAATCCCCTTCCGATATTTCCAGCTCCAAAATGAACAGCATTCATATTAGTTCACTCCTTCAAAAAAGGCAAGTACGTCCTTTGGTGAAGTTGCATTAACTATCTTTTCTACATTTTCTACTTCAGAAACAGTAATTGCAATATTAGAAAGAATGTCCAAGTGATCATCACCCTTGCCAGCAATACCAAAAATTAGTTTTACTATATTTCCATCTCCAAAATCTACACCGGCTGGAACTTGAATAATAGTGATACCTGATTCTTTCACTTCTTTTTTGGCATCATCTGTCCCATGTGGAATTGCAACAAAGTTTCCCATAAACGTAGATGTCATCTCTTCTCTTTCTAACATTTTTTCTATATAACCAGACTCCACATAACCTTTATCTACTAACATTTGACCCGCTAAACGGATTGCCTCTTCCTTTGTAGCTAATTGTTGACTTAGTAAAATATTTTCTGCTGCTAAAATTGGTAATGCCATTGTAAAACGCCTCCATTAATTTATATTTTCTCTAATAAATGCTTCAAATTCTTCTGCTAAAAATGCTTGAATTTGAGATTCATCTCCTGTTTCAAATAATTGGGTATTTTGTTCATTTTGAATTATTAAGGTACTGATTAAACTCAGCACTTCTAAACCTGCCTTTAGAAATGCTTCAGGTGAAAGTAATACAAGTAGTGTATCCACTTTCATGTCGTTTCCATCCATTCCTTTTGTACGGATGGCCTGTTTAAGTTTGTGAATAGTAAACGATGGTTCTTGAACATATTCGTTACGTGTATGATATAACGCAAGTTTTGTCCCCGGAATACCAATACCACCAATTTTCTCTCTTTCCAATAAAGCTTCTATAACTTTTTCCTTTTCTTCAATGATTTTTCTATCCTCCAACAACACACAAATCTCTTGCATATATTGCTTAACTGTATTTTGTTCTTTTAGTAGACTAAGTTGAAAATTCGTTAAAACCTTTAGCATTACTCCTGTGAACTGATTTAATTTTTCTATTTTTTTCGTTAATATTTCTACAGTTGGATGACTTTCCTTTACTAGTGTTTGAGGTTTCTGCATAAGCATTTTCCTTCTTGCATACAGTTGCACTTGGTTAATCTCTTCGGTTGTTAAAAAAGGGTTAACCATAATATATTCCCTGTGAAAATCCTGCAGGTAAATGGTTGAGATAATAAGGTCCCTATCAGTGATAGTGGTGGTCAACTTATTTAATTCGAATACGGAAATATTCGACACCTCTGATATCTCTTCAATTTCCCGCAATAATCTTGATGCCAGTAATTTAGAAGTTCCAATTCCACTTGAACAAATAATATATGCCTTTAGATCTCCCTTACCTAGTACCCCAATTAAGGCAGATCCAAAATGCATAACCAAATATCCAATTTCTTCATCTGGGATTAATAGCTTTGGAAAAACTTTTCGTGCAGCAGCCTTTACTTGCTCAAACAACTCTTTATAATTCGTTTGAATTTCCTCTAGTAAAGGGTTCACTATACCCATATTTTGCTCTACCCGATAAATCGCAGGTTTTAAATGGGTAACTAATCCTTCAAGAAGGGATTCATTATTTGATAAACGAAAGCTAGTTTGCTTCTCCATTTCCTGAATTAACTTTTTCGCCTTTCTATATAATTCTAAATTGGATGATTCAACTAATACCCCTTCTTGTTGACGAAGTTTAGATCCTTGAAGATGCATCGTTATATAACCGACTTCTGCTTCTGGTATATCAACTTGGAAACGGTCCATTAACATATTAATAATTTTTTTTGCAATCGGGTATTCTGGTTCAAGCGCTATTTGCTTTAAATATGCTTCATCAATAGTAATATTTTCACCTTGTAAAATACGTTCAATAGCCAAGGCAAGATGAACTATTAACCCCACATAAGCACTATCTGTCATTGATAAAGAGAAGTCTGGATATATATCCTTCATAGCCTCTTCAATCATCCCTAACTTTTCTCTATCTACAAGGTGCATTAGCCTTTCCGAAATTGGATCTTCATACTTGCTCGTTTTTTGATGAATCTTTTCTTTAATTAAGGAAAAAAGTCCCTCTTCCTTTAAGGTTTTAGATATTGCGTAACTGATAGCTCTACGCTTTGCATTTTCCGTTCCTGAAAGTTCTACTCCATAACCTCTTTTTTTCAATATCGAAAGCTGGACAGGCTGTAGCTGTTCCTCAAGCTTCATCAAATCTGCACTGACGGTTGAAATCGAAACTCCCAAATCTTTGGAAAGGGAATAGAGTTTGACCGGTTCAGCTGATTCATACAAAATACATAGTATCAATGTTAGCCTTTCCTCTAATGTATATTCCCTTTGTCTGAACTGTTTAAGCTGTTGAACTAATTCTTGCTTTCTTTGTTCATTCCCTATGATTTGAACACCAACTCCTGATTTCCTAATCAGTTCAAGCTCGTAGGAATCTAAAATGCTCTGAACATTATTTAAATCTCGCTGTATTGTTCGTGAACTCACGTCAATTTTTTTAGATAATTCTTTAATCGTTATTTCTTCCTGCTCTACAATTAGTGCTTCAATAATCATCTTTTCTCTGCTCGAAATAAGCATGGTCAACACCTCATTCCTAACGATCCTAAATCATTGGCAAAACTCAGCCTATTAAAATAGGCCGAGTTTCGGATGTGTTTTTATTTTTTTAGTTGTTCAATAAGCTCATCATATTTCGGGCTATTCAAGAAATTCTCTACGGAAATATGATAGGCACTTGGCGATTGTTCCTTAGCACGACTCGTCAAATCCTTATGAGTTACGATTACTTCTGCGTCTGATGGGAGATTGCTAATAGCTGTATTCGTTACAGATACATCGAGACCCTCTTTTTTCATTTTGTTTCTTAAAATAGAAGCTCCCATCGCACTTGACCCCATCCCCGCGTCGCAAGCAAAGATAATATGTTTTACATTAGCAAGAGAAGTTTCCTGAACTAAGTCAGCTGTTGTAGTTGGCTGGATAAATTCTGCGACTCTACTTTCTTTCCCTTTAAGTGAAGAAGTTTTTTCTGTTGCTTTAACTAAATCATCTTCCGCTATACCTTTAGACGTTTTAAGAATAAGAGAAGCAATCAGGAAGGATACTGCAGTAGCGACTACTACAGCCAATATTACTCCTATATGACTTCCTTTTGGAGTTAACGCTAGTATTGAAAATATACTTCCTGGTGAAGGAGCTGCCACTAGACCTGCATTGAATAATTGCAGTGTAAAGATACCAGAAGCTCCACCGGCAATAGCGGCTACAAGTAAGAATGGCTTCATCAAAATATAAGGGAAGTAAATTTCATGAATTCCACCTAGGAAGTGTATAATTGCTGCTCCAGGTGCAGTTTGTTTAGCTGCTCCTTTCCCAAAGAAGATGAATGCAAGTAAAATACCAAGACCTGGTCCTGGGTTTGACTCCAATAAGAACAGAATCGACTTACCTGCATCTGCAGCTTGCTCTATTCCCAAAGGTCCTAATATTCCATGATTAATAGCGTTATTTAAGAATAATACTTTGGCTGGTTCTATGAAAATACTTGCAAGTGGTAATAGACCTGCATCAAATATGAATTGAACTCCTGCTGCAAGGAAATCTGTTAATGCATTAACAGCTGGACCTATTAATTTGTAAGCAACTAATGTTAGTAAACCACCAATAATTCCTGCTGAAAAGTTATTCACTAGCATTTCAAAGCCAGCTTTTATTTTACCTTCTACTAGCTTATCAAATTGCTTAATAGCCCAACCACCTAGAGGTCCTACAATCATCGCCCCAAGGAACATCGGGATATCCGCTCCAACGATTACCCCCATCGTTACGGTAGCACCAACTACTCCACCTCGAATACCATGGACAAGTCTACCACCAGTAAAACCAATTAGGATTGGCAGTAAATAGTTGATCATTGGCCCGACTAGCTCTGCAAATTCTGCATTTGGCAACCATCCAGTTTCTATAAATAATGCTGTAATAAGACCCCATGCTATGAACGCACCGATATTTGGCATAATCATGCCACTTAAAAAGCTACCAAATCGCTGTACTTTAACTTTGAACCCAGATTGTTCTTGTTGTTCTGTACTCATTTTCTCTGTCCCCCTATTTAAATTATTAAGTTATTGTTGTTTACCATATTAAAGCGTTTACATTTAGTATTCAACAAAATGTAAACGCTATCATGTCTTCTTTATTCACGCCAAAATTGAACTTGATTGTTATCATAATTCCGTATCTAACGAATTTACTTTAGATTCCCTGTACTGATAATAGAAGTTTCTACTTTAACATCTACCTGTAGTTTGCTAATAATATCATTTGTTTTCTCTTTATCCCATTTACCATGATAATGTTTCCGGAATTCTTCCGCTAAACCAATGGGATCTACTTCTAATTCTTTTAACTTATCTAGAAATTCTTCGACCTGTTTGGAGGTATGTTTGTCAATATCCTCTTCCAATTCACTTATTTTTTCCAAGCTTTCTAGTTCACCAACTCTATACCCCACATAATCTACAAGAGTTCCTTCCATTTTTAAAGTAATAGATAACTTTGGTGCTTCCATACTTTTATTACTTTTCATCTTTACCTTATTACTGATTAAATCCAATACAAGCTTATCTTCTTCTCCATCTCCAAGGTCTAAAGCTAGCGGTGCTAGGTTTTTTCTCCCCTGTAGTGCTTGTATGATAAGTGCTTCATCATGCGGTATACTTTCTATCATTTCTTTCCCCTTAAAACAGCAACCTCTTCGATTTTAATTATCCCATTTTTTTTATCAACTATCGGAACAATAGAATCATGAACTGTACTCGTTTGGGTATATATAAAGTCATGAATATTCGTATTCGGATTGAAGGCAGTATTAATACTAGGTTGCAATAGATCATTAATATATAAATTGACATTTGGTTTGTCAGGATAATCGGCTTTTAACACTTCTTCTCCATTTTCCTTTACTATTGCAATAAGCACCTTGTTGCCAACTGATGAATCCCTATATAAATGTCGTATCACTTTCCTCATTCTTCCATGCTTTGCAAATTCCTCGTTAAAAAGTACTACTCTTAATTGATTTAAAACAATTTTTTTATCCGATTGCATTTCGATTTCAACGATCCCTTTAGAAATCATATCTGTAGTCACCGAGAAGAGTTGCGTATTCTCTTTAGCCTCCGGTGAAAATTGTGGTATTGCAACGGTTAATTTCATCATTTCTTCATCAATATAGTCAAATGAGAGTGTACTAACCATTCCAATATCTTCTAAAGGCACTTTCAGCTCTTTATCGGAGCAACCGGTTAACAATATCGTTAAAACGAATAGTATGATACTCTTCTTCATTTTGATTTCACCTGCTTTTTTCTTACTAATTGTATTAGGCATAAAAAAATCGGCCATAGGATTACTATATATTCTATATAAATACTTGCATCAAAAAGCTTCTGTTGAAATTCACGGTTAACTGGGAGCATTATAACCCCAAAAATTGCCGCTGCAATAAAGTATACATGGTATCTACTTTTTTTGGATCTAATGGAATCCAATCCCTTTCTTGCGCTCCACAAGTATACCGATGCCGTCGTTAGTATTAAAGAAACCCAAAACGTAATACCCATGATATCGATTCGTTCTACAAAAGAGAACTCACCTGCTTTAAATAGGTGCAGTACCGAGAATTCAACATGCTCTAACTGCCATTCTGAGTAATACATCACACTCACCAATGTTGTAATAAATACTAAGGAAATTGTAATCCATATTCCAATCATGGCATGTTTAAATGCCTTTTTTTGATCAATTATATATGGAAAATAAAACATAATTAATTCATAGCCAAGAATTGATAAATAGCCTTGCTGCATAGCTTTGAAAAACTCCTTTGAAGTAAAGTTAAACAAAGGAAATATATGACTTAGATCACCTTTTTCAATGCCCCATCTTAAAAAGTACACCATCGGCATTGCTAAAAAAAAGGTTAACGTGCAGAATCGTGCAATTGTTTTAATACCACCGTTCACAATATAAGTAAGAAGTAGAAGCACTAATATTATGGTTACAGTAGTAGTTTGTTCAGGTAACGCAGTGCTTTGTATCAGATTCATATAATTACTAACGACAGCAGAAATCAACAAGGTAAAATGGAGAACTATTAAGACATTAATACCCTTACCCATCCACTTTCCTAATAGTATTTCATTGATACGAAACAAGTTATCCCCTTTATACTGAGAACAAATCCAAACCATAGGCCATATAGTTATAGTTGCTATGATTCCAAAATAGATTGGCATTAGGACCTGACTATAGCCTAAAACACTTAATCTTTGAGGAGCGGAGAGAAGCCCAGTTCCAACCATTGTATTTTGCACTAAAAAAATTACGTGGTATACGCCTAGGACTTTTAAGTTCTTTGGACTCAAGTTCTCCCTCCTCCGTTTAAAATATTATTTCTTGGGCGATTTGGAAATCCCCGATTTCTTAGTCAAATACTTAGTCGGAAATCTAATGATGCCATTCAATAAATCCGTTGCCTTTCTAGGAATAACAGGACTCATATAAGGCTTTCCTAGGGAGTCAATTCTTAGTAGATGGACCATTAACCAAGTAAAAGCAATCATTTGCCCAAACAAGCCAAACAATCCGGCAGAAATAATGAAAATATATCGTACAAACCTGCTAGTATTACTAACTAAGAAGATAGGTGGTAAAAAGGAAAGTAATGCGGATGTAGCAACAAGTACAACCAAGATATTACTAATCAGTCCCGCCTCAACAGCTGCAGTTCCAATTACAATACCTCCTACGATACCTATTGTTTGCCCTACTTTAGCCGGCATTCGAGATCCTGCTTCCCTTAGTACTTCAATAATGAGTTCGATAAATAACACTTCAAATAGGGGTGGAAACGGCACCTTAGCTCTAGATTCCTGTAGGTTTAGTAGAAGCTCATAAGGGAGAATTTCTGGATGAAATGTCAAAGCTGATACGTACAATGGAGTGATTGTGATTGTTAAAAAGAACCCAAAAAATCGAAGCATTCTTAGTAAGGAAGCCGTTGTCCAGCGATTATAATAATCCTCTACAGACATGAACATTTCCAAAAAAGTGACTGGGCAAATCATTACAGCAGAACTATTTTCCATAAAAACGACAATTCTTCCATCATGCAAATAGCCACTTACTGTATCTGGACGCACCGTTAAATAGTACTGCGGAAAAGGAGATAGAGGATTATCCTCTATAAGTTGTTTGAGAATTGTGACATCCGTATAAGCCGGGTGATCTAACTTTTCAATTCTTTCTTTCAAAACTTCTAGGTTATCTTTGTTTACAATGCCATCCATATAAACTACGGAAATTTTTGTATCCGTTTCAGTTCCTATTGTAAATGTTTCATTTTTCAGCATCGGACTTTTAATACGTCTCTTTACTAAAGAGATATTCGTTTCCAACGATTCTGTAAAAGCATCCTGCGGACCTATTACGGTAGATTCTACCTCTGTGTTTGTGATAGAACGGGTTGGTGCGCTGTATGTATCAATACTAAGTAATTGAAAGGTCTTGTGAAAAAACAAAATGGTTTGTCCAGTGATCACCTTTTTAGTTATCTCTTGTATATCCGTATCCTCAATAGAATCTGAAACCTGATGTATCTGATGGATATAGTTTGTGAGAGGAATGAAAACCATCGTTTGTATCGTCATCTTTTCTACTAATGAATTAGAATATATAACTGTAACTACACCTTCATCTGTAGCAATTTTTTTAAACATAATATCATCTATCTCAGATGTCTGTTTTCTAATATTTTCCAGTCTTTCTGTAACTTGGTCCTTTAGTTCATTTGTTGGTTCTTCGTGCTCTATTTTTGTCGTTTTCTTTTGGGATGTACCACTTAAAGTGGCACGCACTAACCTCCCTATTTTCACAAGAACCACTCTCCTACTTAAAGATTTCCTTAGTTTGCCACCCCTTTCATTAATTATGTATTTTAAACAGTAGAAAATGATAGAATGAAACTATTTTGATGAATGGACGTATTAGTAAAAAGAGGTGATTTAATGATGTTAGATTCACAAGAATGGTTACATACTGAGTTAATAAAAGTAGAAGCTTGGGAGAAAGATCAGGGTGACCTATGGTTTTGGGAGAAAATCGGTAGATTGCCTTTTAAAATAATGGATAAATGGACTCCAAAATTTATTCAATCAAAAATGGGATCGTTAATCGATGAGCTTGGACAATATGTCCAAACAGGTGGCAGCTATTTAAGTTCAACATCGAAGATCAGATCATATTATCCAACCATGGGAATTGAAAATATAGAAGAAGTCAACCGATTACCCATTGCTACTATGGACAATGCAGTAACAGGAATAGCGAAAAATAGAAAAAACCTAGCTACCGTTCAAGGTGCCGGGACAGGTATTGGAGGTATCTTTACATTATCCATTGATATCCCTTTCCTATTAGGTCTACAGCTGAAAACGTTACAGGATATTGCCATTTGTTATGGTTATGATCCGAATGACAAAAAGGAAAGATTATTTATTATCAAATCTCTTCAATTTATTTCCTCAGATATTGTCGGAAAACAAGCTATTTTATCTCAGCTATCTAAGTTTGACAAACAAGATGAAGAGACAAAGCGAGAGGTATTATCGGAGATACAGGGCTGGCGTGAAGTGGTATTGTCTTATAGAGACCAGTTTGGCTGGAAAAAGCTATTTCAAATGATTCCAATTGCAGGTCTTGTTTTTGGGGCTTTTATTAACCGTTCAGCAATCCATGATATTGCTGAGGCTGGAATGATGCTTTATCGTAAAAGAAGAATTATAGAGAGATTAAACGAAGAAAGTAGTGATCTTATGCTAGATACTTTTAAAATCAGCAGTAAAAGAGACCTAACTTAACATCAGAAAGGTCTCCGAAATACAGAGAAGGACTTTAGAGTTCTACAACTTGAGGTTCTTCTCCTTTTGTATTCATCACTCGGATTTTTGTAGGCGTAACTTTTAAGATTAACAAATCTGGATCTTCAGGACCTTCAAACCAACCTTTTAGCGCTTTGTTCCATACTTTTTCTTTCATTGCTTCATCATCTGATTCGATGACAGTCCCCTCAATTTCTAAAAAGCTGTCGCCAAACCCATGCCCATCATAGCCTAATAGTATATGTGTATTGGGATTTTGCTTAAGTTCTTCCGCTTTATGTGTTTTTTTACTTGTTGCTGTATACAGAGTAAGGTTATCGTTAAAAAAAGTCATATATCGGGAATGTGGTTTATTCTGTTGTACTGTCGCCATGGTACCAACCATATTTTTCTCTAAAATTTTTAGTGCTTCTTCTTTTGCATTATTTGCCATGAATGATCCTCTCCTTCGATTGTATCCTCTTTCTTATTATTCCTTTGTCTGCTCGAATTAAACATTTTACTTACCACGTTTTTAAAAATTGAGTGGCACGATTTCTACCCTTTTCTAGTAATTCGTGTTTTATTTCATCGCTCAAATCAAACTGTGTTGCCTCGTAATCCTCCACTGGAATAAAAATTATGTTCTTTTCAATTTTCCGTGAAATATATCTTTCGTCGTGGGCATTTTTCATTGTTGAGAATAGTGCTTCAAATAAATTTAATCCATTTTTTATTTTGCGAGGTTCCCTGTCTTCTGATTTGCTACTTAGTTTTAAGCCTAGTATCGGTCTCTCTTTGTTACCATTGTCAAAAATCCACATAGGAAAATTACTTAACACACCACCATCGACAATAATCGTATCAGATGAAGTAACTTTTAATTTAACGGGTTCAAAGAAAAATGGGATTCCGCAGCTCATACGGAGAGCTCGCGCTATCGGAAAACTAGATGCTGATATCCCATAACGCTCTAAATCATCAGGAATTACCATTATTTTACCGTTCGTAAGGTCTGAAGCTACTAACTTTAGTGAACCTTGCTCGATGTCTGAAAAGGTATATACTCCTTTCAAAGCAAGCTTTTCTAGAAACCAGTTTTCGAGTGCCTTTCCTTGATATAATCCTAGCCGCCAATATAGATTTATCCATTTCATTAATGGAAATGGCAGAATTGTATTCCGAGGATCTAAAAGCGCTAATGTATCTAGTTCGTTCAATAATTCTTCTATTTCTTTACTAGTAAAACCAGCCGCAATGAAACTAGCAAGAATCGCTCCTGCACTAGTGCCAGCTACTCGCTTGAATTTATATCCTTTTTCCTCTAATACTTGATGGGCACCAACCAATGCAAAGCCCTTAAGTCCACCTCCTGAAAAAACTCCATCTATTAACAAATGAACATCCCCTTTTTTCTAGCTGTTGTTACACTGTAAGAAACAAAGGGGAAAAATAGAACTCCAAAAGTTGATTTTGTTTTCGTAGTAAAATTAAAGAATGATATATTTTATAAAAATAAAAAAACCCATATACAAAACAATTCTATCGTTTTGTATATGGGTTTATTAAAACTTCAATTCTTTTAACATTCGTTCTTATTTTTATTGCGATTGGCATTGGTTTTATTTTCGTTATTATTTTTTTTCTGAGCATTATTGTTTTGTACGTAGACATCTAAATCATCTGGACTGACATCATATCCGAATCCATATTCTTCACGGTCTAATGAGTTACTCTTGTTACTGTTATTTTTCTTCGACATGAAATTTCACCTCCATGAAGAATAACTTGTGTAAGTTATTAGGTTTTATTCATCAATTATTTAAGCTTAACTTGAAGTAATTGAAACACTTCTTCTAATTTATCTTTTGGTATGGAATTGTATTGATCTCCAATACTCACCTCAAAACTATAAGTAGATTGGTTTGTCACTTTGAGATAACTAGTCAAACCTACTCCAGTTTTGTAGTAAACTTCTTTAAGTACTGCTTCTAACTGCTCCTTTGGTCGAGTTATGTGTACATGGAACATGTTAGATACGGGAACAGTAGGTTTAGTTTGGATGGAAGGGCATGAATTAAATAGCATCGCTAACTCTATTGCATTTTCATAGTATAGCTCCATTTTTGATATTCTCTTATCAAAGTAATAACTAGAGCTTAAGATATACGGATACAGACTTATTAAATCTCCACCATGACGACGCTTCCAGACTTTCGATTGTTGTGTAAACTCTTTGTCTCCTGCAAGAATAGCTCCGGCTAGTCCTCCAATTCCTTTATAAAACGAAATATACACACTATCAAAAAGACCACAAATTTCAGCTGCAGATTTCTGATAATACGGAAGAATTTCAAAAAGTCTTGCTCCGTCTAAATGCAATCGAATCCCGTTTGCTTTACAATACTCGGAGATTTCTACAATAGTTTTGTAGTCAGGGAGCTGTCCCCCAATTTCTCGCTGAGGCAGTTCTAATAATAGACAGGCTATATCTTGATCTAAATTCAGGACATCCTCTAATCCTATTAAGCCTGCTTCATCACCAAGTAAAACTGTATCAATATGATGCAATTCCTTTAAACCATCTTCTTCATGTATTTCTAAATGGCTTAGTGGATGGTACGCTACTTTCTTAACCCCTTTTTCGTCGCACCAAATTCGTAAGGCTATTTGTTGAGCCATTGTACCACTTGGGAAGAATACGGCAGACTCTTTTCCTAAATACGTAGCCATTTTCTCTTGAAAAGACTCAATGATTTGTCCTTTTCCGTATATATCGCTTTCTTGCTGTCCATCTACCTGTTCAAAGACTTCTTTTATAACTTGCATATTTCTTTTTCCATTTCCAGCTACTTGATACTGAGTTTGTTTAAACGCTTCCACTAAAGAAATACTTTCAGTCATATTCTCTGCCTCCTGATATTTAGGAATTATCTATTTATTTTAACACTCCAAGAGGCAAATTATTGGTATTATTTATTCTTGCGTTCTATAGCTGCATCTATATAGGCTTTAAAAATACGCTTTGAAGGCTCGTCACCATCAATAGCAAATTCTTCTGGGTGCCATTGAAAGCCAAATACGAAACTATGGTCCTTACTTTCTAGACATTCAATGATTCCATCTGCTGCTTTTGCAATTATTTCTAAACCTCTGCCTACTTTATTGACTGCTTGGTGATGAAATGAATTTACTTTAAATTCTTCTTCCTGCAGAAAATCGTAAAGTCGGTTATCCTTTTTCAGTTTTACAGGATGCGATCTATGCGTTCGAATTGCCTTTTGTAAATGTTGCATTACTGGTTCTTCCCGCTGTGAATGAATGGATTGGTAAAGCGATCCGCCCTGTACAATATTTAACATATGTAAACCACGACATACCCCAATATAAGGTTTATCTAAATCCAACATTTTTTGAATAAGCTTATATTCCATTTCGTCTAATTGGGGTGTAATCTGCTTTAAGTGCACATGAGGAACTTCGTTGTAATAACCTGGATCAATATCCTCTCCTCCTGTAACAAAAAGTCCATCTAACCGTATACTCAATTCATCTATGTCTTCCTCTGGTACTAGAGGGATTAATATTGGAATTCCGCCGGCTTGTATAATCGCATTTGCATAAACTGGCGGCATAAAATAACATCCATCCTCAAGAACTTCTGTTGTGATCCCTATTATTGGTTTCATTTATTTTCTCTCTCTTCTCTTTTCATAAGTATATTCTTTCTATATATACCCACTTATAAATTTCCAGAAACGTAACGGACTATTCGGACAAATGAAGAGTTTTACGTTTGTTTTTATGTATCTAGGGAATAAATGTAACAATCAAGTTAAAGGAGGAATTCATAATGGCAGATAAATATGAAGAACTAGACAAAAAAGTTCTAGGTCAAACACAGCAACAGCAACCAGGTATCGAAGAGGAAATGACTCCACAGCCTATTTTTGATGACCAAAATTATAAAGGATCAGGCAAATTAACTGGAAAAGTTGCCTTAGTTACAGGTGGAGATAGTGGAATAGGACGCGCAGTTTCTGTTGCATTTGCTAAGGAAGGTGCAAATGTTGCTATTGTCTATTTAGATGAAAATGAGCAACAAGATGCAGAAAAAACTACAACGCTTATAGAAAAGTATGGTGGAAAAGCATTAGCAATCAAAACCGATTTGAGCGATGATGAAAACTGTCAACAAGCAGTGGAGCAAGTGATTCAGGAATTTGGGCAACTGAATGTGTTAGTTAATAATGCTGGTAAGCAGTTCCCAACACAGGATTTTCTAGCAATCTCACCAGACCAATTGCAAGAAACCTTCTCAACTAATATTTTTTCCATGTTTTACTTATCCCAAGCTGCACTTCCACATATGAAAAAAGGCGATACTATCATCAATACTTCTTCTATCACAGCCTACAATGGTTCACCTGAGCTAATCGATTACTCTGCCACAAAAGGAGCAATAACCACCTTCACGCGTTCCTTGGCATTGAACTTAATCGAAAAAGGTATTAGGGTAAACGCAGTGGCACCTGGTCCTATTTGGACGCCACTTATACCCGCTACATTTGATAAAGAGAAAGTGAAACAGCATGGTGCAAATACGCCAATCGGTCGTCGTGGACAGCCTGCGGAAAATGCACCATCTTATGTATTTTTAGCATCCACTGATTCCAGTTATATGACCGGCCAAACGATTCATGTAGATGGTGGAGATTTTGTAGGGTCTTAATTAGGAATTTTAAATTCAGCGCTGATATTAGCTGTTGATTGTAAAATAAAGAATATGCTCAGAGTTTTTTCTCTGAGCATATTCTTCTTTATTTTACACATCTATAATTACAGTTCATTTATTTCCAAATATTTTTTTACCTTGAAGCCCTGATATTATTTAAATTTATTAATACTCTAATAATATCTTAAAGAAAGAAGGGATGATTAATATGTCAGGAAATGATGGTGTTAGTGGATACGGTTATGGTTCTGGTTTTACTCTGATTGTCGTGTTATTTATTTTGCTTATTATTGTGGGAGCTGCTTTTGTTGATGGTTACGGTGGCGGTTACTAATTCGAATAGTTGCAAATCGCAAATTAGTTGCTTCAAATCGCTAGATGCACCTATTAAACCGCAAGTAGAGGACTTCAAATCGCTATTTCCACTTGGATAATCGCAAGATGTTTAACTAAATCAACTATAATTGTATATGCAAAAGACGAGATTCTATAAAGGAAGAATCTCGTTTTTTATTGCAAATTATATTAAATTAAAAATCAAAGTTATCTGGATCTGGCCCTACTCGGTGATTTTTATTCAATTGATTAATTTGATCCATGTCCTCTTTTGTTAACTCAAAATCAAACACCTCTGTATTTTCTATAATGCGATGTTCTATCGTAGATTTTGGAATTGTAATAACATCGTTTTGGAGGTCCCAGCGCACAATAACTTGAGCTACAGTCTTTCCATGCCTAGATGCTATTTCTTGAAGTTCTTCATTATCAAGCAACTGTCCCGCCATTAATGGAGACCACGCCTCTAATTGAATGTTTTGTTCCTTACAGAATTTTTGTAACTCTTTTTGTATCAAACGCGGATGATACTCCACTTGGTTTACCATAGGATTAATTTCAGCATCCATCATTAACTCCTCTAGGTGGTGGATTTGAAAATTACTTACACCAATCGCTTTTACACGCCCCTCCTTGTAAAGTGTTTCTAGAGCTTTCCATGCTTCTTTAAATTTGCCTTCTACCGGCCAATGAATTAAGTATAAATCTAAATATTCTAGACCAAGTTTTGCCAAGCTTTCTTCATAGGCAGCAATCGTTTCTTCATAACCCAACTCGGAGTTCCATACTTTCGAGGTTATAAAAAGCTCCTCTCTAGCAACATTTCCTTCTTCTATACCTTTTCGGATTCCTTGTCCCACTCCGACTTCATTTCCATAAATGGCTGCTGTATCGAAGCTACGGTATCCATGTTTAATAGCAATTTTCACTGCGTCTATTAATTCTTGTCCATCCTCAACTCTAAATACCCCGAGTCCTAACAAAGGCATTTCTACACCATTGTGTAATGTTTTTGTAGATTTTAAATTTTTCATTTTTAATTCCTCCAATATTAATTATTGTGTTGGTCTTTTCTCTCTAGCATTCGACTAATACCGGTTAAGATAGCTGCAAGCATAACCATTATCGCTCCAATCCAAGCAGTGTGGATGAGGCCGAGAGAAGCAGCAACAAATCCTCCTAAATAAGATCCAACCGCAATACCAGCGTTAAAAGCAGCTATATTCATTGCAGAAGCAACGTCAACTGCACTTGGTACAAATCGCTCTGCTAGCATTACTACATATACTTGCAGTCCTGGAACATTCATAAATGCAAATAACCCCATTAAAATGATGGTTATTAACCCTGCTACTTTAAAAGGAGCTGTAAATGTTAATAGAAACAGTACAATTGCTTGTATTATAAACATATAAAAGAGTGAGCAAATCGGGTTTTTATCCGAAAGCTTCCCGCCAATCATATTTCCAATTGCAATTGCAATCCCATAAATAAGTAAAATTACTGCGATAGTTCCTTGTTTGAATCCCGTTACAGACTGTAGTAATGGTGATAAATACGTGAACACGACAAATGTCCCTCCATAACCAAGTGCTGTAATTATTAAAACCAATAATAATCTACCATTTGTAACAAGCTTTACTTGATCTTTTAACGAGGTCCGTGTGCCTTTCCGTAAATCAGATGGAATAAGTATGCTATTTGCTATAAATCCTACTATTCCTATAACGACAATTGCCACAAAGGCGAAACGCCAACCGAACTGTTGCCCAAGGAAAGTACCAAAAGGGACACCTGTAATAGTTGCCACGGTTAATCCTGTAAACATTATAGAAATTGCACTTGCTCTTTTATCTTCTGGCACTAAGTCAGCAGCTATTGTCGAACCGATGGACATAAAAACACCATGTGAAAATGCAGAAATGATACGTGCAATTAAAAGCACTGTTACACTAGTTGCTCCAGCAGCAATTCCATTACCTATAATAAAAACTATCATTATCCATAGTAGTAAGGATTTACGTGGCATCCTAGAAGTAAGTGATGTTAATACTGGTGCACCTATTGTTACACCTAGCGCATATAAGGAAACGGTTAGTCCAGCTGTAGTTAGTGATATATCCAAATCGTTTGATATTAGCGGTAACAATCCAACACTAACAAATTCTGTCGTTCCTATTGCAAATGCGCTTACTGCTAATGCTAGTAATGCAAAATTACTTCTTTTTTTATCTGAAGTCATTATTTCTCGACCTTTCTTTCGAATTCTGTATAAATATAGTCCATGAGACCAAAACATATTGTAATTCTGCCGGCAAATGTTATTATGGTTCATAGTCACCCAAAAGAAAAGTACGCACTTTAAAGTAATATAGGCACCATAAAGTTATATAGATACTTTTTAGTACCTATAAAAGGAGAAATAGTATGAAACAAAAGAAGTATAATATATCTGTAGAAGCAACATTGGAAGTTATTGGTGGTAAGTGGAAATGTGTCATATTATGTCATTTAACACACGGAAAAAAGCGAACGAGTGAATTGAAACGACTTATGCCTGACATCACTCAGAAAATGTTGACACAACAACTAAGAGAATTAGAGGAAGATGGTGTTATAAACAGAATTGTCTATAACCAAGTACCACCCAAAGTAGAATATGAACTGAGCGAATATGGTTCAAGCCTTGAAAGTATATTAAGTGCGCTCTGTACATGGGGAGAAGTGCATATTACAAAAGTGTATGGAGATAAATTTTCTGTATTAGAGAATAGCATCTTGAACGAAAACTTGAAATAAAAATGCAAAGCACTCTTCTCTAACGTGAATATTGCGTCCAAGTAGAGAATCCCTTAGGAGAATCACAGACCCTTTGCAGAAAGTAGCCTTCTGATTCGAAAATTCTTTTTATAAAAACGAGATTCTCTATATAGAGAATCTCGTTTTTATCTTACATATTCATTTTAGATACTTTTTTTCCATCAAATGTATATAAAACCTGTTTTCCGTCGACTACAGTTTCCATATGAATTGTTCGCCCCCATAATTGGTGAATATATGGGAGAACATTTTCCAAATAGTGAGGATCTAGTTCTGTACCTTCATACCCATGATGTAAATACAACTCTCCAAGCCTCATATAGTCCCCATTTTCTACTACAATATAAGGAAAGCTTCCATTCACTCGCATCGACACGAGCTGATCACGGACATTTTCATAATCCTTATCAGTTATTTCATAGTTGCCATTCTTTTTCTCAAATAAATATAAATCTTCCTTTTTCACTAAGTCCTTTGTTAAGTAATTACGAATAAAAGATATATCTGATTCTATTTCTCTTACTTCAAACATTTTTTCTCTGCCAGAATTAGGTTCTATTCCTAACTCCTTCATTTCCTTTGTTGGATTATTATATCTCATTTCTATATCCTCGAAAATTTTCACACCTAAATAATATGGATTAATGCCAGTTTTGGAAGGTTGAACGACATTCGCATTCAATTTGGCAAATTCGATTGTTTCATCACTCGTTAAATCCATTTCTCTTAGTATTCGTTGGTGCCAATAGGAAGCCCAGCCTTCGTTCATAATTTTTGTTTCCAATTGTGGCCAAAAGTAGAGCATTTCCTCTCGCATCATTGTTAAAATATCTCGTTGCCACTCCTCTAACTCACTGCTGTATTCCTCTATAAAAAGGAGTAGGTCTTTTTCGGGTTTTGGAGGAAATTTTTTTCTATAAGGAAGAACCAATCTTGTTTTATTTTCTCTACGATCCAAATTCCATAAATCATCATAATCTGTTTTTTTTACGACCTCTTCTTCTCCCTCATCCTCATAAACTGGTAATTTAGGTCTCATAATGGATGGGTCGATGTGCTCTTGGATAGCTAATACCGCATCTAAAAAGCTCTCAACCTCTTCTTTTCCATAAAGCATTTCATATGCTGCAATTCGTTCGGCGGTCGCTGTCATACTTTCCACCATATCTCTTCGTGTATTAGAGAAACGAACATTATGTTTGAAGAAGTCACAATGAGCGAGTACATGTGCAATAATAAGCTTATTTTGTATGAGACTATTTGTGTCCAATAAAAATGCATAGCAAGGATCTGAATTAATTACTAATTCATAAATTTGGCTTAGTCCAAAATCATATTGCATTTTCATCTTATGAAATTGTTTTCCAAAACTCCAATGGGCAAAACGTGTAGGCATGCCGTACGCACCGAATGTATAAATGATATCCGCGGGGCATATTTCGTACCTCATCGGATACGTATCGAGGCCGAATGCTGTGGCAATTTCGGTAATTTCCCCAATGGCATGTTGTAGTTTTCTCTCCATTACTTGACTCCCTTTTGAAAAATACTCTTCAGTGCTTCATAAACGTCTTGATTTTCTTTCAATACATAGTACCTAAACTTTGGATTTTCAATTTTTTTATAGGTGTTCATTAATGTGGAATATCTGCTATGGGCGTTTACCTCACCGTAGCCAAAAATACTGGATACTGCCATTAGTTCGTTCACAAGTTGAATACACTTGGCATTATCACTCGTCATATTTTCACCATCCGAAAAATGGACAGGATATATATTATAACGAGAGGGACTATACTTCTCTTGAATAAGCTCTAGTGCTTTCATGTATGCCGAGGAGCAAATCGTACCTCCACTTTCTCCTTTTGAAAAAAACGCTTCTTCCGTTACAACCTTTGCTTCTGTATGGTGGGCAATAAATTCAATTTCCACCGTTTCATACTGGGAGCGTAAAAACCTTGTCATCCAGAAGAAAAAGCTTCTTGCACAATACTTTTCAAAGTTCCCCATCGATCCACTTGTATCCATCATCGCTAAAACTACCGCTTTCGACTCTGGTTTTACTACTTCATCCCATGTTTTAAAGCGCAAGTCATCTTGGTGAATAGGCATTATCTCTGCCTTCCCTTTCATTGCATTTCGCTTAATAGCGGTCATGATAGTTCGCTTTTTATCAATATTGCCCATTAGACCTTTTTTTCGTATATCATTGAACGTAATATGTTCGGTTGTAATTTCTGCCTGTTCCTTTTCTTCTAAATTAGGGAGCTCCATTTGGTTGAAAAGCTCTGTCTCTATTTCTCCAATAGATATCTCTGCTTCATAGTAATCCTGACCTGCTTGATCACCAGCTTGTTTCCCTTGCCCTGCTTTTCCTTGTTCATCTCCTGAACCTTTTGCAATAACATCTCCTACTTGACTATCCCCATCACCTTGCCCAACATGCTTTGATGAATCATAGTTATACCTAATTTTATATTCATCTAGTGAGCGAATCGGGATTTTAATGACTTCTCGTCCATTAGACATAATGATATTTTCTTCACTGATTAAATCGGGCAAGTTGTTTTGAATCGCTTCCTTTACTTTCTCCATATGCCGCTGTTGGTCTTGGTGTCCCTTTCGATGCAAAGACCAGTTTTCCTGAGAAACGACAAATTGTTTTGCTTCTTTATTCTCCATTTTTCTCAACACCTACCTATTTTTTATCATATGCCCGTTTGTCATTCTTATTGCAGATGTAAACGAAAAATAAACTGATAAGAAAAAAGGCATCCAAATACCGAATAATCGGTTAAACTGTACCCTTTGTAAAGGACATTTTGAAAAAGGTTAGGCAACTTGTTGAAGCTGCTGTCTGTATTTTGCAGGCGGCAGCTTTTTTAAATTCCATTGGCCTCTATAATAATTGTAATATATCATATAACACTTCACTTCTTGTTTTACTTCTTCTAATGTTTCGCATTCTTTTATATTTGTTTCATCTTTAAAATGCCCAAAGAATGATTCTTGTGGAGCATTGTCCCAACAGTTTCCACGGCGTGACATTGACTGTCCAAGATTCATCTTTTTCACTAATTTTTGATAGGTCGGATTTGTGTAATGAAATCCCTGATCCGAATGAATAAAGGCATCATTTCGAATATGTGAATGACGACGTCTTAATTGGTGAAGTGTATCTAATGCGATGTCTAATGTAATTTTATCTGAGACTTCATACGCTAAAATTTCATTCGTCTCTGCGTCTTTAATCGTGGATAAATAAGCACGCTTTCCGCTTCTGTAGTTTAAATATGTGATATCCGTTAATAACACTTTTCCAGCCAACCCTTGTTTAAAGTTGCGCTGCAATTCGTTCGGGCATGTGCGATGTTCTTTTGTTGCTTTCGCCATGCGGCGATAGGGATTCGCTTTTCGAATTGGACAAACAATCTCAAATTTCTTCATAATGCGGCGAATACGTTTTAAGTTATATGTAATCTGGTACTGGTTTTGGAGTGTCATTTTAATTTGGCGTGCTCCTTTTTTGCGTCCTCGGAAATGATACGCCTTTAAAATGATGTTTTTCACCACCTCGTCCGAACCGCCTCTAATTGCACGTTTTTGAATGGATTTTTCATCAAAGTAATTGTAGAAACCTGATCGAGATACATCCATTACCTCGCAAAGATAACTTACCATACGCTTTAACTCATACTTTTTAATAATCTGGTTAATGAGTTCGAATTTTAATTCTGGCGCAATTTTTATTTCTTCTTCACCATCTGCCTTTCGAGTAAATCGAGCTTTTTTAGGAGTTCGTTCTCTGCCTCAAGTAATCGAGTCTTCGCTTCTAATCGTGCATACTTTTCCTCGAGACTTAGTTCTCGTTCAAGTGGGCGACCAGAACTATATTTCCGAGAATCTTCTAACCCAGTAATTCCTTGGTTTTGGTATGCTGTTTTCCATCGAGCTGCCGCTTTATGAATGCGTGTCATCCCTATCATTTCGATATCAAATCCTGCATCTTCAAAAATTTCACGCGGAAACTTCCCAAATTCATTTTCAGTAATAAATAATCGTTTAAATTCATCTGTGTACGTAATCGCTTTATTGCTTACAGCTTTTACATATGGATTCTTTTTTAGTTCTTTTTGTTGGTTAGGTGTTAAATAATTTTTAGTCATAATTTATCGCTCCGAATACTGTTTTTTTCATTATAAACAAAAAGACCCTATAAGATGACCTTTTTTAAAGTGTCTATCTTATAGGGTACAGTTTAGGTTTTGGAATTGCCTTTTTTAAAAGAAAAAGAATAGTTGGGCAAAAGACATGCCTGGTCCTTTAAGAACAGAAACGTAGATATGCCGTTGATTGTAGCGAAGGGCGGACGCTTTCCGTGGGCACGGCTTCAGTCGCTTCGCTTGCTCCTGCGCAAAGCTCGTCGCAAAAAAGATTTTCTCTACCTCTCAGTACAGAGTCTTCCGCTCGCGCTGTTCCCGCTGGAGTCGCCGCCTGCCACTCCAATCAACAGGATTGCTTTTAAAAAAACGAATAATATATTCGATATTAAGTAAACATTAGTATTTTTAAATGAAACAAGTAATTATGAAATCGACTCAAATATACATGTTCTATCTTCAAATAAGTAAAAATGAAATGGGCTCAGATAAAAGAAAATCCACTTTCTTCTTTCATTGTAAAATAGTATACCTAATCGGGCAGACGGGTCTATCCTTAAATAACTTTGACTAATATTATCGTCTTAGCGTTTGGCTTTGCTAACTCATAATGTTTAGTACTACACATATATTGATATTCGTTACAGTTAGCGACTCCGGCGGGATGAGTGAGACAGTTGAGTATCACAGCGACGCACTAGAGACGGTGATGGCTCATCGCTCACCCCTCGGAAAGCGTCCACCTGAAACGGAAATCAGTAGTATCACTAAAAAGATTCTATTCTCCAAAAAACTATTATTCCTTATTAGTTTCCTCTTTGTTATTTATCCTTCATCTGCGTCTATCGATTAAGTAAACTACCAACATATTTCAATAGCTCATTGGCTGACGTAGAGTTGTATCCATGTTCGTCTATTAATCTTGCCACAACTTCATTTACTTTTTTCAGATGCGCTTCATCTGGTGTCTTCGCTGAAGTCGTTATTTTCACGACATCCTTTAAATCTGCAAATAATTTCTTTTGGATGGCTTCACGTAGGCGCTCATGCGAATTATATTCAAAACGTTTTCCTTTTCTTGCGTATGCCGATAATCGGATGAGTATTTCTTCACGGAATGCTTTTTTCGCATTTTCAGAAATGCCAATTTGTTCCTCAATGGAGCGCATCAGTTTCTCATCTGGGTTCATCTCTTCACCAGTCAATGGATCTCTCATTTTGTTTTTATTGCAAAATGCCTCGACGTTATCCAAATAATTATTCATCAATGTAATTGCGGACTCTTCATATGAGTAGACAAATGCTTTTTGTACTTCTTTCTTTGCAATTTCATCGTATTCTTTGCGAGCAATTGCTATATAATTCATGTATTTTTCTTTGTCTTCATCTGAGATGGATGCATGCTGATCAAGCCCCTCTTTTAAAGAACGTAACACGTCTAGTGCATTAATCGAGGGAACTTCCTTTCGAATTATCGCAGAGGAAATACGGTTGATCACATAACGTGGATCAATTCCATTCATTCCTTCATTTTGGGACTCTTTCTTCAATTCCTCCACATCGATGTCATTAAAGCCTTCCACATTTTCGCCATCATATAGTCGCATTTTTTTGACGAGATCTATTCCTGATTTTTTGGGTATCTCAAGTCGCGTTAGTACGGAGAAAAATGCAGCTGCCCTTAATGCATGTGGAGCAATATGCACATGTGTCATATCACTTTCCCTAATCATCTTTTCATAAATGCGTTCTTCCTGACTTACCTTTAGATTATAAGGAATTGGCATAACAATAATACGAGAATGTAATGCTTCATTCTTTTTATTGGCTATAAATGACCGGTATTCTGTTTCATTGGTATGGGCTACGATCAATTCATCCGCACTGATTAATGCAAAGCGTCCAGCCTTAAAGTTTCCTTCCTGTGTTAATGATAGTAAATGCCAAAGAAATTTTTCATCCAGTTTCAACATTTCTTGGAACTCCATCATTCCACGATTTGCCTTATTCAACTCTCCATCAAAACGGTAAGCACGAGGATCTGATTCTGAGCCATATTCCGCTATTGTAGAGAAGTCTATAGAACCCGTTAAGTCAGCGATATCTTGAGATTTAGGATCGGAAGGTGTGAACGTCCCAATACCTACTCGTTTGTCTTCTGAAAAGAAAATACGCTCCACTATTACATCCTCGACTCGACCGCCGTACTCTTTCTCAAGCCTCATCGAGTTTAAAGGTGACAAACTACCTTCAATACGAATTCCATATTCAGCAAAGAAATCTTCCCGTAAATGCTGGGGGATTAAATGCAGTGGATCTTCATGCATTGGACAACCTTTTATAGCGTATACCGCACCTTCGTCTGTACGAGAATATTGTTCAAATCCTCGTTTAAGTAGTGTTACAATAGTCGACTTCCCTCCACTTACTGGCCCCATCAATAACAAAATTCGTTTTCGTACATCTAATCTTCTGGCTGCAGGATGGAAATATTCTTCTACTAATCGCTCTAATGATTCTTCTAACCCGAAAATCTCATTTTCAAAAAAAGTATATTGTTTTTTGTTATCTTGCTCAGTAAGTCCAGCATTTTTTATCATGCTATAAACCCGTGCGTGTGCCGTTTGGGCAACCTCTGGACGTTCCTTCACAATCGCTAAAAATTCTTCAAACGTACCTTCCCACTTGAGCTGGTTCTCTTCTTCTCGATAATTTCTTACTTTGTTTAAAATGTCCATGTTTCCCTCCATTCATGGGAGTTATTTATACATAGTATGAAGTTTTAGAAATTATGATACCTTTTTCTTTACACGAATAAAGCATCCCTTGAGAAATCCAGAGATGCTTTCATTATTATTTGTTCGCTATTTTATTGTATGTGTGGACTGTTAGAATATAATATCCGATATATATGACTATAAAGGCAGCCATTGCTGTCACGATTGGAACTATTACATTTGCTCCAATAAGATCGGATATAAAGTTACTTATAAAATTTAATATTACACTACTATGAACGATGCCAACCGTTAGTGGCAATCCAAATATAAATAGAGTTTGCATATGAATGGTGTTACGAACCGCTCTTTTATTTACACCTATTTTCCGTAGGATTTCATAGCTTGTTTTTGTTTCATTGGCTTCTGTTAACTGTTTAAAATATATAATACTTCCTGTTGCAGCTAAAAATACAAGCCCAAGAAAACCAAAAATGAATAGAGTTAGCGCATTACCTTCTTTTCCTTCCTTATATTCAGTATAAAATGATGGATACACCTGAAAATCTTCCTTACCAACCAATTGATTGATTTTCTCAGAGGTTACCGCTGTCGATTTTTCCCCTTCTACTTCATATACCTTATATAATTTAGGCTTGATATCGTTTGCGATTTCCGTAAAAAATTCGTCACTCACAATGATATAAAAATCTGGATAATCAAAGGGCAGCACACTACCTTCTAGCATGTCTACAAATGTAAGCTCATGCATTTCGTCTGATAGGTGCAATTGTTCACCTTTAAAAAGAGAGGAATTATACTCAGTTAGCCTTGGTTTAATGGCTATAGCCTCATCTTCTGATAAGGACACGAACTCACCTGTCTGTAACGCTTTTACCACTTCATTATATGCTTTCTCAGGAAGCAACTTCATGGCGGTAGCTTCGTAGCTAAATGTAAAAGTCAGTTGTCCTTCTACCTCCACAATAGGAAGTTCCACTTTAGCAGTTATCGGATGTTCTTTATCAGCCTGTATAAGACCTTCTATTTGATCGTCGAACTCATCTCCTTTTGACTGGTGGGAATAGCTAAAAGGTACCATTTCAAAGGAATTCTTTTCATTCCCATAGTATCCACTATAAGCTGCTCCAAAGAGACTGATTGTCACTGCACTTAATAATGCAATCATTGTAAATGTACGTGCATTGCCTTGAATTCGATGTAATAATTGAGATGTACCTATTAAGTTCGTCCCTTTGTAGTAACGTCCCTTATTTCGTTTGTACAATTTTAAAAGAGAGATAACAACGGAACTGAAAAACAAATGTGTTCCAATCACCATAGAGACTAACGCTATTCCATAATTGGCAAATATGTATCCTTCCGTTAATTTTTCCGGGAAGGATCTTAAAATAAGCCAGTAACTAACCACTAACAATAATAGTCCAAGAACTGTAGAGCCAATTGATACTTTTGGTGTCAGCTCTCCTTTTTTCGCCGCATGAAACAGCTCGACCAATTTAAAACGATAGATCAACCGATATCCTTGAATAGAAGTGATGATAATAATTATCAAAAACACTAAAATTGTTTGACCAACCGCTTCTATGGATATCCCAAACTCAATCTCTGCACTAGATCCCATCAGTTTGACTAAAATCATAGTAAATAGCTTAGAGAGCAGTGTTCCGAATATGATTCCAACAACTAAAGCCAACATACCCATTAGAAAATTTTCATAAAAAAGCATTTTTCCGATTGTTTTCTTTTTTAACCCTAGCAAGGAGTATAACCCAACTTCTCTTTTGCGATTTCGTGTAAAAAAGGAATTCGAATAGAGAATAAATACAGCGACAAACAATAATAGCAACAGAGAGGATGCCATAAATAAAAAGTTCATCGTATTTGATAATAAGATACTTTGTTGTATTTTTTCATTGTATTGGAGGGATACAAAAGTAAAATAAATGATTATACTAAAAACCATTGATAGGAAGTAAACCGAGTAATTACTGAAGTTCCCTTGAATATTTTTCTTCGCCAAATCAAATAATGTCATTTGTACCGCCTCCAAGTGCGGATAGCACATCTAACACTTTTTGAAAAAATTCTTTTCGTGATGACTTCCCTTTTACAAGCTCTGTAAATAACTTACCGTCTTTAATAAATATTACACGCCCACAATAACTTGCCGCATAGGCATCATGAGTAACCATTAGAATTGTTGCTTGTTCCTGCTCGCTTAATTCCTTCAAGCTTTCCAGTAAATCAGTTGCTGACTTGGAATCCAATGCACCTGTTGGTTCATCTGCTAACAATAAGCTTGGTTTCGTAACAATGGCACGAGAAGCAGCGGTTCTCTGTTTTTGTCCCCCTGAAATTTGATATGGATACTTATCTAAAATTGCGGTAATTCCAAACTTTTCCGCTACCGCTTCAACCCGTTCTTCCAGTTTGATAACATCTATTTTTGCTAATGCTAACGGAAGTAAAATATTCTCTTTAACCGTTAACGTGTCTAGCAAATTGTAATCCTGAAAGATGAATCCTAATTTATCTCTTCTAAAGTTGGATAATTGCTCCTCATTCATATTTAAAATACTAAATCCATCAATTGTAATTTCTCCAGAAGTTGGTTCATCAATTGTAGCTAGCACATTTAATAGCGTGGATTTACCTGCTCCTGAGGGACCCATGACTCCAACAAATTCACCTTCCTGTACAGTTATATCTATTTCATCTAAAGCAGTAAATAGATTTCCTCTTGCTCCATATGTTTTTTTTATGTTTCTTGCTTTTACTATCTGTTTCAATATTCCGCTCTCCCCTCCGTACTTTCAACATCTGTTTCTGATTTCATTTTATAATAAGCTACTATAATGCAAACTTACAGTATCCATAGGCTATCTTACAATTTCGTCATGACGATACTATTTACTTTTACTTTTCGTTACTATTAAATCAATATTAAATTACGGAGGTACTACTATGAAATTAATGATAGTGGAAGACGAAGTAACAATACGAAATCTATTAGGAGAAACGATTGAAAAATGGGGACACACTATAGTAAAGGTAGAAACGTTCGATAATATTTTACAGTTATTTATATCTGAAAGTCCTCACTTGGTTTTATTAGACATTAATTTGCCTACGTATGACGGCTACTTTTGGTGCAATAAAATAAGAGAAGTTTCAAAGGTGCCAATTATCTTCATTTCGTCTCGAACTAGTCCAATGGATATGATCATGGCGATGAACATGGGGGGAGATGATTTCATCCAGAAGCCGTTTGATACGGATGTACTTTCTGCTAAAATTAACGCACTCCTTCGCCGAACGTACTCCTATTTGGATTCGCAACAGAGTGTATTGGAACATGGTGGGGTAGTATTAAACCTTGACGATTGGGATGTTTCATACGATACGGCTAAAACTTCTCTGACAAAAACAGAATTTACTATATTGAAAATGCTTATTCAGCACAAAGGGGCAATTGTCAGTCGCCATAAACTGATGCGAAGTCTATGGAAAGACGAAAATTTTGTAGACGATAATACGTTAACCGTGAATATTAATCGACTTCGAAAAAAACTAATGGAGCTTGGAAAAGATGACTTTATAACAACTAAAAAAGGGGAAGGATATATCATCCAATGAGCGTTTCAGAATATGTGAGGGATAAACGATACTTTTTACTTTTTTATACATGCCTAATGTTGTTTATATCAATGGTTATGTTGTTTAGTGAAAATGATCAATATAATTTAAGCAATGTTCTTTATATTAATATTAGCTGTGTCATTTTTGTTTGCCTGTATATAACGATTGGTTATTTCTATCGTAAAGCGTTTTTCAAGGGGCTAGTAGAAACGATTGAAAATGCAGAAGAACAGTTTGCCATCCTATTCCCTGAAGTGCAAACCAATCAGCAAAAACGTTTCCTAGAATTATTGAAAAAAATTCATCAAGACAATAGAAACCAATTACAGCATCTAAACGACGAAAAAAAGGATCAACAGGAGTTTATCCTATCGTGGATACATGAAGTAAAGCTACCGATAGCGGCAAGTCGTTTGTTAATGGAAAATAGCGAGAACAAGACAAAGGACTATCTTATCGATAAATTCGAGGATGATTTAGACAAAATTGATAATTACGTTGAACAAGCACTTTACTATTCCCGTATCGATTCGTTCTCTACGGATTATTTCATTACAGAAGTAACGGCAAACCAAATTATAAAGAGTAGCGTAAAAAAATACTCCAAGCTGTTTATCAATAAAGAAATTCAGTTCCAAATGGATGATTCTACTCAATTTGTTCAAAGTGATAGTAAATGGCTTGGTTTTGTTATCGATCAAATTATTGCAAACTCCATAAAATATACAGAACGTGGCGGTAAAGTTGCTGTTCAATTTGAAGAAGACGATAGGGAAAAAAGAATAAGTATACTAGATTCAGGTATAGGCATTGCGACTGAAGATTTAAGTCGTGTGTTTCAAAAAGGTTTTACAGGTTTAACTGGAAGGAATCAGCTTAAATCTACAGGAATCGGACTCTACTTAGCAAAACAATTAACACGAAAGTTAGGTCATACACTGTCCATTCAATCAGAAGAAGGAAAATATACAAAAGTAACAATTCATTTCCCTAAAATTAGGAACTATAGGGATTTATAAATTCCTTGGTATTGTTCAGCTTTGGTAGATTCGCTTTCCATCGTACATCCTTAGACAGTCAGGAAACAGCACCAGTTAATAAATGTAAAAATACTCCTTCCGCAGGTAAATTAACATCAAGAGCTAATAGAGGAAATTTACTACCCGAAAAAGTTACACAGATGTTAATAAACATAAAAAAAACCGGTAAAAGACATGCACGGTACTTTAAGAATAGAAACATAGATATGCCGTTGAGTATAGCGAAGAGTGGACGCTTTCCGTGGGCACTGCCTCGCCCGCGGAAAGCGTCCACATGAAACGGAAATAACAGGATTATTCGTTCTTTAAAACCCTACGATCCAGTGTTTACAAAACATCTTTTTATACTTTCCTATCTCTTAAGAAAAAACAGGTAAAAGACATGCCCTTTTCTTTAAGTAACCGCTACTTTTTCTCGGAATCTAGGAATCCTCAATAGCAGAACTCCATGATTACTATCCTCTTACTTTTCTTCTCTTTATAATCCAAGCTACCACAACTATAATAACTCCTAAAAGTACTAGAACTGGTAAATTACCGATAACAAACACTATAATTCCCGAGCCTACCGATAACAGTGAATTTGTACTTGTAATAAATTGCTTTTTCGTTTTTTCCCATGTGTTCAAGTCTTTGTTTTCTATTTCTGGAATAATGACACGCTTTTCATGCATAGTTAGTTCAATAGTGGAAAAGGATGTTTGGTTTTCTAAATAGTTTATTTTCCCCACTAGTACTTCTATTTCCTCTTGAATCTTTGCCAAATCAGTGGAAATTTTAAGTAGGTCCTCTGTTTTCTGAGCATCTTTCATAAATGCCAGTAAGCGCTCCTCCACTGCACGTTTAGATTTCACTCGAGAGCTTAGATCTACATATTGCTCTGTTACATCCTGTCCAGTTACATTTTTTTCTAGAACTTTGGAAGCTTCTGCCTCTGCTTCAGACAAAAATGTTTCAAAATGCTTTTCAGGAATTCGCACAACCATTTTCCCACTACTTGTTTCATCAGATTCCAAATACACATTGGACTCTACAATATAGCCATCATACTTCTTCACCTTTTGTTCCATATTATGCTGGGCTTTTTCTAATTCTTTTACATTTGTGCTTATTCTAGCCTGATGAATAATCATTCGAGTGCTAGGTGCCTCTATATCCTCTGTTGCACTCTCTTGTTGCACTTCCGCTTCTACACTTTCTTCTTCCGACTTAAATTCTGCCGAGTCAGAAGCTCTATCTTCCGAACTCATCTTAGCTGACTCTTCGTCTCCACTACAGGCTGCTAATAACACGAAAAAGCTTATGGTGATTAAGAATAACCACGATTTTCTCAAAATAATTGCCCCCTTATATATATCTGAATAATCAGACGTCTAATAATAGAAAGAGTTTCATTTCACCTAAACAGTACTCTAGCATGCTAATAAAGCACCCCGTTAGCAGATGAGAAATTTTTACTTTTTTCACAAAAAACCTTAAATATTTTAAAAATTTAGATAGAATAGAGGTAGAAATCGAGGAGGTATTTAAATGGGAAAAGCTAACGATAAGGTTATCCGATATAGAGGAACCAAATTAAATACGAAAGGTTGGCTGCAGGAAGCGGCACTTCGCATGCTTATGAACAATTTAGATGCGGAGGTAGCAGAGCATCCTGACGACTTAGTTGTTTACGGTGGTATTGGAAAGGCAGCTCGTAACTGGGAATCATTTGATGCAATAGTTCGCTCCTTAAAAGAACTTGAAAATGATGAAACATTGCTTGTCCAATCAGGAAAACCTGTGGCAGTATTTAAATCTCACATCGATGCACCACGTGTCTTGATAGCAAATTCAAATCTAGTGCCTGCCTATGCTACATGGGAACATTTTCATGAACTCGATAAAAAGGGATTGATGATGTATGGGCAAATGACTGCCGGCAGTTGGATTTACATTGGCTCTCAAGGAATTGTTCAAGGTACCTATGAAACGTTTGCTGAACTTGCTAAACAGCATTTCAATGGAACGTTAAAGAATACGATTACACTTACCGCGGGGTTAGGTGGTATGGGGGCAGCGCAACCATTAGCAGTTACGATGAATGGTGGAGTATGTATTGCTATAGAAGTGGATGAAACGAGAATAGATAGACGCATCGAAACACGCTATACAGATTTGAAAGCGCATACATTAGATGACGCAATTCAACTAGCAGAAGAAGCAAAGCTAGCTGGGAAACCTCTATCCATAGGGCTTGTTGGAAATGCTGCGGATATTTTACCTGAAATGATTGCTCGTGGTTTTACACCAGATGTATTGACCGATCAAACTTCTGCCCATGATCCATTAAACGGCTACATCCCTTCTCAAACGTCCCTAGAGGAAGCAATACTCTTACGCCAAGAAAATCCTAGCGAATATATAAAGCGCTCTAAGACCTCTATGACCGTGCATGTGCGTGCTATGGTCGAGTTAATGGATAAAGGTTCCATAACATTCGATTATGGCAATAATATACGCCAAGTGGCCAAGGATGAAGGGTTCGATCGTGCGTTTGACTTCCCTGGATTTGTCCCTGCTTATATCCGTCCACAGTTTTGTGAAGGCAAAGGTCCCTTCAGATGGGTCGCATTGTCTGGAGATCCTGAAGACATATATAAAACGGATGAAGTAATTTTACGCGAATTTAGCTATAACACACATCTATGCAATTGGATTAAAATGGCTCGTGAAAAAATCCAATTCCAAGGACTTCCTTCCAGAATATGCTGGTTAGGTTATGGTGAACGAGCACGCTTTGGGAAAATTATCAATGATATGGTTGCCTCTGGTGAATTAAGTGCTCCCATCGTCATTGGACGAGATCATCTAGATTCAGGATCAGTGGCATCTCCTAATCGCGAAACAGAGGCGATGAAAGATGGCTCAGATGCAGTGGCAGATTGGCCAATTTTAAATGCTATGATAAATGCTGTTGGTGGTGCAACATGGGTTTCCGTACACCACGGAGGCGGGGTCGGAATGGGATATTCCATTCATGCTGGTATGGTCATAGTGGCTGATGGAACAAAAGAAGCCGAAGCAAGATTAGAACGAGTCCTCACTTCAGATCCAGGTATGGGAATTGTTCGTCATTTTGACGCTGGATATGAGCTGGCAGAAAAGACAGCTCGTGCTAAAGGCGTCAATATTCCAATGATGGAAAAGGAGGACTAAAGCATATGAGTAATCCTGTATGGATTAAACATGCATCACAATTAGTTACCTTGGCTACCGAGCATAAAGGTCCACGAACGAAAGAAGCCATGAGTAAGCTGTCTATCATTGAAGATGGAAGTATATGGATAGAAAATGAATTGATTCAAGCTATAGGTACAACAGAGGAGTTGCAAAGAAAGTATGCAACTCGTATAGATGAAGCGGAAATCATTGATGCGTTTGGAAAACTCGTCACACCAGGACTTGTTGATCCTCATACGCATGTCGCATACGGTGGAAGTCGTGAGCGTGAATTTGAAATGCGTCTAGAAGGCGCCACTTATATGGATATTATGAACGCAGGCGGAGGTATCCATGCGACTTGTAGGATGACACGAGAAGCAACTGAGGATGATATCTTCGCCCAAACAAAGAAAAGACTAGACTCTTTTTTAGCTCATGGCGTTACTACTATAGAAGGAAAAAGTGGATATGGTTTAAATGTTGAAACGGAGATAAAACAACTTCGTGTTATGCAGCGATTGCAGACAGAACATTTAATAGATATTGTTCCAACTTTTATGGGGGCACATGCTGTTCCCGCTGAATTTAAAGGTAAAGAAGATGAATACGTTGATTTGATAGTGAATGATATGCTGCCCAGAGTAGCCGGTGAAAAGCTCGCTAAGTTTAATGATGTCTTCTGTGAAGTAGGCGTCTTTACCCCTGAGCAATCAAAGCGAATTTTAGAGGCTGGGAAGGCTCTTGGATTGGCACCTAAAATTCATGCAGATGAAATTGAACCTTATGGAGGAGCCGAGCTTGCGGCGGAAGTGGGAGCTATTTCTGCAGAGCATTTATTGAAAGCATCAGATAGCGGTATTGCTGCAATGGCCAAGCAAGGAGTTATCGCATGCCTATTGCCTGCAACAGCTTTGTATTTGCGAGAGAATCCTGCGAGGGGTCGCGAAATGATCGATGCGGGTGTGCCAGTTGCGATTTCAACCGATTGCAATCCTGGT
This sequence comes from Psychrobacillus sp. FSL K6-2365, assembly GCF_038003165.1. Lineage (NCBI taxonomy): Bacteria > Bacillati > Bacillota > Bacilli > Caryophanales > Bacillaceae > Psychrobacillus > Psychrobacillus sp. FSL K6-2365. The sequence goes on along the minus strand of NZ_JBBOOO010000001.1, from coordinate 499,510 downwards.
TCCTCACCCACGACTTCCATGCCGCTTGTGATGAATCTAGCCTGTATTTCGATGAGACTTACTCCCGCTGAGAGCTTATGTGCGGCAACATACAATGCTGCCTGTGCTATTCAAATGGAGGATAAAGTCGGCTCTTTAGAAATAGGTAAACAAGCAGATATTGTACTCTGGAACGTTCCAAATTACCAGCAATTACAGTATTTGTTTGGAGTAAATCATGTGAATAGTGTGTGGAAAAAAGGAGTAAAGGTGGTAGGTTAATTTTTTTGCTTACCTGCATTAATACAACTTAGAAAGAATGTGAAAAATCTTGATTAACCTAAAAGGAAACGGACTTACCCTAGAACATATGCGAGCAATTTTATATCAGAATGAACAAATCAAAATAGATGATTGCGCTAAGGAAAATGTTGTAAAAAGTCGCAAGGTCGTTGAACAGATTGTTGAAGCTGGTCACACCGTCTATGGCATCAACACTGGTTTTGGAAAATTTAGTGATGTGAGTATAAACGAATCTGATGTTCACGCCTTGCAATTACACCTTATTCGTTCCCATGCATGTGGCATTGGGGAACCTTTTGAGGAAGTTGTGTCACGCGCAATGGTAGTACTTCGTTTAAACGCATTACTTAAAGGCTTCTCTGGTATTCGTTTAGAGGTATTAGAGAGATTAACATACATGGTAAACAACCGTATTCATCCTGTAATTCCTCAGCAGGGTTCTCTTGGAGCTTCCGGTGACTTAGCTCCCCTTTCTCACCTTGCTTTAGTTTTGATAGGAGAAGGGTTTGTTTGGGACGGTGACAATCAAATTCCATCTCATAAAGTTTGGGAGAAGCATAATATAAGCCCCATTGTGTTAGAAGCCAAAGAAGGTCTTGCGCTGATAAATGGAACGCAAGCGATGACCGCTCAAGGAGTAATCAACTGGCTTGAATCTGAAACACTTGCCTATCAATGTGAATGGATTGCTGCCATGACAATGGAAGCTCTATATGGTATTACCGATGCTTTCCATCCAGCTATTCATGAAGCAAGAGGCTATCCTGAACAGGTGAAAGTTGCGAAAAGAATGCTCCAATGGCTTGAGGGTAGTCAACTAGTAACCAAACAAGGTGAAAAACGCGTTCAAGATGCTTACTCTATTAGATGTATACCGCAAATTCATGGAGCTAGCTGGCAGGTCCTGAGTTATGTAAAGGAAAAACTTGAAATTGAGATGAATGCAGCTACTGATAATCCGTTAATTTTAGAAGATGGAAAAGAGATTATCTCAGGGGGGAACTTTCATGGTCAACCAATTGCATTTGCCATGGATTTCTTAAAGGTTGCAATTGCTGAACTTGCAAATGTATCTGAACGACGAATCGAACGATTAGTTAATCCACATTTAAACGAAGGATTACCTCCCTTTTTAAGCCCAGAACCTGGATTACAATCGGGGGCAATGATTTTACAGTATGCAGCAGCAAGCCTTGTTTCTGAAAATAAGACCTTGGCCCACCCTGCATCAGTTGACTCTATCCCTTCTTCTGCAAACCAGGAAGACCATGTAAGCATGGGAACAATTGGAGCAAGACATGCCAATCAAATCATTCAAAATAGCCGTAAAGTCATCGCAATCGAAGCAATTTGTGCTGTGCAAGGAGTTGAATATAGAGGAAATATCCACATGTCTCCTCTTTTAAAGAACAAGTGGGAAGAAATAAGAGGGATTGTTCCTTCAATTACAGAAGATCGTGTTTTTAGTATTGATATAGAAAAAACGCACACATATTTAAAAAAGGAAACTGCTCTTAAGTTTCAAGCGTTCGAAAACAATAGAGATAAGTTTTGACCTTAAAAGGACCGGGCTTTTGCCCGGTTTTTCTTATGGCTATTTTACCAAGTTTAAGTTTTTGGGAGTCAAGTTGGAGGTATCTTTTTGAACTACCCTTTTGTTACAAATATATTAATAACATAACGAGCATATGTCATCTCCTAGAAGATGTTTACAACAGAATGCATCTGGGGTAAGTACTTACTAATACACAAGAAATAATTAGAAAATGGAGGAAATTAACATGATTAAAAATACTGTTGCAGGACAAAAATGGTGGAAGGTAGGTGCAGCTGCATTCCTATCAGTAGGTTTATTAGCAGGGTGCGGGGATGGAGAAAACGAGTCTGATGTAGATGATAATATGGAAGAGGATGTAGAGCAAGAGCTTGAAGAGGAAGATAAAGACGGAGAGTAAACTTTAACCTTAGGAGGTAATAAGTATGGCTATCAATTCAATCACAGGACAAAAATGGTGGAAAATCGGTACCGCAGCATTTCTAACAGTAGGATTATTAGCAGCTTGCGGGGACGATAACAATGATGATGACAATCTGGATGATAATCCCGTAGAAGAAGATGTGGATGTAAATATTGAAGACGATGAAAATGTTGAAGATAATGACGTCGAAAAAGATGATGTCGAAGATAAAGAATAACATGGATTAAGATCTTGAATATTATAATCATAAAAAGTCATGCCCCCACTATTATTGTGGAGGCTATGGCTTTTTATTTACATGGACAAGTTCCTTTCCCATTTAATTTGTTGCATTTTTTACACTTTTTATTAGATATACTATTCACTTCCTTTTACTGATTTACACCAAAATATGTTGTCATTGGATTGTCCTATTACACTCAATTTTCGACAAATGCAGTTAATAACTTCTGTGGATAACTTTATGCACAGTTTAGATTACGCTATATCTAAATTAGTGTGAATAAAATAACCGTAATCCACATTTTATCCACCGAATGTTGTGGATAAATATTTAGATATTAACAAGTTTCTCCTGGCTACATCCAAAACGGATTTTAAATTAGGGTTAATTTAGACAAAACTCAAAACAATTCTATTTTTTTCATAGAAAATGTGTTTTAGAACCTTTTTTATATTGAATTTTAAGGAAATGTTTCGACATAATTCGATTTTTTAATAAATGTGGATAACTTTATACACATAATTCACACTGATATATAAGAGCTTTTAACATCTATGAACAACTTATTAACATATTATCCACTTATACCTGTGGATATCAGAACAGTTGTTCTTGAATTCAATATTTGTTAAATTAGTCTTATGAAAGATATCTAAAATTCTTATCTAATTGACGACTTATTAAACGCCAGTTTTGAACCTTTTAGTAGTTATACCAACTTACTCAGAAGCAGATACATATTGTTCCATTTTAATTAATAAAAACGGAGGTGCTAGGTTTTATGAGTAAAATGTCTGACGATCTTTTAATCGAGTCTTATTTAGAAGCAAAGAAATTAAAATTAAGTCCAGAATTTTTAGAGCTATTAGAAACCGAAATTGCTCGCCGGTGCTTATCCATTAACGCAAGTTATTAGAAATTACTACTGACTTATGTATTGCAAAATTCATTAGCCACTACAAGCTTTGGGAATCTCCTCGGTTTTTTAAAGAACAGAAAAAGCCGGTGGAATTTTCCACCGACCAAATAATTTTAGCTAAATTGATTTCCGTTCATTTGTGATTGGGCTTGAGCTACTAAACGCTTTGTAATTTCTCCGCCAACGGAACCGTTAGCACGCGCTGAAGCTTCTCCTCCAAGTTGAACACCGAATTCTTGTGCGATTTCATATTTCATTTGGTCAAGGGCTTGTTTTACGCCTGGTACTAGAAGTTGATTTGAATTACTGTTTGGCATGTTGTTCACCTCCTTGTAAGCTTATATTGTGTTTTTTTTTATCATTTATACTAGTTAATAAAACAAGAAATTTTGGTAATATCTTTCAAGTGTTGTTGATTACTTTTCAAGTATTTGATGAATCACTTCATTCGCTTTACTATTGTTTAAATTTTTGTAAATACAGCTTGCTGGTGAATCCCTTAGTGTCTCGGTAAATGCATTCGCCATTTCGGCCTCTCCTGCTACATGAAACTCCCTCCACCCTCGTTTTTTCTTTAATTGTTCAATTGTTGTTCTCATCCCTTTATAAAAAGTACTTGCATTGGATCTATATTTTGTGTCTAATACAGCTGTTTTGCTATCTGCTGTTGCGCGTCTTCCTCGACTATCCAATTTAACTTTTTCATTCCAGGTTTCGGATACCGGATCAAATTTAAATGTTACATCGTCCCTAACAAATCCTAATGCCGTGTCTAAAATTCGAACTTCTCCAAAGCTAGGCATGATTATACCCGCTTCTGGATATGCTTTATACATATACTCCAGTTGTTCTGTAACAGGGTGGTTTTCCCAATAGAAATTAGTTTTTACAGGTACTTGCACATAATGAACAGACCATAAATCATCATTTGCACTGGCAAAAATAACTGCCCCTTTACGTAACTCCAATGAATTTTTTTCCATTTCATTTTTTATTTTATCCTTTACATGATTAAATGCTTTTAATTCCTTTTCATCACCAGAAGCTTCTATATACTCTCCGATACGCTTCAAACCACTTTTTAGATGAATCCCCCAAGCACCATTTAGTTGCTCTGGATCAGCCGGATTTGTATTCAAATAAATACTCAAAACACTTCGATCTACACTTACGTAAGATTTTAATGCTTCAATGTCTTTATTTATCGTCATAATACCTTCCTCCTTCGTCTAACTCTTCGTAGTATCACCTTCCATCAAAGGATTACACAGAAAAAATAATGATTAAATTTTGTTAATTTGAAGAAGTATAAGGAGGAAACAAAAATCGAATGCTTGTATTAAAAATGGATAAAATAAAAAGATTGAGCATAAGATATGCCCAACCCCTTCCCTATCATAAATTATGTGACTTAATAAAACCAAACGACTCCCATGGTTCTATGCGTTCTAATAGAAAATGTTCATCCGGGACCACTTTCCCTACAATATTTGAACATCCAGAATTCGGCATAGCTTTTAGAGCTACCTGCAACTCACCTTTGTAACGGACATCCAAGTCGTTGTCAATCGTTACATCTCCTGTCATAATATCAGCTGTATTATGGGCTGGAAAGAAATCATTTTTATACTTTACTCTAGATTGCGTACTACGAATCACATATTCAGAAACGTCACCACGATTAAAATGTAATTCATTAAAAATCACTTTTTCTTCCAAACTTGTTGTTTGTGGAGACGTTACTACTGTCAGCTCTAGTTTACTGCGATTCAAACTACCTAATATTTTTAGTTCTTCCTCGGAAGCATACATATTTCCAATGATTAAGTCATCAATTAAACCAGTATGCCATAAATCTTTTGCCTGAACAGCAATTGGCAGATGACGATGTTCTTCTAATGTTGGTAAACCATGGAGTGTTACTTCCCAAGGACCAAACTTTGCATATTCAGAAGAAATCATTGCCGCTGTCCGAATATGATTATCTTTATATAACTTTGAAGATTCCAAGAAATGCTTTCTCGAAAGCCCAGTATACTTTCTTGGATAAAAATTATGGCAACCGATGATATTTTCCCTGTTCGGCTTGTACGACAATATATTTTCTACATATTTCGTACCATTACTAATATTAAGCTCTACTTTCAAATTGGAAGCGTCCAGTGACATGAACGCCTCCTCTTGACCTGAGAAACCCATATCTAAGCGTAAAGAATCTAAATAATAATGTTCCTTTAAATAGCCAATATCTCTATAAGTTAGACCTAATTCTTCAAACACTTGCGGTGCAATATCCGCTGAAATATCAAAGCCAAGTTGTTGTGCAAATTGATTGATTTGTTGAAGTTTTTCTCTTTCCTCATTATTTTTCATAGACATTAAACAAGTAAAGATTCGATCAAAGCCATTCTTGTGCGCTAACACAATGTAACTTTGCATTTCTTCTATTGTACTATGTTGAGGATATATCGAAATTCCTAATCTTCTCATTTTGAATACCTCCGCTTACCACCTATATTCCTTATTTGGATGCAGCTGCTTTATTTTCTTGAGCTTTTGTTGTACGATTTGCCATAGCTACGAATGGTAAATAGATACAAACTGAAATAATGATTAGAAGTAAACTTAGTACTGCTCCTGCCCAAGACTGTGTAACTAAGAACCCATTAATTATCGGTGGTGTTGTCCAAGGTGCTGCAATTGTTGCTGCTGGAACCATACCCCACTTTGTCGCGAAATAAGCAATCGATACATTAACCATCGGTGTCAATATAAATGGGATAAACAGTACAGGATTTAATACAATTGGTAAACCGAACAATAATGGTTCATTAATATTGAAAAGTCCCGGTCCTGTGGATATTTTTCCTACAGTATTATACTGTTTGTTCTTCCTCGCAATTATGAAAATTGCGATAATTAATGCTATAGTAGTTCCTGATCCGCCCATATTAACAAAAGCATCAAAGAACGGTTTATTGATAATATATGGTGCTACTTCTCCTGCTGTAATTGCTGCAACATTCGCATCAATTGCTGGTAGGTTAATAGACTGCATAAATGGTTCGATAATGTTAGCACCATGTACGCCAAGTGTCCATAAGAATACCGGGATGAATGCTAAGATTAAGGCCGCAATCCATGTATTTGTTAAGCCCATAAATGGTTCTTGGATTGCTGTATAAAAGGAGCCAATAATATCTGGAATATCAAATCCTGCTGAAATGATAGTGCGGACTAATGCAAATAACGATACTGTAATAATAGCTGGCAATAAAGCTGCAAATGATCTTGAAACTGCTGGTGGTACAGTTTCTGGCATCTTAATTATTAGTTTACTATTCCCTGATAAACGGGAAAACAACTCAGAAGATAGTAATGCTATAATTATGGCTACAAACAAACCACCCGTTCCGGTTGATAAACCGGATAAACCACCCTCACCGAAAGTACCAAATGTCATATAACTTGATAAACCAATACCCCCTGCTGAGAGACCATCTTTGTTATAGCTTTTTGCTAATTGATAAGCAACACAGAAGGCTAATAAAATGGAAATAATACCAAATGTTGCTCCCCACATATTACCTCCCCATTGTGTCCAGGTGCCATGATCCCAAATGGAATCAAGTGCATTTTGATACATTTTAACAGGTAAGTTGTTAATCAATACAGCAAATGAACCAATAATAGTAAGTGGCATGATGGCAATAAAACCATCACGAATTGCTACTAAATGACGCTGACTACCAATTCGCGATGCAACCGGCACAAAATATTTCTCTAAAAAACTGAACATTCAACACACTCCCCTTTGTTCTTTTATATATTTAACATCATTGCTGACGTTATTCCCCCAATACTCTCTCATATAACTCTATTATTTCTACGGCTAAATCACGAAAGGTAATAGAATTCATCAAGTGATCTTGCGCATGTATAAGCATCATAGTTACTTCCACCTTCTCACCTCTAGCTTCTTGTGTTAATAAAGCTGTTTGAGAATGATGTGCTTTCACCAGTGATTCATTTGCTGTTTCAACCTTATCTTTAGCAGCTAAAAATTCCCCTTTTTTAGCAAGTTGAATAGCTTCCATACAATCACTCTTTGTATTTCCACTATGTAATATTAACCCCATAATTGATTGCATTAAAACCGATTCTTCCATTTGATACACCCCTTATCCCATTAACTCTAGTGCTTGTTTCAATACATTTGCACCGTTCATCATTCCATAGTCCATCATATTAATAACTTCAATAGGAATATTTTTCTCTTTGTATTTTGATTGATATGTTCCTTTTAAATAACGTACCTGTGGACCAAGTAACATAACATCCACATTTTTGTTTGCTAGAGTTTTATCCACTTCACTCTCTGCTATAGCAAAAATTTCTGCTTCTAAGTTTTGTTCATTTGCAGATTTTTGCATTTTTGACACTAATAAACTAGTGCTCATCCCTGCCACGCAAACTAACATAATGTTTTTCATCATTAGCACTCCCCTATCAATGTAATCGCTTTCTTTAAATGAGAATATCATTTATCGGTATATACCACAACTACTTTTTACATAACTATTTTCCATATAATTCATAAAATATAATTGGACTACCTTACAAATACTTGAAATTTCTGATTATTTTACAGGGTGGTATAGTCCACAAAAAAAATCAAAAAAAATTAATTTAAGCCTGTTTTTTGTTAAAAATACTCATAAAATGTCGGAGGATCATAATTAATTGCATTCTTCCATTTTTCTTCCGTTTCTTCATCTATTGAATGTTTTGCAAACAATAAAGTTTCTCTTATAGATAAATAACCTACAATCATTGCTGAAAATATAGTGATTGGTAAAGATAAGATATGTTTCTTATCTATTAAACTTTCCTCAATTATGCCGATTTCTCCATTTTTATTTATATGAAATAATTTCTCGTTCCAAGGAGCGAAAGTATCTTGGATGTACAGATATAAAGAATCATTTAGCTTACTCCACGAATATTTCTTAAGGAACGCGAATACATCGACAATTCTTACCATGACATCCTGTGAAACTTCTTTTTTGAATTGTGGCTGTTCAAAATAAAATCCAAAATGACTAGCAGTTGAAGTATCACCCTCAATTGTATGAACACTACTTTTATGAGATGTTATAAAGCGCCACATTGCCTGTTCAGCTTGCATATCCTTTGTCACAAAGTCTTGAATAGTAAATGTTAAGTTTTTTATCCTATAGCGGATATAGCCCAATATTGTTTCTCCATCAAAATAAGCTGCAAAATGGCAGTCAGGCTCTCTTCTGGCAATACGTTTCCACCAAGAAGCATCTCTTTGCATACCTCCATTGTTTTTTAGTGCCTGTTCGTTATGAAATTGTTGAACCTCGAGAAAAGTAGCTTCATCTATCCATTCAAAACTGAAACGTTTCATTTTATCTATTCTATTACCATACTGTGGGAATGATTCTGCCGGAATCGAATAATGCAACTTATCAAAAAACAACTCCCAACCAAAATGGCGATAGAACGAGACGGAAAATGGAGCTAACACAGATATATATTGATGGTTTTTGCGCATTTCTTCTAGGGATCTTATCATTAGATTCTTCGTGATTCCTTGATTTCTGTATTCTGGGTAAGTAGATACAAAACCTATCCCACCCATTTCATAGCTTACACCTTGTACCGTCATATTCAATGGGAGTACTAGTAATTGGCCCACTAGCTTTTGGTGGTCATAGGCACCAATCGTCGTACTATTTTCCATCCAGTACTGAAAATCATCACGACGTGTTCCCTCATATTTGCTTGGAAAACTATAATCCCTTAATTGATGTACTTGTTCATAATCTGTTGCAGGTACTAATTGAATTTTCATATGGCCTTTCACTCCTTACAAACTAAATGTAGTAGGAAGCTAGAATCAATCCCATTAATCTCTAGATTTCTACTCCAATTCCATTTGAAATCATTGTTTCAGTTAACTTTATAATTGTTTCTTCTTCATCCATCCCTTCAGCCGAGATTGTCACAACTGAACCTGGTGCGATACCTTGCGCCATTACCCCCATAATTGATTTCAAGTTCACCGATTTATCATTATAGGAAAGTAGTACATTTGAGGAAAAGGCTGTTGCTGCAGAAACTAACAGTGTCGATGGTCTAGCATGTAATCCCTCGGGTGTAGTAATTTTAAATGTTTTTTCCATTCTTAAAACCTCCAGTATTATTATTCAAACTTAATGTGACTTCCTAAATTTAGCGAAAACTGTAAAAACTGTGATTGATCTTTTGAAACGTTAGCACTTTCAAGACTGGTAATACACCATGAACCTACCACTGTAGATGAGGGTCCATATTGCATACTGTCACCTCTGGATTTCACTTATGAACTTGTATCGATCCGCACGATATGTGCTACGTACCAATTCAAATGGAACACCATCTGCCAAAAAACTAGTCCTTTTAATAATGAGCACGGCAGAGGAATTATTTATTTGAAGATATTTACTATCCTCTTTTGTAACAATTGCTGCCTCCATTTGTTGAATTGCATTTCCAATTTTCTGACGGTAATTCCCTTCTATTAAGGCATAGAGCGATCCCATAATTTTCTTTTCATCAAGTTCAGGGAATACTTTTACTGGTATATAGGTTCTTTCAATAGCCATGGGTTTACGATCAGCATATCGGATACGAACAACATAGAAGACCAATTCTTCCTGCTCTAATTGCAAGTCCCTCGCAATATCAACTGATGGTATAACCTTTTCGAAATGTATTAATTTACTACTTGGTTGCATACCTCTAGCTTTCATATCCTCTGTAAAACTAGTTAACCCATTTAAAGGCTGTTCTAACTTTGGATTAGCAACATATGTGCCTCTCCCTTTTTCTCTGTAGAGCAAGCCGCTATTCACTAAGTTTGTAACAGATTGCCTAACAGTCATGCGACTCACACCTAATTGTTCTGATAATTCTCGCTCCGAAGGTATACTCTCGCCTATTTTAAACTCTTCCATATAAATACGTTTTTTTAATAATTCCTCTATTTGAACATAGATTGGCACATGGGAACTTTTATCTATCAATCTTCTCACCTCCTTCTATTACAGTTAATCCACGCGAAAAGATACATATTCAAAGTATGGTTTCTTACGCTCGGTATAGTTGTCTATACCAATTATAAATCTCTTTAACATAAAATAAAAGGGTTTATTTTTAATATTCTCACTATTTTGATAGACAAAAATATAAAGAGATAAAATATTTAGCTCTCTATTTTACCTCTTTATATTATGCGCCATTAGATTTCTAAACAATAAATCCAATAATACCTTCTTTTCAAAGCGCTTTTGACAGTCTTATTTTAGTTCAAGAAAACTGAATGATGGAAAAGTAGCGATTCCTTTGTTAAAAGCTAATTCAGTAACTCCAGCTAAAACTTCTATATGACAATATTCACCTCTTTTCTTTATTGACTAAATAATCCATCATTCCCATAGCACTTACTTCTAAATCTAATTCAATTATTCTAAATACATCATGATTTTCTGAAATACCTTGATTCTTCAGGTGTTCTTTTACTAATATTTCGAGCCTATTTGCTAGCTCACGATATCCCTTTGCCTCTGCATACACAGCCTCTGCTTCTGTCATAAAAATATTTAACCACATCGAAACTTGAGAAAGTGCTTCTGAGGGAGAGTTAGTTACTCCAAAATGTCCATAATAAATATATTGAAGATTCATTTCTGCAAAATGATCTATTGCTCTTTGCATTGCAGCTGGATTAAATTGGTTTGGTGAAGTAGATGGTAAAAAGAAAGCAACACCATCTGGTATGAGTTGTTCATAGCGAACACCAACCGTATCACCCGTAAACATTCCATTACTAATCGGATCATAAATACTAAAATGATGATTAGCATGACCAGGAGTATCAAAAAATTTTAATATACAAGTTGCTCCTATCTTCAATAAATCCCCATCATTTTTTATAATCATTCGCTCATGAGGTATCGGAATGATGGGATCAAATAATTCCTTAAACTTATTTCCGTAAACAGCCTTCGCTCCAGCTATCAATCTTTCTGGTTCCGCCAGATGCCTTATCCCTTTTGGGTGAACAACAATCCTGGCATTTGGGCAATCCTTTAATAGAAGTCCCGCTCCTCCCGCATGATCCAAATGTATATGAGTAACTATTATGTATTTAACTTGGTCTAATGAAAAACCTAATGATTCCATACCACTTTTTACATGTTTTACCGACGGGCTTGGTCCAGTTTCTATTATTGTAAGTTCTTGTTCATCGATGACATACGTTCCGGTGCGTTCTGACTCTCCCATATCAAATCCATCGATTAAATAAATTCTTTCATTTAACTTTTTCGGATACTTATTTGCCATTTCAATATTCCCTCCATATATATTTAGAAAATTTCGTAAATAAACCCCCTTATTATTTTACCATTTATCTGATAAATTACTAAGCAACTACAATAATTAATAGATATATGTATCGGACACGCGAAAGAGCCTCATGCATAAAAACCTACTGCCTTAAATAGCGGCGGTAGGTTTATCGTTTAAAATATAGAACTAACTACTGCAAAGTATTTAGTCTCTCTCTGTTTTGGTCCAACTGTTCCTGTAGTGTACTTATAGGCTCCATCTTCCCTCTACTTTCTAGTGCCATTGCAACAGATCGATTGGCACGTTCAATCATATCCTCTGCATTTTGGATGGACTGTTCTGTAGGATTTGTTAAAGCTTGACCAACAGCGAGCGTGACATTATCCACAGAATTGTGTAATCGTGCAAGAACATTATCTTCTTTCCAACTCATTTGTGTGTGATCCATATTAAAGTCCTCCTTATCTTTTGCTAGCATTAATATGGCAACTTCACCCTATATTTATTCATTCGTAAATTAACATCGGAGTTACATGAATACTCATATTCTTGTTGTATTAGGAAACACTATCTATTGAAAGGTTTAAATTATAAGGAGGAAATATTATGCCAAAAACCAGACGTGGTCCTAATGATCGTTCGAATAGTGAAGAAAGACTAAAGAAAACAATTAGACATATGGAAGCCGCTGAAATAGCTATGGAATATGCTTCTGAAAAAGACGTTGCTGCCATTAAAAAGAAAAATGAACAGCGTGCAGAAAGCGTAGAAGGTTTGGAGAAAGAAATGAAGGCAGCTGAAAAATCCGGATTAAAAGGATACCTATAATCATTTCTAGCTAGCCCAGTATGAAAAATACTAGGCTAGCTATTTCGATTATACAATTGAAACCTATTTTAAGTTATTCCGTAAAGTATTTGAGGTGAGTTAATGAAAAACTTTATTGGAAAAATACTTATAGGATTAAGTATTGTTATTGCTTATGTTAATTTGCAAAGTTTGCCTGAGAATATCCTAACTTACATACTAATTATAATTTTAGTCAGCTTTCCGCTTTACATAATAGGACACCGATTACGAAGAACTTTAATAATTTTCAAAGAGAAGGTAATAATATGGTCTTTCGCTTATGCATTTGTTGCATTGCTCATACCACTTCTATTTTTTAGCTACACACAATATGAACAATTAAAAACTGATACTTTTAACGAGCACTTCATTTTATTTGAGTCGACTTCCTCGGTTAATGGAGGAGGTATTTCTCTTGGTTTTATGCTCTCTCTGATCTTATTTGTTTCTATACGCATATTCAGTTCGGATATACGTCGGAAATGGATACCTAACTTATTAATCTTAATTACTCTTACTGCATATAGCACCTCTTTGTATGTTCTCTGGGAAGATTATAGAGGAATTCATGCAGACGGAGGTTTGATCACCAACAAATGGAATGGTGTTGAAGAATCTATCCCTTGGGAGAACGTCAGTCGAATTTATATAGATCCTTATGTTCACTATGCCTCCTTAGGCAATACAAGTGATGAAACACATATTTCTTGGGCAATGGTTATAGAATCTTATTCAAATAAAGACGTGCTCTATAGGTTTCAAAATTTGTCGGAAAATGACCTTTACATAGGTAATCAAATAAAAGAAATCGCAAAGGATAATAATATCCCATTCATAGTAAATAGTATGACGGGGGATGAACGCAAATGGTATGAGTTCGAATTGGACTTAGAAAAACTGCCTAAAACAGATTTCCATGAATTCTTTCAATATAAATAAAGTAAAGCCTTTAATAATGGTAATTACGGCTTAGTTCGCACAAAAAAACACGCTTTTTCTATTGAATACATAAATTGTAGAGATAGGAAAGGGAGGACTGCTTAGTCATGATTAACATGGAACCAATTAATATTGATGGACATACGTTTTTATCGATTTCTGTAGAGTTACCTAAAACGAACTTACTAGTTGTCACTAATGACAAAGGGTATATAATGTGCGGTGCTTTAGACGTCGCACTATTAAATGAAAAATTAAAGGATAGAAAGGTAGTTGCTGGAAGGGCCGTTGGAGTAAAAACAATTTCTCAGCTTCTGGATGCCCCGCTTGAATCCATCACCTACGAAGCGGAAGAACTCGGTATTACTCAAGGTATGATCGGAAGAGATGCCCTACTAAAAATGGTTTAACACAAAAAGCAATCATTAACTAAGGCCACAGCACATAGTTGTACTGTGGCCTTTTAGCTTGCCCGTTTTTCCCCTAGATTTCCATTATCTCCGTACACTTCACAATTACGTTACCAATTTACTTTAATTTGTTCACATCTTCATGAACGTTTTGTGAAGTTGCTTTTTTTCATTTTGTTTTTTCAATTCATGGGAATAAGATAGAGGCATACAGAGACAACATCTGTTTGCTATGCGTTTATATAAAGTGAAACTTCAATCAGTGAGGGTTTTCTTTATCCCCCACTGATTGTTAGTTGAACCATTCGGGCATTTACGGGCAGTTTTCTCCCACTTATGCTTTGTTACTAGACCAATACTTGAAGTGGGAGTATTAGTGCCCGTTAATGCGGGATAAATATTCTGGGAAGGGGTAGAACTATGAAATTAAAAATGAAATGGATTCTTTTAACGATGGTTATCACTATTTCCACCGTGTTAACCGGTTGTGAACCATTACTAGTTTTAGATCCGAAAGGGCCACAAGCCAAAACACAGGCTGACGATATTATGTTATCTATTTGGCTTATGTTAGGTATAGTTATTGTCGTTTTAGCTATTTTAGTGTTCGTCTTATTAAAATACCGCGCTTCTAATCAACCGAAAGATTACGAGCCACCACATATTGAAGGAAGTCCGATTGTTGAAGCAATTTGTATTGGTATTCCTATTATTATTGTTATCTTCCTATCTATCGTTTCTGTCAAAAGTAACTATGAGGTCGAAGCAACTCCAGCAGGCTATGAAGATCAAGAGCCTTTAGTTATTTATGCTTCCTCATCTAACTGGAAATGGCATTTTAGTTATCCGGAAGAAAATATTGAAACTGTTAACTATCTATACATCCCTGCGGACCGCGCAATTGAGTTTAAATTATATTCGTATGGACCCATTACTAGTTTCTGGATTCCCCAGCTAGGCGGGCAAAAATACGCGATGTCAGATATGGTCACAACTTTGCACTTAGCAGCCGATGCACCTGGAGAGTTTAGTGGTAGAAATGCTAACTTCAGTGGAGCTGGATTTGCAGAAAACACTTTTGAAGTTACGGCTATGACACCTGCTGATTACTTAGATTGGGTAGAAGAGGTACATGAAACTGCTCCAGCTCTTACAGAAGATAAATTCGAGGAACTATTAGAGCCAGGACATCTTGGACGCTCTACCTATACAGGAACTCACTTAGAATTCGCTCCAGCACCAGAACATGACCATGGTTCTACAGATAACAATACGAATGAATCAGAACATGAACAGCATAACGAACACGAATCTCATGATTCTGATGAACATTCAGAACATACTAATCATTAAAAGGTACCATAAATTCTCGAAAGGAGTGACAAAGCATGGATTTCTTTGATCGTTTTGCAGTACCACATCCAAGCTTTTTAATATATGCATCCATGGTTGGTATCGGGCTAACAATGCTCGCTATAGTTGTAGGAATTACCTACTTTAAGAAATGGGGTTACCTATGGCGTGAATGGATAACGACTGTTGACCATAAACGAATTGGTATTATGTATTTGCTATCAGCGTTACTAATGCTTTTCCGTGGTGGCGTAGATGCAGTTATGATGCGTTATCAACTTTCAATGCCTGAAAATACATTTCTAGATTCACAACATTACAATGAAGTCTTCTCCACACACGGAGTAGTTATGATATTGTTTATGGCTATGCCATTCATTATATTTTTCTTTAACTACCTTGTACCACTACAAATTGGAGCACGGGACGTTGCATTTCCACGTCTAAATGCACTAAGTTTTTGGTTATTCTTTATGGGTATGGGGTTATTCAACATCTCATTCATAGTAGGTGGGTCACCTGATGCAGGTTGGACTTCTTACTTCCCACTAGCAGGGAATGAATTTAGTACGTCTGTTGGGACGAACTATTACATGATTGCTATTCAAATAGCTGGTATCGGTACATTAATGACTGGTATTAACTTTATAACAACTATTTTAAAAATGAGAGCACCAGGCATGAAGCTTATGAAAATGCCAATGTTCACATGGTCTGCTTTTATCGCAAATGTAATCATTGTTTTTGCTTTCCCAGTATTAACAGTATTACTAGCAATGGGAACCATGGACAGATTATTTGGAACCAACTTCTTTACTACCGATAACGGTGGTATGGATATGCTTTGGGCTAACCTGTTTTGGGTTTGGGGACATCCTGAAGTATATATTTTAATATTACCTGCATTTGGTCTATACAGTGAGATTATCTCAACGTTTGCTCGACGTAATCTTTATGGTTATAAGTCAATGGTTGCTTCAATGGTAGTTATTTCTCTACTTTCATTTTTCGTCTGGGCTCACCATTTCTTTACAATGGGTCAAGGTCCACTTGCTAATAGTATATTCTCTATTACAACTATGGCGATTGCTGTACCAACCGGCGTTAAAATATTTAACTGGTTATTCACCTTATGGAAAGGGAAAATCGAATTTACTACTCCAATGCTCTATTCGATGCTCTTTATTCCACTGTTTACCTTAGGTGGAGTTACCGGTGTAATGCTAGCGATGTCAGCAGCTGACTACCAATATCATAATACGATGTTCTTAGTTGCTCACTTCCATAACGTAATTATTCCTGGAGTAGTTTATGCTATGCTTGCTGGTCTAACGTTCTATTGGCCAAAAATCTTTGGCTTTATGTTAAATGAAAAACTTGGTAAATGGACAGCATGGTTGCTTTCAGTCGGCTTTGTATTAGCCTTCATACCAATGTATATTACTGGTTTAGATGGTCAGGCACGTCGTATGTATACGTACTCTGAATCTACTGGGTTTAGTGCTATGAATATGGTTTCATTTATCGGTGCTGCAATTATGGCAATTGCTTTTATTCTTCTTGTTTATAACATTTACTATAGTATTCGTTATTCTCCAAGAAATATTGGTAGTGACCCATGGGATGCACGTTCACTTGAATGGGCTACACACACACCAGTACCAGAATATAACTTTGCGATTACACCACAGGTTGAATCTACACAACCATTCTGGGACTCAAAGAAAAATGGACATGAGTTATTTAAAGGTGACATAGAAAAAATTCATATGCCAAATAACAGTGGTTTACCATTTATCATGAGTTGTATTTTCTTTGTGTTTGGATTTGCCATGATTTTTAGCATATGGCCACTAGCAATCATCACATTAATCGGTATTCTAGGTTGTTTAGCTTACCGTTCATTTGAGAAAGACCATGGAAGATATATTTCTGTCGAAGAAATTAAAGAAACAGAAACAAGATTGCGAGGTGCTAAAAAATGAAGGTAGATAACTCGCTTCCACTAGAATATAGTACGGAAGAAAATAACCTGAAGATCCTAGGTTTTTGGATTTTCATAGGTGCAGAAATTATGCTTTTCGCAACACTTTTCACTGCATATTTCACATTAGAGAATCGTACTGGCAACGGACCAACTGGTGCTGACATTTTTGAAATAGCCCCAGTGCTTGTGGAAACCATTTTACTTTTAGCAAGTAGCTTTACAATTGGGCTTGCTATTCATGCCATGCGATTGAATAAGAAAAAGGCAACAATGGGATTCTTTATCGTCACACTGATTTTAGGAGCAGCATTCTTAGGCTTCGAAATCTACGAATTCACACATTATGTACATGTTGGTGCAGGACTACAAACTAGTGCATTTACAGCTGCTTTGCTGACGACCTTAGGAACGCATGGTTTGCATGTGACATTAGGATTTTTCTGGGGATTATTTATCCTTATTCAGATTAAAAAACGCGGGTTGACCCCGGAAACAGCAAATAAATCATTTATTTTCTCACTTTATTGGCATTTCCTAGACATTATTTGGATTTTCATCTTCAGCTTCATCTACTTGAAAGGAATGATGTAATATGAAAGAATTATTCCCTATTAAACAAGTAATGGGCTTTGCATTTTCGTTAATCCTAACAGTCATAGCGCTTTTAGTTTATTTTACAGATATGTCCTACACAGTAGGAATGACAGTACTTCTAATAACTGCTTTTGTTCAAGCGGGACTACAAGTAGTTGTCTTTATGCATGCTGGAGAGACTAAAGATAAAGGTTCTATTTATCTCAATATCTACTACGCTCTACTCATTGCTTTAATTACCATTTTCGGTACGCTACTTGTATTAGTTTGGGATATGTAAAAACAGACATAAAAAGGAGGAACGTGACTATAGATTAGTCATGATCCTCCCTTTTTTATATTATAGCTATTTATAATACAAAAAAGAGAGCGTTATTAAGCGCTCTCTTTTTTGTATTTATTAGAGTTTAAAATCATTTCTTCTGAAGCCACTAATATCATTCCAATCAGGAATATAAATACTGCTCCCATCACTACACCTATTCCAACGCCTATAACTGTGCTCAACTCACTAATTAATGCTCCGTATAAAAAGATAGCAATTCCTATTGTTAATAAAGTAGCCCCGACCATTTTGGTAGCGTGCAACATTTTTACGTATGATTCCATATTGTAACACCCCTTCATACTTATATTATTCACTACGTTCACAAAGTTGTCAATTATTATTGTCTTTTCTGTGAACTAAAATAGTAAATTTATAAATAAAAAAGCAATATATATCAAAAAAATTATTTAGTTAACGTATAAACTAATACATGAGGTGAGCATATGTATAGCAAGATGGTGATGGATGTTGTGAATGTACTAGAAGAACATTTAATGGATGAATGGAAATTAGAAGATTATGCAATGAAAATCGGTTATTCAAAATTTCATTCGACGCGTGCTTTTAAAAAAGAAACAGGTATGACTATTGGTGAATATATAAGAAAGCGAAGACTCGCAATGGCTGCCCAATTTTTACTACATTCCGATTTAAGTATCATTCAAATTTCAGTGGAGCTTCATTTCCAATCACAAGAAGCATTTACGAGATCATTTAAAGATTCATACAAAATGCCACCTGGTAAATATAGGACAATGATGCGTACATTACAAAAAACGGAGGATGGACAAATGGCAGTATCAAACGAAATAAAGGGATGGGTTTTAAGTGGTTCTAATCCAGAAGGTTATGAAATGAGGACGGACAGCCACGTGTTCCATTCAGGTACAAAATCGGGTTATTTAGCTTCAAGATTACCTATTGCTGAAGGACAATTTGGCACAATGATGCAAAGTTTTTCCGCTAAACAGTGGCAAGGAAAACGTATTAAACTTTCTTGCTTTATAAAGACAGAAGAAGTTATAAAATGTGGTGCATGGTGTCGAATAGATAATCATGTCGGGGATATGCTGCAATTCGATAATATGGATAATCGGGCTATCCACGGCACAACGGATTGGAATTATTATGCGATTGTATTAGATGTGCCAGAGGAAAGTGCCTCGATTCATTTTGGAATTTTACTCATTGGCTCAGGTAAAGTTTGGACAGATAGCTTTAAATTTGAAGGAGTAAGTCTTGATATTCCTTCTACCAATATGCTGTCGGCTGAAGAAGATTTACCCTTAGAACCTGAAAACTTAGGTTTTGATGAACTATGACTTTACTTTTTTGATTTATTTATAACGATTTATACATGTTTCTTACAAAAACAGCCCCTTCCAAACACTCTGGAACGGTGCTGTTTCTATATTTCTGAAAAATCACAGTTACTTTTAGTAAGGTAAACCTTATCAAATTCGCTTAAAAAGTTTTAAGTATTATAGCCTCTATTATTTGGTGGAATTATCCTCACCAATGATGGAAACATTCTGCCTATCAGAGATAAATTTCCGTCCATCCCATTTCAGTACTGTTTGAACATACCCTAATCCATCTGCATGATATCTTCCTGCAATTTGTTGAAAAGCCATCAGTTCATAAGTACCGTCCCGAGCAAAGTCAATAGGATACAAGCCACCGACAGGATCAACCCAGCCTTTTATCGGTTCTTTTAGAATTCCATCTTCATCATAAATTTCCGATAAATATTCTTTTCCTTTATATGTTAAGTCCAATTTATATTGCTTACTTGGATAAGAGCTAACTACATTGACTTGGTAGTAATTATCATAATCTACTTCATATTTGGAGGTTTCATTGAACTCTTCCACGTCAAAGATTTGTTGTATATTTCCATTAGTATAGGAAAAGACAAATGCATAAATTGTCCCTCCACTCCCTCCAGTATCTATAACAACTAAAATGTCATCCACTTGGTCACCAGTAAAGTCACCAAGAAAAATGGTCGGATTATATCCAGCACTTTGTTTCAGATAAATTCTCTCTAACGTATTTTCATGTTGATACAAAACATTTAAAGAGATGTTTTGCCAAAACGGACTCCCTTCAGTCTTCTCCCCAGTTAGGTAAACTGTGTCTAAAAAGCCATCCCCTGTCAAATCACCTCTGGAATACACAATAATCTCATCATTTTTATGATTATTATTTTGCATGATCTCTAACACTTGTCGCCTCATATTTAACAAAAATTCCAAAGATGGATACGGTTCACTGAAAGCCAAAGCCTTATTAATAGAAATCATAAACTGCTCTAAATCCCCTGCCTTCTTTTGCGCTTCAGCTAAATAATACCAATAGTAGGAGAAATCATTGGATTGTAGCAGTCTTTCATAATAATCCTCAACTCTCTTAAAGTAATACGGATATACATCCTTCGCTAAAACTAGCTTATTTTCTTCAAAACGATATACATCTACTTTGTATGCCTCTCCTGTATCATGGACCCAAATCGCGAGTTCGTATTGACCATCAGGACCGTATAGTCCAGGCATGTCTTCCACTTCCAATTTACTATAAGCTATATTGGAAGTAGGTAATCGAATAATTTCACCGTCCACCCATTGCAACAAATCCAACTTGGACCATTCGCTACCTATCTGCCAGCCAACAATAAGTGTATTCACCCAATTAGTTGTAATTGGTACCGCCATTAGACTTGAAATTCCATATCCGTTTCCTTTTATATGTATTAAAGGCAGCCACTGGTTATGGATATTTTTTAGTATAACTAGGAAATTTTGATCTTTATATTTGTATGCTCCGATTAATTCATTTTTCTGATCACCATCAATATCCGCTAATAACACTGCTGGATTATTAGGAAGTCCTGACAATTCCAGGATTGTTGCAGTTGGAGGCAGAAAATTTAATAGCACATTTACATACTCATTCAAGTTTACACTCCTTTTACACCATCATATGCTTCAATAAAGTGAAACTTCCATAAGTGATGTTTAGGTTTTTGGCCATATAAAAAAATGCCAAAGAGGATATTTTCCTCTTTGGCATTTTTACTATAATTCTATTCTTCTAAATCCTTTATTGGTGCTTCATCTTTTACTTCCGTCTCATCTTCTTTAGGTTGTTCCGTTGGTGCTGGAACATTGACAAACAGTTTACCTTCAGCCTTTTGACGTGTTTCATTTCCAAATTCATCTACCACTTTGACCTCGATAACTGCTCCATTTGCAACAGTATCAGCAGGTACTGTCCAGTAACCAACGTAATGACCTGCACCCTGTTCCATCATAGGTAGCTCAGTTGCATTGTTTACTTGTCCTACATTAGTTAGTGGCATATGGATGACAAATGAAGTTTTTAATCCTGGATTACTATCAAATTCAATTTTAACACTTCTTCCTGTTGCCAAATAAAGATCATTTTCTGGCTTCAGATTAGTAATTTCCGGAGCGTTGTAATCTGCTGTAACAGTGACTGTTTTCGATTCACTATTACCAGCTTTATCACGAGCCTCCACTACGATTTTATTGATGCCTTCATCTAGAAGAATTCGTTTAGAGTATTTACCGTCTGATACTGTTGCAGCTTGACCATTAACATGAACGAAATCTATATTTTCATCTGTAATAGTACCTTGAACAGTTACAGTTTCACGATTTATTTTTTCTCCGTCTACTGGGTTATCGATAGTTAGTTCTGGCTTAACAGTATCCAAAACTACTGTAACTGGTTCAGATTGCCCTGTTACTCGGTCATCCAATACGGAAACTGCTACAAACTCATTGGATCCTTCTGTTAATTCAGTTGCAATTGAGAACTTCCCGTCCTCTCCGACTACTACTGAACCCGCATCTTCTCCATTTTGTTTTAATTCAATTGTAGTTGTAGGTGAAGCAGTTCCTTCTACATTAAACTGCTTTTCATTTGTTATTAAACCAGCTTCTGGTGAAGTTATAACCGGACCCGATACTTCATAGCTAACACGAGCACGAATCATATAATTCCCTTCTGCTGCAGGAGATGGTGACCATGCTCCGGATACACCTTGATAACTTCTTTCTGCATTTACTCCGTTTTCATCAGTTGCAAGTCCAGGTGAATTAGGATTTGCTACGGTTTGACGATATACCATATAGAAGTCACCATTCACTGTAATATTGTGTTCCGTAAGATCAACTACAGTCCACTCGCCATTACGAAGCGCTGTTGCATCAATAGGACCAGCTAGTTTTTTACCAGGTGTTCCATCTGCACCCTTAGCATCCCAAACCTCTACAGCAAACTCCGTACCACCTGGAATTGGCCATTCTGTATCCCAGAAACGGAAAACTCCATCTGTAACAATTCCATTCTCTTTGCCTTCAGGAAGTGACATTTTCACAGCCCAAGCGTTGCCTGCTGCATTGAATGCCCGTGCATTTTCCGCTGTTCCATCATCATATCCAATTTCTCCACCTGGATATGTGTAGAAAGGTTCTAATGCAATATTTTGTGTAGTCGCATCCGAACCGATTGTGATCGACACTTCTTGACTATGATAACCTCGAGCGATTATTTTAAGAGTGTATTCTCCCTCATATGCAGTCAATGAGTAATTACCAGATGCATCCGTTAATACAGGCGTTACATTTGCATCCTCGACCAGGATAATGGTTGCTCCTTCAATCCCCTCTCCCGTCGATTGATCAGTAATTACACCACTTACCATATTTTCTGCCATTTCCATTAACGTAAAATTAGCAGTTGTAACACCATCTGCTTCAATAGTTACAGATTTTTCTTCCGACTCAAATCCGTAAGCTTCTGCTTTAGTAGTAAAAGTACCCGCACCATGAGTAAGTGAATACGAACCATCTGCTGGGTTCGAATAAACCGAGCGGCCAGATTCTAATACGCTTACCTGAGCACCTAATGGTAAAAGTGTTGGATTAACAATTGTATCTACCACTGGAGGTGCTTCTTTAACAGACATTACAGGTCTAATTGTTTTAGGGTCTATTGCTTCTTTAAATGACTTTTTGTCTGTTTCTTTATTATTGTCTTTGTTTGCTTTGCTACCACTATTTCCAGCTTTACTGCCGTTATTACTTTGTTTTGCACTATTTCCTTTAGATACTTTCCCAGTTTGAGAAACGTCTGCTAAATTAACGTCATCAAGATACCAGCCATTTTTCACAACACTTCCATCTGAGAAAGCATTGAATCCGATATATATACGTTGACCTGCATATGCCGATAGATCAACTTCTGCTTCAATCCAGCCAGCAGATGTACCTTGAACCGTCAATAATTGTGTCCATTCTACCTGATCAGTAGAAATGAAAACATTTCCATAATCATACGCTCTTCCTGCTGAAGATTGTTCGAATTCATGCCATTGCTTGAATTGGAGGTATGAATTCCCTTCTGGCAAGTCTACTGGAGGCATAACAAGCGTAGCATTCATAGAGCTTTCATAAGGTCCATCTAAATTGGTAGCATAGACTTTTTCTCCAGACGCTGCATTTTCTGGACCCGCAGTTGGAGTACCCCATTCCCAGCTATTTTTCTCTCCGAAAGAAGTCCATCCAATAGGAGTTGCTTCAAAATCTTCTGAATAACCAACTGTGATTCCTGGATTCACTTGAATCTCGTATTCTTCGCTTACTACTTCATTATTCCCAAAGTCATTTATCGTCCATTTGTAAGTAAAAGATTCCCCTGTTATTAATTCTCCAGGTACTACTACAGTATATTCACCATCCGTATAATCTCCAGATGTGCGCCCAGCTTCAATTGATTGCCATGCACCATCTGCATCTTTATAGTTTAAGCCAACTGATGAAACACTGATGTTATCAGTAACGGAGATTGTTAGAGGTAAATCCATTCCTTCATACGTCTCATTAGGAGCAGTATGTTCAAATACTGGAGCCTCTGTATCATCACCTTGCTGTGAAACTTGTCCTTTTAACGTTCCAAGACCTGTAATAATAGACGCCACTGCTTCATATGCATCTACTAAACCATGACCATATCCGTGATTCGGAACCGTTGTATACTCCGAATCTGTCAAAGGATTTGCAGTGTTTAGGAGAATCTCTTCCATCTCATTTACAGTTAGGTCAGCATCCACTTGTCTCAGCAATGCTGCTACACCTGCTACAGCTGGTCCTGCCATCGATGTACCATTCCAACCACCTTCATAGATTCCTCCAGGTACAGATGAACGGATATTCACACCAGGTGCAGATATATCCGGCTTAGTTTCTGCATACGGGGATGGTCCACGTAACGAGAAATTCGCTACAGTGTTATTAATATCCGTCGCTCCTGTTGCAAAAGATTCTGGATAATTAGCTGGTGCTGCTACAGAACCTGCTCCACCAGGATTTGTAAGGGTAGTATTCCCTGCAGAGAATTCTGGGAAGATCTCTGCTGCACGCCAGTTTACTACAACATCACGGTACCACTCATCAAGTCCTGCTCCGCCACCCCATGAGTTATTCACTACATCAGGTGCCATATCAACTCGTGCATTACCTTCTGCATCAGTTGGAGCTAAAATCCATTCAGCTGCTTCGAGTAAGTCAGTATCTGACCCCCCGCTTGCGGTAAATGCTTTAACAGCAATATATTTAGCTCCTGGTGCTACCCCGACTTGGTTCGCGCCATTAGGTTCACTACCAACCATTGTTCCCGTTACATGTGTTCCATGTCCTTGGTCATCATATGGTGTAGCCTGCCCTGCTGTTGCATCAAACCAGTTATAGTCATGAGAAACTGCGCCACTCGCCTTATTATAGCCACGGTACTTTTCTTTTAAAGCAGGATGATCCCATTGAACACCTGTATCAATACTTGCTACTACTGTTCCTGCTCCGTCAATTCCCATCTCCCACACTTCTGGAGCTTTGACCCGTTCCACGTTCCATTCTACATTTGCAGTTTCTGCTTTGGGTACAACTGCATTCTCTGTTTTTGTAGTAAATAATTGACGGGTTTCATTTGGTAAAATTTTTTCTACCTCTGGGAATGTAGTCAATTTTTCAGCAACCTCTTTCGTCGCTGTAACAGACATACCGTTTACTATATAGTAGGATTCAATATCTTTTGCATTGCCTTTATCAACTTCTTGCTCTAGAAAATCTGTAACGGTTTGCTGAGACTCCAAGGAAGTGGATTTCAGTTCCGATACAACAGCAGATCGTTGGATTAGCTTAGCATTGTGAGAAGATAAGTTTGCCTTTTCAGCATTCTTTCTTGCATTCTCCGCTACTTGTAAAGAATCTGCTTTTTCCTTGAATTTTATTAGAAATGTAACTTTATCATCGCTTTTGAAGCTTTCCAGTAACCGACTATTTAGCTTGTCCTTTGCTGAAATAGAACTAGAGCTTGAATCTCTGAATGATTGGTGAAGTTTGTTTGCTGTTTCCGCACTAACTACGTTTGGCGCAACAAGTGAAAATGTCATAAGTACGCTAGCTACAACACTAAGAACTTTAGTTTGACTTTTTTTCTTCCTCAATTTCATTCCTCCCTAAATTTTTCAAAGATTTTTTACCAATAAAACTTACAAAAGGCCATAAAAAAACACCTTATCCTCCTTCCCAAAAAATTTTGGTAAATAGAATCAATGGTGACAATCTAAATCTCTCTAGGTGTATCTATAACAATAGACGAAGTTCATATAAAATTCTGTCGAAATCTGTCGACAATTATCCGAATATTCAAAAATAATAAATATAAACTATTTTTAACATTTTTTTAATAGGTTAATAGTCTCTACTCGCAGAATTATATTATT
Organism: Psychrobacillus sp. FSL K6-2365; assembly: GCF_038003165.1. Classification (NCBI taxonomy): domain Bacteria; kingdom Bacillati; phylum Bacillota; class Bacilli; order Caryophanales; family Bacillaceae; genus Psychrobacillus; species Psychrobacillus sp. FSL K6-2365. The sequence goes on along the minus strand of NZ_JBBOOO010000001.1, from coordinate 473,416 downwards.
AGAAAAGTTTCAAAAGAACCGTTGGTACTACTAAGAAATATACAAATGATACTTTTTTGTTTATTAATAGACGTTTTTTGTACTTTTAGAATAAATAAACAATTATCCCTACTTCCAATTTATGTGAGTAGCCCACGAAATTTACCGATATTTTAAAGTAGTCCTTACTAACTAATAAATATATACTTAAAAATGAAGTTAAACCAGTATTTTTCAACGTTTTTCATTAAAAAACTCATTATTTTGCTTCATTTAAAATAGGAAGTACATTTTCACTATTAACCTAACCTTTTACCATAACTTTAGAATTAGTTTCTAAATTAGTTAGTTTCCAATTTGTTGAATGGAACAAAGTTGTCTTCTACTATATATCATAGCTAAAAAGTTAAAGGATTTTATTCTATGAAGTTTATTGGTATGGTTAAAAGAGATTAAATTGGAGGAATTATGGAATGCAAACTTTACAATTTGAATCTTCGTGGGAAAAAACTATTGCTATCAAAGATAGAGAGCTAATAACAGAAATTTTTCAAGATAGTAATATGATAGATGGACAAATTATTCGGTTGGTACCCATTTGGGAAGCTCTGAATTATAAAGGAGAGATATTAGTTACTGTCTTGATTCATAACTTTGCAGATATTGAGCAAATTTTTCAGAAACAAAAAATTGCATATATAGAAAAGGAAACAATTATTGCAGAACACACTTTTACTGTTCCTAAGTTAATTATTAAACCTAAAACCAGTATGCCTTGGACATTTATCTTCCCTGTCGAAAGTTTGAGAATGAAAGAAATCAATGGGAATGGAAATTTAGAATTGCAAACAACTTCTTAAATAGTAAAATGCCTAACGAATATGATATTTCGTTAGGCATTTTATATTGTTTTTACTTTTTTGTTACCAGGTTATTATGCAGTTTTCATTAATTCCTTATCTTTTCTACCATGCATTAAATAGTATAGAGGAATACAAAGTATAATTACTACAACCATTGCTACAAATATTGTACGGTATCCCGTCTCGGGTACGATAAAGCCTAAAACGTATGGGCCTATGCCTAAACCCAAATCGAATAGTATAAAATAGGTTGCAGTAGCTAAACCGAAACGATGTGGCTCTGTTACTTTAACTGCGATCGTTTGTGCAACTGAATTAAAGTTACCATAACCAAACCCTATAAATGCTGCTGCAAGAAGTAACATCCAACCTGCCGAAGCTTGGCTAAAGAAAAACATCCCGATAGCAAATATAACTATGCATGGGTAGACAATAACGTTTGCACCTCTAGAATCCATTATTTTACCTGTAAATGGACGAGAGAAAATAATAACAACAGCATAGACTAAAAAGAAATAACTAGCTGCACTAACTAGATTAATAGACTCCGCATAAAAAGACAAAAAGGTCATAACGCCTGAATAACTAAAACCGATGATCAATGCAATAAAAGAAATAGGCACTGCTTTCGGTTCGATAAATTGAGATAAAATTGAGCTTTTTACTTCTGTTTGTTCTGGTTGTTTAATTGGAGCTAATTTTAGTTTTACAGCTGCTAAGAATAGCATACATATGAGCGACAAAAATAGGTTCATCACAAACATGATCGTGAAGCCACTGTCCATATTCATCAGTAGAATCCCTATAAAGGGACCAACAGCTGTTGCTAATATAGCACTTAAACTAAAATAGCCAATCCCCTCTCCTTTACGCGCACTTGGCAATATATGAGCCACAATAGTACCCGTTGCAGTACCAATAATTCCTACTGCAATCCCTTGCGCTAATCTGTTGATTAACAGCAGTGGAATACTGTTCGCCAAGAAGTAAAGTGCCGATGTAATGGCAAAGAAAGTTAAACCTAGCCACAATACTTTAATCGGCCCTTTTTGTCCGATAAAACGTCCAGCACCAAGTCTACCCAACAATGAGCCAATAATAAAAATACTTGATACTAAGCCCGCCGTACTAGTAGAGGCTCCAAATTCCGTTGTTGCATAAGATGCGATTGTTACCAATAATAAAAAATATACTAATGTTGCTAAAAAATTTATAGTTGAAACGATTGTAAATTCCTTCGTCCAAAGTTTTTCTTTGTTCATAAACTACCACTACTTCCTAATATTTTGTTGCAATTTTTCTAAAACCTTTTCCACAATCTCACATTCTTCTTTAGTAATGCCTTCTAAAAGCGAAGATTGGAAAGTATGAACCGCTTCTTTTAATTGTTGATATTTAGCTATACCGTTCTCCGTTAAATGCATTACTTTTTTTCGTTTATCTGTTCCGTAAACTACGTATATTAATTGTTGATCAATAAGCTTCTGCGCAAGTGCTGTGACAGAAGGCTTCTCAACACTCCAATACAGGGCAATTTCTGAATTTGTCGCAGGACCAACTTCATAAATGTATCTTATTAATCCCCACTGGGCTTCTGACATTTGAAAAGGACTCAACACTTCCTGAAGACCATTCGCATAAGGTCGTTGAAGAATTTTAAATTTAGCAAACATCGAATTCATATAAACCCCTCCTTTATTATCATGAAAATTAGTTAGTTAACCTAATTAATTAAATAACACTTATTTGAATTTGTAAAGTAATTTACAATTCATTCTTTTTACAGAGTGAATGCATATAAAAACACCCTTACCAATTTGGCAAGAGTGCTGTAACAAGCTTTAATTAAACTCACTATTTAGGTCTTTCAATTGAAAAAATATCACCAATGGTTGCATAACTAGATCCTGCTAGGCGGCTGATAGCATTTAATCCCTTTGGATCAATCCTCCCATTTTCATAAATTGCTTCATCTATATGAAATCGAACTACTTCTCCAATGAATAAATCACTTCCTGGCTCTTCTCCACCTAAAGGAATTGCTTGTATTAGTCTACATTCCATTCGTACTTTCGCTTCCTTTACACCTGGTACAGAAATATATTCACTCGGTACGAGCGTTAGGTTCGCCAATTCGATTTCACTTACCGCTGCTGGTAATGATGCTGCTGTTTCATTAATTTTAGCTACATTCTCATCATCCACAATATGGACAACAAATTGTTGGTTGCCATAAATATTGCGAGCAGTATCTTTCACTCTTCCTCCTGGCCTTTGGATAGCAAGTGACACCATTGGCGGATTGGATGAAACAATATTGAAATAGCTAAACGGGGCCCCATTAACAATCTCATCTTCAGACTGTGTTGTAACAAAAGCAATGGGTCTAGGAATAATAGAACCAATTAAAAGTTTATAGTTATCTCTCTCACTATTTTGTTTTGGGTCAATAGAAATCATTTCTTCTTCCCCTTCCTTAGTCGATTGGACGAACTTGAATTGGAATAAGCGAGCTTACTAATCGCTCACGGTGTTGCTCAAATTGTGCTGGTAACATCAATTGAGTCCCCATCGTTTCCAGCGATTCATCATGTGCAAACCCTGGAGGATCTGTTGCAATTTCAAACAAAATCTCTCCGGATTCACGGAAATACAATGCGTTAAAATAGTTACGATCCTTTAACTCTGTTACATGTTTACCACTATTCATGGTATGTTGTTGCCATTCAACATGATCTGCATCATCTTGTGCACGCCATGCGATATGATGAACGGTACCAACACCCATCGAACCGCTTACACCTGTTACCATTTTTAAATCTATAATGTTGCCGATATCTGCTGAAGCTTTAAAGCGTGTATAATCACCTTCAGTTCCAACTAATTCAAGCCCCATTACATCAGTTAATGTTTTAGCCGTTTCTTCAGGTCTGCTTGAGTAAAGTGTTGCACCACCAAAGCCTTTAATCGCAACTTCTGGTGTTACTCCACCAAAATTCCAGTTATTTTGTTCACCTTCTGCACGTTCGACAAGTTCTAGGTGTAAGCCATGCGGATCATCAAACTGAATCACTCGTTCTCCAAAACGCTCTGCTTTTTTAAACGGAATTGCATTCGTTGCCAAACGGTTTACCCAAAAGTTAAATGATCCTGTAGGTACTACATATGTTGTAACTCCAACTTGACCGTCTCCAATTTGTCCCTGATAAGCATTTACCCAAGGGAAAAAAGTAATAATTGTACCAGGTTTCCCCCCACCATCTCCAAAGTACAAGTGATATGTTCCTGGATCATCGAAATTCACAGTTTGTTTGACTAAACGTAAACCTAATACCCCTGCATAAAAATCAATATTTTCTTGTGGATGACCAACGATAGCTGTAATATGGTGAATTCCCGCAGTATGTTTTTTCATCATTATTTCCTCCTATTTGATAAATTTCTCAAATTCATCGACTGGCTATGGTGACCACCTGTAAGCTTTAAATCTTCACAAATTGGTTTTAAATCACTTTCTGTCATTTTCACTTCTTTTAAAAGTTACTTGCAGATGTCTATTTCCCCTACCTTCACTCAATCGGTTCTAATTTCTCCTCGATTTCCGCGCGCTTAACTTCCAAAAATGGAGGTAGGTCTAACTCTTTACCTAGTGATTCAATGGTAGAGTCCACTGTAAAGCCCGGTCCTTCTGTCGCCAACTCAAATAAAATGCCATTTTCTTCTCTAAAATATAAACTCTCAAAATAGTAACGGTCTGTAATTTTCATCACCTCAAAACCAAAGTCTCGAATACGCTGGTGCCACTCTCTTAGCTCCTTGCCATCTTTTACACGGATAGCTATATGATGTACACTGCCTTTTCCAGGTTTTTCTTTAGGACCGTCTTGCTCCACAATGACAATTTCACCAAAAGCCTGCCCTTTCACAGATTGATAAATAGCTTTGTTTCCCATATGCGATGCAAGTACATACCCAAATAGGTTTTCTAATGTATTCGCTAGGCTATCAAGCGATTGCACAGTCATTTCTACAGCACCAATTCCAAGAATACGATGTTCCTCTAAAACAACTGAATCACCCCAAGACCGCCAAAATGCTGGTACCTCATCGCCACTATTATTTAAAAGGACTAGTCGTAAGCCTTCGCAATCCTCAAAATGAAGTGCATCACGTCCTGCATACATAGTTAGCTCCCCATGCTTCACATCGAGTACTTCAAATCTTTTCTTCCAATATAGTAAGCTGTCATACGACGGCACTAGTAACCCGATTTGTGTTATAGCGTTCGTCCCTCTCTTTGTGCTTCCCACCATTGGGATTTCAAAAAAGGATAGTTCTGTCCCAGCACTTCCAGTTAAATCCCCATAAAACAGATGATACATGCTCGGATCATCTTGATTGACCGTTTTTTTCACTCTACGAAGTCCGAGGACATTTTGGTAAAACTGATTGTTTTGTTGTCCTTTTTTCGTAATCATAGAAATATGATGATGTCCTGCTATATTGTTCATTATCGTTCCTCCCTTTCTTTATAAATTCTGAACAAAACCTTCAATCTACTTGATAGTATTTTGCTCAAAATTTATTTATAAAAAAACAAAATGTGCATGTGCTAATGCACATTTTGTGAATTATAGAAATTTAAATACTTACACCTCGGCGTAATACTTCCAAATTTTTATCAAGCTCGAGGCCTTAAATCAACAGGATGTTAAACGGTTAGGGATTGCCGCAGGACGCGGCATCCTTCTGCTCTTGCACAACTTTCGCAAAAAAATTTGCTGCATTAAGTTAAAATTATTTACGTATAGTATTTAATGCAGTTGTCCACGGAATCACTTGGTCTAACATTTGGTTCACTGAATCTGCTTGTACTGCAGCTGGTTTGAAATCTGTACCGTTTTCAAAGTCAGTAAATAGGGATAATGCTGGGTGTACACGGACATGCGCTACTAATAACTCACTTAAAATACCACGTAAATGTTCTGTTGCACGCGCTCCACCTACAGAACCATAAGATACGATACCTGCCGCTTTGTTGTTCCACTCTTCACGTAAGTAATCTAATGCATTTTTTAGTGCACCGGTTATAGAGTGATTGTATTCTTGAACGATGAATACGAATCCGTCTTGTTTAGAAATGATTTCTGACCACGCTGCTGCACCTGATGCATCGCCGCCAGCTTCACCTAAAAGTGGTAATTTATATTCTGCGATATCGATAATAGTGTAGTTTGCATCCCCACGTTTATCTGCTAATTCTTTTACCCATGCTCCTACTTGTGGACTTACACGTCCTTCACGTGTTGATCCTAAAATAATGCCTATATTTGACTTTGTCATTGTTTTTTCCTCCTCTTGTTGTTGTCCTTGTGTTCCAAATAATTTATTTAATAAACCCATTTTTTCTTTTTTCACCTCCTTACAATTACCTGTAATCGTTAATACAAGTACAATCCTTTTTTACAATTAAGTCTTGAATCCGAGGTATTTAGTTAAAAAAATTCATACCCTCTTTGCATGATGTTCAATTTCCGAGTAATTCAGTCGTTTAATTCTCTTCAATATTACCTTTAATTAATATATCTTTAATTCGAGATAATAATATCATATAAGAAATCTCAATGTCAACATATTAAATCCTAATACATTTAACACTCAGCAGCTTCTTAAAGTAAACAGTCCCTTTAGTACAACAAGAACATAGGGTTACCTTAGCTCCACAATAATTTTTCTAATGCACCAATTAGGAATAATAATATTCTAACAATTCATTTAATTTCATTCAATAAAAAAGCCCCGTTAAATTAATTAGCGGGGCTATAGAATCATTTACTATTTAATTTTGCTAACATCGCTTTGGATGGTGTTTCATACTTAATATACCCGTCCATCTTAGTAACCCACATACCGCTGCCAACATTATATTGACCACCATGATCTTCCCGATATCGGTAAACTCGATATTCTTCACCGGGATTCAGTACACGAACCATTTGAAGTCGTCCATTTTCATGTGGGTTATCTTGCCACAGGTTAATACGCTTTAAGATAGTTACTTTACCTATTTGACCTTTTACTAACTCTGTTTTACCCCACATAATTTTATCATCTGGAACACTCTCAAGTGCTTTTAACGGTAAAAATACAGGTCTATGACCAGCTCTCAACTGAGCAATTGTTAATCCTGTGGTGTATTGCAAATGAGGATAGTCTTCAAAACTCTTCCAATCTCCACCCCATTCAAAGCCCATTGATTTAGCGATAGCTGCAACACGCCTCCATTTATCGTTGACCGTCCACAATGATTTATTACCATCATCACTAACTAAAAAATAATCGATAGCTAGCCCATAATTGTGGACGGACGTTCCCGGCATTGCGTTCGAAACGATACTTCCTTTTGAACCATACTTTTTGCCATTCCAAATATAATTCGGTCTACCTTGACCATAAATATAGGCTTGTTCCTCATTTGAACGGAATCCAGATGATATTTGGATTTTAATACCTTCATTGTAACAACGCTTAATTAATTCAATAGTATATTCCTTCAATGAAGGATGAACAGCTCCAATGCGATTGACAGACCGATCTATTAATATATCTACTGATACTACCATAATCTCACCTCATTTCTTCTTTGGTTTATTATAATTTAATGCTTGTTCACTATCAGATAATCCCTTTGTCGTTGGATTTGCAACTACTCACCCAGCAAGCAAAACTAACATAAATGCATCCACATAGTTATTATATTCAGCCAAATCTATTAGACATGAGTTATTAACTTATCAATCCTACAAAACCAAATAAAGTCTCCCAAAATGGATAGTTTTGCTAACGAAGTTGATATTCATAAACGGTAGTTAATCGTAATACTGCAAAAAACACTGCTATTGCTCCACCGACAACAACAATAAAAGAATTGACGCTCGCTCGTCTTTTCCATTTGGTACCGCCTTTAATTTCCTTACGCCTTCTTTCAAATTATAATATCACGGCCATCTATTAGCCGTTTGTCTCTTATTTGGTGTATCAGAACGTCTTTATTAAATACATCTTTCCAAATATCCACTTATTAGCCTCCACAACGTCATTCCACATCTCAATATTTCTCTGTTTAATAAAATATAAAAAAAAAAAAACGCTCCAATTGGAACGCTCTTACGTTGTAACTATTAATTTCCCCTTACGCATTACATGTTTCTAAAATTTATTACTAAGCACTTATTACGATCCAACAACTTTAAATGTTTCATAGCTATGATTTTCATTACAAATGAATTACAAATTCCATATATTGCATACTTTAAGTTCTCTTAATGAGATAATCATTATACAACAATAAAATTGTTGAAGTCGTAACTAGGAGTTGTACCATGTTCGTTATCACACGAAATATAAATGGAGCAACAGAGGTTTTAAAATCTTCAAATAGCCAATTGGATAAAACTTTTTCGGATAAAGATGTAGCATTGAAGTTTGTGAAACAGTTAAACCAAAATATAATTCCATCTAAGCATTGGAGTGTTTCCAAACAATTAATAAATAGTTGAGCGCAAGTGGGTTAAAGCCTACTTGTTTTTTTATACAAAAACCAATTCGCTAAGGTCATGAACAATGAAAACACTACTATTGTAAAAGTGAATCTTTAAAAAAAAATAATCGTCATTCACCACGAAAGTGCTTTAAAGTAAAACTGTTTCAATCGTTTTCGAAGAGTTTTGGACTGACATTTCGCAATATTTTTACCGATTGAATTTTTAATTTTCTGATAACTGTAGATGAGTTAATTTCCTTTTGATAGAGTAAGCTCGCGAAGATACAATTTCGTTCACTATTTCACTTCTTTATTTAACAAACACTTATTATCCCCATTTATTTCCACTAGTATAATAGAAAGTCTGCTTTTTGCCTTTATCATTGGCAAAACTTATTTGTAATTCAAAAGCGATTACAAATTATTTATCACCCTCTAAAATTCAACCAATCTTATCATCTAAGCGATAAGCTATGCTACCTCTTATAGGAAGTACTACACTCTCATTGTAGTGGAAGGTGGCGACTCCAGCAGGATCAGTGAGACAGATGAAACATCACAACGCACCCGAAGGGACGGTGCTGGTTCATCGCTCACCCTGCGGAACGCGTCCACCTGAAACGGAAATCAGCTATACTTTCCCTATAATATAGTCCCACGAGCTCAGTGTTTACGCTACATTTTTATATTTCCAAAAAACACCCTTACCATTCCTGGCAAGGGTGCTCTATAAATGTTGCTATAATAGACTTTTTAAGTAAGCCGCCTTTGCCGTACATTCATTAGAAAGTTTTAAACCACCACTCCTCAAAGTGGGTGTTCGCAGAAACTATCCTGCATGTCCTTATTGTCTAAAAGAGAATAAGGCGTGTCATTCCAGCTCTATATAAAACTCCCTGTTACAGCTTAAAGGTTAAAACTTAATATCCATACGTACAATGCAGCTTATGTTTATATATTAAACCCTTCTCACAAACATTTCAATGGAAATGATTTCATTTTAAAATTAGGTATAATAGATAATACAGAAATGCTTGGATGGGGGATGTGATGAAGTGGATTTGAATAAAAAACAATCAGACGATGATTTTGAAGAAATAAGTGATGAAGAATTACAGCTACTAGTTCTTGAAGCACAACGGGAGGCACTTGAAAAAGAAGCGTTAGAAAAAACAAGACCAAAACTAAAGCGACCTTTTCCAAGGTGGATATTTTGGATAATTGCTTTCGCCTTATTCGTCAATACATTTGCGATGATTTTTCAAATTTACTCCATTCCAGCCATTGAATTTATCAAGACCTCCGCTAGGTTATCAACACAGGAAGATATCGCTAATTATAAAGAGGCTGTTGTTGTTGTTTTAACGGATGATAGTAAAGGAACTGGATTTTCTATTTCAAGTGAAGGAAAGGTTATTACCAATTATCATGTAGTGGAGGACAACGACAACGTAATAGTTGGTTTTCCAGAAGCAGGACGCTTTACCGCGGATGTTATAGAGATTTACCCAGATATTGATCTTGCAATTTTGCAAGTGGATGAAAAGGACTTGCCTTATTTAGAGCTTTCGGAAAACCCGTCTTATGAGTTCGGCGATCACATCACCTTTATCGGAAATCCATTAAAATTTACTAGCATTGCGAATGAGGGATCATTAATTGATTTTCATCAATTAAGTGATTGGGATGTCCCAGTCATGATGATGGAAGCTCCCGTATATAGAGGAAATAGTGGAAGTCCTGTTATAGACGATAAAGGAGAAGTAATCGGTGTTGTATTTGCCACTTTAGATCATGATGAGCATGGAAAAGTTGGACTGTTTGTACCGATTGAGGAAAACTTCAATGCGCAAAAATAACAAAATCTACTTCAATTGAAGCAGACTTTGTTATTTCTTGGAATCAACGAATTTTGTTACACTACATAATAAGCATTTAGACTTCACTTTATGTGGTAACACCTTATGTTGCAAATACTCCATTATGATTCATATACCATAAATAAAAAGATTCAGCTGGCACAGGTTTGCTTAAATAGTAACCTTGTGCTGTATCACAATTTATTGCTTGCAGATTATCCCACACTTCCTTACTTTCTATACCCTCCGCCACTACTTGAAGTCCTAAGTTATGGGCCAGATTGATAACCGTATTGACGATTATTTCATCACTTTTACTATCTAACATGTCTATTACAAAGGATTTATCCACTTTTATTTCATTGACTGGAAGCTTTTTTAAGTAGGCTAAAGAAGAATAGCCTGTACCAAAGTCATCTATTGAGAGGTTTATACCCATTGAGGATAAGTTTTGTAATATTCCTCTCGCTCTAGCTGGATTACTCATAATAAAACTTTCCGTTATTTCCAAAGTAAGTGTCTTAGGGTTCATATTGTATTTATTCATTAAAATTTGTATGTCATCTGAAAGTTGCATATCTTGAAGATTTGAAGCGGATAGGTTAACCGAAATCTGTAATTCTAATCCATCTTCTAACCACTTTTTACTTTGCTGCAATGCTTTTTCGAGAACCATGATTGTCAGCTTTTTCATTAGGCCATTTTGTTCTGCTATAGGTATGAACCGATCTGGCGGTATAAATCCATAGGTAGGATGAATCCACCTCAATAGCACTTCGACACCGGTCACTTTTTTTGTTTTCATATCGACCTGTGGTTGATAGTGAAGCTCTAGCCTATCATTTTCTATTGCTTCTTTGAGACTTCCTACTAAACTAAGCTCTTCTATTGTATGCGTGTCTAGTTCAGATGAAAAGATACAGTAGCCACTATCCTTTTTCTTGGCGGTATACATCGAGATATCTGCTTTTTTCATTAGGGTTTGCACATTATCCCCATGGTCTGGATAAAAGACAATTCCTTGACTCAAACTAATAGAAAGAACATGATCGTCTAGTATGAAAGGTTGTTCCATAGTGTGTATTACTTTCTTAGCTATATCTATCGTCTGTTCTTTCGTTGCTGTCGGTAAATAAAGCGCAAATTCATCCCCGCCTAAACGAGCTACAGTATCTTTTACATTTACAATTTCAACCAGTCTATTTCCAACTTGTTGAAGTAACAAATCTCCAAAGTGATGACCAAGTGTATCATTTATTACTTTGAAGTGATTCAAGTCAATCAATATTAGAGAGAAATTGCTATGATCATTTTTCGCTGCTTTAACTCCTTGTTCCAATCGATCATATAACAAATTGCGATTAGGAAGAGAAGTTAGTGAGTCATGCAAAGCTTGATGAGCTAAAGCATTCATTTGAGTTTTAAGTTCACTAATATCTCTAATAGTACATGCATATATACTATGATTATCAATAGTTGCATTCCCTAATTGAACCTCCACAGGAAAGTTACTAGAATCACTCCGAACACCCGTAACTTCTAATCTTTTTCCAAATTCATGTCCAAATTCTATCGCCAAGGTTGCTGCAGGAATAATTTGCATAATCTTTTGCCCAATTAAATCTACCTCTTCGTACCCAAACATCTGCTTAGTAGCGGGATTGACTGTTAAAATTTCAAATGATTCATTGTATGTAATCATCGCGTCTATAGAGGTATTTTTGATAATCCCATTCAAAGCCTCAGACTTCTTTAATTTGAGCGTAGTTTCTATTAGATCTTGATTGGCTTTTTCTAAGCTCTGTGTTTTTTCAAGCAATAGTTCCGTATATTCTTCTAGTCCTTTTTTGTTTCGGTGAATAGCAGTAAAACTTTCAATTTTAGATTTAAGGACATCCGGTTCAAATGGTTTGAATACATAATCTATCGCTCCAACGGAATACCCGGTATAAACATTTTCTGGGGCTTTACTAATCGCTGTAATAAAAATAATCGGAGTATCCTTTGTCTTCGGTCTAGATTTAATAATTTTTGCTGTCTCGAAACCATTTAATCCAGGCATTTGTACATCTAACAAAATTACAGCAAAATCATCCTTTAATAAGCATTTTAGCGCCTCTTCTCCCGAATATGCTCTAATTAGATTGTAATCTAGGTCGCCTAATACAGCTTCCAGAGCAAGCAAATTTTCTGGACGATCATCTACTAATAACACATTTACTTTTTCGATGTACTTCTCCATATTGCACATCCTCACTTTAGTTTTTTTCATTAATCTATCTTTTTATATAGTTTGTTTTCTGCATCTATTTCCTCGTAACATGCCATATAAGGAGAAAACCTTATAGATTCTTTGCTACCTAAGCCTAGGACGCCAAACCTACTTAGACTTTCTTGAAATAATCCATGGACCTGATTTTGTAGCTGTTTATCAAAATAGATTAATACGTTCCTACATATAATTACGTTAAATTCATTAAAGGAACTATCTGTTACAAGATTATGCCTAGCAAAAACAATATTTTCACTTAAGAAAGGTTTAAATTTAACTCCGTATTGATCAGCAGTATAGTATTCCGAAAAGGCATGTAATCCCCCAGCTTTTTGATAATTGCTTGTGTACTGTTTCATTTTTTCAAAAGAAAAAATTCCCTTTTCGGCCTTTTCTAACACATCCATATTCATATCGGTTGCATAAATTTTACTTTTTTTATAAAGGCCTTCTTCATACAAAAGGATAGCCATTGAATATGCCTCTTCACCCGTGGAGCAGCCCGCATGCCAGATCCTTATAAATGGATAGGAATGCAAAAGTGGAACTACACGTTTACGAAACGATGAATAAAATTCTGGATCTCTGAACATTTCAGTGACATTTATAGAAAAATCTTTGAGTAGTTTTCTCATCATCTCAGGTTCGTATAGTACCCTTTGTTGAAGATAAGAAATAGAGGTTAATCCTTCTAATTCCATACGATATTTAATTCTTCTATTAATAGAAGGATAAGAGTAACCCCGAAAATCATGACCATAACGTTGGAATATACCTTCTAAAAGTAAAGTTATTTCTATTTTTTCTGTCCTAGAGTTACTTTCTAAACACTCTTGAGGTAAGTCACTCTTTGACTTCATTTCTTAACCTCCTTATGTGTATAGCCAAACTCTCATCAATGATAAAAGCTGATCGTTGACTATTGGCTTCGAAATATAGTCGGAAGCTCCTACTGAAATACACTTCTCTCGATCTTCTTGCATTGCTTTAGCGGTTAACGCTATGATTGGTAGATCTTCGAATTGTTCCATTTCTCGTATCTTTGTTATGGCTTCGAAGCCATCCATTTCAGGCATCATAATATCCATCAACACTAGGTCGATATCAGTATTTATACTTAATGTACTCAGAGCTTCCCGACCGTTTTCAGCAAAAAGCACACTCATCTCATATTCTTCTAAAATACTAGATAGAGCAAAGACATTCCGAACATCATCATCCACTATTAAGATTTTTTTACCACTAAAGAACAGTTTATTTGAATTAACGGGAGTAGTCGGTCTAAGTAAAAATTCATCTATATTACTATTACCTCTATACTCTTGTGAAATGAATCGAGAAATTTCGTTAAGCAGACGTTCAGATGAGTTTATTCCTTTGACAATTATTATCTCTGTAAAATGCTTTAGTTCCATTTCTTCTCTTACCGTCAATTCCTTCCCTGTATAAATAATAACTGGGGTATTAATCCATTCGCCATGTTCTTTTATATGCTTTAGTAATTGAATCCCCGTCATATCCTCTAATCCAAGATCCAATATAATACAGTCATAATGTTTTACATGTAACGCATTTAAAGTTTCTTTTCCCGAAGTAACAGCTGTTAGCGTAATATTAGAGTAATTTGAAGAAATAAGCTCTTTTATACTCTCTCGCTGGATAATACTATCTTCGACAATTAATAATTGACTTCCTACATCAGAAAGTTCTCTGTCATCGTAAACTGCGACCTCTTCTATAGTACTCGCTACTTCCTTTTCAACTACCTCAACTCTCTGATTCAAATCAGTTGGTATGAATAGCTTAAATGTACTTCCTCTTCCTTCAGTGCTGTCGACAACAATCTTCCCGTTCAATAAAGAAGCATGCTCTCTACTTATTGATAGTCCAAGCCCAGTTCCTCCGTATTTCCTACTAGTAGTTCCATCAGCTTGTTGAAAAGCCTCAAAAATAATTGATTGTTTATTTTTAGGAATTCCAATTCCTGTATCTGTTACAGAAAAGGAAATATAATCTGTTTCTTCTTCCATATTTAAATCTAAGCTATCTTCTGCAACATGCGATACCTGCAGTGTAACGCTACCACTATCCGTAAATTTAATAGCATTTGCGATTAGGTTTTTTAGTATTTGCTGAAGTATTTTTTCATCTGTGTAAAGAATCTCCTCCTCCAGGACATCTTTTACTACGTGAAACGTAAGACCCTTTTCGTATGCAATAGCATTAAAGTTTCTTTCGACATAATCAGTAATATCTTGGATTTTCACTTCATTGACATGGATATCTAACTTTCCTGATTCAATTTTAGACAAATCGAGAATATCGTTGATGAGATCTAACAGATCGCAGCCAGCTGAGTTTATCGTATGCGCATATTCAACTTGCTTAGCAGATAAGTTACGAGAATTGTTATCTGCCAATAACTTCGATAAAATGAGTAGGCTATTTAAAGGTGTCCTCAATTCATGCGACATATTAGCTAAAAATTCTGACTTATATTTAGAAGTTAACTCTAATTGTGTCGCCTTCTCCTCTAACTCAGTCTTCGCTCTTTCTACCTCCCTGTTTTTTACCTCGTATTTTTGATTATGTTCTTCAAGTAAGATTGCTTTTTCTTCTAGTTCACTATTAGTTTGCTCTAATTCTCTTGCCTGCTGTTGAAGCATTAGCTCGGATTGTATTAATGCTGTTGTCTGAGTTTCCAATTCTTCATTAAAACGCTTCAATTCCTCATGTTGGGTAGATAACTCTTCCGACTGTGTTTGTAGTTCTTCTGTCATTGTTTGTGATTCCTGAAGTAATTCCATCATTTTGTGTCGACCTGCAATATTGTCAATTATGATACCTGAATAGTCCGCCAGCTCTTCTAATAACTTCCGTTCAATACTACTAAACTTTTGGAAGGAAGCAATTTCATAAACAGCTCTAACCTTGTCCTCAAATACTATTGGTATGATGAGAATTTGCTTGGGAATAGCTTGCCCGACTCCAGAAGCGATATGAGTATAGTTTGTTGGTATATCTACAAGGCTGATCGTCTCTTTAGACAATGCACTCTGACCTATCAAACCTTCTCCTAACCTAATAGTGCTATTTTTATCGTCTAGTTGCTTATATGCATAAGCACCAGTCAGACTAAATAAGGTCTCTCCATCATTTTCTTCATTTAAATAAAAGACACCATATTTACCACCAACTATTGGAGTAATTTCTTGCATAAAGGTGTGAGAAAATGAGATTAAGTCTTTTGAGCTTTGGAGATAAGTAGTTAAATTAGCGAGGTTTTTCATCATCCAGGCTTGCTCTTCATTTCTAGTACTTATTTCAAGTGCTTTTTTCACTTGATTTTCAAGCGCATCTGCCATGGTGTTAAACGAAATAGACAGTTGTCCTAGTTCATCATTGCTTATATTATCTATACGGCTAGACAACTTAGATTGTCCTGACGAAAAGTCACCCATAACACTTGAAATATGATTGATTCCTTTGACAATACCTCTCGTAATAATGATAGAAATAATAATGCCAACTGCAATTCCTATTAGAGCGAGAATAGTTAAAATCATTGAGTTTTTCTGGTAGTCAGAATCCGCTTTAACAAGTGCTGCATCCATGTCAATTTCATAGTAATTAACAAGGTTGAACAGTGAATTGAAGTACTCCTCTTGTATCAACTTTCCCTCAGTTCTAACAAGCTCAGATGCTTCCTGTTTGCTACCAGCTTGTACCAAAGTAATTTCCTTTTCCACAAAATCGTTAAAATTTATTTGTTTTTGCTTAATTTCTAATAAAAGTTTTTCTCCCTCTTCTGTATTGACTAATCTTTCAAGCTCCTCAATCGCCATACTCCCTCTATCCCCTGCTACACGGATATTATTTATTTCACTTTTAATTTCGCTTTCGGATTCATTTAATATGAGATAAGAAATTCCTTTTGCTTTATTATTGAATTCATAACGTATGTCAGATATAAGACCAATTTTTTTATATTCATCATTAACTATATCGTTCATTTTATTGAACGTTTCCATTACTGATCTAATCCCAATACCTGCAACAAGACTTAATATAAGTATTAACGCCAGGAATCCTAAGGTTAATTTTTTCTTGATATTCATATCCTAGTCTCCTAATAATCAAATTTATAGATTTTTCAAACTTTTATTTCGTACTACTAATTTACTTGAAGAACACTCAAAAAAATAGTACTAATCTACCTAAATTCCATACTCTATATTTTTAAATTAGATCGAATATCCATAACGTTTTGCCTATAAATCGCTAAAATAATGATATTATCGCAACACCTTTTGAAAATCGAAAAGCCGATAAAAAAAGTCTATTTCGCAACTAAGCGAAACAGACTTTGATTAATATTCATATTTGATATTATTAAATTCTTCCAACAGGACAACCCATTACCTTTTCTTACTCTTTTAAATATTTCTCCCGCCAAACAACTCGTTCTCTTTCATTCAACTCATTTTCTAGTGTTTCATCCCATTGGTCAAGAAATGTATTCCATACCCGGGCGTATAGAAGATCCTCTGATTTATTGTGCAAAATAAACTCAAAGCAGGGAACATCATCCACATATAATTCAGAGCTGGATACAATTTCAGAAACTACTGTTTGAAGGTCTCCATCCACAGTTTCCATCCAATTTGTTTGGAGGGCGTCTATTAGTACCGCATCTTCCCACTTTAACCTCACCTTTTCCTCAGAAGCATAACGATATAGGTTCAGTGTTTCCTCGCCGTCCAGTGCTGGTTTTATTTCACCTTGCAAAAAGCTACAATGACTTGGGCTATAAAGTAAATTTTGACTTCGGGCATCTAGTTCTTCTTCAAATATTCCTTCTTCCAGTTGATTGCACCCTTTTTCGGTCAGCGTAAGTATTTGGTTTTTTATTTCGATTAAACGAGTTCTCTTCATAATATTGATCAAGTCTTCCATAAATAGCTGCTCTACAAGCAATAATTCACTGATTTGTTTACCACTTGTTAATTCTGCTTTTTGGCATGTTATCAACATCATTTTCATGAGAACATCCATTTTAATACGCTTTACAGGTTTGTATTCCACTTCAATTGTATGAAGTGGAATCGTCCATGCAGCGGACGAAACTATCTTAGCTTGTACATTTTGTTGTAATTCTTTTTTTAGACGTTTTTCTAAATCAATCATTTTAATTTACTCCTATAGCTAAAAACGTTATTTATTACCGTCTTTCTGAAAGTTAATCAGTCCATTATTCCCTTTTACAATTTGAAGCAAGCGTTCATACATTTCTCTAGAGGTTCTTTGTTTTGCTCGTTTTGTGAACATATGGGAGCTTCCTACTAAGATAAGTAGCTCTCTTGCTCGTGATAATGCAACGTTTAAGCGGCGGTAATCATTGGCAAATCCAATATCTCCACTCTTTTCTTGATTGTTTCTTACCATACTTAAGAGAATGACATCCATTTCCATCCCCTGAAACTTGTCTACAGTTCCAGTTCTGAAGGTCAAATGTGATAAGTTTGCTTGTTGCCCTATAAGACGGTCAATTCGTTTAACCTGTTCTCCATAAAAACTAATGACCCCAATACTTTTACGTTCATCTGGATCCATTCTTCCTTCTTTTTTTGCATTAGCTGTAGCATCATTCAAATCGATTAGTACATCACGGATAGCATCTAACTCTGCTTGGTTGAATCTACTTTTGCCATCCTTCATACGTTCTTCAAAATATGGTTTTTCGCTTGGCATATCTAGCCATAGCAAATGGTCTTTTCTTTTCACATATCTGGACTCAAGTAGATGATCACGAGCAGTATCTGAATCGGCCAACCCGCATTGTAGTCGATAATTTTCTTCCTCATAAAATGGAGTGATAGTCTCCATTATACTTTCATGCATTCTATATTGAATTGCTAGCATCGTCTTGCTCGTCTTTGGTAAATTTTTGAATAAACGTTCGAATAATGATTCCTTCAAAAGCTTTTTCAACTCGTCTTTTTCTTCTAGATTATCACTTTCTTCTAGTATTGCCTGAAGTGTTTCATCTAGAGTGTCTTCACCGACTAGTGGAGGAAGCTGATGATGGTCACCTACTAAGATAATCTTCTTACCTTTTAACATTGGCAGAAGCAACTCAGGTGGTGTTGCTTTAGAAACCTCATCAATAATAACAACATCGAAAACAGGATAGTTTTCCATAAACTCTTTACGAGCTGATGCAACACATGTTGTTCCGATTACATTAGCATGTCGAACATATAGCTTACGAATTTCATCTAAATCGTGGTCATTTGCTTCTTTCAATAATAAGTACCACTCATTTTGAACTGCTTGGGTGATCGGAAGATGATCCTTCTCAAGTTGAAGTTTTACCATTTCCCCTTTAGTTCCTTTTATCGCTTCCACCGTATTTTCGAGTGCTTGCTCTGGATTTTGAAGCAATATTTCATCTAAAGCTTTTAGTATGCGCTCTTGCTCTAAACCATCTGCATTCACTTGTTTAGTTTTTAGTTCATTGTCTTGGAGAACTGCTTCTTTCTCTTCTAGTTCCTTGGTTACCTTTTGAAGATGACTCTTTTTCATTTCCAGTTGTTCCATATAGCTTGTTACGGTTTCTTCCGTTTTTTTCAATGCTACAATAGAGCTTTCCATCTCCAATTTCTTGTCTTTTAGTTCTGCTGAGGTAGAAAGTAGTTTGGTTGTATCAATTTCTGTCTCTATCTGCTTCACTGTTTTTTGTAGAAAGTCTAATTGATTCTTTTCATTTATAGCCTTATTAGCTAATTCAGTTTTCAGATGTTGCAGTGACATCATCTCTCTATTGGTATCACTGAGGACTTGAGACTTAATCGATTGAAATTTAGTTATGGAACTATTTTTTGCCATTTGAACGGTTGATTTCTGTTTTATAACAAATTTTTCTCTTACATATAATCCTTCAAGTAAAATAGCTAACTTTTCGGTAGTAAGTTCATCATCAGCTGTCATTATATGTTTCATCCGATTCATAAACTGATGAATTTCTTTCACTGTGTATTCAGAATCAAATAGAATGCCACTTCTCCCCATATTATTTTTAACATTTTCAAAAGGAAACTTATATTTCTGAAGAAGCTTTTCTACATAATCTATTGCTGCGAATAAGCGAGAGTTTAGCTCTTGCCAATCAGTGAAAGCTAATATCTTACCAATTAGCTCGTCTAATTCAGTCATCTGAAACTGCAGCTGAGAAGAACATTCTATTTCATATTCATTCATTTTACTTTTCAGTTGATCAACCTTGCGAATAGAATCAATATCACTCTTTAACATTTCTAAATGATTTAGCTTGACCAGTACCTCTTGATATTTTTCTCTATATGTCTCCACATTTATTTCTGTTTGCTGCAGGGAATCTATAGTTTCTTTATATAGTATATAATTTTGAATATCCTTTATCTTTACCATAAATTGATCTATCTCTGAGTTTAGCTCTTCCCTTGTAGGATTAGTTTGGATAAATCGATCCATTGTTTCTAATTCATGAGCTAAAGCTTCCGACTTTACTCGTACGTCGTAAAGACTTATTTCTAGCTCCTCACGATCTTTTTTTAATAAAACTATTTGCTTTTTTAACTGTTTAATTTCTTCTAATCTAACTTCGTGTTCCACTTTTGCTTCCGCTTTTTGTTCAATAGCTTTTTTTATTAATATTTGTTCTTTACTAAGTTCTTCAATTCGACACTCACATCCAGCTATTTGTTCAAGAAGCTGACCTTCCCTTAAAGAATGCTCGTCCAATTCATTCTTTAATGAAATTAACGTTTGCTCTTTCCAGTACAGTCCGACATTTTCTTCAATAAACCTTTTGCCTTCCTCTTCAATACTTTCTGTCCTACCGAATCGTAAAATACGAATTTCTTTGTTTGAAAGTAATCTACTAAGGGCATTGTCTACTGCTAAATTAGACTGGGATGCTACAAGTGTACGTAAGCCAGCCTTCGCATTTTGCTGACATATTTCAGAAATCACCGTCGTTTTCCCAGTTCCTGGTGGGCCTTGAATTACATATAAATCTTCAGCCGACATGGCACCAACAACCGCTTCTTGTTGAAATTCGTTTAGCTGGTTATGGAATTCTAATTCTCGACGTTTTGCATTCACGCGAATGGTTGGTCGATCTTCAAATAAGATCTTTTCAAGATTTGGATTTGCTGCGAGTCCATTTTGTAAATCTTCGAAACCCTTTCGAAGTCGTCTAATTTGGCTTAGGGATGCGAAATTACTAAAAACTGCCTCTTTCGATTTGGGATTCCACTGATTTTTCCTTGCTAATTCTCTAAACTTTGGTTTAATCTCTACTTCAATTGTTTGTTTTGCCCGATCTACTTTCAAAATATCTCCTACGTCATTTTGAAATCCCTTTAACGTCACACTGAGGCCTCTTAGGTTTTTCCATTCGTTGGCATTCATCGTGCAGCCATGCAATGTCATACGACTAAAATCCGCATTGAAAGCAAGTTTTGAATAAGGACTTGCTATATCTGCAATATCGGCATTACGTTCTTGAATCTTCAAGTAACCTTCCCAGCTAGAAATCCGTTTTTTTACATACTCTGAACGCTCTTCTGCAACAGGAAGATCTTGAATTTTGGTGTGCAACACAAGTGGCATTCCTGCTCCATTATTTCTAGTAGTAACAAAATCCAAATCAACCGCAAGACGACGATTAGTACGTACAGGAACTTTAGGACCTCTAACATGTAAACCCGTTGCGAGTAAACCATCCTTTTGCAGGATGCACTCCATCACGACTACTCGACTATCTACTTTTTCCGCTAACTTAACGTTCGTTATATTATCAAAATATATGGAAAGTGATGTATTTCCATGATTATTTACTGGGCGTTTTTCAATGTATACCTCAAAAGAATTTTGTATGTTAAAAAAGGCATGTTCATCAGTTGACCATTCCTGAATTCCTTTGCGTGCCTTATTTGTAATCATTAAATTACAGCGCATCGTTTTAACTAAGGTTGCTGATTGGCTCATGAACAACCCTCCTTCTTTATTGTAGTGATTACGTAATTTGTCCAACTTGTCTATGTTATCATTTTTACCTTAGAAATTGCATAATCCAACTTATCTAAATTCTAAAAAGCACTACTTAAATATCATTTCAATAGTTTCTTTAGGTATATTTATGTATTTTTTGTGAATTTTTATTGTTATCTCTTTTAATGTTTATTATGATAGAATTACAGTTTTTGGCTGAAAATTCTAAATACTGAATATATTTTAGGAGGAACATGAATGGCTAATAATATCGAAAGCTCTGTTAACTCAGTAAGTTCCCTAGAAAAAAGGAAACAGAATTCGTCAAAAAGTTCTAATCTCAGACCTTCTCCAACTGTTGGTATGACAAATTATTCTGCAATAGCAGAGAGTGAAGAATTCAAAGCATTAAAAAAGAAAAAGAATAAATTTATTTTACCTATTACAATATTTTTCTTACTAAGTTATATTTTGCTACCTATTTTGACTTCTTATACGACTATTTTAAATAATAATGCTTTTGGTGATATTGCTTGGGTTTGGATTTATGCCTTTGCACTTTTTGTGATGACCTGGGTGTTATGCATGATTTATGTACGCAGAGCTAATGAATTTGATAAAGATGCTGAGAAGATTTTTGACAAAGAAAAGGCCGGTGATTATGAATGAATGCAATAGGATTATCTTTTTTTGTAGCAATAGTAGGACTAACTTTATTCGTTACATACATTGCCTCCAAACGGACAAACTCAGCTAGTGAATTCTATACTGCGGGCGGAGGATTATCTGGTTGGCAAAATGGGATCGCGATTGCCGGAGATTACTTATCTGCCGCTTCTTTCCTAGGTATCGCTGGAGCAATAGCACTTTTTGGTTTTGACGGTTTCTTTTATAGCATTGGTTATTTAGTCGCTTACTTGGTTGTGTTATATATTGTAGCTGAACCACTACGAAATCTCGGGAAATATACACTCGCTGACATGATTACTGCCCGATTTGATCAAAAGAAAATTCGCGCAGCTGCTGCAATAAGTACGTTAACAATTGTTTTATTTTATATGATTGCACAGCTAGTAGGTGCAGGCGCACTTATTCAATTATTATTAGGGATCGACTACTGGATTGCCGTTCTTTTAGTCGGTGTTATGATGACTATTTATGTACTTTGGGGCGGAATGGCTGCAACTAGTTGGGTACAAATTATAAAGGCTGCTTTGTTGATGATAGGGACTGTACTTATTTCTATTTTAGTATTGTGGAAATTCAATTTTAATATTTTAGGAATGTTTACAGAAATGAAATCTGTAACCGCTAATGGTGAAGCATACTTACATCCTGGTGTGAAATATACAAATGGCTTAGATACGATATCTATGATGATTGCATTAGTACTTGGAACTGCTGGTCTACCACATATATTGATGCGATTCTTTACTGTAAAAGATGCAAAAACTGCACGTAGCTCTGTTGTTTACGCTACTTGGATTGTAGGTATCTTCTATGTATTAACTATTTTCTTAGGTTTTGGCGCTGCTGCTTTTGTTGGTTCTGATGCAATTATAGCTGCTAATCCTGCTGGAAATATGGCTGCTCCTCTACTTGCTCAGGCTTTAGGTGGCGACATACTAATGTCATTTGTCTCAGCTGTTGCATTTGCTACAATTTTAGCTGTTGTAGCAGGTCTTGTTTTATCAGGAGCATCCGCTTTCGCACATGACTTATATGGACAAATTATCAAAAAAGGAAAAGTAACAGAAAAAGAACAAATGAATGCCGCACGTCTTGCTTCTGTTGGTGTTTCTGTATTCTCTATTTTGTTAGCACTTGGCGCACAAACAATGAACGTGGCATTCTTAGTTTCCCTTGCATTTTGTATAGCGGCAAGTGCAAACCTTCCTGTAATCATTTACACAATTTACTGGAAAAACTTTAATACAACCGGCGCCTTGACTGCTATCATCACTGGTCTGATTTCTGCTCTTGTTCTAGTTGCCCTAAGCCCTAATCTTTGGGCTGCAGACGGCTCCATGGCCTTCACCGGGGAAGCTCTCTTCCCACTTACTAACCCTGCCTTAGTCTCGGTTCCTCTTGGATTTTTAGGTGGTTGGATCGGCACACTAGTAGGAGCCCGTGCAGATCAACGAAAATATGCGGAAGTAGATGTAAAAGCAAACATTGGGTTAAAGTAATATTTAAGAAAAATCGGGCTTAAAAGATGTCCAGCACCCTTCAAGTTTCAAAGCCTGTTTTTAAAGTTGCCAAAGTGCTTCGGATAACTTGTTGCTATATAATGATTTTTTGGAGAGGTTGGTCGTGGCTTAGGTCACGACCAACCTCTCTTTTCTTATGACATTTATCTGTCCATCTAAGGAAGCCCCCGTAGATACAATTACAGGGCTCAAACGCTACTCTATACGGTAGATACCAGCTATTTTTATGTCGGATACTTTTTTACTAGTTGAAGACCCTTTTTGCAATCAAGGTACTATAAATACTGATTTTATGCACTCAAGTAGCATGAACATCCTTAAACTTAATGAATGATTTGATCTCACTTTACCTTTACTTGCTCTCACCAATTCTTTACTTGCTTCCAACTGTGTCTTACTTGCGGTCGTAGATGATTTACTTGCTCTAAGACTACATTTACTTGCGGTCTACTCCCCTTTACTTGCGGAATGGATAATTTTACTAATTCACAGCCTGGATGTGTAAAATCGAATTACAAATCGTTGCTCTCTACAAAGCCAAGTCCGGGGAAAGCGTCCGCCTGAAGCTGAAATCATATATCAAGAACCCTATGATCACGAGACATTTTTATATACCTTTTTAACAAAGAAAACCGATTCCTTTGAGGAATCGGTTTTCTTCATTCAAATTTACTGGGCTTGGTCGGGAAATACTCTTTCTACTGTATCTGTAAATTCATCAAAAAAGCCTTCAACTGGTTCATCTGCTCTAATTCTGTCACCGTAGTCTCTAAACTGTTGGCTAAAATCAGGGTTTGCAGAAACATATACATTGTTGAAATCAGCATTTTCTGCTTTTGCTGCATCGGAAATTTTAGTTTTTATTTCTTCCGTTTCTTCCGTACCTTCACTTAGCTCTACTGCTACGTATGCATTATTATCAGTAACTAGTACACTTGCTGACTCTACTTCCTCTAACTCTGTTATTACATCGGCTACTTCATCCGCTACTTCTACATTTTGGTCCTCTGTGTTGTTTGTAGTACCTTCATCACCTGTACCACCATTTGTAGCATCATCATTAGTAGTACCTGCATCTGTTCCATTAGCACCTTCATTTGCAGTGTCCGTGTTTTCTGTTGCATTATCCGTACCATTGTCTTTTGCCTCATCGTTATTATTATTTCCGCAAGCGGTCAATATACCGATTAGAAGCATCATAAATACTATTTTCAGTAGTTTATTCATTTACCTTTCCTCCTTATGATTTGCTATACAAATAGCTTGGTCTATTTCAAGTGAAATATGCGTAAGTTCATAAAAATGGAATCAATCTCTGATATAATTTATTTAATTAAAAATGGATAAGGGGAGATTATCAAAAATGAGTATGGATATTATAAAGCAGCTTGAGGCATCATACGATGAAATGGTCAGCATCCGACGCTATTTACATATGCATCCCGAAGTATCATTTCAGGAAACCGAAACAGCAAAATATATACAAAATTTCTATACACATTTAGAAATACCTTTCCAAGCTAACGTTGGCGGTAATGGGGTAGTCGCTCGAATAAAAGGTGCATTTCCAGGTAAAACCGTTGCGCTTCGAGCAGACTTTGACGCTCTCCCAATCCAAGACGAAAAAGACGTTTCCTACAAATCGACTTTTCCAGGAGTTATGCATGCATGTGGTCATGATGGACATACTGCCGCATTACTCATACTTGCCCGTACAATCAATGAATTCAAAGACCAACTCGCAGGTGAATATGTATTTATCCATCAGCATGCAGAAGAATATGCTCCCGGTGGCGCTAAACCGATGATTGAGGCTGGTTGTCTAGATGGAGTAGATGTAATTTTCGGTACACATTTATGGTCCCAAACTCCTTTAGGCACTATCGAATATAAGAGCGGACCCATTATGGCTGCAGCCGATCGTTTTTCTATCACAGTCCAAGGTAAAGGTGGACACGGGGCAAATCCACATGACACAAAAGATTCTATTGTAATAGCTTCTCAATTAGTTGTAAACTTGCAGCAATTAGTGGCAAGACGTGTAAACCCTACTGAATCTGCAGTACTTTCTGTCGGTTCTTTTATAGCGGATAACGCCTTTAACATTATTGCGGACACTGTGAAAATGACTGGTACCGTTCGAACATTTAAACCAGATGTTAGAGATTTGATGGAAAATGAACTAAAACGCGTTATAGAAGGCACATGCTATACAGCGGATTGTTCTTATTCTTTCCTATACGAAAGAGGCTATCCCCCAGTAATTAATCATAAAGAGGAGACAGAGTATATTGCAGACATTGCTAGAGCTGTTCCAGGAGTTAATAAAATCAATGAATCCGAATTATTGATGATCGGGGAGGATTTTGGTTATTATTTAGAAGAAATCCCTGGTACGTTCTTCTTTACCGGTGCTATGCCTGAAGGGGATGTATTCCCTCACCATAGTCCTATGTTCGATTTTGATGAACGCGCAATGCTAATAGCTGCCAAAACGTTGGGTATGGCCGCGATTAACTTTCAAGGTAAATAATATTATAGTCAAATTAAACAACTCAATTGCCAGTAATCCCAAGGAGTAGAGAACCGTGATTAATTTTGCGGTACTCTACTCTTTTTCATTATCACGGCTAAATATTGCTTATCATACTTAACAATTGACTACTTACTTTCTAACACCAAGCACTTGCGTATAGGATACTCAAAACCCTATCTCCCTCTACTTGTGGGATATAGGAATTTGTTGTACGATTAGTTGTTTGCATTAACAATAATTATTACTGTTAGAAAGTTTGGTGGAAGAAAATGAATACAAAAGCATTAACACTTGCATTATTCACCGTCGCTATTTGGGGTTCCTCTTTTGCAGCGATTAGCGCAAGTTTACAGGGTGGCTATTCTGCAGGGCATTTAATATTAGTTAGATTTCTGATTGCTTCTATTATATTTCTTGTTATCGCAATTTGGCCTGGAGTCAAATTTCAGTTACCTCAAAAGGAAGATATATTTAAAATTGTAATTCTCGGTTTTATCGGGATTAATATATACCATCTTTGCATCACGTTTGGACAACTGTCGATATCAGCCGGAACGGCTGGTATGCTGATTGGTTCAGCGCCTATCTTCACGACTATTATCGCTATTATTGTATTGAAGGAACGACTTGGTAAAATCGGTTGGTTCGGATTAGCTTTTGGATTTGTCGGTATTATTTTAATAGCTATAGGGACAGGCGGAAGCACTTTTGGTATTTCGCCAGGCGTATTTTTAGTTCTGATTGCAGCTTTTTCAACCGCAATCTTTTTCGTTTACCAGAAGCCTTTGTACAAAAAGTATAGTGCCATTGAATTGACGGCTTATTTTACCTGGGTAGGTACTATACCTTTTTTGTTCTTTGCACCTGGACTGTTCGAAGAAATTCAGCACGCGACTATAGAGGCTAATTTATCTGCAGTTTATATAGGAGTATTCCCAACTGCAATCGCGTATTTAACTTGGGCTATGGCATTGTCCTATAGTGAAGCAAGCTCTGTTTCCAATTCCCTGTATTTAGAACCGGTCGTTGCGATTATCGTGACGTGGATTTGGTTGCAGGGACTCCCTACAGCTCTTTCTATTGTAGGAGGATTCGTGGCAATCGCTAGCGTCATTATTGTTAATTTGTACGGCAAGAAAAATCAGCTAAAGCTTTCACAACAAGCTACCATCAATACTTATGATAAAATAGATATACTTTAATTGAAAGGAAGTACGATACATGAAATCTCCTTTTACATTTAACCATACAGCACCCATCAACACTTCAAAAAAACAACCTGCTATATTTTTACTACATGGTATGGGCAGTAATGAAGCAGATCTACCTCAGCTAGTGAGAGATTTCGAGAACACCCATCATATTTTTAGTTTACGTGGGCCAATAGTACAGAAACCTGGCTATTCATTTTTCGAAATTGAAGAAATCGGAAAACCAATTAGAGATATATTCGACAAAATCGTGACGCATATTCAGGCATTCATTCGAGAGGCAATTGTCGAGTACAACTTAAATCCTGATAACATTACGATACTAGGGTTTAGTCAAGGTGCTATCCTTGCCCAAACGGTGGCGCTGACAATGGGAAATGAAATTAGTAAAGTAGTTGCTTTAAGTGGATATATACCTGAGTTTGTAAAAACAGAATATAGCAAGCGAGACGTTAATCATTTATCCATCTTTATCTCACATGGCAATTATGACTATGTGATTCCTTCACAGTGGGGGATTGAAAGTAATGACTATTTTGAAGCAATGGGAGCAAAAGTAACTTTTAAATCATATAATGATGGTCATGGAGTTACACCAGAAAATCATCAAGACTTAGTAGAATTTTTAAATAAAAACTAATTATTTTCGAAGCCGAGAGTATAAGAAACATATTTCTCCGCTTCGATTTTTATTATGCACCAACCTGAAAATATTCACTAGGTGTTTGCTATTCAACTTAATAGCAAAAGCTGAAAAATTCTGATAAAATTATAATATCCTTTGCATAAGAATGCGTTGTTTTTTATGAAACTTATTGCATCGTATCCTCGTATAAATGGTATGACTAAAATTTGGAGGTAAAAGAATGGGCATTAATTTAGTTAAGGGTCAAAAAATTGATTTAACTAAGGGTAGATCTTCCCTTTCAAGTGTTATGGTAGGACTAGGATGGGACCCTGTGGAAAAGAAAAAAAGCGGTGGTTTTTTAGGTGGATTACTAGGTGGAGGCAGTGGTGGCGGAGCAGCTATCGATTGTGACGCATCAGTACTTTTATTAGATGAAAAGGGCAAATTAGTATCTAAGCAGCACGTTATTTATTTTGGAAATAAAACAAGTCAAGATGGTAGCGTTGTCCACTCTGGAGATAATTTAACTGGAGACGGCGATGGAGACGACGAAGTGATCAACGTGAATCTGAGTGCTATTTCGCCATCTGTACATAGATTGGTGTTTATAGTAAACATTTATCAAGCAAAACAAAGAAAACAAGACTTTGGACTAATTCAAAATGCATTTATCCGTCTAGTGGATAATGGTACAAAAGAAGAATTAGTTCATTATAATTTAAGTGAAAGCTATGCTGGTAAAACATCTCTTATTCCCGGAGAGCTGTACCGCAACGGATCAGATTGGAAATTCTCAGCAGTAGGAGAAGGTACATCAGATTTAGATATCGGTTCAATTGCAAACAAATACTTATAAGGAGTGGTTAAAAGTGGGCATTAACTTATCAAAAGGACAAAAGGTAGACTTAACAAAAACGAATCCTGGTTTAGTAAACGTAACAGTAGGCTTAGGCTGGGATACAAATAAATACGACGGAGGAAAAGACTTCGACTTAGACTCCTCTGTATTTCTATTAGGCAGCAACAGTAAATGTTCTTCAGAAGGTGACTTCGTATTCTATAACAACACTACTGGTGGTAACGGATCTGTTGTCCATACAGGAGATAATCGTACGGGTGATGGAGACGGAGATGACGAGTCAGTAAACGTGAATCTATCTACTGTTCCTACATCTATTGAAAAAATTGCTTTTTGTATCACTATTCATGATGCCGAAGACAGAGGTCAAAACTTTGGTCAAGTAAGCAATTCATACGTGCGTATTTTAAATGCAGATACACAAGAAGAATTGATTCGCTATGATCTTGGTGAAGATTTCTCCATTGAAACTGCAGTCGTTGTTGGTGAACTATATCGCCATAATAACGAATGGAAATTCAATGCAATCGGAAGTGGATACCAAGGCGGTCTTGGAGCATTAGTTTCAGATTTCGGCTTGAATTAATAACTTCTCTCAAAAAGCAAGGGCTTGCTTCCTTGCTTTTTGTTTTAGGTTTTAGTATCTGAAGAATGCCGAGGTATTTGGGTATACCTAATAACTCCCCTTCTTCATTCTTAGGAGTGGAAAATATGAGACAATTCAGAGGGGTTAGTGAGAAAGAGATACGTCAATTCTTTCATATACCACCTAGCGACTTTTCCAAAAATTTGGAGAGAAAAAAATTAGGGATGGCTATGGGAGCAGCTTTATACTTACCAGGTTCAATGCCCAATTTCACCGATAAACTATCAAAAAATAATTTAAAGAATTTAACAAGTGCTATCATTTGTTTAGAGGATGCTGTCTCCGATTCGGAACTTTTAGAAGCAGAACTAAACGTTGTAAATGAATTAAAATTAATTGAACAAAATGATCAAAATAGCTTAATAGATATAAATAATATTCCTCTCTTATTTATCAGAATAAGAACCGTCCAACACCTAGAAAAGGTTGCTACTTTATTAGGAAGTGCTATTCAATATATTACCGGATTCGTTTTTCCAAAGTGCACCTCCTATAATGCAAAAAGCTTTTTTTTATGTTTAGAAAGTATTAATCTTCAGTATTCTACTCATTTATATGGGTTACCTATTTTAGAAACTAAAGAAATTATTTATACAGAAACTAGAGAGCAAGAACTTTCTAAGCTTTATACAGTTTTAAAGCAGTTTGAAGACCTTGTACTCACTATACGAGTTGGTGCTACGGATTTCACCAGCCTTTTCAGTCAAAGACGTCCTGGGAATAGAACAATCTATGAACTGCTACTAATCACCAATTGTTTCACCGATATATTAAACAAATTTAATCGTAAAGAAGATAACTTCATCGTTTCTGGACCTGTTTATGAGTACTTTGAAACTCTAGATTCCTTTCGTCTCTTCACGGATGTAAATAGTATAGAGTCCATACTGTGGAATGAGGTTCAACTCGACCTTTTAAATGGTTTCTACGGAAAGACCTGTATACACCCTTCTCAAATCGATATCGTAAATAGTGGATATATAGTGCCTAAGGAGTTATTTGAAGATGCATGTTTAATCATTGAAAATAAGGCTGAAACAAATGGAGTTTTGCGGAGTTCTGCTAAAAACAAAATGAATGAGGTTAAACCTCACTACAGCTGGGCTATGAAGATTATTGCTCAAGCAGAAATATATGGGGTGTTAAAAGAAAATGTTACATCACTCGACTTCCTTCAATACATCAAAAACCTATAATTTACATGGAGATTTAAAGCTAGTAATAGACATTAAAGATAATCCTTATAATTTCTCGCCGGAAGCACTTTTCCAAATGGCTGTGAGAATTAATAAAAAACGCCAATTTTTATTCGTAAGTCGACTTCTTGGTAAGCATTTAGCAGTGGATCCAGCTATTTCACTAGGTACTGGAACTATTCTAGCTTCAATGCTTATGAAGAATGAAAGCTTAGATACTCACCCATTAGTAAATGAACTCGTTCAGATGATCAATTCAGGAATACCCAATCGAAAACTAAGTCTGGACTCTTTAAGCTATAAGTCCAACTTACCAAGTAAGACCGTATTCATTGGATTTGCGGAAACAGCAACCGGCCTAGGTCATGCAGTATTTCATCACTTTCAAGACGCTTATTATATTCATACAACTAGAGAAGAAATTCTACATATGGAACCTTCCTTCTATTTTGAAGAAGAGCATTCACACGCAACCTCTCACAGAGTCTATGCACCTGAGCAAACACTAAAGGATGCGGACACGATTGTGTTAATAGATGATGAAATAACGACAGGTCTTACACTCTCCAATTTAATCGTTGCATTAAATAAATCTTTTCCAGGTAAAAAATATAAAATTCTCTCTATATTAGACTGGAGAACTAAAGCACATCAACATGATTTTAATGAACTAATGAATACACATCAGATTTCTGCTGAAATTATTACGATTATGGGTGGCCAATTCACTCTACTAAATCAGGCATCAATCGAAGAAAAGGACACTCCTATTCTAAGCGGTATGCAACCATTTTCAGTTTTCGTTGACGAAAAATCAGCTCTAGAAATTACCTCTAAGCATCGGAGTGAGCATGGAATCTATTGTAACTTCACAGGGAGATTTGGTTTATCAAGCAATCTTCACGAAGAAATGGATGCTTGGATAGAAAGTTTTATAAATAAGCTTCCTAATTTAAATAAGAGCAAATCCACTCTAGTTATAGGCATTGGAGAAAACATTTATCTCCCGCTTAGATTTGCACTTGCCTTTGGAAATAATACAAAAGTACAAACTACCACAAGAAGTCCTATCTTAGCAAAAACAGAAGAATTATATCCTATCCAGCATAAATGTAAATTTATGTTACCTGATTCCAAAGGTATTAACCAATATTTATACAACCTCTCAGAAATTGATGCCGAACAAATCATTGTTATTTCTGAGTCTGTTCAAGAACCTGCCACCTGGTTTCCACTTCTTTCCTACTTGGAGACGTTAGCGCCGGTTTCGTGGGTATCTCTTACTCACCCAGTTAGAGGTGAAAACAATGACTATTAATACAGATGGATTGGTAAAATCAAGCTACTCTAAGGAAGACATCACTTTCTTACTTAAGGATTTATCGGGTGTTCAGATTGAGTCTTCTGTAGAATCTAGAGAACAACTATTTCAAACAGGCAGTCACTACTCCGAAACTTTGCCCATTGAAAATCGACCAACCTCTGAGTATACGGAGTTATATCAACAGGCTATGCAGGATTCGGCTGATCATATCGCACAATTAGTAGGGGTATTATGTAGAAGGGTAAGACGATATGCAGGTACTGATGACGTCGTGATCGTTTCACTCGCAAGAGCAGGAAGCCCAATCGGGATATTAATGAAGCGATACGCAGAAAAATTTATGAAACTTAAATGGCCACACTTTAGTATATCTATACTAAGAGGAAAAGGAATCGATGAGAAGGCTGTCCGAACTATTAGAGAGCAATATCCGAAAAGCCATATTCAATTCGTTGATGGGTGGACTGGAAAAGGTGCTATACAAAACGAGTTAACTAAGTCCATTCAAAAGTTAAATGCAGCATACAACCTTAACTTAAATGATGACCTCGCCGTTTTAACCGATCCAGGCGAATGTGCCACATTATTTGCAACAAGAGAAGACTTTCTTATTCCGAACGCTTGCTTGAACTCAACGGTCTCAGGATTAGTTAGTCGAACTGTATTGAATAATGCCTTTCAAGATGTAGATGATTACCACGGAGCTAAGTATTACGTTGATCTTGAGGAAATGGATGTATCCAACGAATTTATCGAAAATATATCCAGTCGATTCCAAGAACAGGAACCAATCATAACAGAACTTATAAAAAATTTTCCAATCACAAACATACGGACTTGGAAAGGCATGCAGGAAGTGGAGTCCATTGCCAGTAAGTTCTATAAGAATGCTGATATTAGTAAAGTAAAGCCAAGTGTTGGAGAAACGACTAGAGTACTGTTAAGGAGAAAGCCTTTTAAAATATTTCTTAGTGATGATAAACACCCATCCCTACGTCATATCCTCCTCTTATGTAAGGAAAAAAATATTCCAACTGAAATTGTACCAGGGCTCTTTTACCTTGCCATCGGGTTGATAGAATCGGAGGATCTAATATGACAATTCTATTTGCTAGTGATTTAGATCGAACACTTATATATAGTAAAAATTCAAGAGGACAAGAAGTTAGCACTGAGGATTTTGTAGCTGTAGAATGGGTCGATGAAAAACCAACTGCATTTATGACCAATAAAGGTCTACAGTTGTTTCAACATATAGCCTCCTCTACAACCTTTTTGCCCGTAACAACTAGAACAGCTGAACAATACAATCGAATTACAGGTTTATATCATACAGTAGAAAAACCAAAATATGCAGTTGTATCAAATGGTGCCGTTATTTTGGAGGACGGCGAACCGCTTGCGGAATGGTCGGATAAAGTAATCGCACAAATGCAGCAGAATCGTACTTCCATAGATCATGTACTACCTCAGCTGAATGCATATATAAAAAACAAATTTGTCCTTAACGTTATGCAAGCAGAATCATGGTTTGTATATCTAATTATTGATGAACATGCATTTTCAGTCGAGGATTTTGAAAACCTTTCTCAAATCTTTTATCAGCAAGGCTTCTCTCTTTCCCACCAAGGGCGAAAGATATATATCATGCCTACTTGCATAAACAAATCGGCTGCACTCCAATTTGTAGCAGAGCGAATTGCTGCAAATACGGTCATAGCCGCTGGGGATTCCATGCTCGACTTCGATATGGTTTTAAGTGCCACTCATGGTTTTATCCCTTCCCATGGTGAAGCAAATCATAAAGGCGGATATCTTCCTCCTCACGTATCTATTACAACCCAAACAGGTGTACTAGCAGGAGAAGAAATATTAAAAAAGGTGAACGATTATTTGTTATAATATGTATGAATAGGAGGGAAAGCCCATGGTTAATTTAAATCCCATCAGGATGAAGTCGTGGGATTCATCTAATATCGGATTATGGTTGAAAGATTCTTTAGGAGATCCTTCTCAAGTAACATTAGACGGAGAGAACTTAAAATATCCTCAATTAGTTTGCCAGTATATTGGCATGTCCTTAGATGAAGATGAATATTTCTCAATTCTGCATACACAAGTTAATGAATCCTCTGGAAAGCTAAGCATACTGACTGGTGTACTTAACAAAGAAATTTCTGCCGAGAAATTACGAGCACTCAACCAACTCTTTGATATGCATAGGAAAGAAAAAGGACTTTCTCCAAATCGAATGGTTGCCTTTCTTGATGGATACTCATTATTGCCAAATTTGAAAGATCTGGGTCTAAATAGACGAATTAGAACTGTCCTAATAGATTTACTAAAGAAGTTACAAAACAGCTACACAGAAGGCACACTTCATCATGAATTTCGCCGTATTACTACTGATCTTGTAAAGTGGATTTTCAATCATGTAGAACCAGTATTAGAGAAAATAAATTTCGAACAAGGTCTTCCTGCATTTCTTTGGTACGGCAGTGCAACTCCTAGCGAAAAATGGTTTCTTACATACTTAGCTGACTTCGGTCTCCATGTAGTTATTTTCAATCCAAGTGATGAATCATGGCCCAAAAGCCTACTGGCAATCGCGGATGACCTTACTTTCCGTTTCCCTAAGGTTTCTCAAGATATAAAACCGCTTCCAGATGAGATGCCAAAAATTGCAGGTACTGTAGCATTTAAAGCAACCCAAGAAATCAACGAGCTTTTACATCATGAAGATTCAGGACTTTATAAACCTTTTCAATTTAAAGCGTATTCCATTAACTCAATCCGTTTGAAAACTACAGAAGATGAAGCTTTCTTGATTTCTAAAGAAAGAGCAATGATTCGTCCTCACTTCCAGGTTAGCAATCGACAGGTAACAATTCCTGTAGTTTTCGCAAAACTGTTAGGTATAGACAAAAATAGAAAACGTTTTTGGAATAACATTCATTCATTAACAGAGCGAGATGACACACAAGTAATTCGCCAATTCCCTTTCACGAAGGAGCAAAAAACGAATCAGCTATTCCATTACCGAGATGCATTAAAAGCAGATGGTATGCTAGATCCCGAAAAAATGAAAGCTGCAAATTGGTGGACATATGATAAACTCCCTTTAGGCACGCAAACTGTTATCGGGGAGACAATCGCCAAACACGTAAGCGAACCAATACTTATTCGCCAGTCCAATGAAACATTAGAGGATCTCCAACTATACGCTTTTGCACAATCCATGGTTTTACCTGATTTTGTTATTCGTCTTTTACAAACATTTGATTACCCTCAATTTGTTCCAACAATATTTATTTATAACGAGGAGAATGGGCCTGAACTTTCAAGAACAGATGCCAACGCCTTATGTATGATGCATCATTTAGGTTTAGATATTGTTATCGTGAATCCTAAAGGGCATCTTGATATTGAAAAATGGGTACAAGAAGGCACCTTCGATATACACTGGATGGACGATAGAAGTTTCAATGATCCATTTAAAGAACCAAGTGTAGTTCAGAAGATTTTCAAGAAATTTCTATAGAAATGGGGAGAAAACGTGGAATTACAAAAATTAGAAATTGAACAGCAAGAACAAATGATGGAGGAAAGTAACGATTTAAAAGCACAGCTGAAACGTGACCCACAAGTATTACAGCTAGTAGCAAAAATTGACCCAAAAAACCAAGTTGGTTTATTAGAATTTGGTCGTGAGCCAGCAGATGAAATCTCCAAGTTTACAGGACAAATTTTAAGCACGATCAAATCCAGTAGTATGGAAGAATCCAGTGAACTATTAAAACAGCTCGGTAAGATTATGGATAAATTTGACAAAAAAGACTTTGTTGAAAAACCCTCTTTCTTCGGTAAAATCTTTAAACAAGGTGAGAAATTAATCGAAAAGCTATTCAATAAATATCAAACAATGGGTGGCGAAATCGATAAGGTATTTGTTGAGATAACAAAGTATGAAACTGAGATGAAAAAATCTACAGTTACATTAGAAGATTTGTACGACAAAAACTTCAACTACTTTATGGAATTAGAAAAGTATATTGTGGCTGGTGAATTGAAGGTCAATCAGTTAAGACAACTCGTGCCTAACCTACAGCAAAAAGCTGAAAATGGTGATCAACTAGTACTGATGGAATTGAATTCATTGCAAAATGCGATTGAGCTACTAGATCAACGTATTTATGATCTTGAAATGGCTAAACAGGTATCTTATCAATCAGCACCACAAATCAGAATGCTTCAACGAGGCAACACAAAGTTAATCGGTAAGATAAATTCAGCATTTGTAACAACTATCCCTATTTTTAAAACAGGACTTATCAATGCAATTTCCGCTAAAAGACAAAATCTTGTTGCACAATCGATGAGCGAGCTAGATCGTAGAACAAACGAAATGTTACTCCGTAATGCCAATGATATATCCAAGCAAAGTGTGGATATCGCTAGAATGTCAGGGCAACCTAGTATTAAAATTGAAACAATCGAACAAACATGGGATACGATTATGCGCGGGATGAACGAAACAAAAGCTATTGAAGAAGAAAATCGTAAAATGAGAGAACAAGGTCGTCTTCGTTTGGAAGAATTGCAAAAGAAATATGAGGATGGGCAAAGAAAGTAATTTAAAAATGGATTAGGGGGAAATAAAATGTCAGTTATTAACCTATCAAAAGGACAAAAAATTGATTTAACGAAAACGAATCCAGGATTAAAAAATGTCTTAGTTGGACTGGGCTGGGATACAAACAGATATAGTGGCGGAGAAGACTTTGATTTAGATGCTTCAGCTTTTATTGTAGATGGTAATGGGAAAGCCTTTAATGAAAAGAGCTTTATCTTTTATAATAATCTACAAAGCGAAGAAGGTTCAGTCATCCACACAGGAGATAACCGCACTGGAGATGGAGACGGTGATGACGAGCAGCTTCTAGTTAAGTTACCAATTGTACCCAACGCTGTTCAAAAAGTTGTTTTTACTGTAACCATTCACGATGCAGACCAAAGAAAACAAAACTTCGGTCAAGTTTCAAACGCTTTTATACGAATAGTAAACGAAGATACAAATGAAGAGATTGTTCGCTACGACTTAGGGGAAGACTTCTCAATAGAAACTGCACTGGTTGTTGGAGAAATATACCGCCACAATAATGAGTGGAAATTCAATGCAATCGGAAGCGGATTCCAAGGCGGTCTGGCATCACTAATTACAGAATTTGGATTGAGTTAAAGGAGATTGATTGACAGACAAACTTGATAAGATTACCTAAAAAAGTGATATTAGTTGTGATGTCCTTCACAACCAATATCATTAAAAAACACACGGTAATCATAGAGCAAAACATCTGTCTAAAAGCCTTCGAATACAATAGAATTAGGTTTTGACCTTAAAGGATCGGGCGTCTTTTTGCCCGGTTCTTTTTAATTAATATGCACTACGATGAAGTAAATTGTCCGCCGTTTACATGGAGCGTCTGTCCAGTCACAAAACGTGAATCATCTGAAGCAAGATACACAAACGTCGGAGCTACCTCAAAAGGTTGACCTTGACGTTGCATTGGATTGCCCGCTTGCGTAACTTCGTCCGCTGAAAAACTTGCAGGTATTAGTGGTGTCCATATCCTTCCTGGTGCTATAGCATTTACCCGAATACCTTTACTAACTAAACTATTGGCAAGTGCCCGTGTAAAACCGATAATAGCACCTTTTGTTGCAGTATAATCAATTAGTTGTTCATTGCCATCAAATGCAACGACGGAAGAGGTATTAATAATAGTACTTCCCGGATTTAAGTGTGGTAACGCTGCACGCGTTGTATAAAAATGTGAATAGATATTTACTTTAAAAGTATCGTCGAATTGCTCATCAGTAATGTCAAGTAAACTCAGCTGCTGAAATTGAATCCCAACGTGATTACAAAGGATATCAAGCTTCTTATATTCTTGGATGGTTGCTTCTACTATGTCAACACACTGATTTTTTTCTCGTAAATCTCCAGGTAATAATATACAACGTTGTCCAAGTTCTTCTATTCTTTTCTTTGTACGATTTGCATCTTCGTGTTCATCTAAATAAGAAATTGCAACATTTGCTCCTTCTTTCGCAAAAGCAATAGCGGTTGCAGCCCCTATTCCACTATCACCACCTGTAATGAGCGCAACTTTCCCTTTTAGTTTGTTACTTCCTTCATAATTAGGGTTTTCAATAATTGGATGCGGATTCATTAACCCCTCAACACCTGGTTGTCTTAGTTGACGTTGCTCTGGCACAGTAATTGGTACATCTTCATATCTTGTGATTTTCCCGTAATTAGGATACATTGGATAGATTTGATTTGTTTCATTTTTATGGGATATAGTAATCCTCCTAAATGTAATAATCCAATTATCTTATGTCCCACTTACAGTTAAGGTGAATATATACGTATGATCTTAAGTGAGGATTGAAGGACGTTACCATTGCAGGTAGCGCAGAATAGATTAGTAAGAAGTAATCTACTAAGGAGGCTACACCGTGCAAAGTTCAGTACCCAATAGAGAAGTAGAAGTACTACTGATCAATTATTCAGAGGATCAGGTTAAGGTATTATATAACTCCAATTCTAGTCCATTTCTGCTACCCAAAATTGGAATCCGTCCTCCCTTTTTCTATAATCCTAGATATGAACAGTATTATCCTATTATCTAGCATCGTGGTATCATTATTAACTTTTTGGTAGGCTGGTCATAACCGACGTTACATCCAGCCTCAATTTTTTCATCACATTATTCTTTGGGTATTCTTTAGAACTATTCCGCTACGGGGGATACTTGGCATACTAACCAAGCTATAGCTCAAATCTTGTTCCGGAAGCTGATAAGCTAAATGATTAACTAAAAAATTGAGCGATACTTCCATTATTTCAATGGTCACAAATTCTCCCGCACAACGGTGTCCCATCATATAATCTCCTCCACCTTGAGGTATGAAATCGAAAGGGCTTTTATCCCATCCGGTAAACCTATCTGGATTAAATATATCCGGGTTATCCCACAATTCTGCATCATGATTTGTTCCATACAAATCAAGTAACGTTAACGTCCCTTCTTTAAAAACATAGCCTTCCCAAGTAAAATCTTTCCTTACTTTTGCTGCTGCCATTGGAAAGAAAGGATAAAAACGTCTCACTTCTTGAACAAACATTTGAAAATACTTCGCATCTGCAGTCTCGAGCTTTGCTTTTTGCTCAGGATAATGGTGAATTGAGAGTGCAGTAAAATTAACATAAATAGCAATTGCAACAATTGGTCTTAAAATATTTACTACTTCAACAGCTGCTACTTTTTCCTCTAGCCATTTCCCTTCCAAGTCTTTGTGCAAAGAGATTTCTCGTAGCGCAGTACCTTCTGGTGGAGTAAGATGCCCCTCTCGAACTTGATTAACTAAACCTACTACCCATTGTTCTAACTGCTTACGGGCATACCTCCCTTTCCAATGCTGTGGACCAAGGGCGGTTGGTGATTCAAATAAGGCAGCCAACTGCTCCGCTTTTTCTTTTAGTTCCTCCTCCTTAACCGGAACTCCACTCCATTCACATGCGATTCTACACATGATTTCTTTTGCTTCATCATACAAAACGATCTGCTCCATCTGCTCCCACTTCATTGCAGCTATTTGCCATTGCATTTTCGTAATTTCATGTAAAACTTGTAGGCGACTCTTCGTCATCAACGACATAAACATCGACTTACGATGGCGATGTGCCTCATCATCTAATGTTTGGACCCCTTCCTCTCCAAATAATGTCTTTTGCAAACGTTTAGGAGCTACCCCTTTTCGCATAAATTTCTCTTCATCATAAAACAATTCTGCTGCTTTTTTTCCACTCATACAGATTGCACTCTGCCCTAATAAGCGAGTTTCAAATATGTTAGAGGCGAAGCTTTTCTTTCTATTTGGAATGTACATATATCCTTCTCTTAACAAACTCAGACTGTGATCTAGCCCTTCTTCACGAGGAATATTATTAGTCATGCTCATACACCCTTTCCTACTAAAACTTTCCTCATCATCTTTTCCCTATTGCATCTTATTGAAACTTGGTAAAACAAATAGTAGAAAACAAGCAATTCAAAAAGCAGTCAAAATCGAGTAGAGGGAAAATAATTTAATTATTTTCGCCCCTCTCACACCACCGTACATACGGTTCCGTATACGGCGGTTCAATTTATATTACAGTGTGTACTTTTAGATAATGTTCTAAAGCAGATGGAAGTCCTCTTTGCTTAAGTCTTTTGTTTGAGATTGCTCTATGAACAACTTTTGAAAGTCCGATGTACCGATAACCTTTTCGACAGTAAGTTAATCCTTTCGCTTCTTCCTCTGGAATTCCTAATTGGACAAGCGATTTGATTTGTTTCTTCGGTACCTTCCATTGCTTCCAGACGATAACTCTGATTCTGGACCGAAGCTTCTTATCTATCAAGGTCATCGCTTTTTTCATTTTTGAAATTCTAAAGTAATTAACCCATCCAAGTATGACTTGTTTTAGTTTTAAAATTCGGAAGTCCAGCCGGACGCTCCAATTTCGTTTGGTTAATTTTCTAAGCTTTCTTTGAAATTTTTGTATGGACAGTGAATGAGGTTTAACTTGATATTTGTTATTTAGAAAATCGTAGTAATACCCAAATCCCAAGAATTTTAAGTCTTTTGGACGGGAGATTTTACTCTTTTCTACGTTGACTATCAGTCCTAATTTCTTTTCTATAAATCTCACGAGTGATTCCTTCACTCTATTTGCGGCTTTTTCACTCTTCACAAAGATTAAGGCGTCATCAGCGTATCTCACGAAGTGGAGTCCTCTACTTTCTAGTTCCTTATCCAATTCGTTTAACATAATATTACTCAACAACGGGCTTAGGTTTCCTCCTTGCGGAGTTCCAACTGGTGTTTCTTCATATTTTCCATTCACCATAACCCCACTGGCAAGATATTTTCTTATAAGAGAAATGACATCTCCGTCGTCTATTGTATTAGAAATGATTCGCATGAGTTTATCGTGGTGGACTGTATCGAAAAATCTTTCCAGGTCAATATCCACAACCCAATCATGTCCATCATTCAGAAATTCCAAGCTCTTTATAATTGCCATTTCACAACTTCTTTTCGGTCTAAAGCCGTAACTGAATTCGCTGAACTGCTTTTCGAATATCGGACTGAGTACTTGATGAACCGCTTGTTGAACTACCCTATCCACTACTGTTGGTATTCCCAGTTTGCGCATCTTTCCATTTTCTTTTGGGATTTCCACTCGTAAGGCAGCTTGTGGTTGGTATTTTCTAGTTCTGATGCGCTGACGTATCTCATCCTTGTTCTCTTTCAGATATTGTTTCAGCTCATCAACAGTTATTCCATCGACACCACTTGCCCCCTTATTTCTATAGACACGCAAGTAGGCATCATTCATGTTTTGATTACTAAGGATCTTTTCTAAAAGTTCCACACTCGTTTCTCCTTTCCTCTCACGTAGTAAATGATATCTCCGTTTTGGTTATCCTCTGAGTTACGCTCATACTTTTACCATTAACACATTCGGAGTTCGTCACTTACGCATTCGTGGCGTTGAAACACTATAAATTGTTCAGCCCTTCATGACCTTAGGTCATTACTATGGCTTCTGCTGACTTCTTGCGACTAACCTTTTTCGACTGTAAATATGTACATCCGCAAGACCTCCCAGGGTAAGACAGCTATCTTTCCTCTTTTACTCGCCTGATTTACCCTACAAAGTTACGCACATCTTTTGGACTTTAACTTGTTTAGGAGCCTTATCCCTTTGTAGAGCCTTTGTATCAGATTTCTGTTCGTCGAGCCAAGATTTTATTCCACGCTTCCTCTAGCCCTTATCTCACGATAAGCACCTTGCGCTTCCTTAGTGGTTGGTCGATGTGTACCCCCACAGTGGACTTTCACCACCTAGATAGTTGCCATGCCTAACACACTAAGAAAAACCGGGCAAAAGACGCCCGGTACTTTAAGAACAGAAATATGGATATGCCGTTAATTGCAGTGAAGGACGGACGCTTTCCGTGGGCACGGCTTCAGCCGTTTCCTTCGCTTCGTCCAGGGTCTTCAGCTCGCGCTGTTCCCACTTGAGTCGCCGCCCTGCGCTCCAAATCAACCATGTACTCTTGAAGCAATCATAGATGATGTTATCACTACATAAAATTAGACCACTCTTACCATCTAAACGATAGGCTATGCCCTACCCTTATAATGGAATACTACACACTTGTTGATGGAAGAGGAATGTGGCGACCCCTGTGGGATAAGCGAGAAAGTCGATACTCTTCAGGTAGCGTACAAGGAAGCTCGGCATCGCCCGTGGAAAGCCTCCACATGAAACGAAAATCACAGGATTATTCGTTCTTTAAAGCCCTACGAATCGACATATTTATATATTTTCCTATCTCTTAAAATAAAACCCCATCCAATCAAAATGGATGGGGTTTACTCACTATATTATATTTAAATTTAAATGAACATACCTGCAATAGATGCACTTAAAAGTGAAGCTAACGCCCCTGCTGCTACTGCACGAAAACCTAAACGAGCAATATCTGAACGACGACTCGGTGCCATTGAACCAAGACCTCCAAGTAAAATAGCCATAGAGCTTAAATTGGCAAATCCACATAACGCAAAACTAACCACAATGACAGTTTTAGGCGATAAATTTGCAATCTCAGGTGCAAATGAAGAATAAGCAACAAATTCATTCAATACAAGTTTTTGCCCGATATATGAACCTGCTTGTACTGCTTCTGCCCATGGAACACCAATTGCAAATGCTAATGGAGAGAAAACAAATCCTAAAACACCTTCAAGTGAGAGATCACCGTATCCGAACCACCCACCTATACCTCCAAGTAAACCATTAAGCAACGCAATAATTCCGATGAAAGCTAACAGCATCGCACCGACGTTCAGTGCAAGCTGTAGCCCTTCACTAGCTCCTTTTGCAGCTGCATCAACAACGTTTGCCGAACTTTCATCCTTTTCCATGACAAAATCAGTTTCATCTACCTCTTCTGTTTCAGGAATCATTATTTTTGCTAAGATCAAGCCTGCTGGTGCTGCCATAAAGCTAGCAGCTAACAAGTATTCTAGCGGAACACCTAATAATGCATACCCTACAAGCACAGAACCTGCTACAGACGCCAATCCTCCGGTCATAACAGCGAAAAGTTCAGATTTAGTCATTTTTGCTATAAAAGGTCGAATAACTAGTGGAGCTTCTGTTTGTCCCACAAAAATATTTGCTGCAGCAGAAATGGAT
The DNA here is from genome assembly GCF_038003165.1 of Psychrobacillus sp. FSL K6-2365. Classification (NCBI taxonomy): domain Bacteria; kingdom Bacillati; phylum Bacillota; class Bacilli; order Caryophanales; family Bacillaceae; genus Psychrobacillus; species Psychrobacillus sp. FSL K6-2365. The sequence goes on along the minus strand of NZ_JBBOOO010000001.1, from coordinate 429,928 downwards.
TCCGCTTTTGAAGTTCCTAAAATTTTAGAAAGAACTCCTCCAATAATTTTAATAAAGAACTGCATAACTCCTAAATAATATAGAATAGAAATAAGTGAAGAGAAGAAAATGATAATTGTCAACACTTGAAAAGCAAAAACTACCCCAGATTGATTTGCCACTAAGGGTCCAAATAGGAAAGAAATTCCTTCGTTTGCGTAGGAGATTAAGTTTTGTACTCCATTCGAAAACTTAACCAGAACTTCACGTCCTGTTTCCCACTTCAGCACCACAAAAGCAAATAAGATCTGTATCGTCAACCCTGCTAGGATTGTTCTTAATTTAATCGATTTTTTGGCACTTGAGAAAAGAAAAGCAATACCTAAAACGACTAGAATACCGCAGATTCCCCATAACACATTCATCATTGTTCCTTCTTTCTATACAGTAGTAAACACTACTTTTAATATCCGGGTTGATTGATGTCTGACGACAGACGACTCAATCGCATATTACCAAATAGAATAATCGATGTAAAATGAAAGGCTATTCAAACTTTTCAAGTATAAATTATTATTGTTGGTTTACCCTATTTCCTCTAAAATAATATTATTTTTTTCAGATTCCTCTTTAAACCTAACCCTTCTCTTACTCCATGGGTCATTTATTATTGATATAATAGAGCTACTAATGGATTCGAAAGGTGTGAATAACTTGTCTAAGGAATCGATTTTAATCGTAGAAGATGAAGAAAAAATAGTAAGGCTACTTGAAATTGAATTGGACTATGAAGGCTATGAAACCGGCAAGGCTTTGGATGGGATTGAGGCTTTTGACATGTTCCTTTCACAAAAATGGGATTTGATCTTACTAGATATAATGCTTCCAGGTATGAGTGGAATTGAATTACTACGACGCATTAGAGGAAAAAATTCTGTGGTTCCAATTATCTTATTGACTGCCAAGGATTCTATTGAAGACAAAGTATCTGGTCTAGACCTTGGCGCAAGTGATTACATAACAAAGCCTTTCAGAATGGAAGAATTGCTTGCTAGAATTCGTGCAGTGCTAAGAATGAGCCAAATCACTATTCCTACAAGTCCAATAGATGACGAGTGGATTCAGTTTAGTGACTTACGAATTAATGAAAAAACAAGAGATGTTTTTAGAAGTGATTTAGAAGTCAGTTTGACTCCAAAGGAATATGATTTACTTTTATATTTACTGAAAAACAAGCGACAAGTATTGGATCGCGGACAGATTCTTGAATCGGTATGGGGCTACGACTACTATGGGGATACAAAGATCGTCGATGTATATATCAGATACCTTCGTAAAAAAATCGATGCAGATCATGAGACTGCACTCATACATACAGTGAGAGGCGTAGGATATGTCCTGAAGGATGCCACATGAAACTACGTAATAAAATAAATCTATATACGTCGGTATTATTTATCGTGCTGTTGATAATCATGAATTCTTCTATCTATTTTGTATTTAGTCATTTAATGAAAGAAAATGAACTAGAGCGTACACAAGCAGAGGTCGAAAAGGTGGTCACCGATATCAAAATAGCGGCTGACAGTATAGCGCCTAGTGAGTTATTACGTGCTAACGTACCGGTGGACGGCATGATTCAATTATTGAAAGAGGACTTAACTACTGACAATAAAATCACCTCCCTATCTGAGGGAAAACTAAGTTCACGGGACAATAACTTTTACGACGGAGAGTTTAGTGAGTTGTTAACATATGAGGGAACATCATATGTTTTTGTATCGTTCCCCATGGTGTGGCTTGACGGATCTGTTGTGAATTTACAGATGACCACTAGTATTGAACCTACTAACGATATGATTCATTTATTAGGAATCGTTTTAATATTTGTAACTTTAATTGCAGTCTTACCAACCCTAATTTCTAGTCGAATTTTAAGCAATTTAATCATCCAACCAATTCGTACAATGATTAATACAATGAAAGATATACAAAAAAACGGTCAATTTAAACAATTAGAGCTAAAGGATACTACCGAGGGAGAACTAGTAGAAATGGGAGAAACGTTCAATCATATGATATCGCTGCTTCAAAAAAACTATGAAAAGCAGGAACAATTTGTCTCCAATGCATCACATGAGCTTCGAACTCCTTTAACAATTATTGAAAATTATGCAGATTTAATGAAGCGACGAGGTTTAGAACGGCCAGACTTATTTGAGGAATCCATTGATGCCATCCACTCTGAGGCTATTCGAATGCGAGAAATGACAGAGCAGCTATTGTCCATTGCAAGACAGGAAAAATGGATTCTCCAAATGGAGCAGATTAACATTTGCCAGCTTGTCCAGGAAATAGCGAACACCTTTCAAACAACTTATCACCGCGATTTATTTGTCGAAGGGAGCAAGCAGATAATTGGTTATGCTGACATTCAAAAGCTGAAGCAATTACTCTTCATCTTTTTAGATAATGCGCGTAAGTATAGTGATGGCCCAATTACTATTCACGTTGGACAGACAGAAAAAGAGACCACTATCCAAATCAAGGATAGAGGAATTGGCATACCTAAAGAGGATCTACCGAAAGTTTTTAATCGTTTTTACCGAGTTGATCAAGCAAGAAGTAGGAAGCAAGGTGGTTCCGGCCTCGGACTAACTATGGCAAAAGATATTGCAGATGCACTCGGTGCACGAATTGAACTAAGTAGTAAAGAAAACCAAGGCACAGTCGTGACGCTTTTTATGCAAAAAGAAAAATAGACTTTCTCCCCGAATTCTAACTTTCGAGTTGTACACTATTGGCAACAGACAGAATCATGAGGTGACGCATACGATGAAGATAAATAAATCCAGTTGGATAATTGGAGGAACCATATTAGTAGTTTTGTTAGTATTCGGTGTGCTTTGGCTATCTCTTTTTTCTACTAAGACTCTCACAGAAAAGGAATTGAAAGAAACTGCGCTAGCAAAATATCCAGGTGAAATTATCCACGTTTCGAAATCCGATAACGAGTATCAGATTGAAATTCAAATGGAGAATGGTGTTTACATTGTTAGGATGGATACAAAAAAAGGAGATATACTTTCACTAGAACAAATGACGACTGAAGAGGTAGCACCTCCCTTTAATAAACTGACTAAGGATCAAATAAAAAAAGAAATTGCTACACTAGGTGAGTTAAAATCCATTCATTTTATAAATAATACAGATACCCCATACTACGAAGCAATTGTTCAGAAGGAAAATGAGGAAATCACGCTAAAAATAGACCCGTATAACGGTTCCATAATAGAGTCAACTCATGCTCCAACAGAAGAACCCGTAACAACAGAAAGCACAATCCTCACTGAGCAGGAGGCACTCATTATTGCAGCAGAACATTTAAAAGGCGTTGCAGATGATGATGTAGAACTTCATCACCCTTCTGGTCAAACACCATACTACTTGGTGGAGGTTGAGATTGAAAATGGAGAAAACGATCGTGAAGCAGTTGTCCAAGTTGATGCATACACTGGTACAGTGAAATCGGTAGATTGGGAGGATTAAAAGAAGCCCTAAATAAGGTTGGTCGCGGCAACTACCGCTACCAACCTTTCTTTTTGAAAAATTGTTCTGCCGCATACTCTTTTATCTCTACGTGCTTGTGCAGAAGCACTTCATTGTGATGTTTCGATGTTTACTTACGTTCACTTTTATTTACTTGAGGTCTATCTATATACTGCTTGTGTAACCCTTACTTGCGAATCAGGAATTTTTTCCAATCTTCCTACGAGTGTAAATTTATTTTCTATCCAAATTTTAACCTTCCCCTCCCCATCCTTTCTTTTTGGTTGTTTATAGTAGTACATGTAAAGCAAACAAAACTTAGGAGGAGAAATAAATGAAAAAAATAGTAATTGGTTCATTAGCAGCTGCACTTGTGATTAGCGGAGGACTTACGATTAATGCTCTAGCAGATGACGACAACCTTAAAATAAGTAAATCGCAAAACGAAAAATTGATCGGTATGGAAAAGGCTAAAGAAGTGGCACTTACGCAAGTAGATGGAATAATTGAAAGTGTAGAATTGGAACAAAGAAACGGAAAGACATTTTATGATGTAGATATCGATGCAGAAAAATCTAAAGAATACGAAGTACGCGTCGAAGCTTACACAGCAAAAGTCTTAAATATAAGAGAAGATGACGATGACCAAGACGACGATGATGATCAAGTGCCTACTAATGCTAAGCTTATAACAGAAGCTAAAGCAATTGAAATTGCTCAGAAACAAATTAAAGGAACACTTTCAGAAATCAAATTAGATTCGGATGATGGTCAGTTTGAATATGAAATTGAGCTTCGCACAGCCAAGGGCAAAGCAGAGTTTACAGTCGATGCAACCACAGGGAAGATCCTCGAATCTGAGCTAGACGACGATGATGACGACGATCGTTATGACGATTAAAATATAATACTAATCGCTTGATGTGCACGCATCAAGCGATTTTTTTGATTACTAGAATACATGGGAATATTAGAACTGGTATTAATGGGTATGGTAGAGTTAGAACAGGTATTTCAGCTATATTGCGATCCATATCGGCTAATCACACTAAGTATAATCTTGAAAGGATGATTCGATGAAAAAGCATTATTTCGTAAATGGTGAATGGAAATCTTCAAATAAATATACAGAACTACTTTCTCCCCATACAAAAGAAGCTATAGCACAGATTCCACAAGCTACTCTTGAAGATGTTGAAACAGCAATTGACATTGCGTATGAAACAAGAAAACAAATGGCAGCTTTAACTGCATACGAAAGAGCAGCCATTTTAGAACAAATTGCACAATTATTTATGGATAATCGTCAGAAAGCTGCGGAAATCATTTCTTTAGAAGCCGCTAAACCTATTAAATATGCATTAGGTGAAATTGATCGTACGATTGAAACCTATAAATTCGCTGCAGAGGAGGCTAAACGATTAACTGGAGAGATGATTCCAATGGACGCAGCAAAAAACGGGGCAAACCGTTTTGGCTATACAATTGAAGAACCAATTGGAGTAATTGGGGCGATTACACCATTTAATTTCCCACAAAACTTAGTAGCACACAAAGTTGGTCCTGCAATTGCTGCTGGCAACACAATCGTTTTGAAACCAGCCTCACAAACTCCCCTTTCTGCACTCTTTTTAGCGGAATTAATCGATCAAACAGCACTGCCAAAAGGTGTATTCAATGTAGTGACGGGTAGCGGAAAAACCATTGGAGATGCACTAGTCAAAAACGACAAAGTAAAAATGATAACATTTACTGGTAGTCCTGCAGTTGGAAAAGGTATTCGAGATAAAGCAGGATTGAAGAAAGTAGCTCTAGAACTTGGTTCTAACTCAGGCTTAATTATCGACAAAAATGTAGATTTAGCTCAAATTGTTCCAAAATGCGTAATGGGTGCATTTTCTAACCAAGGTCAGGTATGTATCTCTTTACAGCGCACATATGTAATGGATGAAATATACGATGAGTTTCTGGAGCAATTTTCCACACTAACAAACCAGCTCGTAATTGGAAGCCCAGATGATGAATCAACAGATATTTCGGCTATGATTCATCCCGACGAACAAGCACGTGCGCTAAGCTGGGTACAAGAAGCAGTCGAACAAGGCTCTAAGATTATCTCTGGTGGCACAATAGAAAATGGTGTTTTCTTACCTACTATTTTAGCAAATGTTTCCTCAACCTCTAAAGTTTCTTGCCAGGAGGTTTTTGCACCAATCGTTGTAGTTAACCGTATTTCTTCTATTCAAGAAGGCATTTCCGCTATCAACAATTCCGATTTTGGTTTACAGGCTGGCATTTTCACAAATGATATACAAACAGCATTTAAAGCTTCGAAGGAATTACAAGTTGGAGGTGTCATGATTAATGATATTCCTACCTATCGTATTGACCAAATGCCATACGGAGGTGTGAAAGAAAGCGGTACCGGTAAAGAAGGTGTTAAATATGCAATTCATGAAATGACAGAGACAAAGCTGGTTGTTTGGAATCAGCAATAACCTAAGATAAAAATTCGAGTAATAAATAATAATGTTTTAAGAACAGAAACATAGATATTGTTGATTTCGGCTCTGGGCGGACGCTTTCCGTGGGCACGGCTTCAGCCGCTTCCTTTGCTCCTGCGCAAGCTCGTCGCAAAAAAGATTTTCGCTACGCTCCAATCAACCATGCGCCTGAAGTAAACGGATAATTGAAGTCAATAATGTTGAACTGTACGCTATTAAGAAATTTTACTGTCCGCATTTATCATCGGATGACAGCATTTCAACTTCAACAGTTATCTTAGATGGTGTTTGCACTAAATTTGTACCACTTTTCTAAGCGATAGGCTTTTTCCAATCTTATAACAGAAGACTACACACTTGTTGATGGAAGTGGAACCCCACCGGTAGCGTAGAGTACGAGAAGGCTCTGCCTCGCCCGCGGAAAGCGTCCCCAGAAAAAAATCACAGGACTATTCGTTCTTTAAAACTCTACGAATCCAGTGTTCACAGAACATTTTATACCCTATCTTTTAAAAGAGGAGCCAAACTATGGCTCCTCTTTTTCTTTCCCCTCTAAATTTCTGAATTATTAATGTAAACAAAACCTATTAAATATCTCGGGTTTTGAATCGATAGTAGTATAGTACAACAATATTTATTATGTTAGGAGTGGCTTTATGAAAAATAGTATTGTGATTGGGTTATTATTCATGTTTTTATTGGTCATAAGTGGATGTGCTGAGAAGGACACGACTTCTGAATCCCATCAGCTAAAAGTCGGTATTATGCTTTCCGACGCTGGACTTGGAGATCAATCATTCTCTGATTTAGGATTCCAAGGTTTAGAAAAAGCACGTGACGAGTTAAATATTTCATTTGATTACCGTGAAATTGATGATACAGATACATATGCAAAAGGCTTAGAAGAGCTAGTGAAATCCGGTAACGACTTAATAATCGGACTAGGGTTTGCCATCCAAGAGGATCTCGAAACTATTGCAAAAAAATATCCAGAAGAATCATTTTTACTGATAGATGCTCAATCGGAGCTACCCAACGTATACAATGTAACATTTAAAGAAGAGGAAGCATCGTTTTTATTAGGAGCAATCGCGGGCATGAAAACAAAAAGTAATGTCATAGGATTTGTTGGAGGCGAGGATGTTCCTCTCATTCATAAATTTGAAAAAGGTTTTACGGCTGGAGTGAAGTCTGAAAATCCGAATGCTGTTATTTTGTCTAAATACGCAGGTGAATTTGGTAACGATAAATTAGGTGAAAGCATTGCAGCGGAAATGATTTCAGCTAAAGCTGACTTTATATATCCAGCTGCTGGATTTACAGGAGTAGGCGTTATAAATGAATCACAGCGCTCAGGTACTTATTCATTTGGAGTAGATAGCGACCAGTTTTATTTGGCTGAGAAAGCAGTGGTCTCCTCTATGCTAAAACAAGTGGACGTCGCTATTTTTAATACCGTTCAAGAACTTGTAGAAACCAATAAAATTCCCCAAAAAGATCAACTATTAGGAATAAAAGAAAATGGCGTAAGTATAGCACCAATTCGTGTAATCGATCTATCTACTGCTGAGCAAAATCGATTAGCAAAACTACAAGAAGATATCGCAAGTGGTTCCATTAAAATACTACATTAGAAATTAGGTGACTTGAATAATGAAGCTTAAACAGAAGATATTAATGATATCAATTATTCCTTTGCTACTATCTGCTTGCATCATCGCCTATAACATAATTCAACTAACGGCGTTAAAATCCTCTACGGAAGAAATTGTGGAAGCTTTAGTTAAAGTAGAAGAGTTAAATAGTTCAGCAAAAAGTTTACAAAAATCATTAAGTGTATATTCCCTTAACATATCAGAAAGCAATAAAAATGATATTGAGGTAGATTTAGCATCAACAAAATCTATAAACGATCAGCTAACTCCTTCCTTAACAACAACCGATCAGAAACAACTGAATACTAGCATAGCTAAAAAGTACGAAGAAATATTAAATTATTCCAATCAAGCAATTTCAGAGCAAAACCTTGCAGAGATAAAACGACAATCCACACGTACCAAAGGATTAATCAATGATGTGATTCGATTAAAACGAAATATTACTGCTGAATATTCGATTATGCAAAGTAATTTGCAAAACAAGATTGATGGAATTATTTACATTTCGATTATTTTAATTGTCCTCTTACTAGTTGGTAGTATTACATTGGTGATTTTCTTTACAAACAGGATTGTTCGACCAATACGCGACATTACCAAAAATGCTGAGGAAATTGCAAATGGAAACCTTGCTGTAGATATTGTACAGGTAAAAACCCGTGATGAAGTGGCTACATTACAGAAATCCTTTGAACAAATGACGCTGAATTTAAGAGAAGTCATTACCCATGTCTCTGATAGCTCCAATCAAGTAGCAGCTTCCGCTGAAGAGTTAATGGCAAGTGCAGACGAGACCATGAAGGGTACCGAACTAATCTCTACTTCAATTCAACAGGTTTCAGAAGGAGCAGAACACCAAACAAATATGGCAAAAGAATCAGCTCGCTCTGCTGAAGAAAGCTCAAATGCAATAACTCTAATTGCAGAAAAAGCAAAAGACACAATGGAAATAACGATTGCAACAAATGAGAAAACCATGCAAGGATCTGCATTCGTTCAAGATACTGTAGCACAGATGAAATTAATAAATGATGCAGTATTAGAAACAGATCAAGCACTTGTTACGCTCAATGAGCGTTCTAAAGAGATTGTTCACATATTAAAACTAATAACGGACATTGCCGAACAAACTAATCTGCTTGCCTTAAATGCGGCGATCGAAGCTGCACGTGCTGGTGAAGCAGGTAAAGGCTTTGCAGTAGTTGCAGATGAAGTTAGAAAACTGTCGGAACAAACTAGAAAATCGGTCTCTGACATATCCGATATTGCTACCGAAATTGAAAAGGATACGAAGCAAACGGTAACATCTATTAATGGTGTTAAGGAAAAAGTTGATTCTGGGCTTACAATCGCGCATCATACAGAAGAAACTTTCCAGGATATCCTGACATCTGTAGGGCAAGTAAAAGAACAAGTTGGAGATATATCGTCCATAACAAATAACATTCATAACATTGTAAGAGACGTTGCAACACAAGCTAATAATATGTCTACAGTAGCAAGCGACACATTTGATAGTTCATCTTCTGTTGCTGCAGCTTCCGAAGAACAACTTGCATCAATGGAAGAAGTGTCTGCTGCGGCTGTCTCTTTAGCAAACCTTGCTGAGGATTTACAAGTAAGAGTATCTAAATTTAATATTTAATAAAATTATCCCTGTGTATAAATTTCATACACAGGGATTTTTTTAGCTGTGGTTAATGGACCTTTAAAAGCAGTCGCCCAGTTTAAGAAAATGTCCGTTATTTTAATATTGGTACTTTACAGTAACGGTTGCAGTTATAGAAATCTCCCCTTGCTCAATCGGTGTTCCCGCCTGTGAACTAGCCATAGATAACGTTTTATAACGCTCTGGTCCACTTTGTTGCTGCTCCTCCACGATGGAAATTGGTTGTGGATGTAGTGTGAGCTTCATCGTTTGCGCAATGGTTTGAGCTTTAACTTGCGCATCATGTAGAGACCGCTGAAGTGCCTGTTGATAAACAAGCTCTGGATTATCTAGTCCAAATTGAATTGACGATATACTATTGGCACCATTCGCCACCGCAGTATCGATTACTATACCAGCTTTTCCAACATCGTCTATTTTAACCGTAATAGCATTCGTCACCTCATATCCTCTAAATAACTGTTTTCCTTCTATATAATCATATTGAGGAAAAACATTAAAAGCCGCTGTTTGTATATTTTCCCTCGGGATATTTAAAGCCAACAAAGACTGAATAACGCGGCTCATGATTTCCGCATTTTCAGCCTGTGTTTGTTGTACCTCTTCCCCTTCTGTCCTTACTTCTACTTGAAGTTGAACATAGTTTGGTGTGACCTCTACCACCCCACTACCAGTTACCGTAATGACTCGCACCATAGGAACCGATAGTGTTGGAATACCTGAATACAACATGGAATTACCACCTTTTTTATATGTTTATTTTAACAACAACTTTATTCATCACAAATAACAATAACGTTCATAAAATAAGGCATAATGACTTTCAGTGTAAAAGGAGTATGAAGAAGTGAAAGAATCGAAGGTCCATTTAGTTTCCGCTGCCCTGGGAAAGAATAATAACCAAAATCATTTTTACAACAATCCCCATTTAGAGTTTCTAGAAGAACAAACATCCGTAAATAAGCATCTTATGAACTGTGTTTCTCAGCTGGACCAATCCTGCAAAACAATTTTAAATGATATACGTGATCAAAACATAATCCTTAACAAGTTAAATAATAATCATAGATATGATTATGGAAATATTAAAAAGATACTGCTTAATTTTGCACAAACCTCAAAAGAATCCAAGTCCCAATTACAAAAAGTAGGGCAAACACTTCAAGTAATCCATGTTCATTTGGATAACCAATCTGAATTTAACGAGGTAACTAATAAACGAACAGAAAATTTAGAGAGAGCGTTAACCAAATTACAAGGAAGTGTAAATAGACAACGAAATTTCCTTAATAACTTTGCCATTAAACAAAACAGTTCTCTCGACAACATTAATGCTCAATTAGGCCAACATGGAAAACAATTTGATACGCAAAGGGAAATAATACAAAATGTAATAGAAGAACAAAATCGCTTTTTTACTATCGTATCGAAAAACTTAAAAGAACAGAACCTCTTGTACAAAATATATTCCGATAAACAAGATGAGTTAATACAAAATAACACCATTTTTTCCAATGGCGTCCTATCTAAGATTGATCACCAGGAAGAAATATTTAATCTATTAAACGAACAATTTAACAGACAAAAAGAAATTTTAATTGAGTTGTCAGAAACTCAAAATAATCAGTTTGACTTAATCTTAAATCAGTTTAAAGAACAAAACCATTTCAATAACTGTCTGAGTGAAAAACAGGAACTTTCCGAGGAAATGGATGAATTAATATTTGAGGAAATCAAACTTCAAATAACACAGCAGGATGACATATACAATTACTTACAAGATAGCCTTAATAGACAGCAAGGTTTTTTGCTTCAACTATCCGATAATCAAAATCGGCAACTTAAAAAAGTAACCGATAGCTTAGGGAACATAAAAGAGACTGAAGTAAGACATAACGACACATTAACTGAAGTAAAAGCGTCTATCGAAAAAATATTATATGCTAAAGGAAATATAGGTAGACATCTATCCAAGCTCCCCCCAGACTCCCCCATCAAACAAGTTATTTTAAGTGGTGTAGCAATTCCCGTAGAAAAACTAGTTTTAGTCAATCAAAATACGGGAATTGCTTTTTTTGCAAGTGGTACTCAAACTATCTCCATCGATATCGAAAAAATAGAAGGCATTCATTGGGAATAAGAGTATATAAAAAGTTGGTTATGACTTCAGTCATGATCAACTTTTTTATTATTCTGATTCTAACATTATTTGAAATTGGAGACTCATTACTTTATAAACTTCTTTTACTTGCAAATCTCAGTGTATAACCCTCTCTACAAATTTGTTTTCCACTATTAGGATATTAACTTAGTCTCTGAGATTCAAAATTAATATATTATAGTATCTCCTCCAGTACGAGGAGAATTTTAAAGGAGGTGTATAAACATGAACCAAAGAAGAGAAGAAGGTATTTGTGGTTTATTAGCAACGCTCTCTCCAAATCAACGTGTAAACGAAATCGTAGTGGATGGTTTCAGTGAGTCCGTATTTCGTTTTATAAACTTTGAAGAAGATACGCATCTTGCATATTTTAGAGAAGAATTGGGCGGATTAGTAGTTGCTGATTGTCGTCGTATTTCCTTGATAGACTTCCCTGCATAATGAGTAGTGAATTTACTTTCTAATTTATACCTTCGTAACTTAATAGATCAACGCTTGAAGTTATGTATTAACGAAAGTAAGAGAGACCAAGCGAATATATTCGCTTGGTCTCTACATTTATTCATACGGATTAATTTAAAATTTTAACTTTCACTGTTTTATGTCCCCAATTGATCGCTGCTTGTTTAGACGGGATGAAAATATCTATTTTATTTCCTTTAATACTACCGCCAGTATCACCAGCAATTGCTTCTCCATAGCCTTCTACCCATACTCGAGAACCTAATGGAATTACATTTGGATCAACAGATATAACTTTTTGATTTGGATTTGCCTTTAAGTTAATACCAGTAGCTGTAATCCCCGAACAACCTGCGCATGACGCTGTATAAGCTGTTGAAGTCATCGTTAACTCTTTCTCAACAGAAGCAGTTGCTTTTGCCTCCGAAGTTGGAGCGTTTGAAGTAGCTGAAGTCGTCGTAGCTGCACTTACTTTAGGCTGTATAACATTCGATCCTTCCAACACTAATTTATCTCCAGGTATGATTAAATCACTAGTTAGCTGATTACTAGTCATTAATTGTTTTATAGTCATATTATGTTTTTTTGCAATACTAGATAATGTATCTCCTAAAACAACAACGTAAGTTTCTAGAGCTTCCTCTACTTTTAATTGTTGAGATGGAAATATAATAGTTGAATTAAGATTGTTCCATTGCTGTAAGTCCTGTACACTTACATTCTCTGCTTGAGAAATAGACCAAAGTGTATCTCCTTTTTCTACCGTATGAACACTTGATGCAGACGCTTGTCCTGCCGCTCCTACTGATAGTGTTGCAATTGCGGTTAGTGCAATAATGTGTTTTTTCATAAAATGAATTTCCTCCTTTTCACTAACGAGATTCATCATACCACCTACATATGACAGAACCATTGCAATATCATTAGAAGAAAATATCATTTAAGTGACAAAATTCGACACGTTGCAACATTTGTAATATTACTTTTTTAGTAACTTATTATGCCATTTCGATAAGATTAGTAAAGCGATTAAACAACCTGTGAAGGCTAACGCCATATCCCATTGAGCATCCCATTGATCTCCTTGCATACCTACAAAGTCTTTAGCAGCTTTGCCACCTTTCGAAATTTTGGTACTTAACCACTCAATAATTTCGTATAATGCTGCAATGGATAAGATGATGCTTGTCGTGATTCCAAACAACCAAGCTCCGTTTGATAATGGTGTAAGGCGTAGTAATAACTCTCTTACTACAATTGCGGAGAAACCTTTAAAAAAGTGGCCCATACGATCATAATGATTCCGTTTTAAATCAAACTCCTCCTTGATCCAATTGAACAAAGGAACCTCAGAATATGTATAATGACCTCCTATAAATGTAAGAATACACAAAAAGACTATGATAAAGTATGACAATGTTGTAAATCGGAAATTCCTATAGGTTAAGGTCAGTATGATAATAATAACCAATCCTGGGCTTACTTCCGCTAGCCAATCTAGATAATCTAATGGGTTGATAGCTGACCATATTAATACGAGGATAACAATAATAAGTAAGTTAATATGTATTTTAGAGCTTGCTTGATATCCCAAACTTCCTTCCTCCTTTCATCATATAGAATGTCCAAAATAGCTTTTAATGATTCATATACGTTTCAGACCCTCAAAAACGGGGAAACGGATGCTAAGGAGGCGTTACTATGCCATGGAATAAAAGCGATTATCCTGATTCAATGAAAAACTTAGATGCAGATGTAAGGGAGAAAGCCATTGAAATTGCCAATGCATTGTTAGAAGATGATTATGAGGAGGGACGAGCGATTTCTATCGCTACTTCTCAGGCAAGAAAAGCAATACATGGTGATGGAGAGGAACGTGTCACATACGAAGTTATTTCTCGTGAAACTGACTGGGTCCTCATGAAAGCAGACGGTAAACGTGCCATAATAGTAGAGGAAACGAAAGAAGAACTACTTCAAAAAGCAAAACCATATGTAAATGAACAAAACGGAATATTAACGATTTATGAGGAAGATGGCTCTATACAGGATACTTTATACGATTAATGAAAGCACAGATACTTTTCTGTGTTTTTTTTAAAGATAAGAAACTATAGAATGATCAGTTAAGACTTAAGGTACTTAAGAAGGAAATGAGGCTGATGATTGCCATTTCAGTTGAATTTTTCACTGAATGACATAATGTTGGGTTCTTAGACTTTTATTTAAAAAATGCCTCACCTTTACGGTGGGGCTTTTATTGAATGAGAAAATATTAACATATTTGACTTTCTCCTTATCCCGCTGGAGTCGCCACCTTTCACTCAATTAAGCAAGTAGTATCCAACAAGAAAAGTTTGTATAGCCTATCGCATGGCTAAGCTAAAGGTAATTGATCCATTACTTTGGTACAATAAACTTATTTAAATGAGGTGGGAATTTTATGAGAGATTATACACAGATTTTTCTAGGGACAGCTTTTACGAGCAAATCCCCAACAGAAGTACAAATATTAAAAAATAATCTTTTCTTTGTGAATGCAGATGGAATGATTGATAAAATTATTGCTCCGGAACATTCAGAATATCAAAATTTAGTCAGTTCCTATAAAGGAAAAGAAAATTTCCATCAGTTAGAGGATCATCAATATTTCTTGCCTGGATTTGTCGATTTACACGTCCATGCACCACAATGGGCGCAGGCAGGAACAGCGCTAGATATCCCACTAAATGATTGGTTAAATACATATACATTTCCAATTGAATCTAGGTTCGCGGATTTAGATTTCGCCAATAAAGTTTACAACGATGTTGTCAGTACCCTTCTAGCGAATGGAACAACGACGGTTCTTTATTTTGCAACAGTGCATAAAGAGGCAAGTATATTACTCGCACAAATATGCGCAGAAAAAGGCCAACGTGGACTCGTTGGAAAAGTAGTTATGGATAATCCCGAAGAAAATCCAGACTTCTATCGAGATACTGATACAAATACTGCTTTAGCCGATACAGAAGAATTTATACTAGCCGTTAAAGAATTAGGTGAGACTTCTAAGCAAGGAGTATATCCAGTTGTAACTCCTCGTTTTATACCAAGTTGTACTGATGAGGCATTACAAGGATTGGGAAATCTTGCAGCTAAATATAATACGCACATACAGTCTCACTGTAGTGAAAGTGATTGGGAGCATAAATACGTTCAGGATCGGTTTCAGAAAAATGATGCGTTCGCTTTAAATGATTTTGGTCTGTTAAGTGATAAATCCGTAATGGCACACTGTAATTTCATAAGTGACGAGGATGCTGATTTATTTGTTGAAACAGGAACTGCAATAGCTCATTGCCCTATTTCCAATGCCTACTTTGCCAATAGTGTCATCCCAATCGCACACTTCCATTCAAAGGGTGTAGAAATCGGGTTAGGGACAGATATATCAGGAGGTTTTTCTCCGAGTCTTTACGATAATATAAAACAATCGGTAATCTCCTCTAGAATGCTAGAGGATGGAGTGAATACAAAACTTCCGGCAGATGAACGTGGAGTTCCTGGGTTACGTGTCACAGTCAACGAAGCCTTCTACCTCGCTACTGTAGGTGGAGGTGACAGTCTTAGCCTACCTATTGGTCGTTTAGCTGAAAATTATATTTGGGATGTACAAGTAATCGACACAACTAATCTCCCTCTTTATGATTCTAATCATGACTTACAGGATGCTTTTCAAAAAATGATGTATCTTATACGACCTGAAAATATACGAGAAGTTTGGGTTCAAGGAGAAAGAGTCCACTCTCGAGGTTAATAATGAATAACTTCTGAAGTTTTTGAAATCAAAAACTCAGAAAATTTCCATATACTTTAGTAAGTCAGTTACTGGTAACCCGCTGATAGGCAGCTAGCTCTAAATAGATTAGTATTAACCGTCTACTTCTGCCGCTTTATTTTTCTCATGAAGCTCACGCAAATAACATGAAACCCATCTTGAATAAAAACTCAAGATGGGTTTTTAGAGTGGCCTATTTTAAATAAAATAGGCCTCCATTTATAATTTCTATCTTTATTCTTGCTTCATACTGTTGTTGTAATGCTGTTTTCTCCATTTCGTAGCTCTCGGGTTTTTCTTCTACACCTTCATAGAAAAATTCTAATACTCGTATATCACGTTGCCACCTTTTTTCCGCTTGTGCTGCCCATGAATGATCATCATTCTGAATGAAGTTTTCAACTACTCCATCTAGCCGTTCTAAACCACGAATTGGTTTTATAACGAAAGGTAATAGAAAAGCATTAGGTGGCATTTCGGGAGCGATATTTGTCTCGCTTAAAGAAGCATGAAAGTCCGTTATGATACTGCCATTCATTAGATTAAGACCAAGTGAATGAAGCATTTCTTTCGTTTGGTTACTGTAATATGAAACTTTATAATTCACCACTAGCCACGGAGTTAAAATTGGACGTTTGTTCGATTCCTCCACTTGTTCAAACATTTGGATAAAAGTACCCATTTCATGCGTTACTTGAAAAAGTTGGCCAAGTCGTGGTGATCCGAAATGTACCAATTCTCCTTTAATGTTCTCTTTTAATTTTGTTTGGTCAGTTATTAATGTGAGCTGTGACGGACAAGGTACACCGCCAATGCTTTCAACGTATTGCCAATAATAGGGTCTATTCATTATTCGTTTATCCATATCAATCGTTAGCTGAACGGTAAGATAATGATCCGTATCATTCACAAACTGACAATTATTTTCAGTGAAAAAAGTTCGCAAATAATGTTGAACCTGTTGCGGATACATATATATCCTCCTTTACATGTCCCAATTTAAATCGTTTTCTTGAAAGCGGACAATATATCATCTAAATCACCTACAACCTTTTCAAAAACATCAATTTTTTTGTAGAGCAGCTGCAAAATATCTATTTCAATGGTGTTATCAATTGCCAAATTGTATATATGAACATCATGTTCTTGGCCAAGCCGGTGCACACGTCCTATACGTTGTTCTAACTTCATCGGGTTCCACGGTAAATCGTAATTGATCACATGATGACAAAATTGAAGGTTAATACCTTCCCCACCAGATTCGGTAGCTATCAATACTTGGGCGTGTTCTTTGAATAAATGCTTCATATAATCTCGTTTATTTTTATTGAATTTCCCATTAAAAAGCACACTTGTAATACCTTTTGTATGCAAATACCACTGTAAGTAAGCTTGACTTGCTTTATATTCTGTAAAAATGATTACTTTATCCTTTGCTTGTGAAATTATTTCATATGCTCTTTCTGCTTTTGAGTTTGTCTCTAATGCCATCAATCTTTGCATAACATTTTCAACAGAAGCATTTTCCTCGGGATTTGAACAATTTTGCCGCATTTTATTTAATGTAAGAAATGTAGCTTCCTTACTACTACACATTTCCTTTTGAAGTGTAATCATCGAAAATGCACCTGAAAATATAGGAGAGATATTTTTGAGGTTCACTATCATTTCATACACTTCTTTTTCTTCGTCAGAAAACTGTATCGGAATAATATTAACTTGGCGATTCGTCCATTCTATCCCTGTATCTTGTCTACGGTTTCGAACCATCACCTGGTTTACTAATTCTTTCAAGTAATCATCATGCTCTAAGTCATGTTTACTAGCAGAAAATGCCGACTGAAATGCCTCGTAGTTTCCAAGATGCCCAGGTTTTAATAGAGAAATGAGATTAAATAGTTCAAACACATCATTTTGAACAGGCGTAGCAGTTAACAGTAAGCAAAACTTTTTCTTTAAACTCTGCACAAATTCGTAAATTTTGGTTTTGTGATTTTTTAACTTATGCGCCTCATCAATAATAATCATGTCATAATCCTGTGCAAAGATGAGCTCTCTATGAGGACTTTTTTTCGCCGTATCCATACTTAAAACAACAACTTCACAATGTTCTAGTGGAGTATTTTTCTTATAAGGCACAGCTGGTATATAAAATTTATAATGCAGCTCTTCCACCCATTGATTGATAAGAGAGGCCGGAGCCAATATTAAAGCCTTCTTTACCAATCCACGAACAAGATATTCTTTCAATATCAAACCTGCTTCAATTGTTTTACCAAGTCCCACCTCATCAGCCAAAATTGCTTTTCCATTCATCCTTTCAATAACCGTTTCAGCAACATTCAATTGATGTTCGAGTGGTTTCAAATTAGTCAAATACTTAGGAGATTGAAGGCCAGTAAACTCAGTGATTAAATTATTTTTTACAATTTCATAGCTCATATTATAAAGAGTCCAATTATCCCATGGCTCAATATTTTCCAAACGTTTGATCAAACCCTCTGCCCATTCCGATGACTTTTCTATAATCATTTTCATCACCTCATATTACTTTTCCTTAGGTTGTCCCAAAAATAGAAGTGTATGTTTAAGTTTGTGAAATAAAGAGAAAGTCGATTAGCAATAATTCTAGCTTAGTTAGATTTTCCTGATTTGAAATCACAGAGAATCTCACAAAGACTGCTGTTTTAAAACTAATTATTTTTTTCACAAAAAAAAGATTGCCTTTCTTGTCGATAATGATATATAATATAAAAGTCGCAAATGATTTGAATTATATCAAATCTATTATTTAACCTCGGAGGAATACCCAAGTCCGGCTGAAGGGATCGGTCTTGAAAACCGACAGGCGGGTCATACCGCGCGGGGGTTCGAATCCCTCTTCCTCCTCCATTTTTATTTTTTTGTTGGTAGTTATAAATTTCTTATTGTCGCGGGTGGAGCAAATCGTCAAACTAAGATGACGATTAACACCGATGCAGGCGAAGCCGAAGCAGGTGTCCTACTTTTTTTGAGCGCAGTATCATGGTGTTTGTAAGTATTTTAACGTCGCGGGGTGGAGCAGTGGTAGCTCGTCGGGCTCATAACCCGAAGGTCGCAGGTTCAAATCCTGTCCCCGCAACCAAATGGTCCCGTGGTGTAGCGGTTAACATGCCTGCCTGTCACGCAGGAGATCGCCGGTTCGATCCCGGTCGGGACCGCCATTTATTATTTTGTGAGATTTAGGATAAGCAAGCTGACAAAGAGATTCGCAGCTTAGCACAAATCGATTAGAAGTTTGGAATAAGCAAACAGGTCGAGGAAACAAATGAGTGAAAGAAGAAACGTACTAAAGTACGTGACTGACTGAACGAATGAAGTTGACGAAGAGATGTGCAGCTTAGTGCAAACTGAATTGGCTCAGTAGCTCAGTCGGTAGAGCAAAGGACTGAAAATCCTTGTGTCGGCGGTTCGATTCCGTCCTGAGCCACCATATATGCGGGTGTAGTTTAGTGGTAAAACCTCAGCCTTCCAAGCTGATGATGAGAGTTCGATTCTCTTCACCCGCTTCATAATGTTAAAAGACCTATTGATCAAAAATCAATAGGTCTTTTTTTGATTATTTCTTTCGATTTTCTGCTTCGTCTAGAATTTCTCTTCGGAAACCTTCAATACTTTCTTTTCGACGTTCGTTTTTCTCTTTAATGGCTTCCCTATTGTTTCCAATGGTGTGTTCCATTGTTTCTTCAGCAGCTTCCATATTATCGATTGTGTTTTTTACCATTTTTTTTAATTTTTTTGCATTATCTGAACGATCATCTGGGTTTGGTTTATTATTATGAGTCACTTCAATTCCTCCTCTTATTTTTTGTCATACACATTTTATCGTCTCCTATCTTTTTAAAATTATTCGGTCGTACTTAATTTCTTTCATTCTCTGGAATAATTTTTTTTAGTTGGGACAAGATAGAAGGAGAAAATGATGAAGGGCGGTAATGACTATTACTACAGAATGGTTTGACAGAGTAACAGAGGAGCTACAGGATCACTTGAATTCGATTTGTGAAGAGTATGACCAAGTCGGTCATATGAATATTAACCGTGCTTCTAAACATCCAAGAATTGAATTTTTTGTTAGTACAGAAGACGAGGAACGAGACTATTTTTGTACCATTCTGTTTGATCCTTATAATGAAGAGTTCTATGTAGAAAGCTTTGATGTTGAACTTCTACAGCCTACCAGAATAATATTGGATGATATTACTGATATTGTAGAAGCTGTTCACGAAAGTTTTCACGAGTTTCTTACGGACGATAGTGATAGTGAATTGTATTATTTGGACGATAATGATGATGACGACTTTGAAGATGACACTGACGAAATCACTGTCGAGGAAATTGATGTGGAATGGGAAACCCCTGAAGTCACTGCATTTCTAATAGATGATGAAATGGAAGTAACTTATCAGTTCGGTGTAGACAGCGCTAATGGTGATGGTGTTCTCCGTAGAGTGAGTCGTATTTGGACAGATGATGAAGAACTTGAAGACGAAAGTACATTTACTTTTAAAAAAGATGAAGCCAGCACTATTATAGCTATGATCGCTAGTCATATGGATAGAATGGTCGGTTATGATGAAATTATAGACCTTTAATTTTATTACACCCCAATTGGGCAGTTGCCATTTGTGGGTGTTTTTTTATATTCAAAATCTAATCAACAATAGGAGATATTCTGATAAAATGAGAGTAATAAGAAATGGAATGGAGAACATACCTTGAAAACCTTTAAGAAAATGTATATTGAAATTACTAGCGTTTGTAATCTTGCTTGCAGCTTCTGTCCACCGACAAGTAGAGCAAAAAATATCCTCAAACTAGATGCATTTAATAAAACATTAGATGAGATTCGACCACATACAAAATATATTTACCTCCATGTAAAAGGTGAGCCACTTTTACATCCACGGGTGGATCAATTATTGGATGCTAGTCATGCCAAGGGTTTTAAAGTTAATATTACAACTAATGGTACCCTTATCAATAAAAATAGACATAAACTATTGGGCAAACCAGCACTTCGTCAAATCAATTTCTCTTTACATAGTTTCGATGGACATGAAGGATCAGAAAATCGCGAGAAATATTTAGGAGATATTCTGGATTTTGTCCGAGAAGCCAAGGAACACAATGTTATTATTTCCTACCGATTATGGAACTTACAGAGGGATCAAGTTTCAGAAGTTGCACAACGGAGAAATCGAGAAACATTGGAAATACTTGAAAAAGAATATAATCTAGATTTTAAAATTGAAGAAAAAGTACAACCTGGTAAAGGGATCAAAATCGCTCATAATGTCTATTTGAACCAGGATCATGAGTTTCAATGGCCGAGTTTACTTGCACCAGAGGATGATGGAAAAGGCTTTTGCCATGCTCTTCGCAACCAAGCGGCTATTCTCGTAGATGGAACCGTAGTACCATGTTGTCTAGATGGTGAAGGCGTTATTAACTTAGGTAATATCCATAATAATTCTTTCTCAGACATTATTGAGAGTGAACGGGCAAATAATTTGTATGATGGATTTACAAGAAGAGAAGCAGTCGAAGAAATGTGCAGAAAATGTGGATATAGACAGAGGTTTGGAGTTTGAAGCACTTCTAATGGAAACTAAGTGGTGCAAATGGTAATATTAAATTTTCGAGAGGAGAGATAAATATGGAATTTATTACACTTAGCAATGGTTTGAAAATCCCTCAAATTGGTTTTGGGGTGTGGCAAGTTGACAACGAAACAGAAGCTCCCGCTGCTGTAGAAGAAGCTTTACGAGTCGGTTATCGTCATATTGATACTGCTGCTACTTATGGAAATGAAGAAGGAGTCGCAAAAGGAATTACTGCTTCTGGTGTTGCACGTGAGGACATCTTCCTAACTTCAAAAATCTGGAACGATGATATTCGTGCCGGCCGTACAAAAGAAGCATTCCAAGAATCTCTTAACCGCCTAAAAACTGATTATTTGGATTTATGTTTAATCCATTGGCCAGTTGATGGTATTGTAGAAGCGTGGCGTGCACTTATTGAGCTGTACAATGAAGGAAAGATAAAAGCAATCGGCGTATCCAATTTTAAAGAACATCACTTGGAACAATTAGAAGCAGCTGGATTGATGACTCCTATGGTCAATCAGATTGAGCTACACCCGCAATTACCACAGCACGACTATGTGAATTATTTATCCAAAAAAGGTATTCATGTAGAGGCTTGGAGCCCACTAATGCAAGGAAAGTTCTTGGATTTTGATTTATTCAACCAGTTAGCTGAAAAGTACGGGAAGTCTCCATCACAAATAGTACTTCGCTGGCATTTACAGTTAGATAGAGTTGCTTTGCCAAAATCGATTACCCCTACTCGCATTAAAGAAAATTTTGATGTCTTTGACTTCGAGTTATCCTCTGAGGATATGGAAGCAATTGCCACTTTAGCTACTAACGTTCGCATGGGTCCTGACCCGGATGAAATTCAATTTTAATAGAAAAAAATGCCGGAAGAAGTGTCTATATACTTCTCTCGGCATTTTTATTATCATTCAATCATGGTAACCCCAAAAGAATAAGTAGTTGTTGATTTATACTCTTTTCCTGCTTGTAGGATGGACGAAGGAAAATGAGGATGATGGATGGAATCAGGTGGACCTTGTGTTTCTAAGCATATACCTAAATAATCCCTTAGTTGTTCTCCTCTCATTATTTCAGAGTTGCCCAAGTTATTGCCTGTATAGAGAACAACGGCAGATTCTGTCGTTTCTACTACCAGTTGCCGACCACTTGCCTCATCCGTTAATACCATTACATTTGATTCGTTTTCTTTCAATAAAAATGGATGATCATAACCGTTGCCTACTAATACATTTTGGGGATGAACAGAAGTTGCTCCATCAGCAATTTTACGACTCTCTCGAAAATCGAATACAGAATTCTCTACTGGAACTAAATTTCCAGTTGGAATAAACTCCTCATTCAACTCCAAATAAGCAGGACTATCAATCATTAGTTCATGATCTAATACATCCCTTTTCAGATTTCCACTAAGATTAAAATACGAATGGTTCGTTACATTTAATAATGTGTCCTTATCGGAAATACCCGAGTATGTAATAGATAACGTATCTTCATCATGTAGAATTGTATAAGCTACTTTCATCTCCAGGTTTCCGGGGTAACCCTCTTCTCGATCTCGGCTTAAATAAGTAAACTCGATTGTTGTTTCGTGGTCACCTTCCAGTATAGTAGAATTCCATAATACATGACTGAATCCTTTAGGACCTCCATGTAAATGGTTGTTATTCTCATTCATAGGAATATTGTAGGCATCCTCTCCTAAACGGAAGGAACCTCCCTTAATACGACCAGCAACTCTACCTACAACCGCTCCTAAATACTTGGCATTTCGACCGTATTCCTCTAATGTATCGTATCCTAATACTACATTTTCATATTTCCCCCTTCGATCAGATGCTAAAATTTCCGTAATTACGCAACCATAATTCATGCAGGATACTTCAAAACCGTTTTTATTTCTTACTGTAAATAATGTAACGGGTCGATCATCTATAAATCCAAATAGCTTCTCTTGCACTAACACTCACCAATTCAACCCTCTCTTATGTTACTTTATCACTGCGAGTTCTCCAGTTTGAATAGATTGATAACAAGCTTCTATTACTCGCATATTATTAATAGTAGAAATCCCTGTAATTTCTGGATCACCATTTGTTTGTATGACATCTGAAAAATGCTCAACTTCAAGTCGGTATAAATCCCCGTATACACTCTCTTCACGAACCATATTTGCTACTTGTGTAATAACTTTTCCTACTCCTCCATTGTTATCTGGTCGGAAGGCAAAAGGTACTTTGATCGTGCCTTTTGTACCTATTACTTCATACTCATTCCTACCAGTCATATCAAAGCTACAGTCAAATATAGCCCGCACGTTTCTACCCATGTTTAAATATCCAAATGTACTCGTATCTACACCTGTTTCAGGGTCTAATTCCGCAAAACATTGCACAGAAACCGGTTCTGAATCTAACAAATAGCGAATTACATGAATGCTATAACAACCAACGTCATAAAGAGCCCCACCACCCATCGCTTTGTCCATTCTAAATTTATCAACACGGGATTGTAAGTAAAAGGAATGACTCGATTTGATAAGCTTTATATCCCCAATTTCGCCTGAGGAAATAATTTCTTTCACTCGCTGATGCTGTGGGTGTAACTGATACATGAAGGCTTCCATGAACTTAACGTTGTTTTCACGACATACTTCTACCATTTCTTCAGCTTCTCGGGCTGTTAGCGCCACTGGCTTTTCGCAGAGTATGTGCTTTCCTTGCTTAGCCGCTTTAAATACCCATTCCTTATGTAAATGATTAGGAAGTGGAATGTAAACAGCTTCTATTTCTGAATCGTTTAGAAGCTCTTCATAGCTTTCATAGGCTTTAGTAATACCTAATTTAGAGGCTACTGGATGCACTTGACTTCCACGACTCGAAATTGCTACTAGCTCTGCATTACTTGCTCTGGAAATTGCAGGTATTAGTTGTTGTTGTGCGATATTTGCCGTACTTAATACTCCCCAACGAATGTTCTTCATCCAATCATCCACCTTTACTTTTAAAATTCAATAACTCGTTTCATTCACACAGAAAGTTACTAATAATCTCCTTTAATTTCCCTGTGGACTTCTTCTTTATAAAATTTAGCTAGTTTCAGCATTTCTTCTGCTGTATATGAACTTACATTCACCGCTTGCAAGTTATCCTTTACTTGAGCAACTGTTTTAAAGCCTGGTATGACACATGAAATTTCATCATGCTCCAATATCCACTTCAATGCAGCGCGGGTCATATTATCTCTACCTTCCGCGATCCATTTTAGCTTTCCTGCTAATTCCACACCTTTTTCTAATCCTAGTCCCGCAAAGGTTTCACCAACATTAAACGCTTCTCCACTTTGGTTAAAGTTACGATGATCGTCTGATTCAAACTTGCTATCTACATTAAATTTTCCAGTCAGCAGTCCACTAGCAAGTGGAACTCGCGCAAGAATCCCAACACCTTTTTCCTTTGCTTTAGGGAATAACTCATCCAACGGCTTTTGTCGGAAGATGTTGAAAATTACTTGAAGGCTACGAACATTAGGCTGCTCCAAACATAGTAATCCTTCCTCAACTGTTTCTACACTGACACCGTAATAGCGAATTTTCCCTTGCTCCTTTAAACGATCAAGTACATCAAATACTTGACCCTCCTTTAAAATTTCTAGAGGTGGACAGTGAATTTGAAACAAATCAATTTGCTCTCTCCCAAGTCGTCTTAAGCTATCCTCACAGTATTTAGTTACACTTCCCATGGAATATGTATGAGGATCATGCACATCAGCTGCTCTACAAAATTTCGTAGCAATATGGATATCTGCATGCTTTCCTTGTGTTGCTTTAGCTAAAAGCTCTTCGCTATGCCCATCACCATATACATCCGCAGTATCGAAAAAGTTTACCCCGTTACCAATTGCATAATCTAGTGCTTTTAACGATTCCTCGTCATTTGTTTTTCCCCATGCTCCACCTATTGCCCAAGTACCAAAGCTTAGCTCACTTACCTGTAAATCCGTACTACCAATTTGACGATAATTCATCTTACTACTCCTCCCTTTTGTAAATAAGAGCCTCAACTATATAGTTGAGACTCTTCATCATCCTTACTTACGGAATTCCAAAAGTACTTTATTTAGACTCTTCGTTTGACTGTAGACTTCTTGATAAATAGGAAATAACTTCTTATACTTTTCTACATTTGCTTCAATAGGATTAAACTGTTTATCTTCCTTTAAAAACTCATCTGCACAACCTTTTAATGAATCAAACCATTGACATCCATAAGCCGCCAGCATCGCTGCTCCCATTCCTGGTCCCTGTTCGCTAGTTAATCGAACAATTTTTGCATCGAAAATGTCTGCTTGCATTTGAAGCCAATCATCATTTTGTGCACCGCCGCCAATAGATACAATTGTATCTATCAACTTTCCATTTTTCCGAAAAATTTCAATAGATTCATGCAAGGAGAATGTTATTCCCTCTAAAACAGCACGAACAAAGTCTTTACGCTGATGCGAACTATCCATTCCGATGAAACTAGCACGAATAATTGCATCTGCATGCGGGGTTCTCTCACCTACTAGATAAGGGGTAAACAGCAACCCATGTGACCCTATCGGAACATTCCCTACCTCAGATAATAATTCCTGGAACGACTCTTCACTTGCAAAAACCTCTTTAAACCAAGTCAAACTATGACCTGCGGCAAGTGTTACACCCATTGTGTAAAAGGATTCTGATGCTGCGTGATTAAAATAATGAACCTTCCCCTCAAAATCCTTATCCGGGTTTGCTTCATACGATAGTACAACACCAGATGTTCCTATGCTACAAAGTGTTTTTCCATCCTCTAAAATTCCTGAGCCAATTGCACCACAAGCATTATCCGCACCACCTGCAAACACACGAGTTGTTGCTGAAAGACCGGTAGCTTGTGCAACACTTAAAGAAATAGTACCAACTTCGTCATGCGAATTTAACAATGGTGGACACAGACTAGGTTCGATATCCAATGACGCACATATAGGTGTGCTCCATTCTTTCCTACTAACATCCAATAGAAGTGTTCCTGCAGCGTCCGAATACTCCATATGAAGCTGGCCTGTGAGCCTGTATCGTAAATAGTCCTTCGGGAGTACAAATGTCTTTGCCTGCTCAAATATTTGTGGTTCATGTTCTTTGACCCATAATATTTTGGGTAATGTAAAACCCTCTAAAGCAGGATTTTTTGTTATTTCAAGCAGTCTATCCTCACCTATCACATCATAAATTTGCTGACACTGAGCTGTAGTGCGTGTATCATTCCAGAGAATTGCAGGACGTAAAACATCATTTTTCTTATCTAATAGAACAATGCCATGCATTTGTCCTGAAAAACTCATCCCTTCAATATTCGCTACATCGCCTTCAAAATCCTTCAACAGTTCTTTTAATCCCAATAGCGTTTGGTCCACCCAGTGCTCGGGGTTTTGTTCACTATAGCCCGTTTTCTCCTGTATTAAAGGATAGGATTTAGATACACTTCGAACAACTTCCCCATTTTTATTAACTAGCAATATTTTCACAGCGCTCGTTCCTAAATCTACACCAATAACATATTTCATAGCTCAGCTCTCCTACCAAATGCATTCAAATTATTTACTAAATGATTGCAATAAATACTGATTGATTGTCGCCTTGATTTGCTCCAAACGTCCAGAAGTCTGTTTAATATCTTGAAGTCCCAAAGCATACGCCTCTAGCTTATGGAAATCTGTTTTGCCTTCAACAATATCTAGTCCGATACCTACTTCATACGTTTTGTAGCGTTCATCTACAACATTTTCAAGCACTTTATCATCTATCAAGTTTTGTGCAACTCGCAAACCTACTGCAAAAGCATCCATTCCAGCAATATGTGCATGGAATAGATCCTCCGGTTCAAATGATGCTCTTCTAACTTTCGCATCAAAGTTTAAACCTCCCCTGCCTAGTCCACCGTTTTGCAAAATTTCATACATTGCAAGAGTTGTAGTCCATAGATCTGTTGGGAACTCATCTGTATCCCAGCCTAAAAGTGGGTTACCTTGGTTCGCATCAACGGAACCTAACATTTTATTAATACGAGCATAATGTAGCTCATGCTCAAATGTGTGACCAGCAAGTGTTGCATGGTTTGCTTCGATATTAAATTTAAATGAATTTTCTAAGCCGTAGCTTTGTAAAAATGCATGGGCAGTTGCAACATCATAATCATATTGGTGAGTAGAAGGTTCTTTGGGTTTTGGTTCGATTAAGAATTGTGCATCAAATTCAATTTCTTTAGCATAGTCTACAGCCATATGATAAAAGCGAGATAAGTTATCCAACTCTAGTTTCATATTTGTATTTAGTAAAGTATCATAGCCTTCGCGTCCACCCCAGAAAACGTAATTTTGTGCGCCAAGCTCCTTACCAATTTCTAATCCTTTTTTCACTTTAGCAGCAGAGTATGCAAAAACATCTGCATTACTTGAAGTTGCTGCGCCATGAACAAAGCGAGGGTGCGTAAAGTTATTCGCCGTATTCCAAAGCAATTTTGCTTTACTATTTTTCATATAATCCTTTATCATGCTAACAATCACGTCTAAGTTATGATTACTTTCTTTAAGATTACTTCCTTCCGGTGCAATATCGATATCATGGAAGCAGAAGAACGGGACATCCATCTTTTCATAAAACTCAAACGATGCCTCTACTCGCGCTTTTGCTAAATCCAACCCACTAAATTTATCCCAAGGGCGGTTCATACTTCCTGCTCCGAAAGGGTCCGATCCATCCATCGTAAACGTATGCCAGTAAGAAACAGCGTACCTTAAAATTTCTTCCATCGTTTTACCGCCAATTTTCTCTTCTGGATTATAAAATTTAAACGCATAAGGATTTTTAGAAGTTGCACCTTCAAATTTAACTTTCTCGACATTTTGGAAATAGACCATTATTTTTACCTCCTGAATTTTATCTACACTAATCACCAACGGTTTTTGTGTGAAATTAGATTGTTTAATTAGTTTGTTAATCATACGAACAAAGTTGTATTATTGTAAATAAAAAGTGTATGCTATTAATAATTATTAAACTCTTGCAAATAAATTGATAACAAAGGACGGTTCTCTATGAATGCAACAAGTAGTTTTATATATAATATTGCCGAATGGATTACGAAATTTGCCTATTTAAACTTGCTATGGATTTTATTTACGATACTCGGCGGTGTGATTTTCGGGTTTTTCCCTTCAACTATTTCGATGTTTGCCATAGTGAGAGAATGGTTGAAAGGTGAAACAGATATACCATTGTTTAGCACCTTTTGGAAATGTTACCGAGATGAATTCGTTAAAAGCAACTTGTTAGGAGTCATAGTCACGCTAATTACAGTTATAATAGTATTGGATCTTTTTTACATACAATCTACTGATAGCAATTTGTTAACTTGGACTTACCTGCCATTGTTTTCTTTTATGTTAATATTCATCATGTTCCTATTTTATCTTTTTCCTTCTTTTGTACACTTCAACTTAAAGTTAGGACAAGTTATCAAAAATTCATTTTTTATCATGCTTATAAATCCAATTACAACTCTACTAATTTTCCTAAGCCTATTACCGTTTTTCTACTTAATAAGCCTTCTCCCTGCAATCGGATTCATATTTGGCGGAAGTGTATACGCTTTTATATCGATGAGGTTTAGTTTACATGCATTTCAGAAAGTCAGCGAAAAGCAAGAAGCATTAAAAATGAGCAATGAAATATAATTTCCCATAGCGTGAAGCTATTTTCTTGTTGTCTAATTCCTGTGCCTAGCCCTTCAAGTCTCTTTAGGATTCAGGGCTTACATAGGCACATGATTTTTCTTCTTACCCTTTTACAGCACTTGCAGAAATACCTTCCACTACTTTATTGCTAAAGAAGATAAAAGCAATAATGATTGGTAGTACACTTATGATAAGAGTTGCCCCTATTGCACCCCAATCCGTCATATATTGACCGATGAAATTTTGGATACCTACTGTTAATGTTTTGTATTTCTCAGAGCTTATAAATGTATTAACGAACACAAACTCATTCCAGTTATAAATCATATTAATGACTACAGTAGTTGACATTACTGGCACTGTCATAGGTAGAATAACTTGGAAAAACATTCGATTCACTGAGCAACCATCTATAACGGCCGCTTCCTCTATTTCCCTCGGTAGCGTGTAATAGAAACCAAGCAAAATCATCATCGTAATTGGTAGATTATAGGCTGTATATGTAATAACAACTCCCAGCGGATTATCTATTAAATTTACACTTAAAAACATACTGTATAGAGGAATTAGTGCTGAATGGATAGGAATCATAAGCCCTATGATGAACAGGCTAAGAACTGCCCCACTTAACTTCCATCTCATTCGAGTTATCGCAAATGTTGCCATACTGGCAAAAAGTACGGTTAACACTATCGCTAGTGCCGTGATCCAAACACTATTAAAGAAGTAAACCCCTATACCTCCATCCCACACTTTTAGATAGTTTTCCCATCTAAACTCCGAAGGTAATGCAAATGGTGAACCCGCAAATATTTCTCGATTATCTTTTAATGAGAAGATGAATAACCATATTAGCGGGACGATTTGAAACAATGCTACAACCAATAGACTAAAATATAGAAAAAAGTAGCCTACACGCTTCATATACAAACCTCCTTAATATTCTATTCTCTCTTTTGGTGTAGTTAATTTACGAACGATAAAGGTTACGATTAATGTAATGATTAAAAGCAGGAATCCAATTGCACTTCCGTACCCAAAGTTATAGCTGGAAAATGCTAACTTATACATATAGGATGCCATTACTTCACTTGCACCATTCGGTCCACCAGAAGTCATCACATATATTAAATCAAAATATTTTAACGATCCAACTATTGCTAGGACGACCGTCACACTTACTACTTCCTTGATCAAAGGCAACTTAATCTTCGTAGCAATTTGGAATGCTGAAGCACCATCGATTCTCGCCGCTTCGATTAATGACTCCGGAATATTCTTTAATGCAGCATAGTAAATCAAAATATAAAATCCCGCATATTGCCACAAAATTGGGATGAAAATTGCAAATAAAACTAAAGATGGATCTGCCAACCAAGCAGGAGGATTTTCCACTCCTATTTGTTTAAGAAACACATTTAAAATACCATTCGATGGGTTATACACTTTAATCCAAAGCTGTGCAATCGCAACAGAGGACAATAGCATCGGTATTAAATATATCTTTCTCAATAAATCCGATCCTTTTATCTTGGATGCCAAGATGAAAGATATGGTCAAATAAATGCCTAAACTCAGTGTTGAGAATATCGCCAGTAAAAACGAATGATAGGCACTACTCCAAAACTTCATATCTTGCAGACCATTTATATAATTCTCTAATCCAATGAATGTTTTATCCCCTATTCCATCCCACTCCATTAAGCCATAATACCCTGATAGAATTAGCGGAATGAATACTAACACCAGAACTAGCAACAGTGCAGGAGAAATATATAAAGCTATTAACAGTTTGTTAGACATTACCTTGTTCAAAACAGTCAACTCCTTCCTTACCAGGTAGAGAAGGGCTATCCAACTAGGCAGGATAACCCTCGTTTTTAGAAATTTCTTTTTAATCCAAAGTCTGAATAATGTCGGTTTCCACTTCAGACGGACGCTTTCCGTAGGCACGGCTTCAATCAACGAAGTCTACTTTATAATAAGTAAATTATGAAATTGACTCGTTCATTCTATTTTGAAAGGGCATCCTCATGTGCTTTTGCAAATTCTTCAGGAGTCATTTCTTTTCCAAATAGAGCTTGAATCGAGTCTAAATGTACTTGTGCTACATCTGGACTCATTTGAACATCCGCAAATAGCGTAATATTACTTGCTTCATTTAATTCATTTAAAATATCAATATACATTTCCGGAAGATCTAATGAATCAGCATCCACTTTAGTAGCAGGGATTACGCCAGCTTGTGTAACTGCTTTTTCTCCCCATTGCTTAACAAAGTACGCTGCAAAATCTTTCGCTTCTTCTTTTACTTTAGAATCCTCAGCTACGAATAGTCCAACTCCAGGACCACCAACAAAACTATTCATATCCCCGTTACCACCTACTGTAGGGAACTTCAGGTATTCAACGGAGTCTCTAAATTCCTGCGGTACAGTTTCATTCGTTGTATAGTTTGGCAAATCCCAAGTTGCGATTAGATACATTGGCACTTGCTCACTCATGAACATACTTTTTGCTTCCTCATCTGCTAATCCGTTAAATCCATTAACAAATGCACCCATATCTACAAGGTCTTGAACCTTTTGCGCTGCTTCTACTAATGCAGGATCTTCGAAAGAACCTGAGCGATCGATTGCCTTATTTAGAACTTCAGCCCCACCAAGGCGGTCCGCTAGATACATATACCAAAGTGATCCTGTCCAAGCATCTTTATTTCCTAATGCAATTGGATCAATTCCATCTTCTTTGAATACTTTTATTACATTCTCTAATTCTTCAAAAGTTTTTGGTGCTTCTAAACCTTGTTCATCAAACATCGCTTTATTATAGTAAAGAGTTACAATGTTCAACTCTAATGGTAAACCGTATGTCTTACCATCTAATGCATATGCTTCTGCAGTTCCCGGTACAAAGCTATCACTTAGTTGATCTCCAATAACATCGTCTAATGGGGCGAACATGTTACCACCAACATAAGGCTCTAAGAAACCTGCTGCCCAAGTCATTCCTACATCAGGAAGTTCTTTAGATGTCGATAAAACTCTCAGTTTATCTTTATATTGTTCGTTACTTAACACTTCGAGATCCACTTTAACCCCTTCATGTTCTTTTTCATAATCCGCTATTATTTCATTTACAACATCGTAATGCTGCTTGGAGCTTCCTTCTGGCCATAAATGCATAAACTTTATTTCTTTGTCTCCACTTGAACTTGATGATGATTCACTTGAATCTGAACAGCCTGCCAATAAATAAAATACAGAAGCAAATAATAGAACTTTAATCATTTTGTTGATTTTCATTCTTATTTCCCCCACCCCAATTATTTTTACAACAATATTCTGAATATTGTATGCGGTTTCATTGTAGCAAATAAAACTATGTTAGTCTAGTGGATAAACAAAGTTTTTTTATTCTTCGTTTATATGATAGAATGATGAAAAAAGATAGAAAGAGCTGAAGAAGGATGAAACTAAGCGCCAACCAAACATGGAATCATCATGTTGTAAAAAAAGGGAACAAATCGCTAGTTCTAGATAAAATAAAATACAACTCCCCTATCTCCAGAGCCTCTGTTGCAAGCCAAGTTGGATTAAATAAAGGAACTGTGTCTTCTTTGGTAAATGATTTACTTGAGGAACATCTTATCTATGAATCCGGTCCAGGTGAATCTAGCGGCGGTAGAAGACCAGTTATGTTACTGTTCAATGAAAACGCAGGCTACTCTATCGGAATAGATTTAGGAGTTAACTATTTACTCGGAGTGCTCACAGACCTTAACGGAAATATTCACACAGAGAAGCAAATAACATTTAAGAATTTATCTTATGAAGAGATTGAGACTAAGTTATTTGAAACAATAGAATACCTTCTTAAGTCCACACCTGAATGCCCACACGGAGTTATTGGAATTGGTGTTGGGGTACCAGGTATTGTGGATAAGGATGATAACATTCTGTTAGCTCCTAATTTAAACTGGCGTAATATAAACCTGAAAGAAGTTCTTGAAGAAAGATATAACGTTCCAATCATTATAGAAAATGAAGCCAATGCAGGTGCATACGGTGAAAAAAATTTCGGTGCCGGAAAAGACTTTGAAAATGTTATCTACGTGAGTGCTGGAATTGGTATTGGAGTTGGTCTAATACTTAATGGTTCTTTGTACAAAGGATCCAATGGCTTTTCAGGTGAACTAGGTCATATGACGATTCAAGCAGAGGGCGCTAAATGCCGCTGTGGAAATGAAGGGTGCTGGGAGTTATATGCTTCGGAGCAAGCACTCACTAGACAGGCAGAAAAGTTGGATATTCCATCAGATATGCAGGATTTAGAGGGCTTAGTAACACTTGCTGAGCACGGAAATGATGAGGTCATTGCATTATTTGAACAAACTGGAGACTACTTAGGTATTGGTATTAATAATATTATTAACATCTTTAATCCTCAGCAAGTCATTATCGGTAATAGATTAGCCTCCTCTGAAAAATGGCTAAAGGAACCGTTAAATAAAAGAGTCGCAAAACAAGCATTATGGTTTCAACAAAATGATTTACAAATCGATTTTTCTGAGCTATCGACAAGATCAACTGCATTAGGGGTTGCTGCTTTTTCCATCGAAAACTTTTTGAGTGTCAGTATTCAGCAAAACAACACTGCCCAGGAATAAAAAAATTTTTTTCTGTTTAACTATCAAAAAATTTAGACTTGCTAATTTTTTTATTCTAGTGTTATATGTATTGTTATATTGAAAAAAATTCTATTTTGGGAATTATTAGGAATAAAAATAATACTATGAAGTTTAGATTCATCATGTATTGTTACGCTACTAAATAGGCTTGAAATGGAAAAACTAGATGCAAAGGATGATGACAGTTGACAACTATACGAAATCCAATATTACCTGGCTTTAACCCAGATCCAAGTATTTGCAGAGTTGGAGAAGATTATTATATTGCCGTTTCTACTTTTGAATGGTTCCCTGGTGTTGGTATTTATCATTCCAAGGATTTAAAAAACTGGCGTTTAATTTCTCGCCCTCTTAATCGTATTAGTCAATTGAACATGATGGGAAACCCTAACTCTGGTGGGGTTTGGGCACCTGCGTTGTCCTACAGTGAAGGGCAGTTTTGGTTAATATTCACGGATGTAAAAGTGACAGAGGGACAATGGAAAGATTGCCATAATTACCTGGTCACTTGCGACACCATCGATGGAGAATGGTCTGAGCCTATCTATTTAAACAGCTCTGGTTTTGATCCATCCTTATATCATGATGAATCGGGTAAAAAGTACTTAGTGAATATGAAATGGGATCATCGTCTCCATCATCATAATTTTTATGGTATTGCACTTCAGGAATATGATGTGGAACAGCAAAAATTAGTCGGGAAATCTACTATTATCTTTAAAGGAACAGATATTAAATTAGTGGAAGCTCCTCACCTTTACAAAATTAATGGCTATTATTATTTGTTAACTGCTGAAGGTGGTACAAAATACGACCATGCAGCAACTATTGCACGATCCAAAAATTTAGAGGGACCGTACGAGGTGCATCCGGATAATCCTTTAATAACTTCATTTCCCTATCCGAGAAATCCATTGCAAAAATCGGGACATGCTTCTATCGTCCAAACCCATACCAATGAATGGTTTTTAGTACACTTAACCGGTCGTCCACTACCAAAAGAAAACCAACCTTTACTGGATCCACGAGGATATTGTCCACTTGGAAGAGAGACTGCTATCCAAAGAATAGAATGGAAAAATGACTGGCCATATGTTGTTAATGGGAACGGACCTTCCCTTGAAATTGAAGGACCTGCAATCGAGGAAGTGGTTTGGGAAAAGGATTTCGAAGAGAAGGATGATTTTAACGGGAAACGATTAAATAATCATTTCCAATCACTGCGTATCCCGCTTGACGAACATATAGTTTCACTAAAAGACAATCCTGGTCATTTGCGACTATACGGGAAAGAATCGCTTACTTCAAAGTTCACACAAGCATTTATAGCAAGACGCTGGCAGCATTTCAACTTCACAGCAGAAACAAAAGTGGCCTTTAATCCGAATACTTTTCAGCAATCTGCTGGATTAGTTAACTACTATAATACAGAAAACTGGACAGCACTTCAGATTTCCTGGAATGAGGAAAAGGGAAGAATTTTAGAACTAACTACATGTGATAACTTTACCTATGACCAACCGTTAAAAGGCAAAGAGATCATTATTCCAAAGGAACATGAATATGTTTACCTAAAAGTGGATGTTCAGACTTCTATTTACGAATATTCTTATTCATTTGATGGGGAGAATTGGACATTAATTCCTATTAAACTTGCTTCACATAAATTATCCGATGATTATATTCAAGGCGGTGGCTTCTTTACAGGAGCATTTGTAGGAATGCAATGTCAGGATACATCGGGTCAAAGTCTCCCAGCAGATTTTGATTACTTTATCTATAAAGAATTGGATTTATTCAACTAAATAATCTTTATTTATATCATAGTTACGCATTTTTTCAGTATTTCAAGCCATATTAAATAAGCATCAAAAATCGTCGAGAGGGGTTTTCTTATGAAAAATGGTACTCATATAGGAGCTAACAAAAGAGGTTCTATGGCGAAACGACCAACTAGTAAGAAAGAAGAGATTTCTCTAGAGTTAGCCGAGCTTGGTTATTTAACACCAAAGCAAGGTTCAATGTCTCCAAATCGACGTGATATGAGTGAGAGGGATAGATCTTACTAATTGAAAGATGCAAAAAAAGGACACAACGCTTAGTTGTGTCCTTTTTTAATCTACTATTGAATCAACCTTAAAATGACTTAATACATATTGTAATACTTCCGCTAAATGCGCTGTTTTTCAGTTGCACTATCTGCCTTGCTGTAACTGATAACCTATTTGAACTTAGCCGGAATCATTTCTGCAGGCAATGGACGGCTATATAAATATCCTTGGAACATATCGCATTTATAACTTTTTAATAAATTTGCCTGTTCTTCTGTTTCTACCCCTTCAGCAATGACCGGCATGTTTAAGTTATGACCAAGTGCAATAATTGTTGCGATTATACTGCGGTCTTCTTCATCCTGTTGAATACCTTGCACGAAGGCTTTGTCAATTTTGAGGTGATCAATAGGAAAACGACGTAAGTAGTTCAATGAACTATATCCTGTACCAAAGTCATCCATCGCTATCAGTACACCGATTGCTTTCAACTCATTTAGCACATGAATAGCAATATCAGGCTGCATCGCAATCGTTTCCGTAATCTCAAGTTCCAAATACTTTGGGTCAAGTTTAGTTTCTTTTAGAATCAATCCAACCTTCTCTACCAGATCGGTTTGATAAAACTGTCGTAAAGAAAGGTTGACCGATACGGGTACTGGCGGCAAACCTTGTCTCTGCCATTCCTTATTCTGGCTGCATGCTTCTCGTATAACCCATTCACCAATCGGTACAATCATACCCGTTTCCTCGGCAAGTGGAATAAAGTCAGCAGGTGAAACCATTCCCAAATCTTTACTATTCCAACGCAACAAAGCTTCAATGCCTGAAACTTCATGTGTGACCGCATCGTATTGAGGCTGGTAGAAAAGTACAAACTCTTGTTTATCCAGTGCTTTATGTAATAGTGTCTCCATGTGAAGGTCTGTCTTTGAAAGACCTTCTATTTGGGCATTGTACATTTGATAATTGTTGCGCCCCTGTCGCTTGGCGTAATACATTGCGTGATCAGAAGCCCTCATTAATCCTTTAATATCTGTGGCATGTTTTGGAAACAAACTTATACCTATGCTCGCAGTTAGAATCGCTTCAAAACCGTCAAGATCGAAGTGTTTTCCTATTTCTGATATTAACGACTGAGCTTTTAGAAGGACTTTACTTTCATTAATATTTTGCATAATAATAGTAAATTCATCTCCTGCGTATCTATAAACTGTACCATCATGGCCCATTATTTTCACTAATCGCTCCGATACTTGTTGTAATAAAGCATCTCCCATTTCATGTCCAAGATAGTCGTTGATAAACTTAAAGCGGTCAAGGTCGATCATTAAAACTGCGGAGTTATGTTTTTCTGAGGTTTGAGTCTCAATCACACTTCGCAGATCCTTCTGGAACAAGCGTTGATTCCCTAGTCCAGTTAGCATATCATGATATGCCATAAAGTTTGCCTTATCCTCATTACGCTTTATGTTTGTTATGTCTTTCCCAATACAATGAACAGCAGAGAGTTTACTTTCGATGAACACAGGGATTACTGTAATGTGTAACAAAACATGTTCACCTTTATGATTATGCAAAGAGGTCTCATATTGATGTGGACGTCCACTTTGAACCTTTTGAAAATTAGCTATTGTCTCCATTTGCTTGTTTTTATCAATGAAGGGAAGGAAAGGCTTTCCAATCAATTCTTCAGAGGGAACACCCAAAATTTTCTCTGTAGCATCATTTACGACTAGAAAATTGCCTTCTAAGTCAAAGGTAATAACAGGATCAATGTTGTGCTCAAATAATGCCCTATACCTCTGTTCACTTTCCTTTAGGAGGTTTTCTATTCGTATTTGTTCAGTAATATCACGAGCGACACAAATAACCTCTACTACTTCACCATCCAGTATAGTAGGAACTGCTGTTATATCAATATTAAAAACTGAACCTTCTCTATTGACGACCGAGATTTTAAACTCTGCTGTATTTCCTTTCAATACTTCAAAAAAGTAATCATTTGTAACATCGAGGTCTTCAGGTACAATCAAATTTCGAAAGCTCATACTAGTGATTTCATCATACGAATATTTTAAAATCTTTAATCCTGTTGCATTTGAGTTTGTGAAAATTCCCTCGGGATTAATGGTAAATACTATATCAGGGTTATGATAAAACAGTGATTCAAACTCTCTCGTCGATTTTTTTAACTTATTTCGTGTATCTTGATGTTCAGTTACATCAATAATAGTTAAAATTAAGTATCGATTCCCATCTTCAAGCTCAATTGCATGCCCTGATACTTTTAATGCTCTACCTTCCAAGTTTTTCTTTAATGGCGAAGAGTCAGCCTTATGCAGCTTTGAAGAATGTTCACTCTTCAAAGCTTCGAAGTCCGAATCACTAGGAACTCCAAACATGTCGTTCCAGTTATATAAACAGATTTCTTCTTTTTCCATACCTGTTAATTTCACAGCAGCCTCGTTTGCATATATAAAATGATCTGGATACTGCCTTTCTTTTAAGGTTAATATACATATTGGTTCAGGAAAGTTCTCAATAAATCGAACAAAATCACTTTTGCTAAACTTTGAATTTAAAGTAGAACTCTCATTATAGTAGATTTCCATCATAGTCACCTCGCTTTTAGTTACTCTTAATAACAAGTCTTTTGTAATACATACTTAAGAAGATTATAACAACCAAGAGCATGCATTACAACACGAATATAAGTACTTAGACTTATTTTTTAACTTATACATTCGCAAAAATAATTCATAATACCTATAAATAGTGACGATGAATTACCAAAAACTTATTATTGTAACTAAATACCCTCACCTAGAACTTTAGTAAACCTTTGAAGGACTCTCACCTATTAGAGAAATAAGTGCTTCAAACACAAAAACGCCCCATACCTCAAAAGGAATGGAGCGAATTTATAGGATTATTATGCAAATTAGAATGGATTAGTCGCTAATAGACTAGCTGTCTTCACGTAAATTCTTGTGTTTAATTTCAATTGAGAAACTATAAATTCTGCTATGTCTTCTGGTTGCATAAATTGCTCAATTTTATCTTTATCCACTAAAGATGATTTAGTAGCAAGTTCGGTTACTACTGTACTTGGAGTCAATGCTGTCACACGTATATTATTTCGACGAACTTCCTGTGCCAATGATTCTGTTAGCCCAATAACGCCGAATTTAGATGCACTATAAGCACTTGAACCAGGTGCTCCATTTAAACCATTCGTAGAAGAAATATTTATAATATCTCCTCCATTTTTTTCGATCAATTGCGGAAGTACTGTATGTGTCACATAATAAGTACCCATTAAGTTAACATCAATGATTTTTTTCCACTCCATAGGGTCTGTATCTACTAGTTTCACAAAGCCACCAATTCCTGCATTGTTGATCAATATATCGGCAGTTCCTAATTCATTAGTTAATTTCTCTATTGCTTGTTTCACTTCTTCTAATGAAGAAACATCAGCTGGTGCATATGCCACTTTAACACCTAAGCCATCTATTTTCTTGGCTACATCCTTTAACGCTTCCTCTGTTCTAGCTAGTAGTCCAACGTTTACTCCTTCTTTTGCCAAAGCAAAAGCTATAGCTTCTCCAATACCTCTCCCTGCTCCCGTCACAAATGCTACTTTACCCTTTAATGATTGTCCCATTTTTAGCAACTCCTTTGAAATAATAATCTATCTCCATCATAATGCTGAAAAATGGAAAACTCCAATAAACGCACTTTATTTGGTCAACCTCGCGAAATTGCACAAGCTTCTCTATGGTTAGCATCTGATGCATCATCTTACGTGACGGATACGGCTATTCACGCGGATGCAGGTTATACTTCACGTTAATTAAAATAAAACTTTGCATCTAAAAAACGAGAGAAGTGATAATCACTTTTCTCGTTTTTTTTTAGTCTTCTACCGGTAACCAGCCTTTTACATTCATCAGTCTATCCCACAATGGATCTGGAATAACTAGCTCTTCTTGCGCTTGCCTAGAAAGGGTTTTACGTATTTGATCTTCCTGACCAGCTTGAACTTTCTCCACCCAGTTTGGTTCCATCAATAATTCTCGACCTAGTGCAATGAAGGGTACACCTGTTTCAAGTGCTTCTACTACTTCATCTGGTGTATGCAATGAACCTACCCCAACTACTGGAGTACGATTCCCTACTCTTTCATGTATCTTAATAATTCTAGACTCTGTTTTATCTTCTTCACGGAAGGAGCCATTCCAAAAATGATTAACAGACACATGTAAATAATCTAAGCCTTGATCTGCTAGCTTATCTACAAAATGAAGTGTATCTTCCAATTGAATACCTGGATTACTGCCCTCTTCTGGGGATATTCGATAACCAACTACAAATGGTTTTTTTGCATGATCCTTGACTGCTTTTTTAACAGAATTTACGATCGCCATAGGAAACTTCATCCGATTCTCAAGGGAACCACCCCACTGGTCTTCTCTTCTATTTGAATGCGGCGAGAAGAATTGTTGTAATAAGTAAGTGTTTGCTCCATGGATTTCTACACCATCAAAGCCTGCTTCAATAGCTCTTCTAGTAGCATCTCCAAAGTCCTGGATTGTATTATTAATTTCATCCTCTGACATTTCTCTCGGAACTATTGCACCTTCACGTTCCGCAGCAACTGCACTTGCTGAAACAGGTTGTTTATCTGGAAGTAATTCTGGAGGTGACTGTCTGCCTCCATGATAAATTTGGATAATCGCTTTTGTACCATTCGACTGAATAGCTTTTGCTAGTTTTTTCAATCCCGGCAGAAATTTGTCATCATCTATACTGAATTGGCCTGGAAATCCCTTTCCATCCTTACTTACATACGCACAAGCGGTAATGAATGTCCCCACTCCACCAGTACGTTCTTTATAATAAGCTAGCTCTCTTTCAGAAACTTCCCCACTTTCTTCAGAGGAATAGTTAGTCATCGGCGCTACCATTATTCGATTTTTTACTTCTACACCTGATGGAAAAGTAAATTCTTGAAAAATCTTCTCGTATTTTTGCTTCATAGTTTTTTAACTCCTCTACTAGCCCTTCCGGCGAAGGACAATGTGTGATCTCTTTTTAATAGTACAGAAGTTGGCCGTAATCTTCCAACAATCTGCAATCCAAAAATCCCTATGAACAAACTATTCAATGATAGTATGCTACATAGGGATTTATTTATTGCTCTGCTCTAATTTTTTCTATTTCATTTGCCCAAGCATCGATGTTTTGATGAATGCGCTCATACTCATCATCAACCTCTTTGTCTTTAGCGGTTTTTAGTTCTTTATTGATGGCAAGTAATTGGTCCTTACGCTGATTAACCATCTCGGTAAGTTCTTCTCCTTGTTCCTTCGTAATCATCTCTTCCGTAACTAATAACTGAATCATTTCTCTGAAGCGACTACTTTCTATTGTGACTGCATTATTTAGTTTCAATGACAGTTGTCCTATTGAATATTTTGCATTAGATACCGCAAAACCATTAGGTCCTGATAGCTTAATATGAACTACATCTGTCATACTAGGGATAACCCACTTTTCAGCAATACTATTATTTAATTCTTCGCTATTATTTGCAGAAATATACTCTCCATTACCAGCTTCAGCTACTGCTTTTAACTGGTCTTCTCCTTTTTGGTCCACATTAAATCCAATAATATTCACTTTACGATTCTCGTTATCCTGCGCAAACTCTTCTGCTGCTTTAATCGGATCTCCATCACAAGTTTCTGCTCCATCACTTACAATATAGACTGTTAATGGACCTTCCATATCTTTGCTCGCCGCATTGACCGTCTGAATAGCAGCAGCTAATGGAGTCCACCCTTTGGCAGCCACCGCATCTACCGTAGTATCAAATTCTTTTTCCTTATAACTTTGGAATGGAAATACTTCATCTATTTGTGTACATGAGAGTTCTTTGTCCTTATCTTCCTGTGTTCCAGCATGTCCATAAACATAAAGGGAGACTTCATTGTCTTCTCCTAAAGTTTTCGCAAACCGTTTAACCGCAATTTTAGCAATACCCATTTTTTGCTTCCCATCTACTGAAAGTAGCATACTGGAGCTAGCGTCCAACAACAGAAAGGCTTTTGGTGGTGCAACCTTCTCATCATTCTCCTCTGCACCGAATTCTTTTGTTGGTTTTGGTAAATATGGCTCGTTCATGACCGCAGCATAGTTAATCTGCTTATCTAGTAAATCTTTATATACATTACTTCCAAAGTAATATTGTAAAGCCTGCAACATTACACTGGTATCATCTGTTGCTGTTACTACACTTTCTATCTGTTTCTTTTCCTCCGAGCTTAGTTCCCTAGCATCCTTTGGCCAGCTAGATGTTTCATAATCTAATGTATAGTCAAGTGCAAACAATCCAGGCTCCGTATGCTTCCATTCTTCTATTGTTGTGGGAATCACTACTTTGTCGATGACACTAAGGTCTGCTTCTTTAGATTTCTCCATACCTTTTTGTTCCTTTACAACTGTCTCCTCTAACTGCTCAGTGACCTCTGCTTTTTCATTTTCACTACAGCCCGAGACAAGCAATGCGAGTAAAACAACGGGAATAATTTTTCTCAACATTGAAGACCTCCTTTATTAACCTTTAGTTTCTATACGTATGTACCTAGTATTTGTTTCACTAAAAGTGAATGTGATTTTAGAAATCAGAAATAGCCCATTTGCTCACTAGACGTTATTTTGTAGAAACACTATATACTTTTAGTTCTCTATAAAAAAACTCCTGACCACATATTAAATACGGGTCAAGAGCTCTTTTGAAGAATAACTAGTTGTCATTTATGCTTTAACTAGAAATCCGCCTTCTTTTAAATATTTTTGAATACCTTCTGCTGCACGATAAGAAAGTGCACCCAGTGTACCAGTTGGATTAAAGCTACTATTATGTGGAAATGCAGATGCACCTAAAACAAATACGTTTTCAGCTTCCCACATTTGTAGGTAAGTGTTTAGCGCTGATTTCTCTGGGTCTGTTCCCATAATTACTCCACCTGTATTATGTGTGTTGGAATCTTTGTTTACGTTAAATGGACCTTGCTCTTCATTTGTATCAATAATATCTGCACCAATTTCCTCTGCAAATTTACGTGTGATAGCCGACATGTATTTACCCATTGCACGATCATTATCTGTATATTCATATGTCATGCGTAATAATGGATATCCAAATTCATCTTTAAATTCCGGATCAAGATCAAGGTAATTTTCTTTATGTGGTAAAGAAGCGCCCTGCGTTTTAACTGGGAAGTTTGAATTCGCATATTTAATAGATTTCTCTTTGAACTCAGCACCCCAGTTTGGTGTTCCTGCGGGTACACGGTTTACAGCAATTGGACGGTCGCCGTATTGTGTTGAACGAATGCCAGCTCCATGAATGAAGTCTACTTCGGAATGGTCAAAGTTATCACCCATATATTCAGCAATTTCCATTCCTAATGCACCAGCACCGCCGTACAGATTGAACTCTTTATCCTCGAAGAATAGCTGAGAACTTCCAGCAGTTACTTGGTAACAGTAATTTTTACCAATTGTCCCTTTACCTGTTTTGGGATCATAAGGAGTACCAATACCAGAGTTTAGAAGCAAACGAGAATTGTTGAATACATAACTTGCCACAACAACTACATCTGCAGGTTGTTCAAACTTTTCTCCAGTAAGCATGTCTACATAAATAACTCCGCTTGCTTTACCACCACTTTTAGTTAATTCTAAAACATTAGAATGTGTACGAAGATCTAGCTTACCTGTTTGTTTAGCAACCGGAATTACTGTAACAGCAGGGTCACCTTTAGCTCCATATTCACATCCGAAGTTTTCACAATACGCACAGTACTGACATGCTCCACGAGAGATGCCATCCGGATTTGTATAGCTTTCAGAAAGGTTAGCTGCTGGAATAACGAA
Source organism: Psychrobacillus sp. FSL K6-2365 (assembly GCF_038003165.1). NCBI lineage: Bacteria > Bacillati > Bacillota > Bacilli > Caryophanales > Bacillaceae > Psychrobacillus > Psychrobacillus sp. FSL K6-2365. The sequence continues at coordinate 386,020 of NZ_JBBOOO010000001.1, read as the reverse complement.
AGGTTTGTATCCTAAGCTTGTTGCTGCTTTTTCGAATTCTTTCATTAATGGAGTTTTCACTAGAGGAGGCGTTGGATATGGATTAGTACGTTTCCCCCATAGTTCGACTGTTTCACCTGAAATACCAGCCATTTTTTCGAATGTGTCATAATATGGTTCCATTTCATCATAAGTTATACCCCAGTCGTTAAGACCTTCCATCCAAGCAGGAATTTTCTCGATTCCGTAACGCTCAATTGTTTTTGAACGAATTTCGAAATCATAGGGTAAGAAACGATAAGTTTGTCCATTCCAGTGACTACCTGCACCACCAACTCCGTCTCCTACTATGAATGTACCATAATGACGCATCGGTAAAGCTTTACCTGATACTGTATTTCTATAAGTAATAGTTTCTTTAGAAAGATCTTGCATTAATTCTTGACGATGTTGGTAACGAAGTTCATCATGTCCCATTGTATAATCAGCTGTTGTCCGGTCTTTACCGCGTTCTAATCCAACAACGTTTATCCCTGCTTTTGTTAGTTCAGCTGAGACTATGCCACCAGCCCAACCCATCCCTACTACTACGACAGGTACTTTAGGTAATTTTGTAACCATTTAAAAGTCAGTCCCTTCTATTATTAATGTCCCATATGAGAATTTAAACTTTGTGGTTCAAGTTCTATAAATTTTTCATCTTGTATTTCAGCCACGTATTGCATGCGTGATCCTGGATACTTACGCATACTCCAGCCAAGCATTTCATTATTACCACCATACATTGGGTCTGCATATACACCTTCAATAGTCAATGTGCGTAGTAAATTGAAAAATTGAGAAGAGGAAACCTTTCCATATAATTCAACTTTCCCTTCACTAAAAGCCAGTAGAACTTCATCTTGTTGAGTAGCTTCTAACTCTTTAAAGTCAACTTTAAATTGTTTGTTACTATACGTGTTTAAGCTGTCTAAACCAGCTAGAAACAAATCTTTACGAAGAATTTTCGTTTGTGGACCTTGGTTTTCTTCCGCTTTATAAAATGCACCCAAACGGTAATCTTTTACGTTAGAACCCCATGGACCTGCCAATTGGTGATCAATGTAAATAGCAGCATTAAGTTCTTTGGCACCAGGGCCATTTGCATCTTCAGGAAAAATACGATCCACTGCTGCTTGAGTAACCTGATATTGGCTTGGTGTGAAGAACATTAGAGCTACATTTGGATTAGCAGCAGGCGTTTTTGCGTGATTCTGAGTAACAGTATTATGTGTTGTCGATTTATCATCTTTTATTAGAAGACTTCCTAAAGCTCCACCTAAAACAACTCCGCCTACTGTCAAACCAGAGTTTTTAATGAACGTACGTCTAGACGAACGTTTATCTAAAACGGACTCTTTCTTTTCTTGTTCTGACATTATAAAACCTCCCATAAATTTAGTAATTTTCTATTTAACTAGTTAAATAGAAAATGTGCAAAATTTTTTCTTTTAATGCACAATAGAGCTCCAATTATAAACAATTGTATGTAGAGCTGAAAAAACAAGTAATGAAGCTATAAAAATAGTGTGTTTTCTTCCTGTCCAACAAAGAACAATAATGGATAAACCAATTCCAGAACCTAATAGGGCAAACCAAGGGAATGGACTATTATTAAAAAAGAGTAAAAGGGCAAAATCAGCTACGATAAAAAGGGCCAGTAGCACTTGATTGAGCATCCTCAATTCTTCTAAATTGTATTGCGTCATACTTAATCTCCTTTTATATGCAATTAAAATTATCTTAAATAATTTTTGTATACAAAAACATACTTTTTGTATACAAAAATAACATCTATTATTCTACTACACTCCTTTGTTATTTGTATATATTAAAAACTTAGCAAATGAGGATATATAATCATTGCCTTCTTTCCTATCCCTCAACTTGCTAGTTATAAGAAATATCTAATAAAATTTGCGGTAAAAAGATTTTGTTTTTCTTAGTGATGGAGAGAGACTATTAATTAGTTTCCATTAAAAGAAGCATTTAGAAAATATGGTTCTTCACTTTTTTTACTTGAATGTGCTATTTGCTTGGGCAAAACTTTAAAGTAAATTGGAGATTTAAAAGAGATTGTAAAGGAACAATTAAGTGGACTAAAAAGAAGATATCGTATAAGAGATGCAATAACATCTTATGCCTTTGGCGGAGAAATCTTAAATTTGCATATGCTGATCACTCGATGGTTATTTATTAATTTCGATGATTTCACAAGTAAATATATACAAAGGTAGCACTAATTCATTTGCAAATTGTAGAATTAGTGCTTTATGTATGTTAAAAAATTATTTATTTTCGTATTGCGGATAAATTCGTTTTTGGAAATGCAATTTGATCATCTTGGTGTACTCTAAAACTGTCCATTCCTACCGATAATCTCCAGAGTAAAATTCATGTCTTTATATAAATGTTTAGACATTAGATCACCAGCAAGTTGTTCATTTTTATTCTTAATGGCTTTGTAAATTTCTTCATGCTCATCTATTATATGTGGTCGACTATATATATCGAGCCTTAAGCTAAATAAATAGAAAATTGTCTGAGCTTGTTCTAACCTTTCAATCATTATTGGGTTTTGACATTCATTTATAATTAATTCATGAAAGCGTTGGTTTGCATTGTATATATTTTTTGACTGTCCTTCCATAAGCGAGTCACGAGATTTCTGTATGGTATTCTCAAGTTCTTTAACCTTTTCTGCTGTCATATTTTTCGCCGCTCTATTTGCTGCAAAACTTTCTAGTACTATGCGCATCTCATATATGTATATCAAATCCTGTGCTGTAGGATTATAAATATGCTTGTTCTTAATTAAACCTTCTTGCTCTAATCTTTTAATCGCTTCACGAATTGGTGTACGACTAACACCAATCTCATCAGCAAGACGTTCTTCTACGAGCTTCATTCCTCCTTTATAAGTTCCATTAAGCATAGATTCTCGAATGTATTCATAAGCCAATTTTTGCGCATTCATTTTGTTGGAAACCATATCTTAACCCCCTGAAGCTATTTTAAATTTATATACTCACTAATTATACTTTACAAATTATTTTTTTAAAGAATACTACATCCTTTGATGAAAGAAGACACCCGGTCCTTTAAGAACAGAAACATAGACATGCCGTTGATTTCCTCTCCGGGCGGACGCTTTCCGTGGGCACGGCTTCAATCTCCTCGTCACTCCAAAAACATATGCTCCTGCGGTTACTCGTCGCAAAGACATTGGTCAAAAAAAGTTGACCAATGTCCTTCCTGCGGGGCTTTCAGCTCGTACTGTTCCCACTGGAGTCTCCGCCCTGCACGCCAATCAACCATGTTCACTTTACAAAACGGATAATTGGAAACAAGTCAGCTAAATAAACGAGGATTATATGATAAAACGTCCAGATGAAATTAGCGCTAGTAATAAGGAAAATCTTATCATCAAAGCAATATTCTTTGCCAAATCACCTAGTGGAGTAATACTCATTACATTGATTGAAGTGAAAGGTGGCGACTCCGGCGGGATGAGGGAGACAGGTGAAACATCACAACGTACCCGAAGGGGCGGTGGTGGTTCATCGCTCCCCCCGCGGAGGCCAACAGGATGTTGGTCACGAAGGCGTTGCCACACGACGTGGCGCACTTAGCCTTCGTACTCCACCTGAAACGGAAATCAGCAGGATTATTCACTCTTAAAAGTGTCGAAAACCCAGTGTTCACGGGACATTTTTTTATACTTTCTTATCTTTTTCAAAAAAATACCAGCCTCTAATACAAATCGAAATTTGTATTAGAAACCGGTGCTTTATAATTATTATTTACTTGCATGGTAAGCTTCTAAGAACTCCTTCACTTTCGCTGGATCTGCAACTACCTCATTTCCAGTATCAACAAGTGGACTTACAGTAGAAACTGCTTTGTTTTTGTTTCCTTGGTAATAATTCAAAATTTCATCTTGGTTAATGGAATACAGAATAGCTTTTCTTAAATCTTCACTATTAGATACTTCACGATTTTGAGTATTGAACAACAGATAGGATACAGCGTTACTGTCATTTTTTTGAAGGGTTAATTTACTATCACCCTCTACTAGGTCATATTTTGTTTCTGGTACTCCATTGAATATATGGATTTCTCCATTACGTAATGCTGAGAGCGCGCTATCCGGATCTTGTATGAAACGTACAGTTACATTGGAGATTTTAGCTTCATTTTCTGTTCCTGTCATGTACGCTGGATTCTTCAAGAATATAGCTTCGTAATCATTTTTAAATGACAAGATGTAAGGACCGCTTGCATATAACGTATTGTTATACTTGTCACCTTCTGTAACTGTGTTTTGGTCTCCATAAGGAATATCTGTATTTACATCAAATGTTTCGACATCGTACGTATTTATGCTTTCTACTTGTTTCTTAGATACGATTCCAGCAGATTGGTGAGCTAAATAATTTAGTACTTGCGGGAAAGGATTTACAGTAGTAATTTTAACTACTTGATATTTTCCTGCTGCATTATCTGCTGTATTTTTGTCTACTACTAATTCTGTGATTTTAGCATCTAAGCCATTTTCAAGAGCTTCTTTTACAGTAACATCGCTTCCAGATTGTTTGACATCAAGCTCTGACAGGTCCGTTACTACTTCGATTGCTTCCATACTTTCATGTAAGCTATATGTGCGGTGATCTGGTACAGACTTTTCGTCTTTAGCACGGTTCATCGAGAATACAACATCATCTGCACCAACGCGTTCCCCAGTATCAACTGCTTTTTTATCTGCAACGGCAGCAAAGTTTATATCATCACGAAGAAGGAAGTAATAAGATTGATTCCCTTCGGCAATTGCATGATTAAGTGATAATGAGCCATCTGAAACAACTTTATCGTCATCTGTTAAATTTACAAGTCTTACATACATATTAGTGTTTAACGTATTAATAGAACCGTCATTTCCCTTAATCGGATCTAAAGATGTTAGTGCTCCAATTGCTTGCTGCATTATTAATGGTTGTGTTGCTCTGTTAGAAGTGTCTGTAAAGTCAATAGACTCCCATGCAACTGCACGTGATTTTGCCAGTCTTACCGTATCTGCATTTAAAATTTCTTTGTTTACACCCTGTGCTTTGAATGAATTATAAAGAGGTGCAATATATGCTTTATCCAGAACAAGATGTTGCTCTAATTGTTTATATGTTTCTGTAAAATCTTCTTCCGTTTCTGTACTTGCTTTATCAATTAACTTATCCACTTCTTCATCAGACATAATACTATTGTCACCGTCTGATTTGAATAGTGAACGTACCGCATAATCAGGATTCCCTGTAACTGTTGTCCAGCTAGATAGTGCTAAATCATAGTTACCAGCATCTTTTTGAGCTGTAAAGCTTCCGTAATCTGGTTGGATATTCAGCTTCACATCAAAACCATTTTTAATCAGTTGATCACGTACGATGTTCATATCCGCTTCCCCAGTACTCATACCTAACAGTTCAATAGCGACCGGAGTATCATCCGTTTTTACATCTTTATTATCATTTCCTTTGTCCGCTACGTCAGACTTCGTATTTACGCATCCAGCTAATATCAATACAAAGCTAAACAGTATTGCCAATAAACTTTTTTTCATATCCATGTCCTCCTATATAATATTATTTTTTTAATCCATCCTCGGATCAAAAGCATCTCTTAACCCATCTCCTAAAAAATTGAAAGATAATACAAGACCTATAATTGCTAGCCCCGGTATAATTGCTAGATAGGAATGAGATTCAAGATAAGTACTTCCTATTTTTAAAATATTTCCCCATTCTGGAATATGTGGTTCAACCCCTAGTCCAAGGAAACTTAAGCTACTAGTTGCAATTACAGCGCCACCAATAGTTAAAGTGGCTTTTACAATCATTGGCGCAAGAGAGTTTGGTACAATCTGCTTAAAAATTATAGATAAGTCAGACGAACCTAATGCACGTGCAGAATCTACATATTCATAATTCGATACCATAAGTACGTTCGCCCTCATCGTTCGTGCATAGCTTGGAATGGCACCAACACTAAGAGCTAGTATTAGATTCATCGTGTTAGCTCCGAATGCAGCAATAATAGCTATGGCAAGTAAAATTCCTGGAATAGCATACAAAATATCTAGCAATCTCATAATAATGTTATCCGCTCGTTTCGTATAATAGCCCGCTATTGCTCCAAGAAACCCGCCAATAATTAGCGGAATGATTGTAGACGCAAATCCTACCAGAAGAGATATTCTTGCTCCAAAAATAATTCTTGAAAATAGGTCTCTACCAAAATCATCAGTTCCAAAGGGATGTTCTAAGCTTGGTTTTTGTAGCAAACTTCCATAGTCATTTTCAACAGCCAAATCATAATCGAATGTATACTTGCTACAAACTGATAGAGAAAGCATAAGAATGATGAAGAACAATCCTAATATTGCAGTGGAATTCCGAGTAATTTTATTCCACATCGTGTTCCACTTCATAATTCTAGAACGATCGTAGCTGCGAGCCTTAATGACTAAACTAATACCCAGTAACAGATTAAACAAATTTCCAGTTAGTGATGAAATAATTAATAATACAGCAATGATAAGGAACCAAGATGGCGCCGATTCATCCTGTACATATTTCCCCACAAGAACTAAGGTCACTATTTGAAAAAACAGGATTCCTAGAAGAATACCCATAGCAGGAACAAAAGTATCTGTCACATACGGTTTAAATAAGTTGAAAGCCGAGACAGCAATTACGAAAATTTGTGTAAATAACATATATACAGCAAACGTATACTCTGGTGTTTTTTTCTTTTTAATCAAGTTAAAAGCAAATGATGCCGTAAAAACATTTGCACTCAATATACTTAAAAGTTGAATATATCCGAGCTTTCTTGTAGTAGGTTGTATTGCACCAAATTTCAAAAGATCTTTTTTAATTTTCCAGGTTAGGAATAATTGATATACAGTGAATACGGCGTAAACTATAAATATAGTAAAAACAAGTGACTTAATCGTTCCTTCTTTGTAGTTGAAACTATTTATCAGGAAAACCAGGCTTACTGCGAAAGAAAGAACCCATGCAAAGTTTGCTTGCGTATACTCCCGAGACAATTTCAAAGCATGTTTTTTAAATGAATTCACCTCTACACCTACTTCTAAATTACAGTTGCTTCATCTTAGATCGAATGCGAGGGTCGAAAAACGCATACAAAATATCGATGAGCACGTTTACTAATGAAATTGTTATAGCAATATAAATTACCCCACCCATGATGGCAGGAATGTCAGGAATAAACTGCTTATCAACGATATAGCTTCCTATACCACTAATATTGAAAACTTTCTCAGTAACAGCGGCTCCACCGAGCATATCCCCAAACAGCAATCCAATTACTGTAATGATGGGAATCATAGCATTACCAATTGCATGTTTCCAAAGTACCTGACGCTCATTAAGCCCCTTAGCTTTTGCCGTAATAATATAATCTTCATTTATTATTTCTAGCATAGAGGAGCGAGTCATTCTTGCAACAGATGCTGTAAGCCCCGTCCCTAAAACTATTACAGGCATAATAATAGATAACAAATTCTGAGGATTATAAGTCGCTGGTAACCATTGCAATTTAATAGAAAAATTCAAGATAAATATTAAGCCCTGCCAGAAATTCGGAATAGATAAACCAATTAACGCTATAAACATAAACGAATAATCTAAAAATGTGTTTTGTCTAGTTGCTGAAATGATTCCAACTGGTATTGCTATAACAACTGCCATCAAGAGTGAGAAAATCGCAATTGTTAAAGTGATAGGAAACTTATTAGCAATGCTTGCTGCAACGTCTTCATTTCCAGTAAAGGAAGCTCCTAGGTCAAACGTGAAAATGCCTTTTACAGCATTCCATAATTGTGCCAAGTAAGGCAGATCCAAACCATAGGTATGATTAAAAGATGCTATTTGCTCTTTTGTTGCAGCTTCTCCTAAAAGATTCGCTGCGGGATCAAAAGGTGACAAATACAAAATAGTAAACACTAGAACCGAGACCCCCGCAATAACTAAAACACTCATAACTAGACGTTCGAAAACAAATTTAATAAAGAAATTACTAATCAAAAAAAGCAGTATATACATTAGTACTCCAGGGATAAACGAAACAATTAAAAACAGTGGTTTTTTTAGTAAATCTCTAAAATACGAAATATAATTGAGCTTTACTAAACCTTGCTGTTCATACTCAGCATCAATATTTTCCGCAAGTAACTTCGAGTATTTTTCTTGTGCAAGCCTATCTACTTCACTGTTCATATGCTGTTCATCCACTGTCTCATGAAAGAAAGCATGTTTCCGGACGTATTGTTCTTTGAATTCACTTTTTAATTGTTCTTTGAGCCCTGACGTTTGTAACGAAGCATTTATTTTTTTATGAATAATAGAATATGTATCATTGTTTCTCTTCAATCGGTAGATGATAAAAATAACGACATGTAAGGGAAACCCTAGAAGAAGCAACAAATATTTATACGTATTTCTCTTCATCATTTTTTCAAATATATACGCAAGATGATCAAAAAAAACCAAATTCACCGATGGTTCTTTATTTATTCCCATCGACTATTTACCTCCTTTCTGATATATTAGAATTCCTAGTGGTATTGTATAGTATAGATTTTGAATTTTATTAAGTCAATGACATTTATTTATTAATTGAGCCAATTTCATAAAGAAGTAATTAGTAGTAAAATCCGAACAAAGTTGATTTCCTCTCTAGACGGATGCTTTCCGTGGGCACGACTTCAATCTCCTCGTCACTGCGAAAACATATGCTCCTGCGGTTACTCGTCGCAAAGACATTGGTCAAACAGAGTTCGACCAATGTCTTTCCTGCAGGGCTTTCAGTTCGTGTTGTTCCCACTGGAGTCGCCGTCTTACGCTCCAATCAACGAAGTCCACTTTAAGTAAAGGGATAATTCAGTAAAATATCACATAAGTATTCCTGGTTTTATATGATTTCCATTCTAGTCGAACGCTTGCCGATCCAAGCAATGGAATCGACTTTTAAAAACCCATTAAAAAGTTTCTTTATTAAATAAATATCCGTATTTTTAAGTAAAACAAGTAGTTATGAAATAGACATGATTAATTACATATACTGAATTAGGTAGGTGTTTATATTGGAGACTGTTCTAAGAGTGAAAGATTTAAATATCTCGTTTCTAACGAACGAAACAGAATTTGAGGCTGTGCGAGGGGTAAGTTTTGATGTGAAAAAAGGTGAAACTATTGGAATTGTTGGAGAATCCGGTAGTGGAAAGAGTGTTACTGCTCGTTCGATCATGAGACTTCTTCCCTCCCCTCCTTCTTTGCTGAAAAACGGCGAGATTGAATTTCTCGGTGAAAATCTTATAAACAAGTCAGAAAAAGAGATGGAAAGTATCCGAGGTCAGGATATTAGCATGATCTTCCAAGACCCAATGACCTCCCTTAATCCTACTATCCGAATTGGAAAGCAAATAGCTGAAAGTCTTATGAAACACCAAAAGTTATCCAAGAAGGATGCAAAAAAACAAGCACTTGAACTTCTCAAGCTAGTAGGGATTAAAGATAGTGAAGGTCGGTTCAATCAGTACCCTCATGAATTTTCTGGTGGAATGCGTCAAAGGGTCATGATAGCAATAGCATTGGCTTGCCGCCCTACTCTACTGATTGCGGATGAACCTACAACTGCACTTGATGTTACGATTCAAGCACAAATATTAAACCTAATGAAAGATATGCAGATACGTTTCGGAACATCCATTATTTTAATCACACATGATTTAGGTGTAGTTGCAGGGATGTGTGACCGAGTAGCAGTCATGAGAAATGGGGAAATTGTTGAAACTGGGACAACAGAAGAAATTTTTGAAAACCCTCAACATGACTATACAAAAAAACTACTCAATGCACTCCCACGCTTGGATGAGAAAAAAAAACCTAAACGCCCTTCTCTCCGTTCTATCGGAACAGAAGACGGAAAGCCTTTACTAGACGTACGTTCTCTTAAGCAACATTTCAATTCTGGAAAAGGAAATGTACTTAAAGCTGTTGATAACATTAGTTTCTTCATAAAACCAGGTGAAACACTTGGGTTAGTAGGAGAATCGGGGTCAGGTAAATCTACAACCGGTAGAGCAATATTACGACTCCATGAGCCAACAGATGGCGATGTACTATATCAAGGGGTAGCTATAAATAGGCTAAGTAAAAATGAAATGAAAACAATGCGTAGACATATGCAAATGATCTTTCAAGATCCTTATTCTTCATTAAATCCACGATTTAAAGTGCTGGATATAATCGGGCAAGCTCTAGATATTCATCGTTTAAGTAAAAGCAATGAGGAAAGAAAAAAGCGTGTGGAAGAATTACTCATTATGGTTGGTCTAAAACCTGAACATGCTATGCGTTATCCACATGAATTTTCTGGTGGACAACGTCAAAGAATTGGAATTGCTCGTGCACTTGCTGTAGAACCTGATTTTATCGTTTGCGATGAACCATTATCTGCTTTAGATGTCTCTATACAATCTCAAATCGTCGAGTTACTTGAGGACCTTCAGCATCGTTTAGGACTTACCTATTTGTTTATTGCTCATGATTTATCGATGGTCAAGCATATTAGTGATAGGGTAGCAGTAATGTACGCAGGAAAAATTGTTGAGCTTGCAGAAAGCGAGGAGCTATATTCTAACCCTCAGCATCCATATACAAAATCACTACTAGCTGCAATTCCAATTCCAGATCCTAAAATTGAAGCAAAGAAAAAACGGGCCCTAATGGAAGAAAATTTAGAAATAGACAAATACCAATTAAGTCAATCGGAGTTAGTAGAGGTATCCCCAGAGCATTGGGTAGCTATACCGAAATATTAAGCAAGACAGTTTTGTAAAAGGATATACTGGTATTAATACAAATCAGAATTAATTTGAATCTGCCACAGTATATAATAAGAAAAACCAGGCAAAACGCCCGGTCCTTATAGTTCAAGATCTGTTTCTAGCGTTTTCGAAGTACTCTCGACAGACTTATCGTTGTATGAATTACCGAATGTTTTGTTAGAGCTATGCTGAATCTTCTAATGGAGTACTACACACTGATTGATTGGAGTGCAAGGTGGCGTTCTTATCCTTCGTTCCTTCACCTGCAACTGAAATCAGCAGGATTATTCATTCTTGAAAGTGCCTTGATCTCAGTATTCATGGGACTTTTTTATAAACTTTCTAATTTTTCAAAAAAGCCAACTATTTTAAAATAGTTGGCTTCTTAATATTAGATTTTCTTTTTATCGTCTGTATCTTTATCATCTAATTTAAATTCTTCTGCTACATCGTCCACGATATCTTTAGTCGAGTTTTTGAATTCTTTTAACGTTTGTCCAACTGCTTTACCTAATTGAGGTAACTTTTTCGGACCGAACACGATTAAAGCAATTATTAATATAATGATTAAACCTGGTACACCGATATTTGGCATTATGTTCCCTCCTCATAACTGAATATATATAATAATCCTGTAAATTTATGCATAAGTAGTATTCAAAAGTATTGGTTGTTTTGTAACAATTACACATTATACTCCTTCGTCCCAATTTGTAAACACATAGTTATAAAAACTATTTACTGATAATGAAATCAACCACTAAAAAAATAAGATTACGTATAGTCTATTGGCATGTTTTCTCAGAGATTTAATTAGTCGTTTTGTACCACTAACATTGTGTATCCTCCATATTAATTTGTAGAAAAGAGAGTAATTTAACGTTATTTTCAGAATAAAACTATATTTTATTTTTTTTGCAAATGTGTAGAAATCGTGAAAAAAAAGGAGTAGACTTGGAAACGGTTGTTTTGTATCGGTACATTTTTAAATAGTTTATTAATCGAAGGAGAACAAAAGTGACTCAATATAATTTAGAAGAATTAAAACTCTTGAATCAAGTTCTTTTTGCATTATTTATAGCGGCAGACTTATCACTAGGTCTTTTTTTCTATAACAATGAATTCCCTTGGTTTGCATTATTAGGTTCAGGTATTGGACTAGCTATCATTGTTCTTTGCTGGACAGGAACAAAACATATATACTTTATCGCTTCTTTATTGGTTTATACTGTCTTATTCTCATTAGTATACAACTGGCATACTATCGTTCATTAATGAGTATATTTTTTTTAATTTATTATTTACCTAAATAAAGAAATTCGTTCAATTTTCTACTTATTTATACTGGAGGTTATATTATGTCAGATCAGGAAAAAAATGCTCCATACTTAGACAAACGTTCATCTAGACGTACATTTATAAAGAATTCTGGGTTAACAGTAGGTGGGGTTGTACTAGGTGGAGCTCTAGGTTCTTTACTAAGTAAAGACTCAACAACTCAAACTCATGAAACAGGTGTTCATACTACAGCAACAGCAGTAAATTTTAACCAAGCACTAATGTATTTTGACAAAACACAATTCGACACAATTGATGCAGCGGCAGAACAAATATTTCCAAAAACAGAAGTAGGACCAGGAGCAAAAGAATTACTCGTTGCTTTTTATATTGACCATCAGCTTGCTGGAAGTTGGGGACTAAATTCTAAAGAATATATGTCTGGACCATTTTATCCAGCAGAAGCTACACCATTGTTCGGACATCAAACACACTTAAACAGACAACAAATTTTCAATCTAGGGATTGAAGCTTTAAATTCAGAAGCAGCAAAACAATATAAAGCAAAGTTTTCAGAAATAACAGCGGAAGAACAGGTTGCTATTTTACAAGCTTTTGAAGCAGGTGAAGTCACATTAAATGGTGCTGTTACTTCTACATATTTCTTCTCATTACTAAAAAGTGCAACTATTGAAGGTGCTTATGCCGATCCTTTATATGGTGGGAATAAAGATATGGCAGGATGGAAGATGAAAAACTTCCCGGGCCATCAAATGAGTTATGCAAATATCATTGAAAAAGATGAATTTGTAAAAATCGAACCGACAAGCTTGAATTCACAACATAAACATTAATCGAAAGGGAGCTAATTAGACATGGCTAAGAAATTACCAAAAACAGATATAGTATTGGCAGGAGTTGGCTGGACTGGTGGTATTATCGCTGCCGAACTTACTAAAAAAGGATATAAAGTAGTAGGTTTAGAACGCGGTAAAGAAAGAAAGACAGAAGACTATCTAATGGTTCACGATGAGCTTAGATATCAACAAAGAAATGAAATGATGCAAGATCTTTCTAAAGAAACTTTGACAGTGCGTCATGACCGTTCAAAAAGAGCTCTACCTTATCGTCAACATGGTTCATTTTTAATCGGTGATGGTGTAGGTGGTTCTGGTGAACACTGGAATGGATTAACTTATCGCTTTCTTCCTTATGATTTTGAAATTTACACAAAAACTGTAGAGCGTTATGGAAAAGATAAAATCCCAGCTGATATGCCCCTACAGGACTGGGGAATTACTTATAACGATTTAGTACCATATTTTGAAAAATTTGAAGCTATGGCTGGTATCTCTGGGGAAACTAATCCACATCCAGAAGTCCCAGAGGTTAAGTATCCTACAGTTCCACTTAAAGAAACGCCTTCAATGAAAATGTTTAAGGAAGCGTCTAAAAACTTAGGATACCATCCTTACATTGCACCAGCGGCTACACTTTCTGAAAGCTACACAAATCCAGATGGAATCTCTCGGGCAGCATGTCAATATTGCGGTTTTTGTGAGCGTTTCGGTTGCGAATATGGGGCAAAAGCATCACCAGTAGTAACTGTTTTACCAGTGGCAAAAGAGACAGGTAACTTTGAAGTAAGAGCGCACTGTGTTGTTCGCAAAGTCTTACATACGAACGGAAAAGCTACTGGAGTTTTATATGTTGATACTCGAACTGGAGAAGAATATATTCAAGAGGCTGACGTTGTAGTTGTTTCAGCGTATGCACTTAATAACATTAGAATTCTATTAAACTCTCAACTTGGAAGTCCGTATAATCCAGAATCGGGAACTGGCGTAATTGGAAAGAACTACGCTTATCAAATGACGTCATCAGGTTCAACAGGTTTCTTTAAGGAGAAAGAATTTAATTTATATGCAGGTACAGGTGCACTTGCAGGAGTACTAGACGATTTTAATGGAGATAATTTTGACCATACTGATTTGAATTTTATTCACGGTGGTAACATAGCACTTGGTCATTACGGAAAACGTCCTATTTCAAATAATTCTGTCCCTAAAGGTACACCAACTTGGGGTAAAGAATTTAAAGATGAATCTATTTATTGGGCGAACCGCAGCTTGTCAGTAGGCTCACAAGGCTCAGTTATGCCAAACAAAGAAAACTATATTGACCTAGATCCTACGTATAAAGATCAATTTGGCGATCCATTATTACGTATGACATTTAACTATAAAGATAATGAAAGAAATCAACAAAAATATATTAGAGATATCACTACAAAGATTCTTGAAGAAATGGGAGCAGACATGATTAATACCCCAGGAGATCAAGGTGATTGGGATACGACAAAATATCAAACTACTCATAACACTGGTGGAGTTATCATGGGTGCAGATCCTAAAACAAGCGCATTAAACAACTACCTTCAAATGTGGGATTGTGAAAATGTATTTGTTCCTGGCGCTTCAGCATTCCCACATAATTCTGGTATGAATCCTACAGGCACAGTTGGAGCTCTTGCGTATCGTGCTGCAGAAGGTATCGAAAAATACTTAAAAACTGGTGGATCTTTAGTTTAAATAAGAGACACTTATGAAAGAGCAAAGAATAGAATTATATTTGTTAAAATATTAAAAGAATTTTACTATATATAGAATTAGCCAACAACTTGAAAAGCTACTAACCTTCTTTCGAAAAGAAGTTAGTAGTTTTTTCAATTATATTTAACATTTACTTCTCTTTACACTGCTTTTCCAATAAATAATTCTACTATTTTAGTATAGATTTCTGGTTGTTCAGTATGAACTAAATGACCTGCAAACGGCACAATCGCAACGCGAATATTTGGGTTCTTTTCAGGGTAAATAGTTGCTCCGATTGTTTCATTCGGTTTATTCTCTCCCACGATAAAAAGCACAGGGAATTCAAATTCTATTACCGCTTTTACATCCTCAAATGGATACCATTTTTCGTCCTTTCCAAAATGAATAAATTGTCTCCAATCTGACGCATGTATTTGATCGAAGTAACTACCTATTTCTTTACTAGTCAATAAGTCGGTTTGTCTTCTCACATCTACCTCATGCATTTCCAACCAGTTGTCCGGCTTTATCGGCGTAATTCCCGAAATAACTAAAGAGCTAATCCTATCAGGAAATAGTTGAGCAAATTTAATCGCGACAAGAGCTCCCAACGAACACCCTACTAGATGAATAACAGATATTTTTAAGTGATCCAGCGTTTCTAATAAATCCTTAGCCGAGTCCTCAAAAAAATTTTTGATATTGTCTGTTATAGATTGCCCATGGCCTCTTAAATCAGGAGAAACCACTTGATAACTTTTACTAAAATAATCTCTTTGGAACTCAAAATCTAATAGACCGGTTTGTAGACCAGTATGTAGAAAAACGATAGAATTACCATCACCTGTAACATTTGTATGTAATTTCAATTTATTCATACTCCTTTTACTTCATTACATATTCAGCTAATACACTTTGAACTTTATATATATTCAAGGATTTGTTGAATTTCTTCTGTATAGGAGCTACACTTCCCGACAACCATATTTTTAACTCAGCATCTAAATCAAAAGTTCCTGCTGTTTCAATTGAAAAATGAACGATGCTTCTATACGGTATCGAATGATACTCTACCTTTTTCCCCGTCACTCCTTGTTTATCGATTAATAATAAACGTTTATCCGTGAAAACAATTAAATCACGAATAAGCTTATACGCATGCTCTACCCTCTCCGAAGGAGCAAGTAAATCTTTTAATTCACTTTCAACTTGACCATTTTCTATCTCCGATGCATTCCCCATCAATCCATCTAAAATCCCCATCTATATTCCTCCTAAGTACACATTTTCATATTAATTCAAGAACTATATCCTAATCTCCTGCAAGTATAGAAACAAAGTAAATTATTTAGATCAATTTCATAATAGTGATATACGAATAATGCTAATTTACGATCTATGCGGATGCTTTCCGCTGGCACGGCATCAAACTTCTCGTCACTACTTTCCTATTCGACTTTCAGTTCGAGCTGTTCCCGCTGGAGTGACCGCCTGCCGGTCCAATCAACAGGATTAACTTTTAAATAATGAATAATAAATTGTGATATCGAAGCTTCAGTTATATCTTTAACCGTTCATCCCCTTGGTTTTCCGTTTCCTCCTGTTAAGGATTAGCATTCAACTCTTTCAACTAGTTGGTTCTTTTGTGATAGGTGTTTCCATATCATTTCAAACCAAAAGCAAACACAAAAAAATAGATACTTCTACCTGAGTAGAGTATCTATTTTTTTAAAGCAAGCTGTATAACAACTAAAAAGCAATTACTTTAGCGGAATTTCCACAATAGCAGTTGTCTCTGATTCATCTGTTGATTCAATGGAGATTCTTCCATTGTATTTATTTACTACTTCCTTCACGATAAATAATCCTTGCCCTCTAACCTGCCCTTTTGCTTCATTTTTGGTTGAATATCCTTGTTTGAAAATTTGTGCTTCCTTACCTATACATTGCCCGGTATTCGTAATGACAAATAGATAATTAGTATCGTTAACAGAACAATCAATCGTTATTTTCCGTTCCCCTTCTGGCAACTCTTTCGCCGCATCAATAGCATTATCGATTAAATTCGATAAAATAATTATTAAATCTGTGCTTTTTATTCTACCAAATGAAGCATGGGGGATTGTCATCTCCATATTTATACGATGATTTTGTGCAGCTAGCTTCTTTGATTGCAATAATATCGATAGACCAGGATGATCTATATTTAACTTAAGAGATTCAATAGTTTCTACTTCTTTAAAAAGGGTGGATGCATATTGTAATGCCTTCTCCGATTCCCCTATTTTTAGAAGCCCATGCAAAACAAGAATATGATTAGAAAAATCATGTCGTAATGATGAAACCGAGGTTATCAAAGTTTTTATCTCTGTTTGATAAGTATTCTCCGTATGACCTACTTCCTTTTTAACCTCTCTTTGATACCATTTTTGCATAAATAAGAAGGAGCCTAGCACGATGAAAATAAATAAACCATTAAATGCAAAGATTAATATATTCCTTTTTAACCCAGCCCCTTCAATCTGATTAATGGTATGTATACTAGTATCTATACCTAAATAACCAAGTATTTTCCCATCATCGTCCTTTATAGGTGCTCCAACGGATAAATAATCTCCATAATCTGGATCTTTCAGCACTTCGGTTACATATACCTGACCTTTATAGGCTTTAGTAACTTGCTCTTCCGGAACTGTACATGCAACGCCTATCTGATAATTATCTAAATTATCTATTTTACCGGAGTGCGCCAAAATCATCGTTTTAGAAACTTTAGGATTATCGACTTCTAGTGTGTAAACATATAAGGAACCTAACTTTTCGCGCACATCATTCAAATAAACTTGAATCTCTCGAAAATGTTCATTTTTCTCGGGGTTACTCAAAAATTTTTGATACGTGTCGATATCTATTGATGAAGCTATTGACCTAGCTGCTTGCAAACTTTGGTTTGCAATTGACTCTTGTACTGTATTTTTCATTTTCACGTACGAAATATAAACATTTAAAGCAGAGAAAAAGATTAATAAAACAGTAGACAAGACTAAAATTTTTTTTACTTTATGACTTTTCATATGCATATGTACTTCCTTAGCTTATTTCTATTTAAAAGTAGATTATTCGACAATTATCTTGTAAATAATGTAATTATACTATAATACATCATCAATAACCTTGTTTATGAGCATATTCCTTTTTTTGCAATAATACACTTTGAGTGTATACTACATTTGTATTGTTTTTTATGTACCATCTCAAGGAGGAATTATGATGTACAACATTGGAGATATTATAGAAACTAGAGACTTCATTATGAGTAAGACAGATCATCGCCCTGTGATTGGAATGATTTTAGGGTCAGGCTTAGGTACGCTTGCTGATGAAATTAAGAACCCCATAAAAATTCCATATAGCGACATTCCACATTTTGCAAAATCTGAAGCAATTGGTCATGCAAACGAACTAGTCATTGGAGAATTAAATGGAAAAATAGTTGCTGCCATGAAAGGTCGCTTTCATTATTATGAAGGCTTTACTTTGGACGAAGTAACCTTCCCAGTACGTGTAATGAAAGCACTTGGTATAGAAAAAGTTATTATTACAAATGCCTGTGGTGCCGTGAATACAAGTTTTAATCCAGGAGACTTAATGTTAATAACAGACCACATTAATTTAGTAGGAAGCAATCCATTAATTGGTCCAAATAATGACGAATTAGGTACACGCTTCCCTGATTTATCTGAAGTATATAACAAAGAGCTACGCAGTATTGCAACTAAAGTAGCGAATGAACAAAACATGGAATTGCAAGAGGGTGTTTATGCTTGGTGGAGTGGTCCTACATACGAAACCCCTGCAGAAATCCGTATGTTCCGCATATTAGGAGCTGACGCTGCAGGTATGTCCACGGTTCCGGAAGCGATTGTAGCTACTCACGGTGGTATGAAAGTACTTGGTATTTCATGTATAACGAATATGGCGAGTGGAATATTAGATCAGCCTCTAAATCACGAGGAAGTAATTGATGTTGCAGGTAAAGTAAGAGTTAAATTTGTTGAATTAGTAAAAGGTATTTTGGAAGAGATTTAAATTTAGATAGTTGTATTTATATTTCCATCGTCTTCATTGTTTCTTGTGTGCTTTGAACAACATGTTGGTAACTCATACCGGGTAAGTTTTAAGAGGATTGGGAAGTGTAAAGCTTCTTCCCACTCCTCTTTTTTATTTGATTTTTATCTCCGCATCCTCTTCTATCCAAGATGGGTAAAAATCAAGATCCAATCGAATCGGATTTGTAAAAGTAGTAACCGACTTATTTGGTAGTTCAAATTCGATTCTCCCTTCTCCAGGAGAGTTAGTCTTTGAACCTTTTACATAGTTAGAATAGAGTGGTGTACGTCCCTCATAGTGTATATAAAATTCTTTTTCATCAGCATCTGTAAATTTTATAAATCCAACCATATTCATATCGTAATCTTTATCGATATTTACAGTAAAACTGACACGATTATCCTTCACTTGCAAATTTGAGAATATTGATTGGGAAGGCAGTTGTATAAACTTTTTGGATTCGGTATCGATTAAAATATAGGCTTCCTCTTTATCCATTGCTGCTATTTTTCCAAATGTTAACGTTAACTTTTTTGGCTCATAAAAGTAAAAACTTTCTTTTAGTGGTACTTCCCATACATTACCTTCCTCTAGTGGTTTATATGCATTTCCAGGGATAGCAGACCATTTCCTTCCCTTTTCATCTACCAGTTCTAATTCATCAAATGGTCGAGCCAGAAGTTTTTTTGTGTTTTTAGGATTTTCTTCTATTTTAACAACCGCGCGTATTGGATCGACTATTACCTCCTTTACCTTAAGGCTTTGCCCGTCAATTTTCACTTCTTTGTTTACTATAAAATTCTTACTCTCAACATCCATCTTTTTATAAGAAAATGGAATTCTAAAATGCTCCGTCTTATCACCATTCTTCAAACCGACTACCCACGAAAGATCTTTGCCTTGTTTTACTTTCCATAAGTGTTCCGAGGTACTATAAATATCGGTGTTTTCTTCAGGAGCCAAAGGAATAGAGTGACTACCTAAGTCAAAACTATAGTTAGTAGTATGTAATCCCGACCATAATTGAATATACTTCAATCCTAGCTTGCTTATATCTATTTCCTTTGATTGAACAGAATAAAATACGACCAGTCCATTATTATCTGCTAAAACTCCATCCAGGGTTACTGTAATACCATTTTTTTCTAGAGACTTATTGATAGGCTGGTAATAGTCATTTTCTACAGCTGCAGTCAATCCTTTATCTTGCTGAATAAGAGAGAGTACCCTATCCATCCCTGGTATAGAAGCAACCTTGTTTGCGAATACAGGAGATACAGAGATTGTTGTGATAAACGAGATGAGAAGGATTGCAGCAATTACAATCGACCATGAACTCCGCTTTATTATCTTCACTCTTTTTAATGCTTGTTCTTTTTTTGCTTTCGCGAGTCCACTTTGTACAGCAAAGTGTAGCTTTTCCTTTGATACTTCCATCTTATCAATAGATTTTTTCCTCTGCTCCAGCTTCTTTTTTTCCTCCTCAAACACGTTTAACCTCTCCCTTCTCTTCAAATCCTGCCCTTAGTGCTCGTAAAGCTTTATGTAGCCGTGTTTTAATCGTTCCTTCTGGAGTATTCCACATAACGGCGATGTCCTTTATTTTGACATCTTCAAAATACTTCAAATGCAATAACTCTCTTTCGTAATCAGATAAACTTAAAAGAGCCTCCTCGACCTCCAAAAAAGTGAAATCTTCAGTTATTCCTTGTATGTTAAGTATTCGTTCCTCGAACACTTCCCTCTTACTTTTTTTGATGACATCCTGGCAATAATTCATCATAATTCGGATGAGCCAAGTTTTAAAATAAGCAGGCTCCTTCACCGTTTTTATACTTCGATAGACTCTATAAGTCACTTCTTGGATAGCCTCTAGTGCATCTCCTTCATTTTTCAAATAAGAGATAGCTGTCCGATATAGCGCTTCCTCATATGAATAGATTAATGTTAAAAATGCTTCTTCGTCGCCTTTAATCGCTTTCTTTACTAGTATTTTTTCGTTCAAGATTTCACCTCTTTTCATATGTCTCTATCTATTAGACTTACCACTTTGAAAAAAGTTTTTAGAAAGTAAAGTAATGCCCCTGTGCAAAACACAAACGTGAAAGTTTCAACATTCAAGTTTGTTACGAATTGTTTCTTACACAGAGTCGATTATAAACAAAAAAGTGACTCCATATATAGTTCTGGAGTCACTTTCCCTATTAATACAAGCTTTTCAATAATGTTTCTAGCATTACAGGCATTTCGACGAATGCACTGTCTACATGCAATCTTTCGGTTTTTTGATGCGCGTCTTTACCGAAAGGACCAACATTTAATATGGGACCTTTCAATTGTGCCATGTCTTCAAATGGGATACTGTATGTGTCTCCCCAAACCGGCGTGTTATTTTCGAAAGCTGTCCATCCATTGGAACCATCATCATAATTTACGTAACTTAAATCACAAATTCCGTTAAAGTAGTGGATTTGGTCGATTTTATTATTGAATGATTGCGCTGATTTCTTCATTAGCTCAACCGCTTCCACTATAAGCGGATCATTGGATGTATTGACTGCTGGATAGTAAGGTGGGGCGAATAGGATTACTGTCGCAGGAGCTAATTCTTGGCACTGGATCATCAAATTATCAACAATCCTCAATGATTTGTCACGATCGTCCCAATCTTCCTGCACAAGTGTCTCTTGTTTTAATCGTTCTACTTCTTCCGTTCCTAGTTTTTGATTTGCATAGAGAAGCAGTTGTTCATAACGAAGTACTTTGACTTCCCCTACACCTTTTACTCCCTCACGTTGGCATATCTTCTGATAGTCGGCATTTAAAGCACTCATCGCCTCTGTTGCCACCTGTTCAAAAAGATCCATCACTTCCGATGCAGTACGTTTAAATAAAAATACATTATACAATGATACTGCACGATATGGTGTTTGTGTAGAATAGGACAGCTTTAAATCTTTTTGCTGCAAGGAAACTGGAAGCGGAGTACTTTCTCCAAGATCCGTCTCACGGAATAATGAATTCCATTCCATACGTTGGGTCAAATAGGATGCAATATAGTTCGCCGTCATCCCTTTCATAGGCTCTCCAACATGCGTTTCTTTCCCATAAAATAAAGCGGCGGGCATAATTTTACCAATCGTTCCTGAATAAATATACTCCGCGATATCTGTTGGGTTTTGAGAAAACGATGGTTCACTATTCAAAAATAATTTATAAGTCAACCCAAATTCCTCACGAAGACGTACTAACTGAGTCACCGCTGCACGCATTCCTGCAGAATTCACTTCCTCATCCGGAACGGTCGTCAATACAAGATTGATCGGCCACTTCTCGACACTTGCTTTTTCTATCAATTGCATATGGAGAGCAAGCCCCATTTTCATGTCCATCGTGCCTCGACCAAACAAATACTTTCCAGTTTCCAAATCGATACGAGCTGATTCCGGTAAATCACTCGGATCTTCCATTAGCTTCTTTGTCAATTCTTCTGGAAAATAAGCGAGTGGCTGTAAAGCACCATATTCCTCTGTTTGAACCGTATCAAAATGACTGATCAAAACGACCGTTTCAACAGCACCTGGATGTTTATACAATGCAGTTACCGCATATCTGCCCAGTCCTGCATCAAGCAACTGCAAATGACTCGGGTGTTCTTGAAAATACTTTAATTCTCTTAATTTATCCAATGTTTTTGGAGCAAAAGTAGTTTCACCTTCTGTTAAAGAAATACTGTCCCAACTAACTAATTCGCATAACAACGTCCTAAGCTTTTCTGATGTACTCCATAATAATTGACTCATTAAAATTTCTCCTTTATTACTAATGCCCAACAAAACAGTAATTCTGAATATTCAGATAAAAAAGATTTTAATTCTCTTGAACCACGTTACTATTTGTTAATTCTGCTTTATTATTCTTCTTTTCTAATCTCAATTTGTAGAATAGCATACAGGCGATGAAAAACCCTACTCCATAATAAAGGCCTACGCGCTGTGTCGGATCAAACGCTAAAAATACTAATATCAGTAAACAAAACGCAATACAGATTATCGGAACTAATGGATAGAAGCGAACTTTATAACCTAAATCATCCAGTTTTCCACCATTCTTCATATACTGGCGACGGAACATTAATTGAGATGCCGCAATACCCATCCACGAAATAGTGACGGAAATACCTGCAATAGACATCAATAACACGAATACTGTATCTGCCTCCATTACACTTGTTAATAATGACAGTAAAGAAAACGCCATTGTGAATATTAAAGCATTAAGTGGAACTTTTCGTTTAGATAAACGACCGAACACATTTGGTGCCATACCTTCTTTTGCCATAGACCACAATAAACGGGTGGAAGCATATAAACATGAATTCCCTACTGATAAAATAGCAGTTAAAATAACAAAGTTCATAATACTACCAGCATACGGTATTCCCGCTAAATTCATTAAAGTAACAAATGGACTTTCAAGCAATCCAAGTTCGGATGCTGGGAATATAGCAGATAATACAATAATAGAGGCAATATAAAACACGACGATTCTAAAAAGAATTGTTCGAATAGCTTTTGGGATATTCTTTTCTGGATTTTCCGTTTCTCCTGCTGCAATACCTACTAACTCAGATCCTTGGTAGGAGAAGATAACATTCATCATTGTCACAAAAACAATAGCAATCCCGGCTGGAAACAATCCTGTAGGAGCTAAATTAGTCGCAAATGGTGTGGCTCTTTCTTCCAAAGGAATAAGACCGAAAATTGCTGCAGCACCAATGATTATAAACAGTACTACCGCCACGACCTTAATACCTGCAAACCAGAATTCCGCCTCAGCAAAAGCTCTCGTTGTAAGCGCATTCAAAGCAAATAATAAAACCATGAAAATTGCACACCAAATCCAGATTGGAATATCTGGGAACCAATGCTGCATTAGTATTCCAGCGGCCGTAAACTCGACACCAGCTGTAGCAGCTGAACCAACAAAATACATCCATCCAAGTGAAAATCCTGCAGATGGACTAATAAATCGCGTCGCATAAGTTTGAAAAGAACCTGTTACCGGCATATGAACAGCAAGCTCTCCAAGACAGACCATTACCATATACAAGATTAACCCACCAAATAGGTAACCAAGTATAGCCCCTCCTGGACCTGCCTGATTAATCGTATAACCTGCATTTAAAAATAATCCAGTCCCAATTACCCCACCAAGTGACAACATAAGTAAATGACGGCTTTTCATCGAGCGATTTAATACATTTTGTTGGGCTGAATCCCTATTATTAGACATACTATTCCCTCCCCCTTGTTATCTCTTTAACTTAATAAAATGCGCTTATTATTTCTGATTATTACAGTATTATTACGGGTGTCTGGCACCCGTAATAATTATTTAGAATCTCAATGATAGGCAGCTTAGACCGCCGTCTTGCTTGCGAACTTCAGACATATCAAGTTCAATTGTTTCATAGCCAGCTTCGTTGATTTTGCGTTTTGTTTCGCTGTAACCTTCTGGAATAATTACATATTCGTTTACACGAATACAGTTTGCTGAGTATTCATCTTCATTAGTTATAATGATTTTGTCGTATGATTCAAAAGCTGGATGATCGACAAATTCACCTGCAACGACCATTTTGTTATTCCCTAAATAAGCGATACCAGTTTTCAAATGGAAGAATTTTTGTAACGGGATGATTGTTGCTTCAAATCCTTCGCC
This sequence comes from Psychrobacillus sp. FSL K6-2365, assembly GCF_038003165.1. Classification (NCBI taxonomy): domain Bacteria; kingdom Bacillati; phylum Bacillota; class Bacilli; order Caryophanales; family Bacillaceae; genus Psychrobacillus; species Psychrobacillus sp. FSL K6-2365. Next base: position 361,390 of record NZ_JBBOOO010000001.1, on the reverse strand, counting down.
TTCTAGAATTTCTTTTAACTGGCGTGCACCTTCTTCATTGGTACGTTCAGAAATTCCAATATAGAATTTATTGTCCGCTTGAAGAATATCCCCACCATCAAGTGTTCCAGGTGATTTTATATAATGAAACTTCTTATAAAAATCTTTTAAAGCGCTTTCAATTTCAACAATTTCTCCATTTCTAGATTCCGCTCCCGGATTTGTAACAACAGCAAATCCAGATGTTAGCACTGCAGTATCCTCTACAAACGTCGAATCTGGGAATTCTTCACTTGCTGAAAGCAGCGTTACCTCTACTCCACATTTTTTTAGTGCTTCCACGTAAGCCTTATGCTGAACTAGTAGTTTTTCATAATCCGGTTTCCCAAGATTGGAAGTTGTTAATCCTTCTACATAGCTTTTACCTGGCGTTTTTGCAATTACATGTTGAAATTTACTCATTTCATGTTCCCCCTTAATTTCTAATGACTGGACTTGTTAGACATGTTGGACCACCAGTGCCTAATACACTGATTTCTCGTCCTTTGTATTCATAAACTGTTGCTCCCGCATCAAGCAATTGCTGTTTCGTCGATTCATTGCCTTCGACTATTACACAAACACGTGGTGCAAGCGCTAGTACATTACATCCAAGATTATCGTATTCTGTTTTTGGTACCTCTACTAATTGAATACCACGCTCTATCAGTAACTGACGGAAAAATACTGGCATTAATGGTGAATGTACTGCTGCCAAATCTTTATCAACCATACTGATGAAAGACATCAAATGTAAGCATTCTGCTTCTCCTTGATCATGTGGAAGCTGCACTACGATGAACTCATCTACATATGGAGCTGTTATTTCTTTTAGTTGACGAATGGCTTCGTCGTTTGTACGATATCCGCGACCCACTACAAGAGTTTTATCATCTAACCAGACGATATCTCCACCGTCTGATACTGCTTCACCAGTTAACTCTCCAATAATCGGAATCTCTTTTTCTTGTAAAAAATCTTTATAAATGGCTGCTTCAGGCTGTCTTATTTTCTTGCCTGATTTTAAAATAATGGCACCAGCTGGCGTAAGTTTCACTGGGTCATGTGCGTAAATTGAATCTAAACCTACTTTGTCCGATTTCGGCAGATAATCGATTTGTGGTACATGCTTTTCTAAAATTTCGATGAATGTTTTATATTCACGCACCGCTTCTTCAAAATTAGGTTCTTCTAGGTAATTGAATGATCTCCACTTATCCGATAAGTGTTCTTGACTAATAAAAGCTTCGTTCGGATGTTTTACAATTACTCTCTCTAATTTTTTATACATAGATGAGTTAAAAGACATTTCTATCCCCCTTTTTTCCGCGTACCGGAAAACGTTTCTGAATAGCGGAAATATTATATTTAAAATATATGCGTTTCATGATATGATGTCAATATATTTTGAATATTAAAAAGCTGTTTTTTAGAACAATATAAAATAGGCGGTGATTCACATGCAATCCATTACTCGCGCGATGTCTGTTGCAAAGGTTTTAGCAGCGCATGCAAATGATAAAGGAATAAGTATTTCTGAGCTTTCCAAACAATGTGAGCTCCCACTGAGCACGATGCATAGATTATTACAAGCGATGATTAAACAAAGCATGGTAGAGCAAGATGAGCACTCCAAGTTGTACCGTCTTGGCATGGTTTGGTTAGAGTATGGTCTACAAGTGTACGATACGATAGACTACGTCAGTAAAGTTAGACCCGAGCTAGAACGCTTGTCTAAAGAAGTAGAAGAGAGTGTCTATTTAAGCAAACCTGTTGGGATAGAAGCAATGATTGTAGAAAGAATTGATAGCGAAAATAATCCAATCCGAATATACGACCAACTAGGATTGCGTATTCCTCTGCACATCGGTGCTGCCAACAAATCAATACTTGCAGCCATGCCTAGTTCCCAATCAGAAAGTATATTGTCACAGCTTTTACCAGCAGGTGAAATCCCCAACTTTTCACAAACACTTAGCCAGATTACGAAGCAGGGATATGCAATAAGTCACTCTGAACGAACCGAAGGCACTTCTTCAGTCGCAGTCTCTATCAAGGACAGTCTTGGACAAATCATCGGTGCTATAAGCGTTGGTGTCGTCAGCTTCAACCTAACGGAAGAAAGACTCGCATTCTTAACAAGTAAAATAATCGAAACCGGGAATAATATTTCCGCTAAACTAAAATCTAGTAACTGAAACTACAGCAGAATCCGTTAGTCTTTCAGATCGCTGCCTAACTGGAAGAAAGAAAAAAAAGAGAGAAACCGTCTTATTTGACAATCACTCTCTTTTAATATAACAACGTAAATATCCCTGCGCGCGAAACAAACATTATTGTTTCTTACACAGGGTCGATTTGAAAAAAACAAAAAGAGTGATCCCAAAGGACCACTCTTTTTGTGCTGTCATAGCTGCTCGGAGGAGAAGAAAGGAAGTTTCAAATCCTTTGGCACCTGTTACCCGAGATTTTATAGATTTTTTATCGCTAAAAGTTGAACGTTAGGATGTAAGAGAGTTGATTGTTAAGCTTTTAACTTTTAAGGTTGAGCTTTAAGCTTTTTACCTTACTCAGTAATTGATTTTGGGAGCAGGGATTTACCCAGACCCTGCAAACGGGGAAACTTTCTTCTTTTTCGCTATAACAGCAAGTTCCAAACTTATTTATTGTTTAATAGTGATTAACGTACGTGCATTAATTTCACTTAGCGCTACATCCACGTCATCTTCAAAAGACTCAATATCTAAAGCCATCTTTGTTGCGATTTCTTTTACATGAATTGGGTCAATTAATTTAGTTTCCTCGGATTCCCAAAACAACTTTTTGTACCCTTCAACCGCAGTTAAGTCTGTTTTACCATCTTTTGAAATCATGTTATTTAACTGAGTGTCTAATCTATCTTGGGCAATTTCGTTATTAACTTCTACCTTTTCTTGAGACTGAGCATAATCGGTATTCATTTTACGAAGGAGTGTTTTTTCGATTTCAATAAAGTTTTTACGCTCAATTGCATCTGCCACCGTCATTTTGACTCCAGATACTTCAACAACAGTTCTTGCATTAGATTCTACAATCGATTTTTTGATTTGCTTTCTACGATCCATTAAATCTTTTATAGATTGTATACTTTCTTTGGCTTCCTTTTCAAACGCCTCAACAGTCTTAAAACCACGAATATTCTCTTTTGGTTTTTTAGACGCTGCGAAAGTTGTCTCGTTAATCTTCTTTAAAATGCGTGCATCCAATGTCTTTAACTCGCGTAAAGCTTTTGTAATTGAAATTTCCATCGGCATTTCACTCCTCAGTTGTCTCTTTATGGTAATTATTAGTCTATCGGAGATTACTAGGTTATTCAAGTAACCACATCATATGCTGCAGAGTATTAAACGATTCAACTTTTTGTCTCTCTTATTTCTTGGATATCGCTCAAGTACTGTACTGTTCATACTATTTATTAATAACTTTTGATCTCTTTTCATGGTTTGACATTTTTAGTTGTATTTTTCATCTCCAGGTTCATTTGTATTAATTCTTTACGGTCTATCATTCGTACACGGTTTTTCTTGGCCAGTGTCAAGGCCTGCGTTGTATAGGTACTATTCGTTATAACCCATGCCACTCCTGCATTATACATATTGATGGATGGAATAACTTCTTGTACAGCTTTTACACCAACTGCTTTCTTATAGCGTTTTGCTTGAACCACGATCGTTTCTTGTCCTTTGTTTAATATTAAATCTGCTCCAAAATCCCCTGTTGAAGGTGTATAAGTGACCTTGTATCCTTGATACTGAAAAAGTGTGCCTAGATAATCTTCAAATTGTCGGCCAGTCATTTGATCAATCTCCGCTATACCAGATTCCCGCATCCTTTTTTCAAAACTAGCTGTTCTCCATCCCATGATTATAATTATTACAACTACTCCAACACCTATTGCAACCCCTACCCCTATAAATGACTTTGTAGTATACCAACCTATTAACGCTGCTACAATAATTAGAAACCCGGTCAATTCGTCTACTATTTTCTGATCCTTTTTGGTTCGATTACGCATTAAATACACTTCCTTCTAAAATAGCTACCTTTGATTCAACATGGAACAAAGTATTTTTTGTATTATTTTTTCAACTATATAATTTATATATTGGTATTTTAAGTATTATTTTTAATCTATTTTAATTATACGACATTCCTATATAACATCCAGTACCTGTAAAAAATGTTTTTTATACCTCTTTTTTAGATCTATCTAGAAATAGATATATGTAATAAAAAAGATAAAGTGGTCACTGTGCAATAAATTAATAAAACTAAAAAAACCTCCCAAGATTATGGAAGGCTAAACTTTTCACTTTTCATAAAATCATTCAGACAGAAGACGCTTCTCCTTTACTATTACTACTTGATTCAAAATAAGCGCCCCAATCATCTGAATAACCGTTTTCACGATAATTTGACCTACAATGGCAGCAGGAACTGCTTCCCATGGAAGAAAATTTGCTCCAAGAGGACTTAAGCCAATTACAACAAAAATTACAGAATCTAGGAATCCGCCAACTATCCCGCTATAGAATACACGCCATGCCATTGGTAATTTTAGTCTTGTGTAAATCTCTGTATCTGCTGTTTCAGCTACAACAAATGAAATTGCCGAAGCAAGTACAATTAATAAAGTATCCCCCAATATAAATGAGGCTAGTGCAGAAAATGCTAAAGCCACAAAAATAAATAAGTAGGTTTTTGCTCTCCCATATTTATTTTGTACAAGGTCTCGGAAAATAAAAGTAGCTCCCACGAAAAGTGTTCCCATAGGGACGATAAACATGGCAAACTCTAATGGTGCAAAAGCTGCTGTTACGACATTAGCAGTCACTATTGATATTAAATAAAATAAGATTCTCATGCTATTACTCCTTTAGTAGATTTTGAACTCAAGTACTCGTTCAGTCCTTTATTTCTCAGCTTACACGCCGGGCACTTCCCACAGCCATCTGCTATTACTCCGTTATAACAGGTCAACGTTTTCTTTTGGACAAACTCTAGTGCTCCAAGTTGATCTGCCAGCTCCCATGTTTGTGCCTTGTTCAACCACATGAGTGGTGTTTCAATCACAAAAGTAGAATCCATTGTAAGATTTAGCGTTACGTTTAATGACTTCACGAAAATATCACGACAATCTGGATAGCCACTAAAATCAGTCTCACACACACCAGTTACGATATGCTTTGCTCCGACCTGGCTAGCTAAAACACCGGCAAAAGATAAAAAGAGCAAATTCCGACCAGGTACAAAAGTCGACGGCAATTCACCTTTTTCTCCGTCCTCTACTTTTATGTCATCTCGCGTCAATGCGTTCGGTGCAAGCTGGTTTAAAAGTGACATATCCAGTATGTGATGCTTTACACCGATTTCCTTCGCTATCTCTTTTGCACATTCAATTTCAAGACTATGTCTTTGCCCATAATCAAACGTCACTGCCTCGATTTCTTTAAAACGTTCCTTCGCCCAAAACAGACAGGTCGTGCTATCCTGACCACCACTAAACACTATAATTGCTTTTTCCTGCTTCATCCGTAAACTCCCTTATACTGAAAAAACAGCACCCAAGAAAGAATGCTGTTATCTTCTTAGTTTTTTTAAATTGTCTAGCTTCAGCGCCTAGCCCCTCGTGTCGCTTTAGGCTTTCAGTAAAGGCATAAAGAAGCCTTTACGTGTAATCCTTCCAGCGCTTTTCGGGACTTACATAGGCACTTCCGCTTTTCTAAAGAGGGTAGCTAAAACCTCTTCCTTAAAAGGATTATTCAATTATCGATTATCAATTTTCTCTGGATACAGATCGTGGTTCATCAATCGAAAATCCGCCATTTCTACATACTTCGTCCCCGGTCTTCCATAGTTACACCACGGATCAATCGAAATACCTCCGCGTGGTGTGAATTTACCCCAAACTTCGATATACCTTGGATCTAGCAATTCAATTAAATCGTTCATGATAATGTTCACACAGTCCTCATGGAAATCTCCGTGATTTCTAAAGCTGAACAAATACAATTTTAACGATTTACTTTCTACAATTTTTTTATCCGGAATATACGAGATATACATCGTTGCAAAATCGGGCTGATTTGTAATTGGGCATAAACTTGTGAATTCTGGACAATTAAACTTCACAAAATAATCCCTAGTAGAATGAAGATTATCTACCGACTCCAATACCTCAGGTGCATAATCAAATGAATATTTTGTGCCTTGGTTACCTAACAATGTTAAATCCTTTAAACCTTCATCATGACTTCTTCCAGACATAATAAAAAACCTCCTATAAAAAATGTTTCCCAACACTTTCAAAAGAGGCTTCTTTGAACCAATCTATGCAAACAAAAGGATAAAAACAAAAAAGCCACGTCCAAATTTATATGGACATGGCGAATAGTCATGTATCCATAGTTTTTTATAGAGGGTATAAGCTATGAACCTCTCCCGGTCAAGTACGGGTACTCAATCATATTATAGAATATTGACCAAAACGTCAAATAGGTATTTTAGTCATTGGATATTCAAATCTTATTTTAAGAGATTCAAATTTTTTTATAATATCATGCATAAACTCAAACTATATTGACTATATTGTTAATAGAATAAGAGATTAAGGAGGAACAATAATGAAACATCAACTTTACTTACCGGAACAATTACCAGAAACAACAGAAGAGTTATTAAAGTTAATATTACAAACTATCTTAGCCTAGGAGAGATTTAGATTATCAAAGAGACTCAGAAACATAGAAAAGTAGATACCTCTACTTATGTGGAGATATCTACTTTTTGTATTTAATTTCAGCTTGTCTATAAAGTGTCCCATTACTATCCTTGAGTAAGGCTAAATACTCTTACCACTTAATTATTTTCTACTGGCAATCTCTACTACAATTAATGGTATTTCATCTTCCTTCCATACATTATCCTTAAGTCTTGAGTACAGAGTAGCTATTATTGTATGCAGCTATTGTTTTGTAACCTAAACTATAATTACATGCCCCCCCAATCTCCTTTTGCTAAATTGTATTAGAATCTGTATGGTTTTACTTAATAGATAAAACACGAAATAATCAGTTAATTACAATCATTTGATGTTTCTTGCTGTTCATTACTCTAAAATCAGATATGATAAAGATATAAAATAAATTTAGGGTGATAATTTAATGAAAAAGTTAGTCCATGTTGTTGGGGCAATTATTGAAAATAATCAGCATGAAATATTTTGTGCGTTAAGAAGTCCGTCAATGTCACTTCCAAATCTTTGGGAATTTCCTGGTGGAAAAATTGAGTCCGGAGAAACTCCAGAGCAGGCTTTACAGCGAGAAATTACAGAGGAATTTAATTGTGCAATTGAGATTGGTCATAAGGTTGAAGATACTACTTATGAATACGAAAAATTTATCGTTAGACTAGAAACTTATAAAGCAAAACTATTAGAAGGTATCCCTATTGCAGCAGAGCATGCCGACACTAGGTGGGTTACTCGGGAAAACTTACATAAGCTTAATTTTGCAGCTGCTGATATTCCTGCAGTTGAAAAAATAGTAAGTGAAAAAATAGTAAGTGAAAAAATGTAATTCGGAAAATATGAATGAAATGACGTGATTAATATGGAACAATTGATTCGCAAAATGAAGAATTCATTATATAAAGGATTTATCGATCAAAGTAATCCAGTAACAGGACACTTTAAGCCTAAGCTACTATCAAATAAAGCTCATGAAAATGTTCTATCTACACTTCTTCAAGAAATGAAAACATGCGAAACCTTCACTTTTTCCGTAGCTTTTATTACCGAGGGTGGTTTAGCTACATTAAAAACTATGCTATTCGATCTTCAGCTAAAAGGTATAAAAGGCCGTATTCTAACGTCTACTTTTCTAAATTTCAATCAACCCAAAATGTTTAAAGAACTATTAAAACTTGAAAATGTAGAAGTCCGTCTAACTGGCGTCAAAGGCTTCCACTCTAAGGGATATATATTTGAACACAAAGACTATTATTCTTTAATAGTAGGAAGCTCAAATTTAACGGATAGCGCTTTAAAAGCTAATTATGAATGGAATGTCTATTTAACTTCTTTAGAAGATGGAGAAATCATTCATCATTTTAAAAATCAATTTGAAGAGGCTTGGAGCGAGGCTATCCCTTTAACCATAGATTGGATTAATCATTACAATCTTAATTATGAACAACAGCCTTTCATTAAACAGGCATCCTCAAATGTATTTGAATTGAACACAGACTATCTCACAAACAGTTTATCCGATAGTCTTACTATTCAGCCAAATAAAATGCAAATAGACGCTCTGAAACAGTTAAGAACTCTTCGTGAAAACGGTGCTAAAAAGGGATTAATAATCTCTGCTACTGGTACAGGAAAAACATATCTATCTGCTTTTGATGTTCGTAACTTCACACCTAAAAAAATGCTATTCGTTGTACATAGAGAACAAATTTTGAAGAAGGCACTTCAAGATTACCAAAAAATATTAGGTGGACACCCCGATGATTACGGATTACTTTCGGGTAATTCTAAAGATACAGGTGCTAGATACTTATTTGCAACAGTTCAAACTCTATCATCGCAATCACATTTACAACAGTTCCCAAAAGATGAATTCGACTATATTTTAATAGATGAAGTACATCGTGCAGGTGCAGATTCTTACCTGAATATTATTAATTACTTTGAACCCGATTTCTTACTTGGAATGACAGCCACTCCTGAACGTACGGACAGTTTTAACATTTTTGAGCTCTTTGATTACAATATCGCTTATGAAATTCGACTACAGGCTGCTCTTGAAGAAGAAATGCTTTGTCCATTTCATTACTTTGGTGTGACAGATTATGAGAGGAATGGGGAAATAATCGATGATACATCTACCTTGCAGCACCTTATATCGCATGAACGTGTCCACCATATCCTCGAAAAAATTAATTACTATGGGTATTCTGGGAAGAGAGTACGTGGATTAATTTTCTGTAGTTCTAAACAAGAATCACATGCTCTTTCAGCAGAGTTAAATACCCAAGGATTAAAAACTACTGCCCTTACTGGTGATAATTCACAATTTGAAAGAGAAGATGCTATTCGTAAATTAGAACGATACGAGCTAGATTATATTTTAACGGTGGATATTTTTAACGAGGGTATTGATATTCCTTTTTTAAACCAAATTATCATGCTTCGTCAAACACAATCAAGTATAATTTTTATTCAGCAATTGGGACGTGGATTACGCAAGCATAATGAAAAAGAGTATGTTACTATTATTGATTTCATCGGTAATTATAAAAACAACTATCTAATCCCAATTGCCCTTTCAGGCGATCAATCCATGAACAAAGATAATGTTCGACGTAAAACGGTTAACACTGACTATATCCAAGGAGTTTCAACAATAAATTTTGAAGAAATTGCTAAAAAACGTATTTTTGATGCAATTGATAATAAAAATTTGAAATTGTACAATATGGAGTTTCTCACGACTCCTTACAAAGAGTTAAAAAATCGACTGGGGAGAGTCCCTCTTCTAATTGATTTTATTAAAAACAATTCTATTGATCCTGAAGTAATCTTTATAAAAAAGAAAAATTACTTTGATTTTTTATTAAGTATGAATGAACCTATAACATATATAAATGATTACGAGCAAGCAGTATTAACAATGTTTTCTCAGGAACTCATAAATGGCAAAAGAATTCATGAAGTATTATTAGTTCAAAATCTCATAGAAAAAAATAAAGTATCTAAAACTGATTATCTAAAGTTATTAAATGATTCTGGAACTTATAGTAATAAAGAAACCATTGATTCTGTAGAAAATTTACTATCTTTAAACTTTTTCGTAAAAACTGCTCAGAAAACTTATGGTTCAAAACCAATAGTAATTTTAGAAAATGGAAAATACCAGCTAAACAGTGAACTACAGAAAAGTCTAGAAAATGATCAATTTAGGGAATTATTAGAGGATATAATACTCTGTAGTTTAGAAAAAAATAAAAGATATAGCAAACAGACTCCTCTGACAATATATGAAAAATATTCAAGAAAAGACGTGTGTAGACTTTTGAATTGGAGTAGTAATGAAGAAGGCACCTTAAACGGCGGCAGAATTAAAATGAACTCTTGTCCTATATTTGTAAACTATCATAAAACTGACAATGATAATTTAGAAGTGAAGTATATGGATGAGTTCTTGTCAACCGACATTTTCAAATGGTGTTCAACTAAAAACAGAAAAGTTACAGCTAAAGATATTGCTCCAATAGTAAACTCTTCTGTAGAAAACACAAGTGTTCATTTATTTGTAAAAAAACATAATGGTGAAGGAAAAGATTTCTATTACCTCGGTGAAGTTATGGTAGATTCAGATAGTGCAGAAAACGATACTCTTATGGATCAAGGAAAAGTATATAATGTAGCTACTATGAACATGATTCTTGAGCAACCTGTCCAGTACGATATATTTCATTATTTAGTGGAAGAATAAGAATAAAAATACGAATAGCAAGATTGAAAAGAGTATCTAAATATTCTGTAAAGGTGAAAATGCTCCTTTTATAGGGTACCAGTTTCTAAAACAATTCTAAAATGTATTAGGACCTGGACCTTTCACTATTCTTTCTAACACTTTATTAATTTTTTTCATCCATCTTTTGCTTTAGATATTCAGCAATTTCTGTTTGTCCTCTTTCAATAGCAAATTCATAAGCCCCCATATCTTGCATAGTATTCCCAGTATACTTAACGTTAATATCAATACCATTCTGAACAAGATACTTTACTATATTGAGGTGTCCTCCATAAATCGCTGAGAATAGAGGATTTCTATTTGGGTCACTAGTATCTAATATTGCACCATTCTCAAATAAGTATTCTACAATACTAATTTCACCTTCACTAGCTGCATTTGCAATAGGTGCTGACTTTGGTACACCTTCGTTTATGTTAATATCCATACCAGAATCAACTAAAAATTTTATCATATCCAGTTTACCTGCTCTAGTCGCAACATGTAGCCACGTTCCAAAAGGTGTTATAAAATCAAGCAAGCTTTTATCAGTAATAATTATCTCTTTCACTCGTTCTATGTCACCATTCTTAATTAAATCATAGATTTTTATGGCTTTTTCCTTATTATCCATGGAATCCTCCTAAAATATCTTTATTTCATTGATGCAGCTTCTTCACCTAGCAGCTTAAGCATTTCAACAATTTTTTCACGATTACCTCCAAAACTATCTACTTCATTCAACTTATCAACAATATGTTGAAGACGTTCTATACTGTGTTGTCCTGTAATTCTATTTGGTGCCCAAATAAGATTTTCTTTGCCAATTATCGGTTCTATTCCATACTTCTTTAATATTTCTTGACCTTCTCCAACAAGTTCTTGTTGCTTCTGGCCAAGACCCTTTTTAAATAAAATATGATGTGCATGTGGATCCACCATATCGGTAGGCGGGCCACTTATTAGCCTTTTAAGATACTTACCAAAATCTATTTTAATTAATGCTTCATCATATATTTTAGTAATGCCTAATTCGGACATTTTTTTACTAATTTCGGAAAGCTCATCTACACTAAAAGTATTATTCTGAATAGCATTTTTAAGCTTATTCATCTTAGCAGAATCTACTTTCCCCTTTACAATAATATCATTAGTATAATCACTTATAGTTTTATCCGAACCCCTAAAACCACTCTCCACTCTAACTATAGAATTTATTCGATCCCTCAAATCCGCCGCATTCACTACGTTATAAGGAACTTCACCTGCGATTGCAAACTGCGGACGGGGTCCGTAGGGTAATAGTTTAGCTAATGAGTCTGAGGCATTGTTGGCGGCTCCGACTACTTTTGGAGCAACTGCCTTTGTGACCGTGACCCCTGATTTGGTAAGTGCACCGACACCTTTTGTTCCAACTACTGAAGTGGCAACCGTGCCTAATGCATAGGTTACCCAGTGAGCACGGGAATTGGCATTTCCATTTACCATATCGCGTTCGTAGGAAGTAGTGATGGCCGATTTTATCGTGTTGTATGTCTCTTTAGGATTAGTAACTGCCACTATCGTAGCATCTATTGTGGCTTTTGGATCCTGAACTATATCTACAATACCAGTAACAAAATCTTTCCCTACATCAAATAAACCACTTAAAATTCCATCTACTATTTCTAAACCTGTATCTATAACCGACTTATCTTCCTCTTCTTCACGTATACACATTTCTCCTTCAACCGTTGGCGTGGAAATGGTTAATGGGCGACTACATGCAACTAACTCCGCCCAATGATCTGTTTGAAAATGGATATCCGTGAGATTACTTGTGAACATCTCTTCCATGTTACGGATCCACGTATCCATTGCCTGCATGTCTTGCTCGAAAGGTAGTAAAGCGGCTGTCTGTGTTGCATCAAATTCTAGTAGCCTACTTACTGTATCGTCTCGTTTTCTTTTGGCATCTAGAACGCCTTGCTGCACTCCACTATCATCCAGGTATGGAAGGGCTACGATATCGCTGACCTGGTCCATGAGACTGTTTGACTCATTCTTTAGATCTTCAGTCAGTTGTGCGATTGTAGTAAGTCCCAGCTCTACCTCACCTTCCAGAAATTGTTCCACAATATGGCCAGATGTATCTGGTTCAAGTGTATAAAGAGCACTTTCCATTTGTTGAAGCACTTGCTTATAACCTGCAGCAGAAACGAAGAATCTAGGCAATCCATTAGCCTTTTCTGCCACTTTTAAACAAATTCTCCTATGAATCTTCTGAATATTCATTAAAAAATATTGTGCATTCCACATTCTTTCGTTAATATTAATTTATAAAATTATTAGGAGAGATATATATTGGGAATTATAACAATGCATTTTCTATTTAATCTTTCGTTACTAATGATTTTATTTTTTGTTTTTTTTCTATTAGATAAGAGAGTCGGTAGTATCCATTTACATAAACGAGCGGGATTATTTTATTTTGTTTTTTCGTTAGTAATTTGTACTGTATTTTCTTATCCCATACAAAGTGAGTATGTTCTGGATCTGAGGATAATTCCTTTTTTATTGGGTGGCTTATATTTGAGGTTCAGTCCTATACTAGGATTTTTGGTTATTCTATTTCGGGCATTCCATGGAATAGACGTTGGATTCTTTATAGCAGTTGCATTTTATACCGTGTTTAGTTTTTTTATATGGTATATTTCTCCTTGGTTTTTAAAACTCACTTCTAATATACGAATACTTTTTTCCACTGGTATTACTTTACTGATAAGTGTTGGTATCTTATTCACTATAGCATTAAACAAAGTATCTCCTGACCAATTTATAGATATATTCATCGCCTATGTGATAGTCCCTCCACTTGGGGTTGCCATTATTTCTTCCACCATTGAAATAAGAGAAAAGAATCAACAGTTGCAACAACAGTTAGTAATCGAAGAAAAGTTGGCTGCAGTCGAACAAATGGGGGCTGCAATATCTCATGAAATTAGAAATCCGTTAACTACAGCAATTGGATTTATTGAGCTCCTCGACCAAGTTTCTCTTGATAATAATAAAAGAACCAAATATATCTCCATTATAAAAGATGAATTAGATTCTGCAGAAGGTATCATACAAGATTACTTAACCTTTTCTAAACCAATTATTGAATCAATAGAAGAACTAGATATTCAGAATGAACTTACGCATATTTTAAAATTACTACATCCTCTGGCTAATTATCATTCAGTAAAGGTTTCTACTGATTTTTCTACCTATGGAACAATCCAAGGGGACAGATCGAAATTCCACCAATGCTTCATTAATATTATAAGGAATTCAATCGAATCCATGCCTTATGGCGGTGCATTATTGATCAAGACAATTGCTACCCAGAATAAGATAACTATTTCTATACAAGATACTGGAACAGGATTGAGCAAGGATCAAATTAACCATCTAGGAGAACCACACTATTCTCCGAAGGGACCTAAGGGAACTGGTCTTAGCATGATGGTTGCTTACAGTATATTACGTGCTATGAAAGGAACAATTGAAGTTCAAAGTGAGATTGGCAAAGGCACCATCTCCCTATTTCATTTTAAGCTCCATAAAACTAAGGTATAGAGAAGATGAATCTTTTTACATAAAATAGTCTTGGAGGAATAATATCTTGGAATTAACAGTATATTTCTTTTTCAACTTATCCTTATTAATTGTAATACTTTTTTTGGGAGTTTTATGGGCAGAAAAATCAAAAAGATTTTGGTCTCACCAAGCTATTTTCATCAGCCTTTTAATAATTAGTTTAATGCTTTGTTTTATTTTTACTTATCGTATAGAAGGCAGTAATGTCGTTTTTGATTTAAGAAAAATTCCGTTCATTGTCGGCAGTTTGTATATGGGTTTTGGTCCTTTTTTAGCTGCATTCATTATGCTCGTAAGAGGTTTTTTTGGAATTGATTATGGGTTTTGGATGACGGTACTTTATTATGGAGGGCTTGCTATTCTTTTTTGGCGAATCTCTTCATGGTTTTTAAAACAATCTCCCAAGCAGCGAGTTCTTTTTTCCGTAGGCGTAACATTTCTGTTCAGTTTTGCCCAAACTTTTACAATGGGAATTTGGCACTTACCTCATAGTAGTACCGAGGTTTGGTTTGCTTATTTAGTCATTCAACCCATTGGAGTCGGAATCATTTCTTATATTATTGAAGAAATTATTATGACTATTCAATTGCGCCAACGGACTATGAAATCCAAACGGCTAGAGGCTGTTGAACGAATGGGTGCAGCTATTAGTCATGAAATTCGTAACCCCTTGACAGCAGCAATTGGTTTTGTTCAACTTTTGCAAAATGATTCTATTTCAAAAGAAAACTATACTCAATACCTTTCCATTATTAAAAACGAGCTAAAATCTGCTGAAAGAGTCATTCAAGAGTATTTGAATTTCTCTAATCCTGAAATTAAATCGATGGAACCCCTACTTCTTCAGGAAGAACTAGAACAAGTAGTTCAATTGCTACAACCATTGGCAAAGCGAAATTCGGTCAAAATAGTTTCTATGTTTTCACCAGGAGAGGAGATTGAAGGAGACAAACAAAAATTTCATCAATGCTTAGTAAATATCATGAAAAATGCAATAGAAGCAATGCCAAAAGGAGGAATTTTAACGGTAGAAACGGAGAGCACACAAACAACTGTAAGTATTCTCATTAAAGATACTGGCTCAGGTATGACACTTGAACAGGTGACCCGTTTAGGTGAGCCTTATTACTCAACAAAAGGAAGTAAGGGGACAGGTCTCGGCATTACGGTAGTGTATAGTATCGTACGTGCTATGAATGGTACGATTCATGTAGAAAGTAAAATTGGAGAAGGAACGACATTTAAATTTACATTTCCTTCCTTATCACCTATTTTTCTAGAACCAGAAACCAAGGAAACTGAGAAAGAACTGGTTATGAGTTGATAAGTGCTCATTACAAGTCTATTTTAATAGTTAAAATGTGATGGTATTTTAACTAGCGTATAATCAGTCGTCCACTTCTGAGTCGTAACTATCAAAATTTTTCCTTGTTTATCAAAGAAAAGCCCACTACCATCTTTTCGTTTGAAAATCCAACCATGCTGAATGACCATTTTCTTAGTAATTTCATCTGCCACATTTGTATTTCGTTCACTTATGATATACCATTCATAACCATTTTCGTCTGATAATTTAACAATTTGTTCATTAGAATCATTTAGCTTTTCTATTACTTCCTTCTTGTTAATACTTTCCATAGGAAGTGTAGGGTAGTAGAGTTTGTTGTAGAATACGATTGCTCCCAAAAGTAAAATGATCAACCCGATTGCAAATAGCCATTTCTTCATAAAACACCTCTATATAGGGGTTATAGTGTTCAGAACTGTTTAAGTTCCCAATGTGCCAAACAAATATTAACGTCGAGCACGATTTTCTTTTTTGATTCTCGAAATTCTATAAATTTGATTGCTTACCGGCATCGCTTTAAAACGATTATAGAACATTGGGAGAACGAGACCCACATAATCATCTAAAAACTTGTTATCCATTCTTTCTTCTATGAGCACTCTATATTTAACTAAAGCACTTACGATTAGTTTTTCGTTTGGTTCAGACATACTAATCGTCTCTATATGTTGAATCGACCGAGTCTTGGATCGCAAAACCTTTTCAACTTTTTTTACATAATCTTTCGTATTTTTTACTTCCACTAACATATTTACTACTGTTATTACTTCAATCATTATTAGTCCTCCATGCTAGAATAGCTGATACTTTTTACTAATGGTAGCATATTATATCATCAGTAAAACGTATAGAGAAAACTCCTCGACTTTAGTATTACATAATAATTAATAACTGAAGTTTTCACTAATAATTAGCTATAGTAACAACTTTAGCGGTAGGTACCACGCTTATTCAATCATTTGCAAATGCTTTGGTAAAATCATTAACATATTTACTCATTTCCTTGTATTGAGTCCAGTGTAGATAATGATGTCCTTCTAAAGGAACAAGTTTATGTAGAGAAGTATTACGTAATTCCGATTGATAAAAAGTTATATTTGATTTACCTTCCTCATTTACCTTCCCATCGTTCGTCGTAAAGATCATAACAGGCAAATCTGAAGGAAATGACATATTACGTGTTTCATCAATGTTATTTTTTATTTCATTTGCTTCACTTACTATATTTTTGTTATACCCTCTCTGTGCGGAAAGGATTTTGGTCATTTTTATATTTTTTTCCGAATAAGTTCCCTCGTTTGCTATGGGAAGGAAGTCTTCGGGACTTAAATATAATGCCAATCTAGCAATTCCAGTTGGGGCGATGTAACTCATATATTTGGGCATTGTTGGAACAGATTCATCAAAGTACTCCAAGGCATTAGGTAACGTCGGATCGATTCCTATAATAGCTTTAATTTCCTCTGGGTATTTATTTGCGTAATACAGACTATATATCCCAGAAATAGAATGAGGCATTAATATATATGGACCCTCGATATTCAATTTTATTAAAGCTGTTCTTAGTTCTCCTACTATACTCTCCACTGTACGATTCTTATCAGTAAGGTCGCTCCATCCATAACCGAAAGGCTCTACAACAACTACTTTATTACTTTTTGACATCTCATCAATCAAAGGCTCAAAGTCCAACACAGGTGCGGTCGTTCCTAAACCACTTAACAAGACAATTGTATCTTGGCCTTCACCCTTCGTATATACATGTATATTCTTTCCATCTACTTCTACTAACTCTCCTAATTCGGGGTATTTCTTTTGTTCATATGCAGCCATAACTTGATGGATTGTAATCCATATAAGGAATAAAGCAGCTAATGCTAAAACCACGTTTCTAATAATAATCCTAAATCTAAATCTTTTATTGGTTTTCACTATTCTTCACTGCTTTCATATATAAATTTGTACTAGATTGAAAGGCAAAATCGTTCTGTCTTTATATTACGATAAATATTTTTTTTAGTTTCCTCCCCCATTATTTTGACCATAAAAAAACGAGGAAATTTCTCCACGCTTATCTTCTTTATGCAATTGTATATGTGATTAAGAACAATAGTTTTTTATTTTTCTCTAATAATACTTTTCTTCTAAATTACTTTTCTTTCCGCGCTCTTACAATCATAAAGTGAGCATTTTTCATAAGCTTTTCATACTTTTCTGGTTCTTCCTCTTTAAATGCTTTTGTAGGTTGCGGTTCGATTAACTTTTCCAGCGAAAAATACGTTATAGTTTCATTAACTATCTCATGGAGTGGTCGACGATAGTACGGAACCTCAATGAGTTTCCCTTCTCTTTTCCACTGATCGACAATAAGTTCATTTGAAAAATAGTTTCCATTCACTGACATTTTTATATCCATAAATGGGTGGTGTATAGAAAAAAGCAAGCTCCCATTAGGTTTTAGTATTCTTTGAAACTCGCTAAAAGGCTTGCTCCAATCCTTTATGTAGTGAAGAACTAAGGAGCTTATAATTACATCAAACGTTTCATCTTCAAAGGGCAGCTGTTTCTTCTAAGTCCACACATAATATCTTTGCTTTTTCTCCGCCCCTTCTTTTAGTTGCTTCAACCATTCTAGGGCTAATATCAGTGGCTGTAACGTCAGCACTGAATGTGTCCCTGTGTAAGAAACAAACATGAAATTTTAAACATTCACGGTTGTTTGAATTAACGTGAATGTTCCTTACACAGGGTCCGGATTCTAAGCTACAAAGGAAATACATATAGTATACATAAAGCCCAGACGCGGCGTAGTTTGTTAGATGGAAGGAGGATTACGTGGATAGGTCATCGTCAGATCAAAACAAAAAGGAACGACAGTTAGAAGAATTTCGGATGAACAATGATGGGAAAAAGCTCACAACCAATCAAGGCCTTAGAGTATCCAACGATGAGGAATCATTGAAGGCTGGTATACGCGGTCCGACACTCATGGAGGACTTTCACCTTCGTGAGAAAATTACCCATTTCGACCATGAGCGAATACCTGAGCGAGTAGTGCATGCTAGAGGATACGCTGCTCATGGAGAATTCGAATTGTATGAATCGATGGCGGAATTCACTAAAGCAGGATTTTTACAAACAGCCGGAACAAAAACCCCTGTATTTACACGGTTTTCAAATGTAGTAGGGAGCTTGGGATCCTCTGATACAGTTCGTGACGTTCGTGGATTTGCAGTCAAATTTTATACGGAAGAAGGGAATTATGATTTAGTTGGAAACAATATTCCCGTATTTTTTATTCAAGACGCGATGAAGTTTCCAGATTTGATACATGCCGTTAAACCAGAACCTCATAATGAAATGCCACAAGCGGCTTCTGCTCATGATACATTCTGGGATTTTATCGCAAATAATCAGGAATCAGCCCATATGATTATGTGGCATATGTCTGATCGCACATTACCGAAGAATTACCGAGTAATGGAAGGCTTTGGGGTAAACACATTTCGATTTGTCAATGAAGCGGGAGTATCCAGATTTGTGAAGTTCCATTGGAAACCTGTTTTCGGTGTACATTCGCTCGTATGGGACGAAGCACAGAAAATATCTGGGAAAGATCCTGACTTTCAGCGACGCGATCTATGGGAATCAATAGAAAATGGCAATTTTGCCGAGTATGAACTTGGTGTGCAACTAATAGACCAAGCAGATGAATTCAAGTTCACTTTCGATATTCTTGATGCAACCAAAATTTGGCCTGAAGAGGTTGTACCTGTAAAAATAATTGGGAAGATGACGCTAAATCGAAATGTGGACAATGTTTTTGCAGAAACAGAACAAGTAGCATTTCACCCAGGAAATCTTGTACCAGGTATAGACTTTACGAATGACCCACTTTTACAGGGGCGGCTGTTTTCTTATATAGATACACAGTTACTCCGTCTTGGTGGCCCGAATTTTACGGAAATTCCAATCAACCGTCCTGTTTGCCCGTTCCATAATAATCAGCGAAATGGTTTTAGTCGCCAGACGATAAATGTTGGGCAAGTAAGTTACCACAAAAATTCACTCGCGAATAATACACCTTCCACAAGTTCTGCCGAAGAAGGTGGTTTTGTACATTACGCTGAAAAAGTAGAAGGACGCGTCATTCAAGCAAGAAGTGAATCATTCAAGGATCACTTTTCGCAAGCGAGACTTTTCTGGAACAGTATGTCACCTCCAGAAAAACAGCATATCATTGATGCATTTTCTTTTGAAGTTGGAAAAGTTAACAGCCGCGATGTAAGACAACAGGTGGTAGATATGTTCGTTCAAGTAGATCAAGCAATGGCAAACACTATCGCGGATAACTTAGGAGTAAATAGACCGACCGGGGAGCAATCCCAAGTCACTGCTTCCTCTCCCGCACTAAGTCAGGCAAACACTATAAAAGTGCCCCAAACTTTGAAGGTCGCTGTACTCATTGGCAACGGATTTAATCTTCCAGAAGTGGAAATGACCATAAAAACACTAAGACGTTATGGGGTAGATTATACAATTGTAAGCGAAAAATTCGGGGTTATTAGAAGCTCTGAAGGACAAAAAGTAAGGGTAAATGAAACATTTCTTACAACCGCTCCTGTACTGTTTGATTCCTTGTATGTGGTCGGGGGAAAAGCTAACAACCAAGCAAAGTTATACTCTGATATCGCCTATTTTATAGATGAAGCATATAAACATTATAAACCGATAGGTATAGCGACTTCTGGAGTTCCTTTTTTCAATGCTTCTAATGCAAAAGCAGGACCTGGAATTGAATTTGCTTCAAGCAATCCCGAATTCGGGAAAGCATTTGTAAATATAATCGCTCAGCAACGATTCTGGAATAGAGATATCTACTAAACTGATCTTTGGTACCATGTTCTAAGTAATTTAGACAATTGTACACTGTTGAATAGAATAACTAAATGAGTGAAAGCCTTGTAGAGAGATTTCTGCAGGGTTTTTCAGATTTTAATAGCACCCTGTGTAAGAAACAAACATGAAAGTTTAAACATTCATGTTTATTGGAAATATCACGAATGTTTCCTACACAGGGACGAAGATTAGTTTTTTCTGATACAATAATAATTATCTCATTTCACTTGTTACAAATATGAGCTGCGCATTAGGATACCGATATAATATATACAATGAGGTGAAATATATGGATTACATTCATAACCAACTTTTAAAACTAGACATGGATTCCACCTTAGCAGGGTACCTTTCCATTATTATTATGTTTCTTTTAATAGTTCTTATCTGTATTATTGCTAATTTTATTACGAAAAAGGTAGTAATCAGGATAATCTCTAAAATCGTGAAAAACACTAAATTCCGATGGGATGATATGCTTTTGGAAAGGAAGGTTTTTCATAAGCTATCGCATATCGTTCCAGCGATTATTATTTACTTCTTTGCTTCCGCCTTTCCAGAACCCCTTAAATATTTAATCCAAAAGGTTGCAATAGCATATTTAATAATTATGGGGTTAGTCATTATTAGTAGTGCTTTAAATGCTATGAATGATATTTATCAAACCTATGAAGTATCTAGAACCAAGCCTATTAAAGGGTATATTCAAGTGGTTAAAATTGTAATCATAACGCTTGGGATCATTCTGGTGATCGCGAACCTTATAGGGAAAAGCCCGCTTCTTCTTCTAAGTGGAATTGGGGCACTCTCTGCAGTGTTCATGTTGGTTTTTAAAGATTCTTTATTAGGTCTTGTTGCGGGGATTCAGTTGTCGACCAATGATATGGTTCAAGTTGGGGACTGGATTGAAATGCCAAAGTATGGTGCAGACGGAGACATTATTGATATTTCCCTAAATACAGTCAAGGTGCAAAACTTTGATAAAACTATTACAATGATTCCAAGTTATGCTCTAATATCCGATTCTTTTATAAATTGGCGTGGGATGCAAAACTCTGGAGGACGACGGATCAAACGTTCATTATTTATCGATAAGAACAGTATTTCATTTTGTACTGAAGAGATGATTGATAACTTTAAAAATATCCACTACCTTTCGGATTATGTAACTCATAGGGAAAGTGAAATTACAGAATACAATACAAGAAATAAAATTAATCAGAGTAATCGAGTGAATGGAAGGGCTCTTACAAATATTGGTGTGTTTAGAGCATATATTAGCAACTATCTTAGTCATCATCCTGGAATCAATCAGGAAATGACTTTAATGGTTAGGCAATTAGCCCCAACCGAGAACGGTTTACCATTAGAGATATATGCATTTACCAACGATATACAATGGGCAGTGTACGAAACGGTTCAAGCAGATATCTTTGACCATCTTCTCGCCGTAGCACCGGAGTTTGGAATTCACCTTTTCCAGAATCCAACCGGAAATGATTTTAAAAAAATTACTGAAATATGAGTTAAATAAACACGTAAATTGAAACAGGTGTAGAAAAACGTATCTTTTCTACACCTGTTTTTTGCTGACTTCATTATTTTTACTCAACTATCGACAAGAACTGTTTTGTTCTTTCTTCTTTTGGTTTAAGGAAAATTTCTTCTGATGTTCCTTGTTCAACTATTACTCCATTATCCATAAAAATGACTCGATCCGCGACATCTTTAGCAAAGCTCATTTCATGTGTCACAATGATCATCGTCATTCCTTCTCGCGCTAAATCTTTAATAACCTGTAGAACTTCTTTCACAAGCTCTGGGTCTAGTGCAGATGTAGGCTCATCATAAAGCATAACCATCGGATTTAATGCTAACGACCGAGCAATTGCGACTCTTTGCTGTTGTCCGCCTGACAACTGAGCTGGGTAGTAATCACATCTATCTCCAAGACCAACTTTTGTCAGAAGAGCCTTCGCTAATATTCTAGCTTCTTCTAATTTGGTTCCATGAATAATTATTGGTCCTTCCATAACATTTTCGATGGCAGTTTTATGTGGAAATAGATTGAACGATTGAAATACGAACCCGGTTTTCTTCCTTAGTTCTCTAATTTCTTTTTTTCGTTGGCGATTTGCTTTTCCACCTGCATCTATTTGGAATTCCCCAATACGAATAATACCCTCCGTTGGCTCTTCTAAGAAATTTAAACATCGCAGTAAGGTAGATTTCCCTGAGCCGCTTGGTCCCATAATTACAACCACTTCACTTTTAGCTATTGTTAAATCTATACCTTGTAATACCTCATTCGTTCCAAAGCTTTTTTTCAAATTATTAATTTGAATGATACTCATGGACATCTCCTATCATTCGTATTTAAGGGTGTCGATGCTGTACTTATCGAACCAAATATTTTGATGTACGAATTTCTAATTTATCTAAAATGGTTGTGAAGAAAGTTATTAATATCCAGTAAATAGCCGCAGCTAGTAAATAGATTGTTAGGGGTTCAAATGTTTTGGCAATGATCAAACTCGACATTTGCAGTAGTTCAGTTACCGTTATAACAGAGACCAGTGAGGTATCTTTGATAAGCACAATAAATGTGTTTGATAAGGTAGGAATAGCTATTCGAAGACTCTGCGGAAGAATAATTCTCCTCAATGCTTGCGAGTAAGTCATTCCCATTGATAGTGATGCTTCCATTTGACCATTGTCCACAGCAAGTATTGATGCCCTAAAGGATTCTGATAAATAAGCACCAGCATTTAAACTCAATGCCACTACTCCAGAAGATATCGGGTCTAAAGAAATACCAATTTGCGGTAACCCATAGTAAATAACAAAAATCTGAACAAGAAGAGGAGTTCCACGAATAATTGAAACATAGGCCGTTGCAATTCCGTTTAATATTCTTACTTTTACTATTCTTACGATCGCAGCGAAAAATCCAATAACGAGTGCTATTATAATGGATACCGCAGCCAATAAAACGGTCATCAAAGTTGCCTGAAGTAAAGATGGCAATGAATCAATAATTATCGTAACATCCATACATCAACCTCCTTTCCGACGAATTACAAGGTTGATAATCACTTAGAGTAAATATCTTCTTTAAAGTCTATTTGAATTCCTAGATTGTTTAGTTCCTCCATAAATGGATGGAAGTTTTCTCTAATGATTAAGCTCTCTACCGGTACAACACCTGTCTCTATAATTTTTTTACTAGCAATCCATTTTGCCATTATAGCTGCAGGAATTGCCGTAGTTTTAGCCATGGATGTGATGTTTCGTTCATAATCGTATAAGTCAACCATTTCCCATGTAAATTTGGTTAGTATGCCATCCCTTATTCCACTTACTTCCACTCTTAACACCGTTACATCTTCATGAGAAGCACCAAGCATTTTAGGTGCTAGAACTCGCTCTGCAAATGCTCGTGGTGTTATTGTAATTCCAGCTACCGTAATAGGATTATTATCGAGAAATCCTAGTTCTCCTAAAACATTCATTTTGTCCCAATGGCCCGGATACCTAACCGTTTTTTCGTATAGGTTTTTCACTTTATCTTTTAGAATATAAGCAGTGCTATGCGCATCCGTAATAACAGCTTCACAGTTACCAACTGGCTGAGGGAATGTCATCTTTTCTAATCCTGATAAAGGAGATAGTTCTACAAGTTGTCCATTTTCAACCGCGATAGCGGGTTTTGTATAAAGACCTAGCACACTTTCTAGTCGAAAAACGACTTGATACCACAAAGGGGGAACTGGATGTCTTGGAATTCCACCACAAATCATAGTCGCTTCTTCTGCTTCATCTAGCATCTCAATTCCTTGAGCCGCTAAGAAGTTCGTTATTCCAGGAGCTACTCCACAGCCTGGAACGATAATTACACCTGCATCCCTGGCTGTTTCATGTAATTCTATTTTTTCTTTGAACATAGATCCTACCAAATCTACTAAATGACATTTGGTTTCTATCGCTGCTTTTATAGTAACTAGGCTCAAAGAGTGGGGAAGACAAGCAACCGCCACATCGCCATCCTTCAACACTTCAGCTATATCATCTTTTGTTTCTAATGAAGCAACTTTCCCAATAACTTTAGGACTATTGGAGTTTTCTAAACATCTATCAATACTCTCTTGTCGCACGTCTACCGCTGTGATTAAGTCAATTTCCGTGAATTTTGCAAGTTCACTTACGACCGTTGTTCCAATCATCCCTGTACCTAAAACTATAATATGCAAAGGTTATTTCCTCCTTATTATGTTTACACTTTTGTTATTTATTGTTCAACAGGATCTGATCCAAACCATTTTTTATATATTTCGTTATAAGTTCCATCCTCTTTCATCTCACTTAATGCCTCATTTACCTTCTCAACAAAATCTGCGTTACCTTTGTTAACTGCCATTCCAACTTCATCCACCTTGAGAATGTCGCTCGCAACTTTTATCGGCAGATTATTTTCTTTAATGTTATAACTTACTAACAGTTGGTCATTAATAATGACATCTAATCTTTCATTTTTAAGATCTTCTAAATAATCACTAAAAGCTTTATATAATTTAACGTCTGCACCTTCCACACTGTTCGCGATTTCTTCAAAGGTAGTTCCACCACCAACACCAACTTTTTTACCTTTAATATCTTCGAGTTTACTAATATCGTTTGTTTCCTCACGGGTGATTAACACCGAGCCTGTAATAACGTATGGATCCGTGAAATCTACACTTTTTTTCCTTTCCTCTGTTACAGTCATCTGCCCAATGATAATATCGAATTTATCTGCCTTTAAACCACCTATTAAGCCTTCCCATTTGGATGTTATAAAGTAGGCTTTCACACCTAATCTTTTCGCAATTTCATTTGAAATATCTACATCAAAACCTGTTAATTCACCATTGTCATCTAAATAGTTAAATGGTGGATACGTTCCCTCAAAAGCAACATTCAGGACTTCAGTCTTTTCCATACGATCAAGTACTTTTCCTCCCCCAAACCCGCAACCTGTAACAATACTCATGACAAGTAATGTAATAATGGTCAAAACAATATTCTTCTTCAACGCTTGTCCCCCTTTATCATGTAAAATAACGAGAAATCGCCAAAATTCATTTTGGAAAACCAACTCCCTTTCAGACAATGTATTCTTTATGGTCGTCTTTTATTATCAGATAACTTAATAAAACAACATCCTAGTTTTAAATAAACAATTATAATCCCGTAGGAACAACAAAATCCCGTAGGAACAGTTTTAGTTGTTCCTACGGGATTTTATTTGCATGGAAATACTTAACGATAACTTTTAATCATTTATATCTCTTGTAAAACCTAAAAATGAAAGGGTCAGATTGTAATATAATTATAAATTTACCGGAATGTAGAAATAATGTACTATATTATATAGTAAAACTGTCAAGTTCTTCTTCCCAAAATTCACCCTCTGTTAAAGTTGCTTCGTCAATATAATGAATAGTTTAATGTTTAATTTCATATGAATCTATGCGGCTTTAGCAATACATTCGACCCCTTTACCGATACAAATTTATTGTGTATCGGTAAAGTAACAAGGAGAAGAGGAAGGGAAATTCCTTGCCAATTTCAATCAACTAAAGGAATTCCTAAAAAACGTGACCTTTCACAACGTGGGGTATATCAATCTCTTTGCCTGGAGACTTACTAATTAGAACCTTTAAGAGTTATTTTATTCATAATTTGTAGTAGCAATAAAATCAAAAGCACCTGTTGAACTAATTTCATTTTTATATTCAAAATTATATATTAAAATTACTGCATTATATGATTTCTTTAGGTTTATACTTTTCTGGATTTTTGAGATGACAATTTCTTCATACGAACAGCCATCTAATAATCTAATAATGCTGAAATATCACTACTACCATTCTTATAGAACACTTTTTCTATAGTATCCTCATTTGCATCGTCCATATCAATATTAAAATCGATAAAAAATTGGGAAGGGACAGACTCATCATACGTTAAATCAACATACTCTCCTATTGAGTCCTCATCGTTAATATTCCCTAACCAAATTAAATCCCATCCTTGTTTTTCCATTATAGTATCCTCCTACTTTAATCTTAGACCTTGCGGTAAAGACGATACTCCACCCTCTAATTTATTATTAGCCCAATTATTAAGTCGTCTAACAAATGTATCATAGTCGCTAGAAGTATCTATTATTGCTAAAAATTCATTATGTGCTTTACTTGAGCCTAATGAAAATTGGGAGTCATTAACGGAAATCAAGTTTAAGCCTTGTTCCTTACAATATGCTTTAATTTCCTCTTCTTGATATTTCCAGCTATATCCATCACTTGCCTGCCCTTGAGTCGAGACCCGTATATACCCAACAACGTTCAACTTTTCACCCTCCCGTTACATAAATTGTAATTTTCGTAACGCTTTTTTTATGAATAGCGAGTATTATACGACCGTCTCTAGTAAAAATACAACCCAATTTTTGTCTGCCCTATTGCTAAACTAGGAACTTTCTTATGTAACCTAACGTTTATCGCCACGAACTTTGTCATTCTCGTTAGTTTTTCATCCATTCCCTGTCATAACTACCCCTGCCATATTATCGTACTTTTCTTACTATCCAAGTATTAAAACGATACTCCTTGATGGTACAACCATCATGAGCTTTCGATTTTCATGTAAATCATTTTCTTTTTGTCTCACTCAAAAATCCTCACTTTCTTTTTACTAGATTTATGTATCTGTATCGTTTAGCACTACGAGCTTTGTCATTGTTGTCTTTAGTTTGTGGTTTTGTAGTATAATAAGTCCTCTTTGAATGTAAAATGTAGTCTCACCTATTTATCTTATTATTTTCACAAACACAGTATTAAAACAGAATGCCTTGATGGTATAACCATCATGAGTTATGAATTTTCATTAGCATTTTTCATGTAGACCCAAGCATAAATTTCTCACAAAAAACAAAAAGCACCTGTTGCCTATTAGACAATCAAGTGCTTAAAGTAAATTAAATAAGTGTTACTAACTTAAGGGCATTATATCAAGGTTTAGATACTACCGACAAGTATCTATTCTGTTAACATATTTAGAAATTCTTCAAAGCTATTACTTACAATATATGTTATAGGATTTAAATCTGAAGACTCTTCATGATTCCAAACGCATACAATAGGCTCTTCAACATTGTTACGATAGTCTAAGCAAACAAAGTCACCTGCAAATAAAACAGCTATTGGTAGCAGTTCAGTACCTACTAAATTTTCATCAAAAACAATTCTTTCGTCTAGTTGTGTTCTAACTACTCCTATATCGTAATACTCATCATCTCTTTCCCCGGTTACTTTTAAAATACATAAAAACCTATCAATCGCATAAATATGGCTATTACACTTAAAACTATCCTTTATAGGAGTACTACCATTATATTTTTTTATAAATTCTTTATACGTCTCTGGTAAATTTATTCTCCACTTACCTTCCTTTTCAGAAAGCAAAGTATCGTCCGGCAAGGGATAAATTATTGAACCATCCTTAAATTCCATTTCTATACCTCCTCAATATTATTATCTTGGAGCGTCGGCCCACATACCTTTTGTCCTTCCACCATTATGAGGTGTAATATTATGAATACCAAAGGGGACTAGCTCCATTTTACCAGGAACCTCCGTATGATGCCACGTTATCCCTTTTCTTGTACCACCTATTTGTTCGTCTAACCACTTAAACTGTTCTTTATCCGATAACTTCCAAAATCTCTCTGGTAGCTGAACAGTCTCTTCTACAACACCTGCACTTGCAAAGTCGGCAAATCCATACCTCATACCATCTGCTTTTGTAACCTTTATTTCAGGAATATGTCCTTTTTCTATAGCCATTTCTTTTATCTTTCTTTTTTGAGCAGAAGACAAGCTATCTCCACCCGGAATAGTATCATCCCAAGACCAAGGTTTGTTTAAATCAACATGTTCTTTATATACTTTTGCATAGTCTTCAATGACTTCATCAAATTTCTTGTTACCATTTATAAAATCATCAATATTTCTTAAATTAGTTTCACTAACTCCCTTATCTTTAACCGTACCCTTACCAGTATTCTTTGCCTTTTCTCCACTTTTCAACAAATCAAGTCCAGTATCCGCAATCTTTATTGGTTTACCAAAGGTAAATACAGCTGCGGCTAATCGCTCGTTTACAGTAGAATCTGGACCAAACATAGTAACGAGGTCCTCAGTATAGAAGTCGAAGGCAAACATACCAATTGGTGCTAGTCCATCTGGTGTTCCCGATCCATTCCCACCAACAACTTTTCTCATTCCTTCAAAAGTATGTAGGTATTCACCTGTTAGCGGGTCGATTAGGGTATCTGAACGGTAGTTACCGAAATCAGGGTGTTTCGCCAACTCAGCATAAATCACCTTTAGTTCTTCATCTACTATATTTGTGTCATTTACTTTATCCTGCCTGTCGCTTTGTACGGACGACAATCTAGCAAAAGCTAATGTTTCAGGCCCAAAAAGAATACTTGGACGATGGATTAGTCCACCGTAGCCAAAACGAATTGGATTCGTGCTAGACATAAAGGTTTTGAACATCAAATTTAACTGACTTTCTTTAGATAGTTTGTTCGAAATTCCAGCAATCGATGTTGTATGAATTATCAGGTCCGACTGAAACCTATTACGTGAAGTCAACTTCGCCCAGTGATTTTGTTGAAAGTCGATATCCGTAAGATTACTGTTAAACATTTCTTCCATGTTTTGGATCCATGTATCCATTGCATGCATGTCTTGCTCGAATGGTAGTAAAGCGGCTGTCTGGGTTGCATCAAATTCTTGTAGCCTACTTACTGTATCGTCCCTCTTTCTTTTCGCATTTAGAACACTTTCCTGTACTCCACTATCATTTAGATGTGGAAGGGCCACGATATCACTTACCTGGTCCATAATACTGTTTGACTCATTTGTTAGATTTTCAGTCAGTTGTGCAATTGTAGTAAGCCCCTGCTCTACCTCACCTTCAAGAAATTGCTCGACGATATGACCAGACGTATCTGGTTCGAGTGCATATAGAGCGTTTTCCATTTGTTGAAGCACTTGCTTATAACCAGCGGCAGAAACGAGGAAGTATTGGAGTAAAGGTAGATGACATTCCGCATAGAAAGCCCGAATGGCATTACCTCCTTCTCCCTTAAGTTCGTCTTCCATCCCTACTAATCCTTCTACTGTACGCTGAATTGTTTCTACCTCGCTTTCAAGCCTGTCCAACATTGCTATACTTCGCTTGAGTCCATCTTGAAATAAATCTACGTCTAATATTTTCATAGGCACACCTTTAACTCTTCTTGTCTAGAGAAAAAATCAAAGTAATACCTGCCTACACCATTATATGATATCTTCCTTTCTTGAAACATTAAATTCCTCCTCATCCCCTTATTAGTATAATATTCCATTTTTTACACAGTAGGTAAAGGTGGAAGTATATAATTTTAGTAAAATGAATCGTAGGGCGGGTTAATATGACACCCAAAGCATTACTAATGTTTTAGAAGAATTTACATAATGATTTATAAATATCTACATAAGTAGGTCAAACTTCCCCCGATTAACAAAATAGCCATGGACTGCTATCATCCACGGCTGTTTTAATTTCTATTTAAACTGATAGGTTGATTTCCTACGTAGTTGTACTGTTCATGTTGTTAACTAAATAGATTAACAATATACCCTCTGGTGGTAACCAATTAAAATAACCCTGTGAAAGAAACAGACATCATTGTTTCTTTCACAGGGTAAGATTTTCATTCACTTAGTTCCTGCTCATTAGCAGTTTTTCTTTTAGGCAATTTTTGATGGAGTGTATCTATCGCCATTCTTGTTGTGTCCAAGTAGCCAATCGTTTGCTCGAATGTAGTTGTTGCAATACACATAAAGAGCATATCGATTACATGTAATTGTGCTAATCTGGAAGAGGTTGCTCCACTGCGAAATGTAGGTTCTAATGAAGTTGCAGTAAACAAATTTATTTCTGCCAAATCAGCTACTAGCGAATTACCGTAACGTGTTAAACTAATTGTTTTAGCACCAGCTTGCATACCAATTTCTAATATTTTTGCAACTTCATGTGTATTACCTGAAGAGGAAATACCAAAAATCACATCTTTCTTAGAAGCATTGGCAACTGCTGTCGCAGCTAAATGTACGTCTGGGTAATAGGAGCAATACTTATTAATACGCATAAATTTTTGCTGAACGTCCATTGCCGCAATGCCTGATGCTCCAACGCCAAATATATAAATATGGGATGCCTCTAAAATAACTTCCACTGCCTTTGTTAGTTGCACCATATCAATCATATTTGTTGTTTCTCGTAGTGACCTTATACTTTGCAGTGTTATTTTTTCGACCATCGTTTCAAAAGATTCATTTGGTTCAATATCGCGCAGGTCTTGACGTTCATTCTGTAAGTCCCCCGCAATTCTTAGCTTTAAGTCCTGAAAGCTATTCACTTGAAGTGACTTACAAAGTCTTATGACTGCCGCACTACTTGTGCCACTCACTTTTCCTAACTCTACGACTGTTAAGTTAATGGACTCTTTCGGAAACTTTAATATATATTCAGCAATTTTCCTTTCTGAGCCTGGCAGACGATCAATCATTTCCTCTAATATAGCTAATCCCGCATTCACCTTTTGTGTCATTGTACACCTCTAGCTCTTTATTTCTTTCGTAAAGAGTAAATAATCGCACTCTACTCATCCTTTTCTCCAATAGCCATGCGTACTTTACCATCTGCTTTTTTCAATAAATTTGCACCTTCTTCAGCAGTCGATCCAGTTGAAATCATCACTATTGCTTGTTTCACATTAAATTGTGTCTCAATGAGAGCTTTCTCTGCTTCTTCATATGTAATATTGGTTACTTCACAAACAATCATTTTTGCACGTTCTTTTAGTTTATAATTACTAGCATGCACATCGACCATTAAGTTTTTATATACCTTACCAGCTTGAATCATAGAAACAGTAGAAATCATGTTAACAATCATCTTATGTGCTGTTGCGGCCTTTAAGCGGGTAGACCCTGTTAAAACTTCAGGACCGGTTTCTACCTCAATGGCTACGTTCGCATATTGGCTAATTGTAGCCTGCTTATTGCTTGATAGACTAATTGTTTTAGCCCCTACTGATTGAGCATAAGCCAAAGCACCAATTACGTATGGAGTTCTACCACTTGCGGCTATACCAACCACCACATCACTTGAAGTAAGATCTAATTGCTTTAAATCACTTTTCCCTAGCTCTTGATCATCTTCTGCTCCTTCCACAGCAACCATAACAGCACTATGACCTCCAGCAAGCACAGCCTGAACCATTTGGGGTGATGTGCTAAAGGTTGGTGGACACTCTACTGCATCTAGTAAACCAATTCGACCACTCGTACCTGCTCCTACATAAAGCAACCTTCCATTATTTGAGAGACCTTTATGAACAATATAAACGGCATCCTCTATTTGGGGTAAAACTCTCTGAACTGCGAGTGCAACTGTTTGGTCTTCTTCGTTCATCGTTTTGATAATTTCTTTTACAGTCATGATATCTAGGTTTTTAGTTTTTGGATTGGCACGTTCAGTTCCTAGTTTTTCCAATCGATTCATTTATATCATACCTTTCATCGTTCTGTTCATCCATTAATTGTGTCCACGACCTAATTACTTCTTTCCGGAGTTCTGGGCTATGTTCTATCCCTTCACTAACTAATGCATTTAAATACGAACCTACAACTGGTGGTAGTGTAGGTACATACAATTTGTTATCAAACCCTCGCATAGTATGTTTAAATGTTTCAAGAAATAATTCATTTGAAAATAGCCCTCCACAAAGTACAATCGGAAACTCCTTCGCAATTTTTTCCTTGGTAAGAATAGTAGAAATAAGCTCCACTAATGCCTTAATCGCTTGCTGAACTATATCAACAGCTGGTTGATATTTTTCTTCAGCTAAGTCTAAAACTAACATTGCTAGTGAAGCAATCGCTGTACGGGGATTCTCGTCGTCATAAACTGCTGGTACTAATTCATAAACATTTTGTAGATTGTAATGTTGTAAGACGATTTGTGTTAAGCGCTCATTTTTGGAAAGTTCCCCGTGCTGATCGTAATACGTTGTGACATAGCGAAGTGCTTCATTTCCTATATGATAACCGCTACCATCATCACCTAGTAAATAGCCCCAGCCGCCAGAACGTATGGTTCTAGCACCGTTATCCTGCACTAAATAAGCAATGGATCCTGTTCCCGCAATCACAACTAAGCCATTTAAGCTGAAAGTTCCACTTACTAAAGCAGGTAGTGCATCATTTGTAATTTGAATCCTACAAGGATGTGGTGAAAAATAGTCCATCATCCAATCATGCCAGGTTTTTTTATCGACATTCCGATCACCACCAGCAGTACCAATATAAATTCCAGAAATCTCTTCTTTTTTTATCCCATACCGGTTCAACAAATCATTTAATAATTCAACAATTTGTAATCGTACCTTTTCAGGTTTTGTAGATTTGATATTAGACCCTCCACCTACAACTGTGCCAATTATTCTGCCAGTTTTATCGCCAATGACACAGTAGGTTTTCGTTCCACCTCCATCCACGCCGATTAGATAACTTTCACTTAACTGCACCTGCTGTCAGCCCCTCCATAAATTGTTTGGATGCAACAAAGAATAGTATCATCATTGGTAAAGAAGCTAATGTTAGGCCAGCGAAAAGCGATCCCCAATCGGCTGAATGTTCACCAAACAGTGACAACATGCCGACTGGTATTGTCATCTTAGCCTTTTCTGTTATAAAAATTAGCGGGAAGAAGAAGTCATTCCATGCAGCGATAAAATTGACTATAACCACTGTGCCTAGTGCCGGTCGCATTAATGGAAGAAGAACACTCCATAGGACTCGTAGGTTTCCTGCTCCGTCCATTCTTGCTGCTTCCTCTAGCTCTATGGGCATTGTCTTAAAAAATCCAGTTAATATAAGCACCGTTAACGGCGTTCCTGTTGCAATGTTCATAAATATAAGGGACCAAAGTGAATTGATCAGCCCTAAATCACGCATTAATATAAATAATGGTACAATACCTAATTTAATAGGGATCATCATTCCCAATAAAAATATAAAGAAGATAGCATTGTTCCAGCTAAATTTAAAGCGTGCAATATAATAAGCCGCTAACGAGCAAAAAATTACAACCAGTACAACAGATGTAACACTAACTATTACACTATTTATAAAATATTGATCAAACGGGACTTTACTCAATAATGTTCTATAGGTATCTAAGCTAAAGTGCGTAGGAAGACCTAAAGGATTCTTAAATATTTCTGCACTTGTTTTAAAAGAAGATAAAAACATTAAAAAGATTGGATACAAACTTATAGTAGCCACTGCGAATACAAGGACATAATAAAATGGTTTTGACCACATTGAACTATTCTTCATACTACTCACCCTTACATTTCTACTTCTTTTTTATTTGTAAACTTTAGGAATATCATCGTACATATTAATATGAAGAAAAATAACACTGCCGCTAGGGCAGAACCTAGACCTATCGCATCAGAGCTTCCAGATGTGGAGCTTCCAAATGCTAAGCGATAAAAGAATACCGCCAACGTATCAGTTGAATAATATGGCTCTCCCATCGACCCCTGCATAGCATAGACAAGTTCAAATGCCTCGAAGGACTGTATAAATGTCAATACCGTCATAATCATGATGGAAGGAATCATTAAAGGTAAATAAATTTTACGAATCATTGTCATTCCTTTAGCACCATCTAATTTAGCAGCTTCTATTAGCTCACCTGGAATACTTTGAAAACCCGCTAGAAAGATTAATACACCAAACCCTAAACCAAACCAACAATTTACTAAGATTATAGAAATCAATGCCGTATTTGGATCTCCAAGCCATGCTCGCTGTAATTCCTCTAGTCCTAGTTTGCCTAGTAACATATTTAGAGTACCGAAGTTAGGATTTAAAATAAGCTTCCACAAAAAACCGACCACAATTACGGATAATAAACGAGGTAGAAAGAAGGCAATCTTGAAAAACTCAGCACCTCTCACTTTTTTGTAAATGACAAAAGCAAGTATAAATGCCAAGCCATTCATAACAATCATTTGAAGTCCAAAATAGAGTAGATTATGCTTGAAGGCATTCGTAAACATGGATCCATATGGCTCTGTCGTAAATAATGTAACGAAATTATCAAAGCCAACAAAAGACTCTCGTGAAAAACCTTTGAATGAATAGAAGCTATACGTTAATGCAGCTAGTATAGGATAGAGCACGAACACGCTATAAATAATTAATGCGGGAATAGGGAAAAGGTGGATAGTCCACCTTTTCCCATTCTTTCTTCCCTTCTTTTTCAAAGCAGTTTGTACAGTTGTCATCATTCATGGCCTCCTTTTTTGTTATTTAAAAGGCTCAAATGAGGTTTCTGCATTTTCCTGCAATTTTTGAGCTACTTCTGCTGGGGTAACTTCTCCTAAATACATCCCTTGTAATTCTGTTTCTAATACCGTTTTCGTAGTTGGGTCCCCACTTACAAAATTAATAACCCAGTAATACGGTGTTGAATTAGATTCTACTGCTTTGCTTAACTCACTAAGAAGCTTATCATCTGAAGTGATCCCAGGAATTGCACTAATCATTTTGAACTCATCAACAAATAATTCACCAAACTCTTTTGTTGTTAGGAATTCTAAAAATGTTTTTGCCGCTTCCTTATTTTTAGACTTTGCATTGATTGCAAAAGATCCATCTACCCAAGTCGTTACCGTTTGGTTACCTGCTTTCGATGGCATTGGGAAAAAGCCATAGTCTAAATCTGCATTTAACTCATTAACGACTGGGATTTCCCAGCTTCCAAGTGGGAACATAGCCGCTTGTTCCATCGCAAATAATGTACGTATGTCGTCCATTCCTAATCCTTCAGAATTAGCAGGAAAATACTTTTTCAAATCATTCATCGCTTCTATCGATTCTACAAATGCTGGGTCTGTAAAATCTTTATCACCAGTAACAAGTTTATCTGCAAATGTATTTCCATCTAACACACCTGCCCCTACAATTCCATGTGTTAGAGATAGTAACCAACCTTCTTTAGTTCCCATAGCAATTGGCGTAATACCTGCATCCAATAGTTTCTCGTTCACTTCGATAAATTCATCCCAAGTTGTCGGTACTTCAAGTCCCTGATCTTCAAATATTTTTTTGTTATAGAAAAATTGTGTTGAACTTATGTTTAAAGGAACGCCATATTGTTCCCCGTCAGTACCTTTAGAAGCTGCTAGATAATCCTCTGAATATTGGTCTAATCCGTTAATGTCTGAAATTGGCTCAACGAATCCAGCTTCTGCTAGCTTTAATCCCGCTGCATATGGACGCAAGTGGAAAATATCCGGGCCCTCACCTGCTTGTAAGGACGTATTTAAAACTGTATTGTATTCCGTATTTTTAGTTGGATTAAATTCTACCTGAATGTCAGGGTTTGTTTCATTAAATAAAGCAATTACTTTTTCGTACTTTGCTACATCTTCTGTACGCCAACTACCTATTGTTAGTTTTACTTTTTCTTCTGAAGCCGTTTCCCCATTTTCACTAGTACCTTCATCAGTATCCGCTTTCGAATCATTCCCGTTATCTGAACAAGCTGCTAAAACGAAAGTTACTAGCATTGCAAATAAAAATAGAAGCAAATACTTTGTCATTTTTCTCATTTTAATACGCCCCTTTAATTTGAAATGTACATTCCATAAACTAAATCATGAACGCCTAGCCTCAGTTCTCTTACATGAGAGTGCCTACCGTAATGCACCGCATTAGTTAACAAAACTACAAATAATTTTTCGTTTGGATCCATCCAGATCGAAGTACCTGTAAATCCTGTATGGCCAAAAGAACCTACACTCCACCTCCTACCACAAGATAATAACGGTTCAATACCAGACCAAACCTCAAAGCCTAAGCCTCGATGTTGGAATAATAGTGTATGACATAAATCCATCCATTCAGATGGTATAACCGACTGAGTTGATATACCAAGCCAAAATTTTGCGTACTGTACTAAATCCATTACATTGGTAAATAGTCCAGCACTTCCGGAAACTCCTGATAACAAAAATGCCTTTTCATCATGGGCCTCTCCCTGTACATATTGCTCCTCAACCATTTCAGTAGAGGCAATAATGGGCAGAAGTTCCTTCGATGGATTGAAACACGTGTTATCCATCAACCAAGGTTGAAATATTTCACTTTCTACAAACCTATCTAAGGATTTACCAGATACTTTTTGTATGATTTCCCCTAGTAAAATCATGCCTAAGTCACTATAAACCACTGCTTCTCCCGTCACATATTGTAGCCTTGACCGATAAACCTCGAGCAGTATATTTCTATTCTCACCTCGTTGAACCGGTGGGGTTAAATCCGCTGGCAAGCCACTATTGTGATGAAGAAGATGATAAACGCTAACAGAATCGTATTGAAAGTCAGGTAAAAATTTCTGCACAGGATCCTCTAATGCTATTTCGCCTTTCGTCAGTAACACCAAGATGGAGGGTAAGGTTGCTATTACTTTTGTTAAAGAAGCAACATCAAAAATAGTATCTTTTGTAATAGAATGATAGCTGCCATCTCTAGCCTTATATCCACCACAGCTATGTTGAAACAAAACTTCGTCATCACGTTGTACGTGTATGACAGCACCTGGAATCTTCTTTTCATCAACAAATTTTTGAATATACTCTTTTAGCATTACCCACCCCCCCAATAATCAGAAATAACAGATAATTTAGTTATTTAAAATATTATACTATAAATATTAAAGAATAGTGAAATTTTTTTTCAATTTCTTTTTTAGTCCCTGTGTAAGAAACAAACATGAAAATAGAAACATTCACGTTTATTTGAATTAACGTGAATGTTTCCTACACAGGGACAAACTAAAAACCCCCAGAACAAGTTTTTTACTCGCTCCAGGGGTTTGTTTATATTTATTATTTTTTCAAATCTTCAATTGATGTGATGTCCATATATGCTGGAACAACCAAGCCAATTTTTACACCTGTCATGCTTGTGCCAAGGTCTTCAAATTTACCATCGAATTTTTCAGCATACGTAGCATGTGTTAATGGCAACCATCCAGCAAGTGATGCATCTGCACTACCGTCGGCAATAGCTGTCCACATTGGACCTGCTTCAACTTGAAGCATTGTTACGTCATATCCTAGGCTTGTTAATACGATGCTCATAACGTTTGTACTGGCGATTTCACTATCCCATGCAACATATGCAAGTTTAATCTTGTCGCCGTCGACTTTTTCAATACCATCTGTCCATGCTGCAACTTTCTCGGGATTTGCATCTACCCAAGTTTGTGCAGCTACTTCTGGTTTTTCACCGTCTTTAATAGCAATCATAACTTCACCCATATCATCCTCTGACCAGTTGAAATTGGAAAGGACTTGGTGAGCTTCTGGCATTTCTTCTTGTAATCCAGTACGACCAATTGTGTGAATTTCTTCTTCCCCACCATATGAACCTTTTGGATCTTCAAGATATTTCAAATCATATTCAGCGAATTTCCAGTGAGGAGTCCAACCTGTTACGACAATCGGCTCTTCCGCATCATATGCTTTTTTTAGAGATGCTGTCATTGCAGCACTTGAACCACTTACCAGGTCCCACTCATCTAATTCATAATCTGTAATAGCTCTTTCTGTTGCTTCCATAATTCCAGCTCCAGGATCAATACCTGTAATCTTGTAGTCAAGTGACTCTCCAACTGAACTTGCATTTGAATCCGTAGATGTTGAATCATTTTTCTCTTCTGTATCCCCACATGCTGCTAACCCAAGTGAAAGTAATGCAACTGCTCCTAGACCTGTTAACTTTTTTGCTAATTTCATATTGTATTTCCCCCTAGTTTTTTCTTTCTATTTCCAGCGTATTGCGTGATTCTATCTAAAATAATCGCAACGATTACGATAGATAGTCCAGTTTCTACGCCAACTCCTGTTTTCAATTGTGTAACAGAACGGTAAACTTCTTCACCAAGCCCCGGTGCACCTACCATCGAAGCTATTACAACCATTGATAGGGATAGCATTATACTTTGGTTCACCCCTGCCATAATCGTAGGTTTCGCTAGTGGAATCTGGATTTTAATCAACCGCTGCCACGTCGTTGAGCCAAATGCTTCTGTTGCTTCTATTAAATCTTTCGGTACTTGCTGAATACCTAACATCGTTAAACGAATTGTTGGAGGCATTGCGAAAATTACCGATGCTACAACTCCCGGTACGACCCCAATATTGAAAAAGAAAATTGCCGGTATTAGATAGACGAACGCAGGCATTGTTTGCATTAAATCCAATATTGGATTTACTACCTTTCGAACACCCGCTTTTTGAGAACTAAGAATCCCTATAGGAATACCAATCACTAGCGCGAAGATGACTGAAGTCAATACTAACGTTAGCATCTGAAGCATTGGGTACCAATATCCTAAATAATCGATGAATAAAAGGCCAATCAGCGAGAAGAAGGCAATCTTCCTCGTAGAAATTAGTCCCGCTATTAAAGCAAAGATGAAAGCTAATAATATAGAAGGAACTAAATCCAATATATCCACTGAACCTTCTACTACTCCTTCTAGTACATCAGCAAAACCGTCTAGACCTGTTCCAAACGTATCTACTAACCAATCAACTCCAGTATCAATCCAATCGGCAAAAGGTAGGCGAGGTAATAGTTCATTCATCTTAAATCACCTCCGTAATAGGTTGCTCTGCGGAATCCACTGTTCCATCTTTGTTAATGAACTCATTATCGCCAGATAATGCACCTATGAGGGCACCACGTATAATAATTCCTTGTAGCTTTTGTTCTTCATTAATAACTGCTACAGGAATGCTTGCTGTTGAGACAACATCAAATAACTCTGTGAGAACCGTATCTGGTAAAATCATCGGAAGATCAGAAATAATGACATCATTCAGTGATTTCTCTGATTCGATTGCAGCTACAGTATCTTGCGCTGTAACAGCTCCTAATAAGCGATTCGCATTATCTACTACATATATAGAAGAAATACCTAATTGTTTCATCAGTCGAAGTGCTACACGAGGACCACGGTCAACTTTTACTGTGTCGGCTTTTTTCATGATATGACCAGCAGTTAGTACTTTAGATAAATCTACGTCTTCCACAAATCTTTCAACATACTCATTGGATGGACTCATCAGAATTTCTTCAGGAGATCCAATTTGAACAATTTCCCCGTCCTTCATCAGTGCTATACGGTCACCAATGCGAAGGGCTTCATCTAAATCATGTGTGATGAAAATTATTGTTTTTTGCATATCGTGATGAAGCTGAAGCAGCTCATTTTGCATATCTTTTCGAATAAGCGGATCTAATGCACTAAACGCTTCATCCATAAGCAAAATATCTGGATTATTCGCAAGTGCTCTAGCAAGACCAACACGCTGTTGCATACCTCCACTTAGTTGTTTCGGATACTGTTCCTCATATCCTGCAAGACCGACAAGTCTTAAAGATTCTATTGCTTTTTCGTTTCTTTCTTTTTTAGAAACCCCTTGGATTTCTAAGCCATACTCTGTATTTTCAACAATTGTTTTATGTGGAAAGAGGGCAAAATTTTGAAATACCATTCCAATTTTCTTCCTTCTTACATCACGAAGTTGTTCCTTATTCATCTGAACAATATCCTTACCATCTAGTAAAATTTTGCCCATTGTTGGATCTATTAATCTATTAAGCATTCTAACTAATGTTGATTTACCACTTCCGGATAAACCCATAATGACGAAAATTTCACCTTCATTGACATCAAAGGATACTTGTTTCACTCCAACAGTTGCACCAGTTGCTTTCAAAATTTCACTTTTTGATTTACCATCTTTCAGCAACTGTATTGCACGACCACTACTTTTACCAAAAATCTTTGTAGCGTCTTTTACTACTATTTTTTTATTTATATATTCTTCACTCATGCCTTCACTCCTCACCGTCCGAAACACACGAACCCTATTCATTATAGAGTGAACTTCATAAATTTTCAACAGTTTAAACTAAATTAATTGTTTGTACAGTAAAAACTGTACAATAAATATTTAAAAAAATTGCTTTTTGGGTAAGGATATAATACATTTAAATTTAGTTAGCTGGATTATGTGAACAAGGCTAATTTCAGTGGAGGGAACGTATATGGAGGACCATGAAAAAATAGATAAAGCACGGGAGAGAATTATAGAGACAATTGCCCAAAACATACATTTATACGGTTTGGTGCCTTCTGCAGGTAGACAATTCGGAACAATGTTTTTTCAAAATGAACCATTAACATTAGATGATATGACAGAAAAACTAGGCATGAGTAAAACAAGTATGAGCACTTCTGTCCGAGCGCTATCCGAACTAAAGTTAGTCGAACGTGCCTGGAAAAAGGGAGTTCGTAAAGATTTATATAAAGTGACAGATGATTGGCACCAAAGCTTCATCGATTTGTTTTCTATTAAATGGCAAAGATCAGTCACACTGCATACGGCGGCAA
Source organism: Psychrobacillus sp. FSL K6-2365 (assembly GCF_038003165.1). Taxonomy (NCBI): domain Bacteria; kingdom Bacillati; phylum Bacillota; class Bacilli; order Caryophanales; family Bacillaceae; genus Psychrobacillus; species Psychrobacillus sp. FSL K6-2365. Next base: position 320,296 of record NZ_JBBOOO010000001.1, on the reverse strand, counting down.
TTAAAAAGTCACTGGCAGAACTTGAAGAATTATTACAGAATCCGGTCCTAAGTGAAGAATTACGTGAAGAGGTTCAAATAGATATTGATAAGCTTAAATACATGAAAGACTATTACAACTGGTTGGAACGCCTCATAGATGCTTTTGAAGACCAACGAATTTTCGATTTAGTTCCTAAGTTTGAGAATTCTAACGAAAATACTAAAAACTAATACAAGACCCCAAAACAGCTGCACTTTTTACAGTGCATACTATTTTGGGGTTTTTGTGTCCCTGTGTATAAAACAAACATGAAAATTTAAACATTCATGTTTGTTTGAATTAACGTGTTATTTTACAGATGTAGCTGGGAAATAACGACTTTTTAATCTAGTAGATGTTAACTCTAAGACAATTGCTAGGATTAGGATCATGTAAGTAATTAATCCGACCTCTCGCATATCAAAGTAGAATCCAGAAGCCATAAACAATTCGAATCCGATCCCTCCTGCACCTGCTGCGGCTCCCATTGCAACAGCTACAGAGAAATTGATTTCAAATCGTAAGAATGTCCAAGATAGTAAATAGGTGAACGTCGAGGGTAAGATAGCATGAGTTACGGTATGCCACCAGTTAGCACCAGTTGCAGTAAGCGCCTCCAATATCCCCTTATCTACTTCTTCAAAAGCCTCCGAAAATGCTTTTACTAAATATGCAATTGAGTGAAATAGCATTCCAAGAACAGCGGCTTCACTTCCTAACCCTGCTGCGATTGCAAAGATTAGTACCCATAAAACGGTTGGTACTGCGCGAACAAAGGCTACTAGAATTCGTACTGTTTTCGATATCCATTTGTTCGATAAATTAGTTGCTGCCATCAAGGCCAAGAAGAAGGCAATCACTGCTCCTAGAATTGTCGAAAGAAATGCTAATCCAAGCGTAATTCCTACTTGATAAAATGCCTCCCCCCATGTGAAGTGACTCAAAGCGGGTTCGAGGAACATCGTCTTCAAATTATATGCTGTTTCTGAAATTGCTTTAGTTAAATCTAAGCCAGAATAATTAAATGACATAAAAGCTAAAATAGTTAGTCCAAACAGAACAATCCCTGTCGCTTTCATGACGCGTTCTACTTTGTTGCCAGATTTAATCGAAATTCGACCATTTGACTTTTTTCTGATGTATATCGGTGTGGATGTTACTTCCATTATAGAATCACCTTCCGGATATGATTTGAAATCAGTTCTAGCATAATAACGGAAATGACGATACTAAGCGTAACAAGCGCCACTGCATGATAGTTAAGGGTTTTATAATAGAGGTCAAATGAGTATCCAATTCCCGTACCGGTTAAGATACCAACTAGTGTGGCACTACGGATATTTGTCTCGATCATAAACAAAATCCAACTGATCATTTGAGGCAAACATTGTGGAATAACTGCTTTATAGACAATTTGAAAGTAGGTAGCACCAGTGGCCCTCAAGGCTTCCACTGCACTTTGGCTAGCTTCATCGATAGATTCAATAAACGCTCTTGTTAAAAAGCCCAACGAGCCAACAAACAAAGCTAAGTACCCAGTCACTGAATTTTGACCAAAGGATAGAAGCAATATTAAAGCCCAAGCAACTACTGGAATATTTCTTGCCACCGATGCGATAAATCGAGCAAATGCACCGAGTAAATTACTTGTTCCAGTTGTTTTTGAACCCATTAACCCTAAAAAGAGAGAAAAGACTGTCGCAGTTGTGGTGGCTGCAATAGACATAAGAATAGTTTCCGCTAATTTCTCCAGTATTTTCGGGAGCCTTTCTAGCGTTTCTTGGGTAATAAATAGATTTGAAACTATCCAAGTAAAAGCATTTGGTAACGTAGCAATTCCATGAATGATATTAAAGTTCGTTATATCCGATGATAAATATGTCAGGACGATTATAATCGTAGCAAAAATAATCGTTTGCCATTTCCGTTGGTTTCGCATTACTTTTTCATTCACTTTGATTACTCCTTACACAGTAACTAACTGTCTTTTTTCTACCGTTTTTGTGCCATAAATTAGATCAGTACTGTCTGTAGATAATCTATAGCTAGGACCGTCAAAGACGATGCCACCTTTACTTAAGCCGATAATACGATCAGAATAGCTTCGTGCAATTTCCACTTGATGCAAATTCACAATGCATGTAATGTTAAGCTCCATCGTAATCGATTTTAAATAATCCATAATCACTTTAGATGCATTGGGATCAAGTGAAGCAATTGGTTCATCACACAGAACAATTTTCGGCTCTTGGATGAGAGAACGAGCAATTCCTACACGTTGTTGCTGACCACCACTTAGCTGATCACACCGTTTATAAGCATGCTCTTCAATTCCTAATTTTTTTAGAAGGTAAAAAGCTTGCTCCTTTTCATCTTCTGTAAATTTCCCTAATATACCTTGAACAGTTGTTTTATATCCGAATCTACCATGTAGCACGTTCTCGATAACAGATAAGCGTGGGACAAGATTATAATGTTGAAAAATCATGCCAATGTTTGTACGCATTTTACGTAGTTCTTTTTTGTTCAAACTACCTACATCATTACCATCAAAAATTACTTTGCCTTCGTCGATTTCCACCATCCGATTTATACAGCGTAATAGTGTTGATTTTCCAGCTCCTGATGGCCCAATAATTGATACAAATTCTCCAGCTTCTACTTCAAAGCTAACATCGTTAAGAACTTTCGCATCTGTGTTATATGACTTTCCTAATTTCTCCACTTTAAGTAAGGACATTTATCTAAACTCCTTTAGCTAATTTAATGAATAAGAGCATGCATTTATACGTATGCATACTCTTATTTTGAATACCTTGTTTACTATTTTGAAAGTTCACGAATTGGATTGAACCAAGCATCTTCTACTTCCGCGAATCTTTCATTTCCTGACTTAAAGAATAATCCACTCTCTCCTGAATCCTTTGGAACAAAGATCTTTTCATTGTTTGCAATTTCATCAGAGGTAAATAATTCTATTAATTTATCATAATCCTCTTGACCTAGAGCTTCTAAATTTGCTGCAAATGGTGCGTTTAATACTGGTGTAACAGACATTAACAAAAATTCTTTCCCTGTAACAGTGTTAAAAGGCTCTGCGGCATCGTCTTTAACTTTATAAACAGACCCTGCTTTGTTCGCTTCACCGTCCACTACATCTACGTAGTTTTCTACACATGTATCACAGAAAGCAGCGACCTCTGAATTGTTACTTAATAGGTTTACTGCTGAACCCTGATGTGAATTTCCGAATAGTACTTGAGAGAATAGCTTGCCTCCCTCCATCAAGTCTTCTGCTACTAAATCTTCAAATCCTGATTTTTTTACATAGTGAGAAATAATGGATGACGACGGTACCACAAATCCCGATGTCGAGCTATTTGATACAAATGAAATACTTTTTTGTTCTAATTTATCTAATGAAAATTCTCCGTCTACCTTGAAATCATCTTGTGCATCTACATTTATAGCTAACCAACTATGGTACAATGCGTCATCTAATGTACCTGATTCACCTGTTGGTACGACTAAAGGTTGAATAGCATCGTTTCCATTTTTAGCTTCGATATAACCTTGCGCTCCCATGAAAGCAAGGTCAGCGTTATTATTTATTAATGTTTCAATGGCAATTGCATAATCAGTAGTTAACTGATGTTCCACTGTTTTACCAGTAGCTTCTTCAATTACTCGTCCAATTTCATCACGCGAAGACTTCATATCCGAACCCGATTCATTTGGATACCAAGCGATTTTTATCACGTCATCCACTTCAGCGTTTTTCGCCCCAGCACTTCCTTCTGAACATGCAGATAACAATATAGCTACCACTAAAACCAGACTGATAATAGACCAATTTTTCTTCATTAATAATTCTCCTTTTCGCTAAATGAAATGGTAGTGCATTTAAAACCTGTTCGTACATGTATATTGAAACATAAATTATTTACCAATTGTGGAAATTTACAGTATCTTAGCAGACTATTAAACTTCTTTACATCTTGACAAGTATTATTTAGCTAAATCTTTCAAATAAAGGACTAACAATATCTCCAACTTCAATAGTGGCGCCATATGAGCCGTGAAAATCCGTGCCACCTGTCATAATTAGTCCATATTTTTCTGCTAAAATTTCTATCTTTTGATAATCTTCCGCAGTGTGATCTAAATGGTTTCTTTCAATTCCACCTAAGCCAACCTCTATTAGCTCGGGTATCAACTCATAGGTATTTAGCTGACCAGGGTGTGCAATGACTGCTATTCCCCCATCTCCGACAATGGCTTCTATTGCCTCAAATACATCAATGTATTGGATATCTCCTGAAGCAACACCATTTCCTTTAAATAATTTTTTATATAGCTCTTTATATATTTCAGATGTATAAGGGGCTTCCGTTAAATTATGCATAATATGTTGCTTGTAAATTATGTCGGATGGCTTTGCAGATTCCTTAATCGCTGCAATTTCAAGTTCATATCCAGCAGCTTTTATTTGTTGTATTTGCCAAAGCGAATGTTCTTGCCTTCGCTTTAACAATGGATTACAAATAGCTTGGATATGAATTGCTTTAGGATGATAGTTATATCCGAGCACATGTACTTTACGATTTCTTTTAAAGTCAAAGGCGGAGATTTCGATACCAGGTATGACTTTAACTCCGTATTTTTTACCAAGTGCAAGAACTTCTGGGAGTCCCTTGACTGTGTCATGGTCAACAAAACTAATATGCGTGACACCTTGTAGGCTTGCTAGTTTCATCACTGTTTCAGCATGTTCCGATCCATCTGAATAGCGGCTATGAACATGTAAATCAGCTTTCATAGGTTATCGTCTCTTTTACAACTGTTTGCTGTCTTGACTGTATATCGTAAACCTTGTCACAAAGACCTTCCATGAATTCAATATCATGAAATATTCCAACTAAGGTTGTGCCTTTATTTTTCAGTTTTTCAATCATTTCACGGACTTTTACTTTAGATTGTTGGTCGAGACTTGCAGTTGGTTCATCTAGCAATAGTAAACGTGGATTTTTCACCGTTGCCATCGCAATATTTAGTCTCAGCTTTTCCCCACCGGAAAACGTATTAGGATAGCTATCCCATAGTTTTGGATCCATTTCGAAATGTGTTAGTGCCTCTCCTGACTCCTTCAGAGCAACTTCCTCGGATTCACCCATTTCTAGTAATGCATTAATAACAAGCTGGCGGCAGGTTGTTCTTGGCATAACATTTAAAAACTGGGATACATATCCTATCTCATATTGGCGTAAATAAAGCATTTTTCTTTCCGATATTGTTGCCAAATCCACTTGTCCAAAACGTGCCGAGTTATATAAAATATTGCCGGTATCCGGTAAATAGGAGCGGTAAATACTCTTCAATATCGTCGATTTACCACTGCCACTTTTCCCAACAATTCCAATGAACTCTCCAGCTTCTAAAGAGAAATTGATATGTTCGATTGCTGGCATTGTTTTCTCTAAGTGATGAATCGTGAATCGTTTGCCAAAATCCTTGATTTCTAGCATTGTCATTTCACTACCTCCTTGATTTACTATTTAATCCGGTAATGTGTTGTCGTTATTAATGCTCCGTTTACCATTGTTGTAGTCAGCATCGGATACCCATCTTCCATACGTTCAATCACTAAAATATCCGCTTTCTTGCCAGGTTTTATCGAGCCCAACTCATCGTCCATTTTTACTGCTTTAGCAGGATTTAACGAGACCATCATAAACGTTTTGTGCAAATCATTACCATGCTTCTCGTGCAGATCAAAGATTGCGTGTAGCAATGCTGCTGGATAATAATCACTACAAAGAATATCTACACAGTCGTTTGCAACTGCTTCAGCCGCCGACAGATTGCCGGAGTGTGAGCCACCGAGAAGCACATTAGGAGCCCCCACAATTGTATGTAGCCCAATTTCCTTTGCTTTCTTTGCTACTTCAAGGGTTATAGGAAATTCACTAATTGTTGTTCCAAAGGATTTTACTAATTCTAACTTTTGAATTTTGTCATCGTCATGTGATGCAATCGCAATACCTTTTGAAATCGCAATGTCTGCTACTTCCTTTATTTTTTCACTTGTTAAAAATTCTGTACTTTGCCGCTCTGCAATTAACACATTGACGTCATCATCTGAAATGTCCCGGTACCCTTTTAATGTTTCACGATATACTTCAAGATTTCGATACTGACCTTGCCCTGGTGTATGGTCCATAAATGACAACAGATGGACTTTGCCATCCTCTATATTTTTTACAAGCGTGTCTATTTCATCTACATTGTCTATTTCAAACCGTGCATGCATGCGGTGACGGATTAAATGTAGTTCTTTATGCGTCGCGTCGATCGCATCTACCATTCGCTGAATATTATTCGGATTTCGCATCGGTTTATGGGTAAAAACATCTTCTCGATAAAATGACAGGGAATGAAACATCGTAGTGATTCCATGACTGATCAATATTTTCTCTGCTTCCCTCAAACTAATATTGAAGTCCATCATACTAGTTGGTCTAGGCGATGCTATTGTCTCAATATAATCCGAATGGATATCTATAAATCCAGGAGATATGTATCCCCCTCTTGCATCTATTAACTGCGCATCGGTATAGGTAGATACTATTTCTTGGGGAATTATCGACTGAATTATTTCACCTTCCACTACAACCGCATACCCTTCCAAAATTGTTTCTTCTGTTATGATTTTCCCATTATGAATAATGTACAAAGTCACCGCTCCTCTATAATAATGAGTAAACTAATTGCTGTGTGTACTCATGCTGTGGGTCTTCTAAAACTTGATCGGTTAAACCTTCTTCGATAACTTTACCGTTCAACAGCACGATGGTACGATCTGCAAGCATACGTATTACGCCTAAATCATGCGAAACAACAATCATACTAATCCCTAAATCTCGTTGGATTTTTTTGATTAAATCCAACACGTTAGCTTGCACGGAAAGATCCAATCCGGTAGTTACTTCATCTAAAAAGAGAATAGGAGGATTATTCGACAACGCCTTTGCAATTTGAACCCTTTGCTGCATCCCTCCCGAAAAGTTTCGCGGTTCTTCTTTCATGCGATGCAAAGGTATATGCACATTATTCAACAGTTTTTTACTCGTAGCTTCCATATTTGCAACATTGCGATTCCCTGCCGCAATTAATTTCTCCGCTATATTGCCGACAGAAGAGAAGTTCATTTTTAAACCATGGACAGGGTTTTGATAAACCATTCCATATACATGATTACGGATAGAGCGCTTTTGCTGGGAGGATAATTCAAAAACATTCTGCCCCGCTAATATAGAATCACTAATATACGCTTCTCCGGAAGTAACATCTGCATCGAAGTATAAGCATTGCATCATCGTAGATTTGCCACTTCCACTTTCCCCAACGATTCCTAAAATTTCTCCTGGGTACAAATCGAATGAAATATCCTGGCATGCATAAACTGTCCCGCAACTCTTACAGAAGTTTTTTTCTAAATTCCTATTCATAGGTTCAGAACAATCCTTGCACCCCGTTCCAAATTGCTTCCCCAGGTTCCTTACTTGGAGTATTGGCTTCTCATGCATAGCTAGTTTGCACCTCAACTTTCTCTTTCCTATTCAATTGATCCATACAAAAACTAGTGTCGTTGCATTGATGACTCTTTTCCCCTGTTTGTTGATCTATTATTTCATCTAAAAAGATATCTGTTGAACCACATAGGTGACACTTATGACCTTCAAAGGACTCCACAGTGAATGGATAGTCCTCAAAAGCTAGAGACTCCACATTCGTATAAGGTGGAACTGCATATATTTTCTTTTCTCGCCCTGCTCCAAGTAAGATTAAAGACTCTGATTGATGAATTTTATTGTTATCAAATCTAGGAATTGGGCTTGGTGCCATAACATATCGTCCATTTACGTAAACAGGGTGATCTGCAAATGTTGCCGTCCTTCCGTATTTCATGATTTGTTCAAATAACATGAGCCAAACACCGCTATAATCGTCTTCTGAATGCATTCTTTTCGTCACAAATTCCCTTTCTTCCACTCCTCGAAGTGGTTCTGGAGTAGGCACTTGTAAGACAATAATTTGATCTTTTGTTAAGGGAACTTCTGGTATACGGTGCCTTGATTGAATTATAGTTGCTTCTGAGGTTTCCTCTGTTAGCTCTACATTAGTGGTTTCATGAACTAACTTTTTTATACTAACTGCATTTACAGATTCGTCTGCACCCTGGTCAATTACTTTCAGCACATCCGACTTACCAATGATGGAAAGGGTAATTTGCAATCCCCCTGTACCCCAACCACGTGCAATGGGCATTTCTCTTGAAGCAAATGGCACTTGATAACCCGGTATTGCTACAGCTTTCATGATTGCACGGCGAATTTCTTTTTTAGATCCTTCATCGAAAAATGCAAAATGGGTATTAGCTTTCAACTGTTTGCCCCCCTTTCTTCACTTGACGGATACTATCGAGTTTTGATTGGAACGTCACATAATGTGGTAGCTTCAAGTGGGAAATAAACCCTGTGGATTCTACAGAATCTATATGCAATAGCACAAATTCTTCATCATGTGTTGGAAAATCTGATTCTGGTTGCTCCAGGCATTGATCTAAAATGCTCATAGCGATAGCTTTCGTTTCATTTTGCCCATAACAAATGCCATATCCAATTTCAAATTCCAGTTCATATTCGTTATTTTCATTTTTCACGTTCGTTGGAACAAAAGACTCAACTTCGGTTACTTTAATTTCACCAATATAAAATTCATCCTCGTCACTATGCTCCATCTCATTTGGATGCTGCACATAAATCGGGACAAATCCTACTCTAACTTCTCCGACAGTTGGATGAACCTGCCCATATCCTCTTAATGATGCATAGCCTAGTGAAGTAACTGCACCAGTTTGTCCTCTTGTTAGAACTTGAAGCCTCTCACTACGCGTTGTTGGAAATTTTAAACTTCGCTTTGTAACATCTATAGGAGGGGTATTGTCTGCCTTGTATGTTTCAAAAAGTCCTTCTTCTCGCAAGTAATCTACTACTTTAGGAAAATAGCTTACTTCGCCTAAAGCTTCAATTTGTTTTAATTGATCTTTATAATTTTGTAACCATTGTAGGTTATTTTCTAGATTTTCTTCTATTAATGTAAAATCTAGTAAGCGGTGTGTGTAATCATACGTCGCTCCTAATAATTGTCCACCTGGGATATCTTTGAAACTTGCTGAAATACGACGCTCTACAAACATCTTTTCAGGCTCAACTGTTTGACTGTAATAAGGACGGGGCAAAGTCGAACGATGAGCCCTCATAAGAAATACCGCCTCTTCCATACTTCCTTCCGCTTGCTTGACAGCAAGTGCTGCCAAGTATGGAGAATACAAGCTACTTTCTGACATAACTTGATCAACCATTCCCCGCATAGTTGACATAATCGTCTCTACATCAATTATTTCTTGACCTTTTAACCGTTCAAACTTTATGCGCTGAATAGATGCATCAATTGCCTGCGTGCCGCCTTTTACCGGAACGTATCCCATTAGCTCACCCCCATAACACTGATTGATGTTGTTCGAGGAATGCAGACTACTTGAGCGTTTTCGTCTGTGAAAATCAAATCAATACCTAGTGGATATTCTTTCGTTTTTTCGTTTCTCGCTTGCCACATCGAGTGATCAAAGCTTGTATGCAATTGTGCTGTTTCCTGAATTCCAGGACCTCTCAAAGTCAATTCACCTTCACTAGATAATAACGTGCTTTCAATAATCCAAGTTGACGATAGCTGAGGATCAATCAGGGTACCGTTTTTACAATTTTGAAGACCACTTTGTATAGCTGTTTCTGTATCTTCACGCAACACAATGACAAAGTCTGCTTCGTTAATTGGTGCATATTTTGCAGATGTATATTCTGAAATTTTTTCGATTAACTCTTGCTGATCCTCTGAAAGTATGTGAAATGTAGTTTCTGCATCAAAAAATGTCATGGCACTTAAAATAGTTGCGTCGTAACAAGGAAGATTCATATCTACACGCTCTGCTATATCAGTTAGGGACGAAATGGTGCCTGGTCTAGACATACTGTGCAATATTAATCTGTAAACTTGCTGTAAATCATGTACTTGATCAAACGTCATACTATCTCTCCTATTGGTTATTTAGACTTCCATCGTTTCAAAATTAACTTTTGTCTCAAAAAGCTCGGCTTGCTTTTTTGCTCGTTCTTTTATAATTTGCTTTTCTGCTTCTATTAAATAGGTTTCCCACGTGATGGTTTCAGGTAATTCCGCTTTATATGCAGCATCGATAATCGCTAAATGTTGTGCAAGCTTGTCTTTCATGCCGACTACAATTCCTATGCCAATACGATTATTAATCTCCACTTTTGCTTCTGTTATTAAGACTTCTCCTATATAAAATAGTGAGTTTTTTGCCGTTTCTCGCATTTTAATCATGGTCAATCCGTATTGAGGAGCTACAATTTCTCTACACTCATAAGTATCTACAATCGATTCCGCCAACTTTTGCGCCAACTGGACATTGCCTTGAACGAGAATCTCGGTTCTTCTTTTTCTTTTCATATGCATGAATCCTCCTTTGCAAATTCATCTTAACTTGTCGCCAAGTTCAAGTGTTTTAAGGTATCGTAAATGTTTCGTAAATGCTCTTAATAATTAATGAACAAATACGATTAAGAAAACCAGGCAAAAAAAACGCCCAGTCCTTCAAGAACTGGAACGTAGATATGCCATTGATTGTAGCGAAGGGCGTGATAAGGGAGACAGATGAAAATTCATATGGAACGCGAAGTGGCGGGGAAGATTCATCGCGTCGGTCTGAAACGAAAATCAGTGGTATTAGTCATGTTTTTACGTTACATCTTTATATACTTTCTTTTAAACAAGGTTATGTTAGAGGCTTGGGTTGATTTTTTGTGAGGTGGTTTTAGTTTGTGAAATGCTACACTTAAACTAACGCAGCAGGTTAGTTCAATAAGGATTGACTAATAAAGAGTCTAATTAACAATGAAAAATGGTAGAATGAAGTAAATATGGAATGTGAGAGGTAATGTAAAGTTGTGCTTGACCATTTCTATACAAGGGGATTATTTAATGTTTAATGTGGGAGACATGATTTATCAGGTTATAGTATTGGCGCTTATCGTTTTATTTGTAGTATCGTTCACCTTATTTATAAGGAGATTACTCTTGAATCAACAGGCAAAAAACCATCAACTTAATGAAATAGAAAAGAAAATGGATAAAATAATAGAGTTAATGGACTTCAAGAAGCAGTAAATCCTTTATTCTTATTGAACTAAAGCGGCGGTTTAATAAAATAAAATGGGGGTCAATTTTTGAAAAGAAACAAAGTAATAATTTTCATTATATCTGTTATTTTTTTATTGTGCTTAGTTTGGATTTTATTTCCTAATAAGAGTGCAGAAGTAAAAAGTTTCACCTATGAGATTGAGGAAAACAATGAGGAACTTATTATTGAAGTTAACTATCAATTCACTATCAATAAAGGCGATTTTAGTTATGCAACTATTGTTTTAGACAGTTTTTTTTATCAACGACTTAAGAATCCAGAATCTATTGAACCCATTTTTTTAAACGGTGGAGTATCTGGTTCTACAAGAATAATTATTAACAAAGAGGACTTAACTTCAGACTTTATTGAATCGTTAAAATCAAAGGAAAGAAATCCTTTTCGTGCTATAAGTATAGGTGAAGAAATTAGATTGTAATAACTCAACTAACGGATGCTTTATTTCAAGTAGGAGTAAATAGAGATATAAAACCGGGGGGAGAAAAATTGGAAGAAAACGATAGAGGCACTTTATATTTTAATATGTCCATTGGTACTCTTGGACTTCTCATTATTGTAGTAGGATTATATAAATATGTTGAAACCATCGGTGGGGATTCTTCATATGCATTGTTAGGTTTTCCTTTAACAATGATTTACTTAAATTATCTTGAAGGGAAAGCTGGCATAAGTAAAAAAATATTATGGATTAAATCTATCATAGCGATTTCCTTACTGTTTATAATTTACATCTTCTTATTCAACTCCCATGAAAATTAAAATCTTCGATTTATAGAAAAAGGCAATACGAAATCGGACGCAGCTCAATAATTTTTAAAAAAAGTGCAGCGCCTAAATGAGAATTAAATTATGGGTTGGACTAGGAGGCATTTGGTTCAGTGATTGTAACGTTGTAACCTAAGTTTTCAAGTCTTCGAACAGAATATCGTACAATCGATTGTTCTTTTTGTTTGTCAAAGTAATCTTCCCCTAAGTCTACGTACATTTCTTTGCGTGTTAGGAGATAATAGCTGATTCTTAAAATGGCATGAGCGACTGATATCCCTGCACGCTTTTTACCCTTTCTTGATGCAGTACGCCTATACAGGGCTCCCAAGTAGGTTTTGGATCCTCTAACAGAATGAGCTGCTTCAATTAATGCCGATTTCAAGTACTTGTTTCCTTTTTTCATGTTGGTTGATTTCCTCTTGCCCGCACTTTCATTATGTCCAGGTACTAATCCTGCCCAGGAACATAAGTGCGCCGAACTGGGAAATTGCTTCTCCACATCTGTACCGACTTCGGCTAAGATTTGTTCGGCCATTCGAGTGGCGATGCCAGGAATGGAATCCAATCGTTCTATATCTTCTTGATGGGAGGATAACCTAGTAGCAACCTCTTCGTTTAATAGCTCAATCTGCTCAGTTAGAAATTCTATATGGACCAGAATGGTTTTTAACATGAGACGTTGATGTGGATTGATATACCCTCGAAGAGCTAGCTCCAGTTCACTCTTTTTCTTCTTCATTGATCGGCGGGCAAAGCTAGCTAATTTCTCAGGATCATTTTCGCCATCGGCGATAGCACGGAGCATATCAAGAGACGAAACACCCATGATGTCGGAGACAACGGAACCGAGTTTGATATTCGCTCCTTCTAAAACCTTTTGAATCCGATTATGTTGTCTCGCACGCTCTTCAATAATACTTCGACGGTATCGAACTAACTCTCTTAATTCCCGCTGATTTCGGTCTGGAATAAAACTTGCTTTAAGTAGACCGTGACGAAGAAGTTTGGCAATCCATTCTGCATCTTTTACATCGGTCTTACGACCTGGTACTGCTTTCATATGTTGAGCGTTCACTACTAAAAACTCAATGCTCTCGGCTTCTAGCAAGTTAACAATAGGCTTCCAAAATACACCTGTACTTTCCATTGCTACGTGAGTACAATCATGCTCCTTAATCCAGTCAATTAACTGTAATAGAAATACAGTTTTAGTGGAAAACGTTTGAATCTCCTTTCCTTTTGGGGTAATAATACAAGCAGTAATGGAATCCTTATGGACATCCATTCCACAAGCACGTTCAATGATTACTTCCATTGTAATCATCCTTTCTACGGCACGGCAAATAGTATTGGAGGCTGGTGCAATAACCAGAGTAGGATTAATCTCCCATGAGTGCTACTCGTATAGAGTGCGACAGTCTGTGATGCACCGTGGTCGTTGGAGTCAGACTAACGGATGGGCTCTATGGCACCATAGTTCATCGACCTTCTTCGCCAGCCGTAGTATCCTATACCCGATTTTCACATTTTCATTCTCTGTGGTGAAGCGCTGATTTTGCGCTTCATGGATGGCTAACGGGTGCTTTAGCTAAGTATCACCGACCTGTTTACGCAGCTTTTTTCTTATTGAACTAACGAAGCAGTTTAGTTGTAGAAGAAAATCCTTTAAAAAGATTGTAGATTTTAAAAGCTCGAATATACTGTAAATAAAGGAGAGATAAATATGATTTTGTTAATAGTTCTTATTATTCTTTTTGTTATTATCACCTTTGCTTTATTAGTTGATAGGAGAAATAAGAAAATTAATAACAATAATCAAAATCCAATTAATTCAAATACAAAACCAGGAGAAAGTTCTAATATCTATATGATGGGAGATAATAGACATAAAAGTGGAGAATAACTCGCTTAATTTACAGAGTTTGTGAAGTGGTGTACTTAAACTAACGGTGTCCTTTAGTGAAATGTAGAGCTGATAATACAGCTCTCTTTTCTTGTTTAACTAAAAGTGCAGGTTAGTTTAATAAGGACATAATAAGAGCTCTGTATCAACATTTTTTAATACAGAGCTCTTATTTTTCATGGAGGAATTAATAATCCAATTGACGTAGAACCAATAGTAGTTCATCTCCATTTTTTATTCTTTTAAATTTATACCTTCGGATTCGGCTTTCAATTTTATTTTGCTCAGCATCTTTATCGCTGAATAGGTTTGCTATTTGAAGTATTGCTTCAGATAAAATAGTAACTATTCCCTCAGAACCTAATTGCAATCCTAAAGTTTCGGTTTCTGATAGTTGTGATTCAGCATATTTATCTATTTCCTTTTTATAATCACCCTTGATTACAATATAATTTTCTTTGTTTTTAAAAGCTAATAGTAAATCTTCTACATTAAATACTTCAAAATATGGATTTTCTTGTTCTAGCTGTAATAACTCTTCTAAAACAACACCCTCACTCTTCTCGACTGTTTTAGCAATCGCTTGTATCGTTTTAACTGAATAACTGCTTACATTTTTATTGTTCACACTCGCAAGCTGTTGCTGACTTGTTCCAGTTTCTTTGAATACGTCGTACCGTTTCTTTCCGTTTTTTTGCAAATAAATATCTAAAAGGCTCATTTATACATAACCCTCCCATTTAAATTATTTTTTACTAAATTATACTTTAGTATATGTATACGCTCAAATAATTGCAACAGAATTAATATTTAGAATATTAACGCGATGGCTTATTTAATTTGATTGTGAAATATTGTACTTCGGATGCTTTGGCAAAATATGGCCATCGGGGTAGTGACCTGCAGCTAATTGGCTGGCATGAGTTCGGTATTTTACCGGACTCATGCCGGCCAGTTTTTGTTTAATTCGATCGTTGTTATAATAATTGATATACTTCTCCATTTTCGTTTGTAACGCTTCGGAGGACATCAATTCTTCCCCGTAATACATTTCTTGTTTAAGTAAGCCAAAGAAGTTCTCCATTGCCGCATTGTCCGCACATGTTGCCTTACGAGACATGCTTTGGAAAATCTTGTTTTGCTTTAATGTTTTCACCTACGAACTATGTTGGTAGTGCCAGCCTTGATCCGAAAAGTTTAGTTCAATAAAACGGATTTTTGATAATTTCAACTGGGAAATTTAAGCATATTAAATTAAGCTCACGGTGTGCTTTGGTAAAATACACCATCATTTCAATGGTTTACTTGAAGATAATTTAAGGAGGTTAATATTAATGAAAAAAACATTTGAAGTTATGTACAATGGTCACCATATTCTAGTGGAGAATAAATGGTTTACTGGAGAAAAGCTATATGTAGACGGAAAATTACAGGATGAAAATCTTGGACTTGGTGTAAGAGCTATATTCTAATGGCGTAGAACTTGAAGAAACACATAATAAAGAAGGCCTGATATTAACTTAAAAAGTACAAAAAGAACTTGCAGGAAAATATAAAGTTTCGTTTTCACCTTCTACATTCGCAAGAGAACATGCAAATAAAAAGCAGTTACTCTTATTGCATTAACGAGTGCTTTACTTCAAGAAGGAGTAAAGCCTTTTTCTTCTTAAACTAAAGAAGCGGTTTAGTTGAACATATTGAATGTATTTATGTAAGTTATTTGAAGGTTAGGTAATAAAAAAATCCCCCAAAAATGGGGAATAAATTTAAAAGATCCAAACCATACAATCATTTACTTTTCTTTATGATGTCTTGCCAATGCCGAGGAAGTTCGTAAGTCTCCAGATGATTGAAATTTTTAAGGTTAACTTTACTTGGAGTTATAGAAAATGTTAAATGGTCTTTTCCAACTTCAATGTGTGGACCGACAACTGGAGTGACTTCAATGGTTACTAAAAAAATGAAACCTCTATAATGATTAGTTCTTTCCATCTTTAAAATTTTGATTTGATACGGATACACCAAAGGCCTTATAGTAAGATAATCTGAATAGTAATTAGAAACTGCCTCTTGAATATTCGGTAAAAGTAGTGAAAAAAACAAGTCCATCACGAGTTCTTCTTTAGACTCTTCAGCGGGCTGATAATAATCTGGTTCAGCATAAGTTAATGTTGCTGACATTAGAAACAACAGTAAAAAAGAAGGAACTATAATAAATTTTTTCATCACCACACCACCTTAATGATTATTTTGTTCTGAAAAGACTAACTTATCTCAGTCAAATATTTCTTTTTTAAAATGGAAAAAAATAAAAAAGTTGATGGGAAAATTAACGTTTTCAAAAAAATTGTCTTCAACTCTTTTTAAAGTAAAGTACATATTTAGTTCAAAAAGAAATGTCAATTAAATAATTTTCATTAAGCTGGGAATAATACACCTAAAGATACTTTGAGGTGAAGAAAAATGACCAGAACTATTTCCCTATTCCTGCTTTCATTTTGTTTGTTATTTTTATTCACCGTATTTGTAACTGCAAACAATAAGCCCAGTCCTTATGAAGTAATATATCCTGAAATTGGATATAAGACTGTGGAAGAAGCATCTAAGGATTTTGAACAACATTTTAAACAAAGACTAAAGCTGCCACTTAGAGTTCCCCCGATAAGCTTCACTCATCATTTCGGAAGATTTAATGATTTAGATGGCGACACCAATGACTCATTTGAATTAGAATATATCAGTGATTTGTCATCTGAAAATCATTATAAAATTGATGTTCGACCTATTAAGTACGGCATTCCTAAACGAGAGAAGTATGTGTTGAAAACCTTTGAATTAAATAATGGGAGTGAAGCCACTTATATGACTATTTCAGGTTTTAACGTGCTTGTTTTCGAAAGAGAAAATTGGCAGTATATGCTAAGTATCAATAAACAAGTTTTAGATAAAGTTACTCCCGAAAACTTAGTTGAAATAGCAAATTCTATTGATTATTGAATCGAATCAAAAATTTTTCTTCTTAAACTAACGGTGTGCTTTATTTCAAGAAGTAGTAAAGCCTTTTTTCTTATTGAACTAAAGCAGCAGTTTAGTGGAAGAAGGATTCTTCGTGTCTAACTAGTGATAAACGAATGTTTGAGCTATTCCTGGTCGCTTTCTCTAATCTAAAAAGAAATGAACTAATCGAGTAGAGGGAAAATAATTTAATTATTTTCGCCCCTCTCACACCACCGTACATACGGTTCCGTATACGGCGGTTCAATTTATATTACAGAGTGTACTTTTAGATAATGTTCTAAAGCAGATGGAAGTCCTCTTTGCTTAAGTCTTTTATTGGAGATTGCTCTTTGGATGACTTTGGATAGTCCGATGTACCGGTAGCCTTTTCGACAGTAAGTTAGTCCTTTTGCTTCTTCCTTCGGAATTCCTAATTGAACAAGCGATTTGATTTGTTTCTTCGATACCTTCCATTGCTTCCAGATGATAACTCTGATTCTGGAACGAAGTTTCTTATCTATCCCAGTCATCGCTTTTTTCATATTCGAAATCCTAAAGTAATTAACCCATCCAAGTATGACTTGTTTTAGTTTTAAAATTCGGAAGTCCAGCCGGACGCTCCAATTTCGTTTGGTTAATTTTCGAAGCTTTCTTTGAAATTTTTGTATGGACAGTGAATGAGGTTTAACTTGATATTTGTTATTTAGAAAATCGTAGTAATACCCAAATCCCAAGAATTTTAAGTCTTTTGGACGGGAGATTTTACTCTTTTCTACGTTGACTATCAGTCCTAATTTCTTTTCTATAAATCTCACGAGTGATTCCTTCACTCTATTTGCGGCTTTTTCACTCTTCACAAAGATTAAGGCGTCATCAGCGTATCTCACGAAGTGGAGTCCTCTACTTTCTAGTTCCTTATCCAATTCGTTTAACATAATATTACTCAACAACGGGCTTAGGTTTCCTCCTTGCGGAGTTCCAACTGGTGTTTCTTCATATTTTCCATTCACCATAACCCCACTGGCAAGATATTTTCTTATAAGAGAAATGACATCTCCGTCGTCTATTGTATTAGAAATGATTCGCATGAGTTTATCCTGGTGGACTGTATCGAAAAATCTTTCCAGGTCAATATCCACAACCCAATCATGTCCATCATTCAGAAATTCCAAGCTCTTTATAATTGCCATCTCACAACTTCTTTTCGGTCTAAAGCCGAAACTGAATTCGCTGAACTGCTTTTCGAATATCGGACTGAGTACTTGATGAACCGCTTGTTGAACTACCCTATCCACTACTGTTGGTATTCCCAGTTTGCGCATCTTTCCATTTTCTTTTGGGATTTCCACTCGTAAGGCAGCTTGTGGTTGGTATTTTCTAGTTCTGATGCGCTGACGTATCTCATCCTTGTTCTCTTTCAGATATTGTTTCAGCTCATCAACAGTTATTCCATCGACACCACTTGCCCCCTTATTTCTATAGACACGCAAGTAGGCATCATTCATGTTTTGATTACTAAGGATCTTTTCTAAAAGTTCCACACTCGTTTCTCCTTTCCTCTCACGTAGTAAATGATATCTCCGTTTTGGTTATCCTCTGAGTTACGCTCATACTTTTACCATTAACACATTCGGAGTTCGTCACTTACGCATTCGTGGCGTTGAAACACTATAAATTGTTCAGCCCTTCATGACCTTAGGTCATTACTATGGCTTCTGCTGACTTCTTGCGACTAACCTTTTTCGACTGTAAATATGTACATCCGCAAGACCTCCCAGGGTAAGACAGCTATCTTTCCTCTTTTACTCGCCTGATTTACCCTACAAAGTTACGCACATCTTTTGGACTTTAACTTGTTTAGGAGCCTTATCCCTTTGTAGAGCCTTTGTATCAGATTTCTGTTCGTCGAGCCAAGATTTTATTCCACGCTTCCTCTAGCCCTTATCTCACGATAAGCACCTTGCGCTTCCTTAGTGGTTGGTCGATGTGTACCCCCACAGTGGACTTTCACCACCTAGATAGTTGCCATGCCTGGCACACTAATAAAAAGGCTGTCGAGAAAGTTTCGACAGCCTGCTTGACTCAATTTATAGTGGCAAAAATTCTTTTTCATATACAGATTGTACTTGTAATAAAACATTGGGTGCATGCTGTTTAAATTTGAACTCAGCAGGCTTTCCTTTTGAGATATACAATCCAGCTTCATTCGGGGACCTCTCTAACCCAGCAAACAATCGGCTTGCCCCTACACTAGGATGCGGACCAAACAAACGGATAAACGGCTGCATGATCAATGGCAAACCTCCATTTCTACCCTTTCGCATTGTATTATTGTTGCCTGGATCAATGCTGATAATTGTCACACCCTCTCGCTGTAGTTCTGGTGCCAATGCATGTGTCCACAAAGTGATTGCCAACTTCGTCGATGCATAGGGGCCAATCAGTTTCTGAAATTTAGGCGGGTTTGCCAATTCTTCCGGCACGAAAGATTTTTTAAAGTTAAACGCTTCTGAACTAGTTTGGATAACGATAGCCGGATTTCCCCTTTTTACAAGATCAAGCAGTTCCATTGTGATGATAAAGGGAACCACTGTCTGAATTTCATAATGCAGTTCACGTCCTTGTGGTGAAAAGCGGAGGTTCGAGAAACTGCCTCCAGCATTATTAAAGAGAGCATCCAACTTCGTTTCTTTCTTCTTTATTTGCATCAAAGTAGATTTAAGTTGCGTAAAATCAGATAAATCGGCAATATAAATACGGATATCTCCTTGACGGATTTTTTGTTGGAGCTTTAGCTCCTCCTTTGGAAATTCAGAGCGGATTAAAGCAGCAACCTCCCACCCGTTCTCGATTAATTTTTTCGTTAGTTCCAGCCCTATTCCGCTGTTCGCTCCTGTAACAAGTGCTATTTTTCTTTCTGACTTTAACATTTTATTTACCTCCTATTAGTGAATGACTGTAGTATAAAACATGGAGCTAACTTCAGGTCAATAGTAAAGAATCAGCTTGACCTGGAGTTGACTTCATGTTTTATAATTTATCTATAAGAAGGAGGCGGACGTATGTATACCATCAAACAGGCTAGCACTCTTACCAGGTTGAGCATTGATACAATCAGATATTATGAAAAAGCTGGATTGCTTCCAAATATTAAACGGCTTCCGAATGGACATCGGGTCTTTTTACCATCCGATATTGAACGGTTGCAACTGATCCTCTGTATGAAAAAGGCAAGTCTTAGTTTAGAAGAAGTGAAATTATATCTTGATATTGCTGAAACAAGTAGTATGACTCCTGAAATGATCTCAAGCATGCTCCAACATAAGGAAAAAGTAAAAAGTCAAATGGCTCAATTACAGACTGTCTTGGATTTTATCGATGAAAAATTAGCTGAAGGAACATGGTTAAAGAAGAAAGCTTAAAAAATAATATGTCAATAATTATTCCAGCCATACCACTTGCTAATGAGGTGGTTCGGATGGAAAATTTTAGCTACTAACTATTGCTTAGAATGAGTCTAGTATCGGTTATTTGATAAACTAAAACCAAGGAAGTTTTTCTCAAAGAAAAGATCCCTTTCTATTTATGCTACTAGCAAGGCAGCATTCTTGTAGTAAAATGTTAAAATTGTGAAGAATTGCACTTAAAGTAAGGGTGTGCTTTACTTCAAGACGAAATAAAGCTTTTATTCAACTTGAAACATAGCCTTAAACAAAAAAACAGATAGTGGACAATAATCGTCCTTTACCTGTTTCAATCCATTGATATATCATATTTGAACTTATCACTTCGGTAGAGTATTTTTGTATGTTCTAGTACTTTATTGGAGGCGACATCTATGCAGTCACTTTCAACCACAATGAGTGGAACCATGCTTTTACATGATAACAATTGTTGTTCATCTGAGGTGGGAAATGTAATACTTAGCAAGCTTTTTTTACTTATAAATTTCTTATAACCCAATTCTCGATAGTAAGCAAACATTGACTCGATCTTTGGTCCATCTTCTAAAATTTTCGGAAACATCTTTTCACTAACAAAGGAATAATGAATTGCAATTGGCTCCCCATCTATATAGCGAATTCTCCCCACTTTATAGACATCTACCTCTGCCTCTATATTTAAACTATTATAAATTTGTTCATTATATGCGACTTTTTCACAAACAATATTATCCGTTTTTAATTTATACCCGGCTTGTTTCATCTTATCCGTGAAACTTGTTTTCCCAGTTAGGTGTAATTGAATCTGCATCGATTCCTCTTTCAAATATCTTCCTTTGCCTTGCTTAGAATAAATATATCCTCGTTCTTCTAATTTCGTAAGTGCATTTCTTACGGTCATTCTAGGTACTTTATATCTTTTTGCGAACTCATTTTCGGAAGGGAGTTTCTCCCCATGTTCAATTGACTTTGAAACTATTAGATGCATAATATCATCTATAATTTTTGTTTCCATATCCAATGATATAAGAATCGCCTCCCCATTTGAGTCCCTGTGCAAGAAACAAACATGAAAATATAAACATTCATGATTGTTTGAATTAACGTGAATGTTTCTTACACAGGGTCAATCATCAATATCTCTTTTATATCCTCTTCCGTCATAGCAGAAAGGGTATCTTCTCCAGAATGAATAACTTCGTCAATCATGCTTTTCTTTTTGTGTTGGAGTTCGTTTATTTTTTCTTCTATGGTACCTTTTGCAATTAAACGAATGATGTGTACTTCGTTTTGCTGTCCCATTCGATGAGCGCGGTCTGCAGCTTGCTGTTCGACTGCAGGATTCCACCATAGATCGTATAATATAACAGTGTCTGCTCCAGTTAAATTTAACCCGGTGCCACCAGCTTTTAGTGATATGAGAAATAGATTTCCTTCTCCGTTGTTAAAGCGATCACATAGCTCCACGCGTTCGGCAGGCGGTGTTTGCCCATCTAAGTAAAAATAAGGAGCTCCTTTTCGTATCAATTGTCCCCTAATTATGCCTAGCATTTGAGTAAACTGAGAAAAGATCAGTACTCGTCTACCTGATATTCGACATTCTTCTAAGATTTCCATTAACTGTTCAAACTTTGCCGAACTTCCTTTGTAGCCATCAACAAAGAGACCTGGATGGCAACATAGCTGACGAAGCCTTGTTAAGCCAGCCAATATTTTTATACGATTTCTTTGGAGATTGCCTTTCTTCAAATGCTTCAGTGTATCATGTTTTAGTTCTGCCAAATAAGCAGCATACAATGTTTTTTGCTGGGCTTGTAGGTCGGAGAATAGCATTGTTTCAATTTTCTCTGGTAATTCCTTCAATACATCCTTTTTCATGCGTCGTAATATAAATGGACGTACTCTTTTGGCAATATTATCTCTACTTAATTCACTAAAGGCCCTTCTGCCAGGCAATAAAGCAGGAAATACTACATGGAAAATAGACCATAGTTCGTCTAATGCATTTTCGATCGGTGTTCCCGTAAGTGCAAACCGATACTCTGCTTGGATCATTTTTACAGATCTAGCCGTTTTAGTTGCTGGGTTTTTAAAGGCTTGTGCTTCATCTACAAACAATGTATGAAAAATTCGATTCCGATATAGTTCTGTATCCATTCTTAAAGACGGATAAGAGGTTATTATAACGTCAGTGTTTATTGATGATTTCCATAATGCATTTCTTTCGACCTTGTTACCGTCTATTACTCGTACTTGAATATGTGGTGTAAATTTCTCTAGCTCGTTTTTCCAATTATAGATGAGTGAAGCAGGGCATACGATAAGTACAGGTAGTTGTCGATCACGAACGTCTGTAAGTACCGATTCGATGAATGCAATACTCTGTAACGTTTTCCCAAGACCCATATCATCGGCCAGTATTCCACCAAATTTATATTTAGCTAGTAGCTGGAACCAACGGAAACCTACTTTTTGGTAATCTCTAAGGATATTTGCCAAAGGAATCGGTCCATCTAAGTTTAAATTCTCTGGATTATTTAAACTTTTCATAAGCTTGGCAAAGTTTTTACCAGAATCTACTATTTCACTTTGCTCTAAAGAGTCGATTATTTGCATTCCCTTTATTAACGGGAGACGAATTTCTTCTTGAATGGTATCACTTGATATCCCCATATCGATCATAAAATTTGATAACGCCTGAAACTCAGGTGTTTCCAGCGATACTAAATTGCCATTTGGAATACGATAAAATTTGCGTTTTTCTTCTACAGAGGCCATAAGCCGTTGAATTTCTTTTTCCGGAATGCCATTTAGATCAAACTTAAACTCTAACCAATCTGTCCGTTCCTTCACTTCAACTCTTATCCTAGGGCCTATATATCCCCTTTGGACACGCATCTTCACCGCAGTCGAGGCATATATTTGGACCCATTTCTCCATACTCGAAACTACGTGATACAAAAAGTGATATTCTGCTTCCTCATCAAATAAGAAAAAACCACCCGGTGTTTGCGTAAACCCACTCTCTATTAATAGATCGATGATGTGTTGTTCTTTATCCAACTGCCGTCTAATTCCAGGGTAGTGCATGACCTCTTGTTCTATTTCTTCACAAGGATTGATAACAAGATGCCCGTAATGGAATTCCAGTCCAGCGAGAATTCGATGTTTAACACGATCCAAAAACAGCTTTACTCGAAGTGGAGTTTCTCCGATTCTTTTGGAAATAGATTCCGCTATATGTACATATCCGAGCTTCATAAGCCCAGGTATGGTTTTCTCCATAAAATGATCTATTTGCCCCTCCGAGATGACCAACTCATGTTTTCCAGACTGATCGAGCATCTCTTTTAATTCTGCTAGTCGAATGCATTCAGCTGGAGGAAGTTTATATAAAATACCTTCTGAAAATGCATATCCATAGCCTTTCAATACTACGACTCGGTCAAGGCCAGCCACATTTAGTTGATAATTAGTCTTCTTCGTTTCATCAAAGGCAAAACGGAGTGGCAGATCTTTTCCGAAGTGTACACCATCATACATTTTTCCTTCGTGCTTGAATTTAACCAATGGTACATTAGTTAATAAAGGAAGTAGTTGGTCCCAATCCGATGCTGAAATGACCAAAATATCTGATTGTATTACTTGCTCGTGCTGACCTTTTAGCAATAGTTGGAGAACTGTATCAGTTTCTTTTGGAAAGCTATAGATTTCCTGCGCATAGTACTGTCCTGGTGCATATTCAAATGGTTCTTTTTTTTCAATACCTCGAAGAAAATCCTTAATGTGAGAAATACTATGTAACTTATTTGGACCTACATTTAACTGAATGCCAAATCCATTATCCCCTGCTACTAATGGTATTGGAGTGCATATAAATTCGACATGTAACGACTGTCTTTCATCAAAATGCAGCTGCTTTGCGGTTGGATGCACTGCACTACTTTCAAACAAATCGAGCATTCTTGTAGCTAAACGTTCCTCTGTTTCCTTTTCTTCTACTACAAATAGGACCGCTGCAATATGATGACAATACGTTTTTACAAAACCAACCGGTGGGCAAGTACAAGTACCTCCGACCTTACCATCCGAATCTGCTACCACCATGACCTCAACATCATCTACCGCATGCACAGTGGCTTTGATGATCGACTCATTTGGTTGAAAAGATTGAACCTGCACTTTTCCTGCTTGAAAATAGGATTTACCTTTTTTAAAGGCTGTTACACCACATAATTTCTTTATTTTTGCTTCATTCATCGAAAAATTCATTGCATATCCTTTCTCGATCCTTAAATCAAGAATATCTTTTGATCGCATAATTTGATTTTACTTTATTTTAGCATATACCTAAACTTTCGACCTTTTCTCAAATAAAAGCCTTAGAAACTCCAATGGTTTCTAAGGCTTTTCCTAATATTTTGGTTTTGGTAGCGGAGATTTCGCTCTTACTCATCATTCCTATTGAATTAAGAAGTTATTTTAATGACCTCTATAAAATGTAATTGATGCCCTTCTTTTTCGTAAATAGAGAAGTTGTATCCATTAAACTTAATCTGATTATCCATTAATAGATCCATATCTTGTGTGTAATACCAACCTCCGATAGTATCAATATCAGGATTTTCTAACTCAATTCTTAGAAGTTTTGCTACATCATCTATCAATACCTTTGAATGAATAATATAGTGGTCATCCTTTAGTTTACGAATGTCCGCAACCTCATCTTCGTCAAATTCATCACGAATTTCCCCAACGATTTCTTCTAGAATATCTTCTACTGTTACAAGACCAGACGTACCTCCATATTCATCCAATAGAATTGCCATATGCGTACGTTCCTTTTGCATTTTCAATAACAAATTATTAATCGGAGTCGTATCAATCGTATTAATGACAGGGTTTGTAAATCTTTCTATCGTAAACGTTTCAGCAGTGACACGGTTGCTCATCCCCTGCGTTAAAAAATCTTTTATATTTATAAACCCAATAATATTATCTCGATCTCCTTCATAAACAGGATAACGCGTATATCGTTCTTCTGAAATGAGTGTAAGCACATCATGGAATGTTGCATTTTTTTCAAATCCAATAATTTCAGTACGTGGCACCATAATTTCACGAGCAATGCGATCGTCAAATTCAAATACATTATTCACATACTTCAACTCATTTTGATTAATTTCGCCACTTTTGTAACTTTCCGCTAGTAATAGGCGCAGTTCTTCTTCTGTATGAGACAATTCATGTTCAGAAGCCGGCTTCATACCAAATAGACCTACTAAGACACGCGCAGAACCATTTAAGAACCAAATAAATGGATACAAAATTTTATAGAAAATCATTATTGGTTTAGCAAAAACAAGCGTCACCGCTTCTGCCTTTTGAATCGCGACCGTTTTAGGTGCTAATTCACCCACCACCACGTGTAAAAATGTTGCAATGGCAAATGCGGCACCAATTGTGAAGTAGTGGATATAATCTGTGCTAATACCAATACTTTCGAATAAAGGATGCAAAATAAATTCGAATGTCGATTCACCTACCATACCAATACCAAGTGCAGTCACAGTAATCCCTAACTGACAAGCTGATAAGTATTCATCTAGATGTGTGGTTACATGTTTTGCTGCAAGTGAGCCTTTACGACCTTCAGCCACTAGCTGATCGATTCTCGAATGTCGAACTTTTACAATGGCAAACTCTGTTGCGACGAAAAATCCAGTTAATGCTAGTAAAATAATAAATATCGTTAAATTTAATACGGTCAATAAGTCGTCTTACTATAATAGTAAGACTTCACCTCCTATGTGATAAGTAGAAGTAAGGATTGCATAAGAGCAACGCTTTCAGTTGAGATTTTTTGTTTGATGTTGTATTGTGTAGTTTCTTCTTCTGTATTAATTTGCTCAAGCAAATGAGAAACCTCTTTTTCCAAATACTGCATCTGTAAGCGTAGTTCCTGAATATCTACTTCTTCTATTTGTTCCTTTTCGAACTGTTTTTTAATAGCTTCCAGGGACATACCTGAAGATTTTTTTTCTTCAATTATTCTTAATTTCTCAATCGTTTCTAAAGGATAGTAACGATAATTCGAAGCGGAACGTTCAGCTTCTAATAAACCGAGTGTCGTATAATAATCAATGGTACGTTTAGTAATACCTGTTTTCTCTGCTAATTCACCAATTTTTAGTTTTTCGATCCCAATTAGATCACTCCAAACCACAACGTTATAGTTTTAGTATAATAATAGTTAAATATATTTGCAATTATTTAGTCCAACTAGATTTAAAACATCAGTAAATGGGTTGTTCTTTTAACATTTACCGACTTTTGTTTACGGCAGAATCTAATGGGTAAATTAAACATAATACTAAATAACATATGGAGGTATAAACAAATGGCAGATAAAAAGTTTGTGGGATCATTTCTAACAGAACAGGAAGTACTAGATAAAATTAACGAACTTAAACTAGAAGGTTATGTAGAAGAGGATATTTATGTCGTAACAAATCACAAGGAATCGCTTTCGATTGTTCGTGGACAAACAGGCGTAGAGCTGGAATCCGCTGGGGGTAGCTGGTTAGATAAATTCAAGGCATTTTTAACAGGGGATGAGCCTGTACGAGCAGCTTTTAGTCAAATGGGGTTTAGTGATGAGGATTCTGAACGCTATTACAGTGAATTGAAAAATGGAGGTATTCTCCTTTATGTGGATAAGAATTACGGCACCGTTTATGATGAATATGCCAAAACCCAATCAGACTCATCCTATGATGGAGATAATTTAGAAGGCACTGGTGAATCAATACGTGCGAAAGATGTAGAGAATCGATTAAATCAATATCCACTAAGTGACCGCGGTGAACGTTAATTTCATTAATACACTCGAACTAAAGGAGTCATTCATATGAAAAAACTATTTACTGCACTCTTAGGAGTAACCTTATTAGTGGGATGTTCAGATGATGCATCCACTGATACCGAATCAAAAAATATACCAATAGTAAAGGAAGTAAATGAAGCGTTAAATGATCTTCCCGAGTATGATTTACTGGCTCAATATATTGATTTGTCTACATATGAGGCAGATGTAGAAAGCGATAATAATGGAACACGCGTCATTTACTTTGAGGATGAAGAAGGACAAAAAGGGTACAAGAGTGTGTTTGTAAAAAAGTCCAACCATTTAAAGGTGGTTAGTTTAGATAATGATGGATTGGTTTACGATAATATAATTCAATAACTAGAACTATCCCCAAACATAAGTTATAACTGTTTGGGGACTTTATTTATAAACTGAGCAAAACTTCTATTTCCCAGTTCTCGTTTTTTTAACTATTTAATGGTAAAATTAGACCTATAAAACATAGGAATACAAAGGGGATGCTTATGAACATTAATGTTAATTTTTCAGGGGACTTTACACAACTTGTAACACCAGAAGTTACGAATAGACTAGAGGCAATTCAACAGGGGATACATACAAAATCAGCAGCCGGGGCAGAGTTTTTAGGCTGGGTTGATTGGCCGAGTAGTATGAGTACCGATTTTCTACAAGATATCCAAAAAACAGCCGAACAAGTACGTTCTAATTCGGATGTGCTAGTCGTTATTGGAATTGGTGGATCATACTTAGGATCCAAAGCAGTGATAGAAGCACTATCATCACCATTCGAGAAAAAAGAAGGTTTGGAAGTTGTTTTCGCTGGTCATATGGTTAGTGGGGAATATTTGAAGCAACTGATGTCTTACTTAGATGGAAAAGAAGTATCATTAAATGTCATTTCTAAGTCAGGTAAAACAACTGAGCCAGCCTTAGCATTCCGATTTTTACAGCAATACATGGAAGAACGCTATGGAGATCAGGCAACATCTCGTATTATCGTGACAACTGATGAAGAAAAAGGTGCACTTCTATCACTTGCGATAGAAAAGGGATATAAGCGCTATGTCGTGCCAAATGACATAGGAGGAAGATATTCAGTATTTACCGCTGTTGGTTTACTACCTATTGCAGCTGCAGGGTATAACATCGATAAATTAATTGCCGGGGCTAGAAATGCGGAACAGGAATTCAGTACAGTAGATACAAAAACCAATAGCGCTATTCAGTATGCTATTATCCGCAAACATTTATATGATGCAGGATACCCGGTTGAGATTATGGCTACCTTTGATGAAAAACTTCGATATATACAAGAATGGTGGAAGCAATTGTTCGGTGAAAGTGAAGGCAAAGATGGTAAAGGGATTTTCCCAGCATCCGTTGTCTATTCGACGGACTTGCATTCATTAGGACAATACATTCAAGATGGAAAACGCATGTTATTCGAAACGTTTTTAACTGTCGAAAAAACGAATGAGGACCTAACTGTTTTTGAAGCAGAGAACGACGGCGACGAATTAAACTATTTAAGTGGATTAACACTTCACAAGTTCAACCATGCCTGCCATGAAGCAACTGCTAGCGCTCACTTAGCTGGCGGGGTACCACAGGTTTCCTTGTCCATCGAGCAAATCGACGAAGAGCATATTGGTCATTTGTTGTACTTCTATATGATTTCTTGTGCCTATAGTGCATATTTATTAGATATTAATCCATTTGATCAACCCGGTGTGGAAGATTACAAGAATAATATCTTCAAAATCCTTAAAAAACCAGGTTATTAATGGTGGGTAGGGGAACCACTACTTAATCCCCCCTTTCTGTTACTATACAAGAAAAAATGTTCAAAAAGACGAAATCTGTTTCTACCGTTTTCAGTAGGCTGTGGACAGACTTGCAGTATTATAACTGAGTGAATTTTTAGGGATGCTGGTTGATGATGACATTAACCAGCATCCCTTTTATCGGTCATCTTATGGGGTTTGTCTGTCCGTCGCTCTCCTACAACTCTTAGAAACAGGCAAGTGCATTTTTGGATAACTAAAGAAAAGCTACTTTCCTATTCACAGTAGGAGCTCTCGAAGATACAATTTCTTGAGCTATTCTGCTTCTATATTGAAGGCACTTGAAAATAAGGGTATCTACATGCTTTAGTAAGTAAAGAAAAAATGAACTCGGAAATGTTTCATCAAGCTCATTTTTCTGTACAAAGTAACCACGTATCTCAACATAGCCCTACCTTATTAAATTATTTTTATCTAATTTTCCACGGTCGAATTTTTCCAACCATAAAGTTCATTCTCTTTAATGTAGTTATAGCAACTTGTCGGTAAGAGGTATTTCGCTTCCCCGCCTATAGCAAATTCATCACGAATATAGGTAGAACTGATTTCCATGGCGATACCCTTATCAATTAAGTGAAAAGTGCTTCCATCGTCGTTATTGCGTAGCAAAGGAGAACTACTTATAGCTTTCAACATATCAATACCATCTCTAGCCATGACAATGAACTTATTTTGACTCACCAATTTGTCTGCGTTACCCCACTTACCATCCCCGATATCTACTAACAAGTCTGCTCCCATAATGAAATATAAATCATCCTCTGGATATATTTTCTTTAAATGCTCCATCGTCTCGTAGGTAGATATTTTCCATGCATCTTGCTTCATTTCAAAATCATCTAAAATGAATTTTTCGTCTGATTCAATAGCCTTTTTCAGCATATTCCACCTATGTTCATCCTCTGTTTTCATCGTTTTGTCTTTTCTTTTGTTGGAACAAGGTAAAAAAATGACCTTATCTAACTTGCAACGATTCGCTATGGTGCTCGCTGTAAAAAGATGTACATTTGTAATAGGGTCGAAAGATGACCCGTAAATCCCTATTTTAGCCATACGGTTTCCTCCAAGTATTCAAAATTAGTTGTGCTGTTTATCCATAAGTTCTCAATAGAACTGAAAAGCTTCTTTCAATGTGAAGGAGACAGACACGCTAGAGCATATATTATTCAAGTCGCCATAATTTATCGCGTTCTCAACTCTTCTACTTTTTCTTTCACCTGTTCAATATTAGCCATTTTGTTATCCCAACATTTTTGGCTTAAATCGACTGGGTATTCCTCAGGATTTAGAAGTCGTTTATATTCATCCCATAGGAACAACAGGTTTTCTTTTACGTCCTGTTGGATCTCTAAGATTCCCGGCAATTCGTACACCAGTTTACCGTCAATAAATATATCGTAGTGAAGTTCTTTTGCTACATAATTTGTCACGAACTTACTGATATACGTATGAACCGGATGGAACATTTTCAATTTTTCTTCTTGTTCTGGTTTTTCATCATCCATAGCGATGTAATCACCTTCTGACTTATTACTAGTTAAATTGATAATGCGGTAGACCTTTTTAAGTCCAGGTGTGGTAACTTTCTCTGGGTTCCCCGAAATCTTAATGGTATCTACCATTTCCCCATGATTATCTTCAATGGATACCAGTTTGTAAACTGCTCCTAATGCAGCTTGATCATAGGCAGTAATTAATTTAGTACCGATTCCCCATGCATCAATTTTAGCTCCTTGATGCTTTAATTGAGAAATAGTATATTCATCCAAGTCATTAGATGCTACGATTTTTGTTTGTTCAAAACCAGCATTGTCTAACATTTTTCTAGCTTCTTTTGATAAATAAGCCAAGTCACCACTGTCGAGTCGAATCGCTTTGAAGTTGATCTTATCCCCTAGCTCCTTTGCTACTTTAATAGCAGTAGGAACCCCTGATTTTAATGTGTCATAGGTATCCACTAGGAAGGTGCAATCTTTATGTCTTTTTGCGTACTTGTGAAATGCGGTATATTCATCTCGATAAGCTTGAACCATTGAATGAGCATGTGTGCCAGATACAGGAATACCAAATAATTTCCCGGCTCTTACGTTACTAGTTGCTTCAAATCCTCCGATAAAGGCTGCTCTTGTTCCCCAGATAGCTGCATCCATCTCTTGAGCGCGTCTAGTTCCGAATTCCATAGCGGTTTGATCACCAATCACTTGTTTCATTCGAGAAGCCTTTGTGGCGATTAACGTTTGATAATTGACAATATTTAGTATAGCTGTTTCAATCAATTGCCCTTCTGCTAAAGGTGCCTCGATACGTAGCATAGGCTCATTATGGAAGACCAATTCTCCTTCTTTCATTGAACGAATCGTTCCAGTGAATCTCAGCGTTTGAAGATACGCTAAAAAGTCTTCTTCGTACCCCAGTTCATATTGAAGGTACTCAATATCACTTTTGGTAAACTGGAAGTTAGAGATGTATTCGACAATTCTTTCAAGGCCGCTATACACCGCATATCCGTTCCCGAATGGTAGTTTTCTAAAATACACTTCAAAAACAGCTTTTCTGTTGTGTATATTGTCTTCCCAGTAAGTTTCTGCCATATTGATTTGGTATAGGTCGGTGTGTAATGCAAAGCCATCATCTTTATAAATTTTCGTCATGTTAAACCCTCCAATTCATTTTAATACCATTAAGTAACAGCTACTTGTTTCTATCTAATCTCTGCACCTATGCTATTTTGAAAATGACCTAAAGCCCATTCGTGACCTAGCTGATTGAAGCTTGCGACAGCATCTTTATAAACGACTACTTTAAACCCTCTGTTAAAAGCGTCCACTGCTGTATGAAGCACACAAATGTCAGTACATACACCAACAAGATGAACTTCTGTAATCTGTCTTTCCCGAAGCTTTAACTCTAGGTCTGTACCAGCAAACGCAGAATACCTAGTTTTGTTTATCCAGTAGACTTGAGCATTAGTTTTATTATTTTCGTATAGCTCTTTGAGTCTGCCAAACAGCTCTCTGCCTTTGGTTCCATCTATATTGTGAGGGGGAAATAACTTAGATTCAGGGTGGTAGTTGTCATCCTTTTGGTGTGTATCTATAGCGAACACCACGAATTCCCCATTCGATATAAAATCTTCGGTTACCTGTACAATAGCTCCCTCAATGTCCTGGCCCGGTTTACCACAAGTTAATGCACCGTTGTCTGCAACAAAATCCACTGTGTAATCAATGTTTATCAATGCTTTTTTCATCATTCATCCGCTCCTTCATTCATTAATTGTTAACTGCCTAACTGTTAATCATTAACTTTTTAGTAGTTTGCGTTATAGATGGAAACGAAAGGATCAAAGTCGGTAAATTGATATAACTGTGCCTTGTTTTTCGACCATCTATTTGATTTTTTTAACTCCCCTTTGACCATTACCTTTTCTATAAATGGTAAAGACGGTGCTTTTCTAAAAAATTGAGCGTCTAGTTTAATCCATGGGTCATCTAATACAGTTAATAATACGCCTTGTAATTCCGACAACACGAATTCATTTGGTAAAAAGTTCTTTGCTAATGTAGTGAGGGCCATATCTTTTTTAATAATCCAAATTGCATCACTGATTATTTGTTCATGGTCGAAAGCAAGATCCAACTTGTCAATTTCTTCTACCGTGAATAATTGAACATCTGATGCATCGTCTGCTGCTTTGCGTTTGATTAATTGATCTTCAGGTACGATAGCGTAATGCGCATTGGAGATAATCCAAGCGCGTTTGTCACGACCAGGTTTGTCGTAGGTGCCGAAGTGTTTTATCTTGAGTTCTGTTACTCCAGTCTCTTCTTCTAACTCCCTGGAGGCTGCTTCAAATGCAGTTTCATCTGGTTGAACAAATCCGCCTGGTAATGCCCACTTACCACCTTCTACATTGGGTTCTCCCTCTGCATCCTTCACTGCTCGCTGTATCAACATCAGCTTCAATTCTTTTACTGGTGGTTTGTGTTTTTCTAATTCAGTTGAAATGATAGTAAATACGGCAATATCGCTAGTGTAACCTCCTGGTGTTTCATATTTGTTTGTATCGTAATTCTCCAGCATTTCTTCTTCCGTCTTGTATTCTCCCATTATTTCTACCTGCCCTTCTGTCTTGTTACAAACTTATGTTAATATTTTTTATGACTTTTTCTTTTTAATTAACAATTAGTTAACTGTTAACATTATTATATGCTCTAACCTTTTTTAATGCAAGTAAAAAAAAGATTATTTGCATTTTTTTACAGCTTTTTATAAACAAAAAAAGTGTGCATGATATATGCACACTTTTTTACTTATTTTGTTGAATCTATTACAAGCATCGCTGCTCCTAGCATTCCTGCTTCATTGCCAAAAGTTGCACGGCTCACTTGAACGGGTTTTAGCTTCAATGGTTCAACTTTTGCTAGAAGCTCTTCCCACCAGAAATCAGCAGAGTCAGATACTCCACCTCCTATAACAACACAATCCATATCGAGGACTGCTTGAAGACTAGAGATAACAATCGCAAAGTCAGAAAGGAAACGCTCTCGAACCGCTATTGCTCCGGCATGCCCATTGGCAGCTAAACGGAATACATCATGAGGCTTCGCGAATTCATTGGTTTCCGCATTGATAACATTTCCCTCTTGGATAAGTCTCTTGATAGCTGTTCCAGATACATACTCTTCACTACAGCCAGGTCTGCCACAACCGCATACTATACCATTTGGATATAATATTAAGTGACCAACCTCGCCACCACCACCGTTTTTCCCATTCATCACTTTTCCATCAAGTACTATGCCCCCTCCCAGTTTTGTTCCGACTGTTAGACAAACTACTTGATTGAATCCTGCTGCTGCACCAAGTCTAGCTTCTGCTAGAGCAGCACAATTGGCATCATTGTTTATCTCCACGGGGAGCCCTGTTGCTGCTTCAAGTAATGCTTTTACTGGCGTCCCTTGCCATCCTGGCATTTCTTTTTCAAACGTGATGACACCCGTCGCTGCATCTACCATCCCCCTAGTTCCAATGCCCACTCCAGCTATGTCGGGAACATCGTTCATCATAGCAAGAACCTGCTCCTCTAAGTAAGGATATAAAGGCAACACAGTTGGTATCGTTTTATCAACTAGAACTTCACCCTGTTCATTTACGACACCCATTCGTATTTTCGTTCCCCCAATGTCTACTCCCAGTACTTTTTTCAATTCTCTATCTCCTTTTTATAAGCGACCACAAAGGCTTCATATGGACGAATTTCTACTATTTTTTCATTTATCTGTACCTTATCATAGTTCGATATAATGAGTCCAAGTGATTTTGATGGCACGTCACAGATTTTCCATTCTAGTTGTTCAGTTTGATCAGAAAAGTTTGTAACAACTAACCACTCTTCATCAGCAGACTGCCTCTTATAAACAAACAAGTTTGGATGATTAGCAAGTAAAAGTTGAAAGCTACCATTTGTAATAATATCGTGCTGCTTTCTGAGTTTTATTAGCTTTTGATACGTATAAAAAATAGAAGAAGAATCATTTATAGCTTGTTCGACGTTTATCTCTTTTGTATTGGGGTTCATTCGGATCCACGGAGCACCTGTCGTAAAACCTCCATCTGGTGTCCATTGCATAGGAGTTCTTGCATTGTCCCGACCTTTTGCATAAATACTAGACATAATGTCGTCATGCAAAATTCCCTGCTCCATCTTTTCTTTATACATATTCAATGTCTCAATATCTCGGTAATCGTCCAGACTCGGGAATTCCACATTTGTCATTCCAAGCTCTTCCCCTTGGTAAATATACGGGGTGCCTTGTAGCATATGTAGACAAATCGCTAACATTTTAGCAGAAAGCTCCCGGTATTCTCCATCGTTACCAAAACGGGACACTACCCGTGGTTGATCATGGTTGTTCCAATATAAGCTATTCCAGCCCACTTTATGAAGACCATGCTGCCATTTTTCTAAATTTCTTTTTAACTCAATTAGCTTTAATGGTTGAACGTCCCACTTTCCATTTGGTCCACTATCTAAATCCATATGTTCAAATGTAAATACCATATTTACTTCGTTATTGTCTGGATTAGTGTAAATACGTGCAGCATCAGTTGTTGCTCCAGGCATTTCTCCAACAGTGACCACATCATATTTACTCAACACTTTGTCATTCATCTCTCTCAAGTAAGAGTGTATTTTCGGTCCATTCATGAAATACGGGCTTCCATCTCCATATAATTTGTTTGGTTGAACAGCACCATCAGGTAGCCTCATATCCTTCGAGATAAAGTTAATGACATCCATGCGGAAGCCACCAATCCCTTTTTCTAGCCAATAAATCATGAGTTGGTACACGTCCTCCCTAAGAGGCTCATGCTCCCAATTTAAATCTGGCTGCTTCTTGGAGAACAAATGAAGATAATAGGAATCCGTCAGCTCATCTTTTTCCCAAGCAGAACCTGAAAAAACGGATTCCCAATTATTAGGCGGATGATCAGCCTTCCCATCTCTCCAAATATAGTAATCTCGATACTTAGAATCTTTGGAAGCTCTCGACTCCACAAACCATTCGTGCTCATCAGAACTGTGGTTAACAACTAAATCCATCACAATACGAATTCCGCGTTTCTTGGCTTCCTCTATGAGCTTTTCCATATCTTCCATTGTCCCAAATTCCTGCATAATCGTACGATAGTTTCGAATATCATAGCCATTGTCATCATTTGGGGAATCATAGACAGGGCTTAACCAAATAACATCTATACCTAGCCTTTCAATGTAGTCTAGCTTGGAAATAATCCCTTGAATATCTCCAACACCATCACCATTCGAATCCATAAAGCTTCTTGGATATATTTGATAAACAACACTTTTTTTCCACCAAAGATTCATTTGTTCGCCCATTTTTCCACCGCCCTAAATGTAACTTAATAGAGTTATTTTAATCTTTCCGCAATAATTATGCAAGCGCTTGCATTAGTATGTTTTATTCTAATTTTATTCATTACAAATTCTAGTCTAGTTCAGATTCCTCTAAGAAATGGGTAAACTCAATATGTGTACCTCCCCCTGAGGAAGAAAGTCCATTTTCATTTCCTTCAGGATACGTAATTTGATCCAAGCTATTGTATGTGTTCCAACCAAAATAATACGGTGCGGCTGTTGGAGAAACGTTTAACGAATTAATTACAGAAGTCCACTCCTTAGAAAGTTTCATACTTCCATAAAGATTCTCTGATAAGGTAATCTCTTGCTCTAGTTGCACACCTGGTTCGTAGTGTACTTCATCATAATTAACTTCAAATCCTCTTTTATTT
The DNA here is from genome assembly GCF_038003165.1 of Psychrobacillus sp. FSL K6-2365. Taxonomy (NCBI): domain Bacteria; kingdom Bacillati; phylum Bacillota; class Bacilli; order Caryophanales; family Bacillaceae; genus Psychrobacillus; species Psychrobacillus sp. FSL K6-2365. Next base: position 283,773 of record NZ_JBBOOO010000001.1, on the reverse strand, counting down.
ATTAAGTAGAACTTCATATAATTCACTTGATCCTGAGGTGGGTAGTTCCAAACAGCATGGTAAGTTGTCGGGTCTTTACTATTTATCTTCCAAACACGTATATCCCCATCTGTCGATACAAAAACCTCATGCCAGTTACGATTGTTCCACTCCCATAAACTAAACCCATACATTTCATGCTCTGCAATAAAGGGAACAAACACGTGGCGATCATCTAAAAAAACAGTATCTTGAATTACACTATTAGAAACTATCGAAAAACTATTACTCATCTCTTCAATTAGTTGATCGTCCGCAGGAAACGAGGTTGGTTCCGAAGTGTAGTACCAGAAGCTAACAAAAAGTATAATAGTACCAATTACTATAAATACAAGTAATTTTGGCTTCTTCATTTATTCCCCTCCTCTAACAAGGGATGCTCCGTCTGAAAATAGTATTGCTTATCCTGTGTAGTTATTAATATCCCTTTACCCTTTACCCTTTTCCTCTAGATAAACAGTAGTATGAAGTCCACTTCCCCATTTTGGATGTGTATTCTCTAGCATATAAGGAAAGCGTTCAGTTGTTTTATCTGATTCCATGACTGTCTCGTTGTACCAACTATCACTGAAGTAATTTTGTTGCTTAGCATCTTGTATTAAGTCTATTACGTTTTCTTTAAGAATAGTGCTTTCGTGTGCCGTTGGATGAGTATTAATAATATAGGCATCCTCCACATTTGAAATATATGTACTTGGGTCACCTGGCGGATAAAGTAGATAATTTATCAGTATTCCAACCACAAAGAGTATTAATAAAATTAGCTCCAAATCCCAACCATGCAAACATTCGATACTTTTGCCAGGTTTCTTTATTTTTACTTAACAACGCATATAATATCCATACTCCAAGGGGAAGAATAGAAATCTGGGCTACTTGACCAAAAACATCCAATTTAATTGAAAACGTAAAAAAACCTGCGAGAATAATTATGATTACTTTCCAAAACACAGGCTTTTCTAATTGCCTTTTATATAAACGTGAGGCTATTAATCCAATTATTATCCATCCAATAAGAATCATTACACTTTCAACAAATCCACCATTCCACCAAATAATAACTCACTCTTTTCTTCTATTATATGTTCTTTAATTCTACAGGACTTCCAATATTTCCTTCTTTACACTTGCAACAGTTACGTTCGACGTACCAGACATACTAGACCATGGAACCTAAAAAAGACCACAACATAATAGTTTTGGCCTTTAACATTTTCATTCCTCTATGGAGTACATTAAAATCATTTCTATTAAAACAACAAAACCAAAAATAATTGCTAGTTTACTTTTTCCTGTCGCAAATAGTGCAGTGGTTGCAAGTGCAAATACTATTATTTGAAGCAATATTCGAATAGGAATAGTCACCGCGAAAGTAGCTTTCGGAGCAATGAAAATCCCCCAAAATATTGCGACTAATAGTGGTGTTCCTATTCCAAATACAGTATTGATGAACCAGCCTTTGTTCATGTGGAAGCCCCAGTAAGAAAAAGCACCAAGCGCAAAAAGTTCCATAGCAAAAAACAATCCAAATACCGTATATTTGAATACCATCATACCTACTGACCTCCTAGCTTTCTCTCCATACTTTTTACGTACTCCTCTAGTTGATCGGAAGGTTGAAACACAGTATTTCCGTGACATACTTCTAGTTGTTTTGGCTTTAGTTGGCTTATTATACTAGCACTTGCTACAGCCTGCTCCATGTCTGCAGTGAAAGTAGCCATAGGCTGCTTAAGCTTTCCTTTTTTAGAAGTGAACAAATCACCAGCTAACAATACTTGGTCCTGTTCATGGTAATACACGACATGACCTGGGGAATGACCAGGGGTGAAATACGGGGTAAGTGCCCCCATTTTCTTTAGTTTTGTTAGGTCGTCCTCTAATAAAGGACTAACAATTGTTTTCGGAAGATTATTCTCCAACTTTTTACGTTTTGGGTAAACGACTTCACCCTGCATATAGGGGATTTCTACTGGATGTGCATACACTGGGACTTCATACTTTTTCAAAATTCCCTTTACTGCCCCGACATGATCTGAATGTCCATGTGTTAGAAGGATTCTCTGTAAAGGACCGACATTTAGTTGTTCCATAAAGTTAATGATTCCTTTTGTCATCATCGGCATTCCTGCATCTATTAATGTGATACCTTCCTTTTCAGCTACTACCCATACATGAATAGGAATGATCATCCATGTTTTCAAACTCCATATATGCTCAGAAATCTTTTTCACCTTCATCGTCATTGCCCCTTACTTTAATTTTTCTTGAAAGCCTATAAGTAAAACTTCTATCGAAAGGTTAAACGTAGGTATCAATCTTTCCATTAGTACATCGAGCGGTTCATGCTGATAGGAGTATGTACTTAATACTCCATTCAGTTGGTAATATAAAATTCGAGAAAATGCTAAAAGCTGTTCCTCATTTGAAATGGAGAGATTTTCTTGAATGGTAGATTTCAATAGTTCAAATATCGATATTCGAAGTTGATTGATTTGTAATTCAGGCTTTTCATCCACCCTAGAGGATTTCGCATTGAAAAAAATATCATACATATTACGGTTTTTTAAACAAAAGAAAATATATTCTAAACTAATTTCTTTAAGCTTACTTTCCGATGATATTGAATCTCCCCTTGAAATACCCTGCATTTTTTGATGTAGCTCTTTCAATGGCGGCAAAGATAGCTGGTGAAGTAATGTTTCTTTGTCTTTAAAATATAGATATATCGCTGTATGTGAACAGCCAGCATCCTTTGCAATTTCTCGTATTGTTACTGCATCATACCCTTTTTTCGCAAATAAGTTTGCTGCAGAATCCAATATTAACTTTTTCGTTTCTTCTGAACGTTGCTCCTGTTTACTCTTCATGTTACGGATCCTCTTTTCACTTTAACTAACCAGTGGTTATATTATAACCATTGGTTAGTTAAAGTGTCAATGTATTTGAAAACAAGCAAAAAACCTCAATAAAACCAGGCAAAAAGACACCCGCTCCGAGCGGACGCTTTCCGTGGGCACGGCTTCAGCCTGTTAAGCCCTTAGTTACTATTAAAAAAACACCCCCAACCATTTGAAATAGTTAGAGGTGCTATTATTTTATATGCAGTTAGAAGGAATAAAGTGCTATATCCCAATTGCTCGTTGTAGTTTGTCTTTAATAGTCGGTATGTCTTGTGCATTGATCGTTAATCGAATGAATTTCTCGTCCATTTCAAATGCCTCTGCTAACAGTCCACCTAGCCCTCTTGCTCTTCGGTCAACCTGCATTAAAATGTCAGCTGATTGGGAGGACTGGGACAGAAATAGGATTTCCAGCTCATCAAGTTTTGATCTATAGGCACCGCTGACCGGAACAAATTCAAATTCTTGTACAAATGGATATTGACTGCCTAATTTATAAGAGGCTTTCTCACATTCAACTTTCCGTAATTTAAATCCAAGTTGTTCAATCGCTTCTAAAATATGTGTAGCTAGTTTTGTTGGTCGTACGTTAATATAATCTTTATCTGTAGGATCTACACTATTTTTGATATCTAACCCTGTGCTAACCCATACACGGGTGTTACCATAAGTGACTGGTGCATCTTCAGGAAGCGTTAGCGAAAAGGGAATTATTTTCTTTTCATTTGCTCCAATTGTAAAGGGCTCAGTAACTTTAAATTTTTGAATGGCCGCTACATCCGTGTATTTTCGATCATTCGATTCACGAATATATGTTGTATTTACCGTTAAGTAAATCGCATCAATCTGTTGTTCTAAATTTCCGCCACTGACTTCCACTACACCCTGCATGATTTCTCCAGCAGTAAACTCTGATTTTTCTAGTTTCGTGTCTACTTTAGCCCCGCCAACCCCTACACTTGCTAATACTTTATTGAAAAATGACATATACATTCTCCTTTTATTTTAATAACACTTTTACGCTTTTACATTGTAATAGGTTTCACTTTGTTATAAAAAAAGAATCTGTTCCTATTCATCACCTAATTACTACAGCCCGAGTTACAGCCCGAGTCTTTTCAGATAAGCATTTTCAGTGATAAAATAACTTTCCTACTTGTATTTATGTAAATTTAATTCAATTTATTAGTATTAATAAATATCGAGCTGATTATTTGAAATACCTACATCTGGGTTCAAGGTAATTTCCTTATTAACGATAAGGAATATGCGATAGTTTAATAGGAACAGTTGGGTATCCTACATTTTTCAAATAATAATTGATACTTCTTGCTGTGAATTCATTGGTTCCGGAAGGACCGATAATGATTTGATTGACAGGAAGCCTATTGTCATTTTGAAGTACTTTGTTATGCGTCTCTAACTCAATATATGGCAAAATAATATTATCTCGTGCACGGAATTTGAGTTCATGCTGATACGACATACTCTTGGAGTTCGTCACAATAATTCGCCATTCCTTTTCCTCTGAAAAAGTAGCATGTTTAAACAGTGGGAGAAAGTATCCAATCGTTCTTGCCACTTCCTTTGGAGAGAACTGTGGTTTCACTCCACTTAGCTCTAAGCTAAGGAGCGAGACGTTTATAATTCTGCGAATAATTCTTTCTTGTAGCTTATGATCGTATATGACCTTTCTAGGAAAAAAGTTTTCTTCACTTAAATGAAAAGAAACATCAAATAAGGATGAAAAGTCAAAGCCAATAGAGATTCCATGCTGACTTCTGCTATATCCTCGCCACTGACTTAGTAGGTCTCCACTTTCACAAAATGACACTACAAAAATATCCGTATCCTGTTCCTCTAGAATCGTAAAAACTTCTTCTAAATAAGCTCTTCTAGGATTTTCTACCGGTAATTCTTGAATGAGCTTTTGTACGATACTTTCACAAACCTCTAACCCATGACTATATTCTTTCGAGTCATTCATAAACTTTATATGCGAAGCCCAAAAGGTTTTATTGCTAATTATTCCTTGCGCTCCTTCTAAATTTGTATAATGATATAAAGCTTTAATATTTTTGGTAAAGTATTTTTTGAATTCCTTACTGATTAAAGGGATAAGAGCCTTCATATCGATTTTTGAAATAGGGTTTTGCTCAGACATTTCAATAGCACCTCCTATACTTTTATAGTATCACTTCCCTCTTTTTATGTACAAAACTGGTAATTCGAAACAGGACCAGCTAAATAAACGAGAATTATATGATAAAAAGTCCACCTGATACGTAAATCAGCAGGATTATTATTCTTGAAAGTGTCGAGAACGCGGTGTTTACTGGACATTTTTATATATTTTCTTATCTTTTAAGAAAAACCAAGAGAATGACATACCCGGTTCTTTAAGATCAAAACCTATTTCTATGGGTTTTGTATATACTTCATCTAAAAAAAACCATAAATGGAAAGATTTCAATCTTCCATTCTGGTTTCTAGATACCACTTGATAAGGTCATGAGGTTTCATCGGTTTTGCAAAATAATATCCCTGAAAAATTGGATTTTTACTGGTGTTCGTTAAGAAATTTACTTGCTCCTTTGTTTCTACTCCTTCGATGACTACATTTAAGTCTAAAGATTCACCTAATGTAACAATAGCTTGGATAATAGCTGAATCTTTAGCAGAGGTCGGCACATCATCTATAAAAGATTTATCTACTTTTAAGGTTGATATCGGCATTTGCTTTAAATAAGAAAGTGATGATACTCCGGTACCAAAGTCGTCTAATGCGACAGAGAAGCCTTCTCTTCTAAATGCTCCTACCGCACGCATAGCTTCTTCCATATTCTCAACAAAGCTATTCTCTGTTATTTCTAATTCTATTTGCGATGGTTCCAGACCATAGTCATTCAGTTTCTGTGTTAATACCTTTAATAGTAGCGGTGAAGTTACATACTCGCCTGGTATATTAATAGCAATTTGCTGAAAGGAAATATCCTGTTGTTCCCATTTAGCTATTTGTTGACACACTCTGTCTATTATCCAATCCGTCACTTTAATCATACGATGATATTCCTCTAAAATAGGAATAAAAACAGCTGGTGATAGAACTCCATACTTCGGATGGTCCCATCTTAATAATGTTTCAAGCCCTACAATGTTTTGTGAATTTAAACGAACCTTCGGCTGGTAAACAAGAAACAATTCATCATCTCTCATAGCTCGGTTTATGTCTTCTGCTATTTCGCGTTCAAATGTATACGTATGAATATTAGAGTCATAGTAAACAATATCATGATTATACGTAATGGATGGATAGTTTAGAACTGCTAGAACATTTGTATAAATATTAGAAGCATCACCCAAATGATCTGTCTCAGATATTGCACATACGCCATATGAAAAAACTTCTTGATCCTTTACGAGTATAGGTTGACGAAGAACATCTGATATTTCCTTCAAAGCCTCTATTAGTTGTTTTGCACTATCCACATCCCTAGTTAGTAGAGCAATGCGATGCCCCTCAATTCGATAAATCTCTGTTTTTGACGGTGTTCTAGACTTGAAGAGATGTACTAAAGCAAGAATCACATCATCGCCGAAGGAATAGTCAAACTGTCTATTAATATATTCTAAATCATGTATATGCCAGACCGCTAAAACTTTAGGTGATTGAAGTTTTTTCTCAAACAATCGGCGATTTGGTAATTGAGTTAATGCATCATAATAGTTTGCTCTGTACTGGATGTAACGGTCTATCAAACTCGATAGTAATAATATACTCAAAAGCATAGCCATTCCCACTGTCACAATAACTGCTAGTCCATACATTTCTGTCATATGAGAATGAACTAAGTGTAATTCATACCCCTCTGGAATATAAAAGTTCATAGCAGCCATGCCCGTGTAATGCATACTTGAAATAGCCAAACCCATGATCAAGGATATTAAAAGCTGAATTATATAATTTATTTTATAGGATTGGACAGTTGAAAAAATGTAGACTGCAATTATAGAAACAAATATGGCAATACAAATAGAGGCTACAAACAGTAAAGGATCATAAGTATAAACAACATCCATTTCCATTGCATACATTCCTATATAATGCATAGAGGAAATTCCAGTCCCCATTGCAATCCCAGCGAAAGTATAAGACCAAAAGTTTCGTTGTGGAAGATTCGCCAAATAGAAAGCTATAAATGATGCTAGCATAGCTGGGACAATTGAAATTAGCGTAATAATATTATTGTAACTCATATTTACCGGTAACGAAAAAGCCCCCATCCCTACAAAATGCATAGACCATATACCAAATCCTAAACTGAGAGAGGCTAGCAATAACCAGAAATTCTTATGAAAAAAACTATTTTCTTTCGCTCGTTTATTCAATGACAGGGCTGTATAGGATGCCACCACTGCAATAACTATTGAAAATAATACTATTAACCCGGAATATTCCCCATTTATCTCCATATATGAATTATTCACAGGACTATTGTTATTAATATTGAATATATTCTCCACCCCTCTCTATCCTTTAGACTATATCACATCTATTCCTTAGTCATAAATTAAGCAAAATTTTAAAAAATTATCATTTTTATAATAACCAAATATATCTATTTAAGAGGAATAAAGATACTAAAAAACAGTTTGCAACATGATCATCGATGCTTAAATAACGAGAAGACTGGCCTCGTATTAGCAAGTAGCTCCCGCCTTTTAACATTTAAAATTTTAAAAAAAAAACACAGAAACTAGTTAAAGTTTCTGTGCATCGTTTTGTTCATTGTTACTCTCACTAATGAGACTTGCTAATACATGAACCCTCAGTATGATTCCCTTAATGGTTTGTTCTTCATCCGTAACGACGATTGGATATTTCGAGTCTAATACGTACGGTATAATATCTTGAACATATTCATCAGGTAGTACGGTTTTAACTTCTGTAGACATAACTTCTTGTAATGTTTTTTTCTCTTTCAGACCATCAATTGCTTGGTCAACCGTTACAATTCCTTGCAGCTGGCGTTTGCGATCTGTAACGAAAGCACTTGAGATACCACTTTCTCGCATAACTTGGATAGCTACATTAAGTCCATCCTTTAAGGAAACTAAACCATATGGTTTGGACATGATATGCTCTGCCTGAAGAATTTTAGAGCGATCAATATCCCGAATAAATTCCGAAATGTAGTTGCTAGCCGGTTTTTCCAAAATTTCTTCCGGTGTGCCAATTTGTTCTACTTTTCCATCCTTCATCACCGCTACACGGTCACCAATTTTAAATGCCTCATTTACATCATGTGTAATGAAGATAATTGTCTTTTGTAATTTGTTTTGAATATCAAGCAGCTCTAATTGCATTTCGCGTCGAATTAAAGGATCCAACGCACTAAATGGCTCATCCATCAGTAAAATATCCGGATCATTAGCGAGTGCTCTTGCAATTCCTACTCGTTGGCGCATTCCACCAGATAATTCATCAGGATACTGATTTTCATATCCTTTTAGGCCAACCGTCTCTAAATGCTTTTGGGCAATTTCTCGACGTTCTGTTTTTGACATTCCTCGTATTTCCAAGCCATATTCAATATTTTCCAATACAGTTCTATGGCTAAATAATCCAAAATGTTGAAATACCATGGCAATTTTTTTCTGACGAAAATATTTTAATTGGTTTTTATTATATCCGACTACATTTTCTCCATCGACATAAATAGCTCCATAGGTTGGTTTGTTCAACAAATTTAGGCAACGAATTAACGTTGACTTTCCGCTTCCCGAGAGTCCCATGATGACAAAGGTCTCACCTTCCATAATTTCCATGGAGGCATTATAGACACCTACAGTGTGCCCCGTTTTTGCTAGAATTTCATCCTTTGGAACACCCTTTTCAATCATAGGGATGACTTTTTTAGGTCTTGGTCCAAAGATTTTAGATACATTTTCAACCTTAAGTTTTACTGTCATGCTGCATCCCTCCTATGTTTCTGAAGGCGGTTTGCAATTCCTCCTGTAATTCGGTCAATAATAATTGCTAGGAATACAATACTAATCCCTGCTTCAAACCCTAGCGAAATATCAATTCGATTTATGGCGTATAGTACACGTTCACCAAGACCTTGGGCACCAACCATGGATCCGACAACTGCCATCGATAGTGCCATCATTGTCGTTTGGTTTACACCAGCCATAATAGTAGGCAAAGCTTGGGGCAATTGTACTTTCATTAACATTTGGGAAGTAGAAGAACCAAAGGATTGTGCAGATTCTACTACTTCTTTATCTACATTACGAATTCCTAGCTCAGTCAATCGAATAACTGGTGGAAGTGCATAAATAATAGTAGCAATAACCGCTGGAACATTTCCTAGAGGGAAGAAGAATATTACTGGTATTAAATAGACAAAGCTTGGCATTGTTTGCATTGCATCCAAAACAGGTCTCATTATTGTCGACATTGTTTTACTAAATGCAGTCCCAACTCCTAGTGGAATCCCAATTACAAGAGAAAGTATAACTGAGATTAACACAATGGATATAGTGGTCATTGTTTCGGGCCACAAATCGAATGTACCTATTAGGAATATAAAGAGGCCAAAAAGAAGTCCTCCATATAAATTTGTAAAGCACCACCCTAAAAGAAAGATAATTATGATAAAAATCCACCATGGGATTGCTAAAAGACCTGCTTCTAGCCCCTTAATCATGGAAGAAGATATAACAAAGATAAAATCAAAGAATGCTTCAAAATTCATCGCTAAAAAGTCAATGAAATTTTCTACTACATCTCCAATTGGAATTCTTACTTCAGGAAATTCTGTCATACATTTTGGACTGTATCAAAAAGAACAGTCGCATACACCTCACTTTTTATGGTTAAATTACTATGATCATGAACCATTATTTCAAAGCTGCTTTCACTTTTTCTGCAACTTCTTCAGACACCCAAGTAGTCCAAATATCTTCATGCTCATTCATCCACCACTGTGCGGCTTCATCTGCTTCTACTTCGTTTTCATTCATATATTTTAATGCTTCTTCTGTTAGAGCATTACTAGTTTCATATTTGCTTAAGAAATCAGTTACGTCTTTTGCTTGCGTTGGAAAATCTTTGTGTACTGCGATTACAACATCATTCGGAGGAAATTCAGTTCCTTTAGATTCTTCCCAAGTTGCTGCATCATAAGGAGTATCCTCAAGTAATGTTAAGTCATAACTAGCTGTTACCCATGTCGGCGACCAGTAATACCCTACCCATGGTTCACCCTTTTTATATGCTCCCGCTAAATCTGCTACTATTGCAGAGTCAGATCCAGGTGCTAAGTAATTGTAGTTCGCGTCAAGGCCATATGTTTCAAGTTTCGTCTCCAAGTGTTCACTTACAGCCCAGCTAGAAGGTGCACCAATTATTCTACCTTTGGTGTTGTCTTCAGGGTCTTGGAAAATATCTGGATATTTCTCTAGGTCTTGGACAGTTTTCAAATCAGGTGCAACTGCTTCAATCCCTCTTTCTTTATCCCCTTTTATCACGTAAGTTGGAACATATAGTCCTTGCGTATTATCATTGAAATTAGTTGCTAATTTCACAATGTTTCCACTATCAATTGCTTTTTCATAAATCTCCTTTGTATTATCTGTCCATATCTCCATATAAACATTGATGTCCCCTTGTTCAAGTGATTGCAATGTAGCTGCCGTAGTTCCACTTGTAACCTCGGTTTCATAGCCATAACCTTCTTCGACAATTAATTGGGCTATACTATTGTGAACACGTATACTATCCCACCCTGCATCTGCAAATTTAATCACTTCAATACTGTCTTTGCTAGATTCACTACTACATGCACCTAGTACTAAAAATGCACACAAAGAAATAAACAACATAATTTTCCTCATTATTTTTCCCCTTTTCTCTATTTATTAAAATAGACACATAGTCCTACCCTCCAATACATACCCTTTTTTCTCAAGTTTAATCATTTGAATATTATTATAGAACTATGCCCCCAAATTTCCAAAATTCTGGTACGTCTATTTTATGAGTTCCCATGTTACTAGAGTTTATGAAGTGAAGCAAATAAGAGATGGTTAAAAACCGTATATTATTCAATAATTACGAGTAATAAGAATTATATTTACAGACTATTAGTTATAGAGTTATGGTATTTATTATGTAATTTAAGATATTTTTTGTAGGTATTATGATTCAATCTGGGATTTATTGAATTTTCTACTTTTAGGAAGGGATATTAAATGTAATTTCTATAAATGAGAGATAATTGGTTTTATAAATTAATAAAAAAAGTGGTCACTAAATTTTAGGACCACCGCTTAAGTATTATACAATTCTATTCTGAGGCTCTCTGTTTTCTAACACTGCTTCTATATCTTTTGCGTTCAATTGCATCATTGCTTGACGAGTTCGAATACTAGCACTGCCAATATGAGGCAACACAGTTACGTTAGGTAATGTCAACAAAGGATGATCTAACGGCACAGGTTCTTGTTCAAATACATCAAGTCCAGCAGCCCATATTTTTTTAGATGTTAATGCGTTAAATAGAGCTTGTTCATCTACAATGCCCCCTCGTGCGACATTAATAATTGTTGCAGTATTCTTCATAAGATTGAGTTCACGTTCACTTATAAGTCCTTTTGTTTCTGGAGTAAGTGGAGTTAGAAGTATAACAAAATCAGATTGCTTTAGTAAGTCGTCTAATTCAGCATAAGTAAAACCATACATTTCTTCCGCTTCTAGTTTTCTAGATCGATTATGATATAACACATTCATGTCAAAGCCTTTCGCACGCCTCGCAACTGCTTCTCCTATACGACCCATCCCAACAATACCAAGCGTTGCACCGAAAATATCCATGCCTGTATATTGCATTGGCGACCAGGACGTCCAATTACCTGAACGAATTTCTTGTTCTACTTCTGTTATTCTTCGAGCTGTCGCTAACAATAAAGCAAATGTTAAGTCTGCTGTTGTCTCTGTTAATACACCCGGCGTATTAGTTACGATAATACCCTGTTCTTTTGCAGCTTCCACATCTATATTGTTATAGCCAACAGCAAAATTACTAATTACTTTTAAATTTGACAGACTTTCAATTAGTGCACGATCGATATTATCAGATAGCATCGTCCATAAAGCATGTGCACCTTTAGCATTTATTTTTATTTCTTCATATGTCATCGCAATACTTTCGCTATGCCACATATGTACATCAAATTTCGCCCTTAAAGGCTCGACGATTTCTTCAGGTAGTTTACGTGTAATGTATATTTTGTCCATAACTTCTTCCCCCTTTGTTGTATTAACCAAATCATGGACGAAAGTACGAAATTTTGCAAACATATTTACATCTTTTAATAGCTACGTTATACTTTGGGCACATAAGAAAAGTGCGAGCACCTATGTTAGCTTCAACAATGTTCTTTTGCGATAAGCTTTGCGCAGAAGCAGGCTCTGGATAGAAATTCACGTAAAGACGTCCTTATGCCTTTGCTGAAATTCCGAAGCGTCTCAAGCGAGCTAGGTGCTGAACTAGATAGATATGCGTAACAGCACATATTTTCTAGTCTTTTAAAAAACTACATACCGTTTTCTGCACTAGGGGTGCCCACTTTGGCTGTGATGAGAGCTTTTTAGCTCCGATCCCTTATTACTCGATCAGGATAATACCTGCGTGAGGAAGTGCGGTGACTTTCCTAATATTTTTGTATTGGATTAGTGACTGCATCTTCACGGATGTGGCCTTTTTTTATGAAAAAATTTAGGAGGTTTTACAAATGGAATGTGGATTAAGCCCAATTATCGGATTTCGTTTTTCGTTACATCCGATGAACAATGATTTTATTAAGGTAATTAAAGAAGCTTTGAAGGAGACGGATACGTCGAATGTGTGGATGCATACGGATGATGTGTCGACAGTCATTCGCGGGAAACAAGTGCACGTGTTTAATGTAGCAAAAGCTCTAACTTTACATGCAGCTAAAACAGGTGTACATGTTGCTTTATCTGGCACTTTCTCTGCTGGTTGCCCAGGTGACTCTGCTGGAGATGCCTATCTAGATAAGGGCGATATAATCGCCAACACAGATATTACAAAACAATATGTTTCCTCTCAATTTGCGCTATATCCGATGAATAATCCCAATTACATGGACGTTATTTATCGTGAAGTAGATCGTGCTAAAGAACAAGGTGTATTCAATGAATCGATGCACTATGCAAGTGGTATTCATGGTGATATACACGATGTGTTTGCGTTTTATGAAGAAGCATTCACGAATGCACGCTCAGAAAAACATAAGCATCTGGTCATGACAGTTTCTATGAGTCTTAATAGCCCTTCTCACGGAGGTCGCTGATATGCTGAAATCATGGAAGTTAAAAGAGATTGTACTAATGTCCTTGTTTGCGGTTGTCTTTGGTATTGTTTATCTATTGTTCTTGCATGTCGGCAATATTTGGGCTGGGTTCATCGGTCCAATTGCGTATGAATGGATTTTTGGAATTTGGTTTATAGTATCAATTATTTGTATGTATATTATCCGCAAACCTGGTGCAGCAGTCGTTTCCGAGACGATTGCAGCTGCGATTGAAGTATTATTAGGTAATGCTGTAGGACCCCGCTTAATACTTTCGGGAGTTATCCAAGGCCTAGGTGCTGAAGCAGTTTTCGCTGCTACACGATATAAACGCTTTGATCTATGGGTTCTGATGCTCGCTGGTGTTGGATCGTCAATCTTTAGTTTTGCTTATGGATACTTTCTAGGTGGATTTACAGTGTTCAGCACGAGTTATGTTGCATTAATGCTTGGAATTCGTATAGTAAGTGGTGCTTTGCTTGCCGGTGTCGGTGGAAAAGCAGTAGCAGATGGTCTACTAGCAACTGGTTCTCTTCGTGGATATGCCATTTCTCGATCGAAAAAAGGTGAAGTTCGTGCATGAAGTTATCGAATTTGAGAAAGTAAGTTTTCGTTATCCTGACGAGGAAAAATGGATACTGGAGGGTCTTTCGTTTACTGTTTTGCGAGGGGAACGTATAGTCATCACTGGTCCAAGTGGATGTGGGAAAACGACTTTACTGTATTTATGCAATCGATTGTATCCGGATAATTGCGATGGTATTTTGTCTGGTTCAATAAAACTTTTTGGGAAAGAGAGCCTTTCCTTTATTCCCGGGGAAATAAACCATCGCATAGCGACAGTCTTTCAAGACCCTGATGCACAATTTTGCATGCAAACAGTTGAAGAAGAACTTGCTTTTACACTTGAAAATTTGCATACTAAACGCGATGAAATGGAGAAAAGAATTTCTGACGTACTGACTCTAACCGATTTAACTGAGTTTCGCTATGCAATCATACAAAAACTTTCTGGTGGTCAGAAGCAACGTATTGCCACTGCATGTGCACTTATAATGGAGCCAGAAATTCTGTTACTAGATGAACCACTCTCCCATTTAGACCCTTTCACAGCCAAAAAGTATGTGGAGTGGTTAGATAATTTACAACAAAAAAGACCGATGACAATTATAGCTATTGAGCATCGATTGGATTTATGGGAGGACTTTTTCGAAAGAAAAATTCCCTTGCATAATGGCAAAGTAACTTCTAAATTAGAAAAACGAACAAGCAGTACACAAGAAAATAATTCGCTAGTCGTTAGTAAAGTACAGGCAATGCCTTTTTTGAAAGAAACTACTTTCACATTAAATCATGGAGAAGTAACAGTACTTGCCGGACCAAATGGTAGCGGAAAATCTACTTTGTTGAAAGCATTATGTCAGCTAATTCCTACTACAGGGACTGTAGTACCTCTAAATTTAGGATATGTCCCTCAATCTCCTGAGTTTTTATTTCTCACACAAAATGTGTTAGATGAAGTTAGTTTTGGTGGTGGAAAAAGTTCAATGGAAATGATGACTAGATTGCAGCTGTTACCTATTGCGGATTCCCATCCATTTTCAGTAAGTCATGGACAAAAGCGACGAGTGGCTATTGCAGCAATGCTTTGTGATGGTAGAGAAATTATTCTAATGGATGAACCAACTTCTGGCCAGGACTCAGCAGCTTTGTTCGAATTATTCCATTTAATCGATGAGCGTGCGCGTGAAGGTACCACATTTTTGATCGTTACGCATGATATGGAGTTTGCTCATTATTTAGCTGACTCGGTTTTATTGATGAAAGATGGCCAATTAACTGGAAAGTTTAACGCTGAAGCTGTATGGGAAGACAGGCAATTGTTAATGGATCATCACCTACTCCGCCCGAAAGGAGTGATAGGTCATGAAGAATGCTTTGCATAAGATGAATCCTTCGATTAAATTTTTGGCGATTACAATTTGTATGTTTACGATGGCATTCTTCTTCGATCCTTGGACGCCACTTGTTTTTTGGATCGGCGTACTAGTGCTACAATTGTTGTTCACCCAGATCAGCTGGAAAAAATGGTTGTTGTTTATGCTTCCTTTTTTTGTTACTGCTTTCGGTTATTTTTGGACTACACTTGTGTTCGCAGAAGATCAATCGGGTCCTGTTGTATGGTCCAGTTGGAATTTGCAGGTTACCCAAACACAATTGAATCATGCTCTATCTTTAAGTTTTCGGGTGATGGCATTTTCCAGCTTGTCCTTATTATTCGCTTTAACGACGAATCCAGTGACATTCATTTTAAGTCTTATGCAACAATTAAAGCTCTCACCCAAAATTGCTTACGGAGTGATGGTTGGATACCAATTTTTGCCCGTCTTGAAAGATGAATTTGTGCAAATTAGGCAGGCCCATCGATTAAGAGGTGCTAACAAGGAAAAAAATGCGTTGCAAAGATTATTTGGCATACGACGTATTTTGATTCCTATGCTTGCAGGAGCTGTACGAAAAGCAGAACGTGCGGCGTTTGCAATGGAAGCGAGAGGTTTCACTGGTGATCGAAGAAGTAGTTATTTTCATGTGATTACCATCGGGAAAGTAGACTTTGCATTAGTTAGCTTATTTTTAGTTGTGTTAGTTTTAAGCTGTTCGAATATGTTGTGGCTCCGTTTATAGATTTTGTTTCTCTTACTCTCTTACGATAATATAAAAGTATGTGAAATTTGGGGAGTGAGGATATTGTCATTTGTTGCTTTACTGCGTGGTATTAATCTCGGTGCTAAAAATAAAGTGGACATGAAGTCATTGAAGCTACTTTTTGAAGAGATGGGTTATGAAAATGTACGGACTTATATACAAACTGGGAATGTTATATTTGATAATAAAACTTATGACGTGCTTCAGTTGCAGAATACTCTTCGAGAAACTTACGGCTTTGACATACCAGTTGTTGTCCGTTCGAAGGACGCGTTTGAAGAGATTCAGCAGCATCCCATTTTCTTAAAAGAACAGGTATATGTAATGTTCTTAGAAAAAGATGTGTCGGATGAACAGCTTGCTGTCCTCGAAAACCTTGTGGATGATGAATTTATCGTATGGAATCGCCGCAATATCATTATTAATCTATCGAAAACCTATCATCAAACTAAATTTACAAATACTTTCTTTGAGCGAAAACTTGGTATGACATCCACGGCACGCAATCAGAATACGGTGAATAAAATATTGAAGAAAATGTGAATGAGCTCCCACCTTGTTAATAGGTGGGAGCTTTTTTACAGTTATATAAGTAATTTTTATACTTCTGTATAAAAATTATAAATTTTCCAAATGACCTAGCCTCACGTATGATTACAATAGAATATAACAAGGGGGATTTATGATGTCATTTGCTTTTAAATCAATAGACCATGTACAGCTAGCTGCTCCCAAAGGTTCAGAAATTATCGCGAAACATTTCTTTGGAGAAATTTTAGGATTTCAGGAAGTAGAAAAGCCTGAAGTCTTGAAAAAAAGAGGCGGAGTATGGTTTCAATTTGGCAATTATCAAATTCATATTGGTATTGAAGAGCCATTCTCACCCGCTAAAAAAGCCCACCCAGCATTTCAAGTCGAGAACTTAGAGGCATTGAAAACTCATTTGATGAAACATGAAGTCCACTTCATCGTGGATACCGATTTACCTGGAGCAAATAGAATTTATGTAAATGATCCATTTGGTAACCGCATTGAAATTTTAGAATGGACTTAATACGATAGATTTTTGCAGAAAAAACACCTTAGTTTACATTAAACCAAGGTGTTTTCCATCTCTGTTTTCTTAGATTTTTTCGAACGTTTTTTTCTTTTCTTCACTGCACCATTCCATGAGAAGTTCGTACCCATTCTTAATATAACCTCGAGTGGACCTCGTTGAAATTTCTTTAAATACAAGGAACTGCATACACACTGCAAAACGAATATAACAAGTCCAAGAATAATACTATTTAACATTCCAAGATTTCCAAACAGTCCTAAGCCGTAACCGTAAAAAATAGTCGTACATATTACGCTTTGCATAATATAGTTCGTAAAGGACAACTTTCCAACACTTTCAAAACCATGAAATACGTTTGAATTAGAATAGCTTACAAATAAAAGTGCAAATAAAGAAATATAGCCAAGAGAAAGGAACTGTGCACCGACATTTAATAATATTGCAGACCAATCATTTTGTAGAAGAAGTATACTACTTGCCTTTAACGCTAATCCGATTGGCAAAAAAACTACGCCTATTTTATACCATTTTTGTTCCAAACTAGGTCTAGTAAAAAGTTTCCCTTTTGCTGCTGCCATCCCAAACAAAAATAAGGGAGCCGTCATAAAAGGTGCTAAAATCATAACGAACAAGAGGAAAAATTCATCGTCGAAAAATAGTGGACTTTCATTATTTCTATGATCCATTATTTCTGTATAGTTGCCATTTGTATATACATCATTTGTTTTTACAATATAAGAGGATAACTCTTTTACCTCTTCATTTGTTTCTTCCACTATTCCATAGCCCATTGCACTTGTCAAAAGAAGTAAAATAATTCCCCAAATAATAAGAGTCTTTTTCTTTCTGTTTATAAAGAGGAATAAGAAGAATCCCATAAATCCATAAAAAGCTAAAATATCTCCTTCCCATAAGTATGTTCCATGCAAAGTACCAAAAATTATAAGTAAAATAAACCGTCTAACTAAATGCCACCTAGCCTTTACTTCTTTTTTCCTCAAAGATTCCACCAATTTGATAAGTGAGTACCCAAATAAGAATGTAAAGATCGGCATAAAACTGCCTTCTACTACAATTTTTATAAACTTGTATGCTCCTGTGTCAAGATCTGACAAAGAGAAGTAAGAAATCTCATCTTTCCCCCACATTCCATATTGAAATATAAGCATATTTGCCAATAGTATTCCGAACAGACTAAGACCCCTTAGGCTGTCTATCAATCTTACTCTTTCCATTTTCACTAGAAATCCTCCTAGAGTTTTATATCGCTCATTTGTTAGTATAAAATAAGTAGCTTATATCAGTATGAAACGTACCTTAAAGAAATCTTAAATTTTGGAGTGGATATTGGTGTTAAAGGTAAAAATTTTAGTTGTGGATGACGAACAAGCAATTGGTGACATGGTAGATATCATTTTAAGAAAAGAAGGATTTCATCAGATAGATGTATGCACGAGTTTTATCGCTGCCGAAACACTTATCGCACAATATAACTATGACCTATTTATATTCGACATTATGTTACCAGATGGTACTGGACTTGACCTAGCAGAAAAGGTACGTACTAAATCAGATGCACCTATCTTTTTCCTAACAGCAAAAGCAAGTGATGCAGACAAGCTTCGCGGCTTTATGTACGGTGCCGATGATTATATTACAAAACCATTTAACCCTATGGAACTAGCTGCTCGTGTCAAAGTGCAGATGAAACGATATAAATCGCCTTCATCTGCCCCTACATGTAAACAAGTATTTGACTTCGGTCGTTTCCAATTAGATGTCGCTGCAGCTGAATTAACTGTTGCTGGGGATAAAATGAATTTAGCAGGGAAGCTCTTTTACTTACTGCAACTTTTTTGCGAACATCCAGGACAGGTTCTATCCAAGGAACAAATTTATGCTCACGTTTGGGGTGAAGAACATTTTATAGATGACAATACGATAATGGTTCATATCCGAAAACTTCGCGAAAAGATTGAGGTGCAACCTGGTAATCCAAAACTTCTTTTAACTATTCGCGGTATAGGATATAAACTTATAAGTGAGGAACATTAAAATGCGCTTATCTACAAAAATGACTACACGTTTTTTAGCTTATTTTGTTGTTTTTTATGCAGTATTGCTCATTGTATCGATTGGACTTATCGTATATTTTGTTTATGATGTAATGAATAGTAATAGTTATACAGATATTCGTGAATTAGATGCGTTTGAACTTGAGTCAGATTTTACAAAGGATTCAAATGGGACCTATCATTTGTCCCAAGACTTAATTGATTCAGCACATGAAAACAAAGGACTAGTTCAGTTAGTCAATAAAAACGGCAAGGTACTTGCTAGCTCGGAGAAGAGTAGTGATTGTTGCAACAGTTACACTATTTCTCAGTTCGTTGCCATGACAAAAACGAAGGAAGCATTTGTATGGGAGCAGGGTAACGGCTTGTATATTGTGTTTATCGAAAAACATCCTGCAACACAGTTACTTTCTATGATTGTTCAAGAAAACGGGACTGAATTATCGAATAACATACAAAAGAAACTAAAAGAAGCAGATGCCAGTTTTGAAATTTATACGCCAGATGGCAAGCGGGGAAAAGTTGTTTTCGGGCCATCCAATCCTGCTCTTAGTGGGATCGAAATACTAACCAGTTCACATAATTACTCTGAAAGAAAAGAAGTAATTGCCTCTGAGGTATTAGAAGATGGAAACGTTGCTGTTGTCAGAGTCAATAATTCAAACTATAACCCTTTCGAACCTGCATTTGAAGATGGGATGAAAAAGTTTGGGATAGGTCTTCTATTATTTCATCTTATTCTTTTTTTCTTTACTATATTGTTTTCTTTTTGGATCGGAAGTCGATTTGGTCGTCCTGTTTTATACTTTCTTAAGCGTATCGAGAAATTAGCCAAACAAGACTATGAAGTTTTAGATGATCGGAAATTAAGGAATCATAAAACCGGGCGATTAAAACGAAAATATCGTGTGTACGAAGATATTGACCAATCACTCTCCCATTTAGCGTTTACACAGGAAGCAAATGAGCGAAAAATTATGCAAACCGAAAAGTTAAGAGAGGACTGGATTACTGGTCTATCACATGATTTGAAAACACCACTTAGTTCGATCTATGGTTATTCAACCATGCTATCATCTGATAACTACGCTTGGTCAAATGAAGAGGTAAGATCCTTTGCTAAGATAATGCAAGAAAAGTCGACCTATATGAATGCTTTAATAGAAGATTTAACTTACACTTATCAACTAAAAAACAATGCTATCTCTATAGAAAAGATTAATGTTAACTTATTTGAATTTGTAAAAGCCTATTCGTCTAAATCTGTTTGGAAGGATATCCAAGATCCCATAGGAGACGAAGGTGCACAAGTTTATATTGATCCAAAGCTATTTGAACGAGTGCTCGATAATTTAGTAGGAAATGCCATTAAACATACACCGGAAGGAACAAAAGTACTTTTAATAATTGAACAAAATAAAGATAATGTGTTGTTAACTATTAAAGATGAAGGAAAAGGAATTCCGATAGAGGAATTAGAAAATCTATTCAATCGTTACTATCGTGGAACAAATACAACTACTGAAGTTTCGGGAACAGGCCTTGGTCTTGCTATAGCAAAACAACTTGTAGAAGCACATAACGGAGACATTCAGGTAAAATCGAGTGAGTTTGGCACAATTGTAACCATAACATTACCCTCTACAACATAAGAGTATTTTTTAAAAAAAGCGTCTATAAGTCAAAAGTGACTCATAGACGCTTGTTTACTTATAGGTCATCAAATCCATTATCAATGGCATTTACTTTTACGTATTGGCGAGACTTTTGTTCAAAGAAATCTGTTTTTGTTCCATCAATATTATCTGCATACGCACGTATCCATTTCATCGGATTATCCACATATTCGGGATAGATTTCATTAAGCCCAATTAGTCTCAGCATTTTGTTGGCACGGTATTTAATATACCCATGCATTTCTTCTAAATTGATTCCCTCAATATCCGCTAGTACATATTGCGACCACTCTATTTCTAATTCTACGGATTCTTTATATTGCTCGTATACCCATTCAATCATTTCTTCGTTATTCAGTTCTGGGTTTTCAGATAGTGTTGCTCTAAATAGTTCGGATATAAATCGACCATGCTCTAGTTCGTCTCGGTTAATATAGCTGATCATTGTAGAAGTCCCTACCATCTTGTTGTATCTAGCAAGATTATAGAAGTAGGCAAAGCCTGAATAGAAAAATAAACCTTCTAGCAGAGTTGTGTACGTTAGCGTTTTTAATATATTTTCTGTAGTCGGGTTTTCTACGAAGTCATTATAATACTTCGCGATATTTTGATTACGCTTGAGTAAAATTTTGTCGGTTCTTCCAAATTCGAATGCCTTATTTTGTTGATCCAGCGAAACTATAGAAGATAAAACATAGGAATAGCTTTCATTATGTACCGCTTCCTGTTGCGCTATGACTGCCATAATCGATTGAACCGACGAATCGGTTGCGTATAACGACAATAGCAGAGCAGTGCGTGTTTGAGGTGCATCCAATGTTGCAAGCAAGCCAATAATCTTCAAATAAGCATCTTGTTCTGATGTACTAAGGCTCGCGAACTGCTTAATATCGTTTGACATATTGATCTCATCTGCCTGCCAGTAGTTACCTAACAAACGCTTGTACATCTTATGCCAGTGGGGATACGCAATATCGTTCCAATTTAATATTCCACTTGACCTACCATTGAAAATTCCTGTCGATTTATTTGGATTTCTAGGATCTAATGTTTTTGCCTTCTGCATGTTCCAAAACTCCTTCTAACCATTTACTTACCAGCTGCTCCTGGCTACCTCTTGGCGATTGCTCAATTTTTAAACCTGGATAACCACTGTTATAGAAACTAACTAATTTTTCTACAGCATTACAAAACAGTTCATCTCCGCCAAACTGTGTGTCGCCAGAGCCGAATACATAGACATTATTTGGCTTACCTCCAACTTCTTTTGCAAAGTCCTTCATTTCCTCTGGTGTACTTCCCCTATCCCAAGTAAAAGTTCCAATAAAAATAAGATCATATTCAAACAAATTCGGTACCACTCCATAGCCAATGCTATGCATATCTATATCGATATCGCTAGCTTTTAATTGCTCTTTCAATAGTTCCGCGACTTCCTCGGTATTTCCGCTATAGCTTAGATAACAAATGATAGCTTTCATTAGCTTGAACAAGACTCACAATCTATTAATTCTACAGATGTAGAACGAACGTAATAAGTTGTTTTCAGTCCACTATTCCAGGCATCTAAGTGTAAATCTAATAATTCTTTTGCTTTGATCGTATTTTGCACGTATAGGTTTAACGAAACGCCTTGGTCTATATGGCGTCCGCGTGCAGCATTTTGTTTAAGTGTCCAATGCTGATCGATGAAATAGGCTGATTTGTAATACCATGTAGTTTCAGAATTCAAATCTGGTACAGTAACCGGAATTTTATAATCCTTCTTCTCTTCCGAGTAAGACTTTTGGAAAATAGGATCGATACTTGCAGTACTTCCAGCTATGATGGATGTCGACGAATTCGGAGCAACTGCCATTAAATAACCATTGCGTAATCCATTATTACTCACTTGCTCTCGTAGTTCATTCCATGATTCGCTCTCGTACCCGCGCTTGTCAAAATAGACTCCCGTTTGCCAATCCGATCCTTCAAATAATGGATATGCCCCTTTTTCTACTGCAAGCTCCGCAGATGCTTTAATCGTTAAGTATGCAATTTTTTCGTATAATGCATCTGCAAGCTCTACAGCTTCATCTGATTCCCAGCGAATATTCTTAAGTGCGAGTAAATGATGCCATCCAAACGTTCCTAAACCGATCCCTCTGTATCTAGAATTCGTCCGTTCTGCTTGAGGAACTGGAATCATGTTTAGGTCAATCACGTTATCAAGCATTCGAACCTGAATTTTTATAAGCTTTTCCAAAACATCCGCTGGAACTGCTCGTCCTAAATTTATAGACGATAAATTACATACGACAAAGTCCCCTGGCTTACGACGAGTGACAATTATATCGTCCTCTATTTGAATGGACTCGAATGTTGTTGCGCTTTGATTTTGAAAAATTTCTGTACAAAGATTACTACTATAAATCATCCCGGCATGTTTATTTGGATTGCTACGATTGACCTCATCGCGGTAAAACATAAACGGAACACCTGTCTCTAGCTGAGAGCGCATAATTCGCTTCATCAAATCGATAGCAGGAACTGTTTCTCGAGACAAACGATGATCGATTACACATTCCTCATATTTTTGGCGGAAGGAACCATCTCCACGTTTTTCATCATAAAAATCTTCTAACGAATAGCCCTTTAGCTGACGAACTTCTTGCGGGTCAAATAAATGCCATTCCTCTCTAGCATCCACTTTTTCCATAAATAAATCTGGCAAGCACACCCCAGTAAAAATATCGTGAGCTCTCAAGCGTTCATCTCCGTTATTTAAACGTAGATCTAAAAATGTAAAAATATCTTTATGCCAAACATCTAAATAAACAGCCACCGCACCTTGACGCTGGCCAAGCTGATCTACACTTACTGCAGTGTTATTGAGTTGTTTAATCCAAGGAAGTACACCGCTTGAAGCACCAACAAAACCTCTAATGGAAGACCCTCGGCTACGCACCTTACCCATATAAACACCAATGCCGCCACCAAATTTCGAAAGAGTCGCTACATCCGTATTGCTATCGTAGATACCTTGAAGACTATCGTCTACCGTGTCGATAAAACAACTAGAAAGCTGACCATGAGGTTTACCGGCATTTGAAAGTGTTGGTGTTGCTACTGTCATATATAAATTACTCATTGCCCAATATGATTCTTTTATTTTTTCTAAACGATTTTCATGCTCGTCTTTCATAAGTGTCATAGCAATAATAAGCCAACGTTCCTGAGGCAGTTCTACAATTGTTTTATCAAAGTCCTTCGCTACATACCGATCCAGTAGTGTTTTGAGGCCGATATAAGTAAATAAATAATCTCTTTCCTGTACGAGAACTTCAGATAGCTGCTCTAATTCTTGCTGGGAGTATGCTTGTTTAAGACGTTTGTCATAAATTCCTTTTTCACTTAACAGTTGAACATTACTAGCAAATTTTGTATACACTGCATCCGCAGTTGTGCTTCTTCTCTCAGCTACTTGTTCATAAACCTCTGCTAAATGCACTCTTGCTGCTACAAAGGTCCAATAAGTTTCTTGTTCATCTAGAAAACTTAATGCTTCCAGTGACATTGTCTTAGACCAAGCAGCTATTGTACCTTCCGGGTGCTTTTGCATCCATCTTTCATGTGTTTTTATAAGAGGAGCAATTTTTTCCTCCCCAAATTCTTTGATTAGATTATGTAATACTTCTTGTTTAGTAGTGTTTGAGATGATTGTCATTTTGAATTCCTCCTATTTTTTAATTGAATCATTTATGTGGTACTCCCCTTTGAAATAGAGCACAAAAAAGCGATGTCACAGCCATCTTCGGCTGAGACATCGCTCAAAATTAAAAGTGTAGGATACAACAAGACATATCAAGCATTCGAGATATTGGCCTTCGCTCCCACCTCTCAACCCCCGAAGAAAGTGTTGCTTACCGATGAAAAGGCAGGTCTACTGGCTCGTGTTTCACTCTCCTGTTGGCCTTCCCACGATTGCTCGCAGTGGCTATTCCAACAGTCGTCCACACTTACAGTTGCGGGGACAGCTTCGGCATTTTACCGAATTCCCTTTTAAACCATAAAGGTACCTTCTCATCGTTAACATACTATATATTGTGTTTAGTTCATTTATATAATCTAACATATTGTGTTTATAGGAGCAATAGATAATATATTATTAAACAAGAAATCTATAAAAAGTCCCATATGTATAAAATTTCTTCACTATTTTCAAGTGACTAAAATAATATAATATAGCTCCATCATAATATTTCTCATTGTTAAACTACCTACCCTTCCTCTCAGGAGTTTTAAGTATCAAATAGATTCTTTACAGTTCTGACTTCACTTTATACTTCCTTAAAATTAAGTTAATAAGAAAAGGGGAACCTAGAGGTTTTTCAGAGGCTCTTTTGTTATGCAGTTTTATAGATTTTGAGCGTTTATTAATTAAAAGGTATTATTCTAATATGTGTTTTAATTTAATCTATTCTCGTACCGCCAATTAGTCTCTATTATTTATTCTTTATTTCTATTCTGTAGTAAAAATAATGCTAGACCGATTAAGATAAGTACGATACCCATACCTTGTTGTAAAGAAATGACTTCATCAAAATGAAATACGCGAGTATACAGGTTCCAATTGTCTCTCCTAATATACTCATTGAAATAATGGAGGTACTTAGCCATTTCAACAACCAATTGAAAATTGTTTGCCCTAAAATTGTCGCAATAAACGCCAATCCAATAAAGGACCACCATGTTTGTACAGAGTAATTAAAGAAGGGTGTTTGCTGACAAAAAGCAAAAACACCTAAAAGCAATGTACTGCTCCCGTAACTAATAACTGAATATGGGATAAGAGATAGCCTTTTACGTACATGCTGACCAATGAAAAAGTAAGCTGTTATGATGCCTGCCGCAATAAGTGCAAGTATATCGCCAAATAATGCTAGTCCACTAATTTGAAAATCCTGCCATCCAATGACAATACTTCCGGCAATCGCTACAAGAAAGCCCATTATAGCCCCTTTACTGAAACGCTCCTTGAATAAAAAATAACCGCCAATCATCGAAAAGAGTGGTTGTAATGTGACAATAACCGTCGAGCTTGCAACAGATGTGTAATTTAATGATTCAAACCACAATACATAATGTGCTGCTAGAAACGCCCCTGATAATAATCCGAGTCCCCATTGTTTTTTTGATAACAAACGTAATTCTTGTCGGTTCTTTTTATTAACTAATAAAAATGGAAAAAGTATTACAGTTGCAAAAAACATTCGATAAAATGCTGTAATTGTAGCAGGTGCATCTGCTAATTTCACAAAGATAGCTGAAGACGATAATGCGAATACGCCAAAAAATAAGAGTGCGTAAGAAATATGAGGAGATTTCAATTCTGGTCCTCCTAGATAATTATTTACAATAATAAAATTAATTTATTATAATGTACAAGGGTAAGTATAAAATATTTATGTAATTGAAAAAAGTATTATTTCGCTATGTTTAGTATGTCAGCACAAAATGAGTTAAACATACATTATTGTAGAAAGGGGTTTTACTATGAACGATCATCGTCTCGGACAAACCGTATTAAATTATCGTAAAAAGAGTGGTATGACAATTCGTGAGTTCGCTGATTATGCTGGGATTAGCACTTCACTTATTAGCCAAATAGAAAGAGGACAAGCAAATCCATCTTTAAGTGTACTAAAACTAATTGCAAAGGCATTAAATGTACCACTCTTTACCCTCTTCATTAATGAAATTGATACGGATTCGCTCATTTCGAGAAAACATGATCGAAAGAAAGTATATCGTGAGAATAGTGACCATATTGTCTATGATGTGTTAACACCAGATTTCATGAAAGCACATATTGAACTCTTACTAATGGATTTAAATGCACACGCAAGTACTACTGAAAGTCACTATTCACACTATAACCAAGAAGAAATTGCTGTCGTGATGAAAGGACAAGCGTATGTCGAACTGGAAGGCACCGAATACTTTCTAAATGAAGGAGATGTCGTGCGCATTCCACCAAATGTTAAACACCGGTTTTTGAACAAAAGTGATGAATCGAATCATATATTATTCGTCCTAACTCCATCATTAATCTAAATAGCCCATCCCCATGTAAATATTTAAGAAATAGGGATTTCAACCAATAAAAAGGGTAGTTCCAAAAATCGAGCAAATATCGACTTTTGGAACTGCCCCGTAAAAAATCGTTATGCAATCTGGCCTGATTGAATAACATGACCGGTGATTTCACAACTAGGATCCGAACTTTACAGCATTACTTCTTCAACTAAAACGCTTCGTTACTTTAGTAAGAAAAAGACTTTACTCCCTCTTGAAGTAGTCGAGTAGAAGGGAACCTCTCTACCTTACGGTAGATTGTGTTCCACCCCCCTCACAGAACCGTGCTTGCGCTATTTACGCACACGGCTCCTCCAAATCATCCTTCACAAAATGGTGATTCTGCTATCCTCAATAGTTTAGTTTACATTTATTATTTCTACCGCTGTGTGTAGTAAATGTGTCCCTAGTGAGAGTGATCATTTGGTAGCAGCCTTTCCTCCATCGGCATTACCCAACTTCATTGGTACTACGCTGCTATCCGACTCCCTACAACGGCATTTGGTTTCCTTGCTTATTATCGCTTGTACACCATACTCTTCTATAAGAAGAAAAGACCGGTAGGGCCTCCCGAGTTGCCGTATCATATCAATGTGTGACGTGCCAAGGTCTCTGACTCCAGAGAGGTTTTATCCTTCTTGCCTTTAACGATGGATAAAATGTAGCTTTCTGCTGTGCTTAAGGCATCAGCCCTCTCGATTTACTAACATTATGGAGCTCAATCCCTTCAACCAGTTGGCTTTCGGCCCGCCACCTAACTGTCTACGCTTAAAGGCGAATGTTACCATTAGCCCTCCAAGACTCGCTACGAGTGAATGGCTAGTTCTTTCTCGACGGGAATCCCACCCGCTATATGATACGACCTAGGCTCGGCCGCACAAGCACCTGTTAGTTGAATAATATTGCTTTTTGATTAATATCGTTTTTTTAAATTTGGAAATTTATTATTATAAATTTTGTTCCAAATTTTCAAGGCACTTGGATAACAATCATTAATCGAAGGTACTCTACTCCTCGAAAACATTGCACCAAAGACTACATGTATAACTCCAGCTAATTTTTCAACAGATGCAGTTGGTAAGTGCGATACAATGCGACTTATTTCTGGATCATATTCATCCTCAGATGTGTAACTTAAAAGGCACATTGGGTCCCAATCATTAATTACTTCTTTTATAATTTGGTAGTAGTTCATACTATCCCTCATTCAAAATGTATTTATAGTTCGCCTTATTTAGCTAATATGCTTCTTTAGTTCAATAAGAAACCCATTATGGTAACAGTGAAAATAAATAAAGAAACAATAATGAATAAATACCCTTCAAATCTTTTTCGGTCTTTCTGAAGTTCGGATAATCCTGACGCTAACATAAATGTCCCTAAGCACATCATTACAATCGGCATTAAATCAAAATCTCTACTTATCAGACTATAACTTGATAAGGAAAAAGCAATTATTGCAAATACAATTCTAGTTATTTTCATCAAGATATCCCCCCTAAAATTATCTTAGCTTTAATTTCTCTTTTATTACACACTATGGTCGAACTGATACTTAGTTATTATTTAAACTTTTGAAACTTGTTGATTTCAGATACGTATAATAGATAATAAATATTTAGAAAGTTGGTATACTACCATGTTTAAATCAGAAGTAACCAACGGAATTTTATATATCTTATCCTTGTTTGTATTAATGGCCGTATTATTATCCAACGACTTAAACACCACATTTTCTAGAG
This sequence comes from Psychrobacillus sp. FSL K6-2365, assembly GCF_038003165.1. NCBI lineage: Bacteria > Bacillati > Bacillota > Bacilli > Caryophanales > Bacillaceae > Psychrobacillus > Psychrobacillus sp. FSL K6-2365. The sequence continues at coordinate 255,072 of NZ_JBBOOO010000001.1, read as the reverse complement.
TATTTGTAATCCTTGTATTATCAGCAATGATTTTAAAAAATATATACAGAGTTATTAAAATCAAGAAACAGAAAGCTGATTAAATTTCGGCTTTTTTACTACGCTTTATATGTCAAATACAAGATAAAAATTCTCATTCTATTATTGAACTAAGCGCTTTAGTTCAATAAAAAAAGGCCTTAACACTACTTGAAGTAAATCACCTGTTAGTTTAGTAAGAACAGAGACGCTTATTAACCATCTTTCTTATTTATTTAAAACAGATAGATATAAGCAATTAGTACGGAAATCCCTATTGATATCATAGCAATACACTTAAAGGTACTTTCCTCTCCTTTAATCAGACCTACTACCCAAATTACAAACCAACCAAATAGTGCTAAAGCGATTCCCAAATCACGTAAGACTTTTATGTCAGATGCTACAACAGAGCCTGTAAGATATACGAGCAAACCAATAAAACCAGGTATAATACCTAAAATAGATAAAGGATTTCTCCATTCTTTTATAAGCTCTATCTGTTTCTTTTTCTCCATTTTTTTGAAGGAATACCAAGAACCCAGACTAGGTATTGTCCATATAAGCACTATATATATAACTTGAATTAGGCTCAATCAATCACCTTTTCCTTTCCCCTCGATTTTCCTTAAACAAAATGCCAGATTGTTGAACAGGTGTTAAACAACCCTTTTCAACTAACCTACTCATTTTCTTTAGTACGTTTGAAGTAAATAGGAATTCCAAAATCATCGTAAAAAACACGCCCTATGTCTATAATTCTATTAAACTAGCAGTAATCCTTTTAATATTACTATTTTAGGGGAAATCAAATTGATACTGTTAAAAGCTTGGGCTTCTTTTGAAGCTGACAAGCGAATAGGGGGCTTTTCGCCACAAACGTTGAAGGCCTACCTGTTAAAGTCTTTGCTACTAATTGATTATTTTAAGGATGTAGAGATGGAATTACTGGATACAAATAAACTGAAAGAGTATCTCGCTGTATCCGGCAAGCATTTAAAACCGGCCAGTCTTGCACACCGTATCCGCTTTATGAAATCATTTTTCGTTGGTCCCATGAAGAAGATTACTTGAGTAAGAATCCAACTTCCAAAAATAAAGAACCCAGTAGGGAAACAAATACTCAAGTATTTAACCGAACGAGAGATTGAACACCTTCGTGAATCCTTTCATTCCCCTATGGAAAAAGCTATTTTTGAATTCATGTTTTCTACCGGATGTTGAATTGGAGAAATAGTTGCTTTGGAAAAGAACCACATTAATTCGTCCAATCAATCCGCAACCGTTAGAGGAAAAGGCGATAAAGAAAGAGAGGTTTATTATAATACACGTTGCGACATATGGTTGAAACGCTATATAGAAAGCCGTGATGATCACAACTCTGCTATTTTTGTAACAGCTAGACAACCACATAAAAAGAGCGTCGCCCAAATGCGATACATCATCAAACGGATCTCCAATCGTGCAGAAATTAATAAAGAGATTCATCCGCACCAACTTAGACACAGCTACGCAACTCATTTGATGAATAATGGAGCTCCTATTGAAGTCATACAAAGCCTTATGGGGCATGAGAAAAGTGAAACCACTAGGATCTACGCTCAGTTAAGCGGAAGACTAAGGAAAGAGTATTATCAGAAGTACTTTTAAATGTAAAAGGAGCAACATCTAAATAGACGTTGCTCTACTTGACTAAATCACCCGATAGTTGAATAAGGTCACAATCGCGTACTTGAAATAACTTACGATAATTTCCTAGTTTGGAAAGAATAACAAGAACTATAAGAATAGATGAAATAAAAGAGTACAGTATTTGAAGTGAACCCGAAAAGTTAGACACTTTATTTAGTTAAGCCGCTTCTATGGTCTGAGTCCGGTATTGTACCGGGCTCAGACCTTTTAATTTTGTCTTGATTCGTTTGTGATTATAGTAATCAATATATTGTTCAAGCTCTTGCTTGAAGTGAGCCATACTTTCAAACTCTTGTAGGTAAAGTAATTCGGATTTTAGTAACCCAAAGAAGTTTTCAATTACCGCATTATCAAGACAATTTCCCTTACGGGACATACTTTGCGTGATCCCATGTGCTTTTAAACTTTTAGAATACTGTTTCATTTGGTAATGCCATCCTTGATCTGAGTGGAGAATTGGAGCGTCTCCATCGTATAAACGCATCAAAGCTTGGTCTAACATCTTCGAAACGAGTGGATATACTGGTCGTGACTCTAGGTTATATGCAATAATTTCGCCATTGAATAAATCAAGTATGGGCGAGAGATAGAGTTTTTCACCAAATAAATGAAATTCAGTCACATCCGTTACCCATTTCTCGTTCGGCTTCGTTGCTACAAAATCACGCTTTAAGATATTAGGCGCAATTTTTCCGACAGGCCCTTTGTACGAACGATATTTCTTCATGCGCACAAGGCATTTTAAACCAAGCTGCTTCATTAAGCGAAGAACCGTTTTGTGATTGATTTGATATCCACGATTGCGCAGTTCGAATGTAATACGACGGTATCCGTATCTACCTTTATGTTCGTGGAAAATCGAAGAGATAACTGATTTTACTTCCTCATACTTATCTCCACGCCCAAAGGTATTTATCCAGTAATAGTAGGTACTACGTGCTATCCCCGCAACTTTGATTAGCTTTTTAACAGCGAATTCTTCCCTTAGTTCATACACTACTTGCGCTTTGTCTTTCGTTGTAGTGCATCCTTTTCCTGAACTAAGGCGTTCAGCTTTTTTAAATAGGCATTCTCCATGCGTAAACGCTCGTTTTCTGCTTGTAATGCTTCAAATGACCCTTCAGTTGGTGTTGCTTTCTTTGTTTCTTTTTTCATAGATGGACGCCCCTTTGTTTTTGATTCTAGGGCGTCTACTCCAGCTTTTTCGAGTGTGTTTTTCCATTTTGTAATCGTATAAGGAGAAAGGATTTTAAAAATGGCAGCAGTTTCATACAAAGACGTCCTATGTTCGTTCATATAATTTAGTACGTTTAGTTTAAACTCTGCACTATAATTTGTATAGCTTTTCATAAGCCCATCTATCCCATGTTGCTTGTAGAGCATCACCCACTTAACTACTGTTGATTGAACCGTGCCAATTTGTTTGGCAATTGTCTTATATCCACCTTCGTTGTTCAAATAGCTCTGTACTGCAAATAATTTTTCTTCAAATGTAAATTTAGACATAAAAAAATACACCTCCAATTGTTAGATTGTGTCTAACAATTGGGGTGCACTTCAATTGTGACGATGTCATGATCCTGTACTCTTTTTTTAATTAATGCAGTCGACCTGCATGAGCTATCCTATTGTCATTTTCTATTTTTGACAAGGAAGAAAGTGCAGATTCATTGAATCCCTTAACAAGGAGCCATACAGCTAAAATCATTTCAAATGCTGCTATTGGAAGCGCCATAATACCCCAAGCAGAAAGTTGTTCAACTACACCGAACAGTACTAATAGGGCATTAATGAATACCATCACCGCTCCTGACATACCCAAAATGGATAAAGGTCTGGGTACAAGCTTTAATTTATAAAATATATAACTATACATGATTGTGTTGATGCCTAACATGAATAGTGGTCCTAGCATAAACGTCCAGTCATGTATAGCTTTTAATAATGTTCCCGAAGCTTGATAAGAGCTAGCGTCTGCGACTCCAGCTGTTACGAAGTTCTGGCTTAATGTCAATAGAGACAGTACGCTAATTATACCAATAGTGATTATAACCGCTTCAAGAAACCTAAAGTAAACATGCCAAAGAGCTATAGTTTCATTATACTTTCTTAAAATTGGAAACATTGTCGTCGCCGTTCCAATCACTGATACGACAAGAATTAACTCCAAAAGTGCTCCTAGTGTCACCTGATTGGCATTTTCGGAACCCTTAATCAAGTAATCGGAACTGTTTAGGATAGGATCGTACAACAAAAGGCCAATTACCGCCGAAAGCGCTGCTAATAAAAATAGTACCCCCACAATCTTTGCTGCTTTCTGATTTGAACTCATTTTTTTATCCCCTTTTTTAATATTCATAAACGATAAGGAAAAACGATCATTGTTTTTTCAAGTTTGTGGTGTCCCCATAAAAGAAAACCTCTTCCAATGGCAAGTTAAAGGCTAAGGAAATGCGAAAGGCCAGTTCTAGTGATGGCGAATAATTTCCTTTCTCGAGAGCCACGATAGTTTGTCTTGTAACACCCGCCTTGTCAGCTAATTGCTGCTGGGTCATTTCATCATGGTTAAAGCGTAATTTTCGGATGTGATTGCCGACAAGATTTTTGCTCATATTAGACACCTTTCCGATAGTAATATAGCTTAGATAAAGAGCCAACCACATCTGAGATGAATCCTGAAGCAATTAGAATAATAAACATCATCTGTGACCACTGCTCAATAAATAACGATCCCATTGCAATAACAAAACCGATGATAAATACAAAGAAAGAGTTTCGATGTGCTTTCAAGTCAATTAATTTATCCAACTCATCTGCGAATGCTGGTTCTTTTTCTCTTGTTGTAATTCTAAACAAAATGTTAAATATAATGCTAATTACGATGTGTGCTACTATAGAGACCACAGTTAAGATGAGAATGAAGAAACCCCAATAGCGAAAGGTATCGGACGAGTCTAGCCCCCCTTCTGGATAATGCGGATACATATACAAGCAGAAGGATATAAAAATGAAAATAGCGCTGAATAACGAGACGATACTTTTCTTTTCTTGATAGGTCATGCTTACATACCCCCTTTAAAATTAAGTAAGTGCTGTTTTACATATTGTATTGTATGCTAAACATTATGTAAGGTTGACTATACATGACATAAAATTTATTAAATGAATAATGAGCGAGTATAAATGAAGATCCAACCGGTTAGGAAAACTTAAAAATGAACTAAGACATAAATGATTTTCTGAACTTCATAGCATCAAAAAAAGCAATGCTAAGAGACAGCAATGCTTTTTTAAAAAAATATATTCCAAGCGATTTAGATTTCTCTTGTTCAACTAAATGCACCGTTAGTTTAAGTGTAATGTTTCACAAACTTTCTCCCTACACTCCATATTAAGATATAATCACTTTGAAAAAAGCACTGCCAGCGGCAATGCTTTTTTCTATATTTTGTATCGCTCCTCGGACACGGATCACTTTATCAAATTCATTATTTACATAAATACAATAACGGCCAGAATCGCCGCTAAAATAAGGCGATAAATTGCAAATGGCATTAATTTAACGCGCGAAATTAATTTCAGGAAGAACTTAATAGAAATAAGGGCGAACACAAACGCACTAATAAATCCTACAACGTAAAAACTTAAATGGTTCATATCAATGTCTTCCCAGTTTTTAACAACAGATATTAGACTTGCTCCAGCCATTATCGGCACAGCCATTATAAATGTAAAATCTGCTGCTGTTTTATGGCTCATTCCAAATAATACCCCGCCAGATATGGTTGCTCCTGAACGAGAGAAGCCAGGCCATAAAGAAAGACATTGCACTAACCCTACCTTAAAAGCCTTTGCATATGTAATTTGGTCCAAGCTTACGATAGAAGGTTTTTTAGGCCCAAACTTATCTGCAACAATCATTAAAATAGAGCCCGCTACAAGACTAAATATTACTGTTTCTACTCCAAATAAATTTTTATCTATAAAGTCTTCTAATAAAACTCCTAATACTCCTGCTGGAATAATACCAACAATAACGTGTAGTAAATTGAACTGCTTACTCGACTCTTCTGTATCTATTTTGTATAACCCGACTAAACTAAATAATCGTTTCCACATAACCACTACTACAGCTAAAATTGATCCTAATTGGACTACAATTTTAAACGTATTAGCAGAATACTTCCCTAAAAACTCCTCTGTTTTCAACCACATATCATCGACAATAATCATATGACCTGTAGATGAAACCGGTGCAAACTCTGTCATTCCCTCAACAAACCCTAGTATAAGTGCTTTTAATAGCTCTAAAAATTCCATATAATCTCCTTAATCTCGTTTTTTAAAATACCAAATAAGAAATGCAATACCACAAATAGCTATAAGTGCGTACACAATGTTAGAGTAAATATCCATATACCCAACAATTTCATCCCAATTATCTCCTACCGCTGCTCCTACCGAAACTAATACCGTATTCCATATTAATGTTCCAAGTGTCGTAAATAGAAGAAATAATCCAAACTTCATATTCGACATCCCCGCAGGTATCGATATAAGACTTCTTACAAGTGGTATCAATCTTCCAAAAAACACTGCCCAGACTCCGTATTTATCGAACCAAGCATCAGCTTTGTGTATGTCCTTGATAGTTAATCTTAAGAATTTCCCGTACTTCCCAATGATTTTCTCCAAACGCTCAACATCTAACAGTGTCCCGATACAGTACAAAATAGCTGCACCAATGACAGAACCTGCCGTGGAAGCAATAATAATACCAAGCTTCGTCATGCTAGTAGTCGTCGTCATAAATCCTCCAAGTGTTAAAATCACTTCAGATGGAATTGGGGGAAACATATTTTCTGCCAAAATTAATAAAAATACTCCTAGATAACCAAACTGATTCATCCAGTCTGTAATCCATGCTTCCATTATACTTCCACATCCTCTAACTTAATGTTTACTGACCATAGCTCTGATTGACTACCTAACCTTATAGGCGGTCCCCAAAAGCCAAACCCAGAAGATACAATGGCATGTAAACTTCCTTTACATCTGTACCCATAATCTAATTCAAATATCCTTCTCGTAAATAAATGGTTTGGCCACATTTGTCCTAAATGCGTATGACCAGACACATGGAAATCTACCTTTTCCTTCTCAGGTATCAGTAAATTAGATGGTGTATGATCCATAACAAACCAAGGTAGATCTCTTTCTTCTGGAGATAATTCAGATAATTGCTTTCTGTTTTTATTCGTCAAGTCTTCACGACCTGTCAAATAGAACGAATCTGCTACTAAAATAGTTTCATCTAATAACATACGGACATTCGATGCTTCCATCTCTTCTACTAATAGAGGAATCTTTTTTCCATAATACTCATGATTTCCAAGCACCCCATATATACCATACGTAGACTCGAGTTGTTTCATCACTTCGGACATGCCATTTTGAACAAACCAAATAGGATCATCGTCGACTAAATCTCCTGCTAATAATATTAAATCCGGCTTCTCTGCATTTGCTTTTTTCACAAAGCGACTTAAATGCGCCTTATTGGATAATAAACCAAGGTGGAAATCAGATGCAACCACTACTTTAACAGATTCTAGCTTAGATCCTTTTTTCGGCATTACAATAGAAAGTTCTCGAACAACAGGTGTGTATGCATTATAGGTCCCAAATATTAATATAAAGAGGAAAATCAGGAAAACCGTCCACCCTATTAAGTTCAAAGAAGATGGGAAGATCCACAGTAGTAAAGTAGCGATTGGAAAAAGGATAATCCCGTACTGCATGACAATAAACCAGTAGGATCCTATTATACTAAATAGCCGTAGCTTATGACTGAATCTCCCAATAACAAAGCCAAAAGCAATTAGTCCCCAGACAACACCAAATAACCAACTATTTATAGGAAAGTAAAGTTCTAACCACTTGGAAATGCCCCAGCCAAAGTAAAAGACAATGGCAGAATATAAGAGGATCGCTACTATTGCTCCAATAATTCTTTTCATGTATCAGTTCTCCAATGTATGTATTTTTAACTCAACAAAGTATCAGGTACTACACTAATTCATTACTTTTCCATAAGTATAGCAGATTTTGTCTTAGTACTCCTAAGCCTCTAGACTGATAGGAAAATCAATTCTAAGCCCGTTTGGATTAGTTTCTAGAATTGGTAAGCTTGTAATACAAACGAGAGGAGGAACAAATATATGAAAAAATTTGGTTTATTAACATTAGGAATTATTGCAGGGATTGTAGCATTAGCTAACTTAGGTTCACTTTTAGCTCTTGGAGTTTCAGCTGCAGTTGTCTTTGCAGGGGTACATTTTTACTTGAAGAGTGATTCAACCTTTTTGAAAATCTTTTGGGCAAGCGTGGGTATCGTTGGTTTAATCACTGCAGTTGTAAACGTACCTGCATTTTTCGCTATCTTAGCAATTCTAGCAGTTTGGTATGTAGTGAAAAAATGGAACAACGAAACACTAAGCTTTTCATCACCAATCGTTAAAACAGACGACCCATTTGTAAACTTTGAAAAACAATGGAATGAGCTTTCAAAATAAGGAGGAAACTAACATGACATCATTATTAAACAGATTAAAATATTCAATAGAAGCAGACTTACACAAGTTATTTGATAAAAAAGAAGAAAAAAACCCGATTGCAATGCTAAACCAATATATTCGTGAAGCAGAAAAACAAACCGAACAAACCGGTAAATGGTTAGAGCGCCAAGGAAACCTAAAGCAAGAATTAGAAAAAGAACTAACCGAAACTATGCAAATGGTTGAAAAACGTAAAAATCAAGTAAACCTTGCAACTAACAGCGGTGAGGAAGACCTAGCTGCTTTCGCTTTAGCGGAAGTAAACGCATACGAGGAACGTGCCGCTGTATTACAAAATAGCATTCATCAAACAACAGAAGAGCTTTTCGGATTAGAACGTAAATACGAAGAGATGAAACATAAAATCAAAGACATGAAAGTTCGCCAATTGCAATTGATGGGCAAAGAGAATGTAACTCGTGCTCACCATCAAATGGATCGTATTTTACAGCCTGAGCAAAAAGAAAAGAATTTCGGCACATTTGAAGACATGGAACAATACATCGAACGTCTTGGAACAAAGATCGAAAAAGAGCATGAAATCACTTCAATGGAACAACGTTTAGAAATGTTAGAAAAAAACGCACAAACTAAAGCAGAAATTGTGTAAACTAGAAGAAAGGCGCAGGACGCGTTCTGCTGCGAAAAGCACTGGAAGGCTTGAAGTAAAGGCTCCCTTTACTTTTCAGTAAGTCTGAAGTGATCGAGCAGCTGGTGTCTGGAGCTAGACAGATAGAAAGATTAGCGGGTTATAGAGGAGGAGGCACTTGCCTTCTCCTTACTAATCTTTATCCCAGTTAAACATCCTGGGTCAACAGATCAGTTATCAATCAGGCATTGCCGCACGATGCGGTGTTATTTGACTTAGATTAATTTTACAATCAGCGGGAGGTGAAGAAACCCCCACTGATGGAAGCTTCACCTTATGCGAAGAAGGAGGAATACTCGTTATGAAAGAAAACCAGACAAACAGATTAGCTTTTATACTCATTTGTTTTGTTTTCCTTATGTTCATAGAGGCTACAATTTTTGGAAACGGCAGTATTGTATTAGTTCTTCTTGGCATTGGGATGATGTATTTTAGCATGCGAAAACGAACTCGCTTTTTATTTTGGACCGGATTTATCTTTTTGATCATTGCTGTTTTTTCTATGTGGAGCTTGAGACTCCTACTACTAGCTATAATGGGTTATATTTTGTTCAAATTATGGAAAAATGAACCCATTCAAAAAATGGTACGTCCATTTGACACCGTATATAAAGAAACTCCAAATAGTATTATTCAAAATAAGTTATTTTCTTCTCAAACGACTCCATTTAACGCTTACGAGTGGCAAGATGTCCACGTGCAAAGCTTTTATGGAGAACAAGTAATTGATGTAACACAAACAGTTTTGCCAAAGGGTACATCCTTCGTTTCTATTCGTCAGTCCCTTGGGAAAGTGACCATCTATGTACCATATGAAATTCCAGTAAGGATACATTACGCAACCGTTATTGGAGAAGCAGATATTTTTGGTCGCGGTGTACAACGATTATGGAACCAATCTGTCTTAGTGAAAGATGGTTATTTAGAGGATGTCACATACGCTTCTGAATTAGTTATTACCGTATCTACATGGATTGGGGATATTGAGGTGATCCGTAAATGAAGATTGTTTTTGGGCAAGGTCTCTCTATTTTTACCATTTTACTTACACTGGCAGCACTTCTACTCTATGCACTATGGGGATGGCCAAATGAAGATGCCTGGTGGTCCCTACTAGAAATAAAGTATGCAGAGGTTCCTTTTGGAGCATGGATTATTATCATTCTTGCAATTATGAGTTTTAGTTTTTCAATGAACACACTACAAAAGGTTCGAGATCAGGAAAAAAAGATTGATACTAGCCTACGCCCTTTGCTGGAGGCAGAAACATTTACACCAGCGAAGAAAAAGTATACCTATTCAAAGCGATTACATGTTACAACAACTCAATTAGAGCAACTTATCGTAACACAGCGTAAGACACTGCAGCGTATTACGAATGAAAAAGCGGAGGCTCAAGATAAGCTTATTCAGGAACGGATTGTGCAAGAAAGGCAACGATTAGCTAGAGAGCTACATGATTCCGTGTCTCAGCAATTGTTTGCTGCATCCATGCTATTATCCGCTATGGTGGAAATTGAAGAAACTCAGCATGAAAAAGCTCCAAAAACATTGCTACAAACTGAAAAAATTGTACAGCAGGCTCAATTAGAAATGCGCGCATTATTACTGCATCTCCGACCTGCAGCCTTACATGATAAAACGTTAAAAGAAGGTTTAGAAGAGTTACTTATGGAATTACAGGAAAAGGTATTTTTCACGATTCGTTACCGCTTGGAAGACGTTCCTTTATCAAAAGGTGCTGAGGATCATTTGTTCCGCATTGCACAGGAAACGTTATCCAATACACTGCGGCATGCAAATGCTACTGAAGTCGATATATTATTCGTTGAACGAGATAATCTTGCTATCTTCCGCGTTCAAGACAACGGTGTTGGATTTGAACATGTAGATTCCAAAAACGGTTCTTATGGATTGCAAAGTGTACAGGAACGGGCTGTTGAAATCGGCGCAATAAGTAAAATTGTTTCTGTTCCTTCTCAAGGCACAATTGTTGAGGTAAAGCTGCCAATTGAAAAAACAGATATTGAAAAAATTCAGTTAGAGAAAGGAGTGCGAGAGAATGATTCGAATCTTATTAGCGGATGATCATGAAATGGTACGCATCGGCGTTTCCGCATACTTGCAGGCACAGCCGGATATGGAAGTAGTAGCAGAAGCTATTAATGGAAAAGAAGCAGTGAACATGGCTCTTGAGCATAGACCAGATATAATTTTAATGGATATGGTTATGCCGATAATGAGTGGGGCAGAAGCTACACGTGAAATTGTTCAACAATGGCCTGAAGCAAAAGTAATGATTGTCACAAGCTTTATTGATGATGACAAAGTGTACCCTGCACTCGAAGCTGGCGCTATCAGTTATTTATTAAAAACTTCCAAAGCCTCTCATATTGCTGACTCTATTCGTAAAACATTAAACGGAGATGCGGTGTTAGAGCCCGAAGTAACCAATAAAATGATGAAACGTATGCGCCAAGGCTCGGACCATGCTCTTCATGATGATCTAACAGACCGAGAACATGAAGTACTGCTACTCATGGCTGAGGGCAAAACAAATCAAGACATAGCCGACACTCTCTTTATAGCATTGAAAACAGCCAAAACACATGTCAGCAATATTTTATCGAAGCTCGAGGTAAGCGACCGCACACAAGCCGTTATCTATGCATTTGAACATAAACTGGTTCCCACAAAAAAATAACTTATTCGTTCGCGTCATCATATGCTACTAAGAAAAGCGCAAGCGCCTATGGCAGCCTTGACAAGCGCTGGAAGAATTTCACGTAAAGGCGTCCTTTGCCTTTGCTGAAACTCTGAAGCGACTCGAGGGGCTAGGCGCTGGAGCTGGACAATAAAGCTAAAAAGACAGCATAAAGGATGTTAGTGCGCATGAATCCACCACTAGACCCTATTGAGCCGGAGAACGAGGAAACGACTAACCTAGCTGCAAAGGTTGGATTTTTAGGAACTGTTATTGTAACAATTGGGTACATTATTGAAACCATTGGCGAAGGCATCGCCCTTTCCGAACTAGCACAGGAAGAAAAGAATATTGAACAAAAAAAGCAAGTAAATCAACAGCAATTATCAGACATACAAAGTAAATTGGATTATTTAATAAAAGAAATAGATACGATGAAAAAAAAGGATGACCATTTCAGAAGATGGTGATCCTTTTTTACATTGACTTGTTTAGCTGGCTTTTTCCCACTGAAATCTCTCGCAACCAATTTTTTACTTCTTCATTTGTTCGAAGATAATGCACTTTTGTGCCATAAACTTCAAATTTTTGTATGAACTCCGGTTTCATTTGTTCTTCGAAGTATCTATTCCACCGAAACATCTTCCAGAATATAGTTAGGGTCGGTTTATAATTTACCTTTTCTATTTTTAGAAGCTGACGGATGTATCGTCTTATAATGCGCCATGTTCTTTTGTTCACGGGGATGTCTAAAAAAATAATTTGATCGGCTACTAGTAATGCCTCGTCAGTCCAATTGATATGAACGCCCTCTATTACCCATTTACTTTGCTGTACTGCATCACTAAATAATTCATTTCTGACATCCATTTCATTTCTAACGTCACCCGTTGGCTGATGATTCCATACAAAATTATCGGTTTCGAAGTGCGGAACTTGAAGCTCAGCAGCAACTTTACGAGCTAGTGTAGTTTTGCCACTCCCCACTGACCCTACAATGTAAATTTTCATCATTACGCACTTGTAGCACGGTTCAATGCGTGGATTATCCCCGCATGAACTCCCTCATGCCAAACTATGAATTGCACTAGTGCCTCTACTGTATTCATTTCATGTAGGTTCCCGATTGACATGGACTCTATTAGAAAATTAGATAAATTGTTGTCTAGCACTGCTTTTATCCGCTCTGTTTGTTCCTGTAAAGCACTGACTAATTCATTTGAAGTAGGAGGCTCAATACCCCATTCACTTGGTTTTGTTCCAGGGACGAATAGAGTTAGCCATTCTGGATGAACAATTTCATACGAAGGAATTGCCTTTTTCGTTAGCATCTCTGAATTTACAAAAATATGACCTACATTCCAACGAATAGTGTTATTGAAACCAGGTGGTTGTATATCCCATGCGACATCTTTCACCTGTTTAATCCTACCTAATGTATATATTCGTGCAAAATTAAATTGACCCAACGTTTCCATTTTCTCATCCCCATTCTTCATTTCAATATGTATATAACAGATTAGTACCTATCTAAAATATACCATAGATATCATGGGTTTCGATTTTAAACAATGTCTGAGCCCAAGCAACAAAGGAGCACCTAACAGTGGATGTTCAGTCGGTTGGAAAAATAGGACTGCATTTTTATAAAAAAAACCAAAAATATGTAAGCAGTGAACTTTACATATTTTTGGCTGATTAATTATTCTTTATTAGATAATCGCTCATGTGTTTATCGTTAAAATTGCAATAATGTCAAGATTGGATTAAACTCTCCTGCAATACGTTTCCCAATAATCGGGTTGGTTCACCTACACTGTAAAGTTGTAAATAATGCATAGCTCTAGTACAGGAAGTATAGAAAACTCTACGAAGGCTCTCATCGCCGTATACTAGCTCTGATGCATCATAAATGATGACAGCATCGAATTCGATGCCTTTGGATAAGTATGACGGTATGACAACAACACCTTCTTCATATTCACTAGAGCTGTTCTTCACGAGCTTAATATCATCAATATGAGACAGGGATTCGTATGCACTCTTACTCTCCTCATCTGATTTACATATTATAGCAATACTCTTATAACGAAGATTTCGCAAAGTCGCGACTTTGGATGTGATGCAGCGGTGTAGTTCTGTGTGATTCAGCAATTGTGTCAAAACGGGTTGCTCGCCGTCGCGATCGAATGGGATAATCCGTTCGCCGTTAGGTACTAGCTTGCGTGTAAACTCGATAATCGGCTTTGTGGATCGATAGCTACGTGTCATGTTAATCACTTCCGTTTCAGGCTGTCCGTATAAGCTCATCAGTGCGTCAAAGTTATCCTTTTCGCTTGCATGGGCAAATATCGCCTGATTAAAGTCACCTAACACAGTCATTTTTGCTGAAGGAAATAAACGCTTTAGAAACTCGAATTGAAACGGCGAATAATCCTGAGCCTCGTCAACAAGTATGTGCTTAATAGAACCGTTCGTTTGAAATCCTTGAATCAGCTCTTTCATAAGTAAGAATGGAGTAGCATCCTCGTAAGATAGCTTTCCTTCATTTAGCATCTCCATCGTCGCTTGACAAATCTCCGTCCATTCCGAGGGCACTTCCCCCTTTATCCACTGTTTAATTTTCAGTGAATCAGAAAAAAGTTGCTCGTATATCCCCTTAATGTCGATGAAACTAAATGTTTTTACTCTTTTACGCAACGGCTTTAGTTTCTGTTGAACAATTAATCGCGCAAGCGCTTCATGCTCGGGCTCATAATCTGCAATCGATTCTGCTTTATAACCGTGTTTTTTCGCCAAGTAGGTCTGGGCCTTATGATAATCCTCGTTGCTAAGCAGTTCGATTTTCTCCTGTACCCATTGCTTAGTTAATTCAACCTTTTGGGTTTCATTTATTTTCTTTGTTAGCCAGTCCTTTAACTTTTCAAGTCTATTATGGAAGCGGAGTGATGTGTCGTTACTATAAAATCTATCTGCTATTTGGCCAGCTGTAACAATAGGCTTTCCTCTGAAAATTATATCCTTGAATAACATTCCAGATAACTCTAACGACTTCCTATATGCTTCGATAGCTTCAAAAAAGAGTGGAGATGCTTTGAATCGAATGCTCTCAACTCTTGACCTGTAGGAAGGGGTATTCGCAGCAGTTAAAACATACTCCAATTGCTCGAAGGGATTTTCAACTTGAAACTCTCCACTCAGCCGACGGTCTAAATATTCCTGAAATGTGACCTGTTGCATATTCTCTTCTCCAAGTTCTGGTAAAACATTGGACACATAACTGTTAAACATCGAATTAGGAGAAAATAGAATAATTTGATCGGCATTTATACTATCTCGATATTTGTAGAGCAAAAAAGCAATCCGCTGCAGCGCTGCGGATGTTTTTCCACTGCCGGCTGCACCATGTACAATGAGCAATCTTCCACAATCGTGGCGGATAATTCGGTTTTGCTCCTCTTGAATGGTAGCTACTATATTGTGCATATGTTTGTCTGTACCTTTGCCCAGCACCTGTTGTAAAATCTCATCTCCAATGGTTAGACTTGTATCGAACATGGATTGGAGAACACCGCCTCGGATAAGATATTGCCATTTTTTCTCTAATATGCCTTGGACTTCGCCCGCAGGAGTTGCATACTTAGCCGATCCATTCTGGTACTCATAGTAGACGCTTGAGACAGGTGCCCTCCAGTCATAGACAAGAAACTCTTCACCACTTGCATCTCTAAGTGTGGAGATTCCAATATAAATTTGTTCATGAGTAGAATCTCCTTCTTCAATGAAATCGATTCTGCCGAAGTAGGGAACCTCTTGCATACGTTTAAGCGTGGATAATTTCTTAGTTACATGTCTATCGGTACTTTGAATAATTGATAGAGCTTGAGTCTCTTGTCTCAAGCCAATGATGGTCTCAAGATAATCGTCGAAGGTATCAACATTCACCTTGACTTCATCCCAAAAGTGTTTGCGTATATTAACCAGTTCGTTCCGACTCCGAGAAGTTTCTTCTTCTAATCTGATGACTTGCGCTGTTATTGTCTCAATTACACTATCCACTCGTTTTTGCTCCAGCTGAAATTCAGAATCCATAGCAACCACTCCTTATAAAGTTTGGGTTTGACAAACGAAAAAGTATAATGTATAATTTAAAATAGGGATATAATGCTACTTTATATTTTTAGCATATATCTATATAAATTTAACACAAATTCTCGTCTTTTACAATGTATTTGACGTGTTTTTTTGACCGCAATTTTTCTACATGACAAACTAAAAATAGTAGTGAAGCTGGGACAAAACTCACCTCAAAATTAGAACTGCTTTATTTTTCTATATACTTCGTAGCCGTTGTTTTCCGTTACGGCGTACGCTTTCCTGGGGGCACAGGTCGAGCCTGTAGTCTCTCCCACACGCTTGTCCCCTGGTAGTCGCCGCCTTCACTCCAAACAACAAATATCCCGTCTATATTAAGTAAACCCTACATAATTCAAGTATAAAAAAAGGACAGCTATACTTGTCCAAATGAAAAGCAACTAACCTTCCAAAATACAATGCCACACGTACCGATAAAACATGATTCCAGTGCCAATTCAAAATGTATGAATGTGAAAATTGTACAGGTTGTCCGCTGCGAACGTTATGTACAAAGTCACAAGAAGGTACGAATCGTGGGCTAATGGTCCAGGTGAAATGGGAACAACAAAAAGAATATGTACGAACAAAGCTTTCAGAAGAAAAACAGGTGCCATTTATCGTCAACGTAAGATTGACTTGGAACCAGTTTTTGGATACTCAAAGGCTAATTTAGGTTTTACCCGATTTTCAGTTCGTGGAAAATCTAAGGTCGAACACGAAATCGGCCTTGCATTAATGGCTGTGAATATCCGGAAATATGCGGCAAGCGTATAAAATCTTATCCGTATAATCTTAAAAATAAAGTAAAAAAAGTGAAATCGCGCTTGCGATTTCACTTTTTTTCATACATAGAGGCTACTTCTGTCCCAGTCTCATTACTATTTTTAGATTTATATAACAAGTTAAATTTTATTTTTTCGAGGTAACAGAACCCTTCACTCGTTTGGATTTCTTTTTTTAAATTACAGCTATTATTACAGTGACTTTGAACAAATCTCCGTCAACATCCATTCGCAGACTGCCCCCATGTAAATCCACTATAGACTGCGCGATAGCAAGACCAAGTCCGGAGCCTTCTGTATGACGAGATGTGTCTGCTCTCTTGAATCGCTCGGTTAATTCATTCACGTCGTTACCTAGCTCATATTTCGCTATATTTTTGATAACAAAAACTGCTTCTCCGTCGATTTGATCTAAATTAATATACACCCGAGTATTAGGCATTGCGTACTTCAGCGTATTGATGATTAGGTTATCAAGAACCCTCCACCACTTTTGTCCATCTACATATGACATGATTGGCTTTGTGCCAATGGCTACACGATACTCTAGCCCCGATTTATTAATATCTTCCTGATGCTCAGCGATTGCTTGCTGCAGGAGTTGGGTTAAATCCACTTTTCGTTTGTCTAATTCGATATTTCCTGTCGCCATTTTAGATACTTCAAATAAATCTTCAATTAGTGTTTTCAAACGCATTGACTTTTTATCCAAAATCGCAATATAGGATGCTCGCTCTTCATCCGTAATGCTTGGATTTTTCAACAAATCAGTATATGTGATAATAGATGTTAGCGGTGTACGCAAATCATGACTAACATTTGTGATAAGCTCTGTTTTCAAGCGTTCACTTTTTGCTTGCTCGGAATGCGAGGACTTTATTCGTTCACGAAGTCTGTTTAAGTTAGCCGCATGCTCAGCAATCGGTGACTTCCCTCTCACTTCGATTTCATTGCCAATAACGCCTCTTGCCATTTCTTCTGTTTTCACAATAATTCGGTTCAGGTATGACATTCTGGACAATAAAAACACAAGTACTGGTATACCAATAAACATCGTTGCAGGAACCCAAACGATAAAAGCAATTGGCATAACAACTGACAGTAATGTGCCAAACCCCCAGAAGAAAATGACCACAAGCATGATCAAAGTTTGTACACCAATCGTGCGTTTTAGGAAAAAGCCTTCTAATGACTTAAACCAACTGTACACGAGACTTTTCTTCCACTCTATATTTCCATACACTTTTTCTATCCACATCCATTGATAAAATGCGAATGCTGTAGATAGTAGTGCAATGATAAGCGTAAAGATAGGGATATCATAACCACCATAATGTATAATACCGATTCTTAACTCATTTATTGCAGTAAAAACAATAAAAATAGTGAGAAAAAATAATCCCCATTGAACATCTACCGGTAAGCTACGATATCTATACTTTCCATCCTCATTCTGAAAATGACTCTTGTTTTTTCTCCATATAAAAATAAATGCAATAGCTGCTAGAGTACCTAGGATAAGTATTCCGAAAAATAATCTCTCTTCTTTTTTAAAATACTGATAGCTCTCTGCTCGATCACCATTCATAATACTCGCTTCTGATATAGCAATAGTTCCTTCAAATTGAGGGAAACTGTAAGCAATTAACTCTTCCACATACCCAGAGTTTTCTATATATTCATTTACAACATTTTCTCTTAAAAAATTTGACTTACTAGAGTATTCCTTTTTGTAAGCAAGTTTAGAGTCCATGTCTCCGTTTGAAAATTCTTCACCTGTTTCTTTATTTGTTAAGCTATAAATAAACCCACCATTAAAGTTTAAAAACTCATTTTTACTTCGCTCTAATCCTCGAAAATACTCATCCACTTGTTTTTCTTTCTCTATTATTACCTTGTCTCTCACATAGACATTATCCTCAAAGTTTTTCGTAATGTCTTCCATTTTTTTATTGCGTTCTGCAATGGATTCATCGTCCGTTCTTGCTTCATACTGATATATGATGGAGTCAAGTTGCTCTTGTAGACTACCAAAACGGTAACGATATTCTTCTATTTCTTCCTCAGTAACGGTAATATTTTTCTTAACTTCTTCAATCTCAGGAACAGCTAAAACAAGGGAAACAACAGACGACTCAAAGTTACTCACTTCTTCATTAAAACCATCGCTGTCAAAATAGGTTTTACCTATATAATTTCCACCGTCTCTAATTAGCGTAAAGAATGCTAAAATTATCATTACCGCTAACAAAGATACTAGTAAATCCTTTATAATTGGTTTTTTCACCCCACTACCCCCTCTTTCATGTTTTGAATAATTTCAACAAAGCTCTCTCTAATTTCTACCACTGGCAATAGGTTGGTTAGACAATAAAACAAACAGAGTAACCCGCAGACAATTGCAACTATAGATAAAAGAAAACTCATTTTACTTGTCGATTTTATAGCCAACGCCCCACACCACCTTTAAATATCTAGGATTTTTAGGATCTGCTTCTATTTTTTCTCGAATTTTTCGGATATGAACTGCTACTATATTTTCAGCGTTATATGCAGGTTCCTTCCAAACACGTTCATATATTTCATTGATGGAAAAAACGCGTCCCGCATTTGTCATCAGCAGCTCTGTAATTTTAAATTCAATCGGCGTTAATTTAACGGACTCACCTTCTATAGAAAGATCCTTCGCCTCTTTATTCAAAATCAGACCATCTATTTCAATCACTTGCTGCTGCCCTTGGTAATTTCCTAATTTTGTATATCTTCTTAACTGAGACTTCACACGTGCCACCAATTCCATCGGATGAAAAGGCTTCGTCACATAATCATCTGCACCAATAGAGAGCCCATGAATCTTATCCGAATCCTCTGCTTTTGCACTCAGCATAATAATTGGAATATTTTTTTGCTCTCTAATTTTAAATGTCGCTGCAATTCCATCCATTTTCGGCATCATTATATCTAATATGATGACATGAACTTCGTTTTCTTCTATTAACTGCAATGCTTCTAAACCATTCGCAGCTTTTAAAACTCTGTAGCCTTCATTTTTTAAATAAATTTCAATACCATCTCGAATATCTTGGTCATCATCTGTTACTAATACCGTAAACTGTGTCATATTTATTTACCTCCTTTGCCCGTTATACATCCATAGCACAGGGATGTGTTTTAACTTCGATTCCATTCCTTATCGTTCTATGTTACTTATTGTACCCCTCATTCCTTAACATTCCAGTAGGGAAAATATGAAGAAATTCTTAAGAAAAAAAGACTATTTAATAAAATGTAACTTTCTACGTGTGAAACTGTCTAATTTGTAAAGGAGTGAATAGAGTGAATAGAATAATTGGAAGTGTATTTACCATTTTTCTCATATTAATCCTAACTAGCTGCGGAACAGATAATTCAGGTATTACAACCGTAAATGAACCTGAGCAACAGGAAGATAAAAGTGTCACCACAAAAATAGAAGTTGAAGAGGATGGTAATGCTACTTTTACGATTAAAAATGAAACAGATGAAGAAGTGACATTAACGTATCCTAGTGGTCAAGATTTAGAATACCAACTTTTAGACAATGAAAAGAATACTGTATTTACTTATTCTGCTAATAAAGTATTTGTCCTTATGATTTCTGAAAAAGTGCTGAAACCAAGTGAAGAAATAGTCATTCCGCTTGATTTGAAAACAGAATTAGCAGAAGTGTCGGCTGGGTCATACACTCTTGTGGCTTGGGCAACCGCTGAAGAATTAAGTGAGCAGAAACAAGAGATAGCGTACGAATGGGCTGGACATGAAGCAGGGAATGTAGTGCCTTCAGATACTTCAGAAACACTTGTAGTCTTTAAAGGAGATGAAAATGCGGAAAACGTGGTGCCATACGAGGCCACTTTTGAATTCTCAGAAGACCTATTCCATCAAATTTTTGAAGAAATTATGGTGATTGATGTCGAGCTGATTGATTATCGAATTGAAAACGATAATAAGAAACTAGTTTTAAATATGAAGGGATTAGATAATGTACAAGGAAGTGCTGGGGAGAATATTTTTATTGGAACAATTGTTCATTCCTATTTTGAAAACTTTTCGGATTTAGAGGAAATATATTTTGAAGAAGAAGGCAAGACTCCTGTTGAGCTCGCTCATACAGTTGTATCGGAGCCATTTACACGAGATCAGAACTATACAAATAAAAAATAGTCTTTTTATCCTCATAGTAAGAAACCCAATTAAAGTGTACACTTAGTTTTAAATAGCAAAATTTTTATACAAGGTGGGCTAATTATGACAAATCACGAAGAAACGAATTTACCTGCAAAGACGTGTTCCGTTGAAAGATTAGTAACTATGGAATCCGATGTTGCTTTAGTATTACAAGGAAAAAAAACTGCCACACGACGTAATGGCCGCTATGCTGATGTAGGCGAAATAATGGAGCTTCAAGGTCAGTCTTTCGTTGTAGACCGTGTATATATACAAACACTAGGCGATTTGACAGATGAACATGCAAAACAAGAAGGATTTGAATCAGTAGAGGACTATAAACAATCTATCCTGGCTTACCATCCCGGTATGCCTTGGTTGCCCCATATGACTGTGTGGGTTCATGAATTTAGCCCAGTAAAAGCGTAGTAACTACTTCCCTGTGTCTCACACAGGGAAGTTTTTTTAATGATATAGGTTATATAATTTTTAAGAATTAACAATTCCACTAAATTACATTTCAGCCGGAAGCTTGCCTTTTGAGATCGGACTTTCTCGCTTACCCCTGTTGGAGTCGACACTTTGTATTTCTCTTAGTATAAGATTTTCTTTTAAACACATTGAACGTACTATATACAGGTTTTAGTTTCAGCTGACGCATCACTTTATCTTTGATGGTACTTTCGCTTTTCTCGCAAAAAATTATTGTTCTCATCGAGTGTAACTTTTTATCCAGGAAGCGGTCTAATTCTTAAACAGGAGGTGTACAACATGAGAAGAGGTAAAAAAGTAAGTTGGTTCTTACTATTCTTAATCCCTCTCTTTATCTTGGCTAGCTGTGGATCCGGTACAACTGAATCCAAAACAGGAACTGACGCTATAGAGGAACATATATCCACACAGCTTGATCTAACAGGTGATGGAGAGGGCACTTTTACGATTACAAATGAATCATCAGAAGAGGCTGTTTTGGAAATGTCGAGTGGGCAACAAATCGAATTCCAGTTATTGAATAAAGCGAATACAGTCATTTACACATATTCAACAAACAAATCATTCACAAATGAAATGCAAGAAAAGAAACTACGACCTAGTGAAGAATGGACAGTTCCACTCAATCTAGAAGAAGAACTTGCAGGAGTACCTGCGGGGTCTTATACATTAATTGTTTGGTCAACGGCTAATGGGTTAAACGAGCAAAAAGAAAAAGTAGCTTATGAATTATTGACGTCACCTGGAAAACTTGTCGTTCAAACACAGGAAGTCACCTTTATCGGCCTAGTAGATCCTCACTCCATTGAAGTGAAAAATGTAGATGGCGGTACAGAAGTAATGCAATTATCAGAAGTGGCAATATCTCAGTTTGAAAACCTGGAGGAAGGCACACAACTAATCATTGAATATGTAGAGAAAAGTGGGCAAAAGACCGTTCAAACAACATTTCCTGCTGAATAGGTTTTTAAACACTACTAAAAAATGCATCGTGATTAAGCGATGCATTTTGTATTCTTTAAGGAATTATAAAATCTTATGGCGTAGGGATAACTTTTCACAAGTGATTATTCTTCCAAACTCGTGTGCGAGCTAGTCGAAAATAATTACGTTTGTAGGGGCTGTGGAACTACCTACTCACTTTTATTTCGATGATTTTAATTTCTAAAGGACAAACTCTCTCTCCAAACTAGATTTAAGTGTCGATATGGATGCTGGTCCTATACCGTGAAATTTCAAAATTTCTTTTTCACTGAATTTAGAGAGTTCCTCCAAAGAAGTCACACCATTGTGGACTAATGCACGTCTTGCTGGTGCAGAGAGCAGCGAAAGAAATCCACCGTCTGGTTTGTTTTCTAACTCACAAGTTGGACATGTTCGACAGTTACTACTTTTATAAAACTTGTGCCCTTTGTTGCAAATCCTTAAATCTTTTTTAGAAGACGACATATTAACACCTCACTTGTTTTCCCGGTATCATTGAATCACTACTATTATGACACAATCACTCACTAAAATTATAAATCCCCCTAACAAAATCCAAATGATTGATGTCAGGGGGTTCTATTTTATATTTTAAACTTACTTACAAGTTCTTGTAGATTCATAGCCATTTCAGATAGATTGTTAGAAGCTGACGAAATTTCCTCCATAGAAGCAAGCTGTTCTTCCGTAGCTGCCGCAACTGTTTGGGAGTTCGCGGACGAATCTCTTGACATCGAAGTGCTACTAGCCACATTGGCAGAAACCTCTTGGGCACTGGCAGACATTTGTTCAGCTGTCGCAGCCATATCATCTATCTGCATACCTACTTGATCCAAGGAAACCAAGATTACTTCAAAGCTTTCTTCTGTTTTTCCAACTATCGTCAATCCTTCTTCCACATCCGATTTAACTTGATTAATTGATTCGTTAGACCGAGTCATTTCTACTTGAATTTCATTTATTAACTCAGAAATTTGTTGAGATGATTGTTGAGATTGTTCTGCCAACTTACGAACTTCATCTGCTACTACTGCAAATCCTTTTCCATGTTCTCCAGCTCTTGCTGCTTCGATTGCAGCATTTAATGCCAATAAGTTGGTTTGATTTGCAATTTCCGTAATAACCTTTGTAATCTCCCCAATTTCCTGTGATCGTTTACCTAAAGACCTAATGGCTTCGCTACTCTCATTTACCGATTCATTGATCGCATGCATTTGTTGAGTCGTTTTACCAACATACTCCCCTCCCATTTTCGCTTGAGAAGTTGCATTTGAGCTAGCTTCTGAGATACTATTCGAGCTTTCTGCAATGTTCTGGATCCCTAGTGTCACTTCTTCTAGACCTGTTGAACTTTCTTCTAGGCTAGCTGTAGAAGTTTCTGCCCCTAAGGCTATTCCTTGGATTGAATTTGTTATTTCCTCTGTTGCACGACTAGTATGTTCAGCACTTGCCGTTAACTCCTCAGATGATGCGGCTACTTGTTGAGATGTATTCATTACGTCTTGCATCAACTTACGCAAACTTATTACCATTGCATTCATCGATGTAGCTAGAACTCCCACCTCGTCTTTTGTATCAATATTTGTTGAGTGTGTTAAATCACCATTTGCTACTTGACCAACTAAAGTTACTACCTTTTTCAATGGTCTTGAAATCATTTGAGCAATACCGTACCCTATAGCAATACTTAATAACACAGCAATTAGAATAACTATTATAGTCATAGTTTGTGCTTGATAATACTGTGCATTAGAATCTTCATTTGATTTTTTTGCTAAATCAATGTTCAGACTAATGAGATCACTAATAATACCTTCTACTGTATCTCCTGATACCTTAAATTCTGGAGCAATACCTAAATATCCCTCCTGATCGTTTGCGTATGCATACGCAACAGCTCGATCTAATATAGAGTAATATCCTTCTAAAGCAGGATATAAATCATTGAGAATTGCCTGTTCAGAATCAAGCATAATAGAACCAGTTTCATATGACTTTAGTTCAGCATCAATCTCTTCTTTTATTGTGTTAATAACATTTTCAAACTCTTGCTTTTTAGAAGTTGTCTCTGCCACGAATACCATATCACGAATACTTACACGAATTCGCTGATATGAAGTCTCAACATCCCCAAGATTACTTATCGGAACAACCCGTTCATCAAACATAAATTGTAATTGTTCATTGGATTTCCCTAAATTCTTCACTCCGTATGACCCTACAGCACCAATAATGATGCCCATGAATACAAATGCAGCTATCAACTTTACTGATGTTTTTAAATTAAAAAACAATTTCACGACGAATCCCTCAATTCTCTTATTTCCCATTTCAAATTTCCATTTAAATTAGGTATTTTATGATACTGGATTTACAATTATTTAAAATTTAGAAATTAACAATTATTTACCTTCATTATCTATTCAAATTAGAATATTATTATCTTCCTATAACATATAGTACTTAATAATTATTCTATCCAGAAAAGGATTATACCATAAGACCCAATTAATTTGTTTGGTTAGCTTGATGAAGTGTGTCTTTTTCGTGAATTTTTAGCGGTATTTTATTTAATAACTACTAAAATTTTATACTTGAAAACTAAACAAAAAAATATCAATTAATGTGCATAGAACATTCACTGATACCCAACTTCCATATTTATAATTGTAAAAAGCACGCAAAAAAACAGTGACGGCGATCTAACTCCTTCACTGTTTTTTATGTTCGTTATTCCTCATTCAAGCCGATACAACGTTCGCACTCGTAAAGGGATGATTCTACTTGCTCATTAATAACACATCCGCATTCACGACAAACCTTTGTGTTTAGTTCTTGAGTAGTTGTTTTCACGCAAATCACCTCCTACAATAGTTTCGTTATTTAACTAATTTTTTCATAGCCTGGTAATGTTAGAAATTCGATAAATTCATCTTCTCTTATTAACAATAGGAATAGCTCCACTGCCTCTGTGTACCTACCGTTTCCGAATACTTCATTACCAAATGCGGCTTTTAGTTTTCCTAACTCCTCTGTTAACACTTGCTCTACTAAAGGTATGGTAATTTTTCGACCATCCTCCAATTCTCCTTCCGGATGTCTAATCCATTGCCATACTTGTGTGCGAGAAATTTCTGCTGTTGCAGCATCTTCCATTAAGTTATTAATCGGAGCTGCTCCGTTCCCACGTAGCCAAGATGCTATATATTGAACCCCTACGCTACAATTCATGCGAAGACCCTCTTCGGTAATGATCCCAATAGGTACCTCTAATAAATCGGCTGCCGTTATATGAACATCCTCTCTTTTACGATGTATCTGGTTTGGTGTAGGCATATGCTCTTGGAATTGCTCCAAAGCGACCGGTACAAGACCCGGATGTGCTACCCATGTTCCATCATGCCCCTCCATCGCTTCTCTTCGTTTGTCTTCACTTACTTTCGCAAAAGCTGCTGTGTTTGCTGCATCGTCCCCTTTAATCGGAATTTGTGCAGCCATTCCACCGATAGCAGATGCATTTCGTCGATGACAGGTTTGGATACATAATTGCGAATAAGCACGCATAAATGGGGATGTCATGGTCACTTGACTTCGGTCTGGCAAAATCACCTGAGACTGGTTGCGGAGTCGTTTAATATAACTAAAGATATAGTCCCAACGCCCACAGTTTAGACCTGCAGAATGATCACGAAGCTCATATAAAATTTCGTCCATTTCGAATGCAGCCATAATCGTTTCGATTAATACAGTTGCCTTAATCGTCCCGTTAGGAACTCCCAATTGTTGTTGAGAATATATGAAAATATCATTCCATAACCGTGCTTCTAAATGACTTTCTAACTTCGGCAAGTAAAAATAAGGGCCAGTTCCTTGAGAAATTGCTTCCTTTGCATTATGGAAGAAATAAATTCCAAAGTCGAAGAAGCTACCCGCGATTGCCTCACCATCAATTTGGATATTTTTCTCCAAAAGGTGGAGCCCCCTAGGTCTTACTATAAGTACAGCCGGCTGTTCTTGCAGACTATATACTTTACCGGTGTCAGGCTGTGTATAGGAGATTGTCTTGCGAACAGCATCACGCATATTTAGCTGACCTTCAATCATATTTTCCCAAGTTGGTGAAGTAGCGTCTTCAAAACAAGCCATAAATGTCTTTGCACCTGAATTTAATGCATTGATGACCATTTTACGATTAACCGGACCGGTAATTTCGACCCGACGATCCTTTAAATCCTCTGGGAGTGGAGCTATTGTCCAATCCCCTTCTCGAATCACTTTTGTTTCTGGTAAAAAGTCTAATGTTCCACCGTTATCTAGCTTTCCCTGACGAACTTGCCTTTCTTCTAGCAATTTTTTTCTTCTATTATCAAAGAGATAATGAAGGGAAGCTACAAAATCTAATGCTTCTGGCGTTAAGATTCCGTGAATCCCTTCAACCTCTTTCCCTAAAATTTCAATTCTTCTAGTCGTTATTTGTTCCATTTTTCGCTAACCTCCCATCCCCATATTTGGTTTAAGCAAATTGTGCTACTTCAGTAGATCCTTTCATCGCTGTTGTAGAAGAAGTTCCCCCTGAAACGATTTGTGAAATTTCATCAAAGTATCCAGTTCCTACTTCACGCTGATGTTTAGTAGCGGTATACCCTTTTGCCTCGTTTGCGAATTCTGCTTGTTGAAGCTTAGAGTACGCAGCCATGCCATTTGTTTTATAGTCATGCGCTAGTTCGAACATACTATGATTTAATGCGTGGAAACCGGCAAGCGTTACGAACTGGAATTTGTACCCCATTTTGCCCAGCTCTACTTGATATTTTGCAATTGTTTCTTGGTCCAGGTTTGCTTTCCAGTTGAACGATGGTGAACAGTTGTACGCTAGTAATTTGTCTGGGAATTCTGCATGAATAGCATCAGCGAATTGTTTTGCTTCCTCTAAACTTGGGTGTGACGTTTCACACCAAATCAGATCTGCATATGGTGCATACGCTAAACCACGCGCAATTGCTTGTTCTATTCCTGATTTTGTTTTGAAGAATCCCTCAGGTGTTCGGGCACCGGTTAAGAAATTTGCATCACGCGGATCAATATCACTTGTAATCATATCTGCAGCGTCTGCATCTGTACGTGCAATGAGTACAGTTGGTACACCCATTACATCTGCTGCTAGTCTAGCTGAAACTAAATTACGAATAGCATTTTGAGTAGGTAGAAGAACCTTTCCACCAAGGTGACCACATTTCTTTTCTGATGCAAGCTGATCTTCTAAATGTACACCCGCTGCTCCAGCTTCAATCATACCTTTCATTAATTCAAAAACATTTAATGGCCCTCCAAATCCGGCTTCTGCATCTGCAATAATTGGTGCGAACCAGTCAAAATCATCTTCTCTACCTTCTGCCAGATCAATCTGATCTGCACGTTGTAATGCTTGGTTAATACGCTTAACTACCGCCGGGACACTGTTAGCAGGGTATAAGCTTTGGTCTGGATACATATGACCCGAAAGGTTTGCATCTGCTGCAACTTGCCAACCACTTAAATAGATTGCTTGGAGTCCGGCTTTTACTTGCTGAACTGCCTGGTTTCCAGTTAAAGCTCCAAGTGCATTGATGAAATCTTCTTGATGAAGCGATCTCCATAAACGCTCTGAGCCTTTGCGAGCTAATGTTTGTTCAATCATTACAGATCCCCGTAATTTCACTACATCCTCTGCGGAATATGGACGTTCAATCCCTATCCAACGACTTTCTTCTTTCCATTGTTTCTGAAGTTCTTCTACCTGTTGTTTTCTTTTGGACATTTCCAAACACCCCTTAATAGTTTGTCGAGGAACATTATTTAAAAATACGACTTTTTCACTGTATCATAACAGTTCCTTTTCTTGTAATCTAATATATAACACGATGACTATTATTGTATTGGTTTTTGGATGAAATATCCTTTAATAAGGATGAATGAAGAATTGGAAAGACGAATGTTAAATATATGATTTCGGGGGTGTACTAG
Organism: Psychrobacillus sp. FSL K6-2365; assembly: GCF_038003165.1. NCBI lineage: Bacteria > Bacillati > Bacillota > Bacilli > Caryophanales > Bacillaceae > Psychrobacillus > Psychrobacillus sp. FSL K6-2365. The sequence continues at coordinate 226,788 of NZ_JBBOOO010000001.1, read as the reverse complement.
TGAATTTTAGAAAGGAACAATTAAAACAGTACAGTTTAATAATGGAGGAATGGATACCGAAAGGGGCATCTATTGCTATAGCAGCATGGGATCGGTATATATACTATCTTGCAGGGGGACATGATCTTCATTTGAAAGAGGGACAAAAAATCCAGACTAATAGTTTAGCGGATTTGGTACTAAAAAAAGGATGTAGAACAGAAGCTGTACTAGAGGATGCATTATTCCAGGTTCCTTATTACGGAATCGGTTATCCAATTGAGATTAATGGAGAGAAGGCTGCATTAGTTGTTTTCCTCCCCCTTCATCATGCTGTACCCATTACTTCTCCGTATAAGTATTTAACTGGGAAGCAAGAGGATGAGTGGAAGCCTATACCAATTGAGAAAGTGTCCCATATAGAAAGTCTTCAAAAAAAGACATGGTTCTATGCCAATAAAGAACCATATAAAACAAGTATCACTTTGAAAGACTTGCAGCCACGTCTACCAGATAGCTTTTTACGAATTCACCGCTCTTATATAGTAAATATTTTATTTATTGACCGAATTGTACGCGATTTTTCTTCCAATTTATTAATACAGTTGCAGGATGGGACCGAATTGCCTGTAAGTCAGTCTCATATGACGGAAGTTCGAGGAACGTTGGGATTTTAAACACGGAGATAGATGTATGCCCTTTTAATACAAAAACACTTAATCACTTACCTGAATCAATTTCATAAAGAATATTATATAGTTAAATCCGAACAACGCTGATTTCCGCTCTAGGCGGATGCTTTCCGCGGGCACGGCTTCAATCTCCTCGTCACTACGAAAACATATGCTCCTGCGGGGCTTTCAGCTCGCGCTGTTCCCGCTGGAGTCGCAGCCTGCCACTCCAATCAACGGAATCGCTTTTCAAAAAAAAAATAAAAACGAATAATATATTACGATATTAAGTAAACACTCATATTTTAATATGAAACAAGTAATTATGAAATTGACTTACCTAAATTTATTTAACAGTATTTTCTAGTTATGCTATAGTTTTATAAAAGGAGGAGAGCATTTTATGAATACTTTTATTGCACTGATACCCTTACTTATTTTCTTGGCTTTTTGGATTTTTATTATTTGGTTTGTTATTACACTTGTTAAATCTAGCAATGAACGCACTATGCTTTTAAAAGAGATTTCTAGAAAGTTAGACGGTTTACAGAATAACAACAAGATTGGTTAAGCAAGATATATTGTAAGGAGGGCATGACTCACGTCACACCCTCCTTTTTGCATTATACAGATTTTAGTTATATCGATAATGAATTTTAATCTAGTAATGTTTTATTTTTATATTTGATAGGATTTTATAACATTAAACGTATTAGTAAGCAGGTACCGAATATAGAAAAAAGGAGGAACTGAATTGAGGGTTACGGAACAAAACGTTGTACAACAAATAAAATATAAAAATGAAGATAGTATCTCTTACGTACTTCAATCATATGGTGGGCTGCTTAACACGATTATCCGTAAATATCTGCAAGGAAATCAACAAGATATAGAGGAATGTTTAGCAGATGTATTAGTTTCGATTTGGTTCCATATTAATTCATTTGATTCTACAAAAAATGAATTTAAACAGTGGATTGCAGCTATAGCAAAATATCGCGCAATTGACTATGTACGTAGATCCGAAAAATCAAAGCAATATATAAGTAAATTTGAATTGGAAGAAGCATCTAGTCAATCTATTTCAAAACAATCTGAGTTTGATATTACGTACTTGTTCAATAAATTAAATAGTACCGAACGTTCTATTTTTGAAAAGTATTATGTTGAAGGCGTGTCATCTAAAGAAATTGCTAACGAGTTTCAAGCAAAGGAATCCTGGGTGCACAATAAACTCTCCCGGGGAAGAAAAAAATTAAAAACAATTTTACAGAAGGGCGAGGTGTAAGGTGAATGTCTATTTATAAAGATTTGAATGACATTAAGTTAGATATAAGTGAATTTCAAGAAACTCAGTTGTCTCATCTGGAGCAAAAACGTATCTTAAAGGGTTTTAAAAATAAAATAGTGCCAATTAGACAAAAGAGACGCTGGTTATTAGCAAGTGTATCGGTTGTAGCATTAGCTTTACTCAGCTTGTCACTGGCAATAGATAAAGGAACAATTGCTAGTATGCCATTTGTTGGTGGAGTAGTTGAAAAATATAACTATCCAAACATTGAAAACCTAGATTTTTCATCGTATAAAACAGCAATTGGGGAAACAGCAGAAAATGAACTTGGAAAACTCACCTTAAATGAAGTTATGTTAGATGACCAACAAGTAGTTTTAAGTTCAACATTTGAACCAGCTGATGATGTAAAGTTTGATTACCAAACACATATTAGACCTGTAGTAAAAGTGAATGGACAAGATTACACGATAACAACAGGTAGTCAATCCATCGAATTAAACGATTCAATGTTTACTATTTATAACGATATTGATTTAAACCAAGCAATTGAAACAGAAGATATTCATATACAACTTAGTTACGAAACTCTGGGTCGAAGTATGGAAGATTCTATAAGAATAGAACAACCATGGACGTTCAATGTACAAGTATCACAAGCAAATTTGCTTGCAGAGAAAAAAGTGTTTGAAATGAAAAAGCCAATCACATTAAATAATGGAGAACAGGTTACAATAGAAAGGGTTGTTTCCACTCCTATTTCCACAACTATTTATTATGATTTATCGCTGGCTTCTAGTGAAAATATTTATTTTACCATTCAATCTGAGGATGGCGTAGAACAAAGGTTTTCAACAGGTTTTACTAGCTTAGATCAGCAATCCTTTGGACGATTTAATGGCCTCACATTGACAGAAAATAGTTATTATCTAATTGCTCATGACTCCAATCATAATCCGCTAAGTGAACGAATCCCTATAAATTAATAATAAGAATAAACGAGCAAAATTAATGCCCATACCTTTAAGTTCAAAACCTCATTTCCGGAAGGGCTCTGGACAGACTTTCCGTTATACTATTACCGAGTTAATTTTTAGTGATATTGGTTGTGACATCCGTGACAACCAATATCACTTTTCTTAGGTAATCTTATGGCATTTGTCTGTCTCCCACCTATCACTCTTAGAAACAGGTTAATTCTTTTTTGGATAACTAGGGAAAAGATGCTTTCTTATTCATTAGGGGATGACAGTCACGAACATTTTACCTTCTTATAGCGCTTACGTGACTACCTTACCAGATTTACTCCCTAACGTTAAAATAACGATACTCCCGAGTAATAAACCAATCCCTACCCAAGACGTTGTACTAAGAACTTCACCCACCACAACAACCCCCAGTAAAGCGGCAGTTGTCGGTTCCGCCAGGGACAAAGTTAACGCTGAGGAAGCTGGGATTTTGCGAAGCCCCCAACCGTATAATACATAAGCAATACTAGTGGTAGCTATTCCTAAATAAAAAATGATTCCTACGTTTCCAGCATCCCGCAACCAACTTACGTCAAGTATAAAATAGAAAGGTGTTAACAATAGGGCACTAAGCGAGAAGGTCATCGCAACAACCGATATGGCATCTTCTTTTTGCAGCAAAGATTTGCTATTCATTGTATACAATGCAAAAATAAGACCAGCGACCAATGAATACAAAACCCCTATTGGATTAATGCTCACTTCACCTTTTGTAATAAATAAAAACAAACATCCAGTAATCGCTAAACCAGTTGATATTCCCCAAACTTTTGTAGGACGCATCTTTAAAAATATCCACTCAATCAATCCTGAAAATACCGGAGCACTTCCGATAGCAACCACACTCGCTATAGCTACTCCTGTTAAACGAACTGATGAAAAGAATAAGAGCTGAAACAATGAAATACAAATAGCGGCGTATAATGTTTGTTTCCAAGGCCATGAACGGAATTTAATTTTTTTTAATAGAATCATAATGATTAGAAGGAATAATCCTCCCGTTGCGGAACGTCCAGCACTAATTATAAATGGGTGTGCATTGTCTGGTAAAAATGTTTGTGCAGTTCCTGTTGTCCCCCATAGAATAGCACCTAATAGTACGAATATGTATGGTAATACGGTCAAGTTTTCCCCCACCTTCCCACATTTTCTAACTTCCAATATAGCACATATTGAGTTACTGCCAATCGTATCTTATACTAATACGATAGGAGGCATTTTACATGTATATGACAGTAGAAGAAACTGCGAATTATTTATCAATGCCTATTGATCAAGTAAAACGATATATTTCAGAAAAGAAGATTCGTGCTATTTTTGATGGTGAAGAGTATTACGTAAATAGCGCCCAATTTGAAACCCACTTACAGCAGATTGAGGATTTGAAGCGACAAATCGACGAATGGCGAAATACTCCTATTCCAGATGATATTGATGTAAAGGACGAAGATTAATACAAAGGAAAAGGACGTTCTCCGAATGAGGAGAATGTCCTTTTGTATTAATTGGGCATCCATACTTCTGTTGATTTCCGCTCCAGGCGGACGCTTTCCGTGGGCACAGCTTCAATCTCCTCGTCACTGCGAAAACATATGCTCCTGCGGTTACTCGTCGCAAAGACGTTGGCCAAACAAAGTTTGACCAATGTCTTTCCTGCGGGGCTTTCAGCTCGTGCACCTGTCGCTTCGCTATCGGTGCAGAAAACATTTGCTATTCCCACTGGAGTCACCTCCTTGCGCTCCAATTAACAAAGTCCACTTTAAATAAACCGATAATATCACATAAATATTCGTATTTTCTATGGTAATAAATAATTATGAAATTGACTCTGGTACCACTAAAATTAAACTTAGATCGTAATGAAAAAACCTGCTCTTTTACCGATTATCTCCGCGTAATCCTCTACCATTACACTTGCCGTTGGATACATTCCTGCTCCTGGACCGACTAATGTTAATGTTCCAATATAGTTTGTATCTAAAGCCACCGCGTTGTTTACTCCTTCAATCGAGTACAAAGGATGATCTGGTCCTACGAGCTGAGGTCCTACGGAAGCGTATAGTTCTCCATTTTCGTCTTGCTCTATTTCTGCCACGTGACGGTATCGTAGTCCCTGTTCTTTCGCTTTACGGACGTCCTCTAATGAGATTTCGTCTATACCTACTACTCGAACATCATTCCAATTGGGCTGTTTTTTAAATGCAAGTGCACTTAGAATCATCAGTTTACGGAATGCATCTTGCCCGGACACATCGTTAAATGGATCTGCTTCTGCATAGCCAAGGTCCTGCGCTTCTTTTAATGAATCATCAAATTGACATTCATCTTGTCTCATTTGTGTCAGGATGTAATTTGAAGTGCCGTTTAAGATACCTTGAATTCTTTTTACTGAGTTAACTTGTAGTAAATTTTTCAATGTCTTAATAACTGGAACTCCGCCTGCTGTTGTTGCCTCATATCCGATAAATACTCCACGAGACTTTGCACGCTCATGCAATGGGATACTATACTTGGAAAACATCACTTTATTAGCTGTTACAACGTGACACCCTTTATCAATTGCTCTACATAGATAGTTATATGCAGGTTCCTCATTTACGATTGCCTCGAAGACTACTTGAAGACCAGGAATATTGATAATATCCTCAAAGTTATCAGTAACTAGGACACCGGGTGTAGCTATTCTCTCTTTTCCAACATTGTTTACGAGAACCGCACTAATTTCTAAATCTAAGCCTAAAGACTTTTTAAGATCTTCTCTTTTTTCATTTACAATGTGGTAAATCCCTTGCCCCACTGTTCCGAAACCTAGGATTGCTGCTTTTATCGTCGCCATGCTATCTCCTCCAAATGAATCCGCACAATTGAGTTCCAATTTGCTTTTATTAGTAAAATTTATTCGCAGTTATATTAGAAGAACTATTTTACACATTGTAGCCTATTTTCACTCAATTATCAATAAAATTCTACCTAGAGAGGACATTTGTTTTTTCTAGGAGTACCTTTTCGAGTGCAGTCTGTAAATCTTCGACTGCCTCTAGCCCTACAGACAAGCGGATTAAGTCTTCTGAAACTCCCGATTTCACTAAGTCCTCTGGAGTTAACTGCTGATGTGTTGTAGATGCTGGGTGGATTATTAGTGATTTGGCATCGCCAACGTTAGCTACATGCGACCAAATTTCTATATTATCGATAATATTGCGTCCTGCTTCTTTACCACCTTTAACCCCAAAAGTTAGGATAGAGCCAAAACCATTCTGTAAGTATTTTTTAGCAAGCTCATGTGAAGGATGACTTTCTAAGCCTAAGTAATTAACCCAAGTCACTTCTTCGTTGTTTTCTAAGTACTCCGCAATTTTCTGCGCATTTTCATTGTGCTTTGGTACACGTAAATGAAGTGTTTCTAATCCTTGTAGAAAGGAGAAAGCGGCTTCAGGACTTAGTGTTGGACCAAAATCACGAAGCAATTGAACACGTAATTTCACTGCAAACGCTACACTCGGAACATCTATTCCGTATCTTAAACCATGGTAGGTTACATCCGGCTGTGTGAATCCAGGGAATTTATCAGAGTTCCAATTGAAATTTCCTCCATCTATGACAACCCCACCGATAGTTGTTCCATGACCGCCAATCCATTTAGTTGCCGAGTGAATCACTACATGTGCACCATGCTTAATCGGATTCGATCCATAGGGAGTAGCAAAAGTACTATCTACCAACAATGGAACTCCTACTTCGTTAGCAATAGCTGCAACGTTTTCAACATCTAATACATTTAAGCTAGGGTTTCCAATGATTTCTGCAAAAAACGCTTTTGTCTTATCCGTAACTGCTGCTCGGAAATTTTCTGGATTAGTTGAATCTACAAACTTCACTGTAATTCCATATCTCGGCAATGTATGAGCGAATAAATTAAATGTACCACCATACAAATTTTCGGCAGCAATAATTTCATCTCCCGCTCCTGCAATATTTAAAATAGAAAATGCAATAGCTGCCATTCCAGAAGAAAGTGCAACTGCTGCTGTCCCTCCTTCTAATAATGCAATTCGTTGTTCAAAAACATCCACCGTTGGATTCGTAATACGAGAATAGATATTACCAGTTTCCGCAAGAGCAAATAGGTTTTGCGCATGTTCTGTATTTTTGAAAACGAATGATGTAGTCTTGTGAATAGGTACTGCTCGTGAGCCTGTCACTGGATCTGGTTGTTGGCCACCATGTAAAAGTAGTGTTTCTTTTTGAAGATTTGTCATTTGAATTCCTCCTAAAATGTAGTTTAGATGGACGCTTATGGAGGCGAAGGAGGATTAGAACAAACAAAAAACCCTCTTCAATTAAGAAGAGGGTGCAAATTCGCATGTTCCTCCTCTTATCTTCCAAATTCGTATTAGAATTTGTAGGATTTAGCACCTTTCCAAGTTAAGAACTTGTTGGTTGCCGGGCATCGTAGGGCCTATTCCCTCCGCCACTCTTGATAAGAGTATTTAGATTTAGTTTTCCATCTTGTTACACAGTATAGATTTCTATCAAACTATTTGTCAACACTTTTTCGAAAAGTTAAAAAATATTTTGTTTACCCCCTTTAAAAGCTCCTCTTTGCATAAATATTACAAATATTCTAAAGTATTCTTTATTTTCTATTTGTGACGAAATTTCTAGTCTTTTATAGTCTAATAAGTATATACTATACGGGAGTATAACGAACTATAAACTATATCTATCGATAGTAAATATTGACCAAGAAGGGTGAAAAAATGAAGAATATACAACAGCTTTTCCAAAGTGAAGATGGTAATGGAAAACAGAGAGAACAGCTATTAGGCTACGTAGAAACAATATTAACATCCATGGATGCTTTGAAAGATCCAAATAAAACGATGCTTGGACCGATACAAGAACGTTCCGCAAACTTTTATAAAGAGTTAATGGAAGATTACGAAGTACCGCTAAATAGCAAAGGAATGGACGAAGTAGTTGGAGAATTGACTGATTTAATGAAAGGTCATCCATATCATACACGAAACTTCGTAACAAATGTACTGCCAATGGCAAGTATTCCCGGCGTCCTTGGACTATTAACTAACTCATTATTAAATGGTAATAACTTATGGGATGTTTACGGACCAGCTGCAGCTGAATGTGAAGTAAAAGTGGTCTCCATGATGTCGAAGCTAGTTGGATATGATTTTACTGAAAGCTTTGGTTACACAACTTGGGGCGGACAAGGCGCTGTGTTCAGTGGCTTGCGTATGGCAATAGCAAAACAGTTCCCTAACGCAAAAGAAGAAGGCGTTCCAAATAATTTATACTGTTTTGCATCTGAAAATGCACATTATAGTTTATTGAAGTCTGTAGAGGCTGTTGGTATTGGAAGCAATCATCTAGTTCGTGTCAAAGCTGGGGCGGATCATTCTATGGATATGGAAGATCTGGAAATGCGATTAACGGAAGTTATTGAAAAAGGCGGCATTCCTGTGTATATAGTTGCAACTACTGGTGCAACAGATAACTTTGCTATTGACGATGTAAAAGCGATTAAAGAAATGGCCACAGCTTTCGAAGGTAAATATAATTTGAAACCTATCCATATTCATGCCGATTCTGCACTTGGTGGATTTTATGCATTCTTTAATGATTATGATTTTGAAAATAACCCTCTACATTTTGAACAAGAAGTGCTAGTAAGTCTTCAACATATTCGTGAACGAATGCAGTATATATCATTGGCTGATAGTTTATGTTTTGATTTCCAAAAGCTTGGACAAACCCCTTACTTAACGAGTCTGTTTTTAGTGAAGGAAGGTAAATATCTAGGTTTATTGGACTTAGAAGATTTTGATACGCCGTATGTTGGAAATAGAGGGTATGGATCGTATCACACTGGTTATACGTTAGAATGCTCACGTATGGGTAGTTCGATTGCCATTTATGCTGCATTGTTGGCGTTTGGTAAGACGGGATACCAACAGCTCCTAGCAAATTATGTTCGTGTGAATTTAGCATTCCAGGAGCAATTAGCTATAAAGATTCCTTCATTATATGTGGTAAATGAATCGAATATCGGACCTATTACTGCTTATCGCTATTATGAAAAAGGATTGAATTGGAGAGATGAACAAGCAGGCCGTTATTCACTGGCACAAGTAAAAGAAATCAACGCTTTAAATTCATCGCTATTTGAAGTGTTAGGGAAACATCGTGATGATGTCTTTTTCGGTGATACAACTCGTGTATGCACTGTAGCAGTTTGTGATTCAGATGAACTGGTTCCTGTTGCAGCAGCGAAATTCTTTTCTATTTCACCGTATACCGAAGCGGAGCACATCTCAGCAATGGTAGATTCCCTTCATCATTCCATCACTACATTGGAGGCTGTAAAAGATGAAGTTATTTACTAAACTAAAGAGTTCTATGTTATATAAATATATTCTAAGTTTTATAGTACCGATCGCGCTATTCTCTATCATTTTTAGTTTAATATTGTTCATCTTCTCTAAAGCAATTATAGACGATTACGTTATCGACCAATTCGAAACTACACTACAATTAGTATCTGATGATGTTTTTGACGATCTAGATTCTGATCTAGTTGTAAGTGCTGATAGTGATAATGACGAACAATACAGTACATTACTAGACAAATTAAATGAAGCAAAAGCGAACCACGATGTGGAAAATGTGTATGTTCTTTCACGTTCAAATGGAACTGAACATATTGTTGCATTGAGTGATACGGATGACCGTAATGCCTCTTATACATTTGATGAAAAAATGAATGAAGCTATTGACAAAGGGGAAGTCAAAATTAGTGACATCTATACAGATGAGTATGGGACCCACAAATCTATTTTCATTCCCTTCAAGAATACAGATATAATTCTAGGATTAGATATGGATGCATCATTCATTACTTTACTAGAAAGCCAAATTATTAGGTTATCCATATCGATTACATTGATCTTTATTGTATTAGGTACGATAATTGCTTATTTCGTAAGTAAACGCATTATAAATCCTATTAAAGCTGTTACCGACTTTGTAGAAGAAGTAGCGAAAGGGAATCTAACAGTAGAGCATTTGCATATTAAAGGCAATGATGAGATTGCTCAGCTCTCTCATGGTATTAATAATATGACTGGGGATTTACGTTCCTTAATTACTCATATTGGCGAAAATGCTGAGCAAGTAGCAGCAACGTCGGAGGAGTTATCAGCGAGTTCTGAAGAAACAAGCGCGTCAATTCAGCAAATCACTTCCTCCATGCAAGAAGTTTCCGTTGGTTCAGAAAAACAAACAGCGGCTATAGAAGAAGTGGAGAAAAATGTTTCTACTATTTCTGAAGCTATGAGTAAAGTGGCATTAGAAGTTAATAGCGTGTCTGGCAAGGCTTTAAACGCATCTGAAATTGCCTCAAAAGGTAATGATACCATCCACATTGCCGTTCAAAAAATGGACACCACATCCGATGCTATTAATGCTACTTCAGATGTTGTAAAACGTTTAAGCGATTATACGCAAGAAATTGGGGATATTGTTTCATTAATTACAGAAATAACTGATCAAACAAACTTACTTGCATTAAATGCTTCAATTGAAGCAGCACGTGCAGGAGAGCATGGTAAAGGATTCGCAGTTGTTGCAGAAGAAGTACGAAAATTGGCAGATCAATCGCGTGAAGCTGCCAATAGTATTAGTACTCGTATTGATACGATTAAATCAGAATCTTCTCATGCGGTTAAATCGATGGCAATAAGCTATGATAATTTAAGAGATAGCGTTACTACATTTGATGAGGCGGGCAATGCCTTTAAAGATATCTATACAGCTGTGAGCGAGTTAACCAAACAAATGAATGATGTTAACAGCGTCGTTGAAGGTATGAACAAGGGTGTACTTAACATTGCTGGTTCCATGGAACAAGTAAGTGCTATATCTATTCAAGCATCTGGGAATATCCAGAATGTAGCGGCAGCATCTGAAGAACAAGCAGCGAGTATGGAAGAGATTACAAATTCCTCTAATAACTTGGCTGGTATGTCGGAACAATTACGTAACGCTGTTCATAGATTTGATATTTAATGTTAAGAGAGTCTCAATTCCATGTAAATGGTATTGAGGCTTTTTTATTTTCCGATTTAATTTGTTTTAAAACCCAGCACTATAAAATACGTGTATAGTCCCCTTTAAGAATGCCGTATATTTCTAAATCTATTATTCCTTTACCAGACCATATAAAAGCTTGTCTTAATAATCCTTCTTTCATAAAACCGTTTTTTAAGAGGACTTTCTTTGATACCTCGTTTGCAGGCATAACCTCAGCTTGAATTCTGTTTACATTAACTTCTTCAAATAAAAACTTTACTACCATCCCAACCGATTCAGTTGCAATTCCCTTCCCCCAATTATCCTCTGCCAAAAAGTATCCAATAGAGACCGTGTTCACTTTTTGGTTAAAATCCATAGCTTCTATAATTCCCACCAATTTATCACTTTGATGTTCCTGAAAGATTCCCCACTTCACTCTACTTTTTTTGTGATAATCTCTATCAAAATGCCCAATCATCTTCCTTACCGTTTGTACATTATGCTTTGGAATGATTCCACAATACTCAAATACATTTTCGTTATCGTAAATTTTATATACTTCCTCTAAGTGCACATCATCTATTTTTTTTAATACTAGATTAGCAGATTCCAATACTGGGAAATCTCCAAAAACTATTTCTACATTCATATTTTTCTCTCCTTAAGTTACGCCAAATAGACAGTCATTTTCTTTTCATTTGTTTTTTTATAATTTTGGAAGCCCATATTAATTAGACCATAATGTTATTCACTTGGCTGAATTCCCATTAAGTCTTTTTTCTTATAAAAAAATAGCTGATAGGACTTCCTTAGTATCCATACCGACGAAAGCTAAAAATTAGATACGGTAATTTTAATACGTTTTTCATAATCGATAGTTTCAATTTTAAAAGACTCTATTAAAGGACAAGATTGATTAATCATTCAATACGGAGAATGCGGTACTCATATAACTCTAGGTATTTATGTTAAAATAAATGTGAGATTTTAGGAGCATTCACTTAAACTAATGGTCCAGTTTAGTTGAATAAGAAGGTATTTTTGCGATTGTGTTGAATAAGTAAATTATTATATGGGAATTCAAGTAAATCAACATCTCTGATATTAGCGACATACTATACGAAAAACCCCTTTATAAGGAGAAAGCATATGACAACACTTGCAATTTTGGAGCTATTCATAATCCAATTGATATTACCGACAGTGTTTATTATTTCATTATGGAAAGGAAACTTTCCTAGTAAATTGAACTGGTTGACACTGGTAGTGTTTACAGTTCTATTTACAACCTGGCAATTTTTTTATCGTCATGGGATTGGTTCAGTTATTATCTAAGATTCATAATGATGTTCTTTTTGTTACTGTCGACTTATAGTTCATGGAAAAAAGTACGTTCACTTCCATTTCGCATCAAATTCAACCGTAGCCAAAAGATGTCACTGAGTTTCAACGTGCTTCTTTTACTTGTTTTCGGTGCTTATAATATTTTGACATTCAGTGGTTTTACAACTAAAGATGATGCCGTTGAACTCGACTTTCCGCTGAAAAACGGGACTTATTATGTTGGTCAGGGTGGAAATCATGTGCTAATTAACTATCATAATGCTTATGCCAGTCAGCAATATGCCATAGACGTTGTTAAGTTGAATAAATTCGGGATACGAGCAGCCGGTATTTACCCAGAAGAACTTGATAATTTTTTCATATATGGAGAACAATTATATAGTCCGTGTACCGGTATAGTTCTCGAAGTCCGAAATGATTTACCAGATTTGACACCTCCCGATGCTGATTCTGAAAATGCAGAAGGAAATTTCCTCAACTTACTCTGTGAGGATGAAGATGTAAATGTCTATATCGCACATATGCAAAAAGGAACTGTTGTTGCAAAAGAAGGAGTAAGAATACAGAAAGGACAGCCAATTGGGTTAGTCGGCAATTCAGGAAATACATCCGAACCACATTTACACATCCATGTTGAAAAAAACGGGGTAGGTGTGCCAATCCATTTCAATGGAAGATTTCTAATAAGAAACAGCTTGGTGTGGTAAGCGGAGGTATTTAAGTTTTAGTCTTATACAACGACCGGGTTCTTTACTTCAAAAAGGAGTAAAGATATTATTTTAATTCAGCCTCTACCTTTAACATAGCCTGAACAAAATACATAGAACACTTCCACTTTAAAATTCTGAAACTTCTTATCTTTTCATTCGTTTAATATATTGAAGTTAGTGGGAGGTGAAAAATGGTTGTTTCAATGATTAGTATCCTCGTTATTAGTTATCTGATTGGATCCATTCATGGTTCTAAATTAGCACAATATCTAAGTGGTGTGAATATTAAAAAAGAAGGTTTAAAGAACTCGGGCGCATCAAATGCAGCTATTGTTTTGGGTGCAAAATATGGTGTTTTAGTTGCAATTATTGATATTTTAAAAGGAGTTATAGTCGTAATCGGGACGCGTTTCTTGGTGTTAAAGTACACAGATTTTACCTTAGTTGAGCAGGACATACTGCTATATAGTGTAGGTGCCGCGGTAATACTCGGGCATAACTTTCCTATTTACACTAAATTTAAAGGTGGAAAAGGCACTGCCACCCTTATCGGAGTGCTCTTAGCTCTTAGCTGGCCACTTGGCTTAATCGGACTTATATTATTGATAGGAACTACATTTTTAACGGATTACTTATTAATAGGTGTTTTTGTTTTTTACTTTGTCTTTATCGGTGCATCTATTTGGTTTGCAGAGGGAATTGGACCAATGGCTATTGCCGGATTTCTATTTTTGATGGCAGTTGTTTTACATATCGAGAATTTTCGTCGCTTAATGCGAAAGGAAGAGATGAAAATTTCCACCTTTTTAAGTAAGAAGAAACCGTCTGTATGAAATGAGGATAATTATGAAGAAAAAAATGAGGTGGATAGTGCTTGTCCCATTAGTCGTTGTTGCTTCTAGTGGAATTGGTATCTGGTTACTGACAAGTAAATGGTTAGAGGATGGTCTAGAACCAAAAGCAGACGGTACAAATGATTATGCTATTGTTCTTGGTGCCAAAGTGAAAAAAGGTAATATCCCTTCTCTCGCCTTACAGTATAGATTGGATGCCGCTCTTATCTATGCCAAAGAGTATCCACATGTAAAATTAGTTCTTTCAGGAGGGCGAGGTCCCGATGAAGATATTGAAGAGGCTGTTGTTATGAAAGATTTTCTATTGGAAAATGGAATTGATGAAGACAGGCTCCTCTTAGAAGATAAAGCGACTTCTACGTATGAAAATCTTTTGCTTTCTCAAGAAATGTTACCAAGTGATATTAATTCCGTTACACTTATTACAAGCGACTACCATTTGCACCGTGCCAAAATACTAGCAAATAAGCTAGGTTGGGATTCGGATGTAGTAGCTGCTAAAACTCCAAAAGTTGTCGAACTCAAGGTTCGTACACGAGAACGTGCAGCATTGTTAAAGGCATATATATTCGGAAAATAATCATATTAATAAGACGGGTGTAGGAAAGTAACGCCTCTACTTTCCTTTCACCCATCTTATAAGTTATTTCATAGAATTACGTATTCGATTGGGAATCATTACTACCTCTGCTTGTAATTCTACTGCTGGATAAGACTTATCTATGCATTCTTCCCAATAGGCAAGGTGTTTTATATGAATCCAATGCTTTGACTCTTCAACAGCTTGTCCACCTTTTCCTTGTACAGAATACCAATAAAGATATTCATGCTCGTTTATAAACTCTCTAAAAATTGTTTCTATATACATTTTTTCACCTTCAAGAGTAACTAATACTTCCTCCATGTGTTCATTCAAAAAAGCTAACCATTCATTTACTTTGTCTGTTTTACCTTCATTCACTCTAAACCTTGTGCATTCAATATTCATGGTTAAACCATCCAGTCTTCGTTAGCTTGTTAACACGAATGGTACCCCTCTTCCCCATAGGGCTGCAGCTTTTGCAACCATTTCTCCAGTAACTTTTGTAATTCTTTCTTTTCATCCGTGTATTGATTTTCTGATTTCTTTAAAACTTCCACTTGCTCAATGGTGAAATTATCTTTGCCATATTCAAACCATTCTTTTTGTAGCTCTTTATTTGTATGTGTCCCGCTTTCTAGCGTAAATCTAGTTCCGTTCAATGTCTTAAAATTAGGTGTTGATGACACAAATTTTTTACCGTTTTGTTTATTTGTGATGACGTAAATCCCTCCTTCTATCTTTATTTCTTTATATTCTTGTTTTAGCTCTTTCTTACGATCCATTTGTATTCCATCCTTCTTAGTTTATTTTTTTACCCAATATTCGCTACCATCATCTTTCCTATCTAAAAACCCATATTCTATTAAGTAACGTCTTAATGTTACGTAGTCTTCGTATGCTTTCTTTAAGACATGATTTATTTCTTTTTCTGTGTATGTTTTTTCTTTTTCAAATCTTTGTATAAGAACCCTCAAAGTTGCTAGTTTTTGCTTTTCTTTCTTCGGGAATTTCATAAGAGGGCCATCAATTCCATTAGGAAAAAATTTCGCTTCTACATCTTCCTGTTCTTCTTGGGTAATGTTATAGCGATCGTCCACCATCGTTGCTGTTTTATGAAGAGGCAAAAATGCGGGAGCGTGATCGTCTTTTTCCTTTAACAATTCCATCATTGCAAGAAATACTTTTGCTTGTCGCTCTTTTTCTTTTAGCACAAAACGATGATTACGAATCGTCGATGAGCTTCCAATATCCAATTCTTTCTGTACTTCTGCATCACTTCTGCCCTCATAAAATAGACGTAATAAGCTATTTTGATGATCAGTTAACCCAGTCAGCTTTTTGTTTAATCCTATTAAATAATGAAAAACAGATTCATGCTCCGCTTCAATATGGAATTTCATGAATTTTTCTGCTTCATATAACATATTATTCTTTGGATAAATAAATCCTTTTTCTACTTTATTTCCACATAAAAGACACACATACATGTCTTCCTTTTCGATATAACCCTTCTTTAACTGTTCTGAAGATGCATTCCATAATAATTCCGATAACTCCATATACAAACACAACCATTCTTTGTTTACTAATTTACAAACATTATATAATAACGTTTATTTTTTATCAACCTGTAAAAATGTGGTTGCAATTTATCTGAAAATAATAAACAATATGAATAAGGCGTTTCGTAAAGCGAAACGATAGAGAGGGGAATTTAAATGGTCACATTCAAGGACTACGAATACAAACGTCCAAATTTAGAACAAGATAAGGCTACATTTCAAGAGTTATTAACAAAGTTTAAGGAAGCCACAACAGTTGAAGAACAAAATACTGCGATAGAGAATATCAATTCATTTCGCAATGATTACTCTACACATGCAAATTTAGTTTATATTCGTGCATCTATCGATACTAATGATGAATTCTATCAAAAAGAGCGTGATTATTTTGATGAGACCAACCCAGAAATAGAAGAGATGGTTACGGAATATTACAAGGAGTTAGTTGCATCACCGTTCCGAAATGAACTGGAAGCGAAATGGGGCAATCAGCTTTTTGACTTGGCGGATTATCAAATCAAGGCATTTTCTCCGGAAATCATTTCTCTTATGCAAAAAGAAAATAAGCTTTCTTCCGACTACTCAAAGCTCGTTGCTTCTGCACAGGTAGAATTTAATGGTGAGACATTAACACTTGCACAGCTAGGACCGTATGCAGAATCAACGGATCGTGATACTCGTAAGAAGGCTAAGGAAACTAGTAGTGGATTTTTCCATGAAAATGAAGCGAAATTTGATGACCTTTATGATCAACTGGTAAAAGTACGTCATGAAATAGCTACGACACTTGGATACAAGAACTTTGTAGAGCTCGGTTATATTCGTATGAACCGAATCGATTACAATGCGGAAATGGTTAAAAAGTTCCGTGACCAGGTGCGTGATTTTATTGTACCTGTTGCGACTAAGCTTTATGAACGCCAGGCAAAACGTATTGGGGTAGACAGTCTGAAATATTACGATGAACCTTTTAACTTCCTCAGTGGGAACGCTACGCCACAAGGTTCTCCTGAATGGATTGTGGAAAATGGAAAGAAAATGTATGAGGAGTTATCTCCTGAAACCGCTGAATTCTTCCAATTTATGATTGACCGCGATCTTATGGATTTAGTTGCGAAAAAAGGGAAAGAGGCTGGTGGTTATTGTACATTTATCGATAATTACGAATCTCCTTATATATTCTCTAATTTCAATGGAACTTCCGGAGATATTGATGTACTAACACATGAAGCGGGTCATGCTTTCCAAGTGTACACAAGTCGCAACATAGGGATCCCAGAATATGTATGGCCAACATTTGAGTCCTGTGAGATTCATTCGATGAGTATGGAATTCTTTACATGGCCTTGGATGGAGTTATTCTTTAAGGATCAAACCGACAAATATAAGTTTGCCCATTTAAGTAGCGGACTTCTCTTCCTCCCATATGGAGTTGCAGTTGACGAATACCAGCATGTTGTATATGAAAATCCGGAGATGACTCCTACTGAACGCAAGGCTGCTTGGAAGAAAATTGAGGAGATTTATTTACCTCACCTCGATTATGACGGAAATAGTTATTATGAGTCTGGCGGGTTCTGGCAACGTCAAGGACATATTTATGCTAGTCCGTTCTATTATATCGACTACACACTTGCTCAAATTTGTGCATTTCAATTTTGGAAACGCTCAAGAGAGGATCACGAAGCTGCTTGGAAAGATTATTTACATCTTTGTCAGCTTGGTGGCTCGAAATCTTTCACTAAACTAGTAGGTGAAGCTAATTTGATCTCACCATTTGAGGATGGTTGTGTAGAATCAGTTATTGGTTCGATTGAGGAATATTTAAATAGTGTGGATGACTCTGTACTATAGTTAGTTGAAAGGAGTTGAAGCATTGAATCCAGCTGGATTTTGGATTAGGCTTGGTGCCAATCTTTTGGATGGCATTATTATGAGCCTGCCGCTTGCCATTATTAGTTACCTTATTCTTGGAGAAAGTGATACGTGGTTTACTACTTTAGGAACGTATTTATATTTCATATTACTCCCTGTATTTTGGGTAGGATATACTGTAGGAAAGAAAATTCTTGGTATCCGCATCGTGAATTTAGATGAGACCGATGTCAGTTTTTGGACAATGATTAAACGACAGTTAATTGCTAATATTTTTTACATTTTAACCTTAGGAATTGGTGTTATTGTAAGTGCATTTATGGTGGGGATTCGCGAGGATAAACGAGCAATTCATGATTTTATAGCGGGTACTTATGTAACTTTCCATCCTCCATGGCAAAAATGAATTTTAAAACAAGCATTCAGCAGATGCTGTTCTTTTTCACATTGAGTTGCAGAATTTATTATTAGTAAAAACATATCCGCTTCTTACTCCAAAATGGAATAAGAAGCGGATATGTTATTTTGTTTATTAATATTTAAATTGCGAGATTACATCTTTTAGTTCCTGAGCCATGGAAGAAAGCGATTGAGCAGATGCTGAAATCTCTTCCATTGAAGCTAGTTGTTCCTCTGCAGAGGCTGCTACTTCTTCTGAAGTTGCTGCATTTCCTTGTGCAAGGATAGCTATATCATTGGCGATATGAGAAGTTTCCTGGACAGATGCAGATACCTGTTGTGCTGTTGCAGAAACGTCTTCCATTTGTGGTGTAATTTCTTTCATACTTTGCATAATTAGAGTGAACTTTTTAATAGCATCATTGGATACTTCAACACCTGCTTGAACATCTTCTGTCACACGTGCCATGATTTGGACAGAACTCTCCGTATCTTCCTGAATACCTAAAATAATTTCATGGATATCTTTAGCTGATTGTTGAGATTGTTCGGCAAGCTTTCTAACCTCATCTGCCACAACAGCAAATCCTTTTCCATATTCGCCAGCTCTTGCAGCTTCGATTGCTGCATTTAGAGCTAGAAGGTTCGTTTGGTCAGCAATTTCGGTAATAACATTTAATATAGAACGTACTTCTTGTGAACGGACGGATAATGAGTTGATCTTTGTATTAGATTCAATTACGGATGTATGGATAGAACTCATTTGATTGACCGTATTTGTAATTGCCTGACCACCCATCTCCGCCTGTGTTATTGCTTCATAAGAGAGTTCAGAAACTTTTGAAGCATGATTTGCAATTCTATCGATACCTATGGTGATTTCAGCTAGGGACTGAGCGTTTGAGTCAACACTATTCGTTTGTTTTTCTGCATTTTGAGAAACTTCTTGGATGGAAGTTGATACCATCTCTGTGGTGTCACTAGTTTGTTGCGCATTTGCCGACAATTCCTCAGAAGAAGAAGCCACTATTTCAGCGGTTTGTTCAACTTTATCAATGAGTGACCGAAGACTTTCCAGCATTGTGTTGAAAGCATCGCCTAAATGTCCAATTTCATCCTTGGAATTTACGATAATATTTTCAGTTAAGTCACCTTGACTAATCGTTAAAGCTTTTTCTCTTAACTTAACAATTGGTTTTATCACAGATTTTATTATAAAGTAAACAGCTATTATCCCAATAATAATAGACAGAAGTATTACTAAACCAGTTTTATGCAATATTGGTGCAGTAGCTTCATTGATCTCCGAATAAATTACATTACCACCAATTTTCCATCCGGTCATCTCATTAGTTACGTAGCTCATTACTTTATTGTCGTCGTTTAATACATATTCAAAATTTCCTTTTTCATGTTTATACATATTATTATAAAAACTTCCTGCCTCACTTCCTATTTCAGCTGTAGGATGTGAGATGAACTTTTTCTTGGCATCTAATAGAAGTGCGTATCCTTTATCGCCAATCTGTACCTGATTCGTAAGTTCTTGTATATAAGTTAGTTTTATATCAATGGCTACTACTCCCGACCCATCTTGAGTAGTTTTTGAAACAGTTACTACCATGTTATTTGTAGTTGCCGAAATATAAGGATCTGATATTACAACTTTTCCTTCTTGGGTCATTGCGTTTTTATACCAATCTCTATTTTTAGGATCATAATCTGATGACATTTTGGTATTCGGCTCTTGGATAAATAGTCCTGTCTCAGTACCTAAATAAATAAGTTCAACTTCTGGATGTAACTGCATATATTGACCAAATTGTGTGCTTAACTCTGGGTTGCTATCGAAATTATATTGAGTGCTAGATACTTTTTGGGAAAAAGTATCTACATCATGTAATTTTGATTGAATCATATTGTTAATAGAGATATTTAATAAATTTAAGTTTTCCTCTATTCCATCTAATATTTCATTTACAACTGATTCTTTTGCGGTGGAATAAGAAAGATATCCTATAAAAATTCCTGGAATCATTAAAACTAACAAAAAAGAAACAAACAGTTTTACTTTTAAATTTCTGAACGCTTGGAAGATTTTTTTCATATAGCTTGCCTCTCAATTCACTTTAATAAGCACAATATCCTATTATTAAATAAGAAAATGTACACTAGGTATTACTTTACTACTTATTAAGGCAAGATAGTTTGACAACTTTGTGTACAATACTTGAAATAATAATAATGTTATTATTATTTTTCATTAAAAGCTGTAGTAAATAAAACTTTAACCATTAGCAATAGTATTATTGGTGAAAATAGACCTAATGATGATTCTTCAAAATTTTGATTGTTCATGTGAGGGAATGAAAGGAATTGCATTAGCAGGAGCTAATCAAGTGCTCGAGGAAACGGGTATTAATTAGAACACGTTTGCAAGAACTAGTAGAGGTATTAAGAACAAGAACGCCTAGATTTCTTGTTCTTTTTTCTAAATATTATCTTCATCTTCCCGTAGTAACATTTAAAGTTTCAACTAGATGTAGATTCATAACATCTACCGATTCTTCAAAGTCATTTCTATACCATTCAATAATTAATCCTATGATTGCATTTGTCATAAAGGAATATACGAATTTTTTAGATTCATCATATTTCCCTATTTTACTATCCTCCATGAAGTTTGAACGAATCGCATCAAAAAACATATAATAGTATGTTGTCGATACATTATCTGATAAAATGATTCGATAAAAATCTTCATACTTTTTGACATGATGAAAAATACGAACTGTTTTTGGATCTAAATTTTTAAAAGCTGAAGTTTTTAATTGGAGTGCAGAAATATATTTGTATGGTTCTTTATAGGATTCTTCTAAATCCACGATTACCTCTTCAAAAAATTCCTTAAAAACATCGCCAACTTCTTCATAGTGAAAGTAAAAAGTCCCTCTATTTATACTAGCTTCTCTACACAACTCTGACACTTTGATATCCGTAAGACGTTTATCTTTCAGTAAATGAGTTAAAGCCTGATAGATAGCTTTCTTTGTCTTCACGACTCTTAAATCTTTTGCTCTCAATAATATCTCCCCTTATCGAACACATACATCAAAACATGTTTAATATTGTACAACTATTGTGAAAACTGTTGATTGAATGCGTTTCCATTTTAAATTATACTGTTATTGTACAACTGTATAATAACATATGAGGAGGAAATAATAATGAGATTACAAGACAAAGTAGCTATCGTTACAGGCGCAGCTTCTGGGATGGGAAAAGCAATCGCTGAAGCTTATGCAAAACAAGGTGCAAAGGTCGTTGTTTCCGACTACAATTTGGAAGGTGCAGAAACTGTAGTAGCAGCTATTAAAGCATCAGGTGGCGAGGCAATTGCTAACCGCACAAACGTAGCAGAACTTGCTGACTTAGAAAACTTATTCGCTGAAACAAAAACAGCATTCGGTAAATTAGATATTTTAGTAAACAATGCAGGTATTATGGATGGAATGGAGCCTGTTGGTGAAATTTCAGATGAAAAATGGGATCGTTTATTCGCAGTAAATACTACTGGTGTTATGCGTGCAATGCGTATCGCAACTAATATCTTCTTAGAACAAGGCCACGGAGTTTTCGTTAATAACATCTCTGCAGGTGGTTTACGTGGAGCTCGTGCTGGTGCAGCGTACACCGCTTCTAAACATGCAGTTACAGGTTTAACTAAAAATACAGCTTATATGTATGCAAACTCAGGAATTCGTTGTAACGGAATTGCTCCAGGTGGCGTAATGACAAATATTCAAGCTTCTATGACTAGCCTTTCTGAATTTGGTATGGGTCGCCAGCAAACTGGTAGCGGGACAATGCCACGTGTTGGTCAACCTGAAGAAATTGCACAACTTGCAGTATTCTTAGGTTCCGACGAGTCAAGTTTTGTTAATGGACAAATTATTGCTGCTGATGCTGGTTGGACTGCTTACTAATACTTCTTAAAAAGCAAGACAGAATTATATAAATATGAACTTAAATAAACCAGTTACCGATATTCAATCGGTGACTGATTTTTCTTAACAGATAAGAAAGTATATAAAAATGCGGCATGATTACTAGGTTTACAGAACTTTCGAATAACACTACTGATTTCCGGTTCAGGTGGGGTACAAAGGCTAAAAGCGCCACCTCGTGTGGCAACGCCTTCGTCACCAACATCCTGTTGGCCTCCGCGGGGTGAGAGATGAACCATCACCGCCCCTACGGGTACGTTGAGTTACAATTTAATTGTTTTTTCGCTTCTTTTATGATGTTTGTAATTAGAGATTCCCTTGTAATTTCCTCTACATTATCACCATATCGATAGTCGTCAATCATTTCGCTAATCTCATACCATACATTTAATTCTTCGCTAACAAATTCTTCACGAACTACCTGATAAATTTCATATGCATAGTTAATTGCATTAGATTCATTATCTATTATTTGTTTTAGCAAATACCAGAAGTAATACTTAGAACACTCAACCTGTGAAGGTTCTTCCATACCTAATTCTCTTACTGCCCTATGAAAATAATCTTCTACCTCAAAAATATTTAGAGTTTCACTTAGGGAAGAAAGTATATTTAGGGATGTAGATGTATTACTATTTTCTAACATTTTGATAGCCCAATTAACATAATCAACAGGTTCTACTTTTTTTTCGAATATTTTATAATACAACATTTTAGTTTCCATCACTTACTCCTCTTATTTCTCTCTTCTTATTGAACTAACCTTCGGAGTTAGTACAATAAGAAAAAGCTTTACTCCTTCTTGAAGTAAAGCACACCGTTAGCTTAATAAGAAAGTGTATCACTACTTATTCATTAAGATAAGTATCCCAATCATAATCATCTATTTTGTAAAACAAATAATTGTCATTTCTCTCATATGCACACAAAGGTGGTTCTTCAATAAAAGTTAAAATAGAATCATCTATATTTAAAATTACTCCTATGGAAATATATTGTAGGTTATCAGGATTATTTAGAAATTCATCATCTTCATAACCACTTAATACAGACCACCCAGAGTCTTGTTCATCTTTTGGATTCTCTCTTAGCATAAAGTTAAATTCTTTTCTTTTAAGAACATCATTGCTAACTATTATCTTGGCGTCAAAATAGTAATCCCATTCAGAAGAAGTAGGGTCATCATATTCGGTGTCACAGATATGTTCTGTTTGAAACGTGATTTCTTGACCATATTTTAAATTTTTTATATTTAATGGTTCATTCGTAAGTGTCCCCTTGAGATTATTCCCTTCGATACAGGTAATTTCAACCCACATTCTCTCGCCTGCATCTCCATCGTTCTCTTTTTCTACAAATCTTAACTTAACAATATCCCCTATATTTAACATATCTATTACTTGTTTGCTTGGAACATAAAAAGTATAAGGAAATTCTTTATTTCTTTCAAAAACATTATCTAAATACCAAGACATTTTTATTCCTCCTTGAACTTTTGCACGCTAACTTGTTCAACTAGTCGAGTAGAAGAGAACCTCTCTACCTCACGGTAGATTGTGTTCCTCCCCCCTCACAGAACCGTGCTTGCGCTATTTACGCACACGGCTCTTCCTAGTCACCATTCACAAAATGTAGCTAATCTCTTTTCTTAAGTTGTATATATTCACCTTAATTCTTGGTGAAAGTAACGGATATTTATGAAGAAAGAGATTGAATTTATCCCAGGTAAAGGATTTTCTTTGACTTCTTCTGTTGAGCCATCTAAACAGTAAATATTGGATTTTGTCTTTAAAGCGGTGAACACTTGGAGTGTTATCCGTGATGCAATAGTAGTTGTAATAACCTATAAGAGAGCGTTTAAATCTATCCATAATCATATGAATATCAGTATTTCGGTTATTCTTTATCCATTCCTTCGATTCCTTTAGTTTACCTTGTAGCTTTTTCCTGCTTGATTTCCGTTTCACACGAAAGTATCCAGATTTACTCTTTCCACAATAGTGTGTAAAACCTAGGAAATCAAAGGTGTCAGGTTTTCCATTTCCCTTTAGTTTTGCATCTTTCTCCGCAAATCTCCCGAAGGGAATTATTTTGGTTTTATCCTCCGCTATTTCTAAATTAAACTTCTGTAATCTCAGCTTCAATGATTGAAAGAACTCCTGAGCTTCGCTCTTATATTGGAAGCAACAAACAAAATCATCTGCATAACGAACTATGTATGCTTCTCCTTTACACTGTTTTCTAACTTCCTTATCAAACCACAGGTCCAGGACATAATGGAGGTACAGATTGGCAAGGACCGGAGATATGACTCCACCTTGCGGTGTGCCTTTATCTGTCTTGTATTTCTTTCCTTCCTCCATGTATCCACCTTTAAGAAACCTACCAATTATTCTTAGTAAGTTAGGGTCAGCAATTCGCAGTTTTAAGAACTTCATCATCCATATGTGGTCAACGTTGTCAAAGAACCCTTTAATATCTACATCTACTATATAATTTACTGATTTCTTTTCAATATAATGATTTAATATTTTCAAAGCATCGTGGCAGTTACGATTTGGGCGAAACCCAAAAGAGCAGTCTAGAAAATCATTTTCATAGATGGCATTTAGTATTTTGGTAATGCCTTTCTGTACAATCTTATCTTCGTGTTCCGGTATCACCAATGGTCTTTTCTTGTTGGAGTTTAGCTTAGGGATATACATTCTCCTTACGGGAACAGGATGATAACTTTTACTTTTAAGCCTACTTACTAAATCCTCTATATTTTCCTCTAGTGTTTCACTGTATTGCTCTTTAGTTGTGCCATTAATCCCCGTTGCCTTCTTATTAGGTAATTCAAGATGACATTGAACTAGAGATTCCTTATTTAGTAAATGTACAATAGATGTAAATTTCATTTTCGGATCAGATTTTGCTAATTCTGCTATCCTTAATAGTTTTGTTTCCATTTAGTATTCCTACCTCCGCGTGTAGTAAATGTGTCCCTAGTAAGGGTGATAACTTGGTAGCAGCCTTTCCTCCATCAGCATTACCCAACTTCATTGGTACTACGCTGCTATCCGACTCCCTAAACGGCATTTGGTTTCCTTGCTTATTATCACTTGTACACCATACTCTTCAATTAAGAAGAGACCGGTAGGGTCTCCCGAGTTGCCGTATCATATCCATGTGTGACGTGCCAAGGTCTCTGACCCCAGAGAGGTTTTATCCTTCTTGCCTTTACCGAAGAATAAAATGTAGTTTTCTGCCGCAGGTAAGGCATCAACCCTCTCGATTTACTAACATTATGGGGCTCAATCCCTTCAACCATTTGGCTTTCGGCCCGCCACCTAACTGTCTACGCTTAAAGGCTACTGTTACCATTAGCCCTCCAAGACTCGCTACGAGTGAATGGCTAGTTCTTTCTCGACGGGAATCCCACCCGCTATATGATACGACCTAGGCTCGGCCGCACACCTGCTGCGTTAGTTCAATAAGAAAAAAGGCTTTACCCCTTCTTGAAGTAAAGCACCCGTTAGCCATCCATGAAGCGCAAAATCAGCGCTTCACCACAGAGAATGAAAATGTGAAAATCGGGTATAGGATACTACGGCTGGCGAAGAAGGTCGATGAACTATGGTGCCATAGAGCCCATCCGTTAGTCTGACTCCAACGACCACGGTGCATCACAGACTGTCGCACTCTATACGAGTAGCACTCATGGGAGATTAATCCTACTCTGGTTATTGCACCAGCCTCCAATACTATTTGCCGTGCCGTAGAAAGGATGATTACAATGGAAGTAATCATTGAACGTGCTTGTGGAATGGATGTCCATAAGGATTCCATTACTGCTTGTATTATTACCCCAAAAGGAAAGGAGATTCAAACGTTTTCCACTAAAACTGTATTTCTATTACAGTTAATTGACTGGATTAAGGAGCATGATTGTACTCACGTAGCAATGGAAAGTACAGGTGTATTTTGGAAGCCTATTGTTAACTTGCTAGAAGCCGAGAGCATTGAGTTTTTAGTAGTGAACGCTCAACATATGAAAGCAGTACCAGGTCGTAAGACCGATGTAAAAGATGCAGAATGGATTGCCAAACTTCTTCGTCACGGTCTACTTAAAGCAAGTTTTATTCCAGACCGAAATCAGCGGGAATTAAGAGAGTTAGTTCGATACCGTCGAAGTATTATTGAAGAGCGTGCGAGACAACATAATCGGATTCAAAAGGTTTTAGAAGGAGCGAATATCAAACTCGGTTCCGTTGTCTCCGACATCATGGGTGTTTCGTCTCTTGATATGCTCCGTGCTATCGCCGATGGCGAAAATGATCCTGAGAAATTAGCTAGCTTTGCCCGCCGATCAATGAAGAAGAAAAAGAGTGAACTGGAGCTAGCTCTTCGAGGGTATATCAATCCACATCAACGTCTCATGTTAAAAACCATTCTGGTCCATATAGAATTTCTAACTGAGCAGATTGAGCTATTAAACGAAGAGGTTGCTACTAGGTTATCCTCCCATCAAGAAGATATAGAACGATTGGATTCCATTCCTGGCATCGCCACTCGAATGGCCGAACAAATCTTAGCCGAAGTCGGTACAGATGTGGAGAAGCAATTTCCCAGTTCGGCGCACTTATGTTCCTGGGCAGGATTAGTACCTGGGCATAATGAAAGTGCGGGCAAGAGGAAATCAACCAACATGAAAAAAGGAAACAAGTACTTGAAATCGGCATTAATTGAAGCAGCTCATTCTGTTAGAGGATCCAAAACCTACTTGGGAGCCCTGTATAGGCGTACTGCATCAAGAAAGGGTAAAAAGCGTGCAGGGATATCAGTCGCTCATGCCATTTTAAGAATCAGCTATTATCTCCTAACACGCAAAGAAATGTACCTAGACTTAGGGGAAGATTACTTTGACAAACAAAA
This sequence comes from Psychrobacillus sp. FSL K6-2365, assembly GCF_038003165.1. Classification (NCBI taxonomy): domain Bacteria; kingdom Bacillati; phylum Bacillota; class Bacilli; order Caryophanales; family Bacillaceae; genus Psychrobacillus; species Psychrobacillus sp. FSL K6-2365. Next base: position 199,477 of record NZ_JBBOOO010000001.1, on the reverse strand, counting down.
AGAACAATCGATTGTACGATATTCTGTTCGAAGACTTGAAAACTTAGGTTACAACGTTACAATCACTGAACCAAATGCCTCCTAGTCCAACCCATAATTTAATTCTCATTTAGGCGCTGCACTTTTTTAAAAAATTATTGAGCTGCGTCCGATTTCGTATTGCCTTTTTCTATAAATCGAAGATTTTAATTTTCATGGGAGTTGAACAAGGGGTGCCAATATTGTTTAGCCAATATATTGACTAATTTACTAATTTCCTTTTGGCATTCAATACTTTAATTTCATAAGAGTCAATATTAGATACAGAATTTAGTTCCTTAGAATGTAGGATTTCATTCACTGTCTCTTCAATTTCCATTGCTAACTATGTGCATCTTTATCTGAACCTTATATTGAAGTTTGAATGGTAATGGATTTTTGATACTCAGTATTTATATTTCCGAATACGTGTTTATATCTATGTCAACAATGGATTTAATTACATTTTTTGCAATGGAATCAATATCCTTTTTTACTGAATTAAAATATTCTTTATTCTCTTTAACTTTTACCTTCATTCTATTTCCGAGTTCGAACTTACTGTAAATTCCAAATTCCCATATTTATCATAATTTTTTTCAGTTACCGTATTCAATGTAGAAAATTGTAATTCTCGTTCTTTAGTAGATAAAGGTTCTGGTTCATCCTTATTCAACAGGCTAAATGATGCTATTCCCACTATAAGTATCCCATTAATAATCAATATCCTTTTTAACATATAATCCCTCCTGTTAAGAAGGTAAGGGTGTGCCTCTGCATCTTATTAATTTAGTTTCGTATATTTTAAACTTAAAAAGCTAACAATGGAATTAATATGGAATTTTACCGTTCTTCCAAAAATGCTTTTTTACATATAGAAGTGAGGAATGTACATGTTTTGGAAAAAACAATCAAATGAAAATAAGCCTGTTTCTCAATCAAACGCAGAATCAGAAATATCAATAGAGACTCTAAAAAAAGCCCTCGTTCAAATGGATGATGCGGAATTTGTGGAAATCAACATTTCTGAAAATCAAAATGTTGATCTTATCTACGTAAGAACTCTGATTGACCAAGAAAGATTAAATGAAAGCATTCTAAAACCTTTATCTAACTGTTCCAAACAATCCATTCAGGAATGCATTGTTCACTCAACAATAAATTCCATTTCCACTTTTAATGAGGCAAAAAAGCAGCTGTTTAAAGGATCTGTCTTGTTATTTGACTCTTCGTCAAACCTTTGGTTCGCTATCCCTTTAGAAAATCCACTTGGACGTGCAATTGAACCATCCGATACTGAAACCATCCTTTTAGGAGCAAAAGACAGCTTTAGTGAACAGCTAGAACAAAATATTACGCTCATTCGTAGACGTCTTCCAACACATGAACTGAAAACAGAGAAGTTCACCGTTGGTTCTTTAAGTGAGACAAATGTGGTCTTATTGTACATAGAAGGGCTGACCAATCCAGAATTTGTTTCAACCGCCAAAAAGAAGATTTCGGAAATTAATTATGATCTCTTCTTTGAATCTTCTCAAGTAGCTGCATTCATGGAGGAAAATCCAGACAGTATTTTTCCTCAGTTTCAGCAAACTGACCGACCTGATGTTGTTGCTTATTCTCTGGGGTTAGGAAAAATTACGATTTTGGTAGATAATACACCTTTTGCTCTAGTTGCCCCAATTACTATTTTTCATTTGTTCCAATCACCAGAGGATTATATTAATCGATGGGTAGTTGCCAGTTTTTTGCGCACCATGCGATATGTAAGTTTTATTCTATCTATCACATTGATCCCATTCTATGTGGCACTAACAACTCATCACTATCAAATGATTCCTTTACAAACACTTTTCGTCTTGGTGGAGTCAAGGAGCAAGCTTCCGTTCACACCTTTTTGGGAAGCGTTTATCATGTTGATTTTTATTGAAATTATAAAAGAAGCAAGTTTAAGGATGCCAACAAAGACTGGTCAAACGCTTGGGGTTATTGGGGGCATTGTAATTGGTCAAGCAGCAGTTGAGGCTGGTTTGGCAAGTAAGGTGTTAATTGTTATGGTAGGGATTTCAACTATCGGATCCTTTCTTGTTCCTAATTACCTTGTGACAAAGGCGAATTCAATGATTCAACTCATTCTTCTTGTATTTTCTTCGTTTCTTGGGATAGTAGGGATTGTTCTGGCAATGATTATCATTTTAGCACACCTTAATGGCTTGTCTTCACTCAAGCAGCCATATTTATCCCCTGTTACCCCTTTCTATGGAAAAGATTGGCTAGACCTATTCATTCGAGGTCCTTTAGTCAAAATGAAAGAGCGTCCAGCACATCTTAAACCACTGAAGAAGAAGAGATATCAAACTAGGAGATGAACTGATGGAAGCTCTTCAATTATTTAATAAGAATGAAACCTATAACGGGTTCTATGTCATGTTGATGGTAAATCGCCTCCAAATGCTTTACTTTTTTTTGATTATGCCAAGATTTTTAATCCATCCATATATGATTTGGGTGATTATAGTGGTCGGCATATTGTCTCAACTAAACATTCTTCTTTTATCCAAATGGTTTTTAACCCGGTTTTCTAGCGAGGGTTACAACGGATTTGTCCAATTATTCGGGAAAAAACTTGTACGTCTCCTCTCATTCATCGGTTTATTCTTTATCCTGCTAAAACTTTTCGTGATTATGTTAGGATTCTCGGAAATGATACAAATATTTATGTTTCCAGCTACAGATTCAAATTGGCTTATCTTTTTTATACTGTTGTCTTGTTTGTATGTAGCATGGAAGGGTGTTGAAAAAACTATACGTTTTGTTGTAATTTCATTTTTGTGTACATTTTGGATGTTCTTATTCTTTGCCTATTTCTTCTTTCCTCCAATAGCTCAACTCAGTGATTTGTATCCGATTATTCCAATGGAATTAAGTGAGGATTCCTGGAAAGGAATATTATTAATATTATCTTCATTTTCAGGGCCTGAATTTCTGGTATTTTTGGGCCCGTGGTTTAAAACAAATAATAAAACATTTCGTTATTTGTCTTATGGGAATGCTCTAACCGTTACAGAGTATGTATCCTTATATATGGCGTCCTTATTCTATTTCGGTTCCAATTATTTAAGCAAAAGTCCATTTCCAATTGTCACTATGGCCCGTTATTTTCAAAACCCAGTAATTGAACGTATTGATATGGTCATGCTTTCTTTGGAATTATTTAACATCGTTTTTGCAGGTTCAATTTTTCTTCTGTTGTTTTATGGAGCATCTAAAATAGCTAATGGGAAAGTGGATAAACCATCAAGTCGAGTAGGCTTTTTATTCAGTGTATTCATTATTTTAATTGGAATGATTCTTGTGAATGAATGGATTTGGAAGGCTGATGAAAAGCAGGTTATTTTACTTAATCTTCAGATTTTAGCAGGAAGCTTAAGTTATTTAATGGTTCCAATTATTATTATCGTAGCGATGAAGATAAAGGGGGTTAATAAACATGCGACTACGAAAGAAAATGGCTAAAAGTTTTTCAATTATATTTATTGCATTATGGTTAACTGGATGTGCCCCTTTTGCTGAAAACAACATTATTGAAGAGCTTGCTCCAGTCACATTTTTATCACTTAGTAAAGGGGAAGAAGGTAAAATAAAAATCAGTACGATATTGCCTCCTCTAAGCAAAGAAAAAAAGAGTGTAATGACGCAAGAAGTAAGCTTAATGAAGGAGGGATTAATGGATTTTAATTTAAACTTCTACCAGGAAATGAAATCTGGGCAAATGCGAATGCTGATAATTAATGAAGACCTCGGAAAAGAGGGGATTATGTCCGTTATTAATGTGTTATTAAATGATCCGGATATTTCTTTGAGAATTTATTTAGTTATTGTAAAAGGAAATTTTGAAAAATACTTGGAAAATCAATTGGAGAAACAAGAAAATCTTGATTACTCCTTTTACCGAATGCTGAAGCATTATGAGGAAAAAAATCAGGGCGATATTAGTATTGTTAATCTACATGAATTTAAAAATTTGTTATATACTCCTTATTCAGATCCTTTCTTACCTGTATTCAAAATAGAAAGTGACGCAATCAGCTATGAAGGTACAGCCCTGTTTCAAAATGATAAGCTAGTTGAAATAATAACAAATTTTGATGATCGCATCTTCCAGCTGTTAAACAACGGTCACTACTTATCTGTTTTGCCGATCCCAGAATTAAAAGTTGTTCTAGGTCATGTTAGATCTAAAACGAAAGTGGATATTAATAAAAGCTTGTCTACAATGACCTATACCGTGAATATAGACTCAAGAATTGAAGAATACCGGGGAGAAAAGCAAATATTTGAACCAAAGGATTTAGAAGACTTGAAAAAAGAAATCCAATCCAATCTTGAAAAACAAACACAAGAACTAGTAAAAAAGATGCAAGAATTGACTGTAGATCCATTACAGCTAGGCATTCATACATTAAAACCATTTTCAAAATCAATGGATGAAAAAAAATGGATTGAACTATTCATGAAGATGGATATTAAGATTGATTATCAGCTTAATATTGAGCCTTTGACGGATTCAAACGCAAAAAGTTAATTATAATAAAAGAAAAAAGCGCACTCACTTGAGTGGTTCAGTCTTTTTAAAAAACTACAGATTGCTTATTAGAGAATAAAAAAGCGATTTAAATCCCACCTTAAAACCAAATAGAAAATACTATAAATGAAAAATCATTCTCGGTAAAGATTTGAGAAGGACCTTCAACAATAAGATTCCCTTTTACTGCACGTATTTTAAATTCGGCAGAGTTACAAGAAATGACGATCAAATAAGTCACGTCAAATACCTATGTATACATCATAGCTGCTAGATGTCCTGTCGAGCAAGCGAAGCGCAGTAGGAAAGAAGAACAATTTATAATCTAGGAAAAGAGCAATATGTGACAACTATCTTGACAAACACCAAGTTATTGTTTCACTATCTCGATTATTTCCGTATAAGTTACAGTGGCATAATTACTTAGTCGCTCACTTAATTCCTCGCCAAGATTTCTATATTCACTATTGCTTTTTCAGAAAGATTGCAAAATTTCTCTTCCAAACTTTCATAATGAGGTTCTTCACTTTTACTATTTTCTACCGCTAAAAATAATCTCCATATTTACTCGATATAATTTTTTTCTATTTCTGCGTATTCATGAGCTTCAACTTTTTCAAGCATTATCGTCAATCTATTTAAGTAGGTTTGAATATCACAAAAATAATTAAACAAAATTAAGAAATCGTTCCTTTTCTCGTCGTCCGTCGGAAAAATGTATTCTCCATAGGCTGATAAAACAGCATTCCCAATGTCATCGTTAGTTTACAATTCACTACGATTTACTTTAATTTTAATAACTAATTATTCTCCCCTAATTCTGATTTTTAAATTGAAGAAGCAATATCAAAAACTACATACATTTCAGGAATTTCTTAACGTACCACAACAACAACTTCCCGTAGCATAGTGATTTTTCAATAGTTGAGTCGTTGGTTTCTCGAAGAATTAGCTAATCCCTTATTCAACTAAACTGCTTCGTTAGTTTAAGTGTAACATTTCACATTGTATATAAAAATAGACCATCATTTTTGATGGTCTATGGTCATGTTTAACTAAAGCACCCGTTACTTTAAGATTAACATTTCACAAACTTTGATATTTTTAATAATTGTAGATAAAAAACCTACAACATTCCCCAGAATAAATTGGTTTGTGCCGTAAGGAAGAAAATAATTAACCCTATGGAAAGCACTTTGATTATTTGTTTTCGAGACTGATATAGAACAAAAATTGTGGCAATCCAGAGTAGAAACTCCAATATATTTCGGATATCAAAATACCAAAACCCAAATGCGAAAGCCTGTCTTGAAATAATCACAAATATTATAGATGAAATAGAAATAGAAATTATACCTTTCCCTTTTGCATACCAACATATAAGAGCAAAAAGAGGAGAAATACAAGTCATTATAATCCAAATCATCATATAAGATTTAGGAAAAAAACCAGCTACCAGAACTGTGTATAGATAATAGCTACCTACCATACCTATGAAAAACAATAAAACATTTAAAGCAGATTGAACAGGCGATTTACTACACACAGATATCATTACCGCAAGGAAAATCCAAATCCCTATACGAGAAAAAAAGTTACTTAAATCAAACATTTCGAGAAGATAGGGTAAATAATTACTTGGGGTTGTGTCAAGTGCCTTCGAAACAACGCCTAAAATAACCCCTGCGATAAATATTAAAACCGAATATAAAAACTTCTTGGATAGCGATATTCTCGTTGGTCTACGAATCTCATTTAAAAAGTCTACCATATATTCCCTCCCGAAACATTGTTTCTCGGATTTTTACATTAGGTGAATACAATACATATTGTAACTTCTTGTTGAACTAAACTGCCCCGTTAGCCATCCATGAAGCGCAAAATCAGCGCTTCACCACAGAGAATGAAAATGTGAAAATCGGGTATAGGATACTACGGCTGGCGAAGAAGGTCGATCAACTATGGTGCCATTGAGCCCATCCGTTAGTCTGACTCCGACGACCACGGTGCATCACAGACTGTCGCACTCTATACGAGTAGCACTCATGGGAGATTAATCCTACTCTGGTTATTGCACCAGCCTGCCTTTATTCTTACAAGAATGGAGTTGATTCTTGATTTACCTTGCAACTTAATATAACTCCACTCTAAAGGCTCAGCCTTTTTTTAAAAAAGCTATTTCTGAGTCTCTTTTGTTATGCAATTTTGTTGATTTTGAACATTTTTTAATTTTCATGGGAGTTGAATAAGTATCTTTTTTTCTATTGCACATTTTGTTAGAAATGTGACGCTTTAAACCTCTCTTAGTCCTTCATCATCACCAATGATTTCGAGTACAGGTTGCTTCAAAGCCTCCTGTATCCCAATTAAAGCATCTTCTAAATCTACTAGTGATTCTTGTCTTAGAATGTTTTCATCCCATACCCAACCACTAGGTTTATTATCTTTGTAGTAAACCTCGCAAATATCAAATATAACTTCTTCTTCACTTACTTTCTTTTTTACAACTCTGTAATTCCAAAGCATTAATAACCACCCTTTCTGTTACACATTTTGTGTCGAATGCGACATAAAAAGAATGGAGTTTCATATCCCTTCTTCAACTAAACTGCCGTTAGTTTAAGTGTAACATTTCACAATGGATTTCTGAGATCTACTTCATGTTTTGGATAAAAAAACAGACCATCGAAATGATGGTTTTGTTTAACTTAAGCACCCGTTAGCCATCCATGAAGCGCAAAATCAGCGCTTCACCACAGAGAATGAAAATGTGAAAATCGGGTATAGGATACTACGGCTGGCGAAGAAGGTCGATCAACTATGGTGCCATTGAGCCCATCCGTTAGTCTGACTCCGACGACCACGGTGCATCACAGACTGTCGCACTCTATACGAGTAGCACTCATGGGAGATTAATCCTACTCTGGTTATTGCACCAGCCTGCCTTTATTCTTACAAGAATGGAGTTGATTCTTGATTTACCTTGCAACTTAATATAACTCCACTCTAAAGGCTCAGCCTTTTTTTAAAAAAGCTATTTCTGAGTCTCTTTTGTTATGCAATTTTGTTGATTTTGAACATTTTTTAATTTTCATGGGAGTTGACGAGTTTTATTATAATTCCGCATAAAACAGCTACTCCTACAAATGTGAATAGGTAAAGAAAAGGAGAATGAGAATTAACCTTACTAAAAACCACTTCACTTTGAAGTGTCTCTACATTATCCCAAGCACTTTCAAAATCTGGTTTATAATTTCTTGTTTTTATATAACCGACTAACATCATACCGAAAAAATAGACTACATGAATTACAATTGAACTAATAAATGCTTGAAGGAACAACATCATTTAGACACCACCTTTACAACCCCTTATCACCATAATAACCTATATGTCTTGTTCAACTAAACTGCCGCGTTAGTTTAAGTGTAAACCTTCACAAACTTTTTCTCATTTTAACATAAATATCCAGTTAAAGTGAATTTACTATTAACAGATATAGGGTAGGTGTCACCATACCATTTCACTATAAATCAACCTTTACCTTTAACATTGTCTAAAACATAAAACACGTATTTCGGTGGTTTTATACCCAATTATCCGATTATATAAAGTGGATCTAGTTGATTGGAGCGTAGAGCGGCGACTCCAGTGGGAACAGCACGAGCTGAAGACCCTGGACTGAGCAGCGCGAGGGAAGCGGCTGAAGCCGTGCCCACGGAAAGCATCCGCTCGCAGCGGAAATCAACGGCATATCTACATTATTAATTTTAAGGAACGGGCGTCTTTTACCCGGTTTTTCTTTAATTTGAAATTTGACCTGTATTTTAATCATATAAATTTGTAGAATGTGGAGGAAGTTTCACCTCCAGTAACGAATCATAAGAAAAGGGGAGTGTTTGTTTTTATGTGGAGTAAAATTATTGGGTTATTAATAGGAGTTATGGGAATCATTTATATTTTCTTCATACCAGGTGACCCTGTTTCAACGAAGATTCTTTTTAAGCTTATTCCGATGCTGCTTATTATTTTGTTTGCGTTTCTTCAACCCGTCGGAGAATCTAGAAAATATAAGACCCTTATTTTAATCGGTCTTACGGTATGTATGCTTGCTGACGGATTAATATATTGGTTTATAGTCGGACTTATCACATTTTTAATCGGTCATATTTGGTATATCTTTGCATTTAAACAAATTAAACAAACGTCTATTCCGAAATGGGCTATTGTATTACTCCTAGCATATGGGTTCGTAATGGTTATTTGGCTTGCAGGAACTCTTTTGTCACAAGGAGATACAATATTGGCATTTGCAGTCATTATTTATATTGCTGTTATTTTGATGATGGGATGGAATGCTTTTCAAACTGCCAATAAGTTCGCAATTATCGGTGCTATTTTATTTATATTTTCGGATTCTACACTCGCTATCAATAAATTCATAGTAGATGTCCCTTTCTCTGATGCTCTTATTATGATCTCCTATTACGGAGCGCAATTCATGTTTGCTCTTAGTATTCATTATTCCGTATCTCGAAAGAATCTGTTAAAATAAGAAGTAGCTTTTCAAATCGAAAGGAGATTTAATCTCATGAAAGAAACTTTAATCGAGCGTTTAGTACGCTACGCAAAAATAGATACACAATCAGATGCTTCAAGTAAAAACTGCCCATCTACTGAAGGTCAATGGGATTTACTTCATGAGCTTCAAAAAGAATTAGCAAATGTAGGATTAGAGGAAATTACATTAGACGAGAATGGGTATCTTTTCGCAACCTTACCTGCTAATACAGACAAAGATATACCAACTATTGGTTTCTTAGCTCATGTTGATACAGCTACAGATTACACAGGAAAAAATGTTAAGCCCCAGAGAATCGACAGTTATGACGGACAAGATATCACCCTAAATGAACAGACAATCATGACAGTTCAAGACTTCCCTGAATTAAAAAATTATGCTGGTCACACACTTTTAACTACAGACGGAACTACGCTTCTTGGTGCAGACGATAAAGCCGGAATTGCTATCATCATGACCGCAATGGAATATTTCATCCAACATCCAGAAGTAAAACACGGGAAAATTCGTGTTGCGTTCACACCTGACGAAGAAATCGGACGTGGTCCACATAAATTTGATGTGGAAAAATTTGGAGCAAAATTCGCTTATACAATGGATGGTGGCCCTTTAGGAGAATTACAATTTGAAAGCTTTAACGCAGCTGGTGCCAAGGTTATAACGAATGGTAAAAGTGTTCACCCAGGTTCTGCAAAGGACAAAATGGTGAACTCCATTACTATGGCTACAAAATTCCAATCTCATATGCCAATAGATGCTGTTCCTGAAAAAACGGACGGTTATGAAGGTTTTATACATTTGATGAATTTTACTGGAGACACGGAAAAAACAGAGCTTAGTTATATCATTCGGGATCATAATCGTGAAAAGTTCGAAGCAAAAAAACAATTGTTCATAGACACAGCAGAGAAGATTAAAGCAGAGTATGGCGAAAATGCTATAACTGTGGAACTAAACGATCAATATTACAATATGGGTGAAAAAATCACACCTGTAATGGAAATTGTAAATGTAGCAAAAGATGTGATGATTGCACTAGATATCGAACCACTTATTATTCCAGTCCGTGGTGGAACAGATGGCTCTCAGCTTTCCTATATGGGAATGCCTACACCTAACGTATTTACAGGTGGAGAAAACTATCATGGAAAATACGAGTTCATCTCTGTAGATGTCATGGAAAAATCAACCGAGGTAGTAAAAGGGATTATTCAATCGTTTGAAAAACAAGCTTAAGTTGGTGTGAATATGCGTGAAATATTACTAGGAGTTTTAGCTTCTTTGTTTTTTGCTGTTACCTTTATACTTAATCGTTCTATGGAAATATCGGGAGGGAGCTGGATTTGGAGCTCCTCCCTTCGATACTTTTTCATGTTGCCCTTTTTATTCTTCATTGTTTATTATCGAAAAGGTTTATCTACTACTTTCAAAGAAATAAAATCTGCTCCAGCCGCTTGGTTACTATGGAGCTTTGTAGGTTTTGTATTATTTTACGCACCACTCACTTTTGCAGCAGCATATGGACCTGGTTGGTTAATATCTGGTATGTGGCAATTCACGATTGTCGCAGGGGTTCTACTTGCACCATTATTTTTGATGAAAGTAGAAAACAGAGTCATTAAACAAAAAATCCCAGTCGTCTCACTATTTATTTCTCTCCTCATTTTAATAGGTATCATCCTTATACAAATTCCAAATACCGAATCAGTAAATTTGCAAATGTTTATTTTAGGGATTTTACCTGTACTGATTGCAGCATTCGCCTACCCTTTGGGTAATCGTAAAATGATGGGACATTTAAATGGACGTTTAGATACATTTCAGCGCGTTTTAGGAATGACTTTAGCGTCTATGCCAGCTTGGATTTTACTGGCGATTTACGCTGTATTCACTGTAGGCTTACCATCTTCAGGTCAAGTATTTCAATCCTTTATTGTAGCTATTAGCTCGGGAGTTATAGCTACTATATTGTTCTTCATGGCAACCGATCGGGTTCGAGATCATCAAGGTAAATTAGCAGCCGTAGAAGCAACACAGTCAACTGAAATCATTTTCGTTATTATTGGTGAAATGTTCTTATTGCATGTGCCTCTACCAACACCAATTGCTCTTATAGGACTCGGAATTATTATTTTAGGTATGTTCTTGCATAGTTACTACACGAAAATATTAAATGCAAAAGCTCTAACTGTACAAACAAAAACAGGGCAATAGAAAAGATAAAGTGGAGTGCCGTGAAAATTAGCGACACTCCATTTTAAATTAACCCTTTAACACCGGCTGATAAAGTAGAGACACTCCCGAAGAAATTGCTGCTTCACTTACTGCTGCAGCCACTACTTGAACCACTCTCTCATCTAAAGCTCTTGGAATGATGTAGTCATCTCTAAGTTCGTTTTCATCAACTAGCGATGCAATTGCCTCGACAGCAGCTAACTTCATACGCTCATTAATATCCGTTGCTCTTACATCTAGTGCTCCTCTGAATATCCCTGGAAAAGCCAACACATTATTTACTTGGTTTGGATAATCAGAGCGCCCAGTAGCTATCACTCTAACTCCCCATTCTTTTGCAAGTTCATATGAAACTTCCGGAGTAGGATTGGCAAGAGCGAAAATAATGGAGTCGTTATTCATTGATTGAACTAGATCTTTTGTAAGTAGATTAGCTACGGATACACCGATAAATATATCCGATTTATCCATCGCATCTTTTAGCGAACCAGTTAAACCAAGTGGATTTGTTAAATTTGCAATCGATTGTTTAACAGGATTCATGCCTCGTTCTCGACCTTCATAAATAATTCCTGTTGAATCACACATAATAATATTAGTATATCCTAACTGAAGAAGCACTTTTAGAATTGCCATTCCCGCAGCACCAGCTCCATTAATCACAACTTTAACATTATTATTTGTTTTATTTACTAGTTTCATCGCATTTTTAAGCCCAGCACCTACGACAATCGCTGTCCCGTGTTGATCATCATGAAATACAGGTATATCTAGCTCCATGCGAAGTCGATCTTCTATTTCAAAACAACGTGGAGCCGAGATGTCTTCTAAGTTTATAGCACCAAAAGTTGGACTAAGTGCTTTTACGATCTGGACTATTTCATCTACATTTTTTGTGTCCAAACAAATCGGAAACGCATCAACCCCAGCAAACCTTTTTAATAATATTGCTTTTCCTTCCATGACAGGTAAAGCAGCTCCTGGCCCAATATCACCGAGTCCTAATACGGCAGTACCATCAGTTACTACAGCAACTAAATTCCCTTTTGCAGTATAATCGTAAATAGTGGATGGATTGTTATGAATTTCAATACACGGTTCTGCAACACCTGGTGAGTAGGCCAAACTTAAATCCTCCATGCTATCCATTGGAACTTTAAAGACAACCTCCATCTTTCCCTTACTTTCACGATGCAATCGTAGCGCTCTTGATTTCAAATCCATCTTCACACCATCCCTTTCATATTTTCCCCTTTGATAAGGATTATTAAAGTTTCCACTCAACAATCTTTATATTCTGAAAATTATAGATATTCTTAAACTGGATGTCAATGGTTAATACTTAGTGAATATCTTCACAAATAAATTCCTATGATTATATTTTATTGGAAAATAAAGTTTAATTTTTAGATGAGAATCAATAATCAAATTCATAAAAAATATTATATTGTTAAATCCAAACAACGCTAATTTTTGCTATCGGCGGGCACGGCTTCAATCTCCTCGTAACTACGAAAACATATGCTCCTGCGGTTACTCGTCGCAAAGACATTGGTCAAACAAATCTTTCCTGCGAGCTTTCAGCAAGGGCTGTTCCCGCTGGAGTCGCCGCCTGCCACTCCAATCCACGGGATCATTGCGATATTAAGTAAACATTGCATTTTTAAATGAAACAAGTAATTATGAAATTTACTCATGTAAATTTTAAGTAAAAATTTGCACAAAAAAATCGGCAACCACTTTTTGGCTACCGACATAGTAATGCACTATCTCAACTTTGAGGGGGTTAAGGTGTGCCTTGCATCAGCTACAATTTGGAGAAAAGTCGCTGTTTAGAATTTCTCAATTAGGAGAAACTTTCTATATGGTAATGATAATCATTTTCAATTAAAAAGTCAACTATTTGTATAAAAAAATGTATACTACATGTATGACAATTTTATCGAATGACCAAATCCAACAACTAAATAACTACAGTGTTTATACTCAGGCTAATGGAACAACGCTTTTTCACGGTAATAACGTTGCTAACGCGCTCCCTACTATTAAGCTAATTTCTTCTGCACCTAATGAAACGGTTGCAGCTTCTTACTTTATGAGAAGAGTTGGCATGTTCATCTCCATGCAGTTTTACATGATGACTATGTATGATGAAATTTGGGATGGCCCGTTAGAACAGCTTCAGTTTTTTGGTACGACTGAATATGGAAATAAAACAATTAGTACATTTATTCCTCTAGAATACTTCCGAGATGTACAAGAAAATCGTGGAGTGGATATTCAGCTTATTTGGGAACTACAATGTTCTCCTATTATTGAACAGCTTCGTTCAGCATGCAGTATTTCTCCTCTTACTCTTTGGGAAAATGTTTTTGGATACTTGCTATGGCATTACTATATGTTTTTTGAAAATCCAGTGTTAGAAGAAAAAGCGAGACATGACTGGTATCTGTTAAAGGATTCATCAATTTGGAAGGCGTTTTCTTCAAAAGAATATTTACAATTTTATTTAAAAGACCAAAATCCTTCAGAGCTCATAAATACAACAGTCAGAACCACTTGTTGCTTTTCAAAGGATATACCTGGATTACAAAAATGTGGTTTTTGCCCACAAATTAAATAATTATATTAAACAAATTATGCATGTTTGCTCACTCTTTGGACATACCTAAGAAGAGTTCAATAAAAAGGAGTGAGGAAGATTGGGAAACAATATAGATGAACGTGTCGAAGCTAAACTTGAAAGTATTGGTCAAGAAGAAAAAGAAGAAATTCTAAAAAACTTTTCTAGCTTTAAATCGTACTTATCTGGAAAAGTTGCAGCTGGCGAAAAAATGGGACTTAGTGATGAAACCTTAGCTAAAGCTACTGAAAAAGTAGCTGGTTATTTAGCTAACCATGAAGAACCGCGTAATCGAGAAGAACATGTTCTTCAACAATTATGGAAAAGTGGAGACAAAGAACAGCAACAAGCTCTTAGCCATATGCTTTTAAACATGGTTAAAAATGGATAATATTCGCAAGGATGCAACTGGAAGGTTCCTCGACAATCCCGATGGTGTTCGCACCACCAAGGAAAGTTTGTTTGATATGCATGAGGACATGCAAACGGTAGATGCCCTACCTGTGGAGGATATAAATATTGAGTTTCTAGATGAAAAAGACCACAACCACACAAAAAATCGTTCTCTCAGTTCAGAACGATACCCCAAATAAAAAAACGCTTGCTCCATCCACGCAGGAGCAAGTTTTTTTATGCGACGAGCTTTGCGCAGGAGCAAGTCTTTTATGCGACGAGCTTCTGTGTTCTAACCTTATATAAGTTTTGCTGCTACCAGTCTTGTGCGAATTATAATGCCTATTAGTGCAGCAACAATTGCTTTTGCTAGGTCAGGAAGGACAAATGGTAGCATTCCACCTTTGAAAGCGGCACCCCAAGGAAGTTCAGCAGCTACCTTTAGCCAAATTGAGCCAAGTACTAATATGATAAATACAGCTAATATATTTGCAATAATTGCTTGTATCTTTGAATACTGAAATGTATCTAAATACCAACCGACAAATAGAGCAGCTGGAATTATAGCTACAAGGTATCCTCCTGTTGGTCCAAGTATAATACCAAATCCACCCTTCATTCCAGCAAATACCGGAATTCCAATTCCCCCCATTAATACATACACAGTTACAGCCAGTGTGCCATACTTCGCTCCTAATATGGTTGCCGTTAGCATCACCGCTATCGTCATTAATGTAAATGGTACTGGTGGTATATTAATCATAATTTGTGCAGCAACCGCTATGATTGCAGCAAATAATGCGGCTACAATCATCATTTTTAAACGTTTATTTCTCATAAGTATTCCACCTCATTAATATAAGTTAACTTATTAATATTTAAAGTTAACTCATTTATATTTTAATTAGTAATGTAACGCTCGTCAATATAAATATTGGAGATCCTATAACTGGCATTAAAAATGCATCACACTTCCCATGGGAGTGTGATGCATTCATTATTACCATCTACTACTAGCATTATCTATTGTTTCTAATCTCACTGTTCCTTTCTGCAAAGGTGGTGGACAAGCTTTATTGTACTCCATTATTTTCTCATTCACTTTTGTCACTCTAAATTGTAAACCTTCTTTTTCACCAACTGTAAATTTTCGGGCAATCTCAGCCAATTCATCTTTTATCTCATGCTGCAGTTTTAACCAGTGTGGTTTAAAGCCTGCATCCTTAGCAATCTTTTGAAAGTGCTGAAAAATATCACCAGAGAAGTACTCTTCTGATATCGGCTTACCTGCTCCCTTTAAATTATCCATACCACCTGTTTTGGTATACTCCTTTAAAATATCTCCTATCAAATCACTACTTGGCTTATTGAAGCTGTCATTATCCATAGTGCACCTCTTTCATGAATGATTGGTTCCATTTGGGAATGCGCTTGTAAATTATCCTATACGAAAGTGACTGTTGTATATTTGAGCCATCATGCTTTTCCATGATTAATATGTGCTGCTTTTTCTATTAATACTTTTACAAACTGTTCTTGATTGTCGGGAGAAATTATTACACTCCCCATTAACGAGTGTTTATAATGGATTTCCAGTGCATCCTTGGAAGACAGTATACGATATCCAACTAATATATTGGATGATTTATTTACCTTTGTCATATCCATATACTTTATCTTACTCCGAAAAGGACCACCTTTGACATACAAATAATCATCGTAAAATGTGTAATGGATATCTACGAAAATCCAAAGAAGCATACCAGCAATTACTACAAATAAAGCAATCATTATCCAAATTGCAGGGTATTCAGGGTGCTTTGTAAAAAACAGCTCATATACTACTGGCCATAACGTTGCAACCGCAATAATTATGAGAGTAATTACTAGCAAAATAATAAATGTCCAGTCCCTTTTTGAACGGAACGTCATAACTGTTCCCCCTTATACCGATTTCGTAGCTGCACTCTTTATGACTTCCCGATGCGCATAAATATTTTTTAAAATTACTTTAATCACTGCATAAGTAGGAATAGCTAGTATAATTCCCCATAATCCAGCGATATTCCCTGCTGCCAAAATAACTGTAATAACCGTTAGCGGATGAATATCTAATGATTTCCCCATAACGTTTGGCGTGATAAAATTACTTTCAATTTGCTGTGCTACTAACATTATTATTGCTACATAAATTGCCAGCTTTGGCTCTTGGAAAAGTGCAATTATGATTGCTGGAACAACCGAAATATACGGACCTAAAAAAGGGATGACATTCATCACCATTCCAAATATAGCTAGTAATAAAGCATATTCTAAACCAATAACAAAATACCCAATCAACAACATTAGTCCAACTAAGAAACTAACAAATAATTGACCCTGAATATACGAACGGAGCGTATCATCGATATCCCCTAATGTCTTCCGTATCCAAGTCTTTTTCTCCCCTTTAACAAAGCTA
The DNA here is from genome assembly GCF_038003165.1 of Psychrobacillus sp. FSL K6-2365. Lineage (NCBI taxonomy): Bacteria > Bacillati > Bacillota > Bacilli > Caryophanales > Bacillaceae > Psychrobacillus > Psychrobacillus sp. FSL K6-2365. The sequence goes on along the minus strand of NZ_JBBOOO010000001.1, from coordinate 182,580 downwards.
GAAACAAACGGCGCAAACTTTTCATGGTCTTTTAACATATACACCAGGAAAAACGGTACTAATACAAGCAGGAAAATGCCTTGGAATACATTTTGAATAAATTTAAAAAGTAAAGAACCAGCTGAAACAGCTATATCATTAATCTTGCCTGTAGCATCATTTACTGTGTCTTGTAACGTTTCTGGTAAAAGATTCTTTTGAGAAAGTAAATCTTTTGTAAAATGCTCGACGTCTTTTACAATTACCGGAGTGTTTTTAACTAATTTATTCACTTGCTCCGTTAGCGGAGGACCGATTAACGCATAAAATAGCCACCCAATTAGACCAATCACAACAAACACGGAAATAATGCTTGCCCACCTTGGAAATTTGACTGACTCCAGCAAATTTAGGAGCGGACGTGATAGATAAAAAAGTACACCACCTATAAGTAAAGGTAAAAAAATCGTTTGTCCAATTATCAAAAGTGGTGAAAAAATACCTTTGACTTCCATGAACATACGAATAATAACTAATGTCAGTAGTATAGCTACTCCTGTTTGAAACCATAGTTTCTTTGTCATGTGATGCTCACATCCTCTATTATTAATAACTACTACATGGTACGGTTTTAGCGGCTTAAAGTTTCATTTATTACATATCGTACCATTATTAAGGTACACTTTTAAATAAATTGTTATCGGAAGGATGATTTAATATGGAGTACTATAAGCAAATCAGAAAATACGTTGGCCATCAGCCCCTTATATTACCAGGCTCGAATGTACTTATATTGAATGCGGAAGGGAAAGTACTACTGCAAGAACGGGAACCAGGCATTTATGGTCTACCTGGCGGATTAATGGAACTAGGCGAAAGTTTCGAGGATACAGCTATACGTGAAGTACTTGAGGAAACTGGACTACATATAGGAGCACTTCAGCTTTGCAATGTATATTCTGGTCCAGACTATTATATTGAAAATCCAAACGGAGATAAGTTCTACTCAGTTTCTGCAGTTTACAAAACATCTGAATACAGCGGGGATATTTTAGCAGATGAAATTGAATCTCTTAGCCTTCAATTCTTCCCTCCTACTCAATTGCCTGATGGTATTATGGTTAGTTATCGCACGTTTATTGAGGATGCTTTGCTTTAATCTTTACTGTTCCTTAAATTTATCCTTTTAGAAAGCGGATATCCCTTTTTGAATTTTACTTGCTCTCATTTATCGTTTATTTGTGTTCAACAGAAGATTACTTGCGGTAGTAAAGAAGTTACTTGCTCTATGTCTCTATTTACTTGCGGTCGATTACATTTTACTTGCTAAATGGAGAATTTTACCGTTTTTTCAGTTTACACCTCAGATTGTAACCTCGAATATTTATTAGGTATCATATCAAACAAGTAAACGGAGAGAGGCTATCCTATGTAGGATAGCCTCTTTTCTATTTATTGGCGATATGAACTTTCAGCAGTTTACCTTTGACTGTTGTATTTCTCATCTTTTTCAATACAAGTGGACCTTTGCCATTTAATATCTCAACATAAGATACGGTGTCTTGAATAGTGATAATTCCTATATCGTCTGCGGAGACTCCTTCGATTTTAGCAATAGTTCCAACAAAATCTACCGCCCGGATTTTCTTTTTCTTTCCACCATTGAAATACAGTTTTGTTATATTCATATTTAGTTGCTCACCCTTAGATTTTTTAACCTCGGGTTGCTCCTGCATTTTCTCATCGAATGAAGCACGGCTTTTTACAACATCTTCTTTAGTAGGCTCTGATTCTGCAGTAATTTCAAAACCAATAAATGTCTCAATTTCTCTTACAAACTTATCCTCAAATGGAGTTGCCAGCATAATCGATTTACCACTTCGCCCAGCTCGCCCTGTTCTACCTGTACGATGTACATAGCTTTCTTGCTCCAATGGTACATCATAATGAATAACATGTGTAATATCATCAATATCAATCCCACGAGCTGCAACATCAGTCGCAATTAAGTAACGAAACTCTCCTTTACGGAAATCATCCATCACCTCGAAGCGATCTTCCTGCATCATGCCACCATGTATTTTGTCCGCAGTATAACCTTTTTCATCTAATACATCCACAAGCTGCTCTACGCGCTCCTTGGTACGACAGAAGATAATACAACTGTCCGGGTTCTCGACAATTGTTAGCTTTTCAAGTAACGAAAGCTTTAGCTCCTCTACTACAACATACTTCACATGCTCTATATTTGGAGCATTTTCTTCAGATGCATCAATTTCAATGGATACTGCTTGTTTCATATACTTACTGCTTAATTTTTTTATTTGTTCGGAAAGAGTTGCCGAAAATAACATGGTCGTACGCGTTTTCGGAAGTAATTTAATAATAGACTCCACTTGTTCTAAAAAGCCCATATTTAGCATCTCATCTGCTTCATCAATAACAAGATACTCTATTTTAGATACATCTAGTGTCCCTTTTTCTATATGGTCTAATACTCTACCGGGCGTTCCTACAATGATATGCGTCTTTTGCTTTAGAGCTAACTTTTGTCTAGCGAAAGGTGATTTCCCGTATAAGGCAAGTCCTTTTATACGTTTGTAGCGTCCGATATTTGTAATATCCTCTTGAACTTGAACTGCCAATTCTCGTGTAGGCGTTAATACTAGCGCCTGTGGTTTGTTTTCTTCCCAATCTACAAGCTCACATAATGGTGTAGCAAAAGAAGCTGTTTTCCCACTGCCTGTTTTAGATTTTACTAAAACATCCTGTTTTTTTAAAACAACAGGTATTACTTTTTGTTGCACTTCTGTCGGCTCTGTATAACCTAATTGTTCTATGGCACGCAAAATCTTCTCTTCTAACTTAAACTCTTTAAAATGCACTATGCATAATCTCCTCTTACAAACTAATTTTAGTCACAACTATATCCGAATCTTCAAATGCTTTTAAGGCATGTTTTTCTAATGGTTTCATATGCAAAATGTTCCCGGTCGTAACAGTATGCTCCGCACCATCCACTGTAAACTGTACTTTCCCTTTTCTTACAACAATCAAAACATTTGCGTTGGCATGATGTTCTTTCACTTTTTCCCCAGCTCGTAATTGAATATTCATCAAGTCAAAATCTTCTGTTTTAAGAACGCTTGTTATTTGCTTCTCTGTATCGTCCAATACATAAGGTGTTTCGACTAAATTCATCTTATATTACTCCCCTTCATACTAGGTCAAAAATTCTCTTTATACCTTATCATATACGTAGTTTCTCCATTATATCGAAAATATTCGACAAGATGCCCTTGTATTCGAGTATTTAAAATCTATTTTTCAGAATTTCAACCTAATCTATGGTATAATTAAACTATCGCTAATCGCGTAATAAAACTAGAAAAGAGGCAGACACATGAGTTTCCAACGACAACCTAAGGAAGTTTCACCCTTTGTGGCAGCTAGGAAAATTGATGAGAAGATCTCTTTCACTCGTAATGATCACGAAGTACAAGGTACTATTTTTAAAATTTTAGAGCAATCGGTAATTGTTGAAATTTCTACCGAAGATGCTAAAAAGATTAATGTTCCTTCGAATCTTACAGTAGTGTCTCATAAAAACTACACGGTAATATAATTGTGAATTTCCTCGAGAAAAGCTTGTCCATATTTTTCTCGTTTATTTTCGCCTATTCCGTGAATTTCTAACAATTGTTCTTCGGTTTGCGGACGCTCTGCACACATATGCTGTAGAGTCTTATCTGAAAAAATAACAAATGGTGGTACACCTGCTTCGTCCGCAATTTTTTTCCGAAGTATCCTTAGTTTTTCAAACAATGGATCATTATTAGCAATTTGCTTTGTTACAGCTACGCCTTTGCGCTCCACTAATCTATTCCCCAGTAGTACTTCTTTTCCTGCATCTGATACATAAATGGTTGGTAAGCTTCCATGATCCACCGAAAGTAATCCTTCCGCAATCATAAACTCCATTAACCCTGACACTTCTTTTAATGATTTACCCTTTAATATGCCATATGTTGATAATTTCGTAAAACCAAAATCGACCACTTTTTTGTTTTGAGAACCAGTCAATACTTGCGCAGTAATTGTCTTGCCAAATCTTTGTCCCATTCGAACAACACATGAAAGAACCATTTGTACTTCCTTTGTTACGTTTTGGACTTCTCTTGAATCTGTACAGTTTCCACAACGACCACATTTTGTAGCATTTTGCTCTCCAAAATAAGTAACAACAAACTGCTGCAGGCAATTTTCGGTATGGCAATAATCTACCATGCCCTGTAGTTTTTCTAATTCCTGAGGAATCCGTTCACGATCCAATGCTTGGTCTATTAAAAATCGCTGCGTTTGAACGTCTTGTGATGCATACAAAACGATACATTCACTTGGTAGTCCATCTCGACCTGCTCTTCCAGCTTCCTGATAGTAGCTTTCCATATTTTTCGGCAATTGATAGTGAATCACATAACGGACATTGGATTTATCGATCCCCATACCAAATGCATTGGTTGCAACCATTACTTGTGCTTCATCTGTTAGAAAACGTTCTTGTTCTTTGTTTCGAAATGCTTCTGGAAGACCTGCATGATATTTAGCAGTCTGGATACCCGCCTTATTTAGCAAATCATATAAAAGGTCTACAGCTTTTCTTGTTGCTGCGTAAATAATTCCAACTTCGTTCGTATTTTTTTTAATAAATTCTTTTAAAAACTTATTTTTATCCTGTCCTAATACGACTGAAAATGCCAGGTTTGATCTTGCAAACCCAGTAATAACTGTATTATCCTCTTGGATTTGTAGTAATCGACATATATCATCACGCACAGCTGGAGTTGCGGTTGCAGTTAGGGCAAGTACCGTTGGTTGCTCTTTAAATACTTCCTTTAATCGATGAATAGCACGATAACTTGGCCGAAAATCATGGCCCCATTGTGAAATACAATGTGCCTCGTCCACTGCTATTAATGGGACCTTAACTTTTTTTAATTGATTTAAAAAAGTAGGCGATTCTAAACGCTCTGGGGCTATATAAAGTAAACGATATTGACCATTTTGTACTTCTTCCATCGTTTCTCTTACTTCTTCTGCAGTTAGCGTACTGTTTATGAAGGTTGCAGGAATACCAGCTTGAATTAGAGTATCTACCTGGTCTTTCATAAGGGAAATCAATGGAGAGATAACAATCGTAGTGCCTTCTAACATCAACGCCGGGATTTGGTAACAAAGAGACTTCCCTCCCCCAGTCGGCATAACACATAAACTAGAGTTCTCATCTAATACATAGTTTATAACAGTTTCTTGACCCTCTCGAAAAGAATCATATCCAAAATAAGTTTGTAATAATTGACGTGCTTTATCTAACACTTAGGTCACTCCTTTAATTAGAAACCCTCTACTTTCTTCTACTGTTTTTCTTCAGTGTCTTATTTACTGTGTTATTAGTTGGTTTAGGGTCGACTTTATCCACATCCGCTCCTAGTAGAAAATAACCGATCACAGAAGATACGATAGCCGCTCCTGCAGTAATAAGTAATTTATTTATAAATGTTACTTCTGAATATTCCTCTTGGTTTAGAATAATGGTTGCCAATACTGCCACAACTACCATAATCGGCAGGATTATTTTTGACTTTTTCATAGCAAACTTCCTTCCTCTGCACATGTATAGTATATTGTACCATAAGACTATCAAGGGTTTTTACCCATACGTATGAGATACTATATAAAAAAAACATATAAGGATGAATACATGATGCGAAATGAATTAGATATCAAAGTAACTGAAACACTTGCTCAAGATTTACAAAAAGGCGTTCCAATTTTAATGAAAGATGGCTTCCACGAAAAAGATTCTCTTGAGGAAGGAAGTATTTTAAAGCTGCAAAACCCGTCTGGTAAATTTATCGGAAAAGGGTATGTCGGTAAACAAAATAAAGGCATCGGTTGGCTGTTAACGAAAAATGAAAACGAAAAAATTGATAAATCATTTTTCCAAAAGAAAATTGAGACGGCAATTCAACATCGTAACGATTTCTACACTAGTACCGATACAACAGCCTTTCGCGTATTTAACGGTGAAGGAGACGGTATCGGTGGTTTAATCATTGACTATTTTGATGGATTCTATTTAATCAGCTGGTATAGTGAAGGAATTTTTTCCTTTAAAGATATAATTTTAGAGGCATTAGAAACTTCAGTTTCTTATAGAGGGGTTTATGAAAAGAAACGATTTGATACAAAAGGACAATACGTAGAAGACGATGATTTTGTTAAAGGCGAACGCGGAGAATTCCCACTCATCGTTAAAGAAAATGGGCAAAAATTTGCAATTTACTTAAATGACGGGGCGATGGTCGGGGTGTTTTTAGACCAACGTGATGTTCGTAAAACAATTCGAGATAACTATTCAAAAGGAAAAACAGTATTGAATACATTTTCATATACTGGTGCTTTTTCTGTATTTGCTGCAGCTGGTGGTGCTACGAAAACAACCAGTGTGGATTTAGCCAAACGAAGCTTAAGTAAAACAGCCGAGCAATTTGAAGTAAATGGAATCGATATCGAAGAGCAAGACATAATCGTGATGGATGTATTTGATTACTTTAAATATGCGAAACGTAAGGAACTATCCTTCGATATGGTCATTCTCGACCCACCTAGCTTTGCCCGTTCTAAAAAATATACTTTTAGTTCTGCCAAAGACTACACAAAATTACTTTTGGATGCCATTAATATTACAGAAAAAAACGGTGTTATTGTAGCATCTACTAATAATGCAACCTTTGGGATGAAAAAGTTCAAAACGTTTGTGGAAAAAGCTTTCAAGGAAAGCAATCGAAATTACACAATCGAGGAAGAGTTTTCACTTCCAAACGATTTTAAAACTTCTCCTCTCTTTAAAGAAGGTAATTATTTGAAGGTTTTATTTATACGTGCAAAATAAATGAGTAATAATATTTAAAAAACAAAGGAGGACGCACTTGCGCCCTTCTTTGTTTATATCATACTTTTCACTACTTTAGACATCATTGATCCATCTGCTTTACCAACAAGTAATGGTTTAGCAATTTTCATTGCCTCTCCCATGTTCATGCCTTTTGTAACTCCAGCTTCTGTTAAGACTGACACAATTTCATCTTCATTTAATTGTGTTGGTAAGAAGCTAGCAAGTAGTTTTAGTTTTGCATTTTCTTTTTCTATTAAATCCTCACGATTGGCTTCTTTTGCACCTTCTAAAGCTTGATTTGTTTGTTTTACTTCCCTATTTACGATGGCAATTTCTTCTTCTGGTGTAAGGGCAGACCCTTTTTCTTTTTCCGCATTATCAAGTGCAGATTTTAGTATGGTTAATACTCCTTTAGCTAGCACGTCTTTCTCTTTCATGGCGCTTTTTATTTGGTCAAAAACTATCGTTTTCAACATAATTTATACTTCCTCTCTTTTATATTTACTTATTTATTAATGGTATAGATAATAAAACGTTTAGTCTAGAATCTTTTCTCGGTCTTGCTTCTCGGATACCCTAGTCCACCAAAAATAAGCAGACGACTACAATAATTGAAGAAAAGCTCAAGTGGACGAAGAAAACTTCAGAACACAAGAGCTTTTTAGAAAAGTTATATTAACTTATCTCGCATTAACGGGCAGATTGGATCAAAATTATGTATTATGCTTCATCCGGCGTGAAAGTTCTGGATGCTAACTCAGAATCTAGCATAAACATAGCATTGGAATCACTTTCAATACGTTTAATTTTGTTAATCAGCGTATCAAATGATGCCTCTTCCTCTACTTGCTCATCAATGAACCATTTTAAGAATGCCATCGTTGCATGTTCACGTTCATCTAATGCAATATCAGAGAGATGATAAATACGACGTGTCACTTCTTTTTCATGTTTTAAGGAAGTTTCAAAAACATCTAAAGTCGAAGTAAATTCATTGCGCGGCTCGGCAAATCCATCAATTGTAGCTCGGTAGCCTAAATCACTTAAAAAGTTATAAAACTTCATAGCATGGAAACGTTCTTCTTCTGCCTGAACTAAAAAGAAATTAGCAAATCCATCGTATGCTTCAGCGGTACAATAAGCGGCAGCAGCAAGGTACGTATGTGCAGAATAAAATTCAAAGTTCATTTGATCGTTTAATGCTTCATGTAAATTTTTAGACAACATTGTAAAACTCCTCTCATATTAGCAAGATTGAATTGCACTTTAAGTATACAACTTTATCCATTTTAAAAACAAACAATAAGTGATAATGATTATCAATTAAACAAAGCATTAAGAGGAGTTTCTTCTTTCACTTGGAGTTTTAAGTATACTTTTAAACTTCTGCTTGTACTTCCTCGACAGTTTGCTCTACTTCTGATCGGGTCATTTTTTCCTTCCCGTTCTTTAGTGCTTTCAATGTTTTGTGAGCAAGTGCAAGAGGTAATTTACAGAATAACAATATACTCTTCCGATTAATACTTTTGATGTATTCATCGGCTTGCGCTAAATTGCCTGCTGCGTACTCGAACATATCCGACCTTGTCCATCCTTCTGGGAAGAATTGTACACCTCGCTGACTATCTTCGTCTTTATTTCGCAATATATTTACTGCTTGAAGTCCACGGCCGTATGCAATTGCCAATTCACGGTCCGTTTCAATATCTGCATTCCATTTCCACAAATCCGAAAGCATCACTCCAACAAGACCAGCTACGTAATAGGTATACTCATCGAGATCTTCTTTTGTCTTCACTTGCCAATTTTTACCTACCCATTTAGCCATTCCTTCTGCCATTTCACTAGTATAGGTTTTTACAGTTTCTAATAAGTCAGTAGGACAAATTTCCAGCCAATCTCCTAACCTAAGGGACACAGGAGGAAGTATGTCTTGATAGTCCTCTACCAGTTTCGCATACGCCTGCTTATCAAAATCTGCTAACAAGAGCTTACTTGTGGATAGCAGTATTTCTTGTTTATCTTTTGGATCTAATGATTCATGATCTTCAATCTCGTCTATTGCTCGCATGCATAAATAAGCAGAGGCAACCGCTTTTTTTAGTTTGGGTTCTAAAAAGGTGATTGGGATATAAAAAGTTCTACTTGTTTTCTTTAGCATGTCCATCGCTTCTTTTTGTAACGTTGCTACATCATGCACGATTAGTCCCCCGTTTCAATCAATTACGCCTCGGCGTAATTGCGTCCAGAAATTGAATTGAGCTTTGGCCTGCTTGGTGCAGGTTAGGTAGCCGTTGTCGCATGGAAGCGACCCACATGGGCTAACACCCTTCAAAATCTATGACATCCGCCGGAGGCTTAACTTGAATTCTGCTGATTCAAGTTAAATCTTATACACTCTATTGTATAGGATTTTAACAAAAAGATAAAATGACTACCGTTTATGCGTAAGACAACTATAAAAGGTACAGCTATGTTGTTATTTTGCTGTTTCCTTAAATACTGTTTTTTGCTCCTTCCAAAATAACGAAATTACAAAACTAATTGCGAGTATAAACATTGCCAATACATATGGATAATCAATATGAACGTCAAATAAAATCCCTGCAATACTTGGCCCGATGATATTTCCTATACTCGTAAACGTAGAATTTAGTCCTCCAACAAAGCCCTGCTCATTTCCAGCTATTTTAGATAAATACGTGGTCAGCGCAGGTCTCATTAAGTCGAACAACAAGAAAATCACAAAGGTCACGAGTAATATAGACCAGTAAGCTGAGACCTTAATCATCGCAAAAATGAAGATCGTTGATACACCTATACAAATTTGTATCAACCTAATTTCCCCAATTTTTCCTACAAGGCGATCAAAGGTAAGGACTTGGAATATTATTCCTAGAATACCACTTACAGTAATGATTAACGCAATATCCTTTGGCGTAAATCCATATTTATGATCTACAAATAGTGAATAAACTGTTTCAAAAGCAGCTAATCCAAAGCTAGATACTAAAATGATAATCATTGGAATCAAATAAATTGGTTCCAATACTTTCCGAAAACGTGGTTTAGCTACTCCTTCTTTTTCTTCCCGCGCTCTTTCAGGCTCCTTCAAAATAACAAGCGAAAATACTCCTCCTATTAATCCTAGAACCGCAGCAACAAAGAAAGGAAGTCTAGTTCCATATTCGGCTAAAAAGCCCCCAATTCCTGGTCCGATTATAAACCCAGCACTTATTGCTGCTGCAACATAGCCCATCGCTTTTGGTCGATCTCTTAAAGAGGTAACATCTGCAACAAAAGCCGTCACAGCTGGCATAATGAATGCCGCACTAATACCTCCCAATATTCTAGAAATATATAATACCTTCACATCTTGGCCAAGACCGAAGAGCATTTCCGACACTCCAAATATGAACATACCAATTACAATAATTTTTTTTCGACCAATTGAATCTACCCATTTACCTGCAATTGGAGAAATTAACAATTGTGCGAATGCGAATGCCGCTACTAAATAACCCATTGTAGAACCTTCTAAGCTCATTTCTCGCATTAATGTAGGCATTACAGGAATAATTAGTCCCATTCCTAAAAATACAATAAATAAATTTACTAATACAAAATAAATCACCTTATTTAAACCACTTCTTTGTGCAACCATCTTCAAACTCCTTATAATTCTGATTCAGCTTATTAAGTCAATTACATAATGTCCACTTTAAGTAAACGGATAATTAAATATGATTTCATATAAATATTCGAATTTTATTTTAAAATAAGTAATTATGAATTTGTCTCTAATAATAAAAATAAACCCTATAGTAACTATAGGGTCAAGTAGTTTGAATTGGTATTTTAAGTTCCACTAAGAATTCATCCTCTTTGGAAGCTGTATAATTTATGGGCATCCATATATCATATACAATCGGGTTTACGACTATTTGGTGTTTTTCTATATAGTCGATTAACTTCTGATAGCATACTTCATATTCATCGTTCTCTAAAACAAAAGAAATGCTAAGATACTCTCCAGCTGGTAACGTGCTAATTTCTACATCTTCGTATTTTTCTTTAAAATCCTTGTCTGTCACAATATATGCAAATAGATAATCATAGTTGATATCATATAAGAATTCATACCTCTGCAAAGGAAATGCTCCACCATATAACGTATCAAATATACTACCTTCATCCTCTAACACCTTACTTATACGCCCAAATTCTCTATTTGGGATATCATCCACTTTCATATTATCGGTTTTTATCTTCACTATTTTTTGAGCTGGTTCTTTCTTAATTGATACGGTCATCATATTCGGATCCAATGCAAAAGCTTGTATTTGCTCTTTTTTCCTTTGCAGTACCTGCTTCGTCTTCTTAAGCCGTTGAAATTGTTCTTCAATTCTTTTCTCTTGGTTCTCAAGATATACAACTAGCTCTTCTGGCTTTAATGTTAAGGCAGATTGAACTTCCTCTAATGATAACCCAAGATACTTTAATGATTTTATAATATCCAAATAGTATAATTGTGTATTTCGGTAGTATCTATATTGATTACTTGGATTTATCTCAATAGGTTTGAACAAATTTATCCGGTCATAGTATCGTAAAGTTTGAACGGATATATTACTTAGCTTTGCAACTTCACCTATCGTCAAATAATGAATTTTCAAGTAATCTCCCCGTTTCTTCTCAAGAAATTTTGTGTCTTTTATATTTTCATTATATAGGTCACCCAATACAACCTCTAGTATCAACGGCGTAATCCAATAATATTTGAGTAAAGTGAATTGATTACTAAATAGATAGAAGGATACATATCTTTAGTAGATTGATCAAATGAAGGGTTCGAGATGTATAGATAAAATAACCGAGAGAAAAATGCTGTTTTTTTGCTGTACACAAAATTGATTTCCATTCCAGGGAGCTTTCCACGGGCGTGGCCTGAGCCTGTACTCTCAGGCGTCACGCTATTCCCGTAGGAGTCGCCCCTCCATTCCAATCAATTTTATTAAATATCCATTATTTGGTAAAGGTTTCTCCTTATTCAATAAAATTTCTACTTCTGTCCCAGCCTCTTAACGATACTATACAAAATAGTAGTATTCTTAATTCAACTTGGATTACAAATAATTGAATCACTCTTTAAAACCCGACCAATTTCATCTAAGTAATACCTATTGTTCACCGGAAATTTATTTTTTTCCTCAAAAAATCTACCCCTAAATTACGGGATAGATTTTTTAAATTGTACTCTATTCAATTCCTTGAATTATTACCTCTTTTACCGGCAAGAAAAGTTCTCCTGTATTTAAGAAAGTCACTTGTACTTTATCTCCTTCTTGCATATAAACTGCAAGAGGAGCAACTTCTGAAGATACGATATAGCTTTGTTTGTTATCCAACAGGAACGACACTTGTGTAAAGTCACCTACACGTTCCTTAAAGACACGTACAACTGTACCGGCTATCGATTTCTCTTCAGCATTGGAGCTACCGTCTACGGAGCTTCCTCCACGTTGAATCGCTGTTTTATATAGTTTTAACGCTTCGTTTGGCGTATTGCCATAGACAGAGATCTCTGGATTTGCAGCTGATACTATAAAGTAATTTTGCAGGAATCCATTAGAGTCTAATACTGGCGTTAACCAGCTTGCTTCCCCGTAAAAATTGTACAACACCGGCATTTCGCCAGACCATTTTTTCTCGATAAATTTCTTTTCAATAATTTGCAGTGCTCCTTGAGAGTCCATATAAGAATCCTCTAGGTTTCCTGTGTAGAAAGTAGCTTCACCAGTTCGACCGTCTGTTAAAGAGTAACCTAGCATCGAATCTACTCCCTCTTTCGGACTCGTAAAGTCAGTAAAGTAATACATTTGTCCATCTTCACCAAATATTGGACTTACATTCGCTTCGGTTCCTTCATCTGACGGTAATCTCACATCTTTTTTACCAAATAGACTGTTGATGAATCCATGAACGTACTTACCAAAATAGCTATTTTGCAAGCTAACTGTTTCAGGAGATACTGCCCCATCTATAAACGTTGGTACGTCTGCTATTTCATAGGAATCTGTCTGACCTGTAGCTGGATCGACTGCCACGATTCCTTTTACTTCAAATCCATTACGTGCAGAGATGAAGCTACCGTAAGATCTGATGTAATATGGTTTTCCATCCTCGTCAATTTCTAACTGTGGATCTCCATAGAAAATTTTAGTTGGATGCTTCATACGCATATGTCTTTCTAAGTTTTTATGGAAATAAGAGGATGGTGTATAACTCATTTCAGCCTCTACAAATTTTGGATTATCCGAGGAGTCGGTTGCACTCATTGTAAAATACCCCGGTGTAACGTCTCCATTCCACCACTTGAAAAGTCCTGAAAATTCTACTGGAGCAATGTATACATACTCATCTTTTACTTTTTGAATTTGTAAGCTTCCTAATTCATAATAACTCGTATTTGGAACTTGCCCAAAAGCTTTTTTCATTTTATTGCGTGCAAACTTTGGCGGTACACTAGCTGGTGTCTTCGTTTCGTCAAATGCTTCAATTTCTACCTCTTGTTGCATTTCCGCCACTTTGTATTTTTCGTCTGCATTCCAAAAAGACGCTGTTAACATGAAGATAGTCAATACCAAACTTCCTAAAAACAGAATACCTTTTGCTTTTTGTTCTTTACCTTTTGCAAGCACCATCCCTGCTAATGTTGCAATAACTAGTAATGGCCATAACGCTGTCCAATTACGATCTAAGTTCGTTACATAATATATAATCGCAAGTACGATAAAAGTTAAAACCGATAGACCAATGATGGAAGTTACCATGTCTTTTCTTTTAGCTGTCAACGGGACTACTAACAATGCGGTAAGTATCGCTGCAACTGCCGAAATAATAAATACGCTGGTCATTTTCTCAAACCCTCTCTTTTTTTCTGTCTAGTTATACTACGGATGAGAAGGAAAATGGTTTCATAAATACAACATGAAAACGATAGCATTTTATACTTCAAGCAAAAATAACTAACTAAGCATTTGCTATGACCTTACAATCTTTTTCTTTTACTTTAAAACCTTTTTTCCATGATACAACTACGAAGAACAAAGAAAGTAATAAAATTGCACTTAATACAATGAAACAATAAATGATGAGCTCTGAAGATACCATTTCAGTAAAGAGAGCAAGTAAAAGGATCCTGATTAAAAGACCTAATGTACGAAACAAACTATCGACCCTCCCTATTATATTATTAGGAATAGAGTCCATTAAGAAAGAGTTTCTAGCAACTCTAGTACTGCTGTTACCTATTGCCAAAAATAACATAAGTGATAGATATACAGGTAAATCTACGAACACGATTAATGATATAGCAATCGTATAAACGAATACTCCCAAGATAATCGTTTTCTCATTTCCTAATTTACTTGATAATGTTGGTACGAAGATCCCTGCAATTATTGCTCCTATTGCATAAATCATCCCTTCAAGCCCATACACACTCGCATCTGCTTCAAGTACATCCACTAGATAGACTGGGAATAAGTAATTCGTTAACATAACCCCGATAAAAGGCATGAAAGAAAACAATAAAAAAAGAAATACGGAAGGGCGTGCTAACATGTACCTAAGCCCTTCACTTGCTTGTGATTTAACTACTTTTCCTGTCTTTTCAATGGTTAATCTCACATACGGTAACTTCATGTAAAAATAGATGGCAGCGCCGTAAGATAACGTATCTAATAATAAAATGTAGTGTAAATCCCATTTTAATAATAAGATACTAGCTAATGCGCCCGCAATCATACTAGAAAGCTGTCCCTGTACTTCCATCGTTCCATTTAGTGATTTATATTGATTCTTCGTAAATAATTCTTGATTTAATGCAAACATAGTCGGATAAAAAATGGTGTAGTATAAACTACCAATCATATAGATAATCATATAATGCCAAATTTCATATGATAGGCCAAGAAATCCTATGAGGGAAAATATAAACAATAGTGTAAAGCATATGATTTCACTTGTTATTAATAATTTTTTTCGAGATACTCTATCAACCAAATTCCCTACGAATGGGGTAAGGATAAAACTCAAAATGGTCATACCAATTGTTATATATCCAAATACTTTATTGCCATTATCACTTGATACAAGCATCCATGGAATCGCAATCATCGTTATCCCCGAACCAATAGAGGAAGCAATATTAGCGAAAATAATGAGGCGGAATCGGGAGTCTTTGTATAGATTTTTCATTTGTAACACTCCTTAACTTTATCTTATTATTTCACTATAATTGAAAATTCAGCAATTTAGTTCAGTCATTGGTCTTAAGTCTTTCTCATACATTTGACGGAAGAAAAGAACAAAAGCGCAAGCGTCTAAGTAAGCCCTGACAACGTTCTTCTGCGACGAGCTTTGCGCAGGAGTCTGGACGGATAATCACTTGTAAGTAGTTATCCACCTGTAATAGATTTATAATTCCTAAACACTAAAAAACACTCAGTGAATTTAATCACCAAGTGTTTTCATTTAGATGTATGTTCCTTTTCCTTCATAGGTTACATACCAGTTATTATCTTTTTGTAAAATTGCTGTCCCAATCCAACCATCTGCAATTAGTTGCTGTTGTTTTTCAATCGCATCCATAGGAACTTCTATAAACGTTTCTTCGTTATTACGATCTACATGAATTTTTTTATAAAATACATATCGTAGCATGTCTCCGTATTTTTTCTTTAATGCACCTATTACCATTCCTTGGCTTAGTTTGTCCTTTAAGCTTGCAATGTTAAATGGTGCAACTGTTGCACATACATGTGTATACGGTGAAGCGTCTAGTAGTTCCATGACAATAACCCCGAGTTTCTTTTGCAATCCAAATCCACGGTAATTAGGATGAACATTTGTTATTTCTTGATAAACGACCTTCTCGAGTTGATCTTTTGAAAGACCAATATCATATCCTAAATGTTGATCATCAATTGGTGGTAATGCCAATGCACGGAAGGCGATTAGTTCATTGTCTATAAATGCTCCAATCATTAAGTTACAAGCTATCGAATCCTCATATTCTCCTATTGTTAATGGAGATAAGAAATTATCATTTTCCATTGCTCCAAGGACCACATGCTGCAAGCGTAAAATGCTATCCAGATGTTCTTGCGTCAATTGACGAACAATATATTCTTTCACACCAAGTTTACCTTTCCATTCTTTCACGTAAACACTTCCTCTTATTTTGTTACTTTTGTAGAGAACTCAGTTAACTCTTGTAGAGTTTCTTCATCAATATCAATCCCTAGTCCAGGACGTTCATTTAATTGTATAAATGGAACGTCATAATGTAAATTTCCAACGTCTTTAGAGAATTTTAGAGGACCTGTTAACTCTACACTCGTAAACACTTTTTTAGAAAATGCTACTTGAAATCCTGCTGAAGACCCAATAGAGGACTCCACCATGGAACCGATTTGACACTCGATGCCTGCCATCTCTGCCATATGAGCTAGCTTCATCGCTGGATATATCCCACCACACTTCATCAGTTTAATATTTACTTTATGTGCTGCTTGTTTCTCGATCAACTCGCGCATATCACGTAAGTTTCGCAAGCCTTCGTCCATCATAAGAGGGGTACTTGTCTTAGCTTTTACTTCTACCATACCATTAAAGTCATCCGCGATTACCGGTTGCTCTAGCCAGTCTAATCCCTCTTTTTCCAACTGCCGCATAGCCACAATAGTAGTAGCGCTATTTTTCCATCCTTGATTTACATCTACACGAATAGCGATTTCTTCTCCGACTTTTGCGCGCACTGCTTGAATACGTTTTACATCAACTTGCACGTCTGTCCCGACCTTCATTTTAAAGGAGGAATACCCTTCTTTCATCCTTCTTTCTGCTTCTTCTGCCATGTCAGCTGGCTTTCCTATACTTAATACATGAGTGACAGGGAACTTTTCATGATAGCGTCCACCTAATAATTGGTACACAGGAACACCAAGTTTTTTCCCTGCCAAATCATAACAAGCAATATCTATCGCTGCTTTTGCTGCAGGTGCCTGGTAAACCGCTTTATTCATTTTCTCATGTAAACTCTCAAACTCCATAGGATTTTCTCCAATAATAGCTGGAGCTAGCGTTTCTTTCAATAATGCATATGTACTTTCCCAAGTCTCACCTGTCACATGCTCATCTGCAACAGCTTCCCCATAACCTACTAAACCCTCATCCGTTGTTATTTTTACAATAATAGATGGCATATCATCATAAGTGTGATAACTTATGATAAAAGGATCTACTAATGGTAAACGGATTGCATAAATATCAATTTCTTTAATTTTCATTTGAATTTCCTACTTTCTTTACATATTAGATTAAGTTCGTTATAGTTGTCGTTAAATAGTCGTTAAAAATTAAAAAAAGAGGTGACCAAATGTTAACACGCATTGCAGTTCTAGGATCGGCCACTTTCATCGAACGCTTAAGAAGTATTGAACATGAACTTCCATCCACTCGATTGGATTATTATACATACAATATACCTTCTGATGCAAAGGATATAGTACCAACGATAAAACCTTGTGATGCAGTATTTTTTTCCGGTTCATTTCCATTTACCTATGCAAAAGACTCAATCGCAAAATTACCTATTCCAACTTTTTATCTGAAACAAGATGAAAACGCTATCATGACTACTCTACTTTCACTTAGTTTTACTAACCCTACCGCCGTAAATAAGCTATCCATTGATCTAGTCCATCCAGAGGGTGTAAAAAATGTTTTGGAGGATATCGGGTTAACCGATCAAACACCATTTTTAATGAAAATTGATACCTCTTTCGATCTGGAAGAAATAGTTGCATTCCATACAGGTTTACAAAAGAACGGCACCACTTTGCTAGCGATTACTAGTATTCATGCAGTGTATCAAAGATTGCGAGACAATGGTCTATCTGTCATTCGAATGATTGATCCGAAAAGTTCCATTATTAAAGCAATAGAGGATACAAAATCCCTTGCCCTTCTATTTAAAAGTCAGTCTGCTAAAATTGCAGTTGGTTATATCCAAACAAATAAAGAGCTTTCCATATCAGAAGAAAAAGTTAAACAAATTGCAGCCTCTATTCAAGCAAATACCGTAAAAGAAGCCGACAATTTATATACCTTATTTTCAACTCAAGGTGATGTGCAGGAAGCTTTAAACAATAACTCGATTACTTCTTGGATGAACTCCTCTCCCACAGTTAAAATTGCATTTGGCTATGGAAAAACAGTTTTGGAAGCTACTCAAAATGCAAGGGATGCCTTATCTTATGCAACTGATAATACAGCATACCTATTAACCGATTCTAAGGAATTGCTTGGGCCATATCCATATAGTAATAAGCAAGTGCGTTTAAAAAATGTTGAACCACAGTTTGTGCAAATTGCGAAAGAGACTACATTAAGTCCAGCGAACTTATCTAAGGTCATACAGTTTAGTCGTTCTAGAAAGTCCACAGAGTTTACTGCATATGACTTAGAAGTCTATTTACAAGTTAGTAGACGTACAACTGAACGAATACTAAAAAAACTAGCAGATCATGGATATGCACAAATCATAGGGGAAGAAATGACCTATCAGCAAGGTCGTCCACGCGCTATTTATGAGCTGAACTTTCCAACTTATAATTAGAAGATTCATCTCAATATAGTAACAACATCACTTTTTTTAATAGGACTTATAACAAAAGGGAGTTCCATATGAACTCCCTTTTGTTTTCCAGGCTTGCACATTTCCTTTTTATGCTTCTACAGTTTCTTTATTTAATATCGCTAGTTTTTCAGCCTCAGAGATTTTTTGAATCGTGAAGCCTGTCATTGCATAGATAATTGATATAATTGGTACTATAAAGTTTAATACGGCAAATAATGCATACTCTGCTACTCCTACACCTAATGTCGCTAATATAAATACTCCACACGTATTCCAAGGAATAAAGACCGAAGTAAGTGTACCTCCATCTTCTAAAGCACGAGAGAGATTTTTAGAATGTAGTCCCATTTTTGTATATGTTTTTGAGAACATTCGAGCTGGCACAACGATAGAAATGTATTGCTCTGAGCAAGAGGCATTTGTTGCAATACACGCAACAATTGTTGAAGCAATAAGTGATCCTGCTGTTTTAGCAAACTTTAAAATTTGATCCATAATGGATTGCAGCATTCCAGAGTATTCCAATATACCACCAAATGTCATGGCAACAATCGTCATGGAGACCGTATACATCATCGAATCTAATCCACCACGATTAAATAATTCATCAACCATTGCATTTCCAGTATCGATAACATATCCACTTTGCAAAGCTCCAACTGCCTCTGCAACGCTTCCACCTTGGATGAGTATTTGAGATAAGAAGCCAAATAAAATTCCAACAATCAATGCTGGTATAGCTGGAACTTTAAGTGCTACTAAGACAATTACTGCTAGAGGTATTAACAATAACCATGGAGAAATGACAAAGCTTTGATCTAACATTGATATTGTTTGGTTGATACCCTCTTGGTCAATATTACTTGATTTATATCTGTTTCCTAGGAAACCATATACACCAAGAGCTATTAGAATTCCTGGTATCGTCGTAAATAACATATGTTTAATATGTACAAAAAGATCTGTTCCTGTTAGTCCGGCTGCAAGGTTTGTTGTATCGGATAATGGGGACATCTTATCTCCAAAGTATGCTCCTGAAATTACGGCTCCAGCGATCATTCCAGCTGGAATTCCCATGCTAAGTCCAATACCCATTCCCGCAACACCGATTGTCCCCATAGTTGACCAAGAACTACCGATTGCAAGTGCAACAATTGCACAAATAATACAAATAGCCACTAAGAAGAAAGCAGGAGTAATAATTTTTAGGCCATAATAGATCATCGTTGCGACAACTCCGCCACCTATCCATGCACCAATGATTAGTCCTACTAAAATAATTATGACTACTGCTGGTAATGCTAGTTTTATACCTTTATACATCATTTCTTCAATTTCAGACCATTTAAATCCATGTTTCCATGCAACAATCGCTGCAACTGTTGTTCCAACAATCAATGGAATATGCGGCCCCTGTTCTAAATATATAATTGTAATAACCATAGTAATAACCATGAGTAGTAGCGGCATAATCGCCCATATTAAAGACATCTCTTTTTTAGTAACCGCTTTCTTTTCCTGCAAAATATTTCCTCCTTACAACTATAGAGACAATTCTAAATTGACGTTTAATAGTCGTTAATAAAGTAATATTAAATGGAAATCAGATGCTAGTCAATACTATTTTGAAACATTTGTAAGCGTTTTCGATATAACTTTAGCCCCCAAAATTAATGCATCTCTGTTAAAAGTCATATTTGGATGATGCAATCCCGGTGACAAGTCAGCTCCGATACCAATCATTGCTGCCTTCACTTCAGGATGTCTAATTGTATAAAAATGAAAATCATCGCTTCCCGAAGTAATTACTTCATCTGCAAGGTTTTCCA
This sequence comes from Psychrobacillus sp. FSL K6-2365, assembly GCF_038003165.1. Classification (NCBI taxonomy): domain Bacteria; kingdom Bacillati; phylum Bacillota; class Bacilli; order Caryophanales; family Bacillaceae; genus Psychrobacillus; species Psychrobacillus sp. FSL K6-2365. The sequence goes on along the minus strand of NZ_JBBOOO010000001.1, from coordinate 162,107 downwards.
TACCTACGGTTTCAATTATTGCTGCTTTAGAAATTGCCGCCGCTTCCTTCGATACTTCAGCACCTGGTGTAATATCTTGAAATTCCCACTCGATTTCTATATCAAATAATTGTTGAATGATATTTAAATCTTTGTCAATGCGATCTTTCAACTGTGATAATATGCTATTCTTTGCTGCTCTTACATCAATTGAAAATGTTGCAATACCAGGAATAATATTAGCATTCTCTCCACCTGCTTGAATTTTTGTTAGCTTTGCAGAGTATGATTCGGATGGAGAAAAATACATATTTTTCAGTGCTTGTTGAATGGCCATTACTACGTCAATCGCATTGTTTCCTTGATGTGGTCTAGCTCCATGAGCATCGATACCTTTTATTTTGCCCTCTACAAATAAAGCCGCTCCATGATGTATAGCTGGTGCTACTTTGCCGAAAGGAAGTTCCTCAATCGGTCGTAAATGCACGCCAAAAAGATGTGTCACGTCATCGAGTGCCCCACGGTCTATCATGGAATTCGCTCCGTTACCTTTTTCTTCTGCTGGCTGAAAGATAAAGCGAATTCGTTTGTTTAATTTTTCATCCTTTAATAGCAATAACGCTCCTAGCACCATAGAGATATTGGCATCATGTCCACAGGAATGATTGGCACGGAACTCTCCATCTACTTCTTGCCAAAGAGCATCAATATCTGCACGTACAGCTATTACTTCTGATCCTTCTCCGATTTCTGCTAGTAATCCAGTTACATCATCAAATCTTCGATAGGAAATACTTAAACCATCCAATATTTCCGCAAGCTTATTTGTAGTTTCATATTCCTTCCAGCTAACTTCAGGATACTGATGAAAGTGGTTAAACCACTGTAAAATTTGATTTTCTACTTGCACTTCACTTACACTCCCTTTTTACGCGGTAATTTATCCTATGATTTCACAAACTCGTCCTATTTGTCCATCTGTTAATCGTACTTTTATGCCATGTGGATGAAATGACGAATTCGTTAATAAGTCCTTCACAATTCCTTTTGTTTTCTCCCCTGATCGTTGATCTTTTTTTAATATTATATATACTTCTAATCCAGGTTTTACATCTTTTCTATTTTGACCATTCATTTAGCTTCACCTCTTTTTGTATCGTACCACTTTCATGGTTTGGTTTCAGTATTTTGCTTCATAAATTATAACTGTAGAATATGTTTGGTCCAACAAAGGAACAGGAATAATAATAGGAAGGATATTCGTGGAGAAAGAGGCGATAAGATTGGAAATATACACAATTGGACATTCTAGCCACACACAAAAATTTTTCGGAAGCATGCTAAAAAAGAATAACATCGAGCTTTTGGCGGATGTAAGGGCATTTCCAGGTAGTAGAAAATGGCCGCAATTTTCAAAGGATGATTTTCCAAAATGGCTTATAAGAGAAGACATTTCATATGAACACCTCTCCAAACTAGGAGGTAGACGTAGAAAGTCTAAAAAAATTAGTGAAGAAGTGAACGCAGGGTGGAACAACCAATCATTTCATAATTATGCGGATTATACTTTGACGGAAGAGTTTCAAATAGGTATAAATGAACTTTTGGAAAAAGCAGCAAATAAAAGAACTGCCTATTGTTGTTCGGAGCGTCATCCTTCCCGTTGTCATCGTTTGCTTATCAGCAACTTTCTCGTAGCAAACGGGCATGTCGTGAAACATATTATTGACGTAAATGAAAATGAAATTGAAATTGTAAATCACGAAGTTGGGATGTGGGGAGCTCCTGCACAAGTTAATGAAGATGGAATTGTAACATACCCTTTTTGTTAATCTACCAAATTAATAGACAAGAGATATGAATAAAAAGCAACAAAAATAGGGCTATCCTAGAAGTGATTTAATACCACTTATGAGATAGCCCCATGATTAACTTTTCACTTCTTTTTCAATGTCAGCAAGTGCCGTTGCGCTTACGTCCACACGTTTTAAGAAGAATGATAATACTAATGCAACACATGTTACAACAGCGGCAACGATGAATGATAGTTGAACACCATGTAATAAGCTTTGTGCCTGTATTTGTTTCATTACTTCTTCTGTCATGGATGCAGGGTCCATTGATGCAGCTAACTCCTTACCACGAGTAGCCGCAGCACTAGTCATAATCGTAACAAAAATAGCTGTACCGATTGAACCGATCACTTGTTGCGCTGTATTGTTAACAGCTGTACCATGTGGGTTTAAACGTGTAGGTAATTGGTTTAAACCATTTGTCATAATCGGCATCATAACCATCGACATACCAAACATGCGTATTGTGTAAATACCAATAATGTAAGCATAGGATGATTCAAGATCTAAACCTGCAAGCATGAATGTTGAAATAGCGGTAATACCTAAACCAATAACCGCTAAAATTCGGGGTCCAAATTTATCGAATAATTTCCCTGTGATTGGCGACATAACTCCCATAATAATAGCACCAGGTAACATCATTAATCCAGATTCTAAAGGGTCAATACCTCGCACGTCTTGTACATAGGCAGGCGTTAAAATCATCCCAGAGAATAATGCCGCGGCATTTACCATTGAAATAACAGAACCAAGTGCGAACATTGGATATTTATAAACTCGCAAGTCCAATAATGGTTCCTCTAATTTGAATTGGCGTGTAATGAATAAAAACAATGCAACAGCACCAACAATAATTGTTGTCAAAACAACTGTGTCTCCCCAACCATTTGAACTAGCCATTGAACATCCATATAAAATACCACCAAAACCAATTACAGATAACACAATTGAGAAGTAATCAAGAGATACTTTACGTGTATCCATCACATTTTCAAGTTTCCAAAACGCTAGAATTATGGAAAGAATCGCAAAGGGTAAAATCATCTCAAACAGTACGCGCCAATCGTAGTATTGTACGATATATCCTGACAATGTAGGCCCAATTGCTGGAGCTGTAATCATAACTAAACCGAAAACACCCATAGCTGCACCACGTTTTTCACGTGGGAAGCTAACTAACATAACATTCATTAACAATGGTCCCATAACTGCCGAACCGGCTGCTTGTACCATACGCCCCGCTAAGAGGAATCCAAAGTTTGGTGCTAGAGCAGCCATTGCTGTACCAATTGTAAATAAAATCATTGATACAATAAATAATGTTCGGTTTTTAAAGCGTGTAATTAAAAATGCTGAAACAGGTATTAACACACCACTTACTAGCATGTAACCTGTGGCTAACCATTGTACCGTTGAATAGTCTTTACCAAAATCATCACGGATTGATGGTAATGCTACGTTTAATAATGAGTTATTTAAGAAAGAAACAAAGGCACCAAAAAATAAAATTGCCAGCATTAAATACGGTGGTTTCTTCTCTATCGTTGAAGTATTCATTTGTAATTTCTCCTTATTTTATATACTCCTTTTTTTATTCACTTGAAAGATTTTATACCAGCGGTCCAATTTTGTCTATAAAAAAGTCTCTCCAGTACAAATAGAGGGTTTTGAACAAAAATATGTTGTATAATGACCGTAACAAGTTAAAGAAGGAGTCATTATGAATAAACGTAAAAAAGCAGTGGTCGACCATGCAATCTCTTTATTTGTAGAGCAAGGAATCGCTAATACATCGATACAAGATATTTTAGAAAGGGCAAGTATCTCTAAGGGAACCTTTTATAATTATTTTTCATCTAAAAATGATTGTGTAGAAGCAATTTTAGAACAGGCACGCTACGATGCTACATTAATGCGGAGCGGGCAAATGTTAGGTAAGGATGCAAAGGATCTGGATGTATTAGTAGAACAAATTACAGTTTTATTACTAATTAACCAGTCTAGAGGATTAGATATGATTTATGAAGAAATCTTACATTCAGGCGACAAAGAGTTAAAGAAATTAGTACTAAAATCAAGAGTACTTGAGCTACAGTGGTTAGGCCAGCGTTTTATCGAAGTATTTGGGGAAGAACTACGAAGTCATTCATTTGAAGCAGCAGTCATTTATTACGGGATTTTACAGCACTTAACATTCACAGGTCGATTAATGAATCAGCAGGATTTTAAGTTTGAAATTGTTATAAAAAACGCATTACGTTATATAGAAAAAATTGTGGAGATGCTCATGCATGAACAGACGAGCGTTTTAAATACAGATGACTTACATAAATTCATAAGTTCATTTGTAGCTATTGAATTGACTCGTAAGGAAGTCGTTGAACAATTAGAACAGTTTAAAAAAAGTAACGATTTCACCAAAAATCAGCAGGAGATTATGGAAGCCGTTACACAGGAGCTTGAGCATCAGCCAATACGAAATATTGTACTAGAATCATTATTACGAACAATGACCAATGAATTTAGCGATAGCGAAATGATACAAATAGTAAAAGAACTTACTAGTGGGCTTTGGTATTTAATGAAGCAACAGAAATTATAAAGTAATGTTCTTAAATATGTTTTCATTATTTATGCCCATGTTCTGAAAAAATTAGAAGTAAATACAGGTGATTTATTTCTGGTAAATTTAGCACATTGGGCCATTACTAGAGCTATTTCTTTTTTATGAAGAGACCACAAACTCCTGGACAGCTTATCTATGTACGCTCTAAGTATTGTTAAGGATGTTTATCAATAGTTAGAAACTTCAAATTTGTATCAATGATGACCGATATAAAAAATTAAAACTCGAAACATAGCAATTAACCATCCCTTAATTAAATGGTAAGTATACCGGATGATTTTGCGGAAAAACTATTATATTGATTCTAGTGAAGGGTGGCGGTGATGGTTCATTCCCCCCCGTGCAGAATGCGGACACCTATTCAACTAACTAAAGCTCATTATCATAAAAAGAACTTTTTTACACTTTTCCTTCTTTTAACCATGTCCCAATTTAGTTGATTAAAGAAAGTAGCTGTTTCCAATTTAGTTTACTTTTCCCATTAAAATAGAGGGTTGTGACTGTTGTCATAACCCTCTTGTTATATTGTCGATTATTTACTTGGTTGAGATTTAGTAATCATATCTGAAATCTCTTCCCTTATTGGCGATTTCATATGCTAGGCGGATAGAGGACACTGCTAAATCCGCATAGGTTACTTCTTTTGTTGGATTAAACTGGTTTTTTTCTGCCTTTACTAATCCAAGTGAGTGCGCCAAAACCACGTATCCTGTGTTTTCCACTTTCACTTTTTTGCTGTCTGTAAATTCATTTTTAAAAATATTGTTTTGTTTTGCTGCTTGCTCAAGACCTAGTGCCCGAATATACCATACTGCTAGTTCTTCTTTCGTAATAGGACTATTTAAATCAAAGATCTTCTGGTCAGTTTTCAAAATCCCCGCTTCCACTGCACGCTCAATTGCTTGATAGGAGGCATGTTTAGGGTCAACGTTTGTATAGGATTGCTTTATACTCTCTGAATCTCTATGAATGCTTGTCTCATAAATATACGTTAAGGAATTCATCATAATCTTAATTGCTTCCCCTCTAGACACTGTTGCATCCCCGTTAAAGGTTTTTGGATCATTAACAGTTAATACCTTTGCCTTAATCAAATAGTTCAGCTCTTCAGCTGCAGTTGGATGAGAAACCTCAGGGGTCACTTCCATATTGTACTGGTTAATCCAATTGCCCGAATCGGCTTCTAACACATTAAAGGCAGTTTCATTAAATGTTGGAGAGTATATTAAATTATAATGTTTATTTTCTTTCTTTTGATTTTCTTTCCAATAGCTCATTTTTATATTTAACGCTTTATTCAAAATATCCTCAGCTTCTTTTGAAGAGATTACCCCCTCTAAAGACGGCCACTCCTCAATCTGTGGTCTAACTACATTTAAATTGTCTAAAGAACCTTCTTTATGAATATTTACACTAATTTGATCTCCCATAACCATAACTCCATTAACTATTCGAGGGAAGGTTATATAGTAATTGCCCATTGTTTCATCGTAATAACCTTCCTCTAAAGGCATAGCGTATTCATGAAGGTATGAAGGTACCAATTCCTTTAAATACTTAACTGCTTGAGCAATCGCCTCTTCTTTAGAAATTGTGACCTCCTCTTTAGTCTCATCCATTTCGACCAATAAACCATTTTGGGTATTATGATACTGGAGCAGCTCACCTGTTTTCTTATCAAATTCTAATGTAGACCCACTTCCACTATTACCGTAATTATACATATAGTGAACACTAAATATATCTTGGCCATTACTGTTTTTTACTTCTTCAACGGATTGAATGCTTAACTTAACTTTGTTTGATTTTACTTGTAATAACTTTTCTGCAGATTTCTTTGCCTCTTCCTTTGTTATCCCATTATGTTTGGCTGGCAATGCAGTTTCTGTAACCTTTACATATTTCTTTTTATTTGGTTGTTCTACTACAAATTCTTTACCGTTAAACCACTCACCTGTAATAGCATTTATGCTTAGAACATCAGGCACATAAACCAGCTTCACATCATTTTCACCAGTTTCATAGTTAGTGTTAACTTGATATTGAAGTTTCGCAGTTAGATTTCCTTTAACTTTTTCTAATGCTTCTTTTCGGTCATTTACTTTTTTTACATCTTCAAAAGTAGGAGATTTAGTTATATGTGAACCAGAGAAGCCTACAATTTCCCCGTTTCCGAGAACGGTTACGCTTACATTTTGGTCAGCGATTTCAACATCATCCTTCATACGATTAAAAGAAAAGGAATAACTTATGGGCCTAGTTAAAATTTGCTTTGAATAATTATAGTAATCATTATAATCCTCACCTAGTTTATAATTGCCATCTTTGAGGAATTTCTTAACAAAATCGGTTGCAACTTTTTTTGCTTCCTCTTTAGAGAACTTAGCTGGAAACAACGCGTCTGGAGTGCTAACAGGGTCGTAGTTAAAGGATTCTATCTCGAAATCTTCTCCATAAAATCCTATGCTTCCATGAATATCCTTCCCATTTTGCAGCTTATTAAAAAATAAATGATACCTTGTTGTCTCATCCTCAGGATACGTATTAGAACTCATATGAAAATCACTAGCATTCACAAAGTCGAAAATCCCAGGAAAAGTAGAACGAAACTTTTTAAGCAAGTCCTCCTTAGTAACAATCTCTCCTGTAGAAGCCACCTGCGCTACAAGTTGCTCTTCTACTGTACTTACTGCACTAGTAGCCGATGAAAACATACTAATTGATAAAACTGATGCTGTTAATATAATTCCTATCTTCTTCAAATCAAATTGCCCCCTTTTACGGTAATAATTATATTGTAAAGCAAATTCTGGAAATTTGGAAATGATATTTTTTAATTATTATAACTATTCTTTGAATTTAGAGACCATACTTAATGAAGTATGGTCTGCATATATTAGTGGTGTTTAACTATTTCATCTTGTTCAACTTGCCTTTACTTTTATTAGATAAGCATTTGAGAACGCTAGGCTCGTTCTTCAACAACATTACATAAAATTATTGTACAGTCTCTGTTTTTGGAAAATGCTCCGGGTACATGCTATACTAATGAAGGATTTATACGAAAAAGGAGTGTTTTTAAATGACAAAAAAAGGTTATTTCTTAATGGATTCTGGAGAAAAAATTGAATTTGATTTATTCCCTAATGAGGCACCAAACACAGTAGCAAACTTCGAAGAGTTAGCAAACAGTGGATTTTATAACGGAGTAGTTTTCCATCGCGTAATTCCTGGTTTCGTAAGCCAAGGTGGAGACCCAACTGGTACAGGTATGGGTGGAAGCGGAAAAACAATTAAATGTGAAACTGAAGGAAACCCACACAAACACCAAGCAGGAAGTCTTTCTATGGCGCATGCTGGTAAAGATACAGGTTCTAGCCAATTTTTCATCGTTCACGAGCCACAGCCACATTTAAACGGTGTTCATACTGTTTTTGGACAAGTTACAAGTGGTCTTGAAGTAGCAAAAGCTATGAAAAATGGCGCTAAAATGGAAAAAGTAGAAGTTTTCGACGCTGAATAGAAAAGCGGCAGACTCCGCATTGTAGCGAAAAGAGCTGGAAGACTTGGAGTAAAAGGCACTTTTTGCCTTTTTCCAAGTCTGAAGCGGACGAGCTACTGGTGTCTAGAGCTAGACAGTATTAAAAAAAATATCTTTTTTTAAAAAGCAGCTACCCAATAACTTGAGTAGCTGCTTAAGCTTGACGACAAAAATATTTTTATAAACTGCTATGAGTAATAATAAATATCTTTAAAGAGGTTGCTTTATCTAAATAAAAGTATATATAGTAGAAACCTTTAAGGAGTTGTTTATAAGGCAAGGACCACCACGAAGACTCCTGTGGGAACAGCTTGAGCAGAAGACCCCGCAGGAACGCAGTGACGAGGAGGCTGAAGCCAAGCCCACGGAAAGCGAAGTGGTGGTCCTTGCCGATTTTAGTATACAACTCTATGCACCAAAAATTGAGTTTGTCTACAGTCTGAAGCAGCTACCCAATAACTTGGGTAGCTGCTTTTCTTATAATACAATCGATATTCCAACTATAAGAATTAGAGGTACTAGTAAGACAATCCAACTGATAGGATGAGCAAAATTTAACGTCCAACCTACACCAAATCTCTTTTCTACCATAATACTTGGATCATTTTTGTTCATGTAAAATAATCCACCCTTCCAGTATTGGTCGTCGTCAATAGCAATTTTGTTTTCTATGGTTACACTATTTCTTTCAGCTTTTAGTCGTGATCCGCTTTGCCCTACTTTTAGAGCATAAATACCAACAACCGCAAATGTTAATACTAAAAAGCTCAGAGGTAGGGTCCACATGATTATCGGTGATGATATTTCTGGATGAATTGTTTGTAAGTGAAAGTAACCCATCATAAGCGTTATACCAATTGTGATAAAGAGCGCTAATAAACTTGTATATTTTCGAAACGCGAGTTGCTGTGCAAGGGAAGATTTTTTATTGGTCGGATTAATTCGAGCACCTGAAAATTTCATACCTTCACTCACTGAAAGGAACAAAACCTGCATAACTAGTAAAATTAGTGGCAGTGCAATTACACTAAAATATGTTTTTTTGCTAAATGCATCTGCTTCCCCAGTAGGTCCCCAATGAGTAGGAATCATCTCTGGCATTTGATCATATTTCATAAATGTATAAATGATTAACCCTACGGTAACTATCATAGGAATGATAAAGATTACACGAGGTATTAGTTTGAGCTTTTCTTGAAACTTTACATCGACTACTCTCACTTCGCTTTTACCACTTAACCACCTTTGCGTTTCTTTCCTTTTTTTAACCCCAAGGTGCATCATAAAATAATAACCAATGCTCACGAATAACGTTGTAAACTGAACACTTACGCCTGCTAGAGCCAGTGTTTCCTCTGTTGGTTTTTGTGTCGTTCCCCACCACAGATAGCTTATCAATACGATCAAACCAAATGTTAACACAAACGTAGTGTATTTACTTTTCAGCTTCATCACTACCGGATCTTTTACGTGGCTATCCGGTACATACACTCCAAATGCTTCTGTTGGCTTTAAAAACTTTGGTGTAAATGCTTGTAAAACTGTGATAAAAAATAGGATGAATCCAAACAAAACAATAGTCATTCGTTCCCCTCCTCAATATTTTGCACAAGCTTACGTACCATAACCACTAGTTCTTCTTCCGAGAGCTTTAGGACTAACCCCTCTGTTACAAATGGTCGTAGTTGTGCTTCTAATTTATGCTTTTCTTCCTCTGAAGCCTTCGGAATACCATTCGGCTGAATTATTACTCCCGATTTTGCCACTATTTGTATAAACTCTTTTTCCTCTAGATAGTGATAAGCCTTATTTACTGTATGCATATTCATTCCTAAATCGCTCGCAAATGCTCTTACAGATGGTAGCGAGTCACCTGGTTTTAATTCACCTCGTACCATACCCTCCATAAGTTGGTGGGCTAGCTGCAAATAGATGGGGACATCAGAATCAGATTTTATTTCAATAAACATGAAGTCACCCTCCTTAGTTTTTGTTCTATATATAGCATAACACATTTGTTCTATGTATAGTAGAGCAAAATTAAAAAATCCTACTTTTAAATATAAGTAGGATCAGAATATACTTCGTCCCGCATTAACTAGCAGGATTATTAAAATCGCCTCGACTTGTATGTCGTGAGACTCTAACTACAAGGCTTGTAGTTTTATTTCCCAAGAAATTGCTTTCCTTTTTCATAATAAACCTTCATTTCCTGAGAAGGAACCATTCCTCCTCCTGTTGCCCACACAATATGTGTTGCATTTTGTATGGAAACTCCTAGTTTCTTAAGTTGAATTGGTCCTGTCATACCTGCCAATGCAGATGGCTCTAATAGAATATTCTCTGTGTCTGCCAATAAGGCAAGTAGCTCATACATGGTTTGATCACTTATAGTAATACTTCCGCTAATTAGCTGCTCAAGATTTTTACCTACAAATCCAGATGGTCGCCCTACCGCTAATCCGTCCGCATCCGTTTTGTTATCTAGCCCAATATCAGCCACTGATATTTTTTCATGTAGCCCCGTCATTAACCCAAGTAGCATGCAAGGCGAGTTCGTAGGCTCCGCAAAAAAACAATGCACATGATCTCCGAATAAAAGCTTTAGTCCAAATGCAACTCCACCTGGTCCACCACCAACTCCGCAAGGTAAGTATACAAACAATGGGTGTTCGGCGTCGACAATGGTTTGCATTTGTTCCAGTTGAGTTTTCAATCTACTTGCTGCAACGGCATACCCGACAAATAAGTCAACAGAATTTTCGTCGTCGATAAAAAAGCAAGACGAATCCTTGTCCGCTTGTTTTCTGCCTTCCTTTACCGCAATACTATAATCAAAATCGTACTCTACGACTGTTACGCCTTTTGCACGGAGCATATCTTTTTTCCATTGCTTCGCATCACTAGACATATGCACAGTCACTTGAAACCCAAACTTAGCACTGATTATCCCGATGCTAAGTCCTAAATTTCCAGTCGACCCTACTGCAATTGAATAGTTAGAAAAAAATTGTGTGAATTTTTCTGTTGCGAGTAGTGCATAATCATCTGTTATTTTCAATAAATCCTCTTGTATAGCAATTTGCTCTGCAATTTTAAGTACCTCATAGATACCACCACGAGCCTTTATAGATCCTGATATCGGTAAGGCATTATCACATTTTAATAATAATTCTCCATCAAAATCTGTGTGAAAGAATTCCTTTAAGCTGGATTCCATAGTTGGAATTTTTACAAGCGGTGACTCAATAATCCCTTTTGCTTTTGCAGTCTCTGGAAAAGCAATACGCAAATAAGATGCAAAACGATCTAAACGATCGCTTGCATCTTGTACCATTTCAGCAGTAATAAATACGTTTTTCAACGCATCCTCTGAATTTATTTTGTTTGGATTGAACCATATTATTTCTTCCTTGTTTTGCATATTGGAGATTAAGGGAAATCTCCCTTCTAATTGCTGTTTATCCATTAATATAACCCTTTCTACTCTAAGCTCATCACATGAGTGACATCTGGCGAACGCTCGTCAAACAAAAATCCATTTGCACGATAAAATGAATCTGCTTTTGCGGATTCTGTTTTAGTCGTTATTTCTTTAAAGTGTCCTTTGGCATTTTCAGAAACAACCTTTAAGAGTTCACTTCCTACACCTTTCCTACGGTATTCCGGTAAAGTATAAAATCGGTATAGTCGAGCAGAGTTGTCAGCTTCACTAGCGTTATTTCGAAACAAACCGCCAATCGCCACTAGCTCATCTTCATCCCATGCTCCATAGATTGCCTCTCCCTGTTCACTGAAGCGATGCGTTCCGTCCTCATATTCTGATGCTAACCTTGATACGAAACGATACCCTTCTTTTTCACTTTCTTGAATTAGTTTGGATACGTTGACTGCATTCAAATCTGAAATATTTTTCACTTCGATTGACATATACGTTCCTCCATTCTATTTTTGAAAAATGAACTCTTTGTTACTTTCTATACAGGGTGGCGAATCCCCTCTATACGTTTAATATATTTCAATCACCCATTTATTATACTGTGACGTCTTTGTTACAAATAATTAATAGAATAACTAAACTAACTAAGTTTAACCACTTATTGTTTTAACGAGACTACACTTCATTATAAAGAGTTAACCCCGTTGAAATTCAGCCAAAAAATAAGCCCATGCTAAAAATTAGCATGGGCGGAACTTATTTTATAGCAGCTAGTCTAGCTTCTACTTCTTCTTCTGATAATTTATGTTCTACGATGTAGCGGTTGCGTGGATGTTCACGGCATTCATCGGAACAGCTTCGTAAATACTTATGTTCGTTTTCTTCTGAGCAAAGAATTTTATCATTACAATCAGGGTTTGCGCAGTTAACATAACGCTCACATGGCTCTCCTGTGAAATGGTCCTTTCCAACAACGACATGCTCTACTTGGTTGATTGGCACAGCTATACGCTCATCAAATACGTACATTTGACCATCCCAAAGCTGGCCGCGCACTTCTGGATCTTTGGCGTAAGTTGCGATTCCGCCGTGTAGTTGACCCACACCTTCAAAACCTTCTCTAACTAACCAACCCGAGAATTTTTCACAACGTATCCCACCAGTACAATAGGTAAGTACTTTTTTACCTTCGAACATTTCTTTGTTCTCTAGCATCCAGTCTGGCAGGTCACGGAAGTTGCGAATTTCTGGACGGATTGCTCCGCGGAAGTGACCTAGGTCAAATTCATAATCATTACGAGCATCAATAACAACCGTATCTTCTGCTTGCATTTGTTCAAAGAACTCTTTTGGAGAAAGGTATTGTCCTGTTATTTCATTTGGATTAATATCATCAGCTAATCCTAAATGCACAATCTCTTTCTTAGGACGAACATGCATTTTCTTGAAGGCATGTCCTTCTGTTTCATCTATTTTATACACCATGTCGGCAAAGCGTTCATCTGCCTTCATCATGTTCATGTATGCGTCAGTTTGTTCTATCGTTCCTGAGCAAGTTCCGTTTATTCCTTCGTCTGATACTAAAATACGCCCTTTTAACCCAAGTTCCTTACATGCAGCAAGATGTTCTTGTGCAAATGTTACTGGATCTTCAATCGGGACATATTTATAGTAAAGTAATACTCTGTATGCATTTGTTTCCATTTTTTACTCCACCTTTTCTAATTTTGTCCACCGTCTAATATACCAAAAAACACGTCTAATGTTAAATAGATTGTTTCTTTTAAAATATACCAGTTTTAAAAACAATTCAGTTTTTTCAAAACTGCTCCCTTACAGTGGATTCGCAACTCTCAATCTATAGTTCAGGTAGCACGCCCGGAGCACAAAGAAAGTCAGTATCCGTCTCTCGGACACTGACTTTTTAACTTGCACTCTTAAAGCAGATAAAATCCAATTCCCATGATCAAATATGCCGCGAAAAGAGTTAATCCTTCAAACCAATTCGATTCCCCATCATTTGAAAGGTTAATGACAAGAAGTGCTGCGGTAACCATCGCCACAAGTTCAGGCCATGTGAAAACGAGCGACATCGGTTCAGGCATAAACAAAGAGACAATTACTAATATCGGCGCTACGAACATGGCAACCTGCAGTGTTGAACCTACTGCAATTTCCACAGATACATCCATTTTGTTTTTAACGGCCATCGTAATGGCTGAAACATGTTCAGCCGCATTACCAACAATCGCTACAATAATGACACCGATAAACAACTCTGTCCATCCAAACTTTTCACCGAGCATTTCAAATGTATGTACTAGTTGTTCAGATACAAAAGCAACTACTACTGTGGCTAACAGTAGTATTAAAATGGACTTACCTTTCGTCCATTCCGGTACTTCTGTTTCCTTTTCAGGTTGGTCAGAGGAAGCGAATACGCCTCGATGCGTAACGAGTTTGAAAAATAGTCCGGCTAGATACAGTGTAATTAATATAATGGCAATTCCAATGCTCAAATACAATGTTTTTTGCGGATTCATACTCATTGAAAATACTTCAGGAATTACAAACGCGATGATCACAGCAAAAATAAGCAAACCTGCATTATATCTGGAATCATGAACACTAAATTTTTGACGTTTAAACTTGATGCCTCCTGCAAAAAATGAAAGTCCAAGTACAAGCAGTAAATTACCGAGAACCGATCCAGTCAGTGAAGCTAGAACGATTCCAACCATTCCAGCCTTCAATGTAAATATAGAAATAATAAGTTCAACTGCGTTTCCAAAGGTAGCATTTAACAATCCGCCAATCCTTGGTCCGCTTACATTCGCCAGGCTTTCCGTTGCCCTCCCTATATACCCTGAGAGCCCAATAATACTTGTGCAGCAAAGAAAGAACATAACCATATCTGACCAATTGAAAAAGGCACCCACTAGAACTAAGGGTACACCCACAAAAACAAGAACTGCAAAGAGTTTATCCAAAAAATCACCTCTTCATTAAAACGACCCTCTCCTGAGTCTCTACTCTATCTTTCCCTTTTCTAATAAATAAGAAACACTACTTCCAATTATTCATTATGAAAAAAATTAAATGCTCTTCCACCGCAACCTTCATAATATGTGTAGTGAATGGAAAAGAGCGATATATAATGAAAGGTACCCGGTACTAATACAATTCAGAATTGTTTTAGTACCGAGTACCTTAATGTGTGTTCTTGTCTATTTTGTTTTATTAGCAATTTCTATTGCACGATTGGTTCCTTCTGCTGCTGTATCTAGTACTTCTTGTGGGTCCATTCCCTGATATAGATTTTCTAATGCCGTTACAATTTGTTGACGGGATTCAGGGAATACAGATATTAAAGCACCTTGTGTTGCGATAGAAGGCTCAGTACTTTGCAATTGATCTACAGTTACTTTTAACTGTGGTGTAACCTCCCATGCATCTTTGACGATTTGTTCGTCGTATGCAGATGGGTTGATCGCAAAGTAACCTGTTTCTAAATGCCATTTTGCTTGAACTTCAGGAGTAGTTAAGTATTTCATAAATTCCCATGCTGCCTCTTGCTCTGCCTCCGCAATTCCTTTAGACATCCATAGTGATGCTCCACCTATAACAACGCCATTACGCTTTACTTCATCTGCGTATGGGATATATGCTGCACCTACTTCAAATGGAGCGTTATCAATAATACCTTTTATACCCGCAGAGGAATCCATATACATTGCAACTTTTCCAGATTGGAATGCTGCACGGATATCATCCCAGTTTGTTCCGAAGTTTCCGAAAGTCCCTGCTTTGTTCATAGTATCTAGGAACCTAAATACATTAAGTCCTTCTGGTCCATTGAAAGTAGCTTTTGTTGCATCTCCTGCACGACCATTTTCTTCATCTACATATAGTCCACCTTGCGTTGCCACTAACTCTTCAAAAAACCATCCGTATGTTAGCATGGAGAAGCCCTTCATATCATCTGTTTTCAATTTTGCAGCTGCATCAATAACCTCCGAAAATGTTTCTGGGGCTTTTTCTGGATCAAGTCCTGCTGCTTTAAATGCATCTTTGTTATATAGCATTACTGGTGTGGATGAGTTAAACGGCATAGAGTATAACTGATCATCTACTGTGTAGTAATTTAAAATATTTTCTTCAAGTTGAGAAATGTCGTATTTATCTTTATCAATAAATTTCTGAATCGGCTCTACAAAGCCACTATCAATCATATATTTTGTTCCAACTTCAAACACCTGCGTTATGGCAGGGGCATCTTTTGTACCTCCAACACTACGAAGCTTTGTTAATGATTCTTCATATGACCCTTGGAATTCTGCCTGCACTTCATATTTATCTTGAGATGTATTAAAGTCTGCAACAATTGCATCTAAGGAAACTTGACCTGCTCCAGACATTGCATGCCAAAAAGAAATGACAGTTTTGCCTTCTTCATTGGTTACTACTTCTTTTTCGGTTTCCGCCTCATTACCGTCCGTTTCAGACGAACTACTCTCACTGTTTGTACATGCTACTAAAGCAAAAAGACTAAGTAATAATAAAGCTAATAATGCAAATTTTGATGAGTTCTTCATATTTAAAGTACACCTCTTTTTTAGTTTTGAACAACCGTTATTTTAGAGCTCCTTGCGTTAACCCTTTTTGTAATTGCTTTTGACCTAAAAATAATAATAGTAGTGTTGGTATGATAACTACAATTACCCCCGCCATAACCACCCCCCATTCTGTAGCTACTTCTTGCGATTGAAGTTGCTTCAAACCAATTTGGACGGTTCGAACGGAATTATTAGTAGTCACTAGAAGTGGCCATAAATACATATTCCATGTCGTCAAAAACCCATAAGCACCTAATGTAACAAGACTTGTCTTAGAAACAGGCAAAACTACGCGAAAGAAAAATCCAAACTTACTTAGTCCTGCTATTTGTGAAGCCTCATGGAGCTCTTTTGGAATAGTTTTAAAATGCTGTCTCAGTAAAAAAGTACCAAATGCCAAAGCAAAAAACGGTAATGTCATTCCTTGATAAGTATTAATCCAGTCTAGTTTTTGAATGGTGAAGAAGTTAGGAATCATTGTAGCTTCCCATGGAATCATCATCGTTGATATAAATAAGAAAAAGATAAAATCTCTACCCTTAAACGGGATAAATACAAATGCATATGCAGCCAAACTACAAACGACTAACTGACCAAGCATTACACCGAGTGAAACGACAAAACTATTTATCAAATAATTAAATAAAGGAAGCCGCTCAAATACCTTTACATAATTATCTAGACTAAAGGTAGAAGGCAGTAACTTACCGGATAAAATCTCACCGCCAGTCATGAAACTTATCATAAATGCATAAATGATAGGAAAAAACAGGATTAATGAAGTAACAATTAATAAGAAGTAAAGAACTAGCTTTTTCCATAATCTCATTGGTAATGCACCTTCTTTTCCCCAAGCTTAAATTGTAAAATCGTAACGATTAAAATGCATATAAACAAGAACACAGCTTGGGCACTAGCGGTTCCGAATTGATAATTGATAAATGCTTCTTTATATATAGAATATACGATTAAATTGGTAGACTGAGATGGACCACCTTTAGTTAAGATATCGATCTGTCCAAACGTTTGAAATGCATTAATAAGTGAAATCGTAATGATGAAAAACAAAGTTGGAGAGAGCATCGGAATAGTAATCCTCTTTAGCCGATACCAATAACTAGCACCATCAATACGAGCACTTTCATATAAATGCTCATCTATATTTTGCAATCCCCCAAGTATTATCAAGAAGGAAAACCCTGTATTTAGCCATATAGTTGAGAGTGACACTGAAAATAATGCCCAAGTCGGATCTATAAGCCATTCAATTTGTGGCAGATTAAAGATATTTAATAATTTATTGAACATACCAACACTCGGATGAAACAAGAATAGCCAAACTACAGAGGACGCTGCAACCGATATTCCCATTGTCGAAGCGTAGATAGTCCTGAAAATACCAATTCCTCTCAGTTTTTCATTTGCGAGTAACGCTAAAATGAGTGCAATAATAATCCCAGTCGGAACTGTATATAAAACGAATAAGAATGTTGCTTTAATACTGTTAAGGAAGGCATCCGATTCCAGTAAATAAGTATAGTTTTCTAAACCTACGAAAATTGCGGCTTCTCCTGCTTGGTCTGTTAAAAAGAAACTTAAGTAGATGGTCCGAAACATCGGATAAAAAACAAATACAGAAAATAATATAATGGAAGGCAATAAATACAATAATGCGATTCGAGCATTAGAGGAACGTTTCCAATAGCTTATCTTTTTAGGTTTAGATACGACCATCATACAAATACCTCTTTACCAAAAACATGGTTTTCGACATTTGATGGAGTTTTCATAATTTCCTTTGTCTCACTATTGAAGAAACAGAAGGATTCATAATTCATCATTAAAGGAATTTTATCTCCTATTTCTATTTGCCACTGTCCACTCCACTTAACTTGCCAGGATTCCTCATTTAGTAAAAAAGTAAAAATCGTTTCATTCCCTAAAATTTCCACGTTTGAAACTTCCACCACGAATTTGTCTTTTTCCTCAGTCTCTTTGGTTGCTGCTTTTATATGTTCTGGTCTTATCCCTACAATTACTCGCTCGGTTAGAAAGTGTGCATCTACTGTTGGAACTGGAATTAGAATCGAATCATTTAACCTAATCGTACTCGTCAGGTTGTCCCCAACCCCGCTTGCTAGATTCATAGGGGGTGAACCGATAAATGTAGCTACGAAAGGATTAGCTGGGTTGTTATAAATGTCGATAGGCTTTCCTATTTGCTGGATAGATCCTTCATGAAGAATCATTATTCGGTCTCCCATAGTCATTGCTTCGATTTGATCATGTGTCACATAAATCATAGTAATACCTAAGCGTCTTTGAATTTGTCTTATTTCGGAACGCATATGCGCTCGGAGCTTTGCATCTAAATTAGATAATGGTTCATCCATTAAACAAATAGGTGCTTCGTTAACTATAGCTCGAGCTAACGCCACCCTTTGACGCTGTCCACCTGATAATTCTCTAGGTTTTCGCTTTAAATATTCCGTTAAACCAAGCATTGCTGCCACTTCACTTGTACGTTTAGCTCGCTCTTTTTTATCGATTTTTTTTACATGTAAACCGAATTGAATATTTTCTTCAACCGATAGGTGAGGGTATAACGCATAATTTTGAAACACCATGGATAAATCTCGTTTACTTGGAGGCAAATCATTTACTTCTGTATCACCAATTTTAAGTGTCCCACCTGTTATATCTTCTAGTCCTGCAATCATTCGAAGCATGGTACTTTTTCCACAACCAGAAGGACCGACTAGAACAAAAAATTCCCCCGGTTCAATAGTTACGTTAATATTAGAAATAACATTAGATTGCTTATCATACGATTTGGAGATATCAATTAGTTCGACCCTTTTCAAAGACATTTCATCCTCTCTACCATTCATCATATAAGTTTATAGTGACGCCATAGCTAATAAAGGTGGTAAAATTCCAGTAGCTTCATTTTACAAGACATACCATCAATGTATATAGAAATAACCAATTTTTACATAATATTTACATTTTTACTAAACCTTATAAAATCTTTACAAGAATGGAGTCTCTCATGCGGTTAATAT
Source organism: Psychrobacillus sp. FSL K6-2365 (assembly GCF_038003165.1). Taxonomy (NCBI): domain Bacteria; kingdom Bacillati; phylum Bacillota; class Bacilli; order Caryophanales; family Bacillaceae; genus Psychrobacillus; species Psychrobacillus sp. FSL K6-2365. Next base: position 142,985 of record NZ_JBBOOO010000001.1, on the reverse strand, counting down.
TTTTTATACTAGTAATTTTATGTTTAGTTGCAGGCTGTGATGACCAGGAAAGTAATATACAGCCTCTTTCCAATGAAAAGTTTTTAATTATCGCGCACCGCGGGGCTTCTGCTATTGCGCCTGAACATACCATTGTTGCTTACGAAATTGCTCATCAGGCTGATGTCGACTATATTGAAATAGATTTACAAATGACTAAGGATGGAGTCCTTGTTGCCATGCACGATGAAAAAGTGGATCGTACAACGGATGGAACAGGATTTGTAAAGGAGTATACATTGGAGGAATTAGAACAGTTAAATGCAGGGAAATGGTTTAATGAAGCATTTCCAGGGTTAGCTAATAGAGAGTTTGAACAAGAAGGAGTGCCTACTTTAGAGGAAATCTTTCTCCATTTCGGAGATGATGTAAACTACTATATCGAATTGAAGTCTCCAAGTATCTACGAGGGAATGGAAGAAAAGCTATTTACTTTATTAAGAAAATATAATTTAATTCGAGATACAGGGGACTTACCAAAAGTAATTGTGGAGTCGTTTAATGAAGATAGCTTAACAAAGTTTCATGCACTAGAACCGCAGCTTCCTCTGATTCAACTATTTAGTTTCAAAGAGAAAGCTGCTTTATCCCATTCTGATTATAAACGATTACAAACTTATGCTAGTGGAATTGGGGTCAATATAAAATCGGTTGATCAAGACTTTATCCATGATGCACAATTAAATGGATTTAAGGTTCATCTTTTTTCTATTAAAAATGAAATAGAAATGAAAAATGCATTCCATCTTGATGCAAATGGGGTTTTCACAGATACCCCCACCCTAGGCGATATTCTATTGCAAGAAGAAAGTTAGTTTCCAACTTGTAGGGCATGTTCGCATAGTTTACGGAAGCTTGCTTCAAATTTTTCGTTGTCTTCTTTTTGGCGTTTTTTTGGCCCCTTCAAACGACCACCAGCCTGTCTAATTTTCTTGGATATATGGCGACTATCTAGAAGCTGGTCAATGTTTTCAGGGGTATACCATCGTCCGTTTTGATCGATAGCAAACCCTTGTTTGGCTAAAACCATCGCAGCTAGACCATAATCTTGCGTCACTACTATGTCACCCTTGTTTACTCTATTCACTAAAACAAAATCTACTGCATCTGCTCCTTTAGATACCATTACTGTATCTGCACCTTCTCTTTGCATATAATGCGCGGTATCACATAGTAATGTTACGTTCATTTTAAACTTTTTCGCCACATGAATAGTCAAATCCACTACTGGACATCCATCTGCATCGACCAAAATACTTACCATCTTACGCACCTCTTTTTAACTTCCTTGCATTCCATTGTATTATACCCAATCGTTTAAAGTACAATGTATTGAGAAAAGCACTTCTAAAGTTTTAAGTCAGCAATCTTACTTTAATAAAAACATTTGTTTATACTTTCTTATCTTTTGAAAAAAACGTCCAAGATTCTGGACGTTTTACTTTTCATATGCTCCTAATAGTTCTACCGCTTTTTCTGTCATCGATGTATCTACCGCCTTATCAAAGTCTACATCCCCACTTATTGCTCCATTTTCTTTGTATGCATTATATTGCTTTAATACATCATCTAAAAACATTTTACCATCTGGGTCTAATCCAGTAACATAAACTTTCTCCCAGAGTTCAGAATCTTTTAGCGAAGTATGCTGCTTCATAATATCTATAATCTCGGTTTTATTTTCACCTTTGATAAAGGCATCATTGTAGTCTCGAACACCTTTTAAATAGGCAGCCATAAATCGAAGAGATACATCCTGTTCATCGCTCATAAACTGTGGAGACCCTAAAACCATTGCAATTTGAGACTCTGGCGCATAATCAGTCGCATCTCCAAAGCGCTGATGAAAACCATTTTCAATTCCCTGAGCTATCAAAGGCTCAATCTGTAACGCCGCATCAATAGATCCGTTTTCAATTGCACCCAACATACTTCCGAAATCGGCAAGTAATATAAGCTCCACGTCCTCAGATGTTAGTCCAGCGTGCTTTAGCATTTCCAAATAGATATATTCATCAATCGAGTTTTTAGAGGATATTGCAATTTTTTTGCCTTTAAAATCTTCGTATTCTTTTATTTCATCTACCATATGATTACCAATAACAAATGAGAAATAGGATTTCCCTGGAACATTATGCCCTTTGTCTGCGATAATCTTCACGTCAATTCCTTGTGCAATGGCATTAAAGAACGATGCAGTTGATACCCCTCCTGCGATATCTACATCCCCAGACGCAAGGGCTGGTAACATTTCATCACTATTCGAGAATACTGCAAACTCTACATCTATATTGTAATCCTCAAAGTATCCTTTTTCTTTTGCAATATAAAACCCTGCTCCAGAAGCGGATCCATCCTCTGCAATAATTACCTTCACTTTTTCATCCAGCGGTGCAAGGTCTCCTGAAGGATTGTCTTTACTAACTTCATCGTCCACTCCAGTTGTACCTTCCTTGTCTTTGGAACTACATGCACCTAGTAGAAGTACAACTGATGCTATAATTATAAACCACCATTTTTTCACATATGTCCTCCTTACTTTCTTGACTTTTGCACTTCCTGTTGCAAGTGATTCCAGATTGCTATAAACTGCTCCGCCATTTCTAAATTCGCACGAACTTGTTCCATTGTGCGTGGTCTAGGAAGAGGAACTTTTATTTGATCTACTATTTCTCCTGGTTGAGAGCTCATTAGCACTATGCGGTCACTTAATAGCAAAGCCTCATCAATACTATGCGTTATAAATATCACCGTTTTTTTCGTTTCGGACCAAATAGAAAGTAGTTCCTCCTGTAATATAAATTTGTTCTGTTCATCCAGTGCAGCAAATGGTTCATCCATTAGTAGTATTTCCGGGTCATTTGCAAATGCCCGCGCAATGCTTATTCGTTGTTTCATACCACCAGAGAGTTCTTTTGGGTATAGCTTCGAAAATTTGGAGAGACCGACTTTTTTCAAGTAATAATTGGTTTGCTTTCGAACAAACTCTTTTGGCAAATGACGCATATTAAGTCCGAACGCAACATTTTCTTCTACTGTTAACCAAGGAATAACTCCCTTTTCTTGAAAAACCATCGATTGTAGCGGCCGAAAATCTGTATCGGATTCTATAGAAAATGTACCCGAACTTGGCTGCTCTAGCCCTGCTAGTATTCGTAGTAAAGTTGTTTTCCCACAACCACTCGGGCCAACTATACAGACAAACTCACCTTCTTCTACACTTAACGTAATATTTTGTATAGCTGTTACACTATTATTTTTCTTGTAAAATACTTTCGTTAGGTCATTAATAGAAATCTTCGCTGATTGGTCCATCTATTCACCTCCACGGGACAATTTTTCTTTGTACCCCACGTAAGAAAAGAGAAAACAAAAATCCAAAAAAAGAAATGAGTATTAATCCTACAAACATCTCTTTCAACATAAATGCTTTATAAGAAGTCCAGATTAAATATCCGATACCTGATGTAGCTCCCATCATCTCCGCTGCAACAATCGTAAGAAGTGCAATCGCCTGACCCATTTGAATGCCTTCTAACATAACCGGCAGTGCTCCTGGAAATGCAATTCTGATAAAGAAATCACTTGGACTTGCTCCATAATTTTTGGCCACATCTAAATGAACTTTTTCAATATTCAACACACCAGCGACAGTATTAATAACCACTGGGAAAAATACACTACCAGCAATGGTAACAACTTTTGAAAAATCCCCAATACCAAAAAGGATGATTATGATTGGAAGTAACGCTAAAGTCGGAATGGGCATAAATGCCATGACAATCGGCGAGATAAAATGACGGATCGGAGCATACAACCCCATGAGTAGTCCAATGATTATTCCTGGTATTACCCCCAATAAAAATCCAGCAGCTATTCTATATAAAGAGACGGAAATATGTGTCCATAGCATGCCACTTGTCATTAACTCAAAAAATGTAGAAACAATTGCTGATGGCGGTGGAAAGAACCGTATATCAAGTACACCTGTGCGTGAACAAATTTCCCACAGCAATAGAATAAAAATAGGTGAAATAATAGTAAGTAATTGCTTTCCGCGTTCTTTTACCTGTCTCTTCTTCCATTCCTGTTGTTCCATTTCGTAGGGATTGTATAGTTTGCCCTCTTTTTCTTCGTGCATTTTTCACCACCTCTTCTAAAAATAATATGACGAAAGAGGAATTTGTGTGAAAGACAGCCCATTTTTAAATTGACTTAAAATGTATCGTTTGGTAACTTTAAAGCAAAAGGAGGAATAATATGACAGATATACAGTTAAGATCGAGTCGCGAAATTCCATATTTTATTTTATCTATTATATTCAGTGTACTCATTTACTTTTTAGCAATCGCTTCAATAATCGGAATAGCTATTTTACTAGCACTTATTTTATTTAGTATTTATGCACTTTACATGTCGTTGGGTTATATCCGTGCAAATGGAATTCGCATTAGTGAAAAGCAATTTCCGGATGTATATGAAAGAATTGTACATATTTCTCAGGAAATGGGTTTAAAAAAGGTGCCAGATGTATTCGTGGTTCACTCAGAAGGGGCATTCAATGCTTTTGCAACCCGTTTTTTAGGAAAACATATGGTAGTTCTCTATTCAGAAGTTTTTGAGCTTGCTAGAGAGCAAGGGAATGCTGAACTCGATTTCATCATTGCTCATGAACTTACACATATAAAACGTAATCACGTTTTAAAAAACACGTTTATCTTGCCAGCACGTTTAGTGCCTTTTCTATCGCAAGCATATAGTCGTTCCTGTGAGTATACTTGTGACCGACATGCAGCATTCTTTATACGTGATGGGGCTGCTGCAAAACGTGGACTAACCATATTGAGTATTGGGAAACAGCTATATAAAGAGGTTAATGAGGATGCTTACTTAGAACAAATCAATACCGAATCGAATGTATTTATATGGTTGAGTGAAGTACTGTCATCTCACCCGACTACTCCAAAAAGGGTCCAAGCAGTTGGTCATTTCATGCAAGTAGAGGGCACTCCACTTTATTATCCTAATACTTCAAAAATCGCACTTGGTGTTGGTGCATTACTAGGTATTTTCATCATTGGATATATAGGAGTCATAGCAGTTATGGTAACTGGTGCAGTAAAGTATGAAAATTTCTTTACAGGTGGCTTGTTGCAAGAAGAAGCGTTATCATCTGAGGCTTCCACTACAGAAAATTCCACACTAGAGAGCACTGCACCTTTAACAGAGGAATCACTTAATTTGACTCCACTTATGGATGCAGTTCTAGCTGATGATGAAGAAGCAATTCGTGAGCTTGTGGCTAATGGAGTCAACTTAGAGGAAAGAGATGCAGAAGATACAACTGCTTTACACCATGCTGTTTATTCTGATAATAATGCAATTGCTGAGTTATTATTGATCTCTGGTGCTAACCCAAACACAGAAGATCAATACACTAATGCGTTAACAGCTTCGTTTTATTATGAGAATTACGACATGGCAGCACTACTACATAAATATGGTGCTAATCCTGCTGCCCTTGATCCAGAAGGATATTCAGGCAACAACATAATGGGAGTCAATAGTGATGATGAATTTCTTGATTCACTAAGTGAATTCACTAGTGCTCCATAATTGTAGGCACCAAATTAAAGAGTAATATTATGATATAAACTCATGCCTAAGTAAAAAGCAGGCTCCCGACGATACGTTTCGGGAGTCTGCTCTATTTATATATTGAATCAATTCATAAAAAGATAATTAGTAATAAACTCTGTTGATTTATGCTCCAAAGTACTTTCATGTCGCTACCTAGCGCTTCTGTTAAAAAGTAGGATGTTCATATCGGTTATAGATTTGTAATAACATTTGACTTTAAAAACGCTATTAATATATATACGAAGACAAAAGCATATTTTTAAGAAGTAATTTTAGGTGAGTTGTTCATACTAAACTTGCATATAGATATCATTCACCTCGTAGACTTCCACACAGTTTCTACCTTTATGTTTTGCAGCATATAAAGCCTGATCGGCTTGTCGAATAAGTTGTTGGACAGAATATCTATCCTCTCCCGCTGACATTTGAACATAGGATACCCCAAAACTTGAAGTTACAAGAATTTCTCTTTCATTAAAGGTCGTAAAACTTTCTTCTATCGCTTGTCGAATTCTATTCGCTCTAGATGTAGCCTCCATTAGAGTGGTTTCTGGCATGCATATTATGAATTCTTCCCCTCCGTAACGCCCCATAAAGTCTGTTACTCGTAATTCTTCCTTAGTAATGCTTGTAATATGGGTCAATACTATATCCCCTGCCTCATGACCAAATGTGTCATTTACCCTTTTAAAATGATCGATGTCAAACAATATAATGGATAAAACCCCACCGTCGGCCATTAAGTCATCAAATATCATTTCAGATTTTCTCATAAAGAACGTGCGATTATACAACTGTGTTAAGCCATCTAAACTTGCTAATTGCTTTAACTTTTCTTCCATTCGCACTTTTTCAGTAACATCGACAAAGGTAACAATTTTGCCCACATGTAATCCACTTTTATTCTCAACTTTGGAAAAATTAATCCGGAAGTGTGTAACCCCTGATTCTAGAGAACTTGTGTAATCGCACTCCTGCTCCTCTTCTAACATTTCTGCAAGTAAGGGATTTTGAATGAGAACTTCGTCAACTGGTTTACCGATATGGTTCGAGCTCATAGTAGGGATAACATTTAATGCGGCTTTATTGTAGTCAACTATCACCCGATTTTGATTTAACACAATCACGCCTTCCTTCAAACTTTCAAATACACTTTCCCTAGCAATCGGTGCCACATTGAACATCTGTAAGGATAAAAGGGCCACACCGTGGAACATAAAAGTGACACTTAATGAAACTGGCCCAAGATCAATGCCATTGCTCCAATCCTTTAGATAAAAGTAATTTGCTATGATTGGAGTGAGCAAGCCTGCTACCATCAATAGAATTTGCATACGAAATATAAATAAAGATTTTCGAAATTCCCTTAGCAATATCAGAACGGACATTGTTAAACATACAAACAGGAAAATGGCATGAACATAAAACCATGGACCCCACTCTAAATCTAGTAGTGGCAAAGGCCCATTCTTATCCACCTTTATCGTTCTGTAATAAAAATGATGAAGTTCATTTGTTTGCACCATAAATATTGTAGTGAGGGGAATGACAAAAAGAGCGTAATTCCACGTCTTTATTTTATGCCCTACATACTCCATACACATGAATAGGACAAATATTGGTATAAGTGGCATGACTAGATACTCGATACCAAGCCAAAACTTCATTTGTTTTAAGGATGTACTTGCTAATTCAAAGGCATAAGCCAAGGTGAAGATTGATGATAATAATGTAACTACAATGTACGACTTTGCACCAGGAGCATCTTTAGCTTTTACTCGTATGTACAAGCTAAGAAATAAACTTATTGTGCCCGCCAATATAACTATCAGAATGTATGACAAGTATATTTCTCCGTTCCCAATTATTTCTTTTTGTAATACTTATTATATAGTAGATTATTGTCTTATGACTAGATAACTCCGCAGCGTTGATGGCTACTCACTCCCTGATATCACCAGTTTTAAAGTTTTACGAATTAAATGTTCTTGGCACATTTAAATTTACTTCTATAGGATTAATTAATACTTGCTACTTGCGCCTTCTTACGTAGTGAAACCACATTATTAGGATTCGTTGCCCACTTTGTCATTAAATCTAACTGTCTCTTTTTCAAATCTTCCAATGGTTCCTCTAGCATTTCCACCCTTTTAAACTTTTCTAGAAAAACTGAGGAATCTTTTATCTTTTTATATCCCCCGAATCCTTGGTCGTCATTTAGTAGCCAGACCACTCGTTGAATTTTAGCAAACAAAATTCCTCCAGTACACATAGGACAAGGTTCTAATGTGCTATAAAGCGTGAACTTTTTGTTGTTAATTTTAGTATCAAACATTGTGGACCCTGTATTTCGAATTGCTTCTATTTCAGCATGCGCCGTAATATCTTGGCTAGTATGCACTCTATTTCTACCTTTACCAATTACGTTGAAATCCTCATCTACGATAACCGCGCCTACCGGATACGTATTCTCCTGAAGTGCTTTCTCCGCCTCTTCCAATGCCAACTCTAAGAAGACTCTATCCTGATCCATTTGAATATCTCCTCTATTTGAATCTATTTCATAAAGAAAATTATATAGTTAAATCCGAACAACGCTGATTTCCGCTCTAGGCGGACGCTTTCCGCGGGCACGGCTTCAATCTCCTCGTCACTACGTTCCTACGGGGCTTTCAGCTCGCGCTGTTCCCGCTGGAGTCGCCGCCTGACACTCCAATCAGCGGGATCGCTATTAAAAAAAGAATATTATATTACGATATTAAATAAACATTCGTATTTTTAAATGAAACAAGTAATTATGAAATTGACTCATTTAAAAACAAATTTTGTTCGACTATAGCCTTCTTTTTGTTTCTCAACTTCTAAAATGGCAGGAATAGCTGCTTTTAGCTCTGCCACATGGGAGATGACACCAATCATACGACCAGACTTTTGTAAGTCGATCAATGTATCAATTGCTTTGTTTAGAGACTCTTCATCGAGAGATCCGAAGCCTTCATCAATGAACATTGTCTCGATACGTATATTCCCTTGGAAGCTTTGGATGACATCTGCCATTCCCAGTGCAAGACATAATGAGGCATTAAACTTTTCTCCGCCTGACAGTGTTTTTACGTCTCGTTTTTGACCCGTATATGCATCGTATACATCTAACCCCAGACCACTTTGTTTCCCATGCGTTTCTTGTCTGTCACTTCGTAGCAATTGGAATTGACCACTCGACATATGTTTTAATCGTTCGTTTGCAGCTTGGACAATTTGCTCCAAATACTCAATTTGCACATATCGTTCAAATGATATTTTCAGCTGATTATGTCCTCTCAATATGTCATAAAGGTCCATAATTCGATGAACTTGTTCCTCTAATAGTGTAATCCTTTCACTAGTTGAGGTAATCTTTTCTTCTATTTCTCTTCCTGCTTTTTCGTATTCCTTTGTACTATTACATTCTGCTAAAGCTTTCTCATATACTTCTTTTAACTGATGCAACTCTTCCTCGAGAGGTCCCAGATCCACTTTTGTTTTGTTTTCAAGTTGGACTTTTCCTTCTCTTACTTGTTCCGTTACTGTATGAAGCTGTTGTCTATACTCATTACATTGAATTTTCAAGAATGACCGATCCGATTCAGGTAGCTTCGCCGACATATATGCTTCCACAGTTTCAAAGGATGCTTTGTTTAAGGCTTTATGGAACTGCTCTTGAGCTTTTTCTCGTTTTAGTTCAGTTTCTTGTAAAGACACTTTTGAATGCTCAAGTACCAACTGGGCTTTTGTATTTAATTCTTGGGCAATTTTCATCTTATTTTGTGCTTCTTCCCACGCTTGCTCGAAGAGATCTTTTTGTTTCTTCGCCTGAGTAATTTCTATTTTTAAATGCTGTAGGGTTGGTATATGGCTAGGTATTGTATCTAACTTTGATGCATACACAGCTTTTGCTTGCTTCGCTTGGCTACACTTCTCTCTGTATAATGTATCGACATCTAGCTTTTCCTGTTCTAGCTTTTCAACTTTGGCTAAAGCATCTTTATAAGATTGTTTCAATGAAGACAATGTTTCTTTTTCTAGACGAAGTTGTTGAACTTCTCTTTGCATATCTAGTAGATCCGTTTCTACCTGCTCCACTAATCCAGCATCTACTTCATATTCCTCTAACTGAACGAGTACTTTTTGTATTTGCGCTTCCGCTGTCTCTTTTTTTGCTTTATAGGTTAATAGTGTAGATTCTTCCTTATTAAGTGTTGCCTTCGCTAAGCGAAGCTCACTTTCTTCTACCTTACGCTCTCCTGTAGCAACATGTGAATCTATATGATTCTTACTTCCACATACTGGACAGGGTTCTCCCATTACTAGCTTAGATGCTAGTATACTTGCCTGACTTCCTATCCATTTTTGTTCAATGACATCATATGTTTCTTTACATTGCTCGAACTTGTTTTGCTGTTTTATTTCCTCCGTAATAAGTATATTTAGTTGCTGATCAACCACCTTATATTCTTGCAGCTTACTGTGCTGTGTTTGTAGCAAAGCAAGCTGTTGTCCTTTGTTGTCTAAAGATTCAACACGTTCTTCTAACATCTCTATTTGATGCTTTTGTTGCTTACTAGCTTCTTTTTGACCTTGAAGACTTGCAGTGATTATCTCAAGCTGTTGTTCCAACTGTTCGTTATTTTTTTCTAAACTTAAAAGCTCAGTTTTTTTAATCTCTAAATCTTCAAATATAGGTAATAATCCGCTTAAGTGAATAACTGTCTCTATATTTTTTTCACGAATTTCCTTATTTTTAGATTCTTTTATAAAGACAGCTTCTACTTGCTGCAATTTGTCTTCTGCAGCAACCTTTTCTATTTTCGATTTCTCAAATAAATTCTGTTTCCCTTTTACATCTAGCTCAAGCTCATTAAAATAACTTTCGACGGGCTCTATATTGCTTGCAAGGTCAGCAAAATCTAATTGTTGCTGTTTCTGTATGAATTCTTCTTTACGTGCCTCCAGGTCTGCTAGCTGCTGCACCTTTGCTTCTAACTCATTGAAGCGGTCATTTACCATCTTAGATTCATGGTAAGACTTTTGTTTGTTTATATGTTTTTCATACGCTTCTTCACACTTACGTTCGTCTAGTGTGATTTTCTCTTCATAAAAGTTAGTCTCTTCTTTTAATGCTTCCACTAATTGAAAAATATTAAAGTTATCTTCTTCTATTATTTGAAAAAGATTTGACTCTCGCTTTGGAAATGAAGCAATAATTTTTTCCGTGAAATTTTCCTGCGTTAATTGTTCTGTTTTAAGTTCCGCCTCTGCAACTACCTTTTTCTCTTTTAGCTTTTCATGAATCATTTTGTATGGTTCTGTTTTAAAAATCTTGCGTAATATTGCTTCTTTGTTTTCTGTCGTAGAGGTTAATAGTTTTCTAAATTCGCCCTGGGGTAACATGACAATCTGACTGAACTGATCTAAAGTCAATCCAATGGTTTCTTCTACCTTTTTATTAATCTCCGATACAATCTGTCGTTCTACAGCTGGTATTTCTCTTGTTCCTTGTATCTCAAAAAATTCGTATCTTTCACCTGTTGCACTTTTATTGCCTTTTTTCACATGAGGTAGCTGTCGCAAAATACGGTAACGTCGATTATGAATCTCAAAGATCAACTCAACAGAAGTATGTGTATCGTCTGTTGCGAAATCGCTTCGCATCATTTTCGTATCGCGGCGATCCTCTCCGCTTCCGGCACCGTAAAGCGCGAAACAAATCCCATCAAATATAGTCGTTTTTCCAGCCCCAGTTGCTCCAGAAATAACAAAAAGCTGATTTTCATTTAGCTCTGTAAAATCAATCGTTTCGGTAAGTTTGTATGGTCCAAAGGCACTCATTTTCAGTTGAATTGGTTTCAATTAATTTTTCCTCCTTCCCGCTCTTCCTGTGCTAATAGAGTTAATACTTCTTTAAAAATTTGTTCAGTTTCTTCAGACGCTTCTTTTCCACTGACCTCGGTGTAAAACGAACGAAATAATGTGAATTCATCCTTTTTCGTCCTTCCAACTTCTTGTTCTTTTGACAAACCCATTAATTGGAAAACTTTTCGTTCCACATGCATGGCGTTAGGATAGACTGTTCGTATTTGCTCCATCGGAGATAGAATTGGAGTATCGTCTAATAGTTTTACAAACACATAGTCTTCACTAACTGTTTGTTTTAAAATATCCTGCAGGAATCCCTCTACTGTCCGCATATCTCGAGTAGGTTCAAGTAGTCGTTTTTCCACAGTCGTTTTTCCTTTTCCATCTATCTCCACGATCAAAAAGCCTTTTTTATGGTGTTCCTCCGAAATTGAATATTTCAACGGGGAACCCGAATATCGAATTGTTTCATTTAATACGTAGTGAGCTTGGTGTAAATGTCCTAGAGCTGTGTAATGAAAAGGTTCGAATAGATTTGCATCTACATATTCTGCTCCACCTATAGCTAAAGGTCGTTCAGAATCACTTGTATTTTCCTCTTCTTGACCATGAGGAGTCACGAATGCATGTCCTATAAACACATGCCTTTTCGTTTTGTCCATTGTCTCTTCTATTGATTCTATTATTTTTTTCATGGCCTGGTTATGTGTAATAATTGTCTCTTCTTCCAATAGGTATCGAACTTGCGAAGGATCTGCGTATGGTACAAGGTGGAAATGCACTTCTCCGTATGTATCATTTAAAATGATAGTCTGCATATTTCGACTTAATTGACCCACAATATGTAAGCCTGTTTCTTTCATGAGCTTACTACCAAAGTTTAAGCGACCAGGACTATCATGATTTCCTGCAATCGTTAATAAGGGGGTTTTACGTTTTAACACAATCTCTGCAAACATTTCATCTAGTAGATGCACTGCTTCCGTTGGGGGAACAGCTCGATCGTATAAATCCCCCGCAATAATTACTGCATCTGGTTTTTCTATATCAATTGCTTCAAGAAATTGTTGTAATACAATGCGTTGATCGTTGGTCATATATACACCTTGCACTAATTTACCAAGATGCCAATCTGCTGTATGGAAAAATTTCAAAGATATACACTCCTTTTTTAAATAGGTTTATTTCATCATTCTAAATTAATAGTAAATTGTGGGTATTGCAAAATATTTAATGCACCTTAAATCTTACCGTGTTATGATAACAATCGGGAGGAGGATGTTAACATGTCTACAGAAACTTATCAACTCGCGGCCATTATTATTTATATGATCGCTATGTTAGCAATTGGCTGGTACTCTTACAAAAAGACTGCCAATTTAACGGATTACATGCTCGGCGGACGCTCACTAGGTCCTGCTGTTACTGCACTTAGTGCGGGAGCTGCAGATATGTCTGGTTGGTTACTAATGGGTTTACCTGGTGCAATTTACTTATCAGGTATGGGTGAAGCTTGGATTGCAATAGGCCTTACAATAGGTGCCTATCTTAACTGGCTTTATGTAGCACCAAGACTTCGTGTATATACAGAAGTATCAAGCAATTCTATTACAATTCCTAGTTATTTAGAAAGTCGTTTAAAGCAATCATCTCGTTTATTACGTGTAGCATCTGGTTTAATTATTTTACTATTTTTCACGTTTTATGTATCCTCTGGAATGGTAGCAGGAGGAGTTTTCTTTGAAAGCTCATTCGGTTTAGACTATCATACAGGACTTTTAGTTGTATCTGCAGTAGTTGTAGCTTATACATTATTTGGAGGATTCCTTGCTGTTAGTTATACAGATTTCCTTCAAGGGCTGCTTATGTTCCTTGCATTAATATGTGTACCAATCTTTGGTGTATTTATGACTGGTGGAATTGGTGAAACAGTGGAATCTATTAAAGCTGTGAACCCAACTCATTTAAGTTTAATCGCTGGTACTACAGCTGCTGGCATTATTTCCTCTATAGCTTGGGGACTTGGTTACTTTGGTCAACCACATATTATCGTTCGCTTTATGGCTATTAGTTCTGTTAAAGAAACTAAACAAGCTCGTAGAATCGGTATTGGTTGGATGATTTTAAGTCTTGTAGGTGCAATTTCAACAGCTCTAGTAGGGGTTGCGTATTACCAACAAAATCCGGATTTAGAACTATCAAGTCCTGAAGCAATATTCATCGCACTAGGACAAGTAGTTTTCCATCCATTTATAGCTGGTTTAGTATTAGCTGCAGTTTTAGCTGCTATTATGAGTACAATTTCTTCTCAGTTAATCGTTACTTCTTCCGCATTAATAGAAGATTTATACAAAGCAATTATTAAAACAGATGCATCTGACAGAACGTACGTCAACTATGGTCGTATCGCTGTATTAGTTGTTTCCATTGCAGCTGCAATTCTTGCTTGGGAACAAAATGAAACAATCTTAGGTCTTGTAGCATTTGCATGGGCAGGCTTTGGTGCAGCATTTGGTCCAGTTATCTTACTAACACTTTACTGGAGAAAAATTACTTCAGCTGGTGCATTAGCAAGTATGGTCGTAGGTGCTGTAGTTGTTGTAGTCTGGGGAACAAATGATGCACTTTCTGGAGCATTATATGAAATCGTCCCTGGTTTTGTACTTGCATTAATCGTTGCAGTTGTAGTCAGCTTAATGACATACAAGCCGAATGCGGAGATTGAAAAAGAATTTGATGAAACATTACGTTTGTTGAAGTCGAGTAAAGAATAAGTTAATCAACATCAAAAGCCAGTAATAGTGCGAATTTGTAAAAGTCACCAACACAATGTAGTTCAATGAATACTTAGTGTTTGGTATTCAAATGGTATTCAATAACTGGGCAAGGGTAATTATTTTATATGTATGCAGCATCTCTATTTTAGAGGTGCTGTTTTTTATATTGATGTTTAAATTTTACTATCCACAGATAGCCACTTATCAATAGCATCTAAATCAAAAATCAGTACTCGACTACTAACACGAATATAAGGAATTTCATTTGTTCTAATTAATTTATCAACTGTGGATCTACTCATTGGACAATTGATTGATTGAAGATATTCTAGTAAAGCTCCTACAGTTCGGATTCTTCTCATGGATTACACCCCCGTTAATATAAGTAGTACTATGATAAAACCGCCTGTCAACGTAGTTTATTTTTGATTACCACTCGTCCATTATTTCTTGCATTACCTTTAAGCTCGGTTCATAGAACCAAAATCGTTTTCCTTTTTCTTTGCGACGTTCTAATAATTTCATTCGAGAATCATGTAGAAATTCTTGTTCATGAAATGTTCTGCTCATACAAGTTCTTTTAGCTATTTCTATAATGTCCCAAGTGAATAAAGTTTGTCGCAAAGATTCATCTAATTTTTCATTAATGTAGTTTCGAATTTCATCTTGCTCCACATTAACTTCTATATTTATCAATTTTCATCACCTCCTATACTAATAATTCTAGTTTGTGTAATATTTTTCCTCTTGGAAATGTTGGACGTTTACCAGCTTTCAATTGAGCGATAGACAATCCCTTGGTAAATTGCAAATGAGGATAGTCTCTAAAACTTGTCCAATCTCCACCCCACTCAAATCCCATAGATTTAGCGATAGCTCCTACCCGTTTCCATTTATCATTGACCGTCCACAATGATTGATTACCGTCGTCACTAACTAAAAAATAATCGATAGCTAGACCATAATTGTGAACGGACGTACCAGGTTTAGCTTTTGATACGATAGATCCACTAGAACCATATTTTTTATTGTTCCAAGTATACGAAGGTCTACCTTGACCATAGATATAGGCTTGTTCCTCATTTGAACGGAATCCAGATGATATTTGAACTAATATACCCTCGTTATAACATCGAGTGAGTAACTCTACAGTGTATTCTTTTAAAGAAGGATGAACATCTCCTAAACGTTTAACAGAACGATCTACAAGAATTTTTTAATGATACAGTCATATTATTTCACCTCTTTAGGTTTGTCATATCGCATTACCTGTTGAGAATCCGAATGACTTCGAGTCGTCGGATCTGTAACAGCATTATATCCTGCATAAATCATAGTCCCCAGTAAAACTGGATTTGAATATGCTTGCACAAATAAATCACCTAATGTCGCCCAAGTAGTAATGTCGGCAAGACTTAAACCTGTGTAAATTAATACTGGCGACAGTATTGCAGACACTAATTGAAATAAAAATACAGGGTTCTTAAAACGTACTTTCCAGTTGATTTTCATTGTGTTTCCTCCTTAGTGTCTGTTTCTTTCTTTAGTATTTCACTTTGTAAAATTTCATTTTCCTTAAGCAATGTGAGTTTATCCAAACGAGCCAATTCAGGATGGCGATCAATACTTATTTCTTTTCCAGTAGGCGCCTTATGAAGTTTTTCTAAAGCATTATAAAGGATTGGTGGAATAGGTAACCCGATTTGTGCGGTATTCTCCAATATCGATATGCATTCATTGACAATGAAAAAACTTGTCACTCCAAGAATTACAAGCCCCTTGCTGTCTTGTCCTGCAGACAAAGCTACATATTCTACAGCTCCAGCCATACCTATAAGGACGAATATGGCTACTTTTTTTATAACACCAGACATTCCCACCATACTGTTCCAACTCTCAGTCATAAAAGACCTCATGACACCTGTTACCATATCTAATAACATTAGAAAAACGAGTACCACAATGGCCTCGTTTACGATTTGTAGCATATACATACCGAAGCTTGCAATTAATGCTCCAATAGATTTAAATCCAGTTATCTGCAAACGTGTCACCCGCTTTCTCTCCTTCCATCATCCTCAGTCCCCCTTCAGATTATGGATAAATAAATAAAAGAGCACCCAATTGGATGCCCTTCAGTGTTGATTATTTTTTAACCATAGATAATATTTTATCTAAAACCTCTATTTTGAATGAAGCATGAGGAACTATTTGTGCTATTTCTCCTTTATATGGGTCACTATGGTTATATGCTGAAACTGTCACTCCACTATTATGCCTCAAGTAATTCATATCCACTTGATCATTTTCAAGTTCGGTGCAAATAGTACGATAAACTACATTTCTTTGCTCAACACTATCAAAACTGTATGATAAGTGTTTGCTCTGTTCACCATCTGCATATTCAATGTTAATCTGATACTCTACTCTCATAGCAGTCACTCCCCTTTTATTCACAATTCGACAAAAGAGGAAGGGAATCCTGCCTAGATATTTAACAATCGTTACGACACATAATGTTCCTAATGCTTAGTAACAATAGCTTTGCCTCAGTGAGACATTTACCGTTGACACTTACCCTCAAGCTGATTATCATTTTTAGGTCCAATGTAAAGCATTATTTACAACTCGAAGTCAAAGAAAAAAAAGAGGGTAGCTATTGCTACTCTCTTTAGTCAGATTACCCTATATTTTCAATACTCATTACTTTAACAAAATGCAAGAAAGTTATTCTAAGCTTGAAGCATATTTTTTTAATGCTTCTTCTCTAATAGAATCTTGTTGAGCCATTCTTGACAATACTTCTTTTGCATAATCAGATTTTGCTTTTTGTAAAGAATTCTTTAAAACGCTAGTTTCATCTTGTAAAGGAACTTTCCCATAATTAACACCCGTCACTAGATAATATGGATCTGTTTCCGATTGTCTTAAAAACAATAAATATTCATTATCTGTTTTCATCAATTCATATCCAGCAATATTATAAGTTACATCCTCTTTTTCATTATATGCTTCATTTTCCAGAATTGTAATTTCTGTTCCTGGGGTAACCGAATTTCCACTTATAACTTTCTCAATTGAAAAATTAGACAGAGTATAAGCTATATCAATTCGACCTTCTTGACTATATTTAATTGTCGGCTCTTCTTGCTTAACCTTTTTACCAATAACAATAATATCTGTTTGACTTTCAACAGTATTTAAATCAGGAAATTCATCCATTTTTGCATCTAAGATTAAGTTCCCATCAAATAAATGATCTGCCATACCATTATCAAATTGTTCATCACTATTAGCCGATTTTTCCTCCTTGTTATCAAAAATTAAAAATCCAACTAAAAAAACACATAACACCCCTGTTATAGCAAGTATTTTTTTCACAATCATGCACCACCTTTTCTATATTTATATACATAATCAATATTTAGCATTAATTCCTGCTTTATCGTCAGATAATGGAGCTGCTATATTATTAAATCCAAATTCTCTCATTACTGCATTGGCATCATTTACAGTTTGAGTATGACGCAAACCAATTGCATGACCAACTTCATGAACTACCGTTTCATTTCTGACAGCAGGAGAAGCATTTTTAAATAATCTATAATAACGAATATCACTTTCACGACTAGTATTATAATAACAAACTCCATAGGTTCCATTGTCCGTATCAACAAATCCTTGATAAATATTTACGGTACCACTGCCAGTATATTCTGAAAGAAATACTTTACCACCCGTATAAGTCCATTTTTCAGCATTCTTAAGATGAGGCAAATAAGCATTAGCTGAAGATAAATTCGTATATTGAGGGTTATAGCCAACGTTTTGATTATTAAGCACGTATGCTTTTGAATTTGTAGGATAAGTTATTATCATTGCTAATACTAAACAACAAAAAAACAGCAAACTTTTTTTCATGTAATCATCCTCCTATCTTTCCAATTTATGTATCTACTTAAAATGTAACCTCATAACCATATTGAGCAAAAGCAGATGGAGCTCCTAAGGAAAACAGTAGTACTGATATTAGTAGTAAACTTGAGAACTTTTTTTCATCGATTAGTTTTCTCCTGTATACTTTTTTGGTCGGCCAACCACCTAAATCATAACACTGTAAACTATCACAATCTATTAAATCAAGTTGTGAAAGTTACTAATAAAAACTATCTTTAAAAGGCATTTTACTTAAACAACTTTCATTTAAAACATGAAATAATAAAGAAGTAAATAAATTTTGAATTGAAGGGATAAAGTGTAAAGAATTTCTCCCCCCAATACTGCTGTCACAAAAATAACGCTAGCTTATGCTGAGTTTTATGTTACGAAGACATAAATAGAGCACCCAAATGGATGCTCCTACTTTTGTTTATTTAATTTTCTTACTCTCTTGGGTAACGACTAATGTCAGTATTAATACGACGCACATTGCAAGTATGTTTATGATAAGATAAATTTTATTCACCAGCAAAAACAAATCTATTTGTGCTATCAAAAAAGTTATTAAGCTCGTAAAAGCAATCACAATGGTAGCTTCTGTGAGTTTGCTTTGTAGTTTTTTATCTTGCGCATAACCAATAGATAATGCGCCAACACCAACAGAGATAGCAACATTTAACTGCGCTAAGGATACTAAGACACCTTTCAATTCTTCTTCAGGAATTGAAAATGCTACATAGATTCCTAACGCCACCATTACCACAACAAGGAATATAAAAATAAATTTGTTTTCTCTCATAAAAAAACTTCCTCTCCGTATTCTATGATATATACGGCAAGAGAATAGAAAAGTTTCATAATTCGACAATAAAAATAACGCTAGCTTTAAGCTGCGTTTTCATCTGCATCTAATAAAGTTTGTACGTCTGATTTCCAACGTGTTGGTACATTTTCAATCGTCCATTGTGGAGGATTTGCAGTTATGAGATTGTAGTAAATTTTAGCCATTATACTTCACCTCCTGTTACTAACATTGCTAATTCAGCTATGGCAACTTGGGTCTCCATCTTATCCTGCTCTGCAGACATGCCTAATTCTGCGACAGCTATCATTAATTCATTCAATTGATCTTCTATGGGGTTAGTTGGAGGTAATGCGTAGTCCGCTAATATTTTGTTAATATGATTTTGCGCCGATTCTTCCATTGTTGCTCCCGGATAAGGAATATTATTTGCCGGTTGTTCAATCCAAGGGACTCCATTATTAAATATAACGTACCCCACTTCTTTATGAGGAATTATCACCAGACGAAAAAACCATGCTGATATTTAATTTATTAAGTATTAGAGCAGTTAGAGAAAGTAAAAAAAATAACTAAGCACTCTCCCTTAATTGCCCTTGCCCGGACATATAAGGAGAGAAACAAAATGACTACTATAAAAAAATACACAAAAAAAGACGGATCTACCGCCTTCATGTTTAATGTCTATCTTGGTACAGATCCTCTTACTGGTAAACCTAAACGTACAACAAGACGTGGATTTTCTTCTATGAAAGAAGCGAAATTAACCCTAGCTAGGCTAGAACTAGATATTGAGGCAAATGGCTTTAAATCGAATGAAAAGATGACTTTTATAGAGGTCTATGAATTGTGGTTAGAGAACTATAGGCATACTGTGAAACTTTCGACCGTTAATACGACAGTAAATATGTTTAAAGTGGCCATACTTCCTAAGTTCGGTTCTCTTTCTATTGAAAAGATTAATACGACTTACTGTCAAAAGGTCATTAATGGATGGTCCAAGCATTATGTTAATTTCAGAACGTATTCGAGTTATGTAAAAATGGTGTTGGATCACGCAACTGTTCTAAAAATCATAGATGATAATCCAATGCGAAAAATTATCAAGCCTAAACCAGTAACAAAAGTGGACAAGGAAGAACAATTGGAGAATTTTTACGATAAGCAACAATTAGAACATTTCTTGAATACCATTAAAAAAAATGAAAACATGAAAGTATATGTTCTATTTAGATTGCTTGCTTTCACTGGAGGAAGAAAAGGTGAGGTACTAGCTTTAACGTGGGATGATATTGATTTCAAAGAAAAGACAATTCGCTTTAATAAAACACTTGCAGCAACTGAAGATTCATTAAAATACCTTCAGACTCCTAAAACTGCTCAGTCTAAACGTGTTATAAGTGTGGATGACAAAACGTTAGCAACACTTGATAAGTGGCGGAAAATGCAAACTAAATTACTTTTGACGTATGGAATTAATACATCCTTTAATCCTAATCAACCTGTTTTAACTTCCACAGATAAAAGATCTACAAACGGTTATCACGTGACCACATATCCCAACCAACAACTAAAAACTTTGATAAAGAAATATGAATTTCCGCACATTACTATCCATGGATTTAGACATACTCATGCTTCTCTTCTATTTGAAGCTGGAGCAAGTATAAAAGATGTGCAAGATCGCATTGGCCATACTGATATAAAAACGACCATGAATGTGTATACGCATGTTACTCAAAAGATGAAAGATAACACTGCTGAGAAGTTCGCTAAATACATCAATTTTTGATATTTGGTATTCAAATTGGTATTCAGTCCATTGTGGAATCTTCAATAAACATTACTGAAATTGAGTTATATCAAGGGTTTTGAATGTTATTATCACACTTGAAAAATTCTATTCGATGAAACATTACGTTTGTTGAAAAAAGATCGTTAATATGTTTATTTAAAAGCTGGCCGAACCTTTGGTCAGCTTTTTTGGCTCGAAAATTGAATAAGAAAGAATATCTAAAAAGACAATAGCCAGTTACTAAAGTAATATAACCTATATGTCCTATATGACACTTGTCATACTTATGACTTGACGTTTATGCCTACTACTAATTTTCGATTTTCCTTATTATTAAGATAATAATTCTTAATAGGAGGAATACAATGAGCAGAGAAAAAACGCTTGAATTACGTAAAAATGTAAAGCCTTTTGAAAACTCGGAGTTAAAAAAGAGTATTGTCCAACTAATTAACACTATTCCACCATTTTTAATTCTATGGTTTTTAGCATATATAAGTTTAGATGTATCTGTTTGGCTAACCGTTGCTTTATCTGTTATCGCTGCTGGGTTTGTCGTTCGTATTTTTATCATCTTTCATGATTGTACACATGGATCTTTCTTTAAAAATAAAAAAGCCAATGATATTACTGGAACTATCACAGGAATCATTACGCTCTTCGCTTATGAAAAATGGAAACGTGAGCATAATATCCACCATGCTACTAGTGGAAATTTAGATAAACGTGGAGTCGGCGATATTTGGATGATGACTGTTGAAGAATATATTGAAGCATCTCCAATGAAGCGACTTTCGTATCGACTATATAGAAATCCTATCGTTATGTTCGGTTTAGGACCGGCGTTACTTTTCTTAGTTAGCAATCGTATTAACCGTAAAGGTGCTCGTGGCAAAGAACGTAACAATACGTATCTCATTAATATTTCAGTAATTGTTATTTATGCATTAATGATTTGGTTAATCGGATGGCAGGCATTTGCGATCATTCAAGGAACTATACTCTTCGTTGCTGGTTCATTAGGAATTTGGTTATTTTATGTTCAGCATCAATTTGAGGATTCTTATTTCGAAGATGAGTCCGAGTGGGATTATGTAAAAGCTGCTATAGAGGGAAGTTCTTATTATAAGTTACCTAGGATTTTACAATGGGTAACTGGAAATATTGGATTCCACCATGTGCACCATCTAAGTCCACGTGTTCCTAACTATAACTTAGAAAAAGCTCATGATTCTACCCCTCCTTTACACAAAGCTACTACAATTAACCTACGTAAGAGTTTGGAGTCTATCCATTTCCGACTATTCGATGAAGACAATAAGAGTTTTGTGAACTTTAAACAGATAAAACACTTATTAAATAATTCTAATCGAGCTGTAAAGTTAGATTCAAAAAACTCAACCTTTGAAAGTAAGTAAAATTCTGCAAAAACCATTCCCAGAATTACCTAGGAATGGTTTTTGCATTATAATGGAGAAAAGTTTAACTAGAAGAGGTGAGATAATTGCCCAAATGGTATCAAATATTTCCCAAATATCCTTGGTTAAGTATTTATGCTTGGATTGTTTTTTGTATCTTTCCATTCTTTTTTATATTTAGATCTACGGGTCCAGTAGAGATTGTTATAGGGTTAGCACTGACGTTATTATTTTTTATTTCCTACCGCCTATCTTTTTCTACTAAAGGCTGGTTATTATATTTTTTCGTTGCTTTAGAAATCTCCATCAGTGTTTGGATGACTTATTTATATGGTTACATATACTTCTCCATTTTCTTATCCTTTTTCATTGGGAATATAAAAAGACGATTGAGCTTCTTTGTTATTTATAGTATTCATTTAGTAGCAACTATTGCGGCCGTTATTATAGGTTTTTTCATCCAAACCGACTTATTTCTCTCTCATCTACCGTTTCTTATAGTTTGTTTAATCGGAGTTATTCTGTTGCCCTTTAATACATATACACGAAATCAGCGTGAAGCACTGGAAGGTCAATTAGAAGAAGCGCAAATCAAAATTTCTCAGTATACTATAGTTGAGGAAAGAGAGCGAATTGCACGAGATTTGCATGACACACTTGGACAAAAGCTCTCCCTTATCGGGCTGAAAAGTGATTTGGCCAGCCGATTGATTGAAAAAAACCCTGAAGCTGCTAAAACTGAAATATTGGATATAAACCAGACGGCACGTTCAGTCTTAAAAGAAGTTCGAGAACTCGTAACAAATATGCGTGGAACAAAACTGGAAGAGGAACTATTCCGGATCAATCAAATCCTAAATGCCGCGCAAATAAAGTGCACCGTTACTGGCTCATCTAAATTAGTGAATACACCTCTACTAGTAGAAAATGTTCTCAGTATGTGTTTAAAAGAAGCAGTAAATAATGTAGTAAAGCATAGTGGCGCTACTTCCTGCTCAATATCCATTAAACAATCGGCGAAGGAAACATTGCTAAAGGTATATGACAATGGTAAAGGATTAGAAGAGAAAAAAAGTCTGTCAAAGGGACATGGTCTTATAGGTATTAAAGAACGACTAGAATTTGTGAATGGAACATTAGACATTCATTCAAAAAACGGTACTACATTGAATATACGTGTTCCTAACGTTATACAACAACCCAGTCAGGAGGAATAATAGACATGATACGAATTGTCATTGCAGAAGATCAGCGAATGGTACTAGGTGCTCTTGGATCGCTACTCGATCTAGAAGAGGATATGAAAGTTGTTGGAAAAGCAAATAATGGTGAAGAAGTATTGAAACTAATTGAACAATTACAACCAGACGTTTGTATTATGGATATTGAGATGCCTATCAAAACTGGATTGGATGCAGCAGAGGAACTAAAAGAAAGTGATTGTAAAGTGATTATCTTAACCACATTCGCAAGGTCTGGTTATTTTGAACGTGCACGTAAAGCGGGCGTTAATGGATACTTATTGAAGGATAGTCCAAGTGAAGAGCTAGCAAATTCTATTCGTGTAATCATGGATGGTCGTCGAATATATGCTCCTGAGCTTGTTGACATGGCTTACGAAGAGGAAAATCCACTTACAGACCGCGAAAGTCAGGTGCTGGGGTTAATCGCAAATGGAAAAAACACTAAAGAAATTGCAAGTGAGCTGTTTATCACAACTGGTACTGTCCGCAACTATATCTCCGTCATTTTAGATAAACTAGACGTTGGAAATCGAATAGAAGCTATTTCTAGATTTAAAGAAAAAGGATGGTTTAAATAATAATGGTACAAGCTTAAAGCAAATTGCTTTGAGCTTTTTTTATTTTGGACTAAACTTTTTGCCAACTCGCAGGGTATATATAGTGAAAGGAGTGAAAAAGCGTACATGAATGATGACATCTTAGAAGGAATTAGAAATGGCAGTCGTGATGCTTTTAAACAGTTCTATGATACGTATGAAAATTACGCGATTCGAACAGCAAAAGCAATTACTAGAAATGATGAACATGCAAAGGATGCCGTGCAAGAAACTTTTATAAGAGTATACCGCAATATATCTTCCTATAATTCCAGTTTATCATTTGATGCATGGTTTTATCGCATTTTAGTAAATGAGTGTTATCGTATCATAAATAAAGAGAAAAAGACCCCCTCAGTGGATACTTCTACAATGGAAGATAATGAACTACTGACTGAGCATTCGAAAGAGAATCTGTCGGACTTGTATAGCGTGATTCAAAATATGGCTGACTTATATCGTATTCCTATATTACTGAAATATATAAAAGGCTTTTCGGAAAAAGAAATTGCTGCTATTTTAAATTTGAATCATAATACTGTGAAATCCAGGCTATTTAATGGGAGAAACTTGTTAAAGACTCAATTAGAGATGATAGAAATGGAGGGAAGCCAATAATGGATCAATTTGATAAGCGAGTAAAAAAAGAGATCTTTGATCATACGGAGGAAACTTCTTCTACATTAAAGGATGAAATTTGGAACCATATAGATCAAGAGCTTTTCCAATCGAAAAGCAGAAGGGATAAAAAAGTGAAAAAGAAATCGAAGGTAATTCCAATTGTTATTGCTGCAGCTGCTGGTGTAATGATTTTGTTTAGCACACAAACGGAATCAGGCAGTGCTTTTATTAAACAAATTAAAGATATATTCGTTCCAGAAAAAGAGATTATTCAAAGTATTGAAGGAAGCGAAGAAGAAACAGATGTAAACCTGCAGGAAGGAAAAGATTCCGAGTACATTATTTATATCGATGAAGAGCGTTATAAGCTTGTGAAAGGCGAAGAATCTGATGTTATCACAACAAAAGAACCACTAGAAGAAAGGTATCCAGAAGTATCAATGGAAATAAAACAATATAAGGACGTTTCCCCTGAGACAATGATATCTGCTCTAAAAACAGAGCTTGCTTCAGAATATACTAAAGTGACGGCAGAATCTGTTACAGAACCATTAGATAGCTTTAAATTACACGGCATTAGCGGATCGGAATGGGATAGCCCTGTTACAAACGTATATGTTATTGATAATTTAAATGGCGGGAGCTTTATCATTACGGAGAAATACTTTTTAGAGGCAGCAGAAGGCCATGGTGCAAGATTCTACGCTATGCTGCAAGAGTTTGAAATAATAGAGTAAGTTTAGATTTCCTCTTCCAGGGTAAATAAAAAGTAGAGTTAATAAATTTGGAGGAGGAATATACATGAGTGGATTATCCGACAAAGTAAAAGGTGCAGTGAACAAAACTAAAGGAGAAGCAAAAGACCAATTTGGTAATGCAACCGACGATCATAAATTGCAAGCAGAGGGTAAAATAGATAAATTAAAAGGTGAAGTTCAAAAAGAAGTTGGAGAAATAAAAGATCGCCACGACCGTAAAAAAGATTATTGATAAAAGCAGGACCGCTGACAATATACTCTATTCAGCGGTCTTTTTATTTACAAGCTTTTTAAGGTTACCACAACGATTTCTGGTGAGTTGAATATTCTTACAGGAATAGCACTATTCCCTAGTCCTCTACTTACAATCATACGTGTAGTATTTTCGCTGTACATTCCCGCTGTATAGCTCGGGAATAGACCCTGTCCTGGTGCAACTAGCCCTCCTAGACCTGGAAGTCGAAACTGTCCTCCATGTGCATGTCCAGAAAAAACAACATCCATTTTGTAATCAACGTAATCTTGAAAGGTCTCTGGCCGATGGGATAGCACGAGAGTGAATAAATCACTCTCCTCAAATTGACTTAAAGCCTCATTCACTAGAATCCCATTAAGAGGATCTTCAATACCAATGATACGAATATCTTCCCCTTTATGCTCAATTATTTGTTCCTCATTAGAAAGTACATTTACCCCTAGTTCAGTTAATGAATTCTTTATATTCTCGATATCATTAGTAGCGATTTCATGATTTCCCGTCACATAATAGATGGGAGCAAGATCCACAATCTGTCTTACCAATTCTAAACTTTGGTCTAAGTTATATCGGTTACTATCTATAAGGTCTCCAGTTATAAAAATAAGCTCCGGGTCTGTTTTTTTTACTTTCTTTACTAGTTTTTCCTGATTATCTCCGAAAGTTGCATCATGTAAGTCAGAAATTTGCAGTATCTTTACTCCATCGAAACTAGTAGGAACTCTATCCGACTCTACGCTAATTTCAGTAGTCTGAATCCAACTATTACTTATGTACAGTAGAATGATAACCGCTACGATAAACATTAAAAATTTCTTCATTTATTTTCTCCTAATATTGTGGACTCATGATTCCTACTCGGTAGCCAATATGTTCATTCTTCAATAGCTCATTTACAGTGAATAAAGCGGTATCTCCTGTTGTGGTTTGTATCGCTTCTGTTGGCAGCTTATCTCTCAGTACAATATATTCTTCTGTTGCTGCTCCAGATGGTAAATATGTCGGACAAACAATTGTCCAATCTAGTGAACTAGCTTTTAATGATTCAAACACTTTATGGTGTTCTTTCGCAGCTGTTGTAGATTTACGCTTAGATTCAGGTGATTGATATCTTAGAAAACCTGGTTCTTCTCTACTATCCAATATTCCTGCAGTACCAATTGTAATAATTCGCTTTAGTTGCCGCTTATGCATAATAGAAATTATATGTGTGATGGAATCTGTTAAGACACTTGTTTTATCGGTGCCGAGTGCACTTATAACTGCATCCACTCCTGCAAGGGTTTCTATTATATCCTCAATATTTCTTGCATCGCCTTGTAGGACGGTTAAACCATCCTGAGGTTGCACTCTTTCAGGATTTCTTACTAATGCGGTAACTTTTATATTTTTTTCTAATAATAACGTGAGAATAGCATTTCCCACACGTCCGGTTGCTCCAAAGAGTGCAACTTTCATCTATGCCATCTCCTTTTTAATGTTTCTTTCTTACTCCAGATGCCATCCTCTCGAGACGCTTCAGACAAACTGATAAGGCACAGGGCACCTTCCGCTTTTCTTAGTATAACATCAAAAAGAGCATTCCTTCTTATACGAAGGAACACTCTTTTATGTCGAACTATGTTATTTCCCAGGAAATAATTAATAATTATTGAAAGATAAAATAAATGCCAATACTGCTCCATAAAAAATAATCATAAGTCCGATACCAATTGCCATCCAAATAAGTGACGCTCGTGCATAATTACGTCTTGGATCAGGATTCCCAAATCCCCAGATGAACAGCATAACAAGATTGACGATTGGTATGATTAGTATAAGCATTGTTATTAACCAATCTCCAACGGACATGTCTTTACTAGTTTTTTCATGGTTCTCATAGCCCTGTTCTTGCACTTTCTCTAAAGAATCCATTATATCCCCCCTTTTCAACTTTCGTTAGGCACTTTAGTGTCTACATTAATATTATGACAGTTTCTAAGAAAAAGACTACCCCATAAGAATTATTCTATCTTCAGTAAACTCATAGGAGTTACAATCCCTATTAATTTATCGCTGGATTTCCCATCTTCTGTAATAAGAAGTGCTTCTAAACGTCTGCCCTTCACTACAGATGACTTAAAAATCTCTACAGCCTCGAAAACGGATGCCTCTGCTTGTATAAAACGATGATTATCTCTAGTACTTTCATGTGCTAGTATTTCCGATAACATCGTTCTTTTTCTCGAAAAGGATTCTGAATCCACTTTTCTAGCCATCCACATAGTAATGCCTACCGGGGTAACAAGTCCTTTAAATGTTTTCCCACTGTATACAGGAAATTGATTGTACTTTTTATCTTTTATAACCTTTAGTGCGTAACTAAGGGAATCTGTCTCTTGAAAAATCGTCACATCTGTCTGGAACATTTGAGCAACTGTAATCGGTTTTGCTAATGCGCTTTCGATTTCTTCCATTTTTGTCACAACTTCATCATGAGGTTCAGCAATAGCAAATTCTAAAGATGTACGATGATGTATTATGGCGTTTCTTAAGTCCCCATACTCCCGTAAATCTGCTTCATATCTTCTAATAATGGCGTTTTTCTTTTTAGCAAAATCAATTAAACGAAAAAATGCCATATGCTCATTTGTACCAATCAGATCCTTCATCAATTGGTCAAGTCGGTTGTAGGATACAATAAATCGATCAGAATTACGAGCCACCATCTAAATCACTACCCATCATTATATTTTTGCTTTAGCTACATTTCTCTTAGCTATATATATGGCTCCTACTATTAACAATACAACCATCATTATTGTTACAGTTAAACTCCATAAATACGGTGTTTTGTCAAAACTTCCAGTTAAAATTTGTCCTGCATACATTGGTAACTTCCAAGGTGAAATGGTCCAGTAAGCACCAAGCAGACCATCCACTAATTGCAGGACTACCAACAAAAAAATTGATATAACAGAAGCAATTCCTGTAGGAAAAGCCGAACTGGCACAAATAACAACACTAATTGCAAATAATAACCAGATGCTATACGTTCCTAAGAATCCAATAAACGCAACTGCATCTACTGCTCCATACAAAATATACGTATAATAGACATTTGCTAAAAGACCAATACATGCGCTTCCAATAATTAAGATACACATAATGGCTAGCTTACTAAACACATAACTAGTATAAGCAATCGGTCTTACATATAACATAGTTGCTGTTCCATTTCTGCGTTCTCTAGCAATGATTCCTGCAAATCCAAACGCTACAATTAACATCCCTATAAATTGATACTGACCAATTGTTGACATAATTATTTGTTCAGGTGTGTAATCTGGCAATGGAAACACCATATCACTTGGCATATTTCCAACAGCATTTAAAATTTGCGGTAAATAATGATACATTAATGGTTCGGAAATACCGAATAAGATAAATACAAGTGGTATCCAAAGAATCTTAAAGTTTCGTACATTTTCACGCCACTCTTTTTGAAATAGTATAGAGAAATTATTCATGCTTATTCACCACCTGTAAAAATATTTCTTCTAAGCTGGCTGATGCTCGCTCTACCCTTGATAATCGTAAGTTACTATTAGCAAGTACTTGTAATACCTCATTCATCAGTGGTTTGTTTTCCAAAAGATGAATGTAAACAATCTCATTCTCCTGTCTAGCAGGCCATGGAGCGATTTCGATAAACTTTGCTGCTTCCTCCGAATCCGAAAAGAGAATTTTAAATAATGGATTTGCATACTTGTCTCTTACTTCCTTTAACGATCCTTGCTCCACTAGTTGCCCTTTTCTTAAAAATAACAACTGGTCGGTCATTTCCTCTGCATCATTTAAAATATGGGTAGAATATAAAATGGTTGTATGTTCTTGTAGTTCTTTTAATAAATTCAAAACTTCTCGTCTTCCCACTGGATCCAAGGCAGAAACAGGCTCATCAAGTAAAAGTAACCCTGGTTTATGCACAATTGCTTGGGCTAAACCTAGTCGTTGTTTCATCCCACCAGAGAATGTTCCTGTTTTTTTATTTTTAGCATCGCCTAAGCCAACAAAGTCTAATGTTCTTATTGCTTGTGATTTAGTGAATTTTCCATCTAGTCCACTCAACTTTGCTACCATTTCAATAAATTCAAGTGCTGTTAACCACGAAAAAAATTGAGGATATTGTGGTAAGAATCCTATCTCTTTTCGACTATCTCCTTTTAAGTCCCCATCAATCACTACTGTTCCACTTGTTTGTCTTAATAGTCCGGCTAGTATAGACAGAGTAGTTGTCTTTCCAGCACCGTTTGGTCCAATTAAAGCGGTTGCAGTGTTTTTATTTAGTGAAAAAGTAATTTGATCTACTGCTTTTTCATTCCCGTAATCCTTTGTTAGCCCCTGAACATGAAGTAATGTTTTCATTCATTTCGTCTCCCAACTATAAAATAAATAACAGGTCCAATGATACTGATTAAAATAATAATAATCGCCCACATCCACTTTGATCCATTGGTATTCTTTACGCGTAACAGATCAATCAGTGCTACCACGACTAATAATAATTGAATTATTAGTACAGGTAAGATGAGCAACCAAGGTACTGAATCCCATTCCACTGTTATTCCCCCTCTCTCTTCTATTCTACTACATATAGAACAGAGAAGTTTCAAATATTTTCAAATCTTTCTATTATTATTTACCCTCTACTGACTTTAAGTACTTTAAGAGTCGCTATGGTATAATGAAAAGTTGGAAGGTGAATATATAATGGAAGTATTGATTAGAAAAGCTTACAAAGAAGATGCAACCGAGGCTATCCCACTTATAATGGAGGCTATCGGAGACATCTCGAGGCAGATGACTGGAGAAACAGAAAAAACTGCCATATACAATGAATTTATACAACTATTTACACGTACGGATAATCGACACTCTTATTTAAATACGTATATTGCAGAAATGAATGGACATGTCGCAGGGGTATTGGTATTTTATACTGCCGAGCAGGCAATTATCCTAGATGCAAATTTAGAAGCATACCTTTCTAATAAAAAAGGTACTGCTGTCACAATAGACCCAGAAACTGCACCTGGAGAATGGTATATCGATACAGTTGTAGTTGACCCGACATATCGTGGACATGGTATAGGTACAAAATTATTAAGCTACGCAGAGCAATTAGTGAAAGATTCTGGGGGCGGGAAACTATCCTTGAATGTGGAGCTTGAAAAAGATGCTGCTATCCGCTTGTATAATCGTTTAGGATTTGTTACCCTATGTCCTTGGACAATTATTGGTGAGCCTTTTCATCATATGGTGAAAACCGTTTTCGCAGATTAAAGGAGAAATTTTTATGAAATTATGGATTTATCCCCTAATGGTTGTGTTTGCAGCAAGCAGTTATGGGACTTTATCAACTATGGTTAAACTAGCAATCGGAGATGGCTACACGGCTTCGGAAGCGATTTCTAGTCAATATATCGTTGGATTTCTTTTGGCATTAGTAATATATTTACTAACGCAACGAAAACTGCCTCGTTTATATGGAGGCTTTAAAATTATTTTATTGGCAGGTGTGTTTACTGCTACGACGGGAATCGTTTATGGTATGTCACTTATATACCTACCTGCTTCCCTTGCAGTTGTTATGCTATTCCAATTTACATGGATTGGAACGCTAATCGATTGTATTATTAGAAAAAGACTTCCATCTAGAGCAGAGACGATTTCTCTTATTATCTTATTTTTAGGTACTATCTTAGCTGCTGGAATACTGGATGTCGACTTAAGTGGAATTGACTGGAGAGGCTGGGTTTATGGTTTTGCTGCTGCTGTTTCATTCTCCTTGAATATGAATGTTAACACTAAGCAAGTCGAAGGCATGAATACAACAACTCGTTTATTATTTGTTTCCTTTATAGCAGCACTAATGATTTCCTTCTTCCAAAGTCCGGAAATTATGTGGAATGGAAAACTATTTACGGAGCCATTACTGTTTTATGGACTAGCCCTTGGATTACTAGGTATCATCATCCCAATTTACTTCTTTGTTATTGCAGTACCTAAAGTGGGAGGCGCGGTTTCTTCTATATTAAGTGCCATGGAGTTACCAGTGGCTGTAATCGTTTCAGTACTTGTGTTAAGCGAGGCATTATCATGGCTACAGATTTTAGGAATAGTCGTGATTTTAGTTGGTATGTGTATTCCAACATTAGCCACTATTTCGAAAAACAAAAAGCGACAAACCGCTTTATAAGCGTAAACAAAAAGAGTCTAAATTCATATGCGAATTTAGACTCTTTTTGTTTTTTAATTGTTTCTCATTTTATAATCAACTGTTACTTTATTTCACATGTGCTTGTAAGTAGCTAACTATACCATCTATTAAGCCCTCCGCTAACGGAAGATCCGGATTTGAATAGGCAGCGATATTTCCTTCTCTATCAGCAGGGGCTTCTTTCAACACATGGTTCATCTTATCAACAATGAGTAAATCTGAATCTTCTTTTGCTTGATGTAATAGCTCTGCATCTTTTATGGGGACTTGAATATCTAAATTTCCATTTACTATTAGTACTGACCTAGTAAACTTTTGCAGTTGTTCCGCTGGGTCATATTGAAGCCAGGAAATCATATATGGTTGAACCGATAGGCGGAATACACTTTGCAATTCCTGACTTACTGTCTTTACTTGCTCACCTTGTTTTAATTTTTCAAGAATATTAGTGGATTCTTCCAATAGGTTCTCTGGAAGTTGAGCTTGTAGTTGTTCAAGAAGTATCTGATCAATTGGTCTACCAGCTCCAGCAATGGAAATGAACGTATCTGCATCTGCTTTATGGCTAGCCACCATTCCAATTAAAGAGCCCTCGCTATGGCCAATTACTCCAACCTTTGAAAAGCGTTCATCACCTTTGGCAAACTGGACCCATGCAGTAGCATCATCAATATATTGGTCAAATCGTAAATCTTCTTCCCCGCCCGCTAAGCTCGTATTGATTCCAACTCCCCGCTTGTCATAGCGGATAGTTGCGATCCCATTACCTGCTAACTCCTCAGCAAGCATCTTCAAACTATTATTTTTTCCAGGCAATGCTATCGAGTTTCCGTTTCGATCAGTAGGACCAGAACCAGCAATAATAACCATAAGAGGGAAAGGTCCTTCTCCTTTAGGAATTTCCAATTGACCAGACATGGTTCCATCTTCTACCTTCACTTCTATCAACCTATCTTTTTCTACTTCTTCCTCTTTACTTCCCTTCACCAATTTAAAAGGAAATGCCTGCCCTTGCTGAGTAAATGTTCCCGTTATATTTTCTTGTTCCACTTTACCATTAAAGGTTAAATTCTGACCTTGAATATTCATGCTAAAAAAAACGTCCGATTCATCTAGTTTCACATTTGTTAGTGGGTAATTGCTTACTCCTTGTACTGGAATACTAATCTTCCCTTTATCTAATCCAAACTCAATGATAATTGGTAGGGGTTGATTGGGAGTATCAATGGTCCCTTCCCATACACCTTCTATGTTTTCTAATGAACCCATCTCTGACGCCTCCTCTTTTTCTTTAACACACGCAGTAAGCAATAAAAAGACAATTGCTAACGAACAAAAAACAATTGATAATCTCCTCATACTAATTCCTCCACTTCTGTTATACAACTAATATAACAGAAGTGGAGTGGATGGTAAAGATAGTAAGTTTAAATAAAATTGCAGAACTACAGATTAAATGGCGCTTCTACTTTTCTCTACTTTAAAAGTCACTAAAACAAATATAGCAAAACTAATCAACAATATCGTGCCGCCTACAATATACGTGATCAACGCAAAGGTCTCATCTATTTGGAAAGGGTGTATAAACTGTAAATACATACCCGATGTCAATCCAATTGCTCCTATAATAGCGGTCGTACCATGGATTGCTACTAGCTTAGGAGACTTAATCTTATACAGTTTATAAAATAGCCCATAAACAAACAATGATAACCATCCCACCAATAAAATATGGGCATGTATAGGACGGAGTGCATAAGATCCCGCCCCTGCCATATGAGAACCTAGATAGGCCCCCAGTAAACCAAATAATGCTCCTGCACGTATTAATCGTAAACTCCATTTTTCTTGCATAATCATTTCCCCCTATTTTTTAATCGTGATTGATAATAACGCTGGTAATAATAACGGTCGAACGATAAACGTATCCAACAGTACACCAACTGCGACGGCAAAACCAAATAGTTTAAGCTCCATGACTGGCTGTGATATTAAAACAGCAAATGTACCCGCAAGTATTAATCCTGCAGAAGAAATAACACCTCCTGTTTTTTCAACCGTTTTCGCAATCGCTTCCTGTTCCTCATACTGTTTGCGTTCTTCTTTCAATCTACTCATTAACATAATTGAATAATCTACCCCTAGCGCTACCAAAAATACAAATGTGTAAAGGGGAATTCGATAACTAAAAGACGTATACCCAAAGAAGAAGTCAAAAGTCCATGTGGAGAATCCTAACGCTGCTCCGAAGGACAGTAAAATGGATAACATCATCAACATCGATGCTCGAATCGATCTAGTTTGTAAAGCAAGCATTAATCCGATCAATACCGTCATTAACCCCATTACGAGTGCCGTATCTCTCTTGTTAATATTACGAATATCTACCTGTTTTACTGTCTCTCCACTTACTAAAACCTGTTGATCTTCTAATTTTTCTCTAATCGTTTCCACTTCATTTAGAGCTTCTTTGCTATAAGGATTTACTTTTAATATGATAGAAAACTGTGTGTACTTATTACTTTCTGAAGACGATGGCCTTACCTGACTAACAAGTGGTCTATCTTCTAATTTCTCTTGAACATCTGCAACCACTTTCTCGTCTTTTGATTTTATTAGAATTGTCGTTGGAGCTATTTCTCCTTCTGAAAATGCTTCTCCTAGCTTTGTAAAACCTTCTCTGGAAGATAACTCTTCAGGG
Organism: Psychrobacillus sp. FSL K6-2365; assembly: GCF_038003165.1. Lineage (NCBI taxonomy): Bacteria > Bacillati > Bacillota > Bacilli > Caryophanales > Bacillaceae > Psychrobacillus > Psychrobacillus sp. FSL K6-2365. Next base: position 108,242 of record NZ_JBBOOO010000001.1, on the reverse strand, counting down.
AAAGATGCCAGCAAATCATATGAATAAATAATTGTAGTTGAATGCCAAGTGCCAATCCCTAGCAGTAACAGGATCGGTATCGCTACTGTCCATGGTTTTTTCGTACTAACATTACCGGCATTAGCCCAAATTTTAGTTTTAGCTTCTTTCTTTTTTGGTACTTTCACTACCGCAAACAACGCTGGTAATAATGTAAGTCCCGCGATTAACATGATAACTACTGCAATCACAAACACTGGAGCAAAATTACGATACGGTTCATAAACTGCAATAGCAAGTGTTGCAACACCCGCTAGAATAGTACCTCCACTAAACAATATTGTTTCTCTTGTTCGAGCAAGTGCCACTTTCATATCCTGTTCTTCTTTATAACGGGCATAAAGTAGTAGTGAATAATCAGTAACGACGGCAAACAATAAAATCATCATAATTGAGAGTGCCTGGTTTTCAATCGTAATGGATGTGAATTTCCCAGTAAGACCTATTACTCTATCCACTACTCCATACACAATTCCAGCTCCGATAAGTGGAATGATAGCAAGAATGAGTGAGCGATAAATTACGATTAATATGATAAAAATAATCACTACTGTAGCTAGAAGTAATACTACATCAGCCTGCGAAAAAAGCTCGATTGTATCGCTAGCTATGCCAGCGGGTCCCGTATAATAAGTATTAAAATCTGACGGGATTATATTAGATATGTTTTCTTTTATTTCACTTACTTTTTCATGAATCTCTTTGCTTTCTAGCTGTCCTTCTAAAATTAGTGGCACAAAGAAAGTCTTTTTATCTTCGGATACAAAAGAATCTCGTTGCTCCATAGGAATCTTAGAAAACTTCGGAATACTAGAGTAATTTTGTTCCATTAATTCTAATACTCTTTGAATTTCTTCATCATTGGTAGCTTTATTACTTTCAAAAACAATAATTAAAGGTATTCCTTCGTTACTAGAAAAGTTTTCTTTAATAACTTTATCTGCTTGAATGGATATAGCCGTGTCTGGAAGTCCTGCATTTTTTGATGTACTTGCAACTTCTTTACTGGAAGGAGCAAAGAGTGAAAGTAATCCTACTACCATTAGCCAACTAATGATAATAACTAACCAGTTCCGTTTATTTCTCATATCTGTACCTCCTATTGTATTTCCTTATAAGAGGCACTATACAAGTTGAAAGTGAACGGAAGATGAACAGATAATTACAGCTTTTTTAATCGGATGATTACTTTAGTGCCATGAGGTTCTATACTTTCAAAAGAAAGTTCTCCTTCATGTGATTGAATTACTTCCTGTACAATCGCTAAGCCTAGTCCACTTCCCTCAATTTGCGTTGAACGAGCTTCATCCTCCCTATAAAACCTTTCCGTCCATTGGTTGTATTTTGTCTGCTTATTCCCACTGCCAGTATCTTGAATTGTGGCGATTACACATTCTTCACTTTCTTCTAAAGTAATATGTATTTCCCCCGGAGAACGATTATACTTTATAGCATTAGAAAGAAGATTCTCCCAAACATATTCAAGCATTTCACTTTCACCGTATATATTTACCGGTTTTATCTTTATATTAATAGATATTTCTTTTTCATCGAGTAACCATCTAAACTTTTGAATGACTTCTTTTAACTGTATATCTAGTGAAAAGACTTCTTTTTTTGTACGGCTATTTACTTGATCAAACGAAGTAAGAACTAATAACTGCTTCATAACATTGGAGAGTCGTTTTGACTCTTGTTGAATAATCGTAACGTACTTTAAATGATCATTTCCACTTAGCTCTCCACTTTTCAGTAGATGAGCGTAACCTTGTATATTCAATAGCGGTGTTTGAAAATCATGGGATACCCTAGAGATAAATTCTTTTTTGTAACGATCGCTAGCATCCAGCTGCATTGCCATGTTTCGAACGCTATCTGCAAGTTGTCCTATTTCATCACGCTGATAGACTGGTAACTCTGCATGGAAATCCTCATTTGCAATTCTATTTGTCGCTATTGTCAATTTAGTTAACGGATCAATCATTATCTTCGCAACTATCAACATTGCTATCACACTTAAAATAATCATTATTACTACTAATCCGCCTAACAACAGATGAATCTCATTAAATAAGAATTTAATATTCGGTCGTTGGAACAGGGCATACTTTTTTCCTTCATAGGTAAATGGCACACCAACCGTATTCGTTAATTCATTAGAAAAATAACCGGTAATAAATGTTTCTTTAGGGAACTCTCTCATACCGTGGTACGTTTCCCCGTTTATAACATTTTCAACAATTGATGTATTAATCTCCTCAACGCGAAACTCGCCTCCGTAAGCTCTTTCTTCCCCATCCTCGTTTACGATGTATAACTGATATCCAGTATTGCCAATTGAATGGAGAAAGGGGTCCAGTTCATTTATATTAGCCATATTAATACTTTCAACGATTGATTTCGCGACTAATACATTTTTTTCATCATTCTTTTCCTTTAGATTTTGATGGTAGTATGTATTTACTATCATAAATCCTAATGTTCCACTCGATAACATTATGAGCAATGTTATCCAAACGAACTTACTATATAAAGTTCTCATCATATAGACTCTTCCAATTTATAACCAATTCCACGAACTGTAGTAATCTGAATTGCTGTCTCTAATTTAGTTAATCGCTCTCTTATCCTTTTAATATGAACGCTTAATGTTTGTTCGTCTCCTTCAAAATCAACTCCCCACACTGTTTCTATTAATTGATCTCGAGTAAAGACTTGGTTTGGCTTAGAAGCTAATTTGGACAGTAGTTCAAACTCCTTTAAAGGTAAAACTAGTACCTCTTCTCCAACCTGAACCTCGAAGCTTTTCCTATTAATTAACATATTGCCAATCCGAATATTAACATCACTCGTTTTATCATATCTTCTTAAAATAGCGCGGATACGAAATAATAATTCTTTTGGTTCAAACGGTTTTACTAAATAGTCATCCGATCCAGCAATATATCCTTTTTCTTTATCCTCAAGTTTCCCTTTTGCTGTTAAGAGTAATACTGGAATATTATATTGTTCGCGTATTATTTTAGTTAATTGAAAACCATCCATTATAGGCATCATGACATCTATAATTGCTAAATCAGGGAGTTCATGTTCCAATATGTCTAACCCTTCTTTTCCATTTTTAGCTTTAATAACGCGGTATCCAGATTGAGATAAATAAATAGAGATTAATTCAAGTGTATGTATGTCATCATCTACTGCTAATATTACTACCACTTTGTCCCTCCTATATAAATGTAGTTACTTCATATTCTGTCTGTTAAGTTGTAAAACAGCAAGTAATTAAAATGATTTAATAATCGAATAAAGGAGAGTAACAATAGAACAGTTGAAGGAAATTATAAACTTTAGTAATAGATAAAAAAGCCGCTACCTATAATTCGGTAACGACTTTCAGACTGTAGACAAACTCAATTTTTGGTGCATAGAGTTGTATACTAAAATCGGCAAGGACCACCACTTCGCTTTCCGTGGGCTTGGCTTCAGCCTCCTCGTCCCTGCGAAAACATATGCTCCTGCGGTTACTCGTCGCAAAGACATTGGTCAAACAAAGTTCGACCAATGTCTTTCCTGCGGGGTCTTCTACTCAAGCTGTTCCCACAGGAGTCTTCGTGGTGGTCCTTGCCTTATAAACAACTCCTTAAAGGTTTCCACTATATATACTTTTATTTAGATAAAGCAACCTCTTTAAAGATATTTATTATTACTCATAGCAGTTTTAAAAATATTTTTGTCGTCAAGCTGAAAGTCGTTACCAATTACTCGGTAACGACTTTTCTTTGGTGCCTAGCGACATTTTACTCTCACAGGGGGAGACCCCCAACTACCATCGGCGCAAGAGCTTTACTTCCGTCTCCGGGCTGCGACAGCAGATAGGCGGCAGATTTCCTTCGTCAGCCGCACTCGTTCAATTCTCGCGTATGTTATACGCTCCGAGTCTCTCTCGCTTGCTTCCTCGAACTCTTTGCCCCTCTACTTTCTCGCATACTTTCTTATAGATATAGACTGCCTACGGCTTATTTATTTATATAAAAAAGCCGCTACCGATAATTCGGTAACGACTTTTTCTTGGTGCCCAGCGACGTCCTACTCTCACAGGGGGAGACCCCCAACTACCATCGGCGCTGAAGAGCTTAACTTCCGTGTTCGGTATGGGAACGGGTGTGACCTCTTCGCCATCATCACTAGACTCATTCGGCTTTCAATATACGGCGAATTGCGTTGTCAACTTCATTCGATCTGTCAGTCACGTACGTTAGTACGTTCCTTCCTTCTCTCACTTGTTTCCTAGCACTGCTTGTATCTTGAAACCCTCATATATTGAGTGTTTGTTCACTCAAAACTGGATAAACGACATTGTTACGTTAAACAAATTTGGTTAAGTCCTCGATCGATTAGTATTCGTCAGCTGCACGTGTCGCCACGCTTCCACCCCGAACCTATCTACCTCATCGTCTTTGAGGGATCTTACTTACTTGCGTAATGGGAAATCTCATCTTGAGGGGGGCTTCGTGCTTAGATGCTTTCAGCACTTATCCCGTCCACACATAGCTACCCAGCGATGCTCTTGGCAGAACAACTGGTACACCAGCGGTGTGTCCATCCCGGTCCTCTCGTACTAAGGACAGCTCCTCTCAAATTTCCTACGCCCACGACGGATAGGGACCGAACTGTCTCACGACGTTCTGAACCCAGCTCGCGTACCGCTTTAATGGGCGAACAGCCCAACCCTTGGGACCGACTACAGCCCCAGGATGCGATGAGCCGACATCGAGGTGCCAAACCTCCCCGTCGATGTGGACTCTTGGGGGAGATAAGCCTGTTATCCCCGGGGTAGCTTTTATCCGTTGAGCGATGGCCCTTCCATGCGGAACCACCGGATCACTAAGCCCGTCTTTCGACCCTGCTCGACTTGTAGGTCTCGCAGTCAAGCTCCCTTCTGCCTTTACACTCTTCGAATGATTTCCAACCATTCTGAGGGAACCTTTGGGCGCCTCCGTTACACTTTAGGAGGCGACCGCCCCAGTCAAACTACCCGCCTGACACTGTCTCCTACCCGGGTTACGGGTATGGGTTAGAATTTCAATACAACCAGGGCAGTATCCCACCGACGCCTCCTCCGAAGCTGGCGCTCCGGGCTCTAAGGCTCCTGCCTATCCTGTACAAGTTGCACCAAAATTCAATATCAAGCTATAGTAAAGCTCCACGGGGTCTTTCCGTCCTGTCGCGGGTAACCTGCATCTTCACAGGTACTATAATTTCACCGAGTCTCTCGTTGAGACAGTGCCCAGATCGTTACGCCTTTCGTGCGGGTCGGAACTTACCCGACAAGGAATTTCGCTACCTTAGGACCGTTATAGTTACGGCCGCCGTTTACTGGGGCTTCAATTCGCACCTTCGCTTGCGCTAAGCACTCCTCTTAACCTTCCAGCACCGGGCAGGCGTCAGCCCCTATACTTCACCTTACGGTTTTGCAGAGACCTGTGTTTTTGCTAAACAGTCGCCTGGGCCTATTCACTGCGGCTCTTCTAGGCTATGCACCCAAAAGAGCACCCCTTCTCCCGAAGTTACGGGGTCATTTTGCCGAGTTCCTTAACGAGAGTTCTCTCGCTCACCTTAGGATTCTCTCCTCGACTACCTGTGTCGGTTTGCGGTACGGGCACCTATCACCTCGCTAGAGGCTTTTCTTGGCAGTGTGAAATCAGGAACTCCGGACATACGTCCTCGCCATCACAGCTCAATGTTATAGAATGCGGATTTGCCTACATTCACACCTTACTGCTTGGACATGCATAACCAACAGCATGCTTACCCTATCCTTCTGCGTCCCCCCATTACTCAAACGGTGGTTTGGTGGTACAGGAATATCAACCTGTTATCCATCGCCTACGCCTATCGGCCTCGGCTTAGGTCCCGACTAACCCTGAGCGGACGAGCCTTCCTCAGGAAACCTTAGTCATACGGTGGACGGGATTCTCACCCGTCTTTCGCTACTCATACCGGCATTCTCACTTCTAAGCGCTCCACCAGTCCTTCCGGTCTGACTTCAACGCCCTTAGAACGCTCTCCTACCACTGATACCAAAGGTATCAATCCACAGCTTCGGTGATTTGTTTAGCCCCGATACATTTTCGGCGCAGCGTCACTCGACCAGTGAGCTATTACGCACTCTTTAAATGATGGCTGCTTCTAAGCCAACATCCTGGTTGTCTAAGCAACGCCACATCCTTTTCCACTTAACAAATACTTTGGGACCTTAGCTGGTGGTCTGGGCTGTTTCCCTCTTGACTACGGATCTTATCACTCGCAGTCTGACTCCCAAACATAAATCATTGGCATTCGGAGTTTGTCTGAATTCGGTAACCCGGGATGGGCCCCTAGTCCAAACAGTGCTCTACCTCCAAGATTCTAACGTTTGAGGCTAGCCCTAAAGCTATTTCGGAGAGAACCAGCTATCTCCAGGTTCGATTGGAATTTCTCCGCTACCCACACCTCATCCCCGCACTTTTCAACGTGCGTGGGTTCGGACCTCCAGTAAGTGTTACCTTACCTTCATCCTGGACATGGGTAGATCACCTGGTTTCGGGTCTACGACCACATACTCATTCGCCCTATTCAGACTCGCTTTCGCTGCGGCTCCGTCTTCTCAACTTAACCTTGCATGTAATCGTAACTCGCCGGTTCATTCTACAAAAGGCACGCTATCACCCATTAACGGGCTCTAACTACTTGTAGGCACACGGTTTCAGGATCTATTTCACTCCCCTTCCGGGGTGCTTTTCACCTTTCCCTCACGGTACTGGTTCACTATCGGTCACTAGGTAGTATTTAGCCTTGGGAGATGGTCCTCCCGGATTCCGACGGAATTTCACGTGTTCCGCCGTACTCAGGATACACTCAAGAGAGAATGAATTTTGGACTACGGGGCTTTTACCCTATCCTGCGGACCTTTCCAGATCGCTTCGTCTAACTCATTCCTTTGTAACTCTATGTAGAGTGTCCTACAACCCCAAGAGGCAAGCCTCTTGGTTTGGGCTATTCCCGTTTCGCTCGCCGCTACTCAGGGAATCGATTTTTCTTTCTCTTCCTCCAGGTACTTAGATGTTTCAGTTCCCTGGGTGTGTCTCAGATGCGCTATGTATTCACGCAAATGTACTGCTCCATTACGAACAGTGGGTTTCCCCATTCGGAAATCTCCGGATCAAAGCTCACTTACAGCTCCCCGAAGCATATCGGTGTTAGTGCCGTCCTTCGTCGACTCCTAGTGCCAAGGCATTCACCGTGCGCCCTTATTAACTTAACCTAAAAGTTAAAAAGTCTTACACGTTGTAATTACGTAAATAATCACAACAGAATTTCTTGTTGTTTATTGTTTCAATGTCGTTTTATCCAGTTTTCAAAGAACAAAGATTTTGTTCCTTTGCGACGAGTAATCGCAGGAGCAAATAATATAATTTGGTGGAGCCTAGCGGGATCGAACCGCTGACCTCCTGCGTGCAAGGCAGGCGCTCTCCCAGCTGAGCTAAGGCCCCGAAACAAAAAAAGGGTATGGTGGGCCTAAATGGACTCGAACCATCGACCTCACGCTTATCAGGCGTGCGCTCTAACCAGCTGAGCTATAGGCCCTCTTTGAATTTCCATATATTAATATGAACATTCAAAACTGAACTGCAAAACGTTAAGATACGAATAAAGATTCGCATTCCGATATTATCCTTAGAAAGGAGGTGATCCAGCCGCACCTTCCGATACGGCTACCTTGTTACGACTTCACCCCAATCATCTGTCCCACCTTCGGCGGCTGGCTCCCGTAAGGGTTACCCCACCGACTTCGGGTGTTACAAACTCTCGTGGTGTGACGGGCGGTGTGTACAAGGCCCGGGAACGTATTCACCGTGGCATGCTGATCCACGATTACTAGCGATTCCGGCTTCATGTAGGCGAGTTGCAGCCTACAATCCGAACTGAGAACGGTTTTATGGGATTTGCTCACCCTCGCGGGGTTGCGACCCTCTGTACCGTCCATTGTAGCACGTGTGTAGCCCAGGTCATAAGGGGCATGATGATTTGACGTCATCCCCACCTTCCTCCGGTTTATCACCGGCAGTCACCTTAGAGTGCCCAACTGAATGCTGGCAACTAAGATCAAGGGTTGCGCTCGTTGCGGGACTTAACCCAACATCTCACGACACGAGCTGACGACAACCATGCACCACCTGTCACCGCTGTCCCCGAAGGGAAAAGCCTATCTCTAGGCCGGTCAGCGGGATGTCAAGACCTGGTAAGGTTCTTCGCGTTGCTTCGAATTAAACCACATGCTCCACCGCTTGTGCGGGCCCCCGTCAATTCCTTTGAGTTTCAGTCTTGCGACCGTACTCCCCAGGCGGAGTGCTTAATGCGTTAGCTGCAGCACTAAGGGGCGGAAACCCCCTAACACTTAGCACTCATCGTTTACGGCGTGGACTACCAGGGTATCTAATCCTGTTTGCTCCCCACGCTTTCGCGCCTCAGCGTCAGTTACAGACCAGAAAGCCGCCTTCGCCACTGGTGTTCCTCCAAATCTCTACGCATTTCACCGCTACACTTGGAATTCCGCTTTCCTCTTCTGTACTCAAGTCCCCCAGTTTCCAATGACCTTCCACGGTTGAGCCGTGGGATTTCACATCAGACTTAAAGGACCGCCTGCGCGCGCTTTACGCCCAATAATTCCGGACAACGCTTGCCACCTACGTATTACCGCGGCTGCTGGCACGTAGTTAGCCGTGGCTTTCTAATGAGGTACCGTCAAGGTACGAGCAGTTACTCTCGTACTTGTTCTTCCCTCACAACAGAGTTTTACGATCCGAAAACCTTCTTCACTCACGCGGCATTGCTCCATCAGACTTTCGTCCATTGTGGAAGATTCCCTACTGCTGCCTCCCGTAGGAGTCTGGGCCGTGTCTCAGTCCCAGTGTGGCCGATCACCCTCTCAGGTCGGCTACGCATCGTCGCCTTGGTGAGCCGTTACCTCACCAACTAGCTAATGCGCCGCGGGCCCATCCTGTAGTGACAGCGAGATGCCGTCTTTTAACATCTCCCCATGTGAGGAAATGGATTATTCGGTATTAGCCCCGGTTTCCCGGAGTTATCCCAATCTACAGGGCAGGTTGCCCACGTGTTACTCACCCGTCCGCCGCTAAATCAGAAGAAGCAAGCTTCTTCGTCATTCGCTCGACTTGCATGTATTAGGCATGCCGCCAGCGTTCGTCCTGAGCCAGGATCAAACTCTCCATAATAGAGAACTTAAAAAGCTCATTTTGTTTTGCTGGCATCATCATTAAATGATGTCAAAATTGTTTTGCTATCAGACTAACAAAGTTAGTTGATAGGCTGTATGTCTTAACGTTTTGCATGTTCAGTTTTCAATGTTCATGGTGGAGCCTAGCGGGATCGAACCGCTGACCTCCTGCGTGCAAGGCAGGCGCTCTCCCAGCTGAGCTAAGGCCCCAAAAAGTAATAACTGGTCGGGAAGACAGGATTCGAACCTGCGACCCCTTGGTCCCAAACCAAGTGCTCTACCAAGCTGAGCTACTTCCCGTTATATGGTGCGCTCGGCAGGACTCGAACCTGCAACCTCTTGATTCGTAGTCAAGTGCTCTATCCAATTGAGCTACGAGCGCAATATTTCATAAAAGTGGTGCCGAGGACCGGAATCGAACCGGTACGGTAGTCACCTACCGCAGGATTTTAAGTCCTGTGCGTCTGCCAGTTCCGCCACCCCGGCACTTTAATGAATCTTTGGAGCGGAAGACGAGGTTCGAACTCGCGACCCCCACCTTGGCAAGGTGGTGTTCTACCACTGAACTACTTCCGCTCGGTTATTAAATTAAATGGTGCGGGTGAAGGGAGTCGAACCCCCACGCCTTGCGGCGCTAGATCCTAAGTCTAGTGCGTCTGCCAGTTCCGCCACACCCGCATACATAATTCACTTAAAAAGTGATGAGCCATGTAGGATTCGAACCTACGACCCTCTGATTAAAAGTCAGATGCTCTACCAACTGAGCTAATGGCTCTAAAAATGGTGCCGGAGAAAGGACTTGAACCCTCAACCTACTGATTACAAGTCAGTTGCTCTACCAGTTGAGCTACTCCGGCAGGAGTAAATATATGGTGGAGGATGACGGGCTCGAACCGCCGACCCTCTGCTTGTAAGGCAGATGCTCTCCCAGCTGAGCTAATCCTCCATGGGAAATATAATTTTATTACAAGCCCAGCGACGTCCTACTCTCACAGGGGGAGACCCCCAACTACCATCGGCGCTGAAGAGCTTAACTTCCGTGTTCGGTATGGGAACGGGTGTGACCTCTTCGCCATCATCACTAGACTTGAATACTTTTGAAAGACATGCTTTATTATAACAACTCTGTAGAATTTTTCAAGGGTTATTTAATAAAAAATTTATTCTTTCAAAACTGGATAAACGACATTGTTACGTTAAACAAAATTTGGTTAAGTCCTCGATCGATTAGTATTCGTCAGCTGCACGTGTCGCCACGCTTCCACCCCGAACCTATCTACCTCATCGTCTTTGAGGGATCTTACTTACTTGCGTAATGGGAAATCTCATCTTGAGGGGGGCTTCGTGCTTAGATGCTTTCAGCACTTATCCCGTCCACACATAGCTACCCAGCGATGCTCTTGGCAGAACAACTGGTACACCAGCGGTGTGTCCATCCCGGTCCTCTCGTACTAAGGACAGCTCCTCTCAAATTTCCTACGCCCACGACGGATAGGGACCGAACTGTCTCACGACGTTCTGAACCCAGCTCGCGTACCGCTTTAATGGGCGAACAGCCCAACCCTTGGGACCGACTACAGCCCCAGGATGCGATGAGCCGACATCGAGGTGCCAAACCTCCCCGTCGATGTGGACTCTTGGGGGAGATAAGCCTGTTATCCCCGGGGTAGCTTTTATCCGTTGAGCGATGGCCCTTCCATGCGGAACCACCGGATCACTAAGCCCGTCTTTCGACCCTGCTCGACTTGTAGGTCTCGCAGTCAAGCTCCCTTCTGCCTTTACACTCTTCGAATGATTTCCAACCATTCTGAGGGAACCTTTGGGCGCCTCCGTTACACTTTAGGAGGCGACCGCCCCAGTCAAACTACCCGCCTGACACTGTCTCCTACCCGGGTTACGGGTATGGGTTAGAATTTCAATACAACCAGGGCAGTATCCCACCGACGCCTCCTCCGAAGCTGGCGCTCCGGGCTCTAAGGCTCCTGCCTATCCTGTACAAGTTGCACCAAAATTCAATATCAAGCTATAGTAAAGCTCCACGGGGTCTTTCCGTCCTGTCGCGGGTAACCTGCATCTTCACAGGTACTATAATTTCACCGAGTCTCTCGTTGAGACAGTGCCCAGATCGTTACGCCTTTCGTGCGGGTCGGAACTTACCCGACAAGGAATTTCGCTACCTTAGGACCGTTATAGTTACGGCCGCCGTTTACTGGGGCTTCAATTCGCACCTTCGCTTGCGCTAAGCACTCCTCTTAACCTTCCAGCACCGGGCAGGCGTCAGCCCCTATACTTCACCTTACGGTTTTGCAGAGACCTGTGTTTTTGCTAAACAGTCGCCTGGGCCTATTCACTGCGGCTCTTCTAGGCTATGCACCCAAAAGAGCACCCCTTCTCCCGAAGTTACGGGGTCATTTTGCCGAGTTCCTTAACGAGAGTTCTCTCGCTCACCTTAGGATTCTCTCCTCGACTACCTGTGTCGGTTTGCGGTACGGGCACCTATCACCTCGCTAGAGGCTTTTCTTGGCAGTGTGAAATCAGGAACTCCGGACATACGTCCTCGCCATCACAGCTCAATGTTACAGAATGCGGATTTGCCTACATTCACACCTTACTGCTTGGACATGCATAACCAACAGCATGCTTACCCTATCCTTCTGCGTCCCCCCATTACTCAAACGGTGGTTTGGTGGTACAGGAATATCAACCTGTTATCCATCGCCTACGCCTATCGGCCTCGGCTTAGGTCCCGACTAACCCTGAGCGGACGAGCCTTCCTCAGGAAACCTTAGTCATACGGTGGACGGGATTCTCACCCGTCTTTCGCTACTCATACCGGCATTCTCACTTCTAAGCGCTCCACCAGTCCTTCCGGTCTGACTTCAACGCCCTTAGAACGCTCTCCTACCACTGATACCAAAGGTATCAATCCACAGCTTCGGTGATTTGTTTAGCCCCGATACATTTTCGGCGCAGCGTCACTCGACCAGTGAGCTATTACGCACTCTTTAAATGATGGCTGCTTCTAAGCCAACATCCTGGTTGTCTAAGCAACGCCACATCCTTTTCCACTTAACAAATACTTTGGGACCTTAGCTGGTGGTCTGGGCTGTTTCCCTCTTGACTACGGATCTTATCACTCGCAGTCTGACTCCCAAACATAAATCATTGGCATTCGGAGTTTGTCTGAATTCGGTAACCCGGGATGGGCCCCTAGTCCAAACAGTGCTCTACCTCCAAGATTCTAACGTTTGAGGCTAGCCCTAAAGCTATTTCGGAGAGAACCAGCTATCTCCAGGTTCGATTGGAATTTCTCCGCTACCCACACCTCATCCCCGCACTTTTCAACGTGCGTGGGTTCGGACCTCCAGTAAGTGTTACCTTACCTTCATCCTGGACATGGGTAGATCACCTGGTTTCGGGTCTACGACCACATACTCATTCGCCCTATTCAGACTCGCTTTCGCTGCGGCTCCGTCTTCTCAACTTAACCTTGCATGTAATCGTAACTCGCCGGTTCATTCTACAAAAGGCACGCTATCACCCATTAACGGGCTCTAACTACTTGTAGGCACACGGTTTCAGGATCTATTTCACTCCCCTTCCGGGGTGCTTTTCACCTTTCCCTCACGGTACTGGTTCACTATCGGTCACTAGGTAGTATTTAGCCTTGGGAGATGGTCCTCCCGGATTCCGACGGAATTTCACGTGTTCCGCCGTACTCAGGATACACTCAAGAGAGAATGAATTTTGGACTACGGGGCTTTTACCCTATCCTGCGGACCTTTCCAGATCGCTTCGTCTAACTCATTCCTTTGTAACTCTATGTAGAGTGTCCTACAACCCCAAGAGGCAAGCCTCTTGGTTTGGGCTATTCCCGTTTCGCTCGCCGCTACTCAGGGAATCGATTTTTCTTTCTCTTCCTCCAGGTACTTAGATGTTTCAGTTCCCTGGGTGTGTCTCAGATGCGCTATGTATTCACGCAAATGTACTGCTCCATTACGAACAGTGGGTTTCCCCATTCGGAAATCTCCGGATCAAAGCTCACTTACAGCTCCCCGAAGCATATCGGTGTTAGTGCCGTCCTTCGTCGACTCCTAGTGCCAAGGCATTCACCGTGCGCCCTTATTAACTTAACCTAAAAGTTAAAAAGTCTTACACGTTGTGATTACGTAAATAATCACAACAGAATTTCTTGTTGTTTATTGTTTCAATGTCGTTTTATCCAGTTTTCAAAGAACAAAGGTTTGCTCACTTTGCGACGAGTAATCGCAGGAGCAAGAGTTGAATCTTCATATAAAAATGAACATTCAAAACTGAACTGCAAAACGTTAAGATACGAATAAAGATTCGTATTCCGATATTATCCTTAGAAAGGAGGTGATCCAGCCGCACCTTCCGATACGGCTACCTTGTTACGACTTCACCCCAATCATCTGTCCCACCTTCGGCGGCTGGCTCCCGTAAGGGTTACCCCACCGACTTCGGGTGTTACAAACTCTCGTGGTGTGACGGGCGGTGTGTACAAGGCCCGGGAACGTATTCACCGTGGCATGCTGATCCACGATTACTAGCGATTCCGGCTTCATGTAGGCGAGTTGCAGCCTACAATCCGAACTGAGAACGGTTTTATGGGATTTGCTCACCCTCGCGGGGTTGCGACCCTCTGTACCGTCCATTGTAGCACGTGTGTAGCCCAGGTCATAAGGGGCATGATGATTTGACGTCATCCCCACCTTCCTCCGGTTTATCACCGGCAGTCACCTTAGAGTGCCCAACTGAATGCTGGCAACTAAGATCAAGGGTTGCGCTCGTTGCGGGACTTAACCCAACATCTCACGACACGAGCTGACGACAACCATGCACCACCTGTCACCGCTGTCCCCGAAGGGAAAAGCCTATCTCTAGGCCGGTCAGCGGGATGTCAAGACCTGGTAAGGTTCTTCGCGTTGCTTCGAATTAAACCACATGCTCCACCGCTTGTGCGGGCCCCCGTCAATTCCTTTGAGTTTCAGTCTTGCGACCGTACTCCCCAGGCGGAGTGCTTAATGCGTTAGCTGCAGCACTAAGGGGCGGAAACCCCCTAACACTTAGCACTCATCGTTTACGGCGTGGACTACCAGGGTATCTAATCCTGTTTGCTCCCCACGCTTTCGCGCCTCAGCGTCAGTTACAGACCAGAAAGCCGCCTTCGCCACTGGTGTTCCTCCAAATCTCTACGCATTTCACCGCTACACTTGGAATTCCGCTTTCCTCTTCTGTACTCAAGTCCCCCAGTTTCCAATGACCTTCCACGGTTGAGCCGTGGGATTTCACATCAGACTTAAAGGACCGCCTGCGCGCGCTTTACGCCCAATAATTCCGGACAACGCTTGCCACCTACGTATTACCGCGGCTGCTGGCACGTAGTTAGCCGTGGCTTTCTAATGAGGTACCGTCAAGGTACGAGCAGTTACTCTCGTACTTGTTCTTCCCTCACAACAGAGTTTTACGATCCGAAAACCTTCTTCACTCACGCGGCATTGCTCCATCAGACTTTCGTCCATTGTGGAAGATTCCCTACTGCTGCCTCCCGTAGGAGTCTGGGCCGTGTCTCAGTCCCAGTGTGGCCGATCACCCTCTCAGGTCGGCTACGCATCGTCGCCTTGGTGAGCCGTTACCTCACCAACTAGCTAATGCGCCGCGGGCCCATCCTGTAGTGACAGCGAGATGCCGTCTTTTAACATCTCCCCATGTGAGGAAATGGATTATTCGGTATTAGCCCCGGTTTCCCGGAGTTATCCCAATCTACAGGGCAGGTTGCCCACGTGTTACTCACCCGTCCGCCGCTAAATCAGAAGAAGCAAGCTTCTTCGTCATTCGCTCGACTTGCATGTATTAGGCATGCCGCCAGCGTTCGTCCTGAGCCAGGATCAAACTCTCCATAATAGAGAACTTAAAAAGCTCATTTTGTTTTGCTGGCATCATCATTAAATGATGTCAAAATTGTTTTGCTATCAGACTAACAAAGTTAGTTGATAGGCTGTATGTCTTAACGTTTTGCATGTTCAGTTTTCAATGTTCAGTTCGTTATGTCGTTTTGGCGACTTTAATATCATATCAAATCTCGATATCGTTGTCAACAACTTTTTTTATTTGTTTTTCGTGTAAGTCACTAATGAAAATGACAACTTGATAACTATACCACCTGTAAATAGTTATGGCAAGTGGTTTTCTCAACTTTTTATAAAAAACTTTTAAAGCTCGTAATATACACAATATGTAGCGGAATTATAAAAAGAGAGCCACTACCAATAGTAGTAACTCCCAATTCACATTCTTCTATCTTAATCTTTATGACGCATTGTTGGGAATAACAGTACATCACGGATAGATGCTGAATTAGTTAACAACATCACTAATCGGTCTATTCCGATACCAAGACCACCTGTTGGCGGCATACCATATTCCAACGCTTCTAAGAAATCTTCATCCATTTCATGAGCTTCATCGTTACCAGCTTCTTTTTCTACCATTTGTGCTTCAAAACGCTGACGCTGATCAATAGGATCGTTTAACTCTGTAAAAGCATTTGCATGTTCACGACGTACGATAAATAATTCAAAGCGATCAGTAAATCGACCGTCTTCTGGATTTTTCTTCGCAAGTGGCGATACTTCTACTGGATGACCAAAGATAAATGTTGGTTGCACTAATGTTTCTTCTACTTTTTGTTCGAAGAATTCATTTAACACATGTCCTACTTCCATAGAAGGTTTCACTTCTACTCCATGTTCCTTAGCTAATGCGTGTGCCTCTTCCTTCGTTAGCTCTGCCCAGAAATCAACACCCGTAGTTTCTTTCACCGCATCAGCCATATGCCAACGTCTCCAACCTGGAGCAAGATTAATCTGATCTTCTCCGTAAGTTACTGTAGTCGTCCCTAAAACATCTTGGGCTACATGAGCAACTAGGTTCTCCGTTAAATTCATAATATCATTGTAGTCTGCATAAGCCTCATATAATTCAATCATTGTAAACTCTGGGTTATGACGCGTAGAGACCCCTTCATTACGGAATACTCGACCAATTTCATACACTTTCTCTAACCCACCAACAATAAGGCGTTTTAAGTGCAATTCAATTGCGATACGCATATATAGTTCCATATCTAGCGCATTATGATGAGTGATGAAAGGACGAGCTGCTGCTCCACCTGCTATTGTATGTAGCATTGGTGTCTCCACCTCTAAATAACCTTCGTTATCTAAGTAACGACGCATAGCACGAATTATACGACTTCTAGTAATAAACGTATTTTTACTTTCTTCACTTGTCATTAAATCTAAGTAGCGTTGACGGTAACGTTGCTCCACATCTTTTAAGCCATGGAATTTCTCTGGCATCGGGCGTAGAGATTTTGTTAGGAAAGTAAATTCAGTCGCTTTTACAGATAGCTCTCCAACTTGTGTACGGAATACATTTCCACGGACACCAACGATATCACCTAGGTCAGCAGTATTAAATAATTCGTATGCATCATCACCAATTGCATCTTTACGTACATAAATTTGAATTTGGCCACCAAGATCTTGAATATGAGCAAATCCGGCTTTCCCTTTTCCACGCTTAGTCATAATACGACCAGCAATGACTACTTCATGTAGATTTTCTTCTAGTTGTTCTTTTGTATATTGATCGAACTCAGTAACTACTTCATTACTTAAATGTGAACGCACGAATTTACTACCAAAAGCATCTAGCCCTTTTTCTTGTATTGCAGTCATCTTTTGTCTTCTCACCAAAAGTTGATCGTTTAATTCTTCCATATTAGACATATTCGTCACTCCTCCACTACCTATTATCCGCAATTACATTTCACGTTGCATTTATTGTACACAATTTCTGCATTCTAATCATCTTTTTCTAATAGAAGAAAACTTTTTCTATTATTCTGTTATTTAATCGCAACGAAAAAAGCTGCCACCTATAGTGACAGCCCTTTGTTTTACAATTAGATCACGATAGATTTTACATCTTCATATTCTTTAGAAGATTCTTCTGCAAAGAAACGCAAATAGTCTCTTAACTCTTGTGCAGATTCTGTTTGGTTAATCTTGTTTCTTGCTGTTCCATTTCCGCGAATACCTTTTAAGTACCAAGATGCATGTTTGCGCATTTCTCTAACTGCTATATTTTCACCTTTTAAAGCCACTAAGCGATCAAAGTGAAGTAAGCATATGTCCATCTTTTCTTGTACTGTAGGTTCTGGTTTTAGCAGACCAGATTCCAAGTACTCTACCGTACGATAAATCATCCATGGATCACCAAGTGCTGCGCGACCAATCATCACTGCATCTACGCCCGTTTCATCTAGCATACGTTTTGCATCTTGAGGTGTATTTACGTCACCATTTCCGATAACAGGAATATCCACCGCCTCTTTCACTTGACGTATTAAATCCCAATTTGCATGGCCTTCATACATTTGAACGCGTGTACGACCATGTACAGCTATCGCTGATCCACCAGCACGCTCGATTGCTTGGGCGTTTTCCACCATATAAAGATGTTCTTCATCCCAACCAGTACGCATTTTAACACTAACAGGCTTTTTAACGCTATCCACTACTGCCGCTACCATTTCATAAATCTTGTTAGGATCCAGAAGCATTCTAGCTCCCGCTTCACACTTAATGATTTTGTTGACGGGGCAGCCCATGTTGATATCAATGATATCCGCTGACGTATGTTGGTCAACATATTTAGCTGCCTCTACAAGTGTTTCTTTTTCTCCACCGAAAATTTGAAGTGACAGCGGATTTTCACGCTCGTCAATATAAAGCATGCTCAATGTTTTTTCGTTTTTTTGTACGATTCCTTTGTCAGAGATCATCTCCGCATATACTAAACCCGCTCCAAATTCTTTTACAGTCAATCGGAATGCAGAGTTACAAATTCCAGCCATTGGTGCTAACACTACTCGGTTATCCATTACGTGATTACCTATTTTAAATGGTTTTGTTGATGCATTTGTCATCATTATTCACCTACCTTTGTTTCTCCCTTTAATTCTCCTACTTGTATATGAAGTAACGAGGCAATTTTTTCTAATTGCTCTTCACTCGGAACTCGTTTACCTTGCTCTATTTGACCAAGTATAGACACAGACATATCCATTTCTTTTGCAAGTTCAACTTGCTTTACCATTTTTAACCTGCGAAATGCACGAATGCGCCGACCCCATCGAATGTTTTCCATAAATGGACGCCTTCTTTCTGAACATGCGCAACATCTGATATTAACCGCTTAGATTGTGGATCTACTAAATTAGCTTGTAATTCCACAAGAGGTATAAGCACGAAACCTCTTTCCATCATCCGAGGATGTGGGATAATAAGGTCCGCCGTTTTCATATTCTCTTCATTATACAACAAAATGTCAAGGTCTACGGTTCGAGGTCCCCAATGAATCTCTCTAGTCCGCCCTAGTCCAGCCTCTATTTCATTGCACTTTTTTAATATTTCATGCGGAGTCAATAAAGTTTCGATTTCCACTACCATATTCAAAAATGCCGCTTGCTCCTCATACCCAACCGGGTCTGTCTCATAAACTGAAGATACATTGACTACATTCACCTGTTCGACCTGTTGCAACAAACCTACCGCCTGCTGAAGATACCCAAAACGATTCCCTATATTTGACCCAAGCGATATAAAAACAGTGTTCATCATAATGTCCCTCTAGTAATATCGACAGCTACAGAAGCATAGTGTCCGACAATTGGGGGGTTCGGTTTTACCAATTGGATACGACAGCCACTAACCTTGGCTGCATATGTATGCAAGATAGACGAAGCAATTTTTTCCGCAACTGCTTCTATTAATAAATATGGTCTACCTTCTACTATTTCTTTGCATAATTCAAAAACCTCTGCGTAATTTACAGTTTCCTCTAAATTATCGGTTTCACCAGCTCTTTTTAAATCACACGCTAAGGTGATGGTCACCCGAAAAATTTGACCTAGCTTCGTTTCCTCTGGTAACGCTCCGTGAAATCCGTAAAATTCTAAATCATTCAAATGTATATAATCCATTTAGATTAAGCCTCACTTTCTGTATAGTGCACTTTCCCAGTCAACACATCCATCATTTTTGTCATACGAGACATTTCTTTTACATCATGTACTCGTACCATATGACATCCAACCTGAACACCATAACAAACTGTTGCTCCAGTTCCTTCCATCCGTTCATCGACAGGAAGATTCAATACATTTCCGATTAATCGTTTGCGCGATGTTGCCAATAGCACAGGGTAGCCCATATCTACTAATTCATTTAAATGCTGCATCATCAAAATATTTTGTGTTGTTGATTTGGCAAAGCCAATTCCTGGATCAAGCCATATATGCCCATCTGGAACTCCAGCAGCTTTCGTTATTTGAATACTCTCTACTAGATCTTGTTTCGCATTAGACCAGAAATCTGTATACTCTTCATTGTCCCTATTGTGCATCAATATTATCGGAACGCCATATTCTGCAGCAACTTTTGCTATTTTAGGTTCTCTCTTCGCTCCCCAAATATCATTTATCACATGTGCACCTGCGATTATCGCAGCTTTTGCAACTGCTGATTTATATGTATCAATGGAGATTACTGCATTTACCTCTGCCCTTATTGCTTTAATGACAGGTACAACACGGGCGATTTCCTCTTCATCTGTGATAAGTGTATAGCCAGGTCTAGTAGACTCGCCGCCGACATCTATAATTTTTGCACCATCCGCTACCATTTGCTTTGCTCTTGTAACAGCTGCTTCTATATCATTAAACTTACCACCGTCCGAAAAAGAATCTGGAGTAACATTCAGTATGCCCATTACAATTGTTTCCTTGTCGAAGTTTAATGTAACTCCACCTGCTTCAAATCTGCCACTATTATTATGTAAATTCATCATTCAATCCTTTCTAACTGTATGCATCTTGTATAGGCTTCGTGTAACGCCTTATAAACAGCTCCAGTGTTACCCAAAAACCGAATTCCCTCTATTTGCTTAATCGGAATGATTTCTTGTACTGCATTTGTAATGAAAACCTCATCTGCCTTTTCTAATACTTCTTTCGTGAAGAAACCTTCTTCTATTTCAAACAAAGAACAGTTCATCATCCACTCCCGAGTTGTACCCGCTAAAATACCTGTTTCCAAAGATGGAGTATATACCTTTCCATTACTTGACCAGAAGATATTCGAAGTTATCCCCTCTGCTACAAATCCTTCCGACGTTAGGAAGAAACCTTCACAAGAAGCTAGCGACTCTACTTCAAACCTAGCGTGGACGTTATTGGCATAGTGGTGCGATTTATGACGTATACCACTTTCTGGAGTATTTCTTATTGTATCTAGCCAGACCGCAGATTTTTCTGTGCCCCTAGGTGCGATATGTAATGCCTTCCGATATAAAATAACAGTTGGCTTCTTATAATGCGTCGGTTGAAGACCAATGTCATGGATGCCAGCAGAAATATTCAAGCGAAAATAACCATCCTCCATATCGTTCGCAGCTGTGAGTGCTTCTACAGCAGATAATATATC
This sequence comes from Psychrobacillus sp. FSL K6-2365, assembly GCF_038003165.1. Classification (NCBI taxonomy): domain Bacteria; kingdom Bacillati; phylum Bacillota; class Bacilli; order Caryophanales; family Bacillaceae; genus Psychrobacillus; species Psychrobacillus sp. FSL K6-2365. The sequence goes on along the minus strand of NZ_JBBOOO010000001.1, from coordinate 87,353 downwards.
GCGTTCTTCATACGGCATTGCTACTCGAAAATCCTCAAGTGCCCGACTCAACCTATTCCAGTGAGCATCCCATAAAAAAACTTGCCCATTGTATGTCCGGAATGTCTCAAAAAAGCCAAGTCCATATAAAAAACCATGGTCATATGCAGAGACCACTAAATCCTCCGCCCCGTAAAGCCTTCCATCTTTCCAAGCATCCATTTATCTGCTCTCCTTTGCAGTTAAACTATAAGTTTCAACAAAGTTACGGATAATCTTTTTCCCTTCCTCCGTCATAATTGACTCTGGGTGGTATTGAACGCCCTCTACTGCATATTTTTTATGGCGAAGTCCCATAATTTCTCCTTCTTCTGTCCAAGCTGTTATCTCCAAACATCCGGGTAACGATTCTCTCTCCACCAGTAAGGAATGATATCTTGTTGCCCTAAAAGGATTTGGCATATCGGCATTTACACCTTCGCTATTATGAAAAACTGGGGACACTTTCCCATGCATTAATCTATCAGCACGGATAACCTTTCCACCAAATGCTTGTCCAATAGCCTGATGACCTAAACAAACACCCAAAATGGGAATTTTTCCTGCAAAATGGCTGATTACCTCCAAACTAATACCTGCTTCATTTGGTGTACACGGACCAGGTGATACAACGATGACTTGAGGATTTATCGCTTGAATAACGTCTATGGTTAGCTCGTCATTACGGGCCACCTTCACTTCAATTCCTAACTCTCCAATATATTGAACGAGATTGTACGTAAACGAATCGTAGTTATCAATCATTAAAATCATTTGTGCACTCCTTCTGCCATCGCCTTCGCCTGCCATAATGCTTTTGCTTTATTTAAAGATTCCATGTATTCCGCACCCGGTAGAGAGTCAATAACAATACCCGCCCCCGCTTGAATATGTGCTATCCCATCTTGAATAAACGCGGTGCGGATCACAATATTAAATTCTAAGTCTCCTGAAAATCCTAACCAACCAATTGATCCCGTATATAATCCTCTACGAACCGGCTCTAGCTCTTCAATTATCTCCATTGTTCTAATTTTAGGTGCTCCTGTGATTGTGCCTCCTGGGAACATCGCCCGAATGATCTCTGCGTTAGATGTGTTCGAACGAAGTGTCCCTTTTACATTAGAGACAATATGCATTACATGGGAGTATCTTTCAATAACCATGAACTCATCCACTTCCACTGTTCCATAAGAGGAAACACGACCGAGGTCGTTTCGCTCCAGGTCGACAAGCATAACATGCTCTGCCCGTTCTTTTTCGTTTTCTATCAGTTCATTTGCTAAAGAAATATCTTCCTCATTACTTTTACCACGTGGTCTTGTCCCAGCTATTGGTCTCGTAGATAACTCGGTTCCTTTTTTCTTCACTAATAATTCGGGTGACCCAGAGACAACCGAAAATTCCGGCGCTTGTATATAGACCATGTATGGTGAAGGATTGAATGCACGTAGCGCCTCATACATCGTTATAGGACTTACTTTCAATTGCTTTGATTGTCTTACAGATAAGTTGACTTGAAAAATGTCACCTTGCGCTATATATTGTTGGATTCTCAGTACGGCAGACTCAAACTCACTTGAGCTTACCGATACACTTAATTCAGAATTATCTTCCGCTATTTCCATTGCAGCCCCAGGATAGAATAACCTTAAATCTATTCCTTTTTTAGCAGCTTCCATATATTCTTTCTCTAGTTCCACTAAATCCACATCACATGTAGATAACTTCATTAAAGTGACTATCTCTGTTTCAACATCTAACACTGCCCAGCAATCATATACATGGAAATAGATATCCGGTATATGCAAATCATCTTTAGCTAGATTCGGCAAAACTTCTATTTTTCTTGCATAATCATAGCTAACAAAACCTATTGCTCCACCTTGAAAGTCTGGTAAGTCCTGCTGAAACGGCAATTTATAATTAGATACAAGCTTTTCTAGATTCTCTAGCGCTTCTCCTCCACGAACTTCTTGCTCTCCACCTCTCCAGAGAATATGCAGATCACTATCTACCGATTTAGCAACAGCTATTGGATTCCAAGCTGCAACAGATAAGCGACCACCCCTGCCACTTTCTAAAAATACATTATACGACTCATCTTTTGTTAGTGTTTTATATGCATAGAAAAAAGCATCTTTCGACATATGAAAAGTATGTGTTTCCAGTTTGATATCCAATTCCTCAAATCCCCCTAAAAACGATTTGACTTCATCTTAACTTGAAACTACTACTTTTCGCCACTAGAAAAAAGGAATTTACTAAAGCTCCACATGACTGTTATACAAAAAAAGAGAGGAAGCATTATCTGCTCCCTCTCTTTACATTTTCTATTCGTTTGCTATTAATCTTCGAATTGGTATAGAGGTGTGCTTAAGTAACGCTCTCCATTATCTGGAATAATCGCTAATACTTTCTTACCTTTTCCGAGCTTTTTAGCTAGCTGAAGAGCCGCGTAGATTGCTGCACCTGCAGAAACTCCTCCTAGTACCCCTTCTGACTTCGCTACCTCACGAGAAGTTGCATATGCATCATCATTGGTTACTTCAATAATGGAGTCATAAAGCTTTGTATCAAGAACTTCTGGTACAAATCCCGCACCAATACCTTGAATTTTATGAGGACCTGGTTTACCACCAGATAAAATATTAGAATCTGTAGGTTCTACAGCCGCAATATGGATGTCCGGGAATTTCTCTTTTAACACAGCTCCAGCTCCAGTAATTGTTCCACCAGTACCGATACCCGAAACAAAGCCATCTAACTGGTCAAATGCTTCCACGATTTCAGGTCCTGTTGTTAAACGATGTATTTCTGGATTCGCTTCGTTATTGAATTGCTGTGGCATAAACCAGCCATTTTCGTTTGCAAGTTCCTCTGCTTTTGCAATAGCACCTTTCATACCATCGGCTCCAGGAGTCAGTATAAGATCAGCTCCGTATGCTCGAAGTAAGTTTCTACGCTCTAAGCTCATCGTGTCAGGCATAACTAAAACAGCGTTATACCCTTTCGCTGCCGCAATCATCGCAAGACCAATACCAGTATTACCACTTGTAGGTTCAATAATTGTACCAGTTTCTTTTAATTTCCCATCTTTTTCAGCAGCTTGGATCATGGCAAATGCAATACGATCTTTCACGCTACTACCTGGGTTAAAGTATTCTAATTTTACGTATACTTCTGCATCCTCAGGGTTTACTACACGGTTTAATTTTACGATTGGTGTCTTTCCGATTAAATCCAATACAGATTGCGCTAACTTCGTCATTTTCCCACTCCCAATCCCTACTTGTCTAATAGGTTTTATTTTTTATCATACCAATGAAATAGAAGAATTGTCAATAAAGTCACATAATAATATTTTAAATATTTAGCCAAATACATCCACTAACCGCTTGTTGAGTGATTTATATATAACCAGCATCAAGGATAATCCGACCAATAGTTTTTTGAATCAGAGGATTTATATATAATTTCAAAGCATTGCATAGTGATTTCACGTGCCTATGATCTCCTTAAATAAATCGAATGTCATTTTCATCATCGATGTTTTTTTAAAGGTGTAATGCACAGTTATTGTTCATATAAATAAAAGTTTAGACGATATCAACCCCTATGCTAACAAAAGCATAGAAAGTACTTTATACTTCACAACTAGAGACCATCTATATTACAAAGATGGTCTCTAGAAGTGTTTTTAATATAATTTACCTTGTCTATACAGCACCTCTGAAAGTCTGGAGACCGCGTGTATAAAGGCATTTTGACGTAAAGCAAACGGATCTGAAAAGTATTGAGGGAGTATCGTTTCCATCGTTTCGCTCATTTTTTCAAATAGCTTTTGAAAAACATCCTCTTCAGTCATGAACTGTGTTTCTCTGCCTTGTAACCATTCCAAATAGGAGACAATTACACCACCTGCATTCGCAAGAATATCAGGAATAATGACAACCCCTTTTTTCGCAAGTTCCTTGTCCGCTTCCTGGGTGATTGGTGCATTAGCCCCTTCTACTATGATTGGTGCCTTAATGTCTTTCCAGTTATCTTGATGAATTTGATCCTCTAAGGCCGCTAAGAAGAGCACATCTATATCCATTGTCAGAATTGACTCACGCGTTTCTACATTTGCTTTAACACCGATAGATTCTAGTTGTTCCTTTGATACAGGAAGATCTCCTTTATTGTTAGCTGTAAACTCTACTAAAGTTGGAATATCCAGACCGTCCTCATTAATAAGTGTCACATTGCGATCACTAACTGCTATAACTTTATTTTGTAATTTTTCACAACGATACGCCTCTAGTGCAGTAACTGAACCTACATTACCAAAGCCCTGTATAGCCATTGTTAAAGGTTTACCAGCATATTCAAGTGCTGTTTTAGCAAATATATTATCTCCACTGTTCATACTTGCTTTATTTTTATTCACAAAGTCATGTATTAGATATCGGAATGTAAAGTAGACACCTTTGCCTGTTGCTTCTCTTCGACCAAGTGAACCTCCGTTGGCAACACTCTTGCCCGTGAAACTCCCAAGATAAGGTTGACCATGATTTATTTTTTTATATTCAGCCATCATCCAATCCATTTCACGTTCGCCCGAGCCTACATCAGGTGCAGGTATGTCTTTATCAGGTCCTAATACATCATTGAAATTACGGACAAATTTAACGGAAAGTATGTGCAATTCTTTTTCAGTTAATGCCTTTGGATTGATGACAATGCCACCCTTTCCTCCACCATAAGGAACATTATGAAGAGCGTTCTTTAATGTCATTAGAAAAGAAAGATTAACAACCTCGTGTTCATTAACCGATTCATGAAACCGAATTCCACCTTTATATGGACCTAGCGCATTATTGTGCTGAACCCGAAATGCTGGTATTCGGACAATTTCACCCTTTTCCATTGGCATTCGAATATACGCTTTGTGAATCTGATTTGGTGTAGATAAAATCGCTTCCATCGACTTAAATGCTTGTTCTCTATATTCACCTTTACAGGTTGGAAGAAAATCTTCCTTCTTTAATAATACTCCAAGTGCTTCCTTGACAATTGGATGGGACACTTGACTCATCCTTTCCACCTCCATGAATTATTTATTCACACAAAAGTTATACCCTTCCATTGTTGAATTAAACGGAAGGGTATGGATAAGTCAGCTATTCTTTTAGAAAGATACTATAGTTCTATTAATCATTTACTATAAACCCAGTCTGCATCGAATTCCTTCCAAAAAGCCTCTTGGGTAACCGATTGTGGCAACTGGTCAAGTGCAAGTTCTCTTCGAATATGGTCTTTTACATCGGCATATGAAAAGGATTGACCTTTAAATACACTTTTCACCATTGATACGGCAAATCTACCGTCACTTAAAGCGATTGGTTTACTCCATTTATCTTTATCTAGATTCTGAATTGCACTAACTAAAGCTTCATCCACCGATTCATTTCCTTCTGACACGTAACCGATGTCCCCACCGAGACTTGCCGAACTTGCATCAGCAGATCGTTCTCTGGCTAGTCCCTCAAATGATGAACCATTTTCTAGCTCATCCACAACTTCGTTTGCTTCAGCTTCTGTATTGACATAAATGATACTTGTTCGATATGAGGTCGAAGTATTGTAAAGATTTTTGTTATTTTCATAGAACTCTTTGATTGTCTCATCTTCAATAACAATATCCTTGGCTAATACTTTTTCTAAAATTAAGCGAGAGCGAATATCCTTGCGCACAACCTTCTCATCATAGGATTGTAAGGAAGTACCTTCTTGTGTAGAACGGATTAAAGCGAGTTCTAAGTCTACTTCCGAATCCGTTACTTTAATCTTATATTTTTTAGCTGCAGCTTCCATAACCTCTGCATTCACCATATCTAGCAATACTTCTTTCCCATAAATGGACTCCATAGAAGCCATCCATTGTTCCTTCGTAATAACTTTACCTTCTACGGATGCCACTTCCTCTGAATCATCGGTCTTATTCGTATTATTTGGTATTAACCATGCGATAAACCACAACAGATTACCTATTAAAAGGATACTCATCACAACTAGTACCGGCTTAGTTTTTAGACGTTTTTTAGTTGGGGCATTATCATAATTACGCGTTGATTTCATCGATAAATGACTCCAATTCATCTACTGAGTAATTGTATTTCTCCATACAGAAATGACAGTGTGCTTCTGCTCCTCCATCTTCTTCAATCATATCGCGAATTTCCTTTTCACCAAGCGTGATAATGGCATTCCCAAATCTTTCTTTGGAACAATTACATTCAAATGATACAGGAGCAGAGTCTAATATTTGCACATTATCTTTACCTAAAATTTCAAATAGTATTTCTTCCGGAGTTAAGCCTCTTTCGATTAGTTTTGAAACGGGTTCCATATTAGACAAATGTTCCTCAATCACTGTAATTGTTTCATCATCTATTCCAGGCATTAGTTGAATTATAAACCCTCCAGCAGCCAAAATAGAGTTGTCCGGATTTACAAGCACTCCAAGTCCAACGGATGAAGGAACCTGTTCCGAAACAGCAAAATAATAGGTGAAGTCTTCGCCAATTTCACCCGAAACAATCGGCACTTGTCCAGTAAAAAAGTCTCTCATGCCCAAATCTTTTACAATTGTAAGGGTACCTTCTGTTCCTACAGCACGTCGAACATCTAATTTTCCATGCTCATTTAAATCGAAGTGGGTTTGAGGATTAGTCACATAGCCACGTACTTCTCCTTTTGCATTACTATCTATAATCATTGGACCAATCGGACCATTACCTTCTACTTTCACCGTTATCTTATCTTCACCTTTTAGCATAGCGCCCATCATTAGCGCAGCTGTCATCGACCTTCCAAGTGCAGCAGATGCAGTCGGCCAAGTGCCGTGACGTCTTTGTCCTTCTCCTACTGTATCAGTTGTACGAGCCGCAAATGCACGTACACTTCCTTCAAAAGCTAAAGCTCTTACTAAATAATCACTCATCTATTATTACCTCTTTCATCATTATTTCTTTGATATATCAAATATAAACCCTTCAATGTTAAGAATGGATCAATAACATCCATTATAGTAGTTTCGCCCCCAATTAAGGAAGCCATACCACCTGTAGCTATAACTTTAGGATTTTTCTTAGATACTTTTTTCATGCGATTCACTATACCCTCAACTTGCCCTACATAACCGTACACTATTCCCGCTTGCATTGCAGCAACCGTGTTTTTCCCAATAACACTCTCAGGTGTTGTCAACTCTATACGTGGAAGCTTACTAGCTCTATTAAAAAGGGCTTCTGTTGAGATACCGATACCTGGAGCAATTGCTCCGCCCATGTACTCTCCGTGTTCATTGATAAAACAATAGGTTGTAGCAGTTCCGAAATCTACAATGATTAATGGACTTCCATATTCATGAATTGCAGCTACTGCATTTACTATACGATCCGCTCCAACCTCGCGTGGATTCTCATACTTAATATTTAGTCCAGTTTTTACTCCTGGACCTACTACAAGTGGTTTTATACCAAAATATTTTTTGCACATCGCTTCTAAGGAAAACATAATAGGTGGAACTACAGAAGAAATAATAATGCCCTCTATTTGATCGAAAGAGATAGCAGCATGAGAAAACAACGCTTTAACCTGCATCCCATATTCGTCTTCTGTTTTCAAACGATCTGTCTCCATTCGCCAGTGATGGATTAGCTTATCACTTTCGTAAACCCCTAAAACAATATTAGTATTTCCCGTATCTAAGACAAGTATCATCTAGCTTTTCCTCACTTTTTTGTTGAGTTTCCCACACATCATACCATATAAAGAGACCAAGAAAAAAGCTGATTGCCTCGAGTATAAAGGAGACAATCAGCTTTTATTCTTATCTATTAATCTCTACGTTCTTCTTGAACTGGGCTTTCTACTTCTTTCAGTGAACCTTCTTCTTTTGGCAAATCACTAATAGATGGATCAGCAGGAGCACCTACTGCATCCGATACTTCTTCTTCTTTTTTAAGCTCAATAGCTGCTTTTTGATCTAACTCATCATATGAGCGTTCAGGAAGTGTACCATGCTCTTCTAGATGTTTAATCTGAGCAGCATCTAGTGTCTCTACCTCTAATAACGTTTTAGCGATTAATGTTAATAATTCACGTTTTTCCGTTAATATTTGTTTCGTACGAGCATATTGATCTTTAATCATTGTTTGCATTTCTTGATCAATTTCATAAGCAATTGCATCTGAATAGTTTTGTTCTGAGTTGAAGTCACGACCTAAGAAGACATTGCCCCCTTGTGCTTGACCGAATTGCATTGGTCCAAGCTTGTCACTCATTCCATATTCTGTAACCATTTTTCTAGCAATGCCCGTTGCGCGTTGGAAATCATTATGAGCTCCGGTAGAAACTTCACCGAAAATAATATCCTCAGCTACACGACCACCAAGTAATCCAGAAATTTTATCTAGTAACTCTGGTTTTGTCATGAAATAGCGATCTTCTTTAGGAAGCATTACTGCGTAGCCACCTGCTTGACCACGAGGAACAATCGTCACTTTATGTACGATTTCAGCATCGTCTAAAGTTAAACCAACAACCACATGTCCTGCTTCATGGTATGCAACAATATTTCGTTCTTTTTCAGAGATGACTTTTCCTGATTTAGCCGGACCTGCAATAACTCTGTCCGTAGCTTCATCAATATCTCGCATATCAACTTTTTTCTTATCTCTTCTAGCCGCTACTAGAGCTGCTTCGTTTAATAAGTTCTCTAAGTCTGCTCCAGAAAATCCTGGTGTGCGTTGTGCAATCGCTTTTAAGTCCACTGACTCGTCAAGTGGCTTATTACGAGCATGTACTCGAAGTACCGCTTCACGACCTTTAACGTCTGGGCGACCTACAGTAATTTGACGGTCAAAACGGCCTGGACGAAGAAGTGCCGGGTCTAAAACGTCTGGTCTATTTGTTGCAGCAACGATAATAATACCTTCATTTGCACCGAAACCATCCATTTCAACAAGTAATTGGTTTAGTGTTTGCTCACGTTCATCGTGACCTCCACCAAGACCTGCACCACGTTGACGACCAACTGCATCAATTTCATCAATAAAGATAATACAAGGTGCATTTTTCTTCGCATTTTCAAATAAATCACGAACACGAGAAGCTCCTACTCCGACAAACATTTCAACGAAGTCCGATCCACTTATAGAGAAGAACGGCACACCTGATTCACCCGCAACTGCACGAGCAAGTAATGTTTTACCAGTACCCGGAGGACCTACTAAAAGAATCCCTTTAGGTATACGAGCTCCAATTTCCACGAATTTACGTGGATCTTTTAAGAAATCTACTACTTCCACTAGTTCAGCTTTTTCTTCATCTGCACCAGCAACATCATTAAATCTAACTTTTTTCTTATCATTATCGTACAACTTCGCTTTACTCTTACCGAAGTTCATCACGCGGTTACCACCGCCTTGTGATTGGCTTAATAAGAAGAAGAATAAAATAATAATAATTAAGAACGGCAATAATCCTGTGAAGAATTGAACCCAACCACTTGTTTTAGGCGTTTCTTTGTATTCCACGTCTACAGAATTGGATGTTGCCAACGTATAAATTTTCGTTTGTAGTTCTTCGCTATTATAAGGGAGAATCGCTAAATATTTCTCTCCTTCTTTATAGCCTTTCATTTCACCTTCAGCGTAATACACACCCGCATCAGGTTGTAAATCAACAGTTGTTATTTCTCCTTTTTCTAAAGAAGTCATAAATTCGTTAAAACTAATATTTTTGGTTGTTGTATTACTCGTATTAAACGTAGCAAAAATCCCAACGATCACAAAAAATATTAATAAGTATAATATGGCGTAGCGCAATGCTCGATTCATTCCCAGCCTCCTCACAAGGTAAACAAAAAACTAATGATAATCTTATCACACGAATTTTTGGACGTACAATGAAAAGCCTTCCAAACTAGGGTAAAAACTAAAAACTATAAACTTCTTTCTTCAATACGCCTACATATGGTAAGTTACGATACTTTTCTGCATAATCTAAACCGTATCCAACTACAAATGCATCTGGTACTTCAAAGCCAACGAAATCAGCTTTTAAGTCTACTTTTCTACCAGTTGGTTTGTCTAATAATGTAACGATCTTAATCGATTTTGCTTTACGATATTTGAAAAGATCAACTAAGTAACTTAATGTCATCCCACTATCGATGATGTCTTCGATTATTAGAATGTCTCGACCTTCAACACTTGTGTTTAAATCTTTTACAATTTTAACTTCTCCAGAAGAAACAGTTGCATTTCCATAACTAGATACATCCATATAATCCATTTCAATATATGTATCTACACGTTTCATCAAATCGGACATGAAAGGCATTGCACCTTTTAAAATCCCAATTGCAAGTGGGTACTGATCTTTGTACTCCTCCGTTAACAAGGCTCCTAATTCACGTGTTTTTTGATTGATTTGATCCTCAGATAACAAGACTTCTAAAATATCCTTTTCTAACATGGTTAATCCTCCTATGGGTTAATAACTCTTTACGTGTAATACAAAGTTTTGCGTATTTCTATTCTTTTCAAATTGAGACCCGTAACGAAGACCTATTACAGCCATTATATCATTTTTAGCAGATACAAGTATTGGCCAAACCACTCGTTCTTCGGTCGAAACTTTTTCATCAATAAACAATCGTGAAACTTTTTTTTGAGTAGACATCCCTTTTAAATGTATTCGATCTCCTTCCATTTTCGGTCGTACAGAAAGAGGTAAAGAATCATTTTCCAGTTGGATAAACCATTTTTCATCGGAAGGAACCTGCTCGTTTAAGTTTCTAGTCAGGTATATAGAATAACCAGCACCAACTGCTCTCCAACAATCTTCATCAATTATTTGACTTTGAAATGGTAGAGATTGTAGCGGTTTTGAGGAAAACTGAACTTGACTGTAATGACGTATGAGGAAAAAATCTTTGGGCAAATGAATCACTGCATTACCATCCTGCTCATTACAAACAGTTAAAATGGATTCAATTAGGCGATTATTTAATAGCGTATTGGAGCTATCATACAGATACTTTAATAGTATTAGAATCACTCTTCTTTGTAAAGCAACTGGGACTTCGCTAAACTGTTTTGTATCCATAAAAAAGCTCGATTTGCTTTTAATTGTCACAAGCTGATCAAATTTTTCTTTAGCAAGTGTCTGTAAAAAAGTATCATCTTGTTGTTGTTTTTCTACGAACGTTCGGATACTATCTGCCACATGCAAATTTTCTTGACGTAGAAGAGGTAACACGGTATGACGTAAACGATTTCTTGTATATGTATGTTTATCGTTACTAGGATCATGTCTGAAGGATTGCTCCTTAAACTGAACAAAATCCAAAATCTCTTCTTTCGTCACACATAGGAACGGGCGAATGATACTTCCATTAGAAAAGGGTCTTGTTATCGGGATTCCTGTAAGAGAAGACGCCAAAGAACCTCTTACTAATGACATAATTATTGTTTCAATTTGATCATCTGCATGATGCCCAAGGACCAACTTATCAAAATGCTCTTGCTTCATAACAGTGTCAAAGTAAGCGTACCGTTCCTCACGACATATTACCTGAACATTTCCACCCTCTACCTCCATTCTAGAAGGCACTTCAAGTGTAGTTCCATAGAAAGGTACGTCCAACCTTGTAGCTACTTGTTCTACGAATTGCATATCTTCGGCAGACTCTTCTCCGCGAAGCTGGTGGTCCGTGTGAACAATCCCTAGCTGTACGTTATATATTTCTTTAAGTTCATGAAATATAAGGACCACAGCAATGGAATCTGCTCCACCAGAACAAGCTAAAAGAAGACGCTCCCCACTTTGAATCAACCGATACTTATCTATATACTTTTTCACTTTTTTAATAAAAGGATGCATCTTTTCACCTCAATTATTGATCATTCTTCTGGTAAATAGTCCGTCAGTACGTGGACTAGGCGGACATTTACTCATCACTCGCTTTTACTTCTCAAGAGCTTAAGAAGAGGCGCACAGGATGGGGGTCATGCAGTCGTTGCGACATGATGTCTCGTTCTTAGACTGTATTCCCCAAATAGGCGCTTCCGCTTTTCTTTTCTGGCCAGCTGCAGGTGCCAGCCTTTCGAGTCGCTTCAGACAGACGGTTAAGGCAAAGAACGCCTTTACCGTTTGTCTTCCAGCGCTTGTCAAGGCTAACGGGCACCTTTCGCTTTTCTTTTCTGGCCAGCTGCAGCGCCTTGCCCCTCGGGTCGCTTCAGAATTTCGAGAAAGGCAAAGGACGCCTTTCCAGGAAATTCTTCCAGCGCCTGTGGGCCCGCACGATGCGGGTCATGCAGTCGTCGCGACACGATGTCGCGAACTTAGACTGCCTTCCCCTAGTAGGCGCTTCCGCTTTTCTTTTAGTGTACCATTTTTTCTTGGTATTTGGCTGTTTGACGTGGTGTGAAGAGGGACCATTCTGGTACTACATGCTCTACTTGCATGAAAATTACAGTTCGATCATCCCCTGGTAGTGAGTATGTCTCTTCTAACATTTTCACAAAACGCTCTGCATTCATGGATGGGTCCTGTAATATTTTTTGGTAATATTGCTCCTGTTTTTCGACAGTCGTATTCCCTGAGAATACACCATCTGATAGCATAACCAATACATCTCCGTCTTTCAGGTCCATTTTTCTAGCTTCAATCGAGAAGGTCGGCAGGAAACCGAATGGGACGTGTTTGCTTTCTATTTTTCTCATTTCATTTCCACGTATGAGGTATGTCGACATACTTCCGGCCTTCCAAGACCATAACTCCCCTTTTTGCAAATCTATCAACGCTAGGTCTACTGTCGCATAACTATCATTGTCGTTTTGTAAACTCATCATGTAATGGAGGGTATGCATTGTTGTTTCTGGATCCATTTTTTTATTTAAACATTCCCTCATAAACTGCATGACACGTCTACTTTCCCGGTGTGCTTCCACATCATTCCCCATTCCATCCGATAAGATAACAGCCATCAATCCTGGGTGTAACGGGAACACCGCGTGGGCATCACCCGAATAGATTGTATTTTTACTAGAGGATGTATACACATCATGCGTAATTTGAAAACGAACGGACGATTTACAGGTCAATTGAATATGTTCATATGGGTGGTGGATTTCTTTCATAGCCGTAATTTCAAACGGTTCATTCCACAGTTCATATAATAGAGGCACTATTAAACGCTCTCCTACCATTTTTGCTCGTGCTTCAATAGGTAAACAACAAACAATCTCCATTTGTCCAATTTCTATGTTTAATACGTCTATTTGAAAGAAAGGTATATTTGCTTGTTGGAGTTTTTGTTTAATCACTTCCTCATGAGACGAGTACATTGTTATATTATTTTCCAAATTGTTCATTAGTTCACTCATGTGATTGCCCATATCTTTCAGTTTGAGTGCAAACATCTTTTTTCCGTGCTGTAATTCATATGTTAGCTGTTGTTTGGCTTCTTTTTCCTTCAACTCATGCATCACTTGAATTGGTTTTACACATTTATACTGAATTCTAGTCTCTGTTTGCATTCTAGATTTTTTAGGCTGTTCCTCCCACTCCTTTATCAATGCAGGCATACCGTTAGATTTCTCTCCCCAACACTTTTCGTATTGAAAACACGATTGACAAATAGGTAGTGGCTCTGTTTTTTCATCTTTTCTCAAAGCTTTTGAGTCAAATCTTTCCGATATAAATCTGGTAATGAAGTCGACAAAATGCTGGAATTCTTGGAGCTGATGATTTACTTTTTCCGTCATCCACTTTTGTCTTCTTAACAAAACACTTGTTGTATCCGGATATAACTGATTCCTTAATTGCTTAATCCATGCAGAAGGAACAATAAAAAATAATAGTGAGGCGATAACAAGCGATCCTATATAAACAGAGTCTAGAGGTAGTGTACGGTCATATAAAATAAAGAAAAACGTTGCGCCTAGCATACTAAATGCTTGCCACAGTCTCCCAAAAGGCTTATGCAGTCCTGCTAGGAAGCCTGTAACCGCGTAGACTGCAATCATTCCGCTAAAGCTAAGTTTAGAAATACTCAATATCGTACCTGAAAGTACCGCAACTACAGTGGCAAGTTGTACACCACCAATAGCTGCTGACACTGCAATTACTAGATGGGCTGCCATCAGTGGAATCGAAACATATCCAAATATATACGAAGACATTCCAGTTAAAACAAGTGCTCCTATAAGCAATGCTGCCCCCATTCTTTCTACCGTCCACCTTTTATGCAATAAATCTGGAAACGGAAGGAATAATTGAAACAAAAATATTGTCATGAATAAACTTAATATGCCTTCGTATGCAATGGCTAACCAAATAGAAACTGGAATCTCTCCACCATACGAAACAAACTGCCATACAATCTGTATACATACAACATCTAACAGTACAAATATAGGTAAAGGAATTTTATTAATAAATCGATTTTGATAAAACGGAAATAATAATGCCTGAATTGCATGGATAATTACTTGTCCAAACCCTAGAGTAAAACTACCTAGTATAGCACCTACAACTGTCCAAGGTACAAAGCGTTGAAACCTTAGATTAACTAACGCCCAAAGGGGGAGAAAAAACGGAACTGAGGCCTCGAACAATACAACCTGTGCTAGAAAAAATGAGAGTAGTAGGAAAACTATAGAAAAGAAAAGAGTAATTCTTTTAGCTTTAAAACCCTCCGTGATTCTTCTCAACGATATACTGCGTTTTTGTTCCTGTTCATAAATCGTCTTCAAAGCGAATACCTCCTATTCAACTATTGATGGAAGTATACCTATTATCTTCTCAAAAAGTATGTCTGTTTCTGACATGTATCTCAAATAACTTTTCGACGTCATCAGCTAATAAACTAAAAAGTTTAATTATTTAGAACAAACTTTCTTTTGATGTTTATAAAATTCCTTTAAAGAAGCATTGACACTTCGACAAAACGATTGTAATATATAATTTGTTCGGTAAAACGGCGGCCTAGCTCAGCTGGCTAGAGCGTACGGTTCATACCCGTGAGGTCGGGGGTTCGATCCCCTCGGCCGCCATAATTCCGGCCCCTTGGTCAAGCGGTTAAGACACCGCCCTTTCACGGCGGTAACACGGGTTCGAATCCCGTAGGGGTCATCTAATAAAAAGCAGTTCCTAAACCTATGTTTAGGAACTGCTTTTTTATTTTTGGATATATACAATTTGTCGAAGTCCTAAATAAAACCTCACAATCGGAAATCGAGGTTGAATCGCTACTTATACGGAGGAGATTTGTTCTCTGTGATGGTCGTCATGCTCTAAAAACCCTGTGAAATAACTACGAATAGAGGATTTACTTTCTCCAATGTAAAAAGCTTTGTCCCATTCTATTTCATCCGTTTGCTGAAGCTTTTCGATAATACGTTCACGTTGTTTTTTTGCAAAAGAAAGGGTTTCTTTAAATGCTTGTTCATGAGTAAGGGCTGCGGCTTTTGCGTTAAATGTTTCAAAATCTGGAAACCTTTCAAGCTTTTCACCTTCTTTCATATTAGGCAAACGTTGTTCGAGAGTAAATCGATCCCATTCTGCAAGATGCATTATTATCTCATTTGGCGACCATTTCCCTTTGGCATATGGAGCATTTGCTGTCGTTTCGTCTAAAGTAGTCAAAGTGTCTAGCCACTGGATATACTCACTATGCGCTCTAAGTAGTTCTTCTTTTTTCACAGGATAACCCCCATTTATTTATATACCTTGGCCAAAAGTACATTCATATAGTGAAATCTTACAACGCTCATTTTCGCTTCAGGTAATTCTTATTTTTCAAAGTAATTATGGAAGCAACTAAGCCTACCTAAAAATATTATGTCTAAACAAATAGTCGTACGATATATCAATAAACAAGTACTCACTATTATTAAGAGGGATTGAGAAAGTACGCATCATTTCGCCCGTAACAATGTCACTGTACATGTCCGAAAACTCACCACTTTGGTCATTACGCATTTTTATAATAGTTTTTAAAAAATATGGACGCCAACTCCAGTTTTTATTGACCGCATCTTCTTGCACACCCCATTTTTTGTCGACACGCATAATATTAGGAGAAAGTTGGAATCCGTCTTCATCACAAATATATATTCGGAATGAACAATCATTTAGTTCTTCTGCAAGTAATAATAATTGCGCTACATTTTCGCTATTCGGATTTATAAGCTCAACTGCTTTTTCTAACATATTTTGCAGGTTTTTCAATTCATTGTATTTTTCTTCAAGTAATCGCTTTTCTGTCGTAATAAATTGTTGACACTTCTCTTTGAAATGATCTTTTAGCGAATCTTTTAAAATTATGTTTCTCTGAGCATCCGCTAGGTACTTCCCTTGATAATATCGCCCTCCATTTTTCCAAGCAAATTGAAGTTGATGCACACTATCAATTCCTTCAAACAACATATTTGCTCCCATTTTACGAGCCAGCGATCCTAAGGAAGCAAATAAGTCATTTTGCGCACTCCACGATTCATAGCTCAGTTTTTCTATATTTACTTTTAATATATTTGGTGACAACATCTTTATATAATCTATATGACTTTCAGAACCTACTTGATTTATAGCTATTTTCATACCGTATGTACGGTAATATCTGAGTATATTACTAAGTTGGCTAAAATCACCTTTATAATCATGTTCTGAAAGTACAAGTACAATTCGTGAAAGTGAATCCTCTGAGACATACTCATTTAAAATATTGAAATAACTCTCTCCATAATCTAGTATGAGTAAATTTGCGTTGCATGGTAAATATATATCGTAGTCTTTTGTCTTTTCCATTAACTCTGAAAGGGCTAAACGAAGTATTTTATGTTCAATTTCAACACGATATTCTACTGGAATATCCTCATCATATGCTAAAGCGTTTAAATTAATAAGCTTTTCTTTATTAATAAGCTTTCCTAAAACTTCATAAGCAACAACAATATGTTCGTCCGCACTAAAAATCGGTTGATAATATGCTTTTATATGTTCTATATTCGTTAGTACATCAATTGCATCCAACTAATAAACCTCCTTGAAAGATCAAAGAATACCTATGTGAGTTAATCTCATAATAAAGTAGTTATGAAATTAATTCATGTTTATTTGAAATACTAGAGTACACCTTACTTTAAGGATATGCTGAATCTCATATTTTGTGTACAAAAAAAAGGTGTTAGCAAAGCCAAACACCTTTTCATCTATATGACATTTTTTCTACCTATAAAACAGACAGCATATTATCCTCTTTTAGCGCCTCTGCCACCGCGCTTAGATTCTGTCGCGCGCTTTAACGTAGACAAACGATCTTCACTATCTTTCAAGAATCTAGCCATTTTTTGCTCAAAATTCTCTTTGCTAGGACGATCGCGATCATTTGGGCGATTGTTGTTTCTAGGACGCTGAGGACGTTCGGGTCTCTCTGGTCTTTCCGCTTGAGGCTTTGCTTTTCGAATAGATAATCCGATTTTGCCATCCGCTTCAACATTCATCACCTTAACTTCAACAACATCTCCAACCTTCAGATGCTCATTAATATCTTTTACATAATTGTCCGCCACTTCACTAATGTGAACTAGACCTGTTGAGCCTCCTGGTAGTTCGACGAATGCTCCGAAATTTGTGATTCCTGTTACTTTACCTTCTACCTTGCTGCCTACTTCAATTGACATAAAAAAAATGCTCCTCCTTAAAATTTAAGCGACTCTTTTTCGAACTTATATGCTTTTTACATACAAATCCCTACCCTTATTATAGCTAACAAAAAAAGAGTGTCAATAAGACTACTCTTTTGCTTTTGGTTTTTTAAAATTATTTTTCCTCTTTACCAGGTAAAGTGAATATAATTTCACCCTCCTCTGAAAGGAAATACTGCTTTCTTAATAGTTTGCCAATGTACTCATCGTCGTTCAACTTTGAAATTTGCACTTTAAGCATTTCTTGCTCTTCTTTCACTTTCTCCAACTCTTGAGCCACTTGCTCTTTTTGCAATTGTTTTTCTTCATATGCACTTTTACTGTTCAATAAGGTAGATATTAACAATCCAACTAAGGCAACAGATAAAATTGTAAACATGAATAATCTTCTCGCTAAACGAACCTTTTTTGCTTTATTTCGATTTTCTTGGCGTTCGATAGAGCGAACATAATCAGTATTAATCGATGCAATTTGTTTCTTTACAGGTACGTTTCTTTGCTTCTCACTCATTTTGCTCTCTCCTATCAAACTATTTCATTTTTTTAGTGTACTTTCTATTATAACGGATGTTTGGCTTTTTCTGAAGGGCCAAATGCCACGTTTTTTGAAATAAAAAATGAAATGGTTTAAAAATAAATGAGATAAGCGTCCATATAAGTAAAAAAGTTTTATTAACTACTAACCAGATGAAACAAATTATCCACCAAATTGGTTGGATGATTAGGCGTAAAAAGATTCTACCAATTAGACGAAACACTGGCTGAAATAATTGATCGTATAAGAGAATACCTACAATTTGCGCAAGCGGATCATAAATTCTCCATACGCCATCTCGTACTTCAAAAAGTACAAAAAAAGAACATAGTCCAAGTGCAATCCAAACAAATATTTCAAGAACAATACGATATTTATAAACGTAGGAACGCCTAGGGAAACTTCCCGTTACAAAGCGCGTCCCTTCGATTATTGCCCCTACCAATATCCCACTAAAGACCATTAGTAACAGACTAAAGAATTGTAATGAGAGTGTCATCCGAATAATTTATGAAGTAATCCTCTAGCGCCGTCTAAACTTTGCTCTTCATCATATTGCATCGCCCGAACGATTCCTTCCAGTGTTAGTAATCCTTTATCAACATCCAGATGGACAATTTTTAAGTCTTCTCCCTTGATGTGAAGTATACCTTGAGAAGTTCTCACATAAAATTCTTGTTGATCGAATCTTTCAATAGATTTTACAGATGTCAGGTCCATACGTTTACGATTTCTAAGAGAAATCAAGTGGTCCCCCGATGGAATTGTGATAGTTTGGTTTTCTGCTTGATATTGCATATATACTCTCTCCTCTCCTTGTCCTACTTTATTGTATGCGCATAAAAAAAAAGCATGACAACTACCATGATTTTTTTCTAATTTTATAAGAAACTATTTAATTTCTATTTGGTATTACTAAGGATTCCATTGCACTTGGAAATAAAGGGATCAAATCTACCGAATATAAACTTCTGATTTTCCATTTCAGGTGGAGCTTTCCGCGGGGTGAGATGAGCTATCACCGTCGCTAACACGTCGCTGTTTCACTTATCCTGACGGAGTCGCCACCTTTCACTACAACGCTTAACACTTAGATAATAAGATTAGTCCAGTTAATGTAGGGAAAAACTATTTGCAATCATTGTTGACTTAGAAATGCGATTATTTCATGATGAATGAAGGAATCAGACTTTCTTTTTACTAGTGGAAATAAAGAGAAGTAGTAAGTATTTGCTTCGTAAAGAAGCGAAGTAGGTCACGAAATTACTTCTTCGTGAGCTTCCTCTATGAATAGGCAAGTGTGTTATCCCTAGTTATCCAAACATGCACTAACCTGTTTTTTTAGCTTTGTAGGATGACGACGGACAGACAAACGCCATAAGATTACCAAAAAAAAGTGATATTGGATGTGACGGAAGTCACAACCAATATCACTAAAAATGCACTAGGTAATCATATAGCAAAACGTTTGTCCAAAGCACTTTGAAAACGTTAGAAACAGGTTTTGATCTTAAAGGAGCTAGAGTGTTTTTGTCCAGTTTTTCTTATTAATCTTCATCATCAATAAATTCTGGATCTACTTTTTCTAATCTCTCTTCTTTTATAATCGTAAACATCAATGAAGCTTCTTCTTTTTTTGCAGAGTCTCTAACCGCATCAACCGTTGCAGTTACCACTTTTTGTCCGAACCTAATTGACAATTCATCTCCAGCTTTCACATCTGAGCTCGCTTTTGCTACTTTTCCATTAATTGTTATTCTACCTTGGTCCGCCACTTCTTTTGCTAATGTTCTACGCTTTATAAGTCTGGAAACCTTTAAATATTTGTCTAATCTCATTTTTGGTCACTACCCCTCTAATTTTTTTGCATCTTTCCAATATTGGTCTAGCTCTTCTAAGGTATAATAGGAAAAGTCACCTTTTCCGTTCTTTACACTCTGTTCTATAAATTGGAATCTGCTTTTAAACTTCTTATTAGCCTGAATCATAGCTTGCTCTGGAGATAAACTATAAAAACGAGCTAAATTTACAATTGTGAATAACACATCACCTAATTCATCTACTTGAGTGTCCTTCGTACCCTCTGCTAATTCTATCTTCCATTCGTCCAAT
Organism: Psychrobacillus sp. FSL K6-2365; assembly: GCF_038003165.1. NCBI lineage: Bacteria > Bacillati > Bacillota > Bacilli > Caryophanales > Bacillaceae > Psychrobacillus > Psychrobacillus sp. FSL K6-2365. The sequence goes on along the minus strand of NZ_JBBOOO010000001.1, from coordinate 66,920 downwards.
TCTTCCTCGAACTTTTCCCAAGCACCAGAAACATCGGGCCAATCAAAACCTATCTTCGCAACTTTTTTTTGATAATTAAAAGAAGTAAGTAGGGATGAATCAGTTCGCATTTCCCCTTCTAACAATGAATCCGCAGAATTTCTATTTTCTTCGGATTTTATTTGTTGCCAATTACGCAGAACATCCTCTGTGTTATCTGCTTTTACATTACCAAATACATGAGGGTGCCTACGAATCATCTTGTCTGCAATAGAGTTCAATACATCCTCCATACTAAAGTATCCGTTATCTTCCCCTATTTGGGCATGTAAAAATACTTGTAACAGGACGTCGCCTAACTCTTCTACGATATGATCATCATCTTCCTCGTCAATCGCTTGCAGAAGCTCATACACCTCTTCTATGGCATACTTCTTTAAAGTTGTATGTGTTTGTTCCTTATCCCAAGGACACCCGTTAGGACCACGCAGTTCTGCTACAATTTGACGAAGAGTTTGCCACTCTTTTAAGCGATTTTCTTTTTCATGAATTGGAGGAACATATAAGGTAGTTAAATTATCTAACTTCATCACTCGGTCCAATTCAAATAATGGAACTTTCGTTAAACTTTCGGCAGTAGATCCTGCAGCAGTGACAATCGTTACTTCATAATCATCAGGATATTTTTCCATTAGTGTCAGCTTTACTTCAGACGCACTAAATGCGTCATATACCTGTCCAATAAGCACATGTGCATTCATTTGAACTTCATCTCGCTTGAAGCTAGTACCGTCAAGTAATTGAAAACCTTCAATTGGATCAATTCGCAAAGCACCAAAAATGGGGTCTAGAAAACTTTGGCCACCTTCTATACGGATTTTAACCTTCTCTTGTTTTTCTGCTTCTATTAAAAGCTGTACTGTTTGTTCGGCAACTAACGGATGACCAGGTACAGCGTATATAATTGAATGCTCCTTTGCTAACTCTAGAAGTTGGCGTACAATCTCTTGATAGACATCTTCGAACTGGTCATTTTTTTCATATATAGCATCGAAACTTGTAAAGGATAGGCCTTCTGATCTTAATTCCTCCAAAACTGGGTGTTGCTCCGTTCGAACATATAAATATTGGGCGGACTTTAACTTTTTATATATACCTAATGGCAACTGTTCTAAATCACTTGCTCCAAGGCCAATTATCGTAATTTCATTCATTTTACTCACAACCTTACTTTTCTTTATTTAACCAAAGCTGAAAAGTAGCCATCCTTCTGCCAAATGGCAATAAAAACCACTCTTTTTCTGCTATCACACGTTTTTTTGCTATGTTTACTAAAAAAACTGTGGCACCGAGCATAACTGCAGTTAGCGAAATTACAATCGATTGAATTCTACTAGAGAGATTATCAAATAATACAGCATCTCCTAATATTATATAAGCTACCACACACACTATCATCAAAATAGATGCTTTTAAAATTCCTTTATAGAAAACTGCTGGAGCAAATTGGATATTCCAAGTCTTTTTAAAATAATAACACATTAACACATAGATAATCGCTAAACTAATATTCCCTGAGATAGCTGCTCCTAATACTCCATATGTAGGAACTAGTATGCTATTTAATAGCCACTTACTCAAGACCCCGAGCAACAAGAAAAGTGTAGGAATCTTTACCATTCCACTTCCCTGTAGCATAGCCATTAAAGTAAGAATTAAAGACATCCATACAATTTGAAAAGAAAAAACCATTAAAGTCGTAGATTCCTCTTTTGTTTGAAATAGCATCTCATTGACGTATGGGAGTACAACAATTAACCCCATCGCTGCAGCAACTCCAAACGTAAAAGCTACGCGATACGTTAGTTGCATGAATGGGACGGCTGTTCTACCTGAACCTTTTCCCATCCGATGTGCTACTAATGGAACGATAGCTAAGGAAAGTGTAGAGGCTATGACAATCCCTAATTGGACAAGCGGTTGCCCTCTATCATAGACTCCTTTTTTCTCCATTGCCAGATGTTTATCCATTCCACTTTCTACAAGAGACTGAAAAACCGTAAACGAATCGACCAGCTGAAACAGTAAGAATAGTAATGCACTGATACTAGCACTTATACTAATAAGTGTTAAATTTTTTACAATTGTCCAAATTGGAACATCATCTCGTTTAACCGTTTCCTTCTTTGGTCGTTTCATTGATTTCCAATAAATAGAGGAAAGTAGTATGACACCCGCAAGTTCTCCTGCTACTGCACCGTACATAGCCATACTTCCAGCTTTATATAAATCAAAACTATTGGAAATGATAAGCCACGTACCAAATAAAATGACAAAAACACGAACCGCCTGCTCCACCACTTGCGCATAAGCGACCGGCTGCATTCGACCATCTGATTGAAAGTCTCCCTTTAGTACAGCAAGCATTGGCATCAGTAAAATTACGTAGGATCCAGCTTTCAATAACTGGGCAAGATTTGCATCACCCATAGCTTTCGCAAGGAACCCAGCTCCCATAAACAATAAAATAAAAAATATAATAGAAATAAATCCAATATAATAAAAAGCAATCCTCTTTACCCTTGGAATAGCATAGTCTTTCCCAAGTACTTTATAGTCCGACAAAATTTTAGACAAAGCTACTGCGAAACCAAATGAAGTCCAAGTAGTGATAATGCCGATGAACGGATACACTTGTTGATAAATATAAAATCCTTCATCCCCCACTAAATTTTGAAAAGGCACCCGGTAAACGGCACTAAGCAATTTGACGATAATAGCCGCAATCGTCAGCATAGCTGCACCCTTCATATAAGTTTTCATATTCCAGTCATTACCCATAACCAATCCTACTCCCATAATACGATAGGAATATTATACTCTAGAAAAGCGCAAGCGCCTATGTTTGCACCGAAAAGCGTTGGAAGAATGGCTAGGCGTACTTTGCCTTTATCCGACATTCTGAAACGTCTCGAGGTGCAAGGCGCTGGAGACTAGACACTATAAGAAATGCGAAAGGCGCCCGTTTAGTTGTGAAAAGCGCTGGAAGGATTTCAGGGAAAGGCGTACTTTGCTTTTATCAAAATAGATAAACCATGTAAAGAAACCCAGTCTTTTAGGTCAAAATGAATCAGTTTCTTGCGTTTTCGAAGTGCTATTGGACAGACCTTCGCTATACTATAACCGATTATTTTAGAGAAATATTGGTCATGACTGACGTCATGACCAATATTACTTTTCGCGGTAATTTTATGGCGATTGTCTATGCGTCGCCCTTCTACAACTACAGGAACTGCTTTAGTATATTTTTGTATAATGAAAGAAAAGATACATTCTAATTCATTGAGTAAACTCTCGAAGATGCAATTTCGTTCGCTATTTCGATACTTTATTAGATAGACACTAACTATTTCTCTTCCTCCTCCATTACAGAATAGTATCTATAATTCAATAGTCAAATACCTATTTTTAAGCGATAGGCTTTGCTAAATCTAATTGTTGCGTTCTACTCATCCATTGATTGTAGTGAAAGGTGGCGACTCCGGCGGGAACAGCACGAGCTGAAAGCCCCGCAGAAACGTAGTGACGAGGAGATTGAAGCCGTGCCCGCGGAAAGCGTCCAACTGAAACGGAAATCAGTAGTATTTACCAACGGTCTAACTTGCCGTCATGCCCTAGGTCTTTATTTAATTACTTTTCACTATTATTTCTCAATTAACTTAATCTCATTGAACCTAAAACAAAAAAAGTCTTCCTCTTTTGTAGAAGAGGAAGACTTTTTTAACTTTCCATTTGTTTTGCCAAAAAGTTTGCAGCTGTCTCAATTGACTTTAGCTCAGATTCTCCAATAAAGTGTACTTTTGAAATAATAAATACAGCGCCTATTGGATCTCCCGAAGCAATAATGGGTGCAATACAATAAGATTTAACTGTTTCTACTACTCCAGGAACCCATTCAACCGAGTTTTCATGTTTCTCCATTACAATAGAGCGCTTACTAATAATGTCTTCTACATCTGGACTTAGTCTGCGATTCAAGTAATCCTTCTTTGATAACCCAGCTGCTGCAATCATTTCATCACGATCACTTATTAATACAGGGGTTCCTAAAGTTTCATATAAAGTATCCGCATATTCCTTCGCAAAATCTCCGAGCTCACTAATAGGTGAATATTTTTTTAAAATTACTTCTCCTTCTCGATCCGTAAAAATTTCCAATGGATCTCCTTCTCGGATACGAAGGGTTCGACGTATTTCTTTCGGAATTACCACTCTACCTAAATCATCAATACGACGTACGATGCCTGTTGCTTTCATGTAATATGCCTCACTTTCGACAGATTGGAAATTAAAGTTCATTTCTGCCATAGTATGCATCATATTACCAAAAAATATGCAAAGAGCTATTTGACGTCTGCTATTTCTTTTTTTGCTTCCGGTAATAATCTAACCATATCTTCTAATACATCGAATGAATTGAATTTACCTGTTTTACGTTCATCAATAGTCAGTACAAGACTGCCATTATCCATATTAAAGCCAACCGCACGTCCGTATTTCATAGATTCTTCTACCAGTTTTGCTCCATCTATAGCTTTAGTTCCCTCTGCATTTAAAGAAATCGAAATAATTTTATTTATTTCTTTAATAGACTCTACACCTACTGCTATACCCCAAATTTTCATACGTGCAATACGTAGTAACGTTTCTGCCTCGAGAGGTATATCTCCAAACCGGTCTTGTAATTCATCTATGAGGTCGAAGTACTCTTCTTCTTTTTCCATTGCTTTTACCCGTTTGTACATTTGAATCTTTTGATAACCATCCGGGATGTATTCATCAGAAATATAAGCATCAGTAGAGAGTGCTATTTCTATGTCTGGTAAATCCTCTTTTTTAATACCAGTACGTTTTTCCGCAATTGCATCCTCCAACATTTGTGTATAAAGATCAAACCCTACTGAGTCTATAAATCCATGTTGTTGAGAACCCAGTAAGTTTCCAGCACCTCGAATAGACAAGTCTCGCATAGCAATCTTAAACCCAGAACCAAGCTCTGTAAATTCTTTAACAGCCTGCAATCTTTTTTCTGCCACATCTGTCAATACCTTATCTCGTTGATGCATTAAATAAGCATAAGCAACACGATTGGAGCGACCTACACGACCTCTTAATTGATACAATTGTGATAGCCCCATTTTATCTGCATCTTGAATAATAAGTGTATTTACATTTGGAATATCAATGCCTGTTTCAATAATGGTCGTAGTAACTAAGACATCGTATTCTCCCTCTATAAAGCTGATAATAATGGACTCTAGCTCCGTTTCACTCATTTGACCATGTGCAAACCCTACTCTAGCAGTCGGTACTAACATTTGTATTTCGTCCACTTTTCTCGTAATATCTTCTACCCGATTATACAGATAAAATGCCTGTCCCCCACGTGCAAGTTCCCTTTCAATCGCTTCTCGAACTAGAGCACCATTTTGTTCCATCACGTACGTTTGAACTGGAAAACGATTTTTGGGGGGAGTTTCAATGACAGATAGGTCACGTACACCAATCATCGACATATGTAATGTACGAGGTATAGGTGTAGCAGTTAAAGTCATGACATCTACATTTGTTTTCAGTTGCTTAATCCGTTCTTTATGTTTTACACCAAATCGTTGTTCCTCATCTACAACAAGAAGACCTAAATCGTGATACTCCACATCTTTAGAGAGAATTCGATGTGTACCTACTACAACATCTACTAATCCTTTTTTCAATCCACTAATCGTTTCACTTTGTTGTTTTTTGTTTCGGAAACGGCTTAGTAAACCTATTTCAATCGGAAAATCTTGAAAGCGCTCTATCATTGTTTCATAATGTTGTTGTGCCAATATAGTTGTAGGACATAGAAAAGCCACCTGTTTTCCTTCCATGACAGCTTTAAATGCCGCTCGTATTGCTACCTCCGTTTTACCGTAACCTACATCACCGCAGACAAGGCGATCCATCGGTCGAGCTTCTTCCATATCTTTTTTCACTTCTTGAATAGTACGAAGTTGGTCATCCGTTTCCTCGTATGGAAATGCCGCTTCAAAGGACTGCTGCATTTCACTATCTGGTTCAAATGCATATCCAACTTCTGCTTCTCGTTTGGCATATAGCTTTATTAGCTCATCAGCAATGTCTTGGACTGCTGCTGAAACCTTTGTTTTGGTCTTCTTCCAATCTGCACCACCCAGCTTATGAAGCTTTGGATCCTTTTCGCCAGATGCAACATATTTTTGAATAAGATCTATTTGATCTACTGGAACAAATAGTTTATCCTCCCCACGATAACGGATATGAAGATAGTCTTTATGAATACCATTAACAAGCAATGTTTCAATTCCAATATATTTCCCAATACCATGGTGTATATGTACAACATTATCTCCAGGTTTTATCTCGGAGTAACTTTTGATACGCTCAGCATTCGTTACCTTTTGAGCTCTCGCTTTTTTCTTATGCTTTTGTTTAAAAAGTTCGGAATCGGTAATAACTGCAATTCGTTGTAATGGAAGTTCAAAACCAGCTTCTAGATCACCCTCCACGATAAAAATACCAGGTGATTTCATATCACCCTCAGTAGCACCAATTTGAGAAGTAATCTCGTAATCTTCTAACACTGCGTGTATTTTTTGGATACGTTCTTTGCCATCTGCAAGTATAAATAAGCGGAACTTTCCTTGGGTAAATCGCTCCATTTCATTTTTTAATAAATGCATTTGACCATGGAAATTTTGCATTGGTTTACATGAAAAACTAATATTCTTTTTAATCGTAATTCCCGAAAAAGTACGAGAAAACAAAGAAAAGTACAACTTTTCGTTAGAAAACATCTGAATAATTTCTTTAAGACGGAAAGAAGGTTTTACCCGATGTACAGTTTTTCCTTCTTCTAATAAAGAAAGAATCCAATCATTTTCTTCTCTTTCTAGTGTCTCTGTCACTTCTTGAACTCTGCCAAGCTCGTCAAATAAAACCATTCCATTTTCGTTAAAATAGTTTCCTAAAAAACTATTACTCTCTTCCAGTAAAGACACATACTTCATATATTCTTTTGGTTGCTCACCTTGCTTTAACAACTCAATATCTTGTTGAATATTTTGATAGAAAAGATCTTTCACTTCAGGAATTTTAACTTTCTCCAAACTCTCCGCTAGTGCCTCTTCTAACTTGTGGGCTAGAAGAATTTTCTTTTCATCGGTTAGTACGTATTCGGTGGCTGGTAAGATTCGTATATCTTTCCTCTTTTCTAACGAGCGCTGATCTTCAGCAGAAAATGTACGAATGGAGTCAACCTCTGTATCAAACAATTCAATACGAATAGGATTTTCTAGGTATAATGGATAGATATCAATAATTCCGCCTCGTAAAGCGAATTCTCCAGGAGCAGTAACCATTGGCTGTCGTACATATCCCATATTCACCAGTCTTTGTAAAAAGGAATCTAAACTAATTTCTTCACCTTCCGTAATAGACATGCTACTAGCTTGCCAGTCTTTCTTAGTTGGCATATGCTTTTTAAGACCAGCGATAGGAACAACATAAACACCCTTATCGTGTGTTAACATGTGGTCTAATGCTTCTAGTCTTTGTGCACGAAGTTCAGGACTAGTAATAGATATATCAGCTGCAATTAGCTCATCCGCCGGATATAATCGCACAAGGTCCTCACCAATTAGTTTTACTAAATCCTCAGTTAGTTTTTGAGCATGAAGGAGGTTAGGCGTTACAATCAGTATAGCTTTCTCCCGTGTTCTATATAACATGTTAGTAAAAACTGCTCTAGCACTAGAAGTAAGACCTGTTATTAGCTGTTGGTCTCTACCACTCTCTAACTCTTTTACTAGCTTTTGTATTTGTGTATCTTCAATCAATAAATTACTTAAAGGTTCCATCTGTGTACCCCCAATCTAAATAGAAAAAGGCTTTGTGCACGAAATCGTGCCAAAGCATTACTACTGTATCCATTTTTTTAAAGCATAGTAATTTGGGAACTTTTGAAGGGAATCCTGACACTCTTCACAAATACATTGCACAGTGAAATCTCCCTCTGCTCCATTTTTAATATATATATGTTGTTCTTCTTGAGTAATCTCATGTTTTTTTAAAAACTGGTCATCTATGCTATCAAATGGCAACTGCCCGATTTCTGTTTCACAATGGCGACATTTATAACGTATTGGCATGGCCATAAAAACCTCCTTTTTAGGAAGTATAGACCTGTTCTTCACTTTTTATGCACCATTGTATGTATTCATTACATCTAAAAATTTTTTTCCAAACCAATCTTCGCAAGCATCTGCACTATTCTTCACGGCCTGTATAATTTCTATTTTTTCATTTTCATTAAATTTAGATAGTACATAGTCGGGAACCTTCATCCCGTTATTAGGACGGTCCACTCCAATGCGGATTCGATTAAATTCTTGGGAACCTAAGTGTTGGATGATCGATTTAATACCATTATGTCCACCTGCACTACCTTTTTGTCTTAGACGTAGCTTTCCAACCTGTAAGTCTAAATCATCATAAATAACGACTATTTCATCATCATTCACTTCGTAGTAATCCATCATAGGTACAATACATTCACCCGACAGGTTCATATACGTTAATGGTTTTAAAAGCATAACCTTTTCCGTACCGATATGACCGATTCCAAACATCCCATTAAACTTAGACTGTGTAAGTGGTATATTTAATCGATTAGAAAGTTCATCAATTACATGAAACCCAATATTATGGCGAGTACCTTCATATTGTTTTCCAGGGTTTCCAAGACCAATGATAATTTTCATTTTCGTTCCATTCCTTTATTACAAGTTTTTATTAATCTTACCATATTCAAAACAAAAGAGGTTGCCTTAGGACAACCTCTTTTGTTTAATTATTCTTCTGTTGTTTCTTCTGTCTCTGACTCAGTCTCAGTTTCCTCTGTTTCTGCTTCCACTCGAGGTGCTGAAACTGTAACTAATGTAAAATCGTCATCGTTCGATATTGGATATCCAACTTTATCTCTAACATCTGCAACCGTTAATGTATCTCCAATAGCCATGCTAGACACGTCAATATCAATACTATCCGGAATATCTGAAGGTTTCACTGTAATGGTAATTTCACGATTTGGCTGTTGAAGCATACCACCCTCTGAAACACCAACTGAATCTCCCGTCACATTAACCGCAACATTTACTTCTAACTCTTCTTTCATATTGATCGCCAAAAAGTCTGCATGAATCATTTGTCCTTTTAGAATATTCATCTGATAATCACTCAACACTACGTTTACTGATTTACCATCAACATCAAGTTTTATAACACCATTACGACCAACCTCACGAAGTGTTTTTACGAAGTCTTTTTCATTAACTGCAATGGACTGGGATTCTAGTTCAAAGCCGTATACAATCGCTGGGATAAATCCACTGTTTCGAAGCTTTGCATTCTCTTTTTTATCACGCTTTTGTGTTTTTACAACTGTACTCATAATATTCTCAATCCTCCCGAAGTGTGTTCTATAAATATAAATACCCATCTTCGGCAAAATTCAAACATTTCTGAGATCAATCAAATAACGTGCTAACTGATTTCTCTTCGAAAACTCTTACAATTGCATCGCCCAATAACTTAGCAACAGACAATTCTTTAATCTTTGGTGACATTTTATCTTCCGCTAATTGAATAGAGTTTGTAATTACTAGCTCTTTAATAACTGAGTTATCGATACGTTCAATAGCCGGTCCAGATAAAACCGGGTGTGTACAGCAAGCATAAACTTCTTTTGCTCCGCTTTCCATCAATGCAGCAGCTGCGATAGAGATTGTTCCAGCTGTGTCAATAATATCATCGATTAAAATAGCCGTTTTTCCTTCTACATTACCTACAATATTCATAACCTCTGCCACGTTTGGTCGTGGACGACGTTTATCAATAATCGCGATCGGTGCCTTTAAACGATCTGCCATTTTACGGGCACGCGTTACTCCACCATGATCAGGAGAAACAATTACTAACTCCGCTGGATCAAAGTTCTTACCTAAGAAGTAATCGGATAATATTGGAGCAGCAACTAAATGATCTATCGGAATATTAAAGAATCCTTGAATTTGAGGAGCATGTAAATCAAGAACGATCGCACGAGTTGCACCTGCAGTTGTTAGTAGATCCGCTACAAGTTTAGCTGTAATTGGTTCACGAGCACGTGCCTTTCTGTCTTGGCGTGCATATCCATAGTAAGGGATTACCACACTAATTGTGCGAGCTGAAGCTCGTTTTAGTGCATCAAGCATAATTAATAATTCCATTAAATGCTCATTAACAGGACCTGAAGTTGATTGAACAATGAATACATCACATCCGCGGATACTTTCTTCGATATTAATCTGTACTTCACCATCACTAAATCTAGTTACTGTACTTTTACCTAGAGGTACTCCTACTTCTTTTGCGATTTCTTCTGCTAATTCCTTATTGGAATTTAGTGTAAAAATTTTCAACTTCGAATTTGCATATTGTTCTGGCATGATAATCCTCCTGGATAATGGGTTATTTTAGATTTAGTTTGTTAACGTAACCATCTTTGTTTTCCTGTCGTGCTCTACCAATTGCAAGTGCTTCACCAGGTACATCCTTTGTAATAGTTGAGCCTGCAGCTATATATGCTTTTTTACCAATCGTTACTGGTGCTACTAAGTTAGAATTACAACCAATAAAGGCATCGTCTTCAATCTTTGTGATAAATTTATTTTTTCCATCATAATTCACTGTAATAGTTCCACAACCAACATTGACGTTTGCTCCAATCGAAGCATCTCCCATGTAGCTTAAATGAGAAATTTTACTTCCATTGCCTACTGTGGACTTTTTCACTTCTACAAAGTTACCAATCTTCACATCATCTCCAACATCGGATTGAGGACGAATATGGGCAAACGGACCAATAGAGGCATGGTCTCCAACTTCACTAGATAATACAACTGATGAGTGTATCGTTGTTTCATCACCAATTACACTTGATACGATATGGCTATTCGGACCAATCGTACAGTTCATGCCAATTGTTGTTTTTCCTTCAATGATAACTCCAGGTTGAATAACTGTATCTGCTCCAATAACAGCTTCACTACTGATGTATGTATTTCTCGGGTCGATGATTGTGACGCCTTCACGCATATGATGCCTTGCAATACGTAAACGCATAGTCTCTTCTGCTTGAGATAAAGCAATGCGATCATTTACGCCTAGAATTTCCTCGAAGTCCCTTGCAGCATATGCTGAAATAATTTCATTTTCTTTTTGTAAGATTTCAATTACATCTGGTAAGTAATATTCACCTTGTGCATTATTATTATTAACTAACTTTAATGATTTAAATAGTGCTTCATTGTCAAAACAATACGTCCCTGAATTAATCTCACGTACAAGCTGTTCCTCTGTAGTAGCATCTTTTTGTTCAACAATACTTTGAACACTTCCATCCACAGAACGAATAACTCTACCGTAACCATTTGGGTTTTCTGCAATTGCTGTTAAAATAGTTGCTTTTGCTCCAGTTGCGTTATGATGTTCTAACAAATCATTCATTGTTTTTGCCGTGATAAGTGGCGTATCTCCACAGATAACAATAGTTGTTCCTGTTAGATTTTTTAGCACTTCTTCAGCCTGTAAAACAGCATGTGCTGTTCCTAGCTGTTCTTCTTGAAGAGCATATTCACTTCTCGTCCCTAGTCCACGTTGCACTTCTTCCGCTCCGTGTCCTACGATTGTTACGATTTTTTCCACACCAAGCTGTTCCATATTTGCTACAACATGTTCTACCATTGGCTTCCCACATACAGGATGTAATACTTTATACAAACTAGACTTCATACGTGTACCTTTACCGGCAGCTAATACAACCGCATAAGTATTTGTCATTTTTCAAGTTCCCTCCCGTGGGCTAATTTACTCTTTTGACTATAGCCGAAATGAGGAAAGATTTCAAGGAAATATCTCTTGACAAATACATGACAAAACAAGTACTATAGTTGAATTTCTTGAAGAATCGTCTAAATTATACTTGTTTTTTTAAAGTTCTAGAAAAAGGTAGCTTTTTTGGTGTTATAATTTTTATTTTTATTAAATAATTTGACAACAAAAAAAACCATCCCTTTTAAAGAAATGGTTTTTACTTTTCCTTTTCCTTTATACAGTAGGTTCTCCGACTTTTTCTTCAACCTCACTACTTAAATGATAGGCATATAGAATAGCTTCTTGAATTTTCGTGCGTGTTCCAACATTAATCGGGTGAGCGATATCTCTAAATTCACCTTCTGTCGTTCTTTTACTCGGCATCGCTACAAACAAACCATTATTTCCATCTATTACTCGAATATCATGCACAACAAATTCGTTGTCCAACGTAATGGAAGCGATAGCCCTCATACGGCCATCAGTCACTACTTTACGTAATCTTACGTCCGTTACTTCCATTCTCTCACCACCCTTTTTCAAAGTTACAAATATCTCTATCTATTTGTTATTCCACAAAAACTTCTTAATTCCTTCTTTCAAATAAGAATATTTTTAATATTTTAAATAATTTATTCTTGCTTGTACAAACCTTGCGCTATAAGTAGACAAATAAAAAAGGCGTTCTCCGAGGAAAACACCTTTAAGCTAATCTTTACACTTCTGCGATTACTTCGATTTCTACCTTAACATCTTTCGGTAGTCTTGCAACTTCTACCGCAGAGCGTGCGGGTTTGTGACCTGCAAAATGTTTTTCATAAGCTTCGTTAAATTCAGCGAAATCATTCATATCTTTTAAAAACACCAAAGTTTTTACTACTTGATTTAAAGACGAGCCAGCTTCTGTCAGTACTGCCTCTAAATTAGCAAAAACCTGCGCAGTCTGTTCTGTAATAGAGCCTTCCACTACTTCTCCTGCTGGAGTTAATGGGATCTGACCTGAACTGTAGAATATTCCATTCACAATCATTCCTTGTACGTACGGACCAATTGCTGCAGGTGCATTAGTTGTTGATACTGCTTTCATCTAAGTTACCACCTTTCTCAAAATAATTCCCTTGTGTTAAAGCAATTGTACCATCTTTTTCATTGACCTCGTGAAGCTTAACTAGAGATAAATGATCATTTACCAATTGTTCCCCTTGATGCTCTGCTTCTACCAGCACAGCAATTCCAGCTAACTCACAATTAAATTCCTCTAATAAACTTTTCATCCCATTAATCGTTCCTCCAACTTTCATGAAGTCGTCAGTGATTAAAACACGTTGTCCCTTCTCCATACTTCTTTTAGATAGAACCATCGTTTGGATGCGGCGTGCCGAGCCTGATACGTAATTTATACTAACTGTCGGTCCCTCTGTTACTTTACTATCTCTTCGCACAATGACTACAGGAACATTTAAATGTCTCGCTATTGCATGTGCTATTGGTATACCTTTAGTAGCTACCGTCATAATCGCATCAATTTTTGCATTAGCAAATGCAGATGCGAATACTTTACCGATTTTATTCATCAGCGATGGATTTCCTAACAGGTCCGTCATATATAAATACCCACCAGGTAATAAGCGATCCACTTTTGAAAGCTGTTCCATCAATTCTTGCGCTATTTCTACGATATCTTCTTCTGTCATTGTTGGTATAAACTTGACTCCACCTGCGGCTCCGGGAACAGTAACAAGTAAACCTCTGCCTCTCTCTTCAAAAGTTTCCTTTACAATAGTTAAATCCTCACTTATCGAAGATTTAGCAGATTGATATAAAGAAGCAAAGAATGTCAAAGGGATTAATTTATGCGGATGCTCCATAAGATATTGAGTCATATCTACAAGCCGTTCACTTCTTTTCCATTTCATAGTTTCACCTCCAAATACGAATGTTTTATAGAAAACTTACCACAAACATCCGGATTTAAGCAAGTGGTTCTCTATCACCCATTAAGCGAACTGCATATACCTCGTCGCAAAATCCACGAAGACCATTATATATTCTTTGGACTCTTGTCTCATGATCGACTATCCCAAACACAGTTGGACCGCTTCCACTCATCAATACAGCGTCCGCACCAAATTTTTTCATTTGGTCTTTTAAACCTGCCACCTCTGGATATAGTTTTAGAGTTACATCTTCCAATACGTTTCCGACAGAAGAACACATTAGATCAAAGTCTTTCTGTTGAATAGATTCAATCATTAGAGCAGTGTTTGGATGTTTTATTTCATTTATTTTTAGATTTCCATAGATGTCTGCAGTTGATACCCCAAGTGTCGGCTTCGCAAGGACTATCCAACAATTAGCTGGAGAAGGGAGTTCTTGTATCTTCTCTCCTCTTCCTGTTGCTAAAGCAGTTCCTCCGTACACACAAAACGGTACGTCCGAACCTATTTTAGAACCTATTTCAGCAAGTTCATCTAAAGAAAGCCCTAACTCCCAAATTACATTTAATCCTTTTAACGTGGCTGCTGCGTCACTGCTACCTCCAGCTAGCCCAGCTGCTACGGGAATGTTCTTTTCGATTGTAATAGAAACTCCTTGTTTCACTCGATAGATGTCTTTTAGAATCTTAGCGGCCTGATACGCTAGATTCCGATGATCATTTGGAACAAAGCGATCCACAGATAAAATATGTATAGCTCCATCTTCTCTTACCTCTAATCCTATACGGTCTGCTAAATCCACAGTAGTCATAATCATTTCTACTTCATGGTAACCGTCCGGACGTTTATGTAGTACATCTAGTGTTAGATTTATTTTAGCAGGTGCTTTTACGTAATACATTCCATCTGCTCCTTTTCCCAAATATGTTGTCCCCTATTTTAACACAGTGCATCAGGTATGCGGAAGTGAGATTCAGCTTCCCTAACTGGTAAAATAATTGAACAATTACAGAGATAAAGCATAGCTTATTAATAATCTATAATAGTAGTCTATATTATTAATCTATAAGATTACCTCTCCATAGCCTTCTACAACTTTCAGAAACTGGTCAGGACCTTAAAAAAGTAAGTAGAGAAGAGATAATCTTGAAAACAGAAGTAAAAATTTGTTCCGCCTTAAAATAATTAATTATGGCGATAAGCTATGCTAGATTTTATTAAGTTACCACACATTATATGGATCCAAATTCCACGCACAAATATTTAAAAAAGAGAAGACGGATTGCTCCGTCTTTTCTTTGTGCTAGTTGTTCTTTAGTTTTGTCTCTCGTGTGCATTAGTACTTCAATGAATAATTATGGTATATGCTTCTTTACTTTGGTGATTTCATTTGCTGTTCAGCCATTTCAATTGCTCGTTTTACCATATTACCTGCATCACGTGATTTAATTCCTCCCCAGCCCTCGGTTTTGACTACCTCATAAAATCCAAGATCTTTGGCTATCTCTTCTTTTAATTCTTTAGACATTATCCCTTTTCTAGACATAGGTGAATCCTCCTTTGGAACAACTAGCTTTTTTAGTATGTCCGCAATCCAAAAGAAAACCCCTATTCTAATAAAAAATTAGAAAAGAGGTTTTTAAAATTATAAAAATAAGAAATAAAAGTTCTAAAAAATCATTTTACAACTATCAAATTATTTGCTTCATCAAAAATAGTGATTTCTACTGCTTCGGTCAAAACATCTGCATAACTATAAGATACACGTTCAAAAGAGTTTTCATCTTGATCCAAATCGATAACAAATACTGCATGATATGTCTCTCTAAGTACACCTGCACGCTCTATTGTTTTCTTCCGTCCTCCGTTTGCTTTTAATTGCAAACGTTTGCCTAAATGATGATCTAATGACTTCTTAATATCAGCTAAAGTTTTTGGCATTTCGCATACACCTCACTGATTACTATCTTACCACCGTTTTTAAATTTTGTCAAACAAAATATTTTATCAATCATTCTATACAGTTGTCAACGTTTTTATTTAATAGCTATGCTCACTTTTTTATAAATATTACTTATTTTGTAACAAGTAAAATTAATGAAATTCTTCATATAGTTCATTAGATAATTTTCCGAACTCTTCTATACTTAATGTTTCTCCACGTCTTGTTGGATCAACGCCTGCTTTTCCTAAAGCTTGTATGATAATATCTTTTTTCGCTTTCCCGTTAGGTAGTGATGATTGTAGATTATTAATAATTGTTTTTCTTCTTTGAACAAAAGAACCACGAGAAACTTTAAATAGGAATTCTTCATCGATTACTTGAATTGGCGGTACTTCACGGCGAGTAAGTTTAATAACAGCTGAATCTACGTTTGGTTGTGGCATAAACACTGCTTTAGGAACAATCATTGCTATTTCTGCCTCCATATAGTACTGAATAGCAATAGACAAAGAACCATATGCTTTAGTTCCGGGGGATGCAGTGATTCGGTCTGCCACCTCTTTTTGCATCATAACAACCATACCACGTATAGGTAGACGATCCATCAACAGTTTCAACAATATCGGTGTCGTTACGTAGTATGGTAAATTTGCAACTACCATAACATCCTTATAGTTTTGAAGCTGACTTTCAAACATTTGTTGAACATCCACTTCTAAAATATCCGCATGAATAATTTCTACGTTGTCGTAAGGTGATAAAGTATCTGCTAAAACAGGTAACAGTCTTTGATCAATTTCAAAGGCTACTACTTTTCCTGCGGTTCTCGCTAAATGCTCCGTTAATGCTCCAATACCAGGTCCAATTTCAATTGCAGCAGATTCTACCGTAAGTTCAGCATGGCTTACAATATTACGTAAGATATTCGGGTCAATTAAGAAGTTTTGCCCTAAGCTTTTTTTGAATGAGAACCCGTATTTCTTTAGTATCTCTTGTGTACGTATTGGTGTTGCTATATCTTTTTGCATATATTATTTTCCTCCAAATTGAGTTGTGCAATTGCTTCTTCCACTTGTTGTTGACTAATTTGAAAAATAGATAGTCTTTTCTGTAGCTGTTTTCCATTGGTATATCCAATTTTCAATAATTCTCCCAATCTTGTTCGTCTTTCCTTCGAATGGGGATGGCCAATTAATTGCCCATCAACTAATATCGAAAGAGGTATTTCGATAAACGTTTCTTTGTCTGATTTTGGGGTATAAACATTAGAAAGAGCGGCGCGAATATCTTCGTCCTTTGCGTGTTCGATTCCTAATCCTTTTCCATTTTTTGCTATTGTTTTTTCTTTGGACAAAAATGCGTGTTTCACACCCGGAACCTGCTCTTCAATAATAGCGCGAATTCGTCTTCCTGGGTAATCTGGATCAGTAAATACAATGACACCACGTTTATCTTGAGCATGTTGGATTTTTATAAGTGTTTCTTTAGATATAGCTGAACCATTCGTTTCAATAGTATCTGCTTCTACAGAACGTTTTATAGCTGTTGTATCATCTTTTCCTTCAACAACTATTATTTCTTTTATTTGCAACTGGTTTTCCTCTTTTCCGTTTTTCCACCACTATATCTATCATAACGCAAAAAAGCTTTCCCAATCAACGAAAGGGAAAGCTATTAAAGTTAGTTTAAAACTTTCACGCGTACTTTTTGACGACCAAAGTCATATGCCTTCGATTTAGAGGGCATAAATACGTCAATCTTATTTCCTTTGATAGCTCCACCAGTATCTCCAGCTACCGCATAACCATAGCCTTCTACCCATACTTTTGAGCCCAGTGGAATAACACCAGGATCTACTGCAATAATCTTCAAATTTGGATTAGATTTCAAGTTAACCCCTGTTGCAGTTACGCCAGAACAACCGTTACAACTAGCAGTATAAGCAGTTGCTGTGACATAAAATTCTTTCCCTGTGGATGGAGTTGCTGACGAATTTGCTCCACGTGAAACACTAGCAGTCACGACTTTCGTTCCGACTGCCACCACTTTTTTGGTTGGCTCTTTAATAATCTTCTCGTTCACCATATTACGAGAGACCTCTTTACCGTTTTCTTTCACTACTTCATAAGTCCGTGAAACAGTTCCATTTACACCATCTTGTACTACTTTTTCTTTCCCTTTTAGTAGCGAGTCTTCTTTTTTCGTTTCTACCGCAAAGTTTGTTTCTTCCTCAACTACATCGGTGACCTTTTCTACTCGCACTACTTGTATTTCAGAATTCGGGACTACTAATTCATCCATTTTCTGTTTTACTCGGTCGAATTCACTCAATTGAATGTTATATAGTTTTAAAAAGTCAGCGACCGTAGTCGAAGTGGACCATACCTTCTTCTCTTCATTACCATCTAAAAGCGTTACTTCAAATGCTTTTTCAATAGCAATTTTGTTTTTAGGTCCAACCTCTGCATCTGCAGCAGGTGTTATCGCATCATGTTCAGTAACTGAAACATTTGCCTTTGCGAGTATTTCTGAAACTAAGTCATCAGTAGTTGTAAGTGTTTGAATTTCACCATCTACTGTGATTTCTATTTGTCTTGCCTGCTCCCACTCAATCGACAAATTATTTTCGATTGATGTGTTCACTGAGGGATGTAAAAAGTCTTCCTTGGCTACTACTATTTGATGACTATCTAATAATTCACCAACTGTATTTGCATGCGTTAATATATCTTGTTGTTCACCATTAACTGTTAAAGCAACAGTTTTCTTTGTTCCTTCGAATAAAACGAAAGAAACTACTGCAAGAAACAATAGTAAAGATACTACAGTTACTAAGGTTTGCTTGCTCCTCAATGAATGAAAGAACAGGTTTTTCATGGAATTATTTGACATGAAAAACGCCTCCTTGTTCACTGAAGTGATTATATAGAGTCCCAAAGAGGTTGTCAACAGTTAAGGTTTTTTTTGAAATTTAGGACATATAAAATATCTTCTTAATATTAGTACTTTTTTATTCCGTTATACCAAAGAATAATTCCGCATTTTTAGTAGTTACTTCTGCCACCTCTTCTATTGAAATTCCTTTTAGACGTGCTATTTCTTCCGCAACTAGTGTCACAAGAGCTGGTTCATTTCTTTTTCCTCGATAAGGGTGCGGAGTTAAATAAGGTGCATCTGTTTCAATTAGTAAATTTTCTAATGGAATTTTTGTTGCTACCTCTTTTGGTTTCTTTGCATTTTTAAAAGTTACCGGTCCACCAAGGGATATCATAAAATTCATCTCTATACATTGCTTTGCCGTTTCAACACTCCCTCCATAACAATGCATGATACCTCCTGTAATATGTGCTTCTTCTTCTTGTAGAATACGAATCACATCTTCAGTTGCATCACGATTATGGATAATAATCGGTAATTTTACTTTTTGGGCTAACCGTATTTGTTTTCGAAACAATATCTGTTGAACATTTTTAGGAGATTTGTCCCAATGATAATCTAGGCCCATTTCCCCTATACCAACAACCTTTTCGTGTGCTGCAAGTTCTTCAATCCATTTTAAGTCCTCTTCTGTACAATCAATTGCATCCACAGGATGCCATCCCACTACAGCATAGATAAAAGAATACTGCTCTACTAACTCCATAGCTCTTTCAATCGTGATACGATCAAAACCAATAACGACCATTTTTTTTACATTAGCTTCTAGTGCACGATTAATCACTTCTTGTAAATCTTCCTCGTACTGATCTGCATTTAAATGTACATGTGTATCAATAAACATTTTATCTTCCCCTTACCTATTAGTGGTTATTTTCTATTCTTTGCAATACTATTAAAAGAATACCTATTTTGAATTTATTCAACTTTGATAAGGTTTAGTTTTATAAATGACCTCTAAAATAGTATTTGAAAATATTATTTTAAATCAAAAGACCTGTCTGTAATACGACAGGTCTATTTTAACGATTATTTCACTTGAGCACCATTTTCAAGTTTTTCATCCACTGTAGCAAGTGTCAAATATCCATCTTTTTCACCTGCAAGAATCATTCCTTGAGATAACTCTCCTCTTAACTTCACAGGTTTTAAATTTGCTACTACAATTACTTTTTTACCAATAACGTCTTCAGGCTTGTAATGTTGGGCAATCCCAGAAATTACTTGACGCTTTTCATATCCCATATCTAGTTGCAGCTTTAGTAATTTATCTGCTTTAGGTACGGCCTCACACGATAAAACAGTTGCAACGCGTAAGTCCACCTTGAAAAAGTCATCGATTGAAATTTCTTCTGTTTGAGATTCTTCCTCTTCCTGAGGTGTTTGAACAGAGCCCCTCATTTGTTCACGAATATAAGCAACTTCTACATCTACATCTAACCGTGGGAAAATAGGAATTCCTGTTTTTATTACTGAAGTACCATCTTTAATAACATTAAATGAACCTAAATAGTCCCATTGCAAATAATCTACTGTAAAACCAACTTGTTCTGCAATTTGTTTCGGACTATTCGTCATAAATGGTTGGGCAAGTGTTGCAATTTGTCGAAGACTTTCTGCTAAATGTGTCATAACTGAAGCCAGTTGCCCTTTAGTTGCTTCGTCTTTTGCAAGTACCCATGGTTGAGTTTCATCAATATATTTATTTGTACGTGATACTAAAGCCCATAAATCCCCAAGCACTAAACTAAACTGCATTTTTTCCATATTTGCTTCATATTTATCAATTGTTTCCTTTGTAAATCCCTGTAACGTTTCATCAAACTCTGTCGGTTCACTTTGACTTACTGGAATTTTACCATCGAAATATTTATTAATCATTGAAACAGTTCTATTCAACAAATTCCCTAAATCATTTGCAAGGTCAAAGTTTGTTCTCTCTACGAACGATTCAGGGGAAAATACTCCATCTTGACCAAAAGGAAGTTCACGCAGTAGGAAATAACGTGTTGCATCTAATCCATAACGTTCTACTAACATTTCTGGGTATACAACGTTTCCTTTCGATTTAGACATTTTACCGTCTTTCATCATGATAAATCCATGAGCAAAAACCTTCTTAGGCAATGGTAAATCTAATGCCATTAGGAATATAGGCCAATAAATTGTATGGAAACGGACGATGTCTTTCCCTACTACATGGACATCTGCAGGCCAAAACTTTTGGAAAAGAGAATCATCATCTGATAAATAACCAAGTGAGGTAATATAATTAGTCAAGGCATCCACCCATACATAGATTACATGCTTAGGATCTCCTGGAACTTTAATACCCCAATCAAAGGACGTTCTTGATACTGACAAATCTTCTAAGCCCGGTTTAATGAAGTTATTGACCATTTCATTTTTTCTAGATTCTGGCTCTATAAATTCCACGTTTTGCTCATAATATGCCAATAAACGGTCCGCATATTTTTTCATATTAAAGAAGTATGATTCTTCCTTCACTTTTTGAACAGGACGACCACAGTCTGGACAGTTTCCTTCTATTAACTGCGTTTCAGTAAAGAAAGACTCACAAGGTGTACAATACCACCCTTCATATTCTCCCTTATAAATGTCCCCATTATCCAAGAATTTCTGGAATATTTTCTCTACTATTTTTGTATGACGTTCTTCTGTAGTTTGGATAAAATCATCATAAGAAATATCCATTAAAGCCCATACCTTTTTGGCCGCTTCTGCAATTTCATTTACATAAATTTGAGGCTCTTTTCCTGCCTCCTGTGCTTTTTCTTGAATTTTTTGACCGTGCTCGTCCATTCCTGTTAGGAAACGAACTTCATATCCCCTAAGTCTTTTATATCTGGCCATTGCATCGGAAGCAACGGTTGTATACGCGGTTCCAATGTGAAATTTTCCACTCGGATAATAAATAGGCGTTGTTAAATAGAATGTTTTCTGTTGATCTTTCAATGTAAAGATGCCTCCAATGTTGATTCTCTTTATTCTTTATTCTATCTAAATGAAGAGTTTGTTTCAATCAATTCATTTATTCATGTTTGTCGAATGAAAATTACCAAACAGCAAACTTCAAAAAACTAGATAATATATCAAAATAATTCCTATTTTCCTTTAAAAGAATGGATTTTTTATTAAAAACTAATTTAAATATCAAAATAATATTATATTACTCTCTTTCGCTAAAGCATTAATTATTGACGAAAATGGCAGTACTTGGTATGATATATTACATAAAAGAGGTTTATGTCGAATCTTGGCGAAAAATATGCACTCTTGAGGGGAGAATAATTTTTTATGAAATCTACAGGTATTGTACGTAAAGTTGATGAATTAGGTCGTGTAGTTATTCCAATTGAATTACGTCGCACGCTGGGTATTGCTGAAAAAGATGCATTAGAAATTTATGTAGATGATGATAAAATCATCCTAAAAAAATATATGCCAAATATGACTTGTGCTGTAACTGGTGAGGTATCAGATGACAACCTACGTCTAGTTGGCGGAAAACTGATTCTAAGTGCAGAAGGTGCAGAATTACTAATTAAAGAGATTCAAAGTAACTTAAAATAATTAGAAAAAAAACCGTAAACTTTATAAGTTTACGGTTTTTTTACTCTACATGATAATTTTGATAAACTTCTCTTTTAGATAAACCTCTTTGGATGGCTACTTCTTTAATAGCTTCCTTTGACGTACACTGTTTTTCTTCTATTAAATGGTCCACATGTTCTTCTAGTGTTAGTTCTGACCACCATGGTGTTTCTTCATTCGATTCTACCGCATCTTCGTTTCCTTCTAATACTATACAGAATTCTCCCCGAATCTCAGCCTGCTCCACCCACTCTACAGCTTCGTCAATCGTACCTCTTAAAAACTCTTCAAATCTCTTTGTTATCTCACGTGCTAGTACAATTTTACGTGTCCCTTCAATAATAGATTGTAAATCACGTAATGATTCCTTTAAGCGATGTGGTGACTCATATAAAATAATGGACTCCTGTCTATTTTGAAGTTTTTCAATTTCCAGTTTTCTTTCTTTTTTATTGCGACTTAAAAAGCCGTAAAAGAAAAATGGCTGTGTTGAAAGTCCAGATGCAATTAGAGCACTTAGTGCAGCGTTTGCTCCAGGGATCGGTACAATCGCAAATCCTTCTTTTACTGCTTTAGCAGCAATATCTGCACCAGGATCAGATATACAAGGGAGACCCGCATCACTTACTAATGCTATTTGTTTACCCTCTCTTAACAATTCCATCAGCTTTTCTCCGCCTGACTGCAGGTTATGATCATGATAACTAATAAGAGGGGTAGAAATCTCGAAGTAGTTACACAATTTTTTTGTATTTCTTGTATCTTCTGCTGCAATAATATCAACTTCTTTTAGTATTCGAATAGCCCTCATCGTCATATCTTCTAGATTCCCAATGGGCGTTGCAACTAAATACAAGCAGCTGCTTTGTTCATGCTCAATTGATTTCTGAGATTTCATCATTTACTTGTCCCCATATAATTTATTTTTTGTTTTCTTGTTAGCTGTTTAAAAGCGTACTCTGCTTGCATTGCCTCTTGCTTTGTTTCGTACAGTTCACTATATATACAACTAACTGGTCGCTTGGCACGTGTATACTTTGCTCCCTTTCCTGCATTATGTACATTTATTCTTTTAACTAAATCATTCGTATAACCCGCGTAATAGGACCCATCCTTACATTCTAACACGTAAAAAGTATGCTGTTTTTCATTCTTTTCCATACAACATCTCTTTTACTTCTTGTGTATATTTACCATCATCTCCGTACACATATAAAGGAGGTAATATCTTCAAGTCTGGCTTTCCATCTTTTATACCTTCAATCAGCAATGTATTTGCTTCCTTTCCTTCTTTTGGATAGACAAAACGAATTCTTTTAGGCTCTAAACGATTAGCCCTCATCGAAGTTACAATATCAAGAAGTCTACCAGGACGATGAACAAAGGAAGCCTTTCCACCTTGTTTTAATAATTCGCTAGCAGATTGAACTGCCTCCTCCAAGGTAAGATGAATTTCATGTCGAGCAATTGCCAAATGCTCTTTTAAATTTTTCTCACTTGCCTCATGAGCTGGAAAATAGGGCGGGTTACAAGTAACAACATCAAATTTTTCAGAACCAAGCTTTTTAGCAATACCCTTTACATCCGCTGTCATCATTGTAATTTGTTCTACAAGGTTATTGAACTGAACACTTCTTGTAGCCATATCTGCTAGCCTTTCTTGTAATTCAACACCTATGATTTCGGCTTTTGTCCGAGCACTTAGAAATAATGGAATTGCTCCATTTCCTGAGCACATATCTATAATTTTCCCTTTTTTAATCGGGACATATGTAAATCTTGATAGCAATACTGCATCCAAAGAAAAAGAGAAGACAGAAGGACTTTGTATGATACGTAAATCTTCTGCCAATAAATAATCAAGTCGTTCGTCATCCTTTAACCATAGTTCCATAATTGTTACCCCCAAGGAAAACAAAAGACTGACCCCACTTATGGAGTGGCATCAGTCAATTGTTTATGTGTTTTGTTTGTTTAAAAACGATAGACAAAATAGACAATCTTCTTCTTTACGAGAACTTCCAAAGTGAACATGACACACATGGTAGCCTTCTTGATAGAGACGAGCGAGATTATCATGGCCCTCTCCTACATCCAACTTGTTCAATTTCTCATCTCGCAATTTTTCAATAATTAATTCTTTTTCATGCATTTCATCGAGTCGTTGTCTTAAATGATTATTCTCTTGTTGTAGCGCTTCACGTTCTTCAACCATTATCGCCACAAATTCTTTTAAAGCGCGAAATTGCAGCTGCGTGGACTCTAATTGTTTTTCAAAATCTATAATTGTATCAAAAAAATTGCGGTCCATCACACATTCACCTCATTGCCCCGACCATTGCACCTGATTTGTTGCATGGTTTGTAATTTCTTCTAAAGTATAATCTAGAACACGTTGTGGATCAGGTAATTCTATACGTAAAATTCGCTCCAAAATATTCATACTTACTACTCTACCTAGCCCATCAGGTGTTTCAACTTTATCACCAATATCCGGCATTTGTTCTCTAGCAGTTTCATATTCATCGTTCTCATACTTTAAGCAGCACATAAGTCGGCCACAAAGTCCAGAAATTTTAGATGGATTCAACGATAAATTTTGATCTTTTGCCATTTTTATAGAAACTGGCTCAAAATCACCTAGAAATGTAGAACAACAAAGCATACGACCACAAGGACCTATACCACCTAACATTTTAGCTTCATCACGAACTCCAATTTGTCTAAGTTCAATTCGAGTTCTAAATACTGACGCTAAATCTTTCACCAAATCTCGAAAGTCTACACGACCTTCTGCAGTAAAATAAAAAATAATTTTGTTTCGGTCGAATGTATATTCAACGTCAACTAACTTCATTTCAAGATTTCTTTCGATAATCTTGTCAGTCCCAAGTGCAAGAGCTTGAGCTGATTCTAATCTATTTTCCTCTACTTGAATACGATCTTTATCCGTAGAAGGTCTTACTACTTGTTTTAAAGGAAGTACAACGTCATGTTCCTCAACTTGCTTGATCGGAACTACTACTTTACCGTACTCCACTCCTCTTGCTGTTTCGACGATTACATAATCATCTTTCTCTAAAGCAAAATCCACTGGATCAAAATAATATATTTTACCCGCTTTTTTAAAGCGGACTCCTACCACATTATACAAAAGTAAATCCCTCCTGCAGGTTAAGCATTAACTGCTCCATCATCAGTGTTCGATTCATATTTTTATGCAAGTTTTGTTTTGCATGTAAAATCATTTCTAATTGCTTCGATAATTGCTCATACGTTGTTTGTAGGGCAACCTGTTTCCAATAAGAATTCATATCTGGAAAAGTACAATCTGCGATGGGACTTGCTTTTATAGCTACTATATCACGATATGCGAATAGTAGTAAATCTAACGCTTGTTCTGCCTGCTCTTTCTCTTTGAGCAAAGTTCCAAAATCTTCATGTATACACATCAATGCATCTTGAACACTTCTTCCATTTGCTTCAACCAATTTTAACACTGATTTCCTTACAAGTCCAAACTGCTCATCTTTCGCTAAATTAATTGCTTCTTCTACTTGATTCGTCATTTTACAAACAGTAGAAGCCATAGATTCAGTGATTCCCTCTTCTATTAACTTCTGCTTTAAAATAGCAGTTGGCATTGGAGATAAAGTTAAGTGCTGACATCTGGATCGAATGGTTGGAAGTAAAGCATGCATTCTATCGGTTAATAGTATGGCCGTAATCTCACTTTGAGGTTCTTCTAAAAACTTCAATAACGTATTTGCAGCACTGGCATTTAATTGGTCTGCATGATGTATTACATATATTTTTCGTTGTTTTTCAATAGTAGTTTTACTTAACGTATGAACCAATTCATCTACTTGTCCCTTTTTTATAAACTGACCATCAGGTTCCAGTTGCATAAAGTTAAGGTGATTGAAGGACTTTAATCTTTTACATGATCGACATGTTTCACATGGAACATTATTTACTGGATTTTCACAATATATGAGCTGAACAAAAAATTGCATAACTTTCTTTTTTCCAGTTCCTTTAGCTCCTTCTAGAATATAGGCATGTCCGATTCGATTTTTAGATACAATTGTTTGAATTTGTTTAAATACGTTCGGTTGTAATTTTTCTACGCCTTCAATCGACCAGTTTTCCATCTCCTTCACCTCTTTCTAAGAAAAGTACAAGCATTTAGTCAGTGCAAAAATGATACTGAGTTATAATATATGCTTTTTTTGAAAAATCCCGCGTTTCGCATTATGCGAAAACACGGGAAACTTACGTGTATAAGTTAATAAGTAAGCCTTTTATCTCTCCAATTTTATCTAACAAGTCTATAGAACTTTTTTCTTGATTTAAAATTTCTTCTGCTAATTCAACTAATTTTTCATCAATTGTTTCTACTAGTTTCAACTTTCTTCCTTCACCAAAACGGTTCCATGTATGAGATTGTTTTAATCCCATTCCAAAATCGACAGCTTCGTGTAAGAACTTTCGAATTAGCATTTTAAACTTTGCCATGTCACGTAAGTTTCGTGATCGCGCCAGACGATCCCCTGCTGTAGAAATATCTCCGAGAAGTCGTGTCATCACATCTGTCTGCATGCGCTGTTCCTGTTTTGTAATCATCTGACCAAATTTAACAGACTGATTTCCATTCTGCATAGAGTCTTTTCGAATATTATCTATACCAACACGCATATCTTGATTTATCTTCAATAGTTACTACTCCTTCCTTCATTTTTAAAAATGATGGAATTGTTCAATTGGAAGTACAAATACAGTAGCTCCTCCTACCTCAACCTCCACTGGATAAGGAATATAAGAATCTGCATTTCCACCCATTGGAGATACTGGTGCTACCATTTGCTCTCTTGCTCTACAATTATCTCTTATTAATTCCAAAGCAGAAGCTACTAGAGCATCATCAGTACCGATTAGAAATGTAGTATTTCCGGAACGTAAAAAACCACCTGTACTTGCCAGTTTTGTTGCTCTAAACTTTGCCTTTGTTAATGCATTAGACAACCGATTACTATCCTGATCCTGCACTACCGCTACTATCAATTTCATCGATACTCACCCCTATTAGTATTTTTTCTTTTATTATACCATGAATTATCTAATAATTTCTAATTCCCGTTTGATGACTCTGTATGTTTCTTCTAATACCTTTTCTAATGGCTGAGAGGCATCTATTACTTGTATACGTTCTGGGTATTTTTCAACTAACGATAAATAACCAGCTCGTACTTTTTGATGAAACGCTAAATTTTCCACATCTAATCGATTTTTTTCTCTATCCTTATGTGCATTAATTCTTGATAGACCTACTTCAGGATCAACATCAAATAGGACTGTTTTTTCCGGCATCGTTTCACCAATCGCAAACTTGTTAATAGCCCATATTTCCTCTACACCAATACCACGAGCAAAACCTTGGTATGCCAATGAGCTATCAATAAATCTATCGCAAATCACAATTTTCCCAGCTTCTAACGCAGGTAGAATCTTCTCTACTAAATGTTGTCTTCTAGCAGCTGCATATAATAACGCTTCAGTACGGCTTTCCATCATTGTATGCTCGTTATTTAAAATTATGTTACGAATCTTTTCGGAAATCATAATACCTCCGGGTTCTCTTGTCATAACGACATCGTAGCCCTCTTCGATTAGTTGTTCTCCTAATAAATTCATAACAGTTGTTTTCCCAGCACCTTCTGGACCCTCGCTTGTTATAAAGTACCCTCTTTTTTGCACAGTTACTCCTCCACCACATATATTAACTTTTCTTCTAGTCGATGTTCTCCTTGAAACAATGCACCTTTTTCAATCCACTCTTCTAATTCCGTAAGAATGGGAACCGTAATTTTCTCCCCTGGTAAGATTAGCGGAATACCAGGAGGGTAAGGAATAATCATCCCTTTAGCTATCCTTCCAATTGTCCGTACATAAGGAATCCATTCCCCTTGTTTGTCACTCAGTTGCTCCATGCTCATCTGTAAGGTAGAAATAGATCTTTGTTCCATATGAAATACATTATTCTTTAAATCTGGGCTTTCTTTTTTTAATTTATCTACGGCATGTTTTATTCGCTTTCTAATCTCTGCAAATGCATATTCATGCTCCACTTTTAGCAATGGGAGAATTAGTAAGACTTGGTGTGGATCCGCTAGCTCCACATATATATTTTGTTTCTCAAAAGCTTGCTGAACCTGAAACCCAGAATACTTACCAACTCGTATTAATAGTTTTAAATGATCGTCTACTTGAACTACTTTAATTAATGGAATAGTTTCTAAAGCTTGTATAAACACTTCTCTTCTATCCATCAACTGTTTAAAATCCATTGGACTATATCTTTCCACATAACTTCTTGCATCATCAAGAGAAGCTAAAATTAAATAAGAAGGACTACTCGATTGCAACATTCTTAAGTATTTATTTACCTTTTTGCTATCAATAAATTGAGAACGAATATGTAAAAATGAACCCATTGTTAACGCTGGTAACGTTTTATGTGCTGATTGTACGACGATATCAGCCCCATACAATAACGCTGACTTTGGAAATCCTTTATGCGTTTGAAAATGTGCACCATGTGCTTCATCTACTAACACAGGCATTTGTAGTTGATGACATAGTCTAATGATATTCTCTAAATCCGGAGAAGAAACTCCATAATAGTTTGGATAGGTTAAGACAACCGCTTTGACAAAAGGAAATTGTTGAATTGCTTCTTCAATTACCTCTAATGATACATAGGACGCCGTTTTGGATTGTTCATCCCATTTAGGGGATACAAAAATAGGCTCTGCCCCAACCAATTCAATAGCGTGAAAAATAGATTTATGAGCATTCCGTTGTACTATAATTTGCTCTCCATACTGGCAGGTTGCATAAATCATAGCAAGGTTTCCAATAGTCGTGCCATTCACTAAAAAGAAACTTTCGTCAGTGTTATATAGTTTGGTCAGTAATTGCTCTGCTTCCTTTATCGCTTCCTCTGGATGATGGTAATCATCCAGCCCATTTAATTCTGTCAAATCGTATTGCATTGAATCTCTTATTAGTTCTGGTAAATTCGATAAAAGTCCATTTTTATGTCCAGGTACATGAAAAGAAATAGGGCTATTTTTATGAAATTTTTCTAATGCCTCAACCAACGGTCTTTTCTCTTGCATTATATTACCTCACTATACGTTCTAATATCTTTCTTCTATTATACATGAATAGTATCAAGTACAGGGAGATAGGCAACTTATTTCTGTCTGGTTTTCCTATTAAATAGAAGTATCTTTTGGTAAAAGTCCATCTATAATTGAACAAAATTATTTTACTGAAATCTAAATTTAAGTAACAATAATCAAAAAACTATATTAAGAAAACCTCAAAAAAATGCCCAGTCCTTTAAGTTCTAAACCTACTCTTACGATAGAGGCCAGCTATTTTTATATCGTATCCTTTTCTACTAGTTGAAGAAATACTTAAGGAATGCCCTTTTAAGATGCTGATAACAAATCCAGAGTCTCTACTTTGCATGCAATATCATAAAGTACCAGAAACACTGACTTTGTGTAATCAAGAAACATATACATTCCTATCTATTATGAATGATTCACCCCTATTTTATCTTTACTTGCTCTCAACTATTGATTACTTGCTTCCATCTTTGGCTTACTTGCGGTCATGAATGATTTACTTGCTCTAAGTCTATATTTACTTGCGGTCTTTTGCCTTTTACTTGCGGAAAGGATAATTTTCCCAAAGTTCTTTATTCATTCAAAACCTTATTGTGTAGAATTGAATTACTACTAGTTGTTTTCTACTCCTGGGTCGACTGCAATGTATAGTGTCTTTAGAAGGTCCTGCATATTCATCTTTCAAAAAAGCCGCTACCGATTAAACTTGGTAACGACTTTTTCTTTGGTGCCCAGCGACGTCCTACTCTCACAGGGGGAGACCCCCAACTACCATCGGCGCAAGAGCTTTACTTCCGTGTCCGGGGCTGCGAAAGCAGATGGTCAGCAGATTTCTTCGTCAGCCGCTCTCGTTCAATTCTCGCGTATGTTATACGCTCCGAGTCTCTCTCGTTTGCTTCCTTGAACTCTTTGCCCCTCTACTTTCTCGCATGCTTCTTTATAGAGAAAGACTGCCTACGGCTTATTTATTTATACAAAAAAAGCCGCTACCAATTTCTCGGTAACGACTTTTTCTTTGGTGCCCAGCGACGTCCTACTCTCACAGGGGGAGACCCCCAACTACCATCGGCGCTGAAGAGCTTAACTTCCGTGTTCGGTATGGGAACGGGTGTGACCTCTTCGCCATCATCACTAGACTGATTCGGCTTTCAATACACATCGTACTTCTTCGTCAACTTCATTTGTTCGGTCAGTCACATACGTTAGTATGTTCCTTTCCTCTCTCAATTGTTTCCTCGAATTACTCGTGTCTTGAAACCCTCATATATAGAGTGTTTGTTCACTCAAAACTGGATAAACGACATTGTTACGTTAAACAAATTTGGTTAAGTCCTCGATCGATTAGTATTCGTCAGCTGCACGTGTCGCCACGCTTCCACCCCGAACCTATCTACCTCATCGTCTTTGAGGGATCTTACTTACTTGCGTAATGGGAAATCTCATCTTGAGGGGGGCTTCGTGCTTAGATGCTTTCAGCACTTATCCCGTCCACACATAGCTACCCAGCGATGCTCTTGGCAGAACAACTGGTACACCAGCGGTGTGTCCATCCCGGTCCTCTCGTACTAAGGACAGCTCCTCTCAAATTTCCTACGCCCACGACGGATAGGGACCGAACTGTCTCACGACGTTCTGAACCCAGCTCGCGTACCGCTTTAATGGGCGAACAGCCCAACCCTTGGGACCGACTACAGCCCCAGGATGCGATGAGCCGACATCGAGGTGCCAAACCTCCCCGTCGATGTGGACTCTTGGGGGAGATAAGCCTGTTATCCCCGGGGTAGCTTTTATCCGTTGAGCGATGGCCCTTCCATGCGGAACCACCGGATCACTAAGCCCGTCTTTCGACCCTGCTCGACTTGTAGGTCTCGCAGTCAAGCTCCCTTCTGCCTTTACACTCTTCGAATGATTTCCAACCATTCTGAGGGAACCTTTGGGCGCCTCCGTTACACTTTAGGAGGCGACCGCCCCAGTCAAACTACCCGCCTGACACTGTCTCCTACCCGGGTTACGGGTATGGGTTAGAATTTCAATACAACCAGGGCAGTATCCCACCGACGCCTCCTCCGAAGCTGGCGCTCCGGGCTCTAAGGCTCCTGCCTATCCTGTACAAGTTGCACCAAAATTCAATATCAAGCTATAGTAAAGCTCCACGGGGTCTTTCCGTCCTGTCGCGGGTAACCTGCATCTTCACAGGTACTATAATTTCACCGAGTCTCTCGTTGAGACAGTGCCCAGATCGTTACGCCTTTCGTGCGGGTCGGAACTTACCCGACAAGGAATTTCGCTACCTTAGGACCGTTATAGTTACGGCCGCCGTTTACTGGGGCTTCAATTCGCACCTTCGCTTGCGCTAAGCACTCCTCTTAACCTTCCAGCACCGGGCAGGCGTCAGCCCCTATACTTCACCTTACGGTTTTGCAGAGACCTGTGTTTTTGCTAAACAGTCGCCTGGGCCTATTCACTGCGGCTCTTCTAGGCTATGCACCCAAAAGAGCACCCCTTCTCCCGAAGTTACGGGGTCATTTTGCCGAGTTCCTTAACGAGAGTTCTCTCGCTCACCTTAGGATTCTCTCCTCGACTACCTGTGTCGGTTTGCGGTACGGGCACCTATCACCTCGCTAGAGGCTTTTCTTGGCAGTGTGAAATCAGGAACTCCGGACATACGTCCTCGCCATCACAGCTCAATGTTACAGAATGCGGATTTGCCTACATTCACACCTTACTGCTTGGACATGCATAACCAACAGCATGCTTACCCTATCCTTCTGCGTCCCCCCATTACTCAAACGGTGGTTTGGTGGTACAGGAATATCAACCTGTTATCCATCGCCTACGCCTATCGGCCTCGGCTTAGGTCCCGACTAACCCTGAGCGGACGAGCCTTCCTCAGGAAACCTTAGTCATACGGTGGACGGGATTCTCACCCGTCTTTCGCTACTCATACCGGCATTCTCACTTCTAAGCGCTCCACCAGTCCTTCCGGTCTGACTTCAACGCCCTTAGAACGCTCTCCTACCACTGATACCAAAGGTATCAATCCACAGCTTCGGTGATTTGTTTAGCCCCGATACATTTTCGGCGCAGCGTCACTCGACCAGTGAGCTATTACGCACTCTTTAAATGATGGCTGCTTCTAAGCCAACATCCTGGTTGTCTAAGCAACGCCACATCCTTTTCCACTTAACAAATACTTTGGGACCTTAGCTGGTGGTCTGGGCTGTTTCCCTCTTGACTACGGATCTTATCACTCGCAGTCTGACTCCCAAACATAAATCATTGGCATTCGGAGTTTGTCTGAATTCGGTAACCCGGGATGGGCCCCTAGTCCAAACAGTGCTCTACCTCCAAGATTCTAACGTTTGAGGCTAGCCCTAAAGCTATTTCGGAGAGAACCAGCTATCTCCAGGTTCGATTGGAATTTCTCCGCTACCCACACCTCATCCCCGCACTTTTCAACGTGCGTGGGTTCGGACCTCCAGTAAGTGTTACCTTACCTTCATCCTGGACATGGGTAGATCACCTGGTTTCGGGTCTACGACCACATACTCATTCGCCCTATTCAGACTCGCTTTCGCTGCGGCTCCGTCTTCTCAACTTAACCTTGCATGTAATCGTAACTCGCCGGTTCATTCTACAAAAGGCACGCTATCACCCATTAACGGGCTCTAACTACTTGTAGGCACACGGTTTCAGGATCTATTTCACTCCCCTTCCGGGGTGCTTTTCACCTTTCCCTCACGGTACTGGTTCACTATCGGTCACTAGGTAGTATTTAGCCTTGGGAGATGGTCCTCCCGGATTCCGACGGAATTTCACGTGTTCCGCCGTACTCAGGATACACTCAAGAGAGAATGAATTTTGGACTACGGGGCTTTTACCCTATCCTGCGGACCTTTCCAGATCGCTTCGTCTAACTCATTCCTTTGTAACTCTATGTAGAGTGTCCTACAACCCCAAGAGGCAAGCCTCTTGGTTTGGGCTATTCCCGTTTCGCTCGCCGCTACTCAGGGAATCGATTTTTCTTTCTCTTCCTCCAGGTACTTAGATGTTTCAGTTCCCTGGGTGTGTCTCAGATGCGCTATGTATTCACGCAAATGTACTGCTCCATTACGAACAGTGGGTTTCCCCATTCGGAAATCTCCGGATCAAAGCTCACTTACAGCTCCCCGAAGCATATCGGTGTTAGTGCCGTCCTTCGTCGACTCCTAGTGCCAAGGCATTCACCGTGCGCCCTTATTAACTTAACCTAAAAGTTAAAAAGTCTTACACGTTGTGATTACGTAAATAATCACAACTTGAATTTCTTGTTGTTTATTGTTTCAATGTCGTTTTATCCAGTTTTCAAAGAACAAAGGTTTGCTCACTTTGCGACGATTAATCGCAGGAGCAAGAGATGAATCTTCATATAAAAATGAACATTCAAAACTGAACTGCAAAACGTTAAGATACGAATAAAGATTCGTATTCCGATATTATCCTTAGAAAGGAGGTGATCCAGCCGCACCTTCCGATACGGCTACCTTGTTACGACTTCACCCCAATCATCTGTCCCACCTTCGGCGGCTGGCTCCCGTAAGGGTTACCCCACCGACTTCGGGTGTTACAAACTCTCGTGGTGTGACGGGCGGTGTGTACAAGGCCCGGGAACGTATTCACCGTGGCATGCTGATCCACGATTACTAGCGATTCCGGCTTCATGTAGGCGAGTTGCAGCCTACAATCCGAACTGAGAACGGTTTTATGGGATTTGCTCACCCTCGCGGGGTTGCGACCCTCTGTACCGTCCATTGTAGCACGTGTGTAGCCCAGGTCATAAGGGGCATGATGATTTGACGTCATCCCCACCTTCCTCCGGTTTATCACCGGCAGTCACCTTAGAGTGCCCAACTGAATGCTGGCAACTAAGATCAAGGGTTGCGCTCGTTGCGGGACTTAACCCAACATCTCACGACACGAGCTGACGACAACCATGCACCACCTGTCACCGCTGTCCCCGAAGGGAAAAGCCTATCTCTAGGCCGGTCAGCGGGATGTCAAGACCTGGTAAGGTTCTTCGCGTTGCTTCGAATTAAACCACATGCTCCACCGCTTGTGCGGGCCCCCGTCAATTCCTTTGAGTTTCAGTCTTGCGACCGTACTCCCCAGGCGGAGTGCTTAATGCGTTAGCTGCAGCACTAAGGGGCGGAAACCCCCTAACACTTAGCACTCATCGTTTACGGCGTGGACTACCAGGGTATCTAATCCTGTTTGCTCCCCACGCTTTCGCGCCTCAGCGTCAGTTACAGACCAGAAAGCCGCCTTCGCCACTGGTGTTCCTCCAAATCTCTACGCATTTCACCGCTACACTTGGAATTCCGCTTTCCTCTTCTGTACTCAAGTCCCCCAGTTTCCAATGACCTTCCACGGTTGAGCCGTGGGATTTCACATCAGACTTAAAGGACCGCCTGCGCGCGCTTTACGCCCAATAATTCCGGACAACGCTTGCCACCTACGTATTACCGCGGCTGCTGGCACGTAGTTAGCCGTGGCTTTCTAATGAGGTACCGTCAAGGTACGAGCAGTTACTCTCGTACTTGTTCTTCCCTCACAACAGAGTTTTACGATCCGAAAACCTTCTTCACTCACGCGGCATTGCTCCATCAGACTTTCGTCCATTGTGGAAGATTCCCTACTGCTGCCTCCCGTAGGAGTCTGGGCCGTGTCTCAGTCCCAGTGTGGCCGATCACCCTCTCAGGTCGGCTACGCATCGTCGCCTTGGTGAGCCGTTACCTCACCAACTAGCTAA
Source organism: Psychrobacillus sp. FSL K6-2365 (assembly GCF_038003165.1). Lineage (NCBI taxonomy): Bacteria > Bacillati > Bacillota > Bacilli > Caryophanales > Bacillaceae > Psychrobacillus > Psychrobacillus sp. FSL K6-2365. The sequence continues at coordinate 31,529 of NZ_JBBOOO010000001.1, read as the reverse complement.
TGCGCCGCGGGCCCATCCTGTAGTGACAGCGAGATGCCGTCTTTTAACATCTCCCCATGTGAGGAAATGGATTATTCGGTATTAGCCCCGGTTTCCCGGAGTTATCCCAATCTACAGGGCAGGTTGCCCACGTGTTACTCACCCGTCCGCCGCTAAATCAGAAGAAGCAAGCTTCTTCGTCATTCGCTCGACTTGCATGTATTAGGCATGCCGCCAGCGTTCGTCCTGAGCCAGGATCAAACTCTCCATAATAGTTGGCTTCCGATATGCGGCGCATTTCTTCGTCAACTTCGTTCGTTCAGTCGATCACGTACGTAAGTACGCTCCCTCTTTCACTCACTTGTTTCCTTGAACTACTTGCATCTCGAAACCCAACAAATAGAACTAGTTTAAAAGCTCATTTTGTTTTGCTGGCATCATCATTAAATGATGTCAAAATTGTTTTGCTATCATACTAACAAAGTTAGCTGATAAGCTGTATGTCTTAACGTTTTGCATGTTCAGTTTTCAATGTTCATGTTGTCTACCAGAATGCTTTACCTCTTGGCGACTTCTACAATATTACTCTCTTTATATTATAAAGTCAACACATTTTAAAAACTTTTTTATACTAATATAGAAATTGCCACAATGGAGATTACTCCAGGTATGCCTAATGCTGCTGCGACGGCACCTGTGAACAGATTTACAGGGATCGCATAACCCATTGAACCAAGTAATAAATGCACTCCGTATAATAAAAGTACAGAAAAACCTAAACGAAATAACAAAATAGATACACCCTCAAAAAACTTAGGAAATGAATTTCGAAATAATAAAAAAGATAAAAGCACTAGCGAACATATAATGATAATAAACTTCATGAGTTATTCCCTCCGTAAAATCATATCTATCATTATATGTGGCTAGGACATCTATTATGCTATTTTAGAACGACATTTCGAATCCTTGCTTCTTTATATAAATAGAAGTGGATACTTTCTGCTATTTTCCTTTTAGCAACTGCTTCTAAATCATAGTCGTTTAAATAATCTTCTATTAATTGAGCTTGTTGCCAATTTTCTTTTGTTTCTATCATGAGTTTTACAAATTGATCATCGAATTCTTTTTTTAATTTCCCTTTTTTAGAAAACATCACACTAACCTATCCCCCTATAACTCTCGGCGACCTTCTAGCGCTTTAGACAGTGTTACTTCATCTGCATACTCTAGGTCTCCGCCTACAGGTAATCCATGAGCAATTCTAGTTGTTTTAATACCAGACGGTTTTACAAGGCGTGAAATATACATCGCCGTTGCTTCTCCTTCTATTGTAGGATTAGTAGCTAGTATTAGTTCTTCTATTTCTGTATCTTGTAATCTTTTTAAAAGCGAAGGTACATTAATATCTTCCGGACCAATTCCATCCATTGGGGAAATTGCACCGTGAAGTACGTGGTACCGTCCATTGTAATCTCTCATCTTTTCCAAGGCAATTACATCTTTTGTGTCTTGAACCACGCAGATTAAAGAGGCATCTCTTTGTTGATCCTGACATATATGGCAAGGATCAATATCTGTTATATGCCCGCACACAGAACAAAAACTTAAATTACGTTTGGCGTCTACTAAAGCCTTCGCAAAGTCTAAAACAGTATCTTCTTTCATGGTTAAGACAAAAAAAGCCAGACGGGCCGCTGTTTTCGGCCCTATTCCCGGCAATTTCATAAAACTATCTATTAGTTTTGATATCGGTTCAGGATAATGCATCTAATATTCCCCCTAGAACATGCCAGGAAGGTTCAATCCCTTCGTGAATTGACCCATTGTGGAGTTCGCTGTATCTTCTGCTTTTTTTATAGCTTCGTTTGTAGCAATAACGATTAAATCTTGAAGCATTTCAATATCATCTGGATCTATAACAGCTGGATCTAGTTCCACTTCAAGCACTTCTTTTTGGCCAGAAACTACAACTTTCACCATGCCACCGCCAGCTACTGCTTCAAATCGTTGAGTAGCTAACTCTTCTTGAGCCTCAGCCATCTTCTTTTGCATTTTTTGCATTTGTTTCATCATACCTTGCATATTTCCCATTCCACGCATAATTATTTTCCTCCTCAGTCATCTTGTACTTCTACAAATTCTTTTCCAAACAATTTCTCAGCTTCCACTACCAACGGATCCTCTGATACCTTTTCAATCGTTTGTAATAGTTCCATCGATTCTGTTGGTTCTGACGGATTTTCTTCCTCAGTATCCGTATTACCTTGTTTCAAACCATTTTGCCGAATGAACTCTTCTCGGATCTTCAACCAATTTTCCTCTGGTACGTATAAAACTTCATACATCGTCCCTGTTAGGTTAGCAATTAACTGGGGAAATGAAGTGGAAAATGTTTTATTCTCCATAGCCATTTGGCAATGTATATCATACTTGAATTTTAACACAAATGCATTAGAAGATGCTGCTACTGGCTCAGCATCATTTAATAATGCCGCATGTGATTTCTGTAATTGTTGTAAAATATTTGCCCACTGAGATTTAATCGTTAGGATATCAGTTTTCGTGGCTGTTTTTAGGATTTCTTGTATTCGACCACTTGACACTTTAACGCCACCAGATGATTTTTGTCGTTGACGTTTCGGTTGATCTTGTGTTCCAGTGTTTGCCTGCGGTATCATTCCTTGATTTAATTGTTGTTGCAACTGTTGTAGTTGAGATTCTAGTACTCTTACCTTTGTTTCTAACTCCGAGTTACTCTCATTTGATAATGTTCCTTCTATTGGCACATGTGCCAATCGGATTATCGCCGTTTCTAGATACACTTTTGCATGATTAGAAAAACGCATTTCTTGTTGTGTATTCGTCAAGATGGAGATCCCTCTATATAAGGTATCTACTTGAAACTTAGAAGCAAGTTCTAAAAACGTAGAATCCCCCGTCGCTATTTCCAACAAATCAGTTTGTTCTGGAGCAACAAGTAAAACTAGTAAGTCCCTATAGAATGTAATAAAGTCCTCCGTTAACCGAACTGGATCCTTGCCATCTTCTATTAACTTTTCTATGCACGCTAGCGCTCTTGCTATATCTTTCTCTATCAAAGCATCTGCTAATTGAAAAAAGACATCCTGTCCAATCGAACCAGTTACAAGTAATGCATCTTCAATCGTCATTTTATCTTCACTAAACGACACAACTTGATCTAGCATACTAAGTGCATCACGCATACCACCCGCAGCAGCTTGTGCAATAATTTTTAGTACGTTTTCATCGTATTCAATTTTAGCATCTGTTAAAACTTCTTCCATACGAGAAACGATATCAGAAGATGTTATTCGTTTAAAATCAAAACGCTGGCACCTAGAGATAATAGTAAGTGGAATTTTATGTGGCTCCGTTGTTGCCAATATGAACACTGCATGTGCAGGCGGTTCTTCTAATGTTTTCAATAACGCGTTGAATGCACTCGTTGATAGCATATGCACTTCATCAATAATATACACTTTATATTTAGCATTAGAAGGTGCAAATCGGACTTTTTCAATAATATCACGCATTTCTTCTACACGAGAGTTAGAAGCTGCATCAAATTCAATCACATCAGTATTTGAGCCTTCAGTTACACTTTTACAAGTTTCACATGTATTGCAAGGTTCTTTTGCTGGTCCATTTTCACAGTTCAAAGCCTTCGCAAAGATTTTTGCTGCACTTGTTTTACCTGTTCCACGTGGCCCTGAAAATAAATACGCGTGTGTTGTTTTGTTATAAAGGAGGGCATTTTGAAGGGTTTGCTTGATATGAGTTTGCCCGGACATTTCCGCAAACGATTGTGGACGATAAGCACGGTAAAAAGCTTGATACGACACAAATTTCCCTCCTTCTGATTTCTGTCTGTTATGATTCCTATTATATCATAAAGCAAAATAGACTTCGCTTATTTATGTATAGTAAATATTTTTTCCAAATAAAAAACTCACCTGTCTATTAGACAAATGAGTTGAAATTAAAAATTAATACCGTGCACCCTCCTTCGATTGAAACACATAAGCGGCACCTTTGTCGTTAACTCGGTTTAGGCGACCCCGCGGCACATGAGTAAACACCACTTAATGCTGCTTCCTTCCGGACCTGACATGGTTCATGGGTACCCATTGCGCAGGACCCAAACGTCAACATCACGTGCAAATACCAGACCCTACATGTATTCAACCTCAGAGAAGGAGTTCAGTCTCGCTAGAGCGGATTGCGAGTTACAAGACACCGCTACCTTCCCACCTAGCACGGCATTTATAAGTATACTTTTTTTATAGACAAAAATCAATGATAACGCGCATTTAAATTTTATCTGAGTTACTAAATTATAGAAACTTGCAAGGTAAAGTTTTAAGTTTTCGCTCTCTTTATCAAGAGAGTTTGTAATACCATCACATAAAAAGTTATATAATTGAAAATTATTATAAATATGTTGACTTTCATTTTTATCCGTGATAAATTAGTTCTTGTACTTCGGAGGAATACCCAAGTCTGGCTGAAGGGATCGGTCTTGAAAACCGACAGGCGGGTCATACCGCGCGGGGGTTCGAATCCCTCTTCCTCCTCCATTTTATATACACACACGCATAAATTTGAGATTGAATTCGTTGCATTGGTAACGAATTTTTCTTACACTATCGTGTTCAGAATATTAAGAAGGTAACGAATTCCGCTACCTTCTTTTTTTATTTTCACGGAATACTCCTTACATAAAAATCCTCCTGAATAACATACAGGAGGATTTTACTTATTTACGAATAATAGCTGTTTGTTCCATGAAATGTCCAATACGTTCTAAAATCGCTTCGACATCATCTGGGTTTGCTATAATATCATAATCATTAATATTTAAACGAAGGACTGGGCAACCATTAAATGCATCAATCCATTTTTCATAACGTCCATGCATTTCTTCCCAATAAGATATAGGTGTTTGTTGCTCCATTGGGCGACCTCTATCATGAATTCGATCAATAATGTCATCCATTGATCCCTCTAAATAAATAAGTAAGTTTGGATGTGGGAAATATGGTGTCATTACCATTGCTTCAAACAAACTCGTATACGTCTCATGATCTACGGGATCCATCGTGCCTTTCTCTTTATGCATTTGTGCAAAAATTCCAGTATCCTCGTAGATAGAACGGTCTTGTATAAATCCTCCACCATACTCAAACATTCTTTTTTGTTCTTTAAAGCGCTCCGCTAGGAAGTAAATTTGTAAGTGGAAGCTCCATTTAGAAAAATCCTCGTAGAAACGATCTAAATAAGGGTTTGTATCTACTTTTTCAAAAGACGTTTTAAAATTTAAAGCTTCTGCTAATGCTTTAGTCATAGTTGATTTCCCTACGCCTACAGTTCCTGCAATCGTAATAACTGCACTAGCAGGAATGCCATACTTCTCTCTTAAACTCATTATTTAATAACTCCCTTTATGTAATGTTACATCTACTTTTTCTAAGATTATTTGTAAGTCCTGTCCATTTTGAACAAAATCTATTTCATCACCATTAAATCGAAGAATGGGTACTTCTGGATGCTTTTTCTCGAAGTTATCGATAAACATACGATAATCGACTGAGAGCTGCTCCAAATATTCAGAGCTGATTTTTTTTTCGAAATCTCTTCCCCGCTTATCAATTCGAGCGAGAAGTACATCTATACTTGCATCTAAATATATGACCATATTAGGAACGGGCATATCTTTTGTCAAAATTTGATAGATCGATTCATATTTTTCATATTCTATTTCACTCAATGTACGTTTCGCGAAAATTAGATTTTTGAAAATATGATAATCTGCAACAACTGGATTTTCTTTCGATATATATTTTTTCTCTATATCACTTAATTGTTTATAACGATTACAAAGAAAAAACATCTCTGTTTGGAAGCTCCATTCTGCTATATCCTCGTAAAACTTATTTAAAAAAGGATTTTCATCCACAATTTCTTTTAATAATTCAAATTGATATTTAGTCGCAATAGCTTTGGCCAAGGAAGTCTTTCCAACCCCGATTGGACCTTCTACAGTTATAAATGGAATGGACATAAGTTTAACCTCACTCTAAGATTTCAAGTCGTACCTTCTATTTTAGCACACGCTGAAAATGAAAAATAGAGCAAATCCACCTTTCCAAGGAAAGGCTAATTTGCTCTATATTTTCTTCACCTGGAACATTTCGTGAAGTAAGTACCAATTTTGAGGAAAATCAAAACCACTGTGCCAATATGCAATTCCTAGTAACTGCAATTCCTTCAAAAGCTTGAACTTAGCCTGAATAGATCGTGCATCTTCAAACCAAACCTCATGTTCAATACCATCCTGCCAATAGTGAAAAAAAGGAGCCTGTGCATTTTGATCATACTCAATTGCTGCATTTCTATCTTTTGCTAGTTGAATAGCCTGTTGTGGACTTAATGCTTTAGCAATCGGGTTTCCTACTTTATATGGTAAAGTCCAATCATATCCATACAAATTCTGCCCCATCAAAATTTTACTTGGCGGTATCTCTGTTTTTGCATATTCTAATACTCTGCGGACAGGTCCGATAGGAGAAACTGCCATCGGAGGACCCCCACTATATCCCCATTCATAAGTCATAATGACAACAAAATCTGCCACTTCTCCTATCGCCTTATAATCAAAAGCTTCATACCATCTTCCTGGTTGATCAGCACTTGTTTTAGGAGGAAGTGTTACGGATATAATATACCCTTTTGCAAATTCTTTAAATTCCCTTATAAAGTTCACATAGTTTTCTCTGTCACTAGCATCCATATACTCAAAATCAATATGAATATGATTCGTTCCTCTTTTTTCTGCCTCTGCCACCGCTTGTTCAAACAAATTCCTCTTAACTACTTCATCCGTTAAAATGGTATGAGCTAGTGAGCTATTAAACGCATAATCCTCAATATTTGCTATCACAATAACTGCTTCTACTTGTTGCTCTTTAGCTATTTCACTTAACGTTCCCCAATTCATCTCCGTTAATGATCCATCTCGCAATACTTCATACGAAAAAGGCATCATATACGTTAAATTTGAAGCCACCTTCTCTACTTGCTCCAACACTCGTTCGGAAGGTACTTCTGTATACCATTCAACATATAAATTCGTTTCAATAGTAGGTCTATTTGGACTTGGGGTAGATGGTAGAACTATGGCCTGCCCTACTACTAATACATCCGGATCAGGAATTTCATTTATAGAAACTATACTTTCTACTGTTGTTCCGAACCTTTTGGCGATTGCATATAAACTATCTCCCTGTTTAACTATATGGATCAATGCATCACTCCTTCATCATAGAATATGCAAGTTGATAAAAAAACATGCTACACTATGCAAAAAGGAGTTGATTTAGATGGATGAACATTATATGAATTTAGCCATAGAAGAAGCTAAGAAAGCTGCCGCCATTGGTGAAGTTCCAATAGGGGCTGTTATAGTACATAATGATAAAGTTATCGCAACCGGTTACAACTTAAGAGAAACAACCTTAAATGCTACTACACATGCGGAACTACTTGCTATTCAAGAGGCATGTAAAACTTTAAATAATTGGAGATTAGAAGAAACTACTCTATATGTTACTTTAGAACCTTGCCCTATGTGTGCAGGAGCTATTTTACAATCCCGTATCCCCCGAGTCGTCTACGGGGCAAGAGATGGCAAAGCAGGCTGTGTAGATTCCCTTTACCGACTATTAAATGATGAACGTTTTAATCACTGCTGTGAAGTGACAGAAGGTGTTTTAGCAGAAGAATGTGGCAATATACTCACTCAGTTTTTTCGTAATCTTCGCGAAAAAAAGAAGAACCAGAAACGCGGTTTATAGCGAATCTGGTTCTTCTTTTTAATTATTTTATAACTGTTTTTCCACCCATATAAGGAACCAGAACCTCTGGAACTAATACTGTTCCATCTGCTTGTTGGTAATTTTCTAATATAGCTGCCACTGTGCGTCCTAGTGCTAATCCACTACCATTTAATGTATGCACGTACTCTGGTTTTCCTCCAGCTTCACGGCGGAAACGAATCCCTGAACGTCTAGCCTGGAAGTCTTCAAAGTTACTGCAAGAAGAAATTTCTTTATATTCACCATAGCTTGGTAACCATACCTCTAAATCATACTTTTTAGCAGCTGTAAATCCTAAATCTGCTGTACACATATGAAGTTTACGATATGGAAGACCTAACAGTTGTAATACTTTCTCTGCATGACCAGTTAAAAGTTCTAACTGCTCATAAGAATCTTCTGGCTTCACAAAGCGAACTAACTCTACTTTGTTAAATTGATGCTGACGTATTAAACCACGTGTATCGCGACCTGCAGATCCTGCTTCTGAACGGAAGCAAGCGCTATAAGCAGTGAATGCCTGCGGAAGTTCTGCCCCATCTAATATTTCATCTCTATAAAAATTCGTTACAGGTACTTCCGCTGTTGGTATTAAGAAGTAATCCTCTTCTCCAATTAAAAATGCATCCTCTTCAAACTTCGGAAGTTGCCCCGTACCTGTTAAACTTGTACGGTTTGCTAAATATGGTGGAAGCATTTCTTCATAACCATGCTCTTCTGCATGCAAATCCATCATAAAATTTAACAATCCACGTTCTAATCTAGCCCCTAATCCACGGTAAAATGCAAAACGACTTCCTGTCACTTTTGCAGCACGTTCAAAATCTACTAATTTTAATTCTGTCGCAATGTCCCAATGTGCTTTCGTTTCAAAATCAAATGAAGGAACTTCTCCCCATTTAAGTATTTCTACATTATCATCCTCAGAGTCACCTATTGGTACACTGTCGTGTGGAACATTAGGGATACGCATCATCATATATTCAAACTTTTCTTCAACATCTCGTAACTCATCATCTAATGCTTTTATTTCATCGCCTACTTCACGCATACGTGCAATAAGATCATCCGCATTTTCTTTATTTCGTTTCATCAAAGAGATTTTTTGAGAAAACTCATTTCTTTCAGCCTTTAATACTTCCGTTTTCGCTATCAACTCACGACGCTTTTGGTCTAAAGGTTGGAATTGGTCAAACTCTGAAATATCTTCTCCTCGCTTAGCAAGTTTTGCTTTTACTGTTTCATAATTATCTCGTACAAATTTTACATCTAACATATATAATTCCTCCTTTAAATTTTCTAAAAACGACAAAAAAGCCCCCATCCCATGAAAAAGGGACGAGAGCATACCCGCGTTGCCACCCTGATTGATCCAGTCATAAACAGAATCCACTTACTTGTACTGTAACGGCTTTTCAACCGGCACGACTTACTAATCATTCAGCCGCACAACTCAAAGGACGGATTCACAAGTGTTTATATCAGCTTGCACCACCCGCTGACTCTCTATAAAAAACGTGCTTGTTACTGCTTCCTATCATCGTTTTTGATTCATGAAATTACTCATACTTTACTATACGTGCAACTCATTTGCAAGACTTTCCTTCACCATCTCTATAAAATATGCCGTTATTCGTTGATCAGTAGTTAACTCGGGATGAAAAGAGCATCCTAACAAATAACCTTGTCTTACCATTACGATTCTATCTCTATACGTTGCAAGTATTTCAACATTCTCCCCGACATTTACGATATGAGGTGCTCGTATAAATACCGCTGGAAAATCCGCTGCAACACCTTTAATATATAAACTTACTTCAAAGCTATCGACCTGTCGACCGTAAAAATTGCGTTCAATAGTAGCTTCAAGAGCACCTATATGTGAATAATCGTATCCAACTAATTCTTTTGCAAGTAGGATTAAGCCTGCACAAGTTCCAAACATTGGTTTACCATTCAATGCAAATTGTCTTAGTGGTTCTAACATTTCAAATCGATCAATTAGCTTTCGCATAGTTGTACTTTCTCCTCCAGGGAGTATTAAACCATCCACTAAAGCTAAATCATTTATATTTTTTACCATTATTGCATCTGCTCCACTATTTTCAATGGAACGAATATGCTCGCTAACTGCTCCCTGGAGTGCTAAAACACCTATTTTAACCATATTACCAACCTCTATCTTGCATACGTTCAACTGCAGATAAACGAGAAATTTCAATTCCTTTCATAGGAATTCCTAATTCCTTTGAAATCTCTACCAGTAATTTATAATCCCGGAAATGTGTTGTAGCTTCCACAATAGCTTTTGCAAATCTCTCAGGATTTTCTGATTTGAAAATACCAGATCCTACAAACACACCATCTGCTCCAAGCTCCATCATTAGAGCTGCATCTGCTGGTGTTGCTACCCCGCCTGCTGCAAAGTTCACAACTGGTAATTTGCCGGCATGCTTAATTTGCAATAAAACATCATAAGGTGCACCTAAAACTTTTGCTTCTGTCATTAATTCATCTTCACTCATATGTACTATTTTGCGAACCTGTCCATTTACTTTACGTAAATGACGTACTGCTTCTACTATGTTCCCTGTTCCTGGCTCGCCTTTTGTACGAAGCATCGAAGCTCCTTCTCCAATTCTTCGTGCTGCTTCTCCAAGATCTTTACAACCACATACAAAAGGTACTATAAATTCATTTTTACGTAAGTGATACTCTTCATCTGCGGGAGTTAGCACTTCTGATTCATCAATATAATCTACACCCATTGCCTCTAAAATGCGTGCTTCAGTAATATGACCGATACGCGCTTTCGCCATCACTGGAATTGTTACCGCTCCCATTACCTCTTCCATAATATGTGGGTCCGCCATACGAGCTACTCCCCCAGCTGCCCGGATATCGGAGGGTACTCGTTCTAATGCCATCACCGCAACTGCACCTGCTGCTTCTGCAATTTTTGCTTGCTCTGCATTAATAACATCCATGATAACTCCGCCCTTTTGCATTTCAGCCATTCCTCTTTTTACTCGATCTGTCCCGATTAAACTTGTAGGTATCATTATTTTCCCTCCATTATCTTTATTAAGTTTAGTATAATAAAATATGACCTTATGAAAAGTATCAGAAACAAATTAAATAAAGTGGTCAGATTGGAGAGACTATGGATTTTTTAATGTTTCAGCTTGTACAAGAATCGAAAACTCCACTATATGAACAACTATATCGTGCTATAAAAGAAGCAATTATAAACGGTACAATTGAAGAGGGTATTAAGCTTCCTTCTAAAAGAAAATTGGCTGATTATTTAGCTGTCAGTCAAACGACTATTGAATTTGCTTATAGCCAATTAGTTGCTGAAGGGTTCATCTCCTCTGAACCCAGACGTGGATATTTCGTTCAAAACTTAGAGGAACTAGCTATTATCGAACAGGACACTTCCTTCATAACACAGGAAGCAAACAACACACCTAACTTTTCTGTGGATTTTTCACCCGGGAAAATTGATACAGATTCTTTTCCTTTTGCAATCTGGAGAAAGTATGCAAAGGACATTGTACACGATGATAATAAAGACTTACTTCAGTTAGGACATCCTCAAGGAGATTATGAGTTGAGACAGCAAATCTCTTCTTACTTGTTCCAATCAAGAGGAGTGAAAAGTACTCCTGAACAAATTATTTTAGGCTCAGGTACTGAGCAAATTATGCCACTTATTATTCAGTTACTTGGAGATAAAACTGTGTATGGATTTGAAAATCCCGGGTATCCTCTTACGCATCATTTATTTTTTAAAGATAGTAGGATGTCAGTACCTATACCAGTAGATAACGACGGGGTCATAGTTGCTAAATTAGAACAGACCTTTGCAAATGTCATGTACGTAACTCCCTCCCACCAATTCCCAACAGGGGCGGTACTATCCGCAACCCGGCGAAGCCAGCTACTCGCATGGGCATATCACCAAGATAACCGATATATTATTGAGGATGATTACGATAGTGAGTTTAGGTATACAGGTAAGCCTATTCCTTCCTTACAAGGTATAGATCAAAATGAACGTGTCATCTATTTGAGCACATTTTCTAAATCATTAATGCCTTCTTTGCGCATAGCCTATGCAGTATTACCAAAGTCACTAATCCTGCAGTATAAAAAGAGGTTTTCCTATTACTCTGCTACAGTTCCTAGAATGGATCAGCATATTCTAGCAAACTTTATGGAAGAAGGATACTTCGCTAAACATTTAAATAGAATGAGAAAGATTTATAAGCGAAAACTAGAAATTATTACGAAAACTATTATGGAATACGAACCAACTGTTACTATATCTGGGGAACAAGCAGGTATGCATATACTATTGACAATTCGTACAACTAAAACAGAGACTGAACTAGTAAAACTTGCAGAGCAATCAAATATTCGAATATACGGTCTTCTGGAATATACCTCAGCAGAACTAGATGATAAAATGAATCCAAGGTTAGTATTAGGATTTGGAGGTTTAAAAACAGAGCAGGTTGTTTCCTCCATTCATCAATTAATGCATGCATTAGAAATAACAAAAGCACCGTAACTCAAAAGAGTTCGGTGCTTTTGCCTATTTTAAAATAATCCACCTATAAAGTCTGTTGTGCTATTCCATAAGTTTCCGAAAAACTTTCCAATACCTTGGAACATTAAACTAAACCAGCTAGCACGTTCTACAGCCTCGGTAGTCACTACTTCCGTTTCTGCTGCTTTATCAATTATATAGCCATAATCAGTTCCTTCGGATTTTTCTAAATGAACTTTACCAACAACTGTATCTTTTTTAATATCTGCTTCAAGCTTCTCTTTGTTTTCTGTAAATACAGGCTTGTACAATTCTTTTTCATTTGTCTTAATGACCATAGAAATAGGGTCCTTCACAGCTATTGCTACTGTGTCCTCTTTCCCTTTTTCAACTTCTAATGTCTCATGTTTTGGAATTTTATATCCTGCTGGTACAATTTCTTCTTTAGAAAATTGGGAGAACCCATAATCTAATAATGCTCTTGTTGCATCAAAACGTGCTTTGTACGAACCATTTCCATCTGCATCAACTGCTTTCATTACGACAGAAATAACACGCATTCCGTTCTTTTGAGCAGTTGCAGTAAATGAATGACCTGCAAATTCTGTTGTTCCAGTTTTTAACCCATCTACGCCTTCGTATTCATATATTAATCCTGGTAACATCCAGTTCCAGTTACTCATCTCTATTGCATCAGAGGTTCCTTTGCGGAATGTTTTTTTAGCAATCTTCGTTGTTTCTAAAACCTCTGGAAAATCTTTCATTAAATAATATGCAAGAATTGCTACCGATTTTGCGGGCATTACGTTTTCATCAGAAGCATTAGTACTTGCTGGATGCATTCCTTGTAAGTCTCCATTGTTTAGTCCAGAAGAATTGACAAATTTATATCCCTCTAATCCCATTTCAGCTGCTTTTTCATTCATCAGCTTAATAAAATTATCTTCGGTTCCTGCAATTGTTTCAGCAATAGCAATAGTTGCTGCATTTGCTGAGTATATAGCCATTGCTTCATAAAGCTCTTGAATAGAATAGCTACCATCTTCACGTAGTGGTACATTACTTAAACGACGATCTTGAGAAATTTTGTATGTATATTCAGTTACATTGTATTGTTGATCCCATTTTACTTTGCCTTCTTCTATTGCTTCAAATAACAAATACTCCGTCATCATTTTTGTCATACTTGCTATACCCAGTGCTGTTTCAGAATTCTCTTCATATAGAATTTTCCCTGTCTCTGCATCAATTAAAATTGCTGCATCTACATTTAAATTCAAACTTTCCTCTGCTTTTGTTGCAGCAGGCATACCACATACTACTGACACAAGAAACATCGGAAGTACTAGCCACTTTATCATTGATGTCATCCAAACCTTCTTCACTATCGTACCTCCACCTTTTGTTATTATCATTGCTCATTTTATCACACTTTAGCATGCTAGGACACTTGTAGACAAAAAAGCACCCATTCGACCTAGTTTAAGACGTCGAATGAGTGCAAAAGTTTCTAAATAACGCAGTTACTTATGATAGAGAATAGTTAGGAGCTTCTTTCGTGATTTGAACATCATGAGGATGACTTTCACGTAATCCTGCACCCGTCATACGGATAAACTGTGCATTTTCTCGTAGATCTTCAAGTGTTCCAGTTCCACAATACCCCATGCCTGCACGAACACCACCTAGTAATTGGTGAACAGTATCAGAAAGTGGTCCCTTATATGGAAGACGACCTTCAATGCCCTCTGGTACTAATTTTTTTGCATCCTCTTGGAAGTAACGATCTTTTGAACCTTTTTCCATAGCTGCAATAGATCCCATTCCACGGTAAGTTTTAAAACGTCTACCTTGGAAAATTTCCGTTTCTCCGGGACTTTCTGTTGTACCAGCTAGTAAGCTACCTAACATAACTACATGTCCGCCGGCAGCTAATGCTTTTACGATATCACCAGAATACTTAATACCACCATCTGCAATGATTGTTTTACCAGCTTTGCGAGCCTCTGTTGCACAATCGTAAATAGCTGTAATTTGAGGAACCCCAACACCTGCCACCACACGAGTTGTACAAATAGAACCTGGTCCAATACCAACTTTAACTACATCTGCACCAGCTTCAAATAAAGCTTTTGTTGCTTCACCAGTTGCAACATTACCTGCGACAATATCTAATTCTGGATAAGCATTACGAATATCTTTTACCGTATCCATAACACCTTGAGAATGTCCATGTGCAGTATCAATAACAATCACATCTACTTGTGCTTCTACAAGTTTCTGTACTCTTAGCATCGTATCTTTTGTAACTCCTACTGCAGCACCTACTAACAATCTTCCAAGATGATCTTTGGCAGCATTCGGGAATTCAATCACTTTTTCAATATCTTTAATAGTGATTAAACCTTTTAGCATTCCATTTTCATCAACAATCGGTAACTTTTCAATTTTATATTGTTGAAGGATTTTCTCAGCATCCTCAAGAGTTGTTCCAACTGCAGCAGTAACTAACTGTTCCTTGGTCATAACATCATCAATTTTTAAAGAGTAATCTTGAATAAAGCGTAGATCACGGTTAGTGATAATGCCAACTAATTGTAAATCTTCTTCGTTATTTACAATAGGGACACCGGAAATTCTATATTTTCCCATCAAGTGCTCAGCATCATATACTTGATGTTCTGGAGTTAAAAAGAATGGATCCGTTATAACACCATTTTCAGAACGTTTAACTGTTTGAACCTGCTCAGATTGTTCCTCAATACTCATATTTTTATGAATAATACCAAGTCCACCCTGACGTGCCATCGCAATAGCCATTTTTGCTTCCGTTACTGTATCCATACCAGCACTAATCATTGGGATATTTAATTTTACTTTAGACGTCAATTGCACCGATAAATTGATATCCTTTGGTAATACTTCTGATTGAGCTGGAACTAATAAAACATCATCAAATGTTAAGCCTTCTTTTTTAAATTTAGATTCCCACATTTCGCTGAATTCCTCCTCGTTAAATAAATATTATTACAAGGTTATCAGCGCTTCTTGTAAGTGTCAAGATTCCTTAAATAGTATGTTTATTCCGACTTTTCTAAAGCGATAAGATCTAACGAATCCTGTATTCAATTTTACTTGTTTAATATTAGTATAAATTAATAAGTTAATAGGATATGAGACCATCCTAATTCATTTATAAACAGGTAAACAATAAAAGTTGATCTCTATTATAAGAATTAGATTGAAGCACTCTTAATTAGTATTTGAATCTTTAGAGACGCAGATTAATAGATGATACTTTAATATTTAAAACCATACAAAAAAGCCGCTACCGATTAAACTTGGTAACGACTTTTTCTTTGGTGCCCAGCGACGTCCTACTCTCACAGGGGGAGACCCCCAACTACCATCGGCGCAAGAGCTTTACTTCCGTGTCCGGGGCTGCGAAAGCAGATGGTCAGCAGATTTCTTCGTCAGCCGCTCTCGTTCAATTCTCGCGTATGTTATACGCTCCGAGTCTCTCTCGTTTGCTTCCTTGAACTCTTTGCCCCTCTACTTTCTCGCATGCTTCTTTATAGAGAAAGACTGCCTACGGCTTATTTATTTATACAAAAAAAGCCGCTACCAATTTCTCGGTAACGACTTTTTCTTTGGTGCCCAGCGACGTCCTACTCTCACAGGGGGAGACCCCCAACTACCATCGGCGCTGAAGAGCTTAACTTCCGTGTTCGGTATGGGAACGGGTGTGACCTCTTCGCCATCATCACTAGACTCATTCGGCTTTCAATATACGGCGCATTGCGTTGTCAACTTCATTCGATCTGTCAGTCACGTACGTTAGTACGTTCCTTCTTTCTCTCACTTGTTTCCTAGCACTGCTTGTATCTTGAAACCCTCATATAAATAGAGTGTTTGTTCACTCAAAACTGGATAAACGACATTGTTACGTTAAACAAATTTGGTTAAGTCCTCGATCGATTAGTATTCGTCAGCTGCACGTGTCGCCACGCTTCCACCCCGAACCTATCTACCTCATCGTCTTTGAGGGATCTTACTTACTTGCGTAATGGGAAATCTCATCTTGAGGGGGGCTTCGTGCTTAGATGCTTTCAGCACTTATCCCGTCCACACATAGCTACCCAGCGATGCTCTTGGCAGAACAACTGGTACACCAGCGGTGTGTCCATCCCGGTCCTCTCGTACTAAGGACAGCTCCTCTCAAATTTCCTACGCCCACGACGGATAGGGACCGAACTGTCTCACGACGTTCTGAACCCAGCTCGCGTACCGCTTTAATGGGCGAACAGCCCAACCCTTGGGACCGACTACAGCCCCAGGATGCGATGAGCCGACATCGAGGTGCCAAACCTCCCCGTCGATGTGGACTCTTGGGGGAGATAAGCCTGTTATCCCCGGGGTAGCTTTTATCCGTTGAGCGATGGCCCTTCCATGCGGAACCACCGGATCACTAAGCCCGTCTTTCGACCCTGCTCGACTTGTAGGTCTCGCAGTCAAGCTCCCTTCTGCCTTTACACTCTTCGAATGATTTCCAACCATTCTGAGGGAACCTTTGGGCGCCTCCGTTACACTTTAGGAGGCGACCGCCCCAGTCAAACTACCCGCCTGACACTGTCTCCTACCCGGGTTACGGGTATGGGTTAGAATTTCAATACAACCAGGGCAGTATCCCACCGACGCCTCCTCCGAAGCTGGCGCTCCGGGCTCTAAGGCTCCTGCCTATCCTGTACAAGTTGCACCAAAATTCAATATCAAGCTATAGTAAAGCTCCACGGGGTCTTTCCGTCCTGTCGCGGGTAACCTGCATCTTCACAGGTACTATAATTTCACCGAGTCTCTCGTTGAGACAGTGCCCAGATCGTTACGCCTTTCGTGCGGGTCGGAACTTACCCGACAAGGAATTTCGCTACCTTAGGACCGTTATAGTTACGGCCGCCGTTTACTGGGGCTTCAATTCGCACCTTCGCTTGCGCTAAGCACTCCTCTTAACCTTCCAGCACCGGGCAGGCGTCAGCCCCTATACTTCACCTTACGGTTTTGCAGAGACCTGTGTTTTTGCTAAACAGTCGCCTGGGCCTATTCACTGCGGCTCTTCTAGGCTATGCACCCAAAAGAGCACCCCTTCTCCCGAAGTTACGGGGTCATTTTGCCGAGTTCCTTAACGAGAGTTCTCTCGCTCACCTTAGGATTCTCTCCTCGACTACCTGTGTCGGTTTGCGGTACGGGCACCTATCACCTCGCTAGAGGCTTTTCTTGGCAGTGTGAAATCAGGAACTCCGGACATACGTCCTCGCCATCACAGCTCAATGTTACAGAATGCGGATTTGCCTACATTCACACCTTACTGCTTGGACATGCATAACCAACAGCATGCTTACCCTATCCTTCTGCGTCCCCCCATTACTCAAACGGTGGTTTGGTGGTACAGGAATATCAACCTGTTATCCATCGCCTACGCCTATCGGCCTCGGCTTAGGTCCCGACTAACCCTGAGCGGACGAGCCTTCCTCAGGAAACCTTAGTCATACGGTGGACGGGATTCTCACCCGTCTTTCGCTACTCATACCGGCATTCTCACTTCTAAGCGCTCCACCAGTCCTTCCGGTCTGACTTCAACGCCCTTAGAACGCTCTCCTACCACTGATACCAAAGGTATCAATCCACAGCTTCGGTGATTTGTTTAGCCCCGATACATTTTCGGCGCAGCGTCACTCGACCAGTGAGCTATTACGCACTCTTTAAATGATGGCTGCTTCTAAGCCAACATCCTGGTTGTCTAAGCAACGCCACATCCTTTTCCACTTAACAAATACTTTGGGACCTTAGCTGGTGGTCTGGGCTGTTTCCCTCTTGACTACGGATCTTATCACTCGCAGTCTGACTCCCAAACATAAATCATTGGCATTCGGAGTTTGTCTGAATTCGGTAACCCGGGATGGGCCCCTAGTCCAAACAGTGCTCTACCTCCAAGATTCTAACGTTTGAGGCTAGCCCTAAAGCTATTTCGGAGAGAACCAGCTATCTCCAGGTTCGATTGGAATTTCTCCGCTACCCACACCTCATCCCCGCACTTTTCAACGTGCGTGGGTTCGGACCTCCAGTAAGTGTTACCTTACCTTCATCCTGGACATGGGTAGATCACCTGGTTTCGGGTCTACGACCACATACTCATTCGCCCTATTCAGACTCGCTTTCGCTGCGGCTCCGTCTTCTCAACTTAACCTTGCATGTAATCGTAACTCGCCGGTTCATTCTACAAAAGGCACGCTATCACCCATTAACGGGCTCTAACTACTTGTAGGCACACGGTTTCAGGATCTATTTCACTCCCCTTCCGGGGTGCTTTTCACCTTTCCCTCACGGTACTGGTTCACTATCGGTCACTAGGTAGTATTTAGCCTTGGGAGATGGTCCTCCCGGATTCCGACGGAATTTCACGTGTTCCGCCGTACTCAGGATACACTCAAGAGAGAATGAATTTTGGACTACGGGGCTTTTACCCTATCCTGCGGACCTTTCCAGATCGCTTCGTCTAACTCATTCCTTTGTAACTCTATGTAGAGTGTCCTACAACCCCAAGAGGCAAGCCTCTTGGTTTGGGCTATTCCCGTTTCGCTCGCCGCTACTCAGGGAATCGATTTTTCTTTCTCTTCCTCCAGGTACTTAGATGTTTCAGTTCCCTGGGTGTGTCTCAGATGCGCTATGTATTCACGCAAATGTACTGCTCCATTACGAACAGTGGGTTTCCCCATTCGGAAATCTCCGGATCAAAGCTCACTTACAGCTCCCCGAAGCATATCGGTGTTAGTGCCGTCCTTCGTCGACTCCTAGTGCCAAGGCATTCACCGTGCGCCCTTATTAACTTAACCTAAAAGTTAAAAAGTCTTACACGTTGTGATTACGTAAATAATCACAACAGAATTTCTTGTTGTTTATTGTTTCAATGTCGTTTTATCCAGTTTTCAAAGAACAAAGTTTTGCTCACTTTGCGACGAGTAATCGCAGGAGCAAGAGTTGAATCTCCATATAAAAATGAACATTCAAAACTGAACTGCAAAACGTTAAGATACGAATAAAGATTCGTATTCCGATATTATCCTTAGAAAGGAGGTGATCCAGCCGCACCTTCCGATACGGCTACCTTGTTACGACTTCACCCCAATCATCTGTCCCACCTTCGGCGGCTGGCTCCCGTAAGGGTTACCCCACCGACTTCGGGTGTTACAAACTCTCGTGGTGTGACGGGCGGTGTGTACAAGGCCCGGGAACGTATTCACCGTGGCATGCTGATCCACGATTACTAGCGATTCCGGCTTCATGTAGGCGAGTTGCAGCCTACAATCCGAACTGAGAACGGTTTTATGGGATTTGCTCACCCTCGCGGGGTTGCGACCCTCTGTACCGTCCATTGTAGCACGTGTGTAGCCCAGGTCATAAGGGGCATGATGATTTGACGTCATCCCCACCTTCCTCCGGTTTATCACCGGCAGTCACCTTAGAGTGCCCAACTGAATGCTGGCAACTAAGATCAAGGGTTGCGCTCGTTGCGGGACTTAACCCAACATCTCACGACACGAGCTGACGACAACCATGCACCACCTGTCACCGCTGTCCCCGAAGGGAAAAGCCTATCTCTAGGCCGGTCAGCGGGATGTCAAGACCTGGTAAGGTTCTTCGCGTTGCTTCGAATTAAACCACATGCTCCACCGCTTGTGCGGGCCCCCGTCAATTCCTTTGAGTTTCAGTCTTGCGACCGTACTCCCCAGGCGGAGTGCTTAATGCGTTAGCTGCAGCACTAAGGGGCGGAAACCCCCTAACACTTAGCACTCATCGTTTACGGCGTGGACTACCAGGGTATCTAATCCTGTTTGCTCCCCACGCTTTCGCGCCTCAGCGTCAGTTACAGACCAGAAAGCCGCCTTCGCCACTGGTGTTCCTCCAAATCTCTACGCATTTCACCGCTACACTTGGAATTCCGCTTTCCTCTTCTGTACTCAAGTCCCCCAGTTTCCAATGACCTTCCACGGTTGAGCCGTGGGATTTCACATCAGACTTAAAGGACCGCCTGCGCGCGCTTTACGCCCAATAATTCCGGACAACGCTTGCCACCTACGTATTACCGCGGCTGCTGGCACGTAGTTAGCCGTGGCTTTCTAATGAGGTACCGTCAAGGTACGAGCAGTTACTCTCGTACTTGTTCTTCCCTCACAACAGAGTTTTACGATCCGAAAACCTTCTTCACTCACGCGGCATTGCTCCATCAGACTTTCGTCCATTGTGGAAGATTCCCTACTGCTGCCTCCCGTAGGAGTCTGGGCCGTGTCTCAGTCCCAGTGTGGCCGATCACCCTCTCAGGTCGGCTACGCATCGTCGCCTTGGTGAGCCGTTACCTCACCAACTAGCTAATGCGCCGCGGGCCCATCCTGTAGTGACAGCGAGATGCCGTCTTTTAACATCTCCCCATGTGAGGAAATGGATTATTCGGTATTAGCCCCGGTTTCCCGGAGTTATCCCAATCTACAGGGCAGGTTGCCCACGTGTTACTCACCCGTCCGCCGCTAAATCAGAAGAAGCAAGCTTCTTCGTCATTCGCTCGACTTGCATGTATTAGGCATGCCGCCAGCGTTCGTCCTGAGCCAGGATCAAACTCTCCATAATAGAGAACTTAAAAAGCTCATTTGTTTTGCTGGCATCATCATTAAATGATGTCAAAATTCTTTTGCTATCATACTAACAAATTTAGTTGATAAGCTGTATGTCTTAACGTTTTGCATGTTCAGTTTTCAATGTTCATGGTGTTGTAATGTCGTTTTGACGACTTCTATATAATATCAAGTTCTTAGGAATATGTCAACACTTTATCGCAAAATAATATTAAACTCTTTCCCCTACTAATAAAAGACGAAAGAGTTTTGATTAATTTAGCTGATAACACTTTCTATATAAACAGATCTTTTCGCAGCTAAATCTATTATTTGTCCACTTTCAGTTAACCGAATCATTGGACGCATTGGAGTATCCCTGTGTAAGAAAACTACTTCTCCTTTTTCTCCAGTTGATAGAAGAACACGAGTTGAAATAGGTAAAGACCCTACTAACTCTATTAATTTATTTACTACTTCTATATTATACTTTCCAAACTCTTCTTCTCTAATCATTTCTAAGACTCTAAAAGAAGAACTTTTCGCACGGTAAATACGTTCTGATGTCATCGCGTGGTATACATCTGCTACTGCTATTATTTGAGAGTAAACAGAAACATCATTCAATTTATCACTTTTTGGATAACCACTTCCATCTAAACGTTCATGATGCTGAAATATCGCTAATTTCATTTCAGGTTTTAGTAAAGGACTATCTTTAATCATTTGAAAACTATAAATAGTATGTTTTTTTATCTCTGAAAAGTCTGTTTCCGTCAAAGTAGACTTTTTGTCCCGTATTTTTGGATCCACCTTTGCCATACCTATATCAGCCATTAAACCAGCTGTAGCCATTTGCGTTATTTGACCAGAAGGATAATTTAACTTCTTAGCTATTGCCCCAGAAATAATTCCAACAGCTATAGAATGATGAGCAATATATTTATCCATCTTTGAATACATATTCAACAGAGAAAATACTTGTTTTTCTTCCATTGCTTTTTCTACTAAAGGCATAATAATATTCCGTAGTTTTGCCACATCTACTTTCATGCCCGCTTCCCAGCTAATAAATTCTTTATAGAAGCTATCTACAGCATCTTTATATAGTTGATCAAAACTCGTCGTCACTAGTGATTTTTCTTCTGTTTGAAGAGATTCTGTTTTATTTTCATTTAACTTTTTTATCTCTTCTTCTGATCTATTAAAAACATTTTCTAATATAATAGGTACTTTAGTTATATTAAAAGCACGAAGTACTTGAATAAGTTCCCTCGTTACTTTTGACTCTTTATGAATAATAGGTGAATTAGTATTAACTAATATATCTTCTGCTATTATTGCACCTAATTTCAATTCTTCTAAATTAATGAGAGTTTGGTTCACTTAATATTCCCCATTTCCAAACATTTCTTTAATTATACTAAATTCTCATATTGAAAGTATATGGAAAATATCTATTTAAGTACGTATAAAACACCCTTAAACAGAATAAATCGTTTAAGGGTGTTTGCTTTTTTTATTCGTTTGGATCTTCAGTTAGCGATGAATCTGTTTCGATTGCAGAATCTTCATCTAGATTAGCTACAATTTCTACATTTTCCTCATCGTCGTCTTCTTCTTTTTCAACTTTAGCTACAGTAGAAATTAGTTCATCTTCTGCTAGCCTCATTAAACGGACGCCTTGTGTACTACGACCAGTTCTAGAAATATCTTTTACATCCATACGGATAAGCATTCCATTAATCGTTATAAGCATCAAGTCTTCTGTACCATTAACTGCCTTAACAGCTGATAGAGGACCGTTTTTGTCTGTAATTTGACAAGTTTTTACGCCCATACCGCCACGACTTTGTAAACGATATTCTGATTCAGGTGTTCGTTTACCGTATCCGTTTTCTGTAACAACTAGAATTTCTTGTTCAGGTTCAATAATTTCCATGCCAACTACATAGTCATCATCTTTTAAACGAATACCTCTTACTCCTCCAGCCGTTCTACCCATGGAACGTATGTCGATTTCTTCGAATCGAACCAATTTACCTTGACGCGTGCCAATGATAATTTGTTTGTTACCGTCAGTTAAACGAACCGCAATAAGTTCATCTTCTTCGCGCAATGAAATAGCAATTAATCCGTTTGCACGAATATGTGCAAATCCAGTTACAGGAGAACGTTTAGTTACCCCGTGCTTCGTTGTAAAGATAAAATAATTTTCTTCTTCAAACGATGCCATTGGAATCATTGCAGTGATATGCTCATCTTTTTCTATACCCAATAGATTTATAATTGGTAAGCCTTTTGCTGTACGACCGTATTCAGGGATTTCGAATCCTCGTGCTCGATAAACTTTCCCCTTGTTTGTAAAGAAGAGAATTGTATCATGTGTTGATGTGTACAATAGATGTTCGACAAAATCATCTTCATTTGTACCCATCCCTTGAACTCCACGACCACCTCTTTTTTGACTCTTATACGTATTAGCAGGTAAGCGTTTAATATAGCCTTTGTTTGTTAAAGTAAGTACAGAGTTTTCTACTGGAATCAAATCTTCATCCTCTAAAACTTCTGCTCCTCCAGCAACAATTTCAGTTCGACGTTGATCCGCATAACGGTCTTTAATCTCAGAAATTTCTTCTTTAATTATTTCAATTACACGATACTCATTTGCCAAAATGAATTTTAATTCTTCAATTAGTTTTAGTAAGTTATTGTACTCTTCTTCGATTTTATCGCGCTCTAAACCAGTTAATCGTTGTAAACGCATATCTAAGATAGCCTGTGCTTGTCTTTCAGATAAATTGAATGTTTCCATCAAACCATTTTTTGCTTCTTCACCTGTTTGGGAGGCACGGATTAATTTGATGATTTCATCGATATGATCTAAAGCAATACGTAGTCCTTCTAGAATATGTGCGCGATCTTCAGCTTTGTTTAGTTCAAACTGTGTACGACGACGTATTACCACTTTTTGATGTTCTAAGTAATAATAGATCATTTCTTTGATGTTCAAAACCTTTGGTTGGTTGTCTACTAATGCAAGCATATTAACCCCAAAGCTTGATTGTAATGCCGTTTGTTTATATAAATTATTTAATAATACGTGAGAATTTGCATCTTTCCGTACTTCAATAACAATTCGCATTCCATTACGATCAGATTCATCCGCTAAATGGGTAATTCCATCAATTTTTTTATCGCGTACTAATTCAGCAATCTTTTCTATTAATCGAGCTTTATTTACTTGATATGGTAATTCTTTAACAAGAATAACTTCTTTACCACTTGATTTTACTTCAATCTCTACTTTTGCACGAATTAGTATTGAGCCCCTACCTGTTTCATAGGCACGACGAATACCACTGCGTCCTAAAATAATACCACCCGTTGGAAAATCAGGTCCCGGTATAATAGCCATCAATTCTTCAATCGTAATTGCAGGGTTCTCAGCTAATGCTAATACTCCGTCAATTACTTCTCCTAGATTATGTGATGGAATATTCGTAGCCATACCAACAGCAATTCCAGAAGCACCGTTGACAAGTAAATTAGGATATCTACTAGGTAATACAACTGGTTCTTTTTCTTGGCCATCATAGTTGTCTTTGTAGTCGATCGTATTTTTATTTATATCTCGCAATAATTCTAAAGCAATTTTAGACATACGTGATTCCGTATAACGCATAGCAGCTGCTCCGTCACCATCGATAGAACCAAAGTTTCCATGTCCGTCTACTAGCATATAACGATAACTAAAGTCTTGAGCCATACGCACCATTGCTTCATAAATAGAGGAGTCACCATGTGGATGATATTTCCCCATTACGTCTCCTACAATACGAGCTGATTTTTTATGAGGTTTGTCTGGCGTATTCCCCAACTCCTGCATACCATATAAAATCCGACGATGCACAGGCTTTAACCCATCACGAACGTCTGGTAAGGCACGGGATACAATAACACTCATCGCATAGTCTAGAAATGAAGTTTTCATCTCTGTACTAATATTTATACCCTTTACGCCTTTATTCGGTATTTCTGACATCCTAAAAGACCTCCAGTCACACACTTTCTTATATATCTAAATTTTTCACGTATACAGCATTTTCTTCGATAAATAGGCGTCTTGGTTCTACTTCCTCACCCATTAATTGTTCAAAGATTTTATCTGCTTCCATCGCATTATCTAAGTTAACTTGTAGTAATGTACGTACTTCTGGATCCATTGTCGTATCCCAAAGTTGATCCGCATCCATTTCTCCTAAACCTTTATAACGTTGAATATTAGGTTTTGAAGTTTTAGGTAATCGATCTAAAATTTCTTTTAACTGTTCATCATTATAACAATACTCGATATGCTTCCCTTGTTTTACTTGATACAAAGGTGGCTGAGCAGCATATACATAACCTGCTTCAATTAAAGGTCTCATAAAGCGGAAGAAAAATGTAAGTAGCAATGTTCGGATATGAGCTCCATCAACATCAGCATCTGTCATAATAATAATTTTATGATAACGCGCTTTTTCTAAAGTAAACTCTTCACCAATACCTGTTCCAAGTGCTGTAATCATAGCACGAATCTCTGCATTTCCTAAAATTCGATCCAAACGGGCTTTTTCTACGTTCAAAATTTTACCACGTAAAGGAAGGATTGCTTGAAAATGACGATCACGACCTGATTTAGCAGAACCTCCTGCAGAATCACCCTCTACGATATAAAGTTCACTTTCTGCTGGAACACGAGAAGAGCAATCTGCTAATTTACCAGGTAGACTAGAAACCTCTAATGCTGATTTACGACGTGTAAATTCTCGTGCTTTTTTAGCAGCTACGCGAGCTCTCGCAGCCATCAAGCCTTTCTCCACTATCTTTCTAGAAACTTGAGGATTTTCTAATAAAAATCGATCAAACCCTTCAGCAAACAGACTATTAGTAATAGGACTAACTTCGGAGTTACCTAATTTTGTTTTTGTTTGTCCTTCAAATTGAGGATCTGGATGTTTTATGGAAACAATTGCAGTTAAACCTTCCCGTACATCATCACCGGATAAATTAGTATCTGCCTCTTTTAACAAACCATTTTTTCTTGCATAGTCGTTGATGATACGCGTTAATGCTGTTTTAAAACCAGATTCATGAGTTCCACCTTCGTACGTACTAATATTATTAGCAAAAGATAAAATATTTGAAGAGTAACCAGAATTATATTGCATGGCAATTTCTATTGAAATTCCATCCTTTTCACCTTCGACAAATATTGCTTCTTCTGTTATAGGCTCTTTGGATTCGTTTAAATCTTCTACGTATGACTTAATACCACCCTCGTAGTAATATTTAACCGTTTTTTCTTTTCCTTCTCTTTCATCTGCAATCGTTATAGATAATCCACGGTTTAAATAAGCGAGTTCACGTACACGATGTTCAAGAATCTCGTACTCGTAGACAGTAGTTTCCGTAAATATCTCAGCATCTGCTTTAAATCTAGTAGTTGTTCCAGTAACATCCGTTTCTCCAATAACTTCTAAAGGAGAAGATACTGCCCCGCGCTCAAATTTAATTTGATGAATTTTTTCATCACGTTTAACATATACTTCTGTATATTCGGATAGGGCGTTTACTACTGAAGCACCTACACCATGTAGTCCTCCGGATACTTTATATCCTCCGCCTCCGAATTTACCACCTGCATGTAGAACAGTCATGATTACCTCTACTGCTGGCTTACCCATTTTTTCTTGTGTATCAACTGGTATACCACGACCGTTGTCTTCTACTCGGATCCAATTATCTTTTTCAATTGTAACAATAATATGATCACAGTGTCCTGCTAGTGCTTCATCAATACTGTTATCAACGATTTCCCAAACAAGATGGTGAAGCCCTTTTGAACTTGTCGTACCAATATACATTCCTGGACGCTTTCGGACAGCTTCTAACCCTTCTAATACTTGTATCTGATCAGCATCATAAGATTGATTTATGTCTTTTTCTTCCATTGCCAACTTGCTCACCCACTCTTTCATTCCTTCAATTATGGTGGTTCAATTAAAAACTTAATTTGTTTGAACATTTGCGTTCGTTACATACTTTTATTGATCTACTATTGCCCCTTGTTCCACATGAAACAATTCTGCCTGTTGGATAGTTTCATGTGCAATTCCTTCAACACTTGTAGTCGTTACAAATGTTTGGACATCTCCTTGAATGGTGTTCAACAAGTGAGATTGTCTATAGTCATCTAGTTCGGATAAAACGTCATCCAGTAATAAAACAGGAGATTCACCAACCTCCTGTTTTATTAATTCAATTTCTGCGAGTTTCAAAGACAATGCTGTTGTACGTTGCTGTCCTTGAGATCCATAAGTTTGTACATCGTAATCATTTACAAAAAATTGTAAATCATCACGATGAGGACCGATTAAGGATACTCCACGATAGAGTTCCCTACTCTGACTATCTGTTATTTTTTTTTCTAGGTGATTTTTCATTTCATTTGCTGTCCACTCTGGTTGAATTCCAGTTGAAGAATTATAAGAAATTCTCAATTTCTCTAAGCCTCTAGAAATCCCATAGTGAATTGGTTCCGCCCATTGTTGTAACAATTGCATAAAATGAAATCTCTTTTGAATTACTTTTACGGCTGCATCTATATATTGTTCTGTATAAACATCGAACATCACATCATTTAACATAGGCTTACCTTGATGTTGTTTTAAAATATGATTCCGCTGCTTCATTATTTTTTGGAAATGAAGTAAATCATGTAAATAGATAGGGGAAATTTGACCGATTTCCATATCGAGAAATCGTCTTCTCACTTGTGGACTTCCTTTTACTAAATATAAATCTTCAGGTGCAAACATCACTACATTAAGCTGACCGATATAATCACTTAATCGCGTTTGTTCCAGATGGTTTACCTTGGCTTTTTTTCCTTTTTTTGAAAGAATTAATTCCAATGGTAAATGCCCGTACTTTTTTTGAATATCCCCTTTTATTTTACCATAGTCTGCTTCCCAACGTATCAATTCTTTATCGTTAGAAGTTCTATGAGACTTTGCCATGGATAATACATAGAGAGATTCCATTAAATTTGTTTTACCTTGTGCATTTTCACCTATCAACACATTAATCTTAGAGGAAAAGTTCATTTCAATTGAATCGTAATTACGGAAATCTTTTAACTCTAATCGTTCAATATACATATTAATCCCCGTTCTCAGGTCCAACCAATTGAAATCTTCCTACTCCTGGTATGTTCACTATATCGCCGTGACGTAATTTACGACCTCGTCTTTGATCCACTTCTCCGTTAACATATACCTCATGCTCACTTAAAAACCATTTGGCCATTCCACCGGAGCTAATCGCATCTGTCATTTTTAACAATTGCCCAAGTGTGATAAATTCTGAGTCAAATCGAATTTCTTCCAACAATAACTCAACCTCTTCTCCTAATCATTATCCCTTTATTTTACCTTAAATTACGAAATAAGCAAAGAAAAGTAGAAGTGGCTAGTTATGCCTAGAAAAGCTTCCTGTGGCTTTATACTACAATTTTTGGCTGATTCGGGTGAATAGAACAAAAAATTGACATATACGAAGTAAATATTAGTTGTTTTTATTCCTAATAAAAACAGGATTGCTTTGACAAATAACCTAGTTAACGAGGATACCACACGATAAGGTGACAGTTTTAGTCCTTGTTCTTTGTAATCGCACGCAAAGGAAATTAACAACAACAAAAAAAAGATAGCCACAACGTGACTATCTTTTGAAATATTAATAAGTTCTTACTGGCAAAATCAGCTGTAGTATTGAATCGTCATGCACAGATTTTAATATAAAAGGTCTCATAGCCCCTGTGAATAAAATCTTTACGTCTTGCCCATCAATAGCTTTTAAAGCGTCCATCATATATTTTGCACTAAATGAAATTTTTAACTCTTCACCATCTATTTCTTCTGCCTGAATCTGTTCTTCTACATTACCTATTTCGGGAGAGTTAGAAGATACTTCTATAAGTCCATTTCCTAAAGTGGAAAAGCGAACTACATTATTACGTTCTTCACGTGCAAGTAAAGAAGCTCTATCAATTGCTTGCAATAAAGATTTACTGTTTACCAATATAGTTGTTTTACTCTCACTTGGGATTAATCTGGAAGTATCGGGATAATTCCCCTCTAGTAATCGAGAATAAAATAGGACATCACCGGTTTTAAATAGAATTTGTTGTTGAGTCATCACAATTGCTACTTCCGATGATGTTTCCTCTAAAATTTTATTTAATTCATTTAAACTTTTCCCAGGAATTACTATACTGTATTCCTCATTTGGCAAATCTTTAATACCTGTCTTTCTTTTAGCTAATCGATGACTATCAGTAGCTACACAGTGAAGTTCCCCTTCCTTGACCTGCCAATTGACACCTGTTAAAACAGGACGGCTTTCAGAAGTAGATACCGCAAATACAGTTTCTTTAATAATAGATTTAAGCAAATCAGATGGTATAAAGAATTGTCTTTCTTCTTCAATTTCAGGTAATAATGGATATTCAGAGGCATCCAATCCGATTAGATTAAATTCAGATTTCCCTGATCTAATATGAGTTTGAAATTGGTTTGTTACTTCTATTTCTACATCATTTGTTGGTAACTTACGTACAATTTCATTGAATACTCTTGCTTGTAAAACGATAGAGCCTGGTTCTGTGATACTGATAACTTGTTCTCCATTTTTTTCAACAGGTATAAAAGTTTGAATTGTAATATCTGAATCACTACCAGTAATATAAAGTCCTTTATTAGTTACTTCTAGTTTCAATCCAGTGAGGATTGGAACTGTTGTTTTGGAACTTACCGCTTTTATAACATCACTTAATCCCTCTAATAAACTATCTCTCATTACTTCGAATTTCATTCTTATACCTCACTTATATAATTATTATTTATTTAAAAGAATAATAGATATAGTACTAGGGCTTGTGGATATGTTGATAAGCCTTGTTTTACTTACTCCGCGTTACTTGTCCACATGTGCATAAGTTGTGTTTAAGTAATCTAGTAAACTATGCGTTTATCCACAAACTCTTTTTTATCTTCCAAGAATAGATTTAATTTGTTTTAAATCATCTTGAAGATTTGTATCATCTTTTAACATTTTGGAGATTTTTTCGTGAGCATGAATAACTGTTGTATGATCACGTCCCCCAAATTCTTCCCCTATTTTAGGCAATGAAAAATCAGTTAACTCCCTTGAAAGATACATTGCAACTTGTCTTGGAAATGCAATTGACTTTGTGCGCTTTTTAGCAATAAAGTCTTCCAATCTAATGCGAAAATGCTCTCCGACAACTTTTTGGATATCTAAAATAGTAATAATTCTTGGACGAGCATTTGGCAGGATATCTTTAAGCGCTTCCGCTGCTAAATCGATATTAATATCCTTATTTATAAGAGAAGAATAGGCTACTACTCGGATGAGAGCACCTTCTAGTTCACGTATATTGGAATCTATTTGATTTGCTATATATGCCATTACATCATCTGATATATCTAATCCATCAGCACGAGCTTTTTTGCGTAAAATAGCAATACGAGTTTCTAAATCTGGTGGTGCAATATCTGTTATTAATCCCCATTCAAAGCGAGAGCGTAAACGATCTTCTAAAGTAGGAATTTCCTTTGGTGGACGATCACTTGAAATGACAATTTGCTTGGATTCTTCATGCAAGGCATTAAAAGTATGGAAAAATTCTTCTTGAGTTGATTCTTTTCCTGCAAGGAACTGAATATCATCTATTAGTAGAACATCTACATTTCTATATTTATTACGGAAATTGACCGCTTTATTATCTCGAATGGAGTTTATAAATTCATTTGTAAACTTTTCAGAAGATAAATAAACCACTTTAGCATTTGGATTGTGTTCTTGAACATAATGACCAATCGCATGCATTAAGTGGGTTTTTCCTAGTCCAACTCCTCCATATATGAAAAGTGGATTGTACGCTTTGGCAGGGGCTTCGGCTACAGCTAAAGATGCTGCATGCGCGAAACGGTTACCAGATCCAATGACAAATGTATCGAATGTATTTTTAGAATTTAGCATTCCTGGTGAAAAATCTGGTTGATCTCCGTTATTTGGAGGGATTTTTGGTTTAGGAATGTCGAAATCATCCATATCCTGATTTTTTGGTACGACAAATGATATAAGTAATTCATTACCAGTTAACTCAGTTAATATACCAGCTATTAAATGGACATAATGATTTTCTAACCAATCCCTAGCAAAGGAATTGGGTGCAGCTATCGTTACAGTTTCTCCTTGATATGAAAGTAGTTTGGTCGACTTCAGCCAAGTTTCAAAACTCGGTTTAGATGTTTTCTTTTCTACTTCAGAGAGAACTTTAGCCCAAAGTTCTTCTAAATGTTCCAA